>NZ_JBEGHX010000001.1:0-2200000 GCF_040801995.1 Agrobacterium radiobacter | reverse complement strand
TCGCGCTGTACTGGAGAGTTGATCCGGCTGCTGCGAATTGTCTTCTGAAGAAATAAAGGTTTGCATCTTTTGCTAAGAAAGATGCCTGTTTTGGATACATTGTGAAGAGAAGATATGTCTGGAAGCGTCCAGGTGTTTTGAGCCCTTGTGGTTTGAAGCGTCCGAGCCCAGTCCCTGAGAAACCGTGTGATGGCTTAGTCGGCCGGAATTGGTGGAGGGGTTGGAGGTAGGAAGGATCGCTTGTCCTGGGCATTTTTGTTGTTGGAACCTCGGTTCCTCTGATGAAGATGCTGGATTGATGTTGCCTGACCGCGCATCACCGGATGATATCTCGAGAAGCTGGTCTTAATGGTATGGCTTCGAGGTGCACCGGCGTGCCCTCAATGAAGACCGTACCGACACGTCGATGTCATCAAGAACTATCTGATTGTAAAAGGTAATCAGATTGCCGTTCCCTAGGGAATGGCTATGGATGAGCATAGACAATGAGAACGAAGAAGTGAATTAAGGGCATTTGGTGGATGCCTTGGCATGCACAGGCGAAGAAGGACGTGATACGCTGCGAAAAGCCGTGGGGAGCTGCGAATAAGCTTTGATCCATGGATCTCCGAATGGGGCAACCCACCTTAAATGCTTGGGAAATCTGTTTTGTTGGCTGGATGGTCTGTTTGGGTTTACCCATACAGGGCGCTAGCCCGTCGGTGCTTTTGCACCGCGCCGTCCGCAGGCCTTTGGCCATGAGGACAGAACTGAACAGGTTTCCAAGCATTGTGATAAGGTATCTTACTTTCGAATACATAGGGGTAAGAAGCGAACGCAGGGAACTGAAACATCTAAGTACCTGCAGGAAAGGACATCAACCGAGACTCCGCAAGTAGTGGCGAGCGAACGCGGACCAGGCCAGTGGCAATGATGAATAAAGCGGAACGATTTGGAAAAGTCGGCCATAGAGGGTGATAGCCCCTTACGCGTAGAACAGTCATTGTCCTTGAGTAGGGCGGGACACGTGAAATCCTGTCTGAACATGGGGAGACCACTCTCCAAGCCTAAGTACTCGTGCATGACCGATAGCGAACAAGTACCGTGAGGGAAAGGTGAAAAGCACCCCGACGAGGGGAGTGAAATAGAACCTGAAACCGGATGCCTACAAACAGTCGGAGCCCGCAAGGGTGACGGCGTACCTTTTGTATAATGGGTCAACGACTTAGTGTAACTAGCAAGCTTAAGCCGGTAGGTGTAGGCGCAGCGAAAGCGAGTCTGAACAGGGCGATTGAGTTAGTTGCATTAGACCCGAAACCGAGTGATCTAGCCATGAGCAGGCTGAAGGTTGGGTAACACCAACTGGAGGGCCGAACCCGTATCTGTTGCAATAGATTGGGATGACTTGTGGCTAGGGGTGAAAGGCCAATCAAACTCGGAAATAGCTGGTTCTCCGCGAAATCTATTTAGGTAGAGCGTCGACCGAATACCCTCGGGGGTAGAGCACTGGATGGGCTATGGGGACTCACCGTCTTACTGATCCTAACCAAACTCCGAATACCGAGGAGTACTAGTCGGCAGACACACGGCGGGTGCTAACGTCCGTCGTGAAAAGGGCAACAACCCTGACCTCCAGCTAAGGTCCCCAAGTCATGGCTAAGTGGGAAAGGATGTGAGGATCCCAAAACAACCAGGATGTTGGCTTAGAAGCAGCCATCATTTAAAGAAAGCGTAACAGCTCACTGGTCTAAATAAGGGTCTTTGCGCCGAAAATGTAACGGGGCTAAAGCCATGCACCGAAGCTGAGGATTTGCAGTAATGCAAGTGGTAGCGGAGCGTTCCGTAAGTCTGTGAAGGCGGACCCGTGAGGGCTGCTGGAGATATCGGAAGTGCGAATGTTGACATGAGTAACGATAAAGGGAGTGAGAGACTCCCTCGCCGAAAGACCAAGGGTTCCTGCTTAAAGTTAATCTGAGCAGGGTTAGCCGGCCCCTAAGACGAGGCGGACACGCGTAGTCGATGGGAACCACGTTAATATTCGTGGGCCTGGTGGTAGTGACGGATCTCGTGTGTTGTACAACCTTATTGGATTGGTTGTGCGGCGAAGAGGTTCCAGGAAATAGCTCCACCGTATAGACCGTACCCGAAACCGACACAGGTGGTCAGGTAGAGTATACCAAGGCGCTTGAGAGAACTATGTTGAAGGAACTCGGCAAATTGCACGCGTAACTTCGGAAGAAGCGTGACCCCATTTTAGGCAACTATGATGGGGTGGCACAGACCAGGGGGTAGCGACTGTTTATCAAAAACACAGGGCTCTGCGAAGTAGCAATACGACGTATAGGGTCTGACGCCTGCCCGGTGCTGGAAGGTTAAAGGGAGGGGTGCAAGCTCTGAACTGAAGCCCCAGTAAACGGCGGCCGTAACTATAACGGTCCTAAGGTAGCGAAATTCCTTGTCGGGTAAGTTCCGACCTGCACGAATGGCGTAACGACTTCCCCGCTGTCTCCAACATAGACTCAGTGAAATTGAATTCCCCGTGAAGATGCGGGGTTCCTGCGGTCAGACGGAAAGACCCCGTGCACCTTTACTATAGCTTTACACTGGCATTCGCCAAGGCATGTGTAGGATAGGTGGTAGGCTTTGAAGCAGGGACGCCAGTTTCTGTGGAGCCATCCTTGAAATACCACCCTTATCTTCGTGGATGTCTAACCGCGGTCCGTTATCCGGATCCGGGACAGTGTATGGTGGGTAGTTTGACTGGGGCGGTCGCCTCCGAAAGAGTAACGGAGGCGCGCGATGGTTAGCTCAGACCGGTCGGAAATCGGTCGTCGAGTGCAATGGCATAAGCTAGCCTGACTGCGAGACTGACAAGTCGAGCAGAGACGAAAGTCGGTCATAGTGATCCGGTGGTCCCGTGTGGAAGGGCCATCGCTCAACGGATAAAAGGTACGCCGGGGATAACAGGCTGATGACCCCCAAGAGTCCATATCGACGGGGTTGTTTGGCACCTCGATGTCGACTCATCGCATCCTGGGGCTGGAGCAGGTCCCAAGGGTATGGCTGTTCGCCATTTAAAGCGGTACGTGAGTTGGGTTCAGAACGTCGTGAGACAGTTCGGTCCCTATCTGCCGTGGGTGTAGGAATATTGACAGGATCTGTCCCTAGTACGAGAGGACCGGGATGGACGTATCTCTGGTGGATCTGTTGTCCTGCCAAGGGCATAGCAGAGTAGCTATATACGGAATGGATAACCGCTGAAGGCATCTAAGCGGGAAACCAACCTGAAAACGAGTGTTCCCTATCAGAGCCGTGGAAGACGACCACGTTGATAGGACGGGTGTGGAAGCACAGCAATGTGTGAAGCTTACCGTTACTAATAGCTCGATCGACTTCTTCGTTCCCATTGTTCATGTTCATCAAGCCAAGCTTGATGACATCATCTTCTGTCTTCACGGGCCAAGGCCCTGCAGACGGCGCGCGCCACAGGTATTTTGCTTGACAGCAAAAACCGGAAGGCGCGACGGACTAGCGTCCTGTATGGCTGCCTCGCTCAACCTCGAGCAAGGCAGGCAAACGGACCAGTCAAAGAAAGACGTGTTAAATTAAATAGAGCTTCGGCTCTCCAGCTTCTCGAAAACTGTTTCCATCTCAAAAATGGAAATCGTTGCGTTTTGCCGACCTGGTGGTTATCGCGGGGCGGCTGCACCCGTTCCCTTTCCGAACACGGCCGTGAAACGCCCCAGCGCCAATGGTACTTCGTCTCAAGACGCGGGAGAGTAGGTCGCTGCCAGGTCTGCAAAACGCAACACAAAATCTTCTCAATCACAAAAATGGGCAACAAGCCCAAATCAAAAGGCCGCCAAAAGCGGCCTTTATGCTATAATAAATCATTCCGCGGGGTGGAGCAGCCCGGTAGCTCGTCAGGCTCATAACCTGAAGGCCGCAGGTTCAAATCCTGCCCCCGCAACCAATTCCTACCAAACATATCAAAGGGCTCCGGGGAAACTCCGAGCCCTTTTTTGCGTTTCTGGACCGCGGAAATTACGATATTCCGTCAAACCGCGATGGTCGGCCAGATCTCCAACCTCTCAATGCCT
The DNA here is from genome assembly GCF_040801995.1 of Agrobacterium radiobacter. Classification (NCBI taxonomy): domain Bacteria; kingdom Pseudomonadati; phylum Pseudomonadota; class Alphaproteobacteria; order Hyphomicrobiales; family Rhizobiaceae; genus Agrobacterium; species Agrobacterium radiobacter. The sequence goes on along the minus strand of NZ_JBEGHX010000001.1, from coordinate 2,195,921 downwards.
GAGATTATACAGAAGCTGGATTTGCAGGATCGCGGGGATAGACCGCTCTCGACGAAAGAACGAGACCCGGAAGAACAGCGCGGACATGATCGTCTTCTGTGCGCTGCAAAAGGGGTAGTCCGGCGCTGCAGCCCCGGCAGCATCAATTGCCTTGTGCGCGGCATCGAAGGTCAAGTCTATCTAGTTCTAGTTCTCGTAGAAATAACGTGTCTGAACCCCTGTCGCGACTTGATGTAGGCGCTCCGGAGACCGCGCTATACATCGAGATTCGGCGATAATACGACACGGTTGGGAAGATATCTGGCGGTTTCCAAGATCCTCGTGCGGCATGTATATTTCAGTTCTTTGCCTGTCGTCCTTGTTTTTCCGATCTGCCGGACCGAAAAGCAGATGCCCGTTCGAAGTGACACTGGTCATTTCGAACGGGCACTCACATTCGACGACAGAGTGGCCTGTCAGAGGACAGTCACGTTTTCTGCCTTGGACTTGCCGGTCTTGCGATCCTGTCCCACGTCGTAGCTGACCTTCTGGCCATCCTGCAGGGCGCCGCCAAATCCGACGGCTGAGATATGGACGAAGACGTCAGGGCCACCACTGTCGGGAGTGATGAAGCCGAAGCCTTTATCTTGAGCGAAGAATTTTACGATACCAGTTGCCATGATGTCCTCGTTTTTTGATGTGCGACATCATCGCATAGCGGTTGCGGTGATCCGCATCAAGTCAGCGGTCCCACCTTGGCAATAACAAAGCTGGAAAAAGGCGCGTTTACCGCGTTGCCGCTTGTAACAAAGAGCATCGCGATGAGCCGTTCTCTTCATGAACGGTCACATGTCTGTCGTTCCGATCTTCTTACGCTTAAGATCGCGAAGAGATTGGATTTGCCCATAAAGACGTTCTCATTTCAAATTCAGGACCAAACGACTGTAGGTCGGAGCGACGGATCGACCGGCGTTAAAGGCTGAGCCCCGGAAGAACAGCGCGGATGTGCTCGCCGAGCGCCCTGGCTGCCGATGACGTCTGCGGATCGGCAAACTCGATTGCGATACCGATCGTCGGCAGGGGTGGCAGTCCGCTTTTGACAATATGAAGGTCCGGTGGAACGGCGGTCCTGGTCAGAACGCTGATGGCAAGGCCGGAACGCGCGATCGCGATGAGGCCGGCAAGGCTGTTGCTGGCGAAGGCGACACGGTAGCGGCGATTGGCGGTTTCCATGGCGTCGCACGCCGCGCGATGATCGAGCGTCACGGGTGCTGAGAGCGCCAGCGGCAGCACATCCTTGGTGATGAGGTCCGGTTCCGGCCTGTCCGCCACCCAGACGAAACTTTCCCTGCGGAGCACGTCGCGGTGTTCAGGATCGGATTGCGAAACCAGCGCCATGTCAATCTGGCGGCGCTGCAGGAGGGGACGCAATTCCGTCGTGGGGGCGCAGACCATGCGCAGATCGACTTTCGGGTAGGTGCTGAAGAAACCTTTCAGCAGTTCCGGCAGGAAGGCGATGGAGTAATCTTCAGGGCAGCCCAGGCTGACGGTTCCCTGCAGCGTCGCCTCGCCCATGTCGGCAAGGATTTCATCATGCCGGGCAAGAAGCGCGCTGGCATGGGCGAGCAGCTTCTCGCCCGCCGCGGTTATACGTACTCCCGAACCCGTTCGCTGCAGCAGCGTGTGGCCGACCAGTTCCTCCAGCCGCTGCATTTGTGTGCTGAGCGCGGATTGGGTGCGCCCGATCTGTGTGGCGGCGACGCTGATGGAGCCAGCTCGCGCGACAATGGTAAAGTTCTTCAGGAGCGTAAGGTCGAGCATGGCAATATCAAAATTATCGATATCGGAATAAAATACTATCAATTGGACCGGGGTGGCAATGGGTTGTTATGTTTCGCCAAGATAAACTTTGGGGAACGAGCCATGGACAATCTCGCGAAGAACTTCGCCTCGCTCAACGACGAACCGGCATTCTGGGACGCTGCCAATAAACACCTGACCCGTTACGGACCCGCCTTTGAGGAGATCATCGTCGAGCGGGCCGAGGGAAGTTTCGTTTATGATGCGGATGGCCGCGCCATTCTCGATTTCACCTCCGGCCAGATGAGTGCTTTGCTCGGACATACCCATCCGGATATTGTCGCCACCGTCAACCGGCAGATGGCATCGGTTGCGCATCTGTTTTCCGGCATGTTGTCCCGCCCGGTCGTTGAACTTGCGGCGCGGCTGGCGGCTCTGGCGCCGGGTCTCGATCGCGTGCAATTGCTGACAACAGGCGCTGAATCCAACGAAGCGGCGATCCGCATGGCGAAGCTCGTGACCGGCGGGCATGAGATCGTCGCCTTCGCACAGAGCTGGCACGGCATGACCGGTGCTGCGGCCTCCGCCACCTATAGCGCCGGCCGCCGGGGGTATGGCCCGGCGACGGTCGGCTCACTCGTTATTCCCGCGCCGAATGCCTATCGTCCGCGCTTCAAGAACCCCGATGGATCGAATGACTGGCAGGCGGAGCTTGACGATGCCTTCGAATTGATCGATCGCCAGTCGACGGGCAATCTCGCCGCCTTCATTGCCGAACCGATCCTGTCGAGCGGCGGTATCCTCGAATTGCCCCTCGGTTATCTCGCTGCCCTGAAGAAAAAGTGCGAGGAGCGGGGCATGTTGCTCATCCTCGATGAGGCGCAGACCGGCGTCGGCCGGACCGGACACATGTTCGCCTTTCAGCGCGATGGCGTGACGCCTGATATCATGACGCTGTCGAAGACGCTCGGCGCCGGCCTGCCGCTTGCGGCGGTGATGACGCGTGCGGAGGTCGAGCAGAAGGCTTTCGAGAGGGGTTTTCTGTTCTATACGACCCATGTTTCCGATCCCCTGCCGGCGGCTGTCGGCGTGACGGTTCTCGATGTGGTGGCGCGAGATGGTCTGGTGGAACAGGCGATTGCCCGCGGAAATCGTTTGAAGGAGGGGCTGCTCTCGCTGCAGCAACGGTTCGAATGCGTTGGAGATGTGCGCGGGCGCGGGCTTTTGCTCGGACTTGAAGTCGTCGCAGACCGCCACACGAAAGCCCCGGGTTTCGAACTTGGTGCGCGCATCATGCAGGAGGCGATGTTGCGTGGCCTCAGCATGAACATCGTCAAGCTGCCCGGCATGGGCGGCGTTTTCCGCATTGCGCCGGCGCTGACGGTATCGGATTCGGAAATCGACCTTGGGCTGGAGATACTGGCGGATTCTATCGAATCCGCACAGCTTGCCCGCTAGGTGTGGCCGGCATTTGCCGGGAATGTCAGTTCCACCCTTGCGCCTTCGCCGGGTCTGGAACTGATATGCGCTTCACCGCCGCTCTGGCGGACGAACCCGTAGACCATGGCGAGGCCAAGGCCCGCACCGCCATGATCGCCCCGCGTGGTGAAATAGGGCTCGAACGCCTTGTCCACGGCCTCCGGTGTCATGCCGATGCCCTCGTCGGTGACGGTGATCACCAGCGTATCTTTTCCAGAGGCGGCCTCGATCGAAATCAGGCCGCCATCGGGCATGGCGGCTGCGGCATTGAGGCATAGATTGAGAATGGATTGCTCGAAGAGGGCAGGGTCCAGCGGTATCGAGGGAAGATTGTCATCGGTATCAAGCGCGATCCGGCATTTGGGGCCGACGGCGATTTCCAGAATATCGGCCATGCCCCGCAGCAGGCTTGCGACATTGATGACGCTTGGATGGATCGGCTGCTGGCTGCCGATGGTGAGCATGCTGCTGGCCAGAGACCGGCCGCGGTCTGCCGCCTTGCGGATACGGGCGATGTGCCGCTTCTGGCGATCGTTGAAACCGGCTTCCCGTTCCAGAAGGCCGAGGCTGCCGGTGATGATGCCGATCATGTTGCCCACCTCATGGCTGAGCTGGTGGGTCATGCGCATAATGCCATCAAGCCGTTGGGCCTTCACGGCTTCCGCTTCCTGGCGATCGAGAGCGGTCACATCGCGGGCGAGCAGCACGATGCCGCCATCCGGCTGGCGCGACATCGAGACTTCGATCACCCGCTGATCGTCAGTGCGATGGCGCACGACTGCGCGGTCGAGCAACTCCCCCGGCTCTGTATCGAAGGGCAGTAGAGCCGGGTCGATTTCCGGGATGGGTTCGACAAACCGGCGAAGCGGCAGTTTTCGCGACGAGCCGGAGCGTCCGACGAGTTCGATGATGCGGCGGTTCATGGTGATTGGTCTGCCAGCCGGATCGAACAGCGCTATTCCCTCATTCATGTTGCGGAAGGTCGAGCGGATGGTGCGGGCCGCCGCTTCCGCCGTGCGCCTGAGGCGCGAGACGCGATCGACGCTGTCGTGGAAGGCGCGGAATGCATCAAGCAGCCGGATCAACTCCGTCTCGGGACCCGTATAGGAGGGCGGCCCGACGTCTTTTTCCCCCTTGGCGAGGGCATTCATGCCGTTGGAGAGCGTCACGATCCCGCGCGAGACACGCATCACTGAGCGGATCGAGAAGATTGCCACGATGAGAACCAGAAGGGAGGCGACGGCGACAATGATCAGCAGCCGGTTGAGAGCATCGGAGGTCGAGATAAGGTCTTCGTTCAGGCTTCGCGCAACAGCGTCGCCCTGGGTTTCGGTCACATGGGAAAGATCGCGCGAGACGGTGTGAAGCCGGGAGACAGAGGCGCGGATCGCGAACATTTCCAGAAGGTAACGGCTCTGGGCCTCGAATACCCGCTCATAGGGCCGCAGTTCGGCGACAGGCAGGCGCTCGCCCGGATAACCCTGCTGGCGCGCCGTTGTTTCCGCCACGTAGCGGCGGCGCAGTTCGCCAAGCTGGAAAAGGCTGTCGGATGCGGATGCGGCCTGCACGATGCCGTTCATTCTTCGACGCAGTTCCGGATCGAGGATGCCCTGACCGGTGGCGATTTCGCCGAGCGCTGCCGCCGCTTCCGCCTTGTGCCCCTGCGCCGCGTCGGCATCCTTTGCGAGGTCCAGTGTCTGCGCCCTGATAAGCTGGAGCAGTTCAACGATACGCTCGCTCGCAAAACCGCGTGCGGCCCGTTCGCCGCTGTCTGGACCCGTCATCTGCAACAGCAGGTCGACCTGCTGGACCACGGAGCGGCTTTCGCTGGAAACGCGATAGGGCGAGGCGGCATTCATCAGAAACGGGGCGCTGGAGACGAGATCGGAGACCTGCCGCGAGACCAGTGAGGCCTTGGCGAGACTGGAAAAGGCCTGCAAGCCGTAGGCCGCCATTTCATCGCGGGCGCGCTGCAGGCCGTAAATGGCGATGGCGGAAAGGCTGAAGACGAGGATGCAGGTAAAGACGATCGCAAAGGGCAGGCGAAAGGCGATGGAGGAAAGGAAGGAGCGGCTGATCACGGGGAAAGCTCGCCCTCATCGGTATGCAGGACATAACCCTTGCCGCGTCGCGTCTTGATGTGACGTGGAAGATCCGGGTTACGCTCGATCTTGCGCCTGAGCCGCAGCACCAGCACGTCGACATTTCTGTCGATATAACGGTCGCTTTCCGAACCCAGCCTGTCGAGAATCTGGGAGCGGCTGACGGGCTGGTTGGGTGTTTCTGCGAGAATTTCCAGAAGTGCGAATTCGGCACTGGTGAGCGTGCGGCTGCGGTCAGCGAGGCAGACGGCGCGGCGCGCATCGAGATCGATCGCCCAGTCGCCGAGGCGCAGCGCTGTGCGGCCGTGGTCCCGCTCGCTGTCCTTGTCCTGTTTCAGCGACGGGATTGTTCGCCGCAGGACGGCCTTGATCCGCGCCGTGAGTTCGATCGGTTCGAAGGGTTTGACCACATAATCATCGGCGGCGGTTTCAAGACCGAGTACCCTATCGGCAGCACTGCCGGCGGCGGTGACCATGACGATACCGATGTCGATCTGGCTGCGCAGCCGCTGGGCAAAGGTGCGCCCGGATGTGCCGGGCAGATTGTGGTCGACGAGGACGAGCTCCATCCTGTCCTTTGCCAATATCTCGTCCGCCTCCTCGGCGGAGCGCGCGCAGGTGGGCAGCCAGCCCTCTGCCTCGATGAGGTCCGAGATGAGCTCGGCCATATCCGGATCGTCCTCGACGATCAGAATGCGAACCTTCTGATTAAGCACTGCATATTCCTCCCGCTGTCATCATAGGCGCGACGGCGGCGATCTTCAAAGGTTCGCTGGTTATCTCCCCTGTCATAATTGTAATAACTGTAATCTTGTTCGGCGGTGCGGTGAAAGATTGGTAACCATTCTTCGATTGCGGTGCGGGCTGGATGTGACATGCTGTTGGTGGAGACTGGAACGGGGAGGTTCCAGGCAGGGAGGCTTAATTGAAAGCATTGACCGCACTTGCGGCGAGCATGGTCCTATGGCTGTGCGGCGCAGGGCATGGCATGGCCGAGCCGAAGTTGAACGTCCTGTGCGGCGTCGACGAGGCCTGGTGTTTGACCATGAAGCGGGCTTTCGAAGCCAAGGTCGGTCTCGAGATATCAATGGTGCGGAAGAGCACTGGCGAAATCCTCGATCAGATCCGCGCCGAACGATCCCATCCCACGGTTGATGTCTGGTGGGGTGGTACCGGCGACACCCATTTGCAGGCGGGTTCGGAAGGGTTGCTGGATGAATACCGGCCCGTCCATCAGCAAGATTTGCTGCCCTGGGCGCAGAATTTCTCCGTGATGTCTGGGTCTCGGTCTGCCGGAATCTATGCCGGCGCGCTGGGTTTTGCCTATAATTCGGAACTGCTTGCGAAGAACAATCTGCCGGCGCCGACCTGTTGGAAGGACTTGGCGAAGGATGTCTATCGCGGCCATATCCTGACCGGCAATCCAAACTATTCCGGTACGGCCTTCACCATGCTGGCCACTCTCGTCCAGCTGTTTGGCGAGGAGGAAGCTTTTGGTTTCATGGCGAAGCTCAACCAGAATGTCGTGAGCTATACCAAGGTTGGTGCAGCGCCGGTCAAGGCGGCGGCGCGGGGCGAGATCATGATCGGGATTTCCTTCATGCACGATGCCGTGACCCAGAAGATCGAGGGTTTCCCGCTTGTCATCGTCGCGCCGTGCGAGGGTACCGGTTATGAAATCGGGGCAGTCAGCATCGTCAAGGGCAATCGCAATCCTGCCCTTGCGCAAAGCTTCGTGGAATTTGCGCTGAGCCCGCAAGGGCAGGCGACCGGGGCCGCGGCCGGCCAGAACCAGGTGCCTTCCAATGCCCGGGCGACATTGCCACTGACCGCACCTGACATATCGATGATCAAGATGGTGGATTACGACTTCGCCACCTTTGGCCAGCCTGAAGAGCGAAGTCGGTTATTGAGCCGCTTCGACAGCGAAATCCACCCGACCCAGTAGGGCAAAAACCAACATCCCAAAAGACAGCACGCGCGCCACAAGGTGTCGCGACCGGCAGAGCCATGTTTGCGCGTGGCCCAAGAATTCAGACGCAAGCTACAGGAGGATAACCATGCGACTGACAATACTTTCCACCCTGCTTTTTGCCGGTACGGCGCTTAGCGCCGTTTCCGCTCAGGCGGCGGGCGAACTTAACCTGATCTGCTCGGCCGATGTCGTCATCTGCGAACAGATGAAGGGTGATTTCGAAAAGTCACACGACATCAAGGTCAACATGGTGCGCCTGTCTTCGGGCGAAACCTACGCCAAGGTGCGCGCGGAAGCCCGCAACCCCAAGACCGATATCTGGTGGGCCGGCACCGGCGATCCGCATATGCAGGCGGCATCCGAGAACCTGACGCTTGAATACAAGTCGCCGATGCTGGACCAGCTGCAGGACTGGGCCGTAAAACAGGCGGAAAGCACCGGTTACAGAACCGTCGGCGTTTATGCCGGCGCGCTGGGCTGGGGTTACAACACCGAAATCTTCAAATCCAAGGGTTACAAGGAGCCGAAGTGCTGGGCCGATCTGCTGGCGCCGGAGCTGAAGGGCGAAATCCAGATCGCCAATCCGAATTCGTCTGGCACCGCCTATACGGCGCTGGCGTCGCTCGTGCAGATCATGGGCGAGGATCAGGCGATCGACTATCTGAAGAAGCTCAACGCCAATATCTCGCAATATACCAAGTCCGGTTCGGCACCGGTCAAGGCGGCGGCGCGTGGCGAAACCGCGCTCGGCATCGTCTTCATGCATGATGCGGTGGCGCAGACGGCGGAAGGCTTCCCGGTCAAATCAATCGCGCCCTGCGAAGGCACGGGTTACGAGATCGGCTCCATGTCGATCATCAAGGGCGCCCGCAATCTCGACAATGCGAAGGCTTGGTACGACTGGGCGCTGAAGCCGGAAGTGCAGTCGCGCATGAAGGACGCCAAGTCCTTCCAGCTTCCCTCCAACAAGACGGCGGAAGTGCCCAAGGAAGCGCCGAAGTTCGAAGACATCAAGCTCATCGACTACGACTTCAAGACCTATGGCGATCCGGCCAAGCGCAAGGCGCTGCTGGAACGCTGGGACCGTCAGGTCGGTGCGGTCGCGAACTGATCTAAACTCCGGCGATCGGCATCCCGGCTTTTAAAGCCGGGGTGTCCGCCATTCTTTCATCGGCATGAAATAAGCGAGGTCGGCCATGACACGTGGCAATCGCAGGCTGGACATGGTCCTGGCGCTCGGGGCTTTTGCTCTGGTCTTTCTTCCCTGGTATCGCATCGAAGGCGGCTTTTTCAGCTTCCGCTGGCTATCCGGATTTTTCTCGTCGGCCAGCAATGCGCCAGGTGTGCTGCAGATATTGTCCTATGGCAAACCATGGCTTGTCGGCGTGGTTGTCTTTTTCCTCGCCGCATGCCTTGTCCGGCCTATCCGTGATCCGATGCGACGTGGCAGGCTTCTTGCGATTATCGGAGCCGTCGGACTTGTTTTCCTCGCCTTGCAGGGGCTGGCCATCGGCTTTACCGGCTGGAGCTGGACGGTGAGCGAAAACCTCTTCGGCATGCTTGCCGATGGCCAGCCGTCCATGGGTGCCGGCGCCGTCGTCATGTCGTTCGTCTTCGTGCTTCTTTTTGCCTTCGGCCTTGCCGAACGCGGCGTCATGAAGGGCGACGCCTTCGTCGTCGGCGCCATTTCCGTTCTGGTTTTCCTCGTCACGGTTTTTGTCTTCTATCCGATCGGCAGCATGTTGGTTGCGTCCGTTCAGGATTTCGACGGCTCCTTCAACGCCGATGGCTTCATCCGCAATATCAAGGATCCCGGCATCTGGAGCCTCGGTTGCGTAGTGGGTGAAGAGCGTTGCGGTGTCGCGTGGCGCACGCTGTTCCTTGCCCTGATGACGGCCTTCGGTTCGACTGTGCTCGGCCTTGGCTTTGCATTGATCGCCACCCGCACGCGCTTTCCCTTCAAGAAGGGCCTGCGGCTTCTGACGGTTCTGCCGATCATCACGCCGCCTTTCGTCATCGGCCTTGCTTTGACGCTGCTTTTCGGTCGCGCCGGCGTCGTCACCGAATGGCTTTCCTATCTCTTCGGTATCGAACCGGGCCGCTGGCTTTATGGCATGACCGGCATCTGGATTGCGCAGGTCCTTTCCTTCACGCCCATCTCGTTTCTGGTGCTGATCGGCGTGGTCGAAGGCGTCAGCCCGTCAATGGAAGAAGCCTCGCAGACGCTGCGCGCCGACCGCTGGCGCACCTTCTGGCGGGTGTCGCTGCCGCTGATGAAGCCCGGTCTCGCCAATGCCTTCCTGATCGGCTTCATCGAGAGCATGGCGGATTTCGGCAATCCGCTGGTGCTCGGCGGCACGCATGGTGTTCTGTCGACGGAAATCTTCTTCGCCGTTGTCGGCTCACAGAATGATCCGTCCCGCGCCGCGGTTCTGGCGATCATCCTGCTGTGCTTCACGCTTTCGGCCTTCCTTGCCCAGCGTTTCTGGCTGGCAGGCAAGAATTTCGCGACGGTGACGGGGAAGGGCGACAGCGGCGCGCATATCGCGCTTCCGCGCGGGCTGTCCATCGGCGTCCACGCCGTCGTCGTGCCATGGATGATCTTCACCATCGTTGTTTATGGCATGATCCTTGTGGGCGGTTTCGTGAAGACCTGGGGTCTCGACAATTCCCTGACCTTCGACCACTACATCCGCGCCTTTTCCGTCAGCTTCTCCAATGGCTCGATCGCCTGGACCGGTGTAGCCTGGAACTCGTTCTGGACGACCATGAAGATCGCGCTGGTTTCTGCGCCATTGACCGCTGCCGTCGGTCTTTTGACCGCCTATATCATCGTGCGGCAGAAATTTGCCGGGCGGAACCTCTTCGAATTCGCGCTTATGATGAGCTTCGCCATTCCCGGCACGGTTATCGGCGTCAGCTACATCATGGCCTTCAACCTGCCACCGGTGGAAATGACGGGCTCGGCGCTGATCCTGATCGCCTGCTTCGTGTTCCGCAACATGCCGGTCGGCGTGCGCGGCGGCATTGCGGCGATGAGCCAGCTCGACAAGAGCCTCGACGAGGCTTCGTTGACGCTGCGGGCCAATAGTTTCCGCACCATCCGCAAGGTCATTCTGCCGCTGCTCAGGCCCGCGATCACGGCCGCGCTGGTCTATTCCTTCGTCCGCGCCATCACCTCGATCAGCGCCGTCATCTTCCTCGTCAGCGCCGAATACAACATGGCGACCTCCTACATCGTCGGCCTTGTCGAGAACGGCGAATATGGGGTGGCGATTGCCTATTCCTCCATGCTGATCGTGGTGATGATCACTGTCATTACCGGCTTCCAGCTCATTGTCGGCGAGCGTCGCCTGCGGCGCGAAAACCGCGTCGCCGGCCTGCCCGCCCCTTCCTCCGTTCCTCTTGCCCAGGAGAAAACCGCATGATTTCCGTAAAGCCCGGTTCCGTCACCTTCGAGAATGTCCGCAAGACCTTCGGCGCTTTCACCGCCATTCCCGACCTGTCGCTCACCATCGAGCCCGGCACGCTGGTGACGCTGCTCGGCCCCTCCGGTTGCGGCAAGACGACGACGCTGCGCATGCTGGCCGGCCTCGAACATCCGACCAACGGACGCATCCTGATCGGCGACAAGGATGTGACCATGCTGCCCGCCAATGAGCGCGATGTCTCGATGGTCTTCCAGTCCTATGCGCTTTTCCCGCACATGACGGCGCTCGATAACGTCGCCTACGGTCTGCAATCCTCCGGGCTGCGCAAGGCAGAGGCGCGGGAAAAGGCGGAAGAGGGGTTGAAGCTCGTCGGCCTTGCCGGCATGGGGCACCGTCTTCCGGCCGAACTTTCCGGCGGCCAGCAGCAGCGTGTCGCGGTCGCCCGCGCTCTGGTGCTGGAGCCGCAGGTGCTGCTGCTGGATGAACCGCTTTCCAACCTCGATGCCCGCCTTCGCCGCCGGGTCCGCACCGAAATCCGCGAATTGCAGCAGCGGCTTGGCTTTACTGCCGTCTATGTCACGCATGATCAGGATGAGGCGCTGGCTGTTTCCGACCGGATCATCGTGATGAAGGATGGCGAGATCGCCCAGTCGGGTGCGCCACGCGATCTCTACGAAGCGCCGGCCTCCGCCTTCATCGCCGATTTCATGGGTGAGGCCAATGTCGTCAGTTGCGAGGTCATCGGCGTTGAGGGCGCCGATGCGCTGATCCGTGTCGGCGGGATCGATCATCGGGTCTCGGCCCGCAATGCCCGGCCAGGCCCGGCCAAACTCGCGGTTCGTCCCGGCTCGATTTCCATCGGACAGCCGGGTGGGCAGGGGCTGGCCGGGCGGGTGTTGCACAGCGCCTATCTCGGCGGTCACGTCGAATATGAGGTGGAAACCGATATCGGTACGCTGTTCATCGTCGATCATGCCGTGGAGACCAGCCTGCCGGCGGCGAGCGACGTGACGCTGGGGTTCAGGAACCGGGGCATCGCCTTGATTGAGGCTTGATGCCGCCGGTCCCGCATTCAGGATTTCATTGCGACAGAGGCAGCTTTGGTCTGCCTCTGTGTGTCGGGAACGCCAGCCTCAAATGTCCTTTGCCAGACGAAGCGCATCGTAGATTGCCGCATGGGTATTGCGCGCGGCGACCGCATCGCCGATCCGGAAGAGCCGGTAGGCGCCATCAGGATTGCGCTCGACCGTTTGGGTGGTTCCCGCAAGCAGGGCGTCGTAGGAGATTTCGCCAAGGTTCTTCGAGCCGGGCTTGAGGTCGAAATAAAGGTCATCCAGCGGGATCGTGCCGTGGTTGACGACGATCTGGTCGACGGTCCTCGATTTTGTCACGCCGCCATAATCGCTGCCGACATGGGCAATAAGCTGATTGCCGTTTCTTTCCGCGGCTTCCAGCCGGTAGGTAACGGTGAAGGTGACATCGAGCTTTTGCAGGGAGCGCATATAGGGAACGAGGTTCATGGCCATGACTTCCGGGGCGAAGGCGCGGTCAGGTGTCATGATCTCCACTTTCGCCCCGGCCTTTGCCAGACATTCGGCGGCCTGCAGGCCGGCATGGTCGCCAGCGTCGTCGAAAACCAGCACATTCGTTCCCGGCTTGACGTCGCCGGAAATGATATCCCAGGCCGAGACCACGAGATCGTTGCCTCTGGAAAGCACATCGGTATGCGGCAAGCCGCCGGTGGCGATGATGACCACCTCTGGGTTCTCCGAGAGAACTGTGTCCGCCTCCGCCCAGTTGTTGAAGTGAAAGGTGACGCCCAGTCTTTCGCACTGGCTCATGCGCCAGTCGATGATGCTGATCATCTCACGGCGGCGTTCGCTTTGCGCCGTCAGCCGAATCTGGCCGCCGGGATTGTTGGCGGCCTCGAAAACGACGACCTCATGGCCGCGCTCGGCGCAGACGCGTGCGGCCTCGAGCCCGGCCGGCCCTGCGCCGACAATCACCACCTTCCGGCGTTCCGCCGCTTTGGGTATCTCGTGCGGCATGGTTTCCTCACGGCCCGTTGCCGCATTATGGATGCAGAAGGCGAGACCGCCCTGATAGATGCGGTCGAGACAGTAATTGGCGCCAACACAGGGGCGAATATCGTCCTCCCGTTTTTCCATGATCTTGCGCACGATATGCGGATCGGTCATGTGCGCGCGGGTCATGCCCACCATGTCCACCTTGCCGGCAGCGATGGCGTGGCGGGCGGTGGCGACATCGGGGATCTTGGCGGCGTGGAATGTCGGGAAGCTGGTCGCGGCGCGGATTTCACCGGCGAAATCGAGATGCGGCGCGTTGGCCATGCCCTGAATGGGGATGACGTCGGTCAGGCCCGGGTCGGTGTCGATATGGCCCCTGATGACATTGAGATAATCGATAAGGCCGCTGTCCTTCAACCGTCTGGCGATTTCGATGCCCTCAGCCTTTCCGGTGCCGCCCTCGAGACATTCGTCGGCGGTATAACGGACACCGAGGATGAAATCATCGCCCACGCGTTCGCGCATCGCCCTGAAAACGTCGAGACAGAAGCGCATGCGGTTTTCAAGCGGGCCGCCATAGGGGCCGTCCAGTTCGTTGGTCAGCGGCGAGACGAACTGGTCGATCAGATGGCCATAGGCTTCCAGCTCCACACCGTCCATACCACCCGCCTTCATGCGTTCCGCGGCGTCGGCGAAGTCCTTGATGATACGCTCGATATCCCAGTCCTCGATCTTCTTCGGAAAAGCCCGATGCGCCGCTTCGCGGTGATGTGACGGCGCAAGGATCGGCAGCCAGTCGCCTTTGTCCCAGCGGGTGCGGCGGCCGAGATGCGTGAGCTGGATCATGATCGCCGCGCCCTGTTCATGCACGGCGTCGGTCATTTCCCGGATCCACGGGACGATTTCATCCTTGTAGGCGAGCAGGTTGTTGAAGACGGGTGGGCTGTCCCTGGAGACGGCGGCGGAACCGGCCGTCATTGTGAGCGCAACGCCGCCCTTCGCCCGCTCCACCGTGTAGGCGCGGTAACGCCCCTTCGGCATGCCATCCTCGGGATAAGCGGGTTCGTGCGACGTGACGATGATGCGGTTGCGCAGCGTGAGGTGTTTTAGCTGGTAGGGCTGAAGAAGGGGATCACTCGACATAGCCTGCTCCAAAAGGGTTTCTGTTCCAAGGCTAAGCGCGAATGTACACTTGTGTCAATTTACAAAACACAATTGTCTTTCTTTTTGACATGAGTGTACATCCCGCTTGTCGCGCAGAGACCAATTTGCTACGAACTCGTCATGGAAGCGACATTGAACGAAACGGGTTGGCGTGGATCGCACGAGGGGTGGCTTGAGGCCGCCTATCAGGCTTTGCTGGAATCGGGCGTGGATTCCGTCAAAATCTTGCCATTGGCAAAAAAGCTCAATCTGTCGCGCACGAGCTTCTACTGGTTTTTCAAGGACCGGGAGGAACTGCTGGCCGCGCTCGTCGCCCGCTGGCGGGAAAAAAATACCGGGAACATCGTCAGGCAGTCGGAAGCCTATGCCGAGACGTTGGCCGAAGCCATGCTGAATGTTTTCGATTGCTGGCTGGATTCCTCGCTTTTCGACAGCAGATTTGAATTTGCGGTTCGAAGCTGGGCCCTTCAGTCCGACGAGATTCTTGCGGAGGTTCGCAAGGCTGACGAGATGAGAATGGCGGCGCTTTCCCGCATGTTCGTGCGGTTCGGCCACAATGAAAACACAGCGGATGTGCGTGCCCGGACCACCTATCTGGTGCAGATCGGCTACATTTCCATGCAGTCCGAGGAAGATGTGTCGGTGCGGATGCAGAGAATTCCGGACTATATCGCCATCTATACCGGCGAGGCGCCACAGCAGCGTGAGCTTGACCGGTTTTATGCGAGGCATGGGTACCGGCCGGGTTCGTGAACCTGACGCGACGACGTCGCGAAAACACACGCAATGCCGTCGGATTGTGACGGGCAAGGTGATACAAGACGAATTGTCTGCCCGTCCTCCTGCAATGTAGCTGCAACATTCACCGAACAGTGATGGGGGATGGCAAGGATCCATCTGGGGAACGTCATTGCGAATCTTGCTTCTTGAGGATGAACCCGAAATGGCGCGCGCACTTCTCGAAGCCCTGCGCCGGCGCGATGTGCTTGCTGATCATGTCAGCACAATCAGCGACGCTGACGCCCTTGCGCGGGACGGGTCTTACGATGTTCTGGTTCTGGATCGCCGCCTTCCCGATGGCGAAGGGCTTAACCTCGTGGCTTCGCTTCGCCGGAGCAGACATACCGTGCCCATCCTTGTTTTGACGGCGCTCGGAAGTGTCGATCATCGTGTCGATGGGCTCGATGCCGGGGCGGATGATTATCTTGCCAAACCCTTTGCGATCGAGGAGCTGCTCGCCCGCCTCAGGGCGCTCCACAGACGCGGCCCTTCTCTTTCCGACAAATATGCGCATTTCGGAAATCTGAGCATTGACCCGCGCGCCAATGAAGTCAGCATTGCCGGCTCCATCATCGAGTTGCGGCGTCGGGAATATCTTGTTCTTGAAGCGCTGATGCGGCGTCCGAACCGCATTGTCACGCGGTCGAACCTGATCGAGGCGGTCTATACGCTCGATGACGAGATCGAGTCCAACGCTCTCGATGCGCACATTTCCCGTATCAGGAAGAAACTGGCGCAGGCGGAAGCCACGGTGGAAATAAGAGCCGTGCGCAATATCGGTTACCTCATCCGGTCGAAGACATGAAGAGAGCGCCCGATCGATCCCTGCGATGGGGGCTGATGAAGCGCCTTTTCGCATTGCAGGCATTCCTGCTCGTCCTTTTCGTCATCCTTCTCATCGGCTGGATATGGGTCATTGATCCACGGCTCGAAGGTGCGAATGAAGAGGCCGCCCGCATTGTCGCGGAGAGCGTGACAAAGGATGGACAGGGCAGGCCGCAATTGTCGGCAACGCCGGAGCTGGCGGAGCTGAAACGGCGCTATCCAAATCTCTGGTTTGTGGTGCGCGACGCCAATGACATCGTATTGCAATATGGGGTTGTCCCACCGCCCGCCCTGTCGGCGGTGTTTCCCCGAGTTTTGACCGCGCACGCCTGGAGGCGGCTGGAACGCTCCGCGCCACCGTGGAAAACCGCGATACAGCCGCCGGGCGGTTTCAGTTCATTGCCGGAACGGAGGAGGGAATCCCCAATGACGGGCTGAGTATCTGGATCAATGTTCAGCTGGACCTGGAAAAGGATGCCGAGGGCTCCATCCGCTGGCTCACCGTGCTGCCGGCGCTGGGCTTCATCATTCTCATCGCCGTCGTGCCCATGCTGATCCTGACGGGCATCGCGACACTGCTCGTGACCCCGCGGGCGGTCGGCCGCTCCCTGAGCGGGCTGATGGAAACCGTGAAGCAGGCGCAGTCCATCGATTTCGAGAACCGCTCCGAGCGTATCGACCGTTCGAAAGTTCCCCTTGAAATCATCCCGCTGGTGGATGCCTTCAACGTCGCGCTGTCGAGGCTTGATGACGGGTATAATCGCCGTAACCGCTTTCTCGCCGATGCGGCGCATGAGCTCAGGACGCCGATCGCAATCGTACGCACCAGAGCCGACCTCTTGCCCGATGACGCGCTGAGCCATCAGATCAGGGCCGATATCGATCGCCTCACCCGCGTTGCGCATCAGTTGCTGGAGATGCAGGCTGTGGGTGTGGTGGAACTGCCGGCGGAGCCGCGGGATCTCAATAAACTTGTCGAGCGCATCGCAACCGACCTTGCGCCGATTGCAATGGATGCCGGATATGAATTCGATTTCGAGCCGAGCGCGGATGCGGCGATCTTTACGGTGCAGGCGTCGATTATCGAGATGGCGGTTGTCAACCTCCTGCGCAATGCAATCGATCATGCGGGCGGCAGAGGCGCAATCGCGATCCGGGTCGACCCGGCAGGTGCGATTGAGGTCCGTGATGAAGGGCCGGGCATCCCGGTTTCCGAACGCGAGCAGGTATTCGAGCCGTTTCATCGGATCAACACCAACTCGCCCGGAGCCGGCCTTGGGTTAAATCTGGTCCAGAAGGCAGCGGAGCTTCATTGCGGCCGTGTCTTGTTCCTCGATCTCGATCCCGGTTTTTGTGTTCGGCTCGAAATTCGCTCGATCGCCTCAAAAGGCATTGCGGCTGGCACCGTTTAGCTGATGAGATTCTCGGCGAACGAGCTCCGATGACGAAATTACTTGCGATTTGGTTAAGGAAATTCCTCTAACTTGTTTAAATAAATAAATTATTTTGAATAATGCGCGCTCCATGCAATGCAAGCGCAATTCTCGCGGGGAAAATCCCCTTATCTGCTGAACGCATCCGCACGTCATGTCGGCCGGCGCAGCAGACAAACGGGAGCCGGATTTCCGGTTCTTCAACGCGAACTGAAACTTGGCTGCGCCGGAAGACGGTGCATCGGTTTCGTCTGGAGTCATTCATGTCGATCATCAAGAAATCGCTTGTCGCCGCGACCGTCGCTGTTGCGGTTGCAGGCAATGCCTATTCCGCCGATCTTACGAACTATAATACGCAGCAGTCCTTCGATTATGGCAGTCAGCCGGCCTTCTCCTGGGGCGGGGCCTATGTCGGTGTGCATGGTGGCGTCGCTTCCCCGAAATTCAACCCATTGGCCAGCGGCCGCGGCCTGACGGGCGGTGTTCAGGCCGGTTATAACTTCCAGTTCGGTTCGGGCGTGGTCGGCGCGGAACTCGAAGGTTCCTATCTCGGAAATGAGGCGCGTGTGCCCAACGGCCGGTTGCGGGAGCGTTTCCGCGGCGCGGCCAAGATGAAGGCCGGCGTGGCGCTTGACCAGACGCTGATTTACGGCACTGCCGGCCTGACCACGACGAAGTTCAAGGACGGCAATGGCGTGACGGGTCCCGATGGCTGGAAACAGGGCTATCTGGTCGGGGCAGGCGTCGAACAGAGCTTCGGCGGCGGCCTGTCGGCAAAGTTCGAATATAATTATTTGAGCACAGGAAATGTGGCCACGACGACTTCAAGCGGCAGGTCGAAGACCGATGTCAGCGATCATGTCATCAAGGCCGGCCTGAACTATCGTTTCTGATCGGCCCGCCCCATGACAGGCCCAGGGAGAATTTTCAAAAGAAAACCGCCGCTTTCAGCGTGAAGGCGGCGGTAGAATAGCATGGACCGCAAAACATGCGGCGCCGGATGAAATCCGGAAATGATTATTCGCATTCAAGCGAAGGCTGCCGGAAGCTTGTTACGTACCACTCGTTGCCGGAACCGCGCGTATAGAACGTATAATAGCAATCGATGCGTTCGACATAACCTGGCGTTTCCGACACTTCATATCGCTCACCGCGCCGCGTTGTCCGCACCTCGCCACTCGATGACCCGGCAACGACCTGTGTCTTTTTCTTCCGCCATTGAAAGGCCTGCTGGCCGGGACCCAGGCTGTAAATATTGTCCGGCGGCCCATAGTCCAGCATCACGCTGGTAATCGGCGCGCCGATATAGCTTTTCATGACGGTCGAGGCGCAGGCCGTGAGCAGCATGGACGCGCCGGCGATAAGGATGATTGCTGTCGGGACTGTGAGTGATGCTCTGCTGGACATGGAAATTCCTTTCAGCTGCGGGGACATACCGCAGGGATAGGAACAGCTTGTTGCAAGTACATTGCACGGGAAGATCGTCGGGCGAGCCGTGACTGCCGATCGGTTTCAGCTGATGAGCTAGTTCGCCGGCTATCTGTGTCAGAGGCCGGCGATGTTGCGGCCGATATGGCGCAGGATGCTTTTGAAAAGTTTTGCCTCAGTGGGATCGAGACCTTCGATGGCGGTTTTTTCGAACATGGCGGCGATAGGCATGAGTTCATCGGCCAGTTCCTCACCCTTCGGGGTGAGGGTGATGCGCACGATGCGGGCATTGTCGAGAGGCCGTTCACGGCTGACGAGGTTACGCCGGACCATGAGCCCAACGAGCCGGGACAGTGTGGAAATTTCCACAGACACCATGTCCGAAAGCTCGGTCAGCGTCTTGCTCTCCTGCTGCCGCAGCGTCGCCAGCACGCGGTACATCGGCAGGGTGATGTCATAGGAGGCCAGTCTCACGGAAAAGCGCTCGCCAAGCCGAACGCCCACCCAGTTGAGCAGGTAGGGTACCGAGTCGGTGAATTGATAAGACACGAGCAAATCCCCGTTTGAGAACCATTTGCGCAAATGCTGATGTGCGCCTATCGGCTGTACCGGCACAATCCATCCGTTTCAATAGCTTCGCCCCACAAGACGGGGAATGCGAGGTCCTCGCTCGCTCAATAAATGACGAAAAACATTTGCGTTGACAAATGTTGCAAACGCAAATAAATAAGAACGCAGGATTTGGGAGGATCTCATGACATCAGCATTGTTTGGCCTGAGCGGCCTTGCACCCGAAGGCGTCGGCCAGAATTTTCGTTCGACGATGCGCCGTTTTCCAGCCACCGTAACCGTCATTACGGCCTGTGCTTCGGGTGATCAGCGCGACCACGGCATGACGGTTACGGCTGTCACTTCAGTCTCGATGGAGCCGCCGTCTCTGCTGGTTTGCCTGAACAATCGCACCCTGCTGCATGAATTGCTGCTGTGCCGGCCTGATTTCATCGTCAATGTGCTGACGCAGGACCAGATGGCCCTGTCGGATGCCTTTAGCGGCAAGGTGCCGCCGGAAGAGCGTTTCCGCGACGGTCAATGGCAGCGCCATGACAATGGTGTTCTCTATCTGCCGACGGCCCATGCCGCAATCGCCTGCCGTCGGGTTGCTGCCATGCCCTATGGAACCCATACCGTCTTTATCGGGCAGGTGGTTTCGGCCGATGTCAGCGAGACGACGCGGCCGCTGCTTTACGAAAACGCCCAATATTGCGCCGCAAGCCCCGCGAGCCTGCCCGCCTGATCATTACCGCTCAGACAATTCCGGCGGGATAACCGCCGGCCAGCAACGTCCGGCCAGCAACGTCCGGAAGGAGACAATCATGAACGATATGAGCCACGCGCCGCTGCCGGCGCAAACGAACCCACGTGTCCGCCTCGCAAGCCGCGTCGCCGGCATAGCCGATCTTTTCCGGATGAGCGCCAGACAGACGGAGGAGGCCCGGCGTGTTCCCGCAAGCCATATCGAGGCGCTGCGCGGCATTGGATATTTCGATATCGTCAAGCCTCGCGCTTTCGGCGGCAAGGGTGGAGATTTCGCCGAACTGGTCGAGGCTAATATCGAGCTTTCGGCCGCCTGTGCGTCGACCGGTTGGGTCGCCGGCCTGCTGTCGGCCCATCAATGGCTGCTGGCGATGTTTCCGGAAGAGGCGCAGGCCGATGTCTGGGGTGAAAACCCCGATGCGCTTCTGTGCGGTTCCTATGCGCCGGTGAAGATGGCGGAGCTCGCCGATGGCGGTTACCGCCTGAGCGGCAAATGGGCCTTCGCCTCCGGCTGCGAAAACGCGCAATGGTCCCTCTGTGCCGCCATCTTGCCGCCGCGGGGCGAAGGAAAACCGGTTCCGTCCTTCCTGCTCGTTCCTGCCGGGCAATATGTGATTGAAGACACCTGGCATGTGGTAGGCCTGGCCGGCACGGGTTCCAAGACGCTCGTTCTCGATGATGTCTTTATTCCCGGACACCGGGTTCTGACCTTCCCCGACGCCACCAGTGGCAAGACACCCGGCGGGCATTATTATGCGGAGGAAGGCCTGTTCAACATGCCGCTTCTGACCGGCATTCCCTCCTGTCTCGCGGCGGCTGGCGTCGGCGCGGCCAAGGGTGCGCTTGCCGCCTATGTCGATCACGTCGGCGGCCGGGTCACACGCGGCGCGGTGGCGGGTGGCAATAATCGCATGGCCGAATTCCCGACCATCCAGCTGCGCGTTGCGGAAGCTGCGGCGAGCGTCGATGCGGCCTGCGAAATCCTGCTGCGGGATGTTGCCCGGGCACAGGCACTGGCGCAGGCTCGTGTCGAAGGTCGGGCGGAATTTACGGTGGATGACCGGCTTCTCAGCCGTCGCGGCCAGTCCTTTGCGGTGTCTCTGGCACTGCGCGCCGTGCAGGCGCTCAACGATTCCACCGGCGGCGTCGGGCTCGATCTTTCCAACCCCGTGCAGCGGGCGTGGCGGGATGCGAATGCAGTCGGTCGCCACATCAGCATGAACTGGGATGCCGTGGGTACGATGATCGGCCAGAGCATGCTCGGGCTGGAACCCAAGGGTCAATATTGATCGCCTCTCGGGCGGCACATCACACAGTGAATTCGGAGGAAACTACATGCAAGGCAAGGTCGCTCTCGAGGAGCATTTCGCAATCCCGGAAACACTTCAGGATTCGGCCGGTTTCGTGCCCGGCGACTACTGGAAGGAATTGCAGCATCGCCTGCTCGACATTCAGGATACGCGCTTGAAGCTGATGGATGCGCACGGCATCGAAACCATGATCCTGTCGCTCAATGCGCCGGCGGTGCAGGCTATTCCTGACAGGAAGAAGGCAATCGAAATCGCGCGACGGGCGAATGACTTTCTCGCCGAAGAATGCGCCAAGCGGCCGGATCGCTTCCTTGCCTTCGCAGCATTGCCTTTGCAGGACCCCGATGCGGCAACCGAGGAATTACAGCGCTGCGTCAACGATCTCGGCTTCGTCGGCGCGCTCGTCAACGGCTTCAGCCAGGAGGGCGATGGCCAGACGCCGCTTTATTACGATCTGCCACAATATCGCCCGTTCTGGGGTGAAGTCGAAAAGCTCGACGTGCCTTTCTACCTGCATCCGCGCAATCCGCTGCCGCAGGATTCGCGCATCTATGACGGCCATCCCTGGCTGCTCGGCCCCACCTGGGCTTTCGCGCAGGAAACGGCGGTCCATGCGCTGCGTCTCATGGCCTCAGGCCTGTTTGACGAATATCCGCGCCTCAACATCATTCTCGGCCATATGGGCGAGGGCCTGCCTTACATGATGTGGCGCATCGACCATCGTAATGCCTGGGTGAAGCTGCCGCCGCGTTATCCGGCCAAGCGTCGTTTCGTGGATTATTTCAACGAGAATTTCCATATCACCACCTCGGGCAATTTCCGCACCCAGACGCTGATCGACGCCATTCTGGAAATCGGTGCGGATCGCATCCTGTTTTCCACCGACTGGCCCTTCGAGAATATCGACCACGCCTCCGACTGGTTTAATGCGACCACCATTGCCGAAGCCGACCGGGTGAAGATCGGCCGCACCAATGCGCGCCGCCTGTTCAAGCTCGACGGACACTGAACCATGCAGCCTTTCGTCTATACGGCCGCTCCCGCCCGCATCGTTTTCGGCGCGGGCAGCTCGGCGGGCGTGGCGGAGGAAATCCGCCGCCTTGGCCTGTCGCGGGCACTGGTGCTTTCCACGCCGCAGCAGAAGGGTGATGCGGAGGCGCTTGCGGCCCGGCTCGGCCAGCTTGCTGCCGGTGTCTTCGGTGATGCAACCATGCATACGCCGGTCGAGGTGACGAAAAACGCGGTCGAAGCCTATCGCACCGCCGGTGCGGATTGCGTCGTGGCGCTCGGTGGCGGTTCCACCACCGGTCTCGGCAAGGCCATTGCGCTGCGCACCGATGCGGCGCAGATCGTCATCCCGACCACCTATGCCGGTTCCGAGGTGACACCCATTCTCGGCCAGACGGAAAACGGGGTGAAGACCACCATGCGCGGGCCGGAAATCCTGCCGGAAGTGGTGATTTACGATGCGGAACTGACGCTTGGGTTGCCTGTCGCCATCAGCATGACGAGCGGCCTCAACGCCATGGCCCATGCGGCGGAGGCGCTCTACGCGCGGGATCGCAATCCCATCGCCAGCCTGATGGCGGTCGAGGGGCTGCGGGCGATGATCGAGGCCCTTCCCGGCGTGAAGGTCGAGCCGCGGGATATCAAGGCGCGCGAAACCACGCTTTATGGTGCGTGGCTGTGCGGTTCGGTGCTTGGCGCCGTCGGCATGTCGCTGCATCACAAGCTTTGTCACACGCTGGGCGGCAGTCTCGACCTGCCGCATGCGGAAACCCATGCGGTGCTTCTGCCACACACCATCGCCTATGTGGAACAGGCGGTGCCGGATCTGCTCGCACCGCTCGCCGCTCTTGTCGGCGGCAGGGCAGGGGCCGGGCTTTATGATTTTGCCGCCCGGCTTGGCGCGCCGGCAAGCCTTGCGGCTCTTGGGGTCCGGTCGGACGATCTCGACCCCATGGCAGCGCTGGCGACTGCCAATCCTTACTGGTGCCCGCGGCCAATCGAAAAAACTGCGATCCGCGACCTTTTGCAACGCGCCTTCGAGGGCGCGCGGCCGGAGTAATGGGAGGAGACGATGGATATGAAGATGACCAGAGATGACGGCTACTTCGTCGAGGAGCGTTCGGCTGAAACCGTGATCGCGCGGATGCGCGATTGTGACGATCCGCGTCTGATGGAAATCATGGCGGTCGTGACGCGCAAGCTGCATGAGGCGGTGAAGGAAATCGAACCGACCGAGGAGGAGTGGATGAAGGCCATTCATTTCCTCACCGAGGTCGGCCAGATCTGCAATGAATGGCGGCAGGAATGGATCCTGTTTTCCGATATTCTCGGCGTCTCCATGCTGGTCGACGCCATCAACCATCGCAAGCCGAGCGGTGCGTCGGAATCGACCGTTCTCGGCCCCTTCCATGTGGCCGATGCGCCGGAAATGCCGATGGGTGCAAACATCTGCCTCGATGGCAAGGGCGAGGATATGGTGGTCACGGGCCGCATCCTCGATACCGGGGGAGCGCCGGTCGTCGGTGCGCGTATCGATGTCTGGCAGGCCAATGACGAAGGTTTTTATGACGTGCAGCAGAAGGGCATCCAGCCCGATTTCAACCTGCGCGGCGTTTTCATCACCGGCGAGGACGGGCGCTACTGGTTCCGGGCGGCGAAGCCGAAATATTATCCTATCCCGGATGATGGCCCGGTCGGGCTGCTGCTGCGGGCCATGGGGCGGCATCCTTACCGGCCGGCGCATCTGCATTATATCGTTTCGGCCGAAGGCTTTACCACGCTCGTCACGCATATTTTCGATCCCGATGACCCCTATATCCGTTCGGATGCGGTCTTCGGCGTGAAGGAAAGTCTGCTCGCCGATTTCCAGCGGGTGGAGGATGTTGAGAAGGCGCGGGATCTGGGTTTCGTCAGCGACTGGTTCTGGTCGGTGAACCATGATTTCGTGCTCGCCCGATGAGCGGCGGGAGTAATCGACCCGGGCTTTATGTGCGTTTTGCCGAGAGCGATCCCGCTGCGGCGGTTGAGCGCGCGGCGCAGTTGAGCGCTCACAAGGCTCATCTGCGCAATGGCGAAGCCATGGCTGAGGGGTTGAGAATTCTTGCTTCAGGCCCGATGAATGCCGTCGCCGGCGGTCCTTCCGCTGCACTCATCATTGCCGAGGCGCTCTCGATCGAAGACGTCATCGCCTTCAGCGATGCCGATCCATTCGTCATTCACGGTGTCTATAACCGCATTCATATTTTGAGCTGGACGCCGACACTGTCGATAATTTCCGGGCTGGAACCCGACTGAATTTCGTCGGCGCGATGTGCTTGGCGTTTGTTAATATTTCATTTGCAATTTTTGCAAATGCAACATTTAATCGAAGGCGGGTGATGCCGGCGATATGTGGCTTGACAGGAGCGGGACACATATCAGGGTGGAGCACGCCGGGCACTCACGGAGGATATCGCAGGGACGGGAAGACGCTTATCCATTCCGGATGGCGCGTTCATGCGTGAAAGGGAGGAACATGTCCACGAATTATCTGAGCGCCGCGTCAGTGCGGACGAAGAACCCGGCCGGCGTTATCGCGACATGCGGCCTGATGATCATGTTTGACGGTTACGATCTCGTCGTTTATGGCGCGGTCGCACCGGCGCTCTTGAAAGAAAGCGCATGGGCGCTCAACCCCGCCATGGTCGGGCGCGCAGCGGCGCTGACGCTGGTGGGCATGCTGCTAGGCGCGCTGTTTGCCGGCACCATGGCCGATCGCATCGGCCGCCGGAAGGTGGTTCTTCTCAGCCTCGCCGGTTTTTCGGCGATGATGATCGCCTCGGCCATGACGCCGAATTTTCTCGCCTTCGAAATCACGCGTTTCTTTGCCGGTCTGGGGCTGGGCGCGTTGCTGCCGACGGTTACCGCGCTGGTGCTGGAATTTTCGCCGCCGCAGCGCAGGGCGCAGGCCAATTCTCTCTCCTTCCTCGGTTATCTTATCGGCGGCATTATCTCCGGCGTGATGGGCATCCTCCTTCTGGAGACCTATGGCTGGCGGCCCTTGATGCTGATCGGCGGTCTGCCGCTTGTTCTTCTGCCGATCTTCATGCGGTTTCTGCCGGAATCGCCGGAATGGCTGGCAAGCAAGGGCCGGCAGGCGGAAGCTGACGGCATTTGCGACAGCTACGGTCTGCAACGCATCGCGCCGCATGCGAAAATTCAAAAGGGCGGTGTCGGCGCGCTATTCTCGGAAGGCCGGCTGCTCTCGACGCTGAATGCCTGGGGCATCCACTTCTGCTCGCTGCTTCTCACCTTCGGCATGGTCAACTGGTTGCCCACCATCATGAACAGGATGGGTTATGACATCAGCTCGGCGCTCAGCTTTTCCGTCATGCTCAATGTCGGGGCTGCGATCGGCATTCTCATCGGCGGGCGGTTTGCGGATAAGGGCAACGTCAAGGTGGTCGTGGCGATCCTGTTTGCCATCGGCGCCGCCTCGATCTTCGCCCTGACGGTGAACAAGGGTCCGCTTCTTTATGCCTTCGTCGCCCTTGCGGGTGCGGGCACCATCGGCACGCAGATTCTCGCCAATGTTCTGGTGGGACGGCTTTACCCCGTCCATATTCGCGGTACGGGTCTCGGCTTTTCGCTGGCGGTCGGTCGGCTCGGCGGCATTGCCGGCCCGATGATCGGCGGCCTCGTGCTGCAGCGGGGTCTGGCGCCCGAGTGGAATTTCTACATTTTCGGGTCGGTCGCACTCGTGGGGCTGATGCTGACGGTGTTGACCCTGCTTTACCGCACCTCCGGTGACGCGCGGGTTTGATGAATGAAACGGCTGGCCGCGGAGGACTGAAATCCGCGGCCGGAGCATTTCCGGCAAAGCTGCGGAGCGGTTTTACGCCCGGAGAATACTAGAAAACTCTAACTCATCATGCCTTACGGGAAACCGGTGCGATCGTCGCCATCTGCTGCAACGTCCGTTCGTTCGTGCGTTTGGCCCGTGCCAGCGCATCGTCGCGATCTTCCGGCAGCGTATAGGTCATATAGGAAAGCGACGTTTCGAGGTCGTTATTGTTGTGTCCGAGAATGGCGGCGAAATAGCTGTTCTTGGTCACATGCGGCGGCGCGAAATTGTGAAAGGCCACCTCGGCATAGAGATGCCGGAGGCCATACGGCTTGGGAAGTTCTTCCTTCGGCCAGAGATCCTCGAACAGGTTAAAAACCGTATCCCTGAGCAGCAGGCGGGTTTCCGACGAAAAATCATCGATCGACATGCCATGCCACAATTTTCCCTGCCCGCTTTCGCGCAGGCGCTTATAGGCAGCCAGAATGGTTTCCGAGCGGGCAAGCACCGGGATTTCATAGGTCACCCCGAATTTCGTTCCCTCACCCTGCTTCGTCTTGGCCTGACCGTTGAACAGGAGGCTCCATTTGGAAACGCCCTTGCCATAGGGGGCAGGTGAAAATTCCGCCTGGGTAAAGACCTCATAGGGGCGGCGTCCGGTCATGCCGATCAGGCCGATGCCGATCATCAGGGGATCGGCGGACAGGAGTTTATCGGCGCAGATCTTCAGAACCTGCCGATAATTCTCGAAGGTGATCAGTGCGCCGTGCTTTCTGGCGATCTTCTCCATCTTCACCCGGCGTGCATCGTCATACATCGCGGCATCGCCGGTGGCGATCTTCAACATCGGGTGATCGTCGCCGAAGGCCTCGCGGATGGCGTTACGATATTTGGTGATATAGGAGATGATCGTGGTCTGGGCTCTGCCCTTCATGGTGCTGATTTCAGCATTCCACAGGGTCTGCATCTCGTCTTTCGTTCCCATGCCATTCATCGCCGAAATGAAATCCGCGATGCGCAGAAGAACGGTCGGCTTGCGGCCGGCGGTATTGAATTCCGCCCGCTCGATTTTTTCGACAATCGATGTCGCGACGCCGTTTTTCGGATAGTCGGCCCGTTCGATATAGGTTTTCAGCCGCTCGCGCAGCTTCTTCATGTTGCAGATGGCAAGCGGGGTGCTCTTTGGGCCGAATTCAGCCTTCAGGGCATAGCGGTATTTCATGATGTAGAGTTCGAGCGTCTTTTCGGTGCGGCCATTGTCGAAATGATAGCGGACCTCGGCATCCCACAGATCACGGATTTTTCTGTTTCGCAGCGTCTCATCGCTTTTCATCGCCTCCCTGACCTTACCAACGAATTGATCGATGCGTTCGACGAGGACCGGTGTTTTTGTTTTTCGTTTTAAGGCGGGCATGCGGCGGCTCCCTGAACCGGTCGGGAAATATAAAATCCATCTTTGGCGATCAACAACAGCATGGTTGCGGGAATATGATGAACATTCGCCGCAGGCCGATTTCTTTTGAATAATAGTTTGACCGATTCCGCAAGCATGGCGGTGATTTAGGAAAATATGGGAAACGGTTTCCGAGCGGCGTCGCTCGCCCAGGAAGCTGGAAAATGCTGCCGGCTTCCATGGTTCATACCGGTAAAATCCAGCGGCATTATTCAGCCGGCTTCGGAATGTCTGCCAAGCCTGCCGCGATTGGCCGGCTTACTTCGGCAGTCGGGTCTTCAGCGCTGCCACGATCTTGTTGGCAAGCGCCTCGTAATCCTCGTCGAAATGATGGCCGCCTTCGATGCCGAGCGTTTCCACGCCCTTCGCCTTCAGGCCGGGGCAGGGGTCTTCATCCTCTTCCTCCGTACCATAGATGCACTGCACCAGTTTCGGATCGATCTTGGCGATATCATCCACGGTCTTGCCGCCCTTGCCCTCTCCGGCAACGCCGAGCCAGCCCTGAACGGAAATTTCGAAATCCACTTCCGTGGACAGGCCCATGAGAGTGAGCTGCACGACATGTGATTTCGCCCGTTCCGGCAGGAGGTTATAGGTGGCGGGAATGATGTCGGCGCCGAAGGAATAGCCGATCAGCACGACGTTGCGAACCTTCCATTCCTTGCGATAGGTGTCGATGATGCGTGCAAGGTCGCCCGCCACTTCCTGTGGCTGTTTTTCTTTCCAGAAATAACGCAGCGCATCGACGCCGATCACGGGAATACCCTGCTTCTGCAATGCGCCGCCCACTTCTTCATCAAGATCGCGCCAGCCGCCGTCGCCGGAATAGATCACCGCCATGGTGTCCATCACCGGGCTGGTTTCCAGAACCTTGATCGGCAGGCCGAGCGGGCTGTCGGTGTCGCCTGCGGCATCGACCTGATCGGACAGGGTCTGGGTCAGAACCTCGTCCGCCTTGTCATCCACATCCGTCACGTCGATATCGGGATGCAGCTTGACGAGCGCGTTGACGTGGTCGCGGCCCTTCTGGTCCGCAGCCGGCGTGAACAGCACGCTCACGGGGGCGGGCAGCGGGCCATCGGTCAGGCCATAGACCGTTTCGCCATCGGCTTTGTCCTTGGTGGCGGGGGTGCAGAGGATCTTTTCCAGCGGCAGGCCGGCCTTGGGGTCGACGGCTATGGCTTCCCTGATGGTCGAGACCGGGCTCTGCGCAATCATCGCCAGTGCCAGCGTTCCGCCCTTGCCGATGCCGGTGAGAATGGGCTGGCGATAGCTGCTGGTGCCGGCGGTGCGCTGGATCTGCTGCGACAGCGACTCGATGTCCGAGATCATATAGATGCATTCGTCTTCATCGGCCTCGAGCGCCTTCAGATATTCCCTGAAGTCGATGCCGACCACGGCGGCGCCTTTTTCCACCAGCGCCTTGGCGCGGGTCTCGTCGGTGCTCGTCCATCCGTCCGCGTCGGAAATCAGGAAGACGCTGGCGAGAATTTCGCCATCCGGCACCATGATGTGCTCGGCGGGGATCATGCCGGTCTCGTAAGCGGGCTTGTCCTCAGCAAAAACTGCGGTGGAGGCAAACAGGGCGGAGGCGGCAAGGACCGCTTTCAACATGCTGGATTTTCTCATTTTCCGATCACTCCTCTGACGCCGCCGCTAATCAGAACCGTCGCGTCCATCAGCGCCAGAGCGGCGTCTGCGCCGTTCTGCACGGCAAGGTAACGCGGTTCCCATTTCGGGTGGAACTTTGCCTTGAAGGCGCGAAGTCCCTTGAAGTTGTAGAAACGTTCGCCGTGTTCGAAAAGCGTGCTGCCGATGCGGTCCCAGACGGGTGCCGCATCGCGCTTCGACATGCCGGACATCGGAGCCATGCCGAGATTGAAGCTCTCATAGCCGGCCTCGCGCAGATATTGCATGATGCTGACGAAGAGAAAATCCATCGAGCCGCGTGGCGCATCCGGCGAAAAACGCATGAGATCGACGGTGGCTTCCTTTTTCGTGGCGGTCACCATCAGATTGGCGAAAGCGGTGATCTTTCCATCCTTGCGCAGCACGGCGACGGGTTGCGACAGGATGTAATCCGGCTCGAAAGCGCCGAGCGAGAAGCGCTTTTCCCGGGTATTGTGGTGGGCGAGCCAGCCGTCGGAGACCTGTTTCAGCTCATCCATAATATCCGCCACCTGCGCTTGCTCGATCACCTCGAAGGTCAGTCCGTCGCGCGCGCCGCGGCTCAGCGACTGGCGAAGATTGGCGAGCTTGCCGCCCTTCAGCTCGAATGCGGTGAGATCGACCAGCGCCAGTTCGCCCAGCTTGAAGGCGCGCAGGCCCGCATCGGCGCAATGGGAGAGGAGGAAAGGTGAAATCTGATAGAAGGCGGCGCGTGCACCGGCAGCGCGGGCGGCTTCCACAAATTGCCAGACCAGATCCGGGAAATCATCCTCATCGCCGACCGGATCGGCAAACGCGATCCAGGAGCGGCCCTGAATGCCGTACATGATGAAGGCGTTGCCGCTTTCGGAAAACATCACATGCTTGTCGCCCATGCGCACCAGATTGGCGTCGGCCGCATCCTGTGTCATGACGATGCCGGTTGCACTCGTGACGTCGTCGGCCTTGATGGCGTCCGGCCGGAAGGCCACCGGCCGCATCAGGCTGAAAATGGCGATGGTGGAGGACGCAAGCACGAGGCCTAAAAGGGCGCGCAATCCGCGCGGCGCTTCCTCTGAGAATTCGAACTGCCACCATAATGTCTGGCTGTAATCCGTGTCGCGGTAAACGAAGAGCAGGATTGTCGCTGCGCCGGCAATGATGACGGCCATGGCGGCGAGCCAGCTTGGGCCCAGCGCCTGTTTCACCAGCGAGGCATGACGGTTGAAGCTGCGCATATTGACGGAAAGTGCCGCAATGAAGACGCCGAGAATGGCGGCTTCGAACACGGCAATGGCCTTGAGGAGGGAGAGAACCAGCGCCAGCGAGGCGGCGACCAGCGCAATCCACCAGGCGCCATCCAGCCGCTGCCCGAGGCCGCGCGAGGCGACGACAAGCACGAGGCCGAGAATGCTGGTCAGAAAATGCGCCGCCTCAACGATCGGCAGCGGCACGAAATTGGACAGGAAATCCAGATTGCTGTCGGGTGTCGGCGTCACGCTCGAGAAGATCAGCATGGTGCCGAGGATCATCGCGAAGGTCGATAACAGCGGCGGCGCGAGCCTGACGGCAAGCTGGCTGATATCGGAGACAACAGGCTTTGCCGCGAACTGCTTCATCTCCGAGACGAGCATGACCAGAATGGCAACCACAAGCGGCAGGACGTGATAGATCACGCGGTAGAGAACGAGGCTTCCGAGCAGCTGGTCGACGCTGATGGCGTTGCCAAGTCCCGCGACCATCACGGTTTCGAAGACGCCAAGACCGGCCGGTACATGGCTGAGGACGCCGAGGCCGACCGCGGTGGCGTAGATTGCAAAAAATGTCGGCCAGCCGAGATGCGTGTCGGGCAGGAGGACATAAAGCACGGAGGCGGAGGCGGCTATATCGAAGGCGGAGACGAGGAACTGGCGGGAAGAGGTTCGGCTGTCGGGGAGGCGCAGGCGCCATTTGCCAAGCCGGATTGCGTGCCCGTTACGCCCGACATAGGCCGCCACCACGAGAACCGCGATGATGGCGAGCGCCGCACCTCTGAGGATGACGGCATCAACGCCGATAATGGCGGCGATGCGCGGTGCAACGATGAAGGTGGAGATGGCGCTGACCGAAAGCAGGCCAAGCCCGAAGGACAGCGTGACGAAGGCGATGACGCGGGCGATTTCGCCGGGCGACAGACCCAGCCGCGAATAGGCGCGAAAGCGGATGGCACCACCGCTCAAAGGGCCGAAACCGGCGGTATTGCCGATGGCATAGGCCGCAAAGGCTGTTGCCGCCATGGGCGGAAAGGGCAGCTTGCGGCCGATATATTCGATCGCATTGGCATCATAGAATATCAGCGCCAGAAAGCTGAGCGCGGTGAAAACGATGGCGAGCAGCACCGCCGAAGTCGAGGTCTGCGTCAGCGCATCGATGACGTCGTCATAACGGACTTCGGAGGTCAGGTGATAGATGGCGAAGGTCATCATCACGAAGACCAGCGTGATGGCAATCGCGGTCAGATAAGGACGGTTTCTGGCAAAAAAGCTTTCAACCGCGGATTCAGTAACATCGGTTTGTGTAATTTCGCTCTTGTCTGCCATTTACTTTGCCCAGCGCCCGTTCCTGTTGGCGAACCATAGGATTGTGTCGCTAATTCGTTTCTGTTGCGGAAATGTGATTAGCAGAAAAGCATGAAGTGTCGATGTGAAGTTTGTGTCCGATCATGCGCGAATTTCAACAAGTCTGGAGCGAGAAATACAACTGTGGAATGCATGGTTTACGGGATTGTTCCGAAAGGCGGCAAATTGACCGTTGTGGTTGCTTGGTGGTGCCGTTTGATGCGATTACACGCTCCTTTCGATTGAAGGAGATGCCAATGAACATGCCCACAAGAATAGTTGTTTCACTCGTCGTCGCCCTCGTGGCCGGTGGCGGATACATGGCGGTGGACAAGATGCGCGGTGCCGAATGGGTCGTTTCGCCGCAGCAGATTGCGGAGGCCAAGGCGAAAGGGCAGATGGGTTATGAATCCCGTCCGGGCACCGTGACCGTTTTGCCGATCCGCAGCGAGACGGCGGATGTGCTGCCGATGAAATGGGCGATGATCGGTGTTGTCGCCGGGCTTCTGGCTTTCCGGGCGAGCGGCAAGAAAAAAGCGGCAAAGGCTTAAGGGCCTGCCGCTTCCTGTCTCCGGCGCTCAGCGCCGGAGATGAATTGCAATTTACGCCTCACGCGCCCCAGGTTTTTTCGAGCACGCGGATCCAGTTGCCGTGGCAGATCTTGGCAAGCGCCTCGTCGTCGTAACCACCATTTCGCAAGGCCTGGACCAGCAATTGCAGGTCGGCTGCATCCTTCATGGCGGCGGGAATGGTGGTGCCGTCGAAATCCGAGCCGAGTGCGACATGATCGATGCCGATACGGTTGACGATGTAGTCTACATGGCGCACCAGCTCGTTCAGATCGGTATTCGGGTTCTTCACGCCGTCCTGGCGCAGGAACAGAACACCGAAATTGATGCCGGCGAGACCGCCCGTGTCACGGATGGCGTCCAGCTGACGATCCGTCAGGTTACGGCTGTGATTGCAGAGCGCATAGGCGTTGGAATGGGATGCCACCAGCGGCGCATCCGATATCTTGGCGATATCCCAGAAACCCTGCTCGTTCATGTGCGACAGGTCGACCATGATTTTCAGTTCGTTGCAGGTCTTTATCAGCCGCTTGCCGGCCTCCGTCAGGCCGGGGCCGATATCCGGCGTCGAGGGGAAACGGAAGGGCACGCCGTAAGCGAAGATGTTCGGGCGGCTCCAGACCGGTCCAAGCGTGCGAAGGCCCGCTTCGTAGAGAACGTAAAGCGCATCCAGATCGGCGCCGATCGCTTCCGCGCCCTCGATATGGAAGACGGAGGCGAAAGCGCCTTTCGCCATGGCGTCGCGGATATCGGCGGCCGTGCGGCAGACCTTGAGCGCGCCTGCTGATTGTTTCTCGGCCCGGAACAAAAGGCCGGCCATGGCGAGCGTCGCCTTCAGCGCGTCCGCCTCGGTGGGTGTCGGATAGTCGCCGTTAGCGTCCTTGTCCATGCTGGGTGAAGGCACATAGGCGGCGCAGAGGCCGCCAGCGAGGCCGCCTTTCTTCGCGCGCGGAAGATCGATGTGGCCGACGGTATCCCCTTCGATGAGGAGCGTTTCGGGAGAGGCATTGCCCGATCGCCATAACCGCAGAAGCACGTCGTTGTGGCCGTCGAAGACGGGTACGGGTTTTTGATCGGTCATGGTCATTCACCTTCGGATAGGGGGAGGGTGCGGGCGCGCACCTATTCAGACTTTTGGGAATTGGTAGAGGAAAGGTCAAGGCGGGAGCAAATGCAATCCGTGCATAGGCTCTGCCAAATTTGGAATTGGTCGGGCCTCGTTTGCTCGTGGTAATCGCGGGAAAACATAAAAAAAATGACTGGATTGGGGCGAACCCATACCGTTTCCGAAAAATAAGGTCCGAAAGGGGATTTTCGATGATTTCAAGACGCAACCTGCTGATTGCCGGCGCTGCCGTACCGTTCCTGTCCTATGCGCACATTCCGGCATTTGCTGCGACACCCAAGGATATTCTGGTGGTCGCGCAGCAGCTGGACAACATGACGAGCCTTGATCCGCATGAGGGTTTCGAAGCCGTCGGCGGTGAAATCATGTCCAACATGTACCAGAAGCTGGTGCGGGCGAACCGTGAAGATTCCACCAAGGTCGATCCGGTCATCGCGAAGTCCTGGGAAGCCGATGCGGAAAGCAAGGTTTTCACCTTTGTGATTGGTGACGATGCGACCTTCTCGAGCGGTGCGAAAGTGACCGCGGAAGACGTGGCCTTTTCGCTGCAGCGCGCCATCAAGATGAACAAGAGCCCGGCCTTCATCATCGGCCAGTTCGGCTTCACGCCTGACAATGCCGAAACTACCATCGTTGCCGCCGACGAAAAGACGGTGAAGCTGACGACGGCAAAGCCGACCGCAATCTCGTTCCTGCTCTATTGCCTCTCCGCCAATATCGGCGCGATCGTTGAAAAGAAGGCCGTGCTGGCAAATGCCTCGGGCGAAGACCTCGGCAATGGCTGGCTGCAGAAAAACAGCGCCGGTTCCGGCGATTTCATGTTGCAGGCCTGGAAGCCGAGCGAGAGCGTAGCGCTCACCGTCAACCCGAATGGCCCCTACAAGGGTAACATCAAGCGCGTCATCCTGCGCCATGTCACCGATCCGTCTTCCCAGCTTCTGATGTTGCAGAAGGGCGATATCGACATTGCCCGCGACCTGACCTCGGAACAGCTGCGTACCGTCCAGAACGACGCCAACATCGAGTTGCAGCGCAAGAGCATCGCCTCGCTGGTGCTGATCTCGCTCAATCAGGGCAATGAGAACCTTGCCAAGCCACAGGTCTGGCAGGCCATCAAATGGGCGCTGGACTACAAGGGCATGCAGGAAAACATTGTGCCGCTGACGCACAAGGTTCACCAGAGCTTCGAGCCGGAAGGTTTCCCCGGCGCCGTTAACGACACGCCGTACCAGCGCGATGTCGAAAAGGCCAAGGCGCTGATGGCGGAAGCCGGTCTTGCCGACGGTTTCGAAATCACCATGGATCACTATTCCGCCCAGCCTTACCCGGATCTGGCGCAGGCCATCCAGGCAAATCTTGCCGATATCGGCATCAAGGTGCGTCTGCAATCTGCCGAGAACCGTCAGGTTCTGACCAAGATGCGCGGCCGCGAACACCAGATGGCGCTTTCCGCCTGGGGCACGGATTATTTCGATCCGCATTCCAATGCCGATGTCTTCAACATCAACAAGGACAATGGCGACGACGCCAAGTCCAAGCCCTTCCTGTGGCGTTCGCGCTTCAAGAACGACGACTTTGCCGCGAAGGCAGAAGCCGCCCGTGACGAGAAGGACCCGGCAAAGCGCATCGAGCTTTATGAAGCGCTGCAGCGCGAGCACATGGAAAACAGCCCCTTCGTCTTCATGTTCCAGACGACGAAGACGGCCGCGTTCCGCAAGGGCGTTTCCGGCTTTGAACTCGGCGTTCTCTCCGAGGGCAATTCCTACCACGATGCTAAGAAAGCGTAACATTGAACAAGCGCGTCAAAAGCATATCGTCGACACTGAGCAGCGTCATTCTGACGCTGTTCGGGTTGATGGTCATCACCTTCCTGATCGGGCGCGTCATGCCTGTCGATCCTGTCATCGCGGCAGTCGGCGACAACGCGCCTGAAGACGTCATTGTGCGGGTTCGGGCCGAAATGGGCCTGGACCAGCCACTGGTCGTTCAGTTTTTCCACTATGTGTCGCAGGTGCTGCACGGTGATTTCGGCAATTCCATCCTGACCCGCAACCCGGTCTGGATCGATATCAAGCGCGTTTTCCCCGCCACCTTCGAGCTTGCTACGGCAGCACTCATTCTCGCTGCGCTGATCGGCATTCCGCTCGGCGTATGGGCCGCCGTGAAGCAGGGTAAGTTGACGGACCAGATCATCCGCGTCGTCTGCCTTGCCGGCCATTCCGTGCCCGTCTTCATGCTGGCGCTGATTTCGCTGCTGGTATTTTACGCCACGCTTGGCGTCGCACCCGGACCGGGCAGGCAGGACATCATCTATGACGGCATGATCTCGCCGGTCACGGGCCTGATGACGGTCGATACGCTGCTTGCCGGCGACTGGGACGCGTTTTACGACGCCATCGCCCATATGGTGCAGCCCGTCTGCATCCTTGCCTATTTCAGCATGGCCTATATCACCCGCATGACACGCGCCTTCATGATCGATGCGCTGAAGGGCGAATATGTCATTACCGCCCGTGCCAAGGGGCTTTCGGCAATGACCGTTATCTGGGGGCACGCCTTCCCGACGGTTGCCGTACAGCTCGTCACGGTTCTCGCACTCACCTATGCCGGCCTTCTGGAAGGTGCCGTGGTGACGGAAACCGTCTTCAGCTGGCCGGGCCTTGGCCAATATCTCACCGTCTCGCTCATGAACGCGGACATGAACCCTGTCGTCGGAGCGACCCTGTTGATCGGCCTGATCTATGTCGGCCTCAACCTGCTCGCAGACGTACTTTACCGAGTAATGGATCCCCGCGTTCGATGATGTTAGCAACTTTCAGAAACTGGGCTCTGGATGAGACGCCGCATTCCCGCAGGCAGGCTGCCTGGGGAAACCGGTACCGCATCTGGCTGAACCTCAAGTCCAATCCGCTGGCGGTGGTCGGTCTCACGATCATCATCGTCTTCATTGCGCTGTCGCTGCTGGCGCCGTTCATCGCGCCTCACGATCCGGCCGCGCAGAACCTCGGCAACCGCCTTGCCTTCCCGAGTGCCGAGCACTGGTTCGGCACGGATGAGCTGGGTCGCGACATTCTTTCCCGCATTCTTTATGGCGGTCGCGTCACGCTCGGCATGGTCATTGCCGTCGTCGTTCTCGTTGCGCCGATCGGTCTCGCCATCGGCTGCATCGCCGGTTATTTCGGCGGTATCGTCGATACGGTGTTGATGCGGGTGACCGATGTGTTCCTGGCCTTCCCGCGCCTCATCCTGGCGCTTGCCTTCGTCGCGGCGCTGAAGCCTGGCGTCGAAAGCGCCATTCTCGCCATCGCGCTCACCGCCTGGCCGCCCTATGCGCGTCTCGCTCGCGCCGAAACCATGACGGTTCGCGGCAGCGATTTCGTTGCGGCCTACCGGCTGACAGGCGCTTCCGCCTGGCGCATCATCGCCCGTCACATCGCGCCGCTCTGCGTGCCGAGCCTCATCGTGCGCATCACGCTCGACATGAGCTCGATCATCATCACCGCCGCAAGCCTCGGCTTCCTCGGCATGGGCGCGCAGCCGCCTTCGCCGGAATGGGGTGCGATGATTGCGACGGCCAAGCGCTTCATCTTCGAACAATGGTGGGTCGCCACCATTCCGGGCATCGCCATCTTCCTCGTCTCGCTCGCCTTCAACTTCCTTGGCGATGGTCTGCGCGACGTGCTCGACCCGAAGGGACATTGAGCCATGCTGGTCGAAATCGAAAATCTGAAGATCGCGTTCCAGACCCGCACCAGCCGCTTCGAGGCGGTGCGCGGTGTTTCCATGAAGCTCGGAACAGAAAAGCTCGGCATCGTCGGTGAATCCGGTTCGGGCAAGAGCCTCACGGCGCGCGCGCTGATGAAGCTTCTGCCCTCCAATGCCGATATCAGGGCCGACAAGCTCTCCTTTGACGGTATCGACGTGCTTTCCGCCAGTGAAAAGCAGATGCGCCAGATTCGTGGCAAGCGGGCGGGTTTTATCCTTCAGGATCCGAAATATTCGCTGAACCCGGTCAAGACCATGGGTGCACAGATCGCGGAAGCCTGGCGCGCCCACAAGGGCGGAAGCAAGCGTGCGGCCATGGAGGCGGCAATCGCCCTGCTCGATCAGGTGAAGATCCGCAATCCGCGTCAGGTCGCTTCGTCCTATGCACATGAGGTTTCCGGCGGCATGGGCCAGCGTGTCATGATCGCCATGATGCTGGCGCCCGATCCCGAGCTTCTGATCGCCGACGAACCGACGAGTGCTCTCGATGCCACGGTGCAGGCGGAAATCCTGCGGCTGATCGAGGAGCTGGTATCGGAACGCGGCATGGGTCTCATCCTCATCAGCCACGACCTGCCGCTAGTCTCGCATTTCTGCGACCGCGTGGCTGTCATGTATTCCGGCCGGGTGATGGAGGAACTGAAGGCTTCCGAACTCCTGAAAGCACAGCATCCTTACACGCAGGGTCTCTTGAACTGCATTCCCTCGCTGACGCATCCGCGCGAGCGTCTTCCCGTTCTCAACCGTGATGCAGCGTGGTCCAGCCTATGATCGACGTCGAAAATCTCCGTATCAAGTTCGGCGACCGTGAAGTGGTGAAGGGCGTGTCCTTTTCGGTGGAAAAGGGCGGCAGCTTCGGCATCGTTGGCGAAAGCGGCTCGGGCAAGTCCACCATCCTGCGCGCCATGGCCGGCCTTAATGAAAGCTGGGAAGGCCGCATCGCCTTTGCCGGCAAGGATGCGCCGCTGAAGCGCACGCCGGAATTCTTCCGGCAGGTGCAGATGGTGTTTCAGGACCCCTATGGTTCGCTGCATCCGCGCCAGACCATCGACCGTATCCTCAGCGAATTGCCGCTGGTTCATGGCATGGACAATATCGAAAAACGCATCCAGCAGGCTTTGTCTGACGTGGCCTTGCCGCAGGCGGTGCGCTTCCGGTTTCCACACCAGCTCTCCGGCGGCCAGCGCCAGCGTGTCGCCATCGCGCGCGCCCTGATCGCCGATCCGCAGGTGCTGCTGCTCGATGAGCCGACCTCGGCGCTCGACGTTTCGGTGCAGGCGGAAATCCTGAACCTGTTGCAGGATTTGCGTGCGGCGCGCAATCTCACCTATATCCTCGTCAGCCACAATCTCGCGGTCATTGCGCATCTTTGCCCGCAGGTGGGCGTGATGCTGAATGGCGACATGGTCGAGAAACTGAGCGCCGGTGATCTGCGCGAGGGCCGCATCAAACATCCGCATACGGAAGAGCTGCGCAGCCTGAGCATCCGGCTGGAAGAGCCGGCCTGAGATAGGTCTTTGGGGATGATGGAGAGGCAGCACAAGCTTTCCTCCGTCATCCTCGCCCCTGAGGCGAGGATCCATGCACCCGTGAGAGGTGGATCCTCGGGTCAAGCCCGAATATGCCGTGTCGGTTCCTATGTCCGTCCGGCATTCAATGAAGACACAAGAGACCGAACAATGTCACAGCAACTCGACTGGAACGCCGCTTCAACGCTTGCCAAGAGCTTCGTCTCGCAATGGGCGGGCAACGAGCCGGGCGGGGCGGTGATTGGTTTCGATCTCAGCGGCATCCGGTTTGCCCATGCGGGTGGGGTTGAGAGCCTTTCGACCTTTGCGCCGTTCACGCCGAAAAGCGTGGTGCGTTATGCCTCCGTCACCAAACACGCCTTCTGCGCCATGGTGCTTGCCCATGCCGACCTGATCGAGCTTGACGATCCGCTCGGCAAACATCTGCCGGAGCTGCAATCGCCGCTCCGCGACGTCACTGTCGGGCAGGCGCTGGATATGAGCGGCGGGTTGCCGGATACGCGGGAATGCCTCTCGCTGCTTGGCCTTTCCGTTTACACCGAAACGAAGGCCGGACCGCTTCTCGGCTATCTGTCCCGGCTGACCCGACTGAATTTCGATGCCGGCAGTGAGGTGTCCTATTCCAATACCGGTTATCGTCTGGTGGAAGCGGCGCTGGAGCGTCGCGGTTTCCGGTTCGATGATTTCGTGCAGACGCAAATTGCCGGTCCGTTCGGCGTGTTCCTGAAGGCGCCGGATGTCTGGAACGATCCGGTCGACGGCCTTGTGCCGGGTTACTGGAAGTCGGAAGACAACTGGCAGCTGTCGGCGGCCGGTCTGCATATCTCCGCTTCGGGCAGTCTTGCCGGCAGTGCCGAAGCGCTGACCCGCTGGCTGCAGGGGCTGATGCGGGGCGAGGGTAGCTTTGCGGGTGTTCTTGACAGGCTTTCGGCTGAGCGGCCGCTTGCCGACGGGCGGATGAGCGAATATGGCCTCGGCCTGCGCTGGTCGCATCTGGGGGATACGCGTTTCGTCGGTCATGGCGGTTCGCATCCCGGCTACAAGACTTACTTCCTGCTCGATCCCGAAAACGGCACGGGTTTCGTCGTGGTATCCAACCGCGAGGATACCAACGGCTTCAAGATCGCGCTGGAAAGCATGGCGGCTTTGACCGGTCTGCCGCTGCCCAAGCCCGCCAGCCTGCCTGATGGTCTTTACGTGACCGAAAGCGGACCGTGGTGGCTGGAGATCAAGGGCAGCACCTCCACTTTCATCGATGGCGACGACACGCTTTATGAAGATGCCGATGGCTGGGTCTCTTCCCGCTCCGCATCCTCTCCGATGCGTCTCAGGCTTGAGGGCGATGCCATTGTCGGCGAGGCCGGTCACGCCGCCCGCTGCTTCCTGCCTGTCGCCGATCATGCCGTGCCGGATGATCTTTCGGGAACGTGGCGTTCGGATGAGGGGGCAGAATTTTCGATCAGCGGTTCGTCGCTGACGATGGGCATCGGTCCGACCCGCCGCAGTATGGTCCTGAAGGCGCTCGGTAACGGCCGCTTTCTCTTCACGCTCACAGATGGCCCCTGGACGAAGCGCGTCTGCCTCAACCGGCTGGGCGATGACCGGATCGAGCTGGTCTCCAGTCGGGCGCGGATGATCGAATATTATCGAAGCCGCTAGGTCGTCAGGCCGATCCGGCGATTGGCCGCAGCCCCGCGCCTTACAAGAGGGTTTCATTCACGCCTCATTGCACCTAATAAAGACGCTTCTGAATAACCGGAAAGATATTTTTGTTGGGAGTGTGAGCCGTGGAAGTCAAATGGCTCGAGGATTTCCTGGCGCTGGCCGGAACGCTCAATTTCTCGAAAGCGGCGGAGGAGCGGCATGTCACGCAATCTGCCTTCAGCCGGCGTATCAAGCAGCTTGAAGCCTGGGTAGGCGCGACGTTGGTCGATCGCGCCTCCTATCCGTCGCGGCTGACCGAGGCGGGCGTGAAGTTCGTGCCGGTGGCGCAGGAAACGCTGAAGCAGCTTTATCATGCGCGGCGCACCCTGCTGCAGGAAGAAGGGGCCGATGCCAGGACTGTTCGGCTGACGGCCCTGCATACCCTGTCCTTCACCTTCTTTCCCGACTGGCTGAAACGGGTGAACGAGACGGCCGGGCCGCTATTTTCAGTATTGCGCCCCGATTCCGGCAGCATGGAGGAAAACCTCAATTCGCTGGTGGACGGGCAAAGCGATTTTCTTCTGACCTATGCGCACCCCGAAGTGCCGATGTTGCTCGATGCGCAGACCTTCGAGTTCCGCGTGCTCGGCGCGGAAAACATCATTCCCGTTTCCGCGCCGGCGAAAGATGGTTCGCCGTTGCATGCGCTGGTGGAAAATGCGCGAAAACCCTTCGCCTATCTCGATTATGAAAAGGCCTCGTTCTTCGGGCCTTTGCTGCGCGATCTCCTGAGCGCGCGCCTGCCGCAGTTCGAGCGGGTGCATGAGGGCAGCATGTCGGTGGGGCTGAAAGCCATGGCGATGGCCGGCTGGGGTGTCGCCTGGGTGCCGGAAAGCCTGATGCGGCACGAGCTGGATAGCGGCACGCTGGTTCGCGCCGCCGATCCCACCTTCGATATTGCGGTCGATATCAGGCTCTATCGTTCGAAGGAGAACCGCCGGCCCGTGGTCGAGCGCATCTGGGCGGTTCTCGAGGGTTAGAGCATTTCCAGGAAAAGTGGACTCCGGTTTTCCGTCCGGAAATGCGACAAACAAACGCTTTCGATCAGATCGCCGTGCGGCGGGCGTTTTCGAGGTAGAGGGCGCGCAGGCGGCTCACCATCGGGCCGGGCTTGCCGTTACCCACCGGCTTGCCGTCGATCTTCGTGACTGAAACCACGAAGTTGGAGGCGCTGGTCAGGCAGGCCTCGTCAGCGTTCAGCGCTTCTTCCAGCGTGAAGGGCCGCTCTTCCAGCGTGAAGCCGGCTTCCTTGGCCAGTTGCAGGGCGGCGAGGCGGGTGCAGCCGGGCAGGGTCTTGTTGCTGTTGCCACGGGTGATGATCTTTTTATCGGCGGTGACGATGTAAGCGGTCGAGGACGCGCCTTCGGTCACGAAACCATCCTCGATCATCCACGCCTCGTCACAGCCTTCGGCCTTGGCGATGCGTTTTGCCATGACCTGCGGCAGAAGGCAGACGGTCTTGATGTCGCGGCGTTCCCAGCGCTGGTCGGGCACCGATTTGACGGCGATGCCGGCTTCCTCGACCGGGGTGCCGATCAGCTTTTTCGCCTGGGTGAACATGACAAGCGTTGGCTTCAGATCAGCGGAGAACAGGAAGTTGCGGTCTTCGGCGCCACGCGTCAGCTGCAGGTAGATCATGCCTTCAACGAGGTTGTTGTCGGCGATCAGGCGGCGTTCGGCCTCGACGATCTCTTTCGTGGTAACCGGCAGGGCCACGTCGATTTCGCGGGCGCTGCGTTCCAGCCGGGCCATGTGCAGGTCGCTGTCGATCAGCTTGCCTTCCAGAACCGAGGTGACTTCATAAATGCCGTCGCCGAACAGGAAACCGCGGTCGAAGATGGAAAGGCGGGCGTCCGCTTCGGGCAGGAATTCGCCGTTGACGTAAACAATGCGACCG
The DNA here is from genome assembly GCF_040801995.1 of Agrobacterium radiobacter. Taxonomy (NCBI): domain Bacteria; kingdom Pseudomonadati; phylum Pseudomonadota; class Alphaproteobacteria; order Hyphomicrobiales; family Rhizobiaceae; genus Agrobacterium; species Agrobacterium radiobacter. The sequence continues at coordinate 2,153,756 of NZ_JBEGHX010000001.1, read as the reverse complement.
GATGGGCTAGTCATGAAAACTCCGTCTGGAAAAGTCAGGCTGAAAGAAGGGTTTTAAGGGCGTCGATGGAAATGGCTTCGACCGTGGAGGCCTTGCCGGTGCCGGCATTGAAACCTGATGTCGTTGTGGCCGCGCAGAGCGAGTTGAGGATCGCCTCCTCGGTTGCCTCTATTGCCGCTTCGAAGAGCGGCGAGATGGCATCGTTGGAAAGCTCGGGATAGTCTGTGACAGCCTTGCGGCGTGCAGGCGTGCGGCGAAGGCGCTCGTTGGTGGAAAATGCCAGCGCGTAATCGCCAGATCCATTGCTCAGTGCTGCGCCCGTGCGGGCCAGCCCACCAAAGCTTCTGGCGGCCAGGCGCTTCAGATTGCGGGAAGAGAGCGGCGCATCGGTTGCGACGATGATGACGATGGAGCCATCCTTGTCTTTATGATCAGGGCTTACATAGGGCTTGCCACAAACCAAAAGATGGCCGCCGTAATTGGATTGCACGAGAACGCCGAGCGTGTAGGCCTCCCCGGCGATGGGGACGATGCGGGATGCAGTTCCGATGCCGCCCTTCATGCCGAAGGCCACCGTGCCGGTTCCGGCTCCAACGCCACCCTCGGCCACCGGGCCTGTGGCAGCGTTTTTCAGCGCGGCCGAAATTTCCTCGACGGTCGGGCGTCCAGCGCGGATATCGTTGAGGCGGGAATCGTTGGTCTCTCCGACGACCGCATTGATGGACACCACTTTTTCGTTACCCGGCTGCGCCAGTGTGTGGCGGTTGATCGCCTCGATTGCCCGGCCGGTTGCAAGCGTATTGGTGAGGATGACAGGCGTTTCGAGTTCGCCGAGTTCCTCGATCTGGGTCGAGCCGGCAAATTTGCCGAAGCCGTTATAGACGGCGAAGGCGGCGGGCACCTTGTCCTGAAAAAGATTGCCGCCATGCGGCAGGATCGCGGTTGCGCCGGTGCGGATCTTGTCGCCTTCGATGACGGTCGAATGGCCGATGGTCACGCCTTCAACATCGGTGATGGCATTGAGCGGGCCGGTCTCGAAATGGCCGGGCGGCAAGCCGATATCGCGCAGTCTCGGGCGGGTCGTCTGATGCATCGGGCGATCACTTTTGCGGAATGCAGGCTCAAGGTGGAACAAGCGCGGCTTGCGAAAAGCTTTGCTCTGACTTGACGTTAGCCTAGTTCGCCGGGAAACGGCATCGCAAAAATGGAATAGTTTTATGCGGGCAATGGATGTGCTCAGGAGGCGCGTAGCGCCGGTCCCCGTTCACGCTCCCGCTCCAGCCATTGCCGCATGGCTTCCTCGGTCTCGTCGCGTGTGGGTGCACCGATGCGGCCGCCGAAGACGGTGCATTTGAGCGCAGCGGCAACGGAGGAGAGCCGGATGGCGGCGCGGCTTTCCATGCCTTCGGCCATCGCCAGCGCAAAGGTGCCGTGGAAGATATCGCCTGCCGCCAGCGTATCCACCGCTTTGATCTGCATCGTTTCCTGAAAATGGACAATCGGGTCGCCTGCTTCCGTCCAGTAGCAGCCTGCCGGTCCGGCAGTGACGGCAATGAAGGTCTGCGGATAGCGGGCGTGCAGTACCGGCAGCATGTCCTTTACCGTCTCAAGTCCCGTCAACCGGGCGGCGGCTGGTTCGGAAAAGACGATATGGGTTGCGGCAGGCGCAAGCTTCTCAAGTGTTTCGACAGGCGCGACGTCTCCATCGAGAATGGCGGGTTTGCCGAGCGAGCGCGCCACATCCAGCACATCGAGCGCCAGTTCCGGCCAGCGCACATCCACCAGAACGGCGTCGAAAGGCGCGAGGTCTGCTGGCGTGCAGGAACGCTTCTTCTCGTGCAGCCGGTGATCGTAGAAAGGCACGATCAGCCGCTCGCCGCGATCATCGATGATGATTGTCGAGAGTGCGGAGCGTGCGCCGGCGGCGACCGTCATGCCTGTGGTGTCGATGCCGCTTTCGGCGAGATCGCGCAGGATACGGGTACCGGTCTCGTCGTCACCCACAGCGCCCCAGAGGCTCGCGCGGCCGCCCATGCGATGCACCGCATAGGCTGCGCTGGACGCCATGCCCTCGGCGATCTGCAGCATCTCATAGGGCAGGACCTTGCCTTCGCCCTTTGGCATCTCGTGCACGCGAAACAGGGTGTCGAGCACGGCAGCGCCCACGCACAGCACATGCCTGCGGCTCTCGTGTTGGCTATCCATGCCCGTCATCCTATTTCTTTGTTTTACGCATTTTCCGGACGTAAAACCGCTACGCACTTTTACTGGAAATGCATCTCAGATGCGCTTGCCGCTTGCCTTGTCGAAGAGATGCACCATTTCCGGGTCGATGGCGATATGGATCGTATCGCCAAACCGTACATCCAGCCGCTCGCGGAACAGGCAGGCGATCTCGTCGCCCTTGCAGTTCAGCTTGGCATAGATTTCCGAACCCGTGCCTTCGACCAGTTCGACCCGGCCTTCGATGCCGCCGCTTGCCGCGCGGATATGTTCCGGGCGCACGCCGTAGACGAGGTCGCGGCCACCCAGTGCAGCAATATCGGCGTTTGCGGGCAGGGGAAGGCTCAGGCCCTTCACGGTGCGGAACACGCCTTCTTCGACGCGTCCACGAATGAAATTCATCGCAGGCGAACCAATGAAACCGGCAACGAAGAGGTTGGCCGGACGGTCGTAAAGCTCGAGCGGTGCGCCGATCTGCTCGATCACGCCGTCATGCAGCACCACGATCTTGTCGGCCATGGTCATGGCTTCCACCTGGTCGTGCGTGACGTAGATGGTGGTGGTGCCGATGCGCTGGTGCATGGCCTTTATCTCGCCGCGCATCTGCACGCGCAGCTTGGCATCGAGGTTGGAAAGCGGCTCATCGAACAGGAAGACCTGCGGATCGCGCACCAGCGCGCGTCCCATGGCCACACGCTGGCGCTGGCCGCCGGAAAGCTGGCGCGGATAACGGTCGAGCAGCTTGTCCAGCCCCAGAATGGCGGCGGCCTTGTCGACCTTGGCCTTGGTTTCGTCGGCGCTCACCTTCTTCAGCTTCAGCGCGAAGCCCATATTATCCTTCACCGTCATGTGCGGATAAAGGGCGTAGTTCTGGAAGACCATGGCGATATCGCGGTCGCGGGCGGGCAGGTTGCTGACCTCACGCGCGCCGATGTGGATTTCGCCGTCGCTGACTTCCTCAAGCCCCGCAATCATGCGCAGCAGGGTGGATTTGCCGCAGCCGGAAGGGCCGACCAGCACGACGAATTCGCCATCCTTGATATCGATATCGATGCCGTGGATGATGTTGACCGCGCCGAAGCGCTTCTGGACGTTTAGAATATTGACCGGTGCCATGTTTTTGGTTCCCGTATTTTTAATTGGTTGATTCAGCCGCCCTTGACGGCGCCGGCGGTCAGGCCCGCCACGATCTGTTTCTGCGCGAACATGGTGAGCAGCAGCACCGGCAGCGTCACGATCAGCGCGGCTGCGGCAAGCGGTCCCCAGCTCACCTGTTCGAAGGACAGCATGTTGTAGACCGCCACCGGCAGGGTGCGCGTTTCACGGCTGGCCAGCACGATGCCGAAGACGAAGTTGTTCCACGAGAAGATGACCGCCAGAATGAAGGAGACGACGATGCCGGGCTTGGCAATCGGCAACGCCACCAGCCGGAACACCTGCCAGGAGGATGCGCCATCGATGCTTGCCGCTTCTTCCAGTTCCTTCGGCGTCGTTTCGAAATAACCGATCATGATCCAGACCACGATCGGAACCGTCACCACGAGATGGATGATGATCTGCGGCCAGAGTGTGCCGAGCAGGTTCAGCCATTGGAACAGCAGGAATAGCGGAATGAGGAAGGAGAGGCCGGGCGTCATACGGGCGATCATTATGACGACAGCCGACTTTTCCGCCTTCAGCCGGGCGATGCCGTAACCGGCAGGCACGCCGATCACCAGCGCCAGAATGGTGGCCGCACCGGTGACGAGCACCGAATTCCAGAAATAGAGGAAGAAATTATTCTCCTCGAACACCTTCACATAGTTCGACCATGCGAAGCGTTCGGGGATGAGGATCGGCGGATAGGCGCCGTTGTCGATTTCATATTTCAGCGACAGCGAGATCATCCAGATGAAGAACAGGATGACAGGCGAAATCATCACCAGCGCCACGAAAAACAGGCCGATGCGGTCGAGGTTTTTACGTTTGAGCAATTGGCGAGCCATCAGCGATCCTCCATCTCGTTCCATTGCGCACGCTGGCGCACCATCAAAAGCACAAAGGACAGCGCCACGATAATGATGAAGAAGACGACAGCCATGGCCGAGCCGTAACCGATGTCGTAGTAGGAAAACGCCGTGTTGTAGAGGTAGATGTTGATGGTTTCCGAGGCCGTTCCAGGGCCGCCCTGCGTCATCGCGTAGATGATGTCGAAGCTTTTGACGGCATCGATGGAACGGATGATGACGGCGATCATCAGGAACGGCGCGATCATCGGCATGGTCAGGTAACGAAACTTCTGCCAGGCGTTGGCACCATCGATTTCGGCGCTCTCATAGGGTTCGCGGGGTACTGCAGCCAGTCCGCCGAGCACGATCAGCATGACAAGCGGCGTCCACTGCCAGGTTTCCACCAGCACCAGAGAGGGGATGACGGTGGACTGGTTGTAGATCCATTCCAGCGGTCCGATATGGATGAAGGACAAGAGATAGTTCAGAACGCCGAGCTGCGGGTGGAACATCATGGTCCAGACGAGCGCGATGGCGACCGGGGTTGCCATCATCGGCATCACGAAGACGCCGCGCAGAAAACCGCGCAACGGAAACTGCGCATCGAAAACCAGCGCCGCCAAGGTTCCAAGGAACAGCGGGGCGACGACCGACAGCACGGTATAGATGAGCGTGTGCCAAAGCGATTCCCAGAAGCGTCCGTCACTTGCGAGCCGGATGTAGTTCTCGAAACCGATAAAGCTCTGCTCCTGTCCGAGCGTCCAGCGATGCGCGCTCATCCATAGCGTAAAGACCCATGGAAAAACGATCACCGCCGAGATGACGACAAGTGCCGGTATGACGAAGGGCCAGTAGTTGGGGGCAAGCCTTGCCGGCCTGCTCCCTTCCTTGCGACTGACGCCTGTTTTGGTGTTTTCGATGCTCACGGAGGCCATTATCCCTCGCTACGCGCCAGAACGGGTGCGAACTGTTCCGTCGCCTTCTTCAATTCGGCTGCCGGGTCTGCGCCGCCGATCATGTTGGTGAGGCCGACGCCGTAGATGTCGCGGAATTCCGTCACCGGAATGATGACGGGCAGGGCAAGCTGTGAGACCTTGCCGGAACCGACGACCGCATCCAGCCAGGCGGCCGGCATCTTCACGCCTTCGCGCACCTTCTGGTCTTCAAGGATGGACTGGCGGAACGGAACGCCGGCACCCGCCTGCAAGAGACGCGCACCCATTTCGTGCGAGATCGCCCATTGGCAGAAGAGATAGGCGGCTTCCTTCTTGCTGCTGGCTTCGACAACACCCAGACCATCGCCGAAAGTACCGGCGGCCTGTGCTGCCGGACCCTTCGGCATGACGCCGTAACCGACCTTGCCGACCACGCGGGATTTTTCCGGGTTCTCGATCGGCGGTGCGAAACCGACGCCATCGAACCACATGCCGATCTTGCCCTGCAGGAAGGCCGATTGTGCTTCCGCCCAGTTGAAGCCGGAGACACCGGGAGGGGCGGCTTTGGTCATCAGGCGCTGATAGAGTTTTGCTGCCTCGACCGCTTCCTTGGATTCGGTGTCGATCTTTCCGTCCGCGCTGATCGGCTTTGCGCCGTAACCCAGCATCAGTGAGGTCCAGACCGGGGTGTTGGCGTTCTTCAGGCCGCGTGCGACGAAACCATAGGTGTTGGTTGCGGGATCGGTGATCTTTTCCGCCGCCGTCACCAGTTCCTCGAAGGTCTCGGGGTATTTCAGGCCCTTGGCTTCGAAGAGTTCCTTGTTCCAGTAGACGATCCAGTAATCCACCGAGAAAGGCAGCGAGCGCAGCACGCCGTCGCTATCCTTGGCAAACAGCATGCCGGCTTCGGCAAAGTCCTTCTCCACGAGCGAAGGATCGGTCAGCGACGGGTCCTTCAGGAAGCCGCTGATATCGGCCAGCCACTTGCCCTTTTCGAATTGGCGCTTCTGCACGTGATAGCTCAGATGCACCACGTCGAAGCTCGGCTTGCCGGAGGAAAGCTCGATCACGACTTTCTGGCGCTGCTGCTGTTCCGGCGTTGCTTCGGCATTGACCTTGATGCCGGTCAGCGCTTCAAATTCGCCGAGATATTTGATCAGCGTTTCGCTGCGCGGGCTTTTGACGAGGTTGACTTCAAGGGTGGTGCCGGCGTGTTTTTTCCAGTTCACCGCCGCCGATGCGGGGCGAATGCCGAGCGCCGCGCTGCCGCCAAGCGCCGCCGTGCCTGCCAGAAAGGCGCGACGCGTGGGGTTGAGCAATGAATGCTTCATGTCAGTTCTCCTCCAGTTAGCCGGAAATTCTCCTCACCCCGGCTTGTTGCTTATTTTCTTGCAATTCCGGCGCAGGATCCTCTGTGTCCCTGCCGGAATTGCCCTACACCGCCAGCGCCCTGTCCCTTGCGTTGCGGATATGGGCGGTGAGCCGCTCCACGGCGTCTTCGACGGATCGCTTCTCGATGGCTTCGAGAATGGCGAGATGTTCCTTCATCACCGATTTGACGTGACCGGCGATGCGAAAGCGCTCCTGATTGATGAGGCGCATCTTGATCGAATTGACGCGGTACGCATTCGAGATGATCGAATTGCCGAGCGCATCAATAAAGGCGTCGTGCATGCCCCAGTCCACCTGCTGCGCGTGCTGGTCCAGTTCCGGCGATTCACCGCCTTTTTCAGCCGCTTCGGCAATATCGCGGTGCTGTTTCAACAGCTTGGCGATGGTCTCGTCGGAGGCCGAACGGGTAAAGAGCGCCACGGCCTCCTTTTCGAGAAAGATACGGAACTGGAATGCCTCGCGGATGAGGTTGATGTCGATATGGGCAACCTGCAACCCGCGCTGCGGCACGGTCTTGATCAGACCTTCCGCCTCCAGCCGTGGAATTGCTTCCCGGATCGCCCCTAGCGGCAAACCGGTCAATTCCACGAGGCGGCGTTGCGAGATGAACTGCCCCGGACGAACGTCGCGCGAGAGAAGGTGATGCGTAAAGCTTTCATACGCCCGTTCCCGCAATGTCTGTTCGCCGGTATCGTCCATGCTCAACCTTTCAAGGTCTGTTCAGGCGGCCTGCCTGCGAAACAACGCATCAAATGCGCCTTCGATCTGCCGCCGGTCCTCCGGTGAAATGGCAACGAGCGGCGCGCGCACGTCAGACCAGATATTTTCCCCTGTCGTGTGTGATACCAGCACCTTGACGGCGGGCGTAACCGGAAACTTCAGAAGTTCCACAACAAGATCGACGATGCGTGGGTCGTCCTTGCCGTCAACGGCCATGGCGCGCACTTCCTGCGTGAGGAAATTGGCGACGCCTGATATCGCGCCCTGACCGCCGAGGCGAACGCCCTTGGCGAGATCGCGCTCATCGCCGATCAGGATGGCGAGATCACCGTGCTCCTTCAGCAGACGCTCGGTATGTGCCCAATTGCCGGAGGAATCCTTCACACCGGTGACAATCCCCGGGAAGGCCTTCTTGAGACGACCCACCAGCTCGACCGACAGTGTCACCATGGTCACGGAAGGGATGTTATAGACGAGAATGTCGCGCGCGCCCTTGCCGATCTTTTCGAAAACCGCCGAGAACCAGGCAAACAAGCCGTCATCGCTGACATTCTTGAAATAGGAGGGCGGGGCGAGAAGAATATTGCGGGCACCTGCGTTCAGGGCCTCGGCGGATTGGTCGGCCGCATCTTCGATGGAATCCACGAGAACGCCGGTGACCAGACGGGAAGGCGCAATGCCTGCCTCAATGAAGCGGGAGAGAATGACCTGCCGTTCGCGGCTGCCGACGGAGCATCCCTCGCCGGTGGTGCCGAAGAGTGTCACGCTGTCGCAACCATTTGCAAGGCAACGGCGGGCATGCGCGATCATCGCGTCTGTATCGACGGTTCCGTCAGTTTTGAAAGGGGTCGTCAGTGCTGCCGAAAGGCCGAATTTCTGGGTCAATTAAGATGCTCCTCCAAGATGGCTGCAGATTGATGGCACACTGACATGTTAGTTGTAAAGCGGTAATTACAGAATGATTGTTCGGGAGGCTGGAACGGGGGGAATTGGCTTCTAAAGCTGCCTCAGGATCGGTGTTGCGCCCGGTGGGGCATGGAATGTTTACACCGGTTTACGCGAATGCCATTTTTTAGCGATGCACAGGAAAAATGCTAAAATAAATTTGACTGTTTAAGTAAAGATTTTTATCAGGCAATCTGAATATGGGATAAAGGGAAGCGTCATGACCATTGTGGAGCCATCAGCGCCTGTGGAAGAGATCGAGCAGAGCCGCGTGAAGCGCCTGAGGGCTGCCACGCGTGGCGCGCATGGTGGTCTCGATACCTTCATCATGGCAGCGAAGCCGTTCGAGAGCCGGGAGAACTTCGGCAAATTCGTGGAAACGCAATATCTTTTCCATCGCGACCTCGATGCGTTTTTCTCCAATGAAACGCTTGATGGCCTGCTGCCTGATCTTAAGGGTCGTCGCCGTCTCTCCATGATAGAGCAGGACCTTGCCGATCTGGGACACGCCATTCCTGAAACAAACGAGCCGCGCTTTACCAGCGAAACGCCGTTCGATCTACCTGAGGCCATGGGCTGGCTTTATGTGGTCGAAGGCTCGAATCTCGGCGCGGCTTTCCTTCTGAAAGACGCAGCCAAGCTTGGCCTCACCGAAGAATTCGGCGCGCGCCATCTGGCCGGCGCTCCGGAAGGGCGCGGCCTGCATTGGCGTACCTTTACGGCCGCGCTCGATGAAATTTCGCTGACCATCGAAGAAGAGGAGCGGGTCGTCGCTGGCGCCGAAGCCGCCTTCAGGGCCGTGCATGCCTACGCGCAGCAACGCCTCGGTTGAAGTTTTGGCATAGCTTGTCGCTGGTTGTCTTCACAGCGCTTGAAATGCCTCGTTGCACATTCGTGCTCACCTCGTCTTAGCATCCTCACGCCATCACCCCGGGCTTGGTCCGGGGTCTATTGCGATCAAGTGTTTGATCGCGCGGGGCTCTATTGGCGGCGCGGACGGGCCGCTGCTGGATACAGGATCAAGTCCGGCGTGACGGAGGAGTGGTTTTCGGCTGTCGTGCAACGCTTCAGAACCATTGTGAGAGCCGCTCATTTCCCGCACATTGCGTTCGATATTTGCCGAATAAACAGGCATATTAATTTACCAAATGATAAAATTTTTATCTTTTGGTAAAAAGAAATTGGCCTCCAAAAAATTATCCAATTGATAAAATTATTTTTTTTCGTCTGGCACGGAACCTGCTACTCTTTCTTCAAATCAGGAAAACGCCTGATGCCAAAAAAGGGAACAGCAAGATGGAAGTTGGTGTTTTTATACCGATCGGGAATAATGGGTGGCTCCTTTCCGAGAACGCGCCGCAATACAAGCCAAGCTTCGACCTGAACAAGGAAATCACGCTGAAGGCGGAAAAGTACGGCTTCGATTTCGCACTGTCGATGATCAAGCTGCGCGGCTTTGGCGGCAAGACCGAGTTCTGGGACTATAATCTGGAATCCTTCACCCTGATGGCGGGCCTCGCCGCCGTGACCTCCAAGATCAAGCTGTTCGGCACTGCCGCCACGCTGGTCATGCCGCCGGCCATCGTTGCGCGCATGGCGACGACGATCGATTCCATTTCCGGCGGGCGTTTCGGCATCAACCTGATTACCGGCTGGCAGCGTCCTGAATACAGCCAGATGGGGCTTTGGCCGGGCGACGATTATTTCGGTGATCGCTATGAATATCTCGGCGAATATACCTCCGTGCTGAAAGAGTTGCTGACGGAAGGGCAGTCGGACTTCAAGGGCAAGTTCTTCCAGATGGATGATTGCCGCATGAAGCCGGTGCCGCAGGGGGATGTGAAGCTCATCTGCGCCGGTTCCTCCAATTCCGGCATGGCGTTCTCTGCCAAATTCGCCGATTACAGCTTCTGCTTCGGCGTCGGCGTCAATACGCCAAAGGCTTTTGCACCCACCAATGAGCGACTTCTGGCGGCAACGGAAAAGTCTGGTCGCGAGGTTAAATCCGTCGTGCTGACCATGATCCTCGCGGAAGAAAAATCCGAGGATGCCTGGGCGAAGTGGGAGCATTACAAGGCGGGCGCGGATGAAGACGCGATCAAGTGGCTCGGCCTGCAGAGTTCTGTCGACACCAAATCCGGCTCCGACACCAATGTCCGGCACATGTCCAACCCCGTCTCGGCGGTCAACATCAACATGGGAACGCTGATCGGCTCCTATGAGGAGGTGGCGGCCATGCTGGACGAGATGAGCGAAGTGCCGGGAACGGGCGGCGTGATGCTGACCTTTGACGACTTCCTCGAAGGCGTCGAAAAATTCGGCAAATATGTGCAGCCGCTGATGAAGAGCAGGGCGCATGTTCAGGCCGAACTGGAGGCTGCGGAATGAGCGAAGCCGTCGTGGCGGGTTACAAGGGGCCGGAAAGCCGTTCGGAAAGCGTGACGCTTCCCGCAAGGCCTGAGCCGATTACCCTGAAGCCCAGCGAGACCGCCGTTGTCGTGGTCGACATGCAGAACGCCTATTCGACCGAGGGCGGTTATGTCGACCTTGCCGGGTTCGATATTTCCGGGGCCAAGGGCACCATCGCCAACATCAAGAAGACGCTGGATGCGGCGCGGGCGGCGGGTGTTCAGGTCATCTATTTCCAGAATGGCTGGGACAAGGACTATGTCGAGGCCGGTGGGCCGGGTTCGCCCAACTGGCACAAGTCCAATGCGCTGAAGACGATGCGCAAAAGGCCGGAACTGCAGGGCCAGTTGCTGGCCAAGGGAACGTGGGATTACGCCATTGTCGACGAGTTGCAGCCGCAGCCCGGCGATATTCTGGTGCCGAAGACGCGTTACAGCGGTTTCTTCAACACCAATATGGACAGCGTGTTGCGCGCCCGCGGCATCCGCAATCTGGTCTTCGTCGGCATCGCCACCAATGTCTGTGTCGAAAGCTCACTACGCGACGCTTTCCATCTCGAATATTTCGGGGTGATGCTGGAGGATGCCACGCATCATCTTGGCCCGGACTATATCCAGCAGGCGACGGTCTACAATGTCGAGAAATTTTTCGGCTGGGTGGCGACCGTCAATGATTTCTGCGGCGTCATCTCGCAGGCCGCACCCGTCACTGATTGATTGAGAAACACAAAGAGGAGAACGAAATGCCGAAAAAGATCGTGGTGCCTGCCGGTACCAGCAAACCCATCGCTCCCTTTTCGCCGGGAACCCTTGCCGATGGCGTGGTTTACGTTTCGGGCACGCTTCCCTTCGACAAGGACAATAATGTCGTGCATGTGGGTGATGCCAGCGCCCAGACCCGCCATGTTCTCGAAACCATCAAATCCGTCATCGAAACCGCCGGCGGTACGATGGAAGACGTGACGATGAACCACATCTTCATCACCGACTGGGCGAATTACCAGGCCGTCAACACGGTGTATGCCGAATATTTCCCCGGCGATAAGCCGGCGCGTTATTGCATCCAGTGCGGCCTTGTGAAGCCTGACGCTCTGGTGGAAATCGCCACCGTCGCCCATATCGGCAAATAGGGCGAAGCGGCAAGATGATGCATTTCGAGGTTCATGGCCGGGCCGAGCCTGAGGCGCCCACTATCCTGCTGTCATCGGGACTGGGCGGATCGGGCACCTATTGGGCGCCGCAGATCGAAGCCCTTTCCGATCATTTCCGGATCGTCACCTATGACCATCGCGGAACCGGCAGGACCGGCGGCGAGGTGCCGGTGGATGGCGGCATATCGGCCATGGCGGATGATGTGCTTGAGATCGTCTCGGCTCTGAACCTCGAAAAATTTCACTTCATGGGCCACGCGCTTGGCGGTCTGATCGGCCTCGATATCGCGCTGCGCCAGCCCGGCCTCATCGACAGGCTTGTACTTATCAACGCCTGGAGCAAGGCCGATCCGCATTCCGGGCGCTGCTTCGATGTGCGGATTGAGCTTCTGGAAAAATCCGGCGTTGAGGCTTTCGTGAAGGCCCAGCCGCTGTTTCTTTATCCGGCGGCGTGGATGTCGGACCATCAGGAGAGGCTGGCGCGGGACGACGCGCATGGTGTCGCGCATTTTCAGGGCAAGGCAAATGTGCTTCGGCGCATCGCGGCACTCAGGGCCTTCGATATCGATACCCGTCTTGGCGAGATCGACAATCCGGTGCTGTTGGTGGCGACGAAAGACGATCTTCTGGTGCCCTATACCCGGTCGCTGCGTCTTGCGGAGGGTTTGCCGCAAAGCGAACTTTGCCTCCTCGATTTCGGGGCGCATGCGGTCAATATCACCGAGACTGACCTTTTCAACGCGCGGCTTTTGCGGTTTCTGCTGCCGGCAACACGGCCATTCTGACAGGATTTTTAAGACAATGACGACAGCACTCGACGACAAGGCACTTGCAGCACTTTTCACCGCGGCACGCACCCATAATGGCTGGGCTGACAAGCCGGTCGGCGACGAGACACTGAGAGCACTTTACGATCTGACGAAGATGGGGCCGACCTCGGCCAATTGCTCGCCGGCGCGTTTCGTGTTCGTGCGCAGCCCGGAAGCCAAGGAAAAGCTGAGGCCCGCGCTTTCTTCGGGCAATCTCGAAAAGACCATGGCTGCACCGGTGACGGTGATCGCTGCTATCGACCGCGAATTTTACGAGAAACTGCCGGTGCTGTTTCCACATGCCGACGCGCGTTCGTGGTTTACCTCCAGCCCGGCCGTTGCCGAGGAAACGGCCTTCCGCAATGCCACTTTGCAGGCGGGTTATCTCATTATTGCGGCCCGCTCGTTGGGACTGGATACCGGGGCGATGTCCGGTTTTGACAAAGGCAAGGTGGATGCGGCGTTTTTCGCAGGCACGACGTGGAAGTCCAACTTCCTGATCAATCTCGGTTACGGCGATCCGTCCAAGCTCTTTGGCCGCCTGCCGCGCCTTGGCTTTGAAGACGCCTGTGTACTGGCTTGATGGCCTGTTAAGGAAGGATGGGTTAGATGCGGATGATGTCTCTTGAAAAGGAAGCGGAAATGGAGACGAAGACTGCTGAGCAGCGCAGCCTCGAATACAGGAACGCCATGGCGCGGCTCGGTGCGGCGGTCAACATCGTCACCACTGATGGTGTGGCTGGACGTGCGGGTTTTGCAGCGACGGCCGTTTGCAGCGTTTCCGACAATCCGCCTACCTTACTCGTCTGCCTCAATCGCAATGCTTCCGCCTACAAGGTGGTGAAGAGCAACGGCGTCATCTGCGTCAACACGCTTGCCTCAAAGCACGAGGCGCTGAGCACCCTGTTCGGCGGCAAGACGCCGGCGGAAGAACGTTTCGCCGCCGGTACTTGGGGTGTGCTCGAAACCGGCGCTCCGGTTCTGGAAGACGCGCTCGTTTCCTTCGATTGCCGCATCCGCGAGGCGCATGATGGCGGCACGCACGATATCCTGATCTGCGATGTCGTCGATATGAAGATTAATGAGGGCGAAGAAGCGCTGCTGTATTTCAACCGGCGTTACCGGGTGCTTTGAAGCGACCGTTTTGGCTGATTACCAGCCCGAACCCCACCGTCGTATCCTCGGGCCTGACTCGAGGATCCACAACCCGACGCGCGATGGATCCTCGGGTCAAGCCCGCGGATGACGTCAAGGTGGAATGCGTTCTCAGAATTCGAAAGGGCGTTTCCGGTCTCCCGGAAACGCCCTTTCCGTTACTTGATCAGCGGCAGAAGATCGTTGATCGACTTCTTGGCGTCGCCGTAGAACATGCGGGTATTGTCCTTGTAGAACAGCGGGTTCTCGATGCCGGAATAACCCGTTCCCTGACCGCGCTTGGAGACGATGACCAGCTTGGATTTCCACACTTCCAGAACCGGCATGCCGGCGATGGGTGAGTTCGGATCGTCCTGTGCCGCCGGGTTGACGATGTCGTTGGAGCCGATGACGATGACGACGTCGGTATTGGGGAAGTCGTCGTTGATCTCGTCCATTTCCAGCACGATGTCGTAAGGCACCTTTGCTTCGGCCAGCAGCACGTTCATGTGGCCGGGAAGGCGGCCTGCCACCGGGTGGATGGCGAAACGCACGGTCTTGCCGTCAGCACGCAGCTTGCGGGTCAGTTCGGACACCGCGCTTTGTGCCTGTGCCACCGCCATGCCGTAACCGGGCACGATGATAACGCTGTCGGCATCGTTCAGCGCCGAAGCAACGCCTTCGGCGTCGATTGCTACCTGTTCGCCATCGATTTCCATCGCCGGACCCGTCGTGCCGCCGAAGCCGCCGAGGATGACCGAGATGAAGGAGCGGTTCATCGCCTTGCACATGATGTAGGACAGGATCGCACCCGAGGAGCCGACCAGCGCGCCGGTGACGATCAGGAGATCGTTGCCGAGCGTGAAGCCGATGGCCGCTGCCGCCCAGCCGGAATAGCTGTTCAGCATCGAGACGACGACAGGCATGTCAGCGCCGCCGATGCCCATGATCAGGTGGTAGCCGATGAAGAAGGCGGCAAGCGTCATCAGCACCAGCGTCCATGCGCCGGCGCCGTTGCAATACATGATGAGCAGCACGAGCGACAGGATCGCGGCGCTCGCATTGAGGACATGTCCGCCTGGCAGCTTCTTAGCCTTACCGTCTACTTTGCCGGCGAGCTTGCCGAAGGCGACGACCGAACCGGTGAAGGTGACAGCGCCGATGAAGACGCCGAGGAAGACCTCGACCTTCATGATTGCCAGTTCCACCGGCGTCTTGTGGGCGAGGAGGGCGGAAAAGCCTGTTAGCAACGAACGCGCCGTCTCATCGAGCGAAGCGACATGCGCTTCCTCGATATGGGCATTGAAGCCGATGAAGACGGCGGCAAGACCGACGAAGGAGTGAAGGGCTGCAACAAGCTGCGGCATCTCGGTCATCTGCACGCGGTTTGCGACGAAGTAGCCGAGAACGGAGCCACCCGCCAGCATCAGAAGCACGATGAACCAGTTGCCGACATCAGGTCCGAAGACCGTGGCGACAATGGCAAGACCCATGCCTGTTATGCCGTACCAGACGGCGCGTTTGGCGCTTTCCTGTCCGGAAAGGCCGCCGAGGGAAAGGATGAAAAGAACGGCTGCGGCAACATAGGCCGCGGAAACGATACCAATGGTCATAAAGTGTCCCCTACACGGCTCAGGACTTCTGGAACATGGCGAGCATGCGCCGTGTCACGAGGAAACCGCCGACGATGTTGATCGTCGCGATCAGGACGGAAAGCGAGGCAAGGAGCACCACCAGCCAGTTGCCGGAACCGATCTGCAGCAGCGCGCCGATAATGACGATGCCGGAAATCGCGTTTGTCACCGCCATCAACGGCGTGTGCAGCGAATGGCTGACATTCCAGATGACAGAGAAGCCGATAAAGCAGGCGAGTACGAAGACGATGAAATGGCTCATGAAGCTTGCCGGCGCATAAAGGCCGACGAGAAGCAGAACCGCCGTGCCGATGACGAGCAGGCCGACCTGACTTTTCGTCTGCGCCTTGAACTCGGCCCGTTCCTTGGCGTGCTTTTCCTCAGGCGTAAGCTCTTTTGCTCTTTCCTTGGGTTTCTGCGCGGCAATGGCCTGGATCTTCGGCGGCGGCGGCGGGAAAGTGATCTCGCCCTGATAGGTGACGGTCGCGCCGCGGATGACGTCGTCTTCCATGTTGTGAACCGGCTTGCCGTCCTTTGCGGGCGTCAGGTCGGTCATCATGTGACGGATGTTGGTGGAATAGAGCGTCGAGGCCTGCGTCGCCATGCGGCTCGGGAAATCCGTGTAGCCGATGACGATGACACCGTTGTCGGAAACGACGCGCTGGTCGGGAACCGTCAGGTCGCAATTGCCGCCGCGCTCGGCAGCAAGGTCGATGATGACCGAACCCGGCTTCATTGCCGCCACCATGTCGGCCAGCCACAGCTTCGGGGCGTCGCGGCCCGGAATGAGCGCGGTGGTGATGACGATATCGATCTGCGGAGCGAGTTCGCGGAACTTTTCGAGCTGCTTCTCGCGGAATTCCGGCGAGGAGGGGGCGGCATAACCGCCGGTGGCGGCACCATCCTGCTGTTCGGCGAAATCGAGATAGACGAATTCGGCGCCCATGCTCTCGATCTGTTCGGCTACCTCAGGGCGAACGTCGAAGGCATAGGTGATGGCGCCGAGCGAGGTGGCCGTGCCGATGGCGGCAAGACCGGCAACGCCAGCGCCGATGACCAGCACCTTGGCGGGCGGCACCTTGCCGGCGGCGGTCACCTGACCGGTGAAGAAGCGGCCGAAATTATTGCCGGCCTCGATGACCGCGCGATAACCGGCGATGTTGGCCATGGAGGACAGCGCGTCCATCTTCTGGGCGCGGGAAATGCGCGGCACCATGTCCATGGCGATGACATTTGCACCCTTTTCCTTGGCCTGCTCCAGAAGGTCCTTGTTCTGGGCGGGATAGAAGAACGAGATCAGCGTCTTGTCAGAAGACAGGCGATCAATCTCCGACGTTTCCGGCGGACGAACCTTGGCGATGATGTCGGAACCGGCGTAAAGCGCATCGGCGCTGTCGACGATTGTCACACCGGCTGCGCGATAGGCGTCGTCGGAAAATCCCGCCGCCTTGCCTGCACCGGTTTCGAGGATGCAATCATATCCGAGTTTCTGCAATGCCTGGGCGCTGTCGGGCGTCATGCCGACGCGCGCTTCGCCCTCATATAATTCCTTAGGCGTCCCGATCTTCAAAATGGCTCTCCCTCTGCCTGAAAATACAGGGGGGTCATAACCCATTCAGGGGGGCTTTGTCTCCATATTGATTTTGTCTTGCCTGCGACGGAATGACAGCCCCCTGCGACGGGCTCGTTCGATATGCTGGCCCGTGGCGCAATAAAAAAACCCGGCGCCTGCGCGCCGGGTTCCGAAAATGTCCTTCAGGTTGTCGCTCAATCCATGGTGTGGATGTCGCGATCCTTGGTTTCCGGCAGGAACAGCAGGCCGACGACGAGCGTGATGCCTGCGAAAACGATCGGATACCAGAGGCCGTAATAGATGTCGCCTTTCGCCGCGCTCATCGCGAAGGCGGTGGCAGGCAGAAGGCCGCCAAACCAGCCGTTGCCGATGTGATAGGGCAGCGACATGCCGGAGTAGCGGATGCGGGTCGGGAACAGTTCGACCAGCAGGGCCGCGATCGGGCCATAGACCATCGTCACATAGATGACGAGCACGGTCAGGACCGCGATGATGACGACCCAGTTCACGGCGGCCGGATCGGCCACCATGGCGAAGGCGCCGCCGCCGGCAATGGTGTAGACGGCCATCTCAGTCGCTCCGGCGGTCTCGGCCGGCGTCAGCAGCTTGTCCGCCACCAGCTTGTCGGTTGCGACCATCTTCTTGTCGGCGGCACGAACGGCTACCGCATTGAGGTTGAGCTCCGGGTTGGCTGCGATGAAGGCGTCCAGTTTCGCATCCGGCACCTGTGCCGCACCGCGCACCAGCGGGTAGCCGCCGTTGTGCAACGCGGTGTTGACCTGCTTCTGGAAGGCCTTGTCCTTCGCGGAAGCATCCGCGCCGGCTGCGATGGCGTCGTAGCTGGCAATGGTGGCGTCGCCGATCTTCACACTTGCCGGCTCGCCGGCCGCTCCGGCAACCACGTCATAGGGAACGGAGTTGCGCGTCAGGAACGAGGTGGCGATATCGCAGGATGTGGTGAATTTCGCAGTACCCGTCGGGTTGAACTGGAACTTGCAGTCGCCCGGAGCTGCGGTCACGGTGGCGCGAACGCTGGCCTGTGCTTGCGCAAGTGCCGGGTTGCCCGCCCATGTGAGCGCCTTGAACAGCGGGAAGTAGGTCAGCATTGCGAGAACGAGACCGGCCATGATGATCGGCTTGCGGCCGATCTTGTCGGAAAGCCAGCCGAAGATAACGAAGAAGCTGGTGCCGAGGATGAGGGCCGCCGCGACCATGATGTTGGCCGATTGCCCGTCCACCTTCAGAATGCTCTGCAGGAAGAACAGCGCGTAGAACTGGCCGGTGTACCAGACGACGGCCTGACCGATGACGGCGCCGACGAGGGCAAGCAGGGCGATCTTGGCGTTTTTCCACTGGCCGAAGGCTTCGCTGAGCGGGGCCTTGGAGGTTTTGCCCTCTTCCTTCATCTTCTTGAAGGCGGGGGATTCGTTCATTTTCAGGCGGATCCAGACGGATACGCCGAGCAGCAGAACGGAAACGAGGAAGGGAATGCGCCAGCCCCAGGCGGCGAAGGCTTCC
This sequence comes from Agrobacterium radiobacter, assembly GCF_040801995.1. Classification (NCBI taxonomy): domain Bacteria; kingdom Pseudomonadati; phylum Pseudomonadota; class Alphaproteobacteria; order Hyphomicrobiales; family Rhizobiaceae; genus Agrobacterium; species Agrobacterium radiobacter. Next base: position 2,135,326 of record NZ_JBEGHX010000001.1, on the reverse strand, counting down.
TTGCCGAGTGCGAATTGCACACCGAGAATGACCACCAGCGAGAGGAACAGGCCGAGCGTCGCCGTCGTCTGGATCCACGAGGTGTAATAGCCCCTGCGGCCGTTGGGCGCGTGTTCGGCCACGTAAGTTGCAGCACCGCCATATTCACCGCCGAGCGCCAGACCCTGCAGCATTCGCAGAACGATCAGGATGATCGGAGCGGCGATGCCGATCTGCGATGCGCTGGGCAGCACGCCGACGAGGAAGGTCGAAACGCCCATGATCAGGATCGTGACGAGAAAGGTATATTTACGGCCGACAATGTCGCCCAAGCGGCCGAACACCAGTGCACCAAAGGGGCGCACGAGGAAGCCGGCGGCAAAGGCCAGAAGCGCAAAGATGTTGCGTGTCGTTTCCGGATATTGGCTGAAGAAGTTCGCACCGATATAGATCGCGAGCGAGCCGTATAGATAGAAGTCATACCATTCGAAGACCGTTCCGAGAGAAGAGGCGAAAATCACCTTCTTCTCTTCACCCGTCATCGGACGGGCTGCGCCGCTTACGGCTGCAACATTTGCCATTGTCTGTCCTCCACAGATGTCCCAATCGGCGCATTGCGGAGCCCATCTCTCTCCTCCGGGCAAACCTTGCGGCTGCAATGCGCGTGATGTCAGAGTGACAGAAAATTAACCCCAATAAGAGCGATGCTTTCGGATTATGACTTTAGTCTAATGTATAATGTGCAAAAATGTCGCCGGGCGGTTTTGGCCTGCCCGCACCGGATGGCTTGAAACGCGCCTTTTTTCTTGACACAAACAAGAAACCTTCTAATAGCTTCTGGCGAAGAAGGAGCATCACCTTGCACATGCATGTTGCAGACATGTTCGTCATGGAAGGACCGGCACAATCCGCCGGCGATGATCCGCGCCTTTCTTATTCTATCCGAATTACGGCCAAAACGACGATTAAAACCGTCTGACGTCTCTGGCCACCGCTCTCTCCCCGGTTTGGCCGGGGATCGTGGAAGCCGCGATCTAATGCGGGTTCCCACCTCACCAAAAAGAGGAGAGACAGAAAGAGAGCTTGATCATGGGTTTCAAAGTTGCAATTGCAGGCGCCACCGGCAACGTCGGTCGCGAAATGCTCAATATCCTGGCCGAACGCGGTTTTCCCGCCGATGAAGTCGTGCCGCTTGCTTCCGCCCGTTCGCAGGGCACGGAAGTCTCCTATGGCGATCGCACGCTGAAGGTCTCGAACCTCGAAAACTACGATTTTTCCGACACGGATATTTGCCTGATGTCGGCCGGTGGTGATGTGTCCAAGAAGTGGTCGCCGAAGATCGGCCAGCAGGGCTGCGTCGTCATCGATAACTCGTCCGCATGGCGCTACGATCAGGACGTTCCGCTGATCGTTCCCGAAGTCAACGCCGATGCGGTAGCGGGCTTCACCAAGAAGAACATCATTGCCAACCCCAATTGCTCCACGGCACAGCTCGTCGTTGCGCTGAAGCCGCTGCATGACTTCGCCAAGATCAAGCGCGTCGTTGTCTCCACCTACCAGTCCGTTTCCGGCGCCGGCAAGGAAGGCATGGACGAGTTGTTCCAGCAGACCCGCGCCGTCTTCGTGGCCGATCCGGTCGAAACCAAGAAGTTCACCAAGCGTATCGCCTTCAACGTCATTCCGCATATCGATGTCTTCATGGAAGACGGCTATACCAAGGAAGAGTGGAAGGTTCTGGCGGAAACCAAGAAGATGCTCGATCCGAAGATCAAGGTAACCTGCACGGCTGTGCGCGTTCCGGTCTTCATCGGTCATTCGGAATCGGTCAACATCGAGTTCGAAAACGAGATCACCGCCGATCAGGCGCGTGACATCCTGCGCGAAGCGCCAGGTTGCCTCGTCATCGACAAGCATGAAGATGGCGGCTACATCACCCCGGTCGAATCCGCCGGTGAGGACGCAACCTACATCTCGCGTATCCGCGAAGATGCGACGGTTGAAAACGGCCTCAACATCTGGGTTGTTTCGGACAATCTGCGCAAGGGCGCTGCCCTCAATGCCATCCAGATCGCCGAACTCCTGGTCAATCGTGGTCTCATCAAGCCCCGCAAGGCGGCGGCTTGATACGATTTTTTAAGGTTCGTTAAGTATAACCCGTCTGTTCTGTGTGGGGCAGGCGGGTTTTATAATTGGCGAGATCACGGCCAGTTTATTTGCAGGCCTTGCTGTCGAAAGGCAATTTAGGCCGCCAAAAGACAGTTTTGGCACCTGAATCATACAGTATTGACGGTTTGGTTCTCGGGAAAAATTCCCCAAAGGATATCGAAGGCAGATTTTGATGCGGGCAATGAAGGTAATTCTGGCTGGTGTGGCCATGGTTTCGGTTCTGGCAGCGACGCCGGTTATGGCTGCGCAATGCAGCAACACCTCGGCGGGCTTTGATGCCTGGGTCGGCGCCTTCAAGCAGGAAGCAGCGGGCCGCGGCGTCAGCGCCTCGGTGCTTGACCGTGCCTTCTCCGGCGTCTCCTACAACCAGGCGACGATCCGCGCCGATCGCGGTCAGCACAGCTTCAAGCTGTCCTTCGAACAGTTCATGCAGAAGCGCGGTGGTCAGACGATCATTTCACGCGGCAAGACCATGAAGAAGAACAATGCAGCTCTGTTTGCGTCCATCGAACGCGCTTATGGCGTGCCGGCTGGTCCGCTGCTCGCCATCTGGGGCATGGAAACCGGTTTTGGCGGCTTCATGGGCAACCAGCATACGCTTTCCGCCGTTGCGACGCTTTCCTTCGACTGCCGTCGTTCGGATTATTTCACCGAGCAGCTTTATGCGGCGCTGAAGCTCGTTGGCAGCGGCTCGCTGAACGTCAACGCCAAGGGCGCTGCCCATGGTGAAATCGGCCAGACGCAGTTCCTGCCGCTGAACGTCGTGCGCTATGGCGTGGATTTCGACCGCGACGGCCGTATCGATCTCGTCGGCTCGCGCGCCGATGCGCTGGCTTCCACCGCGAACTTCCTCGTCGGCCATGGCTGGCAGCGTGGTGCGGGCTATCAGCAGGGTCAGGTGAACTATGCCGCCATTCAGGGCTGGAACGCTGCAAGCGTCTACCAGCAGGCCATTGCGTTCATCGGCAAGGCGATCGACGGCCAATAAGGCTGTTTCTGCGGACTAAAATTTCGCTTTCGTCATGCCGGACTTGATCCGGCATCCAGCGACGTAGCGTCCGACAGAGGCTTCCCGCATAACCGACGTGATCCTCGGGTCAAGCCCGAGGATGACGAAGGAGAGGTTTGATTGCCGGGCAGATTAATGGCCACCCAGGACGTCTCGCTCTCTCAATCCGCTTCAATCACAGGTCCGGGCGGCGAAAGTCGCCCGTTTTGCTGTCCATCACCCACAATTCTCCGGTCGAAATATCGAACCATGCGCCGTGCAGCTTCACCTTGCCGGCGGTTTCCTGCGCCTTGACGAAGGGGAAGCCGCGCAGATTGGCGATGGAGTTGCGGATGGAAACGCGCTCCAGCGCTGTCTGGCGCTCGGAGGCGGTCATGATGTCGTTGCTCTGGATCTGTTCGGCCGCCGATTTGACCATGTTCATCCATTTACCGATGAAATCGCCGGGTGACAGTGGCTCGAGATTGGGATCGAGTGCTGCCTGAATGCCGCCGCAGCGGCCGTGGCCCATGACGACGATGTCCTTCACCTTCAGAACCTGCACGGCATATTCGATGGCGGCGGAGGTGGCGTGGTACTGTCCATCCGGCTCATAGGGCGGCACCATGTTGGCGACGTTCCGCATGACGAAAAGCTCTCCCGGTCCGCAGTCGAAAATGGTTTCCGGCGCCGAACGGGAGTCACAACAGGCAATGAACAGGGTCTGCGGTTTCTGTCCGGTCTCGGCCAGAACGCGATATCTTTCGCGTTCGTCGACATAACGACCGCTCATGAAGTTCTTGTAGCCGTTGAGAAGGTTTTCCGGAAAATCTTTCATCTATCGCAGTACCGTTGTGCTTGGACCAAGATCAAGAGAAGAACTCGGTGCGTTGAAGACCAATCCTTTGGAGCATTTTCGCTTTTCTTCGAACCGCGAAGCCGCTCCAACTCCTTGTTTCCGCATTTCCAGCCGGAAAACCGGGGGCCACTTTTCCTGGAAATGCTCTAGTCGCTATTTGCGCTTGCTGCGCGAAGGATGCAAGAGATGACGCATCTGCACCATGGCCATGGGTGTGGAGAGACTTGAAGAGTCGGTCTCCAGCGTCAGTTCGTTCATGTCGCGTTTTTTGGTGCGGGCCAGAATTTCGAAGACGCTGGCGGTTGCCAGCTGCAGCGCCTTTTCATCATCGAGACCTTCCAGCAGGCGGGCGAGGAACAGCGCGGACATCAGGTCGCCGAGACCGTTCGGCGCATTTTCGATGGCGCGATGTTCGGCAAGCAGTGCGTGGCGGCCGCTGAGGTAGAGGTTGCCGGTGCCGCCCGTCATCATCGGCACGGCTGAGGTGACCAGCATTTTCGGCGGGCCGAGGGAAAGTGCGGCATCCATGATGGCATTGTTGGTCTCAAGCTCGGCGCCGCTCATCCAGGCCAGTTCATAACGGTTTGGCGTGGCGACCGTGGCAAGCGGGATGAGGTGATCACGGATGGCTTCGGCAGTCTCAAGGGGAATGTAAAGCCCGCCCAGATCGCCCATGACCGGGTCACAGGCATAAATCAGCGACGGGTTCTTTTCCTTCAGATTGCGGATCAGCCTTGCGACGGAGCGCACCTGCGCCGCGCTGCCGAAATAACCGGTCAGGACAGCCTTGACCTCGCCGATCCATTTGGCGGTTTCGAGGTCGGTCATTGCCTTGTCGAAATCGTCGTCCTGAAAGCGCATGCGGGTGGACGGGCCGTGGCCGGGATGCCAGGGCATGACGATGGTGGGCACCGCCCAGACAGGATAACCCAGCGTCTCAAGCGCAAAGACCGCCGCGCGGTTGCCGACGGAGCCACGCATGACATGGCTGGAAATGACGATGACAGCGCCCTGTGTATTTTCCTGCATCACGGCCTTCTTGCTTTCAAACGAGGCAGAAAGCCCGCAAGTGCACCTCGCCCTGCCACTGCCAAAGATCAAGATGCGCTCTCATGACATATCGCAAGGCCGGTTTCCACCGTTAATCCCGCAAGGGTCTGTCCCGCAAAAGCATGGCGCGGTCAGGTTCTTTGTCTCTGCCAGCGTTTCCTGCGTGTCATTGCGGGATTGCCGAAGTACTCTATAGTTGTACCATGCTTGATCTCGTCATTGCCTATTGGCCGCATATCCTTGCCGTTCTCTCGATTTTGATGGGAACCGTGGCGGCCGTGCATGCCACGATGACGAAGGAGGAGGTCCGCTCCGCGCTTGGCTGGGTCGGTGTTATCGTTCTGTCGCCCATCGTCGGTGCGGTCATCTATGCGATTGCCGGCATCAACCGCATCCGCCGGTCCAATATCACGCAGAAGCGGTCCTTCATGCTGGACGAGATCATGGATCGCGTGGCGCGTCTGGATGCGAGCGGGGACATGATCGCCGCGCGCTTCGGACGGCGTTTCGAGGCGATGAAGACGCTGGGCGACCGGGTGACGCGCCATGCGTTGACGACAGGCAATGGTATCGAGCCGCTTGTGACCGGAGACGCGGCCTATGCCGCCATGCTGGAGGCGATCGGGGAGGCGAAGCGGTCGATCATTCTCGAAACATATATTTTCGACAATGACCGGATCGGCGCCCGTTTTGTCGCGGCGCTCGAAAGGGCGAAGTTTCGCGGCGTGGAGGTGCGTGTGCTGGTGGATGCGGTGGGCGCGCGTTATTCCGTGCCGAGCATCCTGCCGACGCTCAGGGAAAAGGGCATCGTCTGCGATGTCTTCAACGGCAATGTCATCATGGGGCTGCGGCTGCCCTATGCCAATCTGCGCACCCACCGCAAGATCCTCGTGGTGGACGGGCGCATTGCATTTAGCGGCGGCATGAATATCCGCGAGGGGTTCACGCTGGAATTTGGCGGCGAAAGCCAGTCGCACGACACGCATTTCAAGATCACCGGACCGGTGGTATCGGATTTTTTCTCCATCGCGGCGGAGGACTGGCGCTTCACGACAAAGGAGCTTCTGGATGCGCCGGTCTGGGATATCGCCATTCCCGACGGCGTGCCGGGCTCGCAGATCGTCGCCCGCGTCTGCTCCTCGGGGCCGGACAGGAGCATCGAGACCAGTCACAAGATGCTGATGGGGGCATTTTCCGTCGCCCGTTCCTCCATTCTCATCATGTCGCCCTATTTTCTCCCCGATCGGGAGCTTATTTCGGCGCTCATTACCGCAGCAAGGCGGGGGGTCGTGGTGGATATCATCGTGCCGAAAAGCAACAATCTGGTGCTTGTGGACAGGGCGATGACGGCGCAATTCGACCAGATGCTGAAGAATTATTGCCGCATCTGGCGGGCGACGGGGGCTTTCAACCATTCCAAGCTTCTGGTGATCGACGGGCGCTGGAGCTACATCGGTTCTTCCAATCTCGATCCGCGTTCTTTGCGGTTGAACTTTGAGATCGATCTCGAAGTTATGGATGAGGAATTCGCAGCAACGATCGGGGAGCGCATCCGGGATGCACGTGCGACCGCCTTGCCCGTGCGGCTCAGCGAACTGAATGCGCGGCCATTCGTTGTCCGTTTTGTGGAGCGTGTCCTGTGGCTCGCTTCGCCTTATCTTTAGAGTGCGGTGTGTCCGACAGGCGCAGCGCGAGACCGGAGGCATAAACGCGTGAAAAAGAACGGTTTGCTGGAGGATGAAAAAACGGCTTTGACGAAAAACACCAGCCTGTCCGCTTTCGTCATGCAGTCGCTGCGCGACCGCCGTCAGCGGCAGAGTGCGGCGCCGGCGACGAAAGACCATTCCTTCCCGGTCATCGCCTCCTACAATGTGCATAAATGCGTTGGTCGTGACCGCAAGTTCGATCCCGATCGAACCAGCCGCGTCATTCAGGAAATCGGCGCTGACATCATCGCGCTTCAGGAGGCGGATAGCCGTTTCGGCGAACGCACCGGCCTGCTTGATCTCGCCCGGCTGGAGCGGGAAAGCGGCCTCATCCCAGTGCCGGTGCTGGCCGGTGTGAAGGCCCATGGCTGGCACGGCAATGTCGTCCTGTTCAAGGAAGGCGCCGTCAGGGATGTGCATACGCTGAAATTGCCGGGGCTGGAGCCGCGCGGCGCGCTCGTCGTGGAACTGGATCTGAAAAGCGGCGGCACGCTGCGGGTCATCGCCGCCCATTTCGGCCTTCTCAGGCATTCCCGCGCCCAGCAGGCGAAAGCGCTGATCGGCCTTCTGGAAGCGCGCAACGAATGTGCGACCATTCTCATGGGAGACCTGAATGAATGGCGTCTCGGCAACGGTTCGTCGCTCAATACGTTCCGGGATGCTTTCGGCGCCCTGCCGCCGGCGGTGCCGAGTTTTCCGTCCAACCTGCCGGTGCTGGCGCTCGACAGGATCATCGCCAATCGAAAAGGGCTGATCGAGCAGGTGGAGGCGCATGACAGCGCGCTGGCGCGTATCGCCTCGGACCATCTGCCGCTGAAGGCCGCGGTTCGGACCGACCTGCTTCCGGTCTAAGCCGCTGCGATATCAGGCGCAGCGTTCAGAGCCGGTGCGCTGCCGTCAGATGGCTGCGAAAACGTGCCTCAAGCAACGATGTTCGAATGGCCTCCATCAGCCGCTCGCGATTGTTCTTGGTCTTGCCCCTGTCCAGGTTCTGCGCGGAAAGCGCCAGATCCAGACCTTCATGCATCACTATCGAATAGGCAACGGTCGCTGCCCAGCTTTCGTAGTCCTGCTCCATCATGTAGCCCCTGAACTAAATCATTTAGTCCGAATCACCCTGTTCTTGGAAATTACCACAAAATACAAAGCATAAAATAGCACTGTTTCTTGCGGTTCTCTTCGTGTGATGGCTCTATATTGATTTTCGACAGTTTTAAAGCGGGGCAATATAGCCGTATTTGCCACTTAAGCATTTGAATCTGATTCTATTTCAGGATGGTTGCATAGACGTTCCCGCCCATGAAAAACGCCGCGCATCCGGGGGGATGCGCGGCGGGCTTGCGTCGAAGGTGGCGGTGGATGGGAGTATGGTCTCAGCCGGCCTTTTCGAGCTTGTAGTCCGAATTGGCCGGTTCTTCCTGCTTGTGCTGGATGAGCGGGCGGTTGCCCGACAGCTTGCGCACCAGCACGTAGAAGACCGGTGTCATGAAGATGCCGAAGAACGTCACGCCGATCATGCCGGAGAAGACAGCGACACCCATGGCCGCGCGCATTTCGGCACCCGCACCTGTCGAGACGACCAGCGGCACCACGCCCATGATGAAGGCGAGCGAGGTCATCAGGATCGGGCGAAGGCGAAGCCGGCTTGCCTCGACCGCCGCCTGAAGCGGCGTTCGTCCCTCGAATTCCAGCTCGCGGGCGAATTCCACGATCAGGATCGCGTTCTTCGCCGACAAGCCCACAAGGACGACAAGGCCGATCTGCGTAAAGATGTTGTTATCCCCTCCCGTCAGCCAGACGCCGGTCAGGGCCGCGAGCACACCGAGTGGCACGATCAGAATGATCGCGATCGGCAATGTGAGGCTTTCATATTGCGCAGCCAGCACGAGGTAAACCAAGAGCAGCGCCAGCGGGAAGACCACGATGCTGGAGTTGCCGGCCAGAATCTGCTGGTAGGTCAGGTCCGTCCATTCGTAGTCAATCCCGGCCGGCAGGTTCTCCGCGAGGATTTTCTCCATCGCCGCCTGCGCCTGTCCAGAGGAATAGCCCGGTGCCGGACCGCCGTTGATATCGGCTGCAAGGAAGCCGTTATAACGGTTGGTGCGTTCCGGTCCCGTCGTCGCATCCACCTTCAGCAGCGTCGAAAGCGGGATCATCTGACCCGTTGCGGAGCGAACCTTCAGGCGGCCGATATCTTCCGCATGGGCGCGGAACTGCGCATCCGCCTGCACACGCACGCTGTATGTCCGCCCGAAGGCGTTGAAGTCGTTGACATAGAGCGAACCCAGATAGATCTGCAGCGTCTGGAAGACGTCGCTGACCGAAACGCCCAGCTGCTCGGCCTTGGCGCGATCGAGATCGGCGAAGAGCTGCGGCACGTTGATCTGGAAGCTGGAGAAGATGCCCGCCAGCTCCGGCGTCTGGTATGCCTTGGCGATCACGGCTTTCGCCGCTTCGTCAAGCGTCTGGTAGCCGTAACCGGCGCGGTCCTCGATCTGCAGCTTGAAGCCGCCCGTCTGGCCGAGACCGTTGACCGGCGGCGGCGGGAACATGGCGATGAAGGCATCCTGAATGCCCGCATATTTCTGGTTCAGCTGCATGGCGATGGCGCCGCCGGACAGTTCCGGTGTCTTGCGCTTTTCGAAGTCATCGAGAACCGCAAAGACGATGCCGGAATTGGAGCCGATGGTGAAGCCGTTGATCGACAGGCCGGGGAAGGCGATGGCGTGGCTGACGCCGGGTGTTTCGAGCGCAATGTCGCTCATCCGCTTGATAACGCTTTCGGTGCGGTCGAGCGTTGCTCCATCCGGAAGCTGGGCGAAGCCGATGAGATATTGCTTGTCCTGCGCCGGCACGAAGCCGCTCGGAACTGTCGTGAACATGCCGTAGGTTGCCGCAACCAGCGCCATATAGACCAGCATCACCAGGCTCTTGCGCGTCACCAGCCCGCCCACGGTCTTGCCGTAGCCATTGGAGGCGGCGCCGAAGGCGCGGTTGAAGCCGCGGAAGAACCAGCCGAAAATCCGGTCCATGAAGCGGGTCAGCCAGTCTTTCGGTGCACCATGTTCCTTGAGCAGCAGCGCCGCAAGAGCGGGTGACAACGTCAGCGAATTGATCGCCGAAATGACGGTGGAGATGGCGATGGTCAGTGCGAACTGCCGGTAGAACTGGCCGGACAGGCCGGAGATGAAGGCAAGCGGCACGAAAACCGCGACCAGCACCAGCGCAATCGCAATGATCGGTCCGGACACTTCGCGCATCGCCTTATAGGTGGCGTCACGCGGCGAGAGCCCGTTTTCGATGTTTCGTTCGACGTTTTCGACGACCACGATCGCGTCATCCACCACGATGCCGATGGCGAGCACAAGCCCGAACAGCGTTAGCGCGTTGATGGAAAACCCGAAAGCATACATGACGGCGAAGGTGCCGATGATCGAGACCGGAACGGCGATCAGCGGAATGATCGATGCGCGCCATGTCTGCAGGAAGAGGATGACCACAAGCACCACGAGGCCAACGGCCTCGAGGAGTGTATCGACAACCTTCTCGATGGAGGAGCGCACGAATTTCGTCGTGTCGTAGACGATCTCGTATTTTACGCCATCAGGCATTGCCAGCTGCAGATTGTCCATGGTGGCGCGGACATTATCGGCGATTTCGATGGCGTTGGAGCCGGGAGCCTGGAGAACTGCCACAGCCACGGCGGGTTCACCGTCGAGCAGCGAGCGCAGCGTGTAATCGGCAGCACCGAGTTCAATGCGGGCGACATCGCGCAGGCGGGTGATTTCGCCGTTGGCGCCGCTCTTGACGATGATGTTGCCGAATTCTTCCGGCGTCGTCAGACGGCCCTGGGCATTGACGTTGAGCTGCAGGTCGACGCCGTTGGGGCTCGGCGAAGCGCCGATGACACCGGCTGCCGCCTGTACGTTCTGCTGGCGGATGGCGTCGGAGACGTCGCTGGCAGCCAGATCGTGTTCGGCGACCTTCTGCGGATCGAGCCAGACGCGCATGGAATAGTCACCTGCGCCGAAGACCTGCACCTGGCCCACGCCTTCGATGCGGGCGAGGCGATCCTTGACGTTCAGCGTTGCGTAGTTACGCAGGTAGGTGATGTCATAGGCGTCGGTTTTCGACACCAGATTGACGACCATGATGAAGTCGGGCGAGCTCTTGACCGTCGTGATGCCGAGTGCGCGGACTTCCGCCGGCAGGCGCGGTTCGGCCTGCGAAACGCGGTTCTGCACCAGCTGCTGCGCCTTGTCGGGGTCGGTACCGAGCTTGAAGGTCACGGTCAACGTCAGCACGCCGTCGGATGTCGCCTGACTGCCCATATAGAGCATGCCTTCGACACCGTTGATCTGTTCTTCAAGCGGCGTGGCGACGGTTTCAGCGATAACGGCCGGGTTCGCACCCGGATAGGTGGCGCGGACGACGACGGATGGCGGAACGACTTCCGGATATTCGGAAATCGGCAGGGCGCGCATGCCAAGAAGGCCTGCCACCACAATCAGGATCGACAGAACGCCGGCGAATACCGGCCTGTCGACAAAAAATCTGGAAATATTCATATCCAGTCCCTCTCCGGGTATATTTTGGAATGCAAAGGCCGTTCCGGCGGCTTTTCTGCCGCCGGTGAAGGCCGGTTCTGTCTGAAGGGGCGTCTCGCGGGAGGGCGGGACGCTTATTGATCAAAAAGGCGGTTACTTACTGCGAGGCAGCAACCTTGTCCTCCGCCTGTGGTGCGATGGTTGCACCGGGGCGAATGCGCTGCAGGCCGTTGACGACGATCGTATCACCGGCGGCAAGGCCGCTGTCGATGATGCGCTGGCCATCAGCCGGTGCACCCGGCTTGATCTGGCGGTAGCTCACCTTGTTTTCGGCATCGACCACGAAGACGAAACGCTTGTCCTGATCCGTGCCGATGGCGCGGTCGCTGATGACGATGCGGTTTTCCGGCTTCGGTTCGCCCATGCGCACCCGCACGAACTGGCCCGGAATGAGCCTGCCGTCCGGATTGTCGAAGATGGCGCGGACACCGATGGTGCCGCTTGCCGAATCCACCTGGTTGTCGATCAGGTGCAGGGTGCCCTTGATCGGCGTGCCCTCATCCGAAAGCGTGCCGATTTCGACAGGGATCTGTTCGAGAGCGGGCAGGGCGCCATCGGTTTTCGGCAGTTCGGCAAGCGCCTTCGCAACCGTGCCTTCGCTGGCGTTGAAGCTGGCATAGATCGGGTTGACCGATACCAGCGTCGTCAGTGCAGGCGAGGTCGAGCCGGCGGCGACGAGGTTGCCGGCGGTGATTTCGATGCGGCCGACCCTGCCGGAAACCGGTGCGATGATTTCGGTATAACCGAGATCAAGCTGGGCCGTGGTCAGTGCTGCGCGGGCGGCGCGAAGCTGGGCTTCGGCATCCGCAAACGAGCTCTGGCGCTGGTCGAGATCGCTCTGGGAGATGGTGCGGTTGTCGGAAAGCCTGCGGCCACGGTCGAGTTCCGTCTTCGCCAGGCTGACCTTGGCTTCGGCGGAAGCGACCTGTCCTTCAGCGCCTGCAACGGCAGCCTGATAGGGGGCCGGATCGATGGTGAAGAGGGGATCGCCTTCCTTCACCAGCGCGCCTTCGCGGAAATGCACGGCCTTGATCTGGCCGGCGACGCGGGAGCGGATCTGCACCCGGTCAACGGCTTCGAGACGGCCGGAAAATTCTTCCCAGCGCATCACGTCACGGCTTTCCACCTTGGCGACGGTAACCGGGATCGCTGGTGTTTCAGCCGGGGTGGAAGCGGCCGTTGCATCGCGGCTGGTGGGGAGGTCGAAAAACAATGCTGCGGCTGCAACGGACATAGCCAGCCCGATACCGGCACCCGTCAGGGCCCGGCGCTTGGTGTTCAGCGTCATGGGTTTCTCCTTGGCTCGGATCAGGAGCCGGTCAGTTTCTCAATAAATGCGGTATTCAGTGTTTCAACTGGTCAACGAAGGTCTTGAATTCCGAACAGACGGATGAGACCCATCCGCCGCCCTCTCCTTGATAGAGCCCCGTCCAGCCGACGCCGGCGGGAAAAACATGCTGCCGGACGCTGACGCCTGAGGCGATGAGGCGGTCTGCATAATTGACCGTTTCGTCGCGCAGAGGGTCGTCCTCGGCCGTAAAGATCAGCGCCGGCGCCACCCGGTTCAGCCGCGTGCACTGGCAGGGCGCGGCATAGGGGTGGAAGAACCCGCACGCCTTGGCAAGGTAATGGCTCCAGCCATCGGCCCAACGCTGGCGCATGCCGATCCTGTCCGCGTCGCGGAAGGATTCCGTCGTCATCATCGGGTCGATCATGGGCGACAGAAGAATCTGGCCTGCGAGCTTGCCCGGCATGCGGTCACGGGCCTTCAAGGCAAGCCCCGCCGCCACATTGCCGCCTGCTTCTTCGCCGGCCACAAACAGCAGCGATTTCGCGCCGCCATAGTGCTTGCGATCCCGGCTCAGATGATCGAGCGCCTCATAGGCGCAGTCGATCACCATCGGAAACTCGTTGCCGGACGGCTTGCTGTAATCGGCTTCCACGACCACTGCACCGCTTTCCGCAAGCGCGCGGGCCACCGGAAGCTCGGGGCAATTGCCGCCCGGCTCGAGGCCGGGTTCCAGAAAGGATCCGCCGCGCAGATAAAGCACGACAGGCGGATGGCTGCAGAGGCAGGAACCTTCATAACGGCGCACGGAGAGCTTCGGCGCGGACGCCTCGCTGCTGCCGATGTTTTCCCAATGCGCGTTCATGACTCCAGATCCTTTGCGCCGCCACCAATAGGCGGATCGTATTGCAAAATCTGAAATCCATATTATTGTTCGGATCGAAACGATCAAGCATGCAAATTTGAAAACACTATTCCGAAATCACGGATAATCATATCTCCGAGGCAGTGAATGGATCAGCTCTCCGCCATGCGGGTTTTTACGCGAGTTGTGGAAACCGGCAATTTCAGCCGCGCCGCCACCGCGCTGAACATGCCGAAAACCACTGTCACCAACATGGTGCAGGCGCTTGAGGCGCATTTGCACACCACACTTCTCAACCGCACCACGCGCCGGGTGATGCTGACAACGGACGGCGCTCTCTATTATGAGCGGGCCTCACAGATTTTATCGGAAATCGAAGAACTTGACGGCAGCATGTCCAGCGCACAGGTGCAGCCATCCGGCCGGTTGCGGGTGGAAATGGCCGGTGTCTTCGCGGACCTGGTGGTTATCCCACATCTTTGCGAATTTTACCAGCGTTATCCGCATATCCGTCTCGATCTCGGTGTCGGCGACCGTCTGGTCGATTATATAGCGGAGAATGTCGACTGTGCGCTGCGCGTCGGCGTGCTGCGCGATCAGTCGCTGATTGCCCGAAAAGTGGGCGAACTCCGGTTCGAAACATTCGCCTCGCCATCCTACATCGAAAACTTCGGCATGCCGCGAGAACCGGAGGATCTGGAGAAGGATCATTATTCGGTGGGCTACCTCAATGCCACCACCGGCCAGATCATGCCGGCATCCTTCGACAATGGTGTGCGCAGCGTTGAACTGACCCCGAACTATGTCGTCTCGGTCAATGACAGCCGTACCTATCTCAACGCGGCACTGGCCGGCATGGGCATCGTGCAGCTTCCCGTCTTCATGGTGAGGGATGCGCTTTCGCGGGGTGAACTGGTACCGGTGCTTTCCGAATGGCGGCGCGAGGCCATGCCGATCTATGTGGTCTATCCACAAACCCGGCATGTGACCAACAAGGTCCGCGTTTTCGTCGACTGGCTGGCAAAGCTCGTTCACGGCCTGGTGTGAGACGGCCAATCATCTTCCGGCCCAATCAGCGCCCGACCCTTGTGGCGAGGAAATCGATGAAGGCGCGCACGCGGGCGGCGAGATGCTCGTGGCCGGCATAAACCGCATGGATTACCTCCATGTCCTCGGCATTATAGTCCTCAAGGACAGGGACGAGCAGGCCGGCCTTGATATCGGGTTCGATATGAAATTCCCCGACCCTTCCTAGTCCGAGACCCGTGAGGCAGAGCCTGCGCATCGCCATGCCGCTATTGACCGATGCATTGCCGGTGATGGGGAAGCGATACACCTCCGTCGATCCGGGATCGCGGAAGGGCCATTCGTTGAGGCTGCGGCTGAAATTGAAGCTCAGGCAATTGTGCTGCGCCAGATCCTGCGGTTTTTCCGGCATGCCGCGTTTTTCGATATAGGCAGGGGAGGCGACGATGACGCGGCGGACTTCTTTCAGCTTTCTTGCCTTCAGGGATGAATCGCCCATGGCGCCGGAGCGGATCGCAATATCGGTGCGTTCCTCGATCAGGCTGATGACGCCATCGGTAAGCGAGATATCCAGCTCGATCTCCGGATAAAGCGACAGAAACTCCGGTGCAAGCGGCAGGAGATAACGTTCCCCGAAGCCCAGCGTCGCGTTGACGCGCAGCAGGCCGTGCGGCACCACCTTGCCGCCGCTCGCCACGATCTGCTCCGTTTCAGTGATGTCGGCGAGAATGCGCCTTGCCCGCGCCAGATAGACTTCGCCCTCCGGTGTGAGCGTGACAAGCCGGGTGGAGCGGGCCAGCAGTCGCGTGCCGAGGCGGTCTTCGATGCGTGTGACAAGCTTGCTCACCGCCGAGGGGGAAAGCTTCAGCCTGCGTCCGGCCGCGGAAAAGCTGCCGAGTTCCGCCGCTGCCACGAAGACTTCCATTTCTCCGGCCCTGTTGTCCATCGCCTCACCATCTGTGAAATCAATTCAAAGGCGTTTATCCGATCTTGCCGATTATCATGCAAGTCCCCTTCGCCCATATTGCATCCATAGATTTGATCCAACCGGACAGCGCCGCTGTCCAAATGATCCAAACCGACAGTCCTGCTGTCCAGAACGCCCGCGATCCCGCTCCGGGCGGAGAGGTAGTCATCATGCCATTGGCCATATTTGCCCTGACGATCGCGGCCTATGCGATCGGAACAACGGAATTTGTCATCGTCGGCCTGCTGCCGACGGTTGCCAACGATCTTCACATCACCCTGCCGCTGGCCGGTCTCATCGTCAGCGTCTACGCGCTTGGCGTCACCTTCGGCGCGCCGATCCTGACAGCGCTGACCGGCCGGATCGAAAGAAAGCCGCTGCTGCTCGGCCTCATGGCCCTGTTCATCGTCGGCAACAGCGCTGCGGCCCTGTCGCCGAGCTATGAGATGCTGCTCGTCGCCCGGGTCATTGCCGCCTTCGCCCATGGCGTCTTCTTCTCGGTCGGCTCCACCATCGCCGCCGATCTCGTGCCGGAAAACCGCCGCGCCTCGGCCATCGCCATGATGTTCATGGGGCTGACGGTCGCCATCGTCACCGGGGTTCCGCTCGGCACCTATATCGGGCAGGTCTTCGGCTGGCGCGCAACCTTCTGGGCTGTTGCCGCCCTTGGCGTGATTGCCTTCCTGGGCATCGCCACGCTTCTGCCGAACACGCTCAAGAAAGCGCCGCCGGCAAGCCTCTTCGATCAGGTCCGCGTTCTCGGTTCCGGCCGCCTGCTCATCGTTTTCGCCATGACCGCGCTCGGTTACGGCGGCACCTTCGTCGCCTTCACCTTCCTTGCGCCGATCCTGCAGGATGTGACCGGCTTTTCGGAAAAGAGCGTCAGCCTGATCCTCGTGCTCTATGGCATCGCCATTGCGGCCGGCAATATTGGCGGCGGCAGGATCGCCAACCATAACCCGGCCAAGGCGCTGATCGGTCTCTTCCTCGCGCAAGCCATCGTGCTGCTAGTCTTCTCCTTCACGGCCTTCTCGCCGGTGTTGACGCTCATCACGCTTGCCGCGCTCGGTTTCCTGTCTTTCGCCAATGTTCCCGGCCTGCAGCTTTATGTCGTGCAGCTTGCCAAGGAACACCGTCCCGGCGCGGTCGATGTCGCCTCGGCGCTCAATATCGCCGCCTTCAATCTCGGCATCGCGATTGGCGCATGGCTTGGCGGTCTGGTGGTGGAATCGCCGATGGGCCTTGCTGCAACGCCCTGGGTCGGCGCCATCCTCGTCGCCATCGCCCTGCTTTTGACCCTCTGGAGCAGCGCGCTCGACCGCCGTGCCGCGCTGACGCTGAAAACCGCCTGAGCTTTTCGCAAAATTCCCGGCCATGTCCCAGGCTGGCCGGGCAACCTCAAAGGAGAAAATATATGTTTGATGTCACCGCAAATGGCGCTTCGATCCCGGCGCTCGGCTTCGGCACCTTCCGCATTCCCGGCCCCGATGTCCTGCGCATCGTTCCGCATGCGCTGAAGGCCGGTTTCCGTCATATCGATACCGCCCAGATCTATGGCAACGAAGCCGAGGTCGGCGAAGCCATTGCTGCTTCGGGCATTGCACGCGGCGAGGTGTTTCTCACCACCAAGGTCTGGGTCGAGAACTACAAGCACGAGGCCTTCCTCGCCTCCGTCGATGAAAGCCTGAAAAAGCTGAAGACCGACTATGTCGACCTGCTGCTGCTGCATTGGCCGAACGACGCGGTCTCGCTCGCCGAACAGATCGGAGCGCTGAACGAGGTGAGGCAAGCCGGCAAGGTGCGCCATATCGGCGTCTCCAACTTCAATACGGCGCTGATGGCCGAGGCGGTGAAGCTTTCCAAGGCTCCGATCGTGACCAACCAGATCGAATACCACCCCTATATCGATCAGGATGTGGTTATCGCTGCCGCCAAGGCTGCCGGCATGTCGGTAACGGGCTATTACGGCATGGCCGATGGCAAGGTCTTTGCCGACCCGGTGCTGAACGAGATCGCCGCAGGCCGAGGCAAGTCGGTGGCGCAGGTGGTGCTGCGCTGGCTCGTGCAGCAGCAGGGTGTCGTCGCCCTGTCGAAAACGGTCAGCGAAGCCCGTGTCGATGAAAATCTCGCCATCTTCGATTTCGAGCTTTCGGCCGATGAAATGGCGGCGATCCATGCGCTCGCCAAGCAGGATGGCCGCATTGTCTCGCCGGATGGGCTCGCGCCTGAGTGGGACGAGGCTGCCTGATTATCAGGGCCGGCATGGGAACTCCTAGTGCCGTCACCCCGGATTTGATCCGGGGTCCAGTGCGATCAAGTCATTGATCGTGGAAGATTCTTTTCATGGCACCGACGCGCCATGGCTGGATGCCGGGTCAAGCCCGGCATGACGGAGGAGGTTTTCAACCTTTGTCACCAACTTCAAGACACCCGGATAATGATCCGGGTGTCTTTTGAGCGGGTGGGATCAGAATTCGGCCCAGCTCTGCTCTTTTGACGCGGTCGATACGCCGAGTGCCGCGGCCACCTGGCCCATCATGCGCCGTGCCGGCGATGGTCTCGGCTGGGCATTGTCCGCAACGCGCAGCTGCGTCGATGGCTGATGGGCGTTTCGGGTTTTGCGGGCGGTTGCGGCGGTGCCGTCGAGCCTGAACTGGCCGATGATTTCGCGGAGCGTCTCGGCATCGCCGGCAAGCGATGTGCTGGAGGCCTTGGCCCTTTCGACCATCGCGGCATTCTGCTGCGTCACCTGATCCATCTGGTTGACCGCGCTGTTGACCTCGGCCAAGCCGACCGACTGCTCCCTTGCGGAGGTTGCGATGGCGTCGAGCTGCGTATTGATGGCGATGACGTGACCTTCAATGACCTTCAGGGCATCGCCCGTGGCGGTCACGAGTTTGACGCCGTTTTGAACCTCGTCGGCGGAGTTGCGGATAAGCTCCTTGATTTCCTTGGCCGCCTGCGCCGAACGCTGCGCCAGCTCACGCACTTCCTGCGCGACAACCGCAAAACCTTTGCCCGCCTCACCCGCGCGGGCTGCCTCGACCCCTGCATTGAGCGCCAGAAGGTTGGTCTGGAACGCAATCTCGTCGATGACGCCGATGATGTTGGAAATCTGGCTTGAGGAGCTCTCGATGCGCTTCATGGCGTCAACCGCATTTGCGACGACCTGACCGGAGGTTTGCGCCGATCGGTTCGCCTCCACCGCCACGCTTCGCGCCTCTTCCGTGCGCTTCGTCGAATTGCTGACGTTGCTGGTGATCTGGTCGAGCGCGGCGGCTGTTTCCTCCAGCGAAGCGGCCTGTGTTTCGGTACGGTGCGACAGGTCTCCCGCACTCGAATTCAGTTCCTGCGAGCCGCCATCGATCGTCGCCGTGACCTCGGCAACCGAGAGCAATGTCTTGTTCAACTGACCGACGGCCATATTGAAGTCCGCCCGCAGGCTTTCGAAATCCGCCGCGAAAGGCGTCGTCAGCTGATAGGAGAGGTCGCCGTCGGCCATATGCTTCAGGCCGCCTGCCAGACCGCTTGTCGCCTCCGCCATTTCCGCCGCGCGCCTGCGGTCTATATCGGCGGCCCTTTGACGGTCCGCTTCGGACTGGTCGCGCACCTGGGCCGCATCCGCTTCCAGCCGGCGGGCCTTCAGCTCGTTGTCCTTGAAGATCTGCACGGCCTTGGCCATGGTGCCGACCTCATCGCGCCGGTCCGTTCCGTCGATGTTGGCGGAAAGGTCGCCATTGGCAAGCCTCTGCATGGTGCCGGCAAGCCCCTGCATCGGCGTGACAAGCCAGGTGCGGATCGCGAAATATCCGGCGACGACCACCGTAAGGAAACCGAGGATGACCGCTACGACCGTAATCAGCGCGGTCTGGTCGCTCGTCTCCGTCAGAGCGCCGCTCTCCGTGTCGTTGCGGGTTGTGATTTCCGTGGCGATCTGCGTCAGTTTCGCGCCGATCCTGGCGAAGACCGGCTGGCATTCCATGCCGAATGCCTTTTGCGATGCCAGTGCCTCCTCCACGTTCGATGCGGTGCGGCCCAGATTCCAGGCATTCTTGCACGTAATATTGTAGAGTCTCAGCGCTTCGTCCTTGAGTGCGGGCAGACGGCTGTCACCGGGGACCGAGGCGATGGCTTTATCCAGCAAATGGGCAAATTCCCCACGCGTGGCCTTTGCCTCGACTTCGGCGGCGGCATTGCCCTCTTCCGTAAAGGCAATCATCATATCGGCCAAAGCGGCGCGTCCGTTCAACAAGGCATGGTTTGCCAGTGCCAGGTTGAGGGCTGCCGCGCTGTCATGCTCGATAAGGTCGCTATAGCTCTTGTCGATTGTCTTGATCTGCACTGCGGAATAAGCCGCGATCAAGATTGCGCAAATGCCGAACAGCGCAAATACCGTCAGGAATTTTCCAACGACAGGAATATTTCTCATGGCAACAACTCCGATAGGAAATTGATCCCTTCATGGGTTCTGTGTCGGCATCATGCACTTTGATGGGGAATTATATACTTGGCAAATTAAGAAATAATTATGTATTATTAGCGGATATGTATTTAATATTCATTTTTACTTTGAATAAATTATGTAAAAGTAATGAATAATACTTTGATGGCGTGAGGTGATCAGTGGCATCTTCCGGCCTCTGTTCAACGCGCAATGCGGCTGAACGCCATGCCTGTGGCACAGCCAATCATGGTGCAGAGCTGAAATTCTTTTTTGATAGTTCTGTATCTGCTGGGAAAACTGGAGCGGGCGAAGGGATTTGAACCCTCGACCCCAACCTTGGCAAGGTTGTGCTCTACCCCTGAGCTACACCCGCTCAAATCCACCGGTCCGGGGTAGTTCGCTGAACCGTGGGCCACCGAAGCGGCGACGGGTGCTATATCGCTCAATCGTTTTTGGAATGCAACAGTTTCTTTTGCGGTTTCGGTGGAAATCCACGCGGCTGCACGTTTTTCCGCAGTGCAAGGGCGGCCGGGAACCGAAACAAGAGCGCGCCAGGGAGAAGATGTTGTTTCGATTGGGTTTTATCTCCTTCCCGCAGAATATGGCGGTGGAGGAGGCCAGAAAATAACCTATTTACATTTG
Organism: Agrobacterium radiobacter; assembly: GCF_040801995.1. Lineage (NCBI taxonomy): Bacteria > Pseudomonadati > Pseudomonadota > Alphaproteobacteria > Hyphomicrobiales > Rhizobiaceae > Agrobacterium > Agrobacterium radiobacter. The sequence goes on along the minus strand of NZ_JBEGHX010000001.1, from coordinate 2,114,739 downwards.
GTTAAAATCTGATTCGACAAGTGATTCGTTCGGGTGTACAAATTTGATGTCCACGAAAAAAAGAAACGATACTTGGCATATCATCAGGAGGATGAGCCTTGTCGTACGCAGCTTTTGAACGGGTTGGCGCACAATTGTCGCCGGAGCAGATTACCGATCTGCAGAATATTTTCGATGGCGTATGTTTCGAGTGTTTTCAAGATCGCAGTAGCCACGTTGCCAATGAGTGCGCAGCGGTTCTTATCCGCAGCGCCCAGCGGGGCATTCTCGATCACGAGATGCTGCGGGACATCGGGCTTGCCGTTCTGCGGCGCCACTGACGCTTGAATACGAGAAAAAAGCGCCCGGATCATCCGGGCGCTTTGTTGTTGGGGTGGCGGATTTTTCCGCTCAGCTCTTTTCCTGCACATGCGCTTCCAGGAACCAAAGCGACTTGTCGAGATCGCGCGAGGCGGCGGTGAAGATGTCGGCCGTCGTCGGATCACCGGCCTCGTCTGAATCGTCGATGGCCTTGCGGATCATGTTCGCCACGTCGCCATAACGCTCGATCAGCGCATCCAGATGGTCGTGGATCTTGTAGATATCGGTCGGATAGGCCTTGAGCTTGGTCGTCGAGGAGACGGATTGCAGGCTGCCAAGCGCCGTGCCGCCAAGCTGGACGACGCGCTCGGCAATCGTGTCGCCGTGATTGTCGAGTTGTGTGCGGAACGTATCGAGAAGTTCATGGACGGCGATGAATTGCGGGCCCTTGAGGTTCCAGTGCGCCTGCTTGGTGATGAGCGCAAGGTCGATGACGGAAGCGAGCGATTCATTCAGAATGCCGATTACGGTCGACTTGGCGTTGGAAGGCAGGTCGTTCTTCGTCTTGTGCGTCTTCATCGATGTCTCCTGAAGTTGCGGACGGAATGCCGCTTTGGAAAAGTCCGTCGTTTAACGTCCGGGCCTGTGGCCCTGTTCCATGCTAAGCACTGGGACAGTAAAAATCCTGCACAATCATCATGTCATTCGTAAAACAGGCAGATGCGCCGGCCGTCTATCTCATTGACGCGGATCGGCATGTCGTAGATTTCCTGGAGAATCTCGGGGCGGATGATCTCTTCTGCAGGTCCGTGATGGCAGATGCGGCCCTCGCGCATGGCGATGATCGTGTCGGAATACCAGGAGGCGAAGTTGATGTCGTGCAGCACCAGAACCACGGTCTTTTTCAGCTCGTCGGCGGCCTTGCGCATGATCTTCATCATGCTGGAGGCGTGTTTCATGTCGAGATTGTTGAGCGGTTCGTCGAGCAGCACATAATCCGTATCCTGACACAGCACCATGGCCACGAAGGCGCGCTGGCGCTGGCCGCCGGAAAGCTCATCCAGAAACCGCCCGGCCAAGGGTTCGAGATGCAGATATTCCAACGCCCGGTCGATATGGACCTTGTCCTCGATGGTGGGGCGGCCCTTTGAATAGGGGTAGCGGCCGAAACCGACGAGGTCGCGCACCGTCAGGCGCGAGGAGATGTGGTTGTCCTGCCGCAGGATAGAAAGCCGCTTCGCCAGCGTGTCGGAAGCGGTTTTCGTGACATCGAGCCCGTCGACCGTGACGGTCCCGGCATCCATCGACATCAGCCGCGCCACGATGGAAAGCAGCGTCGATTTTCCCGCCCCGTTCGGCCCGATGATGGAGGTGACGCCGCCTGCCGGAATGGAGACGGAGACGCCGTCTATCACAACCGTGTCGCCATAGGATTTGCTGATCTGATTGGCGATGATCATCGCGCACCTCGTTTCAGAATAAGACCGATAAAGACGATGCCGCCCAGAAATTCGATGATGATCGAGAGCGCCGTATCGAAGGCGAATATCCGCTCCAGCACCACCTGACCGCCCACGAGGCAGATCACGGCGATGAGGATCGCGGCCGGCAGCACATATGCGTGCTTGCCATTGCCGGTGAGATAATGGGCAAGGGCCGCAACCAGCAGCCCGAAGAACATGACCGGGCCGACAAGCGCGGTGGAGACGGCAACGAGCACGGAGACCAGAACGAGGATGATGGTGACCGTGCGCTTGTATTCGACGCCGAGGCTGATGGCCGTCGCACGGCCGAGCGAGAGGACATCGAGCGTGTGCATGAGCCTCAGCCCGATGATGGTCACCACGCCGATGATAACGGCGGAGACCATGAGAAGCGTCGGATCGATAGAATTGAAGCTGGCGAACAGCACGTCCTGCAGCACCGTATACTCATTGGGGTCGAGCACGCGCTGCATGAAGCCCGAGAGGCTGCGGAAAAACACGCCGAAGACGATGCCGACCAGTACGAGAAGATGCAGGCTGCGTTCCGCGCCGACGAACAGCCAGCGATAGAGCAGGGCGGAAAAGGCGACGAGCAGCCCGGTTTCGACGAGAAACTTCAGTTGCGGATCGATCATCACGACGGTTGCCGAGCCGAAGACGAAAATCAGCCCCGTCTGCATCAGCACGTAAAGCGAATCGAAGCCCATGACCGAAGGGGTGAGGATGCGATTATTGGTGACCGTCTGGAACAGTACGGTGGAGACCGCGATGGCATAGGCCACCAGCAACAGCGACAGAAGCTTGATGCCGCGAAACGGCAGCACGAAGCTCCAGCTTCCCTTTGCGCCGAGCGTCATGAAGGCGGCCATGGAGATGAGCGCGAATGCCGCAAGCACGAGCAGAACGGTTTTTGCGCGCCTTTCGGGGTTTCTCTCACGCATGGTGGCGTTTCCGCAGCAGGAGATAAAGGAACAGCACGCTGCCGATGACGCCGACCACGGTTCCGATCGGTATTTCATAAGGCGCGCGCACGGTTCGGCCGATGATGTCGCAGGAGAGAACGAAGACTGCGCCAAGCGTCGCTACCCATGGAACCGAGCGGCGCATATTGTCGCCGATCATCAGGCTGACGACGTTCGGCACGATCAGCCCGAGAAAGGGGATCATGCCGACGGTGACGACGACAACGGCGCTGACCAGCGAGACGATGGTGAGGCCGAGCGCCATCACCCGGCGATAGTTGAGGCCGAGATTGGTGGTGAAGTCGCGCCCCATGCCAGCCACCGTAAACCGGTCCGCGGCGAGATAGGCGGCAATGGCGAAGAGGAAACCGACCCAGAGCAATTCATAGCGGCCGCGCAGCACGCCGGAAAAATCCCCCGTCATCCATGCGCCGAGCGATTGCAAGAGATCGAAACGATAAGCGAAGAAGGTGGTGACGGCGGAGATGACGCCGCCCAGCATGATGCCGATCAGCGGCACCAGCAGCACGTCCCGCAATGGCACTTGTCTCAGGATACGCAGGAACAGCGCGGTGCCGGCGAGCGCGAAAACGGCGGCCACCAGCATCTTGCCGAAGATCGGCGTGTCGGGTGCAATCAGGGTGACGGTGAGCAGGCCGAGACCGGCGGATTCGGTGGTGCCCGCCGTCGAAGGCTCCACGAAACGGTTGCGCACCAGCATCTGCATGATGAGACCGGCAATCGCCATCGAGCTTCCGGCCAGTATCAGCGCCAGCGTGCGCGGAATGCGGCTGACGAGCAGCACGCGCAGTGCATCCGTGCTTGTGTCAGGTGCAAAAAGCGTAGCCAGCGAAACGTTGCTCACACCGACGAACAGGCTGACGATTGCGAGTGTCAGCGCCAGAAGAAGGGCAAGGATGAGAGACAGGGATTTCACGTTGGTGGTTTTTCGAAAATAGCGAAAGCTCCCGGTGGCTTGGCAGGCTGCCGAAACAGGCGTCCGACCTCTCCTTGGTCATACTCGGGTCAAGCCCGAGGATGACGGGGAGTGTGGAGCAGCCTTCAGGAGCGGATGCCCAGCAATTTTTACGACTTCTTCTCGGAAACGGCCTTGTAGACCTGATCGAGCAGGGTGGTGAGCGCGGTATAACCGCTGCTGACGATATAGGCGGCCTGCGGGTCGAGATAGACGATCTGCTTTTTCTTCCACGCATTGGTCTGGTGCACCAGCTCGTTATCCAGCACCTGCGCGGCTGCCTTGCCCGGATCGGTGGCGCGGCCGATGCCGGCATCGCGGTCGATCACGAACAGCCATTCGGGGTTGACCTCGGCCAGATATTCGAAGGACACGACGTCGCCGCGGTCGAAGCGGTCGTCAATATCGGCGGCGACCGGCTTGAAGCCGATTTCGGTGTGCAGCCAGCCGGTGCGCGAGGTTGGACCGTAAACGCCGACCTTGCCGGCATTGGTGACGAGGATCATCGCCGTGCCGGAGTTGGGAGCGATCTCCTTCAGCTTCGCGACCTTCTCATCGATGACGGCATCCAGCTTCTTTGCTTCTTCCTGCTTGCCGAAGATATCGCCGAGCTTGGTGATGTTGCCTTTGACGCTGTTGATGAATTCCTTGGAATCGATCGACATGTCGATGGCGGGCGTGATCTTCGCAACGTCAGGATATTTCGCCCGCGAACGGCCGCCGACGATGACGAGATCGGCTTCCGCCGCATTGATAGCCTCGTAGTCGGGTTCGAACAGCGTGCCGACCTTCAGATATTTGCCGTCGGCATATTTCTGCAGGTAGGTCGGCAGGTTGGAGCCGACGACGCCTGTTGGCTCGACGCCGAGCGCATCGAGATTGTCGAGCGAGGGAATATCGAGAACCAGAACCTTCTTCGGCGCCGCCTTCAGCACGGTCTCGCCCTGCGCGTGCTTGATCGTCATTTCCTCAGCGCCCGCAGTCATCGCGCCAAGGCTGAAGGCCGCTGCCGCCAGCAGTCGAACGGGGAAGGTGAAGTTGATGGCCACTTATATGTCCCTTGCAATATGGTTCTGAACCGGCGGAAGTGCTCCCGCAGGGTTAACTTGATGTTCGCTATCAGCTTTATTGGCAAGGTATGCGGAAATCAAAAATATGTTTTAGAACGGTTCTGAATTGCGGTGAGCGGGAAATGTGGGGACAGTGAAACATTTGCTCAAACCTCTTCCCGGTCATCCTCGGGTCAAGCCCGAGGATGACGTTGAGGGTGAGGAGAGGCCGGGGCCAATGTCGTGGGTGCCCTTTTATCCGTCTGTGTTTTACCCATCACGATAGCCGCGCTCACTCTGGCGGCCAGTCACCAACGATTTCGCGTCTCTCCAGCTTCAGGGAGCGGTCTGGCTGTATTCGGTATGTCTCAATTGCCAGCCGTCCGTCGCCCATGACGAATTCATTACTGAGCGTGCTGCCGATGGGAGATTTGGTCAATTTGGTGCGGGGCTGTCCGCCATAGGTGATGCTGCCGGGAATGGGCTCCACGTCGGGTGCGGCGGTGGCGCAGCCGGCGAGGGCCAGAACCATCAAGATCGCGATCTTGCGCATGTTTTTCTCCTGCGTTTGGAGCGGAATCATATCATGGCCGCGTCTGCGCCACACATCCCGTTGGTGTGAATAAAAAAGCCCCGCATCCGAAGATACGGGGCCAGTTGCCCTGGCAGGTTTCCGGTTTATCAGTCCTCGTTGGCGGCAAGCTGCGCCAGCACCTCGCCGCGGCCGCGAATACGCATGATCAGCGGAATGATGAAGGCGGCTGCCGCGACAAGGAAAAGGCCAACGGCAATCGGTGAGGTGAACAGCACCGTTGGGTCGCCCTGGCCGATGGCGAGCGCGCGGCGCAGCTGCTGTTCCGCAAGCGGGCCGAGGATGAGACCGACCACCGCAGGCGCAATCGGATAACCGAAGATGCGCATGATGTAACCGAGGATACCGAAGGCGAGCAGCATGCCGAGTTCGAACACGGACGGGTTGGCGCCGATGGTGCCGAGCGTCGCGAACAACAGAATACCCGCATAGAGCCATGGCTTCGGAATGGTCAGCAGCTTCACCCACAGGCCGACGAGCGGCAGGTTGAGCACCAGCAGCATCAGGTTGGCGATGAAGAGGCTGGCGATCAGGCCCCAGACCAGCTGCGGATTGGTGGCAAACAGCAGCGGGCCGGGCTGAAGGCCATATTGCTGGAAGCCGGCGAGCATGATGGCGGCCGTCGCCGTTGTCGGCAGGCCGAGCGTCAGCAGCGGCACCAGCGTACCGGCGGCAGACGCGTTGTTGGCGGCTTCCGGACCGGCCACGCCTTCAATGGCGCCATGGCCGAATTCTTCCGGATATTTGGTCAGCTTCTTTTCGGTGGCATAGGACAGGAAGGTGCCGATTTCAGCACCGCCCGCCGGCATGGCGCCGATAGGAAAGCCGATCAGCGTGCCGCGCAGCCAGGCTTTCCAGGAACGCGCCCAGTCCTGCGCGCTCATCCAGACCGAACCCTTGACGGCCTCGACCTTGTCCGGGCCGGTGCTGCCCTGCGCGACGATGAACAGTGTTTCGCCGATGGCGAACATGGCCACCGCAAGCGTCGTTACTTCCACGCCGTCAAGCAGATCGGGAATGCCGAAGCTCATGCGGGTCTGGCCGGTCAGCTGGTCGATGCCGACGATGGCAAGGGCAAAGCCGATGAACAGCGAGGTGAGGCCGCGCAACGCCGAATCCCCGAAGGCGGAGGAAACGGTGACGAAGGCGAGCACCATCAGCGCGAAATATTCACGCGGGCCGAAGACCAGCGCCAGCTTGACGATGTATGGTGCGATAAACGCGAGCGCGATGGTGGCGATGAGGCCGGCGACGAAGGAGCCGATGGCGGCGGTGGCGAGGGCCGGGCCGCCTCTGCCCTTGCGGGCCATCTTGTTGCCTTCGAGCGCGGTGACGATCGAGGCGCTTTCGCCCGGCGTGTTGAGCAGGATCGAGGTGGTCGATCCGCCATACATGCCGCCGTAATAGATGCCGGCGAACATGATGAGCGAGCCAGCGGGATCGAGCCTGTAGGTGACGGGCAGAAGCAGCGCGACGGTCAGCGCCGGCCCGATGCCGGGCAGAACGCCGACGGCGGTGCCGAGTGTGACGCCGATCAGCGCATAGAGCAGGTTCATGGGTTGGGCGGCAACCTCAAGACCGTGCAGCAGGAATTCAAAGGTACTCATGGACAGATGTCCCCCTGTCGGGCGGAACGGCTGGCGTATGCGTCATCGCGCGCCTGCGGTTTCCTGTGATCTCGAATTTTGGTCGGAATGGCCGTCAGAAGAACAGCCGTTCCAGAGGCCCGGCGGGCAGCGAAAGCTGCAGCAGCCGCGCGAAAATAAACCAGATGACGAAGCTCAGGGCGATGCCGATGGGGATCGAATACCAGAGCTTGCGTTTGCCGAAGGCGCGCGCCGTGAAGGCAAAAAGCAGGCCGGTGGCAATGGAGAAACCCGCCACCTTCAGCAGCAGCATCTGCGCGGCAAGACCGGCGACAACCCAGATAACAGGGGCAATTTCCTGCCTGTCGCGTTCGGGAAAATCGCCGCGCCATGCTTCGATGGCCGTCCAGAGCGCCAGGCCGATGAGACAGAAGCCGATGGCGTAAGGCACGGTTGCCGGGCCGACCGGCGAATAACCGGTGACGTTGGCGAGACGGGCGCTGTCCCAGAAGATCACGCTTGCGATGAGGACGAGGAAGATGGCGATCGCCAGCGCCGCCCAGTCAGGGCGGCGCTTTTGATGCTCAGAAGGGTTGGAACCCTGGCTCATTTTACCAGTCCGATGTCTTTGAGGATGGCGGCGGTGGCGTCGGTATCCTTGGCGAGCTGCGCCTTGAATTCGTCACCGGCAAGATAGGTGTCCATCCAGCTCTTGGTCTTCAGGGTTTCCTGCCACTTGGCGGATTTCACCAGCTTCTCGATGTCCGCATTAACGGCCTTTTCCTGTTCCGGCGTCAGGCCGGGAGGAGCGGCGACCATGCGCCAGTTCTGGACGACGACATCAAGGCCGCTTTCCTTCAAGGTCGGTGCGTCGACACCTTCCAGCTTCTCTTCGCTGGAAACCGCGAGCAGGCGCAGCGTGCCGGCCTTCACCTGGCTTTCGAATTCGCCGTAGCTCGAAATGCCGGCCGTTACCTGCGAACCGAGGATCGAGGCAAGCGCTTCGCCGCCGCCGGAGTAAGCGATGTAGTTGATCTTGGTCGGATCGACGCCGGCCGCCTTGGCGATCAGGCCAACGGCGATATGGTCGGTGCCGCCGGCGGAACCGCCGCCCCAGGAAACGCTGCCCGGGTCCTTCTTGAGCTGGTCGACGAGGTCGCCGATGGTCTTCAGCGGCGAGGATGCCGGAACGACGATGGCTTCATATTCACCGGTCAGGCGGGCGATCGGCGTCACTTCCTTGAGGGTGACGGGCGCATTGTTGGTGAGGATCGCGCCGACCATCACGTAACCGCCGACGATGAGGGCGTTCGGGTTGCCCTTCTGCTGGCTGGCGAACTGCGCAAGACCGATGGTGCCGCCGGCGCCCGGTACGTTCTGTACCTGAACGCTCTTGGAAATGCCTTCTTCCTGCAGCACCGTCTGCAGCGAGCGCGCGGTCTGGTCCCAGCCGCCGCCGGGATTGGCCGGGGCAATGATGGTATAATCCGCTGCAGTGGCCGGAAGAGCGATCATGCCCGCCAGAAATGTGCCGATAAGAAAATGTTTCACGTAGAAAACCCTCCTCAGGATGCCCTTTTTGGGCGTCGTTTTTCGTTTATGCGGGGGGCTTTCAGGACGCGTCTGTGCCAGCGCTGAATAGTCAGCGTGTGCCTTGGCAATCGTCCTGGATTTCCTCCCGCATCTTCTTCCGCCTCCACGGAATGAAGAAGGATTGCAGAGCATCACAAAAAGCTGTCATCTAACTGACGCTACGCAAGTCCTTGCTCATTTACTCTCTATTAATTTCCGTCGGGCGTCTACTGTGGCGTGTGTGGGCGACTTTGTTTTGCGCTTTTGAAGCTTGCTCCACCCTCATTCCCGTGCCTGTCACGGGAATCCAGCCGATGCGCGTCGGCGCGGCGGAAGGACTCCTTTCAGCCCAAGGACTTGGGCTGGCTGGATCCCTGTGACAAGCACAGGGATGAGGGAGAGTTACGGCACCCGGATTGGTTTGCGGGCGCAACCCTACTGCGACCTCAACGCCTCGTTCCAGCGCTCGATCAGGCGGCTGCGTTTCACCTGATCCAGATAGACCATCAGGCCGGGGCTGACGGGAACCGGGCGCAATTGTGCGCCGTGGATGGCCTGCATGGTATTGGCGGTGTTTTCGCCCGCCACCTCAGGGCTGACGGCGGGAATCTGCAATTGCCGGGCCATGATCGTCTGGCCTTCCTTGGACATGAAGAACTCGAGATAACGACGCCCGAGCGCCGGGTTGGCGGCGGCTTCCGGCACCAGCCCGATACGCGACATGACCACGGTATAGTCTTTCGGCAGCACGATGCCGACATCGGGGTGGCGCGAGGCCCAGTCGGCCGCATAAGAGCCAAGAATGTTGTATCCCAGCACGAAGCGGCCGTCGGAGACCCGCTCCAGAATGGCGGAGGAGGTGGAGTAGACCTTCACGCCCGCCGCGCCCATGGCCTTGATGACGTTCCATATATCGCCGAACTGCTCCTGATCGCGTGACATGAACAGGAAGCCGACGCCGGAGCGTTCGATGTCGTAAGTTGCGATGCGGCCATGCACTTGCCTGGCGTGGCGTTCGAGATAATCGACAAATTCGGCGCGGGTGGCGGGCGGCTTTTCCGTGGTGAAGCTCGGCTTGTGATAGACGAAGACCGCCGGCTCGAAGGTCAGCGCATAGGCGGTGTTGCGCCAGTTCGCCCAGGCAGGCCAGCGGGCGCTCATGGCAAGATCGGAGCGCTGCGCATAACCGTCATTGCTCAACTTCACCTGCAGATCCATGGCGGAGGAAAAGGCGAAATCGGCGGTCTTCTTGCCCGCATCGGTTTCTTTTACGATGCGGTCGTAGATTTCGCCGGTCAGCATATCCTCATAATGGACGGCAATATCGGGATTGGCCTTCTGGAAACCTTCAATCATCGGCGTCGCCAGAGGCTCATCGAGCGAGGAATAGACCACCAGCGTTTCCGCACCCGCCTTGCCTGATGGGGCGGGAAAAATGGCGACCTGCGCAAGCGCGGGCGAGGCCATGCAAAGACAGAGGCAGAGAAAAAGGCAGATACGCATGGAAAAGATCATGCCGCACGCGCTTGCCATTCACAAGCGGCAAGGGCTTGGTTAAATTCGGCGGATTGCGGGAGGGAAGATTTGCGTATTTTGCTGGTCGAGGACAATCAGGTGCTGTCGGAAGGGCTTTCCGCACTTCTGCGCGGCAGCGGTTATGCGGTGGACGTGGTTTCCGATGGCGCTTCCGCCGATGCGGCGATTGCAGCGGAAAGTTTCGACCTCGTCATTCTCGATCTCAACCTGCCGGAAATGGATGGCATCGAGGTGCTGCGCTCCATGCGTTCGCGCCAGGACAAGGCGGCGGTGCTGATCCTGACGGCGCGCGGTACGCCGGAAGAAAAGGTCAAGGGGCTCGATCTCGGCGCCGACGACTACATGATCAAGCCGTTCGACATCACGGAATTCGAGGCCCGTGTGCGGGTGCTGCTGCGCCGCAATGCCGGCTTGCGTTCCTCCGCCCTCAGTTTCGGCAAGGTGCTTTTCGATCTCAATTCCCGCACCTTTTCCGCAGATGGGCGTCCGCTCGATATTCCGGCGCGCGAGGTGGCGCTGCTTGAGGTGCTGTTCATGCGGGCCGGCAAGGTTGTCGCCAAGGAGGCGATCGTGCAGTCGCTGACCGGCTTCGACGACGATATTTCCGCCAATGCCATCGAGCAATATGTCAGCCGCCTGCGCAAGCGGCTCGCGCCCCACGGGCTGACGGTTAAGACGGCACGCGGCATCGGCTATTATCTGGAAAAGCTGCCGGAGATGGCTGAATGATACAGGCCGCCTATTCGCTCAGGCGGCGACTTCTAGGCTGGCTTCTCATCTCCACCGCCATTATCGGCTGCGTTGCGCTCACCGATACATGGCGGGAGGCGGTCAACACCGCCAATGTCGTCTCCGATCGCGTGCTCTCTGGTTCGGCTCTGGCCATTGCCGAGCGGGTGGTGGTGGCAGAAGACGGCTCGCTGGAAGTCGACATTCCCTATGTCGCGCTGGAGATGTTGACATCGGCGGCGCAGGACCGGGTATTTTACCGCGTCGATGGGCCGAACGGGCAATTCCTCACGGGTTACCAGAACCTGCCGACCGTTGCGAACCCGGCGGGTGATACGCCCGCCTATCGCGATGCCGTGTTCCGCGATGAACCGATCCGCATCGCTGCTATCAGGCGTTTCGCCTCCACCGGCATCAATTCCGTGCCCTTTTCCGTCACCGTTGCCGAAACCACGATTGCCCGCAGCCAGCTGGCGCAGGCGATCATCCTGCGGTCTGCGCTCCGCCTGCTCCTGATGATCGTGGGGGCTGCGATCATCGTCTGGATCGCGGTGACGATTTCGCTCCGGCCGCTTTACCGGCTCAGCGAAGCCATTGCCGAGCGCAGCCCGAACGACCTGCACCCCATCCGCCAATCCGTGCCGGTGGAGGTGGAAAATCTGGTTGAGACGGTCAATTCCTTTATGGTGCGGCTGCAATCGGCGCTCGATGCGCTCCGGCATTTCACCGGCAATGCCAGCCATCAGCTGCGCACGCCGCTCGCCATCATCAGCACCCAGCTGGCCCTTTCCGCCCGCGCCGCAAGCCTTGAAGAGGCGCAGGCGGCGGCGCTGAAGGGCGGCGCTTCGGTGGCGCATGCCGAACATATCCTTGCCCAGCTGCTGCGCATGGCCAATATCGATGCCGCCGGTTCGAGCGAAAAACATGATTTTTCCGCGATAGACCTGGTGGCCGTCGCGCAGAACGTAACCGCCGATTTCGTGCCGCGCGCGGCCGACGCCGGCATCGATCTCGGTTTCGAAGGCGAGGGCGAAGCGACAATTCCCGCCGAGCCGCTCCTCATCGGCGAACTGATCGGCAATCTCGTTTCCAATGCCATCAATTATGCCGGGCGCGGGGCGGAAGTCACCGTGCGCGTTGGCAAGGAGACGGGCGCTGTCTGGCTGGAAGTGGAAGATAACGGCCCCGGCATACCCCCGGAAAAACGCGCCATGGTGCGCCAGCGCTTCGCCCGCGGCGAAGCCAACGCTGCCCCCGGCGCCGGCCTCGGCCTTGCGATCATCGAGGAGATCGCCGGGCTGTTCGGCGGGCGACTGACGCTGGAGGACGGCGCGGGCGGGCGCGGGTTGAGGGCGCGGGTGGTGTTTGGTGGCGTGGAAAAGGCGCCGTAGCCCGCCGGGTTTATCAGGCGGCCGTGTCTGCAGGCGGTTTCGCCACCAGCGAGAGCCTGTAGCCCAGCGCGTCGGCGACCTTGGCAATCGTCGCCAGTTCCGGATTTCCCTCGCCGCTCAGCGCCTTGTACAAGGTCTGGCGGGGAAGGCCGGTTTGTCTCGAAAGGTCAGTCATACCCTTGGCCCGCGCCACGACGCCCAGCGCATGGGCGAGCTCCTGTGCATCGCCGCTCTCTGTGGCGTCGGCGATGTAAGCGGCAAGCGCTTCGTCACTATCAAGGTAGCGGGCAGCATCGTAATCGCGTGTCACAAGTGGCATGGTCTCACTCCTTGAGCGCTCTGGCCAGTTTCTTGGCTCTGGCTATGTCGCGGGGTTGCGATGCCTTGTCGCCGCCACACAGCAATATGATGACGACATCGCCGTGCCGGACAAAATAGACCCGATATCCGGGTCCAAGGTCGATCCTGAGTTCGCTGACGCCTTCGCCAACCGGTTTCACGTCTCCGGGATTGCCGTCCGCCAGCCGGTAAATGCGGCGTGCGATGCGGGCGCGCGCCTGCACATCGCGCAGACCCGCCAGCCAGTCGGCAAACTCGCTTGTTTCCCGGATCGTGAGCATGGTGCAATGTAAACTGTGGTTGTCATTTCGTCAATGACGAAGGTTTCACCCCATCCGCTCCGAAGCATAGCTGCCGGGGCTCGGCGGGAAGACGACCGTGCGGTTGCCGTTGATGAAGGTGCGGTGGTGGATATGGGCGTGGATGGCGCGAGCCAGCACCTGGCTTTCCACGTCGCGGCCAAGCGAGACATAGTCGTCGGCCGATTGTGCATGGGTGATGCGCACCGTGTCCTGCTCGATGATCGGGCCTTCGTCGAGATCGGCGGTGACGTAATGCGCCGTTGCGCCGATAAGCTTCACGCCGCGCTCATAGGCCTGCTTGTAGGGGTTTGCGCCCTTGAAGCTCGGCAGGAAGGAGTGGTGGATGTTGATGATCTTGCCCGACATCTTGCGGCAGAGGTCATCGGACAGAACCTGCATGTAACGGGCCAGCACCACGAGTTCCGTGCCGCTCGTTTCGACCAGGTCCATCAGCTGCGCTTCGGCCTTCGGCTTGTTCTCCTTCGTCACCTTGATGTGGTGGAAGGGAATGTCGTGGTTGACCACCACTTTCTGGTAATCGAAATGGTTGGAGACGACGCCGACGATATCGATCGGCAGCGCGCCGATCTTCCAGCGATAGAGGAGGTCATTGAGGCAATGGCCGAAACGCGACACCATCAGCATTGCCTTCATGCGCTGGCCGTCCGGGTAGATCTCCGCCTCCATGCCGAATTTTTTCGCCACCGGCTGAAAGCCTTCGGTGATGGCCTCAAGGGAGGCGCCTTCTTCCGAAATGAAGGAAACGCGCATGAAGAACTTGCCGGTCTCGAGGTCGTCGAACTGCGAACTGTCGACGATGTTGCAGCCCTTTTCCGCCAGATAACCGGAAATCGCGGCGACGATGCCACGGGTCGATTTGCAGGCTACGGTCAGAACATAGGATGTCATTCGTTTTCCCTCAAAGACTTCACGCCGGCATCGGCCGGCACAGTTCGGCGCGTTCCATAGCGCAGCTTGGCGGCGGAGCAAAGCGCCAAGGCGACGTAGCCAAAGTCATAGGGCGGGAAACGGGCGCGCGCCGTGCCGGAAGCGACATGGAATGTTCCATGGCCAGCACGGCGGCGTCGGCTGTTTCAGTGCTGCCGTTGCTGGCCTCAGGCGCGGCGCAGGCGCATGGCCGGGCGGCCGCGGCCGTCGATCAGTTCCAGCGTGCCGCGACGCGGTTCCAGCCGGAAGGAGCGCGCGCCTTCCAGAGCTTCGATGAACTGCCGCTCCTGGCGCATGATGTCGGGCGCGCAGGCCATCTGGGTGGAGATCATCCGGCCGAAATCGACGCGGTTGCGGCTGATCTTCACCTCGCCGCCGATGCCGTTACAGCCGGCATTGCCGGAAACGCGGCCCTCGCGGGTAATTTCCAGTGTCGCCTGGCGGCGGCCGCGAATCCGTTCGCCGCGGATCTCCTGCACCAGCCAGCGTCCGTCGATGCCGGCTTCCGGCTCCGGCCTGCCCGGACCCGCGCCGACACGCTCCAGCACGAGATCGGTATCGTCGCGACCGCCGGTCAGGACGGAGTAACGGCGGGTGGTGGTGAAGAGCAGCCGGTCGCGGTCGCGGATTTCGGCGCTCAGCGCATAGGAGCGGCGGCCACGGATGTCGCGGTCGTCATAACGCAGCACGAAGGGCACCGGCACCTGGCCACGCGGGCGGATGGTGGTTTCGGCAATCGTCTGCGACGGGGCATCCGCCAGCGAAACATCGATCAGGCGCACGGTGACGGTCGCGCCCGGCGGCAGGGCGATGCGCTCGCGATAGGAGACGCTGCCACGCAGACTTGCCGGCGCGGCAGCCGCACCACTTGCCGCAAACAGCGGCGCAAGCGCGACAAGCCCGGCGAAACTGCGGCGCGAAAGAAGAGGTCGGTGGTCGGTCATGGTGCTTGCTCCGTGCTGGTTCCGTTCGAATTTCAACGGATGATAGAAAACGGCACTGAACGGGCGATGAACCGACGGGACTGCCCGTCGCTTTCAGGTTTCGTCCGTCACCTCCTCGGTGACGACAGAGGGGCCGTGCCTGTATTCGAGAAGGTCTCCGGGCTGGCAGTCCAGCGCCTCGCAGATCTTTTCGAGGGTTTCGAAGCGCACGCCTTTCGCCCTGCCGGATTTCAGGATTGAAAGATTCTGTTCGGTAATGCCGATACGGGCCGCGAGCTCCTTTGATCGCATCTTCCGTTTTGCAAGCATGACATCCAGATTGACGATGATCGGCACGGTCGTTTCCTAGATGAATTCGCGGTTTTCGTCGGCGATGCGCGTCGCTTCCCCCAGCACCCAGCCAACGACAATCATCAACCCGCCGGCAAAGCCCACAAGCATCTGCGTGCTCTCAAAAGAAAAGGAGATGCTCGGAACGGGATTGCCCACCGTCAGCAGAAAGGAAGCAGAGCCGGTCATGACGATCTGCGCCGGCAGCAATGCGGCAAGCGCGACACCGACCTGGATCAGCCTTTTGCCTGACGTCTGCGTAAAGACCTCGCCCCTTTCGAAAAGCCGGAAAAGAAGGACGGCAAACCAGAGCCCGCTAAGCACGGCCAGAAGCGGCAGAAGCCCGACGACAAAACCGGTGACACGCACGGCGTCGGTGAGCAGGTAAGGTGTGGCAGGCGGCAGGATCTGCCCTTCAATCACCGTCCGCAGGGTTTCCGTATCGGCCCATATGGCGACATAAGCGGCGATGAGGGTGCCTGCAAAAACGAAGGAAAGCCATATCAGGATACGGCTGACACGGGCGATGCGGCGGCTGATGGATGGGTCTGTCATCAGGTGATCCGGTGGTTTTTGCTCTTCAATTCCTGTAAGACGATAAATTTATAACGTCAATCGAGACCGCAGGCCATCTTGCTGGGCTGATGATGCCGCTCATGCCTGCCGGCGGGCGCGCTTTGCATCCCACCGGCACACGAAAAAGGGGTCAGGGGGCTTCCATGTCGATATTGGCGATCTGGCCGCGCGTGTTGAGAATGAGCGACCAGCGCATCTGGCCCTTTTCGAAGGTGACCTTGAATCTGTGAAGATCACCCGCCTCGGTCGCCTGTCTTCCGAGATATTGCATGGCCGTCACCTTGCCACGGCGTCTGATTTCATCCGAAACCGCGCCCGCATTGGCCCGGACATCGGCGACGATGTCATCTTCGAAGCGCGAGAGGTTGAGGTTGCCGCTGCGTGCTTCCTCGAGAACGGTTCTGAGTGTGCGTTCCGCGGAGGCCGGGTCCTGACCGCCCGCTGCCTGCGCGGGGAGTGAGACAAGGCAGGCCTGCAGCACCACGCTCACCACGGCGGCGGTGAATAATTTCTTCATCATCGAGGTTCCTTTTTCAAATGACGGCTGGATCGGCCGACGGCGGCCAATCTCAATCAGGAACATCGATTTTTCAACATTTTTTATCGTAAAACGATAATTATTTATTTTGAAGCAGTTTCATTCCGCCGGTGGATAATCGACCTCGGAAGAGGCTGCCACTTTGCCGTGGCAGCCCTGCGCCTGCTCAGCCGCGGAAACCGTTCCGCAGCGCTTCGAACTTCGCGAGTTGCCCGGCCAGCAGTTCCTTGTTCTCGTCGCGGCGGACGAAAATCTTGAACATGGCGCCGCCGGCGGCGTTCATGAACCAGACGGAACAGGAGCGACGACCGTGGAAGCCGCGATCGACGAAGGTGATGCCGGCGCAATTGTCCTTCTTGATGTGACCACCGATGGGGCTGTCGCCGTGGATGTTGAACCAGCCATGGCTTTCGCTGCCTTCCGGCAGGTGGCCGGGCACTTCCAGCACGATGTCGCCGGTCTGCACGATCATCAGGACTTCGCCCCATCCGCGCATCTCGTTCCAGATGGCGTCGAACTGGTCGGCGGCGGCGGAAACGGCCGCACCTTCGGGCAGGATCGCCAGGATTTCGGCAGGCGTCACCTCGGCCTTGGCGGCAATGGCCTCCACGATGCCATCGGGCTTTTCGGCAAGGGCTGATGCGGCGCGGGCCTGCCTGTCGTCATCGGTCTTCTGGGCTGCAATGCTCATCTGATGGCCTCAGGCGGCAATCGAACGGCGGTCGCCATTCTTGTCTTCATGGATGATGACGTCGAAGCCTTCGAAATGCGGGCCGGAGAGATATTCCACCTTTCCGCGGTTTTCGCCGGCCTTGGCGTGGGCGGCGCGGAACTGTTCGGATTTCGTCCAGGCAAGGAAGTCATCCTTGGTGGCCCAGACGGTGTGCGAGGCGTAAAGCGTATGGTCGTCCGCCTTCGGGCCTTTCAGCATGTGAAATTCGATATAGCCCGGCAGTTCGCTGAGGTGCGATTTGCGCTCGCGCCAGATGGATTCGAAGGTGTCTTCATAACCCGGCACGACACGAAAGCGGTTCATTGCGATAAACATGAAAGTCTCCCTTTAAGTTTCCTGTTTCAGTCAGGATATCCGGCCCGGATGGGGTTGGGAAGGGGTTCACGACAAAGCGAACAAATTTACTCCACTTATCGATTGCGCGGTGTATAAACATGTGTAAAGAACTCAAGATTAGTGGCGCGGGCAAACCGGCGCCGGGTCGTGTTTCAGGATAACGCCATGTTGAATTCCCGCCTTCGTTCCTTCGTTCTCGCCGCCCTCGTGCCCGCCGCAATCACCTTTGCCGCGCCGGCTGCCATGGCTTCGGACAAGGGTAATCCGGAGGCGAAACGCATCGTCGCAGTGGGCGGCACGGTGACGGAAATCCTTTATGCGCTGGGTGCAGGAGATCGTATCGTGGCGCGCGATAGCACCAGCAGCTATCCGGCCGATGCGCTCGCCAAGCCTGACATCGGTTACATGCGAGCGCTGTCGTCGGAAGGCATCCTGTCGCAGAAGCCGGATCTCATTCTTTCGGAAGACGGCTCCGGCCCGGCCGATGTCATCGCCATCCTGAAGGCAAGTGCCGTGCCTTTCGTCACCGTCGATACGCCGCCGAGCGGCGATGCCATTCCCAAGAAGATCGAGGATGTCGGCGCGGCCGTGGGTCTCTCGGACAAGGCGAAGGCGCTGGCTGCCGAGACCAGGGCTGGGCTCGATGCACTCGCCAAGGATGTCTCCGCCATCCCGGAAAAGGGCAGGAAGCGTGTTCTCTTCGTGCTCTCCACCGCCGGCGGCCGCATCATGGCGGCGGGCAAGGATACCGAAGCGGCGGCGATCATCGAAATGGCGGGCGGTATCAATGCGGCTCAGGAGATCACGGGTTACAAGCCGCTGACGGATGAGGCGGTCATTGCTGCGGCACCCGACGTGGTGCTGACCATGGCGCGCGGCGACCACGCCGCCAAGGCGGATGAGACTTTCGCGCTTCCCGCTTTCCAGTCCACGCCTGCCGCCGCAAGCAAGGCTCTCATCAGCATGGATGGGCTTTATCTCATCGGTTTCGGCCCGCGCACGCCTGCAGCAGGTCGCGAGTTGGCAAACAAGCTCTACCCTGACGTGGTGAAGCCGTGAGCCTTGCGATCTTGAGTTCCACCGAGGGCGGCGTTGCCGGCGACAGATCCCGCCAGGGGGTTGTCGCCCTTGCCGTGCTCGTCGGCATCCTGCTGTTTGCCTGTGGCGTGTCGCTTGTCAGCGGACCCACGGGCGTCGGCATTTCAGAACTCATTGCCTATCTTACCGGCGGCGCGGATCAGCTTGATGCGCGCGACAGGATCATTCTCGAGGCCGTGCGCCTGCCGCGCACCGCGCTCGGCATGTTGATCGGCGCCGGGCTTGCCGTTTCAGGGGCGATGATGCAGGGCCTGTTCCGCAATCCATTGGCCGATCCCGGCATTGTCGGCGTCACCTCGGGTGCGGCGCTGTTTGCGGTCGCGGCGATTTCCCTTGGGGAAGGCGCGCTTGCCACGGTGGCGGTGTTTTTCGGCCCGCATTTCCTGCCCATCATGGCATTCTTCGGCGGGCTGCTGAACACCTGGGTGCTTTACCTGATCGCCACCAAGGACGGCGCGACCTCCACCACCACGCTCATTCTTGCCGGCATTGCGGTGGCGGCAATCAGCGGCGCGCTGACCGGGTTGATGATTTTCGTGGCGGATGACCGGGCGCTGCGCGACATCACCTTCTGGTCGCTCGGTTCGCTCGGCGGTGCAACGCCCGCCAAGGTGCTCGCGACCCTGCCTTTCATCATCGTCGTTCTCGCCATCATTCCCTTCGTTGCCCGCGGGCTCGATGCGCTGATCCTCGGGGATGCGGCCGCCTTTCACATGGGCATTCCGGTGCAGCGGCTAAAACGGATCGTCATTCTGGCCGTTGCCGCCGCCTGCGGGGCGAGTGTGGCGGCGGCCGGTTCCATCGGCTTCGTCGGCATCGTCGTGCCGCATCTGCTTCGCCTTGCCATTGGCCCGTCGCACCGCTTTTTGCTGCCGGCGTCGGCACTTGGCGGGGCGGCGCTTCTGCTGCTGGCCGACAGTTTCGCCCGCACGGTGGCCGCACCTGCGGAACTGCCGATCGGCGTCGTCACGGCGCTCATCGGCGCGCCGGTCTTCCTGTTCCTGCTCTTGGGACGCGGCGGCTTTTCCATGCGGAACATGTCATGATCCGGGCCGAAAACCTCACCCTCATCCGCTCCGGCCGCCGGCTGCTCGACACGGTCAGCGTCGATCTGAAGCCCGGCAAGGTCAATGTCATCATCGGCCCCAACGGTGCCGGCAAATCCACGCTGATGAAGGTTCTCTCGGGCGAGATGCGCGCCGAGAGCGGCTCGGTGGCCTATAATGACATCGACCTGCCGGCCTTCACGCCGGTCCAGCTTGCGCGTCTCAGAGCCGTGCTGCCGCAGAGCACCCAGCTTGCTTTTCCTTTCACGGCGCTCGAAATCGTGCGCATGGGGGCTGTCGCACAGGGGTCGCGCGCGCCGGAAGAGCAGGCCCGCCGGGCGCTTGCCAAGGCCGGGCTGCGCGGTTTCGAGCAGCGGTCCTACAACATGCTCTCAGGCGGCGAGCAGCAGCGGGTGCAGTTTGCCCGGGCGCTGGCGCAGGTGCCTTTTCCGGTGGAAAATGGTGAGGCGCGGGCGCTCTTCCTCGACGAGCCGACGGCCAGCCTCGATATCGGCCACCAGATCGCCGTGCTGGAAACGGCGCGCGACTTTGCAAGCGGCGGTGGGTTGGTGCTCGCCATCCTGCACGATCTCAATCTTGCGGCGGAATTTGCCGATCAACTTATCGTCATGCATGGCGGCCGGGTGACGGCGAGCGGTCCTTCGCTGGAAACGATCAGCGACGAGACCATCGCCAGGGTCTATGGCATTGGCGGCGTCGTCGGCCGGTTGCCCGCGCGGCATATTCCCTACGTGCTGCCGCAGTCGCGGCATCGTTAGGAGCGCTCTTAGCTTTCCGGGCGCGTGGCGATGAAGAGCGCAGAGCCCAGCATGACGGCGGCGACGATGGCTGCCCGTAGCGGCGGCGGCTCGCTCAGAAACCAGAAAGCGGCGTAGCTGACGGACATGGCCGAAAGCGCCGCGATCTTGGCGTTGCGGGCGATAGCGCCGCGTTCGCGCCATCGCTGCAGGGAAGGGCCGAATCTGGGGTGGGCCAGCAGCCACGCCTCGAGTTTTGGCGAAGAGCGCGAAAAACACCAGAGCGCCAGAAGCAGGAACGGCGTGGTGGGCAAAACGGGAAGAAACGCGCCGACAATGCCGGTCGCGACCATTAGCCAGCCAAGACAGAGGTATAAAAGGCGCATGCCTAGCCGGTATCATGAGTTCAGCACTCAGGATAGAGCGGCGGGCCCAAAACCATGCGGTCCCGTTGCCGCAGGTTCCGGCCGCACCTGAAAAACCAAGGGGTTTTTGCCATCACATTTGCCGTGATCGGGCCGCTACGTCCTGTCGCAGAGTGCCTTTAGGGTTGAAAGCGCGACGCTCAGTCTTTATCCCCTTGGGCCGCGATGCCCGGAGCATAACCGGGCCGTCAACAGGAAGAAGAAGGAAAACACCATGGCCAAGCTGATCCACTCGATGGTCCGGGTGCTGGACGAAAAGCGTTCGGTGGAATTTTACAAACAGGCTTTCGGCCTTGAAATTGCGGAACGCGCCGAGTTCGAGAATTTCACGCTGATCTATCTCAGCAATGCCGAGGGCGATTTCGAGCTGGAACTGACCGTCAACCGTGGCCGCGAAGTGCCCTATGCGCTGGGCGACGGTTATGGCCACCTTGCTGTCAGCGTTGCCGATGTGGACGCCGAACACCAGCGCTTCATCGAGGTGGGCCTTTCTCCCGGCAAGATCATCGAGGCCGATTATAAGGGCCAGCCTTTCGCAAAATACTTTTTCATCTGCGATCCCGATGGTTACAAGATCGAAGTGCTGCAGCGCGGCAACCGGTTCAAATAAGCTCTGATGGAGGCGGGCATGGCAGAGGCAGGCGTCAAACTCGAAGACAGCTGGAAGCGCGTTCTTTCCGGCGAATTCGCCAGCCCCTACATGCTCAAGCTGAAAGAGTTCCTGCTTGCCGAAAAGACCGCCGGCAAGCGCATCTTCCCGAAGGGCGCGGAATATTTCCGCGCTCTCGATCTCACGCCTCTCGATGAGGTGAAGGTCGTCATTTTGGGTCAGGATCCCTATCACGGGCTTGGCCAGGCGCATGGGCTGTGCTTTTCCGTCCAGCCAGGCGTGCGCATTCCGCCCTCGCTCGTCAATATCTACAAGGAATTGCAGAGCGATCTCGGCATTCGCCCGGTGGGTCACGGCTTTCTGGAAAGCTGGGCGAAACAGGGCGTGCTTCTGCTCAACAGCGTGCTGACGGTGGAAGAGTCCCGCGCCGCCTCGCATCAGGGGCAGGGCTGGGAAAAATTCACCGACGCCGTCATCCGCGCTGTCAACGACGAATGCGACCATGTCGTCTTCCTGCTCTGGGGCTCCTATGCCCAGAAGAAGGCGGCCTTCGTGGACCAGCGCAAGCACCTCGTGCTGCGCTCGCCGCATCCGTCCCCGCTTTCGGCCCATAACGGCTTTTTCGGCAATGGCCATTTTTCCAAGGCAAACGCCTTTCTCGTCTCCCATGGCCGCCAGCCGATCGACTGGCAATTGCCTGAAACGGCGGGCAGTGACAAAAACCTTCTCTAGATACTCATAAAATGTCTTTACGCTTTGCGGTTGTCGGGATTAAAGATAACCGGACTACAAAGTGAAGGATTATGCCCGTGTCTCTCCTGTCTGCCGAAACCTCCGTCTCGCTGTCCGATCCGCTGTCGATCGTCGATGCTTTTGAGGATCGTTTTTCCGAGCATATGGAGATGGAACGCGACGGTGCGACAGTGCGGTTCAAGACCGAATATGGCCATGGCAGCTTCAGCGCCGAAGGCGGCCATTTCGCTGCAAGGGTCAGCTGCATTTCCGAACATATATTGATGTCGGTAAAGGCCATGGTGGCCGAGCATATCGTCGAATTTTCCGGCGAGACGGGGCTGGATTTCCGCTGGAGCGGCCATGGCGCGCAGCAGCGTGAACTGCCCAATCTTTTCGTCGGCAAGGTCGCCCGCGCCTATAATCTGACACCGCATATGCGCCGGCTGGTGGTATCGGTCGAAAGCGGCATCGAAAGGCTGCTGACCGGCGGCATGCATGTGCGCCTGCTTCTGGTGCCGGATCAGGCCCGCGCACCGGTCTGGCCTTATCTTGCGCCCACCGGGGCGATCGTCTGGCCGGCGGGCGATGATCTTCTCACACGGCGCGTCTACACCATCCGTTCTGGCGATATCGCGCGTGGTGAAGTCGATATCGACTTCGTCATGCATGAGGGCGACCACATGCCGGGCGCGACCTTCGGTGCGACGGCGAAGCCCGGCGATGTTCTCGGCATCATCGGCCCGAGCGGTGTTTGCCCGGAAGCCGAGCGTTATGTCTTCGCCGGTGACGAGACGGCGCTGCCGGTGATGCTGCGCATGGCAGCCGAAATGCCGGCCGGGAAAAAGCTCAACGTCTATGCTGAAGTCGATGACGAAGCCGAGCGGCAGGAGATCGTCTGCGCGGCGAATGTCGAGTGGACATGGCTTTATCGCCGCGGCAAACCCGCCGGCACCGCCGGCCTCATTGAAAAGGCGTTGCGCGACCATGCCTGGAGCGCGGATCATGAAGGCCTGCACGTCTTTGTCGCCTGCGAAAAATCCGAGGCGAGGGCGGCAAAATCCTTCCTCACCGACGAGATTTCTTTCCCGAAAGCGTCGCTGCGCGCCGTCGGCTACTGGACCCTGGGCGTTGCCGACGATCATTGAACTGCCCCATCGGGCTCGTTGAACAGTCGGTTTTATCGTTCACCATTCGGGAACAATCCGTTCCCGTTGTCCACTCTATGCCTGAGAGCGCTGTTACCCCATCTTTACGCCATGAACAGGGCAGGCCCAACCATGAGGCTCGCCAGGCAAAAAGGGGTTTATCATGCTCAACCAGATCAAGGGCCTGCACCACGTCACGTCGATGGCGGCGAGCGCGCGTCAGAACAACAGTTTTTTCACCGATACGCTCGGCCTGCGCCGGGTGAAGAAGACGGTCAATTTCGACGCGCCTGACGTCTATCACCTGTATTATGGTGATGAAGTCGGCACGCCCGGCTCCGTCATGACCTATTTCCCGTTCCCGCATATCGCTCGTGGCCGTCCCGGCACCGGTGAAGTGGGCACGACGCTGTTTTCCGTTCCCGAGGGATCGCTCGGCTACTGGCAGGACCGTCTTTCCAAGGCCGGCGTGGATGGCCTGAAGGCCGATGAAGCCTTTGGCAACAAGCGCCTGCATTTCGCAGGTCCCGATGGAGACGGTTTTGCGCTGGTTGAAGTCAGGGACGACAATCGTGCGCAGTGGATCGGCAACGGCGTCGGCGCGGATCAGGCGATCCACGGCTTTCAGGGTGCCTCGTTGCGACTTCGCGATGAAGGTGCGACGGCCGAGCTATTGAAATTCATGGGCTATCAGGAAGTGGATCGCCAGGACGGCGTTCTGCGCCTCGGTATGCCCGGCGGTAACGGTGCTGACTTTATCGACATCGAAACCATGCCGAATATCTCTGGCGCGCGGTTGGGTGCAGGGTCCGTGCACCACATCGCCTTTGCGGTCGAAAACCGCGAAAAGCAGCTGGAGGTGCGCAAAGCGCTGATGGATACCGGCTATCAGGTGACGCCTGTCATCGACCGCGATTATTTCTGGGCGATCTATTTCCGCACCCCGGGCGGCGTGCTGTTCGAGGTGGCCACCAACGAGCCCGGTTTCGACCGCGACGAGGACACCGCCCATCTCGGCGAGGCGCTGAAGCTGCCGACCCAGCATGCGCATCTGCGCTCCGTGCTGGAAGAGCATCTGGAGCCGCTGGGCGACGAGAAGGCGGTTTAACCGCTCGATAGCGTTTGGCAGGACATTGCCACGTATTTCTTCTCCCCGTTTGGGGAGAAGGTGGCCCGAAGGGTCGGATGAGGAGGCAACGTCAGCTACAGACCGCACCCTTGCCCCCTTCATCCCGCTGCCGCGACCTTCTCCCCGGCGGGGAGAAGAAACAAGCCGCATCCGTTTGCTCCATCTGATCGCTCCGCCTGG
The DNA here is from genome assembly GCF_040801995.1 of Agrobacterium radiobacter. NCBI lineage: Bacteria > Pseudomonadati > Pseudomonadota > Alphaproteobacteria > Hyphomicrobiales > Rhizobiaceae > Agrobacterium > Agrobacterium radiobacter. The sequence continues at coordinate 2,090,390 of NZ_JBEGHX010000001.1, read as the reverse complement.
CCGAAGAGGCCGCGCGGAAGCCGTTGAATCTCCTCCTTTCAGAAAGGATTCTCCCATGACCAAGGACAGCTATTTCCACAAATCCCGCGCCGGCGTTGCGAGTGCTCCGCTTTTCGTCTTGCTGCACGGCACCGGCGGTGATGAAAACCAGTTCTTCGATTTCGGCTCGCGTCTGTTGCCTGAGGCCACCATTCTCTCGCCGGTCGGCGATGTTTCCGAACACGGCGCGGCGCGGTTTTTCCGGCGTACGGGCGAGGGCGTCTACGACATGGCCGACCTTCAGCGCGCAACCGAAAAGCTCGCCGATTTCGTCAAGGCGAACCGGGAGCATTATCAGGCCGGTCCGGTCATCGGCCTCGGTTTTTCCAATGGCGCGAATATTCTTGCCAATGTGCTGATCGAACAGCCCGAGCTTTTCGACGCTGCGGTGCTGATGCATCCGCTCATCCCGTTCGAGCCGAAGATCTCCCCCGCCAAAGCCACGCGCCGGGTGCTGATCACGGCCGGTGAACGCGATCCGATTTGCCCGGTGCCGCTGACGAAGGCGCTGGAACAGAGCCTCAAGGCGCAGGGCGGCACGGTGGAAACCGTGTGGCACCCGGGCGGGCATGAAATCCGCTCCGGCGAGATCGATGCGGTCAGGGGTTTTCTGGCGGTTTACGGGGCGTAAAGTGCGCCGCTACTATCGGCTTTCCCCCTCAGGTGGGGAACTCAGGCGCATGTCAGTTTCCTGACAAAGTGTCGCATAAACTCGACGTCATCCTCGGGCTTGATCCGAGGATGACGGAGGAGAGGTTTGGGCACTAGCAACCGCAGGCTGGGCTATTCCCGCCCCAGCCTCAGCGATATCCACATTGCTGCAGCTGCGCCTCGTAACGCATCGCCATGTTGGCGGAGCGGCGGGCGGCCTTCTGGACCGCGGAATTGTTGCGCCAGCTGCCCTTCGCATAACCGCCATGGCCGGAATAATAAGCGAGGTAGAGATTGTAGGGGTCGTTCAGCGAAATGCCGTTTTCGCGACGGCTCTTGGCGTGATACCAGCCGACGAAGTGGATGGCGTCGGTGAAATCGGTGCGGCTTGCCGACCAGCGGCCTGTTTCACGCTGGTAAACACTCCATGTGCCATCAAGCGCCTGCGCGTAACCATAGGCCGTAGACTGGCGTTTCCACGGAATAAAACCGAGAAGCTTGGTGCGGGGCGGCCGCGCATAGGGGCGGAAGGCGGATTCGGTGTAGATCGTCGCCATCATGACAGGCACGGGCACGCCGAACTCCCGCTCGGCCGCTTTCGCGTCGCGCCGCCAATTGTTGAAGATGCCGTTCCGCTGCTCGAAAATCGCACAGGCATTGGTCACCTGCGACGGTGCGGTGGCGCAGCCGGCGAGAACGAGCATCAGGAAAACAACGGCAGATACGCCACGCATAACGGAACCCTTTCGTTCCGCTATTCTTAAATTGCTAACCATTAACGTCGGGTTTTAAGACAAGGTTAATTCAAATGCCGCCGATCAAGGGCCTGTTAACCCGCTGAAAATTCCTGTGTCCGGGATGGGGCGAAACCGCCTCCCGAGCGCCTTTTTCAAGATGCGTTTATCCCCGCGCATCCCCGGTCCCGCCGGCCCGGCTATACTCGGCCCATCCCGGTCATCAGGCGTGCGCGCGGCGCAGGATGGGCGGGGCAGGCGGCCGAAACCGGGGAGTTTCCCGATGTCACGGTTGAGGCGGCCGGCATATGCCCATCCTCCAAACAGGAACCGGTTTGGCGGGCGGGTCATATGTGAAGCCGGGGCCGCATCGTCTGCAAAACCCTGCACTACCCTTTGATACCCCCCGCAGCGATGCGGCCCCTTTATCGCTTCCCGACGTTGCCCCGGAATTCGCGGCAACGATACCGGCGCATATTCGAAAAAAAGCGTTCTCTGTACAAAAATGAAAACCGATAAAATTGTAGCAATCGGCTTAAAGCGGCTGAAAACAGTCGTGTGCCATTGTGGGATCACAGACGGGGAGCGGCCTTTGAAAGAGACGCTTCCACGAAACAGAAATCGAGACCGGCACAAGCCGGCGGATCGCAAAACGGGGTATGAAATGCTGAAGAAGATTATTGCTGCCGCCATCTGCGGAATTGCCGTTGCTTCCATGTCCACCCATGCCGATGCGGCCGGTGCTGCCGGTTTTGCCCGTGGTTTTGCCGCCGTCGAGAAGTCCGCCGTGACACAGATCGGCATTTCCGCGCCGGGCGGTTTTGATGGCTGCGTTCTTTCCGCTGGCCAATGCGTTTCCACCATCGCCGCGCCGCTGACCGGCGAGCGCCGCGAGGAACTGCTGCGCGTCAACCGCGATGTGAACGCCACAATGGGCGCGCTCGATGATTATTTTTCCGGTTTTGCCGCCGATGTTCCGGCAACGCCGTCGTTAAGCCTTGGCGATTGCGGTGATTGCGCCGGGATCAAGCGTGCTGCGCTCGCCGGCGCCGGCTGGTCTTCGAGCGCCCTGCGCCTTGCCTTTTCGCTGAACAATGACGGATCGCTCGAAAAAGTGCTGATCGTTACCACCGACAAGGGCGATATCGTCCTCGGCAACGCCGTCCTTTCTCCGGCTGAGCGCGAAACCGCGCTCTGACCTCTCGTTTGAGCATCGGAAACAGTTTTCGATCCGATGCTCCATTCTTTCATGCCTGCCAGACTACGCCGGTTTTCCTGACCCGTATGGGTTCAGGAAACCGGCGATTTTTTTCGTTCCGCCACGGCAATGCCGGCCAGCGCCATGATGAGCGCCATGATCTGATAGGTGTGCAGGGTTTCGCTGAGCACGAAGACGGACAGCAACGTGCCGAAGACGGGCACGAGGTTGATGAAGAGGCCGGCGCGGTTGGCGCCGATCTGTTCCACACCCTTGATGTAGAGGATCTGCGCGATGAGCGACGCAAAAATGGCGGCATAGACCACCAGCACCCAGCCCTTTTGATCCGGCCAGATGACGCTGTCGCGCGACATTTCCCAGAAAACCAGCGGGACGGAGGTGAGAAGGGCAAAAAAGGCGGGGATGGCCATCAGCGTGCGCCAGTCAACCGTGGGTTTCCAGCGCAGAATGACGGTGTAGATGGCATAGACCAGAACCGCGAGCAGCATGACGGCGTCGCCGGCATTCATTTCCAGCTGCAGCAGCGAGACCGGATCGCCATGCGAGGCGAGCAGCGCCACGCCTGAAATGGTGAGGCAGAAACCGGCGATCTGGCCGAACAGCACGCGGGTGCGGAACAGGATGAAGTTCAGCACGAAGATAACCATGGGAATGCCGGCCTGGATGACGGCGGCGTTGATGGCCGAGGTGTGCTGCAGGGCCGTGTAGAGAAACACGTTGAAGGCTGTGTAACCGACGCTGCCGAGCACGAGGAAATAGGGCAGGCGCTTTTTCACCACCGGCCAGTCCTTGATGAGCTGCGGCACGGAAATGGCGAAGATGATGGCGACGGCAAAGACCCAGCGCAGGAAGGTGAAGGCCATGGGGCTGATGTGGCCGACGGCGAGCTTGCCGGCAACGGTGTTGCCGCCCCAGCAGAGCGTGGCGATGATGAGGGCGATATAGGCTTTGGAGGGCACGCTGATGTTTCGCTTCTTCACGGGGCGGGAAAACGGCTAAGGGGTGAATGGCGGTCTTGCGCCCGCGCTTGGCCCCCACGGGGCGAGATAATGCGGGAAATCCGCGCCTTGTCACGGAAAAAGCAAAATTCTCCATAAGAAACAGGGTCGCTTTCCGTAAAACAACACAGTATACATTCGCGGGTTTGGGTTTCCCATCGGGTTATCGGGCGCGCAAGCGCCATGAGCAGGAAAGCAAGAAATGACGAATGTTGTGGTGGTCGGCTCGCAATGGGGCGACGAAGGCAAAGGCAAGATTGTCGACTGGCTGTCCGAGCGGGCAGATGTCGTCGTACGGTATCAGGGCGGTCATAATGCCGGCCATACACTTGTCATCGACGGTGTCAGCTACAAGCTTTCGCTTCTGCCGTCCGGCGTCGTGCGTCCCGGCAAGCTTGCCGTCATCGGCAATGGCGTCGTCGTTGATCCGCATGCGCTGATCGCTGAAATCGGCCGTCTGGAAGCGCAGGGCGTCAAGGTGACACCGGAAAACCTGCGTATCGCCGACAATGCCACCCTCATTCTTTCGCTGCACCGCGAGCTGGACGGTATGCGCGAAGACGCCGCCTCCAACAGCGGCACCAAGATCGGCACCACCCGCCGCGGCATCGGCCCGGCCTATGAAGACAAGGTTGGCCGTCGCGCCATCCGCGTCATGGATCTCGCCGACATGGAGGCGCTTTCCGCCAAGGTCGATCGTATCCTGACGCATCACAATGCGCTTCGTCGTGGTTTCGGCGCGGCCGAAGTCTCGCATGAGACGATTATGGAAGAGCTGGGCTCTATCGCCGAGCGCATCCTGCCGTTCAGCGAAACCGTGTGGCTGCTGCTCGACAAGAAGCGCCGCGCCGGTGCGCGCATCCTGTTTGAAGGTGCGCAGGGCTCGCTGCTCGATATCGACCATGGCACATACCCTTATGTGACCTCTTCCAACACGGTTGCCGGCCAGGCCGCTGCCGGTTCGGGCATGGGGCCGGGTTCGCTGGGTTACATTCTCGGCATCACCAAGGCTTACACCACCCGTGTTGGCGAAGGCCCGTTCCCGACCGAACTGAATGACGAGATCGGCCAGTTCCTGGGCGAAAAGGGTCATGAATTCGGCACCGTCACCGGCCGCAAGCGCCGCTGCGGCTGGTTCGACGCCGCACTGGTGCGCCAGTCGGTCGCCACCAATGGTATTACCGGCATCGCACTCACCAAGCTTGACGTTCTCGACGGTCTCGACGAGCTGAAAATCTGCGTCGGCTACAAGCTCGACGGCCAGGAAATCGATCATCTTCCGGCAAGCCAGGGCGCGCAGGCGCGCGTCGAGCCGATCTACGTCACGCTGGAAGGCTGGAAAGAATCTACCGTCGGTGCCCGAAAATGGGCGGATTTGCCTGCTCAGGCAATCAAATATGTCCGTCAGGTCGAGGAATTGATCGGGGCGCCTGTCGCGCTTCTGTCGACAAGTCCGGAGCGTGACGACACCATACTTGTGACTGATCCGTTTGAGGATTAATGTCCTCGGCGATCTAGATTCATAAACCATATCGGGCCGGTACGTCGCCGGTCACGACGAGAAAGTGCTTATGGCGGATTTTGTAGCAGTCATTCGCAAGGCCGTGGATGGCTTGGCGAACAATACTCCCGAAAACCGGGCGAAGGTTTACGACAAGGCGCGCAGTGCGGTTGTGCGCCAACTCGAGAATATGAAGCCACGTCCGCCGGAAGAATTGTTGCGCCGGCAGATCGCCAAGCTGGACGCCGCCATTGCCGAGGTCGACAGCGAATATGCCGAGGCGCTTCCCGCGCTTGAGGATGATGACGCTATCTCCCCGGCAGCCGAAGAGACGGCGGCATCCTACTACCAGCAGGATGCTGCCGACGCAGACGAGGCCCGCGCCGCCGAACCTGTGGAACAGGCTGAGCAGGAAGAGGAACGGCACGAGCCGGTCTATGAAGAGCCCGCACCCGCCGAGCCTGCACAGCCGGAGCCGGTTTACGAAGAACCGGCCGAAGAGGAAGAGCCCCGGCACGTCGAAGCCGTTGCCGATGAGGAGCAGCGTCACGGCGAACACGAGCCGGAAGAGCTTTATGATGCGCCGGAAACGGTTCATGCCGCTCCGGCCCCGGCACACGTTTCCGACGAGGCCGTTGGCACCTATTTCACGCGGGCGGATGAAGAGCCGGCTCAACAGCCGGAGCCTGAAACGGCGCCCGGCCCCGCCGATGATTCCGTTCCTTCCCATTGGGCACAGCCGGTGGATGAGGATGACTGGCGCAAGCTCGATGAAGCGCGGGATGACGATCTGCGTCCGGCCGCCGAGGAATATGAAGAGGTTCGCAACGAGACCGACGAACGTCCGCTCGTTGCCGGTTACGCTGCGCAGCATTACCAGGAACCGGAAGTAAGCTTCGAGCCGGCCCCTTACGAAGACGATGAGCGTCGCGAGGCGGACGACCATTTGGGCCCTGCCGCCGTGGAGCACGCGCCCGCCTTTGGTGGTCGGCACGATTTTGACGAACATCGCCAGACGGAAGAGCAGGCTCCGAAAAAGACAGCCGTGGTCGAGGATTTCTCGTCTTACTTCCAGGATGCGGATATTGCCATTCCCGCCAAGGACGCGCCGGCGCTGCCGCGCGCGGATAACGATCCCTTCGGTGATCAGGCCGCGGCAAAGGACAATAAGGAACGCACACCCTGGGACGATCTGGACGAGCTGATCGGTTATGACGGCGCGTCGCCGTCCACCCGTCAGGCTTCGGACGAAACGAATGGCGTGGGCGCTGCCGCCGCGACGCCCGCCTATATGGTCAAGAAGAAGCCGCGCCGCAACTATGCGCCGCTGGTGCTTGCCCTTGTCGGCGTGGCGCTGCTTGCCGGCGGCGGTTATGCCGTGTGGATGAACCGCGATGCGCTGAACGATATGGTCGGCGGGCTGGTCAGTTCCGCACAGAACGGCGGCAACACCCAGACCTCTTCGAACGGCACGGGCGAGGCGCAGACGCCGACACCGCCGGCGACCCAGCCGCCGCCCGCCACCGGGCAGCAGCCGACAACCCCGACCAACCATCAGACCCCGACCCATGGTGATGACGGCTCCGTCACCGGCACCAAGTTTACCCAGCGGCTTCTGGCCGATGGCACCGAGCGTGACGAGGGACCTGCCGCCGGTGCGAACGGCCAGCCGGTGACGGCCGAAGGCCAGTCGGTCTATGAGCAGAATGTCGCGCCGCCGCCCGCGGGCGAGGCTCCGGCCAATAATGCCGGTGCGCCCGCCGGAACCCCGGCTGGCACGCCGCCGGCACAGCAGCCTGCCGCTGCCGCCACCGGCGACCGCATGTTCCTTTATGAGGAAGTGCTGGGCCAGACGGTGCCGACCGCCATTCAGGGCAGTGTTTCCTGGTCGCTGCAGCAGGAAAGTGACGGCGAAGGCAAACCTTCGCCCACCGTGCAGGGCCAGATCACGGTTCCCGGCCGTGGCCTCAGCGCGCTCATCACCTTCAAGCGCAATACCGATCCGTCGCTGCCGGCGAGCCATCTGATCGAGATCGTCTTCTCGGTTTCGCCCGGCTTCGAAGGCGGCGCCATCGACAGCGTCCAGCGCATTGCGATGAAGAGCACCGAGCAGGATCGCGGCAACGCGCTGATCGCGGTTCCGGCCAAGATCACCGATGATTTCCACATGATCGCGCTCAACGACTTCCCGGATGCGATGAAGACCAATCTGGAGCTTCTGAAGAGCCGCAACTGGATCGATATTCCGGTGTCGTATCGTAATGGCCGGCGTGCGCTGCTGACCCTGCAAAAGGGCAATGACGGCATCGCCGCCTTCGACAAGGCGCTCAGCGAATGGGCGGCGGCAGCGCCGGCGACCGGACAGTGATGATTTAAGGGCGGCTCAGGCCGCCCTTAACATTTCAACATATCCAAGCACTGGCTTATTGCCCGGCGAGATTCCCTCTTCCGTCATACCGGCCTTGAGCCGGTATCCAGCCAGCCCTAGCCCTTGGGCTGAAAGGACTCTTCTCGCCGCGCGGACGCGCGTCGGCTGGATTCCGGCTCAAGGCCGGTATGACGGTCGATGGGTTGTCATGGTGAGGACTCAACGGTTGGCAAGGGGCGTTTGCCGGACATTTATCCCCGTTTGGCTTTCACACATAAAAAATCCTCGGCCGAGGGCCGAGGATGATGTCGTTCGTGGATGGCGTGCTCTCCTTAAGAGAGTGTCGCCTTAAGCATCCACCACGCGCAAAGCACGCGCGGCTTCCAGCGCTTCCTTCTGCACCGCTTCCTGCACCTTCTCGAAGGCGCGAACCTCGATCTGACGCACGCGTTCGCGGCTGATGTCGAACTCGGAGGAGAGTTCTTCCAGCGTCACCGGGTCTTCGGCAAGCCGGCGGGCCTCGAAGATGCGGCGTTCGCGGTCGTTCAGCACGCCCATGGCCTTGGCCAGCATGCGGCGGCGGGTTTCCAGTTCGTCCTGCTCGATCAGCACGGCTTCCTGGCTTTCATGGTCATCCACCAGCCAATCCTGCCATTGGCCGGATTCGCCCTCGGACGCCTTGATCGGCGCATTCAGCGACGCGTCGCCATGCAGGCGGCGGTTCATCGAGATGACTTCTTCCTCGGAAACCTGCAGCTTGGTGGCGATTTCCTTGACGTGTTCCGGCTTCAGATCGCCGTCGTCGATCGCCTGGATGCGGCCTTTCAGCCGGCGCAGGTTGAAGAACAGGCGTTTCTGGTTGGCCGTCGTGCCCATCTTCACCAGCGACCACGAGCGCAGGATATATTCCTGGATCGAAGCCTTGATCCACCACATGGCATAGGTGGCCAGACGGAAACCACGTTCCGGATCGAACTTCTTGACCGCCTGCATCAGACCGACATTGCCTTCGGACACGACTTCGCCGATCGGCAGGCCGTAACCGCGGTAACCCATGGCGATCTTGGCGACGAGACGCAGATGGCTGGTGACAAGCTTGTGGGCGGCATCGCGGTCACCATGCTCGGCGTAACGCTTGCCAAGCATGTATTCTTCCTGCGGCTCCAGCATCGGAAATTTGCGGATTTCGTCGAGATATCTATTGAGACCGGCTTCGCCGGCTGTAATCGTAGGCAAACTATTGCGGGCCATAAAGCACCCCCTTATCTATGGTCTGGAACGGCACCCTCTTTGGTCGGCGATTAACCCACCGGAGGCGCACCGTAAGCTGCGGGTCGTTACCGACCCCGCACGAACCCATGTGACAGATATGTACGCGCCCGCCGCGTTTCAAGCGAACGCTGCGTTCACACATGCGTTATGTTGAGGCGACACCCTCTTTGACCTGTTTAACTTTCGAACGGTAGATTCGTTCCGAAAAACCGCCAAGGCCGGAGCGCACCATCAGCTCATACATGACCCGCCGGCGCATGGGATTGTGCAGGCGAATCACCTTCGAGCCGAGGAACTGCGTCTCGACATGGCCCAACCCCTGCAGATCGGGATCGGCGGCAATCGCGCCGGCATAGGTCGCGTGAAATTCCCGCCGGCAGACATAGGTCTTGTATTTGGTCATGCCGAAGCAGACGAGGTTATGGCCATGGGTGCGAAGGAAATCGGCGACGCCCACCGTCACCTCCGGCCAAGCGGGGTTGAAGGTGTCGTCGAAGACGATGACGCCGTGCGGCGCGATCACCTCCATCGCCAGTTTCGCATCGGCCAGCACATGGTGCAGGTGGTGGCCGCCATCGATGCTGAAGAAACGGGCCGGGCCGATCTTCGAGGTGATGTCGGCGGGTGCCAGCCGCGTGCTGTCGCCCCTGATGATCAGTTCCTCATCCATCGCAAAACCCAGCCGGCGGCCGTTTTCCATCAGGCGCTCATATTGGTCGAGGCTGCCATCTTCGGGTGGGTCGAGATCGAACAGGTCGACGCCCAGCACCTTTTCCTGTGCCTGGGCGAATTTGCGCAGCAGGAAATAGGAGCGGCCGTAATAAACACCGATTTCCGCCATGCCGCCATCGAGACCCCGGCTCGTCTGCGCCTGCAGCAGCGCCTTGAAGACAAGCGCATCGGGCGGATCGATATAGCCTTCGACGCTGCGCAACTCCTGAAATATAAACTGGCGGTCTTCGATATTCATTCGCGAGAGATCCCGTCATCATGCCGGTTCCGTTCGAGGGAGGCGAATTGAACGTTCGGCGTTTCCTGCGGCGTCAGTGGTCGCCAAGCTCTTGTGCGGCCACGGTTTTCACGGCGGCGGTTTCAAGCTTTGCGGGGGCCGAGGAGGTGTGACGATTGAAGCGAAATTGGGGCGGTCTATAAAAAGGACCGACTGCGGAATATCGCTATCCGCTAATCTTTTTTTATTATCCGGGGCTTCCGGCGAAATACATGGCGCAGTTTTTTTGACCGCGCCATGCGGGTTTTTCAGCCGCGCAATGCGGCGAGCAGCGCTTCCATGTCATCCGGCAGGTCGGTTTCGAACTCCATCACCTCGCCTGTACGGGGATGTTCGAAGGCGAGCAGATAGGCATGCAGCGCCTGGCGCGGAAAGCGGCCAACGGTGCTTTTTGCCGGTTCTTCCAGCAGGTTCGCCTTGGTGCGGAAGGCGGCGCCATATTCGGGATCACCGATCAGCGGATTGCCGATATGGGCCATGTGCACGCGGATCTGGTGGGTGCGGCCGGTTTCCAGGCGGCATTCCACCATCGAGGCGAGGCAGGTGGCGTCCGGTCGTTCATGGTAACGCTCCATCACCTCATAATGGGTGATCGCCTCGCGGGCGTCATCCGAATCCTCGTGTTTGACGGCGCGTTTGGTGCGGTCGGCACTGCGGCCGAGTGCTGCGTCGATGGTGCCGCGCAGGGTGCGCGGGCGGCCCCAGACGATGGCCTTGTAGGCCCGCTCCAAAGGTCCGGTGCGGCCGTGATCGGCAAATTGCGCGGCGAGATGCCGGTGGGCATTGTCGTTCTTCGCCACGACCATGACGCCTGACGTTTCCTTGTCCAGCCGGTGCACGATGCCCGGCCGCTTGACGCCGCCAATGCCGGAGAGGCTGTCGCCGCAATGGTGGATGAGGGCGTTGACCAGCGTTCCCGTCCAGTTGCCGGCGCCCGGATGCACGACGAGCCCGGCGGGCTTGATGAGCACGATCAGGTCTTCATCCTCATATTCCACGTCGAGCGGAATGTCCTCGCCCTTGGGTTCCGGGTCTTCCGGTTCCGGCATCACGATCTCGATGCGATCGCCGGGATTCACCTTCTTTTTCGGCTCCGTCACCGGCTGGCCGTTGAGAGAAACCGCGCCCTGCTCGATCAGGGCCTTCAGGCGGCTGCGGGAGAAGTCGCCGCTCACCTCGCCCGCCAGCCAGGAATCGAGGCGGCCTTCGGCGTCTTCCCCGGCAATCAGGACTTTCCTTGCGTCTCCGCCTTGTTTAAAGGGGTCGTTCATTCTTATTTTTCCGATCCATCAGCATTTCAGGGAACCCGATGACGCAGATCGAGCAAGACGAACAGGAAGACAAGCCGCTTGATCCGGCCATGGAAAAAGTTCGCCGCAAGATGATCCGTTTGCAGATCGTGTCGGGCTCCGTGATGTTTATCAGCCTTATGGCCGTCTTCGGTGCGGTTGTCTACAAGGCGATGGGGCCGTCGAAAGCGGTTCAGACCCAGGCGGAAGCGCCAAACCTCGCCGTCCCGACCGGTAATGGCCCGCTTGCCGTCACCGCCAGCCTGCCGCAGGGCTTCACGATCGACAATGTCAGCTATTCCGGCGGCGACATGCTGTTTTACGGCCGGCTCGCCAACGGCACGCGCAAGGCGCTGGTCTTCAACGTCGCGGCCGGCCGGTTCCTTGCCGATGTGACTGTTGATGGCCAGTGAGGGCAGTGACCTGCTGGACGGGCGGGCGCTGATCCCGGTCGGGGATCCCGCCGATCCGCGCATCGCCGCCTTTCGCGATATTCGCGAGCGCGACCTCACCGGCCGGCAGGGGCGTTTCATTGCCGAAGGCACGGTGGTGCTGCGCATGCTGGCAGCCGCCCACAAGGCGGGTGGTGATTTTGCGGCGGAAAGCATCCTGATCCTGCGCAACCGGCTTTCCGGCGTTGCGGATATTCTTGCCGATTTTCCTGATGATGTGCCGGTTTACGTGGCCGAAGCGCCGGTGCTTGATGGCATTGTCGGTTTTCACCTGCATCGCGGCATTCTGGCGCTCGGCCGCCGGGTTCAGGATCGCGGGCTCACCGAAATGACGGCGGCGCTTCCTCCGTCTTCACTGGTGCTCGTGGGCTGCGGCATTTCCAATCACGATAATCTCGGGGCGATGTTCCGCAATGCGGCGGCCTTTTATGCCGATGCGGTGTTTCTCGACGAGACCTGCTGCGATCCGCTCTATCGCAAGGCGCTGCGTGTTTCCGTCGGATCAGTTCTTTCGGTTCCCTATCATCGCGGCGGCGGTGCGGTGGAGATGCTGGAGCGGCTTTCTGAGGCCGGGTTTGCGATCTGGAGCCTTTCGCCTGGTGGCGAGACCGAGATCCGCAATATTCCCCGCTCCGAGCGCATGGCGCTTGTCATCGGCACGGAAGGCGAGGGGTTGCCGCAATCGGTGCTCTCGCGGTTTCATACGGCGCGGATTGCGCAGTCGCCGCAGCTGGATAGCTTGAATGCGGGGACGGCTTCGGGGCTGGCGCTTTATCAGATGGCGGGAGTGATCGGGCGGGTTTAGGTCAGTGCCACTTTATCGCTTCGGCGTACGTGGCTTACCCCCCTCTGTCCTGCCGGACATCTCCCCCTCAAGGGGGGAGATCGACAAGCGGCCAGGTTTCGGCCATCTCGACGTTTGAGAATGAAGTGATGTTAGTGCTTCTTGCCGATCTCCCCCCTGAGGGGGAGATGCCCGGCAGGGCAGAGGGGGGTAAGCCGCACACTCAACGCGGGGTAAACCACACCCACCGAAGGCCTAATGTTTCCGCTTCTCCATCACCACCTTCGCCCGCTTCGCAAGGCTGTCCCGCCCCGATGAGCCGGAGGCCTTGGCAAGCAGCCCTGGAATGGGCGATGTCTCGCCCTCCTGCGCCGCCGTGAGCGCGATCATCTCAGCGGCGATGCGGGCGATTTCGCGGCGGATCGGTTCGTCATTGCCGGTGCCGCGCACATTCAGCAGGCGCTCGGTGAGCGCGGTGCCCTGATTGCGGATATCCTCGATTTCCTGTTCCAGACCTTCTGATGCCGGCGCCGCTGGCTCCTCAACCGGCGAGATCGCTGCCTCCTCGGCGACAACCGCGGGTGTCGCCTCTTCTTCGGTGACGGGTACGACTTCAAGCGCGGCGGCTGGGGCCGGCTGTGGCGGCGGGTTTACCGCCGTTTCCACCGGCACGGCCGGGTTCGGCAGGCGGATGATCATATCGTTGGCGCGGCCGCCGGTTGCGGCAAGCTGTTCCTTGAGACGGGCGGCTTCCTGGTTGCGCAGCGTCAGCATCGTGTCGAGATCGGCGTTTTTCGCCATGAGCGTAGCGACCTGTTCTTCCAGCCGGGTGACCTTGCGGCTTTCGCGCGCAACCGCCGTCATGGCTTCCTTGTTACGGGCCGCCACGTCCTGCAGTTCACGGGTCGCCGTCTCGCCTTCCTTGCGGAAGCGCGTGGCGCTCTGCTTGGCCTGTTCTGCCTCCAGATCGCGGGTGGCGGCGAGGATTTTCGAATCATCCAGCTCGCGCGTCAGATTGGTGAGGCGGGCGGTGAGATCGGACATCTGGCTGGCGCGCTCGTTGGCGGCCTGCTCCTGCTGTGCGAGGTTCGCCTGTATGATGCCGGCGCGTTCTTCGCTGGCATCAAGCGCTGCGCGCAATTCGCCGATTTCCAGCGTCAGCTCCTCGATTTTCAGGGAGAAGCTGCGGTTCTGCTCGCCAAGGCGATAGGCATCGCTGGAAGCGGCTTCGTTGGCGAGGCGCAGCGAGGTGTTCTTTTCCCGTTCCGTATCCAGTTCCTGGCGGACCTTGGCGTTTTCGGCGGCGTAGAGCGCACGCGCCATGTCCTTCTGGGCGCGGACTTCCTGCGGGCTGATCGGCATCGTCGCGCGTATGCGGTTTTCCGTATAGGCGACGATGCGGCGATGGATCGCGGGTGCGATCAGCAGGGCCAGCAGGGTTGCGGTGAGAAAACCCAATCCGAAGAGAATGGCATATTCGATCACGCGGGACAGTCTCCGAAACTCAGATACGCGCGCATTCGGAAAGAGGGGCGCGAAAGCACGTTACGCTATTATTGCAACCGTGGGGAGGGGTGTCGCACCGTCAAAACCGGCCCGTTATTTCCTCCCGCTCCGGCTTTAGCGAATCAGAAGGGGTTCCAGGTCGGCTGCTGGGTAAGCTTCAGGTAGCCGACATTGATGCCGAGGCGCGCGCCGATGCCGGTGCGGATCGGTGCGAGGGTCACGTCGCTGCTCTTCAGATAGGTCATGCCGACGCCGGCGACGATGAAGGCGGAACCGCTCACGCCACCATAGCGGCGGTAAAGCGCATCGACGGAGGGCAGGTTGTAGACCAGCATCATGGCGCGGGTGCCCTGGCCGCCGTAATCGAGGCCGAGCGACGGGCCCTGCCAGAAGACCGGGTGCTGGCCGGCATTCTTGGTGTAAAGCGTGCCTTCGCCATAGGTGAGGCCCGCGACGAAAGCGCCGGAGCCTTCCTGCCCGAGAATGTAACCGTTCGGAAGACCGTATTGCTGGAAGGCGCGCTCCACCACCTTGGCAAGGCCGCCGGTGGTTTCACCGAAGAATCCGTGGCCTGCATCCACGACTTCCTGGAACGAATATTGATCGCTGTTCTGGGCCGAGGCCGGTGCGACCCACATCAAGAGGCTCGCAAGGAGCGCGACAATCTTTCCCAGTCCGAGGCGTGCAATGGTGCGGGTTTTCGTAAGGCGCATCGTCATGTCCGTCCGTCTGTTTCGTTAGCGCATAAGCCCGAAAATCCGAATCGGTTTTCGAAAGGGCCGGTCGCGCAGAGTCAAAGTTCTACAGCATGTTTCGCGCATCCTTGCGGATACACGGGGCTCCAGTGTGGCCTGTTAAGGCATTTGGCATTTTGAAACCATCCTATTAACAATCGGTTTACCAAATATGGTGTCATTATGGCTTAACAATTTCCACACCGTCCGCGCCTCCCTTGCGCAGGAGAGAATTTTATGACCAGCAAACTCAATATCACGCTGTCCGGTCCCGATCTGGCGGCTCTTCTGTGCAGCCGTGTGTGCCATGACGTTATTTCTCCTGTCGGCGCCATCAATAACGGCCTCGAACTTCTGGACGAGGGCGGCACGGATGACGATGCGCTCGATCTCATCCGCACGTCAGCCCTTAACGCATCCGTGCGGCTGAAGTTCGCCCGCCTTGCTTTCGGTGCTTCCGGCTCCGCCGGCGCGTCGATCGACACCGGCGAGGCCGAAAAAGCCGCCCAGGATTTCGCCGCCGCCGAAAAGAAGGCGGAAGTGAGCTGGAACGGCCCGCGCGCCATCGTTGCGAAGAATCGTGTCAAACTTCTGCTCAACCTCTTCCTCGTGTCTTACGGCGCCATTCCGCGCGGCGGCAATGTGGATGTGCTGCTGGAAAGCCCTGACGGCGACGCCAGGTTCGAAATCACCGTCAAGGGCCGGATGATGCGCGTGCCGGCCAAGTTCGTGGAAATTTACGAAGGCAGGTTGGAAGAGGCGGTCGACGCCCATTCCGTTCAGCCTTATTACACGCTGCTTCTGGCCGAAGAGGCCAATATGGCGGTGGAATACAAGGTGCATGACGATCGCATTGTGTTTACGGCGAAGACGATTACGGAGTGATCGTTTCGATGCGACAGTGACGCCATCAGGGGTCGGGCCGGCTTTTGCCAGTGCCCGGCCTTTTTCTTTTCAGAGGAGGAGGTCTCATGATCCGTGTCGAAACCGCGCGTCTCCTGCTGCGGCCGCATGCCATCGAGGACGAAGCACGTTATTGCTCCTTCTGGAGCGCGGATGTTCATCCGATCCCGGGCGTGAGCTCGATCGCGCCGCTCGATCCCGAACTCGCTTTCGCGCGGCTTCTGCGTTTCATCGGCCACTGGTCCGTCTTCGGTTTCGGCCCCTTCGTTGTGGAGGAAACCGCCACGGGACGAATCGTGGGCGAGGTGGGGCTGGCCCATATGCGCCGTGGACATGGCGCGGATTTCGACACCGCGCCGGAGGCCATGTGGAAGATTGACAGGGATCTGACCGGCAAGGGTGTGGCCAGCGAAGCGGTACAGGCCGCCCTTGGCTGGTTTGATGCCAAGGGCATATCGAACCGGATCGTCTGCATGATCGATCCGCTGAATGCGCCGTCGCTCGCGATCGCCGCCCGTTTCGGCTTCTGTCCTTTCCGGGAAACGACCTTCCGCGACAGTCCCGTGCGGCTTTTCGAGCGGATCGCGGATATCTAGCGCTCGGCATAACAGGAAGCGTTTGCGAGCGAGTCGCTGTCTCGATTGCGTTTCAGGACGACCTGAAACCTGTTTGAGGTCTCGGCAGGCGGCGGTTTGAACCAAGGGTTGGTCCATATCAACTCCTGGAGCATCCCATGCGCTATTTCATTCTGGCGATACTCGTCATCTTTTCCACTGCTCAGGCCGCAAGGGCGGAAAGCGGTATAGGCTTTAAACAGATCGAATTGCCGGATGAGGGGGGCGCGAGAACGCTTGCCGTTTCATTATGGTACCCGGCCGCGCCCTCGGGCAAAAGCGAGATCGTCGGCGAAAATGCCGCCTTTTACGGTCTTGAGGTTCAACCGGGCGCCTCTTTCCTTAACGGTTCCCGTCCGCTCGTGTTGCTGTCGCACGGTTTTGGCGGTAGCTGGCGCAACCTGAACTGGATTGCCGGCGAGCTTGTTCGGGAAGGTTATGTCGTGGCCGCTCCGGATCACGGCGGCGAATCATTTACCGAAGAAAATGCGACCGAGATCGTTCCATTGTGGGAACGGCCGCGCGACATCAGCAGAACGCTGACGGCCTTGCTTGGCGATGATCGATTCGCCGGCAGGATCGATGGGACGCGCATCGCGGTTATCGGCCATTCCCTCGGCGGCTGGACCGCGATGGAACTGGTTGGCGCGCGATACAGCGCCGATCTTGCCCTGAGGGATTGCGGCGCAGAGAAGCGCCCGCCGCAATGCAAGGCTCCCCGGCTGCTCGCCAAAGTCGGGGTTGTCGGTGACGGCAAGGCCGATCCGCGCCTTTCGATGGATTTGAAGGATACCCGCATCCGCGCCGCCATCGCGCTGGATCTCGGGCCGGCCGCGGGTTTCCTGCCGGAAACGCTGCAGGCCGTCAGCGTACCGGTTCTGGTTCTGGCGGCAGGTGTGGAGACACCAGAGATCGCCGCCATCAAGGCCGATTCCGAATACATCGCCCGGCATTTGCCAAAGGCGACGACGGTTTATCGGGACATACCGGATGCCAGCCATTTCAGCTTCATGCAGATTTGCAAGCCGAACGGCGAAAAGATCGTGGAGGAGCTTTCACCGGGTGAGGGTTTCGTCTGCCGGGATGGCAGCGGCAGGGACCGCATGGCCATCCATGCGCAGATCACGGAGGCAATCCTCGGCTTTCTGAAAGTGGAAATGCGCTAAGTTGGATTTTCGGGACGCCTCGCGACCGTAATGGCCGCAAGGCGTCCCTCTTTCAAACGGGGTTTACCTGATAGTGCCGATAAACGAGGTCTTCGGGATCGGAACGAGGTGCTGCCGGATCGAGCCTTCCGCCGATTCGTTCGGCGACGGCCGCTGATTTGCGGTTTTGCGGCGAGACGTAGCTGACAAGCGTGGGCAGGTTCGGGGTTTCAAAGGCCCAGTCGCGCAGCGCCGAGGCGGCTTCAGCGGCATAACCGCGCCCCTCATGGCCCTCGTAAAGCAGCCAGCCCAGTTCCTTTTCCGGAAACAGCGGACCGTGATTGATGCCGACCTGGCCGATACATTCCCCCGTTTTGCCAAGCTCGATCATTAGCGCGCCATGGCCGAAAAAGTACCAGTTGGCGAGATCGTGGCAGAACACGCCCCATGTTGAGGGCAGGTCGTATGGTCCGCCGACACCGATGGAGCGCGGCGACGTCATGAAGTTCCGATAGGCGGGGAAATGCGCCATGGTCAGCGGGCGCAGCGTCAGGCGATCCGTCTTGAGGGTTGGGATGGCGTGGTTCATATGCCGGCGTCCTTTGGCGATGCGTGGCCATGTCTTTCTCTCCTCATTGCTGTGCCTGTCACAGGAATTCGGTCGACGCGCGTCTGCGCGGCGGAGAGTCCTTTCAACCCAAGGACTTGGGATGGCTGGATTCCTGTGACAGGCACAGCAATGAGGGAGAGAAAATCGCAACAAAAAACCCGCCGTTTCCAGCGGGTCTTTTAAAAACTGTCCTGTTCCGGATTGGATCAGGCGGTTTCGAGGAATTCCGTGGCGCCGTCAGGCTCGCGCAGAACATAGCCGCGGCCCCAGACGGTTTCGATGTAGTTTGCGCCGCCGGCGGCGTTTGCGAGCTTCTTGCGCAGCTTGCAGATGAAGACGTCGATGATCTTCAGTTCCGGTTCGTCCATGCCGCCATAGAGGTGGTTCAGGAACATTTCCTTGGTCAGCGTCGTGCCCTTGCGCAGCGAAAGCAGCTCAAGCATCTGATATTCCTTGCCGGTCAGGTGAACGCGCTGGCCGCCCACTTCAACCGTCTTGGCATCGAGATTGACGATCAGCTCGCCGGTGGCGATGACCGACTGCGCATGGCCCTTGGAACGGCGGACGATGGCATGAATGCGGGCAACAAGCTCGTCCTTGTGGAACGGCTTCGTCATGTAATCGTCTGCGCCGAAGCCGAGGCCGCGAACCTTGTCCTCGATGCCGGCCATGCCGGACAGGATGAGGATCGGCGTCTTGACCTTGGAGAGGCGAAGCGTTCTCAGAACCTCGTAACCCGACATGTCGGGCAGGTTGAGGTCGAGAAGAATAATATCGTAATCGTAGAGCTTGCCGAGGTCCACGCCTTCCTCGCCGAGGTCGGTCGTGTAGACGTTAAAGCTTTCCGACTTGAGCATCAGTTCAATGCTCTGCGCTGTCGCGCTGTCGTCTTCAATAAGTAGAACCCGCATAATTATCCCCTTTGCCGCCCGCGAACCGGTAAATCATTGCCTCGCGCGATGCGGATCCAGACGTTGCCTGATTTGCAGGCTGCCACCAAATGGTTAACAAATTCTAATTGCCTTTGGCAAGGTGTATCGAATTTATTAAGCAAAGAAGGCATTTCGCTGTTTTTGCACGTGAATCCACCATCGCCAAAATTGAAGCTCAACGTGAGGATTTCCCGCTAAGTGATTCAATCGACTCTTACATCGTCTGGCCCGTTTTTTTGGACCTGGCATTTACCGACCCTTAAATGATCGTGTTTATCATTAACGATGCCCGTAAACGAAAGGTTAACGACGGCGGTTTTTTATTAACGTCGGGTAACTTTTGGGAATCATTCCGGGACAGGGGTCAACCCTTACGGAAAAACGGGCGGGTTAAACGGGCCGGTCAGGGGGCATAGTGCCTTTTTGATCCGGGTCTCGCTATCCATGGAGTATTGCGTATGAAGTCGCGTGACAGCCTGGTTCGCCTGAAGGAATTTCAGGTCAATGAAAAACGCCGGCAGCTTAACCAGCTGCAGCAGATGATGTCCGAGTTTGAGCGGATGGCAAAGGAACTGGTGCATCAGATCTCTCTGGAAGAGAGCAAGTCGGGCATTACCGATCCGACACATTTCGCCTATCCGACCTTCGCCAAGGCCGCGCGCCAGCGGGCGGATAATCTCCAGGTCTCGATCCGGGAGCTGAAGGCCCAGCAGGAGGCCGCCGAGGCTTCGCTGGAAGAGGTGCAGGCCGAATATGAAAAGGCCGCCGCACTGGAAAACCGCGACGGAGCCATCCGCGCCCGCGCCTGACCACAGGCGCAAAAGCTGACGAATGATCGTCCTCATTGACGGCTGCCGGTGGATCAGGAGGCGGCTTTCAATGACGGGACGCCGTGCATTTTTTTAAAAGGCCGCTCCTTAAGGGCGGCCTTTTGTCTTGCGTCGTCGCCGGTGTTTCCCGCCGGGACGGTCATGCCCGATTTCGATTGTCCGGAAGTTGGGAAAGGCGTATTTTACGGGGGTTCCGACCGTGAGCCGGAGGCTTTTACGCGCACGCGCCCCGTGCAGGCGCGGGCGGCTATTGCAGGGAGGAAAAAATGGCCCGCCAATATATCGATTGCCGTGAATTCCCCAGTGACAGCAGATGCACCGTTGCCATTTCCGCCGATTCTCAAGAAGAGCTTATGGAAGCGGCCGTGCAACATGCCGTGGCGGTGCATGGCGCAGAGGATACGCTGGAATTCCGTGAAGAAGTCCGCCGGAGCATGCATGCCGGGACGCCGCCGTTGAAGGTGGCGTGATTGCTGGCACACCTGAAAATCTCTCCGCCGTCATGCCGGACTTGATCCGGCATCCAGCCGACGCGCGCCTGCGCAACGAGAAGAGTCTTTTCAGCTCAATGACTGAGCTTGCTGGACCCCGGCTCAAGGCCGGGGTGACGGAGTGTGGATGCTCCGTTTTGGCCAAAACACCCGTAGATAGCTGCCATAACGCTCTTTATGTCTACCCTTTTACCCCTGGATCACATCCGCCCATTCGGCATGGCGCAATGTCTGGGCCTTGAAGAAGGGGCAGAGCGGAATGATCTTCCAGCCGCCCTTGCGGGCTTCATCAATCGCATGGGCGGCGAGCGCCTGGCCGACACCCTTGCCGCGCAGCGCATCGGGCACACCGGTATGGTCGATGATGATGAGGGAAGGGGAGGTGCGCGAATAGGTCATCTCCGCCTTGTGGCCGTCGATGGTCGCCGAATATTCGCCGTGCGATCCGGTTTCGGTGGTCTTGATGTCCATGGTCTCTGCCTCCGCATTGCTGTTCGTTTTCGCCACTCTAACGGCTTGCGCCTGAATTGAAACAGCGCGATAGCGAACGCAGCGGACACAAACCGGCGACAATCACCGGCTCTGTCGGGCAGTTTTCAGGAGAAATCCGAAATCAAACCGAAAGCCCCGTCGATGATCCGGCGGGGCGTTCTGGAATTCGGTTTGGGGCGCGTTACCGCGCCGGCGCACTGTTTAGTGGCGATATTGCTGAATGCGCGTGGTGCGCAGACCGGCGAGGCCATGATCGGAGATCGAGGACTGCCAGGACAGGAATTCTTCAACGGTGAGCGTATAACGCTCGCAGGCTTCCTCGAGGCTCAGCAGTCCTCCGCGTACCGCGGCAACCACCTCCGCCTTTCTGCGAATGACCCAGCGACGGGTATTGGCAGGCGGAAGATCCGCAATCGTCAGAGGGCTGCCATCGGGGCCGATGACATATTTAACTCGTGGGCGTATCATTTCGGTCATTGGACACTCTATACAAACTCAAGACCATATGACGGGAACTCTATCCCGGTACCTTTAAAAATTGCCTAAGCAGCTCGTGACAATTTATTAAGAATTTGAACGGTTTCGCCTGATTTGTTCGAGTCGCCTTATTTTGCCGGGAAAAAATTTTTCCAAAAATCGCATTTTTTCTCTCTCATCGGTTGTTTCCGTCAGAGTGCCGCAAGCGAAAGGCACGTTTTCCCGCTGCCCTGGGTAAATTCCGCCGTTCCCTCATGCTGCAGCCGCAGGCGGTCGCCGGCATCGAGCGGAAGGATCGATGTTGCCGACTGCTGTGTGCCTGAGGTCGATGCATTTCCTGTCATGCCGAAACTGGCCGCCGCACCGTTGATGAAAAGCGTCACCCGGTGGCCGGAGGAGGAGGCCACGGCGAGCGTCAGGGCCGCCAGATAAGGGCCCTTTGCCGGAACCACGAGTTCACGTCCGCCGCCGCTCACCGCATCGCCGAGCGCAAATCCGCCCTCGGCGATGGAGAGCACGGAAAAACCTGCCGCCGCGCCATTGGCGGGTTTCGTCGTGCCCGCCGGCAGGCCGGCGACGGCGAGCGGGCGGTTCGGCATCGAGACTCGACCGTCCCCGCTGCAGAGAAGTGCGGTGTGCCATGAGGCGCCATCCTTGCTGGTCTTGATCGAAAACCCGTCATTGCCGGCAAGGCCCATTTCCGCCCGGCCGCTCCAGCCGGACTGGAACAGCAGCGAGGCGGTATCGCCCTTGCCCGCCTTGTTGATCGTCATGCGGTGGCTGCCGCCTTCTTCGGCATGGGTGAAGAGGCTGGCGGGGGAGGTGAGCGCCAGCCGGTTGGTGGCGTCGGCCTCGGTGCCGATGCCCAGCCTTTCCAGCCGCCCGGCGGCCGGCAGCGGCATGTCGCGCCAGTTGCCGTCGTGCAGGATGCGATATCTGTTCTCGGCCGCAAACCATGCCGTCCAGCCGGGCTGCGGCGCGATAGAGAGCCAGGCGCCATCCTGCCGGAAGGCGAGCCTGCCGCCCTTGCCGGCCCAGTCGCCCGTGGCATCGGCGGAGAGGAGGAAACAATCCCCTTCCGCAGCGTTATCGGGCGGTGTGGTGACGATGGCCTTGATGACCAGTTGCACGATCGCATCCAGCCTTTGCAGGGCTTCGTTGTGGGTGACGTGTTTCTGTGCCTGCGAGGGGAGGATATAGGGAAGCCGAAGTCTCGCCGTCTGTTCCGTCATGATGTGCCTTCCGCGCTGCGGTGTTTCGTTGCGGGGCATTGTGGGGCGGTGGCGTGGGGTGGGGATGGATTATTTTTTGGGGGGCTTCGGCGTATGCCGCTTCACCCCCTCTGTCCTGCCGGACATCTCCCCCTCAAGGGGGGAGATCGACTCGTGGATAGGTCTCGCCTATCACGACGTTTGCAAATGAAGCGGTGGTAGCGCATCCTGCCGATCTCCCCCCTTGAGGGGGAGATGCCCGGCAGGGCAGAGGGGGTGAAGCGGCATACGCCGAAGCTCACCAATGGCCGCAGCAAACGCCAAGCGTCCGTTACCCCGCGTGCTCCACCGCCATCGCCCCTTCGGCAATGAAATCCGGATTGGCCAGCGCATCCTCGCCATCGCCCCTCACCGCATATGCAAGCGGCCTGCCCTCGCAATCGAGCGTCCTGCCGCCCGCAGCGCGCAGCACGGCATCGCCGGCGGCCGTGTCCCACATCATGGTGCGGCTGAAGCGGGGGTAGATGTCGGCAGCGCCCTCGGCCAGCATGCAGAATTTCAGCGAGGAGCCGACGGAGATGCAGTCCTTCAGCCCGTGTTCGGCCACGAAGGCTTCCGTTTTCGCCGTGCAGTGCGAACGGCTGATCAGTGCCACGGGGGAGGCGCCGCGCTGGCGCGCACGGATGGGGTGGCGCGAAAGGATGACGCCTTCGCCGGAAATGGCGAGCTTTTCGGCGGCATTGTCCTCGCCCGTCCAAGCCTGTCCGCGGCAGGGGGCGTAAACCACACCGGCCACCGGAGCGCCGTTGCGGATGAGCGCGATGTTGACGGTGAAATCGTCCTTGCCGGCAATGAATTCCTTGGTGCCGTCAAGCGGATCGACGAGAAAGAATTCCGCACCGGTTTCCGGCAGGATGCCGTTTGAGACAGCCTCTTCGGCCACCACGGGGATGTCAGGAAAATGGAGGGCCAGCGCCGCAAGGATGATCACCTCGGCACGCTGGTCGGCCTCGGTCACGGGCGAACAGTCGTCCTTGTATGACACATGTGGGCCGGCGCGATGGACCGCCATGATGGCCTGCCCGGCGTCCAGCGCCGCTTTCGTCAATATGTCGATCATCTCTTTGCCAATTGTATCCCGTCTGCGGGATATCGCCGTTCCGATATTCGCTACTCCTTTGCCCGCTGCCCGTCAAATAATGGCATTGGACAATGCTAAAATAAGCATCCAACCGTCATTTTTTCAGCACTTCCTGCCAAAATCATGGCTCTTTTGACCGGGAAAGCGGCAGTCCATGTGGAAATTCCAAATTTTGTGCAGGATCGCCCGTTTTTGACTTCACATTTTTAACGAACACGATATGCATTTTGAGGGTGGGGGTCTGCCTGAAAGGCTTCCCCTATAATTAACATAACGAGGCGTGACCCATTCGAGGTCGTGCCCGGGGGAAAGACATGGAGTATTTTATCCAGCAGCTCATCAACGGGCTGACTCTTGGATCGATCTACGGCCTCATCGCTATCGGCTATACGATGGTTTACGGCATCATCGGCATGATCAACTTCGCCCATGGCGATATTTTCATGCTTGGCGGCTTCGCCGCGCTGATCGTTTTCCTGATCGTGACATCTTTTGTCGCCGGCATTCCGGTGGCGCTTCTTCTGCTTCTGATGATGGTCGTCGCCATGCTGATGACCGG
Organism: Agrobacterium radiobacter; assembly: GCF_040801995.1. Taxonomy (NCBI): domain Bacteria; kingdom Pseudomonadati; phylum Pseudomonadota; class Alphaproteobacteria; order Hyphomicrobiales; family Rhizobiaceae; genus Agrobacterium; species Agrobacterium radiobacter. The sequence continues at coordinate 2,066,429 of NZ_JBEGHX010000001.1, read as the reverse complement.
CCTGTGGAACTGGGTGATCGAGCGCGTCGCCTACCGCCCGCTCAGAGGTTCGTTCCGTCTTGCACCGCTGATCACTGCCATCGGCATGTCGATCGCGCTGTCCAACTTCATCCAGGTCACCCAGGGTCCGCGCAACAAGCCGATCCCGTCCATGGTGACGGAAAGCTATCATTTCGGCGCCATTACCGTCTCGCTGAAGCAGCTGATCATCATGGTCGTCACCTCGGTGCTGCTCTTCGCCTTCTGGTATATCGTCAACAAGACCCCGCTCGGCCGGGCGCAGCGCGCCACCGAACAGGACCGCAAGATGGCCGCACTGCTCGGCGTTGATGTCGACAAGACCATCTCCATCACCTTCATCATGGGTGCGGCGCTGGCTGCGGTCGCGGGCACCATGTATCTGATGTATTATGGCGTTGCCTCGTTCAGCGACGGCTTCATTCCCGGCGTCAAGGCGTTTACCGCGGCCGTTCTCGGCGGCATCGGCTCGCTTCCGGGCGCTGTTCTCGGCGGTCTGCTGATCGGTCTCATTGAATCGCTGTGGTCGGCCTATTTCTCCATCGCCTACAAGGATGTCGCGGCATTCGGCATTCTGGCTTTCGTGCTGATCTTCAAGCCGACCGGTATTCTCGGTCGTCCGGAAGTCGAGAAGGTGTGATCCCATGACCAATATCGCTTCCGAAAACGCCGCTTCCAGCCCGAGCCTGATGGCGACGGCCGTGAAGGAGGGCCTGATTGCGGGCCTCATCTCGTTCGGCATGTTCATTCTTTATGTCGGCATCGTCACCTATCAGGATATCAACAACCAGCTGATCTGGGGCACCCGCTGGGGGCTTCTGGCGATCTTCGTCGGCATTGCCGCGGTCGGCCGCTTCCTCGTGGTCGGCTTCATCAAGCCGTCGCTGGACCGCCGCCGGCTTGCCAAGGCGAAAAGTGGCATTCTGGAAATCTCCGAGGAAAAAGGATTTTTCCACAAGCACTTCCTGAAGCTGGCGCTCGTCCTGCTGCTGCTTTATCCTGTTATCGCCGTGCAATTGTTCGGCTTTCAGGGCTCGCTGAAATTCGTCGACAATTTCGGCATCCAGATCCTGATCTATGTGATGCTGGCCTGGGGCCTGAACATCGTCGTCGGCCTCGCCGGCCTGCTCGATCTCGGTTATGTGGCCTTTTACGCGGTCGGCGCCTATTCCTACGCGCTGCTGTCAAGCCATTTCGGCCTGTCCTTCTGGGTGCTTTTGCCGGTGGCGGGCATTCTCGCCGGCTTCTGGGGCATCATTCTCGGTTTCCCGGTTCTGCGCCTTCGCGGCGACTATCTGGCGATCGTCACGCTGGCCTTCGGTGAGATCATCCGCCTCGTGCTTTTGAACTGGACGGCCGTCACCAAGGGCACCTTCGGCATTTCCGGCATCGCCAAGGCTTCGGTCTTCGGCATCTGGTCCTTCGATGTCGCCGCGCCGAACAATTTCGCCAAGGCCTTCGGCCTGTCGATGTCGTCGGCCTATTACAAGATCTTCCTGTTCTACGTGATCCTGCTTCTGTGCATGCTGACGGCTTACGTCACCATCAAGCTGCGCCGCATGCCGATCGGCCGTGCATGGGAAGCGCTGCGCGAGGACGAAATCGCCTGCCGTTCGCTCGGCATCGACACCGTCATCACCAAGCTCACCGCCTTTGCCACGGGCGCGATGTTCGGCGGTTTCGCCGGTTCGTTCTTCGCCGCGCGGCAGGGTTTCGTTTCGCCGGAAAGCTTCGTGTTCCTGGAATCGGCCGTCATCCTCGCCATCGTCGTACTTGGCGGCATGGGCTCGCTGACAGGTATCGCCATTGCGGCGCTCGTCATGGTCGGCGGCACCGAGCTTCTGCGTGAGATGGAGTTCCTGAAGCATGTCTTCGGGCCTGACTTCACACCGGAACTTTACCGCATGCTGCTCTTCGGTCTCGCCATGGTCATCGTCATGCTGTTCAAGCCGCGCGGTTTCGTCGGCTCGCGTGAACCCACGGCCTTCCTTAAAGAACGCAAGGCCGTCTCCGGCAGCTTTACCAAGGAAGGTCACGGTTGATGGCTTCCGGAATGACGAACATGACACCAAACACCACTGGCGATACGATCCTCAAGGTCGAACATCTCTCGATGCGCTTCGGCGGCCTGATGGCCATCAACGACTTCTCCTTCGAGGCGAAGCGCGGCGAGATCACGGCGCTGATCGGCCCCAACGGTGCGGGCAAGACCACGGTCTTCAACTGCATCACCGGCTTCTACAAGCCGACCATGGGCATGATCACCATGCGCCAGCAGAGTGGCGAGGCGCATCTTCTCGAGCGCCTGCCGGATTTCGAGATCACCAAGAAGGCAAAGGTGGCGCGCACCTTCCAGAACATCCGCCTGTTTTCGGGTCTGACGGTTCTGGAAAACCTGCTGGTGGCGCAGCACAATGCGCTGATGAAGGCCTCGGGTTACACCATTCTCGGTCTTCTCGGCCTGCCCGCTTACCGGCGGGCGGTGGACGACTCGATCGAAAAGGCCAAATACTGGCTGGACAAGGCCGATCTGACCGACCGCGCCGACGACCCGGCCGGCGATCTGCCCTATGGCGCCCAGCGCCGTCTGGAAATCGCCCGCGCCATGTGCACGGGGCCGGAGCTTCTGTGCCTCGATGAGCCGGCCGCCGGTCTCAATCCGAAGGAATCGCTGGCGCTCAATGCGCTGCTGCGCGGCATCCGCGATGAAGGCACGTCGCTGCTTCTTATCGAGCACGACATGTCCGTGGTCATGCAGATTTCTGACCATGTTGTGGTTCTGGAATATGGCCAGAAGATTTCCGACGGTTCGCCGGACCATGTGAAGAACGACCCGAAGGTCATCGCCGCCTATCTGGGTGTCGAGGATGATGAAGTGGAAGACGTGATTGCGGAAGAACTCGACGGAGGAGCGGCCTGATGCCCGGTGAATCGCTTCTCAAAGTCCAGGGTGTCGAAACCTATTATGGCAATATCCGGGCTCTGGCCGGTGTCGATGTCGAGGTCAACAAGGGTGAGATCGTCAGCCTGATCGGCGCCAATGGCGCCGGCAAGTCGACGCTGATGATGACCATCTGCGGCAGCCCGCAGGCGCGCGCCGGTCAGGTGATCTTCGACGGTGAGGACATTACCCATCTGCCAACGCATCTCATCGCCCGCAAGCGCATCGCCCAGTCTCCCGAAGGCCGCCGGATTTTCCCGCGCATGACGGTGCTGGAAAACCTGCAGATGGGCGCCAATCTCGATAATCTCAAGCATTTCAAAGAGGACGTCGAGAAGATCTTCACGATGTTCCCGCGTCTGAAAGAGCGCCAGAGCCAGCGCGGCGGCACGCTTTCCGGCGGCGAGCAGCAGATGCTCTCCATCGGCCGCGCGCTGATGGCGCGTCCGAAGCTGCTGCTGCTTGATGAACCGTCACTCGGTCTTGCACCGCTGATCGTCAAGGGCATTTTCGAGGCGATCAAGAAACTCAACCAGGAAGAGGGGCTGACCGTCTTCCTCGTGGAGCAGAACGCCTTTGCCGCGCTGAAGCTTTCCGACCGCGCTTATGTGATGGTCAACGGCAAGGTGACGATGAGTGGTTCGGGCAGGGAACTGCTCGCCGATCCGCAGGTGCGCGCCGCCTATCTCGAAGGCGGACGGCACTGAAAGATTTTACTTGCGCCGGAAATCTTGCGGCGCAAGACTGCAAACGGCGGCCTGCCGTCCTTTCGGCCAAACCTTAAGGATCCCTGGCGGGGCGTAAACAATAAAATGCCCGGCGGGAAACGACGGGACGACAGACAAGGCAGGGCCAGGGCGTTTCCGCCCGGCACTGATGGGGAAAGAGATGCAGGGCCTTTTTTTCGAAACCGATAACGGCGTGCGTTATGTTCTGCGCGCACTGGTTGTTCTCTTGGGTTTCTGGACGGCGTGGCGCACGGGCAGATCGGTGGCCGATGGCTGGGGCGGTTATACGCGGGTGGTGATCTATACGCTCGCACTGGGGCTCGTCATGCGGTTTCTGCATTACGCGCTCTTCAACGGGCCGTTCATCAACGGCTTCTATTACGTGTTTGACGTCGTTCTTCTTCTGGTCTTTTCCAGCATCGGTTTCCGCATGCGCAGGACGAGCCAGATGGTCAATAATTACTATTGGCTCTACGACCGGACGTCGGCATTTTCCTACAAGAAGAAAGATTGACAGGCGGATTTTTCCGGCTGCACAATGCTCGTCAGAGTGGAACGGTTTCCTGTTCAGTGAAGGTGGGTACTGAACAGGTCCTTGCAATCAACCCATCCAAAGGAACTGGGAGTAAAGTAATGAAGAAGTCTCTTCTTTCCGCTGTTGCGCTGACCGCCATGGTCGCGTTTGGCGGTTCGGCCTGGGCCGATGTCGTGATCGCTGTCGGCGCACCGCTGACCGGCCCGAATGCTGCTTTTGGCGCTCAGATCCAGAAGGGTGCCGAACAGGCTGCGAAAGACATCAATGCCGCCGGCGGCATCAATGGCGAGCAGATCAAGATCGTGCTGGGCGACGACGTATCCGACCCCAAGCAGGGTATTTCGGTTGCCAACAAATTCGTTGCTGACGGCGTGAAATTCGTTGTCGGTCACTTCAACTCCGGCGTTTCCATTCCGGCCTCTGAAGTTTACGCTGAAAACGGCATTCTCGAAATCACGCCTGCCGCAACCAACCCTGTTTTCACCGAACGCGGCCTGTGGAACACTTTCCGCACCTGCGGCCGTGACGACCAGCAGGGCGGCATCGCCGGCAAGTACCTGGCCGACCACTTCAAGGACGCCAAGGTCGCCATCATTCACGACAAGACACCTTATGGTCAGGGCCTTGCCGATGAAACCAAGAAGGCTGCCAATGCCGCCGGCGTGACTGAGGTCATGTATGAAGGCGTCAACGTCGGCGACAAGGACTTCTCCGCGCTGATCTCCAAGATGAAGGAAGCCGGCGTTTCCATCATTTACTGGGGCGGCCTGCACACCGAAGCCGGTCTCATCATCCGCCAGGCGGCTGACCAGGGCCTGAAGGCGAAGCTCGTTTCGGGAGACGGTATCGTCTCGAACGAACTTGCTTCCATCGCCGGCGACGCCGTTGAAGGCACGCTCAACACCTTCGGCCCCGATCCGACGCTGCGCCCGGAAAACAAGGAACTGGTAGAGAAGTTCAAGGCCGCCGGCTTCAACCCGGAAGCCTACACGCTCTACTCCTACGCCGCGATGCAGGCGATTGCCGGTGCGGCGAAGGCTGCCGGTTCCGTGGAACCGGAAAAGGTTGCCGAGGCCCTGAAGTCCGGCACCTTCCCGACCGCGCTTGGCGACATCTCCTTCGACGAGAAGGGCGACCCGAAGCTTCCCGGCTACGTCATGTACGAATGGAAGAAGGGTCCGGACGGCAAGTTCACCTACATCCAGCAGGGCAGCTAAGCTCTTCTGTGACTTCCTATCGAAGCCCGGCAGCGATGCCGGGCTTTTTCTTTTTGTGGTCCGGCTTGCCATACTGGAGACAACAAGGCGGGAAACAAAGCCTCTCGGGAAAACTGCAATGAGGGGTAGCAATGACGATAAAGCGAACCGTGTCTCTATTCCTTGTTCTTGCTGGGCTGGCGGCGGTGCTGATAGGCGTGCATTTCTTCAGCAAATCCCGAACGACGCAATTATTTGGTGGCATCATCGCAAGGGTCGAAACGGAAAGGCCGGTGGTGGCGCTGACCTTCGACGATGGGCCGTCGGTGCGTTTTACGCCTGATGTCCTGACGATCCTGAGGGAGCGCGGGGTAAAAGCGACTTTCTTTTTGACCGGTAAGGAGACCGAAGAAAACCTGCCGCAGGCGCGCATGATCGTGAGCGAGGGGCATCAGCTCGGCAACCATAGCTATACGCATTCCAACATGATGTTCATGGGGCCGGCGCGGATCAGGGAGGAGATCGAGCGCACCGATGCGGCTATTCGCGCTGCGGGCTACGAAGGCGAGATCATGTTCCGGCCGCCCTATGGCAAGAAGCTGCTCACCTTGCCCTGGTATCTTTCACGGCATGACCGGAAGACCATCATGTGGGATGTCGAACCGGAATCGTTTCCCGATGTCGCCGACGATGCGGCCGCCCTCGCCAGTCACGTCATCGAGCAAACGAGAAACGGCTCGATCATCATCATGCATGTCATGTATCGAAGCCGCGAGGTATCCCGGCAGGCCTTGCCCCTGATCATAGACGGCCTTCGTCAACGCGGGTTTGAGTTTGTCACCGTTGCGCAATTGCTCTGATATCGCCGAGGCCGAACCTGTCGCTGTCAGCCGATCCGCGCCAGGATAAAGTCGGCACGTTCCTCGATGCCTGATTTTGGCAGCACGACACTATCGTAGCCAAGTGCTTCATAGTCCCGGACAAGACGTTCATACTCCTCGACCGCCGCGTCGAAACCATGCCGGCGCTCATCGTCGCCGCGATAGATTTCAGGCCAGGGCGGGGTGAGGAAAACCAGAGGGTTATAGCGGTGCGTGTTTTTCAGCGTATCGATGAAGCCATCGCCGCCGACATGGCGTAGCGCAGAGGCGGCGTCGATCAGGCCGCGATCGAAAAAGACGAGGCCATCCGCTGGCGCCTTTTGCCGGTCTTCCAGGGCCATGGTGATCGCCCGGCGGGCGAAGGCCTCGATGTCGATCCAGGGCAGGGCGGTGCCGTTATTGCGGGTTTCTTCGATGACGATGCGCCGACCGGGCTCCTCGACGGTTACGAAACCGCGCCGGGCAAGTTCTGCGAGGAGGGTGGATTTTCCGCCGCCGGAGCAGCCGGAAAGGATGATGAAACGGTTCATGGGCGTTTCTCCTGTGTTGGGGATCAGGTGGATCGGGTGGTGATTTTTCGGCAGGCAGGGGTGAGGCAGGTTTCTTCTCCCCGTCGGGGAGAAGGTGGCCCGAAGGGTCGGATGAGGGGGCAAGCTCTCCGAATATCTCGACCCTCGCCCCCTCATCCCGCTGCCGCGACCTTCTCCCCGGCGGGGAGAAGAAACAAGTGGCGACCGCTCGGCCGGAAGCGGATACTCTGCATTCAAGCAGAAAATATATGTTTGCTGAACCTTACCGCACTAATTGTGCTCGTCAGCCCTGATGCAAAATATGCGCCGCCTTGACGGCCGCCGAAGCGCGGTTTTCGACGCCGAGCTTCACATAGATCTGTTCCAGATGTTTGTTCACGGTTCTGGCGGAAAGGCCGAGAATATCGCCGATATCGCGGTTGGATTTGCCTTTGGCAATCCACAGCAGAACTTCCGATTCCCGCGTTGTCAGGGCAAAGTGGTCCTTCAGCAGGTGGTCGTCGGATTTCTCATTGGCGGCTGTCAGACGGAAGAGATATTCGTCCGGTCCCATTGCGCCGAGGAAGGATAGCTGCAAAGCGGGCCGCCCGGCCTCGGTGATCGTCAGCGGTGCATCGCGGGCGGAATCCACTGTTGTCCTGTCGGCCAGCCAGCCGGAAATATGGGCAACGACAATCTCCAGCCCATCATCACGGCCGGTGGCGGCGTTGACCAGCCGGGTTGCCTGCGGTGTGGACCAGTGGATCGCGCCGTTGGCGCGCACGGCAAGCAGGTGGCGGCCGGCGGCATCGAGCGCCACGCGGGCGCTCTGGGCCGAGCGGGCATTGGAGAGGTGCACGCGGATGCGGGCGCGCAGCTCATCGATGTTGATCGGCTTGGTCAGATAATCGACACCGCCGGATTCGAGCGCTCGCACCACATGTTCGGTCTCCGTCAGCCCGGTCATGAAGATGACAGGCACCTGCGCCACGGCGGCATTGGCCTTCAGGCGACGGCAGGTTTCGAAACCGTCCATCGAAGGCATGACGGCATCGAGCAGGATGATATCGGGCGTGATGCGCTCGGCAATGTTGAGGGCGGCCTGACCCGAGGTGGCGATCAGCGCCGAAAAGCCTGATTGTTCCAGTGCATCGGTCAAGAAACCAAGCGCCTCCGGGCTGTCATCCACCAGCAATACGATGTCTCTCGGCAGTGCTGCGCCTGGCCCGCTCATGCCTTACCGTCTCCCCTGTCGCTATCTGAAAACCGTTTGAGAAAATGGGCGTAACCGGCCAGATCGAAAGCCTGTACATAGGTCCCCAGCTCTTGCGTGAAAGGCAGGTTGTCGGTGTTGCGGGCAAGATCGGCGAGTTTCGCTTCTATGCCGCGTATGTAACCTATTTCGCCGAGCCGCTGCAAATCTTGAATGTGAATTGCGCCGGGATGAACGATCTGCGCCGGCGGCTGTGGCGCGGGCGGTGGGGGCAAGTCCGTATCGTAAATCCATTTGAGGCCGAGATGCACGGCGAGCCTGTCGCACAGGTGGCGGATATCGACCGGTTTGGCGATGGCGTCGTTGTGGTTATCTTCGCCCGCACCCGCAACGGTTCCGTCACCGATATTGGCCGAGAGCATGATGAGCGGGGCGATCTGGCCGGCTTCGCGCAGTTTCGTCACGAGCTGCCAGCCGGTCATGCCGGGCATGGAGATATCGATGAGGAAAAGGTCGGGCTTCACACCTTCGATCAGCGTCAGGCATTCCGGTCCGCTCTGGGCGGTCAGCACCACAAAGTCGAGCGGCACCAGAACCTGCCGCATCAGCTCGCGATGGTCTTCGTTGTCATCAACCACCACGATGGTGCGGCGTGGGCCGGAATAGGAGCGGATGGTCTTTTCCGGCGCAGGCGCCGTGCTTGGCCGGTGCACGGCAGACAGCATGAGGCGGACGCGGAAGGTGGAACCCTGATCCTTTTCGCTGGAGACCGAAATCTCGCCGCCGAGCGTGTTGGTCAGAAGCCTTGTGATTGTCAGCCCGAGGCCGAGGCCCGGCATGGGGCGCACGCTTTCGGCCTCGCCGCGCTGGAAAGGCTCGTAGATGCGGGCGAGATCTTTTTCGGCGATGCCGCGCCCGGTATCCGACACCGTGAAGCTTGCGACCTGGCTGCGATAGGCGACATCGAAGGTGACGCTGCCCTCGTCGGTGAATTTGATGGCGTTGGAGAGCAGGTTGACGAGAATCTGGCGCAGACGCTTTTCATCCGTGCGCACATATTGCGGCAGGGAATGGGCGCGTTCATGCCGGAATTCCAGACCCTTGGCCTGCGCCTGCGGGCGGAACATATCGACGATCTGGTCGAGGAAATCCTGAATATTGATCTCGTTGGAATAGACCTGCAACCGGCCCGCCTCGATCTTGGAAATATCCAGAAGCCCGTCGATCAGGCCCGACAGATGGTCGGCGGAACGGCGGATGACCTTGATGGCCGATTGCCGGGGAGGAGGGATAGTTTCGTCGCGTTCGAGGATCTGCGCGTAACCTAAAACGGCATTAAGCGGTGTGCGCAATTCGTGGCTGAGGCCCACAACGTAGCGGCTCTTGGCGCGGTTGGCGGCTTCCGCCGTTTCCTTGGCGTCCTGAAGGGCGGCGTCGGTCTTCTTGTGGGCTGCGATTTCCTTCAACAGCAGCGTGTTCTGGCGTGAGGATTCCTCTTCCGCGACCACCCGGCTGTCATGGGCAAGAACCAGAAACCAGCAGACGATGCCGGCAATGACGGCAAAGACGAAAAACACGATGAGGATGGTGCGGTTGACCACGTCAGCCGTTGCCGGCGAGGCGGTGCCGACCTGATGGGCGATGAGCGCCAATATGCCGCCAATGGCGGTGACGGCGATGGCCGCCGCCATGCCATAACGTCCGAGCCGTGTGGCGAGTTTTGCAACCAGTTGGTGGGGCAGGAAAGATTTTGCGACCGTCGCGACCTGATAGTTGAGCTTGGCCTTCGGCTTGCACATGTCATGGCAGCGGCTGTCCAGCGAGCAGCAGAGCGAACAGATCGGTGCCGCATAGGCCGGGCACCATGCCATGTCCTCCGGCTCGAACGGGTGTTCGCAGATCGAGCAGGTGATGGCGCTCAGCTCGCGCCATTTCTGGCGCGGCTTGCGAGCGAGATAGAATTTGCCCTTCGTGCCCCACGCGATCAGCGGCGAGGCGATGAAGGCGACGATGAGGGTGAGATAGGGCGCAAGCGAGGCAGCGAGTGCGCCGAAGGTGCCGAAATGCGCCATCAGCGCAATGGTGGCCGAAAGCGCCATGGAGCCGACGCCGACGGGATTGATATCGTAGAGATGGGCGCGCTTGAACTCGATGCCCGGTGGGGCAAGGCCGAGCGGCTTGTTGATGAACAGATCGGCCGAGATGGTGCAGAGCCATGCCATGGCGACGATGGAAAAAATGCCGAGCGTTTCTTCCAGCAGGCGATAGATGCCGAGTTCCATCAACAGCAGCGCGATCACTACGTTGAAGACCAGCCAGACCACGCGGCCGGGGTGGCTGTGGGTGAGGCGGGAAAAGAAGTTGGACCAGGCGAGCGAGCCCGCATAGGCGTTCATGACGTTGATCTTCAGCTGCGAGACCACCACGAAGGCGACCATCAGCAGCATGGCCGCCGTATGGTTGGGGATCATGTAGCCGAAGGCGGTCAGGTACATCTGGGCCGGATCGGCGGCGCGGTCCACCGAGACGCCGGAACTGAAGGTCAAGACCACGAGGAAGGAACCGGCCAGCAGCTTCGGCACGCCCACGACGACCCAGCCAGCACCGGCCAGAAAGACCGCGATGCGATGGCGCAGACGGCTCTGTCCCTCGGCGGGCAGGAAGCGCAGGAAATCCACCTGTTCGCCGATCTGCGACATCAGCGCGAGGATGACGGCAGACGCCGCGCCGAATTCCACCAGATTGAAATGGGCCACGGTGCCCGGCGGACCGGAGGCGTGATGAATGCCGGAAAACGCCCGCCACAGATCGTATTTTTCCCAGTCCATCAAAGCGATGAAGATGAAGGGCAATACGTTCAGCACGATCCAGAAGGGCTGGGTGATGATCTGGAAACGGCTGATGAGGCGCACGCCATGGGTGACGAGCGGAATGACCATGACGGCGGAGATGATGTAGCCGATCCACAGGGGAATGCCGAGCGCCAGCTCCAGCGCGCCGGACATGATCGACGCCTCGATGGCGAAGAGCATGAAGGTGAAGGCGGCGTAGATCAGCGAGGTGATGGTGGAGCCGATGTAACCGAAGCTCGCGCCGCGTGTCAGGAGGTCGATATCGACGCCGTGGCGGATGGCGTAACGGCTGATCGGCAGGCCGACGGCAAGCATGGCAATGGCCGCGACGATGATGGCGTAAAAGGCGTTGGTGGTGCCGTATGACAGCGTGATCGCGCCGCCGATGGCTTCCAGTGCCAGAAAGGAAATAGCGCCGATGGCGGTGTGGGAAATGCGGTTGGAGGAAAACTGCCGGGCGCTCTTGGCAGTGAAGCGCAGCGCATAATCTTCCAGCGTCTGGTTGGCGACCCAGCGGTTATATTCGCGCCTGACGGGGATGATGCGTTGCCGTGCGGCCATGCTTACGATCCAGCCCCTTTCCGTAACGGATGTTTCGTCATGCCGCCCGCCGCCAGAGGCCCGGTTTTGCCGGGACGATATGGCTGCGGGAGGTCTCTCACAGCCGCACCGACATGCCGCCATCCACCGTCAGCACATGGCCGTTGACGAAGGAGGCCGCGTCGCTGGCCAGAAACAGGGCCGCACCGGCGATTTCATCCGGCCTGCCCCAGCGCTCCAGCGGCACGCGCAGCTTGGCGAAGGCGACCATCTCAGGGTTTTCGGCAAGGGCTGCATTGGTTTCCGTGGCGAACATGCCGGGCGCAATGGCGTTGCTGGTGATGCCACGCGCGCCATATTCCACGGCGATGGCGCGCATCAGCCCGGTCAGGCCCTGCTTGGCGACGGGGTAGATCGCATCACCCGGCCGGACGATGTGGCCGAGAATGGAGGTGATGGTGATGATGCGGCCGTAACCATTGGCATTCATGGCTTGCGCAGCATCCCGCGACAGCGAGACGGAGGAGGTGAGGTCGGTGCGGATAAGCTCCAGCACATCGTCGTCGCTGAATTCGGCAAGCGGGCGACGGTCGCGCGCGCCGACATTGTTGACGAGAATATCGAGATGGCCGAATTCGTCCATGATGCGGCGAACAAGGGCGCTTCCGGCGGCCGTATCAGCGATGTCGAAGGCCGCATAATCGGCTTTTCCGCCGGCGTTACGAAGGGTGTCTGCCGCCTCTTCCAGCGTCTCGGCATTGCGGCCGGTCAGCCACACATGGGCACCAGCTTCGGCGAAAGCCTTGGCGATTTCGAAACCGAGGCCGCGGCCACTGCCGGTGATGACGGCGATGCGGTTTTCGAGAGAGAATTTGCGGAGAATGCCCATCGCTCACTTTCTTGCTTTAGAGCATCGGACGAAAGCTGTGTCGCGGTTTTCGGAAAATCCGATGCAGTTGCTCGAAGCCACGCAACATTTCTGAATTTGCGCATAAGAAAGTCTATGTCGCGCACGGCGATGGCGAAAGGTCCCCTGTCCGGTCCGGCCGTTTGGTGGACACAAAAATGGCGTCGCCCGGTTCGGGCGACGCCATGTCTTGGCTTATCAGGCAGCAGCCGACTTTGCGAGCGGCACTTCTGCGATCGTCTTCAGAACGACGGAAGCGATCTGGTAAGGGCAGCCCTGCGAGTTCGGACGACGGTCTTCGAGGTAACCACGGTAACCGTTGTTGACGAAGGAGTGCGGAACGCGGATCGAGGCGCCACGGTCGGCAACGCCGTAGGAGAACTTGTTCCACGGAGCGGTTTCGTGCTTGCCGGTCAGGCGCAGGTGGTTGTCCGGACCGTAAACGTCGATGTGCTCCTGCCAGTTCTTGGCGAAAGCGGCCATGAGGGCTTCGAAATACTCCTTGCCGCCAACTTCACGCATGAACTTGGTGGAGAAGTTGCAATGCATGCCCGAACCGTTCCAGTCGGTATCGCCGAGCGGCTTGCAATGGAATTCGACGTCGATGCCGTACTGTTCGCAAAGACGCAGCAGCAGGTAACGGGCGATCCAGATCTGGTCGGCGGCGCGCTTGGAGCCCTTGCCGAATACCTGGAATTCCCACTGGCCCTTGGCCACTTCGGCATTGATGCCTTCGTGGTTGATGCCAGCTTCGAGGCAGAGGTCGAGGTGCTCTTCAACGATTTCGCGGGCAACCGAACCAACGTTCTTGAAGCCGACGCCGGTGTAATACGGACCCTGCGGAGCCGGGTAGCCCTGCTCGGGGAAGCCGAGCGGACGGCCGTCCTGGTAGAAGAAGTATTCCTGTTCGAAACCGAACCATGCGTCCTCGTCGTCGAGGATGGTCGCGCGGCTGTTCGATGCATGCGGGGTGACGCCATCAGGCATCATGACTTCGCACATGACGAGTACGCCGTTGGTGCGGGCCGGATCGGGATAGATCGCAACGGGCTTCAGCACGCAATCCGACGAGTGGCCTTCGGCCTGCTGGGTGGACGAGCCATCAAAACCCCAAAGCGGCAGCTGCTCGAGCGTCGGGAATTCGTCGAATTCCTTGACCTGTGTCTTGCCGCGCAGGTTGGGGACCGGCTTGTATCCGTCCAGCCAGATGTACTCGAGTTTGAACTTAGTCATTACGAACCTCTCATAGGTAACAATGCGAAGCCTTGAGGCCTCCCGTGGCTTTGACCACCGGAAGCGCATTCGCGTTCAAGGGCTGACGGGTTAGATGCATGCCGCGTGCCAGATTGGCGATATCGGGCGAATTCTTCGAAAAATCTTTCAGGGGCCCTGTCATGCAGGGGCTGCGGTATTGCCCCGGCCGGCTTCTGCTGCACTGCGGCGGGCAAATTCACCCCTCATGTTTCATCATTGAATCCTGATAGATAGCCGACGTCTTGCGGGGAAATGCCCTGCTGCGGTGCAATGATTTCAATTGCGCGCGAGGGATCGGCATTTGCCCCAAAAACCGGCGCTTTCGGAATGGTTTTTCTTGTAGATGAGACGATTAATGCCTATATTTTTCGCAGCGTGATTTTTTTTTAATCAAACGGAGCGAATCCGGCGCTTGCGGGTTTGCTCCATACAAAAAGTGCTTCGATGCAAACAAAGTGAGATGATCGAAATGGCAACTGGCATTCATCGCGAGACGGCAACGATCTATCAATTCCCGGTCGGCGGGCGCGCGGGTCTTTCGAAGTTCCGCAGCAGCGGCCTGAACGACCTCGAGCGCCAGGCGCAGGAACCGCATATCGACTTCGGTTCCTGGTATCACGATGATGCGATCCGCGACGAAGAGCGGAACGACAAGCCGCATTCCTGATCTGGCTTCTTGTGAAGTTTTACCGATTGTGGTGGGCCTAGCCACGTTTGCGTCTTCAACTCTTCAGGCCCACTCTGCGTCAACCTCGGGCTTGACCCGTGGATTCACGATGGGAGCGCCTATGGATCCTCGCCTCAAGGGCGAGGATGACGTCGAATAGGCGGGACGGTCGAACATAAAAGCCGGCGGATGTTTAAGCCGAGCTTTCTCCCAAATCTCCTTCCCAGCATCTTTCGCCACCCCGCCTACGTCAATTGACGTATACGGTTTCGCGTCCGCGAGATCGATAGTCCCTCCCAGCAGCGGCCGCAGATGCCGCTGAGCCTCGACGAGAGGCCAACAAGGAGAGGGGTTCTTCCGATGATGTTCCGCAAGACGCTTAGTGCCGCGCTGCTTGGCGCGATCCTGTCCACCACCGCCTTCCACGGCGCGTTTGCAGCTGATGACACGATCAAGGTCGGCGTGCTGCATTCGCTTTCCGGTACCATGGCGATTTCAGAGACGACGCTGAAAGACGCCATGCTGATGCTCATCGACGAGCAGAACAAGAAGGGCGGCGTTCTCGGCAAGAAGCTCGAAGCCGTCGTGGTCGATCCGGCCTCCGATTGGCCGCTGTTTGCCGAAAAGGCCCGCCAGCTGATTTCGCAGGACAAGGTCGCCGCCGTCTTCGGCTGCTGGACGTCTTCCTCGCGCAAATCCGTGCTGCCGGTTTTCGAAGAGCTGAATTCGATCCTGTTCTACCCGGTTCAGTACGAGGGTGAGGAATCCTCGCGCAACATCTTCTATACGGGTGCGGCACCGAACCAGCAGGCCATTCCGGCCGTCGATTATCTCGCCAGCACCGAAGGTGTGGAGCGCTGGGTTCTGGCCGGCACGGACTATGTCTACCCGCAGACCACCAACAAGATCCTGAAGGCCTACCTGATGTCGAAGGGCGTCAAGGAAGAGGACATCATGATCAACTACACGCCATTCGGTCATTCCGACTGGCAGACGATCGTGTCCGACATCAAGAAGTTCGGCTCGGCCGGCAAGAAGACCGCCGTGGTCTCCACCATCAACGGCGACGCCAACGTGCCGTTCTACAAAGAACTGGCGAACCAGGGTATCAAGGCGGAAGACATTCCGGTCGTCGCCTTCTCTGTTGGCGAAGAAGAGCTTGCCGGTCTCGATACCGCACCGCTCGTCGGCCACCTTGCCGCCTGGAACTACTTCCAGTCTGTCGATGCTCCGGTCAATGCCGAGTTCATCAAGACCTGGCACGCGTTTACGAAAAACGACAAGCGCGTGACCAACGACCCGATGGAAGCGGCCTATATCGGTTTCAACGCCTGGGTAAAGGCCGTCGAATCCGCCGGCACGACCGATACGGACAAGGTCCTGGACTCGATCATCGGCGTTTCGGTGCCGAACCTTTCGGGCGGTTACTCCACCGTCATGCCGAACCACCACATCACCAAGCCGGTGCTGATCGGCGAAATCCAGGCCGATGGGCAGTTTGAGATCGTGCAGCAGACACCGCAGGTGGTGGGTGATGAATGGTCGGATTACCTGCCGGACTCGAAGGATCTGATCTCGGATTGGAGGAAGCCGATGTCTTGCGGCAACTTCAATGTGGCCAGCGGCAAGTGCGGCGGCAAGGGTAGCTGATAGCGACGGTTGGTTGCCGCCCCCTTGTCGGGGGCGGTGACTTTGCACTCCTATCGCCCGAACTGAACAAGCATGCCCCCCTCTGCCCGGCAGGGCAGAGGGGGGTGGCGGCACCCACAGACGGCGCTTTTATCGGAAACGCTCCAAGGAACCCGACATGACGATCCGCTCTTTTCTCGGAGCCATCTTTCTCTGGCTCACCCTCGGGATCGCGGCGCAATCCTTCGCGCAAAGCGATCCGAAGGCGCTGATCGACCAGCTCGGCACGGCGGACTTCAAACAGGCCGAAACGCTGATCGGGCAGATCGCCGCCACCGGCGATGCGCGGGTCGTGCCGGCGCTCGAGGCTTTCGCGGCGGGTGATCTTTACGTGCGCAAGACCGATAATCTGGTGTTCATGACGAAACCAGCAGGGTCGAGCTTCACGTTGATCGATCCGCTGAGCGGCGAAAGCGCCGGTGAGGCCCCCAAGGCCGCCGTCTCTAAGATCAAGATCAACAACAATCTTCGCCGCGTCATCCGTGCCGCTCTCGGCGGTCTGACCCTGCTAAGCCCGGAAAAATCCGTGCGGCTTTCGGCGGCCGATGCCGTCTTGAAAGCGCCGAGCGCCGAAAATCTCGAATTGCTGGAAGCGGCCATCGCCAAGGAGGCCGATAATGAGGTGCGGACCCGGATGGAGGAGGCGCGGGCCGTCTCGCTGCTCTCCTCCGACCGCCCCCTCGAGGTAAAGAAAGAAGCGATCGCCACCATCAAGAACCTTGGTGGCCGCGATGCCATCAGCATCCTCATGGCGGCGTCCTCGTCGGTGGATCAGAGCCTGAAGCCGGATATCGACAACGCCATTGCGAGCATCGAAAGCGCGCTCGCCTTCTGGGATTACGCACAGAATGTATGGTACGGCCTGTCGCTCGGCTCCGTACTGCTGCTCGCGGCCATCGGCCTTGCCATCACCTTCGGCGTGATGGGCATCATCAACATGGCCCATGGCGAGATGGTGATGATCGGCGCCTATTCCACCTTCATGGTGCAGGAGGTGATCCGCAGCCATTTCCCCGGCCTGTTCGACTGGTCGCTCGCCATCGCACTGCCAGCTGCTTTTCTGGTGACGGCCTTCGTCGGGCTCATCATGGAGCGTGGCGTCATCCGCTTCCTTTACGGGCGGCCGCTGGAAACGCTGCTGGCCACCTGGGGCATTTCACTCATCCTGCAACAGGGCGTGCGCTCCATCTTCGGCCCGACCAACCGGGAAGTCGGCAGCCCCGGCTGGATGTCCGGCTCCTTCAGCGTCGGTTATCTCAATTTCACCTGGAACCGGGTCTGGATTGTCTGTTTCTCGCTCTCGGTCTTCTTCGCGCTGCTGGTGCTTTTGAAGCGCTCCGCCTTCGGCTTGCAGATGCGCGCTGTGACCCAGAACCGCCGCATGGCCTCTTCCATGGGCATCCGCACGCCCTGGGTGGATGCCTTCACCTTCGCGCTCGGTTCCGGCGTTGCCGGCCTTGCCGGGGTAGCGCTGTCGCAAATCGACAATGTCTCGCCCAATCTCGGCCAGAGCTACATCATCGACAGTTTCATGGTGGTGGTGTTCGGCGGGGTCGGCAATCTCTGGGGAACGCTCGTGGGTGCGCTGTCGCTCGGCGTGCTCAACAAGTTCCTTGAGCCGACGGTGGGCGCCGTGCTCGGCAAGATCCTCGTGCTCGTTCTCATCATCCTGTTCATCCAGAAGCGGCCGCGTGGTCTCTTCGCACTCAAGGGAAGGGCGATCGAAGCATGATTACCGGCTTCCTCCTGCGCGCGCTCGATCGCCGCATTTCCATCGCCATCGGCATCATCCTGGCCATCGCCGTGCTGGTGCCCGCCTCCAACCTGCTTTTGCCAGCAGACAGCGCATTCCGCATCCCGACTTACATCATGTCGATGCTCGGCAAATATCTCTCCTATGCGCTGCTTGCGCTGGCGCTTGATCTTGTCTGGGGTTATTGCGGCATTCTCTCGCTTGGCCACGCCGCCTTCTTCGCGCTCGGCGGTTATGCCATGGGCATGTATCTGATGCGGCAGATCGGCACGCGCGGGGTCTATGGCCATCCCGTGCTGCCTGACTTCATGGTCTTCCTCAACTGGAAGGAACTGCCGTGGTTCTGGCACGGCTTCGACATGTTCTGGTTTGCGGCGTTGATGGTGCTGGTGGTGCCGGGCCTGCTCGCCTTCGTGTTCGGCTGGTTCGCCTTCCGCTCGCGCGTCAATGGTGTTTATCTCTCGATCATCACCCAGGCCATGACCTATGCCCTGTTGCTCGCCTTCTTCCGCAACGACATGGGTTTTGGCGGCAATAATGGGTTGACCGATTTCAAGGACATCCTCGGCTTTTCCGTGCAGGCGGATGGCACCCGTGCCGTGCTGTTTGCCATGACGGCGGTGATGTTGGCGCTTTCGCTGCTGGTCGCATCGGGCATCGTCAATTCCAAATTCGGCAAGGTGCTGGTGGGCGTGCGCGATGCCGAAAGCCGGGTGCGCTTCCTTGGGTTTAGGGTGGAGAACATCAAGCTCTTCACCTTCGTCGTGTCAGCCATGATGGCGGGCATTGCCGGGGCGCTGTTCGTGCCGCAGGTGGGCATCATCAACCCCGGCGAATTCTCCCCCGCCAACTCCATCGAAGTGGTGGTGTGGACGGCGGTGGGCGGGCGCGGCACGCTGATCGGGCCGATCATCGGCGCTGTTCTGGTCAATGGCGGCAAGAGCTATTTCACTGGCGCTTTTCCCGAATTCTGGCTGTTTGCGCTGGGCGGTCTCTTTATCGCGGTAACGCTGTTCTTCCCGAAGGGCATTGTCGGCACCGTGCAGCATTATCTCGTCGGGCGTCGTGAAAAGCGGGTCGCGCGTGCGGCAGGCGCTGCCCAGCAGCCCGGCAACGACAGCGCGGTTGCGCAACAGGCGGCGGAGTAAGCCCATGAACACGGTTTCCGAAAACAGAACCAAGAGCCTGCTTTATCTCGATGGCGTTTCCGTCTCTTTCGATGGTTTCAAGGCCCTCAACTCGCTCTCCTTCGTGGTGGAGCCCGGTGAACTCCGCGCCATCATCGGCCCGAATGGCGCGGGCAAGACGACGATGATGGATATCATCACCGGCAAGACGCGGCCGGACACGGGTACGGTGTTGTTCGAAGACAGCATCGATCTCACGAAAAAGGACGAGGCTGACATCGCCCAGCTCGGCATCGGGCGGAAGTTCCAGAAGCCGACGGTGTTTGAAAGCCATACCGTCTGGGACAATCTGGAACTGGCGTTGAACCGCAAGCGCGGCGTCTTCGCGACGTTGTTCTATCGGCTGACGGAGGAGGACAAGGCGCGCATCGAGGAAATTCTCGCCACCGTGCGTCTCGGCCACCGCCGCGGCGATCTCGCCGCCAACCTTTCGCATGGCCAGAAACAGTGGCTTGAGATCGGCATGCTGCTCGCGCAGGAACCGAAGCTGCTGCTGGTGGACGAGCCTGTCGCCGGCATGACGGATGCGGAAACGGCGGAAACCGCCGTGCTTTTGAAGGAGATCGCGAAGACCCGTTCGGTTGTGGTGGTGGAGCACGATATGGGCTTCATCCGCGAGCTGGGCGTGAAGGTGACGTGTCTTGCCGAAGGCTCGGTGCTGGCCGAAGGGTCGATCGATTTTGTGTCCAGCGATCCGAAGGTGATCGAGAATTATCTGGGGCGTTAGAAAGAGTGTTCTTCTACTTGTGACTGTAATAATAACCGGATTTAAGTTGAAAAATTTAAGATCTGGAGTTGATTTGATGGCGTTGATCGGAATTCTGGTTATGGCAATCGGCGGTGCGGCTGTCTGGTATTGGCGGCTGAAAATGGCGCGTGAGGCGGGTAGCGAGATCATCGATACCGTCGAAAAAATGCGCGGCGCTTATAAGCGCAGATCGTTTCGGAAGAAGGCCGAAGTCGCTCCGATAGCCTCCATTCGCGATCCGGCTATCGCTGCGGTGGCATTCTTCATGTGCCTTGCGAACGAAAAGCCGATGTATCTCGACATGGCCAAAAATGTCGTTCGCGACAGGATGAAAGGCATCGTCCCGCCAGCGGATATGGAGGAAGTTATCGTCTTTGGAGAGTGGGCGTCCAGAAATGTCGTTAATCCCGAAGACCCAATTCGCAGGTTTCGCGATTTATGGGCAAATACGCTCGATTTCGATGAAAGACGCCAACTGATCGATATCGCCGAAGAGGTTAGCCGAGTGGGGGGTGACAAGACCTCCGAGCAGGATCTCGCTCTGCAGGCCTTGCGACGAACATTATTGAATTAGAACAGGTGGGTGAAATGCTGACAGTCGAAAACATCAACCTCCACTATGGCGCGGCGCAGGCCCTGCGCGGCGTGTCGCTGAAAGCGGAGATGGGCAAGATCACCTGTGTTCTCGGCCGCAACGGCGTCGGCAAAAGCTCACTCTTGCGTGCCGTCACCGGCCAGCAGGCCACCAGCGCCGGCACCATCCGTTTCGGCGATGCGGCGCTCGACGGGCTCGCACCTTACCAGCGGGCTAAGCGCGGGGTGGGTTACGTGCCGCAGGGACGGGAAATCTTTCCGCTGCTCAGCGTGCAGGAAAATCTGGAGAGCGGTTATGCGCCGCTGCCGCGTAGGGAGCGTTTCATCCCGGACGATATTTTCAGCCTGTTTCCGGTGCTGCAAACCATGCTGTCGCGGCGCGGCGGCGATCTCTCGGGTGGCCAGCAGCAGCAGCTTGCGATCGGCCGGGCGCTGGTGACACGGCCGAAAATCCTCGTCCTCGACGAGCCGACGGAAGGCATCCAGCCGTCGATCATCAAGGATATCGGCCGGGCGATCAAATATCTGCGCGACTCCACCGGTATGGCGATCCTGCTGGTCGAGCAATATCTGGATTTCTGCCGCGAGCTTGCCGATTACGTCTACATCATGGACCGCGGTGAAATCGTGCATGAGGGGCTGGCCGAAACGCTGGATACGCCGGAAGCGCGGCGGCATCTGACGGTGTAATGTTGCGTGCGCCGATCACGGCATAAAAACGGCCGATTAATATTTTGAAAGTCTATGCGCCTGTGCATGGCTTTCATGCGTAATTTTAGCGTTTCATTAAGTAAAAGCCTATGGTATTGGGCGCATGAAATGCTGCATGCGAGACACAGAAGAAGTCTATTCGCACGCCGCGACTGTTGATCCCTTACATTTCCCGCACGCTCGACGTATCGTCGGGAAACTGTGCCAATAAAGGCGTGTCAATGATTCAAGACTTTGCAGTGGGCCGGGCTTCCCGGTTGGTGCGTTCCGCACGCAGCCTGTTCCTCGGGCTGGTGATCAGCGCAAGCGCAGGGGCCGCAGCGTCGGCATCGACCTGCGGTCAGGGTATTGGCCCCGGCATGGAACCGGGTCGGCACGATTTTTCCATTCTCTCCAACGGTGAAAAACGCGACGGCGTCTATTTTGTTCCATCGGCCTATGATGGAAATAAGCCGCTGCCGGTCGTGTTCGATTTCCATGGCTCCAACAGCAATCCGCATGGTCAGCTGAACCGCAGCGGCTGGGACAAGCTTGCCGAGCGTGACGGTCTCATGGTCGTGGCGCTGGCCGGCAGCCTGAGCGGCGAATTGCCGGGCACCCATGCCTGGAATGTTCCCGGCGTCACCAAGCGGCCGGGCGGGCTCGATGAAGTCGGTTTCATCCGCGATGCCATCACCATGGTGAAGGGCAAGTTCTGCGTGGATGAGGAGCGTTTTTATGGCTCCGGTTATTCCGGCGGCGGGCGCATGCTGTCGCAATTCATCTGCAGCGGCAACGCGGATTTTAACGCTGCCGGCTTCGTTGCTTCGCTGCGCGCCGGTTATCCGCTGGAGACGGAAGGCAAGTGGGGACCGGATGCGGCAAGCTGCCAGCCTGTGCGGCCAATGTCGATCATCGCCTTTGCCGGGCTGAAAGACCCGGCCAATCCCTATCAGGGCGGCGGCAAGTCCTATTGGCAATATGGCGGCGAAACGGCGTTGAAGCGCTGGGCCGAAATGGATGGCTGCAAGGGCGCTGCCAAAAGCAAGGTGGGCGAAAGCTTCACCGTCAATTCCTATGATGTCTGCAAGGCTGGTGCACGCATCCAGTCCTATGTCATCAACGACTGGGACCACGCCTGGCCGCGCGCCACCATGAAGGCCGAGGTTCTGGCGGCTAACGCCGTCGTCACCCGCAAGCCGGGCGGCGAGCAGACACCGAAGGCGGAACCGGCCGTGGAGCGCAAGATGCCCACAGGCGAAGTGACACGCACGGTTGATGCGGCCGAAAGAATGTGGGATTTCTTCCGCAATACGGAAGGGCAGCTTGTCGTGGATGCCGTCGTCAAGAAGGATTGCGGCGCCAAGACCTCGTCCGCTTCCGCAACCGTTTCGGAGACCGCGTGCAGCAGCAACAGCAAGCCATCGGCCCTTCCGGTCGCCAAGACGCTCAACCTGTCCGGCAGCAACGCGCCCGTGGCAGAGGACGCATTGTAACCAAGGCTGTTGAAGGCCGCAGCCGGCTGGATGAGCTGTTTCAGGAAGGCTGCGCGAAAATCCGCCTGCCGGAAACTTTTTCGAACGAAGCCGAAGCCATTCTCATCAATTCCTCTGGCGGTCTGACCGGCGGAGACGAAATCGAATGGCAGGCCACGGCCGGTGCCGGCACCTCGCTTGTTGTGACCACGCAGGCCTGCGAAAAGGTCTATAAGGCATCATCAGGCACCGCCGCCGTGACCGCCCGCGTTTCCGCCGGGCCGGGTGCGAAGCTGCACTGGCTGCCGCAGGAGACCATCCTCTTCGACCGTGCTTCCTTGACCCGCCGGCTGGAAGCCGATCTCGACCAATCCTCCGAATTCATCGCTGTCGAAGCCGTGCTGCTCGGCCGTAAGGCCATGGGCGAGGCGATGACGCATGGTCTCTTTCGTGACCGCTGGCGTATTCGCCATGGAGGCAGGCTGGTGCATGCGGAAGAACTTGTGCTTCAGGGCGAGGTGGCGGCGCTGACGGCGAAACCGGCGGTTCTGGCTGGTCAGGTCGCCTTTGCCACGCTTCTTTATATCGGGCCGCTGGCTGAGGCGCTTCTGCCTAAAATCCGGGCTATTGCCGGTGAAAGCGGCGGCGCCAGCGAATGGCAGGGCAAGCTTGTCGTTCGCGTCTCTGCCGAAGATGGTTTCTCCTTGAGAAAATTGCTTTTTCCGATCATTTCGCTCTTGCGAAACGGCGCGCCAGTGCCGAAAGTCTGGAATCTGTAAACCCTTAAGGTTGCCCCGCGACAGGCGTCCTTCGGGGTCTGTCAACACGTCGGATCTGCCTGCCGCAATCGCGCTGTTTGCGGGGCAGGCGCCAAGCTGCGGGACCACGATGAACCTTAGCCCAAGAGAAAAAGACAAGCTGCTGATTTCCATGGCCGCCATGGTGGCGCGCCGCCGGCTGGAACGCGGCGTGAAGCTCAACTATCCCGAAGCGATTGCGCTGATTACCGATTTCGTGGTCGAGGGCGCCCGCGATGGTCGCGCTGTGGCCGACCTGATGGAAGCCGGCGCGCATGTCATTACCCGCGATCAGGTGATGGATGGTATCGCCGAGATGATCCATGATGTGCAGGTGGAAGCGACCTTTCCTGACGGCACCAAGCTGGTGACCGTTCACGAACCGATCCGTTGAGGGGTTGATATGGCGCTGGAACTTCGGCCCAATTGCGAATGCTGCGACCGCGATCTTGCGCCCGATAACAGGGATGCGATGATCTGCTCGTTCGAATGCACTTTCTGCGTCGACTGCGTGACGGGCGTGCTTGATGGCGCCTGCCCGAATTGCGGCGGTGAGCTGGTTCGCAGGCCCGTTCGTCCGGCGGCCAGGCTCATCAACAACCCGGCATCGACGAAGCGGGTGCTGAAGGCGGAAGGCTGCGCGGCAGCCACGGCCGCGTGAGAAAGACAAGGGGAGCACCATGAAACCAGGCGAAATCATTGCCGCAGAAGGCACCATCGAACTCAATGCCGGCCAGCCGACGGTGACGATCGAGGTGGCCAATTCGGGCGACCGGCCGGTGCAGGTGGGCAGCCATTATCATTTCTTCGAGACCAATGCGGGTCTCATCTTCGACCGCGACAGGGCGCGCGGCATGCGTCTCGATATTCCCGCGGGCACGGCGGTTCGTTTCGAACCCGGCCAGAAGCGGGAAGTGACGCTGGTGCCGCTTTCCGGCAAGCGTGAGGTTTATGGTTTCCGTCAACAGGTCATGGGGAGGTTATGAAATGGCGACGGCGCATTATCACGGAAGCTGCCAGTGCGGCAGCGTCAGCTTCGAGGTCGATGCCGACCTCGACCACACAGTTGTCTGCAATTGCTCGCGCTGCAAGCGTCTTGGCTCCACGCTCGCCTTCGCGCCGCGTGACAAGTTCACGCTTCTTTCCGGCGAGGAAACGCTGGCGGAATATCTCTTCAACAAACACAAGATCCGTCATCTTTTCTGCTCCACCTGCGGCATCGAGAGCTTTGCTTATGCCGACGGGCCGGATGGAACGCCGATGGTGGCAGTGAACGCCAATTGTCTTGATGGTGTTGATCCCCGGGCGCTGAAGCCGCAGGCTTTCGACGGCGCGGCGGCCTGAGGGATGGAGATGAGCCGAAACAAGGTCTTCATGGCGGCCGTGCTTCTCAGCGCGACCGCCGGATTTTCCACGCCGGCCGCAGCGCAGAGCGAGCCGGACTGCAAGGCGCCGCAGACGCAGGCGGACATGACCATCTGCGCCGGCAAGGATTACGAAAAGGCCGACAAGCAGTTGAACGCCGAATATCAGAAGCTGCGCAAGCTGCTCACCGAGCGCGACAAGACGGCGGAGGCGGATGGCAAGGGTGCGACCGACGCCCTGGTGACTGCCCAGCGCGCGTGGGTGGCGTTTCGTGACGCCAATTGTGCTCTTTCAGGCTTTCAGGCGCGTGGCGGCTCGATGGAACCGATGCTGATTTCCTCCTGCCTCGCCGATATTAGCGGCAAGCGGGCGGAAGAACTGCGTCAGCTGTCGGAAGGTTTCTGAACGCATGGGGCGGCGGATCACGATCGTCGGAAACGGGGAACTGCCGCCGGGCGTGGCTGATTTCATCGACCGTTCCGACATCGTCATCCGCTTCAATGATTGCCGGTCGCTGGGGCTGGGCGGTACGCGCACCGATGTGGTGGCCGTGTGCAACACCGGGCGGCCGGGCCTCGAAATGACCGAGGGAGCCGAATGGCGCGAGAGCGACGGTGTGCGGCAGGCCGCTGCCATCTGGTCCGTGCGGGATCCCGCAAAATTTTCCGAAATGGAACCTGATATACGCGCACGCTGGCCGGAACTGACCGATTTCTGCGCCGATTACACCGAAAGCTTTGCCGCCATCGCCCGCGAGACCGGCAAGAGCCACATCGTCATTCCGCGCGGCGTGCATGAAAGGCTCGATGCTGCGCTCGAAGCCTATGCGCCCGCGCCCTATGTCTGCCCCAGCACAGGCCTTGTCACCATCGCCCATGTTCTTGAGAACGTGAGCGGCGATGGTGACGAAGTGGCGATTGCCGGCTTCGGCCATGAGGGCTGGAGCGGCCATCCATTTGCTGCCGAACAACAGCTGGTAGAAGCCCTTGCGGGCGAGGGCCAGCTCACACGAATTTCTCCCACATCGATTTTCTCCGCGTCCGAAGGAGCCTGAGCCCATGCCTTACAAGATTTCCCGCGCCGCCTATGCCGGCATGTTCGGCCCGACCGTGGGCGACAAGGTGCGCCTTGCCGATACCGAACTCTTCATCGAGATCGAGAAGGACCACACCACCTATGGCGAGGAAGTGAAATTCGGCGGCGGCAAAGTCATTCGCGACGGCATGGGCCAGAGTCAGGCGACGCGGGCCGAAGGGGCGGTCGATACCGTCATCACCAATGTGGTGATCGTTGACCATAGCGGCATCTACAAGGCGGATGTGGGCCTGAAGAACGGCCGCATTCACGCCATCGGCAAGGCGGGCAACCCCGATACGCAGCCGGGCGTGACGATCATCGTCGGCCCCTCGACGGAGGCGATTGCCGGTGAAGGCAAGATCCTGACCGCCGGCGGCATGGATGCGCATATTCACTTCATCTGCCCGCAGCAGATCGAAGAAGCCCTGATGAGCGGCGTCACCTGCATGCTCGGTGGCGGTTCCGGCCCCGCGCACGGCACGCTCGCCACCACCTGCACCGGCGCATGGCATATCGAGCGCATGATCGAAAGCTTCGATGCTTTCCCGATGAATCTCGCGCTCGCCGGCAAGGGCAATGCCTCGCTGCCAGCGCCTCTGGAAGAGATGATCCTTGCCGGCGCTTCCTCGCTGAAATTGCATGAGGACTGGGGCACGACGCCTGCCGCCATCGACAATTGCCTGACGGTGGCCGATGAATACGACGTGCAGGTGATGATCCACACCGATACGCTGAACGAAAGCGGTTTCGTGGAAGACACTGTCGCCGCCATCAGAGGTCGCACTATCCATGCCTTCCACACCGAAGGTGCGGGCGGCGGCCATGCGCCTGATATCATCAAGGTCTGCGGCAACCCGAACGTCATTCCGTCCTCCACCAATCCGACGCGGCCCTATACCGTCAATACGCTGGCCGAACATCTCGACATGCTGATGGTGTGCCACCACCTGTCGCCGTCAATCCCTGAAGACATTGCCTTTGCCGAAAGCCGCATCCGCAAGGAAACCATTGCGGCGGAGGATATTCTCCACGATATCGGCGCGTTTTCGATCATTTCGTCCGACAGTCAAGCCATGGGCCGTGTCGGCGAGGTGGCGATCCGTACCTGGCAGACAGCCGACAAGATGAAGCGCCAGCGCGGCCGCCTGAAGGAAGAGACCGGCGAAAACGACAATTTCCGTGTCCGCCGTTACATCGCCAAATATACCATCAACCCGGCCATCGCCCAGGGCGTCAGCCATGAGATCGGCTCGATCGAAGTCGGCAAGCGCGCCGATCTGGTATTGTGGAACCCGGCCTTTTTCGGCGTGAAGCCGGAGATGGTGCTGCTCGGCGGCTCCATTGCCGCGGCCCCGATGGGCGATCCGAACGCCTCCATTCCCACACCGCAGCCGATGCATTACCGGCCGATGTTTGCCGCCTATGGCAAGCTGCGCACCAATTCCTCGGTCACATTCGTTTCGCAGGCGTCGCTGGATGCCGGCCTTGCCCAACGCCTCGGCGTGGCGAAAAAGCTGCTGCCGGTGAAGAATGTACGCGGCGGCATTTCCAAGGCGTCGATGATCCATAATTCGCTGACGCCGCATATCGAGGTCGATCCGGAAACCTATGAGGTGAGGGCGGATGGCGAGCTTTTGACCTGCGAGCCGGCCACGGTGCTGCCAATGGCGCAGCGTTATTTCCTGTTTTAACGGCATTTCATGGTGAGATTTATCACAAGGTGGATCGGCGGCGGCATGCTGCTGCTCCTCCTGCTCCTTCTGCTCGGTACTGTCCTGCCGCGCCCGTTTTTCGCCGATGAGGTGAGCGGGGGCGTGAAAGACCGCGAAATCCTGCTGTTATCCAACCCGATCCACACCGATATTGCGCTGCCGATCGATAACGATCTGCGGCGGGTCTTTTCCGAATTGCAGGAGGACGGCATTGCCGTCAACCATCCGGCGGCCGCTTATCTGGTGTTCGGCTGGGGCGGCCGGTCGTTTTATACCGAGACACCCACCTGGGCCGATCTGAAGCCCATGCCGGTCTTGCGCTCGCTGACGCTTGACCAGTCGGTGATGCATGTGGATGTGACGGGAGATTTTCCCGCCGATCTTGCCGGGGTAAAGCGCCTTCGCATTTCCGAAGCCGGGTATCAGCGCCTCGTGGCGGCCATTCGTGCCAGCTTTTCGCGCGACAATGGCAAGGTGCGGCTGATACCGGGCGTCGCTTATGGCCTGACGGATGCGTTTTTCGAGGCGAATGGCCGGTTCAACGCCCTTGTCGGCTGCAATACATGGTCGGCTGCCATGTTGCGTGAGGCCGGCATTCGCACCGGCTGGTGGACACCATTGCCGCCGTTTCTGCGCTGGTCGGTGGCGCTGCATGATTGATCCTCGCAAGCCGTGGTTTTCCTCTGACAAAGCCTATTTTTATGCTGCACCGCAGCGTGTCTTGCGTTATGGAAACGGCAAAAGAATTATGCAGGGATCGATCCCAAGTGATCCCTGTAAAACGCCAGAACAGGAGACAAGACATGCTCGGCAAAAAAGTGCCCGCCGTTACCTTCCGCACGCGCGTTCGTGATGAGGCCGTTGGTGGCCCGAACCCCTTCCGTTGGCAGGACATGACCTCCGACGATTATTTCAAGGGCAAGAAGGTCGTTCTGTTTTCGCTGCCCGGCGCTTTCACGCCGACATGCTCGACCTACCAGCTCCCCGATTTCGAAAAGCTGGCGCCGGAATTCCGGGCGCTCGGCGTTGATGAAATCTATTGCCTGTCGGTCAACGACGCCTTCGTCATGAATGCCTGGGCAAAGGGCCAGAACCTCGAAAACGTCAAGGTCATTCCTGACGGCTCGGGCGAGTTCACCCGCAAGATGGGCATGCTGGTCGCCAAGGACAATCTCGGTTTCGGCATGCGCTCCTGGCGTTACGCCGCCGTCGTCAATGATGGCGTCGTCGAGCAGTGGTTCGAGGAAGAGGGCTATCAGGACAATTGCGAATCCGACCCCTATGGCGTTTCCGCGCCGCAGAACATTCTGGAAAACCTCAAGAGCCGCGCTGCGGCCTGATTGTGGGTTTGCGCAGGCCCGGCAGCGATGTCGTGTCTTCGGGCTATCGGCAGGAGGCGAAAATCTCTCCTCCGTTATCCTCGCCGTTGAGGCGAGGATCCATAAGCGCCCGAGGATGACGTCGAAGGCGGAGAAAGGTTTACGCTTGGCCCGGCAGCAACGCCGGGCTTTGTCGTTCTGGCGGCCATGTGTCCCAAAATCGTGCCTTGAAATCCCCCCGTCTATCCGTCAAAAATCGTAACCCCAAGACTGTTTCTGAAACGGATCATCCCATGCTGCGCGTCACCTCCTATCATCCGGCCGGAACCCCCGCCGACGAACCTTCCGGTTATGTCACTCTTGCGCATGACCAGCGGCATCTTCGCCGCAAGCTGCTGCATCTGCAGAATGACGAGATGGTGATGCTCGACCTGAAGGAAGCCGTGCTTTTTGCCCATGGCGATCTTCTCGTGGTGGAAAACGGCGACCTGATCGAGGTCCGCGCGGCTGACGAAAAGCTCTTCGAAATCAAGGCGAAGGATCGCCTTCACCTGATCGAGCTTGCCTGGCATCTGGGCAACCGGCATCTTTCCGCGCAGATCGAGGAGGAGCGTATTCTCATCCTGCGTGACCACGTCATCCGCGCCATGCTGGAAGGTCTTGGCGCCACCGTGCGTGATGTCGAAGAGCCTTTCCAGCCGGCGCGCGGCGCTTATCATGCCCATGGCGGTCATTCCCACGGCCATGATCACGGCCACAGCCATCACGATCACGGCTGAGCCGTGAGCGAAGATCGCGGCGTTGCCGCGCTGCTGCGGCTCATGGCCTGGATGTCGCCTGCCTTTCCGGTTGGCGGTTTTTCCTATTCCGGTGGACTTGAAAAGGCGGTGGAGGATCGGCGCGTCGGGGATGCGGCGGCTCTGCGCGACTGGCTCGAAACGCTTCTGCGCTGCGGCAGCCTTTGGAACGATGCGGTGTTTCTGGCACATGCCTGGCGCAATGCCGAGGACGCCGCCGTCTTGAGCGAAACGGCCGATCTGGCGCGGGCGCTGGCCGGTTCGGCGGAGCGATACCGCGAGACGGTGCTTCTGGGCGATGCCTTCGTTGCCGCCGCCGGTGCCTGGCCGCATGCGGTTCTGGACGTGTTGCCCAAAGACGTTCCCTATCCCATCGCTGTCGGGGCAGTCGCCGCCGGTCATGCGGTGCCGCTCAGGGACACGATTGCCGCCTTTTTGCATGCCGGCGTCTCGCAGATCGTGTCGGCGGGCATCCGCCTCGGGGTCGCGGGACAGAAGGATGGCGTCGCCATTCTGGCTGCAAGTGAAGCGATCATCGCGGAGATGGCGGCGCGGGCGATGCAGTCCACGCTCGACGATCTCGGCAGTGCGACGATCATCGCTGACACGGCGGCCATGCGGCATGAAACGCAGGGCACCCGGCTTTTCCGGTCCTGACGAGCGAGCGGGTGCCACGAGTTTCTTCTCCCAGGCGGGGAGAAGAAACAAGCGGCACGATCCTTGCATATCTTGAAGCGTCCGGCTGGCGGACTATGGTGAAATAATACCAAAGCATATCGAAGGGAACAGAGTGGTGAAATCGGGCATGAAATCGGGCAATGGCCCGCTGCGCGTCGGTATTGGCGGGCCGGTCGGTTCGGGCAAGACGGCGCTGACGGAAAAGCTCTGCAAGGCGATGAGCGCCGATTATTCCGTCGCCGTCGTCACCAACGATATCTATACCAAGGAAGATGCCGAGGCGCTGGTGCGCATGCAGGCGCTGCCTTCCGAGCGTATCGTCGGCGTGGAAACGGGCGGTTGCCCGCATACGGCCATCCGCGAGGATGCGACGATCAATCTGCAGGCGATTGCCGGGCTTAATGCGCGCTTTCCCGATCTCGACGTGGTCTTCATCGAATCCGGCGGCGACAATCTCGCCGCGACCTTTTCGCCCGACCTTGCCGATATCACCATCTATGTCATCTCCGTCTGTCAGGGCGAGGAAATTCCGCGCAAGGGCGGGCCGGGCATCACCCGCTCGGACCTGCTGGTCATCAACAAGAAGGACCTAGCGCCCTATGTCGGGGCCGATCTGACCGTCATGGACAGCGATGCGACCCGCATGCGCAACGCCATGCCTTTCGTCTTCACCGATATGAAACGCGGCGATGGCGTGGAGCGCATCGTCGGTTTCCTGAAAGAGCAGGGCGGTCTCTGAAATATGGCAATGTCCCGCCGGTTCGGCGCTTATGAGGTTTCCCGTTTTGTCGACGGTGTCTACAAGGCGCCGGTCGGCCATCTCATCCACCGTCAGGGTGCCGAAGCGCTGGCGGCAGCGCTTGCCGGCCATCAGGGCGAAACGGTGGATATGGACGTCAACTGCTTCGCACTGTCCGGGCCTGACGGCGTCTGGCTGATCGATGCCGGTTGCGGCACCGCCTGGGGTGCTGCTTATGGCTATGCCCGCGCGGCGATGGTAGCCGCCGGTATTCAGCCGGCCGATGTAGGGCGGGTCATCCTCACCCATATCCATGGCGATCATGCGCTTGGCCTCATCGATGGCGACCGGCCTTATTTTCCCAATGCCGATATCTGGGTGCCCGAGGCCGATCTCGGATTTTTCAGCAGTGCGGAGGCGCGCAAGACCCTGCCGCCGGCCCGGCAGGGCGGCTTCGATCTTGCCGCGCGGCTGCTCGACATTTGTGGCCCGACGTTGCGGCCGATCCCGACAGGCAGGATTGCCGAGGACGTGGAAGCCATCGCCATGCCCGGCCATACACCGGGACATGCCGGGTACCTGATCGGCAATGGTGATGAGCGGCTGTTATTATGGGGCGATGTTCTGCATGTGAGCGACTTGCAGGTGAAGGATCCCGGTGTCGGTTTCGTCTACGATATCGATTCTGCGCTTGCTTACCAAACACGCCTTGAGGCGCTGGCCGAGGCCGCCGATCACGGCTGGCTGGTTTCCGGCGGTCATCTCGGTGGATTTTTCCGTGTCGAGCGGCAGGGTGACAGCTTCCGCTTTGTGTCGCAGCCGGACTGATTTTTCGATTTCGGACATGCAGAAGGGCGGAATACCCTAAGGCATCCCGCCCTTCGTCCTCTCCCGGTGTCTTCAGATCTGCTTCAGCGCCGCAACATCATTGACCTGCACGATGCGGCCGCGCACGGTGACGCCAGCTTTTTTCAGTGCCGAGAAGGCGCGTGAGAGTGCTTCCGGTGCAAGGCCAAGCTTGCCGGCAAGCAGGCTTTTCTGGAACGGCAGCCGCAGCGAAAAGGATGTGGCGTCGCGCGGTCCCTGATTGATGAGGTAATGGGCGACACGCTGCGGCGCTGTCTGCAACCGGTCATTGGCGATGCAGTCCATGGTGGCCAGCAGGCTGTTGGACAGGCAGCGCATGACGGCCTTGGCGATTGCCGGTTCCTGATCGATCAGGCTGCGGATTCTTGTGAGTTCGAACCGCGCCACGGTGCAGCTTTCCGCCGCCTGCGCGCTGTAACGATAGGTATCGCTGCCGAAAATCAGGCATTCGTTGAAGGTATCGCCGGGCCCGCTGACGCGCACATCCGCCTCGCGCCCGTGCCTGTCCAGCCGGTAAAGCCTGATGTAACCCGACAGCACGCAGTAGAAATGCTGCGCGGCCTCGCCTTCCTTGAAGAGCACATGGCGGGCGTTCACATTGGTGATGGTCGCCGCTTCCATCAGCTTCAGCGCCGCTGCATCATCCGCTATCCCGATCAAGGGCGCGCGCAGCAGAATGTTCCTGTCCCTGTTGCTCAGCTTCACGGTCTTGTTCACGTCCATTCGGCTCCCGCTCAAACCTTTTGCCGGGCTGTCCGAAGCGATACGAAACCGGGGAAGTTCCTTCTCCCTCACGCCTATCTGCACAGAACTCATCGCATTATCCCTCGACCGGCAATTCCCGATGCGAGGGAGATTAGCAGTTCACCTGGAAAGCGAATTGATTTCGATCAAACAGGATTTGAGTTGTCATTTGGGACAGCGGGAATGCGGCGAGGCCATTCCTGCTCAAGAATGTGAGGAGGAATATGGAGCGAGCGAGTGCCACATATTTCTTCTCCCCGCCGGGGAGAAGAAACAAGCGGCGGCGCTTTGCCCTTAAACGTCCACCCAAAAAGAAACGCCGGGCACATGGCCCGGCGTCTCAATCGTTACGCTGCAAACTTCACTCCGCAGCAAGCGGCGGCAGCCGCAATATATTGCTACCCTTGTCACCGGCTTTGTCGCCGCTGCCCTTTTCCATGCCGGCCACCCGTGCCTCCAGCGAGGAGAGAGCCAGGCTGTTTTCGCGGGCGATCTCCGAGAGTTTCTCGTTGGAGAGCGCTTCTTCCTCCTCTTCCTTCTTGCCGACGAAGCGGCCGAAGAGGTGGGCGAGCAGGCGCGACAGGTCGTCCATGATCAGGAAGAAGGCCGGGACCACGATCAGGGACAGCACCGTCGAAACGATGATGCCGCCGATCACCGCAATCGCCATCGGCGCGCGGAACGAACCGCCTTCGCCGACGCCGAGCGCCGAGGGCAACATGCCCGCGGACATGGCGATGGAGGTCATGATGATCGGGCGGGCGCGCTTGCGGCCGGCCTCCACCATGGCATGCACCCGTTCCATGCCGTGTCGGCGCATTTCGATGGCGAAATCCACCAGCAGGATGGCGTTCTTCGTCACGATGCCCATCAGCATCAGGATGCCGATGAGAACGGGCATGGAGAGCGCGTTCTGCGTGATGATGAGTGCGACGGCCACGCCGCCGATGGCAAGCGGCAGCGAGAACAGGATGGTGAAGGGCTGGATGACATCCTTGAACAGCAGGATGAGCACGACCAGCACCAGCATCAGGCCAAGCAGCATGGCGTTCACGAAGCCCTGCTGCATTTCGCCCTGCACCTTGGCGTCGCCGCTTTCGGCAAGGCGAACACTTGCCGGCAGGTCGGTTTCCGAGACGATGCGCTTGAACTCAGCCGTCGAGGTATCCAGCGCCGTGCCGAACGGGACGTCGGAGCCGATGGAGACCACGCGGTTGCGGTCGTTGCGCTTGATCGAGCTTGGACCTTCCGAATAGTCGATATCGGCAACGCTGTAGAGCGGCACCAGCGACCCGGAGGCGGTCTTGATCTTCAGCGCGCGGATGGTGGCGAGATCGCGACGTGTATCGAGCGAGGCCTGCACGCGGATCGGGATCTGCCGGTCATCAAGCGAAATCTTCGTCAGCTGGGCGTCGATGTCACCGATGGTGGCGACACGCACCGTCTGCGAAATCTGCTGCGGCGTGATGCCGAGGCGGGCGATTTCGTCCTTGCGCGGGCGGATCTGCAGTTCGGGGCGGGGCAATGCACCTTCCGAGCTGACATTGGCAAGGATGGGCGAGGCGCGCAGGCGGCTTTCGAGAATGCCGACGGCGTCGTTCAGGTCCTTCTCATTGGTGGAGAGGAAGTTGAAGGAGAGTTCGCGTTCCGCACGGTCGTTCAGCTTGATGATGCGGACATCCGGAATGCCGCGAACCTGCGCGAAAATATCCCGTTCCACATCCCATTGCGGACGTACGCGGCCCTTTTCCTCCACCTTCGGCAGATATTGGCCGATGAGCGGAATGGAGCCGAGCCCCTTGTTGACCACCAGCTTGAGCAGCGAATGGTCGATATGCTGCAGAATGACGTTAACGGTGGCGCGGCGAAGCTCCAGGTCCCCCTTGGGCGACGCGCCGCCAAGAATGAAGACGCTTTCCACGCCGTTGATGTCCCGCAGCGCGTGATAGATCTGCGTCGTCGTCCGATCTGTCTCGTCAAGCGTCGCATTGGGCGGCAGTTCCACCGAAAGCGTTACGCGTGAGGCGTCGTCCGGCGGCAGGAAGCTGCCGGGTACCTGGCTCAACAGCATGACGGAGGCGACGAGGAAGGCGATCGCGCCGAGCAGCGTCAGATACCGCGCCCACCATTTGCGGGTGGTGGCGGTCACCATGCGCGTATAGGCCTTCATCAGCCGGCTGTCATTGTCGTGGTGATCGTCCATCGCGTCTTCGGCGCGCATCAGATAGGCCGCCATCAGCGGCGTGATGAGACGGGCGACCGCGAGCGAGAAGAATACCGAGAAGGCGACCGTCAGACCGAACTGGATGAAGTACTGGCCGGGAATGCCGGGCATGAACGAGACAGGCACGAAGACGGCGATGATGGTGAAGCTGGTGGCGATGACGGCGAGGCCGATTTCGTCCGCCGCTTCCAGTGCCGCGCGATAGGGCGTCTTGCCCATCTTGATGTGGCGGGCAATGTTCTCGATTTCCACGATGGCGTCGTCCACGAGAATACCCGTGGCGAGCGTGAGCGCGAGGAAGCTGACGAGGTTGAGCGAGAAGCCCATGATATCCATGATCCAGAAGGTCGGGATCGCGGAGAGCGGCAGCGCCACGGCGGCAATCAGGGTTGCGCGCCAGTTGCGGAGGAAGAGCAGGACCACGATGACGGCGAGGATAGCGCCTTCGATCAGCGTGTCGAGCGCCGCCTTGTAGTTGCCATAGGTGAAATAGACGGCGTCATCGACCATTTCGATCGAGACATCAGGATGGTTCTTGCGCACCTGATCGAGGCTTGCCGCCACGGTTTCGGCGACCGAGACCTCGCTGGCGCCCTTGGAGCGGAACACCGCGAAGGTGACGGCGGGGTTGCCGTTGAACCGCGAGAAGGACTTCTGCTCCTCATAGGTGTCTGTGACCGTGCCGAGCTCGGAAAGCTTGACGAAACGGCCGTTGGAAAGCGCAATCGTGGTGTTGGCAAGCTGGCTCACATCGCGTGTGTCGCCGAGCGTGCGGATGGTCTGCTCGTTGCCACCGACCTGGCCGCGGCCGGAGCCGAGGTCGATATTGGTGCCGCGCAGCTGGCTGTTCACCTCGGTTGCGGTGATGCCATAGGCGTCGAGCTTTTCGGGGCTCAGCGAAACGCGCACCTCGCGGTCGGCGCCGCCATAGCGGTCGACCTTGCCGATGCCGGACTGGCCCTGCAGCGAGCGCTTGATCGTGTCATCCACAAACCAGGACAGTTCTTCCAGCGTCATGTTCGGTGAGGAGACGGCAAAGGTCTGGATCGCCTGTCCCTCGACGTCGATCTTGCTGACGACGGGCACTTCGATATCGGAAGGCAGATCGCTGCGGATCTTGTCGATGGCGTCCTTGGTGTCCTGAACCGCTTCTTCCGTCGGCTTTTCGATGCGGAAGACAACTGTCGTCGTCGACTGGCCGTCGACCACGGTGGACTGGATTTCGTCGACGCCGCTGATGGCGGCGACGGCGTCTTCGATCTCCTTCGTCACCTGCATTTCCAGCTCGGAGGGCGAAGCGCCGCTCTGGGTCACGGTGACGGCCACGACGGGAACGTCGATGTTCGGAAAACGGGTGATCGGCAGGGTGTTGAACGCCTGCATGCCGAGGATCATCAAAAGCGCGAAGCCAAGCAGCGGCGCAATCGGGTTACGGATTGACCATGCGGAGAAGTTCATTTCATTCCCTCAGTCAGTTGGACACAGCCGCAGGGGCTTCCACCGGTCTTATCCGGTCACCATCACGCACGAATGCTCCAGCTTTCTCGACAACCTTGTCTCCAGCAGCAAGACCGCTGACAATCTCGATAAAACCGCCGTCTTCAATGCCGGTCTCGATCTTCACCTGCTTGACGATATCGCCTTCCACCTTGCGGGTGGTCGAGCCTTCGCGCCCGGAGGTGACGGCCGACAGCGGCAAAGCGAGCGCATTCGTCTCCTCGACGATGATCGCCGCGCTGGCATACATGCCCGAGCGCGCCGGGCTGTTTTCGGGCAGAACGACATGCACGGAACCGAGGCGCGTCGTCGGATCGACGGTGGGCGAAACGAGGCGCACCTTGCCCTCTATTTTCTCAGCTCCGCCGGCAACCGTCAAATAGGCTTTCTGGCCGACCTTCACCTTCTGGATATCGGTCTCGGACAGATCGGCGACGAGTTCGATCGCGCCGTCCTTGATGACGGTGAAAAGCGGGTTTCCGGCGCCGCTGGCAATCGCGCCGACCTTGGCGTTCTTGGCCGAGACGATACCGGTGACCGGGGTTTTTACACCGGTGCGCGTCAGCTTCAGATCAATGTCGGCGATCTGGGCGTCAACCACCTTGATGTCGGCCTCGCCGGCGGAGACGGCCTGGCGGGCGGCGTTGAGCTTGGCGGCGGCCACTTCGGCCTGTGCCTGGGTCTGTTCCACCTGCGAAACCGAACCGGAGCCGCTCTGGCCGAGCTTTGCGGCGCGGTCGCGCTGGCGGTTCGCGTCGCTCGCGCTCGCTTCGGCTTCCAGCACCTGCGCCTTGGCCTGGGCGACGGCAGCTTCTGCCTTTGCCTTGTTGGCTTCCAGCTGGCTTTTCTGCAGGATGAGGCTGTCGGAAGAAAGCACGGCCAGAACCGCATTCGCTTCCACCCTGTCGCCGATATCAACGTTCAGCGTGTCGATCGACAGGCCATCGACCAGCGGCTGGACGTAGATTTCGTCCACGGGGCGGATCGTGCCTGTCGCGATGATACGGTCGACGAGATCGCGTTTTGCGGCATGTGCGACGACGATGGAAGGCAGGTTCTGCTGTTTGACCGGTGCCTGCGCCTCTCCCTCGGCTGCTGCGGAAAGGGGGAGCGCCGTTGCGGAAAGAAGAAGGAATACAAAGCGGTTAAACGTGACTTTATGCTGCATGTGTCTTGGCTCGCGCAATATTCGATCGCATGTCCTGCAGCCTAGCGGCATATATTAGAAGGTCATGCGATAGCGAATGTGAAACAAGGGATCACAATACTTCCTTTTCGATCCTCCCGATTCAAACGCCCCTCAACGCGAATCTCAAGCACCTTTGCCGAGTGCTTTCTTTACAAGATCAAATTTGGCAGTCTTGTGGGCGGGACTGTAATTCTTGTTGTCGTACAAATCAATCCGCATAGCCGCGATGGTTGATATACATTTTTGTATAGGTCGGGATATTGTAATTCATCAAAAGGGTTACCAGTGAAAAAACGCGCGGACGGTGCCGCGCGTTCCATGCATCCAGGGTAAATTCGACTACTTCAGCGCCGCATCGGTGATTTCGGTGGTGTAGGCGCCTGTCGGCTCCTTGGTGATGACAGGATCGGAGCCGCCGCCGAGCAGCGTCTTGACGGTGCGCTCGTAATCCGCCTTGTCCAGCGCGCCCTTCGAGCCGGCCGTCAGCTTGGCGACCTCGCCCATCATGCGCTTCTGGTGCTTTTCGGTCTGAGCGCCCGAAGCATCGTTTTCAAGAACGATATCGGCGGCATCGTCTGGGTTTTCTTCTGCCCATTTCCAGCCCTTCATGGAAGCGCGGACAAATTTGACCATGTCTTCCTTGAATTTGGCGTCCTTGAGCTTGTCTTCGAGAACGTAAAGCCCGTCCTCCAGCGTTGCCACGCCTTCCGCCTCGTATTTGAAGGTGACGAGTTCCTCCGGCTTGATGCCGGCATCGATGACCTGCCAATATTCATTATAGGTCATGGTGGAAATGCAGGCGGCCTGCTTTTGCAGCAGCGGATCGACGTTGAAACCCTGCTTGAGGACGGTAACGCCATCCGCGCCGCCGGTGGTCGGGATTTTCAGGTGCGCCATCCAAGACAGGAACGGATATTCGTTGCCGAAGAACCAGACGCCGAGCGTCTTGCCCTTGAAATCTTCCGGCTTGGTGATGCCGGTTTCTTTCAGGCAGGTCAGCATCATGCCTGACGATTTGAACGGCTGGGCTATGTTGACGAGCGGAACACCCTTTTCGCGGGTGGCAAGTGCTGATGGCATCCAGTCGACGATGACATCCGCGCCGCCGCCGGCCAGAACCTGCGCCGGCGCAATATCAGGGCCGCCGGGCTTGATGTCGACGTCGAGGCCTTCGGCTTCATAAAAGCCCTTGTCCTTGGCGACGTAATAACCGGCAAATTGCGCCTGGGTCACCCATTTCAGCTGCAGGGTGATCTTGTCGGCGGCCTCGGCGCTCACTGCCGTCAGAAGTGACGCGCCGGCAAGAAGCATGGATGCAAGTTTCATTTTCATCGCTGTTCCCTTTTTCGTTATTTACGTTCGTCCCCCACGGACGGACGGATGCCAGAAGGTGACGGCACGCTCCGCGAGCGCCACCAGACCGTAAAAGCCGGAGCCTGCAAGCGCGGCGACCGCGATTTCGGCCCAGACCATATCGACATTGCTGCGGCCCATTTCCGCCGAGATGCGGAAACCCATGCCGACGATCGGCGTGCCGAAAAATTCCGCGACGATGGCGCCGATCAGCGCCAGCGTGGAATTGATCTTCAGCGCGTTGAAGATGAAAGGCCAGGCGGCGGGCAGGCGCAGTTTTATCAACGTCTGCCCCCAGCCGGCGGCATAGGTGCGCATCAGGTCGCGTTCCATGTGGCTGGAAGCGGCAAGTCCCTGAACCGTGTTCACCAGCATCGGGAAGAAAGTCATGATGACGACGACGGCCACTTTCGACTGCCAGTCGAAACCGAACCACATGACCATGATCGGCGCGATCCCGACAACAGGCAGAGCGGAGACGAAATTGCCGATCGGCAGCAGCCCACGCTGGAGGAAGGGAGACCGGTCGATGAGGATGGCGACGATGAAGCCAAGACCGCAGCCGAGCACATAGCCTGTCAGCACCGATTTGAGGAAGGTCTGGCGGAAATCGGCCCAGAGGATCGGCAGGGAGGTAAGAAGGCGGGCAAGAATGGCGCTCGGTGCCGGCAAGAGGATTGGCGGCACGGCAAAACCGCGCACCACGCCTTCCCACAAGGCGAGAATGGCCAGCCCGAAGAGGAGCGGCACCGCCATGCGGCTCACGCGCTTTGCCGCCGGTGACGAGAAGCTGTGGCGCACCAGCCATTCGTTGAAGGCCCAGGCGGCAAGCCAGAACAGGGTCGCGCCAGAAAACCAGAAGGGATTCGTCATGGCCGGGCTCCCATTCTCTTGAGGACGGCTGCGTGGGCGATGCCGATGATCGACACCAGCAGGGCCGCGACGCCGGCGGCCATGAACAGGGCCGCCCATATCTGCACCGTCTGGCCGTAATAGGAGCCGGAAAGCAGGCGCGCGCCGAGCCCGGCGACAGCCCCGGTCGGTAATTCGCCGACGATGGCGCCGACCAGCGCAATGGCGATGGCGATCTTCAGCGAGGTGAAGAGATAGGGCAGCGCCGAGGGCCAGCGCAGCTTCCAGAAGATCTGCGCCGGTGAGGCATTATAGGTGTGCATCAGGTCCAGCTGGAGGGTTTCCGGGCTTCGGAGGCCCTTCACCATGCCGACGACGATGGGGAAGAAGGAAAGGTAGGTGGAGATCAGCGCCTTGGGCAAAAGCCCGGAAATGCCGATGGAATTCAGGACGACGATGATCATCGGCGCGATGGCGAGGATCGGGATGGTCTGGCTGGCGATGATCCACGGCATGACGGAGCGGTCCATGGCGCGGTTATGAATGATCGCGACGGCGAGCAGGATGCCGAGGACAGCGCCGATGGCGAAACCCAGCAGGGTGGCGGAGAGCGTGACGCCGGCGTGGTAGATCAGGCTGCGCTTGGAGGTGATGGCCTTGTTGACGGTGGTGTCCCAGAGTTCCGCGACGATCTGGTGCGGGGCGGGAAGGACCGGACGTTCCTGCGCGAAGGTTTGCGGCAGGAGTTCGGAGAAGCTTGGCTTTTGACCGGCGCGGGTGGCCTGGTCGCGGGCAAAGGGCATGTTGAGGTAGATGACGGCGAGATGCCAGAGGATGAGGATGGCGAGGAGGACGGTGAGGATGGGGAGGATGCGGTGGCGGAGGAGGGTCATTGGGGAGCCCTCTGTGGGTGGGATTTACGCTTACTCCGTGGGTGCGGCTTACCCCCCTCTGCCCTGCCGGGCATCTCCCCCTCAAGGGGGGAGATCGACTCGCGGTTGGGTCTCAGCCATCTCAATGTTTGCGAATGAAGCGGTGATCGCGCCTCCTGCCGATCTCCCTCCTTGAGGGGGAGATGCCCGGCAGGGCAGAGGGGGGCAATGCTGGCGCTGACCTCACCCCTCATAGCCATGCCCCGCCTTCAACCCTTCACGCACGCGGTGCGCAATCGCCAGAAACTCTGGCGTCTCCCTGATCTCCAGCGGCCTTTCCCGCGGCAGGGTGGATTCGATCACGTCAGTCACTCTCCCCGGCCGAGGCGACATGACGACGATTTTCGTCGAGAGATAGACCGCTTCGGGAATGGAGTGGGTGACGAAACAGATGGTCTTGCCGGTCCTGTCCCACAGCTTCAGCAGCTGTTCGTTCAGGTGATCGCGGACGATCTCATCCAGCGCCCCGAAAGGCTCGTCCATCAGCAGCAGGTCGGCATCGAAGGCGAGCGCGCGGGCGATGGAGGCGCGCTGCTGCATGCCGCCCGAGAGCTGCCAGGGGTATTTCTTGCCGAAACCGTTGAGGTTGACGAGATCGAGTGTGCGGTCGATGCGCTCGCGCTGTTCCGCCTTGCCATAGCCCATGATTTCAAGCGGCAGGGCGATGTTCTTTTCGATGCTGCGCCATGGATAAAGCGCGGCGGCCTGAAAGACATACCCATAGGAGCGGTCTTTGCGGGCGTTTTCCGGTGTCGTGCCGTTGACGGTGATCTCGCCGGATGTGTGTTTTTCAAGATCGGCGATGACCCGCAGGAAAGTGGTCTTGCCGCAGCCGGAAGGGCCGATGAAGGAGACGAAATCGCCCTTTCCCACATCCAGATCGACATCGGACAATGCATGGACCGGGCCATCCCCCGTTTCGAAGGTGAGGCCCAGTTTTCTGGCGGAAACGACGGAATAAGGAGAGGCCTGGTTCATCTTGGCTGTTTGTCGCTTTCCGTGAGCACCGCGCGCGCCAGCGGCAGCATTTGGGTTTCCGTAAGCCTGGCGATCATCACGCCGGGGTGGCGGTCGAGATCGAGCCAGCGCACTTCCTCTATCTCCGCCTGCGGTGTGACATCGGCATACAGCCTTGCGATGAAGGCATGGGCGACGACATCGGCGCCGGTTTCATTGGCGGCTTCCTCGCGAAAGATGCCCTCGTAACGCACGGCATTTTCGGGAAGCGTCAGGCCGATTTCCTCGGCAAGTTCGCGGTGAAGCGCCTGTTCCGGCGTTTCGCCAGGATCGATCTTGCCGCCCGGCTGCATGAACTGCGTGGTGCCGCGCTTGCGCACGACAAGCATCTGCCGCCGCTCGTTGAGGAGAACGGCTGCGGCGATGACGATTTCGCGTTTCGGCTCAGTGTTCACGGTCATACACCCGATGCCGGAATGCCTGCGCGTTCCACCTTGCGCGGCGAAACGAGTTCCTTCCAGGTGGAAAGCGCCCGGCTGACGGCTGGATAAGCGTCGCGGGCAATGAACTGGCCGTGGCCCGGCTGCGTTTCGATGGTGGCCTCCTCGATGCTGACGAGGCCGCGCGACAGGGTGTAGCGCGGCAGGCCTTTGACCTTCCGCCCTTCGAATACGTTGTAATCGATGGCCGATTGCTGGCTTGCCGCGCTGATGGTCTTTTCCAGCTGCGGATCCCAGACGACTATATCCGCATCGCTGCCGACGAGGATCGCGCCCTTTTTCGGATAGATGTTGAGGATCTTGGCGATGTTGGTGGAGGTGACGGCGACGAATTCGTTCATCGTCAGGCGGCCGGTGGTTACGCCATGGGTCCAGAGCAGCGGCATGCGATCTTCCAGCCCGCCGGTGCCGTTCGGTATCTTGCGGAAATCGCCGAGGCCGAAGCGTTTCTGCTCGGTGGTGAAGGCGCAATGGTCGGTCGCCACGCATTGCAGCGAGCCGGAAGCCAGACCCGCCCAGAGGCTGTCCTGATGCTGCCGGTTGCGGAAGGGCGGCGACATCACGCGGCGGGCGGCGTGATCCCAGTCGGGGTTGGCATATTCGCTTTCATCGAGGATCAGATGCTGGATCAGCGGTTCGCCATAGACCCGCATGCCGTTCTGGCGGGCGCGGCGGATCGCTTCATGCGCCTGCTCACAGGATGTGTGGACGACATAAAGCGGCGCACCGGCCATATCGGCAATGATGATGGCGCGGTTGGTGGCCTCGCCCTCCACCGAGGGCGGGCGGGAATAGGCATGCGCCTCCGGTCCGACATTGCCTTCCGCCATCAGCTTTTCCTGCATCTGTGCGACGATATCGCCGTTCTCCGCATGCACGAAAGGAATGGCGCCAAGCTCGGCGCAGCGCGAGAACGAGGCGAACATCTCGTCGTCATTCACCATCAGCGCGCCTTTGTAGGCCATGAAGTGTTTGAAGGAGTTTATGCCCTTTTCCCGGACCACCGTCTTCATTTCGTCGAAGACCTG
Organism: Agrobacterium radiobacter; assembly: GCF_040801995.1. NCBI lineage: Bacteria > Pseudomonadati > Pseudomonadota > Alphaproteobacteria > Hyphomicrobiales > Rhizobiaceae > Agrobacterium > Agrobacterium radiobacter. The sequence goes on along the minus strand of NZ_JBEGHX010000001.1, from coordinate 2,023,425 downwards.
TTCGCCCCACCAGGTGACGGCCATGTGGAAGGAATAATCGCAATTGGCGCGGGTCGCCTTGTTGTCCCATCGCGCCAGCGCGTCCAGAAGCGACTGGCCCGGCTCCGGCAGGCAGAAATCCACCACCATGGTTGTGCCACCGGCAAGGGCCGCCCGCGTGCCGCTCTCGAAGTCATCGGCCGAATAGGTGCCCATGAAGGGCATTTCCAGATGCACATGCGGATCGATGCCGCCGGGCATGACGTAACATCCCGTGGCATCGAGCACCGTGCCGTCGGTCAGATCGGGCCCGATCTCGGTGATCCTGCCGCCTTCGATCTTCACATCGGCCTTGTAGGTGAGGTCGGCGGTGACGATGATGCCGTTCTTGATGATGGTGGCGGTCATTGTACAATCTCCGCAGTCTCCAGCACCGCATGCAGCAGCACATCGCAGCCGGCGGCTGCCCATTCCGGCGAAATCTCCTCCGCCTCGTTGTGGGAAAGCCCGTCCACGCAGGGGCAGAAGATCATGGTGGAGGGGGCGACCCTTGCCGTCCAGCACGCATCGTGGCCGGCGCCGGAGATGATATCCATGTGGCTGTAGCCCAGTCTTTCGGCGGCGGCGCGCACGCGGCCGACCAGAACGGCGTCGAAGGTAACCGGATCGAAATGGCCGATCGCTTCGATCGTGCAGCCGACGCCGAGTTCTTCGGCGATCTGCGGCACCTCGCGCTCGAAGATGGCGCGCATGCTGTCGAGTTTCGCCTGTGAGGGGGTTCTGAGGTCGATGGTGAAAACCACCTTGCCGGGCAGCACGTTGCGGGAATTGGGCGTGAAGATCATCTGGCCAACGCCGGCGACCGCGCCCGGCTGGTGGGCCATCGCCACTTCCTGCACTTTTTCGAGGATGCGGGCGGCAGCCAAGCCGGCATTGACGCGCATGGCCATCGGCGTCGAGCCGGTATGCGCCTCCTTGCCTGTCAGCGTCACTTCCAGCCACCACAGGCCCTGGCCATGGGTGACGACGCCGATCTGCTTGCCTTCGGCCTCAAGGATCGGCCCCTGTTCGATGTGATATTCGAAATAGGCGTGCATCCTGCGCGCGCCCACCTCTTCCTCGCCCAGCCAGCCGATGCGCTTCAGCTCTTCGCCATAGGTCTTGCCGTCAGTATCGGTGCGGCTATAGGCGTAATCGAGATCGTGAATGCCGGCGAAGACGCCCGAGGCCAGCATGGCGGGCGCGAAGCGTGCGCCTTCCTCATTGGACCAGTTGGTGACGGTGATCGGATGTCTGGTTTTGATATTGAGGTCGTTCAGGCTACGCACCACTTCCAGCCCGGCCAGCACGCCGAGCACGCCGTCGAACTTGCCGCCGGTCGGCTGGGTGTCGAGATGGCTGCCGATATAGACCGGCAAAGCCTCCGGGTCCTCACCGGGGCGCGTGGCGAACATGGTTCCCATGCGGTCGACGCCCATCGTCAGGCCCGCCGCCTCGCACCAGCGCTGGAACAGGCGGCGGCCTTCCGCATCCTCATCCGTCAGTGTGCGGCGATTATTGCCGCCGGCGATGCCGGGGCCGATTTTCGCCATGTCCATCAGACTGTCCCACAGACGGTCGCCATTGACCGTCAAGTTTTTACCCGCCGTCATGCAGTGTCGTCCTCACCTGTTTTGTTTTTATCGAAGCAAAGCTTGTGCCGTTCCCGTTTTTGCCGGTTAAGATAACAGCCATTGCCTTGTGATGGCGATGGGGGATAAATTGACCGGCTGGTAAACATTGCAAATTCGTGGTGACGTCAGCAAGGGATATTCGTGACGAATCGCACTAATTTTGCCTAAACTGTACGCGACGATTATTTTTTAAGCATACTGTAACGGCAATTGCATTGAAAAGAAACAGAGAGCTGAGAATGGCCATACCGCGAGCAGCGAAAACACAGAAGCGGACCCGCATTCAGGAAGAAAAGCAGGAAGCGATTCTTGAAGCCGCGCTCAGTGTTTTTTCCACGAACGGGTTTCGCGGCTCCACCATCGACCAGATTGCCGAGGCCGCCGGCATGTCGAAACCGAACGTGCTTTATTATTTCCGCACCAAGGAGGCGATGCATCGCGCGCTGATCGAGCGAGTGCTTGATACATGGCTCGACCCGCTCAGGGCTTTCGACGCCAAGGGCAATCCCGAAAGCGAGATCCGCTCCTATATTCGCCGCAAACTGGAAATGTCGCGCGATTTTCCGCGTGAGAGCCGCCTGTTCGCCAATGAGATCCTGCAGGGCGCGCCGCATATTGAGGACGAGCTGAAAGGACCGCTGAAACAACTGGTGGATGAGAAGGCTGAGGTCATCCGCGCCTGGGTGAAGGCCGGACGGATGGCCAAATGTGATCCCTACCACCTGATTTTCTCGATCTGGTCGACCACCCAGCATTATGCGGATTTCGACGTGCAGGTACGGGCGGTGCTGGGTGACAAGAATGGTGGCGAAGGCCGTTTCGAAGATGCGGCCCGGCATCTGGAGCAGCTTTTCATGGGCGGATTGCGGATAAACGGCTGAACGGGACCGTTCTCGCGAATATGTGATCGATTCTTTATGTCAAAACATGAGGAAAATTATCACCTTTATACTTTACTCCAAAACTCATCTTTATTATGGTGCCGGCATCCCGAACGTCCGGGGCATTGAAAAATCAACCGGCAGGTGAGGGAATGGCACGCAAGGAAAAGAAGAAGGCCGAACGCGGCGGCAAGCAGGGCAAGGGCGCGCCACAGACCGAAAAGGACGTGGCCGAACAGCAGCTTTCCGGTCCGAAAAGCTTTCTTTATGTCGGCGGCCGTGACTGTCAGGTTGCGCATCTTCGCCAGATCGCCAGCAATTTCGGTGCGGAACTCATTCATCATGATGGCGGCCTGCGCGAGGCCGTCTCCCGCATCGATACCGTCCTTCCCTCCGTCGACTGCGTTTTCTGCCCGATCGACTGTATCAGCCACGATGCGTGTCTGCGGGTGAAGTCGGGTTGCAAGAAATTCGGCAAGACGTTCATTCCGCTGCGCAATGGCAGCAAATCCAGTCTGGAGCGGGCGCTGCAGACGATGAATGAACGGACCTCCAGCGATGAGCGACGAGCGCAGTAATTTCCACGATGAAGATCCCGCGGTAGCAGAAGCCTGCCGTGTGGAACTGCACAAGATGGCCGAGCAGGCCGGCGACCCCGTCCTGACGGACATCTATGAAATCGTCGGTGAACGGGAAAGACGCAACCGCGTTGCCAGAAGCGGCGGCAATGTTGTGACCTTTCCCCATCTGCGCACCCGCCAGCCGGGTGAAACACCGTCCTTCGAGATCGGCGCGGCGGCTGAAGAGGGCCGCAATATTCTATCGTTTCGCTGGAAGCGGCGTTAGGGCTGAAAGCTAGCCCTTCGGCTTCAGAAACGCTCCCGCGCAGAGTACCAGCCACCCGACGATCATGCCGAGGCCGCCCGTGGGTGCAGCGTAGGGAAACAGGCTGTGGCCGGAAAAATGCCTGACAACGAGATCGCCGACAAAGATCGCCGTGCCGAGGCCGAGGATCAGGCCCGCCGGAATGGCGGTTCTGATGCGACCCGCACCGATATGCAGCGCCACCAGAACCGGCGCATGGGCCAGCGCCATCGCCGAGGCATTGCCGAGCATATAGGTTTCGCCGGTATGGGTGGCTGCGGCTGCAAGCATGACCCCGGCCGCGCCCAGCAGGCCGCCCAGCAACAGAATGAAGGCCCGCAATCTTTCACGGGGAACGCTTGCGATGGTCGCGCTCTGCGTGGTCATTGGCTGTCTGCCTCCTGGTTCTGCATGTGAAAGGCCAGCCGTTCCACCGGCGTCCAGATGATCTCGCGCAGCTTCACGTTCTCGATGGTTTCGTCCATGGCGCGGCGGAAGCAGAGCAACCATTCATCCCGCTCGGCGGGGCCGATGGGGGCGACGAAATGGCGTCGCCGCAACATCGGATGGCCGTGTTTCTCGACATAGACGGGCGGTCCGCCAAGATATCCCGTCAGATAATCGTAGAACTTCGCCTCGCTGCCGGAGAGATCGGCAGGGTGGATGGCGCGGCAGCGCGCTGCCTCCGGCAGGGTATCCATCAATTCGTAGAAGCGCCGGGTGAGCGCCCTGACGGTCGCATCGCCACCGATCGCTTCATAAAGGGTAATGGTCTCGCCGCTCATAATCCGCCTCTTGTGGCCCTCCGGTTCTTATCGCTCCGCAGAGCCGGAAGAGCAACAGGGCACTGGCGGGGTGCGACATTTGCGACACCATTCTGACAAAGCGCTCAGGTTTCACTTTCGACGGAGCGTTGAATAGTCTCAATTGCAATTTTGAGTGGCGCTAAATGTTCGGTGACAACCGCCCAAACGATGTCGTCGGCGATCTTGTGGTACTCATGGCGCAGAATATTACCGATACCGCGAATCTGTTTCCACGGGACATCAGGCGTAAGCTCAAGCAAGTCTTCGGGGAGGTGGCGGGATGCCTCGGAAACGATTTCCAGAGCGCGCTGCACAGCGAGTTTGAGGAGCCAATTTTGCTGGAAATCAGCAAGTGACAGACCCGCGGTGTGGGTTTCAATGCCGTTTATGGCTTCCAGAATTTCGGCGAGAACCGGCTCGACCCTGCGTCCGACCATCAAAATATCCGTACAGCGGATTGTTCGATGTCATTCCGGAGCAGCGGGTGGAGGCTGTTACGTGTCGTCACGTCCACTTCCACCGCCAATTCCTCTTCCAGAAACTGCTTGATGCCGACGAGATCGAGCAACGAGAAACGGCGGCCCGGATCATAGTCGATGAAGATATCCAGATCGCTTGTCGCAAAGGCTTCATCGCGGGCCGTCGAGCCAAAAAGATAAAGCGACGTCACGCCCATGCTTTTCACCGCATGGGCGTGTTGCTTGAGTTTCCTGATGGCGTCCATTCTCTTCATGCGCGCAGCTTACACCATCGCGCATGCGGCATCCACTCTCACCCGAAATTACGGATGAGATCGAGCCCCTTGTTCAGAAGCGTTTCGGCCTCATCCTGATTGGCGGCTTCGACGTAGCAGCGCATTTCCGGCGCGTTGCCGGAAGGGCGGAAATGGATGGTGCTGCCATCGGTCAACGCCACGCGCAGGCCGTCAATGTCGCTCAGCGCCTTGACGGTGCCGACCGGTGCGAGGAAAGCGTCGAGATTGGTCCGTGAGGCGCGCAGATGCGTCATCAGGGCGGCGCTTTTTTCCTGGGCGAAATTTTCAAGACGGTCGGCGGCGGCCACCGGCAGATTATAGGCGGCGGCGATCTGCGACAGCGGCTTTTTCTGTTCGGCCGAGAGAAGCAGCACGGCGAGGATCGGCAGGAAGCTGTCCCGCGTCGGTAATGGTGAAAGCGGCCTGCCGTTGAGTGTGAAGGCCGAGGCCGTCAGCAGGCCGCCATTGGCTTCAAAACCCATGACGCCGTTCCTGCCGGCGGCGAGCGCCTCAGTCATGCCGGCGATGACGAAAGGCGAGCCGACTTTGGTGCGGATGACCTCGAAGGAGCCGCTTGCCTCGATGCCCGAATTGGAGGTCACGGGGGTGACGACCACGCCGGCATCGAGGAAATTGGCGGTGATCAGGCCGATGAGGTCGCCGCGCAGCGGCACGCCGTTTTCATCGGTCAGCAGCGGGCGGTCGCCGTCGCCGTCTGCGGAAACGATGGCGTCGAGACCGTGCTCCGGCGACCATTTTTTGAGAAGCGCCAGCGTTTCCGGCGAAACCGCTTCGGTATCGACGGGGATGAAGGTTTCGGAGCGGCCGAGCGGAACGACATCCGCACCATAGTGGGCAAGCACATCGACAAAGAGATCGCGCGCCACGGTACTGTGTTGATAAACGCCGATCTTGAGGCCGGCGAGCGCTTTTTCAGGCAGCAGCGCGATGTTGCGCTCGTAGAATAGTTCGGCTGCGATGGCGGAATGGTCCTCCGACGTCGCCGCCTCGGCGCTTACGCCCTCCGCCTCGATTTCAGCAGCGAGAGCGGCAATCGCCGTCTCGTCCTGCTTGTCGATTTCGCCGTCCGGGCGGTAGAACTTGATGCCGTTGCGGTCGGCCGGGATATGTGAGCCTGTTATCATCAGCGCTGCCGCCTTCAGCGAAAGGCCATAAAGCGCCAGCGCCGGTGTCGGCACGGTGCCGCAATCGAACGGGGTCAGGCCGGCTTTTTTCAGCGCGGCGATGCAGGTGGCGGAAACATCCGGGCTCGAATCGCGGAAATCGCGGCCGACGAGAATGGGATCGCCCGCCTTTGCCTGACCCGATGTGAGAAGGTGCCTTGCAAATGCCGTGGCGTAGACGGCCGAGGCTTTTCCTTTCAGATCGACAGAGAGGCCGCGAAGGCCGCTCGTTCCAAATTTCAGGCTCATGCCAAACTCCGTTTCGATAAAATCTTTTGAGGGTCAAATGGATAATGTAAAAATATAACGCCTGAAAGAACCGTATCGATCCATTCAAGTCAATCATCCCTTTCATGGCGGCCGCGAATAGGCGATGATGGTGCAAACAAATGCGGGTAACCTAAAATTCACCCGTCATATTTAAACTTATCCATCGATAGCGGCTCTGGCGACGATGAGAACCATGTGTTGCCAGCCTTTTTTGTGGTTCGTTCGAGTTGGATTGGCTGATGTACAGGCTTCAAAAGGCGGGACATAAGCAGGCACGTCCGCTCGATGAAAAAACGGCGCCCGCCGCGAAACCCCATGGTTCCCTGCTGGACGATCTGGTGGATGAGGACGAGGTTTTCGAGCGCACGGTGCTGAAGGAGCATCTTGAGCCGAAACCGGCGGCGACTGCTGCCGAGCCGGCTCCGGCCGAGACGCCGGTGAAGACGGCTTCGCCGAGCGGCAGTCTGGCGGCTGCGCTGCCTGGCCTGAAACATATCGACAGGATCGGTGTGGATGACGTCATCCTCTGGCTTCGCAAAGGCATCATCTGGATCGTGCTGGCGATTGTTTTCTGCGTCGCCGGCGCACTCACCTACGCCTATATGACGCCGCCGCGCTACAAGGCCTATACGGATATCGTCGTTAATCCCTCCAATCTGAATGTCGTCAATGACGGGGTGTTTTCACCGAACCAGCAGCGCGACACGCAGATCCTCGAGGTGGAAAGCAAGCTGCGCACCATCACCTCACGCAACGTGCTGGCGCGGGTGGTGGACGAGTTGAAGCTCGATCAGGACCGTGAATTCATAACGCCACCGCTGCTTGCCCGGTTGAAGGCGATGTTCTCTTCCGCGCCTGACGATGGCGACAACCGGGTCGGTGCGCTTCGTTCGCTCGGCGACCGGGTGGCGGCGGAACGCGACCCGCGTTCCTTTGTCGTGACGCTTTCGGTCTGGACCAATGATGCGGAAAAATCCGTGACGGTTTCCAAGGCCATCGTGAAGGCCTTCGAAAGCGAGTTGTTCCAGACGACCTCCGACAGCAGCCAGCGCGTCGTCGACGATCTCAAGAAGCGGCTCGAGGAAATGCGCGAGAATGTCACCATCGCCGAAAAGCGCGTGGCCGATTTCCGCCGCGAGAACGGCCTGCAGGAAAATAACGGCCAGCTCGTCAGCAATCTCGCATCCGGCGAGCTGAATGCGCAGGTGCTTGCGACCCAGCAGCGCCTCATTCAGGAAGAATCGCGTCTCAAGCAGATGGAGGCGGCGATTGCCCAGAACCGCACCCAGAGCGACGCCATCTTCGACAGCCAGACCATGAACACCATCCGCGCGCAATACAGCACCCTGCAGCAGCAGATCGGCGCGATGACGCTGACCTATGGCGCCCGCCATCCGCGTCTTGCAACCGCAGGTGCGGAGCGGGCAATGCTGGAACGCGGCATGGCGGACGAGGCGCGCCGCATCCTGCAGGCGGCCAAGATCAATGTCGCCGAAGCGCGCTCCTCGCTGGATGCGCTGAGGCTGAAGGCCGTGGCGGAACGCGCCAATGTCTTTACCGACAATGACGCTCAGGTGCGGCTGCGTGATCTTGATCGCGACGCCCGCTCGGCCGCGGCGATCTACGAGACCTATCTGACCCGCTCGCGCCAGCTGGCCGAACAGCAATCGATCGATTCCACCAATGTGCGGGTGATTTCGCAGCCGGTCGCACCCAATTCCAGAAGCTGGCCGCCCGGCAAGCTGACCTTCCTGATTGCCGGTGGCGTCGGGGGTCTGTTCCTCGGTCTCGGAATTGCCGTGGCTCTCGGCCTCTGGGGTTATCTGCGCCGGGACGATCATGCGGAAGCCGCAGCGCGTTAAGCCGTAAGGCGGCTCGTGCCGAGTTATTCTTCCGAGATAAGACCGTCATAAACTTCGAGCAGGGCGGCGGCGATGGCAGCACCCAGCGCATTGCCGGCGTCGCGAATGCCGGCCTCGTCACCGTCGCGAACCGAAATCGCAAGATCGGAGGCCTCGTTGGCCACGATTTCTTTTGCCCGTTCTATCGCCCAGAGGCCGAAATCGCCGCGATTGTCGATCGAGATTGTTTCCATGGCCGGAGCCCTTCCGTGGTTTGATTTCCGCGTCCCTTAACCCATCGGCTGGAAAACCGGAATAGGCAGAAAATGTGGCGCACAACCTTCAGGCGTGTAAAATGCCTGCTGCATACGGGGATTTATAAAAATATTAATGATAGTTCTTCGTAGTGTTTGAAGCCTTATACCCTATGCATAAGCGTGAATATAACAATGAAACGATGCCTATCTTGGACACCGGACAGATCATGACAGGGAGAGAGATGCCGGATGCGGAGGGGACTGGTCAGGTCTGGCCGGTTATTCCGCTTGCGGCGTTACCCATCACTGACGCGACCATCGATGAAACGGCGCGGGATTTCATCCTGCGTGCGACGACGGCGCGCGCCGCCGGTGCAAGACCGTTTTATTCGACGTCGGCAAACGGTCAGGTCATTGCGCTCTGCCATCACGATCGGGAATTCGACGCCATGCTGCGGCAGGCGGACCAGATTCACGCCGATGGCATGTCGCTGGTTATCTTCTCCCGCAAATTCTGCCCTAGGGCATTGAGGGAACGGGTCGCGACAACTGATCTCGTCCATGCGGTGGCGAAGCGCGCCGAAGAGACGGGCAGCCGGTTTTATTTCCTCGGCGGCTCCGAAGAGGTGAACCGTGCGGCGGTCGAGGAAATGCAGAGACTTTATCCGCGCCTCGTCTTTTCCGGGCGGCGCAACGGTTATTTCAGCCGGGCCGAGGAAGAGACGATCCTCGCGGATATCGCCGCGTCCGGGACCGATATTCTCTGGGTTGGTTTCGGCATACCGCTGGAGCAGCGTTTCGTTTCGCGCAATCTGGACAGGCTTTCCGGCATCGCTGTCATCAAGACCTGCGGCGGCCTTTTCGATTTCATCGCCGGCAAGAACAGCCGGGCGCCGCAATGGATGCAGGACATGGGGCTGGAATGGCTCTACCGGGCGATGCTTGAGCCGAAGCGTCTTGGAAAACGTTACCTGCTGACCAATCCGATTGCGATATATTCGCTGCTGAAGTACCGCTTCGGGGCGTCGGGGCAAAATCGCTAGAGCATCGCGCCTCTCCCGCCCGATAATTTGAGATTTCTCTAACATATTGAATCGATGCGCTTCGCCGCCGAAACCCGTTGCAACTGCGAACGGGTGCGCTACACTGCACAAATATTATAAATTTATTCGAATCAGAGATATTTCGAGGCCACCAATGGTGATTACGTCCATTTCTCTTTTCATATATGGAATTGGCACCGTTACCTCTCTCGCCATGACCTATATCGAAGGCGCCCGCCGCGATAAGAGCTGGGATTTTTATCGGGTAACCGGCATTGTCCTTTGTTTCTTCTGGCCGGTGCTCGTGCCGCTGCTCGTCCTTGCGACGGCCTTTTCGTCGTTCGGTTTGCAGAAACGGCTCATAAATACAATCTCGCTCGGCAGGGAAAAGACCCTGAGCTAACCATGGCTGGAGTGATTGGACTTCAGGTCTTCTTCGCCGGCGCCTTGTAAGGCGTCAGCGTTATGCCGAGGCTCGCCATCACGCGGCCGATGGACATCAGCGGCGGATGGGTGGCGGGCAGCAATGCGCCGGTTTTCAAGCCTGCGGAAATGGCGCGGACCAGCGATAGGCACAGGCTGACGGCGTTTTTGGCGGCAAGCAGCAGTCCGCCCTTCAGGCCGGGGCGGCGGGCGCGGTCGATGCTGTAATTGATGATACCGGTGCGGAGCGAGCGCTCCATGATCCAGCGCGGCGCCATGCGGCTTTCCGGCACATATTCGATGATGACGGCCTGCGCATTCCAGGCGAATTTAAAGCCGGCCTTGCGGCAGCGGGTAAAGAAGTCCATGTCGCCGCCGCCGAGGAAGTTGAACTGCACGTCGAATTCCGGTTTCGGCAGGGTTTCGAACACCCGCCGGGAGATCAGGCAATTGCCCGATCCGTGGATTTGCTCGACCCGGCCGGTCGGCGCCTCGATGGAGCCGAACAGCGGATGGGATAAAACCGCCTTCGAAGCCGGGGCGTCGAATTCGCGGTTGACCGGTCCGCCGACGATATCGACGCCGAAGGACTTTGCCGCTGAAACCATTTCGGCAAGCCATTGGGGGGAGGCGGCCTCGTCGTCATCGATCATCAGCAACCACTCGGCCGAAGCATAACTTTGCCGGGCTGTGCGGAAGGCCGTGTTGATGGCGTAACAATTGCCCTGTGTCGGTTCCACCAGCGCCTGACCGGCCATGCCGCTCTCGGCGAAAAAGGCGCGTGCGACGGCGAGACCCTGCTGGCCCGCGCCATCATTATCGACAACGACGACGGCGAAGGGAAAATCGACCTTCTGGGCTGCGAGCGATGCGAGCGTCTTCTTCAGGCCTTCCGGCCGGCGGAAACTCGGTATGCACACCACCGCTTCCGGCATGATCTCGGACATGGAAACTCCTAAATTCCGGCAAGTGCGGCGGCGGAAAAAACGACGGCCCTGAGGCTCTGGCGCGGGCGGTTGAGGAAGGTATCGGCAAGCGCCGAAAAGGCCTCGCGGTAGCGGCGGGCGCGAAAGGCCTGCGCCACGGTATAGGCATTCATGTGGTTTTCCGACTTGCGGCGAAGCCGTCGCAGTTCCTGCGGGGAGACGGCTGCGATGATGGCGGGATCGGAAAACACGGCTTCGATGGCCGGTTCACAATCCCGGAAGGTCAAAAGCCTGTTCATCATCACGCTCGTCCTGTGCACCCGGTAGTCGAGCACATGGCGGCCGGGCAGATAGGCAAAACGGCCGGCGGCGGCGAGCCTGCACCAGCCGTACCAGTCTTCCGCATAACGCAAGGTCTCGTCAAAACCGCCAAAGTCCTGAAAGATGCGGGTCCTGACCAGCATGATGCCGCCGTTGACGATGAAGTTTCCGCCGAGCAGCGGCTGGAGAATAAAACCGTCAGGCTTTTCCCGGCGGCGAATGAGATTGCGCCGGCCGATCTTGACGCCGTTTTCATCGATGCGCTCGTAATCGCCATAGACGGCGACGACTTCAGGGCCGGAAATGCCGGCGCAAAGCGCTGCGATGGCGCCCGGTTTCAGACGGTCGTCGGCATCGAGAAACATCGTCCATTCGCCGCGCGCCTGCGACAGGCCGAAATTGCGCACGGCGGAAACGCCCTGCCTTCCCTGCGGCCGGGCCAGAAGTTTCACGCGCGGATCGGAAAAACCTTCCACCTTTTGCGCGGTGGTGTCGGTGGAGCCGTCATCGACAACAAGCACTTCGCGGATGGTCTCGCCCTGCAGCAACACGCTTTCGATCGCTTCCACGATGTAACGCTCGCCATTGCGAACGGGAATGACAATCGAAACGGAGACCAAGCTTTTCAACTCCATGAGGGGCGGCCCAAGCATTCTCACAGTGAAGTTACTACCGCATTAAGCGGGGCTCACCAATTATGACGTGGTATAGCGTCGGTTAACCTTGCAAATCTTTAATATCCTTTTGGCATGATTGGAATGTTATGTTTTGAGAATGAAAGCGCGGTGCGTCCTTCCGGACGCCGATGCGCCGGGGTTGCGGAGGCGGGTTGATGCGGATCGGGCGGCGGAATTTTCTGGGTGGTGCGGCAAGCGCTGGCCTGCTGCATGCCGTGGCCGGCCCGGCCTTTGCCGCGCAGAAGAAAGCCACGATCAAAACCGCCCCCTATGGCGCGGCCGTCTACCTGCCTGACCTCACCGCCGATAGCCGCATCGGCGAGGCGGTGGTGAAATATTGCTCGCGCATCACCCCCGTCACCGAAATGAAATGGGAGGTTCTGCGGCCTTCGGCTGAAGCGTTCGATTTCACCGCTGCGGATGCAATCGCCAACTTCGCGCGTCAGCACAAGCTTTCCATGCATGGCCATCCGCTGATCTGGTATGCCTCCAACGCGCCCTGGCTTGCGAGCATCGGCGGCGGCATGAAGGTCGAAAAGCTGATGGAGACCCATATCGTTACCGTGATGGAGCGATACAAGGACGTGATCCACAGCTGGGACGTGGTCAACGAACCGATCCCCGACGTGCCGGGCAATGTGCGTGCGCGGCGTGATGCCTGGTATTATGGCGCGGGGCCTGATGCCATCAAGAAGGCTTTCGAGATCGCCCATGCGGTCGATCCGAAGGCGCAGCTCGTGCTCAACGAATATGACGTCGAATTTGCCGCCGAGAAATCGCCGGCCAAACGCGCCGCTTTCCGCAATCTCATCCTCGAACTGCTCGAAAAGGGCGCGCCGATCAACGCGATCGGCCTCCAGGGGCATTTGCGCGGCGGCTGGCCGATCGCCAAGGACGAGCTTGCCGCCTTCACGACGGAAATGCGCAGTTACGGTCTTGCCGTTCTGGTGACGGAACTTGACGTGATGGACCAGACGCTGCCGGCGCCGGAGGCCGAGCGCGACATGCTGATCACCGGCCAGGTCCGCGAGTTTCTGGAAGCAGCTTCTGCAGGCGGCCCGCTTTCCTCCATCACCACATGGGGCATTTCGGATCAATATAGCTGGATCCGCTGGGCCTATCCGCGCCGCGACGGCACCGCCAACCGGCCGCTGCCGCTCGACTGGAGTTTCAACGAAAAACCCATGATGGCCGTCATCAATGAATTCCGGAACCGTGGTGCATGACTATGAATGCTGAAATGCCGCTTCCTCCCGTGCAAAAGGCGCTGCAAATCAACCTCCATCCCTTCGATGCTCCGCATGCGGCCCTGACCCTGCCGCATCAGCTCAGGGTCTGGGGCGGACAGGTGGATCGCATTCTCCTGACCGTCGATACGGGCCAGGTGGGGGCAGGCCGCTACAAGGGCAACGGTTTTGATGCGGCGCGCCAGCGTCTCTTCGACATGCTGGAGGAAATGCAGACCAACTATCCGCATCTGCATGTGGATATCGTCGATTACAGCGATGCGGCGCGCAGCGCGGTGACGCAGACCTTCTTTTCCCGCTCACCCATTCCCTATCCCGCCAAGGCTTTCGACGGCGGGCCCTTCCATGTCTATTTCCATGGTATCAAACGCGCCAATGCCCGTTATGTGCTGCATATGGACAGCGACATGATGTTCGGCGGCGGCAGTCAGAGCTGGTTCGCCGAGGCGATCGCGCTGCAGAAGGCCAATCCGGATGCGCTGTGCATCACGCCCTTTTCGGGGCCGCCGACGGTGCGTGGCGATCTCGATATTTCCCGCCATGTCGGCATGCCCGGCGTGAAGAACATCCCTGAGCCGCGCAAGTTGCCGTCACGCATTCCCACCTGGCGTTTCGCCACGGTGTCCACCCGCCTTTTCTTGATCGACATGGATCGTTTTGCGAAGCGGATCGGTTCGCTGGAGTTGCTGCGGCCCGATGTCAAACGGCGCATCCGCTCCTATGCCTATAACCAGCAGCCGGTCTCCATGCCCGCCGAGGAAGTGCTGAGCACCAACATGATGCGCAGCGGCGTCCACCGGCTCGATTTTCTCGGCACGGGCAAGGGCATGTATTCGCTGCATCCGCCCTATCGCTCGCCGGAATTTTATGCGGCACTCGCGTCCATCGTCGAGCGCATCGAAAAGGGCGATATTCCCGAGGGACAGCTCGGCGATTTCGATATCAACGGATCGATGGTGGACTGGACCAGCGCGCTGGCTGCCAAGACGCGCTCCAAACGTTATGCGAAAGCGCTGCGCCATCTCATCTCGGCCAACGTCGGGCGGTTCAGCTAGGCTTGAGGGTGCCCAGTCGGCGCTCCGTCCCGTTGCCGGGTGGAGGCCTCAGTAGTCTGTTATGAGCTTGCTCCAGCTTTCAGAGCACAGCCCGCCAATATAGATATCGCCGGCCAGCGCTTTTTCCCTCAGCTCGTCATCCCGGGTCGCCATGCAGAAATAACCGTCATGGCGGAAGCTCATGTGGTTCTGGCGGTAAAGCGCGTTGATGAGAAACGGCTGCGACATGCCGGTGACATGGGCATAGTTCTCGTCATCGAAATGGCGGAACAGGGTGTTGAGCACATCGTTTTCGCAGCCGGCATCGCAGACGAGATTGAGCACATAGGCCGTTCGTCCCCGCTGGCCGAAAAACAGCGCGGCGCCCATGGCATGGCCTTCGGCATTCTCGATCATCACGCCCTTCAGTTCACCGAGGCTTTCATTGGCCCTGCTCATCTCTATCAGCCAGTGGAATTCCTCGTGAGACCATTCCGGGCGAATGGAAAAACGCTCGATCATCGTGAGCGCCCTGCGGCGGAAGGTTTCGTAGTCAACGGTTTTTACCGTGGCGCCGGCCGCCTCCTGCGGTCTCAGACCCTTTTTCCAGCGTCTGAGGATTCCATCCACGAAACCGAGCATGGTCAGGGCAAGTGTGGTTTTGGCCAGTTTGGAACGGCGCGGCATGCGCAGGGCAATGGTGCAGAAGGGCTTGAGCGCCTTGTGCCATTGCAGGCTTTCAATCGGCAACATGTTGCCCCCGGTCGCCACCCAGTGATCGGCGCTAACGGGTGAAGCCGTGTCCGAGAACAGCATGTCGTGTTTGGATGCCCGCATGCCCCGAGACAGGCGCGCCGCGCCGAGCGCACCCTGTTTCCCATCAGATGCGAAGGCGCAGAGCAGCCTTGCGGTAATGGTTTTCCCGTTCGCGACGAAACGCATGGGCACGGCGAGGATGACGCTTGTGACCCTGTTCTCCCCGGCGTCGTAGACAACGCTGCCGTTCTCCGGGCTGAAGGCGGGACTGCCGAAAAACAGTTTCTCGATATAGGAGCGGAAATTGAAGTTCCGTTCTTGCCCGTTCTTCTTGAAAGCGCTGTTGAGCACGGCCTCGACTGCGGGAACGTCGTCCCTGCGCATGGGGCGAACACCGGAGACACCTGGCTGAACCGGGCGTTGTGGCGACTGCCCACTATCGCCATCGCCCATATTGGTGTGTATCGGAACGTCCACCCTCGGCCTCCAGCTTTCGCGCATTGATGAAATCAACCATAGGAAGCGTATATTTGAATGTATTAATATAGATATAAAACCGGCAATCCACTTGGTCCGGAAATGTTCGTATTAAGATAAAATGTTATTATATCAGCCTGTTACTTTGCTGGCCCTGCCTCATTTGAGGTTAACAAAATATACTTAGTTAAGCAACCTAAGGATGAAATATGGACCAATTTTCGCGGACGCTTTTTTGGGTTTTGAAGTTTAACTTTTAAAAATGACTGTCTTGTCCTTTGCCTCCCGCTTTCGGTTTCCTGAGAAAAAAGCGGACGATCGCGGTGCTATTTGCCCGTGCATCACGGATAACTAAAAAATAGGATTTGCGGGGGATATTCGTATTATCGAATATGAGAAGCACGAGTTTTAATGCGGGTTGCTTCAGGAAAGAGGGAGAGAAAAACCCCTTATGGATGCAGCGCATGAAGAACAGCGGCGGGGCTATTGGCGGGACGCGTTGTTTTACGTGACTTTCCTGTATTTCACGGTCGGCTTTTCGCCCTATATCTCGCTCTCATCGACCTATCAGGGCTCCGCCATGGCGGCCGGGTCCAACCTGCTCAATCAGTTGACGGCGATCATCCTGTTTTTCAGTTTCCTGGCCTTCATGGCGAAGGAGCGGTCGTTTTCCATCCTCTTCATGCCGCGCCTGCTGATGGCGGCGATTTTCGGCTGGTTTGTCCTGACTTCGGTGGCGGGCGAAGCGCCGCTGTTTTCGCTCAGGCGGCTTGTCATGTGCGCCATTATCTGTGTGCTTGCCGGCGGTTTCCTGCAATTGCCGCGCACGGAGCGGCATTTCACGACGCTGCTCGCCACATGCGCGCTGATCATATTGTTCCTGTGCTATTTCGGAATCACCGTGCTGCCCTCGCGCTCGATCCACCAGGCAAGCGATGCGCTGGAACCGCTTCTGGCGGGAGACTGGCGCGGGGTTTTCCGCCACAAGAACGAGGCCGCCTCGGTCATGGCGGTGTTGATCATCGTCGGCATTTATCTCAGCAAGCGCTGGTCTTTCATCGGCGGGCTGTCGGTGCTGTTGCTGTCGCTGGTCTTTCTGGTCAAGTCCGGCGGCAAGACCGCGCTTGGGCTGATGCCGATCATCATTGCGACAGGCTGGTTCATCCTGCGCTGGCCCCGCTGGCGCTACCCGGTCGTAACCCTGTTTCTGGCGGTCTTCGCGCTGGTGACCGTCGGCACCACGGTTGATCCTGTCTTTTCGCAGATGCTGACGAAGCTGGGGCTTGATGCCAGCTTTACCGGCAGAAGGGATATCTGGACCGTCGCCATCGACTATATCAGGCAAAGCCCGCTCCTCGGATATGGCTATCAGGCCTTCTGGCGCAGCGACACCCTGATGTCGAGTTTTACCGAGAACAATACCTGGGCGACGACCGCGCCGGATTCGCACAATGGTTATTTCGACCTTCTGCTGGCCGGCGGCGTGCCGGGTCTGATGCTGGTGATGGTGTGGATCTATCTCCTGCCGCTGCAGTATCTCGGCAAAATGAATGACGCCACGCGCAACAGTCCGCTGACGCGGCTTTATGTCGGTGTATGGCTTTACGTGCTGCTCTACGGCTTTCTGGAAACGCTGTTTTTCCTCAGCACCGGGTTCGTCTGGTTCTTCCTCATCGTGGCGGTGATGGGCCTGCATCTGCAGGCCAATGCCAGCCTCGTGGAGGACGAGGCGGAGGGGGAACCGGACAGAACTGGGGCGGCCCCGATACCCCAACGGCGGCAGGTTTCCCCGGTTGTTCGTTCCAGGTGATATTTTGAAATGATTTTTCGTTGCGAATATGTAAAAGAGCCGATTGTTGCGCGCGTCTGCAGCTATTTTCGCTAAACATGCGCGGCTCAAGTCTTTGTTATTGTGCAAGTCGCATCGCAACCCCCGGGGGTATCGACGCGGCGGCACTAAAAAACGGATCGGCTAGGTCAATCGATGGCAGATACAGGCGCCTGCGCGCTCGAAGCGGATGACATCCACAAGAGCTTCGGCACGCATGAAGTTTTGAAGGGCGTTTCGTTGCAGGCCCATAAGGGCGATGTCATCTCGATCATCGGGTCTTCCGGTTCCGGCAAAAGCACCTTTCTGCGCTGCATGAATTTTCTCGAAACGCCGGATCGCGGCCGTGTCATCATCAATGGCGAGGAAATCGCCACAAAAACCGGCCGCGACGGCAAGGCCGTGCCGAAAAGCTGGCGGCAGGTGGAAAAATTGCGCACCGGTCTCGGCATGGTGTTCCAGAATTTCAATCTCTGGGCCCATCGCACCGTTCTGGAAAACGTCATCGAGGCGCCCGTTCATGTTCTCGGCGTCAAGCGGCAGGAGGCGGTTGAAAAGGCCGAAGCCCTGCTGAACAAGGTCGGGCTCTACGACAAGAAAAACGCCTATCCGGCATTCCTGTCCGGCGGACAGCAGCAGCGCGCCGCCATTGCGCGTGCTCTCTGCATGGAACCGGCGGTGATGCTGTTCGACGAACCCACCTCGGCGCTTGATCCGGAACTGGTGGGAGAGGTTCTGAAGGTCATCCGCGATCTGGCCGAGGAAGGCCGCACCATGCTGCTCGTCACCCACGAGATGCGCTTTGCGCGCGATGTGTCCTCCCAGGTCGTGTTTTTGCATCAGGGCCGGGTGGAGGAGGCGGGCCCGCCGGCGCAGGTGTTCGGCAACCCCACGAGCGCCCGTTGCCGGGAATTCACCGGCGCGCTGGCCAATTGACCCTTTTGCCTGACAGTCCGTTTTAACAGGAGAGACTTGAATGAAATTTTTCGCCACGCTGCTTGCCGGAACGGCATTTGCGTTTTCCGCCTTCACGGCCAGCGCCGACGTGCGTTTCGGCATCATGAACGAAGCCTATCCGCCCTTCTTCGCCAAGGATGCCAGCGGCAAGTGGCAGGGCTGGGAAATCGACCTCATGGACGCCGTCTGCGCCGAAATGAAGGAAAAATGCTCGATCGTGGAACTGTCCTGGGATGGTCTCATCCCGGCGCTGCAGACGAAGAAATTCGACGTCATCTGGTCCTCCATGTCGAACACGGAAGAGCGTCAGAAGATCATCGATTTCACCGACAAATATTACAACACGCCGAGCAAGCTGATTGGCGCCAAGGGTGAAAAGGCGGGTGCGACGGCCGAGGACGTCAAGGGCAAGACCATCGGCATTCAGGTGGCGACGATCCAGTCCGAATATTACAAGAAATATTTCGCCGGTGTCGCCGATGAGAAGACCTACCAGACGCTGGACGAGGCGTTTCAGGATCTCGCGGCTGGCCGTATCGACTATGTCTTCGGCGATTCCATCGTCCTCGACGCTTTCGTGAAGAGTGATGCGGGCAAGGATTGCTGCGCCGACATGGGCGATGTCGCCGACGACAAGGAAATCCTCGGTCTCGGCGTTTCGGGCGGCCTGCGTAAGGAAGACACCGAACTCAAGGCCAAGCTGAATGCGGCAATCGCCGCCGTACGCGCCAGCGGCAAATATGACGAGATCAGCAAGAAGTACTTCAGCTTCAATATTTACGGGCAGTAATTCGATCTGATCGGTCACGCATATGGCAAGCCTTGAAACCACGTTGCAACTTCTGTCTCCCTATCCTCCGGGATGGGGCGGCACCCTGTTGAAGGGTGCGGCATCGACGCTTGCCATTTCCGCCGGCGCCTATCTGATCGGCCTTGCCATCGGCATGGCGGGGGCGCTCGGCAAGCTTTCGGGCAACAGGCCGCTTGGCCTGCTGCTCAGCCTCTACACCACCGCGATCCGCGCAGTTCCCGAGCTGATCCTCATCGTCGGGCTTTATTATGCCGGTACTGACGGTCTCAACCGGCTGCTGCTGCTGGCTGGTATGCCGCCGCTGGAGGTCAACGGTTTCGTTGCCGCCGTTGCGGTTCTGGGTTTCGTGCAGGGCGCCTATATGACCGAGGTGCTGCGCGGTGCGATTCTTGCCATTCCGAGCGGGCAGATCGAGGCGGCGCGCGCCTTCGGCATGTCACCCGCCTTGCGGTTCCGCCGGGTGGTCTTGCCGGCGCTTTTGCCCAACGCCTTGCCGGGGCTTGGCAATCTCTGGCTTGCGGTGACCAAGGACAGCGCATTGGTGGCGGTCGTCGGTTATCAGGAGCTGGCGCTCGCGACGCGGCTGGCCGGGGCCAGCACCAAGCAATATTTCCTGTTCTTCCTTGCCGCCGCCCTGCTTTACCTTGCCATCACGCTCGTTTCGAACCTCGTTTTTTTGCTGGTCGAACGCCGCGTGCGGCGCGGCCAGCCGGCCCTGGCCTGAGGAGGGGACGGCATGGATTTTTCATGGGTCGCGAAATATTGGCCGCTTCTTCTTTCGGGTGCATGGCAGACGGTGGCGCTGCTCGTCATCTCCGTCAGCATCGGGTTTCTTCTGGCCATCGGGCTCGCCTTCGCACAGGTGAGCGGCGGGCGGATGACGAAAATCCTGGCGCGGGCCTATTGCACCTTCTTCCGGGGCACGCCACTGCTCATCCAGCTCTGGCTGCTTTATTATGGCGTCGGCTCGCTTCTGCCGATGATCCCCGGCATCAGGCAAAGCTTCATGTGGCCGGTGCTGCGTGAAGGGTTCTTCTTCGCGGCCGTCAGCTTCACGCTGAATTATGCGGCTTATGAGGCGGAAGTTCTGCGCGGCGCGCTGCTGGCCGTGCCGAAAGGCGAGCTGGAGGCGGGCAGGGCTTTCGGCATGGGCCGCTTCACCCTCATTCGCCGCATCTGGCTGCCGCGCGCCATCCGCATCGCGCTGCCGACCATTGCCGGCGAGGTGGTGATGCAGCTGAAGGCGACGCCGCTTGCTTTCACCGTGACTGTCATGGATCTCTACGCCGTCGCCTACAAGGTGCGGCAGGACACGCTGCTCGTCTATGAGCCGCTGATCGTCGTCACCGTCTTTTATCTCATTCTCACCGCCATCATCGCCCGCTGTTTCGGCCTTATCGAACAGCAGGTGCCCGTCCGACGATAAATATTCAGGGAGTTATGACCATGAGCACAATCCGTATCCTCGACGGCGGTATGAGCCGCGAATTGCAGCGGCTCGGCGCCGTGCTGAAACAGCCGGAATGGTCGGCGCTGGCGCTTATCGACGCGCCTGAGATCGTGCGGCAGGTGCACCAGGAATTCATCGAAGCCGGTGCCGATGTCGTCACCACCAATTCCTATGCGCTGGTGCCCTTCCACATCGGCGAAGAGCGTTTCCAGAAGGACGGCGCGTCGCTGATCGCCCTTTCCGGCAAGCTGGCGCGCGAAGCGGCGGATGCCTCCGGCCGCAAGGTGCTGGTGGCGGGTTCGCTGCCGCCGATCTTCGGCTCCTATGAGCCGCAGAATTTCGATGCGGGCCGGGTGCAGACCTATCTGAAGGTGCTGGTCGATAATCTCGCGCCTCATGTCGACGTCTGGCTCGGCGAGACGCTCAGCCTGATCGCCGAGGGCGAGGCGGTGCGTGAAGCCGTTGCCGCGACTGGCAAACCGTTCTGGATTTCCTTCACGCTCAATGATGATGCGGCTGCGACCGGCGGCGAGCCTGCGCTTCGCTCCGGTGAAACGGTCAAGGCGGCCGCCGAATGGGCGGCGCAATCGGGCGCGGCCGCCCTTCTGTTCAATTGCAGCAAGCCGGAAGTCATGAAAGCCGCGGTTGAGACGGCCGCCGCCGTCTTCGCGGAAAAGGGTGTGTCACTGGAAATCGGCGTTTATGCCAATGCCTTTGAAGGCGAGCAGGGTGATTCCGCCGCCAATGAAGGGCTGCATGACACGCGCGCCGATCTGACAGACGATGTTTATTCCCGTTTTGCCTGCTCCTGGGCGGATGCGGGCGCGACCATGATCGGCGGCTGCTGCGGCATTGGTGCGGCGCATATCCACAAGGTTGCCACAGCGTTGCGGCGCGCGGCGGCCTGAAGCCCGGCGTCGCTTTTCAACGCCACCATCATAAATCAAAGCGGCAGTTTCAAAACCTGCCGCTTTTTTTGTACGCGGCTATTGACCTCAACTATAGTTGAGGAATTATCAGGACATGGAACACTGTTGAAGGACGTTCCATGAGCGATGATACACTTTCCATACGGATCATATTTGGCAGCGCCCGCAACCCGCGCTTCTGCGATGTTGTCGGCCAATGGCTGCTTGACCAGCTGAGGGCTCTGCCGGGACTGGAGCTGGCGGTCATCGACCCGCGCGAACTCGATCTGCCGCAGGACCACGCGCCCGAGCGCGCCTCGGTGCGGCAGCTTCGGCAAAGCCTCGATGGCGCCGATGCCTTCATCGTCGTCACCCCGGAATATAACCGCAGTTACCCCGGCGCGCTGAAGGTGCTGATCGATTCCGCCTATGACGAATGGGGCGCCAAGCCGGTGGCCTTCGTGTCCTATGGCGGGATTTCCGGCGGCCTGCGCGCCACCGAGCAGCTTCGCCCCGTCTTTGCGGAACTGCATGCGGTAACGATCCGCGATGTCGTCAGCTTCGCCAATCCCTGGGATCGTGTCGATGCCGCCGGCCAGCTCGATGCCGGCGCGGCGGCGGCAGGCGCGCTGGAGACGATGATGAACAAGCTTGGCTGGTGGGCGCGGGCGCTGAAACAGGCGCGGTCCGCAACACCTTACAAGGGGGCGTGAGAATGACCGAAAAATCCTTCGCGTTGAAAGTGACGCTCCTGTTCGTCGCCACGCTCACCATCATGGCCGGAACCACGGTCGCACCTTCGCTGCCGGCCATCGAGCAGACTTTCCTGTCGACGCCGCATGTGGATATCATGAGCCGCATGGTGCTGACATTGCCCTCGGTTTTCGTGGCTTTCTGCGCGCCCATTGCCGGTGTGCTGGCGGATCGCTTCGGCCGCAAGCGGCTGCTGCTTGGCGCTATCCTGCTTTACAGCCTTTCCGGCATGTCCGGCCTTTTTGCCGAAAGTCTTGCCGGCCTGCTTGTGGGGCGCGCCTTTCTCGGTCTGGCGATCGGCGCCATCATGACGATCGGCACGGCGCTGGTGGGTGATTATTTCGAAGGTCCGGCGCGGGAGCGCTATCTCGGCCTGCAACAGGCCTTTACCCAGATCGGCGGCGTGGTTTTTGTGGTGGCGGGCGGTTTGCTGGCGGATCTGCACTGGCGCGCGCCCTTCGCGGTCTATGCCGTCGCCCTGCTCATTCTGCCGGCGGCCGTGTTTTTTCTGACGGAGCCGGTGAGGAACGATGGCGGGATCAAAGCCGGCGGCGAACAGGAGTTTGCGGTCAACTGGCTGCTGGTGGGTGTGCTGGCGCTGGCAGTATTTCTCGTCAATGCCCTGTTTTACACCATCCCCTCGCAGCTGCCGTTTTTCCTGCGGGAGCTTGGGGTGTTTTCCGGCAGCATTGCGGGATACGCCATCGGCATTTTCAATCTGGCCGGGGCGTTGGCGGCGCTCAATTTCGGGCGATTGCGGGCAAGGGTCAGCGTGACCGCCATCATTGCCGCCGGGCTGGTGTTGATGGCGGCGGGTTTTGCGCTGCTTGCCATGGCCGAGGGGCTGGTTGCCATGCTGTCATCGCTTGCGGTGGTGGGGTTTGGCCTCGGTGTGGTGATGCCGGGCATCATGTCCACGACCATCATGCTGGCGCCGCTCAGCCTGCGCGGGCGTATCGCCGGCATCGTCACCGCTTCGATGTTTCTCGGGCATTTCATCTCGCCGCTGGCAAGCCAGCCGTGGATTGCCCGCTTCGGTTTTGCCGCCGCCTATCGCGACATAGCATTGATATTCGCCGCCATGGCCGGGCTTGCCCTTGTCGCCCTGATCTTCCAGCGACGGAGCGACGCACGAAGATCGCGTTCTTTTGCCTCGAGCCGCTGACACTGGTCGTCGTGAAGGAATTATAAAGTTTTTGACTATAATCATTTTTCTGGAAAACAAACGGAAGGCGCGCCGGCTGAAGAACCGGTTGATTTCATTCCCTTCCTCGAAATTCGGCGTGGCGTTTCCGCTTTGCTTGCGGAGCCGCCATGTCATCTAGGGCGGCGCGGCCTGTCCGTATTTGAAGGGACAGGCGGCTTTCCCGGCGCATGCATGAAGCAGATGCGTTGAGAGCCGATGATACGGCTAGCGGAGCTTCGATGATCGAGGCGCTTGACGTGCAATGTCAGTCTTGCCGAACACCTCCGGCACGGGGAAGGAGCGGTTTTTCAATGACCTGAGGTTCCCGTGTCTTTTCTTCAAAACGCCAGTATCCGCATCAAAATCCTGTCGCTCATTCTCCCGCTCTGCATTGTCGGCCTTGGCGCCACAGCCTTCATGTCCATGCACTACAAGCGGACGGACACGGCCTATTCGTATTTTATTGCCAACGACAACGCCGCTCTGGTGGAGCTTTCGCGGGCAAACCGCAACCTGCAGGCCATGGCTTATGGCGCCTATCAGGTCATGGCTTACGACACCAACATTCCTGACTTCAAGATCGTCAAGCACGAATACGAGACAGACAAGGTGGCTTTGATATCGCGCCTCAACCATGTCAAAACCATTTTTCCGGAGGAAGCTGCGGGGCTGGACAAGCTGTTGGGCCAGGCTCAGGGCATAATCACCTCGACCGACAAAGCCGTGGAATTCGGTTCGACCGATCGCAACAAGGAATCTGCCGCTGAACTTATGAAGGCCGACGCTTTGATCCGCTCGACCGGGAATGAAATCTCTGCCCTTCTGGACAAGCTTGCCAAGGGTGTTGTCAAGGGAAGCGACGATCTGACCGACAAGACCAATTCGACCATCTTCACTTCCCTGGTGGTTGTCGGCATTGCTTTTGCGATCGGCATCATTCTGGCGCTGTTCGTGGCGTCTCGTGGTATCACAACGCCGATTGCCCGTCTGCGCGAGCGCATGGTGTCGCTTGCCGGTGGTGAAACGGCCTCGGAGATTGACGGCACGGCGCGCCGGGATGAAGTGGGCCAGATGGCGAAAGCCGTTCAGGTGTTCCGCGAAAACGCCGTCGAGCGCATTCGTCTCGAGCAGGAAACCGAAGCCAATCGCAGCCTCTCGGAGAAAGACCGGATCGAGCGGGAGCAGCAGAAGGCAACGGAGGCGGCCGATGTCAAATTCGCCGTCGACAATCTCGCAGCCGGCCTCTCGAAGCTTTCGGAAGGCGATGTTTCCTATCGCATCGGCCAGCCTTTTACCGCGACGCTGGATGGCGTTCGCAACGATTTCAACACGTCCGCCGAAAAGCTGCAGGCGGCATTGACCAAGGTCGCGCAGAACGCCAGCGGCATCGGTGCGGGCGCGGACGAGATCAAGTCTGCCGCCGACGATCTGGCCAAGCGCACCGAGCAGCAGGCCGCAGCCGTGGAGGAAACAGCCGCTGCGCTTGAAGAAATCACCACGACGGTCAGGGATTCCACCAAACGCGCGCAGGAGGCGGGCCAGATCGTCAGCCGCGCCAAGGCGGGCGCCGAACAATCCGGCCAGGTGGTGCGCCGCGCCGTGGTCGCCATGGAGCAGATCGCCAAATCGGCCAATGAGATCAGCAACATCATCGGCGTGATCGACGAGATCGCCTTCCAGACCAACCTGCTTGCGCTGAATGCCGGTGTGGAAGCCGCCCGTGCGGGCGAGGCCGGCAAGGGCTTTGCCGTGGTGGCGCAGGAGGTGCGTGAGCTTGCCCAGCGCTCCGCCAACGCGGCGAAGGAGATCAAGGCCCTGATCACCACATCGAACGACCAGGTGCAGCAGGGCGTGCAGCTGGTCGGTGACACCGGAAAGGCGCTGGAGACCATCGTTTCTGAAGTGCAGGAAATCAACCGGCACGTCGTCTCCATCGTGGAGGCTGCGCAGGAACAATCCTCCGGCCTGCAGCAGATCAATACGGCCGTGAACCAGATGGACCAGGACACGCAGAAAAATGCGGCCATGGTGGAAGAAACCAATGCCGCAAGCCACAGCCTGGCCAAGGAAGTGGCGTCGCTCAACCAGCTGCTCTCCCAGTTCAGGCTCGCCGATGGCGCTTATCAGCAAAAAAGCCAGCCTGCTCCGGTTCGCAGCGCCGCCGGCAACGACAAATATGTGGCATCCCCCGTCCGCGCGCTGGGTCGCAAGATTGCCTCGGCGTTTTCGGGCATATCATACCTCGCCAAGGCTCCTTGGTAGTCGGCCAGCCACATGTCTATCTCCTCGCCGTGTACAAAGAGGTGGCTGCTTTCCATCCCCATACCGGTGAAGCGGATGCGCTCTAGGTCAGGCCATTGCTGCCGTTCTTCCGGTTTCTGGAGATGCCTGCGCAAATCGCCCTGTCTGCGTGTCTCCTCGTCGCCCGCCAATATCTTGCGAAAGGCCCATGCCTCTATGGTAGAAACTTCTGGCAGCGGTTGAGGGGAGAGCTTTGCGGCGGGTCCTTGAGCAATGAGCAGGGCGGCTTTCTCAAAAAGGTCCGCTGCCTTGAGCGCTTCCGCAAGGTCTCTGCGTTTCGCGGCTTTAGGGTCATTGGTGCCGAGAGACACGGTAAGCTCACGCTTGAAGCGCCCTGTATCGGGATTGACCAACTCGGGGACATATTGCTTGGCGTGCTCGGGTGCTGGCTTCCCGGCCAGTTCCTTTGGGAGCCGCTTTCGAAATTCATATATGCCGGAGCTTCGTCGCTGCATGTACGTGATTCCTGCCATCAAGTGTGCAACCCCTGTGAGATAGCGTTGTGTACAAGACGGCTATCCCTAAGGTCCTGAAACCCTAGATGTTTTGGCGTTTCAATGCACTAGGAAATTGATGGCGCACCCGACAGGATTCGAACCTGTGACCTTTGGAATCGGAATCCAACACTCTATCCAGCTGAGCTACGGGTGCAGCAGTCACGCTTGAATCGCGTGCAGCGGTTGGTTCATACCCCAGCTTTGTTTCCGCATCAACGTCTAAAAATCAAAGATTTGCGAAAGTTAGCCTGTTTTCGGGCGGGGCCGGGCGTGAGGGCGTGTTGTGAGGTCATCGCACGCTTTTCCGTGGCGGCGGGGCGTTACGTCGTTTGACGTATTGTGTTTTTACCGGAATAGATTTTCCCTTATAAGTAGTATGTTATCGCCGAGCCAGACCGTTGTCCTGCCCTATTATCGAAGTGGCGGCCGGATTGCTGCAATGCCTTTCAAACACGGCGCGGGAGTCGATTTTAGCCCCTCAAAATTGGTGGGTAAATAGTCATACTTTTTCTGTTTTGCCAACCGCGATCCGGAGTCCGTGGTTGCTTCGCCGGCGATTAACTGTCAAATTATTATACAATATTAGTATCATCTACATTTATTTGGGATACAGTTTCGCAACGTTGTCGGTTATGATTTCGGCAAGGTAAAGGAACGAATCAGGCGGGGGATCGGATGGCTTTGCGATTGGCACACAGCAACGGGCCGCGAACGGAAAAGGCCGAAAGCGGCAGCGCGGAAGCGGCGCACCTCACGGCGATCGACTATGGGTTGCTGACGACTGCGATCAGCTATCACTTGCGGCACTCGCAACTTGCCGTGGCAAATGGCTTTGCCGATGTGCTGGCCGAGCAGGGATTGCGGCCCGCCGATTTTTCCGTGCTCGTCATCGTCGGCGGTAATCCGGGCCTCAAACAGAGCGATGTGGCTGAAGCGCTCGGCATACAGCGGGCCAATTTCGTCGCGATCGTCGACAGCATGGAAGAGAAGGGGCTGCTTGTCCGCCGCAAATCGGAAGAGGACAGGCGCGTTCATTTCCTCGACATGACGGAGGAAGGCAGCAGCCTTCTTGACCGGCTTTCCAATACTTGGCGGGACCGTGAGGAAAAGCTGATCGACCGGATCGGCGGCAAGAAGGCCCGCGATCAGCTTCTGGCTCTGCTTGGACGCCTGCGCGACTGAACCGTCGAAGAGAGCGTCGGGCAATCAGAGTAGTGCCGGGCGGCTGCGGGGTGCGGCCTGCGCCTGTCGTCCATTGTCTGCGACATCGCACCATCTTCTTCCCGCTGGTCTTTCACGTCAGCCTGATCGGCAGCGGGCCGAATTGCGTTGCAATTCTCCCGCGAAACCGCCAAGACGCATAAGCATCTTCACGTCTTGTGGCGCGGAGCCGCAATCATGCGATCGACTGGAAAGGCCCGGGACGGGAACGCCATGCTGAATATCGATACGAGTCATCCGCTTTATCGTCCCCTGTGGGTCCGGTTGCTCATTGTCGGCTTTTGCGCCGCCTGGGCCGTCATCGAATTCGTCAATCGCGAGTTTTTCTGGGGAACCATCGTTGCCGGCATCGGGGCTTATGCGGCCTATGAATTGCTGCTGAAGTTCAAACCCGCAAGCGATGCCGACAAGGGCGGGAATGGCACGGATGAGCCCGCCGCCGAAAGCACGCCCACCGATAAGAACGATGCGGGCTGAAGCGCCGCTCATCTTCCGTTTTATATATTTTCCGAGATAAGGCGACCCGGCATTTTCAGCGGAAATGCTCGCGCGTTCGCAACATCCGGATCGCCTGGTCGACCAGGAGATTGGCCGCCGTCATGCGCAGCGTCGCATTGTGCCGGAATTGCGGCTTCACCCGGTCTGGATGATTGAGGCGTGCAAAGGCGCGCCGCTTTTCCGCAAGCGTTGCGGCCGTGTCGGTTTCGTGGATCGCCAGTTCCGCGGAGACATCGGCAAGCGAGGTCTTTTCGAGATGAGCCGGCATTGCTTCCGGCTCGGGCTCCGGTTGAGGTTCCGGCGGTGGCGCGGGCTCAGCCATGAAGGCGAGATAGGCATCGAGATTGCCGTTCGAGGGCAGCGGCGCTTCGATATGCGTGTCGAGGACGAAACCCGAGCTGAAACCGGCAATGCGGTGACCGGCGGGCGGTGGCGGTTCCACGCCTTCCTCTTCTTTTTCCTGTTTCAGCCTTTCGACGACCGATTGGAAAACGGATTGTCCGAAGAGCATGCGGCTTTTCCCTCGCCGGTCTGACTATCCGGCCTTTATGGATCATGAAGGTGGTGTCTGGCTTGCCGCCGTCACGGGCCGGTCAGCTTGCGGCTCTCATCCAGAACCAGATCGTAGAGCAGGCGGGCGCTGGGCGGCAAAACCCGGCCCTTGGTGGTGATGATGCTGTAGGGCTTCACGACGAGTTCGAAATCCGTCGGCAATATGCGGGTTCGGCCGATATCCGCCTGCTGGCCGGCAACGAATTCGGCCATGTCCTGGGCGATCGGCGCAATAGCATCGGTGTTGCAGATCAGGGCGAGCGTCAAAAGCATGGAGGGCGTGTTGATGATGTTGCGCGGCATGGTGACGCCGTGGGTCAGAAAGACATCCTCCATGGTTCTGCGCAAAAGCGCGCCGGGCGGCTGGAAAACCCAGTCGTAACCGGAGAGATCCTGCAGGGTCACGGGCTCGCCGCGCAGCAGGGGGTGGCCTTCGCGCACGACAAGACAGGCGCGCTCGATGCCGATTTCATGGATGGAGAAGAGGCCGGGGTCGAAATCATCGGGAATGCGGCCGATGATGAAATCGTGGCGCGCGGCCAGCAGTTCGCGCGCCAGCACGTTGCTGCTTTCCACCTGCACGTTGATTTCAATGCCGGGATAGGTGTCCATGGCTCGCCTTATGGCGGGAACCACGAGGCTGATGGCGGGCGCGGTGACGGCGCCGATATAGACCGAGCCGCCGCTGCCCGACTTCATCTGGTTCAGTTCACGGCTCGCCTCGCGCAGTTCCAACAAGATGGTGCGGGCCCGGCGCGCCAGCGCCTCGCCGAATTTCGTCAGCACCACCCCGCGCGAGGCCCGCTGACAAAGGGGTGATTTGACGATCGCCTCCATTTCCGCGAGCATGCGCGAGGCTGCTGGCTGCGTCATGTTCATGGCGGCCGCCGCTGCGCTGACCTGCCCGTGCTCCTCGATCATGACCAGCATGCGCAGGTGGCTCATCTTCAATCCGGCCCGCAGCAAAGGGTTGTCCTCAAAGACGAAAAGGGCCTCTGTTGTTTGCGCCTGCTCATACACTTTTTGGTTGTTCATTCGTGGTTTTATACCCCTCATCGGTTTTTGTATCGATTTAATATATCATAATTGATATATGGAAACTGATTTATTCTATTTGACAGTTATATGGATTCAGAACAATTTGCGGAATGCCGGGGAGGAGCGGCAGCTGTTCCATTTCGCATGTGCGAAACGGAATGAGTGCAACGCGGCTTCTTCCTCTGACGGCATGAATTTCATGGTGCACCGCAGCATGCGGGCTCCAGAGAAGGGCTCAAGGGAGAGAGTTAATGAAGTCCATTATTTCGCTGATGGCGGCTTGTGCCATCGGTGCTGCTTCTTTCGCAGCGCCGGCTTTCGCGCAGGACAAGGGTTCCGTTGGTATCGCCATGCCGACCAAGTCGTCCGCACGCTGGATCGATGACGGCAACAACATCGTAAAGCAGCTTCAGGAAGCCGGTTACACGACCGACCTGCAGTATGCCGATGACGATATTCCGAACCAGCTTTCCCAGATCGAAAACATGGTCACCAAGGGCGTCAAGGTTCTCGTGATCGCATCGATCGACGGCACGACGCTGTCGGACGTCCTGAAGCAGGCTGGCGAGCAGGGCATCAAGGTCATCGCTTATGACCGCCTGATCCGCAACAGCGGCGATGTCAGCTACTACGCAACCTTTGACAACTTCCAGGTTGGCGTTCTGCAGGCGACTTCGATTGTCGACAAGCTTGGCGTGAAGGACGGCAAGGGCCCGTTCAACATCGAGCTGTTCGGCGGCTCTCCTGACGACAACAATGCGTTCTTCTTCTATGACGGCGCAATGTCGGTTCTCCAGCCTTACATCGACAGCGGCAAGCTCGTCGTGAAGTCCGGCCAGACCGGCATGGACAAGGTCGGTACGCTGCGTTGGGATCCGGCAACGGCCCAGGCCCGCATGGACAACCTTCTTTCCGCTTATTACACCGACGCCAAGGTTGACGCTGTTCTGTCGCCTTACGACGGTCTCTCCATCGGCATCATCTCCTCGCTGAAGGGCGTGGGTTATGGCACGAAGGACCAGCCGCTGCCGGTCGTTTCCGGTCAGGACGCTGAAGTTCCCTCCGTCAAGTCGATCATTGCAGGCGAACAGTATTCCACCATCTTCAAGGACACCCGCGAACTCGCCAAGGTGACCGTGAACATGGTCAACGCTGTTCTGCAGGGCAAGGAGCCGGAAGTGAACGACACCAAGACCTATGAAAATGGCGTCAAGGTCGTTCCGTCCTACCTCCTGAAGCCGGTTGCCGTTACCAAGGAGAACTACAAGCAGGTTCTCGTCGATGGCGGTTACTACAAGGAAGACCAGCTGAAATAAGCTGAAGACACATGCGGGGATGACTTGGCGTCATCCCCGTTTTTCCATAAAAATAAAAACGCCGGAATTAATCGGGCGCTGGATTGCGATATGGCCAATACCATTCTCGAAATGCGGAACATCACCAAGACGTTTCCGGGCGTGAAAGCGCTTGAGAACGTCAACCTCAAGGTTAAGGAGGGTGAGATCCACGCACTCGTCGGTGAGAACGGCGCGGGGAAGTCGACCTTGATGAAGGTCCTTTCCGGTGTTTACCCCGCCGGCACCTATGAGGGCGAAATCCACTATGAAGGCGCAGTGCGGAATTTTCGCGCCATCAACGACAGTGAAGATATTGGTATCATCATCATTCACCAGGAGCTGGCGCTCGTGCCGCTTCTGTCGATTGCGGAAAACATCTTCCTTGGTAACGAGGTCGCCTCGAACGGCGTCATCAGCTGGCAGCAGACCTTCAACCGTACCCGCGAACTTCTGAAGAAGGTGGGTCTGAAGGAATCGCCGGAGACGCTGATCACCGATATCGGCGTTGGCAAGCAGCAGCTGGTCGAAATCGCCAAGGCGCTGTCAAAGAGCGTGAAGCTGCTCATCCTCGATGAACCGACGGCTTCGCTCAACGAAAGCGATTCCGAGGCGCTGCTGAACCTGTTGATGGAATTCCGCAAGCAGGGCATGACCTCGATCATCATCACCCACAAGCTCAACGAAGTGCGCAAGGTGGCCGATCAGATCACCGTGCTGCGCGATGGCATGACGGTGAAGACGCTCGACTGTCACGAGGAAGAAATCAGCGAGGATGTCATCATCCGCAACATGGTGGGGCGCGATCTTGAAGATCGTTATCCGCCGCGCGATGTGCCGATCGGCGAGACCATTCTCGAAGTCAAGAACTGGAACGCCTATCACCAGCAGCATCGCGACCGTCAGGTTCTGCATGATATCAACGTCACCGTGCGCAAGGGCGAAGTGGTCGGCATTGCCGGTCTGATGGGGGCAGGGCGCACCGAATTTGCGATGAGCGTGTTCGGCAAGTCCTATGGCCACAAGATCAGCGGTGAAGTGCTGATCGACGGCAAGCCCGTTGACGTCAGCACCGTGCGCAAGGCGATCGATGCCGGTCTTGCCTATGTGACGGAAGACCGCAAGCATCTCGGTCTCGTGCTCAACGACAACATCCTGCACAATACCACGCTCGCCAATCTGGCCGGCGTATCGAATGCCAGCATCATCGACGACATCAAGGAAATGAAGGTGGCGAGCGATTTCCGCACGCGCCTGCGCATCCGCTCGTCGGGTATCTTCCAGGAAACGGTCAATCTTTCGGGCGGCAACCAGCAGAAGGTGGTGCTCTCCAAGTGGCTGTTCTCCAATCCTGACGTGCTGATCCTCGATGAACCGACCCGCGGTATCGATGTCGGCGCGAAATACGAAATCTACACCATCATCAACCAGCTCGCTGCCGACGGCAAAGGCGTTCTGATGATCTCATCGGAAATGCCCGAACTGCTCGGCAATTGCGACCGCATCTACGTCATGAACGAAGGCCGCATCGTCGCTGAATTGCCGAAGGGAGAGGCGAGCCAGGAAAGCATCATGCGCGCTATCATGCGCTCAGGGGAGAAGAACTCATGAGTTCGGCAAACACCACAAACGAAGAAAGCAACGTCATCTCGGTCGGGTCGTATATTCGCTCCAATATCCGCGAATACGGCATGCTGATCGCGCTCGTCGCTATCATGGTTTTCTTCCAGTTCTACACCGGCGGCATCCTGTTCCGCCCTGTGAACCTGACCAACCTCATCCTGCAGAACTCGTTCATCGTCATCATGGCGCTGGGCATGCTGCTCGTCATCGTGGCCGGGCATATCGACCTTTCGGTCGGTTCCATCGTCGCCTTCGTCGGTGCGATCGCGGCCATATTGACCGTGCAATGGGGCATGAACCCGTTTCTTGCGGCGCTGATTTGTCTTGTTATCGGCGGCATCATCGGTGCTGCCCAGGGTTACTGGATCGCCTATCACCGCATTCCGTCTTTCATCGTGACGCTGGCGGGCATGCTGGTGTTCCGCGGCCTGACGCTGTTCGTGCTCGGCGGCAAGAACATCGGTCCTTTCCCGACCGATTTCCAGGTCATCAGCACCGGCTTCCTGCCTGATATCGGTGGTATCGAAGGTCTGAATACCACCTCGATGATCCTGACATTGCTGATTACGGTCGTGCTGTTCTATCTGGCCTGGCGCCGTCGCGTGGTGAACGTGAAGCATGGCATCGACGTCGAGCCGTTCGGTTTCTTCATTGTGCAGAATCTGCTGATCTCAGGTGCTATTCTGTTCCTCGGTTACCAGCTGTCCACCTATCGCGGCCTGCCGAACGTTCTGATCGTGATGCTGGTTCTGATTGCGCTCTACAGCTTCGTGACGCGCCGCACGACCATTGGCCGCCGCGTCTACGCCATGGGCGGCAATGAAAAGGCGACCAAACTTTCCGGTATCAACACCGAACGCCTGAGCTTCCTCACCTTCGTCAACATGGGCGTGCTGGCCGGTCTTGCCGGCATGATCATCGCGACCCGCCTCAACTCGGCAACGCCGAAGGCAGGCGTGGGCTTCGAGCTCGATGTGATCGCGGCCTGCTTCATCGGTGGTGCTTCTGCCTCCGGCGGCGTTGGCAAGATCACCGGTGCGGTCATCGGCGCGTTCATCATGGGCGTCATGAACAACGGCATGTCGATTGTCGGCCTCGGCATCGATTTCCAGCAGATGGTCAAGGGCCTCGTGCTACTCGCCGCCGTGTTCTTCGACGTCTACAACAAAAACAAGGGCTGATCGGCCCCAACCCTATCGCAGTCAAAAAAGTGGCCGGTTTCCGGCCACTTTCATAAGATGCAGGCGTTATGCGCCGCGTAGAAGAGACAAGGCGCTTTGCGCCGGAGGAAGGAAATCCCGTGCTCATTTCACAGATCAAAGATGCCAGTGGCAAAATCACCGTAGCGGTTCGCGAAGAGGGCGGGCAGGCGCAGGCCGTCAAAGGTGCGGAGTCGGTTTATGCGCTCGCCATGGAAGCCGCCAATGGCGGCAAGAGCCTTGCCGATGTCATTTCCGCCCATGGTCTGGGCGATGCTGTCGATCTTGAAAAGGCCTATGCCGAAGGTCGCTTCCTGCCGCCGATCACCCATCCCGATCCGGCGCACCTGCATCTGACCGGTACTGGCCTTACCCATCTCGGTTCGGCTGCGACCCGTGACAGCATGCACAAGAAGACCACGGAAGCCGCCGAGGAAAGCCTGACGGACTCCATGAAGATGTTCCGCATGGGTCTCGAAAACGGCAAGCCCAAGGCCGGCGAAAAGGGCGTTCAGCCCGAATGGTTCTACAAGGGCAACGGCCATGTGGCGGCAGCACCGGGCGCGGCTCTCACCTCTCCGTCCTTCGCGCTTGATGGCGGCGAAGAGCCGGAAATGGCCGGCATCTACGTGATTTCCGACAAGGGTGAAGCGGTGCGCATCGGCTTTGCCGTCTCGAACGAGTTTTCCGATCACGTCACCGAGCGGATCAACTATCTCTACCTCGCCCATTCCAAGCTGCGCCCGGCAAGCTTCGGCCCGGAAATCCGCGTCGGTGCTCCGCCGTCCGATATTCGCGGCACCTCGCGCATCCGCCGCGGCGACAAGATCATCTTCGAAAAGCCGTTCGTTTCGGGTGAGGACAACATGTCCCACACCTTCGCGAACCTTGAATATCACCACTTCAAATACGGCCTGTTCCGCGCTCCCGGCGACGTGCATGTGCACATGTTCGGCACCGCGACGCTCTCCTTTGCCGAAGGCGTCAAGCCGGAAGCGGGTGATGTCTTCGAAATCGAGGCCGCCGGTTTCGGCTTGCCGCTGAAGAACCCGCTTGCGGTTGATGCGGAAGAAGAGATCACTGTTCGGCAGATTTGATCTGCGCGTTACGTGAAGTTGGTCGAGGGGGCGCCTTGCTCTCCCTCGGCGTCATCCTCGGGCTTGACCCGAGGATCCACATCCGATCGATTTTACGCGACGTGGATAGATCCTCGGGTCAAGCCCGAAGATGACGCTTGATGAGAGCTTTTTCATAGCATTATCCCGTTCGCAACTTTCAAGCGCTTGCCTTAGCCGAACTCCCACAGCTTGCCTTCAGGTGCGAAACATCCGCTAAAGCAACAACGGAGCGACTTTGCCAGTAGTCGTCTTGTCTTAGGTGCGTAATGCAGCCAGAACGCGCCGGAAAGCTGGCATAGCCGACGCTTTCTATTGGCATCTTGATCCATGCCGCGATGACGAAGGTAAGAGCGAAGCCATGGGTAACGATGACCTGCGTGGGGCATGGCCGCGATATAATGGTGTTTACAGAGCGATACACTCTTTCCGCCACCTCACGTCTCGTTTCGCCATCAGCAATTCCGCCGCGGTGATCCATCCGGTTGTGCTCAGGGGCGGGTATTTGACGGGCGTCGAGCCATTCCTGTGGCATGCCGCCGGCCGAACCGTAGCTGATTTCCCGTAGGTCAGGTGTGGTTTCAAAAGGGCGCTTGAGGTGTTCAGCAAGGATTGCCGCAGTCTGGGAGGCCCGGAGAAGATCGGAACTGAAGATTTCGATTGAGGCGCTGTCGATCAAGGCCACAAGTCTGGCGGCTGTCGCTTCCGCATCGGCCCTGCCCTTGGGTGTCAGTTCGGTATCATACCAGCCCCCGACCTTGTTCTCGACATGGTGGACGGACTGAGTGTGCGTGACGACAAAAATGTTCTTCATAGCGCTTCTTCCGCGTATTAGTTGGGCTCACCCAATCCCCCATAGCTTGCCTTCACCCACCTCCACCGAATTGCCCGCGGGATCGCGGATATAGACGGAATAGCTGTCATTCGGCCAGCGGTGATAGTGCTCGACGGGAATTCCAAGCGCTTCGAAACGAGCCTTCCAGCCGTCCACTTCCGACTTGTCCTTCGCGTAAAAACAGAAATGGCCTTGCCCCACCGCACCGTGGCGGGGGATCGGATTGTCGGGGTCGGCCCGGCGGGATTGCTGCGGGTCGAAGATCAGCAGCATCTGCTGCCCGCATCTGAAGAAGATGAATTGCCCGGGCAGCCTGCGCACCACCTCCAGCCCGAAGACATCCCGATAAAAGGCCTCGGCGGCATCGAGATCATCGGCGTAAATCGCGGTTTCCATAAGGGCGGCTGGTGGGCGCATGGTTTCCTCCGGTAGTCCATGGGCTGTCCGGCGTGGGGACAGACGGCTTTAAATTTTCGCGCTGTAGGTCAGCACCGTCAGGTCGTGTTTGCCGACACCACGTTCCAGAACGGTCCAGCCGCAACCGGTGTAATAAGTTTCCAGATCGCGCTGGCAGCAGAGATAGCTGGTCTCGTGGCCGAGTTCGGCGGCCCTTTGTGTTGCCGCCTGCATGAGCGCCCGTGCCACGCCTGAGCGCCGGCGATCTTCCTCCACCCAAAGGGCGGCGACCCAGGGAAGATATTGCGGCCGCTCTTCCAGATCGCAATGGATGAGGAAGGCGGAGCCGACATAGTCGTCGCCGTCATGGGCAACGAAACCGGTGGGCAGCGTATGGGGGTTGGTCATGTCTTTCAGGTGCTCGGCGACGTCGCCCACCTGAAGACCGCTATCCTGCCACCATGCCGTCCAGACCCGCTCGGCGATGACGGGTCCATGCGACTGGCAGTCGCGATAGTCGGAAATGCTGTACAAGGCCGTCTCCTGGCCGGCTTTCCTCCCGCGGGCGGAAGCCGGATCATGCTTTCAAATCGATGCGGAGATTAAACCGGGTAGGAAGGGGTTTCGCAACCGCCAACTTGTCGCGCCGGATCAGGATTTCGTTGCCGTCACATGCAGCCATGCGGTCGGGAGATTGTCGTAACCGCTGCCCTGCCGCGCCTCAATCTCCACCGCCGTCCAGTCAAACTGTCCGTAAACGTCTTTCAGCCAAGGCTTCGAAGGATAATTGTAGTAACGGCCGAACATGTCGCGTCCTTCCGTCTCTCCCGCCTTGAAGCTGGCATAAAAAACGCCGCCCTGTTTCAGCGCCGTGTGGATGCGGCCGATAATGCCCGGCAGGGCGGGACGGGGCACATGCAGCAGGCAGGCATTGGCCCAGACACCGTCATATCGCTCACGCTCATCGATATTCTCGAACAGCAATGTCCTGACGGGAATGCCGAGCCGGATTTCCGCCGCTTTCGCGATGTCAGGCGTTCCATCGGTGGGATGAACGTCGAAACCGGCGGCCAGCATGAATTCGCTGTCCTGACCACCGCCGCATCCCAGTTCGAGAATGCTTGCGCCCTCTGGCAAGCGCGCCAGAAATGTCTCCAGATGCGGGCGGTCCGCCGCCTGTCCCCGTGATGTATAGGCTGCGGCGTTATCAGTATAAAAGCCGATTGTATCGTCGTCCTTGCCGGCCATCATCTCAGCTCTGTGACTGGCTCTGCGACTGCTGCACGGTGACCGAAACGCTCAGCGTCTCGCCCGCCGGGCCGATGCGCATGCCTGATATCGGCGCGCAGTCGCGGTAGCAGAGACCGGATGCGATGCGCACATAACGGTCGTCGGGGCAGATATTGTTGGCGGCGTCGAAGCCCACCCAGCCCAGCCCCTGAAGATGCACCTCGGCCCAGGCGTGGGTGGCGGTCTGTTCCTCTACCTCTTCCATCATCAGATAACCGGAAATATAACGCGCGGGCAGGCCCATCAGCCGGGCGGCGGAAATCAGGATATGGGCATGGTCCTGGCAGACGCCCTTGCCCGCTTCCAGCGCCGTTTCCGCCGTGGTTTCGATGTCGGTCGAGCCGGGAACATAGTCCACCTTGTCGTGAATATTCTCCATGAGGTTATGCAGCCGGGCAAGCTCGGTTTCGCCCACGCTCACCTTCACCAGTTCGCGCACAAGCTTTCCCGGTTTCGTGCGCGGTGTTTCCCGCAGGAACAGCCAGAGCGGTGCATTGCCGATGTGGTGCCCGACAACGCCGGCCTTGTCCTGCGTGCTCACCGTGCCGCTTGCCACGACCTTCACCCGCTTTTGCGGGCCTTCGGTTTCCACCAGCGCGACACGGTTGCCGAAATGGTCGTCATAGGTCACTTCGACGGTGGCGCCATCGACCGAGACATCCCAGTCCTCCACCGTCTGGCTCGGGCCGGTCTGCGGTGTCAGGCGCAGCCGCTGCAATGCATAGGGCATCGGCTCGTCATAGACATATTCCGTCGTATGGGTGATTTTCAGACGCATAAGCTGTCCCCGTCCACGCGCTTATTGATAGAAGCGGTAGCCTTCCGTGATTTCCTGTCCCAATTGTCCGTTGCGGTTGACAAATCTCTCCAGAAATTCGTGCAAGCCCTCATCCATCACCCGGCCGATGGTGGTCGTGCGCAGGCTGTCGCGAATGCTCTCGGCCGTGTCATGCGCCTTGTGCCTCTCGCTGTAGTCCTCGGCGATGTAGTTGAGGTTGCTGGCGATCTTTTCATAACAATAGGCAAGCGAGCGCGGCATGCGGCCGTTGAGAATGAGGAAGTCGGCAATATTGGACGGCTTGTATTCCGCGTCATAAACCCAGCCATAGGAGCGGTGCGCCGAGACCGAGCGCAGGATGGATTCCCACTGCGCATTGTCGAGCGAGGAGCCGACATGCGCCACCGCCGGCAGCAGCACGTAATATTTCACGTCCAGAATGCGGGCGGTGTTGTCAGCGCGCTCGATGAAGGTGCCTATACGGGAGAAATTATAGAGATCGTTGCGCAGCATCGAGCCGTGGAAAGCCCCGCGCACCAGACCGGCGCGATGTTTGATGACATCGATGGTCTGCGGCAGCTCGGCGTGGCTGAGCTTGCGGCCGAGGATGTTCTTCAGCTCGATCCAGAATTCGTTGGTGGCTTCCCATGTCTCGCGCGTCAGCGCCGTGCGTACCATGCGGGCATTGTTACGGCCCGCCTCGATGCACGACATGACGCTGGAGGGGTTGGCCTTGTCCCGCAACAGATAATCGATCGCATTCGCCGCCGTCACCTTCTCGCGCGTTTCGAGAAATTCGTCGTGCACGCCGGCGCTTTGCAACACGCCGTCCCAGTCCTCATCGCCGCTGCCGCTGCGCGTCAGTGAAACGCGCAGGCCCGCATCGATCAGCCGGGCGATGTTTTCAGCGCGCTCGATATACCGGAACATCCAGTAGAGCCCGTTTGCCGTTCTGCCCAGCATGGCTTAATCCTCCAGTACCCATGTATCCTTGGTGCCGCCGCCCTGGCTGGAATTGACCACGAGTGAGCCCTGCTTGAGGGCAACACGGGTCAGGCCGCCGGGAATGATCTGAACCTTGTCCGAGACAAGCACATAGGGACGCAGATCGACATGGCGCGGCGCGATGCCGTTTTTCACCATGATCGGCACGGTGGAGAGCGACAGTGTTGGCTGCGCAATGTAATTGGAGGGGCGTGCTTTCAGCTTTTCGGCAAAAAGCGCCCGTTCCTTTTTCGATGCGGTGGGGCCGACGAGCATGCCGTAACCGCCCGAACCGTGGACCTCCTTGACGACGAGATCGGCAAGGTTGTCGAGAACGTATTTCAGGCTGTCCGGC
Source organism: Agrobacterium radiobacter (assembly GCF_040801995.1). Taxonomy (NCBI): domain Bacteria; kingdom Pseudomonadati; phylum Pseudomonadota; class Alphaproteobacteria; order Hyphomicrobiales; family Rhizobiaceae; genus Agrobacterium; species Agrobacterium radiobacter. The sequence goes on along the minus strand of NZ_JBEGHX010000001.1, from coordinate 1,984,103 downwards.
TCCGAACAGCGCCAGGTCGGCACGTTTTCCAGCAGCGGCTTGCGGCCGGTATAGAATTCGACGATCTCGGGCATGTAGGAATAGATAGCCTTGTCATCGGAAATGCCGGTGCCGGGCGCATTGGCGATGGTGATGTTGCCGGCGCGATAGACATCCATGATGCCGGGCACGCCGAGCGCCGAATCCGGCCGGAAGGTCAGCGGATCGAGGAAATCATCATCGACGCGGCGGTAGAGCACGTCGATCGCTTCGTAGCCGCGCGTGGTGCGCATCTTGACCTTGCCGTCCATGACGCGCAGGTCGGAGCCTTCCACCAGTTCCACGCCCATCATGTCGGCGAGGAAGGAGTGCTCGTAATAGGCGGAATTATAGATGCCGGGCGTCAGCACCGCGACGCGCGGCTTGCCGGAACAGCCGGGCGGTGCGAGCGAAGCGAGCGACTGGCGCAGCAGATAGGGGTAATCCTCCACCCGGCGCACGCGGTTTTCGTGGAAGAGTTCCGGGAACATCTGCATCATCGTCTCGCGGTTTTCCAGCATGTAGCTGACACCGGAGGGGGTGCGGGCATTGTCTTCCAGAACGTAGAACTGGTCTTCGCCAGTGCGGACAATGTCAGTGCCGACAATATGGGTGTAGACGCCGCCGGGCGGAGTGAAGCCGATCATTTCCGGCAGGAAGGCTTCGTTTTTCTCGATGATTTCGCGGGGAATGCGCCCGGCGCGGATGATTTCCTGCTTGTGGTAGATATCGTCGAGGAAAGCATTGAGGGCGAGAACGCGCTGTTCGATGCCCTGGGCCAGTTTGCGCCACTCGCGGCCGGAGATGATGCGCGGGATGATATCGAAGGGGATCAGTTTTTCTGAACTATCGGCATGGCCATAGACTGCGAAAGTAATACCGGTTTTCCGAAAGATGTTTTCCGCGTCTTTTGATTTCTGGATCAGGTGAGCCCTGTCCTGTCGGCTGTACCACTCGTTATAGTTTTCATATGGGCTTCGCGGCGTGTCGTCCGCATTTATCATTTCGTCAAATGCCAACTTCGATGTCCCCTTTTTTGCCATATGAATACAACGCCAAATGCAATGCAAGAACTATGCAGGCCTCCCCGAGAAGATTTTTTACCGCCCTAGAGTTTTAAAAAAGAAGCGTTTTTTCGGTTTCAGCCTATAAATGCGGCATCGGCAAATTGGTTGCGCGGTGACGAGGGGTGTAATGGCGTGGTGGCGCTGTGTGCGCCGTGGGCGAATGCATAAATTTTGTTCGTTCGCTTTCGGTTGATGAATATCCGGCATCACATCAGAAAATCTGAAAGATGCGATCACGAAAACACCTTTGACCTTGGGTCGGGATGCGGATACCGCCATGCTGAACACCCGGTTCGATCATTCGCCGGTTTGCGTGAAGCCGCAGAAATATCAATTCGCCGCCTGTCCCGGTTACGGCATCATGCGGCACAGTGGATGTTCCCATGTCGCTCGACCGTCTGGCTCCGGCCATCTTCGTCTTTCTCTGGTCGACCGGCTGGGTCACCGCCAAATATGCGGTCTATTATACCGGGCCGCTGACCTTTCTCTGTCTGCGCTATCTTCTGGCGGGAGCGCTGCTGTGGGCGATCTGCCGCTTTTCCTCCATCCAGTGGCCGCAGCGGCGCGTCGACCTTTTCCGGGCGATCTTGTCCGGCGTCTTCCTGCACGGTCTTTATCTTGGCATGATCTGGTGGGCGATCGGGCAGGGCGTGCCGGCGGCGATCGGCGGCATCATCGCCGGTCTGCAGCCGCTGATGACGGCGGTGGCTGCCCGCTACATGATCGGCGAGAAAATCTCGCCCTTGCAGCGCGCGGGCCTATTGCTTGGATTTGTGGGCATCGCCATTGCCGTGCTGCCGAAGGTCATGGCGACGGGCGCATTTGGCCTCTCCGTGCCGCTTTACGCCGTGGCGGTGAATGTGCTGGGCATGACGTCGGTTACCTATGGCACCCTCTACCAGAAGAAATATGTCCATGGCGGAAACATCATGGCGGTGGCAACGCTGCAATATGTCGGTGCGCTGCTGGTGACGGTTCCCTTCGCGCTTTTGCTGGAGGATGGACATGTGGACTGGAGCCTCGGCCTTGCTGCCACGCTCGCCTGGTCCGTGGGTGCGATCTCCATTGGCGCCGTAGCGCTGCTTCTTTATCTGATCCGGCGCGGGCAGGTCTCGCGGGCCGCTTCGCTGATCTATCTCGTGCCGCCGCTTGCGGCCGTGGAAGCTGCGCTGCTTTTCGGCGAAACACTGACGCCAGCCATGATTGCCGGCACTGTTTTGGCGGTGACGGGGGTCTATCTCGCCAACCGCAAACCTGCCGCAACGGTTGTTGTACGTTAATTACTACAACCGCATATTAGGGGTTTGTTAACCATAAAATTATACCTCTCGTTAATCCAAAGATTTGGCGGGGGTTACATGTCTATTTCACGTCGTGGTGTTCTGTTCGGATTGCCGCTGTTTCTGGCCGGCTGCGCCAATACGGGTATTGGCCAGCAAAGGCTGAATTATGGGGCAAAGCCGGAAGAGAAATTCCCACTTCCCGCCATGCATCTCGATAAGGTCAAGCCGGAGCTCCGCCGGCAGGAAGTCACTTACGACACCAGACACCCGGCCGGAACGGTTGTGGTGGATACGCCGGCGCGGCGGCTCTATTACGTTTTGGGCGATGGTCGCGCCATGCGCTACGGCGTCGGTGTCGGTCGTCAGGGCCTTGCGCTGAAGGGCGATGCCTATATCGGCCGCAAGGCGGAATGGCCGTCCTGGACGCCGACCGCCAATATGATGCGCCGTGATCCGCGCAATCTGAAATTCGCCGCCGGCATGCCCGGTGGCCCCAGCAATCCGCTCGGCGCACGCGCGCTCTACCTCTATCGCGGCGGCAACGACACCATGTTCCGCCTGCATGGCACCAACCAGCCGCAATCCATCGGCCACGCCATGTCGAGCGGCTGCATCCGCATGCTGAACCACGATATCATCGATCTCTACAGCCGCGTGCCGGTGGGTTCGAAGGTCGTCGTCTTGCAGGCGTGACGTAAAGGCGGATTTTTCCGCCTTTTCCACGCAAGAAAATGCCTGTACCCTTGAGTTGATTTTTTCGGTGGAAGGCCAATTTTATGCTGGAAAATCAACCATGTGTAGAATGCCTCCCTTTAGGTATTTAAGGGAGTTCTGCTATATCGGAAACGTGATTTCCGGTGTTCGAGACGTGTATCCATAAAGGCTTAAATGCGCTGTATCGAGCGCGGCATCACTTCAACGGGGACACATGACCATGGCAACTTTCGACTCTCTCTCTCGCTATCGCCCGCAGGCACTCGGGGCGCTGCGCATCATGACGGCGCTGCTTTTCATTGCGCATGGAACGCAGAAGCTGTTCGGTTTTCCGGCATCGCAGATGGATGGCTCCCTGCCGACGATGCTGCTGGTGGCGGCGCTTCTGGAACTCATCGGCGGCATTCTCGTGCTGATCGGCCTGTTTACGCGCCCGGTCGCCTTCATCCTGTCCGGCCAGATGGCGGTCGCCTATTTTATGGCGCACGCGCCCAGCAACTTCTTCCCGGCCCTGAACGGTGGTGATGCCGCCATCCTGTTCTGCTTCATCTTCCTCTATCTGTTCGTTGCCGGTCCGGGCGCCTTCTCGGTGGATGAGCGCCGGGCCTGATCTGCCCGAACTGTCATCGATCTCTTTTGCCGAAGCTCCGCATGGTCACGCCATGCGGAGCTTCTTTTTTTGAAAAGGATTGAAACTTCGGCCGCGGCCGAAGCATCGAAGCTTGTTTTCGGGTTAGAACGCGCCATCCTGAACGCAGTAGGAAAATTGATCCGTGACCCCTCAGAACACCATCACCCGCGAATTGCTGCTTCTCGCCCTGCTGTCCACGCTGTGGGCCGCATCCTACACTTTCATCAAGATCGGGGTGGAGACGATACCGCCCATCACCTTCATCGCATTGCGCACGCTGATTGCCGGTCTGCTGCTCTACGTGGTGATCCGGTTGCGCGGGCTGCGCCTGCCCACGGATTTTGCGACGTGGCGGCTGTTCTTCATTCAGGCCTGTATCAACAGCGTTCTGCCCTTCACGCTGATTGCCTGGGCGGAGCAGAGCATCGATGCCGGTCTCGCCGTCATTCTCAATGCGACGACGCCGATCTTCACCTTTCTTCTCACAGCGCTTGTGATCCGGCACGAGCCGGTCAGCGGGCGCAAGCTGTTTGGCACCATTGCCGGCATGACGGGCGTGTGCCTCATCATCGGTGTCGAAGCCTTAAGCGGTGCGGGGGAGGCGATATGGAGCCAGCTCGCCGTGCTGACGGCAGCTTTTTCCTATGCCTGCGCGGCCATTTTCAGTAAAAATTTCAAAGGGCTTGATCCGGTCATGCCGGCCGCCGGTTCACTCATCTGCGGTGCTGTCCTGCTATTGCCCGTGAGCCTGATCGTTGACCGACCCTGGACGTTGTCGCCTTCGGCGGCGTCACTGACCGCACTGGTGTGCCTCAGCGTCTTTTCGACCGCGCTCGCCTTCATGATCTATTTCCGGCTGATGCAGACGCTTGGTTCGGTCGGCACCACCTCGCAGGCCTATCTCAGGGTGCCGGTCGGCGTCGCCATCGGCATGGCGTTTCTGGGGGAAATGCCGACGCTTGCCATGTGGGTCGGTCTTGTCTGCGTCATTGCCGGTGTGCTGGCCATGACCCTGCCGTCAAGGCGTCGTCCGGTCGCGCAGGGCGGGTGAGGGCAAAGAAAAGCCCCGCTGGCCGGCTGTGGCTGCGGGGCTTGATTATTGGCGAGTGCGTGCCGCTTGTTTCTTCTCCCCGCCGGGGAGAAGGTCGCGGCAGCGGGATGAGGGGGCAAGGGTGGTGAGATACGGCAACGTTACCCCCTCATCCGACCCTTCGGTCCACCTTCTCCCCGCCAGGGAGAAGGACGCCCGGCAATGCCGCGCGTCCTCAATCCACTCCGTGCAACTTAGCGGTTGCGGCCGCGATGGCCGTTGCCGGAAGCGCGCTTTTCCTGGCCGTTGCCGCCGGCAGGGGCGTGGCGGTTGGCGCCGCTGCCGCCGGGCTTGCGGGCCGGGCGGCGTTGTTTGCGCGGGCCGGCCGGGCGGCCTGCATCGCCTTCCGCCGTCTTGACGCGCTTGAAGTCGGAGGTGACTTCCAGATCGTTGTCGGCATCGCGCGGTGCATGGTGGCGGGACGGGCGGGACTCGCCATTGTGACGTCCGCCTTCACGCGGGCCGCGCTGCTGGCCACCATTGTTGTTGCGGCCGCCGCGGTTGTTGTTGGGGCGCGTCGGGCTGGCGAGACCGGCCGGACGTTCGCCTGAGGCGACCGGAATATCGATCTTCATCAGCTTTTCGATGTCATGCAGCAGACGGGTTTCGTCCGGTGCGCAAAATGCGATGGCGATGCCGTCGCGGCCGGCGCGGGCGGTACGGCCGATGCGGTGGACATAGGCGTCAGGCACTTCCGGCAGGTCATAGTTGAAGACATGCGTTACGGCCGGAATGTCGATGCCGCGGGCAGCGACGTCGGTTGCGACCAGTACCTTGATCTCACCATCCTTGAAGCCCTTCAGTGCCCGCTCGCGCTGGCCCTGGCTCTTGTTGCCGTGGATGGAGGCGACCTTGAAGCCGATATGTTCGAGATGCTTGTAGAGCTTCTCGGCGCCGTGCTTGGTGCGCAGGAACACGATGGCGCGGCCATCAGGGTTCTCGTTGAGCGACTTCTTCAGGAGATCGGTCTTGTCGTTCTTGCCGGCCACGAAATGCACGTACTGCTCGACCTTGTCGGCAGCCTTGCCCGGAGGCGTCACTTCGACCTTGACCGGATCGGTCAGGTAGTTATGCGACAGATCGGCGATCGCCTTCGGCATGGTGGCCGAGAACAGAAGCGTCTGGCGCTTGGCCGGGACCATCTTGGAAATCTTGCGGAGGTCGTGGATGAAGCCGAGATCGAGCATCTGGTCCGCTTCATCAAGCACCAGATAGGTGACCTTGGAGAGCGAGATGGCGTTGCGGGCGATGAGATCAAGCAGGCGGCCGGGGGTCGCCACCAGAATATCCGTGCCCTTTTCGAGCTGGAGCTGCTGCTTGTTGATCGATGCGCCGCCGACCACCTGGTTGATGCGGAGCGGCGTCTTCTTCACGAAGGAGCGCAGGTTTTCACCGATCTGGTTCACCAGCTCGCGCGTCGGGGCGAGGATAAGGGTGCGGCAGGTGCGATTTGCCGGGCGGTCCGCCTGCTTCATCAGCATTTCGATGATAGGCAGGCCGAAAGCGGCGGTCTTGCCGGTGCCGGTCTGTGCGAGGCCGATCAGGTCGCGGCCTTCGAGCAGCAGCGGAATGGCCTTTGCCTGAATGGGAGTAGGGGTCGTATAGCCAAGCTGGGTAACGCTGGCCACGATCTTTTCGGAGAGGCCGAGTTCGCTAAAACTGGTCAATATAATGCCTTTCGGGGCGCCAAAACAAACTCATCCGGAGCAGGGCTGCTGTCCGGTGGTCTCGGCGTCAAGAACCCCGCGTGAATTGGGAACTTGTGGGTTGGAATAACTTTCTGCGCATCAGTGCGGCACATGCCGTCTTCTGTATTCTTTGCGCTTTTCCTTCATGCGGGCCAGATTCCTTTTTTAAGGAAGTTTTTCTGGTCATACGCTGCAGCTCACGCGGCTGCCAAAGGTGAAAGCTTGAGGGGCATGTGGGCGTTTTGTGCGTCAAAGTCAAGCAATAGTTTTGTAACACGGCCGCAGGAGGGCGCATGGCAGCCATGCATCTCGGTGGCTGGCGAATACCGTGACGGCACAGGCGCAGGCGAAGAATATGGTTAAAAAAGGGTAACGGCACCGTCGGATACATAGCAAAGATCGATTTTCTCACATAACGTTTTTGCGACGGCGTCCAGAACTATTTGATTCGACAAGAATGGACTGCAGGGTGTGGAGTATCGATTGACCGAAGGCTGCGGGTTGCTGGAAAAGGCTTGCAGGGCTGTGGCCGCCCTGGACCTGCCCGCGTGCATCAAGGACAGCGAGCTGCGCTATGTCGCGGTCAACGCCGCCTATGGCCGGGTCATGGGACGCCCGTCCGGAGCGTTCAAAGGATACACCAGCCTTTCCCTTTCCGCCGATATTCGCGATGCCGAGCGGGAGGACAGGGAGCGCCGCTCGCTGGTCTTCGCCACGGATGAGATGATCGCCTGCCATGGCGCGGATTCGTCCGGGCCATATACGCTTCGTTGCGAACGTTTCACCGGTGACGACGGCAATCTGTTCCTGTTCGAGGTGTTCGAGGACATGCCGTCCGCCGTCGTGGAGATTTTTCCTGACGCCGGCAGCGCTTCGGACCTGCTGTTTGACAGCGGCGTGATCGATCTCGTTGATGCGGGTATCGTCATTTATGACCGCGAAAACCGGCTGGTCTACTGCAACGCCCGGTTCAGGGAGTTCTACAGCGCCCTCGGTGTCGAACTGAAGGCCGGCGTCCCGCTCGAGACGCTGATGAGGGCCATTTATTTTTCGAGCGGCTACCGCGATGCGAAAGAAGACGATCCGGCATTCGAAGGGTGGATGCAGGAGCAGTTGCGGGAGTTTTCCCTGCCCTATCTCGAAAGGGTGGAGCAGTTTGCCGATGGCCGCTGGGTGCGCATGGTCAACAAGCGGCTGGAAAACGGCATGCTTGTCGGGCTGCGGGTGGATGTCACCGAGTTCAAGGCGCATGAGACGCTTCTGAGCACGCAGATTCGCGAGACCTGGCTTCTGCGCGCCGCACTGGAGCAATTGCCGGTCGGCGTGTTCCTGAGGGATCAGGACAGGCGACTGACCTTTGCCAATGCGGCCTATGAGAAATATCTGGGCGGCAGCCTCGCCGACCATATCGGCAAGACCGAATGCGAGATGTTTCCGGAGGAAGGCCTGCAGTTCCAGCGGGAAAACGAGCATATTCTGCGAACCGGAGAGGCCGTTGAAAAGACGGGAAGCGTTCCGCTTTCGGATGGCAGGGTCGTTCCCGTCATCACAAGGCTCGGCCGGGTGGCGACGCCTGACGATGAATATTATCTGGTGGGCTCGGTCACCGATGCCAGCCTGTTGCAGGACCGGGAAAAGGCGCTGATCGCGGCGCAGGCCGAGGCTGAGGCGCTGCACCGCCAGCTCGAAGCGGTTCTCCATGCCCTGCCGGTGGGCGTGCTGCTGCTCAGCGCCGATCTCGTCATCGAATATGTCAATCCGTTCTTCTACGAGGTCTGGGGCGAGATCGGCGGCGAGAAGTCGCTGGTCGGCAAAAGTTATCGCGAATTCATGGAGATGAATTTCGACAGCGGCCTTTATGACTATGGCGACAGACCTTTCGATGAGGTCTATGGCGAGCGGGTGCAGCGGCTTCTGCAGGAGGAGGTCTTTGCGCCACGTGAGGTGCGCAGCAAAAGCGGCAAGGTTACCGTCATTTCGAAAACCCGGCTCGAAGGCGGGAAAATCCTCAGCACCTATGCCGATGTCACCGATGTGCGCATGCGCGATGTCGAGATCAGCAAGGCGAAGGCCGAACTGGAGCGGGTCGGCGAATATATGCAGGGCGCCACACGCGCCATGGCGCAGGGGCTGGTGCTGGTCGAGCAGGGCACGATCATCATGTCCAACGAGGCGATGGCGCGCATGTTCGACGTGCCGCCGCATCTCCTGGAAAAGGGCTGCAACTGGTCGGGTTTCTTCGCCCATTGCGCCGGGCGCGGGGATTTCGGCACGGCTGACGAAGCGGCCGGGACGCTTGCCGCCTGGAGGGAGAATATCGCCGCCAACCGGCCGTTTTCCTGGCTCATCCATGTCGCCGGCAAAAGCTGGCTCAATCTGGAAGCCACCAACAGTTCCGGCAATTACTGGCTCATCATCGTCACCGATGTGACCGAGATGAAGCTGCGTGAAGAGGAATTGCAGCGGCTGCTGTCGCGCGCGGAGGCGGCGGATCGGGCCAAATCGGAATTCCTGGCCAATATGAGCCATGAAATCCGCACGCCGATGAATGGCGTTCTCGGCATGGCGGAGCTTCTGGCCAAGTCCAATCTCGATACGCGGCAGAAGACTTTTACCGATATCATCGTCAAGTCAGGCAACGCGCTTCTGACGATCATCAACGATATTCTCGATTTCTCGAAGATCGAGGCCGGGCAGATGAGGCTGCGCAGCGTGCCTTTCGATCCGGCTGAGGCGGTCGAGGATGTGGTGTCCCTCCTGTCCTCGGCGGCGCTGGAAAAGGACATCGAGCTGATCGTCCGTATCGATGCTTCGGTTTTCGGCAAGGTTATCGGCGATGCCGGGCGCTTTCGGCAGATCGTGACCAATATCGTTGGAAACGCCGTCAAGTTTACGGAAACGGGGCATGTGCTGGTCGAGCTTTCGGCGCGGTCGGCGGAAGCGTCCGAGGCCATTCTGTCGCTGCGCGTCGAAGACAGCGGCATCGGCATTCCGGCAGACAAGCTCGAAACCATCTTTGACAAGTTCAGCCAGGTCGATGGCTCCGCGACGCGTCGGCACGAAGGAACGGGACTGGGGCTGGCGATCACGGTCGGCCTCGTCGGTCTGTTCGATGGCGCGATCAATGTCGTCAGCGACGTCGGCAAGGGATCGGCCTTCGAGGTCAATATTCCGTTTCAGGTGACCGAGAGACAGCGCGACCTCCCGCTTCTTTCCGTGGCGATCGACGATATCCGTGTGCTCGTCATTGACGACAACGATGTCAATCGCCGTATATTGACGGAGCAGCTGAGAAGCTGGGGCGTAGACGGCCATGCGGTGGAAGACGGGCCTTCCGGCATCGCCGTGCTGCAGGAGGCGGCATCGCTCGGCTTTTCCCTCGACGCCATCATCCTCGATTATCATATGCCCGTCATGAACGGGCTGGATGTGGTGGAGCGCATCCGCGCGGATGCGCGCTTTGACGACATCGCCATTATTTTCCTGACCTCCATGGATGTCGTCGGTGACGAGACGCTCTTTACCGATCTCAACGTGCAGGCGCATCTGATGAAGCCGGCGCGGGCGCGGCTCCTGCGCTCCACCCTGTTCGATGTGGTGCGGGATGTGCGGCTGAAGCGCGCGCGGCAGGCTCCGTCCCCGCGTGAGACAGGCCGCGGTGAGGGCGCCATCCGGCCGGAAAACGGCGCCGTCGAGAGGAAACAGCGGGCTGATATATCACCGGCGGTGCCGACGCGGCATCGGCCCAGCCTTGTCGATGTGCTGGTGGCCGAGGACAATGACGTCAACCAGATTGTTTTCACCCAGATATTGCAGCAGGCGGGTCTGCGCTTTCTGATCGTCGGTAATGGCAAGAAAGCCGTACAGGCGTGGCAGGAGAATAATCCCGCCATCATCCTGATGGATGTCTCGATGCCGGTCATGAACGGGCATCAGGCGACGCAGGCCATCCGCGCCGCCGAACGGATGGCCGCCGATGGCAGGCATGTGCCGATCATCGGCGTTACCGCCCATACGCAGGAGGCGGATCGAGAACTATGCCTGGAGGCGGGCATGGATGATTATCTGTCGAAGCCCATCAGCCCGGAAACGCTTGAAGACAAGATCGCGCAATGGTTGGGCGAAAACATGCCGCGCCGCGACGCGCCGGGCGTCTGAGTTTCCGACTAGAATATGCTTCTGCCTGGCGTCAGCCGAAGGGCTTGGTGCCGCAGAGCATCTCGCGCTTCCCGGCAAATCCTTTCCGGCGCTCCAGCTCAAAACCGGCGGCGATGAGGTTGCGGCGAACGAAGCCGGCGGCGGCATAGGTGGCGAATGTGCCTCCCGGCGTCGTCTTTGCGAAAAGCGCCTGCATGATCTCCAGCGACCACATGTCCGGATTGCGCGCGGGTGCGAAGCCATCGAGAAACCAGGCGTCGAAACTTTCCGCGCTTGCGGAAATGCCGGCGAGCGCCTCGCCGCAAACCACCGTCAGCTGCGTTTCGTCATCCAGCTGGATCTCGACCCGGCCTTTCGGCTCGGCAGGCCAGAGGGCGGTGAGCGCCTTGCGTTCGGCATCCACTTCCGGCCATCGGGAAAGCGCCCGGTCGATTTCCTCCGCCTTCATCGGGTAGAGTTCGAAGGAGATGAAATGCAGCCTGGAGCGGCCGTTGCGGGCCTCTTTCCATTGGCGCCATGTCTCGCAGAGGTTAAGCCCGGTGCCGAAGCCGAGTTCGCCGATGCGGAAGACACCCTCCCGTTCGAGCCAGCGCTTCGGCAGGCCGTTTCCGGACAGGAAGACATGGCCGCATTCCAGCCTGCCGTCCGTCTGGCAATAAAAATGGTCGTCAAAGGCCAGTGAATAGGGCATATCCCCGTCACGCCAGTCGAGCGCGGTGGGGGTTTCTCCGGTCGCTGCGCCGGTTTCTGGGCCAGTCTCTGTGATAGTTTCGTTGGAATGTTTCATGGCTAAAGCCGATAATCCCGGTTTCGAACAGGGTCAATCGCCAAGATTGCCGGCTTCCATGCCGCTCCTCATCATCGGCGGCGGCATTATGGGGCTGTGGGCCGCCGTCAAGGCGGAAAGGCTCGGCATCGAGACGTTGCTGGTGGAGGCGGATCGCCCCGGCGGCGGCGCCAGCGGCGGGCTGCTGGGCGCGTTGATGCCGCATATGCCGGATCGCTGGTCGGACAAGAAGCAGTTCCAGTTCGATGCCCTCGTTGCGCTGGAAAAAGAGATCGCCGGGCTGGAGGCGGAGACCGGGCTTTCGGCGGGCTACCGCCGCTCAGGCCGGATCATTCCGCTGCCGAAGCCGCATCTGCGCGCCATTGCCGAGCGGCATGAACGGGATGCGCTGGAGAACTGGGTGTCGGGTGAGCGCCGGTTCCATTGGCATGTCGGAGACAGCCCTTCGGTCACGGGCTGGGTGGATGACGCGGCTGGTGAGGCGGGTTTCGTGTTCGATACGCTGGCGGCGCGGGTCTCGCCGCGTGCGATGATCGCCCTTCTTTCGGCTTTTCTTGGCAAGACGCGGCATGTGCGGCTGGCGCAGGGTTGCCGCGTCCTTTCGCTTGACGCGGATGCCGGGCGGGCGGTGCTGTCGTCAGGCGACGAGGTTGCTTTCGGCCATGTCATTGTTGCCAACGGGCATGATTCTTTTCCCTTGATCCGCGATGCTCTCGGTCTGGAGGCGGGCGTTACGCTCGGGCAGGCGGTGAAGGGGCAGGCAGCGCTTCTCGACGCGGCGGTCGACCCGGCGATGCCGGTCGTCTTCCTGAACGGTCTTTATATCGTGCCGCATGAAGACGGCACCGTTGCGATCGGCAGTACCAGCGAAGATTGTTTTTCCGATCCCTTAAATACCGATGAAAAGCTCGAAAAACTGCTTGCCGACGCGTCTGCTGTTGTTCCCTCGCTTGCCGGCGCGCCGGTGCTGGAACGCTGGGCGGGGCTGCGCCCGAAGGCGGTGGGGAGGGACCCGATGGTGGGGGTGCTCCCCGGCCATCCGAAGCTCGTTGCGCTGACCGGTGGCTTCAAGGTCAGCTTCGGTCTTGCGCATTTTCTTGCCGATGCGGCATTGCAGACCGTGTGTGGTCACACGCCTGTCATCCCCTCAGGCTTTCGCCTTCAAGAACACGTGAGTATTGCCGTCGCGGACTTTAGAAAGTTCTGATCAGGCCGCCCACGTCGTTAATCTGTCACGCAAATCACTTATCTGCTGGCCTGCAAAGAGGCCGGTTTGTCCGCATTTGCGGCGAGGTGACAGCGCATGCGATACGCCATTCATTTCACGCCTTCCCCCAATGACCCCCTGACGCAGGCGGCCGCCGCGTGGTTGGGGCGCGATGTCTATTCCGGTCAGGCGGTGGAGCCTCCCGGCACGATCGACCTCGGCATGCAGGAGATTTCCTACCATACGGCCCTGCCGCGCCGGTATGGTTTCCATGGCACAATCAAGGCTCCTTTCCGCCTTGCCGAAGGCCATTCCGAAGCAGCGCTTTTGCGGGACCTGATGTATTTTTCCGGCAGGCAGGATCCTTTCACGTTGCCACAGCTGGTGGTGGCAAGGCACGATAATGTCTTCAGTCTTGTTCCCGAGCGTCCCTGCGAAGTGCTGCATTTTTTTGCCGCCCGCGTGGTGCAGGAATTCGACCGCTACCGTGCGCCGCTTTCCGAGGCGGAAATCGAGCGGGCGGATCCGGACCGGCTTTCGGCCTCACAGCTCACCAATCTGCATCGCTGGGGCAGCCCGCATGTGATGGACGAGTTCCGGTTCCAGATGTCGCTGACGGGCGGTGTGGAAGCTTCCAGCAGCCAGAGGATCGAACGGGCCGTGCGCAAGGTTTTCGAGCCGTTGCTGACCCGGTCCCTGCAGTTCTCCAGCCTTGCGCTTTTCATCGAGGATGAACCGGGCGCGCCTTTCCGCGTACACTCGCTTCACCCCATGGGCCGCGTTTCCGCCCGCAAGATTGCCTGAAGAGCACATCGCCGCAATCGTATACAAAAAAGCATCGGAATGTCGGCAAGATTGATCTCGACATTCCGGATGCGGATGCTACCGTTCGGATATCGCATATCTGAAGCGTGTGTTGTGCCCTTTCCGGGCCGGCGCGTTTTGGAGGTCTGTTTTATGTCTCCCGAAATCGGTTTCCGCCTTGGGAGAGATGTTCTGGGTGGCTGCATGATTTCCGAAAATTACTCCCGTAATCTGGTGGGCTACGGCCGCAATGTTCCCGATCCGAAATGGCCGGGCGGTGCGCGCATCGCCGTGCAGTTCGTCATCAATTACGAGGAGGGCGGCGAGAGCAGCATTCTCGACAATGACAAGGCGTCGGAATCGCTGCTGTCGGAAATCGTCGGTGCGCAGCCCTGGCCGGGTCAGCGCAACCTGAACATGGAATCGATCTATGAATATGGCTCGCGCGCCGGCTTCTGGCGGCTGTGGCGCATGTTCACCGGTCTCGGCGTCACCACCACCGTTTATGGCGTGACGGCAGCCATGGCCCGCAACCCCGAAGCCGTTGCGGCGATGAAGGAAGCGGGATGGGAAATCGCCAGCCACGGTTACCGCTGGCTGGAATACAAGGATTTTTCCGAAGAGGAAGAGCGCAAGCATATAGTCGAAGCCGTGCGTCTGCACACGGAGGTTACCGGCGAGCGTCCCTATGGCATGTATCAGGGCAAGCCCTCGGACAACACGCTGCGTCTTGTCATGGAAGAGGGCGGTTTCCTCTATTCGTCGGACTCCTATGCCGACGATCTGCCATATTGGGTGAAGGGCGTGAAGGACGAGCCTTTCCTGATCATTCCCTATACGCTTGAAACCAACGATATGCGTTTTGCCACGCCGCAGGGTTTCAATTCCGGCGACCAGTTCTTCACTTATCTGAAAGATGCTTTCGACGTGCTTTATCAGGAAGGTATTGAAGGCGCGCCGAAGATGATGAGCGTCGGCCTGCATTGCCGTCTTGTCGGCCGCCCCGGCCGCGCGGCGGCTCTTCGCCGTTTCATCGAATATGTGCTCGGCCACGAGAAAGTGTGGATCCCGCAGCGCATCGAGATCGCCCGTCACTGGCACGAACATCATAAGCCGGAGGCGCTCTGATGGTGACCCGTGAGGACTTTGTCGCCCGCTTCGGCGGCGTGTTCGAACATTCGCCCTTCATCGCAGAACGGGCCTATGATGCCGGCGGAGCGGGCCTGGAACTGACGGCGAAGGCGGTTCACGCTGCGCTTAGCGGGCAGTTTCGCGTCGCTTCCGAGGCGGAAAGGCTCGGCGTGTTGCGGGCGCATCCCGATCTTGCCGGCAAGCTGGCGATCGCGGGCGAGTTGACAGCCGACAGCCGCAACGAACAGGCCGGTGCGGGGCTGGACCGTCTTACCCCGGAAGAACATGCCCGTTTTACCGAATTGAACAGCGCCTATACCGAAAAATTCGGCTTTCCCTTCATCATCGCGGTCAAGGGGCTGAACAGGCACGATATTCTCTCGGCGTTCGAGACACGTATCGGCAATGATGCGGCCGAAGAATTTGAGACTGCGACGGCGCAGGTGGAAAAGATCGCCTGGCTGCGTCTTTCCGCGATGCTGCCGGAAGGCTGAATTGGCGAGTTGGGGTCGTTCTGTTAGAATCGCGCTGACTGGAGATGGAGATCATGAGACCTTCCGAGGTGCTGGAAAAGAACAGGGAAGCGATCCGCGAAGCGACGAAGCGCTTCAACGCGGCGAACCCGCGCGTGTTCGGCTCCGTCGCCCGCGGTGAGGACCGGCCGGACAGCGATCTCGACATTCTGGTGGATGCATTGCCGGGTGCCACCTTGTTTGATCTGGGCGGCTTGTTGGAAGAGCTATCAGCCATCATGCGCGGCACAGAAATTCATCTATTGACGCCAGGGGATTTTCCCGAGCGTGTTCGTGTGAAGGTTTTGCAGGAAGCGAAGCCCGTATGAGCGCGGAGCGACTGCATGTTTATCTTCAGGACATCAGACAGATTGCTTCGGAAACCATCGAATTCGTTCGATTGAAGACAAAGGACGAATTTCTGGCTGACCTGGTCCGTCAACGGGCGGTGGCGATGAACCTTCTGATTATCGGCGAAACGACGGCGCGGATAATGGAAGAGTTTCCGGCTTTCGTGGCGGATTTTCCGGATATCCCGTGGGTCAAGATGCGCGGCATGCGGAACAGGATCGCGCACGGATATCTGAGCATCAATCTGGAAACCGTTTGGGATACGACACAGACGGCTATACCGGATCTTCTGGACAGACTCTTACTTCTGCAAAACTGGCATGCCCAAGGTGAATGACATTTGACTGATTTTCTCGACATAGAACCTCTCACCAAAGAGGCTTTCGCATCCTTCGGCGATGTGATCGAAATCACGCCTTCCTCCATGCGGGCCATCAATGGCGGCCAGACCGAACGGCATCATGCGCTTGCCGCACCCGAGGCGGCGGGCGAGGGCGCACGCATCATCCTCAACATCTTCCGGGGGCAGCCGCGGGTGTTCCCGCATAACATCGAGATGATGGAGCGGCATCCGCTCGGCAGCCAGAGTTTTTCGCCGCTGTCCAGCAGGCCTTTCCTCGTCGTCGTTGCGGAAGATGACGGAGGCCGTCCGGCGCGGCCGCAGGTGTTTCTGGCGCGGGGCGATCAGGGCGTGAATTACCGCCGCAATGTCTGGCATTATCCGCTGATGCCATTGCAAACTGTTTCGGATTTTCTGGTTGCCGACCGCGAGGGACCGGGCAACAATCTGGAAGAGTATTTTTTCGATAAGCCCTATATGATCGCGGAGCCCAGCCTATGACCGGTTTGACAACCCATGTCCTCGATGCCGCCCATGGCACACCCGCCGAAGGGCTGGTGATCGAGCTTTACCGGCTCTCCGGTGATCGCCGCGAGAAGCTGAAGACGGTAAAGACCAATAGCGACGGCCGTGTCGATGGCGGGCCGCTGCTTGTTGGCGACAGTTTCAAGGCCGGCGAATATGAACTGGTTTTCCATGCCGGTGATTATCTGCGCGGCAACGGCATCGCGCTTCCGGAGCCTGCCTTTCTCGATATTATCCCGATCCGTTTCGGTATTGCCGATGAGAGCGGCCATTACCATGTGCCGCTTTTGCTTTCGCCCTATAGCTATTCCACCTATCGAGGAAGCTGATCGCCATGATCTTTGCCGCCATTGCCGATATTCACGGAAACTGCGCCGCACTCGAAGCCGTGCTGGAGGATATCGCCAGGCTTGGCATCAAGGATATCGTCAATCTCGGTGATTGTTTCAGCGGTCCGCTGGAAGCGGGATTTACCGGCGATGTGCTTGTTGGCAACTGGATACCCAGCATTCGCGGCAATCATGATCGCGAGCTGATCGAGCGCGCGCCGGAGGAGATGGGGAGCTGGGAACGACCCGCGCATGCGCAGCTGAGCCCAGCCCATATGGACTGGCTGCAAACGCTGCCGTTCAGCATGGTGTTCAAGGACGTCGCCTATTGCTGCCACGGCTCACCGCGCGGCGATCTGGAATATTGGCTCGAGACGCTTTCGCCGGAAGGCGTTCTGAAACTGCGGCCGCTCGCCGAAATCGAAGCCATGGCTGATGGTATCACCCAGCCGCTGATGCTGTGCGGCCACACGCATATTCCCCGTGCCGTGCAGCTTTCCGATGGGCGGCTGATCGTCAATCCCGGCAGCGTCGGTTGCCCCGGCTGGAAAGACGACACGCCTTTCGATCATCACGTCGAGGTGGGTCACCCGCTCGCCACCTATGCCGTGCTGGAAGAGACCGGGCGCGGTTGGCAGGTCTATTTCCGGAATATCCGTTACGACAATCTGGCGATGTCCGAAATGGCGCGGGTCAACGGCATTCCCTATCTGGCCGATGCGCTGGAGAACGGCTGGCTGAAGCGGTAGGCATCACCCCTCGCTGGTCATCACCACGCAGGCATAGGATTGCGCCTTCAGTTCCTTGCACGCGGATACGGCCGAAGACTGGTCTTCGAAGCCGGTGAAGCGGGCGCGGTAGAGCGTCGCCGATCCGCTCAGCACGGCTTCGGTATAGGGAGCGATCCCGGCATAGCTGCCGATGTTGGAACGGGCATTGGCGAGCAGCGAGCGCGCGGCGGCTTCGCTGTCGGTTGCGGCAATCTGCACTTCCCAGCGGCTTCTCTGGCCCGTGGGCTGGCCAATGGCAGCGGCGGGTGCGGGTTTCGGAATGGCGGAGACCTGGATCATGTCAGCCATCTGGTTGTTGGCCGTGGCGATCTGCATGGCGACCGGGTCGGAGCGGCGTTCGGCGAACATGGGGAGCGGCACGGCTGCGGGCGGCACATCGAAGGTGCGGCTGACACTGGCGCTGGCGACGAGCTGTTCGGTATTGCGGCTTCTCGATGCCTGCGGCACGGCCTTGTCGAGAAGGGCGGCCATCTGCGCATCGCGACTGCGCGCGGTCTTGCCGCCCAGCACGACGCCGACGACGCGGCGGCCATTGTGATTGATGGCGCTGACGAGGTTGAAGCCGGAGGCATTGGTATAACCGGTCTTGATGCCGTCCATGCCCTGATAACGATACATCAGATTGTTGTGGCCACGGATGCGTTTTCCCCGGAAACTGAAGGATTCCATGGCGAAGAGGCCATATTCCTTGGGAAAGTCGCGCTGCAGCGCAAGGCCGAGCTTGGCCATGTCGCGCGCGGTCGTCACCTGCGATTTGCTGGGCAGGCCGGAGGCGTTGCGGAACACCGTCTTGGTCATGCCGAGCTGGCGGGCCTTGCGGGTCATCATGTCGGCGAACCGCGCTTCGGAGCCGCCGAGGTGATCGCCCATGCCTTCGGCCATGTCATTGGCGGATTTGACGATCATGCCATAAACAGCCTCGCGCACGGTGAAGGTCTTGCCCTGTCGCACATAGAGCTTCGAGGGGATAACGGCTGCACCATTCTTGGACATCGTTATCTTCTGGTCCCAGCGAAGCCGCCCGGCGTGCAGCGCCTCGAAGGTCATGTAAAGCGTCATCATCTTGGTGAGTGATGCCGGGTGGTTCAGCACATCGGCATTGCGGGCGGCCAGAACCTTGCCGGTGTTGGCGTCCATGATGAAATGGGCATAGCCGGCCTGCGCAGGCGATGCCTGCAATGAGAGGATCGCGCAAAAGAAGGTGAGTGCGAAAACCCATGCACCCGCCATTCCCCGTTTGACCGTTCCCGACATAATCCACCCCTTTTTGTTCGATCGCCGCGATGGACGAAGTTTTACTGACACTTTCCGGCAACAAAACCGCTAAAACTTTAGAGATCGTTTTCATGCTTAATTAAGTATGAATTTCAACCCGATGGCTGCCCTCACAATTTTCTTGAAAAGAAACCAACCATCCGGTATGTTTATTGCCATGACAAATGCACACGAACGCAAAAAGCAGCCTGAGATCGTGCGCCGCAATCTTCTCGATTGCGCGGCGAAACTTGCTGCTGACCAAGGTGTTGCGGCGCTTTCCGTGCAGGCGGTGGCGGACGCGGCGGGAGTGACCAAAGGTGGGCTGTTCCATCATTTTCCTTCCAAGCAGGCGCTGCTGGAAGCTGTCATGGCGGACCTTCTGGCGGCATTGGACGCGGAAATCGATGTGCTCGTCTCACAGGATTGTGAAGCTTATGGATGCTTCACGCGGGCCTATGTGAACGCGGTTTTCGCTGATCGAGACCGGGATTCGGGCAGACAGTGGGTTGCACTATCGGTGTCGATGGTCGGTGAACCGTCGCTCAGGCGCATGTGGACCGGCTGGTTCGAGGGGCGCCTTGCCCGTCATAAAGAAACGGATGACGGGGTGGTACTGGAGATGGTGCGGCTTGCGGCTGATGGCATCTGGTTTGCCGATCTTCTGGCCGATGACGGCAGGGCAGGTGGCGACAGGGTGGCTCTCAAGGCCCGGATGATCGCCCAGACAAAAAGGGAAACGGCACGATGAACGCGGCAATCTTCACCTATGGGGCGCTCGTCGCGGCCATTGTCTGCGAGGTCATCGCCACCTCTTTCCTGCAGCAGTCGCAGCAATTCACCCGGTTGCTGCCGACAGTGCTGATGGCGCTGTTTTACGGTGCGGCCTTTTATCTGCTGTCATTCACGCTGCGGGCGCTGCCGGTCGGTGTGGCCTATGCGATCTGGAGCGGGCTCGGCATCGTGCTGATTTCCGGCATCGGGTATTTTGTTTTCCGCCAGACGCTTGATCTCGCCGCCGTGGTCGGCCTCGGCTTCATCATCACCGGCGTGGTGATTGTGAATGTGTTTTCGAAGACGGTGGGGCATTGAGGGTGGTTATTTGCATGTGGGATTGGTGACAGAGGGCGATATCCACACTCCGTCACCCCGGACTTGATCCGGGTCCAGTGCGGTCAAGTCCTTGATCGCGAAAGGCTGATTTCTCACGGCGCAGACGCGCCGTGGCTGGATGCCGGATCAAGTCCGGCATGACGGAAGAGAAGACTACCGCCCTCTGTCACCATCACGCCAGAATACTGCGATCCACATCCGTAATCAGCCGCTTGCCGCAAAGCGCCATGCTGACATCCATCTCCTTGCGGATGATCTCGAGCGCTGTCGTCACGCCCTGTTTGCCATCGGCACCGAGGCCATAAAGGAAAGGCCGGCCGATATAGGTGCCTCTGGCGCCGAGCGCCACGGCCTTCAGCACATCCTGACCCGAGCGGATGCCGCCATCAATATGCACCTCGACCTTATCGCCGACGGCGTCGACGATCTTCGGCAGCATCGCGATGGAGGAGTGCGCGCCGTCGAGCTGGCGGCCGCCATGGTTGGAGACGATGATGGCGTCGGCGCCGGTATCGAGAGAGGCGCGCGCATCTTCCTCGTCAAGAATGCCCTTGAGGATCAGCTTGCCGCCCCAGCGCTGCTTGATCCACTCGACATCCTTCCAGGACAGGCGCGGATCGAATTGTTCGGCCGTCCAGGAGGAGAGCGATGACAGGTCGGAGACATTCTTGGCGTGGCCGACGATATTGCCGAAGCTGCGGCGCTTGGTGCGAGCCATGTCCATGCACCATTTCGGCCGGGTCGCCATCTGCCAGATATGTTTCGGGGTGAATTTCGGCGGTGCGGAGAGGCCGTTGCGCAGATCCTTATGGCGCTGGCCGAGAATCTGCAGGTCGAGGGTCAGCACCAGCGCAGAGCATCCGGCGGCCTTGGCGCGGTCGATCAGATTGTTGACGAAGTCACGATCCTTCATCACGTAAAGCTGGAACCAGAAGGGTTTCGAGGTGACCGAGGCGACATCCTCTATGGAGCAGATGCTCATGGTGGAGAGCGTGAAGGGCACGCCGAATTCCTCCGCCGCTTGTGCGGCCAGCATTTCGCCATCGGCATGCTGCATGCCCGTGAGGCCGGTGGGGGAGAGTGCTACCGGCATGGACACCTTCTGGCCGACCATTTCGGTCGCCAGCGACCGGTCGGTCATGTCAACCAGCACGCGCTGGCGCAGCTTTATCTTAGAAAAATCCTCCTCATTGGCGCGGTAGGTGCCTTCCGTCCAAGCGCCGCTATCGGCGTAATCGAAAAACATTTTTGGCACACGGCGCTGAGCCTGTTGCTTCAGGTCCGCTATGGTCAGGATTTTGCCCATGGATAAAGCCTTCACATTTGAATGATGGCTTCACATAACATGAATGGGATGGCTGCAACATCAAAATCGACGGGGTTGATCACCAGAAAGCCCGCAAAAACAGTTCGGCCCCCAATAAAAGCAGGCAGATGAGGAACCAGCGCCGGCATGTCGCAGGGCTGACGATGTTACGGATCTTCTGGCCAAGCCACATACCGAGAAGCGCCGGCAGGATGGCGAGCGCGGACAGTGACAGATGCTCGACGTGGAAGGCGCCCTGCGAGGCGAGGCCTGCGGCGAGTGCGACGGTGGAAACGGTGAAGGAAAGGCCGAGCGCTTGCACGAGATCGTCGCGGGTAAAACCGAGCGACTGGATATAGGGCACGGCGGGCACGACGAAAATTCCGGTTCCGCCGGTCAACAGGCCGGTCGCCAGCCCAATGGTGGGAGAGAGCTTCGGTTCCAGTCTCGCAGGAATGGCGAAGGGCTTTGCGAAAAGGCTGTAGGCCGCATAAGCCGCAAGGCACAGGCCGAGCGCCGACGTGGTCCAGATGCCGGCGCCTGCCGTCATCAGCCGGACGCTGAGAAGCGTGCCGGCGGCGATGGCGATCATCATCGGCCAGAGCCGCGCCACGATAGCCCTGAAATCCGGGCCGGCCAGCAATTGCCAGATATTGGTGATGAAGGAAGGGAGGATGAGCAGCCCTGCGGCAACAACCGGCGGCATGAAGAGGCCGAGCACGCCCATGGCGACGGTGGGCAGCCCCATGCCGGTGACGCCCTTGACGATGCCTGCGACGGTGAAGGTGGCAAAAACCATCAGCATGGTGGTTGTGTCTAAATCCGGCACGGGCGCACTCCAGAGGTCATTCGCATTTTGGCCGGGGGTGCCAGCCAGACATAGAAAGCGAGCGGGTGCGGCACGGTTTCTTCTCCCCGCCGGGGAGAAGGTGGCCCGAAGGGTCGGATGAGGGGGCGACGTTGCCGTATCTCACCACCCTTGCCCCCTCATCCCGCTGCCGCGGACTTCTCCCCGGCGGGGAGAAGAAAGACGCGGCACCCGCTCGATTCAATATGTGACTGTGTAAATGAGTTTGTGGCTAAGTGCTTCGGCCCAAGCCGAACTATGCAAGCGTGCTTTTCATCGCCTTGCCGGCCACGTAGGTTTCGACGACGGTGCGGTCGTCGCCCATGGTGAGCATCAGGAACAGTTCTTCCGTCAGGCTTTTCACTACTTCCATCTTCAGCGCCATGGCGGGGGTGGAAGAGGCGTTGAGCACCGTGATGTCGGCGTCCGTGCCGGCTTCCAGGGTGCCGATGCGGTCGACCATGGAAAGCGCCTCGGCATTGCCGCGGGTCATCAGATACCAGCTTTCCAGCGGGTTCAGGCGCTCGCCCAGCAATTGCTGGATCTTGTAGGCCTCATCCATGGTGCGCAGCATGGAATAGCTCGATCCGCCGCCGATATCGGTCGCAACGGCGATCCGCACCGGCTTTTCGCGACGCTGCAGCTTCTTCATCGGGAACAGGCCGGAGCCGATGAAGAGGTTCGAGGTGGGGCAATGCACGGCCACCGCGCCGGTTTCCGACAGCACATCCGCTTCGCGCTCTGAGAGGTGGATGGCGTGGCCGAGCAGGGTCTTTTTGCCCATCAGGCCGTAACGCACATAGATATCGGTATAGTCGGTCGCTTCGGGGTAGAGTTCGCAGGTATATTTGATCTCGTCCAGATTTTCGGAGAGATGCGTCTGGATGAAGAGATCGGGAAATTCCTGCGCCAGCGCCTGGGCGGCTTCCATCTGCTTCGGCGTGGAGGTGATGGCGAAGCGAGGGGTGATGGCGACGTGGTTGCGGCCCTTGCCGTGCCAGTCGGCGATCACTTGCCGGGTCTCGTCGTAGGAGGTCTCGGGCGTGTCTAGCAGGCCCTGCGGGGCGTTGCGGTCCATCATCACCTTGCCGCCAACCATCAGCATGTCGCGCTTCATGGCTTCGGCAAAAAAGGCGTCGGCGGAGGTTTTGTGCACGGAGCAATAGGCGGCGGCAGTGGTGGTGCCGTGGCGCAGGAGTTCGTCGTAAAAATGCGTGGCGATGCGCTGGGCATGCGCGGTTTCAACGAAACGGCATTCTTCCGGGAAGGTATAGGTGTTCAGCCATTCCAGCAGATTGGCAGCGTATGAGCCGATGACCTGCATTTGCGGAAAATGCAGGTGCATGTCGATAAGGCCGGGCACGATGAGATGCGGCCGGTGATCCTTTTCCTCGATGTCATCAGGCGCTTGGCTGCGAATATCGGCATAATCGCCGATGGCGGCAATCTTGCCGTTTTCGAGAAGCAGGCCGCCATCTTCGATATAGAGATAGCTTTGCGTATCGTCGATCGAGAGCGGCGCGCGGCGGAAGCTCAGCAGGCGGCCACGCAGCAGAACCATGCTCATTCAGTCTTTCCTTCGGCTTTTCCTGTCCCGGACACCGCGCTTTCATACCAGGCGGTCAGCACCTTGCGCTCATCCGGGGTGATGGCTGTGATGTTGCCGGGAGGCATGGCATGGCTGCGCCCGGCTTGCAAATAGATTTCACGCGCGTGGGCGGCGATCTGTTCGTCGGTTTCGAGCTTCACGGATTTGGGCGTAAACGGCACGCCTTCCCACACCGGCTCGGCGGCATGGCACATGGAACAGCGGCCCTGAACCACATCACGCGCCTTGGCGAAATGGGCGTCGCTGACGAATTGCTGCTGCATGGGGGAGAGGGTGGCGGCCTTCTGTTCCTCCTCGCCGGTCAGCACTTTCGGCACGGTGGAAAGCCACATGATGACGATGAAGATCAGCGCAGTCAGCAGCCAGGTCCATGTCGGCTTGCCCTTGCGGGCATGGGTGGTGTTGAACCAGTGGCGGATGGTGACGCCCATCAGGAAGACGAGTGCGGCGATGATCCAGTTGAACTGCGTGGCAAAAGCCAGCGGATAATGGTTCGACAGCATGAAGAAGATGACGGGCAGCGTCAGGTAGTTGTTGTGCAGCGAGCGCTGCTTGGCGATGCGGCCGTATTTCGGGTCCGGCGTGCGCCCGGCGATCAGATCGGCAACCACGATCTTCTGGTTGGGAATGATGATGAAGAACACATTCGCCGACATGATGGTGGCGGTAAACGCACCGAGATGCAGGAACGCGGCGCGGCCCGTGAAAACCTGAGTATAACCCCACGCCATCGCCACCAGCGCGACATAGAGCACGATCATCAGGCCCCAGGTATTGTTGCCGAGCGGAGATTTGCAGAGGAAATCGTAAAACAGCCAGCCGATGGCAAGCGAGGCAAGCGACAGACAGATGGCCTGGAACTGGGTGAGCGCCAGCACGGAATGGTCGATGAGGAAAAGATCGGCACCACCATAATAAACGATGCAGAGCATGGCGAAGCCGGAAAGCCAGGTGACGTAGCTTTCCCATTTGAACCATGTCAGGTGCTCGGGCATCTGGGCGGGGGCGACCAGATATTTCTGGATGTGATAGAAACCGCCGCCATGTACCTGCCATTCCTCGCCATAGGCCCCCGGCGGCAGATGCGGCCGTTTGACCAGCCCGAGATCGAGCGCGATGAAATAAAAGGATGAGCCGATCCAGGCGATGGCGGTGATGACGTGGAGCCAGCGGACGGCAAAGGCCATCCATTCCCACGCAATGGCGTATTCGTACATTCGGTTCCCCTGATCCTTGTGCAGCGCACCTTGCGAGAAATTTGACCGTTAGGAAAGTGAAAAGCAAAGGTTGGAACATGATTGTTCACAATCCGATGCCTTTTTGTCCGCAATCTTGTTTCGGTTCGCCCATGCACGCGGGGTGACCCGGTAAAGTTGCAGCCGCTCATTCCTGTCGCAGTTTGTGCTTAGCTGGCTAACGCGACTCAGCTATTATCCTTTGTGCAGTCTGCCGATGTGCTAAAATATAAGGCTGCGGAGCCCTCGGGCGCGCTTCGTCGGAAATCCATTCCGGTTTTACGCCGATGCGCAGGGCTTCAATGACATGTTTCGCTGGCGGTTCTTCCGAAAGCGGGCGCTGCGAACCCTGGGCGGGGCAGATCAGGGGGCAGGTATCGCAGTTCCCGGTGCCGTTGTGTCCGGGTGGGTGTTGATGTGAAATTTGAATAAAGGGACGCAATGATCTTCCGGCGGCCGCCGTTGTTTCAACGGAGACCATGCCGATGCGCCTTGTTCTGACGGTCCTGTTCCTGCTTTTGGCATTCAGCGCCACCGCGCTTGCGCATGAATCCCACAAGGGGTTCAAATATGAAAGCTACTGCTGCAATGGTGACGCCGAAACCGGCGACTGCCAGATGATTCCCACGCGAAGTGTTCGTGTGACGCCTGACGGTTACGAGGTCTCGCTCGCACCCGGCGATCACCGCATGGTCACCCGACGCCACGTTTTCAGCTGGTCGCAGCGCGAGGCAAGACGATCAGAAGATGGCGAATATCACCTCTGCCTGTTTCCGGATGAAGATACGCCGCGCTGTTTTTATGCGCCGGATATGGGATTTTGATGTGGTTTCTGCGGGCGGCATTCTTCGGTCCGCTTCAGTATCCAGTCGCGAAACAGCCTTATCTTGCGAATGTTCCTACGGTTTTCAGGGTAGACCAGCCAATAGTTCTTTCCTTCGCTGCTGAGGTGCTCGAAGGGTTGATAAAGTCGACCGAGGGCAATCTCATCGGCGTAGAGTTCAGGGGTGAGCATGGCCACGCCCTGGCTGGCGATTGCCGCGGCGGCTTCGAAGGCCTGCACATTGAGGCGGCTGCGGGGATAACGGTCGAGGCCGGGATTTTCGACGCCCACTTCCTGAAACCACTGGCTCCACCAGACATCGCCGGGATCGATAATGCGCAGGCGCAGCAGGTCTTCCGGTTTTTGCAATCCGCCGATGCTTTCGGCAAGGCTCGGATGCAGCATCGGCGTATAAACACCGCGCAGCAGTTGATGGTAGATCAGCCCTTTGCCGTTATCTTTGCTCCAGCGAATGGCGACATCGCAATCGGACTGGGAAAAATCGATCAATGTGCTTGATGTGTCGAGCCGCACCGCGATCGAGGGATGTTCGAGCTGGAAAGCACCCAGATGCCGGGAAAGCCAGCGTGATGCAAAAGTCGCGGTGGAATGGATTGTCAGGGTCGTGTCGGAGGTGTCGCGCACATTATCGACGGCCTCCCGCAAAGTGTTGAAGGCTTCCGCAACTTTCGGCGCCAGTTTCTGCCCGGCCTCGGTCAGCACAACCTGCCGCGCCTTTCTGATGAAGAGCGGCTCGCCAACATTCTCCTCCAGCAGTTTCACCTGATAGCTGACCGCCGTCTGCGTCATGCCCAGTTCCTCACCGGCCTTGGTGAAGCTCAGATGCCTTGCTGCGGCTTCGAACACGCGCAGGGCATTCAGGGGGAACTGGCGGGACATTTTCATGGATAAGCTCTCTTTATGCCAGCGGCCAAAGGTTTCATTGGTTTTTATTCGGAAAACAGAGCATTTTTAGCTCGATTCATCAACTGAGCTTCTGACATTTTTGAATGGAGACGAACATGCGCACAGCACTTTTGCGCGCGTGGTCCCGCCTGCGTGCGGGTCTGCGGACAGCGGAACGGTTTACCCTTGAAAGCCTTGCACCGGACAATCTGGCGGATGAAAGCCTGCCCGACGGGCTCAAGCGTGATCTTGGTCTTGAGGATGGCCGCGTTGATTTTCGTTGCGACGGGTTTCGGCAGCGGAAAATGCTTGCAGCAACTCGGCTGCCACAAGGGCCGCTATGATTGCAGGCCGCTTGTCCCTGACGCTGTTACCGCCGATGGGCAGGATGAGTTTTGTAAGCCGGGACAGCGGCTCTCCCTCCCGCCCCAGCCAATGGGCGAAGGTGGCGCGTTTGGTCTTCGAGCCGATCATGCCGACATAGGCGAGGTCGTCGCGGACAAGCGCCTCCTTCGCGATGAGGAAATCGAGTGCGTGATCGTGGGTGACGATGATGGCCGCCCCGTTTGCCGGGATTTTCGCGACGAGCGCCTCCGGCATGGGGGTCAACACGGATGCGACGTTCACTGGAAGATCGTGCAGCTCGTTTTCACGGGTTTCCACGATTGTCAGGGTCAAGGGCAGGAGCGACAGAGCCTGCGCCAGTGCCTTGCCAACATGGCCCGCCCCGAAAATGAAGATGGCGGGCTGTTGCTCGGCCTCGCCCTTCAGCCTTGCCTCGAGCGCTGCCGCGAGTTCCACTGTTACGCGCCGGAACCGGAGCAGGGTGCGCCCGCCGCAGCATTGGCCGATTTCCGGGCCGAGCGGAATATCCATGCGGTCTTCGGCGGCACCGCTCCTCAACATCGCGCGGGCGTGGTCTATCGCCATATATTCAAACTGCCCGCCGCCAATGGTTTCCCACATGCCGTCTTGCGAGACCAGCATGAAGGTGCCAGCCTCACGCGGCGATGAGCCTTTCACAGCCTCGATTTCCACGAGGATTGCGGGGACAAGGCGGGCGAGGAACGCGGACAGGGGGATATCAGGCATTGGCGCTGGCCCCCTCACACCTTCTTCAGCCGTTCCACCGCCATCAGCACCCGTTCGGGCGTTGCCGGCGCGTCAAGCCGCGGGCAGACCTTGTAATCGGCGACGGAGGCGACGGCCATGGAGAGCGCTTCGAGAACCGAGATCGCCAGCATAAAGGGCGGTTCGCCCACGGCCTTGGAGCGGCCGATGGTGGGTTCGGCATTTTCCGACCATTCCGCCAGCTTGACGTTAAAGCTCTTCGGCCGGTCGGAGGCGAGCGGGATCTTGTAGGTCGAGGGAGCGTGGGTGCGCAGCCGCCCCTTGCCGTCCCACCATAATTCCTCGGTCGTCAGCCAGCCCATGCCCTGCACGAAGGCGCCTTCTATCTGGCCGATATCAATGGCCGGGTTCAGCGACTTGCCGACATCGTGGAGAATATCGGTGCGTTCCATCATATATTCGCCGGTCAGCGTATCGATCGACACTTCCGAGCATGCCGCGCCATAGGCGAAATAATAAAACGGCGTACCGCGACCGGCGGCGCGATCCCAGTGGATTTTCGGGGTCTTGTAAAAACCGGCGGCGGAAAGCTGCACGCGGGCGAAGTAGGCCTTTTTGATGAAGTCGTTGAAGGCGATTTCCTCAAGCCCGATCCGCACCCGGTTCGGCAGGAAGACGACTTCTTCTTCCGGCACGTTCCAGTTCTCGGCGGCGAATTTGACGAGCCGCTCGCGGATCTGGCGGGCGGCGTCATAGGCCGCCATGCCGTTGAGATCGGAGCCGGAGGAGGCGGCGGTGGCCGAGGTATTCGGCACCTTGCCCGTGGTCGTGGCCGTTATCTTCACTCGGCCGATATCCACCTGGAAGGCATCGGCCACCACCTGCGCCACCTTGGTATAAAGGCCCTGGCCCATTTCCGTGCCGCCATGGTTCAGGTGGATCGAACCGTCATTGTAGATATGCACCAAGGCACCCGCCTGATTGAAGGCGGTCATGGTGAAGGAGATGCCGAATTTGACAGGGGTGAGCGCGATGCCCTTGCGGATGATCGGGCTCGTCCTGTTGAACTCGACGATTGCCTGCCGGCGCGCACGGTATTCGCTGGAAGCTTCCAGTTCCTCGACGATGCGGGCGATGATGTTGTCTTCGACCTCCTGATGATAGGGCGTCGTGGTGCGCTCGGAGCCGGTCTCTCCGTAGAAATTCAGCTTGCGGATATCGAGCGGGTCCTTGCCGACGGCATAGGCGATTTCCTCGATGAAACGTTCCGCCCCGAGCATGCCCTGCGGACCGCCGAAACCGCGAAAGGCGGTGTTGGAAACCGTATGGGTTTTCAGCGGCCGGGACGTCAGATGCACATGCGGATAGAAATAGCTGGAATCGGCGTGAAACAGCGCGCGGTCGGTTACCGGGCCTGACAGATCGGAGGAAAAACCGCAGCGTGCGGCATAGGTGGCGTCGACGGCGTGGATGCGGCCTTCCTCATCGAAGCCCAGTTCGTAATCGACGCGGAAATCATGGCGCTTGCCGGTCGCCGTCATGTCCTCGTCGCGATCGGGGC
Source organism: Agrobacterium radiobacter (assembly GCF_040801995.1). Taxonomy (NCBI): domain Bacteria; kingdom Pseudomonadati; phylum Pseudomonadota; class Alphaproteobacteria; order Hyphomicrobiales; family Rhizobiaceae; genus Agrobacterium; species Agrobacterium radiobacter. Next base: position 1,954,952 of record NZ_JBEGHX010000001.1, on the reverse strand, counting down.
GAATTTTAACGGCTCGGTTCAGCCTCTTGGCGGCAATGGCGCAGAGGGCGGCAAACTGGTTGCCCTGCGTTTCCTTGCCGCCGAAGCCGCCGCCCATGCGGCGCACCTGCACCGTGACGGCGTTGGACGGCACCTGAAGGATGTGGCTGACGATGTGCTGGATTTCGCTGGGATGCTGGGTGGAGCTCCACAGCGTTACCTCGTCATCCTCACCGGGCACGGCCATGGCAATGTGGCTTTCGAGATAAAAATGCTCCTGCCCGCCGATCCGCATCGTGCCGGTGAGGCGGCGGGGCGCCACATCCATTTCCAGCTTGGCATCGCCGCGCGTCAGCGTCATCGGATCGATGACGAGCGCGCCGCCATTTTCAATCGCCGTGTCGATATCGGTGAAATGCGGCAGGTCCTTATAGGTGATCTTCGCCTTGCGGGCGGCCTTTCTGGCGATATCGCGGGTCTCGGCGAAGACTGCGAAAATCGGCTGGCCGTGGAACTCCACCTTTGTTTCGGCCAGCAGCGGTTCGTCGTGACGGCCGCCGGAAGATATATCGTTTTCGCCGGGCACATCCTTGCCAACCATCACCCAGAGCACACCCGGTGTGGCTTCTACCTCTGACAGGTCCATGGAGACGATTTCAGCATGCGCGCGGTCGGAAAGGCCGAGCGCGCCGTGAACGAGGCCGGCGGGTTCGGGAATATCATCGATATATTCGGCGCTGCCGGTCACATGCTTATGCGCGGAATCGTGCCGGAGCGAGGCATGCATCGGGCCGTCGATTTCGGTCTTCGTCTTGTCGAAGCTTGTGGTGTCCATGGTTCAAGCCTCCTCCAAAGTGAAGCGTGTTAGTTCCTGCTTCTCCCCTGAAGTCTCAAGGAAAAACCGCGTCAGCAGGTTCTTGGCCGTCAGTTGCCGGTATTCGGCCGTGGCGCGCCAGTCCGTCAGTGGCGTGAAATCCTCATCCAGCGCATCGCGCGCCGCATCGATCGTTTCCTGCGACCACTCTTTGCCGAGAAGCGCTGCCTCCAGATGTGCGGCCCGTTTCGGCGTGCCGGCCATGCCGCCGAAGGCGATGCGGATGTCTTTAACCGTGCCGTCGGTATCGAGCGTCAGGTTGAAGGCGGCGCACAGCGCGGAAATATCCTCGTCGCGCCGCTTGGAAATCTTGTAGACGGCGTAACGGCTTTCCGGCTTCCGGAACGGAATGAAGAGTTTTTCGACGAACTCGCCGCTCAGCCGGTCCTGTTTGCCGTAGTCGATGAAATAGCTTTCCAGCGGCAGGCTGCGGTTGCCGGAAGACGAGCGCAGGGTGAGCGTCGTGCCGAGTGCGATCAAGGCGGGGGGCGTGTCGCCAATGGGCGAACCGTTGGCGATATTGCCGCCGATGGTGCCCATATTGCGCACCTGCTCGCCGCCGAGCCGGTCAAACAGCCGGGCAAGCGGCGGAAAATGTTCTGCAATGGTCTTGAAGGCCTGGCTGTAGGTGACACCGGCACCGAGCGTGATACCGTTCTCATCCACAGCGATGGTCTGCAGATCCCCGAGATTGTTGATGAAGATGACAGGGTTCAGCGCCCGCATCTGCTTCGTCACCCATAGGCCGACATCGGTGCAGCCGGCAACGATGGTCGCCTTCGGCTCGGCAGCGTAAATCTCGGTCAGATCGGAAAGCGTTGCCGGAATGATGGTGCGATCCTCGCCTCTGACGACGGTGATCGTCTCGTTTTCGCGGATCGCCCAGAGCCTTGCCATGATGTCGGTGCGGTCGCGCTGCAGCGGGTCGAACAGCGCGCTTGGGCGCGCAGTGGCGATCTTTTCAGCGGCCTTCACGATCGGCTCATAGCCCGTGCATCGACAGAGATTGCCTTGCAGCGCCTTTTCGATATCGGCGCGGCCGGGGTTTTCGCTGGTAAGCCACAGGCCATAAAGCGACATGATGAAACCCGGCGTGCAGAAACCGCATTGCGAACCATGAAAATCCACCATGGCCTGCTGCACGGGGTGCAGCGTGCCGTCGCGGGCGGCCAGATGCTCAACGGTCACGATATGGGTGCCGTGCAGGGAGCCCAGAAAGCGGATGCAGGCGTTGACGCTCTCATAACGCAGAGAACCATCGAGCAGCCGCCCGACCAGCACCGTGCAGGCGCCGCAGTCGCCTTCCGCGCAGCCTTCCTTGGTCCCGGTCAACCGCTTGCTGAGGCGGAGGTAATCGAGAAGCGTGTCCGTCGGTCCGAAATCCTTCAACGAAACCGTTTCGTTGTTGAGGATGAAGCTGATCGCGTCCTTCATGCAATGCCCTGCTGTTTTGACCGGCTGCCGAGCCGGTTTCTTGTGATTATCTTGACGTATCTATGCACGCTCTTGCGCGTATATCGATTTCCGTTTTGGCAATTCATTGTTTCCATAACGGAAAGAAAATCTGGCAATTATTGCGCCGTCCAGCCGCCATCCACGGAAATATGGGTGCCGGTGATGTTGCTTGCGGCGTCACTGGCCAGAAATATGGCGGCGGCCGCCACGTCATCGACGGTGACGAACTGCTTGGTCGCCTGCAGCTCCAGCATCACGTCGTTCTTCACCGCTTCTTCGCTGATGCCGCGCACCTTGGCCATCTCAGGTATCTGCTTTTCGACGAGCGGCGTGAGTACATAACCGGGACAGATGGCGTTGACGGTAACCCCGGTCTGGGCAAGCTCAAGCGCTGCCGTCTTCGTCAGGCCCATGATACCGTGTTTGGCCGCCACATAGGCCGATTTGAACGGTGAGGCGACGAGACCGTGGGCCGAGGAAATGTTGATGATGCGGCCCTTGCCGGCCTTCTTCATCAGCGGTATCGCGGCGCGCATGGTATGGAAGGAACTGGTCAGATTGATGGCGATGATCCAGTCCCATTTTTCCGTCGGAAACTCCTCGATGGGCGCGATATGCTGGATGCCGGCATTGTTGACGAGCACATCCACCGAGCCGAGTTTTTCGTGCGAGGACTGGATGAGGTCGGCGATCTCGTCCGGTTTCGTCATATCCGCGGGGTGGTAAAGCACACGCCCGCCGCTTTCGGCTTCCAGCAACAGCCGCAGTTTTTCGATCTCGTCTTCGTCGCCGAAGCCGTTCAGTACGATATTGGCGCCCTCCCGCGCAAATCTCTGCGCGATGGCAAGACCGATACCGCTTGTAGAGCCTGTCACGATAACTGTCCGATGCATGCTTTCCCCTTTTTGCATTACTTCGCACATGTTTAAGCAGCGTATGCCCAAAGGGGGCGGGCTGGCAATCGCGATTTCGGGTGAGGGTGACAGAGGGGTGAATCCGGCCACGCCCATCCATTTTTTCGAAGCTAAGCATCCAGATTTTGCGCCAGATTTTGCATTTGCCTGCGGGGGCGTCGGCCCCTATCTCTGAGGCAAGCAAACAGAGGTATCGTTTATGGAACTCGGTCTTTACACATTCGCGGATGTCAATCCCAACCCCGCCGATGGTCGCGGGCCGGAAGGCGCGCGCCGTCTCAAACATCTGCTGGAGGAAATCGAGCTTGCCGATCAGGTAGGGCTCGATGTTTTTGGCCTCGGGGAACATCACCGTCCGGATTATGTCGTGTCCTCGCCCTCAACTGTGCTGGCGGCAGCCGCCGTGAAGACGAAGAACATTCGCCTGACGAGCGCCGTTTCGGTGCTGAGTTCGGATGATCCGGTGCGGGTGTTCCAACAATTCTCGACCGTCGATCTCCTGTCGAACGGCCGCGCCGAGATCATGGCCGGGCGTGGTTCCTTCATCGAATCCTATCCGCTGTTCGGTTACGATCTCGAAGATTACGACGTGCTCTTTGCCGAAAAACTCGATCTGCTTTTGGCGCTGCGCGAACAGGAAATCATCACCTGGTCCGGCACCAAGCACCCCGCCATCAATGGGCGTGGGGTTTATCCGCGTCCGTTGCAGGAGCGTCTGCCGGTGTGGATCGCCGTCGGCGGCACGCCGCAATCGGTGGCGCGGGCTGGCGCGATGGGCCTGCCGGTGGCGCTTGCCATCATCGGCGGTGAATATCGTCGCTTTGCGCCGCTGTTCGATCTTTACCATGAGGCTGCGCGCAGGGCGGGTCAGGAAAAGACCAAGCTGCGCACCAGCATCAACGTGCATGGTTTCATTGCCGACACCACCGACAAGGCGGCCGACCAGTTTTACGGCCCGCAGGCGGAGGTGATGAACCGCATCGGTCGCGAACGCGGCTGGGGGCCGACGAACCGTGCCCATTTCGATGCGGCGCGCGGACCGGAGGGCAATCTCTTCCTCGGCGAACCGGAGCTGGTGGCGGAAAAGATCATCAAGGCGCATGGCGTGTTCAGGAATGATCGCTTCCTGCTGCAGATGGCCATCGGCCTGATGCCGCACGACCAGATCATGCGCGGCATCGAGCTTTATGGTACGAAAGTCGCCCCGATCGTCAGAAAAGAATTGACGGGGAGCGCCGATCCGGTGAAAGCCACGGCCTGATTATTACAAGGCGGGCGCTTTCAGACCCGCCAGACAGAACGACGGACAGAGACATGGTCATTTCCACCGAAGAAGAACTGGTTCTGCTCAAGGATATCGGTCGCCTTTGCGCCGTTGCCATGCAGACCATGGCGGACGCGCTGGAACCCGGCATCACCACGGCCGAGCTGGATGCTATCGGCCGCAAGGTGCTGGAGGATAATGGCGCGCAATCGGCGCCGGAGTTCTGCTACAAGTTCCCCGGGGCAACCTGCATCAGCGTCAACGAGGAAGTGGCCCACGGCATTCCGGGACCGCGTATCATCAAGGCGGGTGACCTCGTCAATATCGATGTCTCGGCCGTGAAGAACGGTTTCTTCGGCGATACCGGTTCGTCTTTTGCCGTGCCGCCGGTGAAGAAGGAAATCGAGCGCCTCTGCCGCGATGGCAAACGCGCCATGTGGACGGGTCTTCAGCAGGTGAAGACCGGCAGGCCGTTTGCCGATATCGGCAATGCCATCGGCGCTTTCGCGAAAAAGAACCGCTATACGCTGATCACCAATCTGGCGAGCCACGGCATCGGCCGCTCGCTGCATGAGGAGCCGAAGGAACTGGCGACCTGGCCGGACAAGGACGAGCGCCGTATCATGCAGGAAGGCATGGTGTTTACCGTCGAGCCCTTCCTGTCGACGGGGGCCTATTGGGCCGAGGATGGCGATGACGATCCATGGACGCTCTATAGCGATCCGAGCGCGCCGACGGTGCAGTATGAACATACGGTCGTGGCGACGAAGAACGGGCCGCTGGTGCTGACGCTGGCCGAGTGAGGTGTGGGCTGTCGGGTTTCCATCTCCTCATCCCTGTGCTTGTCACAGGGATCCAGCCAGCCCAAGTCCTTGGGCTGAAAAGAGCCCTCTCGTCGCGCCGACGCGCGTCGGCTGGATTCCTGTGACAAGCACGGGAATGAGGGTTGGAGGGCGCGGCGCCGTATCCTTCACCTGAGGTCTCGCACCGATAACGACCGCTTATGACGCCGATCAAAATAACTCGCTTGTCCCTTATCTGCCCCGTTGCGATAAGCCATGCATGACCATCGACAAGCCACTTTCCGCCAAACATCTGACCGCACTTGGATTTTCCGGGGCGCTGATGATGGCCTCCGCCATGGGTTTCGGCCGTTTTTCCTTCACGCCCATCCTGCCCGGCATGATGGCGGATGTTCCGCTTTCGGCGGGCGATGCGGGGATCGTGGCTGCTGGCAACTTCGCCGGTTATCTGGCGGGTGCGGTTCTGGCCGCCTATTCATGGGGGTCGGGGCGGGAGCGGCTGGTGGCCCTTTGCGGCCTGTTTTCCACCGCTGCGTTGCTGCTTGCCATGGCCGCTTTCAGTTCCGTCGCGGCTTTCACCGTCATCCGGTTTCTTGCCGGTGTCGCCAGTGCAATGACCATGATCTTCACCTCGCAGATCGTCATCGGCCACGCCATGAAGGCCGGCAGGGACACTATCCAGGCGCTGCATTATGGCGGCGTCGGCGCGGGTATCGCGATTTCTTCGCTTGCGGTCTATCTGATCGGCGTTGTTTTTGACGGCGGCGGCGCCTCGTGGAGAGAGGAATGGATCGCCGGCGCGGTCTTTTCCTTCGTCACATTTCTTCTCGTCTTTCGCGTGCTTCCCGCTGGCCCGCCGCGGCATGCATCCGCGGTGGCGGAGCCGCCGCTTCGCTGGACACGGCCGCTGGTTCTGACGACGCTCGCCTACGGGCTTTTCGGCTTCGGTTATGTCATCACCGCCACCTTCATCGTGGCGATAGCGCGCATGGCCGCCGCCGGTGCTTTCGTTGAGTTTCTCGCCTGGTTCATCACCGGCTGCGCCGCCGCGATTTCTCTTTTCCTCTGGAAACCGGTGCTGAAATCGCAGGGGTTGAAACGGGCTTTCGTGATCGTGCTGGCGCTGGAAGCCATCGGTGTCTTCGCTTCCGTGATGCTGCCGCCCGTGCCGGGTGTTCTCGCCGGCGGCCTGCTTCTCGGACTGACCTTCATGGTCATCACCGCCTATGGCCTGCAGCTCGGCCGGGAATTTGCCGGGCCGAGCCCGCGCCGCGCCTTTGCGCTGATGACGGCCGCTTTCGGCACGGGCCAGATTGTCGGGCCGCTTGCCGCCGGCTGGATTGCTGAGGTGACGGGAAGTTTTACCGCGCCCAGCATTCTCGCTTCGGCCGTGCTCGTCGTCAGCATTCTCCTGATGCTGCCGGTGCTCGCCACGGAGCGGCGGAGCTAGGCCGCGGGCCGTCTTTTCCTGCCTTTAATCTGGTGTTTCCCTTGGGGATTGTCCGCCGCGCACGCCTTACATCTTGTTAAGGTCAGCGCTTCTTCATTGCTGTGCACAAATTTCTGCCCTAGGTTCGGGCCATCTAGTGCTTCGCCAATAATGGCTGATTTCAAACGCGCGTGAGTTCGAAACGTGTTTCATTCTTTCTTTCCCAAACCGAAAATCTTCTTCACGTCGGCCATTATCTGGGCTTTTTTCGCCATTCTTGGATGGTACTTCATCGTTGAAGGGTTAGGTCGGTCTTGGGGCTATGTAATGCCTGAACAGGAACCCTACGATCTCAGCTACTTCCTGGTCCCGGCTAACCTGTTCTTTTACGGCTATCTCGCATTGTGCCTGGCGGCGTTCGGCGGCGTGTGGACCGTTATCGCCAAGGATCATCCCTGGAAATACTGGTCCATCTGGGGATCGTTGCTGATTATCGCGGTGACCTATTTCGGCGTTCAGATTTCCGTCGTGATCAACAATTTCCGGCGGCCTTTCGGCGATCTTCTGCAAAATGCCCTTTCGAAACAGCCGGGTATCGAGGTCTGGGATTTCTACAGTCTTCAAATCGTCTTCGCCAAGATCGCTTTTCTCAGCATGGCCGTTTCGATCCTGACGGATTTCTTCACCAGCCATTATATCTTCCGCTGGCGAACCGCGATGAACGACTTCTACATGTCGAAATGGGAAAAGCTGCGTCACATCGAAGGTGCGTCCCAGCGCGTTCAGGAAGATACGATGCGGTTCTCCTCGACGCTCGAAGGGTTGGGCATCACGCTCATCAACTCGGTGATGACGCTCGTCGTCTTCTTGCCGATCCTGTTTGCGCTGTCGTCCTATGTCTCGGAACTGCCGATCCTCGGTGAAGTGCCGCATGCGCTGTTCTGGCTGGCGATTGTCTGGTCGGTATTTGGTACGGTGCTTCTGGCGACAGTCGGCATCAAGCTGCCCGGCCTGAACTTCCGCAATCAGCGTGTGGAAGCCGCCTATCGCAAGGAACTCGTCTATGGCGAGGACCACGCCGACCGCGCCCAGCCGCCGACAGTCAAGGAACTCTACTCCAATGTGCGGAAAAACTATTTCCGCATGTACTGGCACTATCTCTATTTCAACGTCGCACGATATTTCTACATTCAGGCCGATGCGGTGTTCCTGCTTCTGATGCTCGTTCCGACCATCGTGGCGGGCAAGATCACCTATGGTATCTACCAGCAGATCGCCACGGCCTTCGGTCAGGTCAGCAATTCGTTCCAGTATCTCGTCAATTCCTGGACGACGATCATCGAGCTGCTTTCAATCCACAAGCGTCTTGTGGCCTTTGAGGCTGCGATTGACGACAAGCCCCTGCCGGATATCGATGAGCGTTATCTGAAGCGGGAAGCGGAAGCCGGTGAACTGGCGGCCAACAAGCCCTGAGTAAGAAAAGGCGGCCCCTCGGCCGCCTTTTGCACCTGTTGCTTCGGTCCAAGGAAGAAGCCCGAGGATGATCCGCGGTCGGGTTTAACCTTCGGTCTTCTGCTTCTTGCGCGCCTCGATCATCGGCATGGCTTCGGCATAGCTCACACAGGCGACATCGGTCTTGTGGCAGACCTCGCGCAGCAGCCGCTCATAGGCATTCCAATAGGCGCCGCCATTCATCTTCACGAAGTGAAAGCCCATCTGCAGGGGAATGCGCTCGCCATTATACTGCCTGTCAAAAGCGGTGCGGAAGGCGGCATAGGCGCGTTCCTCGAATTCTTTCGAACGATCCGGCGTCTCGATGCCGATGGAGTGGCGGATGAAGAGATTGTAGTCCATGGCGATGATCGGGCGGTTGCCCGGTCCTTCGGGAACGAGGGGCAGGCCGAAATGTTCGATGCCTTCGCGCTCCACCGGCCATTCCGGTCCCTTGGTGATGCTGGTGGCGTCATAAACGAAGCCGTGTTTTTTCTGCGCGGCGGTCAGCGCCGGGCCCTGTGAGAGATAGGGCGCACGGAAACCTTTGATGTTCTTCACCATCTCGCGCCAGCCTTCGGGCTCCTCCCCCTTCTTGCCGATCATCTGCCAGGCGTTTTCCAGCGTGCTGGTGAAGGTGGTGAATTCGCCGTCCCATTGTTCCGCGGTCCACTGGCCGCCATCAAAATGGCCGCAGGTGTGGTTGCCGATCTCGTGACCTTCGCGATAGGCGGCCCAGATGTTTCTAAGCCTTGTCTCCACCTCTTCCGGCGACTGGCCGAAACCGACATTGGAACGGCCGGCCTTCTGGCCGGGTCCCTGATAGGTCTTGGCGCTGGTCTTCCTGTCCATCACCAGCGTGCAGGCGAGGAAATAGGTGAAATGCGCGCCGACCTCCTTCGCCGTCGCCCGGCTTCTTTCCCACAGCGTATTGTCGCCCGCACCGTCGAAGGACACGATGACGAGCTGCTTCGGCTTCTGCGCCTCTTCGGCAAAGGCGGGAAGGGCGGCGAGAAACGACAGGGAAAAAGCGGTAAATGGGCGAAACATCAGTTATCCGTCATATGAAACACCGTGGCCTTTTGCGGGTGGAATAAGGCGAAGCTTTGAATAGTCTGGCGTTTTCATGACTTTCGGCCTAATTCCTGTTCTCACTTGCGGTGATAGGGCCGCTTCGTTCCACCGGGGGACCGTGTTCCATGCTTATTCTCGCACTCTGTCTTGCCTTGTTCCTGCTGACGCATCTTTTGAAGGTGGTCGCACCGCAATTTCGCGCCCGCATGATCGCGACGATGGGCGAAGGCCCTTTCAAGGGCGTCTATTCCGTTGTCAGCCTCGTCACGCTCGGCCTTGTCATCTATGCCTTCGGCGAAGCAAGGCAGGAGACGGGCATGTTGTGGTATCCGCCGGTCTGGATGAGCCATATCGCCGTCACCCTGATGCTGCCCGCGATGATCTGTCTTATCGCCAGCCTCATACCGGCTGGCCACATCGCGACGAAGACCAAGCATCCGATGGTCCTTTCTGTCAAGATCTGGGCGCTCGCCCATCTTCTGGCCAATGGCGAGACGTCTTCGATCCTCCTCTTCGCATCGTTTCTCGCCTGGGGCGTGGTGATGCGGATTTCGCTGAAGCGCCGGGAACGCGCGGGTGAAAAAGTGGTCCGCGACTTCGTTTCAAGCCGCTATGATCTGGTGGCCGTTGTCGGCGGTATCGTTCTGTGGGGTGCTTTCATCCTGAAACTGCACGAATGGTTGATCGGCGTTCAGCCCATCGCCATGTAGGAAATCAACGTTTCCCCCTTACATATCAGGCAAAATAGGCTAGAAGGCCGACCATGACCCGGTTGGCCTGACTTTCGCTGACCCGGGTAAGCGGCTTGGTATGTCCGCGAACGGATGGATCGGCGACGATCTCCGCGCGGGTAACGGAGAATTTGATGGCAAACGAAAATGATACCTTTATCCGCGAAGTGAACGAGCAGATCCGTTCCGAGCAGCTGTCGCGCTTCTGGGGCCGTTACGGTATCGTGGTCGTCGGCGCCGCCATTCTCGTGGTTGTGGGCGCCGCCGGCGCCGGTATCTACGAATACTGGAACACCAGCCGCGCTTCCAACTCCGGCGACCAGTTCCTCGTGGCGCTGAAACTTGCCTCGGAAAACAAGACGGATGAGGCGCTGAAGGCCTTCGCCGATCTCGAAACCTCCGGTCACGGCAATTACCCTGTTCTGGCGAAGTTTCGCTCGGCCACGCTGCTTTCGCAGAAGGGCGATGCGGCCGGCGCAATCGCCGCCTTCACCGCCATCGGCAACGACACCTCCGCACCGCAGGTCTTCCGCGATACCGCCAAGGTGCGTGCGGCATGGCTGCTGGTGGATAACGGCACCTATGACCAGGTCGTCGCCCTTGCGGAGCCCTTGAGCACTGACGGTCAGACCATGCGGGCGTCTGCCCGTGAGGCTCTGGGTCTTGCCGCCTATAAGGCTGGCGATTTCGCCAAGGCCAAACAATGGTTCGAGCAGATCATCAGCGACACGCAGGCGCCGCGCAACGTGACGAACCGCGCGCAGATCATGCTCGACAACATCACCGCTTCGGGCAAGGCTGCTTAAAGCCGCTTTGCCACGTAAGATCGCTCCGGCATTTCTTCGCATTGCCAAAGCGATCCAACTCTTTATTTTACGCATGTCTTTTGCCCAAAACAGGTAACGTTTTGGGCAGACTTGCTCTAGGGAACCAAGATCAATGAGCTTCACCGTCGCCATAGTCGGGCGCCCCAATGTCGGCAAGTCCACACTTTTCAACCGTCTGGTCGGAAAGAAACTGGCGTTGGTGGACGACACGCCGGGTGTCACCCGTGACCGCCGCCCCGGCGAGGCGAAGCTGGTCGACCTGCGTTTCACCATCATCGATACCGCCGGTCTGGAGCAATCCGGGCCGGAAACGCTTCAGGGCCGCATGTGGGCGCAGACGGAAGCGGCGATTGACGAAGCCGATGTGACGCTGTTTGTCGTGGACGCCAAGGCGGGCCTGACGCCGGCCGACGAGACGCTGGCCGAAATTCTGCGCCGTCGCGGCAAGCCGGTGGTGCTGGTGGCCAACAAGTCTGAAGCGCGCGGTTCCGATGCCGGTTTCTACGACGCCTTTACCCTCGGCCTTGGTGACCCTTGCCCGATCTCCGCCGAACATGGCCAGGGCATGATCGACCTGCGTGACGCCATTGTCGAGGCAATCGGCGAAGACGCCGCTTTCCCGCCTGAGGTGGATGAGGCGGAGACGGATATCGTTCTGCCGCGCAGCGAGCCGGGCAGCGAAGACGAAGAAGACGAAGAGCCGGTTTATGACGAGACCAAGCCGCTGCGCGTCGCCATCATTGGCCGCCCGAATGCGGGCAAGTCGACGCTCATCAACCGCTTCCTCGGTGAAGACCGCCTGTTGACCGGTCCGGAAGCCGGCATCACCCGCGACAGCATCTCGGTCGAATGGGACTGGCGCGGCCGCACCATCAAGATGTTCGATACGGCCGGCATGCGCCGCAAGGCCAAGGTGACGGAGAAGCTGGAAAAGCTCTCGGTTGCGGATTCGCTGCGTTCCATCCGCTTTGCGGAAACCGTCGTCATCGTGTTCGACAGCACCATCCCGTTCGAAAAGCAGGATCTGCAGCTGGTTGACCTCGTCATCCGCGAAGGCCGCGCCGCTGTGCTTGCCTTCAACAAGTGGGATCTGGTCGAAGACCCGCAGGCCTATCTGGCCGATCTGCGCGAAAAGACCGAGCGGCTTCTGCCGCAGGCGCGCGGCATCCGCGCCGTGCCGATTTCCGGCCAGACGGGCTATGGCCTCGACCGGCTGATGCAGAATATCATCGATACCGACAAGATCTGGAACCGCCGCATCTCGACCGCCAAGCTCAACCGCTGGCTGGATTCGCAGACGACGCAGCATCCGCCGCCGGCCGTTTCCGGCCGTCGCCTGAAGCTGAAATATATGACGCAGGTAAAGGCCCGCCCGCCGGCCTTCATGATTTCCTGCACGAGGCCGGAAGCCATTCCCGAGAGCTATACGCGTTACCTCGTCAACGGTCTGCGCAAGGATTTCGACATGCCGGGCGTGCCGATCCGGGTGCATTATCGTGGGTCGGACAATCCGTTTGAGAGCAAGGCGAAGAAGAGGCGGTAATCTTCCGCGCGGCGTCGCGGCGCATTTCTTCTCCCCGTGGGGGAGAAGGTGGCCCGAAGGGTCGGATGAGGGGGCAAGCTCTCCGAATATTCCGACCGTCGCCCCTCATCCCGCTGCCGCGGACTTCTCCCCGACGGGGAGAAGAAACAAGCGGCATCCGTTCGTTCCAATTTCACTGTCCGGTTTTGAAGAGTAAAAACCATGCTGATCAAGCAGACCGACTATTTCAGGATTTACAGGGTCATCAACAGCCTGCTCCTCAGCCAGAATGCCGATCCCGCTTCGGCTTCCATGTATTTCAGCACCTTCGGCGCGTTCATTTTGCAGCAGCATTACAAGGTGAAGGCGGTGCCGAAAGGCGGGCTCGCGGCCTATAATCTCGGCGGAACGGTTTTGCTGTTCGCCGATCATCGCGAAGACGGTTATGTGACGGGCGCGGGCGAGAATTTCCACTGCTGGGTGGAGGCGGATGGATGGGCGATCGATTTCATGGCGCCCGCTTTTTCGCAAGGGGCCGATACGCTTGCGGTACCGGCAAAGATGTTCCAGCGGCCGCTCGCGGCCATGGCGGCCTCCATCAACGATCTCGGGCAATCCGGCGATTTCTTTTACCGCTCCGAGCCGGAAGCCACGGCCAAGCGCTTCGCCGACTGGCACAAACAGGCGATGATCGGCGATATGGCAAGCGTTGCCGCCAGCTGGTTTCGCAAATCGCCGAAACAGATGGCGGCGTCGCTTTCGGTAACCGATCGGGATGGCAAGGCGCGGACCGTGCCGCTGTCCGGCCAAATGCTTGCCGGAGCATGGTGAAGGCAGGTTACGCGGTACGGCGTCGATCCCGAAGGTTTGGTAGGGAAAGGCCTTTTGATTTATAAGGGTGCCGGTGCTACGCAGACTGAGCTGCAACAGGAACGGGATCGACGTGCTCCTATGGCCGATGACACCATTTCAATAAGCTTCACGCCCGACCCGAAACATGTCCCTTCTTATGTCTACGGCTATCAAAATCAGGCTTATGAAAATTACAGCATGATTTTCGACAAGTCCTGGGCTCGCCATTTTTCCTCAGCGCGAGTCAAGCTGTCGATATTTGCGGGGCTGGCTGCGGCTTTCATCTATTCCATAAGCCTGCCGTGGTTTCCGGGCGTCTGGCCGGTGGTCGGTTATTGGGTGTTCGCCCCCGCACCGATCGTGGCTCTCGCCATCTGGTTTATTATCTGGCAGGGCGCGAGACGGGAGGCGAAATCCTATTATGAGGTTCTCGCTCACTGGAATATCGCCCACGAGCGAATGTATTCGCCTCACACCCAAGTCGAGATCGGGCCTCAGGGCTACAAGCAGGTCACACGGCTGGACACCGTGCAGCTGAGCTGGGCGCGCTATCATCTCGCAATCACGCCACCGGATAGTCTGGTGCTGGTTTTCCATGGGACGGTGGTCGTGATACCCAGCAGTGCCTTGCCGATCGCGCCAAAGGATGTTGTCGAGAAGATCAATCACTGGTGCGCTGCCCAGCAAAAAGAGCTTCTGCCCTTATCCTGAAGCGGCATCTCGAGGATGTGGCGGGGGATCTCCGCAAAAAGGACGGCCAGCGTGTTCTCGCGGCAGCCGCCTGACGTCAATCAGCAGCCCGACCCCGTTCTAAAGATAACGGCAGTCGCGTCCTGATCGCCTTGTGACATTCCCGCTCGGTTTCGTCCACTGTTCCCAAAGAAAATCTCGGGGATTGCCTTCACGCCAGTTGGGAACGGGATAACAGCGGCAGCGATTTCCCGGCGGCGTGGATGACATTGTCGAGAAATTGCCTTGAAGCCTTTTCCCAGCTGTAGCTTTTGGAGAGCGCCAGCGCCGCCTGTGGCGAACAATGAAGCGCCGCCAGGCAGGCATCGCGAAGATTGTCGTCCAGCGCGCCGGCGGCGGGGTTGCCGCCAAGAATGTCGATCGGTCCGGTAACGGGGAAGGCGGCCACGGGCACGCCGCTTGCCAGCGCTTCCAGAATGGTGTTGCCGAATGTGTCGGTCTTCGAGGGGAAAACGAAGACATCGGCCTGCGCATAGGCGTCGGCTAGGTCCTCACCGGTCTTGACGCCGGTGAACAGCACATCAGGATATTTTTCCTGCAATTCATGGCGGGCCGGGCCGTCACCGATGACGATCTTCGAACCCGGCAGGTCGAGGTCGAGAAATTCCGGCAGGTTCTTCTCCACCGCCACACGTCCCACCGTCATGAAGATCGGCCTCGGCAGGTCGAAAGGCAGCTTTGCCTTCGGGCGGGGATGGAAAAGCTCGGCGTCGATACCGCGGCTCCAGCGCTTCAGGTTGCGCACGCCGCGCGCTTCCAGCTCGGTCTCAAGGCTCGGGGTGGCCACCATGCAGGTGTTGCCGCCATTGTGGAACCAGCGCACGAAGGCATAAAGCCAGCTTTCCGGGACGGGGAAACGCGCCGCCACATATTCGGGAAAGCGTGTGTGATAGCTGGTGGAAAAACGCATGCGGTTCTTCACGCACCAGCGCCGCGCCATGAAGCCCAGCGGCCCTTCCGTCGCGATATGTACGAAGGAGGGCTGGCTTTTTTCGATCTCCGCCGCCACACGGCGATAGCCGGCGACGGAGAGGCGAATTTCCGGATAGGTGGGGCAGGGGATGCTGTAAAAACTCTGCGGCGTGACCATGCGCACATCCACACCCAGCCGCGCCAGTTCGGTGTTGGTATTTTCTATCGAGCGAACCACGCCGTTGACCTGCGGGTGCCAGGCATCTGTGACAATCGTGATTCTCGTCATGAAACACTGATCCTGCTCATCTGCGCGCGGGCGAATCCCCATTGCCCGGCTTCTGTCCGTATATGCGGCGTGCGTGTTACAGGATCATGTCAGGGCTTTTGACGGCGGGGAAGCGGCTGAGAGGAGGCTCTCCGCCGCGTAGACGCACGTCGGCCGGTTTCCGGTGACAAACACAGGAATGAGGGGCAGAGAGGGGTCTATCCCACCAGCGGAAGCAGCTCGGGGCTGATCAGCGCGCCGTGGTGACCGATGACGGTTGCCGCCGCCCTTGCGGCGAAGGTGGCCGCTTCCTCCGGGGAACTGCCGGTCACATAACGGGCGAGAAAAGCGCCGTTGAAACTGTCGCCGGCGCTTGTCGTATCCACCACGTCCACGGCCTTTTCCGCCGGGGCGTGGCTGCGGCTGCCGTCGAAATCGAGCGTCGCACCCTTGGCGCCGTCCTTGACCACGATGTTTTCGACGCCGAGTGAACGATAGCGGTCGATGGTCGCTTCAACGGAAGCATCGCCGAAATGGCTCGCCTCGTCATCGAAGCTCGGCATGACAAGCGTGGCGGCGCGCGCACCGTTGGAAATGGTCTCGAGCATGTTGCCCTTGTCCGCCCACAGGCGCGGGCGGATATTGGGGTCGAACACCACCAGCTTGCCCGCCGCCTTGGCGCGGCGCAGTTCCGCCAGAAACGTATCGACATCATGCGCGGAGGCGAGAATGGCGAGCGTGATGCCGGAGAAATAGACAACATCGGCGCTTTCGACCGTTTTGCGCAGATGATCCGCGTCCGCGGCCAGCTGTCTTGCCGCGGCGGCGTTGCGCCAGTAGCTGAAGGTGCGCTCGCCATCCTTCAGGTTGATGAGGTAAAGGCCGGGTGTGCCGCCCTTGATACGGCGGATTTTTTCGGTGCCGATGCCGGCATCGGCAATGAAGGCCAGCATGTCTTCCGAAAGCGGATCGTCGCCGAGTGCGGTGAAATAATCGACCGACCAGTCTTCCGGCAGGCAGGCGCGGGCATACCAGGCGGTATTGAACGTATCGCCCGCAAAACCCTTGCGCAGCAGCCCGTCGCCGGCCTGCGACAGTTCCACCATGCATTCGCCAATCGACAGAAACCGTCCGCCCACGCTGTCATCCTCCCGTTTTTTCCAGCCATGCGGCTTACGACGAGTGCGCGCCGCTGACAAGGGCGGTTTTGGCCGTTTGTGCATGTGCGAAGTTCCGGTTTACGCGGCCGCGTCGGCTTTATATTCTCCGCTCAAACCATCAGGAGATCGCCCATGCCGCTAACCCATGCCCCGGTCCACAAACCCCAAGCGCAATCGGACTGGTGGAAGGGAGCGGTGATCTATCAGGTTTATCCGCGCTCGTTTCAGGATACGACCGGTGACGGATATGGCGATCTTGCCGGGGTGACGAAACGTCTGCCCTATATCGCCTCGCTCGGTGTCGATGCCATCTGGCTCTCGCCCTTCTTCACCTCGCCCATGGCCGATATGGGTTATGACGTTTCCGATTATTGCAATGTCGATCCGATGTTCGGCACGCTTGCCGATTTCGACGCCCTGATGGCCGAGGCGCACCGGCTGGGCTTGAAGGTCATCATCGATCAGGTCATTTCGCACACGTCAGATCAGCATCCCTGGTTCGTGGACAGCCGTGCCAGCCGCACCAACAGCAAGGCCGACTGGTATGTCTGGGCCAATCCCAAGCCGGATGGCACGGCGCCGACAAACTGGCTTTCCGTGTTCGGCGGACCGGCCTGGGAATGGGACGGCGTGCGCAAGCAATATTACATGCACAGCTTCCTCGCCTCGCAGCCGGACCTGAATTTTCACAATCCCGAGGTTCAGGATGCTCTTCTCGAAACCGTGCGCTTCTGGCTGGATCGCGGCGTGGACGGTTTCCGGCTCGATACCGTCAACCACTATTTCCACGACAAGCTTTTGCGCGACAACCCGCCGCTTTTCGACGAGGAAAGTTTTGGTCTCGATGCGTCCGACGTCAATCCCTATGGCATGCAGGATCATCTCTACGACAAGACACGGCCGGAAAACGTGGCTTTCCTGAAGCGTTTCCGCGCGCTGCTCGATGAATATGAAGGCCGCGCCACGGTGGGCGAGGTGGGTGACGGGGCTCGGTCGCTGAAGACGGTTGCGGCCTATACGTCCGGCAACGACAAGCTTAACATGTGCTACACCTTCGATCTGCTGGGACCGGATTTCAGCGCGAAACACTTGCGCGGTTCGGTCGAGACCTTCGGCAAGGTGGTGACGGATGGCTGGGTCTGCTGGGCCTTTTCCAACCATGACGTGGTGCGACACCTCAGCCGGTTTTCCGAAGGTACTGAAGAACAGACACGGGTTGCGAAGCTCGCCATCTGTGTCCTCGCCAGCCTGCGCGGCTCCATCTGCCTTTATCAGGGCGAGGAGCTGGGTTTGACCGAGGCCGAACTTGCCTTCGAGGATTTGCGCGATCCCTACGGCATCCGCTTCTGGCCCGCCTTTAAGGGCCGTGACGGGTGCCGCACGCCGATGGTGTGGGAGACCGGCAAGCCGAATGCCGGCTTTTCAAGCGCTGAAAAGCCCTGGTTGCCGGTGCCCTATGTCCATGCCATGCAGGCCGTGGATGCGCAGGAGCGCAAGCCGGATTCGGTTCTGAACCACTATCGTGCGGTTTTGTCTTTCCGCAAAGGTCACGGCGCGCTGCGCGATGGGGACATGCACTTCATCAAGACCAATCTCGATGTGCTGGCCTTCACGCGCCAGAAGGGCGACGAAAAACTGCTGTTCGTTTTCAACCTGACGCGCGAGGCCCTGGAATTTCCGATACCGAAAGGCATGCGGGTCACGGATATCCTGCCGATGCCGGGTTTCGCGCCGCTGTTCGATGCGGGGATTGTCAAGCTCGATGGGCTGGATGTGTTTTGCGGGACAGTTGTATGAGCGGTCCATTCGTCATCGGAAACGCTGCCGACTATCGGGATGACTGGTGTCTTTTGCGACACCGCCTGTGGCCGGATACCACGCCTTACGAACATAGGGCGGAGTTGCAGGACGTCTCCGACGCCGGGGCTGGATTTATTGTCCACGATCCGGCGGGAGCGGCCATTGGTTTTGCCGAGGTCAGTCTGCGGCGGGATTACGTCAACGGCTGCGACACGTCGCCCGTGGCGTTTCTCGAGGGAATTTATGTCGAGGAGACGTTTCGCAGACAGGGCGTTGCCGCAGCGCTCGTGGCCGAAGTAACCCGCTGGGCCATCAGCCAGGGCGTCACCGAATTCGCATCCGATGCCGATATTGCAAATGTCGATTCCCATCGCATGCATGCGGCGCTGGGATTTGAGGAAACGGAGCGGGTGGTTTATTTCCGCAAGCTTCTGCCTTCGGATTGAGGGGCAGAGGCACAGCAGATGCTTCCCTCATTCCTGTGCTTGTCACAGGAATCTAGCCAGCCCAAGTCGTTGGGCTGAAAAGACTCTCTCGCCGCGCAGACGCGCGTCGACTGGATTCCTGCGACAAGCACAGGAATGAGGCTGGCGTTTCATGCGTGTTTCCCGTCTTCCGCCGAGGCATTTTCCGCCAATCAGATCAGCGCAAACCGATCCACATCCACCATGCCCATATCCGAAATCTTCAAATGCGGAATGACGGGTAGCGGCAGGAAGGCCACTTGCAGGAAGGGTTCTTCCAGCGTCGTGCCGAGCGCATAGGCTGCTTTTCTGAGTGTGTGCAGCGTATCGCGAACGGTCTCATAGGGTTCGAGGCTCATCAGCCCGGCCACGGGCAAAGAGATCTCGCCGGTGACCCTGCCGTCTTCCACCACCACGAAACCGCCCTTGATTTCGCCGAGCCGGTTGGCGGCCAGCGCCATGTCGTCCTCGTTGACACCGACGACGCAGATATTGTGGCTGTCATGGCCGACGGTTGAGGCGATCGCGCCCTTCTTCAGGCCGAAGCCCTGAACGAAACCATTGGCGTGGTTGCCGTTCCTGCCATGGCGTTCGATGACGGCAACCTTGATGATGTCGTTCTCAAGATCGACGGTGGTCTGGTTGCCATCCGTCGGCAGCTTGTAGCGGCGGTGCTCGGTAATGATCTTGCCGGGAAGCACGCCCATGACCGGGCTTTCGCCTTCCGTGACCGGCACGCCGAAATGGGCCGCCAGCACCGGCCTTGCCTTGACGCTGTCGAGACCCACGGGTGCAACCGGTTTGCGGGTGGCAAACAGGGCGTCATCGACGATCCGGCCACCGGAAAGCACCATGCTGGCCTTGCAGTTCTGCAGGCTGTCGACGACCACGAGATCGGCGCGCCAGCCCGGTGCAACGAGACCACGATCGCGCAGGCCGAAGGCCTTGGCGGCGGAAATCGAGGCGGCGCGGTAGATGGCGAGCGGCTCGACGCCGCTGGCGATCGCCGTGCGGATCATATAGTCGAGATGGCCCTGTTCGGCGATATCGAGCGGGTTGCGGTCATCGGTGCAGAGCGCCAGATAGGGCGACAGTCGCTCGGTTATGATTGGCATCAGGGCGTGCAGGTCCTTCGAGACCGAGCCTTCGCGCACCAGAATATGCATGCCCTTGCGGATTTTCTCCAGCGCCTCCGGGGCGCTGGTGCATTCATGTTCGGTGCGGATGCCGGCGGCGAGATAACCGTTCAGCGCCGTTCCGGACAGAAGTGGCGCGTGCCCGTCGATATGCTGGCCCTGGAAGGCCTCGAGCTTTGCCATGCACACCGGGTCCTTGTGGATGACGCCGGGAAAATTCATGAATTCGGCAAGGCCGATGACCTTCGGATGATCGCGGAACGGCAGCAGCTTTTCGATCGGCAGATCGGCGCCTGATGTTTCCAGATGGGTCGCGGGCACGCAGGAGGAGAGCTGCACGCGAATGTCCATGATGGTTTCCATGGCGCTGTCGAGGAAGAACTGAAGCCCCTCAACACCGAGAACATTGGCGATCTCGTGCGGGTCGCAGATGGCGGTGGTAACGCCATAGGGCAGAACGCAGCGGTCGAATTCGTGCGGTGTCACCAGTGACGATTCGATGTGGAGATGCGTATCGATGAAACCCGGAACGACGATTTTTCCGGAAATGTCGATTTCCTGTCGGCCCTTGTAGTTCTCGCAGGTGCCGACGATGGTGTCGCCACAGATGGCGATATCCGACGCGACGAGTTCTCCGGTAACGAGGTCGAAGAAGCGTCCGCCCTTGAGAACCATGTCCGCCGGTTCACGGCCCGTACCCTGGTCGATACGCGTTTCAAGTCTGGAATTCATGCGGGTTTCTTCGGCTCCTGATTTGCGTCGTATGCGATAGTTTTCACTATTTACATTCTAAGGTTGTTTCTTGGTCTATCCGGATTGATTCTTTGAGTTTTAAATATATCCGGAGTAAAAAATTTTCATATTTGTGTTATCTAATCTTTCAAGGCCCAGGTTTAGGCAAGTTGGGAAGGCTTGACTTCACCTTTATAGTTTGGCCGGTTGCGCGCCGACATTTTTTTTGAATTGCGGTTTCAGGTTATCATTCCCGGGAAGGAAAATAAAAGCATCTGATGCTCAAACGAATTTCCACCCAGCAACTGACGCTTGGCATGTTTATCGAAGCGGTCGAAGGAACGCTTTCGAACCAGGGATTTTTAAAGCGGCACCGCTTTCTTTTGCGGCATGAGGAATTAATGCGTCAATTGAAATTGAGCGGCGCCGAAAGCATCGTCATCAACACGGCCAAGGGGCACGACACCGAAGGCAGCAAGCGTTCTGCAGCCGTTTCACCGCCATTGTGCAATTGCCCGGAAACCGTGGCTGCCGTTACCCATGCCGTACGCTCGGCCGCCGATACCATTGCCGAAACCTTTGCCTCCGCTGAAGCCGGCGGCAGTGTCTCGCTGAAGGGCATGGCTGCGGCGGCGGGCAAGATTTCCGATGCCGTGCAGTCGAACCCGGCGATTTTCATCGGCGTCACCCGCCTGAAATCGAAAGACGAAACAACGTTTGTGCACTCGGTCTCGGTCAGTGGCCTGATGATTCTTTTCGGTAATTATCTCGGGCTCGACAGGGGAACGGTCAATCTGCTCGGCATCAGCGGGTTGCTGCATGATATCGGCAAGGTGGAAATCCCCTCTTCGATCCTCAACAAGGCGGAAGGATTGAGCGCCAGCGAGCGGGAGATCATCAATCTTCACCCGGCATTCGGCCGGGATATATTGTCGCGCAACGCGCAGATGCCATCAATGGTGCTTGATGTGTGCTTCAATCATCATGAGCGGATGGATGGCGGCGGTTATCCGAGTGGCCGTGCGGGCGGCGAGATCAGCCTTTACGCCCGTATCGCGGCGGTCTGCGATGTCTATGACGCCGTGACCTCGGTCAGGCCCTACAAGAAGCCGTGGACGGCGAATGAAGCGCTGACGTGGATGCTGCGCCGGGAAGGGCATTTCGACATGCAGCTTCTGAAAAAATTCGCCCTGTGTATTTCGGCGTCGCTGCCGAGGGGTTAGCTGCCGAAGATGATCGCCATGTTGAGGCTGTCGATGTGACGCCCGTCGATCAGGACGGCGTCACGGCCCCGGCCTTCATGCACGAACCCGATCTTTTCATAAAGCGCAATTGCTCTCGCATTGTCCGCATGCACGTTTAGCTCGACACGGTGCAGCCCGCATTGACGGGCGGCATCGAGTGTCCGCCGCATCAGCCGCGCGCCAAGTCCCTTGTCACGATAGGAGGGAAGGATGCCCATGCCGAGCGTGCCGCAATGGGCGCGGGTTGCCCTGCTCTGGCGGCGAATATCGCACCAGCCGGCCACCTCGCCATCCGCAATCGCCACGAATTGCGGATGGTCGTTTTCGATCATGTCGAGAACGAAGGCGCGAACCGAATCGAGCGGCGGCGCCTCCAGGAAGCTCAGATATTTCCGCTCGCGCGATACCGCATCGAGAGCACGGTGAAAGCTTTCAACGTGCTCTGCCCGGATGGGTTCGATGCTGATGGCGTCGGTAGCCACCATCATGCCGCCTTCGTCTTCGCCTTGCGGGTCAGATGCACCACGACATTCTCGATCATCCGCATGCCGGCGTCCTGGCCGAGCGTCATGATCGATTCCGGGTGGAACTGAACGGCGGCCACCGGTTCCTTGGCGTGCTCGATGCCCATGATCGTGCCGTCCTCGCTTTCCGCCGTGATGATGAAATCACGCGGAAGGGTGGCGGGGTCGGCGAAGATCGAGTGGTAACGGCCGACGGTTACTTCCTTGCCGAGACCGGAGAAAACGAGGCCGGGTTCCAGCACGCGGATGCGCGAGGGCTTGCCGTGCATCGGCACCGCAAGCTGGCGAAGTTCGCCGCCATAGGCTTCCGCCAACGCCTGAAGGCCAAGGCAGACGCCGAAGATCGGCAGGTCACGGGCGCGGGCGGCCTTGATCGTCGCCTTGCAGTCGAAATCCGTCGGGCTGCCCGGTCCGGGCGAGAGCACGACCAGATCGGGCTGGAAGCGATCGAACACATCAGCTGCGACCGGCGATCTGACAGTGGAAACCGTGGCACCCGTCTGGCGGAAATAATTCGCCAGCGTGTGCACGAAACTGTCCTCGTGATCGACGAGCAGGATCTTGACGCCGTTGCCCACCTTGGCGGCATCGCGCTTGGTGGCGGCCGAGTTGGTGCCCTTTGCATCGCGAATGGCTGATATCATGGCGGAGGCCTTGAGTTCGGTTTCTGCTTCTTCTTCCTGCGGATTGGAATCGTTGAGCAGCGTCGCACCGGCGCGCACTTCTGCGATGCCGTCCTTGATGCGGATGGTGCGCAGCGTCAGGCCGGTATTCATGTCGCCGTTGAAGCCGACCATGCCGATCGCGCCGCCATACCAGGCGCGCGGGCTCTTTTCATGGCCTTCGATGAAGCGCATGGCCCACAGCTTTGGCGCACCGGTGACGGTGACGGCCCATGCGTGGCTGAGGAAGCCGTCAAAGGCGTCCATATCGTCGCGCAGGCGACCCTCGATGTGGTCGACCGTGTGGATGAGGCGCGAATACATCTCGATCTGGCGACGACCGATGACCTTCACCGAACCCGGCTCGCAGACGCGGCTCTTGTCGTTACGGTCCACATCCGAGCACATGGTCAGCTCGGATTCGTCCTTTTTCGAGTTGAGCAGTTTCAGGATCTGCTCGCTATCAGCAATCGGGTCGTCACCGCGCTTGATGGTGCCTGAGATCGGGCAGGTCTCGATGCGGCGGCCGGAGACGCGCACGAACATTTCCGGCGAAGCGCCGACCAGATATTCCTGGTGGCCGAGATTGATGAAGAAGGAATAGGGCGAGGGATTGATCGCCTTCAGGCGGCGCGAAATCGCTGATGGATTGCTTTCGCAGCGCTCCATGAACTTCTGGCCGGGAACGACCTCGAACAGATCGCCGCGGCGGAAGCTTTCCTTGGCCTTCACGACAAGTTCGGAATATTCGCCGGGACGGTGATCGCCCTTGGGCGGGATCGTGTCGGTGGTCTTGAACGGCTCGGGTGTGATTTCGGAGGACTTGCCGTCCGTCGTCGCGCCGGCCTTTTCGAAATCGTAACGGTCGATCCAGGCCTTGGCGGAATAATGGTCAACGACGAGGATTTCATCGGGCAGGAACAGCACCATGTCGCGCTGGTCTTCCGGCCGCGCCAGCGACAGCTTGATGGCGTCGAACTGGAAAGCGAGATCGTAACCGAAAGCGCCGAACAGGCCGATTGCCGAATCCGCATTCGAATAGAAAAGGTCGACGATGGCGCGCAGCGCAGTGAAGACGGTCGGGATTTTCGAACGTTCTTCCTCAGTGAAGACGCGGTCCGGTTCGTTGACGGTGAGATCGAGGCGGCGTGTGGTGGAAGCGCCAAGCGTGAGATCGGGCGTCGCCTTCAGCTTTTCGGTGATGAAGCCAAGCAGCACTTCGCCACGGCCATTATAGGCCTCGATCCACATCTTGCGGCCAAAACAGGAGATACCGAGCGGCGGATCGATGATGGCCGTATCCCAGCGGGTGTAACGGCCGGGATATTCATAGTTGGACGAGAAGACCGCGCCGCGATGGGAATCGAGCTTTTCGATATAATTATCGATGGCGTTGGCATAGTCGGCGGGCCGGCGTTTTCGGCTGACCTTGATGCCGCCTTTCGTCTCGTAGGTTTCCGCTCCGTCATCCTGAATGATCGTTACCATTTCTTTCGTACTTCCTGTTGTTCAGGCCCGATGACAGGCGGCAAAATAACAAAAAAGCCGCCTGAAAATTCGGGCGGCTTGGACTTTGTCTGAAGACATGACTGGTCAAGGCCGCGAAAAGCTGCCCCACCACCAGTTAGCAATGTTCTTAGACACGATATTCATGGGGAAATTGTTAGCGTGCACGATCCGCCTTGGCAAGCGGATTTCGGCAAGGGAGTGAACCTTACCGGCCGCCGCTGCGTTGCTCTCCTGCCGAAACGGTCAGGAGTGCCCCGAAAAATGCTTCATCGCCTGTGTCTTCTGGTAGCCACCTTCGCATTGATTTCCGCCTCTGAACCGCCGGCGCAGGTACCGGTGCCGCAGCCAAAACCGGGCGAGGGGCAATCCTCCACCCCCTCGGAAAAACCATCGGACGAGACGCCGCAAAGCCCGGCGGAAGCGCCGAAACCGACCCCTAAACCGCAGCGCCCGGAAGAGCAGAAACCGGACGCGAAGCCGCAGGCTTCGGAGGAGCAGAAATCGGATGATAAAAAGACACCCGCTGATAAAGATTCCGATGACGCCAGAAAGGAAGGCGAGGGCAAGGACGACGGGGAGCGTAAGAAGCCCGGTGACGAGGCGGCCAAACCCGACGAGAAACCACCGGAGCCGGTGAAACCGGAAGATCCGGCCGCACTTCAGGCATGCCTTGGCGCGTTGAAGGAGATCGGCGCTGAGTTCAAGCAGCTTGAGCCGATCCGCGATGCCGAGCAGGGGTGCGGCATCGAAGCGCCTGTCGAGCTTTCCGTGGTTCTGCCCGGTATCAAGCTGGAACCATCGGGCACCATGCGTTGCGAAACCGCGCTTGCGCTTTCCCGCTGGACCAAGGAGATGATGTTGCCGGCGGCGGCTCTCGCTTTGCCGGAGAAAAAGGTGACGGCCATCGCCAACGCCTCGACCTATATCTGCCGCAACCGCAACAGCGCGGAAAACGGCAAGATTTCCGAACATGCCAAGGGCAATGCCGTGGATATTTCCACCATTTCCTTCGACAAGGGTGAGCCGCTGGTGATGAAGCCGCGGGTCGAGGACGGGACGCCGGAAGGCGCTTTCCAGCGCACCATCACCGCCGCCGCCTGCCTGTTCTTCCGCACGGTTCTTTCGCCCGGCAGCGACGCGACCCATCAGGATCACCTGCATCTCGACGTGCTGGAGCGCAAGGGCAGCTATCTCTATTGCCGCTGACAAAAAAGGGGCGACCCGAAGGCCGCCCCGACTGGAGATGATATTTCCGCCCGGATTTAGAATTTCTGGGTCAGGGAGATTTTGAAGGTGCGGCCTGCTTCCGTGTAGAAATCGACGGGCTGGTTGACGGTGCTGACGGAATTCGGGTTCACGTCGCGGACGCCGACCCCATTCCAGTATTTCCTGTCGAACAGATTGTAGATACCGGCCTGGATGCGCAGGCCCTTGGTCTGTTCCGGCTCCCACCAGCCGGTCAGGTTGAAGACGCCGTAGCCGGGGGCATCGAAGGTGTTGGCCACCCTGTCGTCACGCATGCCGGACGAGAAGACGCCGGTCAGTTCCGTACCCCAGACATCCTGCGCATAACCGACGCCGAGGACGGACTTGAACGGCGCGACCGTGCGAATGAACTCGTTGGTATCGGTGTCCTTGCCATAGGCGTAGGCAAGCGAGGCATGGGCGAAGAAGCCGTTTGCGAGATCCTTGCGGACCTTGGCTTCGACACCGGAGATTTCGACATTGTTGCGGTTGCGATAGGTGAAGAGCGATCCGTTGCCCCTGCCGCCGAAGCCGGGGAACAGGGTGGTCGAGGTCGTGTATTGCTCGATGAAGTTCTTGTACTTGTTGTGGAACAGCGTCAGGCTTCCCGTCAGGTCGCCGGAGGCATAGTTCGCGCCGATTTCGAAACCATTGCTGGTCTCGGGGTTGAGGGCGGAATTGCCGACAACAGCGTAGCCGGAGCTGATGTTGGAGAAGTTCAGGTACAGTTCGTTGATCGTCGGGGCACGATAGGCCATCGACCATTGTGCGAAGAGCTGCAGTTCCGGGGTAACGTCGTAAGTTGCAAGAAGCTTCGGCGAAAAGCGTGAGCCGCTGTTGCCGCTCGGCAGGCCGAAGGTTCTGTAGCCGCCATTGCTGGAAACCGAACCGTCAGGGTCGTAATCGTAGGAATCGAAGCGCAGGCCGGGGGTAAGACGGAAGCCGTTGCCGAAGGCGATTTCGTCATCGAGATAAAGGCCGAGGCTCTTGCCGCTCACGTCAGGCATGTCCGATTGCGAAGACGAGGTCGATCCGGCCGTATTGGCGAATAGTTCCTGGCTGAAATCGGTCGTCATGGCGTTGCCGCCGAAGCGGACTGTGTGCTGCACGCCGCCAAGCTCGAAACCGGATTCGAGGCCGCCGACGATGCCGAATGCGCTATTGCGCATGCTGTCTTCGCGAATATAGAGCGAATTGTTGGTCAGGCGGTCGCCCGCGCCGGACTCCTTGGAAAGGCGCGTCCAGTAAAGCGAGAGATTGGCGGCGTCGATCACGCCGTCGGTCGAGGGCGCCTCGTATTCATAATCGAGCGATACGCGGTCACGCTCGGTGTCCTCGTAACCCCGGTAGTCGCCGATCCGGTAGGTCGATCCCGATACGCTGACGCCCTGCAGGGTCTTCATGTCACTGCGGTCTCTCAGCGAATAACGCTCGGCCGTCAGCCCGATGCGGTGACCGCCTTCAAGATCCTGGCGGATCTTGAACATTAGGTTGCTTTCATAGGTATCGGCGGGGTTGGGCTTGGTGCGGCGCGTTCCGTAGACGTCGGCCGTACCCTTGTTGTCCGTCTCGTTGCCGCGCTTGTAGGAACCCTGGAACAGGACCGAGGTGTTCTCGATCTTTTTGGCGACGGCGATCGATCCGCCGACACTTCTGTCTTCGCTGTCATAGGTGGTCTTGGCCACACCACCCCAGTCCCTGCCTTCGCCGATCAGGTCTTCCGGCTCGAGCGTGCGCAGCACGAGCGCGCCGCCGAGAGCACCGGAGCCAATGCGGCTGGAATCGGCGCCGCGCACCACATCAACAGTCGAAAGCGAGGAAAAATCGAAGCTCGAATTCGTATTGCTCAATGTGGTGGTGGCCTGACCCTGCCGGGCAAAGTTTTCGAAGAAGGGAACGGGAATATTGTCGATCAAAGTGACGACGCGCGCGCCACCGAGGCCGCGAATGAACAGGCCGCCGGGCCGGCCGGGCTTGGCATCGACATAATCGACGCCCGGCTCCGTGCTGTTGCCGAGGTCCTTGATGCTGCCGATGTCCTTCTTGCGGATGTCTTCCGCCGTGGTCTGGCTTGCCAGCGGCGTGTCGGCGGCGGCATTGGCGCTTTTGACGCGCTTGCCCTTGACCACGATCTTTTCAAGCGTCGTGGTGCCGTCCGCCTGCGAAGCGGCATCCTGCGCCCGTGCAGGGCCGACAAGCGGCAGGAGAGAGATGGCAGTGCACAGAAGCAACGCGGACTGCGTGCGCGAAATGGACATGAAGTACCCCCAGGTAGACGCGCGAATAGGCCACGGCGTGCGAAAGCACGCCGCGTTTGCCGCCGCGGCTGAAACTGTTTTGATTGTTACGGGCGAGCCGATAATCGAGGACTAAAAAACATGACGATAACTGTCAACATATTATATATGACTTTTTACATCATGTTTTAAAGCATAACGGTATGTTGCAAAAATACGACGCTTATCCCCCAGCGGCGTCTGGCCGGCGAATGGGTGCGAAAACGCCGCGATACGGTCAAAGTCCCGACATTGCCGCTTGCTAGGATATTGGCAGCCAGTTTACATGGCGAAACAATAAACAGATTATTAATCGGATACGGAAATGAAGTCTCTTGAACTGCTCGTCGAGCGGATCATTCTCTCCAGCCGCTGGCTGCTTGTGGTCTTTTATCTCGGGCTCGTTGCGGCGCTCGCGGTCTATGCCTTTTCCTTCATGCTCAAGTTTCTGAAGGTTGCAAAAAACGTCTTCACTTACGACGAAGCGGATATGATCCTTGCCATGCTCGGGCTGATCGATGCGGCGCTGGTCGCCAGCCTGATCGTCATGGTGATGATCTCCGGTTACGAGAACTTCGTCAGCCGCTTCGACGAGTCGGATGCCGAGGTTTCGTTTCTGGGCAAGCTCGACTCGGGCAGCCTCAAAATCAAGGTCGCGTCGTCGATCGTGGCGATTTCATCGATCCACCTGCTGCAGATATTCCTCAACGCCAGCCAGTATACGGACAGCCAGCTGATGTGGTTCACCATCATTCATCTGGCTTTTGTCGTCTCGGCGGTCATGCTCGGTTTCCTCGAAAAACTGATGGCAAAGCCGAAGGACAAATCCGAAAAGCCGGTGCTTTGATCAGGATGGTCCAGCCGATATGAAGGTCGCAACCCCGTCTTGGCCATGCCGCATGTTTCTCGCTCCGGGCAGCGCGTCCCGGCGCGGCGAGGGCGCGTGAATGGCGAAGACGGAGCGCCAGGCCAGACTTTGTGACGATCTGTCGGCTGCGGCCGACAAATCCCAATGGCTGGAGGCGCTGCGGGAGGTGATGCGCGCCTTCGGTTACGCTTATGTGACCCTGCTGCGGTTACCCGGCGGCCAAAATGTTTATGCCTTGCCCACGGTCGTTGAAAGCAGCCTGCCGATCTGGGTTGTGAATGCGATGACCAAGGATGGCGCACTTGGGGATTGTCCCGTCATCAAGCGCGGCGCGTCATCGATGATGCCGCAATATTGGTCGCTGCAGGACCCGGATATTGCCGGTGGACCGCTGCTGCATGCGGCGGCCTCGCTAAGCAGCATGGGCATTACCTCCGGTCTCATGGTGCCGGTGCACGGCATGTACGGCAACCGGCATCTGATGAATTTCGCAGGCGATCGCGATGTCTTGCCGCAAGCCTCGCTGAACGAGCTGAGCATGATCGTGCTGCATGCGCTGGAGGTTTATGACCGCCTTTGTCGCGCCAATTCCAGGGGTCCCTCGCCACTGACGAAACGGGAACTCGACGTCGTGCGCTGGACGGCGCAGGGAAAGACCTCCGTGGAGATCGCCGAGCTTCTCTCCATCTCGGAACATACCGTCAATGCCTATATGAACAACGCCATCCGCAAGCTCGACTGCGTCAACCGCACCCAGCTCGTGGCCAAGGCCATACGCCTTGGCCTGATCGACTGATCGGCACTGTCGTTCGGGGCAGGCCTGCGCCTTACCGGTCGAGAACCGAGCGAAGCTCGACGAGATTCGAGCGCACCCGTAAAACGTAAAATCCCATGGTGGCGAGGTGCGACGGCATGATCCAGCCGCTTTCCTCACCATTGGAAATGATCGCCGGCTGGATGCGCAGCGCCGCGCGGGTTTGCAACAGCGTGTCGTTCCACAGGTTGGTCAGGTTACGCTCGCGGATGACCTGCGCGAAGTCCGATCCTGCGGCGGAAAGCACGCCATAATAACCGTAGAGCTGGCCATAAGCGAACCAGAAGCGGTCATCGGCGCGGGTGTCGAACCAGCCGCCATTATAGTTTTCCGAACGCTCGCGAAGGATCGCCGAAGTCGAACCGATGTCGCCGGCGATACGATCGATGAACTGGATCAGGTTGTCGGCGCGGGTGTCAAAAACCGCCTTGCAGGCCGTGAGTTCGCCGTTGAAGGCCTGGAAGCTGCGGATGGCGGCGCGGTAATAGCTGGGGGTCGGCGTCTTCGGGCCGAAGGGATCGAGACCGAAATACCAGGAATATTCGCTGAACTGCATGTTGCCGCGCGCTTCCTGGAGATTGTTATTGATGCCGGAGGTTCCGCGCACGCGGCCGAGCGTATCCACCAGTTCAACAGAGGTGCGGCGCACGGCCTGATTTACACCGCGCTGGAACGAGGCCTTGTTGTCCAGAAACGGCGTGCTGTCCCAGTCCATGCCGAAGAGGCCGAGACGATAGAGCAGCATGGAGGAAATCCAGGCGTTCTGGTTGACGTTGAAATCGGTGAGATCGGCGGCGGCGTCGACGATGCCCGAACGCTGGCAAACAGGCGCGGACGTGTTCGCGGCGGCACCCGTTGCGCCGGCGGGCGACGTCGGGCTGGCGGCCGGCAATTCCTGTCCTGGCGGCACGGTACGTTCGGCAAGCTTGTAACGGGAAATGTAATCCGGATCGAAATTGCTCCAGACCTGCGTTTGCCAGACGAAATATCCGTAAAAGCCGGCAAGCAGGATGAGAACCAGTGCGATTGGGCCCTTGATGATCCAGTTGCGGCCTTGATACCAGCCATGGGCAGCCATGAAGGGCCACAAAAGCCAGGCGACGAGAAGACCGGCGGCCCTGCCGATGGCGCTGAAGGCTGCCTGAATCCAGGCGGTGATCCGGTCGATCATGTCGTCATAGTCTCCTCTGCCCGTGGGGCTGGACGCCGGAAGAAAGAACCTCGGTCCGGCCGAACCCTTCGGCGCTTCGTATAAACCGCGGTCATTTACTGTCTTCCAGATATGTCCCGGTCAACCGGGATACAACATGATTGCGAAACTTTTCTCAACCTGCGGTCCGCGCCGGCCGTTATGGCTTTCCACACCGATTGTGGAACAACGGCCGCCGCGGAACCGAAGGGATATGCGGTTAGAGGCCGAGCTTGGCGATCTCGTCATTCAGCCGGTCGCGCGCCTTTTTCGGCAGTTTGCCGTTCTTGACGGCGTCAAGATTGGCCGGTGCCGCATCGCCAACGACGACGAGCGCGATCATGCCCATGCCGAGATGCGGTGTGCATTTGACGACGTAGGCGCCTTCCTTCTCGACCGTCACCTTCACCGTCTCGTTCATCTTGCCCTTGAAGTCGGCGACACCCTCAGGGATCATGTCCTTCACGGCTGCCGCATCATGACCCTTGTCGACCGGGACGAAGGTGATGACGTCGCCGACGGCGGCCTTGACGGTCGCGGGTTCGAAGACCATCGCCTGGCCATCGCTGCCCTTGTTGAGCATCTTCACTTCGATTTCGGCAGAAAGGGCGGGAAAGGCGAAAAGACCTGCGAGAATGGCGAGGCCGGCGAATTTGGCAGTTCTGTTCTGCATAATTTTGCTCCTGAGAGAAAGCACATCCACGCGAATGTGTCGCTGTCGTCTTAGCCCGGGAGCAGGGCAGCCATCTTTGCGGAAAATCAAATGCGGCAACCGGACGCAGATGCTCACTCGCCCTTGAACGTCTCCACCCAGTGGCGGCGGCAGAAGGAAACATATTTCTCGTTGCCGCCGACATCGATCTGTGCGCCTTCCGTCACGACCTTTCCTTCATTGTCGAAGCGGGCCACCATCGTTGCCTTGCGGCCGCAATGGCAGATGGTGCGGATTTCGCGAAGCTCGTCGGCAATGGCGAGGAGTTCTTTCGAGGCCGGAAAAAGCTTTCCTTGGAAATCCGTGCGCAGGCCGTAGGTCATGACCGGAATGTTCAGTTGGTCGACAATCTCGGCAAGCTGCCAGACATGGTGTTCGGAGAGGAAATTGGCCTCGTCGACGAAAACGCAGGCGACCGGCCCTTCGGCATTGTGGGCCGATACCTCGGCGAACAGGTCGGTATTTTCATCGAAGGTCAGGGCGTCGGAGGAGAGGCCGATGCGCGAGGCAACGCGGCCGACACCCGCCCGGTCGTCAAAGGCCGCCGTGAAGATCAGCGTGCGCATGCCGCGTTCGTGATAATTATAGGACGCCTGCAGCAGCATGGTCGATTTGCCGGCATTCATCGTCGAATAATTGAAATAGAGTTTTGCCATTATCCACTCCCGGAGCACCCGCGTATGAATGCCCCAACCTCTTCAATCGGCACACCATGCCTCACAAACCGGTCCCGGTTCTCCAGCCGATGCTGCATCCTGCGTCTTTTGACGAGGAAGACGCTGATTGAAAAGTATGGCCGTGGGAAAAACACAGATTTCTACGGCCTGCCCTTTTTCGACATTGCACCGCTGAATACCGACATTTTCACCATTTTGTCGCAAACGGTGGGCCAAAGCACGCAAATGCACGCGAGTTGATTGTGTCCGGCAGATATTGATAATGGCAAGGGAACGAAAAAACAGGGAGCAAGCGATGTTTGCAAATAGAAGTCGCTGTCTGGTCTTGGCCGCAGCAATCTCCTCCATGACGTTCAGCGCGGCCAGCGCCGCCGAACCGGCAAGTTGCGGCACAGTGCGTTTTTCCGATGTGGGCTGGACCGACATCACCGCCACAACGGCGACCGCCACCGTCCTTCTGAAAAGCCTTGGCTATGAAACGGACGTCAAGCTTCTCTCCGTCCCCGTTACCTACACGTCCCTAAAAAACAAGGACATCGACGTCTTCCTCGGCAACTGGATGCCGACCATGGAAGGCGATATTGCGCCTTATCGCGAAGACAAGTCTGTCGAGACGCTTCGGGAAAACCTGACCGGCGCCAAATACACGCTGGCGACCAACGCCAAGGGCGCCGAACTCGGCATCAAGGATTTCAAGGATATCGCCGCCCACAGTGCTGATCTCGGCGGCAAGATCTATGGCATCGAACCCGGCAATGACGGCAACCGCCTGATTCTCGACATGGTGGCCAAGGACAGTTTCGGACTGAAATCATTCGAGGTGGTCGAGTCGTCCGAGCAGGGCATGCTCTCCCAGGTGGCGCGTGCGGAAAAATCCGGCGAGCCGATCGTCTTTCTCGGCTGGGAACCGCATCCGATGAATGCGAATTTCAAGCTGACCTATCTGACCGGCGGCGACGAGGTCTTTGGCCCCAACCTCGGCGGCGCGACGATCCATACCAATGTCCGCAAGGGTTACGTCGAGGAATGCCCGAATGTCGGCGCTTTCCTCAAGAACCTGCAATTTTCCCTGCCCATGGAAAACGAGATCATGGGCAAGATCCTGAATGACGGCCTTGAGGGCGAGGCGGCTGCAACCGCCTGGCTGAAGGCCAACCCGGCGGCGATCGAACCCTGGCTCGCCAACGTCAAGACCAAGGACGGCAGCGCCGACGCCCTGCCCACCGTAAAGAAGGCTCTCGGCCTTTAAACCGCAAGACTATGCATGACTGCATCCGGCCTGCATGGCAGGCCGGATCAGCGGGAAATAACGATGCCCATGCATGACCTTGCCTGTGAATTTTCAGACATTGAAGGTCATGCGCCAGCACCGCGTCCGGCAGTTTTATTGCCGGCCGTCATTTCTGCATTGGAGCAATTCCGGTAAAACGGGATGACGATGCTCCATTCCTTTGTTGTCTGCGCAATTCCGGACGCAAAACCGCTACGCATTTTTGCTGGAATTGTTTTAATTCACGAAAGGTCTTTTCTTACCGTGGAATGGCTCAGCGCTCCTGAAAACCGCCTGCCCGTCGGCCGATATGCCAAGGAGGCCATTGACTGGCTGACCGGCAATCTCGCTTTTTTCTTCGATTGGCTTTCCTTCATTTTCCAAAGCGTCATCAACGCCCTGCTTTATGTGCTGCAGGCGCCGCATCCGCTGGTCATCGTCGTGATCTTGACGGCGCTTTCGGCCTGGACGCGCCGCTCCGTCGGCATGCCCATCTTTACCGCGCTCGGGCTGCTGCTCATCATCAATCTCGGCTACTGGAAAGCGACGACGGAAACGCTGGCGCTGGTCATCGCCGCCAGCGCCGTGTGCATGATCATCGGTATACCGCTCGGCATATTGGCGGCCCGACGCAAGTGGATCTATGCCGGCATGCGCCCGGCGCTGGATCTGATGCAGACCATCCCCACTTTCGTCTATCTCATTCCGGCGCTGGTGCTGTTCGGTCTCGGCATGGTTCCGGGCCTCATCGCCACCGTCATCTTCGCCATTCCGGCTCCCGTGCGCCTCACCCGCCTCGGCATCGTCTCGACGCCGCCGTCGCTGGTCGAGGCGGCCGTCGCCTTTGGTGCGACGCCTTCGCAAGTATTGCGCAAGGTGGAGCTTCCCTTCGCCGCACCGCAGATCATGGCCGGCCTCACCCAGACGATCATGCTGTCGCTGTCGATGGTGGTCATTTCCGCGCTGGTGGGCGCCAATGGTCTCGGGGTGCCTGTCGTGCGCGCCTTGAACACCGTCAATATCGCCATGGGCTTCGAAGCGGGACTGTGCATCGTCATCCTGGCGATCGTTCTCGACCGGCTTTTCCGCCTTCCCGGCGCGGAGGATGATCTATGAGTGACGCCATCATCTTCGGAAATGTCGATATCGTTTTCGGCGACCGGCCCGATGCGGCGCTGCCGCTGATCGACAAGGGCAGCACGCGGGACGAGATCAATACCGAAACCGGACTGGTTCTCGGTGTCGCCAATGCCTCGCTCTCGGTCAGCGAAGGCGAGATACTCGTGCTGATGGGGCTTTCCGGCTCCGGCAAATCGACCCTGCTCAGGGCCGTCAACGGGCTTGCGCCCGTGGTGCGCGGCAATGTCGGCGTGAAGACCAAGTCCGGCTATGTCGATCCCTATCGCTGCCCGGCGAAATCGCTCCGCGATCTGCGCATGCACACGGTTTCCATGGTCTTCCAGCAGTTCGGTCTTCTGCCCTGGCGCAATGTGGCCGACAATGTCGGCTTCGGGCTTGAGCTTTCCGGCGTGCCGGAAGCCGAGCGCAAGCGCATGGTGGCCGAGCAGCTGGAACTGGTCAATCTCTCCGCATGGGCCGACCGCAAGGTGGGAGAGCTTTCCGGCGGCATGCAGCAGCGTGTGGGGCTGGCGAGAGCGTTTGCCACCGGCGCGCCGATCCTGTTGATGGACGAGCCGTTCTCGGCGCTTGACCCCCTCATCAGAAGCCGCCTGCAGGACGAGCTTCTGGAATTCCAGAGCCGGCTGAAGAAAACTATCCTCTTCGTCAGCCACGATCTGGACGAGGCCTTCCGTATCGGCAACCGTATCGCCATGATGGAAGGCGGACGCATCATCCAGTGCGGAACGCCGCAGCAGATCGTCAAGCAGCCGGCCACGCAATATGTCGCGGATTTCGTGCAGAACATGAACCCGATTTCCATGCTGACTGCTGCCGATGTGATGAAGCGGGGCGTGGACGAACGCAACGGCCAGATGAACGTCGCCGCCACCGCCCGTCCATCATCGCCGCTGATCGATATTCTCGATGCGCTGTCAAAAAACTCCGGAGCGATCGGCGTCGTCGACAATGGCGCGATCATAGGCACGATTTCCGCAGATGAAGTCGTGGCAGGGCTGACGCGTCACCGCAAAAAATAGTGATTCGCCCGTCTGAAAAAAGAAAGGGCCTTCATGGAGGGCCCTTTTTCTGTTTCTACAAGATCTTTGCAGCGCAAGTTATACCTTCCCACGGTAGCAAAGAATATTTTTGATATCACAAGTTATGCATGAAAATAATTACTAATAAAAATCATATTGCAAACTTAGAGAAAATTGCGCAAAGTTAATCTAGATTCTTTAGCTCGCTGCTAAATTTAAGGTGGTAATAGATTGTCACCCCAAAATCCGGCGCCGGGTGTTAAGATTGAAGCGCTCAAATTTTGATCGTTTATTGCTTATAAATACTGCTGCTAATACATGTTTTTATCCTTAGACTGTGAAAAAACGAGCAAAAAGCTGATAATTTTATCACAATATCTTAAGTAAATAACCGATGAAGAATAGTCTTTGAAAGGGACACGATATAAGCAAGATTTAGGTATATACAACGTATCAACTGAATTATAAAAACACCTTTTGGAACACCTATAATAGCCACCATGACCGTCTTTTTCGACTGTCATCAGGAGACTTGAGCGTATGGATAACCAATCTCTGTCGGAACATAGCATCGCCGCTGCAGACTTGCTCTCAGCTATGGCGAATCCAAAGCGCCTGATGATCTTGTGCACGCTGGTGGATACGGAAGTGCCGGTTGGTGTTCTCGCTTCACAGGTTGGTCTCAGCCAGTCCGCTCTCTCGCAGCATCTTTCGAAGTTGCGTGCCCAGCGACTAGTGAAGACACGACGCGATGCGCAGACCATCTACTATTCCAGCAACTCCGAATCCGTGAAAAAAATCCTCGCCTCCCTCGAGGAAATTTACTGCCAGGCGCAGAAGAGCAGCAAGACCGCAGCCTGATCCCACGGCCGTGTTAAGGTCCGGCAGCATCACTCCATTGAAACCGGCGCACGACGCCGGTTTTTTCTTTTCGTCGGCTTTCGCTGTAGTGCATCCAGGCACAGAGATTGAGGGCTGGTATCGGCGTGGTATTCAGCCCGTCGCAGCAGATTGTATCTGCTGCTTGAGGCGGCTTGCCGCAGCCGCATATCCGCCGTCCGCGCCATCCACGAAATGCATATGGTCCCTGGAAAGCGGGGACGGCACGATACAGGTCATCAAGGCGGCATCCTGTTCGTGCAGGCCGTAATAACAGCTTCCCGATAGGCGACCCTGTTCGAGCCGCGTGCGGATTTTTTCGAGCCGTGAGGCGTCGATATCCACCGTCATCTTCAGTCCGTCATCAAATTTTCTGAAATCAGTATTGCTTGCGACCGAGCGCCGATAGCGCACCGCATTGAACGGTCCGAACGACAGCCCCGTCACGCTGAGAAGATTGACGAGCAGGGACTCGCCGAGAATGCGAAACGAGCGGCGCATCTTGCCCCAGACATCGTGATAGGCAGCCCCGGCCCGGGCTTCCAGACCGAGACCCTCACCCACGAAACCGAGTTTTGGGCCATCCTCCGGCACGGGATGGCCGTGTCTTGCGTCCTGCTCGGCGAGATCGACGAGATCGATGACCAGCTGGCGGAATGCAGGCATGTCCCGCGACGGCCCCGGCACGGCAATGATCGATACCACCTTGCCGCGGGTGGCGGGAATGGGGTTCCAGCGACAGGAAAGTCCCGTCAGGTCCGGGCGCTCGCCTGCTTCGGCTGCGGGCAGGGCATATTGTCCCTCCTTCATCCGGGCTTCCGCCCAGCTGTTACCGCCGCCCGAAAACATGGCGTAGGAAACATCCTCGCTTGCCTGAAAGCGGGCGACGCGAATATCGAAACCATTCTTGCGGATATCTTCGACGGGGACCAGGGCCACGCGCATTGCAAGATCGAGGTCATCCTTCACCCAGCGCTGCACATTCGAAAGTGCTGCACGCGCCACAGGCAGCCCCTGGGGCGGTACGGCAACGGCGGCGCCGTCGCCGCCGAAAACGAAGGGCAGGTCGTGACGTCCGAGACTGTTCGAAACGCCTGAAATGACCGCCGCACCAGCCATGTTGACGGCCTTGTATCGGCCAGTACCGATCGCCGCGGTCGAATCAACGATATCGGCGATGGCCAGCCCCCATCCCGGCGGCAGGGCGCGATAAAGCGCCGGGTCGGCCACGTCTTCAAAATGCCGGAAGACGGGAAGGCCCGCCAGAAATTCTTCATCTGCTGCGATCATGGCGTATTATCCTCCAGCGGCGGCCAAACGCCAAGCGTTTACGGAAGGTCGATTTGTCCGTTCAGACGGCGCAATCACGGCCGATCCGGCGAATGATTTACCGCTAATAGACCTAATCCAGCAAAGTGACTTGCATAAATCATCAAACCTTCCGTATGAGTTGAGTGGAAGGCTCGGAATTCAAAAATGGAACGAGTTTTCGCCGGGAGGCGTCCGATAGTTTCATTCGGTCGGCGCCCATGGCGCTCACCGGGTCCGCGACCCCCTTTAAGGAGACACCAGGATGAAACTGAAGACATTGACCAGCGTGACGCTCGCAGCGTCCTTCGCATTCGCACCCCTTGCTCATGCCGAAATCATCATCGGCCTGATTGCGCCGCTCACCGGTCCTGTCGCCGCCTATGGCGACCAGGTCAAGAACGGCGCCCAGACGGCAGTCAATGAAATCAACAAAAAGGGCGGCATCCTCGGCGAACAGGTCGTGCTGAAGCTCGCTGATGATGGCGGCGAGCCCAAGCAGGGCGTTTCCGCTGCCAACCAGCTTGTTGCCGAAGGCATCCACTTCGTCGTCGGTCCGGTGACGTCGGGCGTCGCCATTCCGGCATCGGATGTCTTTGCCGAAAATGGCGTCCTGATGGTGACGCCGACGGCGACCGCGCCGGGCCTGACCAACCGCGGCCTTGCCAACGTCTTCCGCACCTGCGGCCGTGACGACCAGCAGGCCGAGGTTGCGGCGAAATATGTTCTTTCCAACCTCAAGGACAAGAAGATCGCCATCATTCACGACAAGGGCGCTTACGGCAAAGGTCTGGCAGACTCCTTCAAGGCGACGCTGAATGCCGGTGGCGTGACCGAAGTTCTCTATGATGCGCTGACACCAGGCGAAAAGGATCTCGGCGCGCTGACGGCTCGTCTGAAGTCCGACAATGCCGACATCGTCTATTTCGGCGGTTACCACCCGGAAGCAGGTCTTCTGGTGCGCCAGCTGAAGGACATTGGTTCCAAGGCTGCCGTTATCGGCGGTGACGGCCTGTCCAACAGCGAGTTCTGGAACATCGGTTCGCAGGCTGGCGAAGGCACGATCTTCACCAACGCTTCCGACGCGCTGAAGAACGACGACTCCAAGGCTGCTGCCGAAGCGCTGAAGGCCGCCAACATTCCGGCGGAAGCCTTCACGCTCAACGCTTACGCTGCCGTTGAAGTCCTGAAGGCCGGCATCGAGAAAGCCGGAAGCGCCAAGGATTCCGAAGCGGTCGCCACGGCCCTGAAGAGCGGCGACGCTTTCCCGACGGCAATCGGCAAGGTCACCTATGGCGAAAACGGCGACCTGACGTCGCAGGCCTTCTCGCTGTTCAAGTGGCAGGACGGCAAGATCGTCGCAGCCGAATAAGCTGACTGTACCGGCCGCACCTGTTGCGGCCGGTTTCATTTTATGGGTCCGAAAAGAGGTTGAGGCAGCATGGGTGATGCCGGGACACAAAACGCTGGAGACATCAGCTTCGAGCGGATATTCCCGATCGTCAGGATATTCGACGAAGCCAAGGCGCGGGAGTTCTATGTCGATTTTCTCGGTTTCGAGGTCGATTGGGAACACCGCTTCGGCGATAATTTCCCGCTCTACATGCAGGTTTCACGGGCCGGAATGGGCCTTCATCTCAGCGGTCATCACGGTGATGCGACGCCGGGCTCCAACATTTTCGCTACCATGCGCGGCGTTCACACCTATCAACAGGAACTGGCGGCGAAGGATTATCGCTTCCTGAAACCGGGTGTTGAAGAACTGCCCTGGGGCGATGTGATGGAAGTGACCGATCCATTCGGCAACCGCATTCGTTTCTGCGAGCAGAAGAGCGAAGAGTGATGCTTTTGGCGTGAGCGCAATGCCCTTGACCTTGTGCTCCGTTTGAACGATAGAACGCTCAAATAGCGAACCGCGCGCACGGAGACCCCGTGCGCGCGGTTCGTGCGTTTTGGCAGTCGGTCATGCAATTCGTTCGCATCCGCACGGGGGCAAAAATGAACAGTGAAGGCAATGCGCTGGTAAGGAAGCTCGCATTCTGGAGCATTCCGCTTTCTTTCGGTGTGCTGGGCCTCAAACTCGTGGCCTGGTGGGTCACGGGCTCGGTCGCGCTTTTATCTGACGGTCTGGAATCGACCGTCAATGTGGTCGCGGCCTTCATCGCCTATTTCGTCATTCGCTATGCGCAGAAGCCCGCCGATGACGACCACCAGTTCGGCCACCACAAGGCAGAGTATATTTCTGCCGTCGTGGAGGGTGTGCTGATCGTGGTTGCCGCGCTCCTGATCGTACAGGAGGCCTGGGGTGCTCTTTTCAATCCGAGGCTGCCGGAAGCGCCGGTTCTCGGTCTGGTCATCAATGCGGCGGCGGGTGCGATCAATGCTGTCTGGGCTACGATCCTCATTCGCGTCGGCAAGAAATATGCCTCACCGGCGCTCGCGGCTGACGGCCATCACATCATGTCTGACGTCGTGACCTCGGCAGGCGTTCTCGTCGGCCTCGTTCTGGCGCTTTTTACGGGTTACGCCATTCTCGATCCGCTGCTCGCCATTCTGGTGGCCGTCAACATCCTCTTCCAGGGCTCGAAAGTCATTCTGCATTCGCTTGGCGGCTTGATGGACCGTGCGGTGGAGCCGGAGGAGGACGAGGCGATCAAGAAGGCGATCGCGGAAAATTCCGGCGGCGTCATCGGCGTGCATGATCTTAGAACCCGCCGCGCCGGTTCGGCCGCTTTCATCGATTTTCACGTCGTCGTTCCCGCCGTCATGACGGTGCGGGAGGCGCACGATATTTGCGACCGCCTTGAAGATGCCATAAGGGACGTCATACCGGGCGCCAGCCTTGCCATTCACGTCGAGCCGGAAGGCGAAAAGGCGCATGGCGTCAAAGTGATTGTTTAAATAAACAGGAGTTTTCCATGTCCGTGACGGATGTTTCCGGCCTGTCGCAGCTGGGCACGAAGGTCGATACGCCAGAGAGCCCGGAGAAGGCTGTTCTCGAAAAAGTGCCGAACGGCAATGCCGGCACCGATTATGTCGTGCGCTTCACCGCACCCGAATTCACCTCGCTTTGCCCGATGACCGGCCAGCCGGATTTCGCCCATATCGTCATCGATTACATTCCGGGCGATTTCCTGGTGGAATCGAAGTCGCTGAAGCTGTTTTTACAGTCCTTCCGCAACCACGGCGCATTCCACGAGGATTGCTCGGTCTATATCGCCAAGCGGCTGGTAGAACTGCTGCAGCCGAAATGGCTGCGCATTGGTGCTTACTGGTATCCGCGCGGCGGCATTCCGATTGACGTGTTCTGGCAGACCGGACCGGCGCCTGAAGGCGTGTGGCTGCCGGATCAGGGCGTTGCCACCTATCGCGGCCGCGGCTGATCCGGCTGTTTATGTGATGCAAGGTTCAGGCGAACGAACCGTCGTCGCCTGAATCAGCATCCGCATCATCGGCGCTGTCGTCGTAATCGGCCTGCTGGATATCGTCATCGTCGTTATTCTGCGGGCTTGCGCTGTCGCCGTAATAGTTGTTGACGACGGTTTCCTCGACGGGTGCGTTGCCAGCGGCATTGCCGCCGCTGAAGGGCGAGCCAAGGCCGAGCGACGACATGTGGCTGCCGAAAATGCCGCTCAGCGAATTGGCCAGCAGCATGCCGCCCGCAACACCGGCAGCGGTGCCGAGCGCGCCTTGCAGAAAACCACCGCCTGAACGTCCACCTGCGGCGGCCTGGCTCCATGGGCCACCGAGCTGCTGCTGATTGGCTGCCGCTCCCCAAGGGCCGGCCGTCTGGCCGGCGGTATCGTTGCGCCATGAGCTCGGCGCGGCCGCAGGGGCTGGTGCCGGTGCGGGTGGTTGCGGCTGGCCGGTGCCGAAGATGGAGCTGAGGAAACCGCCCTGCGCCGCCGCCTGAGGGGCGCTATTACCGCTTTCCAGTGCGTGGATGCGGTCTTCGAGCTGTTTGATATGGGCTGCTGCCGCTTCCAGACCTTTTTCCTGAACGATCACCGCCTGGGCGAGATAATAGGGGGCTGCGGGTTGATCGCGCACGGCGTCTGCGATCAAAGTTTCCGCCTCGCGGTCACGCGGGGTGGCGGATGCGGTTTTGGTCCTGTCGAACAGGGCCTTGAGAAGCTGGCTTTCTTCCGGTGACATATGCTGCCTCCTTACCGTGAAGCGTAAATCCACGATAAGGAGGTAGGCCAGAATTCAGGCTTTTCAAAGCGGTCCAAATTTTAAATTTCGGTAATGATCCTCAGCCGCCAAAGGCAAGCGAGAGACCCGCAATCGCCGTCAGCGCGCCGACGGTGCGGCTTGCGGCCGAGCCGAAACGGGCAATGCCGAGGCCGAGCGCGATGCCGGCCGCATGCAGGATGGCGGTGGCGATCATGAAGCCGATGCCGAATTGAAGCGCGCCCGCGCTGCCGAGTTCACCGCCATGGGCATAGCCGTGGAAAAGCGCGAAAGCGCCGACAACGGCCGCTGCCGCTGCCGTGGGAAGCCTTGCCGCCATCGCAACTAGCAGGCCAAGGCCGATGACGGAGGCGAGAATGGCGGGTTCGACGAAGGGAAGGTCAATGCCGTAAACCGCCATCAGGAAGCCTGCGGCCATGGTGCCGACGAAAGCGGCGGGCACGATCCACAGCGCCTTGCGGTCGTTTCGGGCAAAGGCGATCTGCGAGGCCCAGATGCCGACGGCCACCATCGCCAGAATATGGTCCGCACCGAAGAAGGGGTGGGAGACACCGGCCATGAAGGAACCGTGTTCTTCCGGGTTCAGATGGGCGAAAGCGGGCAGGGTGGTGAGGCCGAGCGCGGCGGCGGCGAGGCTTAGTCTTTTCAGCATGGTTCCCTCTTGAAATTGTTGCCGTCAGCGGCGGGATCTTGGGCTTCCCGCGGCGGGCGGCGCTGCAATGAGGCGCTGACGATATCGCGAAGGCCAAGAGGCTGTCCATGCGTCATCTGCCGGGGGTGGTGTTTATTGTTGGCGGGCAAACCTTGCCTTTTTCTCTCATTGCCTTACGTAACAAGTCGCACTATGTCCGAAGGGCATGCACGAATTTTGCTGGAGAGAGCCGTTGATGAACGAAGACGAAGACGACAAGAGCAAGGAACTGCCGATCGGCAAGGAAACGGAAGCGAATCTTTTCAAGTCGCGTTCGATCTTCATCTATGGCGGCATCACGCAGGAACTGGCGCAGAAGGTCTGCACGCAGCTCGTGGCTCTTGCCGCCGCCAGCGACGACGACATTCGCGTTTACGTCAATTCGCCGGGCGGCCATGTCGAATCGGGTGATTCCATCCACGACATGATCAAGTTCATCAAGCCAAAGGTCTACATCATCGGCACGGGCTGGGTCGCCTCCGCTGGTGCGCTGATTTACGTCTCGGTGCCGAAGGAACGTCGCCTTTGCCTGCCGAACACCCGCTTCCTGCTGCATCAACCCTCCGGCGGCACGCGCGGCATGGCATCCGACATCGAAATCCAGGCCCGCGAAATCATCAAGATGAACCAGCGCCTGATCAAGATCTTCTCCAAGGCCACCGGCCAGAGCGAAGAAAAGATCGCCAAGGACATCGATCGCGATTACTGGCTCGGAGCGGAAGAGGCCAAGGATTACGGCCTCGTCGGCAAGATCGTCGAAAGCCAGTCGGAACTCTGAGTTTTCGATTTTCATTTGAGAAAGCCCGCATCGGTCAAAACCGGTGCGGGCTTTTTTCGTTCAGGCCGGCCTTACTTCATCGTGTCGCAGGCCTTCATCATGTCGGCCTTTTTCATCTTGTCCATTTCCATACCGGCCTTGTCCATGCAGTCCTTCTTGCTGGCCATGGACATGCCATCCTTTTTCATGGTCTCGGCCTTCATGGCGTCGCTATGCATGGTGTCCTTCTTCATCGTATCGGTTTTCATGCTGTCGGCATGGGCGATGCCTGCGAAGGAAAGAGCGGAGAACAGGGAAGCGGCGGCAATGGCGGTAAGAATGCGGGTCATGAAGGGTCTCCTCTGGACGTCGTTGCATGTCCGCCGGCATTGTGCCGGGGCTCACGATTGTCCATTCGGGCGCGACCCGCCGCCCGTTACATCTTCACGCGCTTGTGACGACAAGTTCGGGCGAGATTTTTTTAAAGCCACTATGTAACAATATCCTGCCGACTGCGAATAACCCGATAGTGACGATGACAGGCAGCCCTTCGGAAGAGACATTAAAAATGCTGATGCTGCGTTCCCTCGATGGGGACGAAGGCGCCTACCGGCATTTGCTTCATGCCCTGAGGCGGCTGCTGATCGCCTATTTCAGCCGGCGCATGGCGGCCGCCTCCAGAGGCGATGTCGAAGATCTTGTGCAGGAAACCCTGTTGTCGCTTCACGCCAAGCGGGAGACCTATGACCGTGCAAGACCTTTCACGGCGTGGTTCTTCTCGATAGCGCGCTACAAGCTCATCGATCATTATCGGGGCAGGGGCGCCCGAATGCTGGCGCAAGTCGAACTCGATGAGACGCTGGAGGCGGA
The DNA here is from genome assembly GCF_040801995.1 of Agrobacterium radiobacter. Lineage (NCBI taxonomy): Bacteria > Pseudomonadati > Pseudomonadota > Alphaproteobacteria > Hyphomicrobiales > Rhizobiaceae > Agrobacterium > Agrobacterium radiobacter. The sequence continues at coordinate 1,910,667 of NZ_JBEGHX010000001.1, read as the reverse complement.
ACCCTCCGTCGATGCGGTCATGGCCCGCATGGATGTGGAGCGGCTGCTCGACGACCTGCCGGAGCGGCAACGCGATCTCATTCGAAGAGTGAAACTCGAAGGCCAGTCAATTGCCGAAGCGGCGGAAAAATCCGGCCAGACCGAGCTTGCGGCAAGGGTCGGCATTCACAGAACGCTGAAAGTCCTGGCGGCGAAGTTGCGGGGGGACAGGTGAGGAAAACGGAAGACATCATCGAACAACTGACGGGTGATCTGAAACCTGTCCACGCTTTCGCGCTGGAGCGCAGGCTGGCATTCGCGGCATTGCCCGCGCTCGGCCTTTCGCTCGTGCTGATGGTCGTCATTCTGGGGCTTCGCGTCGACATGAGCGAGGCCATGACCGAGCCGGGTTTCTGGGTCAAATCCGCCTATAATGCCCTACTGGCCCTCATTGCATTTTTTGCCGTCATGCGTCTTGCGCGGCCGGAAGGCGAGAGGGGTTGCCTGTTTGTGTGGCTTGCGCTGATTTTTGCCGCCATGGCGCTGATCGCGCTCGTCCAGCTTGGATTTGCCGTGCCCAGCACCTACAGCACCCTCATTCTCGGATCGTCGGCGCTGCATTGCCCGTTTTTGATCGTTGCTTTTGCGCTGCCGCTGTTTCTGGCGAATTTCGCGGTTCTCAGGCGGTCAGCCCCCACTGATCCCACGCTTGCGGGTTTTGCCGCTGGTATCGCCGCAGGTGCGGCCGGGGCGTGGGTCTATTCGTGGTTCTGCACCGAAAACGGCATGGCTTTCGTGTTGATCTGGTATTCCCTGGGCATTCTCTTGACCGGTATCATCGGCGCTTTCGCCGGTTCACGTCTGCTCCGCTGGTAAGGCAGGCATCCGTCTCGGTTGCCGATGCCGGCCCGGACATTGTCCAGAGCCGGCATTCTGTTTCGGTGGATTTCACTGACCCAGATTGGCGGGAATTGCGAATGCCGCAAACTGGGTGAACTGCTTGCCTGTGTTGAAATTGTCGTCGGAGGCGATGACAAAAAGCTGCTTGCCATCCACCACAGGGCCGAAGGCGAAGCTCTCGATATTGTCGATATCGAGGCCGAAATCGCCTTCGTTGATTTCAAACCAGGGTGATTTCGATACGGTAGCCACGGAAGCCGGATCGATCTTGTCCTTGCCGAGAATATTGTCGGCGCGGGACATGTCGGCGATGAAGAAGCGGATGTGGTTGCCGACGCCGGAGGCAAAATTGCGCTCGACCGCGACAAAACGGCCATCCGGCAGGGCTGCAATGGCGGAAAGGCCGTTGTCGTTATATTTCGGCTCGGTGGCTGTTGGTGTCTTCGAGATTGCCTCGGTGACATAGACGTGCTCGGCGACCGGCTTCAGCGTCGCCGTGTCGATGACGAGGATACGGGCCGGGCTGCCCGCCTGCGGCGTCGCCTTGGGGCCGTCCTGGGTGAGAGCATTTTCGGTGGCGGCGATCAGCCGGCCGGGCATCAGGGCCAGGCCTTCGAAAGCGAGGTTGTTCTGAACGCCCTTGGTCTTTGCGTCGTTGACGAGATAGGCGTCCGGCAGTTCCAGCCGCTTCACATTGCCGCCGTCGATATCCGAAACGTAAAGCCCCGGCTGGTTCTTCAGGTCGCGTTCGGAGGACCAATAGAGCTTGCCGCGCTTGCGGTCGAGCGCGATGCCTTCCGCATCGATGCTCTTCGGCGCAAAGGCCGCGCCGGTCTCGTCTTTCAATTCATGGGTGGCGGCGATGTTGAGCGTGGTGGCGCCTTCCGTTATGGCCAGCTCCAGCTCGTAATAGCGGGCCGGACCTTTTTCCACGCGATCATCGGAAATTGCGAAATAACGGCCCGTTTCGCTGTCGAAGGCGAGATCGGAAATGCCGCCGAAGGTAACGCCATTGATGGAGAGGCCCGAAGGCACGACGATCTGGCCGAGGAAGGCCGGCGCAGGCGGGGTCTGGGCAGCGGCGGGAAGAGCCGCAAAACAGCAGGCGGCAATGGTGACGATGCGGAGCATGGCGAGGGTCCCTCTTGTGGCGGATGACCTGTTGTGATGCGGGCAGGATTAGCGCCCCGCCGCTAAACTTTGATGACGTTTTCCCTGCCGCCGTACCTGAAGTCTGGTGGCCCATCTTGCCAAGTCGCGTCTTTTTTGATCCTGAATATAACCACGCTTCATCCAAGGCGTGTCGCCATCCCCGGATTCGCGCATCACGCTTCAATTTTTCTGCCTGTCGCCAATGCAGACCGCTGCGGTTGTTTGCGACAGGCCGCAGGCCGCAGAGTGCTTTATGCTGAAAGATTTTTCCGTCCAGAGCCTGTTCATGGGCTGCCTTACCGCCTTTGTCGGTTTCGCCAGCTCCTTCGCCGTTGTGTTGCAGGGGCTGAAAGCCGTCGGTGCGACGGATTTCGAAGCGGCGTCGGCGCTGATGGCGCTTTCGGTGGCGATGGGGCTTTGCGCCATAGCTCTTTCAGTCACAACCCGGCTTCCCATCAGCATCGCGTGGTCGACGCCGGGCGCCGCGCTGCTTGCCACCACCGGCGTCATTGAGGGTGGCTTCCCGGCAGCCGTTGGCGGGTTCGTCATCTGCGCCATTTTGATCATCATCGCAGGCCTGTTCAGGCCACTTGGAAAGGCGGTCGCCTCCATTCCCGCGCCGCTTGCCAATGCCATGCTGTCAGGCGTCATCATCGGCCTGTGTTTCGCGCCGATCAAGGCAATCGGCTTCAACCCGGCGCTTGGATTACCCATCATTCTCGCCTGGATCGTTGTTGGAGCCTTCAAGCGGCTGTTCGCCGTACCCGCGGCCCTTGCCGCCTTCGTGCTTGTCATGATCTTCGGTGTCGATATTCCCGAGGGCGCGCTCGATAGCGTGGCGCAATCGCTGACACCGCCGATTGAGTGGGTAACGCCCGTCTTCAGCCTGCACGCCGTCGTTTCCATCGCGCTGCCGCTCTTCATCGTCACCATGGCTTCGCAGAATATTCCCGGTATCGCGGTGCTGAAGGTCAATCACTACGACCCGCAGCCCGGACCACTTTTTGCAGCGACCGGCTTTTTCTCGCTGCTTTCCGCGCCCTTTGGCGGCCATGCGGTCAATCTTGCCGCAATCACGGCTGCGATGTGCGCGGGCGAGGATGCTCATCCTGATCCGAAGCGGCGTTACTGGGCGGCGATCATCGCCGGCTTCGGTTATATCATCTTCGGCCTGCTGGCCGGCGTGGTCACGGCCTTCGTGGCGCTGGCGCCGCCCATCCTCATTCAGGCGGTGGCGGGGCTGGCACTGGTCGGCGCCTTTTCCGGTTCCGCAGTGGCGGCCTTCAAGGAGCCGGAAACCCGCGAGGCGGCGGCCATCACTTTCCTCATCACGGCCTCCGGCCTCTCCTTCGGCGGCGTTTCCGGTGCCTTCTGGGGGCTGATCGGCGGCGGGCTGATGATGGCGTTGCAGCGGGTGGTAAAGCGTGGTTAGGCAGAAAGGCTTGAGAGCGGCAGGCAGGGAAAATAACCGGCGCACGGCACAAGATCACTTGTCAGACCGCCAGCCGCTGTTTATACACATCGCCATGAGCAACAGCATCGCAACCATTTACGGCATGAGCGCGCAGATTTCTGCGAAGGCCTCGCCGTGCGGTGCACTCTCGCTTCTTAGCCTCGACCTTACACGCGGTTGCCGGGTCCAGTGAGGAGCGCCCGGCGGCCGAAAGCCCGCTGGCGCAAACGCTCCTCATCTCGAAATCTCATTTTATACTGGATTTAGGCTCTAAAGGGCCGTGCATCCGCCGATGGCTGAAGACGCCCGCGGACTGCGCAAGGAGGAAGCGAAATGGACGGCAAGATCACCAATATTTCCAAGGGCATGTCGGACGCGAGCGTGAAGTATCGCCCTTACCCGACCATCAATATTCCTGACCGCACTTGGCCGGGCAAGACCATCGACAAGGCGCCGATCTGGTGTTCGGTGGACCTGCGCGATGGTAACCAGTCGCTGGTCAACCCCATGGGTCACGACCGCAAGGCCCGCATGTTCAAGCTGCTGCTGGAAATGGGCTTCAAGGAAATCGAAATCGGTTTTCCTTCCGCCTCGCAGACGGACTTCGATTTTGCCCGCTGGTGCGTGGAAGAAGGCAATGTACCTGACGATGTTTCCTTGCAGGTGCTGGTACAGTGCCGCCCGGAACTGATCACCCGTACCTTCGAGGCGCTGCAGGGCGCCAACAAGCCGATCATCCACTTCTACAATTCCACCTCGGAATTGCAGCGTCGCGTGGTGTTCGGCAAGGATGTGCATGGCATCAAGCAGATTGCCGTTGATGCCGCCAAGATGATCACCGACATGGCCGCCAAGGCCGGCGGCGGTTTCCGCTTCGAATATTCGCCTGAGAGCTTTACCGGCACCGAGCTGGAAGTGGCGCTGGAAATCTGCAACGCCGTTGTTGAGGTGGTGAAGCCGACGGCGGACAACAAGCTGATCCTGAACCTGCCCTCGACGGTGGAAATGGCGACGCCGAACATCTATGCCGACCAGATCGAATGGATGTGCCGCAATATCGACAACCGCGAAAACGTCATCATCTCGCTGCATCCGCATAACGACCGCGGCACGGGCATTGCGGCGACCGAGTTGGGCCTGATGGCCGGTGCGGACCGCGTCGAAGGCACGCTGTTCGGCAATGGCGAGCGCACGGGTAACGTCGACGTCGTGACGCTGGCGCTGAACATGTACACGCAGGGCGTTGATCCGGAGCTGGATTGCCGCGATATCGAGCGTATCAAGGCCGTGTACGAATATTCCAACGAGATGACGATCCCCGAGCGTCACCCTTATGTCGGCGAACTGGTCTACACGGCGTTTTCCGGCTCGCATCAGGATGCGATCAACAAGGGAATGAAGGCGATCAAGGTCGCCAATCACCCCGTCTGGGAAGTGCCCTATCTGCCGATCGACCCGAAGGATGTCGGCCGCTCCTATGAGGCGATCATCCGCATCAACTCGCAGTCCGGCAAGGGCGGCATCGCCTATATTCTGCAGCAGGATTACGGCATCAACCTGCCGCGCAACCTGCAGGTAGAGTTCCGCGAGGATATCCAGCGCATCACCGATGAAGAGGGCGTCGAACTGCCGGCCAAGCGCATCTATGAGCGCTTTATGGAGCGTTATGTGACGCAGCCGAATGCGCGCATCAAGTTCGTTGATCACCACACCTATCCGGCCGGCGATTTCAAGGGCGTGCGCATTGTGGCCGCCGAGATCACCGATAATGGCGAGGTGAAGCGCATCGAGGGCAAGGGAACCGGTCCGATCGACGGGTTCATCAATGCGTTGTCGGTCTATCTCGGCATCGACCTGTCGGTGAACGATTATTCCGAGCATTCGCTGCAGCATGGCTCGAATGCTTCGGCCATTGCCTATGTCGAGATGGAGCATCCGGGCGGCAAGCTGTTTGGCGCCGGGGTTAACACGAATATCGTCGGTGCGTCGCTGGAAGCGATTGTTTCGGCGGCCAACCGGGTGCTGGAAGAGCGGGCTAAGTAAGCTTGCTTTGAGGGTGGGGGAGGCCCCCTCTGTCCTGCCGGACATCTCCCCCTCAAGGGGGGAGATCGGCAAGACGCTTTCCCGCAGCTTCATTCTCGGGCTTTGATATGGGCAAGACCTAGCCTCAGGTCGATCTCCCCCCTTGAGGGGGAGATGCCCGGCAGGGCAGAGGGGGGTAAAGCCCTCCTCCGCTCCACGCACGCGGGTTTTATTCCCTCGGTAGAGAAAACCCCAGCGGTCGCCCGTTTTCATAAAACACCCGCACATCTTCCAGCGCCACACCCGTCGCCGTCTCATCGAGGCTATGGCGTTCGCAGGCGACATTCCATGTGCCGGGCCCACCGGAAATATGGAAGAGATTATAGGCCGCGCGCGGTTTTTCACCGCCCGGCCCCTGGCTGGCCGAGGAAATGCCGACGACCGGGATGTGGTCTTCCCCGTGGTGGGTATTCAACCAGTAAACCGTGTTGAGATGGGTATGACCGTGCAGCACGAGTTCCGCACCGCCGACGCCGAGTGCGGCCGCGAAACGGCGAATGCCGATCATGCGTTTGTGGGTGGGGGAAGCGCCCCGGATGGGCGGATGATGGATCATCACCACGCGGAACAGCCCCTGTTCACCGGCTTTTTTTAAGAGTTCCGCCGTGGCGCGCGCCTGCCGGTTGCCGAAATAGCCGGTGGCCGAAAAGGGTGGTGTCGCAATCGAGGTGGAGCAGCCGATCAGCGCCACGGGGCCGCGCACGCGCATATAGGGGAAAATCTTGCGGTCGTCGTCCCATTCCGCTGGGTCGCCATCGCCACGCACGTATGGATACCAGGCCTGCATGGCCTTGTCGTGCGCGCCGGAAACATAGGCGTCGTGATTGCCTGGCACCACCGAGGTTCTCTCAGGGTCGCCCACTTCCTCAAGCCAGTCGGCGGCGGCGCGGATTTCGATGCCCGTCGCAAGATTGACGAGATCGCCGGTAATAGCCAGATGATCGGGTGATTTTGCCTCGAGATCGTCGAGCAGCTTTTCCAGTGTATCGGTAAAGAGATGCTTGCGGCGGTTGCGGTGCCAGTTGACGAAACCGGTAATCCGTTTCGATGCAAGTTCCCGGAAAGTGAGTTTTGGCAGTGGCCCTAAATGGACGTCTGAAATATGGGCAAGTTTGAACATGGCGGCAGAGATAACCTATGATATGCCGCGCGTCCAATAAAAGCCGGCAGGCGGGGAGAAACCAGGGTGAATGACGAAACAACCGGGCGGCAGGCCCGTCCGTTCCATATGCGTGTCTTCACCCGCTTTCTGCATTTCGTTTTTCTGTTCACGCGCGGCGCAACTCTTGGTGTGCGTGCGGCTTGCTACGATGAAAAGGGCAGGATTTTTCTCGTGCGGCACACCTATCTTCCGGGCTGGTATCTGCCGGGCGGCGGGGTGGAGCGCGGCGAAACCCTGCTCGCGGCGCTGCACAAGGAAATCCGCGAGGAAGGCAATCTCGAAGCTGCCTCAAAGCCGGAGCTTTTCCACGTTTACCTTAATCTGGAAGGCAGCAATCGCGACCATGTCGCGCTTTATCGGCTTGATGTCACCCAGACCAAACCGAAAAAGCCGGATCATGAGATTGCCGAGAGCGGCTTTTTCGATCTTTCAAATCTGCCCGAAGGGGTGACGGCGGCAACCCGCCGCCGCCTTGCCGAACTTGCCGGCGAAGCGGCGATTGCCGACTACTGGTAGCGGCGTATTTCGTCAGACCAGCGTCTCGCGTCCATGCGCCATGGTCAGGTCCAGCTCCGGACCGACGGGCACGATGCCGGTCGGGTTGATGGTGCGGTGGCTGCGGTAATAATGTTCCTTGATGTGGCGCATGTCGACCGTGTCAGGCACGCCCGGCGTCTGGTAAAGATCGCGCAGGTAACCCGTCAGGTGCGGATAGTCGTGGATGCGGCGGATATTGCACTTGAAATGGCCGACATAAACGGGATCGAACCGCACCAGAGTGGTGAACAGACGCCAGTCCGCTTCCGTCTGCTCCGCGCCGAACAGGAAGCGGCGGTCCTTCAGGCGGTCTTCCAGCATATCGAGCGTTTCGAAGACCTTCACGGCATTCTGCTGATAGGCTTCCTGTGTCGTGGCGAAGCCGGCCTTGTAGACGCCGTTATTGACGGTGTCATAGATCACGTCGTTCAGCGCATCGATCTCGGCGCGCAACGCTTCGGGATAATAATCCGCCTCAGAGCCGGTGAGGTCGTTGAAGGCGGTATTGAACATGCGGATGATTTCCGCCGATTCATTGGAAACGATGGTGCCCCGCTTTTTGTCCCAGAGCACCGGCACGGTGACGCGCCCGGAATATTTGGGGTCCGCTTTGGTATAGATTTGCCAGAGCGTGGAGGAGCCGAACAGGTGGTCCTCGGTTGCGCCCGGCGTGCGCTCGCCCGGCGGCTTGAATTCCCAGCCGTTTTCCAGCATCAGCGGATCAACGACGGAGACCGAGATCAGGTCGTCCAGCTTTTTCAGCTTGCGAAAGATCAGGGTGCGGTGCGCCCAGGGGCAGGCGAAGGAGACATAGAGGTGGTAACGATCTTTCTCCGCCTCGAAACCGCCTTCTCCGGAAGGGCCGGGTGCGCCATCCACTGTGATCCAGTTGCGGAATTGCGAGGCGCTGCGCTTGAAATGCCCCTTGGTTTCCTTGGTGTCGTACCAGACGTCCTTCCACACACCTTCCACCAGCATGCCCATGATGATCTCCTTGATTGTTTCCTTGACGGCGATACTACCCGTTTCGCTCAATCCCGCGAACCCGCACGGCATTGAACAATGCGTTTCCGGTCCCGCACAGGCTGAAAGGAGGAGCGTCGAGATTTGTTCTGGACGGGGGGTGATTTTCCTGATAATTGCGATTTTCACAAATCTGAGGAAATTGCAGGCTATGATCGAACCACGGATGCTCCGACGACGCTGACGCTCCTGAACGCCCTTACCGGCGCAGCCGTCATCTATTGTCGCATCCGCATTCTGGAAGTTTCGGTCTCTTCATGTCCAAGCACGATCTTGTCTACCTCACCGAGGACGCGTCGCACGACGCCATCATCGAAGTCATCAACGAAGAAGCATTTGGTCCCGGCCGGCACACCCGTGCGGCGGCGCGCATCCGTGAGCAGGGTCCGCATGACCGGTCGCTGTCCTTCGTCTGCGCTGATGATGGTGAGACGATCGCTTCGGTGCGCATGACGCCCGTCCTGGCCGGCGGGGTGAAGGGCCATATGCTTGGCCCGCTTGCGGTTCGGCCCTCGCACAAGAACAAGGGCATTGGCCGGGAACTCGTCCGCATCGCCATTGCGGCCGCAAGGCGGAAGGGCTCCGAAGCCGTCATCCTGATCGGCGATCCGCCCTATTACATGCCGCTCGGTTTCGAAAAGGTCGCTTATGCGGCGCTCGATTTTCCGGGGCCGGTTGATCCGAACCGGGTGCTGGTGGCGCCGCTTGGCAATGACGTTCATCAGCGGCTGAAGGGCAAGATCGGCTGGCGCAACTGCGAGGCCGTGATGCCTGCCGCAGCTGCGGAAGATGAGGGTTTTGAGGAGCCTCTTCGGGTTTACGGCTGAGGGTCTTTCTGCAAGGCAGCTTTGCCTTTTCTCGCCAGCGCTTCTGTCTTCCCTCATTCCTGTGCTTGTCACAGGAATCCAGCCGACGCGCGTCTGCGCGGCGAGAGGACTCTTTTCAGCCCAAGGACTTGGGCTGGCGGGATCCCTGTGACAAGCACAGGGATGAGGGCGGAGGCGCAGGGGTTCGCCTATCGTTGCGCCGAGCATTTCGTTCCAACCGTGCGCACCCTCCACAGAATTCAATTCCGTTTCCTCCCCCCATGCGATAGCAAGTGAAAGTCGATTTCTGCAGAGGGGCGGGGCATGACGGCAATCACCATGAATGAGGCGCTGGAGCGCGCGGGCGCAGGCGCCTATCAGCGCAGGCTGATGGGCATTTTCGGTCTCGTCTGGGCGGCGGATGCCATGCAGGTTCTGGCCGTCGGCTTCACAGCCGCCTCGATTGCCGCAACCTTTGGCCTGACGGTGCCGCAGGCGCTGCAGACCGGAACGGCGTTCTTTTTCGGCATGCTTCTCGGCGCTGCCGGTTTCGGGCGGCTGGCGGATCGTTACGGGCGTCGCCGGGTGCTGATCGTCACCGTGGCCTGTGATGCGCTGTTCGGTGTGCTTTCGATATTCGCGCCTGATTTCACCATTCTGCTCGTTCTGCGCTTTCTTACCGGGGCTGCCGTGGGCGGCACGCTGCCGGTGGATTATGCGATGATGGCGGAATTCCTGCCCGCCAAAAATCGCGGGCGCTGGCTGGTCTTTCTGGAAGGCTTCTGGGCTGTCGGAACGCTGATTGTGGCGCTTGCGGCCTGGGGCGCCAGCCTTGCCGGTGTCGCCGACGCCTGGCGTTACATTTTTGCCGTGACGGCCTTTCCGGCCGTCCTCGGCCTTGGCCTGCGCTTTCTGGTGCCGGAATCGCCGCTTTACCTCTTGCGCAGCGGTCGGTCGGAAGAAGCAAAGACTGTCGTCAACCGTATGCTGGTGACGAATGGCCGTGCGCCGCTCGATGCCGGAACCGGGCTTTTCCAGCCTGACGTGGCCAAGGGGCAGGGGATATTTTCACCCGCACTCCGGCAGCGCAGCATCATGATCCTTGCCATCTGGTTCCTTGTCTCCGTCTCCTATTACGGTGTCTTCACCTGGATGCCGGCGAAACTGGCCGGAGACGGGTTCGGCTTCGTGCGTGGTTATGGTTTTCTAGTGCTGGTGGCGCTGGCGCAGATCCCCGGTTATGCGCTTGCCGCCTATGGCGTTGAAAAATGGGGCCGCAAGCCGACACTGATCGGCTTCTGTCTGCTCTCCGCGCTCGGATGCCTTCTCTTCACGCTTGCCACCGGTGGCGCGATGATCGCCGCCTCGCTTCTTATCATGAGTTTTGCGCTGCTTGGCACCTGGGGCGCGCTTTATGCCTTTACGCCGGAGCTTTACCCAACGGAGTCGCGGGCGACCGGCATGGGGGCCGCAGGCGCCATGGCAAGGCTCGGTGGCCTGCTGGCGCCCTCATTGCTTGGTTATGCCATAGCGCAGGGTTTCGGTGTCGCGATCGGCATTTTTGCCGGTCTACTGGTGCTTGCCGCCATCGCCGCGACGATGATCAATGCGGAAACGCGGCAGGTGGCGCTGACCTGATTGCCGCTCAGGGGCATGGCCTGACCGTCAAGGATCAGGCCATGCTGTTTGCGGTTAAAGCGTCGTGTAATTGACCGGCAGCCAATCGTAATTCGTGCTGTCGGTGCGCACATGGCCTATGCCGGGGAAGGCGATATGGGCGCCTGCCACCAGATATTTGCCTTCCACCGCCTGCCGGAATGCCAGATCGCGGGCGGCGACGGCAGCCTTCTGGTCGACGTCGAATTCGATCGCGACATCAGGTTCATCGAACTGGAGGATATCGCCATGGGTGATATCGCCCCAGAAGACGATTTTCTGGCCGTCGCTTTCCAGAACGATGCCGCTGTGGCCCGGCGTATGGCCGGCATAAAGGATCGAGCCGAGGCCGGGAACCGGCGCGGCACTATCACCGAATGTCTCGAACTTGCCGGCATCGATATAGGGCTGGATGCTTTCCTTCGCTTCGGCATAACCCTTCTTCAGCGCTTCGGGCGCCGCCTTGGCCTTTGCCTCATCAAGCCAGAAAGCGGCTTCGCGCTTGTTGACGTGCAGGGTCGCATTGGCAAAGACGCGTTTGCCATCCGCAGACAGCCCGCCGGAGTGGTCGGTATGGATATGGGTGAGGATAACATCGTCTATCTCCCCCGCCTTGTAGCCTGAGGCCTCGATATTGGCGACGAGCCGGCCGAGGCTTGGGCCGAGATAGGTGCCGGTGCCGGCATCAATCAGCACCAGCCTGTCGCCGGTGTTGACGAGAAACGCGTTGACCGAGGTGGGCGTTTCTTCCGGCAGGAAGGCATCCTGCAGCACCTTTGTCGCATGTTCCGGTGTGGTGTTGGTGTAGATTTTGGCAAGCGGCAGCGCGATGACGCCGTCCGAAAGCGCGGTGACTTCCACCTTGCCGACCATCAGCCGGTAAAAGCCGGGTGCCTGTGTGGCGGCGAGCGGCGCCTTGGCGAAGGCGAGGGAGGGTGCAACGAAGGGGGCGGCGATGATGGCGCTGGCGGCGCCTTTGAGAAGTGAGCGACGTGACGGCATTGAGGGCTCCTGGGTTGGGGAACGTCTTGAAACTTTCCGTACTCCAGCTAAGTGTAGAGAGGTCAGCAATCAAATCGATGTGACTTATGCAAACTATCGATCATTTCAATCTTCGTTCTTTCGACCTCAACCTTCTCATCGCCTTCGATGCGATGATGGAGGAAATGAATGTCACGCGCGCCGCGCGGCGGCTGAAAATCCAGCAGCCGGCCATGAGCCATAATCTCTCCACCCTGCGGACCCTGTTTCAAGACGAGCTTTTCATCCGCGTGGGGCAGGAGATGAAGCCGACGGCGCGGGCGCTCAATCTGGCCGGGCCGGTGAGACAGGCGCTCAGGCAGGCGCAGGCGGCGGTGCTGACGGCGGATGTGTTCGATCCGGCAACGGAGCGCCGCACATTCCGGCTGGGCATGTCGAGCGAGGTGGAACTGTTGCTTTTGCCGGATTTGACGGCGCGGCTGCGGGAGATTGCGCCCGGTATCCGTATTCTCGCCCGCAACGGGCAGGAGCAGGAAATCACGGCGATGCTGGATACGGGTGTGATCGACATGGCTGTCGGATGCACCTATTCGAAAGAGCAGCGCCACCATTGCGAACCGCTCTATTCTTCCAGCGTATTCTGCTGTTTCAACCCGGCTTTACTCGATCTGCCCAATCCCGTGGGACTGGACGCCTATGTGGCGGCCAAACATGCGGTCATATCGCAGACGGACAGCCTGCACGGCTGCATCAAGGATGCGCTGGAGCTGAGCGGATTGGAAATCGACGTCGTTGCCGCGGCGCCGGATTTTCTTTCGGTACTGGCAACGGCGCGATCTTCGGCGGTGCTGGCCACCGTGTCCTCGCGTATCGCGCTGCGTTATGCGCCGCTGCTGGGGCTGGAAATAAGCCCGGTGCCGGTGGCGTTGAACTTCCCACCCGTCGCCATGGTCTGGGCCCTGCAGACCGATGCGGATGCCGGGGCCGTGTGGCTTCGCCAGCAGATTCGCGAGGCTATGGGTCGGACGGTCGACGGTGAGGTATCGGTGATCGCGGCTTAGCAGCTTTATGCAATCTAGAAGCGCTTCTCCAGCCAGGTGATCGACTGGCCGCTGGAAAGGGGGCCAAGCGAGCCGATTTTGGTGAAGCCGTAGCGTTCATAGGTTCTCAGGGCATCCGGGTTCATCGTGTCTATATAGGCGCCCATGCAGCCGCGTTTTCTGGCTTCTTCCTCGGCCATTGCAAGCAGCTTGGGGCCCGTGCCCCGACCGCGCATGGTTTCCGGTATGAAAAGAAGCTGCACGTAAAGCCAGCCGCGGGCGGTATGGCCAACCAGACCGCCGGTAACAATGTTTTCGTCGTCACGGATGGTGATGATGAGTTCGCGTTTGTCGCTTTCGCCGAAACGGGCGAGATTATAGGCCACCAGCGGATCGCGGATGGCCTTTTCGGCTTCTGGATCCGCGACGTCGCTCAAAATGAAATTCATGGTTTCTCTCCAGACGCCGGGGTGGCGACCGCTTTCGATTTCCAATCGGAGACGGGAAAGCCCGGCGCTGCCGCCGGGCCGAAACGCCCTTACCGGCCCTCACGCCACCAGAGCGCGGAGAAGGCGAGCAGCAGGGCGGCAAGCCCGGCAAAACCGGCAAAGAGCGGCAGGGTGTTGACGCCTTTCAGCACCGTCTCGTCGGTCATGCGTATCAGCATGCGATCCTCATCGGCAACCCTGATATCGCCGCGGACGGGCAATATATCGGGCAGCGCGATACGGCCGGAACTATCGGCGACACGGTGCACGCTGCCCTTGGTGGCGTCTGCCAGCGGTTTCAGCGTTTCGGTCGTCGAAATCATCGCCTTGAATTCCGGTGCATCCACCGCGCCGACATGGACGAGGGTGGTGAAATCGCCGTTCTTGATTTCGAACAGGCCGGTTTCATCCATGCGGCGCTCGATCCTGTAAAGACCGGGCTCGGCGCTGGTGAAGGCCATGCTTTCCGTTTTGCCGGAAGGGAAACGCACGCTCGCCTGACCGGGATCGTCGCCAATGGTCTGGCGGGTGATCTGCAGGGTGCGGCCGTTGGCGCGCGCCGTCAGCGCCTCTTCTTCAAGCTCCGGCTCCTTCATCAGCCAGTGGGCGATGCGGCGGTAAAGCGCCACATGCGGGCCACCACCTTCGTAACCGCGCGCCCACAGCCAGCCCTGATCCGACAGCAGCATGGCGACACGGCCTTCGCCCTGCCGGTTCAGCACCAGCAGCGGGTCCTGTCCGTCGCCCAGCATCACGGTCTGGCCCTGCGGCGGGTCGACACTGATGGTGCGGAACCAGCGGCCCCATTGCGGCGGCTCGTTGCCCGAGCCTTCCAGCCCGCGGGTGACGGGGTGTTTCTTGCCCGCTTCCGAAAGACGGGGGTAAAAAGCGGCCTGATGCACCTGACCCGTCGGCTGCGCCGGCAGCACGGAGGCCAAAGGCGTCATGGCGATCGAATCCTGACCGGCATGTTCCGGCCCGGCGGCGATCAAAAGCGCGCCGCCCTTTTCGACATATTGGGCGATGTAATCGTAATAAAGGATCGGCAGCACGCCGCGATGCTGGTAGCGGTCGAAGATGATGAGGTCGAAATCATTGATCTTCTCAACGAACAGTTCGCGGGTCGGGAAGGCGATCAGCGAGAGTTCGTTGATGGGCGTGCCGTCCTGTTTTTCGGGCGGGCGCAGAATGGTGAAATGCACCAGATCGACCGAGGCGTCGGATTTCAGGAGGTTGCGCCAGGCGCGTTCACCGGCATGGGGTTCGCCGGAAACGAGCAGCACGCGCAGGTTTTGGCGGATGCCTTCGATCAGGTGAACGGCGCGATTATTGGCGGCCGTTACTTCGCCCGGAAGCTCGGCGACGGAAAACTCCATGACATTGTTGCCGCCGCGCGGAACCTTGAAGCTGAACGGCGTCGGCTGGCCGGGCGTGGCCTGCAGCGTGGCGATTTCTTCGCCATTCATCTTCACGGTCACTTCCGCGGAACCGCCGCCGGCGGGGCGGCCGTCATCGAAGACGCGCAGTGTCAGCTGCTGCTCTTCGTTGACGATGCCGAAGCGCGGAGCGCGGACTATTTCGATACGGCGGTCGAACTCATCGGCCTTGCCGGTGATTAACCCATGGACCGGCGCGCGGAAGCCCAGCGCCTGTTCGGCATTGGGCAAAGCGTTGGGAATATCGTGAATCTGGCCGTCGCTGAGGAAGATCGCGCCGCCGACGCGGGATGGTGAGACATCCGAGACGGCAGAGGAAAGCGCCGAGAAAAGCTGTGTCGAGGGGGAATCGCTCTCACCATTGTCGCGGACTTCCACGATGCGCGGCTCAATGCGCGGGAAGCGCGAGAGCCGGTCTTTCAGCGTCTCCAGCGCGGTATCGGTCATCTGCGGCCGCTCCTGCACGTCCTGGCTCTGCGAGCGGTCGACGATGACGGGCACGATGGTGGAGAGCGGCTCGCGCTCTTCCTGCGTCAGAAGCGGATTGGCGATGGCGGCAAGCAGGGCGGCGAGCGCCAGCCCGCGCAGCCACGCGCCGCGCACGCCGCGCCACAGGCCGATGAAGGAAAGGGCGAGGGCTGCGACTGCCAGAACGGCGATTACGATCCACGGCAGGAAGGGGGCGAAGGTCAATGTCATGTCACTGCCCCAACCGTTCGAGAAGTGCGGGAACGTGGACCTGATCGGCCTTGTAGTTGCCGGTCAGCATATACATCATGATGTTGACGCCGGAGCGGAAGGCGTGTTCGCGCTGCATCTCGTCTGGTGGCACGGTGGGCAGAACCGGCGCGCCCTGCGCATCGACGGCCCATGCGCCGGCAAAGTCATTGCCTGTTATCATGATCGGCGTCACGCCATCACCGGAGGAGGAAAGGCCCGACGTGGTCTTGGCCGCGCCCTGCCGCGATTCCACCCAGAGCGGCGAGCCGTTGTAACGACCGGGGAAATTGGTGAGCAGGTAGAAAGAGCGCGTCAGAACATGGTCTTCCGGCACGGGCTCCAAGGGCGGAATGTCGATATTGGCGAGGATCGCTTGCAGGCGTTCGCCGTTAGGGCTGGTCGCGCCGGTGTCGAGCGAAGAGAACTGGTCGCGCGTATCGAACAGTACGGTGCCGCCGGCGCGCATGTAGGCGTCGATACGCGAGATGGCGGCGCTTGAGGGCATCGGTGCCGTGGCGGAAACCGGCCAGTAGATGATGGGATAGAAGGACAATTCATCCTTGGAAATATCGAGACCGACCGGCTGGCCGGGCTCCAGCGTCGTGCGCCAGGTCAGGAATTCACTGAGACCCTGCAGGCCCTGCTCGGAAATGCGGTCGACATCGTCTTCACCGGTGCGGACATAGGCGAGATGCGTGGTGTCCAGCCGCTCGAATATCTGCTCGTCGCCGGGTTTCGGATCGTCGGCGCGCGCGTCCGTTGGCGACATGGTGGCAAAGGCGCCAAGCGCCAGAAGCAGGGTGGCGGCGGTGGCGCTGCGGGCTTTTGGCAGGCGGGCGAATGCGCCGTTCATGAAGAGCACGATCAGGCTATCGGCAATCAGCATCAGGAAGGCGGCGATGAAGAGGGCGGGGCGCAGGGATTTTGCCGTTTCGCCGATCAGCGCTTCGCTTGACGTGCCGATACCGGCGGCCGACGTGTCGAGGGGGCGCAGCGTCGCACCAGCGGCTAAGAGATTGAGAGCCACGAAACCATCCTCTGTGCCGTAAAGGCCGGGGGGATTGTCGAAACCGGTGCGGGGCGGCTGGCCGGCGCGCATTTCCAGCGGTCGGGCAGTGCCGATTTCGGCCGACAGTGCGCCTTCGGCCGTGAGCAGCCGGAAGGGCGGCAGGGCGGCCGCCGGGGCATTGGCGTTGGCGGAAGCGCCGCCCGCCTTCGACAATTGCACGATACGGCGCAGCATATCGACGAAATGGCCTGAGATCGGCAGGTCGGACCAGCTTGCTTCGGCGCTGACATGGAAGAGCACGATGCGGCCTGCCTCGACGTTACGGGTGGTGACGAGCGGCGTGCCATCGGCAAGGCTGGCCCAGGTGCGCTCAGCCAGATCCGGTGTCGGTTCGGCCAGAACCTGGCGTTTGACGAGAATGCCATCGGCCTTCGGCATGCCGGCGAAGGCGCCAAAACTCGGGAAATCGGCAAGCGGCTGCGGCTCGGCCCAGGAGAGCGCGCCGCCGAGCGCACGTTCGCCCTGCCTGAGTGTTACCGGCACCAGCGGATCGTCGGCTGGGGCCGCGGCAAGGCGCGGTCCGGCAAAACGGATCAGCGTGCCGCCGCCGGCCAGCCACCGTTGCATCGGCTCATAGGTTTCCTGCGGCAGGCGGCCGATATCAGCCATGACGATGACGGAGGGGTTGGATTGCAGGATTTCCGGGATCGCCTGCGCCAGATCGGCCTGCCGCTGCGGAATGAGATCGGCAAAAGGCTGCAGGGCGCGGCTGATATAATAAAGCGGCTGCAGCAGCGGCTGGAAATCATTGCCGGTTTCGCCGGCCAGCAGCGCCACGCGGCGGCGGCGGAAGCCGTCATCGAGAAGATGCACCGCACCCGCCGTCGAGACACCTTCGAGGGAAAGGCGGGCGAAATCGTTGCGCAGTTCGAAGGGCGCTTCCACCGTCGCCGTCGTCTCGGCCTCGCCGGGCGCGAAGCTGGCGGTGCCATTGGCGAGGATGCGGCCCTGGCTGTCCTGCGCATTCACGGTCAGCCGCGCGGCTTCGGCGGTATCCAGCCGTGAAAGCGTGACGCTCATGGCGTCGGCATTGTTGGTGGCGCCTGATATGGCGGTGATCGCCTTGCCATCGCCCTTCACGATGCGGAATTCGGCGGGCGAGAGGCTGGCAAGCGTTCTCATCGCGCTTTCATCCTGCGCACTCTGCACGCCATCGGTGATATAGGCGAGCGTGCCGGGGGGCGTACCGTTCAGCGCTTCGGTGATGGCCTCTGCCGTGCGGATACGATCGGGAACCAGCGGCTTCGGTTTTGCTGCGGCGAGCTTGTCCAGCGCCACGGCTGTCGTTCCCGGCACGGCGTCATGTTCGGCGTCGGCGGTGAAAACGATGGAAACCGGGCGCTCGGCCCGTTCGGCATCTCCGATCAGAGCTTGCGCGGTTGCCACGCGCCGCTCCCAGTCGGGCGCGGAGGCCCAGCTATTATCGACCACGAGCACCAGGGGGCCGCTGCCGGCGATGCTGCTGTTGCGCGGGTTTACCACCGGGTCCGCCAGAGCGAAAATCACGGCGGCGGCGAGCGCCATGCGCAGAAGGGTCAGCCACCACGGGCTTTTCGACGGCGTTTCCTCGCGTTTCAGCACCGTCGCCAGAATCTTCAGCGGCGGAAAGACTTCCGCCTTGGGGCGCGGCGGCGTGAGCCGCAGCAGCCACCAGATGGCGGGCAGCGCCAGAAGGCCGAAGAGGATGTAGGGGCTGGTAAACACGAAAGGCAATGCGCTCATCGATGGCCACCGCCTTGCGCGGGCGCGCCGGAAAGATACATGTGAACAGCGACGAGCGCCTCGGAAGCGAGGTGATCGGTGCGGTGGAAGACGAAGTTCCAGCCGAGACGGCGCAGCGATGAGGACAAGGCCTCGCGCCTTGCGAGATAGGCGCGGGTGTAGTCCTCGCGAATGGTTTCGGCGCGGCCGGACACGAGTTTTTCGCCGGTTTCCGGATCAGTGAATTCGGTGCGGCCGGAATAAGGGAAGGTTTCCTCGGCCGGATCGGCGATTTCCACCACATGGCCACGTAAGCCCCGCCGCGCGAGCGGCGAAATCCGCTCCATCACATTTTTCGCATCATCGAGAAAATCGCCGATGAGGACGATATCGCTCGCGCCGCGGATCATGCCCGTTTCCGGCATGCCTGTTGTCAGCGGCGCATGCATGATGGCGGCGGCCAGCCGTTCGGCGGCATTTCTGGCCGAGACCGGTTCCATGATGCCGGGGCAACCAATCCGTTCACCCGAGCGCGCAAGGATTTCCGCCAGCGCCAGCATCAGCACCAGCGCCCGGCTTTCCTTGGAAACGGAGCCGAGGGTGGATTTGAACATCATCGACGGCGACATGTCGGCCCAGAGCCAGATGGTGTGGGCGGCTTCCCATTCCCGGTCACGCACATAGGTATGATCGTCGCGGGCCGAGCGCCGCCAGTCGATGCGCGACAGGCTCTCGCCTTCGGCATAGGGGCGGAATTGCCAGAAATTCTCACCGATGCCGCGCTTGCGGCGGCCGTGCCAGCCGGCGGTGACGGTGTTGGCGATGCGTTTTGCCTCGACCATGCAGTCCGGCACCAGTGCGGCGCGCTGGCGCGCACGCGCCAGAACTTCGCTACCCGGCGTCTTGTCTACGATCTGGCCGATGGATGCCACATGCAGTCCTTTCGCGAACGTGCGTTCAGTTCTTCGCCTGCTCCACGAGGGCTGCGATGACATCGCGCACCGACATGCCTTCGGCGCGGGCCGCAAACGTCAGCGCCATGCGGTGTTCCAGCACCGGCTCGGCGAGCGCATAGACATCGTCCAGCGACGGTGCGAGCCTGCCTTCATAGAGCGCACGGGCGCGGGCGGTCAGCATCAGCGACTGTCCTGCGCGCGGGCCCGGGCCCCAGACAACGTGTTTGTCGGTCAATTTGTTGCCATGGCCGGGGCGGGCGGAACGGACGAGCGAAAGGATCGCGTCCACGACCTTGTCGCTGACCGGCATCTGGCGGATGAGGGCCTGAACTTCCATCAGGCGTTCGGCATCGATCACGCCGCGTGCTTCGCCAGAGGCGGTGCCTGTCGTATCGAGCAGGATCTGGCGCTCCGCGGCAAGTTCGGGATAACCGACATCCACCTGAAGCAGGAAGCGGTCGAGCTGGGCTTCGGGCAGCGGATAGGTGCCTTCCTGTTCCAGCGGGTTCTGGGTGGCCAGGACGTGGAACGGCTTCGGCAGCTCATAGGTCTGGCCGGCCATGGTGATGTGATATTCCTGCATGGCCTGCAGAAGAGCGGATTGCGTGCGCGGGCTGGCGCGGTTGATTTCATCGGCCATCAGCAATTGCGCGAAAACCGGGCCCTTGATGAAACGGAAGGAACGGCGGCCGTTTTCGTCCTGATCCATGACTTCGGAGCCGAGAATATCCGACGGCATGAGATCAGGCGTGAACTGGATGCGGTTGGCATCGAGGCCGAGCACGGTGCCGAGCGTGGTGACGAGCTTGGTCTTGGCAAGGCCGGGAACACCGACGAGCAATGCGTGGCCGCCCGAGAGGATGGCGAGAAGCGTGTTCTGCACCACTTTTTCCTGGCCGAAAATGACCTTGGAGACTTCCGTGCGGATGGCCGCAATGTCGGAAAGCGCCTTTTCGGCCGAGGCGACGATGGCCTTTTCATCGAGGGTTTCGCCGGTATTCATCACGCCCATGTCGCTCTCCTCATACCTTCGCCGCTGTCACAGTCGCATCCCGGTTTTGCTGGCCGCTGGCCGGGACGGATTTTGCGCTGCATATAGCTTATTGCTCTCTTGGCCGCTGACAAGCGCCATTCGAATGACTATGTCGTGACTTAGTATTTCCTTATCGGCAAAGCGAGACTCGAATATGGCAGCGGAGACGATAAATTCGGCAGGTGATGCGGCGGGGCTGGCGGCGATGATTTCCCGCGCCGCCGAACAGACTGGCGATGCCAAACGCGGGCCGGCCCCGGTGGAACGCTGGAATCCGCCCTTTTGCGGCGATCTCGACATGGAAATCCGCGCCGACGGCACATGGTTCTACCTCGGCACGCCCATTGGTAGGGCGCCGCTGGTGCGGCTGTTTTCCACCGTTCTACGCAAGGATGAGGACGGCAAAACCTATCTCGTAACTCCTGTGGAAAAAGTCGGCATCCGGGTCGTCGATGCGCCTTTCGTCGCCGTCGAAATGAAGGTGACCGTGGGTGAGAAGGATGGCGAGCCGCTGCTCACCTTCCGCACCAATGTCGGTGATGTGGTGGAGGCGGGGCCGGAGTATCCGCTGCGGTTTGAAATTTTCGGAGAAAACCGCGAATTGAAACCCTATCTTCTGGTGCGCGGCCGGCTGGAAGCGCTGATCTCGCGGGCGGTGATGTATGATCTCGTCGCGCTCGGTGAAGTGATCGACGTTGATGGTATCGACATGTTCGCCGTACGCTCGGGCGGGATCGTCTTTCCGGTGATGCCCGCCAATGAACTGGAACGGCTTTCGCAATGACTATGACGACAACGGGCCTCAAGGCTTTTACCGCTAGCGATTTCCGCCGCCGGGTGCTGCAGGAAGGCGAGGGCGTGGCCGAGCGCGAAAATGGCGACCATGTGCTCAATCCGGGCGTGGTTCTCTCTGGGAACGGCATCAGGCTGAAGGATGCCGCCGTGCTGGTGCCCGTTATCGATGACGGCAACGATGCGCGGGTGATCTTCACCCAGCGCACCTCCACTTTGCGCAAACATTCCGGCCAGATTTCCTTTCCGGGCGGCGGCATCGATGCCGAAGACCGCACGCCGGAGGAGGCGGCCCTGCGCGAAACGGAAGAGGAAATCGGCCTTTCCAGGTCTTTCGTGGAAACGGTGGGGCGCCTGCCGGACTATATTTCCGGGACGGGTTTTCGCATCAAGCCGGTGCTGTCGGTCGTCCGTCCCGGCTTTGACCTGACGCTTAATCCAACGGAAGTGGATGAGGTTTTCGAGGTGCCGCTATCCTTCCTGATGGACCCGGCCAATCACGGGCGCGGCAGCCGCATCTTTCAGGGGAAGGAGCGGTTTTTCTATGAAATGCCCTATGGCGAACGCTACATTTGGGGCATTACGGCGGGCATCGTCAGGACGATTTACGAGAGGTTTTATTCATGAGCAGCCTTGCCGGGCGGGACTGGTTCGAAAAACCGGCGCTGAAGCGCATCTTTGCGCTTCTGAATGCCGATGGCGGCGAGGTGCGGATCGTCGGCGGCGCGGTGCGCAATGCGCTGATGGACCTGCCGGTCGTCGATGTCGATCTGGCGACGACGCTCACCCCTGACGTGGTGGTGGCGCGGGCGAAGGCTGCGGGCATCAAGGCGGTTCCAACCGGCATCGAGCACGGCACGGTAACGCTGGTGATCGATGGCGAAGGTTTCGAGGTAACGACGCTGCGTCGTGATGTCGAGACCAATGGGCGTCATGCACAGGTGGCTTTCGGCACCGACTGGCAGACCGACGCCGAGCGGCGCGATCTCACCATCAATGCTCTTTATGCCGATGAAAAGGGCGAGATCATCGATCTTATCGATGGGCTGCCAGATATCGAAACCGGAACCGTGCGTTTCATCGGCGATGCGGCGATGCGGATTTCGGAAGATTACCTGCGGATTCTGCGCTTTTTCCGCTTTTTCGCCCACTACGGCTCCGGCCGTCCTGATGCGGACGGTCTCAGAGCAAGTGCGCGGGCCAAGGACAAGCTGGGTACCCTTTCGGCCGAACGGGTATGGAGCGAGCTGAAAAAGCTGCTTTCCGCGCACGATCCCTCCCGCGCTCTTTTATGGATGCGGCAATCGGGTGTGCTGACGGAAATTCTTCCCGAGACCGAGAAATGGGGTATCGACGCCATTCACGGGCTGGTGGCGACGGAACAGGCTCTTGGCTGGGCGGTGGACCCGATGCTGCGGCTTTCCGCCATCCTGCCGCCCGATAGGGACAGGCTGGTCGCCCTTGCCGCGCGCCTCCGGCTGTCAAAGGCCGAAGCTGCCTATCTTACCCATTGGGCTTCGGCAGCGGCGGCTGACCCCGAACTGAAGGAGACGGCGCTTGACCGGCTGCTTTACCGTCAGGGTGTCGAAGGTGTGAAGACACGGCTGAAGCTTGCGCTTGCCGCCGCCCGTGCCGATGTTTCTGCTGGCGACACGGCCATGCAGAAGGTGGCGCGGCTTTCGACCCTGCTGGCGCGGGCGGAAAAATTCCACAGGCCCGGATTCCCCCTGAGCGGCGTGGATGTGATGGCGGCAGGCGTCGAGGCTGGCCCGAAGGTGGGCGAAGTGCTGAAAAGCCTTGAGGAAAAGTGGATCGACGTCAATTTCTCCCTTGACCGGGCAGCGCTGACCGCCCGGCTGAAGGATATGCTGGAGAATTGAAGTCGCAGCAACGAAGGCGTTGCGGCTTACGCCGCATTCGCTTCGTCGCGGATGCGGGATTTGATGTTCTCGATCACGTTTTCGCGGATGACGGTTTCGCCGTGGGCCGAGCGCATGTGCTCCACCGTGCGGCGGACGACTTCAGCGTCGTCATCTGCGCGCGTATGCCAGGCACAGCCGGGCACGAGCGTTCCGCATTCAAAAAGTCTCATGGTCTTGCCTCCCTGTTTCAGCGAAGGACAGCATTGAAGTGACATGCTGTCCTTCGGTCATGAAACGAAAGTTCGCCGCTTATGTTCCAGAGCGGCGTCCTTCAACCCTGTTCGGCGCCCTATTCGGGCCCCCTATTCGGGCATTGCCCAGCACTGGAACACAGAGGATGTGCCAGCTGCCGGAATTTTTGTACGAGGCATTTCGTCATTGGCTGCCCGCCGTGCCGTTTTTTGTCCGGCAAGGGAGCGTTTCACCTGTTCGACATAAAAGGAATGGGGCAGTTCACGATCACCCGTGGCGCGCATTTCCGCTGCCAGGCGGTCGATCAGATCAGGGGTATCGATGGAATGCAGCGCTTCCTCGACGGAAGCAGAGATAGGCATGCTGTTCGAAGTAATCATGACGATAGCTCCTCCAGTACGTCTGCGGGAGGAGACTACCACTGCCTTGATTTTTCCATAAGTCCTAATTTGCGCTATTTGCGACAAAATGGCTGATGAGCGTCAAATTTGCGTGAGGTTTTTTAAGGCCAGCGCACCACCGGCGGCAGCGAGGACAGAATCGATTCAACGTTGCCGCCCGTCTTCAGGCCGAAGATCGTGCCGCGGTCATAAAGCAGGTTGAATTCCACATAGCGACCGCGGCGGATAAGCTGCTCGTCGCGGTCCTCTTCCGTCCAGTTCTGGTTGAAATTGGCGCGGACGATTTTCGGATAAACGAGATTGAAGGCGCGGCCGACATCCTGCACGAAGGTGAAATTGGCGTCCCAGCCGCCTTTTTCCTCATCAGGGTGCAGCCAGTCGAAAAAGATGCCGCCGGTGCCGCGTGGTTCATTGCGGTGCTTCAGGAAGAAATACTCGTCGCACCACGTTTTGTATCGCGGGTAATCGGCAACCGGATGGCGGTTGCAGGTGATTTCGAAGGCGCGATGGAAAAGCTGGGTGTCCGGGTCCTGTTCCGTCCGCCGACGACCGAGAACCGGCGTCAGGTCCGCGCCGCCGCCGAACCAGTGGCTGGTGGTGACGACCATGCGGGTATTCATATGTACCGCGGGCACATTGGGATTGACCGGATGGGCGATGAGCGAAAGGCCGGAGGCCCAGAAGCGCGGGTCTTCTTCCGCACCCGGTATCTGCTTGCGGAACTCGGGCGAAAACTCGCCATGGACGGTGGAGGTGTGCACGCCGACCTTCTCGAAGACGCGGCCTTCCATCATCGACATCTTGCCGCCGCCGCCTTCGCCATTGTCGCGCAGCCAGTCTTTCTGCACGAAACGGCCGGGCTCCTGATCGGAAAGAGGGCCGGTAAGATCGTTTTCCAGGGTTTCGAAGGAGGCGACGATGGTGTCGCGCAGATGCTGGAACCAGGCTTCGGCTGTGGCCTTCTTGTCTTCGATGTCCTCGGGCAAGCCCTTCGGCAAGATTGGCCGTTCCATATCTTCTTTCTCCTGCGGTGAAGTCTGTTCCCGCCGCCTCTAGCAGGTGTTTGCGCCGCGCACAAATACGACTCGCCAAGGCGGCGCGCCGACACTATCTTTATCGATGTAGGTGCCAGAGGTGAATATCATGACGAAATTTGCCGGACCGCCGCCCCTTGATGGGCTGAAGCGCAGGATCGCCAATCATCGCAAGGAACGCGAAAGCGCCGGCGGTGAACAAAAGCGTGACGGCATGTTCGTGCGCCAGACCTTCTGTCTCGGCCGCGAGGAAGCCCGCGCCAAGGCGCGCGAATGGTTCGACAGCTTTCCCAAAGCGGCCTATTGGACGGAAGTGGAAAGCTGGCGGCAGCTTGAAGGCGACCGCATCGAATTCACCATGCGGCGGCTTCCCTCGGCCGATTGAGTTAGGCGCGGGGTTCGGCGTAACGCAGGCGGCTTTCGATCAGCACACCGCTTTCATCCAGAATGGGATGCGCCACCGAAACGATATGGGCGTTGATCCGTTTCAGGTCGCGCAGCATGTCGAGATGCAGCGAGCTGGTCTGCATGCTTTCCGTCAGCCCGTCGCGCAGCCGCTCCAGATGCCGGTTGGAGGACTGTTTTTCGAGGCGGCGTATATCCACCTTGCTTTCCATCAACCGGCGGGCAAGCTCGAAATCGCCGGTCACAAGAATGCTCTGGGCGGCGCGCAGGTTCTCGATGGTCATGTCGAACAGGGTTTTCAGCTCCTCATAACCGTCATCGGAAAATTTGAAGCTGTTCAGCACCTTCTTGCGAATCTGCTCGCAGATGCCCTTTTCGATGATATCGCCGATATGTTCGAGATTGATCGCGTAATCGATGATGGCGATCGAACGGCGGGCTTCCTCGTCGGAAAGCCCCTTGCGCCCCAGTTGCGACAGATAGACCTTCACCTCCTGCTGGCGGCGGTCGACCTTTTTTTCGAGCAGGGAGACTTCCTGAAGCGGCGCCAGATCATTGTGCTTGAAGGCGTTTTCGGCGCGGATCAGCATCCGCTCGATGCTGTCGCCGACGCTCAGGACCTCACGGGTAGCATTGGCAAGCGCGACAACCGGCATATCCAGCGCCTGCTGGTCGAGGAAATTCGGGCCGTCTTCAGCCTTGGGATCGCCCGGCACCAGTTTCGCCATCAGGTCGGATATCAGGCCGGAGAAGGGCCAGGCCAGCGCCGCCAGAATGACGTTGAAGATGAGGTGGGCATCAACAGGCAATTTCGTGGGCGAAAGCGGTAATTGCTGCAGGAGTTCCGCGCCATAGGAAGCGAGCGGCATGGCAATGAGGCAGCCGATGGTTCGCACGACAAGATTGCCGATGGTGATGCGTCGCGCCGAGGCGGGGCCGGAAAGTGTGGCGATAACAGGCGGAATGGCGCCGCCGAGATTGGCGCCGAGAATGAGAACGATGATGAGGCCGGTGGAAAGCGTGCCGGTGGCGGCCAGCGACAGAATGAGCACCACGACGGCAAGGCTGGAAGAGGAGACGAAGGCGAGCACGGCGGAGAAGATCAGCGCGACGGGCCATGCTCCATCAAGGAGCCCGATGAAGACGCCGAGCGCCGGCGAGGCCCGCATCGGTTCGGTCGCGCCGCTTAAAAGATGCAGTGACAAAAGCATCAGGCCGATGCCGATCAGCGCCGTCCCGCCGCCCTGTCTGGCGTTGGAACTGCCCTTTTTCAGTACGATGCCGGCAAGGATCAGCAGCGGCGACAGCCATTCCACCCCGGCCGCCACGATCCATGCGGTAACGGCGGTGCCGACATTGGCGCCGAGCAGCACCACCTGCGCCATGCGCGGCTTGATGAGGTCACGCTCGGCAAAGGAGGCGACGGTGAGCGCGGTCGCCGTCGAGCTTTGCAGCGCTACCGTCGCAAAAAATCCGGAAAAGAAGGAACGTGGACCGTTCTGGGTGCCGGTGGCCAGCACGCTTCGGAGTTTCATGCCGAAAGCGCGGGTAACGCCGTCCTTGACCTGGGACAGACCGAACAGCAGCAGTGCGACTGCGCCGAGAAGGTTGACGATGACAATGGTGGATTGCATGCGACGTCTCCTCACACCCGCCGGGGCATGGTTCCGGCGAGGGCGATTTTTATTGTCCGGCTAAAGAGTATAGGAGCCTCAACGCCCCCGGTACAGGCCGGGTTACGACAGTTTTGAAGTAAAAACGGTCAAATTTTGTATTTGCCCGAAAAATTGGCGTTAAAAATGGCGCTTACGCCCATGCCGTCTGGCGCAAAGCCTCGCCGGTGATCATCGCCGCCGACATGGCGACGTTGATGGAGCGCTGTCCCGCCACCATCGGGATGATGATTCGCTCATCCGCCTTTTCATGCACATGGTCCGGTACGCCTGCACTTTCACGGCCGAAAAGCAGGATATCATCCGTGCGATAGGTGATATCAGTATAGGGCAGGGCGGCCTTGGTGGAGGCGAGAACGAGCCGGCGGCCGGTGGTTGCCCGCCATTCCTCGAAACGGTCCCAGCTGACATGGCGCGTGAGCGCCGCCGCCGCGATGTAGTCCATGCCCGCCCGTTTCAGATTGCGGTCGGAAATATCGAAACCGGCCGGCTCGATGATGTCCACGCCAAGGCCGAGACACGCGGCCAGCCGCAGGATGGTGCCGGTATTGCCGGGAATATCGGGCTGGTAAAGGGCGATCCTGATTTCGGGCATGGACTTCTCACTGCGGTTGGAGTGTCCGTCCGATTATCACGGGCACGGGGCGGGCGACAGGTGCGCCGGGGAAAAGGCCCTTCCAGGCGTTGTTCCCGAGCGGATATTCATTCGCGTGACACACAGCGCAGCTACCCATTCACCAACACATTGTCAGGTCTGTCCGGACGATCATGAATGGTCGGGACAGGCCATTTCGAGCCGGATTTTCTGCACGCGATAACAGGAGGATTCCATGTCCGAACGGGTGAATTTCGTCCATCTGACCGATCTGCATGTGGGTAATCCGCAGGTGCAGGATGATGATCTTTATTCCGAGACCTCGGCCACGCTTTCCGCGACGCTCGCGCAGATCAAGGCGCTCGTGCCGCCGCCTGAATTCATCGTTGTCAGCGGTGATTTGACCAATAGAGGCGATGCCGGCAGCTATGAAGAACTCAAGCGCCTGATGGCGCAAGCCGAACTGGATGTGCCGGTGCTCTTCGCGCTCGGTAATCACGATCGTC
Source organism: Agrobacterium radiobacter (assembly GCF_040801995.1). NCBI lineage: Bacteria > Pseudomonadati > Pseudomonadota > Alphaproteobacteria > Hyphomicrobiales > Rhizobiaceae > Agrobacterium > Agrobacterium radiobacter. The sequence continues at coordinate 1,882,973 of NZ_JBEGHX010000001.1, read as the reverse complement.
GTGATGGGTTTTATCCGGTCATGCTCGGCCGCCACGAGAATCTGGATGAACCTTACGATCATGCGGAAGTCATTGCCGGCATCCACATCATCGTCATGGACACCAGCGTTCCCGGCAAGGTCGGCGGGGCTTTCGAGCCCGGGCAGATCGAATGGCTTGAGGATGAACTCGAAAACCACCCCGAACTGCCGAAGCTGCTGGTGATGCACCATGCGCCGGCGCTTGATTTTGACCGTCCCGATGCGGAGTGGGAATCCCTCTCCTTTGACGATACCGAGATTCTGGACGAGCTGCTGTTCGAGCATGATGTCGTCGGTATTCTGGCGGGCCACATCCATTACGACCGCATGTCGCACTGGCAGGGCATTCCCGTCGTGGTCGGCATCGGCCAGCATTTCGCCACCGACCCGCTATGGCTGCATGAGGGCGTGCGCATGGTGTCCGGCGCGTCTTTCGCCATCGGCACGATAAGGGATACGGGCCTCACCGTCACTTTTGCGCCCCAGCCCAGCGATCGCCGGGAATTGAAGCGTCATACGCAGGCCGGAATGGCCGAGCTGATTGCGGACTATGAAAGCGGCGAAGCACAGGACGCAGCCGAATAAGGCGACGTCGGCATCGTTTAACGGGCGGAGACCTTGCGGGTCATCTCCGTCCGTTCGCCATATTGGATGCACTTGCGTGTTTTCTCGCGTATTCGGTGTCTTTCCGGCTGGTCATTGCTTATTTTTTGCGCTACAAGGCGATGTCTTCAACGCCAGCCAAGGGAGGTTCTCATGCCAAATGACATTCGTATTCGCCTCCAGGCCCCAGTAGTGCCGCTGCTGGCCTAGGTGTTACTCTGCGGCTTGGCCGCGTTTCCCATATTTCGACTCACCATGTGGCTGTTGCGGCCATGTTCAAAGACTTTTCCGTTCCGTCGTGAGCCATATTTGTGTCCGCTCACCATGTCACGATGGAGCGATTGATTGCCGGAGCTTGGCCTATGTTTGGCTGGTTTGAAAAACGCCTCGATCCCTTTCCCGCTTCGGCGCCCTCTGTGGCGCCAAGGAAGCTTTTGCCGTTCCTGTGGCACTATGTGAAGCCCGCATGGCCATGGCTGCTGCTGCTTGGCCTGATGTCCATGGGCATCGCCATTGCCGAAGCCATGCTCTATAAATTCCTCGGCAATATCGTCGACTGGCTTTCCACGGCCAATCGCGAGACTTTTTTTGCCGATGAGGGCTGGCATCTGATCGTCATGGCCGGGCTGGTGCTATTCCTGCTGCCGCTGATGGGCGCGATCCATACCATGACGATGCACCAGACGCTTGCCGGCAATTTCGGCATGATCGCGCGCTGGAAGATGCATCGTTTCCTGCTGCGCCACTCCATGAACTTCTTCGCCAACGAATTTGCCGGCCGGGTTTCGACCAAGGTGATGCAGACGGCGCTGGCGATCCGCGAAGTGGCGCTGAAGGTGATCGACGTCTTCGTCTACGCGATCAGCTTCGTTGTTTCGATGCTGTTCATGGTTGCAGCGGCCGACTGGCGGCTGGTCATTCCGCTCCTGGTCTGGCTCGGCATCTATATGGGCATCCTCACCTATTTCGTGCCGAAGCTCGGCCGGCTGGCGCAGGAGCAGGCCGATGCGCGCTCGATGATGACGGGCCGGATCGTCGACAGCTACACCAACATCTCGACGATCAAGCTGTTTTCCCATGCGGGCCGCGAGGAAAGATATGCGCGTGAGGGCATGAACGTGTTTCTTGGAACCGTTCACCGCCAGATGCGCAAGATTTCCGGCTTCAACATCCTGATCGACCTCAACAATGCCGTGGTACTGTTTTCCACGGCGGCGCTCGGTCTTTATTTCTGGATGCAGGGTTCGGTCACGGCCGGTTCTGTCGCCATCGCCATCAGCCTTGCCATGCGTGTCAACGGCATGTCGCAGTGGATCATGTGGGAAGTCACCTCGCTGTTCGAAAATATCGGCACCGTCTATGACGGCATGTCGATGATGACGAAGCCGCACGATATCGTCGATGTTCCCAAGGCGCCTGAGCTTGCCGCCCCGCAGGGCGCCATCCGTTACGACAACGTCCGCTTCCACTACGGCAAGAACAAGGGCGTGATCGACGGGCTGACGCTCGATATCAAGCCGGGCGAGAAGGTCGGTCTGGTCGGGCGCTCGGGTGCGGGCAAGACGACGCTGATGAACCTGCTTCTGCGCTTCTACGATCTGGAAGGCGGCAGGATCACCATCGACGGCCAGGACATCTCGAAGGTGTCGCAGGACAGCCTGCGCGAGCTGATCGGGGTGGTGACGCAGGATACCTCGCTGCTGCACCGCTCGATCCGCGACAACATCGCCTACGGCCACCCCGAGGCCACCGACGAACAGGTGATTGCGGCGGCGAAGCGGGCAAATGCCTGGGACTTCATCGAGACGCTTGTCGACATGCACGGTCGTCAGGGCCTCGATGCCCAGGTGGGTGAACGTGGTGTCAAGCTCTCCGGCGGTCAGCGCCAGCGTATCGCGATCGCCCGCGTCTTCCTCAAGAATGCGCCGATCCTGGTGCTGGACGAGGCGACATCGGCGCTCGACTCCGAAGTCGAGGCGGCGATCCAGGAGAACCTGTTCTCGCTGATGGAAGGCAAGACGGTGATTGCGATCGCCCACCGCCTTTCGACGCTGACCGAGATGGACCGGCTCATCATTCTCGACAAGGGCCGGATCGTGGAAGCGGGCAGCCATGCGGAACTGGCGGCAATGGGCGGCATTTATGCCGACCTGTGGCGGCGCCAGTCCGGCGGCTTCATCGCCGACCATGAGGCGGAAGTGGCCGCTGAGTGAGGAAAAGCGAAAGGGCGGGGAACATTCCCCGCTCTTTTTCATTTGGGCAATGTTACCGAAATATAATCTCTTCCCGCAGCCTCCGCGGCTGTTCCCGCTCCGGGAATCCGCCTATATCCGCATCATGGTTATTACCCGCATCTTCGAGTTTTTCGAGAACTGGATAAAGCCCTTCGCCCGCAAGGACGATTTGCGGCCGCCTGAAAGCACGTTCGCCTTCATCTGGTTCTATATCTCGCAGGCCAAAGCGCCCTTTTTCGCCATGCTGGTGCTGGGCGGGCTGACGGCGGCCATCGAGGCGGCGCTTTTCTGGTTCGTCGGACGTCTCGTCGATATTCTCTCCACCGTGAAGCCGTCAGAGGGCTGGGCGGGGCTGCTTGCGGCCCATGGCGGCGAACTTGTCGGCATGCTGGTGCTGATCGGCGTCGTGCGTTTTATCGTCACCATGGTGACGGCGCTGGTGGACCAGCAGATCATCACCCCCGGCTTTTACAATCTGGTGCGCTGGCAATCCTATATGCATGTGGCGCGGCAATCGCTGACCTTCTTCCAGAATGATTTTTCAGGCCGCATCGTCACCAAGGTCTGGTCGGGCGGGCAGGCGGCGGGCGATCTCGTCACTTCGCTGATGGAAAGCGTCTGGTTCGTCGGCATTTATTCGGTCTCCATGCTGTTCCTGATCGGTGGGCTGGACTGGCGGCTTGCGGTCGTCGTCCTCGTCTGGGTGGCGATCTTCTCGCTGCTGGCGCGTTATTTCGTGCCGCGCATCCGCTACCATTCCAAAGAAACGGCGGAAGCCGCCTCCATGCTTTCCGGCCGCATGGTGGATGCCTATAGCAATATTCAGACGCTCCGGCTATTCGGGCGCGATGATGCCAATGACCGCTACATGCGGCAGGGCTTTGATATTTTCCAGCATGCGACCATGACGTTCACGCGCTTCATTACCGGCGTGCGCGCTTCCATGGCGCTGCTGTCTGGCGTGATGATCACCTCCATGGCGGCGCTCTGCATCGATCTGTGGCTGTCCGGCAGGATCAGTTCCGGTGCGGTCGCCTTCACGCTGGCGCTGGTGCTGCGCCTCAACTTCCTGCTCGGACGGTTGATGACGCAGTTCAATGGCATCATGCGCAATTTCGGCACGGTTCAGAATGCCGCCGAGCTGATTTCGCAGCCGATCGGTCTCGTCGATAGGCCTGACGCGAAGGCGCTGGAGGTCAGGAAGCCGAGCATTCGTTTCGAAAATGTCAGTTTCCATTACGGGCGGGCGAACGGCGTCATCGACCATCTTAATCTCGATATCAGGGCGGGTGAAAAGGTGGGCATCGTCGGACGCTCCGGCGCGGGAAAATCCACCCTCGTCAATCTCATCCTGCGTTTCTACGATGTCGAAAAAGGGCGTATCCTGATCGACGGTCAGGATATCGCCGGGGTGACACAGGAATCGCTGCGCGCCCATATCGGCATGGTCACGCAGGATACGTCGCTGCTGCACCGTTCTATCAGAGACAACATCATGTTCGGCCGCACCGACGCCACCGAAGCGCAATTGCAGGAGGCGACGCGCCGCGCCAAGGCGGACGACTTCATCGCAAGGCTTGAGGATCAGCGTGGCCGCAAAGGGTTCGACGCGCATGTGGGCGAACGCGGCGTGAAACTTTCCGGCGGCCAGCGCCAGCGCATCGCCATTGCCCGCGTGATGCTGAAGGACGCGCCGATCCTCGTGCTCGACGAGGCGACTTCGGCCCTCGATTCGGAGGTGGAAGCGGCGATCCAGAGCAATCTGGATGAGCTGATGCAGGGCAAGACGGTTCTGGCCATCGCCCACCGCCTGTCGACCATTGCTGCTCTCGACCGACTGATCGTGATGGATCAGGGGCGCATCGTGGAACAGGGCAGCCATTCCGATCTGGTCGCGCAGGGCGGTCTTTATTCGGAACTCTGGGCGCGGCAGTCGGGTGGTTTTCTCGCTGCGGACGAGGCGGCGCAGTAAGGCCTTCGACTATTTCCCGATCATGAAATCCGCCATCAGGCCATAATGATTGGAACCGAGGCTATCGGGCAGGCGGGTGATTTTCATGAGCGTTGCCGGTTCGCGGGCGAAGATGTGGTCGATGGCGATGCCGAAGCGACCGGCCTCGGTCGGCCATGTGGCGGGTTCGAAGGTGGCTTTCTTCAGGTCGTTGGCGGCGAGAAAGGCGCGCATATCGGGCGCTATGCTGGACGAGTTGAAATCTCCGGCGAGAATGAGCGGGCCGGTGACGCGAAAGAGGATTTCGCTGACTTCATCCAGTTCATCGCGATGATAATCGTCGAAATAGGGCTTGGTGATGTGGCCTGCGGCGAGCGTCAGTTCCGTGCCGTCGAGGTCGATATGGGCGATGGCAAACCGGTCGCGACGCAGATCGCTGAGACTGTGGAAACGGCCTTCCTGCAATGGTCTTTTTGACAGGATGACCAGATCGCATCCGGATGTGCCTGTGTAACAGCCCAGCCTGTGCGGGTAGGTTTGCTGCAGACGGGGCAGAACCGATTGCAATGCCGCCGCCTCGAAGAGATAGACGGCATCCGCGCCCGATTCGAGAATTTTGTTGGCAATCGCATCCGCATTGGCGGCATTGTCCATCAAGACGTTGAAGGATAGCAGCCGAAACGGCTTTGCATCAGGCGCAGCGGTGGCGGATGTGGAAAATTCCGTCAGCATCGCCACGGCATGGATGGCGAGTGCCAGCGACCAGACCACAAGCAGAGCCGAAACCGCATCGCGCGTCAGCCAGAAGACGAGGCATGACAGCAGGATACAGGCGAGTGCGATGTGAAGCTGGAAACTGGTGACGAAGGCGAGAAGCCAGAAATCGGTGATGTAGCGCAGGCTGGCGATAAACAGAACGGCAGCCACTGCCGTGGAGACCATGCAAGAGAGCTTCGCCGTCATCCGAATCCCTGCTTTCCGAGCTCTCCCTTGAAGTCTCCTAACATGGGGCATGGATGCGCACAATGTTGCCCGCCTGCCAAGGGCGGCGAAAAAATGCGAGCCAAATCGGCCCCCTCCGGCAGAATTACGGCGGCTTTGTGTGCTTTGCTCTTGCCAAGTCGGTCAATATTTTGCGATCAAACAGAGTGACGCGGTTTCTTAATGCCGCAGTTGTGTCCAGGACGATGGGACGGAGTTTGTCCTGGATCAAATCATAGCGGGAGGACTCATGCGATTTACGGCAAAAACAGCGCAGAGGATGGTGTAGCGGTGAGCGAGCACGTAACCAATCACGACGCTTCGGGTGAACCGACCCGTCGCGATTTTCTTTACCTAGTGACGGGAATGGCGGGCGCCGTCGGTGCCGCCGCAGTTGCATGGCCTTTTATTGACCAGATGCGTCCCGATGCATCGACGCTGGCGCTCGCCTCCATCGAGGTGGATGTCACGGCGGTCGAGCCGGGCATGTCGCTCACCGTCAAGTGGCGCGGCAAGCCGATTTTCATCCGCAACCGCACGGAAAAGGAAATCGAGGAAGCCAAGGCCGTCGCTCTCGGCGATCTGAAGGATCCCGTGGCGCGCAATGCCAATGTTGCCCCCGATGCGCAGGCGACGGATATCGACCGTTCCGCCGGCGAGGGTAAGGAAAACTGGATCGTCATGATCGGTTCCTGCACCCATCTCGGTTGCGTTCCGCTCGGCCAGGCCGGCGATTTCGGCGGGTGGTTCTGTCCCTGCCATGGCTCGCACTACGATACGGCGGGCCGCATACGTAAGGGTCCGGCGCCGGAAAACCTCGCCATCCCGACATTTGCATTCACATCCGATACCGTGATCAAGATCGGATAAGGGGACAGTTATTCATGAGTGGTCATTCCAGTTATCAGCCGTCCACCGGCATCGAAAGGTGGATCGATTCGCGGCTTCCCTTGCCGCGCTTGATCTATGACAGCTTCGTTGCCTATCCTGTCCCGCGTAACCTGAACTACGCCTACACCTTCGGCGCGATGCTTTCCGTGATGCTGATCGTTCAGATCCTCACCGGTGTCGTGCTGGCCATGCATTATGCGGCCGAAACGACGGTTGCCTTCAATTCCGTCGAAAAGATCATGCGTGACGTCAACCACGGCTGGCTGCTGCGTTACATGCATGCCAATGGCGCGTCGTTCTTCTTCATCGCGGTTTATCTGCACATTGCCCGCGGTCTTTATTACGGCTCTTACAAGGCGCCGCGCGAAATCCTCTGGATTCTCGGCTGTGTGATCTATCTCCTGATGATGGCGACGGGCTTCATGGGCTACGTTCTGCCCTGGGGTCAGATGTCCTTCTGGGGCGCGACCGTCATCACCGGCTTCTTCACGGCTTTCCCGCTCGTGGGTGAATGGATCCAGCAGTTCCTGCTCGGCGGCTTTGCCGTGGATAATCCGACGCTGAATCGCTTCTTCGCGCTGCATTACCTGCTGCCCTTCATGATCGCGGGTGTCGTCGTCCTGCACATCTGGGCGCTGCATGTGACCGGCCAGACCAACCCGACCGGTGTGGAAGTGAAGAGCAAGACCGACACGGTTCCCTTCACGCCCTATGCGACGCTCAAGGATGCGCTCGGCGTTTCGGTGTTCCTCATCGCTTATGCGTGGTTCATCTTCTATATGCCGAACTTCCTCGGCCACCCTGATAACTACATCATGGCGGACCCGCTGAAGACGCCGGCGCATATCGTGCCGGAATGGTATTATCTGCCGTTCTACGCCATGCTGCGCGCCATCACCTTCAACATTTGGATCATCGATTCCAAGCTCGGCGGCGTTCTCGTCATGTTCGGCGCGATCATCGTGCTGTTCTTCCTGCCCTGGCTCGATACGTCGAAGGTTCGTTCCGCCGTCTATCGTCCCTGGTACAAGATGTTCTTCTGGCTGTTCGTGGTGAATGCCATCATGCTCGGCTGGCTGGGCTCGCGCCCGGCGGAAGGCATCTACGTCATCATGTCGCAGATCGGCACGCTTTATTACTTCGGTTTCTTCCTCGTCATCATGCCGATCCTCGGTCTGGTCGAAACGCCGCGGCGTATTCCGAATTCGATTACCGAGGCCGTTCTTGCAAAGAACGCCGCCAAGACGGGTGCCGCGCCTGCGGCCACAGAAGTCTGAGCGCGAAGGAAGGATGACGACAATGAAGAAGCTTGTAACAAGCATCGCGCTTTTCGCCGCCATCGGCTGTTCCGTCACCGTCGCCTCGGCGGCGGAGGAGAGCCATGATCTCGCCACCAAGACGGAACATGCGATTGCCGGGGGCCACTTCCCGGTGATCAAGCCCGAAGAGCAGAGCTGGTCCTTTGCCGGACCCTTCGGCAAATATGACAAGGGCCAGCTGCAGCGCGGCCTGAAGGTCTATAAGGAAGTCTGCTCCGCCTGCCATTCCATGAGCCTCGTTTCCTTCCGCACGCTGGGGGATCTCGGTTATTCGGACGAGCAGGTGAAGGCTTTCGCCGCGGAATATGAAGTCCAGGACGGTCCGAACGCCGACGGCGAAATGTATAATCGCAAGGCCGTGCCATCAGATCATTTCCCTTCGCCGTTCCCGAACCATGAGGCGGCCGCTGCCGCCAATGGTGGCGCTGCGCCGCCCGACATGTCGCTGCTCGCCAAGGCGCGCGGCGTGGAGCGCGGCTTCCCGCAATTCGTCATCGACATGATCCCGATCATCGGTGGTTATCAGGAAGGCGGCCCGGACTATATCCACGCGCTGCTGACCGGATATCAGGACCCGCCGGCCGGTGTTGAAGTGTCGGAAGGCACGCATTTCAACCCGTATTTCGTCAGCGCGGCGTCGCTGAAGATGGCGCCGCCGATCAGTGCCGATCAGGTGACCTATGACGATGGCGCGCCGCAGACCGTGGACCAATATTCCAAGGATGTCTCTGCCTTCCTGATGTGGGCCGCAGAGCCGCATCTGGAACAGCGCAAGCGCACCGGTTTCATGGTCATGGTGTTCCTGTTCATCTTCACGGCGCTGATCTATCTCACCAAGAAATCGGTCTACGCCAACAAGGAACATTGATAGGTATTCAGATGCCTGCCAATCATCGGCCCCCGCGGTCTTCCGCGGGGGCCTTTTCATGTGTTCAGGGGGAGATATGGTGGACATGACTAAAATTCGCAGCGGCGGTTGCCTGTGTGGCTCCATCCGTTTTGAAGTCACGGGCGAGCCCGGCAATCCACACACCTGCTCCTGCGATATCTGCCAGCGGCATTCCGGCGCCCCCAGCCTTGCCTGGGTGGAGTTCGAGAGGGATGCGGTGACATGGACGGGAGAGGGCGGCGCGCCCTCGACTTTCCGATCCTCCGATTATTCCAGCCGGGCTTTCTGCCCGGTCTGCGGCAGCACGCTCGGCGCCATTGATGACGCACCGACCGTCGCGCTGGTCTCGGGAAGCTTCGATGACAGAGATGATGAGGCGTTGCGGCCCCTGTCGTATTCCTTCGAGGATGTCTGCCCGGCCTGGGCGCGGATCAAGGGAATGTCACCCGCGGAGTGAGCGCCGGTCCTTTTTAGTTGGTCCGCAGCCGTCAAGTTGATAGGGTAATCCGAACCTTCTGATCCACTTCCCTTGTCTTAACTGGAAATACCATGACCGTTATCGCTTCGGAGCTTTCCGCTGCCATCCGTTCCATTCCCGACTATCCGAAGCCGGGCATCATCTTCAGGGACATCACGACACTGCTCGGTAATCCACGGGCTTTCCGCCGCGCGGTGGACGAACTCGTGCAGCCCTATGCGGGAACGAAGATCGACAAGATTGCCGGCATGGAAGCACGCGGCTTCATTCTGGGCGGGGCGGTGGCGCATCAGCTGTCGGCCGGTTTCGTGCCGATCCGCAAGAAGGGCAAGCTGCCGCACACCACCGTCCGTGTCGCCTACAGCCTTGAATACGGCGTCGACGAAATGGAAATGCATGTGGACGCGGTACAGCCGGGCGAAAAGGTCATTCTGGTTGACGACCTGATTGCCACCGGCGGCACCGCTGAAGGCGCGGTCAAGCTTTTGCGGCAGATGGGTGCGGAGATCGTTTCCGCCTGCTTCGTCATTGATCTGCCTGATCTCGGAGGCCGCAAGAAGCTGGAAGACCTTGGTGTCGAGGTCCGGACGCTGGTGGAATTTTCCGGCCATTAAGGTGAAAGACTGATCAGGGCTGCTGCGGCAGCCCGCTCTTTTCATCCCGTCTTCCGTAAGGCAATCCAAGTCCAGCGGACGCCCAGAGCGCGATTTCCTGCCTGAATGGAGGCGACTTCCGCGTGCCGGATTAGCGTGAAACCGAGACGGGCGGCTTCGCCTGTCGTTTCCGCCGGTGAAACGGCAAAGGCGCGGCGACCTTCGGGGGCGGGGCCGTGGCGCAGCGACATGATCAGCGAGCCGCCCGTCGCCGTCATTTCCGCAAGGCTCTCCATCGCGGCTTGCCTTGCCTCGTAGTCGACGTGGTGCCAGACGCCGCACAGGACGACCAGATCGAAGACGCCGTGCAGACGGGCTTTCGCGAGGCCGGGTAAACTGTCGTCCAGCCACGTAATCTTATCCGATGGATGTAATTGCATGCCGGGTTCGCGAAGCTCGCTGACGGGCTCGACTGCCAGAACATCGTGACCCTGCGCCGCAAACCAGGCGGCGTCGCGGCCGGTGCCGCTGCCGATATCTGCGATCCGGCACGGTGTCGACGGCAGCAGGTCGATGACGGGCGTGTAAATCTCCCGGCAGTCCAGATTATCGAATCTGGAAATCAGCTCCGGCGTTGCCGCCTCGGCATAACCCTTGAGAATATCATCCATATTGACTTGCCCGCCGTGATGCCTGCTTTGAAGCTATCGCGGCGGGGTGATATGGGCCAGCCCCTATTCGAACTCCAGCACGCCGCTGCGGAAGGTCAGCACCGTGTCTCCAGACTGGTTCACGCCCTCATTGAAGGTCGTGTTCAACCAGATGCCGGCCCTTGATTCCAATGGGCGGGTGTCGAGCAGGGTGACGAAGTAGGTGACATCGTCTCCGGCGAAGACCGGTTTTTTCCATTTGAGTTCGCGAAAGCCGGGGGAGGGGCCGAGTTTTGGCGGCTCCAGGCCCTGTTGCTTCAACCTTTTTACCTCTTTCATCCAGTGAGAGAGAAAACATTTCATCCAGCCTGCACCGGTGTGCCAGCCGGAAGCACAAAGCCCACCGAAAACGCTGTTCTTGGCTGCTTCGGCATCGAGGTGAAAAGGCTGCGGATCGAAATCGCGGGCGAAGCGAATAATGTCTTCGGCGGAAAAATGCAGCGTATCGAGGGTGACGCGTTCGCCGATCGGGGAAAGTTCTGCCAGTTTCATGCCGTAACGCCTCCATTACCGCGCATCAGGAACATGACGGTGTTTTCCCCGTGCGACACCAGAACGCCGCGCTGGTTATAAAGCTCGTGGCGTAATTTCACGAGGCCGATGCCGGGGCGCGAAGCGGAAGGGCGCTGCTCCAGCACGATGGATTTTCCCGAAAGCGTATCACCAGCCAGAACCGGTTTCTTCCAGTCGACATAATCGATGCCGGGGCTGCCCTGCGATGTCGAATCCGAGATATAGCTGTCGGCCATCATCCGCATCAGCAGGCTGCAGGTGTGCCAGCCGGAAGCGGCGAGCCCGCCGAGAATGCTCTGGCGCCCGGCCTCTTCGGACAGGTGCATGGGTTGGGGATCGAATTCACTGGCGAAAGCAACGATCTGCTCTGCGGAAATCGATTGCGGTCCAAGGGGAAATTCCTGCCCTACGGGAAAATCCTCATAGGCATAAGTCGCGACCGGCGTCATGGCGTCCTCCCTTCGCACAGTCAAGGTCGGCGCATCTAAGATGATTTTTCCCTTTACGTAAAGGTCAAATCTAGGGTGCGATCATATTCGTGAAGAGGCGTTTGGGCGAGCGGGTGCGCCTTTCGCCTTCTCCCCGAGGGGGAGAAGGTCGCGGCAGCGGGAAGAGGGGGCAAGGGTCGTGATATCAGGAGAGCTAGCCCCTAATCCAACCCTTCGGGCCACCTTCTCCCCGGCGGGGAGAAGAAACGGTGGCGACGCGGTGCCACCCTAGACGTTAAAAGAAACGACTTGGCCTTTCCCTGCTCCGGGCCGGATCAGGTATTAAAGCGGAAGTGGATGACGTCGCCATCCTGAACCACATATTCCTTGCCTTCATCGCGGGCCTTGCCGGCTTCCTTCGCGCCGACTTCGCCCTTGAAGGCGACATAGTCGTTGTAAGCGATGGTATTGGCGCGGATGAAGCCGCGTTCGAAATCGGAGTGGATGACGCCGGCGGCCTGCGGGGCCTTGGTGCCGCGCTCGATGGTCCAGGCGCGGCATTCCTTCGGGCCAACGGTGAAATAGGTAATGAGGTCAAGCAGCTTGTAGCCAGCGCGGATCAGACGGTCGAGGCCCGCTTCTTCGAGGCCGAGGGCGGAGAGGAATTCCTTCGACTCTTCATCGGGAAGCTGTGCGACTTCGGATTCGATCGCCGCGGAGATGACGACGGATTCTGCGCCCTGGGCTTTCGCCATTTCGGCAACGGCCTTGGTGTGTTCGTTGCCGTCGACGGCGTCGCTTTCCGCGACGTTACAGACGTAGAGAACCGGGTGCGCAGTCAGGAGGTTGAGGCCCTGAAGGATGCGCAGTTCTTCGGCATCGAGCGTGGAGAGCAGGGTGCGGACCGGCTTGCCTTCGTTCAGAAGCTTCAGCGAAGCTTCCATCAGCGGCAGCTGCGCCAGCGATTCCTTGTCCTTGCCGGTGGCGCGCTTGCGGGTCTGTTCCGTGCGGCGCTCAAGGCTTTCGAGATCGGAGAGCATCAGCTCGGTCTCGATGGTTTCGGCATCGGCCACGGGGTTGATGCGGCCTTCGACGTGGGTGATGTCATCATCCTCGAAGCAGCGCAGAACGTGAACCACGGCGTCCACTTCGCGGATATTGGCGAGGAACTGGTTGCCGAGGCCTTCGCCCTTCGATGCACCGCGTACCAGGCCGGCGATGTCGACGAAGGAGATGCGGGTAGGGATGATTTCCTTCGAGCCGGCAATGTCGGCGAGGATTTTCATGCGCGCATCCGGAACCGCCACTTCGCCGGTATTCGGCTCGATGGTGCAGAAGGGATAGTTGGCGGCTTGTGCCGCTGCCGTTTTCGTCAGCGCGTTGAAGAGAGTGGACTTGCCGACATTTGGCAATCCAACGATACCGCATTTGAAGCCCATGGCTTGAAACCTGTCCGTTTGAAAGAATTCGTTGAGGAGCCTTTTGCGGAAAGGGCAGGGCAAGGTCAAGCCCGCGGGCCGATTTGGGTGGGCAAAGCCCCTTTAATGGTGAGGAATTTCGGGCAGGCTTGCCGATGGCGTGGTTGCGGCGCAATATAAGCGGGTCAAGCGATCGATCTTTCGTCATCAACGGGGTTTCCCATGAACAACCGCGATGAGCGACAGGCACGAGCGGCCATGATGAGTGACAGTCCTGTCGATCTCAAGCCAAAACCGAAAGTGAAACCAAAGCTGGAGCGGCCGAAGCTCTACAAGGTCATTCTGCTGAATGACGACTATACGCCGCGCGATTTCGTAACCGTGGTCCTGAAGGCGATCTTCCGTATGAGCGAGGAGACCGGCCACCGGGTGATGATGACGGCGCATCGCTTCGGCAGCGCGGTTGTCGTCGTCTGCGAGCGCGATATTGCCGAGACCAAGGCCAAGGAAGCCACCGATCTCGGCAAGGAAGCGGGATTTCCGCTGATGTTCACCACCGAGCCCGAGGAGTGAGCGTTAATCCTGCCTTATCTGGAAACCCGTCTTGTTCTGCACGAAGCCGCAGCTTTCGTAAAATGCATGGACCTCCGGGCGCTGCCGGCCGGTCAGCAGCATCACCTTGTAGCAATTCGCCGCAAAAGCGACCTCGACGGCATGGCGCACGACCGCCCGGCCATATCCGCGGCCGCGACGGGTTTCCAGCGTCACCACGTTTTCGATAAGGGCATAGGGACGGGCGGCGCGCGTCAGGTTCGGAACAATCTGCAGCGTGGCGGTGGCGACCGCTTCTCCGCCTTTGGTCGCAAGAAACACGGTCAGGCCCGGCTGGGCGAGCATGGTCGCGAAAGCGGTATCTGCTTCTTCTGTCGTCATTTCCGGATCGGACGGATTGAGCGCCCGGTAAAGTTCAAGCAGTCCAGCCAGATCGCCGGCTTGGGCTTCGCGCAGGACGATGGTCTCCGAAGACATTGGTGATCTAGTCCTTCTTGCCGAACATACGCTTCAACATTTCGGCCATCGGGCCGGTTTCCGGCAGTTTTTTCGGCTGGGCGCTGTTGCGTGCCTGATGGATATGGGATTGCGCGGCGGGTTTGGCTGCCTTGGCCGGCTTCTCGGCTTCCGGCTTGCTGCCCGTGGCCAGCGCCAGCTTGTTCATCAGCTGTGAATCCTCTGCTTTCACCAGCATGGCGGCATTGTCGGCAATGGCGTCCAGAAGCGGATCGAGCCAGACGCGGTCGGCCTTGGCGAAGTCCCCGAGGACGTGACCGTGCACCCGCTCCTTGTCGCCGGGATGGCCGACGCCGAGGCGCAGACGGCGGTATTCCTTGCCGCAATGGGCGTCGAGCGATTTCAGGCCGTTGTGGCCGCCATGACCGCCGCCAGTCTTGATGCGGGCGCGGCCGGCCGGCAAATCAAGTTCATCATGAATGGCGATGATGTCTGCGGGTGCAAGCTTGAAGAAGCGCATGGCTTCGCCGACGGATTCACCCGAAAGGTTCATGTAGGTCAGCGGCTTCATCAGCAGGACCTTTTCGCCGCCGATCTCGCCTTCGGAAATCTCCGCCTTGAATTTCTTCGACCAGGGCGCAAAAGAAGGCAGGCGCTGCAGCGCATCGACGGCCATGAAGCCGATATTGTGGCGGTTTCCCGCATATTGCGCGCCGGGATTGCCGAGTCCTGCGATGATCTTCATGGGGCATGTCCGCATGTTGCCAGATGATGCTGTTGTCACCACCCCGAAATCCGCCGGCTGTCAATCTTTTTATGGATTTAGGGCTTTTTATGCAGTTTGGATGGGTCAGGGGCTGACGAGATTGTAGCGGTCGAATATCCGCTGCTGCGTTCCATCGGCGATCAGCCGGTCCAGCCGGGCCTGTAATTTTGCGATGACCTCGTCGGGCACGCTTTTGTTGCAGGCAAGCCCAAGCTGTTGCCGCGTAAACGTTATCACCTCCCTGAACGTGTCGGCGGGCAGGCTTTTGAAAGTGCTTTCAGACATGGGCATCAGGTCGATGCGGCCGGCTTCCAGCTTGTGAAGCGTGATCTCGAAATCCGCACCGACATCCACCTGCGGGAAACCGAGCTTTTGCAGCAGCGCTTCAGTGTAGTCGCCACGCTGGGTTCCCACCCGATATTTCCTGGCCTCATCAAGACTGGAGGCTTCGACATTCGCCTTGCGGCGCGCCACGAGGATATTGCGGTCGATATGGATCGGGGTGACCCATTTGAACTGCTTTTCCCGCTCCGGTGTTCTCGCAGCGGCAAAGACGCAATGCATGGCCTGTGTGCTGGCCAACGCAATGGCTCGCGCCCAGGGCATGACGGCGACCTCGTAACTGGTGCCGGTATCCTCGAGCACGATCTTGAGCTGGTCGAAATAGACGCCGCGCACGCTGCCGTCGCTCGCCTGCAGATTATAGGGTGGGTAGACCTCGGTCGTCAGGAAGAGCTTGGCCGCGCTGGCCGGAGCGGCGAGAGCAAGAAAGATCAGACAAAAGCGGATCAATCCCATTGCGGCCCCCTGCCGGTTCACGCTTGCCGCGCCGCAATGCGGCTTTTCCCGGACGCGATGTCGAGGGAGGTGATCAGCCTTTCGACCGGCTGCGGGCGTGCGAAGAAATAACCCTGCCCGAAATCCGCGCCTATATCGGTCAGAAGTTCCTTCTGCTCTTCCGTCTCGACGCCCTCTGCAATGACGACACAATTCATCTTGTGCGAGATGGCCGCGATGCCTTCGACCAGCATGCGGTTTCGCTGCCTGATTTCCATCGTGTCATCACAGATCGAGCGGGTGAAGGACTGGTCGATCTTGACGATATCGACCGGGAAACGGCTGAGATAGCTGAGCGAGGAATAACCCGTGCCGAAGTCATCCAGCGCGATGCGGCAACCGAGCTGATGGATGGCATTGAGGATCGCCCGGATTTGCGGATCGTCTTTCATGATGACGGCTTCGGTGATCTCGATGACCAGTCGTCTGGGAAGAATGCCGTGGCGGTGCAGAACACCGGCGATGCGCGTCGGCAATCCCGGCTCGAACTGCAGCGGCGAAAAATTCACGGCTACATAGGTCTGTTCCATGCCCGGCAGGCGCGACAGTCTGGCGAGATTGGCGATCGACTGATCGAGAATGACATTGCCGATGCGCTGGATGGTGCCGTTTTCTTCCGCGAGGCTGACAATGGCGGCCGGAGAAAGCAGGCCCTTGTCCGGGTGGTTGAGGCGCAGCAGCGCCTCGAAACCAGCCGTCTGGCCGGTTGAAAGATCTTGAATCGGCTGGAAATAGGCCTCGAACCAGTCCTCGGAAAGCGCCTGTGCGATATCCCGCTCCAGTTCTGCATGTTCCCGGGCCCGGTCCATGATCGAGCTGTCGAAGACCTGCGAGCCGTTCTTGCCCGTCCGCTTGCGGGTATACATCGCCATGTCGGCATTCTGCAAAAGCTCTGACGCACTGGAGGCGTGCAGGGGATAGACCGCCATGCCGATGCTGGCGCTGAGACGTATGCTGTTGTTCTCGATCTCGAAGGGCGTATCCAACATGGTGCAGATACGCTCGCAGAATTGCAGGGCGCGCTCTTCCACCTTGTCGCCGGCCAGAAGAATGGCAAATTCGTCGCCGCCAAGACGCGATGCGCTGTCCAGCGGCGTCAGCAGCGGCTCGAGCTTCAGCGTGAATTGTTTGAGAACAGCGTCGCCTGCGGCATGGCCAAGATTGTCATTGATCGCCTTGAACCGGTCGAGGTCGATGAAGAGGCAGGCGAGTTCGCTGCCGTTGCGGTCCGCATCGCGGATCTGCAGATCGAGAATGGCCTCGAAGCCCTGACGGTTGAAGAGGCCGGTCAGATGGTCGGAAATGGCCTGCTGGCGATTGCGCTTTTCCGACTGGCGCAATTCGGTCACGTCGGTCATGACGCAGAGGCATGTGCTCTGATGCGCCGCATCGCCGGAATCAAGGGCCTTTTCGAGGATGAGTGCGTCCATGACGCTGCCATCCATGCAATGGAAACGCACGGTGATGCCGCTATGCGAGGTATCGGGCAAGGGGTGCGCTGTCTTGCGCTGCTGAAACAGAAGCCGGTCATCGGGGTGGATGAGATCGGCAAAATTCAGCCCGAGTATCCGGGTACGGTCGTAGCCCGTCGCCTGCACCCAATAGTCACTGACGGCGGCGATGCGGTCGTGCCTGTCGAGTGAGAACAGCATGGCGGGCGTGCGGTTGTAGATTTCCGTCTTTCGCTCATGCGCGTTCTTGATCTCCAGCTCTTCCTTTTCGAGCTGTGTCTGCATTTCGTTGAAGCTTTTCGCCAGCCGGCCGATTTCGTCCTTCGAGCGCCAGTCGACGTGATGGCGCGAACCGAGACGCCGCGTTGCCTCTATCGCGGCCGCCAGCCGCATCAGCGGGCGGATGACCATGAAGCGATTGCCGGCGACGGCGGCAAGAACGATGGCGAGGACGGCGAGGATAAAAATCGTGATGAAGGCCAGTTCGTTGCGGCTGAGAGAGGTCAGAAGGCTGATATCGTCATAATAGACCGTGAGTTGCCCGACCGTGACGGAGCCTTTCGTGGTCTTGTAGGTCACCTCACGCGTCGTCGAGGCGGCATCCTGAATGATGTCGCTGCCGGCGGTCTGGACGATATCGAGCTGGCCGGACGTATCCTTGACCTCGACCATGCGGATCACGGGGTCGGAAACGAGGGTGCCGGTAATCTGGTTTATGGTGTCGTCATCAAGGTCCCACAGGGGGCGGGCAAGCGCCTGTGCATTGGTCGACAGCAGAATTTCAAGGTGGTTACGCTGGCTGCGAATGGCTTCGTGGTAGGAAAGCGTCAGCAAAAGCGTGAAGAGCGGGGCGACCACTGTAAGAAGTGCGCCGGAAACAATCGCGATAAAGCGACTTTCGACGGAATGAGCCATGTTCGATTGCAGCTACCCTTTGCCCCAGACTTGCTGCGCCCGTTTCGTCTGTCCGGAGAGGTTTTGCGAAGGTTTTCGGCAAGAGCCTGTTTTCCCATCCCATTTCCTCAGCCCGGCCGGTGTTCCACGACAGCGCAAGGGTATCGTTTCATGGAAGTGTTAATCGACGCTGAAACGGGTTCCGTATCATGCGTGGGCGGCAAGCTTTCTGGTTTTAAAGTTCATAAAAACTAAAAGGCCCGTTCCGAAAACGGAACGGGCCTCATTCTTCAAAGCTATCGGGCCTTGCGGCCGCCGATTATTCCTCGGAAGCTTCTTCAGTCGTTTCTTCTGCGACGCCGCCAGCCGGAGCAACGATCGTTGCGATCGTGAAGTCACGGTCGGCAATAACCGGCGTGATGTTCTTCGGCAGCTTCACATTCGAAATGTGAACGTTGTCGCCGATCTTCAGACCAGCGAGATCAACAGTGATGAATTCCGGAATGTCGTTGGCCGGGCAGTGGAATTCCACCGTGTGACGAACGATGTTCAGAACGCCGCCGATCTTGATGTCCGACTTTTCTTCGTTGACGAAGTGAACCGGAACTTCAACGTTGACGAGCGTGTTGCCCGAAACGCGCAGGAAGTCGACGTGCATGGTGAAGTCGCGGACCGGATCAAGCTGGTAATCCTTCGGGAGAACCTTGATCTTCTTGCCGTCGACGTCGATGATCGCAACCGTCGTCATGAAACCGCCAGCATGGATACGCTTGGTGACTTCGTTGGTCGACAGGGCGATGGAAATGGGGGCCTGCTTGTCACCATAGATGACAGCGGGAATCAAACCGTTGCGGCGAAGTTCACGAGAGGACCCCTTACCAACTCGTTCGCGCGCCTCGGCCTTGAGCTCATACGATTCTTTGCTCATGGCAATTCCTTTCGAGGTTATATGGAGAGTTCATGCCGAACGAAGCGGCCTGAACCGGAGAGGCCAAGGGCCATCCCGCCCGCGTTGCCTCCAAGGGTGTCTACACGGGTGCGGGCGCTATAATACAAACGGAAGCCAAAGACAAGAGTGGCCCCGTTTTCACGGGCGCCGCTTTATAATTTTATTAGTATTCACTAATTCATCCGTGTGTTGCAACTTTTAATATATGCTTATCCATCCACATAAACCGGGTGAAAACTTGGCGAATGATATGGCTGCGCAGAATTCCAATTGCGTAGATGACAATGCTCAAAGTTCTCCAGTGCCTCACCATCGATCACGACTATCGATACACCGTCGCAGCGGTCTTCGTCTGCATGCTGGGTAGTTTCGTTTCGATGCGCCTTTTTTCAAAAGCACGCTTGGCAACGGGGGTGCAGAAGGTCAACTGGCTGTTTCTGGCGGGCGTCAATGGCGGGGCGGCGATATGGACCACCCATTTCGTGGCGATGCTGGGCTATGTCGCCGCGGGTGACGTGGGATACGATCCCTATCTGACCGGGCTATCGCTTCTGATCGCCATTACCACAACGACTGCCGGCTTCGGCATTTCCGCCTATGGCGGGCGCAGCGTGCTGGTGGAAGCTGGCGGCATGATCCTCGGCCTCGGCATTGCGGCGATGCATTACACCGGCATGGCTGCCTATAATGTTCAGGGCATGATTTTCTGGGATCAGGCCTATGTCATCGCCTCGCTGGTGCTAGGGGCGGTGTTCGGCGCCATTGCGGTCAATCGCATTGCCCGGCCTCTCAACCGTTTCTGCCAATATAGCGCGGTGGCGTTTCTCATCCTCGCCATTGCCTCGATGCATTATACCGGCATGGCCTCGATGTCCTTCGCGTTTGACCCGCGCATCATCATTCCGGAAAATCTGCTGCCGCCGGCCATCATGGGCGGAGGCGCCATTGCGGTGACGCTGCTGCTTCTGGCGCTCGGGCTTTCCACTTATGTCATCGACGCCCAGTCCACCCAGCAGGCGGTTGCCCGCTATCGTCATCTTTCGCTGCACGATCCGCTGACGGGCATTCCCAACCGGGCGGCATTCATCGAGCATCTCAATCGTCGCACGCGACATGTCTCGCTGGGCGCGCATACCGCGCTTCTGTCGATCGATCTCGACCGTTTCAAGGAAATCAATGACGTGCATGGCCATGCGGCGGGCGACGCCGTGCTGCGCGCCATCGCCGACCGCGCGAGTTCCGTGCTGAAAGCCGGGGAGTTCCTGGCGCGCATGGGCGGCGATGAATTCGTGGCGATGACCCATTCCTATTATACCCGCGCCGATGGCGCGGAATTCGCCCAGCGATTGATCGAGCAGATCAGCAAGCCGGTGGAATGGAACGGGCAGACATTTTCGGTTGGCGCAAGTGTCGGCATATCGGTTCGCAATACCGGCTCCATCGATGCCGATACGCTGATGGCCCAGGCGGACGTCGCCATGTACCGGGCAAAAAGTGGTACGTCGGACACCATATGCTTTTACGACAAATCCATGGACGAGGCCGCGCGTGAGCGTAACGTGCTTGCCGTCGCCATGCGCAGCGGCCTCGCCAATAACGAGTTCGAGCTTTATTACCAGCAGCAGAACGATACCAGGAGCGGCAGCATTGTTGGTTTCGAAGCGCTTTTGCGCTGGAACCATCCGGAACGCGGCATGGTCTCCCCGACCGAATTCATTCCGATCGCGGAACAGACCGGCTTTATCGTCGAACTGGGCGAATGGGTTCTGCGAGAAGCCTGCGTGCAGGCCGCTCAGTGGAAAAAATCGCTTGCCATCGCCGTAAACGTCGCGCCGCAGCAGCTTGCGGACAATGATTTCCCTGACAAGGTTGAGAAAATTCTCGCCGAGACAGGGCTTGCGCCGGAAAGGCTCGAGCTGGAAATCACCGAAGGCAGCATTATTGCCGACCATCGCCACGCGCTCCTTACCATTCGCAAACTCAAGTCGCTCGGCGTCAAGATCGCGATGGACGACTACGGCACGGGTTATTCCTCGCTTTCGACCCTGCAGAGTTTCCCCTTCGACAAGATCAAGATCGACCGCGCCTTCATTGATGGCCTGTCGACCAACGTGCAGTCGGAGGCGATCGTTCGCTCGACGCTCATTCTGGCGCACAGCCTCAATATTCCGGTGCTTGCGGAAGGGGTCGAGACGAAGGCCCATATCGAGTTCCTGCGGCGCGAAGGCTGCCTGCAGGTGCAGGGCTTCTTCTTCGGCAAGCCCGGACCGCTGACCTCCATCGCCAATCTCGTGGACGATACGTTTCTCTCGACCGAGGATGAAACGGAAGCGAGCGCCGGCCGGCGTTATTTCAAGGCGGTCCGATAGTCTGGCGCAGCCCGCGGTTGCGCCCGGCAATGGTGGTCGCGAAATTTTTTGTTGAAACGTGAACACTTCCAGCGCACCATCGCCGAAAAGCTTTGGGAGGAGCGTATGCCGACAGACATCGCCCATGCGGAACGCGTGTATGAAACTGCGCGCCACCGTTCCGCCGCCGCAAGTTCTCCGATTGTCGCCTCCTGGCGTCGCTGCATGGTCAAACATCATCTTGCACCGGAGGAAAACCGCAAACCGATCTTTCTCAGCGAGTATGAATTCCGCCGCGCCCGTGAAAGTGCGGCCGGCCTGATTGCCGAAAGCACGGATGAACTTGACCGCATTTTCCAAAGTGTCGGCAAATCCGGCTGCTGCCTGCTTTTGACCGATGCGCAGGGTGTTGCGCTGGAAAGACGCGGTGCGGCCGGCGATGACCGAGAATTCCGAGCGCTTGGTCTCTGGTCCGGCGCGGTCTGGAGCGAGGCGAGTGTGGGCACCAACGGCATCGGCACGGCGCTCGTCGATGAGCGTTCGGTGGTGGTTTATCGCGACCAGCATTTCTTCACGTCGAATACCGAACTCTGCTGCACCACGGCGCCCATTCGTGACCATACCGGCCGGGTGACGGGCGCACTCGATATTTCCACCTGCCGCGACGATATTAACGAGATGACCTTTTCCTTCGTCACCCAGGCGGTGAAGGATGCGGCGCAGCGCATCGAGGGCAATCTTTTCCGTCGCGCCTTTCCGGGCGCGCGCATCGTTGTGGTGCCGAGTGGTTTTGGCGCGGCGCTTTCTTTGCTTGCGGTTGATCAGGACGATCTTGTGCTTGGTGCAACCCGCGCCGCACGCCTTGCGCTGAAGCTCGATGATACCCTGATCGCGCAGGGCCTGCCCGCTGCGGATATTCTGCAGGAGCAGCGCCACGACAGCGGTTCCGACCTTGCGGAAGCGGAACGCTCGGCGCTTCGGCGTGTGTTGTCTCGCACCAACGGCAACGTCACGCAAGCCGCTTCGCTGCTCGGCATCAGCCGCGCCACGCTTCATCGCAAGATGAAGAAATTCGACGTGCATTAAGGTCCAAGCGGTTGCGATCCGGCCAATCATGCCGGATCGAAGCGCCTTTGTCGCAGATGTGAGACAATGTGCGCTGCGGAACAGCGCCGCCCCTCTACCGAACAGCGCCATCTAGGCTCACCTTTCTCCCATGCGGTCCGTCGCGGATCGTTTTCATCAGGGAGGATGAAATCATGAATATTCAGGTTCAGCAGAAAGCGGGCGAAGCGCCCTTCAAGCTGAAATATGGCAATTACATCGGCGGCAAATGGGTGGAGCCGAAATCCGGCCGCTACATGGATAATCTTTCGCCGGTCACGGGCCACAAGATCTGCGAAGTTCCTCGCTCGGATGCGGCCGATATCGAGTTCGCACTGGATGCTGCCCACAAGGCAAGAGAGAAATGGGGCAAGACCAGCGTAACGGAACGCTCCAACATCCTGCTCAGGATCGCCCAGCGTATCGAGGACAATCTCGATCTCATCGCGCGGGCCGAAACCTGGGATAACGGCAAGCCACTGCGCGAGACGACCAATGCGGATATTCCGCTGACGATCGACCATTTCCGTTATTTCGCGGGCTGCATCCGTGCACAGGAAGGCACGATCGGCGAAATCGACAATGACACGGTCGCCTATCACTTCCATGAACCGCTCGGTGTCGTCGGCCAGATCATTCCGTGGAACTTCCCGATCCTGATGGCCGCGTGGAAACTTGCGCCGGCGCTTGCCGCCGGCAATTGCGTGGTGCTGAAGCCGGCCGAACAGACGCCGGCCTCCATTCTTGTCGTGATGGAACTGATCGAAGATCTGTTGCCGCCCGGCGTCCTCAACATCGTCAACGGCACGGGCCTGGAAGCCGGAAAGCCGCTGGCGCAGAGCAACCGCATCGCCAAGATCGCGTTTACCGGCTCCACCTCGGTCGGTAAGGAAATCATGCGTTATGCGGCCGACAACGTCACCAACATCACGCTGGAACTGGGCGGCAAGTCGCCGAACATCTTCTTTGCCGACGTGATGAACGAGGACGATGCCTTCCTCGACAAGGCGCTCGAAGGTTTCGCTTTCTTCGCGCTTAACCAGGGTGAGGTTTGCACATGCCCCTCACGCGCGCTGGTTCATGAATCGATCTATGACCGCTTCATGGAAAAGGCGATCAAACGCGTTCAGGCCATCAGCCAGGACGATCCGCTCAATCCGTCGACCATGCTGGGCGCGCAGGCGTCGCAGGAACAGTTCGACAAGATCATGAGCTATCTGGAGATCGGCAAGAAGGAAGGCGCCAAGGTTCTGACCGGCGGTGACCGCAAGACGCTCACGGGTGATCTGAAGGACGGTTATTACATTCAGCCGACCGTCTTTGAAGGCAACAACAAGATGCGGATTTTCCAGGAGGAAATCTTCGGTCCGGTTGTTTCCGTCACCACCTTCAAGACGGTTGAGGAAGCGCTCGAAATCGCCAATGACACGGTTTACGGTCTGGGTGCAGGCGTGTGGAGCCGCGATACGAACATTGCCTACCGGGCCGGCCGGGGCATCGAGGCGGGCCGTGTGTGGACGAACTGCTATCACGTCTATCCGGCAGGTGCCGCCTTCGGTGGTTACAAGCAGTCGGGCATCGGTCGCGAGACCCACAAGATGATGCTCGATCATTATCAGCAGACCAAGAACCTGCTCGTGTCCTATAGCCCGAACAAGGTCGGCTTCTTCTGAGTTCCTCCCCGGAAGCCGGCGACGGATCATCACGATCAAGCCGGCGTGTTCCCAGGGGCTCCGGCTCCTGGGAGCCCGGATCAGGTTTTCAGGCAAAATAAAAGGCCGGAGGTTTTGCCTCCGGCCTTTTTCGTTGCGACTTATGCCGCGTAACGCTGATCCCGCTGCCTTACGGCGGCGACGGAGAATTGCCCCACCTGTTCGGTCAGACCGTCCGCCTCGCTGGATAGCGAGAAGGCTGCGGCTGTCGTTTCCTCCACCATGGCCGCGTTCTGTTGCGTCACATGGTCGAGTTCGTTGACGGAGGCATTGATTTCGCTGAGGCGGCCGGACTGTTCGCGCGATGCGGTGGCGATTTCACCGATCTGGTCGTTGACCGACTGGATGCGCTTCTGGATCTGCTCCAGGCTTTCACCGGTCTTCAGCACCAACGCCACGCCACTTTCCACATCACCCGCAGAGGTGGCGATGAGCGTCGTGATGTCACGGGCGGCGGCTGCCGATTTCTGGGCGAGTTCGCGCACTTCCTGCGCCACAACGGCAAAGCCCTTTCCGGCTTCTCCGGCGCGCGCGGCTTCCACGCCGGCATTCAGCGCCAGCAGATTGGTCTGGAAGGCGATCTGGTCGATGACGTCGATGATCTGGCGGATCTTGGCCGACGAGGTCTCGATGCGTTCCATCGCAACGATCGCCTCTTTGACGACCGCCGTGGATTTATGGGCGTCCTGCATCGTGCCCGCCGTCGCCTCGACGGCGACATTGCAGCGCGACAAGGACAGATTGACAGCCTGCGTCATGTCTCCGAGAGCAGCGGCCGCTTCCTCAAGGGCTGCGGCCTGGCGTTCCGTGCGCCGCGACAGGTCTTCCGATGCGCTTTTCAGTTCGCCGGAGCCCGAGCGGATGGCGTTTGCGCTTTCGCCAATATTGGAGATCGTCGCTTCCAGGCCCGCCATGGAGTTGTTGAAGTCGACGCGCAGGTGATCGAGCGAAGGCACGAA
This sequence comes from Agrobacterium radiobacter, assembly GCF_040801995.1. Taxonomy (NCBI): domain Bacteria; kingdom Pseudomonadati; phylum Pseudomonadota; class Alphaproteobacteria; order Hyphomicrobiales; family Rhizobiaceae; genus Agrobacterium; species Agrobacterium radiobacter. Next base: position 1,857,917 of record NZ_JBEGHX010000001.1, on the reverse strand, counting down.
GGATTTCTCGATGCGAAGATCGAGCCTGCCGGCCGCAAGATTGGCAAGACCGGTGGCAAGGGCATCGACGGCTTCTTCCAGTTCCCTGGCGCTTCTTGCCTTTTCCATCTCCCGCTGGGCGCGTTCCTCGTCCAGTTCCTCGCCTTTGCGATGGGCTTCCGTTTCCATGCGCTGCTTGTCCAGAATGCCCTGCCGGAAGGATTCCAGCGCGCGCGCCATGGTGCCTATCTCATCGCCGCGCGAAACGGCCTTGATCTCGATATTGTTCTCGCCGCCGTTCAGGCGCTCCATCAGCCCGGCAAGGCCGGTCAGCGGTTTTGTGAGACCAGCGGAAACGAAAATGCCGATCAGCGTCATGATCGCAAGCACGGCCAGTGTCGCAAGCGTCGCCCAGAAGGCGAGATCGTTGGCGGCGGCGAGAACCTTGCTCTCCTGCTGACCAATGGCCAGAAGATGTTTCTGTCCGAAGACGGAGACCGGGCGATAGGCATAGAAGATGTTGCCCGCAGGCGTCTGCGCCATCACCGTTCCGGCCTCGTTTGCGTTGGAAAGAGCCGCGAGGCTTTCGGAAACGGCGGCATCCGCGCCGCCCGAAAGAACGCCAGCCCGGCGTTTGCCGTCGGCGTTCAGAAGAACGGCGTCATCGATGGTCTTGCCGGTTTCCTCGGGCGTCACGACTGCGCCGATGCGATCGGCGGCGATGCGCATGATGACGGCGCCCTTGCGCTGCAGCTGGCCCCAGTTGGAAACGGCGAGCGGCATGCCGATCATGGCCGAATCATTTTCCCCACCGCTGAAGCCGGTGGTGCTGACGACACCGTCCTTGCCGGCCTCGATGCGGTCGAACAGCTCCTTGATCGCGGCGTTCTGCGGTTCCGTCACGCTGGTCAGGAAGTTTTTCCCCTTGGTCACGGTGTATATAATGAGACCGCTCTTATCGATCACATAGATGTCGCTGACGCGGGTGTTGCGCCAGACGCTGGCGATGGTGGAGTTGATGGTGGCATGGCGAATGGCATAAAGCAGTCGCAGACCTTCGCCGTTGAAGGAGGCGCGCTCCTCCTCGGAGACGCCCTCGCGGCGGAACGCCTGGAGGATCGCATCCCTTTCCGTAGGCACGACCGTGGTCATCGTCTCCAGCGCCTGCGCGACCGCGGCATTTTGCGACAGTTCGGAAATGCTCTGTTCGACACGCAAAGTATAGGCGTCAAGCTGTTTGGACTGGTTGCTTGCAACCGTTTCGAGCCTGATTTCGCTGGCGTCGATCAGGCCCGACTTGCCCATCTCGTAGGACAACAACCCCACGGACAGGCATGAAACCAGCGTAGCGCCCGTGACGAGCGCGGCAAATTTGGCTTTTATCGACAATGATTTAGCTTTTACAGCAGTCGGATTCCCACCCGGCATCCTGTTTCCTCCCCCAAAAAAACGTGAGCGCACGGTGACAAAAATTGCTTACGGCCGCGTTAAAAGCACTGCGAATTGTACGATTATTTCCCGCATACCGTGAAAAAATAACCGGCCGCCACTGAGGCGTTTCCCGTAATAAAACTGCAATAGAACGGGCGCATATCGGGTGAAGTTCAACGGCTGTTCATGTTCATGCAAGCTTTTCGCGCTCCTTCTCTCGCCACTATCAATGATGTCTGCGGACTGAATGCAGACGGATATGACGGAGCCAGCGTGAGACCGAGGCCGGATTTCGCCGTTGTCGTGCCGATGCACAATGAGGAAGCGAGCGTCGAAACGCTCGTGGCTGAGATCGTTGCTGCCTGCCAGCCGGTTGGCGACTTCGAGATCGTGGTGGTGGACGACGCATCTGCCGACGGCACGGTCCAGGCGGTGCTTGCGCTCGGTGACCGTTATCCGATGTTGCGGCTCGTGCGGCATGACCGCCAGGGCGGGCAATCGGCGGCGATCCACAGTGGCGTGCAGGCGGCGCGTGCGCCTGTTATCTGCATGCTTGATGGAGACGGGCAAAATCCGCCGGACAATCTGCCGGCACTTCTTGCGCCGCTTCTGTCCGCCAGCGCCCCGAGCCGGCTCGGCCTCGTCGCCGGCCAGCGTGTGGGCCGGCGTGATACGCTTGGAAAACGCCTTTCCTCCCGCTTCGCCAACGGGCTTCGGGCGCGGATATTGAAGGATGGCACGCGCGATACAGGCTGCGGTCTCAAGGCCTTCCGCCGCGACGCCTATCTCGCCTTGCCCTATTTCGATCATCACCACCGCTATTTTCCGGCGCTGTTCAGTCGTGACGGCTGGCAGGTTGCCCATGTCGACGTCACGCACCGGGCGCGGCTGCATGGAAATTCCCATTACACCAATATCGGCCGCGCGCTTGTCGGCATCCACGATCTGATCGGTGTCGCCTGGCTTTTGCGCCGGCGCAAGCGGTCAAGCTGGGCTGAAACTCTCAAAACGGAGACATTGCCGTGAATGCACCGGCTTTATGGTCCATGCTGCATGTGAACAGCTGGAAGGAATTTCTGTGGGTCTGCACCGGCTTCATGGGCCAGATGCTGTTTACCATGCGTTTTCTGGTTCAATGGATTTCCTCGGAACGGGCCAACCGCTCGGTCATTCCCGTGGCGTTCTGGTATTTTTCCGTTATTGGCGGTTTGGTGCTTTTGTCCTACGCCATCTGGCGGCGCGATCCGGTCTTTATCATCGGGCAGGCCTCCGGCCTTTTCATCTATGCCCGAAATCTCTGGTTGATTCATGCAGAACGCCGCCAGCATGCATGAGGCGGCGACGATGCCTTATGCGCAGGCAGGCGATGAGCGCCGATGGCTGACATTTGCGTTTTCAGCGATTGTCCTCGTAACCGCCCTGCGCGTCCTTGGTCTGGCCTTCAACCGCACCGACCTTTTTGTCGATGAGGCGCAATATTGGCTGTGGGGCCGCGAGATGGCGCTCGGCGCCTATTCCAAGCCGCCGCTGATCGGCTGGCTCATTCGCGCGGCAACCATTCTGGGCGGCGGCGAGGGCACGTTTCAGGTGCGGCTGGCCGCACCCGTGGTGCATGGCGTGGCGGCGGCGGCGATCCTTGTGCTGGGCCGTATGATCTACGATGTCAGGCTGGGCTCGCTGGCTGCGGTGATCTATCTAACCTTGCCGGCCGTGACGCTCGGCAGCCTGTTGATCTCGACCGATACGCCGATGATGCTGTTCATCGTGCTGTCGATGATCTCGGTGCGGAAGCTTGCGCTCGCCCGTAGCGAGGGCAGGGCGGCGTTTGGCTGGAGCATCGCTCTCGGTCTCTGCTTCGGTCTCGGGCTGATGTCGAAATATGCGATGATCTATTTTCTGCCCTGCTTCATCGCCGCCGGCTGGCTTTGCGAGGCATGGCGCATCCGGCTGCGTGACGCGGCGATTGCGGCACTGGTCTGCGTTGCCGTCATCGCGCCCAATCTGTGGTGGAACGCTGCGCATGATTTCATGACCGCACGCCACACGGCCGACAATGCGAACTGGCATGGCGTCCAGCTGAAGATCGGCTCCGCGCTGGAGTTCTTCTTCTCGCAGGCGGGCGTGGTCGGACCATTCGTTTTCGCTGGCATGATCGTCGCGACAATTCGTGCCAGGACCGGTGAAGCCCGGGCGCTGGTCGCGCTTTCGGTGCCGATCGTTCTGCTGATCACCGCGCAGGGTTTGATGTCGCGGGCGCTTGCCAACTGGGCGGTCGGAGCCTATGCGGCCGGCGTGCTTCTGGCGGTGCCGGTGCTGGCGTCGCGGCGCTGGCTCACCGTGTCCACCCTCGTGCTTGGTGGCATCGTGGCCGTCGTGCTGCCGCTGATGACCATTGCCGGAACGCAATTGCGCCTGCCCAAAGGTGAACTGGCGATGGCGCGGTATCTCGGGCGCGCCGAGCTGGTGTCGACCGGCCTGTCACGGGCGCGCGAGGCGGGGGCGGATGCCATCGTCGCCAATGATCGTTCGATACTGGCCGAGCTTTTTTATCAATTGCGGGACGAAAAACAGGTGCTGACGCGGGCATTGCCCGAAACCGGCGTGCCCTCCAGTCACTATGCTCTTCTTTATCCGCTGAAAGCTGGCGAGGCGAAAAATCCCCTGTTCCTGGCAAGCGCGGATGGTCTGCCGGCCTGCCTTGTCGGCGAAGCGCCGGTTGCGCGCTGGATCGCCGGGCCGGGTTTCCTCGAGGGCAGGGAAATCGGCCTCTGGCGCCTGCTACCGAAATGCATGCCGGAGGGCAGCAATGGACAATGATCTTTCGCATATGCGGATCACGATCTGGCTGACACTCGCCACATTGGCAATCGTCATCCTGTTTGCGACTTTTCCCTCCATCGATCTCAGGTTCTCCGCGCTGTTTTTCTCTCCCGTCGAGCAGCCATGGTCCGGCCGTGAACCGTTTCCCGAATGGCTGCGGGATACGCTGCGTGAAGGTACGGAGCTTGCCACTCTTCTGGTTTTCGTGATCCTTGTCGGCAATCTGCGGCTGGGTACTCTACAGAGAACCGGATGGCGCGTCTGGGCCTTCCTGTGCGGGCCCGTGATCCTCTGTGCCGGTCTTTTCGTCAATGGCGTGCTGAAGGCGACGATCGGTCGCGCCCGCCCGTTCAGCGTTACCGAGTTCGGCGGGCAGCAGCTTTTCACGCCGCCTTTCCAGTTCAGCACGCAATGTTATTCAAACTGCTCGTTTTCCTCAGGTGAAACCGCCCTGATCGCCAGTTTCTTCCTGCCGCTCTGCGTGCTCGTCTGGCCCCGGCTGCAATGGCCCGGACGGTTCATGATGGGAAGCATTGCCGTCGGCATGATCATCCTCATGTCCGGTTTGCGCATTGCGGCCGGTGGGCATTTCCTTAGCGATGTGGTGATGTCCATCCTCTTTTCCGCCCTGACGACCCTGTTTCTCTACCGGGTACTGGCGGTAAACCGACACCGTCACTTGTTCACCGGTGACGCCGTCTCGGCCGATACGGTCAGCATCTGGCGTAACGGTCGCCATGCCGTCCTGACCCGGGTTCGGCGCTGGTGGCCGAAAATCAAGGCCGCCGCCTCCCGTCTGCAGCGGCCCCCGGATGCGGGTGCGGCCTCGTCTTAAGCGGAAGGTCGGGGCGCTGCATCAATGCGATGAATGGCGAAGAACGCCAGACACTCCTGCATCATCCTCGGGCTTGTCTCGAGGATCTGCAACCTAATGATTTTATTCAACGTGATTGAAGCCTCGGCGCAGAGCCGAGGATGACGCCGAGAGAATGTCAGCCCGATCGCAGCCTGCCCGGAAATTAAACCGGACAGCAGCAGGCAGCGCTAAGGCGATTGGCGAAGTTCTTTAGTCGAACAGGCCGGAAACCGACTGTTCCTGTGCGGTGCGGTTGATTGCCTCGCCGAGCAGGCCTGCGGTGCTGACCACGCGGATATTATGCGCGGACTGGACACCGGTGGTCGGCTGGATGCTGTCGGTGATGACGAGTTCGCGCAGCTTCGAGGAAGCCACACGCGCAACCGCGCCGCCGGAAAGCACGCCGTGGGTGATATAGGCGGTGACGCTGGTCGCACCCTTTTTCAGCAGGGCTTCCGCGGCGTTGCAGAGCGTGCCGCCGGAATCGACGATATCGTCAATGAGAATGCAGTCCTTGCCGGAGACATCGCCGATGACGTTCATGACTTCGGATTCGCCCGGACGGTCACGGCGCTTGTCAACGATGGCCAGAAGACAGTCGAGACGTTTGGCGAGTGCGCGGGCGCGGACCACGCCGCCGACATCTGGTGAAACGACCATGACATTGTTGGTGTCGTAATGGTCCTTCACGTCGCGGGCGAGAATTGGTGCTGCGAAGAGATTGTCGGTGGGGATATCGAAGAAGCCCTGAATCTGGCCGGCATGAAGATCGAGGGTGAGAACGCGGTCGGCGCCGGCTTCGGTAATCAGATTGGCAACGAGCTTGGCGGAAATCGGGGTGCGGGGCCCGGCCTTGCGGTCCTGGCGGGCGTAACCGAAATAGGGTAGCACCGCCGTGATGCGCTTGGCCGAGGAGCGACGCATGGCATCGATCATGATGAGAAGTTCCATCAGGTGATCATTTGCCGGGAAAGAGGTGGACTGGACGATAAAAACGTCCTCACCACGCACATTTTCGCTGATTTCTACGAATATTTCCTGGTCAGCAAACCGCTTTACAGTGGCATTTCCGAGAGGAACATTAAGATACTTGCAGATCGCTTCGGCAAGGTGCCGGTTCGAATTGCCTGCGAAAACCTTCATTGCGGCCGCCTGTTTCCATGCCATCGCCTTGCGCCACGGGGCTCAATCCACCGTAACCAAGCGTCGTTCAAGGGGAGGAACATCCGGCTGAAAAGCCTTTGCCGGATACGCCTTGTTGCCATGCGCGCCTTAATAGCGCTGTTGCTTCCGATTGCAAGAGGACTCCGCGCTTTCGCAATGATTTTCGTGAAATCTCTGTGACTTCTCCCGTCGATTCACCTCATCCGCGTTGAGATTGCTTCCATGATGAATAATCGTTGAGTGTTTTTGCAGCGATATCCTGCATGACCCTGTCGGTCACGGCGGCCCATGGATCGCTGCCTTTTGCCGCCACCGCCTCCTGTCCCTGCAGGCGATGCAGCCGCACGCCATTGGCGTCGAGAATGTCCCAGACGTAAACGATATTGACCTTGCCGCCATCGGCAAAGGCGGAGAAATATCCTTTCAGGATATTTTCGGCCGAATTGTCGTTTGAGGCGCGGATGGTCAACCCCTTCGCCCGCGCTTCGGCCCCGAGCTGACGCGATAGCGGCGTCACCGCCTGAACGGGTGCGCCGATGATGGGCAGGAAGCGGATCGAGTTTGCCGAGGAGGCGGGCGCAAGTGACGCCGTCTGCTGCGAGGGGGCGGATTGCGCGGTTGCGGCGGGCTGGGCTGCAGTCTGGTTCTGGCGAAGCGGTTCGCCATACTGGCTGCCATTGGACAGCGCCTGTGCCTGCGCCTGCAGCGAGTTTTGCGGTGCATAGGCGGGGATGGATGTCGCGGTTGCCGGGGCGCCGGTGGGTGCCCGGTCGGCGGCGGCGGCCATCTGGTCGAGATCGCCCTGCGTTACCGGCGTCGATTGCGAGCCATTATGGCCGACATCCACCTGCGGTGTCAGCGCTTCCGTCGTGTTGCAGCCTGACAGGGCCAGGACAAGCGCTGGAACAATGACGGCCAGACAAAGGGGGGTGAACCCCGTCCGGCTCATGCGATTTTCCCTCTCATGTTCCGCTCCTTCTTGCCCAAGGTGGCGCAATGTAAGGGCGGTTTTCCCGCTCTGTCAAACCCGGTGGCGATTTAAGCTGTGAGAAGATCGAGGTTGTGTCGCGAGAGTGGCTCCGGCGCGCCGTCGGTGATCAGATAGGTCTGGCCAAGTGTCATGGCCGTGCCGGAATCGGAATCCATCACGATCATATGCACGAACAGCGTCATGTCGGCGGTGATTTCCTGCGGATTGCCGGCGTGGAACATCTGATGCTCCATCCAGGAGGGCGAGAAACGCGCACCCAGCGAATAACCGCAGGAGTTCAGCCGGTGGCGGGTCAATCCGCGTTCGTCCATGACGCGGGCATGGACGTCGAAGACATCGCCAAAAGTCTTGCCGGGGTGGAGCACTTCTTCGATGGCGGTGAGGTTTTGCAAGCAGGCGCTGTAAAGCTCCTTCTGGCGGAAATCCTGTTCGCCGATCACCACCGTGCGCATCATGGCGGCATGGTAATGGGCGCTGACGCCAGCCCATTCGAGCGTCAGCTGATCCTTGTCATCGAGCCTGCGACGGCCTGCCTTGTAACGGCACAGCAGCGCATCCGCGCCGGAGCCGATGATGAATTCATTGGCGGGATAATCGCCGCCGCCAGCCAGCACCGCGCCCTGCATCGCCGCCAGGATCGCGGCTTCGTCCGCACCGGGCTTGATCAGCGGTAAAGCCGCGTCCAGCGCATCGTCGGCCAGTTGGCCTGCCTTGCGCGCATAGGCGATCTCGGCGGGGCTTTTGACGAGCCTGAGCGTGCTGACGAGATAGGAGGCGTCGCTCATCTGGCAGAAGCTGGCGAGCTGGTTGTCCAGCAGCCGGGCGACACGGCCGGTCATGCCATGGGTGTCGTACTCCACCCCGATCTTTGCGCCGAGCAGGTCGAGATCGCTCAGCAGGTTCTTCAGGTCGAGTGTCGGGTCGGCATTTGGCCGATCGACCCAGATGAGGATATTTTCGACGATGGAGGTATTGCGGGCCTGCCGCAGATCCGCTGAACGGGTCAGCAGCGTCATGGAGCCGTCCGACTTGACCACCAGCGTCTGGAAGAAGCAGTAGCCGAAAGTGTCGTAGCCGGTCAGCCAATACATGCTTTCCTGCGCGAAAAGCAGCAGCGCGTCCAGCTTCTCTTCGGCCATTTTCGCGAGCAGCCGCTCGCGACGGGCATCGAATTCCGAAAGCTCGAAATGCAGGGCCATATCAGTCCTCCAGAATTGCGATTGCGGAAATCTGCCGGCCATAATCGGGTTCGGCGCGGTGGGTCGTGCGGCGATAGGAATAGAACCGCTCTTCGTCCGGATAAGTGCAGAGGCCGAGATTTTCCGCCTTCACGCCGGCGTTGGTCAGGCGGTCGATGGTGAATTGCTTGAGGTCGAACAGGGCGTGGCCCTGTTTCTCCGTCTCGGCGAAATAGTCCGCATAGGCCGGATCGATATCGGTGAAGCGCGCCACATATTCCGGCCCGACCTCATAATTGCTCTGGCTGATGGAAGGCCCGAGCGAGGCAGCGATCCGCTCGCGGCTGGCGCCGAGCTTCGTCATGGTCTCGATGGTATTTTCAAGCACGCCGAAGAGCGCGCCCTTCCAGCCGGCATGGGCGGCACCCACGACACCCGCTTCCACGTCGGCAAACAGGATCGGGCCGCAATCGGCGCTCAGCACGCCCAGCACGAAACCCGGCGTTGCCGTCACCATGGCGTCCGCCTGCGGGCGGCTGCCGTCATAGGTGCCATCGACCACGAGGACATCGGGGGAATGGACCTGATGCACGGTGGCGAGGCGGCCTGAGGGCAGGCCGAACCATTGCGTCACGCGCCGGCGGTTTTCCTGCACCTTTTCGGGTTCATCCTGGGAGCCGAGGCCGACATTGAGGCCCTGATAAAGCCCTTCCGAGACGCCGCCCTGCCGTGTGAAGAAACCGTGGCGGACACGGTTTTCACCTGACGCGGCGAGCAGGGGGGACTGGAGCGGGAGCGGCAGCGTTGCGTTCTGCATGGTGCGGGAGTTCCTTGGAGAATATCGCTGTTGGCCAGTGAGCTACGGTTAAGCGAGATGTTTCCGGTTGCCGCGGCGTTGCGCGGCGCGTGTGATGCAGTGTGCCTGCTTCGTGTGTCGCAGCGATGTTGGCCCAGAGGTTGTTGCGCTGTCAATCCACCGCGCGAAACGGCAGAAGATGAAGCGCGGGACTTGAAACGGCGATGACCTTGAAAAGTTCCCCCATCTTGCCGGCGCCTTCACCGGCGAGGCGATTGACCGCTTCGGCAATTTCAAGCGTCTGGTCGGGCGTCGCCTTCGCCGCAAGCGCGCCTGCTCTTTCCTTGAGGCCGAGGCCATACAGAAAATCGCCCTGTCGCAGCGCGCCGTTGACATGCACGCCGGTCGCTTCGGCTGTTTTCACAAGGCTTTCGAAATCGACATGGCTGGTGAGATCGGCTTCGCCGGGATGCGCAAGCGCCGGGTCGAAGGCGTGGTTGCGCATGGCCTGCAGCGTATCGCCATAACCGGCGACCAGATGGCCGTAATCAATGGCGAGCGCCGTGCCGCCATGGGCGGACAGGCGCTGGCAGATTGCGGCCATCACGGCTTCGCGGGCCGGTGCAATCTCGAATATGGCGCCGAGCGGCTGCTGTTCGGGCTGCGGCGGCAGCAGGGACGGGTCTATGCTGGCAAGACCCGTCGAGAAGACGAGTTCGTCATTGGCATCGAGGCTGACCACGCGCTCGCGGAAACCCTGCGGCGTCCTGACGAATTGCCGGATCGGAATGGCATCAAAGAGTTCGTTGGCGACAAGCAGCAGGAAACCATCCGGCACGTCGTCGAAACTGTCATGCCATGTCAGCCTGTCCGCATGTTCGGCCAGCGTTTCTTTCTGGATGGTGGAAAGGCGGGGGCTGGTTTCGACCAGATGCACCCGCATCGTCTCATAAAGCGGCGGCGCGATGCGGCGGATGACGCGCAGCATATCCGACATCATGGTGCCGCGGCCGGGGCCGATTTCCACCAGTTGCGTTTGTGCGGGCGCGCCATGCCGTTGCCAGGCATGCACCACGAAGACCCCGAGCATTTCGCCGAAAAGCTGGCTGACCTCTGGCGCGGTGATGAAATCACCCGAACGGCCGAAGGGTTCGCGACTCTTGTAATAACCGTGTTCAGGATCGGCGAGGCAGAGCGAAAAATAGTCGGTAACGCTGAGCGGACCATTGAGCCGGATAAGTGATTTGATACGTTGCGCAAGCGGTGTCGTCATGGGCGATCATACCGCTTAGGCGCTTTTTGTCGCGCTGCGCGCCCGCAGGACGGCCCAGAGGCCGAGAGCGAACATCGGCGTGGAGAGCACCATGCCCATGGTCAGCCAGTTGCCGGCGAGATATCCGATCTGCGCGTCCGGCTCGCGGAAAAATTCCACGAAGATGCGTGACAGCGCATAACCGCAGACGAAAATGCCGGTGACGGTGCCAGGCGTCTTCAGCGCCCTGAAGGCATAGATGGCGATTGCCAGAACGATGACGAGCACGAGGCCCTCTAGGCCCGCTTCATAAAGCTGGCTCGGATGCCGCGCGAAGGGGCCGCCGGTCGGGAAGACGACCGCCCATGGCACATCGGCGATGCGTCCCCACAATTCGCCATTGATGAAATTGGCGATGCGCCCGAACAGCAGGCCGATGGGCGCGACGGCGGCGACGACGTCGAACATGCTCCAGACCGGAATGCCGTTCTTGCGGGCGAAGAGGATCATGGCGATGGTCGTGCCGATCAGGCCGCCATGGAACGACATGCCGCCGTTCCAGATCTCGATCGCCCTGATGGGGTTGGCGGCCACGGCTGCCATATCGTAAAACAGGATGTAACCGATGCGCCCGCCGAGTACGATGCCGCCGGCTGCCCAGAGGATGAAATCATCAAGATGCTGCGCCGAGACGGGCGACACATCGTTCGGCCACAGGCGATCCGTGCGGGCGAGGCGGCGGGCGTAAAACCAGCCGAGCATGATGCCGGCAACATAGGCAATGCCGTACCAGTGGATCGAGAGCGGGCCGAGGGACAGCGCCACCGGATCGATATTGGGGAAGGGCATGATGGCGAGTTGGGTGGGAGCGGCTAACAATCCGTATATTCCGTCATCGTTGCTGGGCGGACAACGGAACGATCCATTGCCTCAAGAGGGGCCGGGCGATGATGCTCACCGGTCTCCCTGACGCCAAGGAAAATGGCGATTGCGGTGGCGGCGGTCAAGGTGATTCTTCAAGCTGCTGCTTAAGATACCGAAGGCCACGCAAGCTCTTGCGATTTTTCGATTTCGCTTGCAAGGCGGCGGTGGAGTGCCTACCTGAAGACTATCAACAGCGGGCAAGACGATGCCCCTGAACCGACGAAGGACAAGCGCCATGAGCACGACAGGCACCAATCGTTTTCTGGATGAATTCGCCAAGCTGATGACCGACGCGGCCGGCGCGGCGCAGGGCGTGCGCAAGGAAGCCGAAGCGGCTTTTCATGCCCAGGCGGATCGCTGGCTGAACAGTCTGGACGTTGTCCGCCGCGAGGAATTCGATGCGGTTCGCGAAATGGCCATTCAGGCGCGTGATGAAAACGACGCGCTGCGCGCCCGTATCGAGGCTCTGGAAGCGAAGCTTTCCGCCGCCAAGGACTGATTTTTTAGCGCCTTTTCTGACGGGTCCCGGATCGCTTGCGATTCCGGGACTTTTTATTTGCGGCTCATAGCGCCCGAAATGACTCCCGGTTGTTAAAAAACGGGCCTCGGACGCGAATTTTTTGGGCCTGTGGACACTTCCAAAAAACGCAGTCGGCAGAGTCGCTTATGTATCTCGCCTGAGGTGATGGGGGAGAAGATATCCACTGTTCAAAAAGCAAAAATGGTGGGGAAGGGGTGGCAGCAGGACTCGGCCATTATACACTGATTTTAAATGATGATTCGAAAAGACCTGGTAAGCTCCAGACAGGGTGAATGCGTAATTCTGGTGGTGTCGGGCAATCGTCTCAAATGTTTATCCCGGTTTGTATGTGCGTTTTGTGCCCGGCGTTCAAAACAGGACATCCCTACCGGCTGAGAAGGTGCCGCATGAGTCTGATAGAATTTGAAATTGAGCGTCAGTCCAATCCCGTGGACATGATCGAGATTGTCGCTGCCTCGAACGACTGGTCTTTCGAGCGCTCCGGTGAAGACGAGATCGCCATGACTGTCGCTGGTCACTGGGCGGACTATCACGTCTCCTTTTCATGGATGGAAGAATTCGAGGCGCTGCATCTGGCCTGCGCCTTCGATATCAAGGTGCCGGACCAGCGCGTCAACGAAGTCATTCGTCTGCTCTCGCAGGTCAATGGTCAGGTGCTGATGGGTCATTTCGATCTGTGGCGGCAGGAAGACGTGGTGATCTTCCGCCAGTCCCTGCTTCTGGCCGGCGGCGCCGAACCGAACAACCAGCAGGTTGAAGTGCTGCTTTCCAGCGCGCTTGAGGCCTGCGAGCAATATTACCAGGCATTCCAGTTCGTCGTCTGGTCGGGGCTGGATGCGAAAAGTGCAATTGAAGCGGTCATGTTCGAGACCGTCGGGGAAGCGTAACATGGTGTACAAGGCTTCCGGGCCTCTCGTCCTCGTTGGCGCCGGCAATATGGGCGGCGCCATGCTTTCAGGCTGGCTGAAAAAGGGTGTGCCGGGATCGCAGGTCATCGTCATCGACCCGCGCCCTTCCGACGCCATGCGCACGACGATTGCGGAAGCCGGCGCCACCCATGCCGAAAGCGTGCCTGGGGGCGTGAAGGCCGGCATTCTTTTCGTGGCGGTGAAGCCGCAGATGATGGAAGCCGTGCTGCCGTCGCTGAAGCCTCTGCTGGGCCCGGAAACGGTTGTGGTCTCCATCGCGGCGGGCACCACCATTGCCACCTTCGTTTCGCATTTCGGTTCGGTTGCCGCTGTGCGGGCCATGCCCAACACGCCGGCCATGGTCGGCCGCGGCGTGACGGGGGCCTATGCCAACGACCTGGTGACGCCCGAGCTTAAAACCGTTGTGGACGGGTTGCTGAAGGTCAGCGGTCCGGTTGAATGGGTGGATGCCGAAAGCGATATCGACGCGGTGACTGCGGTTTCGGGTAGTGGCCCTGCCTATGTCTTTTATCTCGTGGAATGCATGGCCGAGGCTGGGCGCAAGGCCGGCCTGCCGGCGGATGTCGCCATGCGTCTGGCGCGTGAAACCGTGGCCGGCGCCGGCGAACTCCTGCACCAGTCTTCCGACGAGGCGGCGCGCCTGCGCCAGAATGTTACCTCGCCGGGCGGCACCACGGCTGCGGCGCTGTCCGTGCTGATGGCCGAGGACGGCATGCAGCCCCTGTTCGACAGGGCGGTCGCTGCCGCGAAAATGCGCGCCGAAGAGCTGGCGGGCTGAAGGGGCGAGCCATGAGCGGTGAAATTTCCTATGCCGATTTCGAGAAGGTCGATATCCGCGTCGGCACCATTGTCGAAGCAGAACCTTTTCCCGAAGCGCGCAAGCCGGCCTTCAAGGTAAAGATCGATTTCGGGCCGGACATCGGCATCAGGAAATCCTCGGCGCAGATCACGGTGCATTATACGCCGGAAAGTCTTGTCGGGCGGCAGGTTCTGGGCGTAGTGAATTTTCCGCCGCGCCAGATCGGTCCTTTCCGGTCCGAAGTCCTGACGCTCGGTTTTGCCGATGCCAATGGCGATATCGTGCTTGCCGCGGTTGAGCGGCCGGTGCCGAACGGCGAGAAGATGTGCTGACCGGCGCTATGCCGCTAAGCCGGAATTTTCACGATTACCCGCAATCCGCCCATCGGGCTTTCATCCAGAGATACGTCGCCGCCATGGCTGCGGGCGATGTCGCGAACGATGGAGAGGCCAAGGCCCGTGCCCGAGGCGTTGAGGTTGCGCGCCTCGTCCAGCCGGAAGAACGGCTTGAACACATCCTCGCGTGAGATTTCCGGAATGCCGGGACCATCATCGTCAAACGTCATGATGATGGAGCGTGGCGCCTTGCGGATATCGACGTGGAGGTTGCTGGCGTAGCGCCGCGCATTTTCGGCGAGATTGGCGACGAGCCGTGAAAGCGCATTTGGCCGCGCGATGATCCGCTCGATATTATAGAGTTCGTAGCTGAATTTCTTGCCGTGCAGCTCGAAATCATGGCCGATTTTTTCGAGAAGGGCTGGAAGTTCCAGCGTGCCGACATCCTCTTCGACATCAGTACGGGCAAAGGTCAGATAGGCCTCAAGCATTGACTGCATGTCCTCGACATCCTTGTCGAGCCCCTCAAGGTCGGGATTGTCGCCGGCGAGCGCGAGTTGCAGCTTGAAGCGGGTGAGGATGGTGCGCAGATCATGGCTGACGCCGTTCAGCATGGCGGTGCGCTGCTCCATCTGTCGCTCGATACGCTCGCGCATCAATATGAAGGCGAGGCCTGCGCGCCGCACTTCGTCCGCGCCGCGCGGGGAGTAGGCGGTAATCTTCTGGCCTCTGCCAAAGTTCTCGGCCGCCTTGGCAAGCGCTTCGATGGGCTTGATCTGGCCGCGCAGGAACAGGATGGAGATGGCGATCAGCACCAGCGATGCGCCCACCATCCAGACAAGGAAGATATGCGTGTTGGAGGCATAGGCCGCGCTGCGGCTGGTAAAGACGCGCAGGGTCTTGTCTTCCAGCTGGACGCGGATTTCGACCAGCGAGCCGTTGCCATAGGTATCGATCCAGAACGGCCTGCCGATCTGCTGCGTCAACTGATCCGCCAGAATCCTGTCGAGGATCGAAAACAGCGGCTCAGGTCTCGGAGCAGGCAAATCCGCCTTTGGTTCGATATAGACGCTCAGACCGAGCTTGTCGCGCGCAATGCGGATGACGCGCTGATAGTCGTCTTCCTCGGGGTCCGTCTGCAGAAGCTCGATGATTGCGGCGATATCGCGCGTCACGGCAGAGGAGAGGCGTTCGGTCACCAATTGCCAATGGCGTTCCATGAAGACTGCCGCGACCACGCCCTGAAGCAAAATCATCGGCAGGATGATGATGAGCAGGGATCGGGTGTAAAGGCCGGTGGGCAGCCAGTGGCGCAACCATCTGCCGGAAAGGCGCCAGGCCTTGGCCACGCCGCTTTTTTTGACCGTGCTCAGAAAATCGAGGCTCGCCATGGCCGTGCGTTCGCCTTTCCTTTGGTGCTCGTCAGTCCACGCTCAGGCGGTAACCGATGCCGCGCACCGTTTGCAGATAGACAGGATTGGCAGGGTCGTCCTCGATCTTGCGGCGAAGACGGTTGATCTGCACGTCGATGGTTCTTTCGCCCACTTCCGATTCCGCTTCCACCAGTTCGTGGCGTGGAATGGTGTCGCCGGCGCGCAGTGCGAAAAGCAGCATGATCTCCTGTTCGCGATCCGTCAGGCGGATCGTTTCGGGGCCGCGCCGCAATTCCTTCTTCGGAATGGAGAAACTGTAGGGACCAAACATGATCTGTTCGATCTTGGGCGTGTCAGGCGAGGTGTTGCGCCGCAGGATATTGTTGATGCGCAGGACAAGTTCGCGCGGATCGAAGGGCTTGGCGAGATAGTCGTCCGCGCCCGCTTCCAGCCCGGCAATGCGGGAGTCCGCCTCCGAACGGGCGGTCAGAAGAATAACCGGTACGGATTTATCCTCGTTCAGCGAGCGGGTCAGCGAAAGCCCGTTTTCGCCCGGCATCATCACATCGAGGATGAGCAGATCGAAGCGGATGCCTATCATTTTACGCCGTGCTTCGGCCGCATCGGCTGCCACGGAGATGCGGTAACCCTTGTCGCCAAGGAAGCGCTGCAGGAGATCGCGAATGCGGGCGTCGTCGTCGACGATCAGGAGATGGGCGGCATCGTCATCCGCTGGCGGTCGTTTTGTCGGAGCTTGCGCCATCGTCACTCGCCTTCCACGGTTGTCGGGCTGCGCATCTGCGCCAGAAACTTGCGCACGCAGGCGCGGGCGTCAGGTCCGAGCCCTTCCAGCGCCCGGTCAATGCGACGCGATTGCGGCTCGCTCAGCGCCAGCGCCAGTTCGCGGCCCGTCAGCGTCGGATAAAGCCTGCGCTGGCGACGGTCTTCCGGGCCTGCCATCTGACGGATGTAACCATCGTCGATCAGTTGTTTGAGCACGCGGGCAAGGCTCTGCTTGGTGATCTGTAACGTGTCGAGCAAATCCGCCACCGTCATGCCCGGCTGCCGGCTGACGAAATAGACCACCCGATGATGCGCCCGGCCATATTCCAGCTTCGACAGAATGACATCGGGATCGGAGACGAAATCGCGATAGGCGAAAAACAGCGCCTCGATCGTGTCGAAGTCGATCTTGCCGTCGTCCACCTTCGGAAGTGCCGGTGTCTGTCTGGCGGCTGCGGTTTTGAGCGATTGCGGTGGCACTGCGGTTCCTTCATATTCTGCGGCTGACATACGTCGATGCGCCAATATTCTGTAAACATAGCCGAAAATGCGTCCGCTCGGGAGAATGCCGCGATCATTTTCTGTTGCGGTGGATAATATGCTGCGGGTGCCGGTGCAACTGGAATCCTGAGTGGCCTTTACCGGAAATAGAAAAGAGCGCGGAAAGCCCGCGCCCTTCATTTGTTTCATGTCGCCCGATGGACGATTTGTTCGGCAGAAGCCTCTACTGGTAAACGTAGACGATCCGCCGTGTTGAAGGTTCGACGAGAACCGGCACATCGTTCACCCGGACATAACGATACTGATAGTCGGGGATTTCGACGAGACGTGTATCTGACGGCAATACACTCCCGATGGCTATGTCGCCATCATAGGTAACGGTGTCGGCGGGATGTTCGTCAATATAGGTTATCACCGATTGCGGCGGGTCCACCTCGCCAACCCGGCCGAGGTTTGGATCGCCGGGATTGGGTTCGGCCTGCACGCTCGAGGTCTTTTCATAGGTGACCACCGGAACGCTGAGGTCCGAGCGGCGCTGTTCGAGAATGACGGGAGAGCCCTCATACATGACATTCAGATAATCCGCATGAGCCCAACCGCGCAGACCGTTGACTTCGATGCGGCACCAGCTGCTGCCTTCCATGCAGCCATCCAGAACCGCATTGCTGCCGCGGGTGGCCAGCCCCACCTCGGGATAGTCTTCACCGGGGCCCGAGCGAACGGAAATATCCGATGCTGTCGTGGCGACCATGGCGGCGTTCGCGTAACCAGCCATCAGGGCGAAGGCGCCGCCAGCCATGAGCATTTTAAGCGTCTTGTCCATGTGTCTCACTCCTTTTCAAGACTGGAGCTAGAACGTCGCAACCATCAGGGCGTTCCACATTTTTCGCCGGCAATTCCCGCCATATGCGGAGGACTTCTTGTTATCATGCTGTATTTCATGGTTATTTTTAGAATGGGTGGGTCGCTGAAAGCGGGTGTCATTTCCGCCGCCATTGTGCCGCAGGCGGTCGCGGGCTATAGGAGGCGCAACCTTTCAGACAGGAGATGCAGGATATGGGAAAGTTGCAGGCGGGCATTATTCCGGTCACGCCATTCGAGCAGAATTGCACCATCCTGTTCGATCAGGACACCAAGGAGGGCGTCGTCGTTGATCCCGGCGGGGATGTGGACGTCATTCTTCAGGTCGTTGCTGAAAACGGCATCACGCTCAAGGAAATCTGGCTGACGCACGGGCATCTCGACCATGCCGGCGGCGCCGACGAACTGCGCGGGAAGCTCTCTTTGCCGGTGATCGGGCCGCATGAGGATGACCGGCCGCTGCTGGAGAGGATCGAGGTGCAGGCCGAAAAATACGGTATCAGCGGTTTGAAGAATGTCGTGCCCGACAAATGGCTGAAGGATGGCGACAAGGTATCCTTCGGAGACCACGTCTTCGAGGTCTATCATTGCCCGGGCCACGCACCCGGCCATGTCATTTACTACAACCGCGACCAGCAATTCGCCCATGTCGGCGACGTCTTGTTTTCGGGATCGGTTGGGCGCACGGACCTGCCGGGCGGAAACCACGAACAATTGATGGCGTCCATTCGCGACAAGCTGCTGCCGCTCGGCGATGATGTCGGCTTCATCTGCGGCCATGGCCCCGGTGGGCGGCTGGGCGACGAGCGGCGCAACAATCCCTATCTCAAGGGTATCTGAGGTCCAGGCGATTTACGCCTATGGACGGCACAAAAAAACCCGGCATTCCTGCCGGGCTTCAACTAGAAAAGAAAGCCGTTTTAGGGTCAGCCAGCAATCTGCAGATTGACTGCCTTCGGGCCCTTGCCGCGACGATCCGGTTCCGTGTCGAAGCTCACTTTCTGATTTTCTGAAAGTCCGGACAGGCCGGAAGCCTGTACAGCAGAGATGTGAACAAAGATATCAGCGCCACCATTGTCTGGCTTGATGAAGCCGAAGCCTTTGTCTGTATTGAAGAATTTTACGGTGCCAGTTTCGGCCATGCATCAGGTCCTTTTCGCTCTGCCCGCGTTCAGCTACAGGCAGCATTACAGTTTTGCCCCGCGTGGGCGTTGGCAGGCAGTTTTTGACTATTGAGAAAATGGACCTTCGCAGCGGGAAGTAATGGCGTTTTCATCCAACGTTTTTCGTCCCACCGCCCGAGGTTTATAGCGTCCCCAGTGCGCAAATTTATAGGCCTTCCCATGCTCGCAAATTGCCCGAACCGCGGTAGAGTGATGCGTTTATCAAAAATTGGCAAGCAAAAGTTTTCACGGGCTTTTTGTCAGATAAAAAACCTGCGGTAGAATAACATCGCGCAATCGCATATTTTTTCTGCAGGGGCGACAATTGATGAAATAATTGCCGTTTGCCGCAGGATTTCACGGCAAAATTTGAATGCCGTACCCCGCATTTATGGCGGAATAAGAAAAATAAGTTCTTTTTGCGTCAGGCCGCTCCGGCCATGGGTTTTTGCCGTTTGCGCGTCAGTTCCGGCACCAGTTCGACGATCAGGATCGCGACGAATATGATCAGGCAGCCGATGTAGCCGGCGCCCGAAATGGTTTCGTTGAGGAAAATCGAGGCCAGCAAAGCGCCGAAAAGCGCCTCCGAAGACAGGAATATCGCAGCCTGCGGGGCCGTGGTGTAACGCTGGCCGATGACTTGCAGCACGAAGGCGAGGCCGGAGGAGACGAGGCCGACATAGAGGATTTCCGCGAGCGAAGCCTCGATGGAGGCCATGCTGATCGGTTCGAACACGACACCGATCATGCAACTAAGAAGGGAGCAAACGGCGAACTGGGTACAGGAAAGCGCCAGCGGCCTTCCGCTTTCGGAAACGAAGCGTCCGGCCAGCGTGATCTGGATCGCCCAGAAGAAGGCGCAGATGATGCTGAGAATATCACCCGTTGTCAGCGTCTCGAAGGCGCCGCCGGAGAGCAGGAATATGCCGCCCAGCATCATCAGCGCGCATGGCCAGACGATCCAGTGGGGATGACGCCGGTAAAGCACGACGGCAATCACGGGCACGAAGATGACGTAGAGCCCGGTCAGGAAGCTGGAATTGGTGACGGTCGTGGTCAGGAGCCCGACCTGCTGGGTGGTGGCGCCGCCGAACAGGGCGAGGCCCACGAGAATGAAGCTGCCGATTTCGCGCCGGCGCGGCGGCGATTTCAGCGACCGTGTTTCCATGAGCGCGAAGGGCAGCACGGCGATGGCGGCAATGGCGAAACGCAGACCGACGAACCAGAACGGGCCGATCGAGGCCATGGCGGAGGATTGCGCGACAAAGCCGCCTCCCCAGATTGCTGCGGCGAGCAGAAGCAGCATATTGGCCTGAATACGCGTCATTGTTGGCACCAGCAGAGCAGGGCCGAGAGATCATTCAGTCACGGCCGTGGCAAACAGGGGATTTTTGGAATGTCGATCCGGCGACGCGGACGACTGTTCCCGGGTGCTTTAGCAGCAACATGCCGAGGCCGCAAGTCGAGGGGAAGGCCGCTTATTTGTAGCGGCGGGCCTCGTCCTTCAGGCTGCGCCGGGTGAGCGTCAGGCCGCCAATGCCGAGGCCGATGAAGGCTGCGGCTGACAGGGCGATGAGCAGGATGTGGGGGCCGGCCTTCGTGGTTGCCGCTACCTGAGGGATAGCGGATGTGTGCAGGGTGTCGATCGCCTGAGCAGCCGCATTGGCCGAGGTTGCGATGCCGGCGGCCATGGTGACGATGACAAGAAAAGCCGCAACGGCCATCCAGAGGGAAAACAGCGTTCTCTGCGCCCTTAACCTTTCAACGGAAGTCCGATCGTTGGTAAACATGGCTGTCGCCTCTTGTCCCTGTTCTTAAAGGATAAAAGAGGCTTCGAAATGGACGGCTTGGAGACCGAATTCTGGCGTTCCGCGGCATTTATTGCGGCAATATTGTGGCAAAGCCTGATATGGCGTCCTTTTGGCCGGATATGGCGTCAGAGGCCGCGTTTTCCGAAGGTCCTGACCTGGCGCAGAGGATGCGGATCGACCGGGCGGTCTTCCCTTGAAAATGCGGGTGGTGCAGCGTTTCTCTCCGCCCTTGACGGGGCGAAATATTCACTGCCGAGTTCCGGGAAACGTGCGTCGAAACTGGTCGGGGCAAGTTCGGGCTTCGCCAGCACGTAACCCTGCATGAGCAGGACGCCGAGTTCCTCGCAGAGATCGACTTGCCAGCCTGTTTCCAGCCCTTCGAAGACCGGCTCAATCCCATCGTCGCGGAACTGGCGGACGATGACGCGCAGAAGGGCGGCGCCCGCCGAATTCTGCATGAAATCGCGCACCCAGCCCGCTTCGAATTTCACATAGTCCGGCTTGATGAGTTTTACCCGGTCGATGTCGGAATCGCCGGCGCCATAGTCATCAAGCGCCACGCGAAAGCCGATATCGTGCATGTGGTAAGCGAAGTCCGCGACCATCTGTGTGTCGGAGGCCTTTTTCTCGGAGATTTCGCAGACGATGCGATCCGCCGTCATGCCGGCCTCGTGGGCGGCAAGCCGCATGCGCTCTACTTCCTGGCGCATCTTGGCCGGCGTCTGGAACAGGCCCGGATGGAAGTTGACGAAGATGCGGGCGCGGGAACGGTTGAGCCTGCCGGTGTTGAGAATATGGATCGTGCGCAGGATGCTGTCGATATTTTCGATGTCTTCCGGCGCGACCAGCGAGAAAAATTCGCCCGGCGTCACCGGCTCGCCATTGCGGTGGGGACGCACCAGACCCTCGAAGGAATCGATGTCGAGCACCCCGCTCATCGTGCGGCGGAAAATGGGCTGCAGTGCCGATTTCAGGTTAAAGGTGCGATAGGCCGTGGACCATGTGCCATCGACCTCGCGGACAAGACTGGAAAAGATGCTTTTGAGCGCCATTTTTCAACCAGCTATAGAGACACGACCTCTAGGCTCGCGAATGTAGCGTATCAAGCGTTACTTCCGGGTTAAGGAAGGTTAAATTCTCTGCAGCGGCACATAAGCCGGCTTTTGACCTTGAAAGAAGGCCTGTCTTTCGACATAGAAAATGCCGCAGATGACAAGTTTTCCAACCTCTGCTGATGTCAACCCCAATAGGACCGATTAAAAATGGCCTTCCTTGCCGACATTCTCTCCCGCGTAAAGCCATCCGCCACCATCGCTGTTACCCAGAAAGCCCGTGAGCTGAAAGCGAAGGGCCGCGATGTGATCAGCCTTGGCGCCGGCGAGCCGGATTTCGATACGCCCGAAAATATCAAGGAAGCGGCCATCGACGCCATCAAGCGCGGTGAAACGAAATACACGCCTGTTTCCGGCATTCCGGAACTGCGCAAGGCCATTGCCGACAAGTTCAAGCGTGAAAACGGGCTGGACTACAAGCCGGAGCAGACGATTGTCGGCACGGGCGGCAAGCAGATCCTTTTCAACGCCTTCATGGCCACGCTGAACCCGGGTGATGAAGTCGTCATTCCAGCGCCTTACTGGGTGAGCTACCCGGAAATGGTGGCGATCTGCGGTGGTACGCCGGTTTTTGTCGACACGACGCTCGAAGACAATTTCAAGCTGAAGCCGGAAGCGCTGGAAAAGGCGATCACGCCGAAGACCAAGTGGTTCGTTTTCAACTCGCCGTCCAACCCCTCGGGCGCTGCCTATTCGCATGACGAGCTGAAGGCGCTGACTGATGTGCTGGTCAAGCATCCGCATGTCTGGGTGCTGACTGACGACATGTATGAGCACCTGACCTATGGCGATTTCAAATTCGTCACCCCGGTGGAAGTAGAGCCTTCGCTTTATGACCGTACGCTGACGATGAACGGCGTCTCCAAGGCCTATGCCATGACCGGCTGGCGTATCGGCTACGCAGCCGGCCCGCTGCCGCTGATCAAGGCCATGGACATGATCCAGGGCCAGCAGACCTCGGGCGCGAGCTCCATCGCACAGTGGGCAGCTGTCGAAGCGCTGAACGGCACGCAGGATTTCATTCCGACCAATAAGAAAATCTTCGAAGGTCGTCGTGATCTCGTCGTTTCCATGCTCAACCAGGCCAAGGGCATCAATTGCCCGGCACCGGAAGGCGCGTTCTACGTCTACCCGTCCTGCGCCGGCATGATCGGCAAGACCGCGCCGTCGGGCAAGGTCATCGAGTCGGATGTGGATTTCGTCTCCGAGCTTCTGGAAGCCGAAGGCGTCGCTGTCGTGCAGGGATCGGCTTTCGGCCTCGGCCCGAACTTCCGCATTTCCTACGCCACGTCGGAAGCGCTCTTGGAAGAAGCCTGCAAGCGCATCCAGCGCTTCTGCGCCGATTGCCGCTGATCGGTTGATACAGTCTTGAAAGAAGCCCGGCAGCGATGCCGGGCTTTTTTGTTCGATGGGGCTTCCGCACGCTAGACGTCATCCTTGGGCTTGATCCGAGGATGACGGAGGAGAGGTTTCTACGCCTTGTCAGATGCCTGAAATCCAGGCGCGACGCCCGTTTTTTAAAGCCCAAGAAACAGCAGCATGATGAAGGTGGCGAAAAGGATGAAATGCGTCATTCCCTCGATCGCGTTGGTTTCACCGTCATTGAGGTTGATGGCGGCGGCGATGAGGGTGATGAAGACCATGACGGTCTGAACCGGCGTCATGGCCATGATGAAGGGCTGGCCGGTATAGAGCGCGATGCCCTCCATGACAGGCACGGTCAGGATAACAGTCGAGAGCGATGCGCCCATGGCGATATTGACCACGGCCTGCATGCGGTTGCGCAATGCGGAGCGGAGCGCGGTGAGGATTTCCGGTGATGCCGAGATTGTTGCCACCACGACCGCCATCAGTGCGGGCGGTGCGCTGGTGCCCTCGAGGCTTTCGCTCAGGAAGGTCGACATGAATTCCGCCAGCACGCCGATCAGCACCACGCCGGCGATGATGAGGCCGATGGAAAGCGGAACGCTGCCTTCGTCTTCCTCCTCGGCATGACCGTGTGACGGCTGGCCGGCCGGATGCGCCTTGCGGGGATAGGCGTAGCTGAAGAAATAGCTGTGAGGGCCAACCTGCATTTTGAGGAAGAGCGCATAAAGCGCGATCATCGCGACGATGGTGAAGGCGGAATAGACGTGCCAGCTCTGCTCTGGAATGAACTCCGGCACGATCATCGAAATACCCATGGCCGTGAGGATCATCACGCCATAGGTCTTGCCGGAATCGTCATTATAGGGCTGCTCGCCATGGCGGAGGCCACCGAGCAGGGCGGCGAGGCCCAGAATGCCGTTGATGTCGATCATGACGGCGGAATAGATCGTATCGCGCACGAGGGTGGGTGAACTGGATTCGCTCATGATGATGGCGAGGATCAGCACTTCCACGGCGACCGCCGAGAGGGTGAGGATCATCGTTCCATAGGGATCGCCGACCTTGGCGGCGAGGATTTCAGCGTGGTGGGCGACCCGCATCGAGATGAGAACGATCAGTCCGATCAGCACGATTGCGGCAATGAGCGCCGCCGTTTTTCCGGCTTCGAATATGGCATGCTCGGTCATATAGGCGATGATTGCCGCCGGTATCGCGAGAAGCAGCAGCCGCTCCTGTTTCAGAATAGAACCCGCCATTGATTTCCCTTCCCCTGTCAGACCCAGGCTGTGACGTATCGTCCGTGAGATCAAGCAGGATTTGCGCTTGAATGCTTTTGGTAGGATAGTGGTGTTGCAGGACATGCTGCTCATGCCGCGCTGTCCCATTGGGTGCAATGCTTGAAACGCGGTTGTGGTTGCCATGTCGCCTACCGAGACAGGAGGACCATGCATGACCAAAGTGGTGTATGAAATCGTCGAACATGACGGAGGCTTCGCCTACCGCATGAACGGCGCTTATTCCGAAACATTTCCTACCTATGCCGATGCGGTCGAGGCCGCGCGCATCGTTGCCGCCGAACAGCAGGTGGGAGGCGATGACGAGGAAATCAGCTATCAGGATGAGAGCGGCCACTGGCATGAGGAATATAGCCAGGGCGGCGATCGGCCGGAAGCCGAGGTGGTCGACAAGACGTCACAGCCGGCCAGACCGTTTTGATGAGCGAGTTTTGCGGTATCGATGCTGGACTGGCGCTAGCGCCGTTTCGGCGGAGCACCCGGATCGGTTTCTTTGAGATGACCCTTGAGGCCTTCCACGAGGGCGCTGAAGACGGCACGGCATCGCGGTGAAGTCTTGAGATTTTCATGCATCGCGACCCAGGTGTGGAGCGGGATGTCGATTTTCGGAAGCACCTGCACAAGCCGAGGGTCCTTGCGCGCCAGACCGATCTGACAGACGCCGATGCCCGCGCTGGCGCGGATCATGGCAAGCTGGGCGAGGTTGCTGTCGGCGCGGATTTCGAAGGAAATTTCCTCAATATCGGGTATTTCAGGATCGAGCGAGCGCATCCGCTGGATGGCCGCCCGGATGAAAGGCGTCTTGCGGTCGAAGCCGACCATGCGGTGATGGTTCAAATCTTCCATGCTCTTCGGAGCGCCGGCTCTCGCGAGATAGTCGCGCGTCGCGTGAAATCCCAGACGGAAATTACCGATGTAACGCATGACGATCGCATCCTGCTGCGGTTCGGTCATGCGAATGGCGATATCGGCCTCGCGCCTCAAGAGGTCTTCCAGCGTATCGGAAAGCGAAAGCTCGATTTCAAGCCGCGGGTGCACCTCCTGCATGGCCGTGATGATCGGCGGCAGCATTTCCACGCCGATGATATCAGAGGCGCTGATGCGCACGGTGCCTTCGATCTTGCCGACCTCACCGGAGGCCGCGCGCATGAGGGCTGCGGTCGTCGCCGCCAGATTTTCCGCATAGGGACGGAGCGCAAGCGCTGCTTCCGTCGGCATCAATCCATGGGGCGAACGAATGAACAGCGGAAAACCGACGGCTTCTTCCAGAGCGCCGATGTGGCGTCCCGCCGTCGGCTGGGTGATGCCGAGTTCGCGCGCGGCGGCGGAAAGCGAACCGTCGCTCAGCACGCTGAGGAAGGTGCGATAAAAATCCCAGCTGATGTCACGGCTTCTGGTCATAAGATTTTGTATAGCTGCTCCACTTATTTCGATAATTTCGTATATCGCAGAACGGGACGATACTCCAGCCCACAACATGGAGTACGGCGATGATATATGAAAACAACGCAGATACAGCGGCGAATGATCGGCCTCTGGCCCTGATTTTGGGGGTGAATGGCGGTGTCGGCAGCCAGGTCTCCAGGATGCTGCAGCAACGCGGATGGCGGGTGAGGGCAATGACGCGCCAGCAAACAGGGTCCCGGACCACTGGTGATATCGAGTTGGTGACCGGCGACGCCATGAACCGGCAGGACGTTCTGGACGCGGCAAAGGATGCGCGGCTGATCGTCCATGCGGTCAACCCTCCCGGATATCGCAACTGGGACAGGCAGGTATTGCCGATGCTGGACAACACCATCGCCGCCGCCGAGGCCTGCGGGGCGAGGATCGTCTTTCCGGGCAGCGTCTATAATTTCGGCCCGGATGCTTTTCCCCTCCTGACGGAAGAGAGCCCGCAAAAGCCCTTTACCCGCAAGGGTACGCTGCGTGTGGAAATGGAGCGGCGGCTGAAAATGGCGTCGATGCGTGGTGTGCCGGTTCTGATCGTCCGGGCGGGGGATTTCTTTGGGCCGGATGCGAGAAATAACTGGTTTTCGCAGATGCTGGTGAAGCCCGGAAAGCCGGTCCGCAGCGTCCAGAATCCCGCCGCCCCTCATGCGGGGCATCAATGGGCCTATCTGCCTGACGTGGCGGAGACGATTGGCCGGCTGCTGGACCGGGCAGGCGAGCTTCCGGCTTTCGCCGTCTATCACATGGAAGGTTTCTGGGATTTCGACGGGCTGCAGCTGATTGACGCGATCGAGCGGGTTGTGGGGCATCCGGTCAAGCGGAGGCGGCTATTCTGGTCGGGCATCAAATTGGCCGCCCCTTTCGTTCCCCTGTTCCGCGAAGTGCTGGAAATGCAATATCTCTGGCAGATGCCGATCCGGATGAGCAATCGCAAGCTGACGGATTTCCTTGGAACGGAACCCAAAACACCAATCGATGTCGCGGTATCCGCGACATTGGCGAGCCTCGGCTGCCTTGAGCAGAGGCAGGACCCGGCGAGCCTTCCTCATCCGGCCGATGCCGGGGGCAGGGTGTGATGGCGACGGTTGCGAATGGGGTGTCGGCTCGGCGTCGCCTGTTTGTCGTAATTTCGGCAAGCGTGCCGGTGCTGATCTTCGCGCAGGTGCTGCTGGCCGGGCTTTCGCTCTATTATGATGGATCGCTGCTTTCGCTGCACAAGGGGCTCGGTTTCCTGATCGCCGTTCCGATCCTGTCGCTGATGGTCCTCGCTCTGCGATATGACGAGCTGCGGCCTAACCTTGCCCGCGCGCTGGTCCTGCTCGGTCTTTATTGTCTTCAGGTGGCGCTGATGAGCATCGGCCGGGAAACGGGCAATGGCTTTCTGCAGGCGCTGCATGTGCCCAACGCCTTTGTCATGGGCGCGTTTTCCGATTTTGCCGCGCGACAGGCGCGAAGCCTGCGCTGAAACAAAAACGCCGCACCGCTCTTGAGCAATGCGGCGTCTTTGCTTGATCCTTTATCAGGCGAGCGCCGGATAGTCGGTATAACCCTCGGCTCCGCCGCCATAGAAGGTCGGCTGGTTCGGCTCGTTGAGCGGCGCATCGTTTTTCAGGCGGCGCACCAGATCCGGATTGGCGATGAAAGCCTTGCCAAAGGCTACGGCATCGACTTTGCCGCTTTCGACGGCTTCGATGGCGCTCTCGCGGTTGTAACCATTATTGGCGATCCACAGGCCCTTGCCGCCGGCATTGCGATAGGCGGCCTTGAAGGCTGCGTAATCGAAAGGCTTGTCGCCCTGCTTGAAATCGCGCGGACCGCCGGTTGCGCCTTCAACCACATGGATGAAGGCGAGATTGCGCTTGCCGAGCTGATCCGCCACGTAATTGTAGAGCGGCTGCGGGTCGGCCTCGAAAATATCGTTGGCGGGGGTAACGGGGGAAAGGCGGATGCCGGTGCGGCCCGCGCCAATCTCTTCCGCCACCGCATCGACAACTTCCAGCAGGAAGCGGGCGCGGTTTTCGATCGAGCCGCCATACTCATCCGTGCGCTGGTTGGTGCTGGATTTCAGGAACTGCTCGATCAGGTAGCCATTGGCGGCATGGATTTCGACGCCGTCGAAACCGGCCTCCAGAGCCGCG
This sequence comes from Agrobacterium radiobacter, assembly GCF_040801995.1. Lineage (NCBI taxonomy): Bacteria > Pseudomonadati > Pseudomonadota > Alphaproteobacteria > Hyphomicrobiales > Rhizobiaceae > Agrobacterium > Agrobacterium radiobacter. The sequence continues at coordinate 1,830,065 of NZ_JBEGHX010000001.1, read as the reverse complement.
CGTGCGCCGCTGCGGTAATCCTCGAGGATGAGGCCGATATCGTCGATGGTGAGCGCGCGGGGCTCTGAGGTTTCGGCAAAGGCGCCGGTGCCGTCATCATTGATGATATAGGTCTTCGACTTGGCGGGAATGGCGGAAGGAGCAACCGGCTGACCGCCATGCGGCTGCAGCGAGGTGTGGGAAATGCGGCCCACATGCCAGATCTGCGCGACGATCTTGCCGCCGGCTGAATGCACGCCATCGGTGACCTGTTTCCAGCCTTCGATCGCTTCCCGCTTGTAGAGACCCGGAACGTCCGCATAACCCTGACCCTGCTGGGAAATCGGGGTGCCTTCGGTGACGATCAGCCCGGCTGTGGCGCGCTGCTCGTAATAGGTGGCGTTGAGATTGTTGGGAATTGCGCCCGGCGAGCGGTTGCGGGTGAGGGGGGCCATGACGATACGGTTGGCGAGTGCGATATCGCCGGCCTGTGCCGGTTCGAAAAGACTGGTCATGCGACTTCACTTTCTGGTCGGTTGGCGAAATTGCGCGGCAGGCGCGCTATCTGGGTCGGGTGCCGGATCGAAACCCGCGTTGCGGTTCCTGTCCGGCACCCCGGGGCTCAAAGCTTGGGAGGCTCAGAGATTGGCTTGCAGATAATTGCGGAAAGCGTCGATGGTTTCCTCGTTGCGTTCGAAAAACACCCATTGCCCGACCTTTTTCGACCTGATGAGACCGGCTGTCTGCAACACCGCCAGATGCGACGAGACGGTGGATTGCGACAGGCCGCTGATCTGAAACTGGTTGGCGCACACCCCCATGCTGAGCGGGTGCTCCTGACAGAAGTGACTTTCCGGGCGCTTCAGCCATTCCAGAAATTTCAGCCTTGCAGGGTGCGAAAGGGCCTTGAGGATTTCCTCCGGGTTCATCTGGGTTTCTTTAATATCTGACATGAACGATATTTATATCGATCATTTTCGATATACAAGTCACGTCTCTGTGAGGACCGTGGGGAGTGGGCAGGCGGTCCCAAAAAAGAAGGCCGCAGGATGTCTCCGCGGCCTGACAAGTTTGAAGGTCAAAACCTCCAGAGGGGAACAGCTGTCGCGTGCCTTGGGCGTGCGTGACAGCCAGCTAAAATATGGGAGCGGCAATAATGCAAAACAAGGTTGCATCATGCGATATTTCGCCAATTTGGAGAAAATTCTTGCGGGTAAAAAAAGAGGGCCGCCGGATAGATCCAGGGCCCTTTAAGTGTGAAGGTCAAAAACCTCCAGAGGGGAACAGCTGATGCGGTGGAACTGGGAGGAAAAGCCACCGTGTGCATCAGCTGAGAGCGATATGGTGCTTTTTTGTGCACGAAACAACTCTTTTTTGTGCAGGTCAGGCATGCGTACCACGCAGCCCTCGATATTTCCGGTATATTTTATGTGCAATGCTGCCGGAGAGCGCAAGCATTCCGCTCACGCAACGCTTTGCGTAAGCTGTTGAAATTAAAGCGCGATAGCCAAGCACCGTCTATTTTAACGTCAGAAGTTCCAGTTCCGCGCCTTGGCGACGATGAAGTCGCGGAAGGCTTTCAGCTTTGCAGCGTTTTTCATCTCGTCGGGATAACAGAAGTAGGTATCGAATGACGGAATATCTGCGGCGAGCGACAGCTGGATGAGGCCGGGATCGCGCCCGACGATATAGTCAGGCAAACAGGCGATGCCGATTCCCAACAGGCAGGCGCGCTTGATCGATGTCTGGCTGTTGATCTGCAGATGCGGCGTGCGCGTATTGTCGGAAGACCGTCCGGCATTTTCCAGCCAGTTGACATCAAGGAGATAGTTGGGCGCCGGCTCGCCGAAAGAGATGATGCGGTGGTTGTCGAGATCCTCGATCGACTGCGGCTCTCCGTGACGGTTGATGTAGGACGGCGCGGCATAGACGTGCATATGCACCGTGAACAGCTTGCGCTGGATGAGGTCCGACTGCTGCGGCTGGCGCAGGCGGATGGCGCAATCGGCGTGGCGCATGTTCACGTCCAGCTCCTCATTGTCGAGGATGAGCTGGATCGACATTTCCGGGTAGAGCTGCAGGAACTCCTGCACCTTGTCCGTCAGCCAGCCCTGGCCGAGACCGACGGTCGTCGTCACGCGCAGCTTGCCGCTCGGCTTCTCCGTCGTCTCCGTCAGTTGCATCTTGACGGTTTCGAGCTTCAGCAGCACGTCATGGGCGGTGCGATAAAGCAGCTCGCCCTGTTCGGTGAGGATCAGGCCTCGGGCGTGGCGATGGAACAGCTTGACGCCGACATCCTGTTCCAGCGCGCTGACCTGACGGCTGATGGCCGACTGGGACAAATGCAGCTTGTCGGCAGCATGGGTGAAAGACCCTGCTTCGGCTGCGGCATGAAAAATGCGCAGTTTATCCCAGTCCAATGGCATTGCCATGCCTATCCTGCCTTTCGGTTATTCCGCTGCTACCGCGAGCGGTTGTTGCGCGGTGAGGTACCGTTCTGCTTCGAGGGCGGCCATGCAGCCCATGCCGGCGGCGGTGATTGCCTGGCGGTAGATGTCGTCGGTGACGTCGCCGGCGGCGAAAATGCCCTCAACATCGGTTGCGGTGGAATCGGGTGCGGTCCACATATAGCCGTTGTCCTTGAGCTTCACCTTGCCTTTGAACAGTTCAACCGCCGGCGCGTGGCCGATGGCGACGAAGACGCCGTCGATCGGCGTGTCGCTGATCGCGCCGGTCTTGGTGTCACGCAACCTCACGCCCGAGACGGAGGGCGGCATTGGCGGCTTGGCGGGAGCGCCGGTGATTTCGGCGATTTCCGTGTTCCACAGGATCTTGACGTTTTCCTTCGCGAACAGCCGTTCCTGAAGGATTTTTTCCGAGCGGAAGCTGTCGCGGCGGTGCACGACGGTCACAGATTTAGCGATATGGGCGAGATAGAGCGCTTCCTCCACGGCGGAGTTACCGCCGCCGACCACGATCACATCCTTGTTGCGGTAGAAGAAGCCGTCGCAGGTGGCGCAGGCCGAAACGCCGAAGCCCTGGAAATGCTGTTCGCTCTCGATACCCAGCCACTTGGCCTTGGCGCCGGTTGCGATGATCAGCGTGTCGGCGGTCCAGACCTGACCGGAATCGGTCTTGACCACGAAAGGCCGTACATTGGTTTCAACTTCGGTGACGAGGTCGCTGACGATTTCCGCACCCACATGGGTCGCCTGCTTCAGCATCTGATCCATCAGCCAAGGGCCCTGGATCGGATCGGCAAAGCCCGGATAGTTCTCGACATCGGTGGTGATCATCAGCTGGCCGCCCTGTTCCATGCCGGCAATCAGCACGGGTTTCAGCATTGCGCGGGCCGCGTAGATCGCCGCGGTATAACCGGCGGGACCAGAGCCAATGATCAATACCTTGGTATGGCGGGCAGACATGGAAACATTCCTTTTTACGGTAGCGGGGCCTTTCAGCAGCAAGACCTTCCAGCCGCAACACGGCGGACAGGCCACAACCCCTTCATTGCCCGGTATTTAAGGTTGTCTAGTGTCTTTATTCAAGGGCAGCCTTGCGTTACCAACAAGGCAGTTGTGGATGCGCGCGCAATTTTGTGACCGGGAGGTGGCATAATGTTGCGAATCCCGCGCCGAATAGTACAAGGAAGTTCTCCAGCTTAACGAGGTACTCCTCCGTGACCAGCGTCGAACTCGATGCCATCGATCTGAAAATCCTGCGCGAATTGCAGCGCGACGGGCGTATGACCAATGTGGAACTGGCCGAAAGGGTCGGTATTTCCGCGCCGCCCTGCCTGAGGCGGGTCCGCAAGTTGGAGGAGGCGGGCGTGATCGAGGGTTATCACGCCATGTTGAACGCCCCGAAGCTCGGTTTCGACCTCGTCGCCTTCTGCATGATCGGTCTCAAGCGCCAGTCGGACAGCAATCTGAAGGCTTTTGCGGCGGCAACTGCCGGCTGGTCGCTGGTGCGGCAGGCCTGGATGGTGTCGGGCGAAAGCGACTTTCTGCTGCATTGCGTCGCCAAGAACCTGACGGAATTTCAGGATTTCGTCATCGAGGTTCTGACGGCGGACGAAAATGTCGATACGGTGCGCACCATGCTCACCATCCGTCAGGTCAAGCGCGTCGGTCTGGTGGAAATCTGATCGGCCGGCTTTTTGTCGGCTTCGGGGGGCATTACCCCCGCCGCAACGCCTCATAGACTTCGCCGAGACTTGTCGCTTCTTTTTCCAGCGGAAAAGTGCTGCGCACATGCGCAAGTCCGGCACTTGCGTGGGCTTTGGCCAGAGCAGGATCGGCGAGATAGGTCTTTATCGCGTCTCTCAGCGAGGCATAGTCACCCGCATCGACAACCGCCCCGGTCTCGCCCGTGACAATCATTTCCTCGTAAGCGCCGGCATTACTGGCGACAACGGCCGTCTCGGAGGCCATGGCTTCGAGCGGTGTCAGGCCGAAACCTTCATTGCGGGATGGGGCGACATAGAGCGTCAGCCGCCGGTACCAGGGCTTGATGTCGTCAACTTCGCCCTGAAATACGATGCGGTCGGCAAGGCCGGCTGCGGCGACATCGGCCTTGAGCGCATCACCGAAGGCCTTGTGTTCCGCCGTGACGCGGCCGGACACTACGGCTGTCCATTGCGGATGGTTGGGCAGAAGTTCGATCATGGCGCGCACGAATAGATCGGTGCCCTTCTGGTGGCGCACGCGTCCGAAACAGCCGATCAGATATTGGCCCGGCAGGCCGGTTGCCGCGATCGTATCTTCCGGACCGGTGGCCGGGTGGAAAAGGTCGGTATCGACGCCATGCATGACGACGCGATGGGGCACTTCCAGGAACGAGCCGGAGCGGGCGTTGGTCGCAACCACGGCATCCATCTTCGAAATCAGAAAACGGGTATAGGCGGAATGCCGCCTCTGTGCCGCGGAGGTAAAGAGCAGCTTCACCTTCATGCGCAGCACATCACGCATCAGAAGACCCGGCAACATTTCGAGATTGCGGCGGGCATGCCAGATGCGCGGGCTGCCGACAGGGCCATTCTGCCAGAGCCGCCACAGATCGCGGAAGCGCACATGCGGCAGATGCGGTGGCAGGCCGGGGCCGATGGTGGCCACCTTCTGTCTCAGCCGGTTCTGCACCGGTATCAGCTGGACGATGGTGGAGGTGACGCCGGAGAGCCTGCGCTTGAAGTTCGGCGCAAGCACCTGCACATCTTTCAGACTGACGTGGGACAAGATGGGCTTCCGTCTCTGCGGCTGGTTTGGAGATTCAATACGTCAAAAAACAATGCGCCCGCGTGGGGCGCATTGCACGTCGGGGCAATCAGCCCCACTGTACCGCGAGAATCTCGTAGCCCTTGGCGCCGCCGGGCGCGTTGACCTCGATGCTGTCGCCGACTTCCTTGCCGATCAGGGCGCGGGCAATCGGCGAGGAGATGGAGATGCGGCCAGCCTTCACATCGGCTTCCTGGTCGCCGACGATCTGGTAGGTTCGTTCCTCGTCGCTATCTTCGTCGATCAGCTTGACGGTGGCGCCGAACTTGATCTTGGAACCGGACATCTTGGACAGGTCGATGACTTCCGCGCGTGCGGTCAGGTCTTCGAGTTCGGTGATGCGGCCTTCATTGTGGCTCTGGGCTTCCTTGGCAGCATGGTACTCGGCGTTTTCCGAAAGGTCGCCATGGGCGCGCGCTTCCGCAATTGCCTCGATGATACGGGGACGCTCCTCCTGCTGGCGAAAGCGCAGCTCCTCCTGCAGCTTTACGAATCCACCCTGAGTCATCGGTACTTTTTCTACCATTTTTTTATCCTTCGCATTCCGGTCGCTTTACTTGCAGACACAAAAAGAAACAGGTTCCGGAGAGGAACTCCGGAACCATGCCAAAATCATAACTGAGCCGACTATATCAGAAGACGACAGCGAAATGCCAGCAAATTTGAGGTGTGAGTATTTCCTCATTCAATCAAAGGCTTGACTGCCATTATTGACATCTCTCAATGGAACATATAGTGAACATAGCTATGAAGAAGTCGATCAGGCAACGGCTGGCCATTCTCTCCGACGCGGCGAAATATGATGCCTCCTGCGCATCGAGCGGCACGACAAAACGCAACTCCGCAGCGTCAGGCGGTCTGGGTTCAACGGAAGGGTCGGGCATCTGCCATGCCTATGCGCCGGACGGGCGCTGCATTTCGCTCCTGAAAATTCTGCTGACCAATTTCTGCATCTATGATTGCGCCTATTGCATCAACCGCTCTTCCAGCAATGTCGAGCGAGCGCGGTTTACACCAGAAGAAGTGGTTTGGCTGACGCTGGAGTTTTATCGGCGCAACTATATCGAGGGGCTGTTCCTGTCCTCCGGCATCATCCGCTCCTCCGATCACACGATGGAAGAGATGGTGCGCGTGGCGCGTGAACTGCGCGTTACCCATGGTTTTCGCGGCTATATCCACCTGAAATCCATTCCCGAAGCATCGCCCAGGCTGATCGAGGAGGCGGGGCTTTATGCGGATCGTCTTTCGATCAATATCGAATTGCCGACCGATAACAGCATTGGCCGTTTCGCGCCGGAAAAGCAGCCCGCCAATATTCGCCGCTCCATGGCCGATATCCGTTTGAAGATCGAGGAGGCGGGGGAGCCGACCGTCCGGACACGCAAGACCAGGCGCTTTGCGCCGGCCGGTCAGAGCACACAGATGATCGTGGGGGCCGATGGCGCAGACGATAGCACCATTCTCTCCACCAGCGCCCGGCTTTATGGCAGCTACGGTTTGCGGCGCGTTTATTATTCGGCCTTCAGCCCCATTCCGGATTCGTCGAAGAACCTGCCGCTCATCAAGCCGCCGCTCATGCGTGAACACCGGCTTTATCAGGCCGACTGGCTGTATCGCTTTTATGGCTTCGACATCGGTGAGATAACCGCGATCGGGGGCGATGGCATGCTCGATCTCGATATCGACCCGAAGCTCGCCTGGGCGCTGAAGCATCGCGAGCGTTTCCCTGTGGACGTCAACGTGGCGGATCGGGAAATGCTGCTGCGCGTGCCCGGTTTCGGTACGAAAACGGTCGCATCCATTCTGTCGTCGCGACGGTTCCGGCGGTTGCGGCTGGAGGATATCGCCCGCTTTGGTGTTTCCCTGAAAAAGGTGAAGGCCTTCATCGTCGCAGAGGGCTGGACGCCGGGCAAGCTGACCGAGCGGCCGGATTTGCGGGCGATGTTTGCGCCGCAGCCCGAGCAATTGTCGCTCCTGTGATGTACGGCCCGGTTCTGGAAGGGCGGGGTGATTTCGGCGAGTGGCGCGATGCCGCCCGCGCGGCGCTTGCCGCCGATATTCGACCCGAGATGATTGACTGGCGGTTGCGGGATGACGGGGCAGGGCTGTTGGATTTTGCCGGCGAGCCCTTGCCGGCGGCCGGTTCTGGGTCCGGGCAGGTTTCTGTTCCAGCTTCGTTCGTGGCGCAGGCGCAGGCCGTCATCTGTCATGGCGATCCCGGGCGTTTTGCACTGCTTTACCGGCTGTTGTGGCGGCTGAGGCAGGATCGCGCACTGTTGCAGTTCAAGTCCGATCCGGATGTTTCAGAGGTCCGGCTGCTTGAGAAATCCGTCAGACGCGATTGTCACAAGATGACTGCTTTTGTCCGTTTCAAGGAAGTGCCCTTGCCTCAGGGGCAGGGCGGGCGGCGGCGGTTTATTGCCTGGTTTGAGCCTGACCATTTCATCGTCGAGCGCACGGCCGCGTTTTTCCAGCGGCGGTTTACCGACATGGACTGGCTGATCGCCACGCCGAAGGGCTCTGCACGGTGGGACGGAAACGCGCTGGAGACATCGCGGGAAGCGGCGGAAAAGCCTGATCTGACGGACGAGACGGATGAACTCTGGCGGACCTATTATGCCAATATATTCAATCCGGCCCGCCTGAAGATCAAAGCCATGACGGCGGAGATGCCAAAGAAATACTGGAAGAACCTGCCGGAAGCCGATCTCATTCCCGGTCTGGTTCTCGGAGCAGAGGCGCGGGTGCTGGAGATGGCCGCCAAAGCGGCAAGCCAGCCGCAGCCGTTTCACCACCGCCTGCAGGCTGCGGCCGCTGCACGGGAGACGCCGCAACCGGCGCCGGATGGTACGCTCGCGTCGCTGGCGCGGGAGGCGGGCCATTGCACCCGCTGCCCCCTGCATTGCAACGCCACGCAGACGGTTTTCGGCTCTGGCCCAGAGGATGCGAACATCATGATCGTGGGCGAGCAGCCGGGCGATCACGAGGATCTCGCCGGCAAACCTTTCGTCGGCCCGGCCGGCCAGCTCTTTGACCGGACTCTCGCCCAAATCGGCATCGAACGCAAAAAGCTTTACGTCACCAATGCCGTCAAGCACTTCAAATACGAAACGCGCGGCAAACGGCGCATTCATCAGCGTCCGAATGCGGGCGAAGTGGAGCAATGCCGCTGGTGGCTCAATCAGGAAATCGCGCTTGTTCGGCCAAAACTGATCGTTGCCATGGGCGCAACGGCGCTTTATGCGCTGACCGGCGGCAAGGAAAAGGTCACGGAGATACGGGGGCGTCCTTTACCAATGGAGGAGGGCCGGACGCTTTTTGTCACCGTGCACCCGTCCTATCTACTGCGCCTTGTCGATACGCAGGCGAAAGAGGCGGAAATGGCAAAATTCACAAAGGATATGCAGTTTATTAGAGCGTTCGAATAGATTTCTATCTGCGATTGGAGATTTATTTCAATAGGCGAATATTAACTTACAGTAGTATAATTTATGGATTATTTATATGTTATTTTTATTAAAATTTTATACTTAATATTATAATTAAGTCCTCCGAATTTATATGGACAAATCATGTTGGGTGAGCTCGACCTTACGACAGTCATATTGATGCAAAAGTGTTCCTACATCGTTGGGCTTTTGAGTTTTATCTACCTGAAAATGACCAATCGCGATTTGCGCGGTCCCATTCCTCTCGCGGCGGGTTTTGCGACGATGACGATTGGCTCCACGCTTGCCGGTTACGGAGAATGGGGAATATTGTCGCCGGCCTTGTGGCAACTCGGCAGTGTCGTTTTTGGTATTGTGGGCTATGCGCTGATCTGGCTCGGCTTGAAAACGTTGAGCGATGGACGCGCCGTCGACCGGCGAATCCTACTCTTTGTGTGTTTTATCACCGTGCTGGCGATGGTTGTCGCGTATCAGGTGGCGGACAATAATGCGCTTCGCGCGGCGCTCTTTAATGGCTGCGCGTCGCTGGCCTATCTCGCCGGGGCATTGGTGCTTCTTGAAGGATGGCGCAGGGAGCCGCTGCTTTCCCGTCTGGCGCTGGGTGCGATTACCGGCGTCTCCGGTCTCATTTCGCTGGCGGTGATGAAAAGCGTGCTTTTCCCGGCTTATGCCGCCCTCAATCTGGTCAATGCGTTTTTCTTCATCATCATGCTGAACTTTGCCATCGCCCTGTTCGTGATGATGCTGGTTGCCGAGCGGTCGGAACGGAAACTGCTGGTTCTTGCCAATACGGACCCCCTGACCGGCGTCAAGAACCGACGCTTCTTCTTCCAGGCCATGCCTGCGACGCCTCATCCCACTGACGCGGCCATGTTGCTGGATATCGACCACTTCAAGTCGATCAATGACCGTTTCGGCCACGCCGTCGGCGATAGCGTGCTGCAGGAAGTGGCGAAGCGCATCGGCGGCAGCATTCGCGGTGGGGACGTGCTGGCGCGCTACGGTGGTGAGGAATTCATCATCTACCTGCCGGGCGCCGGCGTTCACAAAGCCTGCATGATCGGCGAACGCATTCGCGATGCGATTGCGGTCAGCGAGGTCGACTGCGGCGGTCTGCGTGTCGGCGTGACGATCAGCATCGGCGTTGCCGCCACCGGCGACATGCGTTGCGATCTCCAGACGCTCGCCGAAATGGCGGATCGTGCGCTTTACCGGGCAAAGACCGAAGGGCGCAACTGTGTCCGCGAGGCGCTGGCGGCCTAGGGGCATCCTCGTTTCTGCGGCTGGCAGCTTGCGGCTCAGCCGCTCGGCGCACTCGCATCCATCGCGGCGCGATGCCGTAGGGCCTCTTTCAACAATATCTCGATCTGGGCATTGATGCTGCGCAGTTCATCGCTCGCGGTGTGGCGGATTTCATTCAAGATTGCGGGTTCGATCCGCAGCGGAAAAGCCACGCGCTCCGGGCCTGGCGGACGTCCAGCCATGATTTAACCCTGCAGCTTCAAGTTCAGGGAAATCATGCGACCGCTGGCGGGAGCGGATTTTTCAGGTGTAGGAAAAGACATCATGGGCCTCGCGTGGGAATGATGTCTTTTTGATACCCGCAACGGATTGCAGCGGGATTACGAGATGCAAAACGCCGCGGACATGGCGATCCGCGGCGTTTTGTTTTCAATCTTGCGGACTTTTTCCGCAGAAACTTAGTTGAAGTAGCTCTGCAGCGGCTTCACTTCCAGATTGCCGGCCTTCAGCGCCTTGATGGCGAGGGCTGCGGCTTCCGCACCGGCCATCGTCGTGTAGTAAGGCACCTTCTGCATCAGCGTCGCGCGGCGCAGCGACTTCGAGTCAGAGATCGCCTTGTTGCTGTCGGTGGTGTTGATGACCAGCTGGACCTGACGGTTGCGGATGGCGTCTTCGATATGCGGACGGCCTTCCTGCACCTTGTTGATCTTTTCGGCGTTGATGCCCTGTTCAGCGAGGAAACGCTGGGTGCCGCCGGTTGCCAGCACCTTGAAGCCGCTTTCCACCAGAATGCGGATGGCCGGCAGAACGCCTTCCTTGTCGTCGTCACGCACGGAAACGAAGACCGTGCCGGAGCGCGGCAGGTCGACGCCGGCGCCAAGCTGGCTCTTGGCGAAGGCAAGCGCGAAATCCGTGTCGAGGCCGATGACTTCGCCGGTCGAGCGCATTTCTGGTCCGAGCAGAATGTCGACGCCGGGGAAGCGGGCGAAGGGGAAGACCGCTTCCTTGACGGCAATGTGCTTCAGGTTGCGCGGATCAGGCTTTTGGCCATAGGCGGCAATCGCCGCATCGAGCTTTTCACCGGCCATGACGCGGGCGGCGATCTTGGCGATCGGCGCGCCGATGGTCTTCGCCACGAAAGGCACGGTACGCGAGGCGCGCGGGTTGACTTCGAGAACGTAGATCGTGCCGTCCTTGATGGCGTACTGAACGTTCATCAGGCCGCCGACGTTGAGCGCCTTGGCAAGAGCCGTCGTCTGGCGTTCCAGTTCGTCGAGCGTTTCCTTGCTCAGCGAACGCGAAGGCAGCGAGCAGGCCGAGTCGCCCGAGTGGATGCCGGCTTCTTCGATATGTTCCATGATGCCCGAAACGAAGACGTTTTCGCCGTCGCACAGCGCATCGACGTCCACTTCGACGGCGTTGGTCAGGTAGCTGTCGAACAGAAGCGGGTTCTTGCCGAGCAGGGTGTTGATCTGGCCGGTCTTGTCGTTCGGGTAACGCTGCTTGATGTCCTCAGGCACGAGGCCCGGAACCGTATCGAGCAGGTAGGTCTGCAGCTGGCCTTCCGAATGGATGATCTGCATGGCGCGGCCACCCAGAACGTAGGACGGACGCACGACCAGCGGGAAGCCGATTTCGGAGGCGACGAGGCGTGCCTGCTCGACCGAATAGGCAATACCATTGTTTGGCTGGGCGAGATCGAGCTTCATCAGCAGCTTCTGGAAGCGGTCGCGGTCTTCGGCAAGATCGATCATGTCAGGCGCGGTGCCGAGGATCGGGATACCGTTCTTTTCCAGCGCTTCGGCAAGCTTCAGCGGAGTCTGGCCACCGAACTGCACGATGACGCCGACCAGCTCGCCGCGTTCCTGCTCGGCGCGCATGATCTCGATCACGTCTTCGGCCGTCAGAGGCTCGAAATAGAGGCGATCGGAGGTGTCGTAGTCGGTGGAAACCGTTTCCGGGTTGCAGTTGATCATGATCGCTTCGAAGCCGGCATCCTTCAGCGCGAAGGCGGCATGGCAGCAGCAATAATCGAACTCGATGCCCTGGCCGATACGGTTCGGGCCACCGCCGAGGATGACGACCTTCTTGCGGTCGGAAACCTGCGCTTCAGAGCGGGCAGCACCGACGAAGGGAATTTCATAGGTCGAATACATATAGGCGGTGGGCGAAGCGAACTCGGCCGCGCAGGTATCGATGCGCTTGAAGACCGGACGGACGTTGAGGCTGTTGCGCAGCTCCGCCACTTCCTTCGGGCGCTTGCCCGTCAGAATTGCGAGACGGGCGTCGGAAAAGCCCATGGCCTTCAGCATGCGCAGGTTCTCGGCGTCCTGCGGCAGGCCCTGCTCGCGAATACGGGCTTCCATATCCACGATTGCCTTGAACTGGGCGATGAACCAGGGGTCGATCTTCGAGTTTTCGTGAACTTCTTCCGCTGTCATGCCCATGCGCAGCGCCTGTGCGACCATGCGCAGGCGATCCGGCGTTGGCGTGCCGATGGCGGCGCGGATAGCGTTCTTGGAGCCTTCGCCTTCCTCAAAGCCGGGGATTTCGATTTCATCGAGACCGGTGAGGCCGGTTTCCATGCCGCGCAGCGCCTTCTGCAGCGATTCCGCGAAGGTGCGGCCGATGGCCATGACTTCACCGACGGACTTCATGGCGGTGGTGAGGATCGGGGAGGCGCCGGGGAATTTCTCGAAGGCGAAACGCGGGATCTTGGTGACGACGTAGTCGATCGACGGTTCGAACGAGGCAGGCGTCGCGCCGCCGGTGATGTCGTTTTCCAGCTCGTCCAGCGTATAACCGATGGCGAGCTTGGCGGCGATCTTGGCGATCGGGAAGCCGGTGGCCTTGGAAGCGAGAGCCGAAGAGCGCGAGACGCGCGGGTTCATTTCGATGACGACGAGACGGCCGTCCTTCGGATTGACGGCGAACTGCACGTTCGAGCCGCCGGTCTCAACGCCGATCTCGCGCAGCACCGCGATGGAGGCGTTGCGCATGATCTGGTATTCCTTGTCGGTCAGCGTCAGCGCTGGCGCAACCGTGATCGAGTCGCCCGTGTGGACGCCCATCGGATCGATGTTTTCGATGGAGCAGATGATGATGCAATTGTCCGCGGTGTCGCGGACCACTTCCATCTCATATTCCTTCCAGCCGAGAACCGATTCTTCGACCAGCACTTCTGTCGTCGGCGAAGCGTCGAGGCCGCCGGAGACGATGTCGAAGAATTCCGAGCGGTTATAGGCAATGCCGCCGCCGGTGCCGCCGAGCGTGAAGGACGGGCGAATGATGGCGGGCAGGCCGACATGGTCGATGGCCTGGGCGGCGATTGCCATGGCGTGCGCCATGTAACGCTGCTTGCGGTCTGTTTCGCCGAGGTTCCACTGGTTTTCGAGGTCGTCCAGCGCCTTGTCGAGGTCGGAGCCGGAAAGCTTGCCCTTCAGCTCAGTGCGGGCGGCTTCGTGTTTCTTGCGGTCGGCGTCCTTGATTTCGGTCGCATTGGCGAGCATGGACTTCGGCGTTTCGAGGCCGATGCGGGCCATCGCCTCGCGGAAGAGGGCGCGGTCTTCGGCCATGTCGATGGCTTCGGGCTTCGCGCCGATCATTTCCACATTGTAGCGGTCGAGAACGCCCATGCGCTTGAGAGAAAGCGCGGTGTTGAGCGCGGTCTGGCCGCCCATGGTCGGCAGAAGCGCGTCCGGGCGCTCCTTGGCGATGATCTTGGCGACAACTTCAGGCGTGATCGGCTCAACGTAAGTGGCGTCGGCAAGGCCGGGGTCGGTCATGATGGTGGCCGGGTTGGAGTTGACCAGAATGACCCGGTAACCTTCTTCCTTCAGCGCCTTGCAGGCCTGCGTGCCGGAATAGTCGAATTCACATGCCTGACCGATGACGATCGGTCCCGCGCCGATGATGAGGATGGACTTGATATCTTGGCGCTTCGGCATGGGCTCTCTCGTTCCGCTTTTTGGTTGCGCAAAACACCAGCCAGGGTGAAGGATCACCGGCCGGGGCGCGCAATTCAAAGTTTTCAGGCTAGAAGCGGCTTATAGGCAAATGTTTTTGAGAACGGAACCCCATAAATTCCGGAATCGACAGAAACTCTTAACGGGCTGGGGCAAGGGCCGCAAAACGGGCCTGCACCGCTGCATTATAAGAGCGGCTGACGGGGATTTCCGAACCGTCCCTTGTCATGAGAAGCAGACGGCCCGCCTGTTTACGCAGCGCGACGACATCGGCATCGGCGATCCAGTGCGACCGGTGTACCTGCAAGCCCTGCGTCTCGCCAATCTCTTTCAGAGCATCGGCAAAACGCAGCAGAACGAGCTGACGCCCGCGCGTGGTGACGATCTGCGTATAATGGTCCTGCACCGAAAGCCGCAGCAATTCTCCGCGCTTTTGCGGTGGCAGCCGCTCCAGCAGCGGCGCGACGCCTTTCACCTCACGCTTGGTATCATCGTCTGTGTCCGTAACGGCGTTGGCCGTTGTTTCGAGCGACTGGCCGGTGGTGAGATAACTCAGCAGGCAGAAGATGGCACAGAGAGGCAGGGCCGACAGGCTGCTTTCTAAAAAGGGGTCGAAACCCATTTCCTTGCCTGAAAAGACCCGGTTCGTGATGGTAAGCAGGAGCCCGATCGGCAGGGCGGCCGTCAGCGAGCCGATCATCATGCGCGTCAGCATGTTTTCGATGCTACCGGCGAGGATGCTGTTGGCGATGATGGAAAAGGATATCGCGAATGTCCAGGCGCCGGCCTGAATGATTGTCCAGTAAAGCAGCCGGTCGGCGAAACTCATGGTTTCGCTCGTGCCGAAAGGCCCGGTCACGATGAAGATCGACAGCACGGCGAGAAATGTCAGCCACAGCCTGCGCGATTGCAGGACGGCGTGCATTTCACGAAGCGTGGATTGCAGATACGGGTGATCCACGAAGTTTTCCTGCGGTTGGCGTCAATCCGTTTTTCTTGAGCGCATGTTTTGCCGAAATTGCCGGTGATTTCAACCGAGCCGAAACAGCAACCATGTCATTCCAGCCATTGTTAGACGCACCGCTCGCCGTGCAATTCCATGTCGCCACCGTCGTGCCCGCAGCCATTCTCGGCGCCTTCATCTTCCTGCGCCCCAAGGGAACCGCCATCCACCGGCTGCTCGGCAAGATCTGGGTGATGCTGATGGTCACGACTTCCGTTTCGACGTTCTTCATCCATGAATTAAGGGTGTTTTACGGTTTCAGCCCGATCCATCTGCTCTCCGCCTTCACCCTCTATGGCTGTCTGCAATCGGTCTATTTCGCGCGACGCGGCGATATCAGACGTCATATGCGCATCATGCAGAGCGTTTATCTCGGCGGCATCGTTGTTGCCGGAGGTTTCACCTTCGTTCCCGGTCGCCTCATGCATGAGGTTGCTTTTGGTGATGGCAAAGCCGGTTTTGCGGCCCTTTCCGCCGGCGCTCTCGTGTTCGCCGTCCTGTTTCTGACCGTATTGAAACAAAGACGCAGAGCCGCTTGAGAGACTCCGTTCGCCGCCTCTGCTTTCTTCCGGAACAAGATGTATTATAGTGCCGTTATATGGCAGCTTGTTAAGGCGGTATCCGCCGGGAGAATAGCATGGAATGGAGAGGGCGCCGCCAGTCGGACAATATCGAGGATCGGCGTGGCATGTCGGCGGGATCGGGGCCAGGCGGTAACGATCCTTTTTCCCGTGGCGGAATGCGCGTGCCGATCGGGCGTCGCGGTGGCGGCATCGGTATCGGCGGCATTGTAGTCATCCTGCTGATCAGCTGGGTGCTTGGCATCAACCCGCTGACGCTGCTTACGGGTGGCGACATCTCGATGGACGGCGGTGGCACGACGCAACAATCCGGCACCCAGCAATCCGGCACACGCCCGCAGGGCGAATCGTCGGACGAGACGACGGCTTTCGTGCGCACCGTGCTGGCTGAGACGGAAGATACCTGGAGCGGCATCTTCCAGTCCGCCGGGGAGACCTATCAGAAACCGACGCTGGTTCTGTTCTCCGGGCAGGTGTCATCCGCCTGTGGTTATGCCTCTGCCGCCAGCGGCCCGTTCTATTGCCCGGGTGACCGCAAGGTCTATCTCGACACCAGTTTCTTCAATGAACTGGACAAGCGTTTCGGTGCGGCCGGCGATTTCGCACAGGCTTACGTGATTGCACATGAGGTGGGCCACCACATCCAGAACCTGACCGGCGTTCTGCCGGAATTCAACCGCCGCCGCCAGTCCATGAGCCAGGTGGACGCGAACAAGATGTCGGTGCGAGTCGAGCTTCAGGCGGATTGTTATGCCGGCATCTGGGGCAAGTTTACCGAACAGAAGGGCATTCTCGAAACCGGCGACCTCGAGGAAGCGCTTAATGCCGCCCACCAGATTGGCGACGATACGCTGCAGAAGCAGACTCAAGGCTATGTTGTGCCTGACAGTTTCAACCACGGCACCTCGGCACAGCGCGCGGAATGGTTCAAGCGCGGTTTCCAGAGCGGCCGTGTCGAGGATTGCGATACGTTCTCGGCGAATATCTAAGGAGAGGGGGCTTTTCAGCCCCCTTTTCATTCAACGCATCAAAAGCGCTACGGCATACATGCCGAGGGCGAAGATGGTATGGGCCACGAGGTTGAGGACGCGAACCTTCGTGGGGTTCGGCGTTTTCGATGCGGCCCAGCCAATGCCGAGACCCGGCTGCAGCAGGAACCAGCCCGCGCCCACCGTTATGATGCCGATGATCCACGGCTCAATGAAGGACGGGTTTGCAAACCACGCGGCCGGGACCACCAGCGCAAGAATGATGCCATAGAGAATGCCGACGGCGTAATGCGAAATCCAGCCGACCGCGAGCTCATGCTCGTAAGGTGCCGCCGTGGCGATGCTGTCGTGAAATATCCTGCCCTTCGGCACATGCCAGAACCAGCGGCCGACCGGCGCCCAGTTGGGGGCGGACTGGCCAAAAAACCGGTGCAGTATGATTGCCCATATGTCCATAAACACGGTACCGCCAATGCCCATGGCAATGCCGCGCCAAATCAAATCCAGCATAGATCCCTCCGCAAATCATGATCGATCAAGCTCTAGCGGATCGGGCCGGTAGAGAGAACCGGGTATCGTTCGCGCGGCAAATAAAAATGGCCGGATCGCTCCGGCCATGAAAGAGGTTGAAACCTCTCCTCCGTCATGCCGGTCCCCGGAACAAGCCCGAGGATGATCCGGCATCCAGCCACGGCGCGTCTGCGCCGTGGGGAATGAGTCTTTCGCGATCAAGGACTTGATCGCGCTGGACCCCGGATCAAGTCCGGGGTGACGGCGTTTGTATGCTTTGCCTCCGCCAAACGATCAGGCGGTTCCTTAAGCAGCACGCCCATATTCCGCCTGCCGCCGCGTGGCCGTGGCGAGCTGGAACTGTGCGAGCAGATCGTTAAGCGCCGCCGCTTCGGACGCCAGCCCATGACTTGCCGCCGTCTGTTCCTCGACCATCGCGGCATTCTGCTGCGTGCCCTGATCGATGGTGTTGATGGCGGTGTTGATTTCCTGAAGCCCGGTCGACTGCTCGCGCGACGAGGTCACGATGGCGTCGATATGACGGTTGATCTCCTGCACTTCGCGGACGATGGTTTCCAGCGCCTTGCCGGCATTGCCGACGAGATCGACGCCGGACTGCACCTGCGATGTCGAGGCGTTGATCAGCGTCTTGATTTCCTTCGCGGCATTGGCGGAGCGCTGGGCAAGCTCGCGCACTTCCTGTGCGACGACGGCAAAACCCTTGCCCGCCTCACCGGCGCGGGCGGCTTCCACACCGGCATTCAGCGCAAGCAGGTTGGTCTGGAAGGCGATCTCGTCGATCACGCCGATGATGTTGCTGATCTCCGACGATGACTTTTCAATGCCTTCCATGGCGCGCACGGCATCTTCCACGATGACGCCTGATTGTTCGGCATTGTTGCGGGCGCGATCGACCAGACGGCCGACTTCTTCCGCACGGCGGGCGGAATCCTTCACCGTCGTGGTGATTTCCTCAAGCGCCGCCGCCGTTTCTTCCACGGAGGCTGCCTGCTGTTCGGTGCGCCGTGCGAGATCATCCGCCGACTGGCGAATTTCTCCGGCGCCGGCATCGATGGCGCGGGCATTCTGGCCGACGGTGCTGAGCGCTGCGTTCAGCTTGGCGACGGAATTGTTGAAATCGTCGCGCAGGCGGTCGATGCGGGTCACGAAGGGCGTGTCGATGCGATAGTTGAGATCGCCGTTCGAAAGATGAGCCAGTCCCTTGGCAAGCGAATCGACCGCGAACTGGATGTCCGCCGCGTCTTTTGCCGCCAGTCTCTCGCGGTCGCTGCGTTCCTGTTCGGAAAGCGTGCGGTTCTGCTCGGCATCGCCTTCGAGGCGCAGACGTTCCATGGCGTTCGACCGGAACACGGCAACCGCTGCCGCCATCGAGCCGATCTGGTCGGTGCGCTCCTGACCGGGAATGGCGACATCGAGATTGCCGGCTGCAAGGCCTTCCATGGCCGAGGTCATCTGCGTGACGGGGCGGACGATGAAGCGTGAAAGGACGGTTGCGAGAAGTCCGATCATGATCGTGGCTGCGAGGATCGTGGCGATGGTTGCCGCCAACCGGAACTGGCCGATTGCGCTGTAGGCAACATCGGAATCGACGACGAAACCGAGATACCAGTCAACCGAGGGCAGGCCGGCGACCGGAATGAAGCTGGTGATCTTGCCCTTGCCGTCGATCTCGGTCTGGGAAATGGCGGAGGAAATAGCCGGTGTGTCGACCTTGAAGAGGTCGGCCAGCGGCTTGTCGACGAATTTCGGATCGGGATGGATGAGGATCTTGCCATCCTTGCTGACGAGGAAAGCGTATCCATCCGTGCCGGCATCCACCGACTTGATCATCTTCACCAGCGAATCCAGCGAGAAGTCACTGCCCGTCACGCCGGCAAGCTTGCCATCGATGGAAACGGGAATGGCGGCGGTGATGATGAGGCCGCCGGTCGATGCATCATTATAGGGTTCGGTCAGGACGGTCTTACCGGCTTTCACCGCATCCAGATACCACGGGCGTTTGCGAGGATCATAACCCTCAGGCAGTGGTGTTTTCGGGAAGGTGGTGAAGCTGCCGGTGTCGGCATTGCCGAAATAGGTCGACATGAACTGGGCGGTGAGAACGTCGTTTTCCAGAAACCGCAGCTTGGCCTCGTCATCAGGCAGCTTGGCGAGCGTCTTTGCCACCGTTTCGGTCAGCATGATGCGGCCATTCAGCCAGTTGGCGATGCTTTGCGCGGCCTGCTTGCCGGAAGAATCGATATTCTCCGCCACCGCTTCCGTCGTGACCCGGTGCTGAAGACTGTCGATGTAGAAAGAGAAACCGGCAAAGGCGGCGACGACAAGTGACGACGCCGCAACGAGAATGCGCGTCATGAGATTGGTTTTTTTGGGCAAGCTACACGTCCTTGAAACCGGGTGAACCCGTTCGGCTCATCTTGGAAAATGGTGGGAAAGACATGCCTCAAAGGCGGGAATATTCTGCGTCATGCAGCTTGTGGTTTAGAAGAACTACGCGATATTCTAATAAGTAAAGCGAAATGGTAAAATTCAGCTAAATTTGTCTTATGTCAGTCGGGCTCGGCCGCGGCGCGCCAGATTGCCGTTTTGCGTAAATTTTGATCATCGATCTGCAAAGGTTGCGTGCAGGAAGGGAATATTTTATTCATCACCATGCTGCCGTTGCGCAATTCGCGGGCAACGGCCAAGGTTCAGGTGAATTACAATGTCTTCGTCGGTTGTTGCAGGAACCGTTCCGTCCGGATCGGGGTCGTGGTTTTCGCATTTCAAGGCTACGCTTGTGCTGGGAATTCCGCTCATCGGCGCTCAGCTCGCGCAGCTTGGCATCCACACCACTGACATGATCATCGTCGGCCAGCTTGGCGCCGAAAAACTGGCGGCCATGGTGCTGGCCGGGCAGTTCTTCTTTGTCGTCTTCATTTTCGGCTCTGGTTTTTCCGTCGCCGTGGTGCCGATGGTGGCGCAGGCCTATGGGCAGGGTGATGCGACGGCGGCGCGGCGCTCGCTGCGCATGGGCATGTGGGTGGCGATTGCCTACTGGCTGCTTGCCCTGCCGATCTTCTTTAATGCCGAGCGTATTCTCGTTTCGCTCGGGCAGAACCCCAATGTTGCGGCGCTGACCGGGCATTATCTCGCCATCGCCAAGTTCGGCCTCCTGCCGGCGCTATTGTTTTACGTGCTGCGCAGTCTCGTCAGCGCCATCGGGCGTGCGGGCATCATTCTTTATGTCACCATCATCATGCTCGTGATGAACGGCGTGCTGGCCTATATGCTGGTATTCGGCCATTTCGGATTGCCGGCGATGGGCATGAATGGTGCGGCTGTCGTTGCCGTCATCGTCAATGCCTTCAGCTTCATTTTCATCGTCGCCTATGTGCAGACGCGCGAGGAAACGAGGAAATACGAGCTGTTCGTGCGCTTCTGGCGGCCGGACTGGCACGCGCTTTTTGAAGTGCTGCGGCTTGGTCTGCCGATCAGCATCACCATTCTCGCCGAAGTGACGCTGTTTGCCGCCGCCTCGATCCTGATGGGGCAAATCGGCACCGTGCAGCTTGCGGCGCATGGCATTGCCTTGCAGCTTGCTTCCATCGCCTTCATGATCCCGCTCGGCCTGTCGCAGGCGGCGACCGTGCGGGTGGGCATCGCCCGCGGTCAGGGCGATTTCAAGAATCTCATCCGCGCCGCCATCATGATTTATGCGATCGCCTGCGGTATTGCGATTTGCGGTGGCATCCTGTTTGCGGCCGTGCCGGAATTTCTGGCGAAGTGGTTCCTGGATGCGAAATTGCCCGAGGCGGCGGAAGTGCTTGCCTATGCCAGCAGCCTCGTGGTGATCGCCGGTATCTTCCAGCTGGTCGACGGCATTCAGGCTGTGACGGCAGGTCTGCTGCGCGGATTGAAGGATGCGCGCATTCCGGCGATGCTGGCGCTGATTTCCTATTGGCCGATCGGGTTGGCGCTTGCCTGGATCATGGCTTTTCCGCTCGGCTTTGGCGGACGCGGCGTCTGGTTCGGTTTCGTGATCGGTCTTTCGACGGCGGCTGTTCTGCTCACCATTCGCTTCGTGCTTCTGGTGAAGCGTGAAATGCAAACGGCCCGCTGAAAAGCGGGCCGCATAATCTTTCCTGATCTCCGGAGGTATCAGCGCTCGGCGAGCGCTGCCTCACCCTTGTTCTCGCGCAGCAGGTTGACGAAGCGGCGGAAGAGGTAATGGCTGTCCTGCGGGCCGGGCGATGCTTCCGGATGGTGCTGGACGGAGAAGACCGGCTTGCCGACGATGCGCAGGCCGCAATTGGTGCCGTCGAACAGCGAGATATGGGTCTCTTCGACGCCTTCGGGCAGCGACTTGGTATCGACCGCAAAACCGTGGTTCATGGAGACGATTTCCACCTTGCCTGTCGTGAAGTCCTTGACCGGATGGTTCGCGCCGTGGTGGCCCTGATGCATCTTTTCGGTCTTGGCGCCGACGGCGAGGCCGAGCATCTGGTGACCAAGGCAGATGCCGAAGATCGGCAGATCGCTTTTGATGAGGTTCTGGATAACAGGCACGGCATATTCGCCCGTTGCGGCCGGGTCTCCCGGGCCGTTGGACAGGAACACGCCATCCGGCTTCAGCGCCAGGATGTCTTCGGCCGAAGTCTGGGCTGGAACGACGGTGACTTTGCAATCCAAACCGGCAAAGAGGCGCAGGATGTTGCGCTTGACGCCGAAATCGACGCAGACGACGTGATACTTGGCATCGGCTTCACCGAGCGTGCCGTAACCCTTGTTCCAGACCCAGGGGGTTTCAGTCCAGGTGGAGGACTGGCCGGAGGTCGCTTCGATGGCGAGATCGAGACCAACGAGGCCGCTCCACGCCTTGGCTTCCGCCTTCAGCGCTTCGATGTCGAAGACACCGTTCGGGTCATGGGCGATGACCGCGTTCGGCGCGCCGTTTTCGCGAATCCATGCCGTCAGCGCGCGCGTGTCGATGCCGCAAAGGCCGATGACGCCGCGGGCCTTCAGCCAGGCATCCAGATGCTTGGCGGCGCGGAAGTTCGAGGGATCGGTGATGTCGGCCTTGAAGATGACGCCGACAGCGCCGCGGCGGGCGGCAGGCGTCAGGTCTTCAATGTCTTCCTCATTGGTGCCGACATTGCCGATATGCGGGAAGGTGAAGGTGACGATCTGGCCGAGATAGGAAGGGTCGGTGAGGATTTCCTCGTAACCCGTGAGCGCCGTGTTGAAGCAGACTTCGGCCTGAACCTTGCCGGTTGCGCCGATGCCTGTTCCCTCGATCACTGTGCCATCGGCAAGAACAAGCATTGCGGTCGGTTTGCGGGTAGTCCAGGGCGCTGTCTCGGTCATCTCGTTCCGTTTCTGCCGCTTCGCACCCCGCCTCTTGAAAGGCAGGGGGTAAGGGGCCATTTTTGTCGCAGGCTTCGTGACATAAAGGGGCGCGCGATAAAGCTCGCGTTCCGACCCTTCGTTAAAATCTCGTGCAGGTGCCGGAAAATAACGAAAGCAGCCCAAGCGGTCAACCGCAGGTCTAAGATTTACGCGGATTTAAGCTGTCGTAGATTCAATGGCTTATGCAATTGATTTGCTTGAGCGTGTTTGCTCGTTTATGTCGTTGCGAAAAATAAGGCGGAAAGTTTGCCGGTCAGGAAGCTGCGGAACGGGCTTTCCCAAGGAGAAGAAAAATGCTGCGCGACGTGTTCGCTAATACTTTGAAAGATGCGCTGAAGGCTCGTGACGCCCGACGTACATCGACCGTGCGTCTCATCCAGACGGCCATCAAGGATCGCGATATCGCCAATCGCGGCGTGGGCAAGGACCCCGTCAGCGATGAAGATATCATGCAGATCCTGACCAAGATGGTAAAGCAGCGGGAAGAATCCGCCACCATCTACGAAGGTGCCGGCCGTCCCGAGCTTGCCGCTCAGGAGCGCGAGGAAATCGTCATCATCAAGGAATTCATGCCGGAAGAAATCCCGGCCGAGAAGGTGCGCGAACTCTGCCAGGCCGTCATCACGGAGACCGGCGCTTCCGGTCTGCGCGACATGGGCAAGTGCATGAATGCGCTGAAAGAGCGTTATCCGGGCCAGATCGACTTCGCGAAAGCCTCCGGTGTCGTCAAGGATTTGCTGAAGTAATTTTCGGTGCTCCGAAAAAGTAAAGGCAGGGCAGATGTGGGCTGCCCTGCCTTTTTTCTGTCGACGAAAACGCATTCCGGCGGATCAGAATGCTCTCAAGCGCAGGCGTTTTTTCGGGGGACGTGCCTGCGGGCGTCGGCAGATTTCTGCGAAAATTCATCGCTCTGTCTGTAAGTATGTTTTTACATCGCGGCTGCGTGGCACTCAAATTACAAAAACATAATTTTTGGTGAGGTTGCGGCGCCACAAATTTGCCCGAAGCAGGCGCAAAGGACGTTGCCACGCTTAGCCCTGCCGCTTTTTCTGCTCATGCACATAGTGGCGCAGGACGGCATTCATGCGGGTCTGATAACCTTTCCCGGTGGCCTTGAAGAAATCCACGACATCCTGATCGACGCGAATGGAAATTGACTGTTTGGGAGTAGGGAAAACCACTTCGGCCTTCGACCAGTCGATATCCTCAAAGCCGGCCCAGTCGGGATCGTCGCGCGTGGCGCGGTCAATATCCTCGTCGGTCAGGGCATCGACGCGTTTCCAGTCCGTTCGGTCGTCGCCCTTGGCGATCTTCTTTTGGATTTCATCCAGGGAATAGCTGACGGTAGGTTCTTCGCTCATTTTGTCTCGCCGCTCTTGCCGATATGATCCGGCACACGTCTCCACGCATCGTATACACAATTGCGATCAATGTGTCCGTTTCCGGACATATGGCCAGAACCCGGCTCTCTCCGTTTTGGTCAGATCTCTTTTCCAGATGGGGCATCGACAGAACTTTTGCCGCTCTCAGAAAGTCGATCCCGTGTTTCTCGATATTGATCAACCGCTTGTTTTCATCCATTCAAAGGAGATGAAATCCTTCATCACGATTTCCATGCGCTGCCTACAACTGATGTCAGTTCATAGGCACTCATGCACCGAGTATGTATATACACTCGTATATTCTTCTGTATATACACCAATGTCAATGCCGCCTGTGAATAGTGGGTATTGTTTATCTCTCCATTTTGTATTGCCGCTCTTATGCGCTTATATGAAAGACTGGCCTCGAACAGGTAACCCATGCGCTTTTCCAATCCTTTCCTCGATGAGATACGCGACCGCGTGCACATCTCCGATGTGATCGGCCGACGTGTGTCCTGGGACAAGAAGAAGACCAACACGTCGCGTGGGGATTATTGGGCCTGCTGCCCGTTCCATGGCGAGAAAAGCCCGAGCTTTCACTGCGAGGACCGTAAGGGCCGCTACCATTGCTTTGGCTGTGGTGTTTCGGGCGACCATTTCCGTTTTCTGACGGAGCTTGAGGGGCTGAGTTTTCCGGAGGCCGTGCAGCAGATCGCCGATATGGCCGGCATTTCCATGCCGCAGCCCGATCCGCAGGCGGAAAAGCGCGAGCGCGAGCGGACCTCGCTGCAGGACGTCATGGAAATGGCGACGCTGTTCTTTCAGGACCAGTTGCAGACCGCGCTTGGCGCGCGGGCGCGGGCTTACCTGCGCGATCGAGGGTTGACCGGGCGCACCATCGAGACGTTCCGGCTGGGTTATGCGCCTGATAGCCGTAATGCGCTGAAGGAGCACCTGGCAAGCAAGGGCGTGTCGAAGGAACAGATGGAAGCCTGCGGACTGGTGGTGCATGAAAACGTACCGGTCTCCTATGACCGGTTTCGCGACCGCATCATGTTCCCGATCCTGTCCTCGCGGGAAAAGGTGATCGCTTTCGGCGGTCGCGCCATGGCTTCGGATGCGGTGGCGAAATATCTGAACTCCAACGAGACCGAGCTCTTTCACAAGGGCAATGTCCTCTACAATTTTGCCCGCGCCCGGCGTGCGTCGCAGGCGGCAGGCGGTTCTGTCATTGCCGTCGAAGGTTATATGGACGTCATCGCGCTTTATCAGGCGGGTGTCGAAAATGCCGTCGCGCCGCTCGGCACGGCGCTGACGGAAAGCCAGCTCGATCTCCTCTGGAAGATGTCGCCGCAGCCTGTTCTCTGCTTCGATGGCGATGGCGCCGGCATTCGCGCCGCCAACCGTGCAGCCGATCTCGCCTTGCCGCATATCAAGCCGGATCGGTCGGTCAGCTTTGCGCTGCTGCCCGATGGCAAGGATCCGGACGATCTCGTGCGGCTGGAGGGGCGCGCGCCGTTCGACCGGGTGCTTTCGGAAGCCAAGCCGCTTGCCGCGATGATCTGGAGCCGGGAGACCTCGGGCGTCACGTTCGATACGCCTGAAAAACGGGCGCAGCTTGAAAGCCGTCTGCGCCAGATCGTTGCCGTGATTGCCGACGAGACGGTGCGCCGCTTTTACCAGCAGGATATGCGCGACAGGCTGAATGGCTTTTTCCAGCCCCGTTTTCAGTCTGGTGGCTCGCAGGGCGGGAATTTCCGCCGCGAAGGCGGTCAGGGCACTGGTCGCGGTTTCCAGCGCAATGCGCCGGGGCGGGGCGGGGCGATGGCCGCACCGGCCAGCAGCATTTCCGACCGGCTGACGCAATCCGGTCTTGTCAGGGGGCATCAGACCAAGCCGTCTCTCAGGGAAAGCGTTCTCGCCATCACCATCGTCAATCACCCCGAGCTGCTGCTGGAGGAATATGACGAGATCGCTGCTATCGATTACGAGAACCGCGATCTGCAGCGGCTGTGGTCGACGGTGTTGACCTACGCGGCCGAGAGTGCGGCGGATATATCGCGGGCAGGGCTGATCGACCGGTTGTCGCAGCAGGGTTTCGAGCCGCTTTTGAAAACCATGGATCAGCAGGTGCGTAATGCCCGCCTGTGGACGGCGACCGAACAGGCGGCGATGGAGGATGCGCGCGAAGGCTATGTGCAGGCTCTTTCACTGCACAAGAGAACCAAATCCCTGCTCTGGCAGAAACGGGAGCTGGAGCGGGAAATCGCCGAGGCGACCGATGATGAGCGTGGCACGCTTCTGGTGCGGGCGATTGCCGAGGTCCAGCTGGAAATCGGCCGCATGGAAAACCAGGAAGCGATCATCGATGGTTTCGGGGTCATGTCCGGCCGGGTGAAGGGGCCGGCTGTTGGCCATGGCTGATGATGGTCGGCAGAATTGAAAGGTGTTTGGGGTTGCCTTTTGCGGCAAGCGTCCTAAATAGGGGATAGTTTGGTGATAACCCGCAAAATGCGGCTCTTTTTAAGAATTTCCGTGTCTGTCTCGCCCGCAAAGGCTTGACGGGGCGGGAAATAGCGGGAATCACCATTTCAGGAAAAGTAAGGTGGAATGAGCCTTGGCGGATAGAAATTGCATGAGCAAGCATTTCCGGGTGCACTGTCTTTGCATTCTGCCTGAGGCTGCCGTGGTTAATCGGCAATTAAAGATCACTCCGTTAGGTGTCTGACAGTGATTCGCGGCAAACCGCTGGATGCTCAAGGGGCGGACGGCGATGCGGCGGAACAGGTGTTAGCGTCAGGGAAAGCGACGAGATAGATGGCAACCAAAGTCAAAGAAAACGAAGAAGCAGAAAACGAACGCGACGGTGCGACGGACGGCCCGCTTCTCGACCTTTCGGATGACGCGGTCAAGAAAATGATCAAGGCCGCCAAGAAGCGCGGCTATGTGACGATGGACGAGCTGAATTCCGTCCTGCCGTCCGAAGAGGTGACTTCCGAGCAGATCGAAGACACGATGGCGATGCTGTCCGACATGGGCATCAATGTCATCGAGGACGAGGATGCCGAGGAAGCAACCGCAAGCGACGACGACAGCGATTCCGACGGCGAAGAGTCCGAAGGTGGCGAACTCGCCCCCTCCGGCGGAACCGCGCTTGCGACCGCAAAGAAGAAAGAACCGACCGACCGCACCGATGACCCCGTGCGCATGTATCTGCGCGAAATGGGTTCCGTCGAGCTTCTGTCGCGCGAAGGCGAAATCGCCATCGCCAAGCGCATCGAGGCCGGCCGCGAAACGATGATTTCGGGCCTGTGCGAAAGCCCGCTGACGTTCCAGGCGCTGATCATCTGGCGCGACGAACTCAACGAAGGCACTACGCTTCTGCGCGAGATCATCGATCTCGAAACGACCTATTCCGGTCCGGAAGCCAAGGCGGCTCCCCAGTTCCAGAGCCCGGAAAAGATCGAGGCTGACCGCAAGGCCGCCGAAGAGAAGGAAAAGACCCGCAAGCTGCGTGCGCCGACCGGTGACGAGGATGTGACTGATGTGGGTGGCGATGGCCTTCCGCCGGAAGAGGAAGAAGAGGACGACGACGAGTCCAATCTTTCGCTTGCCGCGATGGAAGCCGAACTGCGTCCGCAGGTCATGGAAACGCTCGACACTATCGCTGACACCTACAAGAAGCTGCGCAAGCTTCAGGACCAGCAGGTCGAGGCGCGTCTTGCCTGCACCGGGACGCTGTCTTCCGGCCAGGAGCGTCGTTACAAGGAACTGAAGGATCAGCTGATCACGGCCGTCAAGTCGCTGTCGCTGAACCAGAACCGTATCGACAGCCTTGTCGAGCAGCTCTACGACATTTCCAAGCGCCTGATGCAGAACGAAGGCCGTCTGCTGCGCCTTGCCGAATCCTACGGCGTCAAGCGCGACAGCTTCCTCGAGCAGTATCACGGTGCGGAACTTGATCCGAACTGGATGAAGTCGATCGCCAATCTGGCCGCCCGCGGCTGGAAGGAATTTGCGCGCGAGGAAAGCAACACGATCCGGGAAATCCGCCAGGAAATCCAGAACCTCTCCACGGAAACCGGCATTTCCATCGCCGAATTCCGCCGCATCGTTTCGATGGTGCAGAAGGGTGAGCGCGAAGCGCGTATCGCCAAGAAGGAGATGGTCGAGGCCAACCTGCGTCTCGTGATCTCGATTGCGAAGAAATACACTAACCGTGGTCTTCAGTTCCTCGATCTCATTCAGGAAGGCAATATCGGCCTGATGAAGGCGGTCGACAAATTCGAATATCGCCGCGGTTACAAGTTCTCGACCTATGCGACATGGTGGATCAGGCAGGCGATCACCCGCTCGATCGCCGACCAGGCGCGCACGATCCGTATTCCGGTGCACATGATCGAGACGATCAACAAGATCGTTCGTACCTCGCGCCAGATGCTGCACGAGATCGGCCGCGAGCCGACCCCGGAAGAACTGGCCGAGAAGCTTGCCATGCCGCTTGAGAAGGTGCGCAAGGTTCTGAAGATCGCCAAGGAGCCGATTTCGCTCGAAACCCCCGTGGGTGACGAAGAGGATTCGCATCTCGGTGACTTCATCGAGGACAAGAATGCGCTGCTGCCGATCGACGCCGCCATTCAGGCGAACCTGCGCGAAACGACGACCCGCGTATTGGCCTCGCTGACGCCGCGTGAAGAACGTGTTCTGCGCATGCGCTTCGGCATTGGCATGAACACCGACCATACGCTGGAAGAAGTCGGCCAGCAGTTCTCGGTTACCCGCGAACGTATCCGTCAGATCGAAGCGAAGGCGCTGCGCAAGCTGAAGCATCCGAGCCGCTCCAGAAAGCTCCGCAGCTTCCTCGACAGCTAAGCTTTTGCTTCCTTTAAAATTGAACCCGGTCAGTCACCTCTGGCCGGGTTTTTTGTTTCCCGCACTGGCGAACTCTGCGACAAGCCTTATGTGTGAAAACAGGCATTCCGCTTTTATTGGAAATGCTCCGGTTCGATTTGGTTCGATGAGATGCAACAGGTTTCGGCAGGCAGATGGCGGTGGAAGGGATGGGCTGTGCCCGTCTCCGTTCTCCTGCATCTTGCCGTCGTTGCGATCTTCCTTTTCGAACTGCCCGAGCGGATAGTCGAACCGCAGGAGCCGGAGAGCATCAGCGTCGATCTGGTGCCGCCGCCCGAGGAGAAAAAGGCGGAAGAGGCGCCGCCACCGGGTGAAGAGAAGGCGAAAGAGGAAAAGCCGCAACCTCCGCCACCACCGCCGGCCCCACCGGCGGAAGAGGCAAAACCTTTGCCGCAGCCGCAGGCGACGTTGCCGGCCATCGCCATGAGGCCTGAGGAAATGCAGGCGGATCGCGAGGACAAGCCGGGAAAGGCGGAAGAAGCGGAAAAGACCGAGCCTTCCGAGGAGCCCGCAAGCCAGCCTGAAAAGGCGGCCGAGGAAAAGCCCGCGCCGCCCGCCGCCAACCGCGATCTTCAGGCTTCCGCCGCGCAGGGGGAAATCGCGGTTTCACCTATCAAGGAAGAATCGCAGCCGGATCAGCCGCCAGTGCCGCAGGCAAAGCCGGTTGAGGAAAAGCCTGCGGAGGTGGCGGAAGAGAAGCCCGCGAAACTTCCGGCGGCCAAAAGCTTATTGTCGTCTGCTGTGTTAACTCCAGCGCAGCGACGGCAGATTTTTGGCGATCTACCGCCCCGTCGTCGCATCGTGCAACTTTGTCAGGCGGAAGCATTGGCCCAAATAAGAGAGGTTTATACGGCCACCCGAGGCATGTACGGCTTTTCCGACACCGGTGGACGCATATCCGGCAATCTACTTGACGCTACCGGAGGTGCATTCAACGTCGGCGACGTCTGGCGCGATGTCACGTTTCAATGTGAGGTGGATGTCGAGAATTACGCGGTGACGGCCTTCAGATTTAAAATAGGTGATGTCATTACGGCGGCTGAAGCAAAGAAACGAGGTTTCACGGGGCGGTAGCAGACCATTTGTCCCTCGCGAGGGTAAGTGAAACAAAGGTTCCATTCGTCGATTCCATCCCTTCTCCCTCATTCCTGTGCTTGTCACAGGAATCCAGCCGGCGCGCGTCCGCGCGGCGAAGAACGTCCTTTCAGCCCAAGGACTTGGGCTGGCTGGATCTCTGTGACAAGCACAGAGATGAGGGAGGGAAGTGCGCTGCAAAACGGCCTCCCTATACACCAGCCGGGAAGCATCGTGTCGTACTCCATGTGGCTGCAAGGGGTGCGTGCTTAGAGAGCTACCTCACACCCGCTCCGTATCACCCACCAGTAGCCCAATGCCCGCCATCAGCGCATCCTCATCATAGGGCTTGCGGATAACCGGCACATTGCCGAATTCATCCGGCACCATGCTGCCATCCGCATAGCCGGTGGCGAAGAGGAACGGGACGCCGCGGCGGTGAAGTTCTCTCGCGACCGGGATCGAGGTGTCTGAGCCGAGATTGATGTCGAGAATGGCCACGTCAGGCACGTAGCTCTTCAGTTTTTCAAGTGCCATTGCCGACGAGGTCGCCGTTTCGATGGTCTTGATGCCGTTATCCTCCAGCATGTTCTCGACATCCATGGCGATCAGCATCTGATCTTCAACGAGTAATACTTTCAACGGCTCCTCCCGGTTATAGCGTCTGGGCTGTGGTGCGGTTTCATCCTCGGTTTGCGCGCTGGATGCGACCGTCGCCGATGAGACGTGACGGGCGGGCAGGAAAATTTCCGCCTCCAGCCCATCAGGCAAATAACGCATTGTGCTGCGCCCGCCGAGATCGTAGGGGATGCTGCGGCTGATGAGCGCCGTGCCGAAACCGGCGCGCGACGGGGTGGGCAGTTTGGTGGGCAGGATTTCGCGCCACCCAATCTCGCAATCGCGGTTTTCGCTGATCTGCCAGCGCACATGCAATTGCCCGCCATTTTGCGAAAGCGCGCCGTATTTGGCGGCATTCGTCGCCAGTTCATGCAGAACCAGCGCCATCACCGAGAAGGCGCGTGAATCGAGCGTGACCTGAGGCCCCTCAAGTTTCACCGTCGTTTCCGGCGAGCGATGGGGCGACAATTCGGCGTCCAGAAGATCGCGAAGCGCGCCGCCGCCTTCACCGCGTATGATCTGGTCATGAGCAAAGGACAGAGCCTGAATGCGGCCCTTCAGCGCGGTGACATATTCCTGCAGGGTCTTGCCCTCCTGCGAGGGATTGCCGACCAGCGATTTGATGATGGCCAGAACATTCTTGACGCGGTGGTTGAGTTCCTCGTTCAGCATGCGCTGGCGCACTTCGGCGCGTTCCCTTTCGCCCGCCATCAGCTCGCTGTGATGGAATGCGACCTCGACCAGCGCAATTCTGGCGGCTTCGGCGATTTCCCGGTCGGCTTCCGACCAGGGCTGCGCCTGCAGACGCACCGTCTCTTTCCAGATCGCAAAGCTTTTGCGCGGCGTGAGACGATCCCCCATCGGGCCGGTCTCATAGGATTTTTCCGGATTGCCGGCCCAGTTCAGGTTCTGCACGATCTCCTTGCGGAAAAACAGGAGATAGTCGTTCTTTACCTGCGAGAGCGGAATGGCGAGCATTCCGGCCGCGGTGCCGGCGTAGATTTCCGCTTCCGGTATGGCCTGTGACAGCGCATGGGTCGCCCAGACCTTGCCTTCGGAAGCCGAGGCGACGAAACGCGCCAGCCTTGGAATGGCGTCATGCGGCGGCGTTGCGCCATGGCAGTGCCAGTTGTTTCCCACCCACAGGCCAACGCCGTCACACGGCATCAGATCGGCAAAATCCTGGAAACTGTCGATCAGCAGTTCTTCAATATTGGCGTGATGCGCGGCAAGCCGCAGGAAACGGTCGAGCGCGGCATGGGCGTGGTTGACGGTATCGAGCCTGCGCTTCTGTTTCAGGACCTGCAGATGCATGGAGAAAAATTCCCCGAACATTTCCGCGGCGATCCGGACCGGCATGGTCAGCACGCGCGGGGAATAGTGATGACAGGCGATGAGGCCCCACAGAGCCCCGTCGACAATCACCGAAATGGACATGGAAGCGCCGACACCCATGTTGCGGAGATATTCGCAATGGATGGGCGAGACGCTGCGCAGATGCGCGAAGGACAGATCGAGCGGCTCGCCGGATGCATCGACGGCCGGCAGGACGGGAACGCGGGCGCCGCTGGCATCGGAGATAATGCGAAGCGTGTTCTTGAGATAGAGCGCACGGGCCTGCTGCGGGATGTCGCTGGCGGGGAAATATTGCCCGAGAAAGCTTTCCAGTTCCGGCTGCTTCGCCTCCGACACGACCTTGCCGGCGCCATCTTCCTCGAAACGGTAGATCATCACCCGGTCGTAACCGAGCGTCGCCTTTACCAGCCGCGTCGTTCTGGAAATCAGGCTTTCGAGGCTGTCCGCCTCGCGGATGCGGTCCACCATCTTGCGCGCCGTGCCGAGCGGCTGCGTTTCGCTGCCGGAGGGTTCGAATTCGATGATCGTTGTGGACTTGTAGCGGTGAAGCGAAATATCGAAGCTGCGGCCGTCGCTCATTTCCATGGCCGGCAGCATGGCGGGACGCGTGGTTCTGCCGGTGACGGTCAGCGCATTGCGAAGATCGTGGACGAGTTTTTTACCGAGCACGTCCTCGGCGGTTTTGCCATTGATATCGCCGTCAATGCCCAGCAGTTCGCGGCAGTTTTCGGAATGCCGCACCACCATGCGCATGGCGTTATCGCAGGCGATGAGACAGCCATGCGGTTGAATATAGCCTGGGATGTGGATGGGTTCGCGGTCGCAATTGGTCAGGTCGACTTGATAGTCACTGGGTGCCATGAATCAGTCTTTCGCACCCTGTGTCTGTCTGTGCCGAAGATAATCTGGTTGTCGTGAGATGGGAAAGCCTGAATAGTCCATTCTGATAGTGCCAACCCTTCCCCGATTTTTGCAACTGTGACGCCGGTTTTCCGTTGTGCTTTTATGAGCCGCCGTCATGCGATTGTCGTATCCGTGGTGTCATCGGATACAATTTGACATGTTGCAACGTTGGCAGCGTCGATTTTGTTCCAAATTATTTGAAGGAAAAATTGTGCCGCAGAAGAAGATGATCGTCCCCACCCATGGACAGGGCCTTTACGAGTTCACATCCGAGGCCAGGGCATTCGTCAATCATGCCGGGGTGGAGGAAGGCCTGCTGACAATCTTCGTCAGGCACACATCCTGCTCGCTGCTCATTCAGGAAAATGCCGATCCCGATGTGCGGCGTGATCTCACGGTGTTTTTCTCCCGGCTCGTGCCGCCTTCCGATGATCCTTCCATGCGCTGGATCATCCACACCCTTGAAGGCTCCGACGATATGCCCGCCCATATCAAATCGGCGCTGACCACGGTTTCCATCGGTGTGCCGATCAGCGACGGCAGGCTTGTGCTCGGCACCTGGCAGGGCCTTTATCTTTTCGAACATCGCGACCAGCCGCATCGGCGGGAAATCGTGCTGCATATCTCGCCGTGATGTCTGGATCCGGATTGATGTATTGCGCGTTAACCTCTCTGAACGCCTGCTGAACATTCGGTTCTGCTGATATTCAGACGGGCGGGTCTAGGGTCTCGTCAATCGCCGGGGGATGTTCCCCTGTCGGCAAAGAAACAAACGGAGTGAAGTTCATGTTCAGCACCTTTGCAAAAGCCGGCCTGGCTACCCTCATAGCCCTCGGTGGAATTTCCTTTACGGCGCCAGCGGCTTCCGCAGGCTCGGATGTCCAGTTCAGAGTTCAGGTTCAGGACGGCTATGGTCATCGTCCCGGCTGGGGCCGTCCGGACCGCCCGCGCCGCGGCTGCTCGGTTTCGCTTGCGGAAGAAAAGGCAAGCCGCATGGGTCTTCGCCGTGCCCGCGTGGTTGATGTATCGCCGCGCCGTGTCGTGGTGGCAGGCTTTGACCGTCGCGGCCGTGATCGCATCGTTTTCGCCAATGAGCGCGGTTGCCCGGTGATCCGGCGCTAACAGCGGCCAGTCTTATCGATCTGCTGATATCCCCGTCGGGCAGAACGATTAAAAAATGCCCCTCGCTTGTCCGGAAAGGCAGGCGAGGGGCATTTCGTTTTGCATCATGCCAATGGCTGAATTCAGGATGGGGAAGAGCGGCACAGGAGTGCCGCCCGCCGCCGATCTTACTGCTCGAGAGCGAAGGTGACGTTGACCACCACGCTGTAGCTGTTCTCACCCGACGCGATCGGCACGCTGTCGGCTTCCTTCATCATCGAAGCACGCATCACGCCCGCCGGTACCGGCATCGGGCGCTGCGAGTTTTCGCTGATCTGAATGACACGGCCAAGCTTCACGCCCGCCGCTTCCGTCAGCGTCTTCGCCTTGGCCAGCGCATCGGCGACGGCCTGCTTGCGGGCCTCGGTCACCGTCGCTTCGGGCTTGTCATTGGTGAAGGTGATGTCGCCGCCCTGGTTGATGCCGAGCTTGACGGAGGTATCGAGGATCGTGCCGAGCTTCTTGAGGTCGCGCACCCGCACGGTCAGGCCGTTGGATACCTGATAGCCGGTGATCTCGGGCGCAACATAGACGCCGTCCTTGGGTTCATAGTGCTTGTAGAGCGGCTGCACGGAGAAATTGCTGGTCTGCAGGTCGCGGTCTTCAATGGCGGCCTCTTTCAGCGCTTTCAGAACGTCGGCGAGCGCCTTGGAATTTTCGGTAAGAGCCGCAGCCGCGGTCTCCGCCTGCTTGACGACGCTGAAGGACAGGATCGCCATATCAGGGGCAATGGCCGCCTGGCCTTCACCGGAAACACTGATGGTGGCTTCGCGCGGGGAAGCCTCCTGCGCAGACACCTGGGCGGCAAGCGGCATCATGGCAGCTGCGGTCATTGCGGTGAGTGCGAAAAGGCGGGCCGTTTTTGTCTTCATGGTGTTTCCTCGTTGATTGAGTCCCTTTGAAGGGTATTGCCTTAGATTGTGTAGCTAATACGGCGGCGCTGTTTTGGGAAAGCATCAATGGCTTGTCGGGCTCAAAAAATTACGTTAGAGCGTGACCACCGGATTCGAACCATTGCGAAGCCGGTGTTTCGGATCGGTTTTCCGAAAGGGCCTGTAGCTCAATGGTTAGAGCCGGCGGCTCATAACCGCTTGGTTGGGAGTTCGAGTCTCTCCGGGCCCACCATTTTTCTCATATTTTAGACAAAATAGCGAGATTCCAGGCAGCGGATCCCTATTTCCATCGATCATTGCCCTCTTCTGGATTTTTTGTTCCATCCAACAAAAAATCCGACCAGCCGGTTAGGCTGATCGGATCATCAAGATTAAATTTTCGGCTATCGGGTCAGTTACAAACCCGCATACTCTCCGTATGCCAGCCGCCGTCATAGGAATTGGGAACGCGGCGGTCTTCGAACCAGCAGCGCGGCGGGGGCGGCGGTGGCGGTTCGTAGTAGCGGGGGCCGCCGTTGCCGTTGGCGATGGCGCCGCCGATCAGGCCGCCGATGACGCCTGCGGCGAGGCCGCCGGCAATCGCTGCGCCATCATTGTGGCGGCGATGTTCGCGGTAGGGCGGTGGGGGTGGCCCGCCACGGTCATAACCCCGGTCGTAGCGCGGGCGATAGGGATAGTCCTGCGCGGCAGCGGTGCCATAGGATGCAAAAATGCTGCCGGTGGCGACCAGCGCGGCAATAGTGGAAAGAATTATCTTTTTCATCGGGCGCTACTCCATAAGCCTGCTTCGGGAGATAGAGGCTCATTATGCCCGGATGATGGCACGGGACGGGTGAACGGCCTGTGAATATTTCATTTTCAAGCGGTTCATATTTTCCTGATTTCAGACTGCAGGGATCGCGGAAGATGCACGCTTTCCGCAATAAAAAAGCCCGGCGGACGGCCGGGCTTCTTGTCGAAATCCTTCGGTCGCGATCAGAACTTCACGCCGAGACCCACTTTCACAGTGTGCTGGTCGACATCGGTGTTGATACCGAAGATGTCCTTGTCGCTATAGTCGTTGTATCGATATTCCAGCCTGCCGAACACGTTGTCGGTGAAGGCATAGTCCAGACCCGCGCCGACGGTATAGCCGTTGAACGTGGTGCTGTCCTTGCCGGCTCCGGGCGTTTCGATGAAGCCGCGTGTCGCGGTCCAGCCAGCGGTGGCATAGAGCAGGGCGTGGTCGAAGGCATAGCCGACGCGGCCGCGAACGGAACCCTGCCAGTCGGTACCGATCTGCACGCCGGCATAGTCATTGTCGTTCCAGTTATAATCGACATCACCTTCGATGCCGAGCACCAGATTATTGTCGAACTGGTAATTGTAACCAACGAAGGCGCCGAGAATGCCGCCATCGAAATTATCCGAGGCGACCGGGCCGCCGGCCGAAAAATCGCCATTTGCCCAGCCCGCGCCGCCTTGAATACCAAGATAGGGGCCAGACCAGGTGAAGACCGGCAGGGTTTCCTGCGCGACCGGAGGTGCGGGCGTTTCGTAGACGGCATCCGCGGCCATTGCGGTGCTGGCCGACAGGGCCAGGAGTGACGTTACGATCAGCGTTTTCATCGTTTTTCTCCCTGAGCTGACTGACATCCATAGCATAGATTAGCTGCTTTTAATATGGGGCGGGGTTCGGCGGTTCCAAGAGGCGCTCATGTCCTCCCGGCCTTGCTGCCGTCTTGCCCCGGTTCGCGGCGTTTTATCGCCCCGCCATGCTGTTCTGATGCTGCGAACGCCTTCAGCCGCGTTTGGTTCCCTTTGGTGTTTCGTCAAAGGTTCGGAAAAGTGTTGGGCGGGTGTCACGCTTGGTTGTCTTGACAGCGGGGGACGCGACCATAGAGTTGTGGTTGACTACGGCGGGGCCGGTGCTTTGCGCTGCGCCAGAAGCGGCATAAGCTGCGGCTGAGAGTACACCGTCGCGACCTCCCGGTGAGGAGGATCGTTGCGGGCGGAAAGGGCATGGGAGGATGAGTTCACATGAGGCTTTATTTTAGCGGAGGAGGGACGACGTGATTGTCGGAGCCGTTCTCAGCGCCATTCTTCTCCTCACCCTCATTGCGTTTCCGCGGCATCTCAAATCCGTTGTCATCTGCCTGTTGCTGATCTGGACGACCACCGCCGCCTTTGTGATTTATGACTGGCGACGCGGCAACCAGCGGCTTGACCATATCGTCGCGACCGCCGGCTTCGACGCGGCCTGCCCGGATGCGGCATTGCCAATCCGCCTCAGCTTCCGCAACGACAACAATGTCGCGGTGCAGCGGCTGACCTATACGCTCGAAGGGTTCGAACCGGCCTTCCGCGCCTCGGTCACCTTCGATCCCTATCAGGTGAGCGAAAGACGGATCGAGGCCGGGGAGACGTTCGCGGCCTGCCGTTCCTTCAGGCTGCGCAACAATGAAAGGGTAGAGCCGCAACGTCTGGAATGGCGCGTTACCGTCATATCCGCAGAATTCGACTGAACGGTTCGACTGCTTCCGGCGATCACGGTATTTTGAGAATTTTCACTCCGGTGAGCGGCCGTCGTAAAACCCTTGCATCACAGTTGCTTCGGGCGGAAAGGTCAACTTCCATCGTCCGCGCCGGAACGGGTCGGGATGGTCGCTGACTTGTTTTCGTCCATTTGCGATGCCACTTCCCCCTTCATTCGATTGATGTCGCGGGTTGATGTTTTGCGTATTGTTTTGAAGTTTCTGAAAATAACGGCCATTGGCCTTGTCGCCCTGCCGGTTCTGGCGGGTGCGCATATGGGCATCGGCCAGCTGACCGGAAATTTCCATGAAGTCATTCCCGGCGAACTCTATCGTTCGGCCCAGCCGAGCGGCAAGGACATCGCGGCCTATGCCAAGGCCTATGGCATCAAGACGATCATCAACCTGCGCGATGAAAAGCGTGAAGGCTGGTATGAAGCCGAAAGCCGCGCGGCGAAAAACAATGGCATCCGGCTTGTCGATTATCCGCTGAGTTCAAGCGAAAAGGTCTCGGTGGAGGATTCGGAAACGCTGGCGGCCGTGCTGCGCAATGCGGAAAAGCCTGTTCTCATCCACTGTGAACATGGCGCCAACCGCACCGGGCTTGCCTCCGCCATCTATGTGGCTGCTGTGGCCGGCAAGGGCGAGGCGGCAGCCGAGTTTCAGCTTTCGCCCTATTACGGGCATGTGCCGATCCCCGGAATCGGGCGTTATGAAATGTACCAGTCATGGGATGATTTCGAGGAAACCATCGGGTTTTGAGGGTTGCTTTATGCTCGACGTCATCCTCGGCCCTGTGCCGAGGATCCAACCACTTTGCGTCCGATACATAGGCCGCAGATGCTCGGGGCAAGCCCGAGCATGACGGCAGAGGGGCTATTGGCCGCAGAGCGCCTTAATAATCCCTGCCGCTTTCCTTGATCACCTTCGTCAGGCTGCCCGTCGCCGGGAAAAGCGGGATGAGGCAGGCCTGGAGCGCATGGTAGATATCGCCCTTGCCTGGGAATAGCGTGTGGGCGGGAACCAGATCTTCCGTCAGTTCCTCATGCCAGCCGCCATTGGCATGGTCGATGAAGTTGTTGGCGATGGTGCTCCAGATGCGACGATAGCTGTCTTCGTAGAAGCCATCCGCCGGCAGGTTCTCGTTGAGGAAATGGGCCGCACCCGCCGCCTCGGACATGGGCCACCAGAGCTTTGCCCGCTTGTCGGGATTGTCATTCCAGTCCAGCGTATAAAAGAAGCCGCCCTTTTCCCGGTCCCAGCCCAGCGCCATGGACTGCACGAAGAGGGATTTGGCCGCGACCGGCATCCAGTCGTGGCGGCGTTCGCCCAGTATCCACAATTGCAGGATGAGACGCGCCCATTCCAGCCAGTGGCCGGGGGTGGAGCCGGAGGGGCGGAACATTTCGTTGCCGCGATAGTCCTTGTCCAGCGTCCAGTTGTCGTCGAAATGCTCGGGCACGCGGAAATCCAGCTCGCCGGCGCGGCGACGGATGACGAGATCGGCGATGCGTTCGGCCTTGCTGAGATAGTTATTGTCGCCGGTCACCTCATAGGCGGCCATCAGCGCTTCGGTGAGGTGCATATTGGAGTTCTGGCCGCGATAATTGTCGATGGGCGACCAGTCGCGATTGAATTCCTCGGCGATGGCGCCATGTTTTTCTTCCCAGAAACGACTTTCCAGCACTTCGGTAATATCAGCCAACATCGGGTCGGCCAGCGGGTGGCCGACGGTCTTGGCGGAAGAGGCGGCCAGAAGCACGAAGGCATGGCCATAACCCTGCTTGGTGGCGTCCACTGGGCCGGCATCGTTCACCTGCCAGAAATAACCGCCATGTTCGCCATCGCGGTGCTTGTTCCAGAGATAGGTCATGCCGTGATCGACGATATCGCCGCAGCCCGGCCGGCCGAGCAGGTGGCCGATGGAGAAGCAATGCACCATGCGCGCAGAGGCATGGATGCCGCGCACGGGATCGTTTGCCTGCAGCGGCGCGCCCTTGGCGTCGAGATCGAAGAAACCGCCGGCGGGATTGAGGGCGCGATACTGGAAGAAGTCGAAAAGTCCCTCGGCCTGTTTCACCAGCCACTGGCGGTGCCAGGGCAGGGTATTCCAGTTGCGGCTGTTGTGATCGTCTTCGGGCATTGCGTCCTCCATGCGTTTGCTGCTTCGGCTTATATCCTTGCCGTATAAACCTGTCATCTGTCAGCGATATTTCGTAACGTGACGCAACGACGCAAAGCCATGCCTGTCCCTTAAAGATATATTGACATAAACATATCTTTATGTGACTTGACGACTTGCGATCTTGCAAATCGAAATGAGGAGTGTGCCCGTGTTTGACGATCTGTTTGGCCCTGAAGGGGCAAAGCGCGACGGCGCGGAAATTTTCAAGGCGCTGCGCGAGGCTGCCAGCGAACGCATCCTCATTCTCGACGGTGCCATGGGCACGCAGATCCAGGGTCTGGGTTTTGACGAAGACCATTTTCGCGGCGACCGTTTCATCGGCTGCGCCTGTCACCAGAAGGGCAATAACGACCTTCTGATCCTGACCCAGCCCGACGCCATCGAAGAAATTCACTACCGCTACGCCATGGCGGGTGCGGATATTCTCGAGACCAACACGTTTTCGTCCACACGCATCGCGCAGGCCGATTACGAGATGGAAAATGCGGTCTACGATCTAAACCGCGAAGGGGCGCAGATTGTCCGCCGCGCCGCCCAGCGCGCCGAGCGGGAAGACGGCCGCCGCCGTTTCGTGGCCGGCGCCATCGGCCCGACCAACCGCACGGCCTCTATTTCGCCTGACGTGAACAATCCCGGTTACCGCGCCGTCACCTTCGACGATCTGCGCATCGCCTATGGCGAGCAGATCGACGGCCTGATCGACGGCGGTGCCGATATCATCCTCATCGAGACGATTTTCGATACGCTGAACGCCAAGGCGGCGATATTCGCCTGCGAGGAGCGTTTCGAGGCCAAGGGCATCCGCCTGCCGGTGATGATCTCAGGCACGATTACCGACCTCTCCGGCCGCACGCTTTCCGGTCAGACGCCTTCGGCGTTCTGGAATTCGGTGCGTCACGCCAACCCCTTCACCATCGGCCTGAACTGTGCGCTTGGTGCGGATGCGATGCGTCCGCATCTGCAGGAACTGTCTGACGTCGCCGATACCTTCGTCTGCGCCTATCCCAATGCCGGCCTGCCGAACGAATTCGGTCAGTATGACGAAACGCCTGAGATGATGGCGCGGCAGGTGGAAGGCTTCGTGCGCGACGGTCTCGTCAACATCGTCGGCGGCTGCTGCGGTTCGACGCCCGAGCATATCCGGGCGATTGCCGAAGCGGTCAAGGATTACAAGCCGCGCCCGATTCCCGAGCACAAGCCCTTCATGTCGCTTTCCGGCCTTGAGCCCTTCGTGCTGACCAAGGACATTCCCTTCGTCAATGTCGGCGAACGCACCAACGTCACCGGCTCGGCCAAGTTCCGTAAGCTCATCACCGCTGGCGACTATACGGCGGCTCTCGCCGTTGCCCGTGACCAGGTGGAAAACGGTGCACAGATCATCGACATCAACATGGATGAAGGCCTGATCGATTCCGAAAAGGCGATGGTGGAGTTTTTGAACCTCATCGCCGCCGAGCCTGACATCGCCCGCGTGCCTGTCATGATCGATAGCTCGAAGTTCGAGATCATCGAAGCCGGCCTGAAATGCGTTCAGGGCAAGCCCATCGTCAACTCGATTTCGCTGAAGGAAGGCGAGGAGAAGTTTCTCCAGCAGGCGCGGCTCGTTCACAATTACGGTGCGGCGGTCGTCGTCATGGCCTTTGACGAGGTCGGGCAGGCCGACACCTATCAGCGCAAGGTGGAAATCTGCTCGCGCGCCTACAAGCTGCTGACCGAAAAGGCCGGCCTGTCGCCTGAGGACATCATCTTCGATCCGAACGTTTTTGCGGTGGCGACGGGTATCGAAGAGCACAATAATTACGGCGTTGATTTCATCGAGGCCACCAAGACCATCCGCGAAACCATGCCGCTCACGCATATTTCCGGCGGTGTTTCCAACCTGTCCTTCTCCTTCCGCGGCAACGAGCCGGTGCGTGAGGCGATGCATGCCGTGTTCCTCTACCACGCCATTCAGGTCGGCATGGATATGGGCATCGTCAATGCCGGGCAGCTTGCGGTTTACGACAATATCGATGCGGAACTGCGCGAGGCCTGCGAGGACGTGGTGCTGAACCGCCGCGACGACGCGACGGAGCGTCTGCTCGAGGTGGCTGAGCGTTTCCGCGGCACAGGCGCCAAGGACACCAAGGTGCAGGACCTCTCCTGGCGCGAACTTCCCGTCGAGAAGCGTCTGGAACATGCGCTGGTCAACGGTATCACCGATTTCATCGAGGCCGATACGGAAGAGGCGCGCCAGAAGGCGGAGCGTCCGCTGCACGTCATCGAAGGGCCGCTGATGGCCGGCATGAATGTGGTCGGCGACCTCTTCGGTTCGGGCAAGATGTTCCTGCCGCAGGTGGTGAAATCCGCCCGCGTGATGAAGCAGGCCGTGGCCGTGCTGCTTCCTTACATGGAAGAGGAAAAACGCCTCAATGGCGGGTCTGAGCGCAGTGCTGCCGGCAAGGTGCTGATGGCGACCGTGAAGGGCGACGTGCACGATATCGGCAAGAACATCGTTGGTGTCGTTCTCGCCTGCAACAATTACGAGATCATTGATCTCGGCGTGATGGTGCCGACGACGAAAATCCTTGAAACGGCTATTGCCGAAAAGGTTGACGTGATCGGCCTTTCGGGCCTCATCACGCCATCGCTGGATGAGATGGTGCATGTGGCGGCTGAAATGGAGCGGCAGGGTTTCGACATTCCGCTGTTGATCGGCGGTGCAACGACGAGCCGCGTGCATACGGCCGTGAAAATTCATCCGCGCTACGAGCAGGGTCAGGCGATCTACGTCACCGATGCTTCGCGCGCGGTCGGCGTCGTGTCGGCACTTCTCTCCGCCGAGCAGAAGCCCGCTTATATCGATGGCATTCGCAGCGAATATGCCAAGGTGGCGGAGGCCCATGCTCGCAACGAGCGCGAAAAGCTGCGCCTGCCGCTTTCCCGTGCCCGGGAGAATGCCCACAAGATCGACTGGTCGAGCTATAGCGCCGTCAAGCCGCAATTCTTCGGCACCAAGGTGTTCGAAACCTACGATCTTGAGGAGCTTTCCCGTTACATCGACTGGACGCCGTTCTTCCAGACCTGGGAGTTAAAGGGCCGT
The DNA here is from genome assembly GCF_040801995.1 of Agrobacterium radiobacter. Lineage (NCBI taxonomy): Bacteria > Pseudomonadati > Pseudomonadota > Alphaproteobacteria > Hyphomicrobiales > Rhizobiaceae > Agrobacterium > Agrobacterium radiobacter. Next base: position 1,787,605 of record NZ_JBEGHX010000001.1, on the reverse strand, counting down.
TTCCCGGCGATCCTCGAGGATGAAAAGCAGGGTGAAGCGGCGCGTCAGCTTTATAGCGATGCGCAGGCCATGCTGAAGAAGATCATCGAAGAGAACTGGTTCCGTCCGCGCGCGGTAATCGGGTTCTGGCCCGCCAATGCGGTGGGCGACGATATCAGGCTGTTCACGGATGAGAGCCGCAAGGAAGAGCTTGCGACCTTCTTCACGCTGCGCCAGCAGCTTTCCAAGCGCGACGGTCGTCCCAATGTGGCGCTGTCCGACTTCGTGGCGCCTGTCGATAGCGGCGTTGCCGATTATGTCGGTGGTTTCGTGGTGACGGCGGGTATCGAGGAAGTGGCGATTGCCGAACGTTTCGAGCGGGCGAATGACGATTATTCGTCCATCCTCGTCAAGGCGCTGGCCGACCGCTTTGCGGAAGCTTTTGCCGAGCGCATGCATGAGCGCGTCCGCAAGGAGTTCTGGGGTTATGCGCCGAACGAAGCGTTTGCCGGCGACGAGCTGATCGGCGAGGCCTATGCCGGTATCCGCCCCGCGCCCGGTTATCCGGCCCAGCCCGATCACACCGAAAAGAAGACGCTGTTTGCCCTGCTCGACGCCACCAATGCGGCGGGCGTGGAACTGACGGAGAGCTATGCCATGTGGCCCGGCTCGTCGGTGTCAGGCCTCTATATCGGCCACCCCGAGAGCTATTATTTCGGCGTCGCCAAGGTGGAGCGCGACCAGGTGCTGGATTATGCCCGCCGCAAGGATATGCCGGTGGAAGAGGTGGAGCGCTGGCTGGGGCCTGTTCTCAACTACGTGCCGACGAATGCTGCCGAGGAAATCGACAGCGCTGCGTGAGGTTTCACTCATCGTCGTTGAAATAAAAAAGCGCGGGTTTTGCCCGCGCTTTTTTTGTTAACTGTTGAACTTACGACCTTAACGCCGCCAGTTCCTCGATGCCGACATGGCTCTCGATCTCGCTGCCGCGCAGATAGAGGTAGAGGCCGATCGCGAAGGCGAGGATGGCGATGAAGACCAGATACCAGGCATGGGCCATCGGATTGATCGCAAGCGCCGTCGTCACGCCGATCGGCGTCAGCCCGCCAAAGACGGCATAGGAGACGTTGTAGGCGAAGGAGAGGCCGGAGAACCGGACCGATGCCGGGAAGGCGCGAACCATGACATAGGGCACCGCACCCGCCATGCCGACCGAGAGGCCCATCACGCCATAAAGCACGAACATGGTCTGAAGCGAGGTGCCGGCGTAGCTGTAGAAGGTGAAGGTGGCGATGCCGAAAAAGATGCTCGCGCCCATGAAGAAGAGGCCGGAGCCGATACGGTCGATCAGGGCGCCGGCGATGATGACGCCGAAGATCAGGAACAGCGTGCCGAAGCTGGTGCCGGCGAGCGCCTGCGTCGGGGTGTAGCCATAGAGCTTCTGCAGGAAGGTGGCGGTCATCAGCGTCGTGACGACGATGGCGGCCGACAGAACCCATGTCAGCAGAGCGGAGATGATCACGCCACGCATATGGTGCTTCAGTACCAGCCCGAGCGGCAGCTTGTCCGTCAGCGATTTTGACTTCTTCATCTCCATGAAGATCGGCGTTTCTTCCAGCCAGCGGCGCAGATAAACAGCGATCAGGCCGAAAATGCCGCCGAGCAGGAAGGGAATGCGCCAGGCGTAACCGGCCACGTCTTCCGGTGTGAAGAGCGAGTTGATGGCGAAAGCGATTAGCGAGCCCAGCATGATGCCGAAAGAGAGGCCGGATGTGAGAAAACCGCAGGCAAGCCCGACGCGGCGGAACGGCACGTGTTCGGCAACGAAGGTCCAGGCCCCCGGCACTTCACCGCCGATGGCAGCACCCTGCAGCATACGCAGGATGATGAGCAGGATGGGGGCGGCGACGCCGATGGTGGCATAGGTCGGCATCAGCGCCATGCCCAGCGTGGAGAGCGCCATCAGCAGGATCGAGAAGGCAAAGACGCGCTTGCGGCCATAACGGTCGCCATAATGCGCGAGAACGATGCCGCCCAGCGGCCGCACCAGATAACCGGCGGCGAAGATGCCGAAGGTCTGGATCATCACCAGCCAGTCGGGCATTTCCGGCGGGAAAAACAGATGGCCGATGACAGTCGCGAAAAATACGAAAATGATGAAGTCGTAAAATTCGAGCGCACCGCCCAGGGCCGAAAGACCGAGAGTTTTGTAATCCTGGCTGTTGAGTGGCCGGGCTGCTGCCGGTGTGGTGGTGGGAGACATGAAGCTGCTTCTTTTCTAAATTACGTATTACTTATGGGCATGCGGCAAGCGCAGCGCGATTTCAAGCCTTATCGATGTTCAATCGCTCAGGTATTTCGAGGGACGGTCGAGGAAGCGTCGTAGGAAGCTGATGTTCTCCAGCTCGTCATAGAGGCGCTCGGTGACGCCATCCTCATCGAAACAATAAATCGTCGCCTCGGGAATGGCCAAGAGCACCGGTGAATGGGTGGCGATGATCAACTGGCCGCCACTATCGGCGGCGTCACGGATGAGGGCCGCCAGTTCGAGCTGTTTTTGCGGCGAAAGCGGGCTTTCCGGTTCGTCGAGAAAATAGAGGCCGGCGCCATGGACCCGCCGGTGCAGAATGTCGAGAAAACCCTCGCCATGCGACCGCCGGTCTATGGCATTGTTCCTGATGATCCCGCGAAACGTCTCCGGAGTTTCCTCGGGAAAGTCTTCGCCTTTTTTCAGAGCCTTCTCCCGCTCCCAGCGAAAATCGTCCAGCGCCTCCTCATTCTGGCGACGGACATAACCGAGGACATCTTCCGCGCGCAGGAACATGCGAATCTTCGGATATTTCTTACGGGCGAAATAGAAAGACTTCGCCACGGTCTCGGCATGCTGGAGATAGAGGTCGCCGGCCACCTGGCCGTGATTGCCGATGGCATAAGCCGTCATCCCCGCCGCCAGCCCCTCCAGCAGCGTCGATTTGCCGGAGCCGTTATTGCCGGCAAAAAAGGTGATTGGCGTCTTGAATTCGAGGCGTTCCAGATGGCGCAGCGCCGGAACCGAGAAAGGGTAATCATCCCTCCCGCCCGTGCTTTCCTTCATGGTTACGCTGTCGAGAAACAGCATGTCGCAGTCCTTGCCAATATCCATCCTGTGCGGAGGTGGTGAGCCTCGGCGCGTCTTGGAGACCCGAGGTGTGTCAGTAGGACTGCAGTTTAACGTGGTCTGCGGCCTGCGCCAATGGCGCCGGACTGTTCGGTCTCAATTCGGCTTTGCAGGGCTATATTTCTTAGTGTATTATAAAATAATAATTCATAACTTGTAATATAGTATGATTTCGTATATACGATTGGACATAATAACTATTGTGTAATTAAAAGACTAAACCAGATATATACTCCGTATTAATACAGTGGTGTCAATCGTCATGCATTCTCATTGCTGTTGTGGGGAATGGATGAATTACATTGCACTATTTTCCGCCGTGACCCTTTTTTCCGCGATATTCGCGAGTGGGGCAGAGGCGCGGAAGGTTCGATTATTTGCCATACCCGGATTTGGCGGCGGTGAGACGATCGATCTCGTCTATGATCTGCCGAACACCGCAGCTTTCCTCCGGGACGGGAAGGCGCTCGATCTCGGTTATCTGAATGGTAGCACTAGCGGCTATGTTCTGTATCACGGCGACCGATATACCAAGCTCAGCCATGCGGATATTGCGAGCCTGAAGGCGACGCTTGGTTTTGATCCAACGACCAAACACCGCATGGAACGCGCAGCCCGTGACGAGCAGAACAGCCGCTGGGGCTTGGTGATTTTCATTGCCGTGCTTGCGGTCGGCTTTTTGGTTTTCATCCACAAGGGGCTACAGATCATACGGTGGTTTGCGCGGTCACTGACGACACCAGCCGTCACTGACAATGGCTCCGCGGACGCCGTGTCCGATCCGCTGGAGATACGCAAGAAACAACTGATGAACCGCCAGTGGAGCGACAACCAGGCTAGTCCGGGCGCAAGTGTGCCGGCACCTTCCTCAGAGCAGGCGCCGTCCCGGGCCGGCGCTCCTGTCCGGGCTTTCGGGCGCAGGAACGCCTGAGCCTGACCCGGCTCCGTCCGCGAACCGTCACAGGACCGGGACTATTCGAACCGGTCTATGATGCTGATGCCGCTTTCCCTGAAGCTATCCATGGCGGGCAGGGCGGTTGCGGCCTCGGAAAGCGTGATGTGGCGGCCGATCAGCTTTTCCGGTGCAAGCTTCCCGCTTTCGATCATGGCCAGCATGTCCCCGTAACGCCACGCCTGCATGCCGTGGCTGCCGTAGATTTCCAGCTCATGGGCGATCACCCGGGCCATGGGAATGGCGGGCATGGCATGGTCGGCGAGCATGAGGCCCACCTGCACATGGCGTCCACGCCGGCGCAGGTTGCTGATGGAGTTGCAGCAGGTTTGCGGATGGCCAAGCGCATCGACCGAGACATGCGCACCGCCGCCTGTCACCTCGCGCACGGCGTCGGCAACATCGGCAACCGTGCGGCTGTTGATTGTCGCGGTCGCGCCGAGCTGCCGGGCCATCTCAAGCTTGTCTTCGGCGATGTCGATGGCGACGACCTGCGCGCCAAGACCAGCGCCGATCATGATGGCGGAGAGGCCGACGCCGCCGCAGCCATGAACCGCCAGCCATTCGCCGCCCTTCAGGCGTCCCTGATCGGTCACGGCACGGAAGGAGGTGGCGAAACGGCAGCCGAGGCCGGCGGCGGTGGCGTAGCTCATCGATTGAGGCAGGTGCACGAGGTTCTGGTCGGCATAATCGATCGCGACATATTCGGCGAAGGAACCCCAATGGGTGAAGCCGGGCTGGAACTGCGCTTCGCAGACCTGCTGGTTGCCGGAACGGCATTCATGGCAATGGCCGCAGCCGGAGACGAAAGGAACGGTAACGCGGTCGCCGGTCTTGAAGCGGGTGACGTGTCTGCCGACCGCGGCGATGACGCCGGCAAATTCGTGGCCGGGAACGTGCGGCAGGCGAATATCCGGGTCATGCCCCATCCAGCCGTGCCAGTCGCTCCGGCACAGGCCCGTCGCTTTCACCGCGATGACGACGCCGCCATCGGTCGGTTCCGGATCGGGCAGGGATGCGACTACCGGGGTTTCGCCGAATCGTTCGTAATAAAGCGCGCGCATCATGGCCTCACATCGTTGGTATGCAGGTTCGAAGTGATACCTGCTCTACCATTTCCAGCAAGGGGGCGGAGCGGTTTTGCATCCGGAAAGGTGGTTCAGTCCTTGATGACCATCAGGTCGCCGGCCGCGAATTTCAGCGTCACCGGCTCACCGACGGCGGGGGGCGCTGTGCCGGGATCGTTGAACATGTCGAAAGACAGGGTCGAGCCGCCAAGATCGAGGCGGGTGCGGATGACGGAGCCGAGGAACTGGCTGGAGGTGACCGTGCCGGAAATGGCGACATCGCCTTTCGCATCACTGCCGAGCGAGCCCGCTTCCGGTCGCAGGGCAAGAGTAATTTTTTCGCCGTTCGCCGCATCGACCGGCTTGTGGAGGGTGATCTGCTGCTCTCCGACACGGATGGTGTTGGAGGAGGAATCCACGATGGTCGCGTCGATGAGGTTGAGCGTACCGACGAAGGAGGCGACGAAGCGGGTCGCGGGCTTGTTGTAAATATCGAAGGGCGAGCCGATCTGGTCGGCGCGGCCGCCATTCATGACAACGATCCGGTCGGAAATCGACAGGGCCTCTTCCTGATCGTGGGTCACGAAAATGGTGGTGATGCCGAGTTTCTGCTGAATCTGGCGGATTTCCTCACGCAGTGAGACGCGGATTTTGGCGTCGAGCGCCGAAAGCGGCTCGTCGAGCAGAAGGACTTCCGGCTTGGGGGCCAGAGCGCGGGCAAGCGCCACGCGCTGCTGCTGGCCGCCCGACATCTGGTAGGGGTAACGGTCGGCCAGATGTTCCAGATGGATGAGCTGGAGCATTTCCTTTACGCGCGCATCGATCTCGGCTTTCGGCTTGCCGGCGACTTTGAGCCCGAAGGCGACGTTCTCGTAGACATTCATGTTCGGGAACAGCGCATAGGCCTGAAACACCATGCCGATATTGCGCTGGTTTGGTCTCAGCGTCGTCTGGTCCTTGCCATTGATGACGATCGATCCGCCAGTCGGGATTTCAAAGCCGGCGATCATGCGCAGCACGGTGGTTTTGCCACAGCCCGATGGTCCAAGAAAGGAGACGAACTCGCCCTTTTCGATGGCCATGTTGAAATCATGCACGACCTGCACGGAGCCGAAGGATTTCTTGATATTGCTAAGTGTCAAAAAGCTCATGAAAATCTTGTCCTCAGGCCTTGGGAGGCGCGCCCTTCTGGTAGCGTGAAACGAGTTGGATCAGACCCAGGCAACCCCAGGTGATGCCGAAGGAAATCACGGCAAGGGCCGCCGGTTCATAGGCGCGGTTGGCGCCGAGCAGCTGCATATAGGGGCCGAAGGCCGGGCGGTTCAAAAGGGCCGCCATGGTGAATTCACCGATGACGATGGCGAAGGTCAAAAACGCGCCCGAGAGCACCGCGACCAGAACATTGGGCAGGATGATGCGCGACAGGATGGTCGTCCACCCTGCGCCAAGGCTTTGCGCTGCTTCCGTCAACGTCGAGACGTCGATGGTTCTGAGACCGGTGTCGACGGCGCGGTACATATAGGGCAGGGCAAGCGTGGCATATCCGAACATCAGAAGAAGGTTTGTGCCGAAGGTCGTGCCGGTCAGCGGCAGCCAGCTCGAGGTGTTGTAGAGACGGATGTAACCGAACACGATGACGATGGCCGGGATAACCAGCGGCAGAAGAGTAATGAATTCGATATAGGGCCGCAGGCCCGGCAGTTTCAGACGCACCCAATAGGCCGTTGGCACGACCAGCAGAACGCCGAAGACGATGGTGAACAGCGCCATCACGACGGAGTAGCTGAAGGTTTCCTGAAAACGCGGATCGGTAAGCACCTTGGCATAGGCGTCGAAGGAATATTCGCCGCGCCGCATTTTCAGCGAGAAGTTGGTCATGCCGATCAGCGGCAGGGCGAAATAGAGCAGGCCGAAAATCAGCGCGCCCCAGGCGAAGAAACGCTTCATTTCAGCCACCTTTCGCTGCGGGCGCGCAGCCAGATATAAAGTGCATTGGCGATGCCGGTGACGACGATCATGCCGAAGGCAAGCGCATAACCGAGATGCGGATTGCCGAGAACGTCGCCGCGGATCTGCGCGAAAAGCAGGATCGGAACGATATTGAGCGAGGAACCGGTGAGCGCGATTGCCGTGGCCACCGCGCCGAAGGCATTGGCAAACAGCAGCGACATGGTGCCGAGCAGCGACGGCAGCAGGATGGGGAAGGCCACCATGCGCCAATATTGCAGGCCGGTCGCCCCGAGGATTTCCGCCGCCTCGCGCCATTCGCGCTTCAGCCCGTCAAGCGCGGGCGTGATGATGAGGATCATCAGCGGTATCTGGAAGAACAGATAGGTGACTGTCAGGCCCCAGAAGGACAGGATGTTGAAGCCGAGGAGCCTCAGATCAATGCCGATCTGCGTCTTCAGGAAGACGGTGAGGAGGCCGACCGGGCCGAGCGTGGCGATAAAGGCGAAGGCGAGCGGCACGCCGGCAAATTGCGAGGCGACGCCAGAAAAAGTCAGAAGCGGTCCGCGAATGCGTTGCGGTAATCCGCCCAGCACCACGGCGGCGGCGACCGCAAAACCGATCAGGCAGCCGAGAGCCGCCGAGGCGAGGCTGATCTTGATCGAAATCCAGTAGGCGGCAAGGATTGATGAGGTGAAAAGCCCGGCAATGTTTTCCAGCGTGAAGCTGCCATCCGTCTGCTGAAACGCGCCGATGACGATCTTCATCGTCGGCAGGATCAGAAACAGCAGAACAAAAACGGCAAAAGGTACGATCCCTATCCAGTGAAGAGGCAACTTCCTGCCCGCATCGGATGGTCCGCCGGTGTTGGTTGATGACATGCCTTGTCCCCAAACGCCGTTTTTAAAACGGTCTGTCTATTAAGGTATTCATTATAAAAGAAGCACCCCGGCTTTGATCGGCCGGGGTGCATTTTCAACAGTTTACTTCACGTTCGCGCCGACGACGCTGTCCCAGCCGCCGGTGACGGCAGCCTTGTTGGCGTCGACTTCCTCGAGTGTCGGGAAGATCGCCTTTTCATAGGCTGCTGCGGGCGGCAGGCTGTCGATCAGTTCCTGCGGAACCTTGCCGGCCTTGACCATGGCGTTGAAGCGGATCGGGTGGCAATAGCCCTTCAGCCAGCCAAGCTGACCGTCGTCGGAGTAGAGATGCTCCATCCAGAGCTTTGCAGCGTTCGGATGCGGTGCGTAGGCGGAAATGCCCTGAACGTAAACGCCGGCGAGAACGCCCTTCTCAGGAACGACGACTTCCGTCGGCGGGTTGTCGTTCAGCGTCTTCTTCCAGGAAAGGGCGTTATAGTCCCAGGCGATGATGATCGGGGTCGCACCCTGGGCCAGCGTGCCGGCCTTGCCGATGACCGGAAGGAAGTTGCCCGCCTTGTTGAGGTCGGCGAAATACTTCAGGCCGGCTTCACCGGCTTCCTTGCCAGACTTCGCACCGGTGGAAAGACCGGCGGCGAGAACGCCGAGGATCGCCTGGTTGGAGGCGCGCGGATCGCCGGCAAGCGCTACCTGACCGGAATATTCCGGCTTCTGCAGGTCTGCCCAGTCCTTCGGCGTGTTCTTGACGAGGTCCTTGTTCACGAACATCGACATGACGCCGTAATAGTCGCCGTACCAGTAGCCTTCCGGATCCTTCACATTGTCAGGAATTTCGTCCCAGGTGGAGACCTTGTAAGGCTGCAGCAGGCCTTCGGCCTTCATCTGCGGGCCGAAGGCGAGACCGACGTCAACGACGTCAGGAGCCTGTGGGCCCTTGTTGTCCTTGTTCGCCTTGATGGCTTCGACTTCATCGGCGGAGCCGGCGTCGGGGTTCAGCTCGTTGACGGTGATTTCCGGGTATTTTGCCTTGAAAGCGGCAATCACGTCGCCGTAACCACACCAGTCGTGCGGCAGCGCGACGGTGGTCAACATGCCTTCCTTCTTGGCGGCGGCGATCAGTTCGGCGCTCGGTTCAGCGGCGGCAATCGCGGTGGAGGCGATGACCAGCGCGGTGGTCGTAGCAAGCAGTCGGCGGCAGTGAGAGATCACTTTTTTCTCCTCTTCGTGTTCTCATATTGCGGACGCTGATACGGATTCTCGATGAAGCTAATGTGACGGCCAGATTACAAATTATTTATCCGGATTCCGCCACTTTACACTCGTTTTCCGCCACTATCAGGATTGTATGCCTGTAATTGCGGGAGTTGCCCGTTTTCGTCCGTTAGACCAGATGCGTTCCCCAGCTTGGTGTTTTCCCCTGTTTTATCGTGCTGGTGGCGATGACAGGTATCCAATCAGCGTGCGGCATCCGCGTCAAGTCGTATGCCGGCTATGCAAATTCATGTTCTTTCCGGCCTGCGGAACAGCCGTGTCTGTTCAAACAGGCCTTCCAGCGCGTTCATGCGTTCCTTGGTTTCATCCCAGGTGCCGCTCTGCACCGCCTCGATCAGGGCTTCGACCACGAACAGGGTGACAACGGAGGAATCCCATGCCGAGGGAGCCTCGATCCTGACGCGGAAAATGTGCAGCGCATGGCGCGCCACCGGCGATGTCCATTGATCGGTGAAGAGGATGATCTGCACGCCGTTGGCCTTGGCCACCTCGGCGAGCGTCGTCATGTCGTGCTCGTAGCGTCGGATGTCGAATATGACGAGCACGTCGCCGGCGCTCATGTTCAGCATATATTGCGGCCAGGCGCTGGAATTGGACGACATCAGCGTCGTCTTCGGGCGGATCACCTGCATATGGGTGAAGAAATATTCGGCAATCGCGCCGGTGATGCGCCCACCCACGAAATAGATACTGCGCTTGCGGTCGGAAAGCAGCGCGGCGGCATTGTCGAAGACAGCGGTGTCGAGGTCACTCAGCGTATCGCGCAGATTGCCGGTAATGGCGTCGGCGAAGCGGTTGAGAATGTGCAGGCCGGGCGCATTGGTGGCCCAGCGGTCGTGTTTGGCGACGGGTCCGGAGATCGTTGCTTCCAGTTCCTGATGCAGATGCGCCTGAAATTCCGGATAGCCCTTATAACCGAGTTTCTGCACCATGCGCGCCACCGTTGGCGTCGAAACGCCGGCATTTTCCGCGATCGTGGTGATGCTGCCGAGGCCGGAGACGGGGTAGTTGCCGAGCAGGCTTTCCGCCAGCCGTTTTTCCGAACGGGTCAGCGCGCCGTAATGGGCATGGATGACATCCGACACGGTCGCCGTCGTGCTGCGCAAATTTTTCCCCTTTCCGGTCTTCTGCCGGTGCAAGGCTAAAATAAACATCTGTGCCAGCTATCGAGTCAATGGGGAAAATGAAGAGAAAATTTCAAAATTCCATTTGACACTCGCAATAATGTGAAGAATTCTTTTCGTCATTGGCGGAACACGGGGTTTCCGGGTGGGGTTCGTGCATGACGGTGCGTTCACGGTTTTTCACAGAAGCGGAAGGGCAGGCCGTCGGCGTTGAGAATGCGGCGGCGAAAGGCGATGTCCTTCTCGTCTGCGAGCATGCCTCCGCCACCATCCCGCAGAAATACGGCACGTTGGGTCTTTCGCCGGAGGTGCTTTCGAGCCATGCGGCCTGGGATCCGGGCGCTCTCGCCGTTGCCCGGCTGCTTTCTGAAAAATTTGACGCCACGCTCGTCTACCAGCGGTTTTCGCGTCTCGTCTATGATTGCAACCGGCCGCCCGAATCGCCTTCCGCCATGCCGGTGAAAAGCGAAATTTACGATATTCCCGGCAATTTCGAGCTCAGCGAAGCGGAGCGGTTCGCCCGCACATCAGCGCTTTATGTGCCGTTTCATGATCGGGTGAGCGAGATTATCGCTAAGCGGCAGGCGGATGGCCGCAAGGCGGTGGTGGTAACCATTCACAGTTTCACGCCCGTTTATCACGGCCGGTTCCGCGAGGTTGAGATCGGCATCCTGCACGATAGCGACAGCCGCCTGGCGGATGCGATGCTCGCGGGCGCCGAAGGATCTTCTCTCACGGTCAATCGCAATGATCCTTATGGCCCGGAAGACGGTGTGACGCATACGCTTCGGCTGCATGCGCTGCCGGACGGGCTTTTGAACGTCATGATCGAAATCCGCAACGATCTCATCGCCAATGAAGGAGATCAGGCGGCCATTGCCGGTTTTCTCCATGAGCTCATGGAGAAGGCGCTCTCATCGATTGACGGGTGAGGGAGCAAGGGCTGGCCGATGGTGAAAGCACCGGGGCCGGCCATTGAGACGAGACTGCCGCCATTCAATAAAGCCGGAAAGGCGCGAAGCGGCAAGGGAACAGCAAGTGCGTGCGGCAGAGCGAGGGAAGCACCCGCGTGAAGCCGGAAACTGGGGCACAATCGGCCAATAACGGCTGACTGGCTTGTTTTTTTCTTATCAGGAGAGAAGGGCATGGACAGTTCATCATCAGGCGTCAGCTACAAGAAGGCTGATGCATCCTATTTCGAAAAACGCGGACTATCCCGTTATGCGGGCGTGTGGTCGCTGTGGTCACTCGGCGTCGGCGCGGTCATATCAGGGCATTTTTCCGGATGGAATTTCGGCTTTTCCACCGGCGGCTGGGGCGGCATGCTGGTGGCGGGCATCATCATCGCCATCATGTATCTCGGGCTGACATTTTCAATCGCGGAAATGAGCCCGGCCTTGCCGCATACGGGTGCGGCCTATTCCTTCGCCCGCACGGCCATGGGTCCATGGGGCGGGTTCATCACCGGACTTTGCGAGAATGTCGAATATGTGCTGACGCCGGCGGTTGTCGTCACCTTCATCACGGCCTATGTGAACTCCATTCTCGGCCTTGATCCGGCCTATTCACCCTTCGTGTGGATAGCGTTCTATCTGATCTTTCTTGCGCTCAATGTCTTCGGACTTGAGCTTTCCTTCAAGGTCACACTTGTTATCACACTGATTTCGCTCGCCGTTCTGGTGTTCTTCTGGATCAGCGCCATTCCCAATATCGATTTTTCGCGTTTCGCGCTCAATATCGGTGTCGGACCTGATGGCAAGGCGGTGGAGCTGCCGGAAGGTGGCGGTTCCTTCTTCCCCTTCGGTTTCTCGGGCGTTCTCGCCACGCTGCCTTTCGCGGTCTGGCTGTTCCTCGCCATCGAGCAGCTGCCGCTGGCGGCTGAAGAATCGGTCGATCCCAAACGAGACATGCCCAAGGGCATCATTCTCGGCATGGTGACGCTGATGGTCTCGGCCTTCATGATCGTGCTGCTCAACCCATCCCTGCCGGGCGTTGGCGCTTTCCATCTCAGCTCCTCGCTCGAGCCGCTGCTTGATGGTTTCAAGGCGATCTACGGCGATGGCGGCGTGGTGGTACTGGGTCTCGTTGCCTTGACCGGCCTGATCGCCAGCTTCCATACGATCCTTTATGCGCAGGGCCGGCAGATCTATTCGCTGTCGCGTGCGGGTTATTTCCCGACCGTTCTGTCGATCACACACTCCAAATACCGCACACCGTATGTTGCCAATATCTCCGGCGCAATTGTCGGCCTCGCTGTCATGCTTGTCATCTGGTTCTCGCTGGGTGCGGAACAGGGCGGCAGCATCATCGGCAGCGTGCTTTTGAACATGGCAGTGTTCGGCGCGATGTTCTCCTACATCATGCAGGCGATTTCCTTCATTCTGCTGCGGAAAAACCTGCCGCATATCGAGCGGCCGTTCCGCTCGCCCTTCGGCATTCCGGGCGCGGTGCTGACTGTTATCATCGCCATCGTCACGCTGCTTTACCAGATCCAGGATCCAAACTTCACCAAGGGCGTGCTCTGGGTCGCCGTCTGGTTTGCCGTGGCGATCGCCTATTTTGCCTTTGTCGGACGCCATCGCCTCATCCTGTCGCCGGAAGAGGAATTCGCGATGGAGCACAAGCAGGCTGCGGTTACCGCAGCGGCTGCAAAGGCCTGATGCACAAACAAACGGGCGGCCGCATCCCGGCCGCCCGATCGCCACAATAAAAGGGAACGGACAAAAATGACGAGCTACACATTCGACGCGCTTAAAATGGATGTCGCCGAGGGGCGCATCGACACGGTTCTGGCCTGCCTTGTCGACATGCAGGGGCGTCTGATGGGCAAGCGGTTCCAGGCGGAGTTCTTCGTCGAAAGCGCCTTTGAGGAAACCCATAGCTGCAACTATGTGCTTGCCACCGACATGGAGATGGAAACCGTTCCCGGTTACAAATCCTCAAGCTGGGAAAAGGGATACGGCGATTATGTGCTGAAGCCCGATCTTTCGACGCTGAGGCGTGTGCCCTGGCTGGAAGGCACGGCGCTGGTGCTGTGCGACGTGCTTGACCATCACACCCATGAGGAAGTGCCGCATTCGCCGCGCGCGCTTCTCAAAAAGCAGGTGGCGCGGCTGGAGGCCATGGGGCTGAAAGCCTATATGGCGACCGAGCTGGAATTCTTCCTGTTCGACCAGACCTTCGATGCGGCGCGTGCCAACGGCTACAAGGGGCTGAACCTCGCCAGCGGTTATAATGAAGACTATCATATCTTCCAGACGACCAAGGAAGAGGACGTCATGCGGGCGCTGCGCAAGGGCCTGCAGGGTGCGGGTATTCCGGTCGAAAATTCCAAGGGTGAGGCATCCGCCGGCCAGGCGGAAATCAACGTTCGTTACGCCGATGCGCTGACCATGGCCGACCGGCACGCCATCATCAAGAACGCCACCAAGGAGATCGCCTGGTCGAAGGGCAAGGCTGTGACCTTCCTTGCGAAGTGGAACTACAATGCCGCCGGCAGTTCCTCGCATATTCATCAGTCGCTGTGGAGCGTCGACGGCAAGACGCCTGCTTTCCTCGACAAGGACGCCAAGCACGGCATGTCGGAGCTGATGCGGCATTATGTTGCCGGGCTTCTCGCTCATGCCAGCGAGATCACCTATTTTCTCGCCCCCTATATCAATTCCTACAAGCGGTTCATGGCTGGCACGTTTGCGCCCACCAAGGCGATCTGGAGCCTCGACAACCGCACGGCGGGATATCGCCTCTGCGGCGAAGGCACCAAGGGCATCCGCATCGAATGCCGCGTCGGCGGCTCCGATCTCAATCCCTATCTCGCCATGGCGGCTTTGCTTGCGGCAGGCATTGACGGCATCGAAAATAAACTCGGACTTGAGCCCGCTTTTGTCGGCGATGCCTATGGCGGCAAGGACGTGCGCGAGATACCCAAGACCCTGCGTGACGCCACCGCGTTTCTGGACGGATCGAAAATGCTGCGAAAGGCCTTCGGCGACGATGTGATCGACCATTATGTCCATGCCGGACGGTGGGAACAGGAAGAATACGACCGCCGCGTGACCGACTGGGAAGTGGCGCGCGGTTTCGAACGAGCCTAATCATTACGGGAAAACATCATGACCATGATCCAGAATATCTCGCCCATCGACGGCTCGGTTTATGCCGAACGGGAGGCGATGTCGCTGGAAGCGGCGCGCGCCGCCGTTTCGAAAGCGCGCAAGGCGCAAAAGGACTGGGCGCGACGTCCGCTTGAGGACCGCGTTCAGCTGGTTCTGAAAGGCGTGGCGCGCCTTAACGAAATGGTGGCCGAAGTTGTGCCGGAGCTGGCGCATATGATGGGCCGTCCGGTTCGTTATGGTGGCGAGTTCAAGGGTTTCAATGAGCGCTCCAACTATGTCGCTTCCATCGCGGCCGATGCGCTGGCACCCCTCGTCATCGAGGAGAGCGGCAATTTCGAACGCCGCATCGAGCGTGAGGCGCATGGCGTGGTCTTCGTCATCGCCCCGTGGAACTACCCCTACATGACGGCGATCAACACCGTCGCGCCTGCCCTGATGGCCGGCAATACGGTTGTTATCAAGCACGCGGCGCAGACGCTGCTGGTCGGCGAGCGCATGGTGCGGGCTTTCGTCGAGGCCGGTGTGCCTGACGATGTCTTCATCAATGTCTTCCTCGACCATGCCACGACCTCGGCGCTGATTTCCGAAGGGCTGTTCAATTTCGTCAACTTCACCGGTTCGGTGGAAGGCGGCCGCGCCATCGAGCGTGCCGCTGCCGGCACTTTCACCGGCCTCGGTCTTGAACTCGGCGGCAAGGACCCCGGTTATGTGATGGAGGACGCCGATCTCGACGCCGCCGTCGATACGCTGATGGATGGCGCCACCTATAATTCCGGGCAATGCTGCTGCGGCATCGAGCGTATCTACGTCAATGAAAACCTCTATGACGAATTCGTCGAGAAGTCCGTCGCCTGGGTGTCCAACTACAAGCTCGGCAATCCGCTGGAACAGGAAACGACGCTCGGGCCGATGGCCAACAAACGTTTCGCCAAGGTGGTGCGCGCGCAGATCGCAGACGCCGTCGCAAAGGGTGCCAAGGCTCTGGTCGATCCGAAGCTTTTCCCCGCCGATGACGGCGAGGGGGCATATGTCGCGCCGCAAATCCTCGTCAATGTCGATCATTCCATGGAGTTCATGACCGAAGAAACCTTCGGCCCCGCGCTTGGCATCATGAAGGTCAAAAATGACGACGAAGCCATCGCGCTGATGAACGACAGCAAATATGGCCTCACCGCCTCGCTCTGGACGCAGGATGCCGCACGCGCCGGGCGGATCGGCCGTGAGATCGAAACCGGAACCGTGTTCATGAACCGCGCCGATTATCTCGATCCCGCCCTTTGCTGGACCGGTGTGAAGGAAACGGGCCGCGGCGGCTCGCTCTCCATTCTCGGCTTCCAGAACCTGACCCGACCGAAATCCTACCATCTGAAGAAAGTCACGAAATGAATATCGTCGCCAACTGGAGCTATCCCACCGCCGTCAAGCTTGGCCGTGGCCGGATCAAGGAACTGGCGGAAGCCTGCAAGACGCTCGGCATCAAAAAGCCGCTGCTCGTGACCGATCGCGGCCTTGCCAACATGGCGATCACCGCACATGCGCTCGACGTGCTGGAAGAGGCTGGCCTTGGCCGGGCGATCTTCGCCGATGTTGATCCGAACCCCAACGAGATCAACATGGAAGCCGGCGTCAAAGCCTATCGCGATGGCGGCCATGACGGCGTCGTCGCCTTCGGCGGCGGTTCGGGCCTCGATCTCGGCAAGACCATCGCCTTCATGGCCGGGCAGACGCGCCCGGTCTGGGATTTCGAGGATATCGGCGACTGGTGGACGCGGGCGGACGCCGCCAAGATCGCGCCGATCGTCGCTGTGCCGACGACGGCGGGCACCGGTTCGGAAGTCGGCCGCGCCAGCGTCATCACCAATTCGCAGACCCATGTGAAAAAGATCATCTTCCATCCGAAGCTGCTGCCCGGCGTCGTCATCTGCGATCCGGAGCTGACGGTCGGCATGCCGAAGGTCATCACGGCGGGAACGGGCATGGATGCCTTTGCCCATTGCCTCGAAGCCTATTCCTCGCCGTTCTTCCATCCGATGAGTGCCGGTGTGGCACTTGAGGGTCTGCGTCTCGTCAAGGAATTCCTGCCGCGCGCCTATAAGGATGGTACTGACATCGAAGCACGCACCAATATGATGGCGGCGGCAGCGATGGGGGCGGTTGCCTTCCAGAAGGGACTTGGCGCCATTCACTCGCTCTCGCATCCGATCGGTGCGGTCTACAACACCCATCACGGCATGACCAATGCTGTTGTCATGCCTGCGGTGCTGCGCTTCAATCGCCCGGCCATCGAAGACAAGATTGCCCGCGCGGCTGCCTATCTCGGCATTTCCGGCGGTTTCGATGGGTTCTATGACTATGTGCTGGAGCTTCGCAAGGAACTCGGCGTGCCTGATAACCTGACCGCCATGGGCATCAAGCCTGATCGCATCGATGAGCTGGCGGCGGAAGCGATCAAGGATCCGAGCTGCGGCGGCAATCCGGTGCCGATGACGCTGGAGAATACCAGGAAACTGTTCGAGGACTGCTTTTAGGGATAGCCTTTATTCGTCAGGCTTGTGAGAGCTCGAGAGGCTTCTCCCCGGCGGGGAGAGGAAATATGCCGCGCCTTCACGCCGTGCGATGTAAGCCCGAAGAGGACGCTGCCAATTATCGACAGCCCGCGATACTCCATCGCGGGCTTTTCGTTGCGCGGCATAACCGTTCTTAGCCTTTTATTAACCCTGTTCGTTAAGATTACGGAAAGCACCATGAATTGCTTCGGTGCGTGAATGAGCATGAAACGGCTCTGATCAATCGGGAATATCATGCCTGTCATTACTTTTGCCAACACCAAGGGCGGCGCGGGAAAAACCACCGCCGTACTGCTTCTGGCAACCGAACTTGCCCGCAGCGGCCACCGTGTGACGGTGCTGGATGCCGATCCGCAATTGTGGATTTCCCGCTGGCACGAATTATCAGGCGACATCGAAAATCTCTCGGTGATTTCGCATGTGACGATGGCCTCGCTCGAGGGCCATATTCGCGAGAATAAAGCGAACACCGACTGTTTCATCATCGACCTGCCGGGAGCGAAAACCCCGCTTCTGACCATGGCGCTCGGTATTTCCGACCATGTGCTGATCCCCGTACAGGGCTCAGCCATGGATGCGCGCGGCGCTGCCGAGGTTCTCGATCATATCGAATTCCTGAACCGCAAGATGGGCAAGGCGATCGCCCATTCCATCGTGCTGACGCGGGTCAATGCCATGGTGGCGACACGCTCCCTGCTTCTCGTCAAGATGCTGCTCGCGGAAAAGAACGTATCGGTTCTGAATACGCCGATTGTCGAGAGAGCGGCCTATCGCGATATTTTCGATTATGGCGGCACGCTTCTCTGTCTCGACAAGGACAAGGTCAGCAATATCGACAAGGCCGTGGAGAACGCGAAAGCCTTCGCGACTGAGGTCGTCGACCTTCTGCCGCAACGGCTTCTGCGGCTCGGCACGCAACCTGCGCGCCTCTTCGCCCGCAAAGCCGCCTGAGAGCCGGAGCTGCCGTAAACGCAGGGACGGTTCCGTCCGCCTGCTTAAGGCCAGAGGACATCTCCGGCTCGTCAAGGCGCATAGCCGCGCAGCTTGTTGTAACGTGCGATCTGTTCCTTGGTCAGCAGCTTCACCGTTTCGAGATGAGCGGCAAGGTGGATGTATCTCAGCCTGGCGCGGCTTTCTTCAATACGGTCGAGCTGCGCGCGCAGTTGATCCGCATCGATTGCGCCGTTACGGAAGCTCGCATCCAGCGCCGCTTCGCCGGCGATCATTTGCCTGCCTTCTGTCGCGGCATCTTTTCGCATGGTTTGAAACAGCTGCTCGACGGCGGTGTTCTGCTCCACCGTCAGCGCCAGTTCGGTCGCCATCTTTCCGACATGTGAGGGACCCGGCATGCCGTTGAGATCGGCGGCCTTCGCAAAGCCCCATCCGCCTCCCTGTTCCAGTTCGGCCATATCCTCGGCCGACAGGCTTTTGATGGTTCGGCTCTGCTGGCCCGCATAGGGAGACTGGTGGCGATGCTGCTCTTCCGCCATGGCGGAGAGGGGGATAAGGGCGGTGAGGAATACAGGAACCGTGAATTTCATGGGTGCTGTCCGAGCTGTTGCGATCCCCTGAGCTTGCCAGCCGGCCGGTTTGCCGGACATGATAGAAATCATGTCGAGTTCGATTTTTGACCAGCTTCGCCCGAGGGCGTCCATCTCCAGATCCTTTGAAAAAGGTGAATACCTTTTTCATCAGGGCGACCCCATTCACATGCTGGCGCTGGTCGCCGAGGGTTACGTCCACCTGATGCGGTTTCAGGCGGATGGACATAGTGCGGTGTTGCAGCGCGCGGGGCCCCTGGCGATTCTTGCCCAAGCCTCGGTCTTCTCGCAGCAATATCACTGCGACGCCATTGCGATGACGGCAGGGCGCGCATTGTTCGTGCCAATCGGCACGCTGCGGCAATTGCTTGAACGCGAGCCAGCATTCGCGCTGGAATGGATAAGCCATATTTCCGGCGAGCTGAAAAATGTCAGAACGCGTGCGGAAATATTGGCGCTGCGCTCGGTCAGTGCGCGGCTCGATGCATGGATCACCGTCAACGAAGGCAGGCTTCCGCCCAAGGGTCAATGGAAGGGCCTCGCAGCTGAAATAGGCGTTTCTGCCGAGGCGTTGTATCGGGAAATAGCGAGACGCCCGGATTCATCCGACTAACCGGGCGCAGGCGACAAATTATCTGCTTGATTTGGAAATGATCGTTTCCTATATTGCGGCCATGACCAATATCGCCCAACCCAATTCTCAGGAACAGCGCCATCGCGGCAGGCCACGCGAGTTCGATCTCGATCATGCGCTTGATGGCGCGATCCGTGTCTTTTCCAGACGCGGTTACCACGCCACCTCCGTTGGCGATCTCACCGATGCGATGGAACTGGCGCAGGGCAGTCTTTACAAGGCCTTCAAGGACAAGAAGGCCGTGTTCATCGCCACGATGGAGCGCTACAGGATCGTACAGACCGAGCGTTTCGAGGCAGCGGTGGCCGGTTTCGATACCGGTTACGAGCGTCTTAGGGCAGGCCTGATGTTCTATGCTGAACGGTCGCATGGCGGTGTCGGTTCTGATGGATGTCTGGTGGTTGGTGCTGCTGCCGATCTGGCGGCCCTGGACGACGACATTGCAGTTGTGGTCGAGCGGGCCGTGAAGGCGAGAGAGCGCATCGTCGCCCGTCTCGTTGCCGAAGGGCAGAAGGATGGTTCCGTAGGTTCAAAGGCTGATCCCGATGATCTCGCCCGGGCGATGTTGTGCATGATGTACGGCATGCGCGTGGTGGGAAAGACGGGGCGCAGCCTCAAAGACATGGTGGCCGTGGTGGATATCGCCATGAAGCTTGCCGAGTGATTTTTGTGATTATTTAGGAAACGATTGTTTCCATATTGGAGAAAATGATGACGACGCGTGTAATTGAAGGGGATGATGTTGAGGCAACATCCATTTCCCCGGCCTTGACTTTCCTCCTGGCGACAGCCTGCGGACTGATTGCCGCCAACCTTTATTATGGCCAGCCGCTTGCCGGCATTATCGGGGCGGAACTTGGTCTTTCCGCCGGCGCTACCGGCCTTATCGTAACCCTGACTCAGATCGGTTACGGTATCGGTCTGCTGTTTGTCGTGCCGCTTGGCGATCTCGTTGAAAACCGCAAGCTGGTCGTCAGTTCCGTCGCGATGGCGGTGCTTTCCCTTGTGGGAGCGGCATTCGCGCCGCATGCGGCCCCGTTTCTGATTGCGGCCTTCCTGGTCGGCGTCAGTTCGGTCGCGGTACAGGTCATCGTTCCCTATGCCGCCCATATGGCGCCGCACGCCATTCGCGGCAGGGTCGTCGGCAATGTCATGAGCGGGCTGATGGCCGGCATCATGCTGGCGCGGCCGGTTTCCAGCCTGTTGTCGGAAGTGGTGTCATGGCGCGGTGTTTTTCTGACGTCTGCGGCAGTCATGGCGCTTCTTGCCGTGGTGCTTTTCCGGCTTCTGCCCACCCGCATGCCCGATGCGCGGTTGAGCTATGGGGCCTTGATGGCCTCGATGGGCCGGCTGGCGCTTCACACGCCGATCCTTCGGCGGCGGGCGATCTATCATGCCTTCCTGTTTGCGGCTTTCAGCCTGTTCTGGACCACGACGCCGCTTTATCTGAGCGGGCCGCATTTTAATCTGAGCCAGGGCGAGATTGCGCTCTTTGCACTGGCCGGTGCGGCCGGCACCGTGGCCGCCCCGATTGCCGGGCGGATGGCCGATCGCGGCTGGACGCGTGCGGCCACCTTCTTTGCACTGGTGGCGGTGGCGCTCTCCTTCGCCGTCACCCATCTGGCGCCTGAAGGCTCACATCTGGCGCTCGCCATTCTGGTCGTCGCTGCCATCGTTCTGGATTTCGGCGTCACCACCAATCTGGTGCTCGGCCAGCGGGCGATCTTTACGCTCGGAGCGGAATTCCGCAGCCGCCTGAACGGCATCTACATGGCGACGTTCTTCATGGGTGGTGCGATCGGTTCCGCCGTGGGCGGCTGGGCCTATGCTGTCGGCGAATGGCAGGCCGCCTCGTGGATCGGCTTCGCCTTGCCGGTGGCGGCCCTTCTATATTTCCTGACGGAAAAGCGCGACTGAAACTCCATCAACGAAAAAAGCCCGGCGGACCAAACCGCCGGGCTTTTTCTTTTTTTGTTCCAGTCAATCTATTCCGCGAATTCGACCACCACGCCGGGACGGACCATTTTCGCCAGTTCGGTCGCATCCCAGTTGGTCAGGCGGATACAGCCGTGGCTGTTGGTCTTGCCGATCTTGGACGGTTCCGGCGTGCCGTGAATGCCGTAGGTCGGCTTCGACAGGGCAATCCAGACCGTGCCGACCGGGCCGTTCGGACCCGGCGGGATTTGCAGGATCTTGTCGTTCTGGCCCTGCTTGAAGTTGATCTTCGGATTATAGGTGTAGCCCGGATTGAGCGCGATGCGCTCCACCGTATGCGTGCCGCTCGGCGACGGCGTATCCGTGGAGCCGATGGTGGCGGGATAGGCGGCGATCAGATTGCCGTCCTGACCATAAGCGAAGACCTGTTTGATGCCCTTGTGTGCAACGATACGGGCGACCTGCCCCTTCTTCGTCTCACCCGGATTGACCACCTTGATGATGGTGCCGGGCACGGAGAAATCGATGCCGGGGTTCAGTTCCTTCAGGTAGTTCTCATCCATGTGGAAGCGTTCGGCCAGCGCCTCGGACGTGGAGGTGAAGGAGAGGGCCGGCAATTGTGATTTTGCGGCATAGTCGTCCGGAATGGAGGCGACATAGGGACCGGCGGCGTCGGCGGCGGTAATCGTATAATCCACGATCGGCATGCCGCCGGAGGCGCGCAGCCGCTCCAGAATATCATCGGAGTTGTTCGGATCGAGCTTTTCGCCGGTCATGTCCTGCCAGGCGGCAATCGCCTTGTTGACGTTGTCGCCCATCTTGCCGTCGATGACGCCGGGCGAGATGCCCTCGCGATCGAGGAAGGTCTGCAGCGCGACGATTTCCTGACGCGAGCGGTTGACAGGTGTGGTCACCGGCGTATGCCGCTCAATCAGGTGATCCGGCTGCGGAACGGCGGCCGTGGTGCTCTCGCCGGGCATCGGTTGACCGAGTGGGCCGCTTTCAACCGCGCCGGGCGCGGGAACGGAACCGGTATAGAAATTGTCGTCGGAGCCGTCGCCGCGATATTCGCGGTAATCGCGCACGCTGCCATTGTCCTGATAGCCATAGTCGCGCTGCGGCTCGCGATACTGGCCGCCGGGGGCGGGCGGATAATAGGTGGTGTCGCGCTGGCGTGCCTGCTGACGCTGCTGATAACCGGAGGGCATTTCGGTGGCCAGGAGATTGCCGTACTGGTCGTAAAACACCGTGCGACCCATCGCATCACGGCTGATGACGATATCACCGCGCTCCGGCATGAAGTCGAGCACACGACCGTCCGGAGTGACCAGCATTGTCTGCTGTTGGTCGCCATAACGCTGCTGCGCACCAGCCTGCAGCGGGGCGATAACCGCCACCAGCGCGACCGTCAGACCCAGAGCTGCGTTAAGAAACTGTTTCACGATTCTGCTATCCCTTGCTTGTTCACCGATAAACACACCGCAATCTTGACCCTATTGTGAAAAAGGTGAATTCGCGGTTAATGCAATCTTAATTTCCGTCACAGTTAGTAGCGTTTCCGTGAACCATGCGTTTTTAGTGCCACAGGGAGGTTATCTTGCGTTCGTTTCAGGCTGGCAGATCGCCACGCATTTTCCTCGATGAAACCTCCGTTTTCGATATCGGCGCCTGCGTCGTCGATGGCATTGACATCGCGCCCGGCCGCGCCATTCCCGATGATGGCGATGCGCGTATCGACCATTCGCTGGAAGGCTTTCTGTTCACCTGCGGTCCCGACCATATCCGCCATCCCGAACCGATCGACGGCGACGGTGAGGGGCGTCGATATCCGCTGCATGGCTCCTTCTCCTCGCATCCCGCGACGACCATCGTCTTCGATGTTCAGGAGTCCAATGCGCTGGCGCGTGTCGAGGTTCCCGTGAAGCTTGCCGATGGCGGCACAGCGCTGCTGGAACGGACATGGAGCATCGATGGCGAAAGCGGTGAAGTCAGCCTTGATGACAGGATCGTCAATACGTCCGAGCGGCCGATCCCGGTGTTCCTGATGTATCACATGAATGTCGGCGCCCGCCTGTTTGACGATGCCGTGCGGCTGGAAGGCACGATGCTGGAGGGCGGCGGCCATGGCTGGCGTTTTGGCGAGGAGCCGGGCAATGTTTTCTGTGTCTCTGCTGGAAAAGATGAATGGGCGGAATTGAAGCTTGGGCCGATTGCGGCCATCAGCGGGAAGACGCTGACCATGCGTTTTCGCACGGACACGCTGCCCTATCTGCAGATGTGGCGTAACCAGCAGGAGCCCGCCAATGTGCTCGGCATCGAGCCGGTTTCGCATCGCTGGGTAGGGCGTAGCCAGCTTGAGGCGGCGGGCGAGTTCAATATTCTTCAGCCGGGCGAAAGCCGTTCCTTCGGCCTGCGCTTTTCCATCCTCTGAGCTGTACCGAATGAAGGCCACGCATCATTGACGCATGGGGTTTGACCGCTTACATCGGATGCGGATTTAAGGATGACAGCCAGCGGCGCGGACGCCGGTTTCAGCGGAGGTATGACATGGATATCAGGCGCATAGACGACGAATATTCGGTAACGGGACAGATCAGCGTTGCTGATCTGGACGAGATCAAGGCGCTCGGCTTCAAGTCGATCGTCTGCCACCGCCCTGACGGCGAAGAAGAGGGCCAGCCGCTTTTTGCCGATATTGCCGAGCGTGCCGAGCAGCTTGGCCTCACCATCATGCATGTGCCTGTTGGCCGTTACGGCGTCGACGCCGATGCCGTTACGGGCATGGTGGATGCGCTGGACGAATTGCAGCGCCCGATGCTTGGTTATTGCCGCTCCGGCGCGCGCTCGACGGCGATCTACGAAAAGACCCATCACCTGCGCGGCTGATTTTCCGCGCATCTAGATTTTTAATGCCAATCAACAGGAGTTTTCCATGACCATCAAGCGTATCGAGCCGGGCAAGCGCATGAGCGGCGCCGTCGTTCACGGCAACACCGTTTACCTGGCCGGCCAGGTTGGCGAAGGCACTGGTGTGACCGAGCAGAGCAAGTCGGCTCTCGCTGAAGTCGATCGCCTGCTGGCCGCTGCCGGTTCCGACAAGTCGAAGATCCTGCAGACCATCATCTACCTCTCCGACATGTCCACCTTCGGCGAAATGAACGCCGTCTGGGAAGGCTGGATCGACCCGGCAAACCCGCCGGCCCGCGCCACCAGCGAAGCAGCGCTTGCGACCCCGGACTACAAGGTTGAATTCATCGTGACCGCTGCTCTCTGAGCAACGGTTTGATTTCTGAGAAAAGGCCGGGTTGCGGATTGCAGCCCGGCCTTTTTTGATGGGATGGGGTCAAAAAACTCTCCCCGTCATGCCGGGCTTGACCCGGCATCCAGCCACGCCGCGCCTGCGCCGTAAAAAGAGTCTTCTGCGATCAAAGACTTGATCGCGCTGGACCCGGATCCAGTCCGGGGTGACGGGGCGACATGGCCACAAAATGCCAAGTAGAAGCAATTTCATGGTTTTTGAATCGCTTGCGCCTGTCACCTCACCGGCTAAGCAAGCGCCTTCTCAAATTGCTTCAACGTCGTCACCCGCTCAGCAAACCACAGCCGCGCCAGATCGCTGGCCGAGGCGAGATCGATTCCATCCGGGTCGATGGAGGTGATCGTCCAGCGGCCTGATTTTGCGCCGGCCAGAACGGTAAGCCGGGATGCTTCGCCCTTGATGGCGTTGAGGCGGGTCGCTTCGCTTTCCGCCGCCGCCATCAACTCTTCCGCGCCTGATAGATCGGTGCGCAGATCGGCCGGGGTGATGTTGCTGGCATTGCGGGCCGGGCCGCCATTGATCTGCACGCCCTCTGTCCGCAGCCGGTAAAGCCGCGTATCGGGCAGGGAGAGATAGAGCTTGGCCTTGGGATAACGGGCAATGTAGCGCCCGATGGCGAGTGGAACTTCATCCGGGCCGATTTGTTCCGCCTTGCCCACCAGTGTCAGCCTTGGCAGCGTCAACGCATCGCCCTTGCCAAACGGCGCGAGTGTCAGCGAGATGCGCGGGTCGGCCTCCATGTTGCGGGCGTGCAGCGTCAGCCCGGCCGCGAAGAAGAACGGCGCGCCATCCGGCTCGATGCCGATATTGGTCGCGGTCGTATAGGGATAACCGCTGACGGGATCGAGAGTGGCGAGCGCTGCCGTGCGGGATGTGTGCAGCACGTCGCGGGCTACGCGCACCGCCTCGAAAGGCGCGCCGGCCGAGGGTTCGATCTTCGCGCCGCGTGGAGTGATGACGGGAGGGGCTGCGTCCGGCATGTCGTATCCTAAGCTGTGAGTCTCAGTCAGGATTTACACCATGCCGGAGCCGTGTCTATCACCAATATCGGAGGGCAATGTCAGGTTCGGGTCCTGATCTGCGTCAGGGTACGTGTCGGCGTGATCGCTTCCGCATCCAGCTTTACTTCGATGATGGCCGGCTTGCCGCTTGCACGGGCCCGTTCGAAGGCGGCGGCGAAGTCTTCGGTCTTTTCCACCGTTTCGCCGTGGCCGCCATAGGCCTTGGCAAAGGCGTTGAAATCCGGATTGACGAGATCGGTGCCGCTGACACGGCCGGGATATTCCCGCTCCTGATGCATGCGGATGGTGCCATAGGTGCCGTTATTGACCAGCACGGTGATGATCGGCAGCCCGTAACGCACGGCGGTGATGAATTCCTGTCCGTGCATCATGAAACAGCCGTCACCTGCAAAGCAGATCACCTCACGCTCCGGGAAAAGGTGCTTCGCGGCAACCGCCGCCGGCAGGCCGTAACCCATCGAGCCTGATGTTGGCGCCGATTGCGTGTTGTAGCGACGGAAACGATGGAAGCGATGCACCCAGGTCGCATAGTTGCCCGCGCCATTGGTGAAGATCGCATCCTCGGGCACATTGGCCTCGATCCAGTCCATGATCGGACCCATCTGCACCGCGCCGGGGCCGGTCTGCGGTGGGGCGGACCAATTCAGATAGGCCGCATGCATGGCGGCGGTGCGATCCGCCCATGCGGCATTTGCAGAAAGCGTGAGCAAGGAGAGGGCGCTAACGAAATCATCCGGCGCGGCGCAGATTGCCAGATCCGGTCGATAGACGCGGCCAAGTTCCTCCGCTTCCGGATAAATATGGACGAGTTTCTGCGACGGATAGGGAATGTCGAGCAAGGTATAGCCGGAAGACGGCATTTCGGAGAGGCGGCCGCCGAGCAGAACCACGAGGTCGGATCCCTTGATCTCCTTGGCCAGCGCCGGGTTGATGCCGATGCCGACATCGCCCGCATAGGAGGGGCTCAGATGATCGAACAGCATCTGGCGGCGGAAGGAACAGCCGACGGGCAGTTTGTGCTTTTCCGCAAAAGCCTTGAAGCCTGCGACGCTTTCCTCGGACCAGCGCGTACCGCCGATGATGAAGACCGGGCGCTTTGCCTCATCAAGCATTTTTGCGAAGGCGGCCATCTGCGACGGGCCAGGATGTGCCTCGACGGGTGTGTAGGGCTTCGCCTGGGGCGCTTCGACCTCTTCCACCAGCATGTCTTCGGGCAGCGTCAGCACCACCGGGCCGGGGCGGCCGGAGGTTGCGACGGCAAAGGCGCGGGTGACGAATTCGGGAATGCGGCGGGCGTCGTCGATCTCGCCCACCCATTTGGCGAATTCGGTGAAGGCGCGGCGATATTCCACTTCCTGAAAGGCCTCGCGCTCACGCGCTTCGCGCTGCACCTGGCCGATGAAGAGGATCATCGGAATGGAATCCTGCCTTGCGATATGCAGGCCGGCCGAGGCGTTGGTTGCGCCCGGACCACGGGTCACCATGCAGATGCCTGGTTCGCCGGTCAGCCGGCCCCAGGTGTCGGCCATCATGGCGGCACCGCCTTCCTGGCGGCAGACCACGGTTTCGATGCCGCTTTCATAAAGCGCATCCAGCACGGCGAGATAGCTTTCCCCCGGAACGCAGGAAACGCGGGAGACGCCATTGGCCTTCAGCGCTTCGACGATCAATTGCCCGCCTGTTCTTTTCATTCCGGCTGCAGTCATGGCGTCGTGGTCCTTTCGATGTTTTCCAGTTCGGCCAGCACCTGCGCCTGATGTTCGCCGAGCTTCGGGCTCGGGCGTTCATAGCGCAGCGGCGTTTGCGACATGATAATCGGTGTGCGGACACCGGGGATGACGGTGCCGTCTTCGGCCTCCAGATCGATGCGAAGGCCACGTGCCTGAACCTGTGGATCGGCGAACATTTCCTCGATGGAGTTGATCGGCCCGGCCGGGACGGCGTTCTTTTCGCAGGCGGTCAGAAGATCGCGCTTCTGCCATTTCAAGGTTTCCGTGGACACGATCTGCCGCACCTCGACCTTATGGGCCACGCGGGCCTTGTTCGTCGCGTAACGCTCGTCATCGGCAATCGCACCGATGCCGAGAATATTGCAGAGGCGGCGGAACTGGCCGTCATTGCCGACCGCAAGGATGAGGAAGCCATCGGCCGTCGGCACCACCTCATAGGGGGAAATATTCGGGTGGGCGTTGCCGAGTCGGACGGGAGGCTTGCCGGAAATCAGGTAATTCATGTTCTGGTTGGCCAGCACGGCCGATTGCACGTCGAGAAGCGCCATGTCGATGTGCTGGCCTTCGCCTGATCGAATGGCGTGGATCAGGGCTGCCTGAATGGCTGACACGGAATAGATGCCGGTAAAGATATCGGCAACCGCAACACCCGCCTTCATCGGCTGGCCATCCGCTTCGCCCGTGATCGACATGAAGCCGGACATGCCCTGCACGATATAGTCGTATCCGGCGAGATCGGCGTAAGGCCCGGTCTGGCCGAAGCCGGTGATGGAGCAATAGATCAGCTTCGGATTGAGCGCCCGCAGGCTCTCGTAATCGAGGCCATATTTGGCAAGCCCGCCGCGCTTGAAATTCTCGATGACGACATCGGCGGTGCGCACCAGCCGGCGCACCAGCTCGCAACCCTCGGGCGTCTTCAGATCGGCAACGATGGAGCGTTTGCCGCGATTGGTGGCGTGATAGTAGGCGGCGGAGAGGTTTTCTCCATCGGCATCTTCGACGAAGGGCGGGCCCCATGCGCGGGTATCGTCGCCGCCCTCGGGGTTTTCCACCTTGATGACGTCGGCGCCCATATCGGCCAGCATCTGCCCTGCCCAGGGACCGGCCAGAACACGCGCCAGCTCGACGACGCGAATGCCTGATAGCGGCGGTTTCCTGTTCGGCATGTCGGTCATCTGTCCCCCGGTATTTGTGTCTGCCGGTTTATAGACCGCTGCTTGCCGCGTCGCATGTGATTTTATCTCATGGACTTATTCCGTTTCGGCAAAGGCCGCCTCAATCGCCGACGACGCGCCCGCACCAGGCGGCGAAATCCGCCGCCACGGCCTGCCAGCCGATCTCGTTCAAGGTCTCGTGCCGCATGCCCTTGTAGATCGTGTGCTCGACATGGCTGAAACCGGCCTCCCGGAAACGCTCCGCCAGCCAGACGATCTCTTGGCCGTCATTGGTGGCGGCGTCCTGATCGCCGCTGACAAGCAGAAGCGGCAAGGCTTTTGGCAGGCGCTCGATGAGTTTCGGTGCGCGATAGGACATTTGGAAAACATCCTGCCACAGGGAAACACTGGCCTCGAACTGGCAGAGCGGGTCTTCCACATAGGCGTCCACCGCCGCCCTGTCGTGGCTCAGCCAGTCGGCATGGGTGCGCCTTTCCGGCATTCGGGCATTCCATGCGCGGAAGGTTGCCTTCGGCAGAATGGCGCTCGGCACATCAGAGCCTTTCAGCATTTTTTCCAGCCGCAGCAGAACCTGTGCGACACGGCCCATGAGGCCGGGATTGAGATTGGAATTCCAGATCGACAGGCCGTCGAAGGCATCCGGATGGCTGACGGCGGTGTTAAGCGCCACGAGGCCACCCATGGAATGGCCGAACAGGATCACCGGCAGGCCGGGGTGCCTTTCGCCAACCATCCGGCGCATCGCCATGACATCGGCAACGACCTTTTCCGCGCCGTCCTTCCAGCCAAAACGGCCGAGAGGCGCATCTGCCGCTCTCGTGCGGCCATGGCCGCGATGGTCGTGTGCATAGACTTCGAAACCCTGCTTCGACATCACATCCGCGAACCGGCGATAGCGGCCTGCATGGTCAACCAGCCCGTGGCAGATCATCAGCACGCCGCGCGCCGGGGAAAGGGCGGAGGGCTGGTGGCGAAAGGCGATGGATGCGCCGGAGGGGGCTTCCAGTCTCTCAATACGGCTGAAGGCCAAGTCGTCGGTCGTCTCATTCATGATCGCGCCTGTCCTGCCATAACATCCCTTGTCATAATCATGGGGTCATAATCGTGCCAGAGGTTGCCCCAAGGTCCTATTTACCCTACATAGCGGCAAATTTCCCGATACGTACTCTTAAAAATCCGATGTGGAGCATTCGCTACAATGGCACGTCAATTCATCTATCACATGGCCGGGCTGAACAAGGCTTATGGCGCGAAGAAGGTTCTGGAGAACGTTCATCTCTCCTTCTACCCCGACGCCAAGATCGGTATCCTCGGCCCGAACGGCGCCGGTAAGTCGACTGTTTTGAAGATCATGGCCGGTCTCGACAAGGAATATACCGGCGAGGCATGGCTGGCCGAAGGCGCGACGCTTGGTTATCTCGAGCAGGAGCCGAAGCTCGACGAAAACAAGACCGTGATGGAAAACGTCATGGAAGGCGTGGCGAGCAAGACGGCAATCGTCGACCGCTACAACGAATTGATGATGAACTATTCCGACGAAACGGCGGATGAGGGCGCGAAGCTCCAGGACATCATCGACAGCCAGAACCTGTGGGACCTCGAAAACCAGGTCGAAATGGCGATGGACGCCCTGCGTTGCCCGCCCGGTGACTCAGCCGTAACAGGCCTTTCCGGTGGTGAACGCCGCCGCGTGGCGCTGTGCCGCCTGCTGCTGTCGCAGCCGGACCTGCTGCTGCTCGACGAACCGACCAACCACCTTGATGCGGAAACCATTGCGTGGCTTGAAAAGCACCTGCGCGACTATCCCGGCGCCGTGATGATGATCACCCACGACCGCTACTTCCTCGACAACGTCACGGGCTGGATTCTCGAGCTCGACCGTGGCCGCGGCATTCCCTATGAAGGCAACTACTCCGCTTACCTGCAGGCGAAAGCCAAGCGCATGCAGCAGGAAGCCCGCGAAGATGCATCGCGCCAGAAGGCCATCAGCCGCGAAAGCGAGTGGATCGCCTCCAGCCCCAAGGCACGCCAGACGAAATCCAAGGCCCGTATCAAGGCCTATGACGAACTGGTGGAAGCAGCTGAAAACCGCCGTCCCGGCGACGCGCAGATCGTTATTCCGGTTGCCGAGCGTCTTGGCCGCGTTGTCATCGAGGCCGAAAACCTCACCAAGTCCTATGGCGACCGCGTGCTGATCGAAAACCTTTCCTTCAAGCTGCCGCCCGGCGGCATCGTCGGCGTCATCGGTCCGAACGGTGCGGGTAAGTCCACGCTGTTCAAGATGATCACCGGTCAGGAACAGCCGGATAGCGGTTCGGTAACTGTCGGCGAGACGGTTCAGCTCGGTTATGTCGACCAGAGCCGCGATACGCTGGCGGGTGACAAGACCGTCTGGGAGGAAATCTCCGGCGGCAACGACATCATCAAGCTCGGCAAGTTCGAAGTGAACTCGCGCGCCTATTGCGGCGCCTTCAACTTCAAGGGCGGCGATCAGCAGCAGAAGGTCGGCAACCTCTCGGGTGGTCAGCGTAACCGCGTGCACCTCGCCAAGATGCTGAAGGCCGGCGGCAACGTGCTGCTGCTCGACGAACCGACCAACGACCTTGATACGGAAACGCTGGCAGCGCTTGAAGAAGCGCTGGAAGCCTTCGCCGGCTGCGCCGTTATCATCAGCCACGACCGCATGTTCCTCGACCGCCTGGCCACCCACATCCTCGCTTTCGAGGGTGACAGCCATGTGGAATGGTTCGAAGGCAACTTCGAAGACTACGAAAAGGACAAGGTCCGCCGCCTCGGCCCGGAAAGCATCAAGCCCGGCCGCGTGAGCTACAAGCGCCTGACACGCTGATCCTTTCATCATCTCTTCAAGAAAGGCCCGCCGTAAAGCGGGCCTTTTTCCGTGTAATAAGTGGACATGATCGTCTCGCACGACACTTTACGCTTGCATCGAACGCCACATCGACATAAAGATATCTTTATATCTTGATTAGCTTGCGAGGCACGGCAGAGTGACGTTCGGTCTGGACAAATTGGTGGATCTGTTGAAAGCGGCGGGTGAGACGACACGCTTTCGCTTGCTTGCGCTTCTGGCGGCAGGCGATCTGACGGTTACCGATCTTACCGAAATCCTCGGCCAGTCGCAGCCGCGTATCTCCCGTCACCTCAAGCTTTTGACGGAAGAGGGGCTTATCGAGCGTTATCAGGAAGGCGCATGGGCCTATTTCCGTTTGCGGCAGGATGGCGAACCTGCGGGTGTCGTTCGGCAGCTGCTTGGCGCCGCGTCGCCGTCGGATGCCGTTCTCCAGCGTGACAGTGAACGGCTTGCCACTGTCAAGCGGGTGCGGGCGGAGCGGGCGCAGGATTATTTCAGCCGCAATGCTTCCGCCTGGGACGAACTGCGTCGCCTGCATGTCAGTGACGAGGCCGTGGAAGGCGCGCTCCTGAAGCTGGTGGGCACCACGCCTGTCGATTCGCTTCTCGATCTGGGCACCGGTACCGGCCGTATCCTGCAGCTTCTGAGCGGCATCTATCGCCGCGCGATCGGCGTCGATGCCAGCCGTGACATGCTGTCGGTGGCGCGTGCCAATCTCGACAAGGCGGGCGTGGTCAATGCCTCGGTCCGTCATGGCGATATTCTCAATCTGCCGCTGGAAGGACAGGATTTCGATCTGATTGTTATCCATCAGGTCCTGCATTTCCTCGACCAGCCGGAAATCGCGCTTTCGGAAGCCGCGCGCATGCTGCGTCCCGGTGGGCGGCTGATCGTCATCGACCTTGCGCCGCATTCCTTCGAATATCTGCGCGATGAACATGCGCATGTGCGGCTCGGTTTCTCGCATCCGCTGATGGAAGAATGGCTGAAAAAGGCCGGACTTGCTCCGGACCGCGCCGTCGATCTTCATTCTGAAAAAGCGTCTGACGAAGCTCTGGACGTGACGATCTGGGTTGCCCGAGACCAGCGGCTGCTGATGGCAGACGATGTGGTGCAAGAGGCCGTTTTACTTGCTGCCGGGAGGGCATGATATGTTGAGGTCGGAAACCGCACGCCGTGATGGCGATATCCGGTTGTCTTTCGAATTTTTCCCGCCCAAGAATGCCGAGATGGAAACCCAGCTCTGGGAAACGGTTGCCGAGCTGAAGAAGTGGGATCCGGATTTCGTGTCCGTCACCTATGGCGCCGGTGGATCCACAAAAGCGCCGACACTGGATGCGGTGCGCCGCATGATCGGTGACAGCCATCTGTCGACCGCAGCACATCTGACCTGCGTGGATGCCAGCCGTGAGGACGTGCATCAGGTCATAGAAGAGTTCCGTAACGCCGGCGTTCGCCATTTCGTGGCGCTGCGTGGCGATCCCTCCACCGGCATCGGCACGGCTTACCAGCCGCATCCGGAAGGTTACGAGAACGCGGCGGCTCTGGTGAAGGGACTGCGCGAGATCGGCGATTTCGAGATTTCCGTTTCGGCCTATCCGGAAAAACATCCCGAGAGCGCGAGCGATGCCGTTGATATCGATATGCTGAAGCGCAAGGCGGATAATGGCGCGACGCGTGCGCTGACGCAGTTCTTCTTCGATAACGACGTGTTCGAGCGCTATATGGAGCGGGTGACGGCGGCGGGGATCACCATACCGGTGGTTCCGGGCATCATGCCGATCCAGAACCTCACCCAGCTCAAGCGTTTCGCCGGCCGTTGCGGCACCAGCGTTCCCGGTTTCCTGGATGAGCGTTTTGAAGGCTATGACGACGATCTGGAGGGTCGTGCCCGCGTGGCTGCGGAGGTTGCCGCCGAACAGATCGCCGATCTTCAGCGTCGCGGTGTCAATGAGTTCCACCTCTACACCATGAACCGCGCGCCGCTGGTCGACGCTGTGCTTGAAAATCTTGGGCTGGAGCGTCTGCGCCGCAGCGCCGCCTGACTTAAAGCAGCAGAGTACCGACATGAAAAAAGCGCAGGTCCCTCGGGGCCTGCGCTTTTTAAACTCGTGTCATCTACGGTTCTTATCTGCGTTTGGTCTTCACGTCGCGTCAGATGAAAAGCATCATCGCTACGAACAAAAACGCCAAACCGACTGCCAAGGCATTGAGAGATTTTGTAAGTCCCATGGGTGCCTCCTCTTGTTGACAGGTTCGATAATATGACCGTTTTGTGGCGGTTGAAAAGCGGTTTTTGTGATGCAGTGCAGCACGTCGCCAGGCGATATAAAAAAGGATTTTCTGTAATTAATTGAAAATAAAAGATTATTTTCTTATCACGCAGTGCTTCATATGTTTAAAAAAAGTAAATGACCGGGGTGTTATCCCCAGTCATCAGGTCGAGATTAACACTTTATGCCTTGATTCCGGCCGATAGATTAAAGGCCGGAAGGCGCCGTTAAGATTGCTTAAAGCGCCTGCAGAAGTGCGGTAGACGGCCAGCCATCGGCGGGCAGTCCGAGACGCTGCTGCTCCTTCTGGATGGCGACGCGGGTGCCGGAACCGAGAATGCCATCCACCTTGCCGACATTGTGTCCGCGCGCTTCGAGCTTGGTCTGAAGCTCCTTCATCGTCGCGTCATCGAAACCGGGCTCCGGATTGCCCTTGTTGTAAACGGGGGAGCCCATCAGGCGGGTGGCGAAATACGCGGCCGAGGTCGTGTAGATGAACGACTGGTTCCATTCCAGATAGATGTTGAAGTTCGGATAGGTGATGAAGGTCGGTCCCTTGCGCCCCTGCGGCATGATGAGGGCCGCGGGCAGGGTGGCGAAGTTCTTGTTGCCGTCGCGCGGGGTTACGCCCAGCGCGAACCAGTCACCGGCGGTCAGCGGGCCGCCAAGGCCGGACTTTTCCCAGGGCAGGTTTTCCGGCAGCGACACTTCCTGGATCCAGGGTTCGCCCTTCTTGAAACCGAGATGCTGGATGAATTTCGCAGCCGTCAGGATCGCATCCGGGGCGCTGCTCTTGACGTTGATGTGACCGTCGCCATCACCATCGACGCCGAAGGCGATGATGTCCTTGGGCAGCATCTGCACCTGGCCGATTTCACCGGCCCACGCACCGGTGTTGGCAGCGGGATCGAGATCGCCATGCTGGACCATTTCGATCAATGCCAGTAGCTGCGGGCGGAAGAGTTCCGGGCGGCGGCAATCATGCGAAAGGGTCACCAGCGCGTTACGGGTGTTGAAATCGCCCTGCACGGCGCCAAAATCCGTCTCCATGGCCCAGAAGGCGGCGATGACGCCGGCCGGTACACCATATTCACCTTCGGCGCGGGCGAAGGTGGAGGAGAGTTCCTGCAGCTTCTTGCGGCCGATATCCAGACGGGCCTGGCTGACGGTGCGCTGGGAGAATTCCAGGAAGGTCTGGCGGAAGACGCCCTGGGCGCGGTCACGCGAGAGCACTTTCGGATCGATCTGCGCGCCCGCAAGCGCCTTCTGAATAGCATCGGCCGGAATGCCCTTGGCGAGCGCATCGGCTTTCACGCCTTCAAGGAATGCGCCGAGATCGCCGCCGCAGGCAACCTGCTTGGGATCCTCAGGCGAGGCAACGGGCGGGGTGGCAAAGGCGGAGGCGGTGGAAAGAAGCGACAAAGCGGCGGCAAAAACGATGCTGCGCGACCGGAACGTGGGCATGGGAATTTCCTCGATAGGTTGTTAGCCCGCTTTACCCATATGTTTGCGACAAAAAAACGGACCGTGCGATCTGACGTTGCAGAACAACGCCGATTTTTCGAAAGTGTTGCTTCTTGGCCGTCTTATTTGGCCGAAGCAATCCATTTCCGCCAGTTTTTCTCCGTGCCGGCAAAGACATTGATGTCGGTTGGACCGTTTACGCCGGGCACGACGCCGGTTGCCGTATATTGCCAGAAGGCCCATTTGCGATCTTCGTAGATCTTGGCCGGATGGGCGGCAACGGAACGCACCCAGAAATGGTAATCCTTGAACTGACCGACGAGGTTGTCGCGGTGGAAATCAACAGAGGTATAGATGATCGGGCGCTTGCCATAATGGGCCTCGATACGATCAAGGAAACGCTGCATCTCGGTGCGAACGACGCCCGGCGCCGGGCGCGTCTTGCAGGTGGGCGAGGAGGGGTTCCACTCCACGTCGAGAACCGGCGGCAGGGTGACGGCATCCTTTGGCACGTTGCGAATGAACCAGTCCGCCTGGGCATCCGCTGTCGAGCAGAAATAATAGAAATGATAGGGCGCGTGCAGAATATCCGCGGCTGCCGCGCTACGCCAATGGTCGCCGAACTTCGGATCGATGCGGTCCGATCCCTCTGTCGCCTTGATGAAGACGAAGGAAACACCTGACTTGCGGACGGTCTGCCAGTCGACATCACCATTCCATTTGGACACGTCGATGCCGTGCACCTCATGACGGTGCGGGTTGTTCATGCCGAAATCCTGCGGATCGGTATCGGAAAATTTCGGTTTGGAAACGGATGCGGTTTCCAGCAGGTCATAGCTGGTGGAGGTGCAGCCGCCGATCAACAGCAAAGCCGACAATAGTGCCGATAAACGCAGCCGCATTGGAATCCTGATGAAAATGTTGCCCATCCACGGCAGCAAAATGGCGCGCCGTATCTCCCGATTTATGCATAACATGGTAAACAAACTGATATGGCAAGGGGCAACGTGCTTTTTGCACCCCGCAAGTCGCTGGATTCGAAGCGGTTTGCGGTTTTAACGCCGAAATCTGGCCCGGCAGGAGCCTTGAGGTCGCCCCCCCTTTGGCCCCCAAAGATTCGCACCGCCCCCGGGAATCAGGCGTCGGCCAATATGCGGTGGATTTTCGGCTGCTGCGCTTCAACGACCGGAAGTGTGATGACAGCCCGCCACGCATAGCCCCGGGCGATTTCCTCGAATTCGAGGTTACCGTCAAAACGGCCGGCCATATTGGCCAGAACATAGCGGAGATTGGCGCGGGGCGTAACGTGAAAGCGGGTGAGCCAGGCTTGCAGAAGCGTGCGGAACCAATTCGGCAACTGTTCCTGCTGGCCGAAATCGACAATATGCAGCGAACCGCCTGGTTTTACCGCCGTGAGCGCCTGTTCGATCGCCTTTTCCCAGTCCGGTATCATCGACAGCGCATAGGGGATCATGACGCGGTCGAAGCCTTCGGACTGGCCGAATTCAGAAGCACGGAAGGCGGTGGCATCGGCCACGCGCAGAATGGGGCGTTCCGCCTTGCCGGCGAAATTCTCGGAGGCGGTCAGTAGCATTTCGGCGGAAATGTCGAGGCCAAACAGTTTCGCGTCCGGAAACTTGCGGCTGGCCAGCAGCAGGTTGCGACCGGTGCCGCAGCCCACTTCCAGCAACGTGCCGCCCTTCGGCACGTTGAGGCCGGAAATGGTCCTGTCGCGGCCGAGAAGGTAATATTTGCGGGTTATATCGTAGATATGCCGCTGGTGGCGATACATGCGGTCCATCAGGCTCGCATGCGCGCTGTCTGCAAGGCCCACATTCTCGCCGATGGTTTTCATGCCATAGCCCTCTCGTAAATATGGAAGCCGCCGTAGATGGCCGAGCGGTCCATGGCGTTGAGCTCGTTGGAGCGCTCTTCGAGATAGACCCACTGGTTGCGGATATCAGGGGAAAGCCGACCTTCGATGACGCTCTTTTCGGCGGCGGTGCGAAAGATGATGCGTGCGCCCGAGGCGGCGGTGCGGCTGATCTGCGACCACAATTCGTTGAGCTGCACGTCCGTCATCCAGTCCTGCGCGTCGAGGAGGATGTAGCGGTCGACGGCGCTTGCCGGCTTGCGCGAGAGAAGCTCGGTATAGGTGGCGTGGTGCACTGCGACGCGCGCCGTGTTGTTGCGGATCGTCTCGTAATATTCCGGCTTGAGATAGGCAGGCAGTGCGCCTTCATGCGGCTCCGGGTAACGGCGCGCGAAGGCCTGCCAGGCGAAATAATTGTCGCTGAGCGGGAAGTTGCAGGCGAGCTTTTCGAGCCGCTCCTTCAGCACGGAGGCAACCGTGCCGTCGTCGGAAAGGCTTGCCAGCTCGTCATATTGTCGGGGCGGAATGCCGAGGCCGAAAAGCGAGCTTTTGCGCTTCGTCAGCCAGCGCACTACCGGCTTGTCGAATAGCGGTGCGACCTTGTTGTCGAAAAACTGGCGCTGTTCGTCCAGCGTCCGGGTCTTGGCCATTTCGGTGAGTTTCACGCCATGCAGCCGGGCCATGAGATGGCCGGCGCCGATGAAGCGGCCGAGCAGGCCGGTACGGTAGATGTTCCTGTCGAACACCGAGATGCGGCGGCGGCCGGAAAGGGTGCGCTTCGACCAGTAAGCCTTGGTCGTGGCGTCGAGATGCTCGGCGATGAAGCGGTCATAACCGTGGCTGTTGCTGCGGGTGTTGGCGCGGCCGAAATGGCGCACCACATCCTGATGGGCCGGCAGATGGCGAAACGCGGCAAGCTTCAGCTTGTTCAGCGCAATGTGATGCGGGTTGAGATCAACCACATCGATGCTGGCAGGGTTGCGGGAGAGATAGGCCAGCATGTTGCAGCCGCCCGAGCCGATGGTGACGATGCGGTGGCCTTCGCCAAGCTCCATCGCTTCCATGTCGATCTCAGGGTCTTCCCAGATCTGTGGATAGACGAGGCCGGAAAAGAGGACGCCGAAGAAGCGCTCGGACAATCCGCTTTTTGAGAGCGCCTTGTGCTGGAGCAATGCGGACTTCAGTTTTGTGTTCTTGCTGAAGCCGGTCTTGGGTGCCGCACTCGTCATATGTTCACCTCTCAGTCGATTGAGAGGCGTCTACAGCCGTGACACTACAATTTGATGACAGGGGCTGTGGGCAAAGACGGGGAATAAAGGAGACGGCGGAAAACCAGCCCGTATCTCGGATTGCCGATAAGCTTCCATTGGATACGGCGTCATCCTCGGGCTGGTCCCGAGGATGACGAAAAAAACGTCGCGGCGTTTATTTGGAAAGGCTGCTTAGCTGCACGGCGCTCCCAGCGCCGCCAGAGGCCATCACTTGCGCAGAACGTGCAGCATGCCCTTGCGCTTGGCATCGTAATAATAACCGCGTGCGTAAAGCCGGACGGCATTGTCGCGGTCGTTACCAGCCACAACCCATGCGCCGCGCAGATATTTGACGGCGTATTTGAGATTGGTTTCGGCATCGAAGAGGCCGGAGGCGGGGCCATCGAAGCCCATGGAGCGGGCCGTGGCGTGCCGAATCTGCATCAGGCCGAAATTGCCGCTGCTATAGGCGCCGGGATTGTATCGGCTCTCGCGCTGCACCACGCGGTGAACCAAATCTTCCGGCACATCATACATGGTGGCGTATTTGGTAATAAGGCCGCTCAGCTTTTCGCGTCCAGCCGGCGCGGAATTAAGCGGCGCCGTCATTGATTCGTTCTGCCGGATGGCGGCAAGTGCGGCATTGGTGGGGCCGGCGGCATAGGCCAGAACCGTGCTGTCCGGCTTCGGTAGCGGAATGACTTTGCGTTCCGCCGTCAGTTCGGTGCCGATGGAGGGCGAGCCGGGCGGCGGCGGTGCGGGAGGGAAGCTGCCCTTGATGGCAACCACCTGCGGCAGATCGGCGGCGGCATTGTGGGCAGCCGGCTTGGCCGCCGTTTCGATGGCTGCTGCCGCGGGAGCGGCACCTGTCGGCGCGAGTGCTGCAACGGCGGTGGGTGCGGATGTCGCTCCTGCGGCCTGAGCCACTTCCGTCTGGTGCGGCTGCATCTGGGCGGTGATGGCTGCGGCGGCTGCGATTTCGGACGCCGGCGGCAGGGCCACGCGTCCGCCCTTGACGGCGACGGCAGTGGGAAGTGCTGCTGGCTGGGAAGAGGTTGCGGTTTCGGCGGTCTGCACCGCTGATGCTGCCGAGGTTGCGCCCGCTGCGGCTTCGGCCGTTGCCGGCTGCGTCGATGTTTGCGCAGGAGTGGTAGCGGGATTGACCGTCGCGATCTTCGGGCCGTTAGGCCCTTCCTTCGCGGTATATTCGACGCTTGTGCATGCGCTCAATGCCAGTGCCAGACCCACGGTGGAAGACAGAAGAAGTGCACTTCTTCCGCGGAATTTGCCCGAATTTCGCATGTTGCCGCCTTCGTTATGCCTGTCTTTCGATACCCCCGCGTCGAGCGAAGCAGGCAGTGTCCCGTCGAGCCTTCATTAACCTATTGTAAGGATAGCGGCAAGCCGGGACGTGGCGGCCCGGTTTTTCAGGCTGCGATGCGCCTGTATCCGGCGCTGACAGCGCGGCCGGAAATGAAGTGAGTGCGGTATTTCGGCCGGATTTTCTTGTCGCCCGACATGCGGCGCACCAGCGCGAGCGTCGGGCCTGCAAACAGCGCCTGCGCGGTCAGAATCACAAGCGCCAGAAGCAGGATGGCGGCCTGCGCCATGGCGAGCGTTTCAATTGTGTTGCCTGACGTGGAAACGAATTGTGGCAACAGCGCCAGAAAGACAGTGAAGTAGCGCGGGCGCAAAGCGGCAATGGCGTAACAATCGCGGAAAATGCCGCTCCAGGATTTGCCCGGCAGATTGTCATTATCGGCATTGGCCGCTTGGGCGGCCGGCGTGGCGAAGGTCCACAACAGAAACAGCATCAGCCAGCCGATGCCGGCCCATTGCACGATTTCCACGAAGGATTGCGGCAGGTAGGCGAGACCGGCCACCGGAATGGCCGAAATCATCATGGCCGTGACGATGCCGAGCGCGCCGCCGACAGCGGAGGCGAAGACCGTCTTTTTGCCGCGGATGGCGGCATAGGAGGCAACAGAGAATACAAGGGGAGAGGGGAGTGCGAACACAACGGCACATGCTGCACAAAAAATCAGCCAGGCCTGTCCAGACATTCTCTTCCTCCTTGCCCTCCCTGTCGCCGTCTTATTTTAGACTATCGTAAAATCAGGCCGCTGTGAACGGCTGACCGACGTGTTCCATCACTTCGGTAAACCATTTTGCAGAGAGGTCGAAATGCTTTCCGCCCTTGATACGCGGAAACTCGATCGTCCGCAATTTGCCATTCTGGTCTTCGTCATGGCCGGTGACGCCGGAGACCTTGTTGAGCGCGCTTTCGACCGCGAGATCGACCATGCCCTGGATGAGGCGCAGATCGTCCCCATTGGCGGCGGCGGAGCGGGCGAAATAGCCTGATTTCTGCACCATGGAGCGTTCAGCACCGATGAGGCTGGCGAACTGCTTCTGGAACCAGCCGCCAACATTGATCGTGTCGATCTTGACGTGGCCGAAGGCGTCGCGCTTGACGGCCTCTCCGGACGCTTCGCGTTCGGCAACGATCGAATCAAGGCCGGCGCCTTCCGACACGAACAGCGTGACATAGCCGTTTTTGTCCATGATTTCCTTCAGGCGCTCGGCTTCCGCCTCGATGTCGAAGGCCATTTCCGGCAGGTAGATGCCGTCGATGTTCTTCATCTGCGTGTTCATCATCAGGCCTTCGACATATTCATTGCCGCTGGTCTTCTGGATATAGGCGCGGGCGGTGGCGGCCGTCAGCCAGCCGCAATGGCGGCCCATGACTTCGTGGATGACGAAGGTCTTCGGTGCAGCGCTCTGCTCGTTGCTGACATTGTCGAAAAAGGAGGCGCCGACTTCGGCGGCCGTCCAGGCGCCGAGCGACTGCTTGATCGGCACCACGTCATTATCCACCGTCTTCGGCAGGCCGACGACGGTGAGGTTATAGCCGTTCGCGCCGAGATAGGCGGCAAGGTCCGCAGCCGTCGTGTTGGTGTCGTCACCGCCGATGGTGTGGAGAATGGTGATGCCGTCGGCCGCCAGCCGGTCAGCGGCGACGCGCAGCGGATTGTCGCCTTCCTTGACCAGACCGCGCTTGGCGCAATCGGCGGCATTGGTGAGCTTGACGCGGCTGTTGCCGATCGGCGAGCCGCCGTAACGGTGCAGCAGATGCGCTTTTTCCCGCATGTCTTTGTTGATTTCGATACGGTCACCCAGAAGCACGCCCTGATAACCCGAGCGGTAAGCGATGATGTCGATCTCGGGCGCAATGTCGCTGTAACGCTCGATCAGGCCGCCCACGGCCGAAGAGAGACAGGGCGCAAGGCCACCCGCGGTCAGCATTGCGACTTTCTGTTTGGCCATCATGGCTCTCCTTTTCACATATACCCAAAGACATGTCTGGCAAATGGATGCGACAGCCGCGTGTAGGTGTAAAGTGAATTTATGAAGAAAAACGCGGATTTCTCGCGGTTTTTCAGCGGCTTGAGCAAAGTGGTGGAATATAATCGTTTCAATCGGCATAGCCGGTGGCCGGCTATCTGCCGTCTGTGGAAAACCGTGGTCCCATCGTCTGCCGCGCTCTTGTTCCTGAAGCAAAACTGTCGCAAAGATGAATAAAAGTTAATGCCGCCGGACCGCTGGACATATTGCATTCGCGGCAATATCCCGTCATGCTTGTCGCATGATGTTCGATTTCGCGTGTCTGCAAATTTCATCCCTGTGGGAACGGCTGCTCGGCGCAATCGGCGACGCGGCAGGCGGTGCACTCGGGCGCGTGGTGGAAGCCATCCGCACCCTTTTCGAAGGTGATCCGGAAACCCGCCGCAAGGTTTCCTTTTCCGTGGCCATCATTGCACTTTCCGCCAAGATGGCGAAGGCCGACGGGGTCGTCAACGATGCCGAGGTTCGCGCTTTCCGGCAGATTTTCGATTTCCCGGAAGAAGAAGCCAAGAACGTCGCTCGTCTTTATAACCTCGCGCGTCAGGACGTTGCAGGTTACGAAGCCTATGCGGAGCGGCTGGCGGGTCTTTGCGGTTCCGGGCACGCCAATTGCGAGATGCTGGAAAGTGTCATCGACGGCCTGTTCCACATCGCCAAGGCCGACGGGCTGATCCACGAGCGGGAACTGGCCTTCCTCGGCCGGATCGCGGAAATCTTCCGTATCACCGAAGATCATTTCGAAACGATCATGGCGCGGCACGTCCACATGGACGGGCGCGACCCTTACCGCGTACTCGGTGTTTCACCTTCGGACGATTTTCTGGATATCCGCAAGCGGTACCGAACGCTGGTTGCCGAACACCATCCCGACAAGCTCATCGCCCGCGGCGTTCCCATGGAATTGCATGCGGCCGCGAATGAGCGTATGGCGGCTCTCAACGCCGCTTATGCGGCCATTGAGAAAGAACGCCGCGTCGCATGAGTGAATGTCTGCCGGATTTTACCCCGGATTTCGGGGGCGCAGCCGTTGCGCCTTCGCCTAATCATGGCGAAAGGCTGGGTGTAGCCGGTCCTGACATCATTCTTCTGCACTATACCGGCATGACGACGGCCGATGGTGCGCTGTCATGGCTCTGCAATCCCGAAAGCCAGGTCTCCAGCCATTATTTCGTCTTCGAGGACGGGCGCGTCATCCAGCTCGTGTCGGAAACCCGCCGTGCCTGGCATGCGGGCAAAAGTACCTGGGCGGGGGACGAAGACATCAATTCCCGCTCTATTGGTGTCGAAATTGCCAATCAGGGCCATCCAGGCGGCCTGCCGGAATTTCCGAAAAAGCAGATCGAAGCCGTCATCGAATTGTGTCGCGATTGCGGCCAGCGCTGGAATATCGCCCCTGAAAGGGTGTTGGCGCATTCGGATGTCGCCCCGATCCGCAAGGTCGATCCGGGTGAAAAATTCCCGTGGGACATCCTGTCGCAGCAAGGTGTCGGCCATTGGGTGGAGCCTGCGCCGATCCGTGGCGGGCGCTTTTTTCAGCGCGGGGACCATGGCCAGCCGGTCGAAGCGCTGCAGTCGATGCTGTCCATTTATGGTTATGGCGTTGAAATAACAGGCGCTTATTGCGAAAAAACCGAAGGCGCCGTGGCTGCTTTCCAGCGGCATTTCCGCCCCGCT
This sequence comes from Agrobacterium radiobacter, assembly GCF_040801995.1. Lineage (NCBI taxonomy): Bacteria > Pseudomonadati > Pseudomonadota > Alphaproteobacteria > Hyphomicrobiales > Rhizobiaceae > Agrobacterium > Agrobacterium radiobacter. Next base: position 1,744,377 of record NZ_JBEGHX010000001.1, on the reverse strand, counting down.
CTGGTGGATGGCATCGCGGATTTCTCCACCATTGACACGCTGCACCGGCTGATCGCCAGCCTGCCGAGATTTTCGGGCGCTTAACCGCCGATTCTGGAAAAGCATTCCCGCTTTTCCAGCGTGTTCAAGTCGCTTTTTTTCTTGTGCCACAGTTAATCCGCATTGAGGAAGTTTAAGAACGTCACTGCATGCGGTGTCGTTCTTCAGGGGAACTTACCGTCAATATCAATCAAGGAGACTGGACAGCGGAAGGTCGCGATCGACTTTCCGGGCGCAGACTATTTGTGTCGCTTCATTGTTCCGGTCATCCGATCTGGAGAATTTTTCTACATATGAACAGGGTTGTTGTTGCTGTCGTGGCGGGCGTTGTTATGCTCGCTTCGCAGGCGGGGATTGCTTTTGCCAAAGACGAGGACGTCAAGACCAAAACCGTGACGCTGGAGACCTTCTTCCGCAAGCCCGGTTATCCCATCCCCGAAAAGAGCCTGCCTTCCTCGCTCAGGAACGATTATTCCGATCTGATCGTCAAATATGCCAAGCGTTACGGCGTTCCCACCAATCTGGCGCATGCCGTGGTTTCGGTCGAAAGCAAGTTCAATCCGAAGGCCCGCGGCAGCGCAGGCGAGGTCGGGCTGATGCAGATCAAGCCGGCAACGGCGCGGATGATGGGCTATCGCGGCACCACCAAGGCGCTCTACGATCCCGAGACCAATATTCGCTGGGGCATGCAATATCTGGCGACGGCGCACCAGCTGGGCGGGGGCCAGGTCTGCAGCACGATCCTGCGTTACAATGCCGGCCATGGCGCCACCCGCATGAACCCGGTCTCCAAGCGTTATTGCGGCAAGGTGCAGGCGCTGCTGGCCGGCTGAGGCCGGTTTGTATTGCTTGTTAAATTGCGAAAAGCGATTCCGGTTCGGCCCGGCATGCTGTAGTCAGAAGCAAAGCTGATACGGAGCATGACATGCCGGATTTCAAATATATCGTCGTCGGGGCCGGGATGATGGGAGCGGCCGCGGCGCGGCATCTTTCGGCGCAAACGGATGGCGTGGCGCTGATCGGACCGGGCGAACCCGCCGATCGCAAGACCCATCGAGGTGTGTTTTCAAGTCATTACGATGAGGCGCGCATCACACGCGGGTTTGACGGCGATCCGGTCTGGGCGGAACTGGCGCAACGCTCCATCCGCCGTTATGCGGAGATCGAGGCCAAAAGCGGTATCCGCTTTTTCACTGAAGCAGGCTGCCTTTTCACCGGCAACGGCAAGGGTCTTGCGGGAGATTATGTCTCGCGCGCCCTTTCCTCGGCCGACCGTCTTGATCTCGGCGTAGAGACGCTGGGCCGTGATGTGCTGGTAGACCGGTTTCCGATGTTCTCCCTGCCGGCCGATCACAGCGGTTATTTCGAGGCGCAGAATGCCGGTCACGTCAATCCACGCGCCCTGGTGAAAGCGCAGTGCGCCGTTGCCGAGGTGCAGGGCGCGAAACTGCTGCGTGAGACGGCGGCGCATATTCGCGACACCTCCCATGGCGTGGAGGTTTCGACCCGCGAAGGGGCCGTCCATACCGCCGAAAAGGTCATTGTCGCGGCGGGCGGTTTTACCAACATGGCGGAACTTCTTCCATCGCCGGTCGATATGGCGGCAACGGGCCGTACCATCGTGTTTTTCGAGCTGGATGAGGCGAGGCAGGCCCTGTTCGGTGCGATGCCTTCCACCATCGTGCTCGCGGAAACCGAGGACGACATCGTCTATATCCTGCCGCCGGTGCGTTATCCCGATGGCAATGTCTATCTGAAGATCGGCGGAGAAAGCGAGAAGGGCAGGCTTGAAACGCTCACCGAAGCGGTAGACTGGTTCCACTCGGACGGTACGCCGGGTGAGGTGGAATTTTTGAAAAAGCGGGCGCTATCCCTGATGCCGGAGCTTGCCGGCTGCCCCGTGACCTCCGGCTCCTGTGTCGCCTCCATTACCCGTAGCGGCTATCCCTATATCGGCTATACGCAATCCTCCAATATCGCGGTTCTGACCGGCGGCAATTTCGTCTCCGCCAAGTCTTCGGACGAGATTGGACGGCTGGGTGCTGTGCTGCTTCTGAACGGCCAGCTGACCGAGGATGAATTCGCCGCTGAAATGTCGCCGGTTTTCGTCTGACATTTACGGACGAAGCGGCTAAAAGGTTGCGACGGAAGTGAGCGGGTAAAGAGGGCGGCATGTCGGGACATTTCAGATATATTGTCGTGGGTCGCGGCATGATGGGGGCGGCCGCCGCCCGCCATCTGGCGGAAACGGCGGATGGCGTCGCGCTGATCGGTCCCGGTGAACCTGCCGACATCAAATCGCATCAGGGTGTTTTCGCCAGCCACTATGACGCAGCGCGGATTACCCGCACCATCGATGGTGACGCAGACTGGGCGCTGCTCGCCAACCGCTCGATCGCGCGTTATGCCGATATTGCGGCCAGAAGCGGCGTTGAATTTTATGCTCCGGTCGGCTGCCTGATGGTGGGGCCTCAGCGGGGCGGTGACAATTCCTTTGTTGACGATGTCCGCAAGGCGGCGGCGCGGCTCGACGTTTCGACGGAACTGCTGGACGGTCAAAGCCTCGAAAACCGCTTTCCCTATTTCACCTTCGAGCCGGGTTGCGAGGGAGTGTTCGAGAGGAACAATGCCGGATACGTCAATCCACGGGCGCTGGTGAAGGCGCAAACTATTCTCGCTGAAAAAACAGGTGTCACGCTTATTGACGATATCGTCGTTTCGACGCGGGAAGAGGGTGGCCGGGCATCGGTTCAGACGGCTTCAGGTGCGGTTTATACCGCAGACCGGGTGCTGGTGGCGGCCGGTGGCTTCTCGATCACCAAAGATCTGCTGCCGCAGCCGGTGGCTCTTGATGTCTATGCACGCACCGTCGCTTTCTTCGAGATAGATGAGGGCGACCTTGCGCAATATGCGGACATGCCGTCGCTGATCTATGAGCCGCGTGAGCCGACAAAACATATCTACCTGCTGCCGCCGGTGCGCTATCCCGATGGCAAATTCTACCTGAAGATCGGCGGCGACCCCGATGACAAGAGGCTCGGCAGTGATCCGGAAATCCGGGAATGGTTCCGCTCCGGTGGACGCGAAAGCGTGCGGGATCATCTCTCTGACATCGTCGGAACGCTCGTGCCTTCCATTGATCTCTCGCGTGTCTCGATGGCCGCCTGCGTCGTCTCCAAAACGGGGAGCGGTTATCCGGCCATCGGTTTCACCGCCTCGTCGCGCATCGCGGTTCTGACCGGCGGCAACGGCACGGCGGCCAAGAGCTCCGATGAGATCGGCCGGCTTGGCGCTGTGCTGCTGCGGGACGGAGAAATCGCCGACGGGGCCTTCTCAACGGATTTCAAACCCACATTTCTTTAGTCCTTGCCTGCGCTTTTCGGTGGCTTTCGCCCCGGAACATGGTTATGGAGCCCATGCCAGTTGGCCGGGCAGCCGCGCTTTACCAATGTCGAAAGACGGTAAGGTGAGGAAAGTCCGGGCTCCACGGAAATACGGTGCCGGATAACGTCCGGCGGGGGTGACCCCAGGGAAAGTGCCACAGAGAGCAAACCGCCATGCATCGCATGGTAAGGGTGAAAGGGTGGGGTAAGAGCCCACCGCGCTTCTGGTAACAGCGGCGGCAAGGTAAACCCCACCGGGAGCAAGACCGAATAGGGATGACACGGGATGGGCGAAAGCCCGTTCACAGCCGGTTTCCAGGCCCGTCATCCGGGTGGGTTGCGCGAGGCGGCATGCAAATGCCGTCCCAGATGAATGGCTGCCACGTTCCGGGTCAAACCGGGGCCATACAGAACCCGGCTTACAGGCCAACTGGCGAATTTTCCTGCCGACTTTTTCGGCGGGGATCAGCCCTCGATGATATGGGGAACGTAGCGGGAGAGATTTGCCGTGATGGGCGACACGTCCTCGCGAATGCCTAGCCCGCAGGGTCGGTCGGCGACGATCCAGCTTCCGAGCACGGCGTATCCGAACTCGCTCTTGAACAATGGCGCGTAGGCCTGAAAAACATACCCCTCTTTGCCGTAACTGCCCGGGGCCGATAAAATCTCGCGCCGGTTTCGGTAAAGGCTGACATTTTCGCCCTCACGCGAGAGAAGCGGCTTCACCACGTAATCGCGTAATTCATATATTGCCGGATGGTCGGGAAAGAAACTCGGCAGCAGATTCGGGTGATTGGGATGCCGCTGCCAAAGCATGGGCAGTAGGCCCTTGTTCGATAGTACGGCTTTCCAGGCCGGCTCCACGAAAATGCTGTCCTGCGCAGGCAGATGGACGGCAAAGGATTCCCGTAACATGAATTCCCACGGATAAAGCTTGAAGCAGCGCTCGATGACGCGACTTTGGAGGTCAGCATAACGCCCGCTCGCATCGATGCCGATGTCTCTGATATCGAGAAATTGGGCGCGGTGGCCAGCCTGAATGGCACAGTCCATGAGGTAAATCGTCGTGCCGCAATCTTCGGCGCTGTCGCTGACCGCCGCGAAATGGAAAATCCTGTCTCGCGAGAATTGCCCAAAGGCTTCGATCAAGGCTTCCTGAACCGAGTTGAATTGGTCGGTTTGCGCCGGGAGCGTCCCAAGGGCGACCTGATCCGTCAGCCAGTTATATTGGAAATATCCCGTTTCGAAGACGGAAGTGGGCGTGTCGGCGTTATATTCGAGCAGCTTTGCGGGGCCATGTCCGTCATAGGCAAGATCGAAGCGGCCATACAGGTGGCGGTCGCCCCGCTGCCAGGAATTTCGGATCACGTCGTGATAATCGCGCGGGATGGCAAGACGGGTTAGCGCCTCCTCGCTGTTTACGATGTCGGAGACGAGATCCATGCACATGTCGTGCAGGATTTGGCTCGGTTCTTCGATATCGCGTTCGATTTCATCAAGGCTGAAGCAATAGGCCGCATCGTCCACCCAGTAAGGTTCGCCGTGCATTTCATGGAAGGAGAAACCGACAGCATTGGCCTTCTCACGCCAATCTGGACGCGGTGGGAATGTGATGCGGCGCATGTCAGCTTCCGGAAAAGGAGTGGCCGCCGAATCCGCCACGGCCCTTGACGTTCGTTTTGGCGTTGAGCGTCTTCACGTCACTCACCAGCGCGCCGCCTGGGCCGCCTCCGAATGAGCCGCCGTTCTGTTCGCTGGCACTCACATCCGGTGTGACGAGGTCACCGTTGCGTTTTCGATAGGCGGACATCGCGCCAGAGGAGCCCGACTTGCTGTTTTGCTGACGGCGACGATATTCGCTATAGTCTGCAAAGTTTTCGATGGACCGAGGCATGACAAATCCTGCCGGTGAAGGTGCGAATACGCTCGTGCCGGTGGCGTTATTGGAATTGAGATTTTGCCTTAGCTCAGAACAGTTTCCCGCGCCGTATTCCATTTCACATGCGACCATGTTGCGAAATTTCGGTGCAGTGGCAAGGTGGTGCTGGCTGGCGTCTTCGGATGCCGCCTGGCAAGCCTTGGGATAGACACCGGAGGCGAGGCATTTGTCAACCGAGGTGTAAAGGACCTCTTCCTCCGGTGAAAAAGCTATAAAAAGGCCTATTGCGGCAATCGTACCGAGGGCGAGACGCGGATGTTCTGTCACGTCCAAATACATGTCTGTTCCTCAATACGCCATGCAGGCGGCGTTCAGAATCCCGATGACCACAGCGATGCCGCCGCTCCAGAGCCCGGCCGCGACATTATCCTCGATGATTTTCAGGTGCAGGTCGGTCATGCTGAGTTTGGCGAGGTAGAATGCAAAAATCTGAACCAGCAGGCCGATTACCGCCCAGACCACATAATCGGGAAGGCTTACGGAGTTGGCCGCAGCCGAGGCCAGAGGCAGGCTGAAGCCGATCAACGCCCCTAAAAAAGCGACGACGGCGGCGATGTTGCCGGCCTTGATCAACTCCCCTTCGCGGTGGGGAGTAAGGCGGGTGTAGATGGCGGAAAAAGCTGCCAGGCAGACCAGGCCAATCAAAAAATAACTTAAGAAGGCAGGTAAGCCCGCCACGTAATTCGGCATTATTATCTCACAATGAAAAACACAACTTCAGAAATCAAAATCAATTGAAAGTTTAAAAAGTCAAGCCGTGGCGGCGTTGTTGTTTGCTGAGAATGACGGTTCTGGCTGAGACGCAAGATGTGCAGTGCTTCGGCATCACATCGAGCCGCTGCAACTGGTCTATCGCTAAATCATACAGATGGCCGTGATACCAGCCAGGCTGCCGTTGCCGCGGCGGCATCAGAGCGCCTTTTGCGATTTAAATGGCGCGTGTCCGACGAGGATCGGCAAGTGTCTGTTTCTCAAGCGAAAAATAGGCATGTCGGCCCAAGCTTTAATTGTTTTTGCTGGCACATGAGTTCGCAAAGTAAACCATTCGTTAAACTTAACGGCTTATGAATTTCCGATGCGAAGTCGGTATCGTGCCGGCTTCTCCCATTGACGCCCATAGTGTCCCATGATATCCCAAATGCACACCACATTGGGTCGTGTTTTTGACCCGCAATCGCTGAAACGAGTGAGGAGCCTACGAGGGGCTGCTGCAGGGCATGTCGCCCTGGCGCTTGGCGATGTGTCGTGCGTACCGGTGTCGGCTGCGGAGCGGATGGATCGCTTTGCGGCATGCGGTTTTGGCGAGTTGAGTAATGGACCGCTTTTTATCGAACGTGACGAACAGGATCGACGCCAAGGGGCGCGTCTCGGTTCCGTCTCCGTTTCGTTCGGTGCTGGCGAAGCGCGGCATTCAGGAGCTTTATTGTCTCCAGGATTTTGCGTTTCCGGCAATCAGTGTCGGCGGTCCGGATTTGCTGGAGCGCTACGAGCGGCAGATTGCGTCCATGGATGCTTTCTCGCCAGAGGCGAACGCAATGTCGCTGCTGGTTCACGGCGGCGGCGTTTTCATGAAGCTCGACCAGGAAGGTCGATTGATGGTGACGGATTTTGTGCGGGAATTCACCGGCATATCCACCGAGGTCACCTTCGTTGGGCGGGCGGATCATTTTCAGCTTTGGCAACCGGATGCGTTTTTGGCGGCGCAGGCGGAAGCAAGAGCGGGGCGCGGTTTTTCGGCTGCTCGCCCCGCCTAGGACGGGGACACGGGATGGCGGCGAATTCTGGCGGACGATCTTCTGATGCCGATGGCGGACCTCAGCGTCACATCCCTGTCCTGCTTCGCGAAGTCATTGCCGCGCTGGAGCCTGCGCCCGGCAAGATCATTCTCGATGGTACTTTCGGCGCCGGCGGTTATAGCCAGGCCATTCTCGATCAGGGCGCCAATGTCATCGCGCTCGACCGCGATCCGACCGCGATCGCTGGCGGCCAGGCCATGGTTGCCGCCAATGGCGGCCGGCTCTCGCTTATTCAGTCTCAGTTTTCCGATCTCGCGAAGCATGCGCCTGAAGGCGGGCTTGACGGCGTCGTTCTCGATATCGGCGTGTCTTCCATGCAGATCGACGAGGCCGAGCGCGGTTTTTCCTTCCAGAAAAACGGCCCCCTCGATATGCGCATGTCCGCTTCCGGCGTCTCGGCGGCCGATGTCGTCAATCGCGCCAAGGTCAGCGATCTGATCCGCATCTTCGGTTTTCTCGGTGAAGAGAAGCAGCCCGGCCGCATTGCCCGCGCCATTGAAAAGAAGAGGGCGGAAGAGCCGTTCCGAACCACCCGTGATCTGGCGGGCCTTATCGAGATCGTCACGCCGCGCAAGGCGAAGGACAAGATCCATCCCGCAACGCGCGCGTTTCAGGCGCTGCGCGTTTTCGTCAATGATGAGCTGGGCGAGCTGGCGCAGGCTTTGTTTGCCGCCGAGCAGGTTTTGAAGCCCGGCGGAAGGCTGGTCGTCGTCACGTTCCATTCGCTGGAAGACCGTATCGTCAAGAAATTCTTCTCCGACCGTTCGGGCAAGGCCGCCGGTTCCCGGCATCTGCCGATGGTGGAGGATAAGCCGGCCATTTTCGAGAACATCGGCAAGCCAATGATCGCCGCCAGCGACGAGGAGGCGGAACTTAATCCGCGGGCTCGCTCGGCCAAGCTTCGCGCTGGCCTGCGCACCACAGCCCCGGCGCGCGCTGCAGATTTCTCGATTTTCGAGCTTCCTGATCTCGCCAGCCTTGAAAAGATGGGAGGCTGATATGCTGCGCACTTTCGATGTCATCTTGATGGGGGTCATGGTCGCTGCGGCTGTGGTGACCTATTCGATCAAGCACAAGGCCGATCTGAAGCTTGAGGAAGTCCGCAAGCTGGAGGCCGAGATCAAGCTTGAAAAGGATACGATCGATCTTTTGAGGGCCGACTGGGCGCTCTTGACGCAGCCGAACCGTCTGCACCGTCTGGTGAATGCCTATCAAACGGAACTCGGTCTTTCGCCGACGCTGCCGACGCAGCTGGCGCAGCCGCGCGAGTTGCCCATGCTGCGCTCGCAATTGCCGCAGCCGCCTGAGCCTGAAGGTATGAGCGTCGAGGATGTCATCGCCGCCGCCGTCAATGGCTCCAAGCCGGGGGCTACCCTCGGTGGCGCTTCGAAGCCCAAATCGCCGCCTGCGGGCCAGATCGCTGTCAACGGCGTTCCGGTGCCCACGCCACGTGCGCGCGTTTCACGTCCGGCACCGGCGCCTGTACCGGTCGCCTCCGCCGCCGCTGGTGATGAAACCGGCGATATGGATGAAACCATAACAGGATCGGTGAACCGCTGATGTCTTTTCTCTCCCGCGTCATGGTTTTGAAGAGCAAGGCTCACTTTTCCGCCAGCACCACCGGTGTCTATACCGACCATGCGGCGTTTGAGGGCGCCCGCAAGAAGCGGGCCGCCCAGGCGAAAAGCCGCGTTGGCCTTCTGATTTTCGGTTTTGTCGCCTTTTATGCCGTCGTGGGCGGCCGTCTCGTGCAATATGGCATGGCGGAACAGGAAACAGTGTCGAGCATCGCGCCCGCAGACCGGCTGATGGCGTCGCGCCCCGATCTTCTTGATCGCAACGGCGAGGTTCTGGCCACCGATATCCGCACCGTCTCGCTGTTTGCCGAACCGCATCGCATCGTCGATATCGACGAGGCCATTGAGAAGCTGCGTACTGTCCTGCCGGATCTCGACCAGCGCGGCACCTATCAGAAGCTTTCTTCCAATTCGCGCTTTCAGTGGCTGCGCCGTCAGCTGACGCCGAAGCAGCAAAGCCAGATTCTTGCGCTCGGTATTCCCGGCGTCGGCTTCCGTCCGGAAAAGCGCCGCTTTTATCCCGGCGGGCCGACCGCTGCGCATGTCGTCGGCCACGTCAACATCGACAACCGTGGCGTTGCCGGCATGGAACGTTACGTCGACAGCCAGGGCCTTGCCGATCTGACGGCGCTCGGCATGACCAGCGACCAGCCGCTGGAACCGGTGAAGCTATCCATCGATCTGCGCGTGCAGTCCATTGTCCGTGAAGTCGTGACCTCGGCCATCACCAAGTTCCAGGCGATCGGCGCTGGCGCGGTGGTTCTGGATGTGCATACCGGCGAAGTGCTCGCCATGGCCTCCGTGCCGGATTACGACCCGAACAACCCGGCCGAAGGTGCCAAGGAAGGCTGGCTCAACCGCATGTCGAACGGCACGTTCGAAATGGGTTCCACCTTCAAGTCCTTCACGATTGCCATGGGTCTCGATTCGGGCCGCGTCCGTCTCGGCGATACTTTCGATGCGCGTTATCCGATCCGCATCGGCGGTTTCACCATCAAGGACTTCCACGGCAAGGGCCGAATGCTTTCGGTGCCGGAAATCTTCCAGTTTTCGTCCAACATCGGCACGGCCAAGATCGCCGACACCGTGGGAACGGAAGGCCACAAGGAATTCCTGACGCGGCTTGGCCTTTTGACCCGCATGCAGACCGAATTGCCTGAAGTGGCGCTGCCGTCGCAGCCGCGCGAATGGAAGAAGATCAACTCCATCACCATTTCCTTCGGCCACGGCGTTTCCACGACGCCGCTGCAGACGGCGGTCGCCGGTGCAGCACTCGTCAATGGCGGCAAACTGATCGAACCGACTTTCCTGCCGCGTACCCGCGAACAGGCCGATCAGGTGGCGAGGCAGGTTTTGAAACCCGGCGCCAGCAAGGACATGCGTTTTCTGTTTGAATGGAACGGTGTCAACGGTTCGGGCCGCAACGCGCGCGTCGATGGTTTCAACGTCGGGGGCAAGACCGGTACGGCCGACAAGGTCGTCAACGGACGTTACGTGCACGACAAGAACTTCAACGCCTTCCTCTCGGCCTTTCCGATGGATGACCCGCAATATGTCGTGCTGTCTTTCATCGATGAGCCGAAGACGGACAAGGGCAACGGCGCAGCGCTTGCCGGCACGTCTGCGGCGCCGATGGTGCGCGATATCATCACCCGCACGGCGGCGGTGCTGGGCGTGAAGCCGAAGTTCGGCAAGGATGGCTCGGCCTTGCTCGTGTCTTATTGATTGTTAGCTTATGATATTCCGGCGATTCGCGCCGGGGGGACAAGACGGACACAGTCGATGAATTTGCGAGATATATCCGGAAATGCGTTTCCGGAATTGAAAGAATTGCTCCTGTCTGAGATCGGGGCGATCGAAATCGGGGGGGTCACCGCAGACAGCCGCAAGGCTGCGCCCGGCAGCCTGTTCGTGGCGGTTGCGGGCACCAGGGCGGATGGCGCGGCCTATGTGAAGGACGCGGTTGCCAAGGGTGCGGTTGCCGTCGTTTCCGGACATGCGCTGGATGCCGACGTGCCGGTGCTTTCCGTCACGGATCCACGCCTTTATCTCTCCCTTGCCGCTTCCCGTTTTTACGGAAAACAGCCGGAAACCATGGTCGCCGTCACCGGCACTGCGGGAAAGACGTCCGTCGCCTCCTTCGTGCGGCAGATCTGGGCTTTCGCCGGCCATGCCGCCGCACAGATCGGCACCACGGGTGTCATCGCTCCCGGCCGCGAGGATTATGGCGCGCTCACCACGCCCGATCCGGTGACGCTGCATGCGCTTCTGGCCGAACTTGCGGCCGAAGGCGTGACCCACGCGGCGATGGAGGCGTCCAGCCATGGTCTCGACCAGCGCCGTCTCGATGGAGTGAAGCTGGCAGCCGCCGGTTTCACCAATCTTGGCCGCGACCACATGGATTATCATCCGACCGTCGAGGACTATATGGCCGCGAAGATGCGGCTCTTCGATACGCTGATGGAGAAGGGCTCTCCCGCAGTGATATTTGCTGACGATCCGTGGTCGGACCAAGCAATACGGGCGGCGCGCGAAGCGGGTCTCGATGTGCGCACCGTCGGCCGCAAGGGTGATTATTTGACCTTGAAACGGGTGGAGCACTTCCGTCACAAGCAGATGATCGAAGTGCATCATGACGGCGTGATCCATGAAGTCGACATCCCGCTGGCGGGTGATTTTCAGGTTGCGAATGCTCTCGTCGCTGCAGGTCTCGCCATGTCCACCGGCGTTGCCGCGACAACAGCGCTCAAGGCGCTTGAGAAGCTGATCGGTGCTGCCGGACGTCTGGAGCTTGTCGGCCAGACGGGGAACGGTGCGCTCGCCTATGTGGATTACGCCCACAAGCCGGATGCGCTGGAGAACGTGCTGACCTCGGTCCGGCCTTTCACCTCTGGCCGCATCGTCACCGTCTTCGGCTGCGGCGGCGACCGTGACAAGGGCAAGCGCCCGATCATGGGCGAGGTTGCGACGCGGCTTTCCGACATCGTCATCGTCACCGACGACAATCCGCGCTCGGAAGACGCCGCGACGATCCGTTCGGAAGTCATGGCGGCGGCACCCGGCGCATTGGAAATCGGCGACAGGGCGGAGGCGATCCGGCATGCGGTGTCGATGCTGTCGCATGGCGATACGCTGATCGTTGCGGGCAAGGGGCATGAGGAGGGGCAGATCGTCGGTTCCGTGACGCTGCCGTTTTCCGATCATGAACAGGTGCGCGCTGCACTGGCAGGGCTGGAAGGATCGAAAATTTGAGCTGGTTATGGACAGTCGCCGACATGATCGCCATTACGGCAGGACGCCCCGTGGGCAACCTGTCGACCGGAATCACCGGCATTTCCATCGACAGCCGGACTGTCAAAGCCGGCGAGGCCTTTTTCGCCATCAAGGGCGACCGGGTTGACGGCCATGACTATGCGAGTTTTGCCGTCGCCAACGGGGCCAGTCTGCTCGTCGTGGCCGAAGGCAAACTGCCGGCTCTTGGCCGTCTGACGGTGCCGATGATCGTCGTGGAAGATGTTCTTACCGCACTCGGTAAACTCGCCATTGCGGCGCGTGAAAGAACGTCAGCGCGCATCATCGCGGTGACCGGCTCGGTCGGCAAGACAACGACCAAGGAAATGCTGCGGCAGGCGCTCGCCCCATCCGGCCGGGTGCATGCGGCGGTGGCTTCCTTCAACAACCATTGGGGCGTGCCGCTGACGCTGGCGCGCATGCCCGCCGATACGGAATTCGGCGTGTTCGAAATCGGCATGAACCATTCCGGCGAAATCCGGCCGCTGGTGAAGATGGTCCGCCCGCATGTGGCGATCATCACGACCATCGCGCCTGCCCATCTCGGCAATTTCAAGAATATTGAAGAGATCGCCGCAGCCAAGGCCGAGATTTTTGAAGGTTTGGAGGAGGGTGGTTCCGTCATCCTCAACCGCGACAACGCCCAATTCGAGCAGCTTGAAGAGGCGGCGCAGGAACAGGGTATCGAACATATCCTCACCTTCGGGCAGCACGCCAAGGCGGATTTCCGCCTCGCGGATTTCGAGAGCACGGCGACGGGCTCGACGATCTGGGCGATACTGAACGGCGAAACCAGCGAGTTGCACATCAATATTCCCGGCCGGCACATCGCCGACAACGCCATGGCGGTCCTTGGCGCGGTTGCCGTAACGGGCGCCAATCTCGACCGCGCCTTCGAGGCGCTGGGATCGCTCGAGGCGGTGAAGGGGCGTGGCCAGCGCCACCATCTCTCCATCAATGGCGGCTCCTTCCTGCTGATTGATGAAAGCTACAATGCCAATCCGGCCTCCATGCGCGCCGCGATTGCCGTGCTGGCGGAAACGGAAACGCAGGGTCACGGCCGGCGCGTCGCCGTTCTCGGCGATATGCTGGAGATGGGTGAGTTTTCCGCGCAGCTGCATGAGGAACTGGCCGGGCCGTTGCTCGCAGCCGGTATCGAACATGTGTGGCTTGCGGGCGAGGCAATGGCGGCGCTGCGCGATGCGCTGCCTGATAGCGTGACCGTCATCTGGTTCCCGACGACGGCGGAACTCACCGATTTCGCCCTGCAATGGGTGCAACCGGGAGACGCGCTGATGGTAAAATCGTCACTTGGCCTCGGTTTCGGCAAGATTGTCGCCGCGCTGCTTGACAAGTATCCGGCATTCCCCGAGACGGAACGCCAAGTCTGAAATAGCCTTTTGAAAGGGCAATTATGCTGATCTGGCTCGTCGAACTGTCGGATAAAATTCAAGTCTTCAACCTCTTCCGGTACATCACCTTCCGGGCGGGGGCGGCGATGTTCACCTCTGCGTTGATCGTCTTCCTGTTTGGACCGGCCATCATCAACTCGCTGCGCGTGCGTCAGGGCAAGGGCCAGCCGATCCGTGCCGATGGGCCGCAGACGCATTTCAAGAAGGCCGGCACGCCGACCATGGGCGGGCTGATGATCCTTGCAGGTATCCTCGGCGGTTCGCTGCTCTGGGGTGACCTTTCGAATGTCTATGTCGTTGCCGTTTTGATGGTGACGCTCGGTTTCGGGGCAATCGGCTTTTACGACGATTATCTCAAGGTCACGAAACAGAGCGACAAGGGCTTTTCCGGTAAGGCCCGTCTCGGCATCGAATTCCTGATTGCGGCGATTGCCGTTTTCTTCATGATGAAGATGGCGCTAGCTTCCGCACCGCATGGCGGCACGCTCGGCAGCTCCATCGCCTTTCCCTTCTTCAAGGAACTCGTGATCAATCTCGGTTATTTCTTCGTGCTGTTCGGTGCTTTCGTCATCGTCGGTGCGGGCAATGCGGTGAACCTGACGGATGGTCTCGATGGGCTTGCCATCGTGCCCGTCATGATCGCTGCCGCTACCTTCGGCGTGATCGCCTATCTCGCCGGCAACGCGGTTTTTGCCAATTACCTGCAGATCAATTTCGTGCCCGGCACGGGTGAGCTTGCCGTTATCGTCGGCGCGGTCATCGGCGCGGGCCTCGGCTTCCTGTGGTTCAACGCGCCGCCTGCCGCCATCTTCATGGGCGATACGGGTTCGCTGGCGCTCGGCGGCCTGATCGGCTCGATCGCTGTCGCCACCAAGCACGAGATCGTCATGGTGATTGTCGGTGGTCTCTTCGTGATGGAAACGCTGTCGGTCATCATCCAGGTATTCTGGTTCAAGCGCACCGGCAGGCGCGTTTTCCTGATGGCGCCGATCCATCACCACTTCGAGAAAAAAGGCTGGACGGAAAGCCAGGTGGTGATCCGTTTCTGGATCATCTCCGTGGGCCTTGCGCTGCTCGGCCTCGCCACCCTGAAGCTGAGGTGAGCGATGATCCCGGTCACGTCGTTTAGGGGTAAGAAAGTCGCTCTCTTCGGGCTCGGCGGTTCGGGCCTCGTTACCGCCCGGGCGCTGGTTGCCGGCGGAGCCGATGTCGTTGCTTTCGACGACAATCCCGACAGCGTCGCGAAGGCCGAGGCCGAAGGCATCACCACGGCGGACCTGCACACGATAGACTGGGCCTCGTTTTCTTCCTTTGTGCTGGCGCCCGGCGTGCCGTTGACGCATCCGAAGCCGCACTGGTCGGTCGACCTTGCGAAGGCAGCGGGCGTGGAGATCATCGGTGATATCGAGCTTTTCATCCGCGAGCGGCGCGCCCATGCGCCGGATTGCCCTTTTATCGCCATCACCGGCACCAACGGCAAGTCGACGACGACGGCGCTGATCGCGCATATTCTCAAGGCTTCGGGCCGCGATACGCAGCTCGGCGGCAATATCGGCACGGCGGTGCTGAGCCTCGATCCGCCGAAGGCGCAGCGCTTCTATGTAGTCGAGTGTTCGTCCTACCAGATTGATCTCGCACCGACGATCAATCCGACTGCCGGTATCCTGCTCAATCTGACGCCTGACCATCTCGACCGTCACGGCACGATGCAGCATTATGCCGACGTCAAGGAACGGCTGGTGGCGGGTAGCGGCACGGCAATCGTTGGTGTTGATGACAGCCATTCGACGCTGATTGCCGACCGTATCGAGCGTGCCGGCGTGAAGGTCGAGCGCATTTCGAAACGCAATGTTGTTTCCGAAGGTCTTTATGCCGAAGGCAGCCACATCCTGCGGGCGCATGGCGGCACCTTCTCGCTGCTGGTCGATCTCGACGGTATCCAGACTCTTCGTGGAAGCCACAATGCGCAGAATGCGGCGGCCGCAATTGCCGCCTGCCTTGCCGTGGGTGTTTCGGAAGAGGAAATCCGCGCCGGTCTCAAATCCTTCCCCGGCCTCAAACATCGCATGCAGCCGGTCGGCCGGCGCGGCAATGTCACTTTCGTCAACGACAGCAAGGCGACCAATGCCGATGCGGCAGCGCCAGCGCTTTCGAGTTTCGACCGTATCTACTGGATCGCCGGCGGTCTGCCGAAAGCGGGCGGCATTACCAGTCTTTCGCCGCTGTTTCCGCGCATCGCCAAGGCCTATCTGATCGGCGAGGCTGCGGCGGAATTTGCCGCAACGCTCGGCGAGGCGGTGCCATACGAAATATCCGGCACGCTGGACAAAGCCGTGCAGCATGCGGCGGCGGATGCGGAAAAAGATGCGACGGCCGGCAATATCGTGATGTTGTCCCCGGCTTGCGCAAGCTTCGATCAATATAAGAACTTTGAAATCAGAGGTGATTCGTTCGTCGCGCAGGTCGCGGCGCTCGATGGCATGACGATGCTGGTTGACTCTGGAAAAGGGGGCTGAAGGCCATGGTAAGCCGAGTTGATCGAGGTCCGGTCGCGGAATGGTTCTGGACCATCGACCGTTTCTTTCTGGCGGCGTTCATCGCGCTGATGGGCATCGGCCTGATGTTGTCCTTTGCGGCATCGCCTGCGGTTGCCGAACGTATCGGCCTCAACAGCTTCTTTTTCGTCGAGCGTCAGGCGATGTTCATGGTGCCGTCGCTGGCGATCATGGTCGGCCTTTCCTTCCTGTCACCGCGCCAGGTGCGCCGTGTGGCGGTCATCATGCTGATCGCCTCGCTGCTGATGATGATCTTCGCGCTGTTCTTCGGCATCGAGGTCAAGGGTGCACGGCGCTGGATTTCCATCGGCACCTTCTCGATCCAGCCGTCGGAATTCATGAAGCCGGCCTTCGTCATCGTCTGCGCATGGCTCTTTGCCGAGCGGGCGCGCCATCCGGAAATTCCGGGCAATCTCTTCGCCATCATCACTTTCGGCATCGTGGCGGCACTCCTGATCGCGCAGCCGGACTTCGGCCAGACAATTCTGACATCCGTGGTCTGGGGCGGCATGTTCTTCATGGCCGGCGTGCCGTGGTTCTGGATCATCATGCTCGGCGGCCTTGGCGTCGGCGGCATTGTGACCGCCTATCTCATGTTGCCGCACGTCGCCGGTCGTATCGACCGGTTCTGGACGGGTGAGGGCGATACGTTTCAGGTCGATACCGCACGCGAAGCGATCATTCGTGGTGACTGGTTCGGTCGCGGACCGGGCGAGGGCATCGTCAAGCGGATCATTCCCGACAGCCATACCGACTTCATCTTCTCGGTGGCGGCGGAAGAATTCGGCATCGTCTTCTGCATGTTCCTCGTTGCGATCTTCGCCTTCATCGTGCTGCGCGGCCTGTCGCACGCCTTCAAGGAGAAGGACGATTTCTGCCGCTTTGCCGTGGCCGGTCTCGTGCTGCAGATCGGCATGCAGTCGATGATCAATATCGGCGTTAATCTCGAGTTGATGCCCGCCAAGGGCATGACTTTGCCGCTGATTTCTTATGGTGGTTCGTCGATGATGGCGATCTGCGTGACCGCCGGCTTCCTTCTGGCGCTGACACGCCACAGACCCGAAAAGCGGGCGCAGGAGCGGAGTTTCTTCCGCGTCGGTTCCGGCGTTCCCGCGGAGTAAACGATCATGAGCAAGGGTATTGTTCTTCTTGCCGCCGGGGGAACCGGCGGCCATGTTTTTCCGGCGGAGGCGCTCGCGCATACGCTGAAGGCGCGCGGTTATCAGGTGCATCTCGTCACCGACAGCCGCGCCGAGCGTTATGCCGGCAAGTTCCCGGCGGATGAAATCCATGTGGTGCCGTCTGCCACCATCGGCTCGAAAAACCCGATTTCCGTGGCGCGTTCGCTCTGGAAGCTCTGGGTTGGCCTGCGCGCGGCGCGCCGGCTGGTGGCGAAACTGAAGCCGGTCGCGGTTGTCGGTTTCGGTGGTTATCCCACCGTGCCGCCGCTTCTGGCTTCCACCGGCCTTGGCGTGCCTTCCATCATTCATGAGCAGAATGCTGTGATGGGTCGCGCTAACAAGGCGCTGGCAGGCCGTGTGAAGGCGATCGCCGGCGGCTTCCTGCCGCCCGCCAATGGCCAATATTCCGACAAGACGGTGGCGACCGGCAATCCGGTGCGCCCGGCGGTGCTGGCGGCATCTGAAATTCCCTATACCCCGTCGCAGACGGGTGAAACTTTTCAGCTTGTCGTGTTCGGCGGCAGCCAGGGCGCGCAGTTCTTTTCGAGCGCGGTGCCTGCGGCTATCTGCCTGCTGAAAGACGAGCAGCGCAAGCGCATCGTCGTCACCCAGCAGGCGCGTCCTGAAGACAAGGACAGCGTCATCGCCTCCTACCAGAAGCTTGGCGTAAAGGCTGACGTTTCGCCCTTCTTCGGCGACATGGCGTCGCGCATCGGCGAGGCCGATCTGGTGATCAGCCGTTCGGGCGCTTCGACGGTATCGGAGCTTTCGGTGATCGGCCGCCCGTCCATTCTCGTGCCTTATCCGCATGCGCTGGATCACGATCAGGCCGCCAATGCGGCAGCACTTTCGGTGGCGGGCGGGGCCAGCGTCATCAAGCAGGCGGAACTGTCGCCGCAGAAGCTCTCCGGCCTCCTGTCCTCGGCGCTTTCGGAACCGGATCGTCTTTCGGCAACGGCAGCGGCGGCCAAGGCAACGGGTAAACCGCATGCGGCGGATGTGCTGGCCGATTTGGTGGAGGCCATTGCTTCCGGCCAGTCCGTACAGGAATTCAAGAAGAAGAATGAAGGAGTTGGGGCATGAAGATGCCGAAAGCCATAGGCCTTGTCCATTTCATCGGCATAGGCGGGATCGGCATGAGCGGCATTGCCGAAGTGCTTCACAATCTCGGCCACCGCGTTCAGGGGTCGGATCAGGCCGACAGCGCCAATGTGCAGCGTCTGCGCGACAAGGGCATCGAGGTGTTCGTCGGCCATACGGCGGACAATCTCGGTGACGCCGAGGTCGTGGTCGTTTCCACCGCGATCAAGAAGAACAATCCGGAACTCATCGCCGCGCGGGAAAAACACCTGCCGATCGTTCGCCGTGCCGAAATGCTGGCCGAGCTGATGCGTTTCCGTAACGCCATCGCCATTGGCGGCACCCACGGCAAGACGACGACCACCTCGATGGTCGCGACCCTGTTGGAAGCCGGCAATCTCGACCCGACTGTCATCAATGGCGGCATCATCAATGCCTATGGCACCAATGCGCGTATGGGCGAGGGCGAGTGGATGGTGGTGGAGGCCGACGAATCCGACGGCACCTTCCTGAAGCTGCCGGCCGACGTGGCCGTCATTACCAATATCGATCCGGAGCATCTGGACCATTACGGCAATTTTGATGCTGTGCGCGCGGCGTTCCGCCAGTTCGTCGAGAACGTGCCGTTCTACGGCTTCGGCGTCATGTGCCTTGACCACCCGGAAGTGCAGGCGCTGGTCGGCCGCATCGAGGATCGCAAGGTCATCACATACGGTGAAAACCCGCAGGCCGACGTGCGTTTTTCGAATGTGCGCATCGATGGCACACGCTCGGTTTTCGACGTGGAAATCCGCCGTCGTCGTACCGGCAAGATATTCTCCTTCAAGGATCTCGTCCTGCCGATGCCCGGCCGACACAATGTTTCGAACGCGACGGCCGCGATTGCCGTCGCCAATCGTCTCGGTATTTCGGAAGCTGACATCAAGAAGGGTCTCGCCTCCTTCGCAGGCGTCAAGCGGCGTTTCACGCTGACGGGCGAAGCCAATGGCGTACAGGTCTTCGATGATTACGGCCACCATCCGGTCGAGATCAAGGCTGTGCTGGCGGCGGCGCGGGAAGCCTGCAATGGCCGTATCATCGCGGTGCATCAGCCGCACCGCTACAGCCGCCTTTCCAGCCTGTTTGACGATTTCGCGCATTGTTTCAACGATGCGGATACGATTCTTCTTGCCCCGGTCTATGCTGCGGGCGAAGATCCGATCGAAGGCGCAAGTTCGGAAGCGCTGGTTTCGGCCATCAAGGCCGCCGGCCATCGTGACGCCCGTTTTCTTGAGAAACGGGAAGATCTCGCCTCAGTGGTTGCAGGCATTGCGAATCCGGGTGATTTCGTGGTTCTCTTGGGGGCTGGAAATATCACGCAATGGGCAGCAGCGCTGCCTTCGGAATTGAAGAGCATATCAGGAAAGTCTGAATGAGACAGGTCGATGGGGTTAAATTGCTGGGGAGGCTCGGCGACGGGGTAAACGAACTGAGGGGACGTCTGACACCGGATGCGCCCATGGACCGCGTGACGTGGTTCAGAGCCGGAGGTCTTGCGGAAGTCATGTTCCAGCCGCACGATACCGATGATCTGATTGCCTTCCTGAAAATTCTGCCGGAAGACGTGCCGCTGACGGTGGTCGGCGTCGGCTCCAACCTTCTGGTGCGCGATGGCGGCATCCCGGGCGTTGTCGTCCGTCTGTCGGCCAAAGGTTTCGGCCAGGTGGAGCTTGCCGGCGAAAACCGCATCAAGGCCGGTGCGATCTGCCCGGACAAGCATATTGCGGCCATGGCCATGGATAACGGCATTGGCGGCTTCCATTTCTATTACGGCATTCCCGGCTCCATCGGCGGTGCGCTGCGTATGAATGCGGGCGCAAACGGCGGTGAGACGCGCGAGCGCGTGGTGGAAGTCTATGCGGTTGACCGTCAGGGCAAACAGCATGTGCTTTCCAATGCCGATATGGGCTACAGCTACCGCCATTCCGGCGCCGACAAGGGCCTGATCTTCACCGGCGCATTGTTCGAGGGTTATCCGGAAGACAAGGCGAAAATCCGCGCCGATATGGACGCCGTGCGTCACCATCGCGAAACAGTTCAGCCGATCCGTGAGCAGACTGGTGGTTCGACCTTCAAGAATCCCGAAGGTCATTCCGCATGGGAACTCATCGATGAGGCGGGCGGCCGCGGTCTGGTCATCGGCGGCGCGCAGATGTCATCACTGCATTGCAATTTCATGATCAATACCGGCCACGCGACCGGCTACGATCTGGAATATCTGGGTGAGACCATCCGCAAGCGCGTGTTCGAGAAGTCGGGCATCCGGCTGGAGTGGGAAATCAAGCGGCTAGGGCTTTTCATGCCGGGCCGTGAGGTGGAGCCTTTTCTGGGAAGCTGAGTTTTTGGCTTCCGATTTTCTTACAGGGGCTTCTCCGTCATATGACCGTTGGCGTTGGCCGTAACGGTCGGTCAATAGTTGTATCCTATAGTTTTTTGACATAAGCGACGAGCGGCATGTTATCTCAGATAGCATGCCGCTCGTCGATCAAAGGGTGTTTGACAAGAATTTTCAGTGATTGATTTAGGTACTATTGGAGACGGTCTTGGATCTCTGGAGAAAACTGATCGAAATGATGAGTTTTTCGATTGCGACGCCAGAGGGCCGCAGGCGGCTTGAACCTTTGGAATTTTCGTTTCGGGTTGCCTGTGTCACAACGATCATGGCTCTGCTGATATGTTCCGGCGGTCTGGTTCTCCTGGCGCAGTTCGGGCTGGTGACGGACCTTGTCAACGGTCTTATACTCGGCGTGACCTTGTGTTCCGTCATCGCATTCACGATGACGTGGCTGGTCTGCTGGCTCAATGCCAGGGAAGTGAAGATTCTTGCGCAATCGCACGAGCGTTTTTTGCATCTGAGCCATACCGATGCATTGACTGGCCTCAGCAATCGGCTCGGGCTTTATGCCGGATGCATGAATCTCGGTCAGCATTATTGCGTCGCGTTCCTCGATATCGATCATTTCAAGTCGGTGAACGACAGGTTCAGCCATTTGGCCGGTGACGCGGTGATTTCCAGCGTCGCACAGCGGATACGTACTTCCTTTGACGCCTCTGCCAAAGTCGCCAGAATAGGCGGCGAGGAATTCGTCGTCGTGCGCGAGACAGGGTCGTCATCGTTTCTGGATGTTTGCGAAAGGCTGCGGGCGAGCATCGAGGCGGTGCCAGTCGACTATCAGGATATGCGGATCGGTGTCACCATATCGATCGGAGTGGCTGTCCGGAAGGACGCCGAAGTCTTTGAAAAAGTCCTGCATAATGCCGATCTTGCGCTTTATCAGGCAAAGGGCGCGGGGCGTAATCGTATCTGCGTGGCGGGCCAGCGGGATATCCGTCAGTCCGTCGCCTAGAGCGTTTCCAGTAAAAGATGCTGAATAGCAAAAGGCCCGTGAAACGCCAGGTTTCGCGGGCCTTCCCATATTCGGAACGCTTGTGTGGCTCAGACTTCGTCCTTGCGGGAAAGCAGAATGCAGGCCAGCGTTATGATGGCGGATACGCAGAGGTAGTAGCCGACATAACCCATGCCGTAATTCACCTGCAGCCATGTGGCGATGTAAGGCGCCAGCGATGCGCCGAAGATGCCGGCCATGTTGAAGGTGATCGACGAGCCGGTGTAGCGCACCCGGGTCGGGAAGGGGGCTGCGAGCGCCGTGCCGATCAGGCCGTAGGTCATGCCCATCAGCATCATGGCAAGGGCCGCGAAGACGAAGATGGAGCCTTCGCTACCGGTCATCAGGCCGGGCAGCAGGAAGGAGAACAGGCCGATCAGCACCGTCGTAATGATCAGAATTTCACGACGGCCGAATTTTTCGGCGAGCTTGCCGGCGATCGGGATGAAGATGCCGAAAACGATGGAGCCGAGAATCTGCACTTCCAGCGCGTCAAGGAACGGGATTTTCAGGACCTTGACGTTATAGGACAGCAGATAGGCGGTGCCGATGTAGAAGAGCACAAAGGTGGCCAGCGCCACGAAGGTGCCGAGCACGAGGCTGCGCTTGTGGTTGCGGAACAGTTCCGCGACCGGAACGGCCACACGTTCTTCCTTTTCGATCGCTTTCTGGAAGTCGGGTGTCTCGGTGATCGACAGGCGAACCCACATGCCGACCGCGATCAGAATGATCGAAGCGACGAAGGGAATGCGCCAGCCCCAGCTGAGCAGCGCTTCCTGCGACATGAAGTGCAGCAGGATCCAGAACACGCCGGAGGAGAGGAGCAGGCCGACAGGGGCGCCGAGCTGCGGGAACATGCCGTACCAGCTGCGCTTGCCGGGAGGCGCGTTTTCCGTGGCGAGCAGGACGGCGCCGCCCCATTCGCCGCCAAGGCCAAAGCCCTGGCCGAAGCGGCACAGCGCCAGCAACAGCGGTGCAAGGACGCCGGCGGTCTCATAGGAGGGCAGGAGGCCGATCACGACGGTCGATACACCCATGGTCAGTAGCGCGGCGACAAGTGTCGTCTTGCGGCCGACGCGGTCACCATAGTGACCGAAGACCACAGCACCCAGCGGACGGGCAAAAAAGGCGATGGAGAAGGTGGCGAAGGACGCCAGAAGCGCCGTCATCGGGTCATTGTTCGGAAAGAACAAGGCGGGGAACACGAGCACTGCGGCCGTGGCGTAAACGTAAAAATCGAAAAACTCGATGGTCGTGCCGACCAGGCTGGCAGTGAGAACTCGTGCAGGCGAATTTGTCTTTACAGCGTTCGAATTGTCAGCGGTCGGCGATACCGGAGATATCGCGTCGGTCATGGTATTGGTTCCATTTTGGATGATTGCAATGTCATGCCTTGGGAGGCGATGTCTGCGTTAACGCAATTTTTGTTCCTATGGAATGCTAAAAAAGAAATAATGCAAATAATGTGATTGATGAATGCGACAGGCTCGGCTGCGTGCTGCCGGATGCGCTTCGGCGATTGAGAGACTGATTCAGGCTGCGGTTTTAAAACGCTGAAACGCCAGATAATTTTCCCTGGGGAATAATCCCGTCCGTTAACGTTTCGATCTTGCCTTTATCGCGGAGCAGCAGGTGCGCTCGTGCGATTTTATTTCCGATCATTGAAAACCTGCATGTTGCAATCCATGCAACTCTCTGATTCCAAGGAGGGAATCCGGATCGGTGCTGATTCTTTAACGGAACTTGGCACGTTGGGCGCGGTGGTTAACGAAAGTAAACGATTCATTAACCTTAATGGCGTTTAACTGATCTCAAGGGTCATGTGCCAGAATCACCGTTCTTCAAATTCGGTCGGTTCGGAGCGTGGTTCGTAACGGAGAGTTGGTGTCAGAGGTATCGATGGGCGGCAAGCACGTAGCTGTTCTTTTGGGTGGGTTTTCGTCGGAGCGGCCAGTCAGCCTGTCGTCGGGCAATGCCTGCGCGCTCGCGCTTGAGGGCGAGGGCTACAAGGTCACCCGGGTCGATGTGGGGCGCGATGTCGCGGCCGTGCTCGATGAGCTGCGCCCGGATGTCGCCTTTAATGCGCTGCACGGTCCCTTCGGTGAAGACGGCACCATTCAGGGTATTCTCGAATATCTGGCCATTCCCTATACACATTCCGGCGTGCTGGCTTCCGCACTCGCCATGGACAAGGCGCAGGCGAAAAAAGTCGCTGCGGCTGCCGGGGTGCCGGTTGCCGCCGAGCGCGTCATGAACCGCTTCGATTTCACCAGCGAACATCCGCTTGCTCCACCCTATGTGGTGAAGCCGGTGCGTGAAGGTTCGAGCTTCGGCGTTGTCATCGTCAAGGAAGACCAGTCGCATCCGCCGCAAATCCTCACTTCGTCGGAATGGCGTTATGGTGACCAGGTGATGGTCGAACGCTACATCCATGGCCGCGAATTGACCTGCGGTGTGCTCGACGGCGAGGCGCTTGGCGTCACCGAAGTGGTGCCGCTCGGTCACAATTTCTATGATTTTGACGCTAAATACGCTGCTGGTGGCTCGAAACATGTCATTCCGGCAGAAATTTCACCGAAAATTTACCAAAAAATTCAAACACTGGCGGTTATGGCGCATCGGGCGATCGGGTGCCGTGGCGTAAGCCGTTCAGACTTTCGTTACGACGACCGCTTCTCAGAAGATGGCGAAGTTATCTGGCTTGAAGTGAATACGCAGCCGGGCATGACGCCGACCTCCCTGGTGCCGGAAATGGCGGCCCATGCTGGCCGCTCCTTTGGTAACCTTGTCAGCTGGATGGTGGAGGACGCTTCGTGTTTGCGGTGACCGGCAAAAAGTCGACGGCAAAAAAGCGCGAGCAATTCGCAGCGACGGCAAATGCCGACGACCGCATGGTGCTGCCGCGCCCGCTGCGTCGTGTTGTGCGCTTCTGCGTCAGCCTTGCGACCGGACGCATCCACATTCCCGCCCATACCGGCACGATTTCGGCCGTCGCCTTCTACGCGGTGACTGGCCTTTATGGCATGTCGCTCGGCGGCCACACAAATATCGTTACGCAGGCGACGACCTCTGCTGCGGGTTTCGCCGTTGAGGACGTGAAGGTCTCCGGCAATCTGCAGACCTCCGAAATCGATGTCTTCCAGCTTCTCGGCCTTGATGGCAGCACCTCGCTGATTGCACTCGACATCGATGCGGCGCGCCGCAAGCTCGTGCAGCTTCCGTGGGTGGAAGACGTGGATATCCGTAAGGTCTACCCGAAGACGATCGAGGTTCGCCTGAAAGAACGCCAGGCCTTCGGCATCTGGCAGCATGGCTCGGAACTGTCGCTGATCGAAAAGAGCGGCAGCGTCATCGCGCCGCTGCGTGACAATAAATTCGCTTCCCTGCCGCTGTTCGTTGGACGCGACGCGGAAACGGGCGCTGCCGGTTTCGTCGAGCAGCTGGCCGACTGGCCGGAAATCCGCAACCGCGTTCGCGCCTATGTACGCATTGCCGGCCGCCGCTGGGATCTGCACCTCGACAACGGCATCGTCGTCAAGCTGCCGGAAGAAAACCTGCCGCAGGCGCTGCAATTGCTGGCGCGGCTTGATCTCGAAGAAAAGGTCCTGTCGCGCGATGTCGCCGCAGTCGATCTCAGACTGGCGGATCGCACCACGATCCAGCTGACCGAAGGTGCGACGGAGCGCCGTCAGGCTGCTGTCGACGCGCGCACCAAGGCTCTCAAGAAAGCGGAGAAGAACACATGAGCTTTTTCGGTTCTTCCCATTTCGGCCTGCCTCGTCTGAAGCCGCTTTCTTCCAAGCGCAGCCACATCGTTTCGGTGCTGGACATCGGTTCGACCAAGGTCGTGTGCATGATCGGCCGGCTGACGCCGCGTCAAGAGAGTGAAATCCTGCCTGGCCGCACCCACAAGGTGGAAATCATCGGCATTGGCCACCAGCGTTCGCGTGGCGTGAAATCCGGCGTGATCGCCGATCTCGACGCACTCGAAGGTGTGATCCGTCTTTCGGTCGATGCGGCCGAGCGCATGGCGGGCCTTACCGTCGACAGCCTGATCGTCAATGTTTCGGCTGGAAGACTGGCGAGCGATATCTATACCGCGAGCATTGATCTCGGCGGTCAGGAAGTGGAAGCAAGCGACCTGCGCAAGGTTCTGGTGGCGGCAAGCCAGCAGTCCATGCGTCAGGACCGGGCGATCCTGCATTCTCTGCCGACGGGCTATTCGCTGGATGGCGAGCGCGGCATTCGTGATCCGCTGTCGATGTATGGCGATCTTCTCGGCGTCGATATGCATGTCGTGACCGTCGAACGCACGGCGCTGAAGAACCTCGAGCTTTGCGTCAACCGCGCGCATCTTTCCGTCGAAGGCATGGTGGCGACGCCCTATGCCAGCGGTCTTGCCGCTCTGGTGGACGATGAAGTCGAGCTTGGCTGCGCGGCCATCGACATGGGTGGCGGCACCACGACGATCTCGGTTTTTGCCGAAGGCCGTCTCATTCATACCGACGCGATCGGCCTTGGCGGTCATCACGTTACGACAGATCTTGCACGAGGCCTCTCGACACGAATCGAAGATGCGGAGAGACTGAAGGTGGTGCATGGTTCGGCTTTGCTGAATGGCGCGGATGAGCGCGACATGATTTCGATCCCGCCGATTGGCGAAGATGATCGCGATCAACCATCGCAAGTTTCAAGAGCACTTGTAACCCGCATCGTGCGGGCGCGTATCGAAGAGACGCTGGAATTGATCCGTGATCGTATCCAGAAGTCCGGCTTCAGTCCCATCGTCGGCAAGCGCGTTGTCCTGACCGGCGGCGCAAGCCAGCTGACGGGGCTGCCGGAAACGGCACGGCGCATTCTCGCCCGCAACGTTCGAATCGGCCGCCCCATGGGCGTTGCCGGTCTTCCGGTGGCGGCGAAGGGACCGGCATTTTCAACCGCCTGCGGACTGATGATCTACCCGCAGGTGGCGGACATCGAAATTCATGCGGCGCAAGGCGGAATGTTCTCGCCGTTTGGTAACGGTAGCGGCCGGATAGCCCGGGTGGGGCAATGGCTGAAAGAGAGTTTTTGAGTGGCCTCGTGGCGCAAGCCGGAGGTTTCAGAGTTGAGTTTCAAGAATCGGCCAGCGGGGCGATGCGGCCAGAGAAAGAAGGAATGTTAAAATGACGATACAGCTGCAGAAGCCTGATATCACAGAGCTGAAGCCACGCATCACCGTCTTCGGTGTCGGTGGCGGTGGTGGTAACGCTGTCAACAACATGATCACGGCCGGCCTCCAGGGCGTCGACTTCGTCGTCGCCAACACGGATGCGCAGGCGTTGACCATGACGAAGGCAGACAGGGTCATTCAGCTCGGCGTCAACGTCACCGAAGGCCTCGGCGCCGGCTCCCAGCCGGAAGTCGGCCGCGCGGCTGCTGAAGAGTGCATCGACGAGATCATCGATCACCTGAACGGTACCCACATGTGCTTCGTCACCGCCGGCATGGGCGGCGGCACCGGCACGGGTGCTGCCCCGGTCGTCGCACAGGCTGCGCGCAACAAGGGCATCCTGACGGTCGGCGTCGTCACAAAGCCTTTCCACTTCGAAGGCGGCCGCCGCATGCGTCTTGCCGAACAGGGTATCGAGGAACTGCAGAAGTCCGTCGATACGCTGATCGTCATTCCGAACCAGAACCTTTTCCGTATTGCCAATGACAAGACGACCTTTGCGGACGCCTTCGCCATGGCCGACCAGGTTCTTTACTCCGGCGTTGCCTGCATTACCGATCTGATGGTGAAGGAAGGTCTTATCAACCTCGACTTCGCCGACGTCCGTTCGGTCATGCGCGAAATGGGCCGCGCAATGATGGGCACCGGCGAAGCTTCCGGTCCGGGCCGCGCAATGCAGGCTGCGGAAGCGGCGATCGCCAACCCGCTGCTCGACGAAACCTCGATGAAGGGTGCGCAGGGCCTCCTGATCTCCATCACCGGTGGTCGCGACCTCACCCTCTTCGAAGTCGACGAAGCGGCGACCCGTATCCGCGAAGAAGTCGATCCGGATGCCAACATCATCCTCGGCGCAACCTTCGACGAAGCGCTTGAAGGCCTCATCCGCGTCTCCGTCGTCGCAACCGGCATCGACCGCGTTGCTGGCGTTGGCGAACAGAACATTGCCGATATGCGCGCCGCAGCTGCTGTTGCCAAGCCGCTTATCCGTCCTTCCGCGGCCGTTGCTCCCGCTCCGGCCGCAGTTCAGCCTGCAGCAGTCTCGCAGGCACAGAAGGCCGTAGACCCGATCGCCCAGACCATCCGTTCGGCGGAAGCCGAAATGGAACGTGAACTCGGTTTCGCCGCACACCAGCAGCCCGCCCAGGATTTCCGTCCGCAGAGCAAGCTGTTCGCATCTTCTCCGGCTGAAGCACCGGCTGCCCTCCGTCCGGCCCAGCCGGTTCAGCAGGCCGCTCCGGCACCGGTTGCGCAGGCGCCGGTCTATCACGCTCCGGAACAGGTTGCCGCTCAGGCTCCGCGGATGCAGCAGCCGCAGGCTCCTGTCTACCAGGAACCCGCGCCGGTTGCCCGTCAGCCTGAGCCGGTTCGCATGCCGAAGGTCGAAGACTTCCCGCCGGTCGTGAAGGCCGAGCTGGACCACCGCACCCATGCCGCTCCTGCCGCACAGGAAGAGCGTGGCCCGATGGGTCTTCTGAAGCGCATCACCAACTCGCTTGGCCGCCGTGAAGAGGAAGAAGTTCCGTCCGACATGATGGATGCGCCGAGCATGGCACCGCAGCAGCGCCGCGCCCCGCTTTCGCCGGAAGCAAGCCTCTACGCACCGCGTCGTGGCCAGCTTGACGATCACGGCCGTGCAACGCCTGCCTCGTCCAGCCATCACGACGATGACCAGCTGGAAATCCCGGCCTTCCTGCGCCGCCAGTCCAACTAAAGGCGATTCCATAAGCCTCTTGAAACGCCCGGATCACACGATCCGGGCGTTTTGTTTATTTTACGTTATTAACACTAAATTAATTCGCGTTTTCAATGGCTTGCGCATGTAACAATCCGAAACGAACAGTGATTTGTCGTGGCACCTACATGTGCGTATGTATGAGGCTGGGTGAAGGAACAGATTGACTTTTCCGGTCGTTAAAAACCGGCTTGAAAAACTTGAACGGCGCTGGCTGAAGCAGCGCGGTTTGCAAAACAAGGCATAGACGCATGACTATCGGACTGCTCGGATTTCAGACAACTATCGCACATGCTGTTCAGCTTAAAGGCATTGGCGTGCATTCCGGCAATCCGGTCTCGATGACCTTCCAGCCCGCAGAAGCCGGAACGGGCGTCGTCTTCCACCGCCTTCACGATAATGGCAGCGTTACAGAGCTTAAGGCGGTTTCGGCCAATGTCGGCAATACCGATCTGTGCACCGTGCTCGGCCGTTCGCTCTCCCAGTCGGTAGCGACGATCGAGCACGTCATGGCTGCCATCTACGCCATGGGTCTTGATAACCTTGTCGTTGAGGTCGATGGTCCGGAAGCGCCGATCATGGACGGCAGCTCCGCACCTTTCATCGAGGCGATCGAATCTGTTGGCATCAAGAACCTGGGCGTGAAGCGCCGTTACATCCGCGTCACCAAGCCGGTGCGTATCGATTCGGGCGCCTCCTGGGCGGAGTTCCGTCCCTATGACGGCACGCGTTTTGAAGTCGACATCGATTTCGACACGCCGCTGATCGGCAAGCAGTCCTGGAAGGGCGACTTGACGGCGGATACGTTCAAGAATGAACTGTCGCGCGCCCGCACCTTCGGCTTCATGCGTGACGTGGAGCGTCTGTGGGCCGCCGGTTATGCGCTCGGTTCCTCGCTTGAGAACTCGGTCGTCATCTCCGACGACAACAGCGTCATCAACATGGAAGGCCTGCGTTACGCCAAGGACGAATTCGTCCGTCACAAGACGCTGGACGCCGTGGGCGACCTGGCGCTTGCCGGCGCGCAGTTCATCGGCTGTTACCGCTCTTATCGCGGCGGCCACAAGGTCAATGCGAATGCGCTGAAGGCCCTGCTGAGCGACCGCACCGCTTACGAGATCGTCGAGGCTCCGGCTGCCCGCAACCAGATGGTACGCGCCCGCGAATTCGTTGCGGTCAACATGCCGGAATTCGCACCCTGGTCTGCTTGAGTTCCTTCGCAGGCTATCAATTGACAGAAAAAGCCGCTCCCCTTGGGGCGGCTTTTTCGTGATGCGAACAAGAAGTTGCGTTATATCGTCTGATATTCATGCGATTGCATGGGTCGATGCCATAAAAATGCGTTAATGCGTCATCATTGCGTTGCCCTGCGGATGCTTTTATGGCTAGAACGCCAGTGCAAAGCCGATGCTTATGTATTTGCGCGGGAAGTGGGAACTGTCGAATGAAGCATGTAGGGTCTGGTGCAATGAAGGGTACGATGCGGGGGATCGCCGTTTCGTTGATGTTGGTCGGCGCGAGTGTCGTCGTCACGGCCTGCCAGTCCGATCCGGATATCGACATTACCAAGCTCGGCGTCGAGACCGATCCGCCTGACGTTCTGTACAAGCAGGGGCTTGCCAACATGAACGCCGGCAACATGACGGAGGCCTCACGCAAGTTCGAGGCGATCGACAAGCAATATCCCTTTACCGAATGGGGCCAGAAGGCGCTTGTCATGCAGACCTTCATTGCCACGCGCACCAACAAGAACGATGTGGCCATCACGAACGGCAGCCGCTTCCTGCGGCAATATCCACGCTCGAAGGACGCCGCTTATGTTCAGTACATGATCGGCCTTGCCTATTCGAAGCAGATTTCCGACGTGACGCAGGATCAGCGCGCAGCACAGCGCACCGTCGAGGCGATGAACAAGGTCGTCAATGACTATCCCGATTCGGAATATGTCGCTGACGCGCAGGCCAAGATCCGTTTCGCCCGCGACCAGCTCGCCGGCCGTGAAATGCAGGTCGGTCGTTATTACCTTGAGCGCAAGGAATATCTCGCCGCCGTTTCGCGTTTCCGCATCGTCGTCGAGCAGTACCAGAACACCAACCAGATCGAGGAAGCGCTGGCGCGTCTGACTGAGGCCTATTACGCTATGGGCCTGGTGGATGAAGCACAGACAGCGGCCGCCGTTCTCGGCAACAACTATCCTGATAGCCAATGGTATGCGGATTCCTACAAGCTGCTGAAGGGTCAGGGGCTGGAGCCGCGTGAAAACAAGGGGTCCTGGATTTCGCGCGCCGGCAAGAAGCTTATCGGCGCCTGAGACCGGGGCATAGGCCATGCTGGTCCAGCTCTCGATTCGCGATATCGTTCTGATCGAAAGGCTTGACCTCGGTTTCGAGGCAGGCCTTTCCGTGTTGACGGGCGAGACGGGTGCGGGCAAATCCATTCTTCTCGATAGTCTCTCGCTGGCGCTTGGCGGCCGCGGCGATGGCGGCCTTGTGCGCCACGGTGAAGAAAAGGGGCAGGTTACTGCCACTTTCGAAGTCCCGAACAATCACCCGACCCGGCTTCTCCTGCGCGAAAACGGTCTCGATGACGACGGCGACCTGATTTTCCGCCGGGTGCAATCCTCTGACGGGCGCACCAAGGCCTATATCAACGATCAGGCCATCAGCGTGCAGATGATGCGCCAGCTCGGTCAATTCCTGGTCGAAATCCACGGCCAGCATGATGATCGCGCGCTTGTCGACACCGATGCACACCGGACGCTGCTGGATGCCTTTGCCGGGCTGAGCGATGAGGCTCGCGCTGTTCAGGGCCTCTACCGCACCTGGAAAGATGCCGACCGGGCTCTGAAGACGCACCGCGCCAAGGTGGAGGCGGCGGCGCGCGAGGCGGATTACCTGCGCTCTTCCGTTGAGGAACTGGAAACGCTCTCGCCGCGTGACGGAGAAGAGGAAGAACTGGCCGAGCGCCGGGCGGTGATGCAGAAATCCGAACGCATTGCCGGCGATATCGCTGAGGCCAGCGAGTTTCTGAACGGCAATGCCTCGCCCGTGCCTGTCATTGCATCGATGATGCGCCGGCTCGAGCGCAAGAGCCACGAGGCTCCCGGCCTGCTTGAAGACACCGTGCAATTGCTGGATGCCGCGCTGGACAGCCTTTCCAATGCGCAGATGGAAGTGGAAGCGGCATTGCGCCGCACCGAATTCGATCCGCGTGAGCTGGAGCGGGTGGAAGAGCGGCTTTTTGCGCTGCGCGCGGCGGGCCGTAAATATAATGTCGCCGTGCCAGACCTGCCGGCTCTTGCCGAAAAAATGGTGGCCGATCTCGCCGATCTCGATGCCGGTGAAGAAAAACTCGGCAAGCTCGAGGCCAATCTCGGCGTCGTAAAGGCCGATTTTGACCGTGCCGCCCAATCGCTTTCCGACAAACGCCGCAATGCGGCGGAAGCGCTTTCCAACGCTGTCATGGCCGAGCTTCCGGCGCTGAAGCTCGAGCGGGCGCGGTTTACCGTCGAGGTGACCTCCGATCCCGAGCAGGCGACGGCTGACGGTATCGATACGGTGGAGTTTCACGTCCAGACCAATCCGGGCACGCGCCCCGGTCCGATCATGAAGGTGGCCTCGGGCGGCGAACTGTCCCGTTTCCTGCTGGCGTTGAAAGTGGCGCTCGCCGATCGCGGATCGGCGCCGACGCTGGTGTTCGACGAAATCGATACGGGTGTTGGCGGCGCTGTGGCGGATGCCATCGGCCAGCGGCTGCGCCGCCTGTCGAAAACCGTGCAGGTCCTGTCCGTCACCCATGCGCCGCAGGTGGCCGCACGGGCTGCCACTCATCTCCTCATTTCCAAAGGCCCATCCGGCGACGGCAGCGAGCGCATCGCCACGCGCGTGGCCACCATGGAGCCGAAACACCGCACCGAAGAGATCGCCCGCATGCTCGCCGGCGCATCGGTAACGGACGAGGCGAGGGCTGCGGCCGCTCGTCTGCTTGCCGCCAAGGACTGATCGTTCGCGACAATGCCGTTGGAGCGCCTTTCGGCGTTGTGAGTCCAGCGGCAAAACTGTTTTTAATGTTTGTTATTTCGGCTAAAAGCGTTCGGTAATTCCGAAAAGAGGCCGTCATGTCGAAAGACCAGAAATCCGTCGAAAACCTCACCGAGCTTGAAGCCTCTTCCGAGCTCGCATTTCTGGCGGCCGAGCTTGCTCGCCATGACGCCCTTTATCACGGCAAGGACGCGCCGGAGATTTCGGACGCCGATTATGATGCGCTGAAGCGGCGCAACGATGCCATCGAGACGGCTTTTCCAGCGCTGGTGCGGGCCGATAGCCCATCGAAGAAAGTCGGCTTCGCGCCGCTTCCGACCTTTGCGCCAATCGTGCATGCGCGGCCGATGCTGTCGCTCGACAATACGTTTTCGGAAGAGGATCTGCGGGATTTCGTGAGTTCTGTCTATCGCTTCCTCGGGCATCTGCCTGATGATTCCATCGCCTTTACCGCCGAGCCGAAGATCGACGGGCTTTCCATGTCGATCCGCTACGAGAACCGCAGGCTGAAGACCGCGGCGACGCGTGGTGACGGCACGACGGGCGAAAACGTCACCGCCAATATCAGGACCATCAAGGAAATCCCGAACGAGCTGTCTTCGGACGCGCCCGATGTGGTGGAGGTTCGTGGTGAGGTCTATATGGCGAAGAGCGACTTTCTGGCGCTCAATGCGACTATGGAAGCGGAAGGCAAGCAGACCTATGTGAACCCGCGCAACACGGCATCCGGTTCCCTGCGCCAGCTCGACGCCAATGTGACGGCGAAACGCAAACTCAGGTTCTTTGCCTATGCCCTGGGTGAGGTTTCGAATGGCGGCCAGCCGACGCGGATTGCCGATACGCAATACGGCATCGTCGAGAAGTTCAGGGAATGGGGCTTCCCGGTCAATCCGCTGATGAAGCGATTCACCTCCGCCCAGCAATTGCTTGAACATTATAATGAAATCGGCGTCGCGCGGCCCGATCTCGATTATGATATCGATGGTGTGGTCTATAAGGTCGACCGGCTCGACCTTCAGGAGAGACTGGGCTTCCGCTCGCGCAGCCCGCGCTGGGCGACCGCGCATAAATTCCCGGCCGAGCAGGCATTCACGACGGTTGAGAACATTGAAATTCAGGTGGGACGTACCGGCGCCTTGACGCCGGTCGCGCGTCTCACCCCGATCACCGTCGGCGGTGTCGTTGTCACCAATGCGACGCTGCATAATGCCGATTATATCGAAGGTATCGGCAATAGCGGCGAGCGCATCCGCCCGGAGGATCACGATATCCGCATTGGCGACACGGTCATTGTGCAACGCGCCGGCGATGTCATTCCGCAGGTACTGGACGTGCTGTTGGAGAAGCGCCCGGCCGAGGCGGCGAAATATGCCTTTCCGGAGAAATGTCCGGTCTGCGGCAGCCATGCGGTGCGGGAGCGCAATGAAAAGACCGGCAAGCTCGACTCGGTCACACGTTGCACCGGCGGTTTTGTGTGCCGGGCGCAGGCGGTGGAGCACCTGAAACATTTCGTCTCGCGCAACGCCTTCGATATCGAAGGGCTCGGCACCAAGCAGATAGACTTCTTCTTCGAAAGCGACGATCCGGCGCTCTCGATCAAGACCGCGCCTGATATTTTCACGCTGAAGGCGCGGCAGGAAGGCTCTCACCTCACCAAGCTCGAGAATATCGACGGCTTCGGCAAGGTCAGCGTCAGGAAGCTGTTCGATGCCATCGACGCCCGCCGCGAGATCGATCTGCACCGGCTGATCTTCGCGCTCGGTATTCGTCATGTGGGCGAGACCACGGCGAAGCTTCTGGCGCGATCCTATGGCACTTACGAACATTTCGAAGAGAGCATGAAGGCGGCGGCCGATCCGGCGAGCGATGCCTGGGCCGAACTCAACAGCATCGACGGCATTGGCGAGGTGGTGGCCCGCGCCATCATCGAGTTCTACAAGGAACCGCGCAATCTCGATGTCATCGACCGTCTGATACGGGAGCTTCGCCCGAAGGAGGCCGAAAAGCCCTCTACCGAAGGCAGCCCGGTGGCAGGCAAGACGGTTGTGTTTACCGGTTCGCTGGAAAAGTTCACCCGCGATGAGGCTAAGGCCCGGGCCGAAAGCCTCGGCGCCAAGGTTGCGGGTTCCGTCTCGAAAAAGACCGATATTCTGGTCGCAGGACCGGGAGCCGGTTCCAAGCTTGCCAAGGCGACGGAACTGGGCGTGCAGACCATGGACGAGGACGAGTGGCTGGCACTGATCGGCGGCTGATGCGCCGTCATGGCAATGTTGTCCTCTGCCGCTAAAGCTTTGCGCCTGAGACGGAGAGCACAGCATGGATGATCGCATCGTCGTCACCACACAGCAGGTCCGGGCGCTGGTCACCAACCAGTTTCCGCAATGGGCTGATCTCGAGGTCCGGCCGGTGGAACTGAGCGGCTGGGACAATCGCAGCTTTCGCCTTGGTGGCGACATGCTGATCCGCATGCCAAGTGCCGCCCGTTATGTTGCGCAGGTGGAAAAGGAGCACCGGTGGCTGCCGGCGCTTACACCGCTCCTGCCTTTTCCGATCCCTGCACCATTGGCGCTGGGGCAGCCGGGAGAAGGCTATCCGTTCTGCTGGTCCGTCTATCGCTGGCTTGAGGGCGAACCTCTCGCACGGCATCTGGAGCGCGTCGATCTTTCGACTGTCGCTATTGATATTGCCGCGTTTTTGAAAACATTGCACGGCGTGGATGCTTCGGATGGCCCACGCGCGGGCGCGCATAACTTTCATCGCGGCGGCTCCCTCTCGGTCTATGACGGGGAGGCGCAGGCCTCGGCAGCACGCCTTGCCGATGAGGTGGATCATGCGCTGGCCATGGAGATCTGGCAGCTGGCGCTTTCCAGCCGCTGGCAGGGGCAGGGTGTCTGGGTGCATGGCGACATTGCCGAGGGCAATCTGCTGGTGCAGAACGGCCGCCTTTCAGCCGTCATCGATTTTGGCAGTTCCGGCGTCGGCGATCCATCTTCCGATCTCATTCTCGCCTGGAATGTGCTCAATGCCGAAAGCCGTGCCGTTTTTCGTCAGGCGCTGGAGCTTGATGATGCCACATGGCAGCGCGGGCGCGGCTGGGCGCTGTGGAAGGCGTTGATCGTGCTGGATGCCGAGCGCGGGCGGAACGAAAGAATGGCCGAATGGTCGCGGCGGACCATTCGGGAAGTGTTTGCGGATCACCTTCTACGCTGAAAGCGCCTATCGAAGTCGTGCCATCACATGGGCATCGACGTATTTTCCATCACGATAGGCATCGTTGCGCAGGGTGCCCTCGCGCTCGAAACCGAATTTCTCGTAGAGCCGGATTGCCGGGAGATTGTCCGTGAAGACGTTGAGCTCGATGCGGCGGATATCGTGCCAGTTATCCGCTGTGTCGATCAGCGCCCCAAGAAGGTGCGACCCCACCCCTTTTCCCGCGAGATCGTCGTGAACGCTGATCGCCAGGTCGGCGATATGGGCCTGTCGTCCTGCCCTGCGAAACAACCCGCCATTGGCGACGATCTTTCCGCGCCATTCGCCTATGATCGAAATATCGTTCGGACCGCGGTTCTCCATTGCCTTTCTGGTCTTTTCCACAGACTGGAAAGGTTGCCGCAGCGTGCCGTGGCGGACGCCCGGCAGGTTGAACAGTTCGGTCAGGGCTTCGGCATCATCCAGGCGCGGCGCGCGCAGGAGGATGTCGCGTAACCGGAACTGATCATCTTCATTATCGGCAAATTTCACGTTCTGCATGCCTGTCTCCTTGGGGCGTATGGGAGCAGGCTTGCGAACCCTGCTCTAATGGCAGGGTGGAAATGGATCGCTTAAAGCGACGACATACCTTTCCCTGCCGGGTGGCCGGTGATGGTATGGCGACGGGTGGTGTTCTGTTTCGCGATCATGCGCGCAGAATGCTTTTGCCGTGTAGCTCTGTCAAGCCGGGGCGTTGCGCAGCAGGCTTCTGAGTTTTGCCGGCAACCTGCCGTCAATCGCTGCAAGACCGGCGGCGATCATTGCCATGCCGGCGAAGTGCTTCATTTCCAGTTGCTCGCCGAGCAGCAGCGAACCGAGCAGGATGGCGCTGACCGGGATGAGGAAAGTGACGAGGGCAAGGTTGGTGGCGCCGGCGCTGGCAAGAATACGGAAGAAGATGAGGTAAGCGAGCGCTGTCGACAGGAGGGCGATGCCGATCAGCGCGCCCCAGGTGCCGAGGCTAGGCATGGCGAGTGTCCAAGGCTTATCGATGAGAAGGGCGGCCGGGATCAGCATCAGTGTTGAAGAGGAAATCTGGCCGGTGGCGGTCATCAGCGGCGGCACGCCCATGGCCTTGAAGCGGCGGCCGAAAATGCCGGCAAAGGCATAGGAGACGGCGGCGCCAAGAATGGCGATCTGGCCCCAGAGACCAGATGAGCCGGTAAAGGCGGCCGGGCCGATCATGGTAGCCACGCCGGCAAAGCCGATCAGCACGCCAGTGAGCTTGTTGCCGGTCATCTTCTCGTCGGCGGTCAGAAAGTGCGCGACGATGACGGTGAAGAGGGGCGTCGTGGCATTGAGGATCGAGGCAAGCCCGCTGGCAATATGGGTCTGGCCCCAGACAATCAGGCAGAAGGGAATGATGTTATTCAGCAGGCCCATGCCGAAAAACGCACGCCACACCGCCCCTTCGCGCGGCAGGCGAAGGCCCATGATGCGGCAGACGATTAGAAGCGCTGTGGCGGCAAGGGTGACCCGCAGCGTAACGATGGTGACCGGCGGCAATTCCTTGACCGCGACACCGATGAAAAAGAACGATCCGCCCCACAGGAGCGAAAGCGCGACAAGCATCGCCCATTCGCGGGCATCCATCTGTTTCTGTATCGCCATCATCATCTCCCAAAGCATGAGCACCGACATGATCGCAGACGGGACCGCCGCCATCCACCCGATATCGGTTGAGTTTAGCTCAAATCGAAGTTGGATGGCTTTCACTGCATTTCAGGTCTTGTTGCGTCTATTTACTCCCTGTTTTATGGTGTTTTCAAACGATTGTTTCTCGTGCGATAATTGAGGTGAGCTAAATCATGGCAGCCGAACTTCCTTCTCTGAAAGGACTGCAGGCCTTCGAGGCCGCAGCGCGGTATCGCAGCGTCACGCTTGCCTCCAATGAGCTGAATGTCACGCCCGGCGCGGTTAGCCTGCAAATCCGGGAGCTGGAGGCGCGGCTTGGTGTGCAGCTTTTTTCCCGCAAACCGCGCAGCATCCAGCTGACGCGTGAAGGGGAACGTTATTACGGCGCGCTTCGCACTGCCTTCCGGATGATGCGCGAGGCGACGGCGGAACTGACGGCGCGATCTGAGATCACCGTTCTGACGCTCAGCTGCACCCCGACTTTCGCCGTGCAATGGCTGATGCCGCGATTGCCGGCCTTCCAGCAACAACACCCGCATGTGGATGTCCGCATCAGCGTGACGAACCGATTGGTGGATTTTTCAAGGGACGACGTCGATCTGGCGGTGCGGCATGGTTTTGGCCGGTATGAAGGGCTTGAGAGTATCCGCTTTATCGATGACAGCACGCTGCCGGTCTGCTCGCCGCAGCTTCTTGAAAAATACGGGCCGCTTCAGGAGGCGGGCGATCTGAAGTCCGTTCCGCTGCTGCATGATGAAAACCGCAATGAATGGCGGCGCTGGCTGGAGGCGGCGGGGGCATCTGATGTCGATGCCACCGGCGGCACCGTCTTCATCGACAGCAACGGCGCGCTGGATGCGGCCAAGGCCGGGCACGGCATTGCGCTGACCCGGCGTTCGCTCGTTTCCCGCGAGCTTGCGGAAGGCGCATTGATCGCCCCCTTCGGCAAGGACATGGCCAGCACGCTTGCCTATTTCCTCGTTTATCCCAGGCGTATGCTCGATAATCCCGATCTGGTCACACTCATCGACTGGATGCTTTCGGAAGCGCGTTCAGCCGAGGCCGGTTCTCTTTGAGGCCAATCCGGTTTATGCCGGAATGAAACAACGGGAATCACTCTTGAAAACCATCGCGATCGATTTCGAGACCGCCAATGAGGAGCGGGGCAGCGCCTGCTCCGTCGGGCTTGCGTGGATAGAGGGCGGCGAGATCGTTCGCGTCGAGGAGCGTCTCATCCGGCCGAAGGACATGCGGTTTTCGCCCTTCAACATCGCCGTACACGGGATTCGCCCTGCCGATGTCGAGGACGCGCCGGAATTCCCTGAGGTGATGGAGGAGTTCATCGACGACTTCCACGGTGCGACGATGATCGCCCATAATGCCGCCTTCGATTTCAGCGTCATGCGGGCGTCGTTCGACAAGTACCGGCAGTCCTATCCCGATCTTTCTTATCTGTGCAGCGTCAAGATCGCCCGGCACGTCTGGCCGCAGCTGGAATCGCACAAGCTGAATGTCATTGCCCATCACCTCCAGCTGCGTTTCGTGCACCATAATGCCGCCGAAGATGCCGTTGTCTGCGCGGCAGCGTCGATTGCGGCGGCCAAGGCGCTGCGCGTTACCCATGTTCGCGACCTGCCGGAAAAGATCGGCATGGTCGCAGGCCGTCTCACCTCCACCGGTTACCAGCCCTGCAGCATGAAAAAACGCGCCGTCTCCCGGGTTGCGTAACCGTTCCGCGCACTTATGTTTGAAGCAGCGTAACGGAGAAGATGCGATGACGACGAAAACTCTGTCGGGTTTGTTTGCGGGCTTTCTGGCATTGCTTCCTGTCACTGCCGCGCATTCGCAGGTCGTGGGTGAGGTTGGCGTCGACTGGATCGGCAACGACATCGTCATCGAGGCGATTGCCGATCCGAAGATCAAGGGCGTGACCTGCCACGTCACCTATTTCGAGCGCGGCGTCATCGACCGGCTGAAGAACGGCAACTGGTTTGAAGACCCATCCAACAACGCCATTTCCTGCAGCCAGACGGGGCCGGTGGAGATCGGCGATATCGATCTCTCGAAGGGCGGGGAAGAAGTATTCCGGCAAGGCATGTCGCTGGTCTGGAAGAAGCTGGTCGTCAGCCGCGTCTATGACAAGGCCAATGACACGCTTATCTATCTGGTGCATGCACGGGAGCTGACTGACGGTTCGGCCAAGATGGCGATTTCCACGGTGCCGCTCTATAACCAGCAGGTCACATGGCAAAAGGGCAAGCCGTAAGGCTCGCCCCCGCAATTGCGTTATAGATGCCTGGATCAGGCTGCTTCGCGCGCCAGCTCGTCGGCAATGACCGTGTCGAGGTTGAGGAAGCAGACCATGCTCTTTTCCAGCGCGACGATGCCGCGGCAGAAGCTGCGCTGCTCTTCCGGAATGATGTCGGGCGCGGGCTGCAGGTCTTCGGAGCGGATGGTCATCATGTCGGAGACCTGCTCCACCAGAAGGCCGACCAGCTTGCCGCCGATATCGGTGACGATGATGGCGGAGCGTTCGGAGGGCTCGGTCATTTTCATGCCAAGGCGGCCGGCCATGTCGATGACGGGAATGACGGCGCCGCGCAGGTTGATCAGGCCGAGAACATAGGGCGGGGTGTGCGGCATCGGGGTAACCGGCGCCCAGCCGCGGATTTCGCGGATCGCCATGATGTCGATGCAGAATTCCTGATCGCTCAGATGGAAGGAAACGATTTCGAGATATGCGCCGGATTGCTTGATGGCGTTGGACATGACGGCAGGTTTCCTCTGATGGCTCTCTAACAGGCCCGCGCAGGATTGAGCTTTATGCGGTGGCCGGAGAATGGACCGGGAGACATCATGTCGAGGCTTAAAAACCGCTATGGTCATAATGCACAGCAAGATTTTAAACTTTCCCTAACAATTGCCCCGCGCCTGCCGGCAAAACCCAGTATTTTGGCGGTTTTCGCGCCCACGCAAACAGGTTATGATAGGCATATGAACGCGCTCGTTTCCCATCCGCTGAAGTTTATTCTGGCAAGTCTTGCGGCTGTGGCCTCGCTTGCCATCGTGCTTCTTGCCTTTGACGGCTGGGTGCGGCACGGCACGGATATTTTCCTGTCTACGGTGCAGAGCGGCATCGCCTGGTGCCTCTGACGTTTTTCCGCTGCGGATTTGTGACAAATCAGCGCGGTCGGCTCAAATACGCCCAGTTGATTTGCCGTCGCCACCGCCTTTCGTTATCTGTTGCCAGGGCCTGCGACATGCTGCCGGCTTTCGGGGTAGGATTGGAAAATGAGAAATATTCGCATCGTATTGTGGGCTGTCGTGCTCGTTCTCGCCGGTGTCGTCAGCTGGTTGACGATCGAAATGACGAAAACCCGGGAGCAGATGGTGGAGACGGCCTATGGCGTGCCGTTCGAACTGACGGCGCAAACCGGCCAGCCGATTACCGAAAAAGCCTTTCAGGGCAAGCCTACTGCGCTGTTCTTCGGTTTCACCCATTGCCCGGAGGTCTGCCCTACAACCCTGTTCGAGCTGAACGGCTGGATGGAGAAGGTGGACCCGGCCGGCGACAAGCTGCAGGCCTATTTCGTCTCCGTCGATCCCGAGCGCGATACGCCTGAGATCATGCAGCAATATGTCTCCAACGTCTCGAAGCGGATCACCGGCATCACCGGCCCGGCCGACAAGATTGCCGAGACGCTGAAGGGCTACCGCATCTATGCCAAGAAGGTGCCGGTGGACGAGAAGGATCCGAATGGCGATTACACCATGGATCACACGGCGTCCGTCATCCTGCTCGATGCCAATGGCCGCTTTGCGGGGACGATTGCCTATGGTGAAAATCCCGATGTCGCCGAGCAGAAACTTCAGAATCTTCTGAAGGGTACGAAGGTTTAATTACGCGCGGCTTATTGGACTGACTGCGGTTTTGTGGCAAAGGCAGACACAGAACTATTAGCCAGAGAAAGCAGCCCGCCGTGAGCGAAATCCGACTTTACGTCACCACGACCGAAATCCAGGCGGGTGAAATCCTCGATCTCATGTCGGACTATTTCGGCGAGGAGGATGTCGCGATTGCCACCACCGAGGTGGATGAAAAGCGCGATATCTGGGAAGCCTCAGTCTATCTGATGGCTGAACAGGAAGAAGAGTTCCGCGAGCGTGTCAGCGCGCTGCTTGCTCCTGCCTTTCCCGGTCTCGTCATCGAGAAGGAGACCGTTCCTGACGTTGACTGGATCGCCAAGTCGCTCGAGGGGCTGAAGCCGGTCAGGGCAGGGCGCTTCATCGTGTATGGCGCCCATGATCGCGATAAGGTGCAGGCGAACGATCTGGCAATCGAAATCGAGGCGGGGCAGGCTTTCGGTACGGGCCATCATGGCACGACGGCCGGCTGCCTTGAGATGATCGAGGAAGTTCTGCGGGCGAGAACGGTGCGCAATGCGCTGGATCTCGGCACCGGCAGCGGCGTTCTGGCGATTGCTGTACGCAAGATGCGTCCAATTCCCGTGCTTGCAACCGACATCGACCCCATCGCGGTGAAGGTGGCGAAGGAGAATGTGCGGCTGAACGGTATCGTCTCCGGGCTTGCGCTGGAGACAGCGCCGGGTTTCCACTCGGACGCTTTCCGCAAGCATGGCCCGTTCGATCTCATCATTGCCAATATTCTGGCGCGGCCGCTCATCAAGATGGCGCCGCAGCTCGTCACGCATCTGGCGCCCGGGGGCACCGTCATCCTGTCGGGCATTCTGGCGTCACAGCGTTGGAAGGTGCTTTCCGCCTATAATGGCGCGCGGCTTTCCCATGTCCGCACGATCTGGCGTAATGGCTGGGTGACGCTGCACCTGCGCAAGGACTGAAGCTTCCGCAGCATCCCTTTCGGGGTAAAAGAAAAGGCGGCGCTTTCGCGCCGCCTGGAAACCCGCGAGCAGATGGGAGGAGTTTGCTCAAGCGGGTTGACGTATTCCTGTTCGGCGCGGCGGAGGGAGGATCTCCGCACCGGACACTATCAGAATACGTAGCTGGACTTTGCCTTGCGACGCAGATCGGCGCGGTTCA
Source organism: Agrobacterium radiobacter (assembly GCF_040801995.1). Classification (NCBI taxonomy): domain Bacteria; kingdom Pseudomonadati; phylum Pseudomonadota; class Alphaproteobacteria; order Hyphomicrobiales; family Rhizobiaceae; genus Agrobacterium; species Agrobacterium radiobacter. The sequence goes on along the minus strand of NZ_JBEGHX010000001.1, from coordinate 1,701,773 downwards.
TGCCGAGCGCTTCGAGCGACTTGTCGTCGAGGTTCAGAAGGGCGGCGTTGACATGGCGGCTGACCTGACGCTCGCGTGCTTCAACGACGCGATCGAAGGCGGTACGGAGGAAAGATTTTGCCATTGCTTCAAATCCTTGTTTGCCAGGAGAGTGTCTCTCTCGCTGTGTTGCCCTGAAGATAAGCGATGTGTTTTTGTTTGGTTAGAGGAGATATCTCAGGGTAGATATGCGTATTTTGCATGTCATATCGCCTTGAGTATTACTTATTTCGCAAAATATGCACAATTTATCGCCGCAATCCGCTCTGTCATATATGGCTTGAAACCGGCTTTGTCCGCATGGCATTGTCGTGCCGCGCCAACGATTTGATGGCGCGATCATACAGTTTTTCTCATGACAGTTCCCGAAAGACGCTCATGTTCCAGACCTTCGAAAACAAATCCGCGCCGCAATTTGGCAAGGCCCGTGTCGAGGCGCTGCGCGCCAGTTTCGACGCCCTCGGCATCGACGGTTTTCTGGTGCCGCGCGCCGATGAATATCAGGGAGAATATGTGCCTGAGTGCGCCGAGCGCCTCTCATGGCTGACCGGCTTTACCGGTTCCGCCGGCATTGCGCTGGTGACGCACGCGGAGGCGGTGGCTTTTGTCGATGGCCGTTACACAACGCAACTCAAGTCGCAGGTCGATCAATCGATCTTCAGCGGCGGCGATCTGGTTGGCGCGCCGCCCTCCGTCTGGCTTGCCGAACATGCCCCACAGGGTTTCCGGCTCGGCATCGATCCGTGGCTGCACACCGGCGCGGAGTTGAAGCGGCTGGAAAAGGTGCTTGCCGGCAAAGGCGGTTCGGTCGTTCTCCTCGAAAAGAACCCGCTTGATGCCCTGTGGCAGGACCGTCCATCCGAGCCGCTGGAGCCCGTCGTTATCCAGCCCGAGGCCTTTACCGGCAAGCTGGCGAAGGAAAAGATCGCCTCGCTGGCGGAAACGGTCTCGGCAAAGGGCGCGGATGCCCTGCTGGTTACCGATCCGTCGTCCATTGCCTGGATTTTCAACGTTCGCGGCAATGACGTGCCGCATACGCCGCATCCGCTCGCGCGCGCCATCATCTATGCGGATGGCAGGGCGGATATTTTTCTCGACAAGCGGAAGACCGGCATTGAGACCGAGGCTTATCTGGCGCAGCTCGCGACACAATTGCCGCCTTCGAAAATCGCCGACCGCCTGCACGCCATTGCCAGCACTAAAGGTCGCGTCATGGTGGATGCCGATCTGACGCCGGTGGCGCTGACCGGCGCGATCACCGCGGCGGGCGGCACCCTGATCGAGGAGGCTGATCCTGTCCGCTTGCCGCGCGCGCGCAAGAACAAGGCGGAACTGGCCGGCTCGGCAGCCGCTCATGTGCAGGATGGGGCGGCCATGGTCGAATATCTCTGCTGGCTGGACCGCCAGCAGCCCGGCAGCGTCACCGAAATTGCCGCCGTCAGGGCGCTCGAGGCCGCTCGGGTCAAGGTGGGGCAGGGGCTGCAAAACCCGCTCAAGGACGTATCTTTCGACACGATTTCAGGTGCCGGCGAACATGCCGCCATCATCCATTATCGCGTCACGACAGATACGGACCGCACACTTGCGGATGGGGAGATGTTCCTCGTCGATTCCGGTGCGCAATATGTCAACGGCACCACTGACATCACCCGCACGATTGCGATCGGCGCCGTTCCGGAGGAGCAGAAGCGTTTCTTCACACTGGTGCTGAAAGGCATGATCGGCATCAGCACCGCACGGTTTCCCAAGGGAACGCGTGGTTGCGATCTCGACCCGCTGGCGCGCATCGCGCTCTGGAAAGCGGGAGCGGATTACGCCCATGGCACCGGCCACGGCGTCGGCTCTTATCTTTCGGTGCATGAGGGGCCGCAGCGTATCTCAAGGCTTTCGACGCAGGAACTGCTGTCCGGCATGATCCTGTCGAACGAGCCGGGCTATTACCGGCCCGGCGCTTTTGGCATCCGCATCGAGAACCTCATCTATGTGCGCGAGGCGGAAGAGGTCTCCGGCGGCGACCAGCCGATGTTCTCCTTCGAGACGCTGACATGGTGCCCCATCGACCGCAGGCTGGTGGTCACCGCTCTCCTGACCGACGAAGAACTCGACTGGTTGAACACCTATCACGCCGGGGTTCTGGAGAAGCTTTCTCCCTTGATCACCGACGAGGAGGTTAAGACGTGGCTCGTTGCCGCCACGAGGCCATTGGAGCGGGTCGCTTAAAGCAGCCCGAAATGCCTGATGGCGATGACGATGGCCCAGCCGACGGCCAGCATCGTGAGGCCGGGAAACCGCAGGCAGACCAGCAGGGCGGCCACCATGCCGATCTTGACCTCGTATCCGCCTTCAAAAAAGGCGGGTGCGACGAGCGTGGTCAAAACCGCGACCGGAACGGCGTTCAATCCCGCTTCCATGCGTGGCGGGATGGATTTCATCCGCGTCATCAGCACATAACCGCCGATGCGGGTGAGGTAGGTGGCGATGGCGGCGAGCGCGATCAGGATCAGCGTATCGGTGTGCAGCATGTCGCTCATGGCGTTTCCACCCCGTTTTCAGAATTCGATGCGCCGTTCGGTTTCGGCGGATAAAGGACCGCGACGAGAATTCCGGCGACCGCGCCGAGGCTCACATGCCACGGGGAGCCGACGATGTGATAGGCAACCGTTGCGCCAACCGCGCTTGCCAGCATGACAGGGTAGAAATTCTCCCGCTGACGGAAGCTCAGCACCATGCCCATGAAATAGATCGGCAGCAGCACATCGAGGCCAATGGCTTTCGGATCGCCGACCATATTGCCGAGCGATGCGCCGAGAATGGTCATGGCCAGCCACAGCACATAAACGGGCGCGGCAAAGCCCATGTACCAGGAAAAGCCGACCGTGCCGGTATTCTCGTATTTCCTGACCGACTCGGCGAATTGCGGATCAACCAGCACGAAGAAACCAGCAGCCTTCTGCAGGAATGACCAGTTCGAGATCATCCGGGCAATGGCGGCCGAATAGAGGATATGGCGAAAATTGACGGCGAAGACGGAAAGAACGATCAGCCAGGGGGCAACCTTCTGGCCGAACAGTTCGATACCAACGAGCTGGCTTGCACCCGCATAGACGGTGCCGCTCATGATCGTGGCTTCGGTGACGCTCAGCCCGTTATCGACTGCGACGGCGCCGAACAGCGCACCGAAGGGGGCGGCGGAGAGGGCGATCGGGAAACCGCTCTTCAATCCCTCGCGAAAATCTGCATTGAACATGTCTGGAAACTCCTTGCCGCCGCTCTATCGCCGTCCCGTCCGGCTGGCAAACGAATTGCATGAATGGATCGATTGATTAACTTGAAGCTTCCGTTACGGTATCGCCCCATATGGCCGGTGCCGGGCCGGCTTCACCGCCGTCTTCTCGTGCACCTCAACAGTCAGACGATGGAAGATCGATGCTGGAAAAGCAGGAAAAGGCCGCGCTGGCCGCACGTATCAGGGATTATCTTGCCCGTGAGACCGAAACCGAGATCGGCCATCTGCAGGCGGAGATCTTCGTCGACTTTCTGGCAGAGGAGCTGGGGCATGTTTTTTATAATGAGGGGCTCAGGGATGCGCATGCCGCGATCCTGAGACGCCTTGAGGATGCAGCAGGCGATATCGACGTTCTGGAGAAACCGAAGCCGCGGTAACGGCACTCTCCTTCCTCATCCCTGTGCTCGTCACAGGGATCCAGCCAGCCCAAGTCCTTGGGCTGGAAAGACTCTCTCGCCGCGCAGACGCGCGTCGGCTGGATTCCTGTGACGGGCACAGGAATGAGGGAGAGTGGTAAGCCCAGTGTTCTTCAGTCCCGCAGAATGTCGCGGCTTTTGAGAACGATTGCGCCCTTTTCCCGCATGGTGGTAATCGCGGCCTTGATGCCCTGCGGATCGATGCCGCGGCTGGCATCCTCGATGAAACGCACCTTCACATCAGGCAGCATGTCGAGGGCATCGAGCACCGAAAAGCTGACGCAGTAATCGGTGGCGAGGCCGCAGACGTCGAGTTGCGTGATACCCTGGCGACTCAGATAGTCGGCCAGTCCCGTCGTCGCGCCCTGATCATTGTCGCGAAAGGCGGAATAGCTGTCGACGGCGGGGTTTTCGCCCTTCTGCTGGATGTAATCGAAGGCTTCCGTCTTGAGATCAGGGTGGAATTCCGCATCCGGTGTACCCTGCACGCAATGGTCCGGCCACATCATCTGCGGTTTGCCGGAGAGTTCGCCCATGTCGAAGGGTTTCTTGCCGGGATGTTGCGAGGCGAAGCTGCCATGATTTTCCGGGTGCCAGTCCTGCGAGGCGACGATGAGATCGTAGCCGCCGTTGTCGATCAGGGCATTGGCGATGGGCACGACCCTGTCGCCATCGGCAACGGCCAGATTGCCGCCCGGGCAAAACCCGTTCTGGATATCGATGAGCAGCAGCGCCTTCATGATGTGCCTCCCTTTTGAGGGCAGGATGCCAAGCCGGCTTTGGCGGATCAAGCCCCTTTCGATTTCTCCGGTAAGCATGGGTGTTTCCGGCAGGGACTTGCCCTGTCGCAGTCCTGCCGCATTTGCAGCAAATTTCCGGCCAAGTCGGAATTTACCTGACAATGCGGCGACGGAGATTTTTAGGCCGATGACGCTCCTTTAAGGGGTATTTCCCGGGACGATGCAGTGCGGATGCACGCAGTACCCGCGCAAGTCATTGTTTTGCCTTCACCTTACAATGCGCAGACCTTAACGAAATATTTTTGCAGGGACTCGTAAACACTTTGGTTACCATAATTCGTCATGCTTCGAGCCAGTCAATTCCGAAACCGGCGTGGTGTCTGCCCGCTCTTCGGATGTCCCAAAATCCCTCCGGCGTCGGCCGGGTATGCGTGAACGGTTCGAGTAACGAGTATCATGGCGTTTTCTGCTGCGGCCTATAATGGTGCCGGCTTTACCGGTTCGTCTTCCGCCAAGAGAGGCAAATCCTCTTCGCTCGGACGGATGTCCGCGCTTCTCGGCGGCGGCGTTTTTGCCAGCCTTTTCGCAGTCGCAGCCTTTGCCTCGCTGCATAGCATGGCCGCTGCCTCGCATGGTGTCGGACAGTTTGAAAAGACCCTGGTGACGAGGCTCGATTCGGCTGAGACGGCGATTGTTCGCACGGCCGCGCGAGATATTCACATCCGCAAGTTTTCCCGTTTGAGCGACCATAGCCACGGCCAGCAGAAGGCTGTTCGCCTTGCCGGCATCATGCCCGAGATTGGTGCGAAGGAATTCGGCGAGCGCTTCGGCGCGGCAGCGAACGCGAAAGGGCAGGCGACCGTTAAGGAACTCGCCGCGCTCAAGCCTTCGGCAATCGTCGATTCGGCGCTTGGACGCACCTCCGAGGTCGCCTATCAGAGCGCCGTTCCGCAGCATCCGGCATTTGAAGTGGCACTGGCGCGGCCGCAGATCGAGGAAGAAGCAAGCAGCCTGCTGCCCGATGATGTGCCGCTGCCGAGTTTCCGGCCTGAAGTCGCGACGGCTCAGGCGGTCGAGCCGTCACCGCGTCCTGCCACACCGTCCAGGGCCGAGGTTGCTTCGGCGCCTGCTTTTGATGCGCCGGTTCCCCTGCGCGCACCTGCGCCGCCCAAGCAGAGCACCGGCGCCATGCTCGCCTTTGCAAAGCCTGATAATCCGATACGCGAGCCGAGCAAGATGGATGCGGTTCCGTGGCCGGATCGCGGCAACGGAACGGCGATCTATGATATTTCCTCCGGTGTCGTGCATATGCCGAACGGCGAGAAGCTGGAGGCGCATTCCGGCATCGGCAAGATGCGCGACAACCCCGATTATGTGCATGTGAGAATGCGCGGTTCGACGCCGCCCTCCAGCTATCGTCTGACGATGCGCGAGGCGCGGTTCCACGGAGTCGAAGCCATTCGTCTGACGCCGGAAAGCGGCGTCAACCCGCACGGCCGCGACGGTCTTCTGGCGCACACCTACATGCTGGCAAAACGCGGTGAATCGAACGGCTGCGTGGTGTTCCGCGATTATTCGCGCTTCCTTGCGGCCTTCAAACGCGGCGAAGTCAAGCGCATGGTGGTGGTGCCGAAACTGAACGGTAACCGGCCGACACTTGCCAGCAGCGGCGGTAAAAGCGGCGGCAAGACCCTGATCGGCATGTTCTCGCGCGGCAGCGACTCCTGAGCTTTCTTAAGTTCTACGCATTTTCCGGACGTAAAACCGCTGCGCATTTTTACTGAAAATGCTTTAGCGACCGCGCCGCTGTGTCAGCACCATGCCGGCCAGGATCAGCAGAATCCCAAGTGCGCTTGCCCAGATTTTCGGCGGATGATCGCTGAAAAGATCAAGAACCACGCCTGAAACCATCTGGCCGCTGATGACCAGAAGGGCGGTATTGACCGCACCGATGCGCGGTATGAGCCAGCTTCCCGAAGCGATGAAGACGACGCCGATCGGGCCGCCGATAAAGGCGAGCCATGGCGCATCGGCCGCGCCCGGCGGAATGAGGCCGCCGACGATAAGGCCGATGACGGTCAGCACACCAAAACCGACGATATGGTTCCAGAAGGAGGCGATGAGCGGCGAGTTCGACAGGCTGAGGCGGCCGTTGATCTGGCGGCTCAGCGCCACGAAGACGCCGCCGGTAAAGGCCATGGCGATCCAGAGTATCATGCCGTTCTCCCCACAAGGATGATAAGCGCGCTGCCGCACAGGATCAGCGCCACCGCGGCCATGTCCCGCAGGTCCGGCTTCCTTCTGGGCAGGCCGAAGAGGCCGAAAAGATCAGCCAGGAGGCTGAAGATCACCTGTCCGCCAAGCCCCAGCGCAATGGTGCCGGAAAGCGCCAGCGGCGAATTGACGGCGGTGGAGGTGAGGATGACGATGGCGGCACCCACCACCCCGCCGCAATAGGCCCAGAGCGGCGCTTTTGGTTTTGCCGGCGCTGCTGCGTCTTTCTTCGGGCGCATGATGGCGAGATAGATCAGGGCGGCCACCGTGCCGGTTCCATGCGCTGTCCAGGAGGAAAACAGCGCATTGCCGTAATGGGCAAGCTGACCGTTGAAATGCACCATCAATGTCAAAAGGCAGCCGCTGGCGAAGGCGGCGGCGAGATGCAGCGGGTTGAGGCGTGGATGCGTCGTGTCTGTCATGGCGGGCCGGAAAGCTGAAGAGGAACCCGAGCTTTAGCCGATATGTGCCTGAAGCGGAATCGAATTGCGCCGCTTTGATGTTTCACGCGACATTATCCTGTGCGTTGCGGAACAAGCCACCCTGCCGCGCATTATTCCACCATGAAGAAAACGACGCGCAAACCATTGAACCGGATGACGATTTTCGTCGTTTCGATTTTCCTTCTCGCAGCCGTGGTCGCGGCCGTCTATCTTGTCGGATTCACGCCCGGCGAAGTGTAAGATAGATAATTCAATGACTGGCTGGAGCGGTCTTGCCCTTGCCGCCTCCCATAGCCACCTTCGCCTTCGCCATGACGAAGCGGATGCCGCGCAGCAGGAAACGACTGGTTTCCAGAAAGGCGCGATAGGGCAGTACGGTGAAATAACGCCAGCGCGGAAGGCGGTAGATGCGCAGATTGTTCTGGATCTGGCTTTCCCCGTCCGCATCTTGCGTGGCGCAAAGCGGGTAGATGAACGCCGCCTTGAGGCCCGCGAGATATTCCAGATCGAATGCGATGTCATAGGCGAGCCGCATGGGGATCAGTTTCGATATCCATTTTCCGGCGCGGCGGTTGACGAGATAGGCTCCCGACCCTTTTTCCCGTGTGATCGCAATGGCGAGCGAACGACCATTGGAAAGCGGGCGGAACGGAAATTTCCGGCCATTGCTGACCGTTGTCAGCCTCAGCAGATCCCAGTCGCCGCCGTTCAGCACCGCCTCATCGATGGCGTTGAGAAAATCATCATCGAAGACCACGTCATCCTCAAGGATGAGCGCGATATCGGCATCGCCCGCCATGAATTTTTGGGCGCAGGCGACATGGCTGAGGTAGCAGCCAATCTCCGGCGGCGAGGTGCGGCGGCCATGCATGAGCATGTACGAAATCTCGCTGAATTCCGGGATCGGGTAATTCAGTTCCCTGCCATTGACGCCGGGGACGCGCTCCGCCTTCAGCCCCATGGCGTCAAGGCGCGCGTTCATATCCGCGAGGCGTTTGGTGGCGCTGTCCATGTTGATCAGGAAAACCGCAAGCTTGCGCTGGCTTTTCGGTAATATATGCAAAGCAGTCCTCACCCGGTTTTCACATCACCATTGCAACTCCTTTATTGCAACGGCATGACGTGGGCTACGGAAAAAGCGGTCTGCGGGCACTCATAGTTGTCGAATCAAACCTTTTCCACAAATCCATCCAGCACGCGCTTCTGTCCGGCGCGATCGAAGTCGATGGTCAGCTTGTTGCCTTCGATGGCGGAAATATTGCCGTTGCCGAATTTGAGGTGGAAAACGCGGTCGCCGACAAAGAATTTCGACGGCTTGTCCGCGACGGATTTCGCCACCAGCTCGCCCTCTATCGTACGGGTGCGCGGGCCGCTTTCGCCGTAACCGATGCGTTCCACCGCATGGCCGGAGCGGGTGCCCCAATTGTCGCGGGTGGCGTCGCTGCGGTTCTGCTGCGCGCGCTTCCAGCCGGGGGTGGAATAGTTGTTGGTGAAGGGGTCGGCCTTGTCGAAGCGCGACTGGCCGTAGCCGCCGCGTCCGCCATAACCGCCGTAATTGCTGTCGGATGCGGCGACATCCACATGGGCCGGCGGCAGTTCATCAAGGAACCGCGAGGGCAGGGTGGATTGCCACAGCCCGTGAATGCGCCGGTTCGAGACGAACCAGATATGGCAGAGCTTCTTGGCGCGTGTGATGCCGACATAGGCGAGGCGGCGTTCTTCCTCCAGACCGGAGCGACCACCTTCGTCCAGAGCCCGCTGGTGCGGGAACAGGCCTTCTTCCCAGCCGGGCAGGAAGACGGTGTCGAATTCCAGGCCCTTGGCGGAATGCAGCGTCATGATGGAGACGGCATCGAGATTTTCGTTCTGCTCGGCATCCATGACGAGCGCCACATGCTCGAGGAAGCCGCGCATGCTCTCAAAGGCCTCCATCGAGCGGATGAGTTCCTTGAGGTTTTCCAGCCGTCCGGGCGCTTCGGCCGTCTTGTCGACCTGCCACATGGCGGTATAGCCGCTTTCGTCGAGAATCTGCTCGGCAAGCGTGGTGTGCTCGGTATTTTCCAGGAGACCCTGCCAGCGGCGGAAATCCTGCACCACATCGAACAGCGCCTTGCGGGCCTTCGGTTTCAGCTCGTCGGTCTCGATGATATCGGCGGCTGCCGCCAGCATCGGAATATCACGGGCGCGGGCATAGTCGTGCAGGTTGCGGATGGTCGTATCGCCGAGGCCGCGCTTCGGCGTATTGACGATCCGCTCGAAGGCCAGATCGTCGGCCGGCTGGCAGACGAGGCGGAAATAGGCCATGGCGTCGCGGATTTCGAGGCGCTCATAAAAGCGTGGGCCGCCGATGACGCGGTAATTGAGGCCGAGCGTCACGAAACGGTCTTCGAATTCGCGCATCTGGAAGGAGGCGCGAACGAGGATCGCCATGTCGTTCAGCTTGTGGTTCTTGCGCTGAAGCTGTTCGATTTCCTCGCCGACCGCGCGGGCTTCCTCCTCGGAATCCCAGGCGGCATGCACCACGACTTTTTCATCGTCAGGGCTGCTGCGTTCGGTGAACAGCGTCTTGCCGAGACGGCCCTCATTATGGGCGATCAGATGCCCGGCTGCGCCGAGAATATGCTCGGTGGAGCGATAGTTGCGTTCGAGCTTGATGACCTTGGCGCCGGGAAAATCCTTGTCGAAGCGGAGGATATTGTCCACTTCCGCGCCGCGCCAGCCATAGATCGACTGGTCATCGTCACCCACGCAGCAGACGTTCTGCGGCTCGTCCTTGGCGCGCTGCGCGAGAAGCCGCAGCCACATATATTGCGCCGTATTGGTGTCCTGATATTCGTCCACCAGAATGTAACGGAACTTCTGGTGATACTCCTTCAGAATATCCGTGTGGCGGCGGAAGATGCTGATCGGGTGCATCAGAAGATCGCCGAAGTCGCAGGCGTTCAGTGTTTTCAGCCGGTTCTGATAGGCGGTGTAAAGTTCGCGACCCTTGCCATTGGCGAAAGCGCGGCTGTCGCCCTCCGGAATATCCGGCGGCGTCAGCCCCTTGTTCTTCCAGCCGTCGATCATGCCGGCAAACTGCTTTGCCGGCCAGCGCTTGTCATCGAGACCTTCGGCCTGAATGAGCTGCTTGATCAGCCGCACCACGTCGTCCGTATCGAGAATGGTGAAATCCGATTTCAGGCCGACGAGTTCGGCATGGCGGCGCAGAAGCTTGACGCCGATGGAGTGGAAGGTGCCAAGCCAGGGCATGCCCTCGACAGCGCCGCCGACCAGAACGCCGATACGTTCCTTCATCTCGCGGGCCGCCTTGTTGGTGAAGGTCACGGCAAGGATCTGGCTGGGATAAGCACGGCCGGTTGCGAGAATATGGGCGATGCGGGTCGTCAGAACGCGGGTCTTGCCGGTGCCGGCGCCCGCAAGGACAAGAACGGGTCCGTCAAGCGTTTCCACGGCGTCGCGCTGTTCCGGGTTGAGGCCGGAAAGATAATCGGGCGCGGCACGCGTCTGATCGCGCGCAGCCATCGCGCGGGCGGCAATGCCGAGCCCGCCGGCGCTTTCCGCGCCTGCATTATTCGTCGCTCTGCGCGGCGTCACGGGTTCTTCATCGAAGAACGGCATATCGTCGAAACTGTTGCTCATGCGGCCCAATGTAGTGATTCGGGATATAAAGGCCAGAACCGCGTTCTGCTTTTATTCCGGTATCATCGGTCAAAACGCCTATTCCAAGGCATTTTTTGCTTCATGCCTGCCTGTCGGCATCAAAAGCGGCATCCACCGGGACTTGCAGCGCCACCGCAAGCTGGTTGGTCTTGGCGGCAAGCGCGATGACCCGCAGGAGATCGGCGTGCTGCTCGCCGGTCATGCCCTTGGCTTTGGCGGCGGCCGTGTGGGAATGGGCGCAATAGGAGCAGCCATTGGTGACGGACACCGCGATGTAAAGCATTTCCTTGACCACGGGGTCGAGCGCGGAAGGTGTCGCCATCACCGCCTTGACCTCGGCCCATGTCTTTTCCAGAAGGTCAGGATCGAAGGCGAGGTAGAGCCACATATTATTGATGAAGTCCGACTTGCGGGTGGTGCGGATGTCGTCAAATACCGCCTTGACGCGCGGATCGGCTTCGGGATTTTGTACTTTCGTTACGGTGCTCATGGCTTCCTCCGGCTCTTTTCCTGGGGGCAGATTACCGCGCTGAAGAATATTTGCGATAAAAATGGCCTTCGTCGTGTGCTCGACGAGAATCCATCACAAATTACAATTACGTAAGAAACGGATTTGTGCGTTGCCTCGTTTTAAACGAGGGGGAATACTGCTGATGTCCCGAAGCCTGCGCTTCAGGGGCTGCTTTATGCTGCGATGATCAACCGGAGAACTATATGCGGGTCTGGAAACAGGTGGGTGTCAGTCTGGCCGTGGTGGGGGCAGGGCTCTGTCTCTGGGGCTTTTATTCGCCCGAAGCCCGCAATGTGCTCGCCAGCATGGGGCTCGGCAAAACGCCGGCAGGCGCGATAGAGGTCGCAACGGCCGGTTCGCCCACAGGCCAGAATGGTGGTTCGCGGCGCAACGGCAACGCCACCCTGGTGGTGACGGCTCCGGTGAAAAAGGGCACGGTCAATGATCGGCTGAACGCCATCGGCAACGGCCAGGCGATCCAGTCAGTCGTCGTCATGCCGCAGACATCGGGCACGCTTTCAGAAATCCGCACGGCCGCCGGCGCGCGTGTCGTGAAGGGGCAGGTGCTTGCGCGGCTCGATGACGAAGAGCAGGTGATCGAACGCGACAAGGCGCAGGTCGCGCTGCGCAGCGCGATTGAAAAATCCAGTTCCTACAAGAACCTGAAATCCGTTTCCCGCCTCGATGTGATGGATGCGCAGATTGCCGAAGAATCCGCCAAGCTGGCGCTCAGCACTGCCGAACTCAATCTCAGGCGCCGCGACATCGTCGCGCCGATTGAGGGTGTGGCCGGTATCGTCGCCGCCAATATCGGCGACAACGTCACCACGCAGTCAACCATCGTCAGCATCGACGACCGGTCGGAAATTCTCGTCAATTTCTGGGCACCCGAGCGGTTTGCAACCGTGATCAAGGTCGGAATGCCGGTGGAGGCGACCTCCATTTCGCGTCCCGGCGAAACCTTCAAGGGTGAAATCGAAGCTGTCGACAACCGTGTCGATGAAGCAAGCCGCACGATCCGCATCCGGGCGAAGTTCGGTAACGAGAAGGACGAACTGAGGGCCGGCATGTCCTTCGGCGTCACCATGCGTTTTGCCGGGGAGACCTATGCTTCGGTCGATCCTCTGGCCGTGCAGTGGGATGCGGAAGGCTCCTATGTCTGGCGCGTCACCGACAACAAATCGAACAAGGTTCGGGTGCAGATCGTGCAGCGCAACCCTGATGCGGTTCTCGTCAAGGCGGAGCTGGCGGAAGGCGAGCCTGTCGTGATCGAGGGCCTTCAGCGCGTGCGTGAAGGCGGTGCTGTCCGCGTCGGCGAACAGCCGAAGCCGGAGGAGGTCGCCAGCCAATGACGCAGTCGCCTTCCGGTCAGGATTCCAAGCTCGCTTTCACCGCATTGTTCGTGCGCCGGCCTATTCTGGCGGCGGTCCTCAACACGCTGCTGGTCGTGGCTGGTCTCGCCGCTCTGGTTGGCGTCGAGGTGCGCGAATTGCCTGACGTCGACCGGCCGTCGATCAGCGTCAGGACCACCTATGAAGGTGCTGCGCCTGAGACGATCGACCAGGAAGTGACACAGACCATCGAAGGTGCGGTGGCGCGTGTCAGCGGCATCAAATCCATCGCTTCCAATTCGCAATTCGGCACCAGCCGCGTGACGATGGAATTCGGCGACAATGTCGACATGGCCGTTGCCGCCAACGACGTGCGCGACGCCATCGGCCGCGTCACCAATCAGCTGCCCGATGATGCCGACGAGCCGCAGATCATCAAGGCGGATTCCGACAGCCAGCCGATCATGCGCCTTGCCGTCACCTCGTCGACGCTCAGCATGGAAGATCTGACCAAGCTGGTGGATGACGAGATCATCGACCGCCTGGCTGCTGTCGACGGCGTTGCCGATGTCGAGCTTTATGGCGATCAGGAAAAGGTTTTTCGCGTCGATCTCAATCAGGCAGCACTCGCCAGCCGTGGTCTGACCGTGACCGATGTTTCCAACGCGCTGGCCAGCGCGGCACTCGACGTGCCGGCGGGATCGCTGAAAAGCACGACGCAGGACATCGTCGTGCGCGCCACGGCGAGCCTGACGAAGCCCGAGGATTTTTCCAACCTTCTCATCAAGAACAATATCCGCCTTCGCGACGTAGCAACCGTCATGCTCGGTGCGGATGACGAATCCACCTCGCTGCGCTCCAATGGCGTGCAGGGTGTCGGTCTTGGCGTCATCCGTCAGGCGCAGTCCAACACGCTCAATATTTCCACCGGCGTGAAGGCCGCCGTCGATGCCATGTCGGCCAATCTGCCAGAAGGCACACGCATCGTCGTCACCAGCGATGACGCGGTCTTCATCGAAGGCGCGCTGCACGAGGTCGAGCTGGCGCTCGGTCTTTCGGCGATCATCGTCGTCGTCGTGCTTTATCTCTTCCTGCGCGACTGGCGGGCCACCCTCATTCCGGCGATCACCATGCCGGTGGCGCTGATCGGCACCATTGTCGCCATCTACATGGTCGGCTTCTCGGTGAATATTCTGACGCTGCTCGCCATCGTTCTGGCGACCGGCCTGGTGGTCGATGACGCCATCGTGGTGCTGGAAAATATCGTGCGCCGCCGGGCGGAAGGCATGGGGCCGCGCGCCGCTGCCGTTCTCGGCACGCAGGAAGTCTTCTTCGCGGTCATCGCAACGACGGCAACGCTAGCCGCCGTCTTCATTCCGCTCTCCTTCCTGCCGGGCCAGCTTGGCGGCCTGTTCCGCGAATTCGGTTTCGTGCTGGCCTTCGCCGTGGGCTTGTCCTCCATCGTGGCGCTGACGCTCTGCCCGATGCTGGCTTCCCGCATGCTGAAGGAGGGGTTGAAGGAACAGACGGGACCGCTCGCCTGGTTTGGCAATGTCTTTGCCTCCACCTACAAGTCGACGCTTTCCGCCTGCCTGAACAATCCGCTGATCGTCATTATCGTGGCGCTGATCTTTTCGGGTCTGTCGTGGATTGCCTTCGGCATGATCCAGAACGAGCTGACGCCGCGCGAGGACCGTGCCTCGATCATGATGCGGGTTACCGCGCCGCAGGGCGTCAGCCTTGAATATACCCGCGACCAGCTGCAGCGCATCGAGGAAAATCTGCAACCGCTGCGCGACAGCGGGGAAATCCGCAATATCTATTCCATCACGGGCATGAACGGTTCCTCCAATACCGGTTTCATGGTGCTGACGCTCGCCCCCTGGGCCGATCGCGAGCGCACCCAGAATCAGATCGCCGCTGACGTCACGTCCGCCGCCAACAAGGTGCCGGCGCTGCGCGGCAGTGCGATGCAGCCGAACAGCCTGCGTATTCGTGGCGCCGGCAACGGTTTGCAGATGGCGATGGTCGGCAGCAACTATGCGGCGCTGACGGCGGCGACGCAGAAACTGCTGCTTTCCATGGAGGAAAGCGGCCTGTTCGATACGCCGCGTTTCGACAATGAGCCCAATCAGGCGCAGCTTTCCGTTTCCATCGACCGCGAGCGCGCCTCCGATCTCGGCATCGATATCACCGGGCTGTCGCGCGCCATGCAGTCGTTGCTGGAAGGACGCTCGGTCGTTGACGTTTTCGTGGATGGCGATGCAATCCCGGTGCGGCTCCTGTCTTCCACCCGGCCAATCAATGATCCGACCGATCTTGAAAATGTCTTCCTGAAAACGGGCGACGGCAAGATCGTGCCGATGTCGGTCATTGCTTCGCTGAAGGAAAATGCGGTCGCGCCGCAGCTCAATCGCGAGCAGCAGCTTCCCTCCGTCGGCTTCACGGCCAATCTGAAGGACGGTGTTTCGCTCGGTCAGGCGCTGGAGAAGGTGAACGAGCTTTCGCAATCCGTCCTGCCGCCCGGCGCCCGTCTGCTGCCGCTCGGCGAGGCGGCGACGCTTGAGGAGAACTCCAGCGGCATGTTGCTGACCTTCGGTTTCGCCATCGCCATCATCTTCCTCGTGCTGGCCGCGCAGTTCGAAAGCGTGTTGAGTTCGGTTATCATCATGACGACGGTGCCGCTCGGCCTTGCCTGCGCCGTCATCGCGCTGCTGGTCACCGGATCGAGCCTCAACGTCTATAGTCAGATCGGTCTTGTGCTGCTTGTTGGCGTGATGGCCAAGAACGGCATCCTGATCGTGGAATTCGCCAATCATCTGCGCGATCAGGGCGCGACCGTTCGGGAAGCCATTGAAAAGGCCACCAGCATCCGCCTGCGCCCTGTCATGATGACGATGATCGCCACAATTCTGGGCGGCGTGCCGCTGGTGCTGGCGCAGGGGGCAGGTGCGGAAGCACGCATTGCGCTCGGCTGGGTCATTGTCGGCGGTCTCGGTTTCGCGACGCTGGTGACGCTTTACATCACGCCGGTCTCCTATCTGCTTATCGCCCGCTTTGCCAAGCCGCAGGCGGATGAGGAAATCCGTCTGCATCGCGAACTCGAACTTGCCGCCCGCCGCAAGGCGCTGGAGGAGGACAAGCCGTTGCTCGCAGCGGAGTAAGGTGGGGTTGTCGCCAAACCGCATGAGGCGCAATCGCGATGCTGGACAAAGCGTTAACCTTATCCCATACCACCTGACGGAATTTCGTAACGGATCGAATCCGTTACGGGCAGATGTTGCGGTGGAGACGGATGATGGCGCTGAAAGATGTTGTGGCGGGTGACCGGAATGAAGAGGGCATTGCGTCTGCGCTCGCGGTGCTGAAGCAGCAGCTCGGCGACAAGGTCCAGACGGGCCAGGCGTTTCGCGAGCAACATGGCCACACCACCACCTATCTGACCCTGCAGGCGCCTGACGGGGTCGTTTTTGCCGAAAGCGCCGATGATGTGAAGGCCGTGGTGAAGGCTTGCGCCCAATACAAGGTTCCGGTCATTCCCTTCGGAACGGGGTCTTCGCTTGAAGGGCAGGTCAATGCGCCCAACGGCGGAATCTGCATCGATTTCAGCCGGATGAATCGCATCATTGAGGTGAATGCCGAAGATCTTGACGTGACGGTGGAGCCGGGTGTTACGCGTGAGGACCTCAACGTCTATCTGCGCGATACCGGCCTGTTCTTCCCGATCGATCCGGGCGCCAATGCCTCGATCGGCGGCATGGCCTCGACGCGGGCCTCAGGCACCAATGCCGTTCGTTATGGCACGATGAAAGACAATGTGCTTGCCGTTACGGCTGTTGTCGCCAATGGCGAGGAAATCCGCACCGCTCGCCGCGCCCGCAAGTCCTCCGCCGGTTACGACCTGACGCGGCTTTTCGTGGGGGCCGAGGGGACGCTCGGCGTCATCACGTCCGTGACGCTGCGGCTTCAGGGCATTCCAGAAAAGATCGCTGGCGGTGTCTGCACCTTCGACACGATCAAGGCGGCCTGCGATGCCGTCATCATGACGATCCAGATGGGCGTTCCGGTTGCCCGCATCGAATTGCTTGACGAGGTGCAGGTGCGGGCGTGCAACGCCTATTCCGGCCTGAACTACGCGGAGAAGCCGACGCTTTTCGTGGAGTTCCACGGCACCGAGGAGACGGCGGCGCTGCAATCGCAGCAGTTTGCCGAGATCGCGGCGGAATGCGGCGGCGTCGACTTCCGCTGGACGAGCGATGCCGCCGAGCGCAACAAGCTCTGGAAAGCGCGTCATGACGCCTATTGGGCGTCGCGGGCGCTCGCGCCGCATCTCGATGGGCTGTCCACCGATGTCTGCGTGCCGATTTCGCGCCTCGCTGACTGCGTGGTGGAAACGCAGCGGGATATTGAGGAAAACGGTTTTCTCGCGCCGATTGTCGGTCATGCGGGTGACGGGAACTTCCACGTCCTTATTCTGTTTGATGGCAAGGATGCCGAAAGCGTCGCGAAAACCGAAGCCTTCGTCGCCCGTCTCAACCGCCGCGCCATTGCTATGGACGGCACCTGCACCGGCGAACACGGCATCGGCCAGGGCAAGATGAGTTTTCTTGCCGAAGAGGCCGGCAATGCACTGGATGTGATGCGCGCCATCAAAACGTCGCTCGATCCGGATAATATCTTCAATCCGGGCAAGTTGTTCCGGCTTGTCTGATCATCCTCACAATTGATTGGTACAAAAGGCTGCTTGCCGTTAAGGCAGAAAAGAATAGGTTTGCAGCGTTCGCGAAGGGAGATGCAGGTCAGTGCTCGGGCGTATTCTGGTTTTTCTGGGCGGACTGCTGGCCGTGGTGCTGTTCTCGGCGCTGCTTATTCCCTATTTCGTCGACTGGACGGATTTCCGCCGCGATTTTGAAGACCAGGCGAGCCGTATTCTCGGCAAGAAGGTGGTTGTGCATGGCCGCGTTGAGGCCCGCATCCTGCCTTTCCCCTCGGTAACGCTGCATGATGTGCGCGCCGGAACGGATGCGGATGGATCGCCGCTCATTCAGGTCGCGCGTTTTTCCATGGATGCCGAGCTTGCGCCTTTCCTTTCGGGCGAGGCCCGCATCTTCGACATGCGCATCGAGGAGCCCAAGGCGAAGATCAGGCTGCTGAAAGATGGCACGCTGGACTGGATGCGCGGCAGCCGGGCGGAAATTCCCGCCCGCACCGTGGTTCTGGAAAGCGTGCAGATCGAAGGCGGGCAGATCGAATTCATCGACGAGCAATCCGGCCGCAATCGCGTGGTGACCGGTCTCAACGCCGACATGTCCGCCAATTCGCTGGCCGGGCCGTGGAAGGCCGAAGGGCGCGCTGCCATTGACGGGCATCCGGGGTCGTTCTCGCTCTCCAGCAGCGAGCCGGATTATGCCGCCGGCCGCATGGGCCTCAGGGTCCGCGTGGTGCCGGATGAGCATCCGGTTGAGGTCGATCTCGATGGTGCGATTGCTGCAACGGCGGGAAAACCCGCTTATAGCGGTTCTTTCTCCTTCAGTTTCCGTGAGGATGAAAAACAGAAGCAGCAGGCGGGCCAATCGCTGTTTTCTTCGCCGCGCACCCGCGGCAGTTTTGAACTGACCAATGAAAGCGTGCGTATCCCGAGTTACCGCATGGAACTCGGTGGCAGCGAAAATCCTTATGTCGTGACGGGCGAGGCGACGCTCGATACCGGCGCCAAGCCGGAATTCCTGCTGACGGCCGATGGCCAGCAGATAGATGTCGCCCGCTTCGCGCCGCCTGTCGTGCAAACGGGCAAGACCTCACGCCAGCCCACCGCCTCGGTTCGCCAGCGCATTGAAGCCTTTGCGGCCGTAGTGGCCCGAATTCCGGTTCCGCCGGTGCCGGGCAAGGCGAGCATCAGCCTTCCCGCACTCGTTTCCGACGATACGACCATCCGCGACATCCGGCTGGATGTGCGCCCGGAAGGCAGCGGCTGGCAGGTGGTGAATGCCGTGGCGACGCTGCCGGGCAGGACCCAGCTTGAAGCCAAGGGATCGCTGACGCTGCTTGGCGGCCCCGCTTTCAACGGCAATCTGCTGCTCGCCTCCAACCAGCCTTCGGGGCTGGCGAACTGGCTTTCCGGTTCCGTCGATCCGGCGATCCGCCAGCTCAATGCCGCCGGTTTTTCCGCCGATGTTTCACTGACGACGCTCAATCAGCGTTTCGACAATCTGGAGCTTGCGATCGGCGATGCCTCGCTGAAGGGCGAGCTGGAGCGGCGTTCCGACGGCAAGACTTCCAATCTCTTCATCGATCTCTCGGGCAACGAAATCGATCTCGATGCGCTGAGGGCGCTCGGCAGTCTGGCGCTTGGCGATCAGGTCGGCAGTTCCGTCCTCGACCACCGCATTACCGCAAAATTCAAGGCCGACCGGTTCAACATGGCCGGTGTGACCGCCAATCACGTCGAAACCGCCTTCACCATGGCCGGCGGGGTTCTCTCGCTTGAAAACATGACGGCCGGTGATATTGCCGGCGCGGAGGTGAAGGCCAGAGGGCAATTGCAGGGTTCGCTGCTGAAATATGCCGGCAAGGGCACGGTGAACCTGCATGCCGCGGATATGCAGCCGTTCTTCACCATGCTGCAGCAGAAATTGCCAAACCATCCATTCCTCAGCCGTCTGGCGGCGAGCGCGCCATGGTACGCCAATTCCGACCTTGCCATGGATGTTTCCGTCAACAGCGAAAATGGCGGGGCCAATGTCGCCGTCTCCGGCACCGTCAATGGCAGCCGGCTCTCGGCCGTTGCCAAGATGCCAGATTTCCTGTCGATCACCGATGATACGGCCATGTCGCTGGAAGCCGTCCTGAAGAACCAGTCGACCGCAATCCTGTTCGGGCAGGCGGGGCTTGATCCGCTGCCTTTTGATGCGGATGGCGAAGGACTTCTCTCGGTCAAGCTCAACGGCACGCTCGGCTCACCCGCCCAGACGGAGCTGCGCTTCTCGACGGAACGGACGCATTTTTCGATGAACGGTTCCTTTGCCGTTTCGGCCGCCAATTTCGGCGAGGGCAGCGCCGATGTGGCGCTCGAAAGCGCTGACATCGAGCCATACCTCATCATGAACGCTGTCGGTCTGCCGCAGCTTGGCGGCGGCATGGCGCTGAAGGCCAATGCGAAAGTGGCGGTGGACGGGCAAAAGATCGCACTTTCCTCGATCGGCGGGCAGGCGGGCGGAAACCCTTTCTCGGGCAATCTGACATTCCAGCGTGCCACGCCCCATCCTGTAGACGGTGATCTCTCCGTCAGAACCGTCGAACTCGCCTGGCTGGGGGATGCGATCTATGGGCCGGTGATCGACCCGGAAACCGGAGCGCTCAATGCCAAGCCTCTGGCCATGCCAGCCTTCCCGCAGCTCAAGGCTTCGCTCGCCTTGAAAGCGGAAAGCTTCGAGGCCGGTCCCTTTGGTACCGTCACCGGTGTTTCGGCCAGGGTCACGCATGATGCGGGCAGTCTGTCGCTCGATGACGTTGCCGGCACCTTCATGGGCGGTAAGCTGACGGGGCGGCTTGCCATGTCGACGGGCGAAGGTGCGGGCATTTTCCGCACCAAGATCGCGGTGACCGATGCCAATCCGGAGCCGATCCTTTGGGCCAATGCCAACGGGCCGGTTGCGACAGGTCGGGTGGCCGTTGACCTGACGGCCGAATCGACGGGCAAAAGTGTCGGTGAGATGCTGAAATCAGCGGGTGGATCGGGTGAAATTAGGGCCAGCGGGCTTGTGCTGAAGGGACTTAATCCCGGTGCCTTCCCGCCGATCCTGCAGGCGGCTGATGGTTTGCAGCAGCCGATCGACGCGCCCAAGGTGCGGCCGCTGGTGGACCAGAGCCTGTGGCAGGGTGAAATCGGGCTTGGCGATGTGGCCTTGCCGTTCTCGCTGAATGGCGGCGCGCTTCATTTCCAGAATCTGCGTGCGGGGATCGATCCCGTAACGCTGACGGCCGACGCGACGGTTGATCTTGCGGCTTCGACCGTGAATGGCGACCTCGATCTTCTGTTCAATCCCGGTACCGAAACGGTCGCAGGGGCCGAGCCATCGGTGCGTCTCAACTATAACGGTCCGCTTGCCGCGCCGGCTTTGACGACCGATGTTTCAGCGCTCAGCAATTACCTGTCGCTCAGGGCTTTCGAAAAGGAACGCCGCCGGGTGGAGGCCATGCAGGCGAGTGTTCTTGAAAAGCAGCGCCTGCGCCGCGAAGTCGCGCTTTATCGCTCTCAGGCGGCCGAGCGGCAGGCCGAGAAGGAGCGGGCGGAGGCGGAAGCCAAGGCCAAGGCTGACGAAGAGGCGCGTCTGAAGGCGGCAGCCGAAGAACGTCTGCGCCAGGAAAAGGAACAGCAGGAGCGGTTGCAACAACAGCAGCAGGAACAGGGGCAACAGCCGGTACCCGAGCGGCAATCCGCGCCGGTTCTGGTGGTGCCTCCGACGGAAAACGCCATCCGGCAACTGGCGCCGGAAAACGCTCCTGCCACGCCGTAAGCTTGCGGGCAGGGGAAGGCTGATCGGCCTTCATATTGCGAAAGTGCGGAAACCTGTCCCGGAACGTTGCATCATCCTCGAGCATGAGCCGAGAATCTCACGGCAAACTCGTTCCCTAACGGGGGGAGCCCCGGAACGCCTCGTGGTGGATGGGAAAGGTCTGGAAACAGTATTTGAAAGCAAGGCTACGCAATACGGGAAATGCCTTGCAGCGCAGACTAGGCCGCCAATGTTTAATGAATGCTTTCACGGCGTTACGAGTTTTCAGCAGTATTTTTTGTAGTCCGGGAGACAAATCCGGATAGAGGCGTTGCAGGTCGTGATCGATTGCGTGTCTTTACCGTACGTCAGAAAATCTCAGCGGTTTTTCAGCCAGTTCAGCACATAAACCCGCAGCGACGAGGACAGATTGCTGTCGGCGGCGCGGTTGTCATCTATTTCGGCAAGCAGGGCCGCGAAACTGATCTTGCGTCTGTCCGCTATGATTTTCAACTCGTCCCAGAAGGCGTCCTCGAGTGAAATGCTGGTGCGGTGACCGTGCAACGTCGCGGAGTGCTTGCGGATCATCAGATCGGTCTCCGGTGGATCCGGTTGGAGGTCTGAATCATATCTCCCCGGCAAGTCCCTGTTTTGCGATTCTTTTCCGATAGTCCCGAAATTCGCGCGGTCCGTCGGCTTGTCAGTCTTTGCCGACCCCGTCATCGGGTTTTTCGAGCCGCCCCTGATCGAGCGCCTTTTCGGCTTTTTCGTTCAGGGCTGATGTGAAATTTTTTTCCGCCTTGGCGCGGCCGAAGGACAGGCGGTTCTGCTCCGCCTGCTTTTCTTTTTCGCTACGGGCTTTCTGTTTCCGAAACTGACGCAGATTGACGATATCGGCCGCCATGGGGATATGTCTCCTCGGGTCTCGTACGCTCGGGGTAAGCCGTTATTGCTTCTTGCGGAAGGCATCCAGCGAAACGACCGAGCCTTCCTTCTTTTCCTCGCCGGCCTTGGGCGTTTCGGAAGCGGCAGCCGGCTTCGGCTCATGGGAAACGGGATAAGCGGTGATTTCGGCTTCTTCCATCTCTTCTTCTTCGGCCAGAGGCACGTCGAATTCGAGTTCGAAATTGACGGAAGGATCGTAGAAACCTCTGATGGCATTATAGGGAATGACCAGCTTTTCCGGCGTATCAGAGAAGGAGAGGCCGATTTCAAAGCCGGTTTCGGTTACTTTGAGGTCCCAGAACTGGTGCTGGATGACGATGGTCATCTGTTCGGCATATTTCGCCTTGAGGTGCTGGGAAATCCGCACGCCCGGCGCGCCGGTCAGGAATGTAATGAAGAAATGGTGGTCGCCGGGCAGGCGGCTGGTTGCGGCCACTTCACCCAAAACCTTACGAATAACGCCGCGAAGGGCATCCTGTGCGAGAATGTCGTAACGGATATGATCCTGCCCCATGCGGTCCTGTCTTTCCCTTATTCGAACGTCTTTTCATGTGCGGCGCGGCTCGCGCGCCAAGGACGCTGTAACACTTTGAATCTTCGCGTAATCCTTGAGCCGGGATCATTTCCGATCCTGACGCTCACGCGTTGCCCAAGTATACGCAATGTCCTGAACGGCAGCAACGGAAAAGCCTACGCCGTTCGCAAGTCAGCTATCATATAATCAATTCAGGCAAAATGGAGAAGGTGGAGGTTTCTGTTGCCAGGTACCTCCGAACCCCGCCTCACGGGGCTAACCGTGAGGACTTAGAGCGGAATTCCCGCACCGCCATTAGGCAGCGAGAGCATATTCCTTAGCGTTGTTGTCATTTGCAACTACACTTGTGACCCGATAACGGCGGTATCATGCCGAGCAAAAGTTCGATCTTTACGCCCTTGTCGATCCTATTTCGCCCCCATCAAAAGCCGGCCTTCATCTTGAAAAGCCCGCCGGTTTTTGGTGGAGGCGCCGGGTACCGCCCCCGGGTCCAATAGGTTTATTACACCGACCGTTTATCGCCATAGCCGGGTTGCCCCGGCAAGGCTCATATAGGCGTTTCACCCGCCCGAGAAAAGGGGGGTGATGACAATTCCATGAAAAGGTTTCGTGATTGCGGCCCGCACTTTAGACAATTCTTGACGACGAGGGATTGCTGTCCCATTCTCCCTGCAACCGGTCACCAGAAGCAACACCGGGCCGGGGACACACGAAGGAGTGGACATGACTGACTATCTCGCAGATGTGAAGAAATACGACGCAGCAGCCGACGAAGCCATTGTCGGCAAGATCGTCAAGCATCTCGGCATTGCCCTGCGCAACCGGGATTCCTCGCTGGTGTCCGCTTCCGATCCGGAAGAGCTTGCGCGCGTGAAGGCGAGCTGGTGCGGCAAGAAGCTCGGCGTTACCGACGGTGCGGCCGATCAGGCAATCGATGCTGTCGCCAAGGCCATGGCCGCGGACCGCTCCAAGTCGCGCGTGACTTTCTATTACCTGGTCGCCAAGGAACTGGGTAAGCTTCAGTCGCTTTGATTTGATCCGGGGATAAGCCCGCATTAGGTGATTGGTTCTGCCGCCCTGTGCTATTATATTCCCTCGATATCAGGGAATCGGCGGCAGAACGCATGAAACAATATCTCGATCTTCTCCGGCATGTCATGGAAACCGGCTCCGACCGTGGAGACCGCACCGGCACGGGCACGCGCTCGGTTTTCGGTTACCAGATGCGTTTCGACCTTGCGCAAGGTTTTCCGGTTCTCACCACCAAGAAGCTGCATCTGCGCTCGATCATCCATGAACTCCTGTGGTTCCTGAAGGGCGATACCAATATTGCCTATCTCAAGGAAAATGGCGTTTCCATCTGGGATGAATGGGCTGACGAGAATGGCGATCTCGGCCCCGTCTATGGCGCACAGTGGCGCTCCTGGCCGGCGCCTGACGGTCGCCATATCGACCAGATCGCGCTTCTGATCGAGGCCCTGAAAACCAATCCCAATTCCCGCCGCCACATCGTTTCGGCCTGGAACCCCGCGCTGGTGGACGAGATGGCGTTGCCGCCCTGCCATTGCCTGTTCCAGTTCTATGTTACGGATGGAAAGCTGTCCTGCCAGCTTTACCAGCGCTCGGCCGATATTTTCCTCGGCGTGCCTTTCAATATTGCTTCCTACGCACTTCTGACGCTGATGGTGGCGCAGGTCACGGGGCTGAAGCCCGGCGATTTCGTCCATACGCTTGGTGACGCGCATATCTACGCCAACCATTTCGAACAGGCGAAATTGCAGATGACGCGGACCCCCAAGGCCCTGCCGACGATGCGCCTCAACCCGGATGTACGAGATCTCTTCTCCTTTAAGTTCGAAGACTTTACGCTGGAAAACTACGAGGCGGATTCAACCATCAAGGCACCGATCGCGGTATGAGCGAGCCGCGCATCACCATCATCGTCGCGGTGTCGGAAAACGGCGTTATCGGCCGCGACCTCGATATGCCTTGGAAGCTTTCCACTGACCTCAAGCGCTTCAAGGCGATGACGATGGGCAAACCGCTCATCATGGGCAGGAAGACATTTCTCTCGGTGGGCGAGCGTCCTTTGCCGGGCCGGCCGCACATCATCGTCAGCCGCAATGCCGATTACAGGCCTGATGGCGTGGATGTCGTGTCGTCGCTTGAAGACGCCCTCGCGCTTGGCAAAAGCAAGGCTGCGGAACTGGGTGTGGACGAGGTTTTCGTTGCCGGTGGCGGGGAAATCTACCGTCAGGCCATGCCGTTTGCCGATCAACTTTCCGTCACCCATGTGGCCGTAAAGCTTGATGGCGACACTTTTTTTCCGGAGATCGATCCCGCCGTGTTTGAAAAAATCGAGGAAAATGCCGTTCCCGCCGGGGAAAAGGACAATTATCCGGTTCTGTTCACCACTTATTTGCGCAGAGCCGCGTCAAAGTGAACTATTTACCCTGATTGGGTATTTAGTTACCACCTCTGCGTTGAAACGCACGCTTCTCCTTCTTATAACGGGTCCATATTCCCGCCGCACGCGAGCAATCGCTTTCGAACGGGATCGGGAGAGGCTTTTATAAAGAGGTATTGATGCCCTGGAGCAATCAGAATGGCGGCGGCGGCCCTTGGGGCGGCGGCGGTGGTGGCGGAAACAACCAGGGCGGCGGTGGCGGCCCATGGGGGCAGGGGCCTAACCGGCCTCGCGGCGGTGGCGGCGGTAATGGCGGCCCGCCCGATCTGGAAGAGATCATCCGGCGCAGCCAGGACCGTTTCAGGAATGTCCTGCCGGGCGGCTTCAACGGCGGCGCGGTTGCGATCGTTGTTCTCGTCGTTCTGGTTTTCCTCGGCATCCAGTCCATCTACACCGTCCAGCCGGACGAGCGTGGCGTGGAGCTGCGTTTCGGGCGTCCGAAGGATGAAATTTCGATGCCGGGCCTGCATTTCCATCTGTGGCCGATCGAGACGGTGGAAATTGTCAAGGTGACCGAGCAGCAGCAGAATATCGGTTCGCGCGCTTCGTCGTCTTCAGCGAGCGGCGTGATGCTGACCGGCGACCAGAACATCGTCAACGTGCAGTTCTCGGTGCTCTATACGGTCTCCGATCCGAAATCCTACCTCTTCAACGTCGACAGCCCGGCTGAAACCCTGCAGCAGGTTTCCGAAAGCGCCATGCGCGAAGTCGTCGGCCGTCGTCCGGCACAGGACATCTTCCGCGATAACCGTCAGGCGATCGCAGCGGATGTGCGCACCATCATCCAGTCCACGATGGACGGTTATGGCGCCGGCATCTCCATCAATGCGGTGGCTATTGAAGACGCGGCGCCGCCGCGCGAAGTGGCCGACGCCTTCGATGAAGTGCAGCGCGCCGAACAGGACGAAGACCGCTTCGTTCAGGAAGCCAACCAATACGCCAACCAGAAGCTCGGTGCCGCCCGCGGTCAGGCCGCGCAGATCCTCGAAGAAGCGAACGCCTACAAGTCGCGTGTCGTCAACGAGGCACAGGGTGAAGCGCAGCGTTTCATCTCCATCTACGACCAGTATCGCACCGCGCCTGATGTAACCCGTCAGCGCATGTTCCTGGAAACGATGGAACAGGTCCTGAAGGGCTCCAACAAGGTCATCATCGACGAAAAACAGGGTGTGGTGCCTTATCTGCCTCTGAACGAGATCATGCGCGGCAATCCGGGCGCGGCACAGCAGGGAGGCAACTAATATGGGCAACCGTCTTACGGCCATTCTCGTCGGCCTCGCCGTCGTGCTTTTCCTCGGTTATTCGTCGATCTTCGTCGTCAACGAGCGCCAGCAGGCCATCGTCGTTCGCTTCGGTGAAATCCAGGATGTCAAAACCGCGCCGGGCCTCTATTTCAAGCTGCCCTTCGCCTTCATGGACGCCGACCGCGTACAATATGTCGAAAACCGCGCGCTGCGTTTTGATCACGACAATATTCGTGTTCAGGTCTCCGGCGGCAAGTTCTACGAGGTTGATGCCTTCGTGGTCTATCGCATCACGGATGCACGCCGCTTCCGGCAGACGGTCTCGGGTGACCAGATGTCGGCGGAATCGCGCCTGCGTACCCGTCTCGACGCATCGCTGCGCCGGGTCTACGGTCTGCGTGGCTTCGAATCCGCGCTCTCGGATGCACGTGCATCGATGATGCAGGAAGTGCGTGACGATCTGCGTCCCGATGCGGAATCGCTCGGCATCAGCATCGTTGACGTGCGCATTCGCCGTACCGACCTGACGCAGGAAGTCTCGCAGCAGACCTTCGAGCGCATGAAGTCGGAACGTCTGGCCGAGGCCGAACTGATCCGCGCCCGTGGTAACGAAGAAGCGCAGCGCCGCCGCGCTATCGCCGACCGTCAGGTCGTGGAATTCGAATCCGATGCGCGTCGTCAGTCCGAAGTGCTGCGCGGTGAA
This sequence comes from Agrobacterium radiobacter, assembly GCF_040801995.1. Taxonomy (NCBI): domain Bacteria; kingdom Pseudomonadati; phylum Pseudomonadota; class Alphaproteobacteria; order Hyphomicrobiales; family Rhizobiaceae; genus Agrobacterium; species Agrobacterium radiobacter. Next base: position 1,674,681 of record NZ_JBEGHX010000001.1, on the reverse strand, counting down.
GGCGATGCGGAGCGTAACAAGGTGTTCGGTGAAGCTTTCCAGCGCGACCCGAGCTTCTTCGAGTTCTATCGCTCGATGGCCGCCTATTCCAGCTCACTGAGCGGAACAGGCACGACGCTGGTTCTGTCTCCGGACTCTACCTTCTTCCGTTATTTCAACAACATCGACGGTGCTCCGTCCACGGCGCCTGCCGCACCTGCGCCGGCGCCGGCGAACTGATAACGGATAAAATGATTTTGGAGGGCCGGTTTTTACCGGCCCTTTCTTTTTGGTCCGTTTTCGTGCCAAAGCTGTGACTACGGGCAAGGCGTCCCCCGCCTGTTCACGAAAAGGTATTTTTACACTTCATCATTCCGCCTTATGCTTTGCCGATATATGCAGGGCAGGACTATTTGAAACGCGAGGACGCTTATGGCCGTGACCCTTCTTTCGCCTTTTCGCAGCAGCATCGCCGCAATCGCGGGCATCGCGCTTGTGGCGGGTAGCCTTACGGCACCGGTTGCGGCATTGGCGCAGAGCCATGGGCCGGAATCGGTGGCTGATCTTGCCGAGCCGCTTCTCGACGCGGTGGTGAATATTTCCACCTCGCAGAACGTCAAGACCGACGGCAAGGGCCCGGTTCCGCCGAAACTGCCGGAGGGTTCGCCCTTCCAGGAATTCTTCAAGGATTATTTCGACAGCCAGAAGCCGGAAGGCGGTGAAAAGGTCAATTCGCTGGGGTCCGGTTTCGTGATCGACCCGGCCGGTTACGTCGTCACCAACAACCACGTCATCGAGGGCGCCGACGCCATTGAGGTGATTTTCCCTAACGGTTCGAAGCTCAAGGCGACACTGGTTGGCACCGATACGAAAACCGATCTTTCCGTCTTGAAGGTGGAGCCGAAAACGCCGTTGAAGGCCGTCAAGTTCGGTGATTCGCGCAGCATGCGCATCGGCGACTGGGTGATGGCCATCGGCAATCCCTTCGGGCTTGGCGGATCGCTGACGGTCGGTGTTATTTCCGCGCGCGGGCGTAATATCAATGCCGGCCCCTATGACAATTTCATCCAGACGGATGCGGCCATCAACAAGGGCAATTCCGGCGGTCCGCTCTTCAACATGAAGGGCGAGGTGATCGGCATCAATACGGCGATCATTTCCCCGAGCGGCGGTTCGATCGGTATCGGATTCGCCGTGCCGACGGAGCTTGCCCAGAATATCGTCCAGCAGCTCATCGAATTCGGTGAGACGCGCCGCGGCTGGCTCGGTGTTCGTGTCCAGCCCGTCACCGACGATGTGGCGGCAAGCCTCGGCATGGACAGCGCCAAGGGTGCGCTTATCTCCGGCGTCGCCAAGGGCGGACCGGTGGAAAATGGCCCGATCCAGGCCGGCGATGTCGTGCTGAAATTCGACGGCAAGGATATTCACGAGATGCGCGACCTTTTGCGGATCGTGGCGGAAAGCCCTGTCGGCAAGGACGTCGATGTGGTGATCCTGCGTGATGGCAAGGAGGAGACCGTCAAGGTCAAGCTCGGCCAGTTGCAGGATGCGACGGATGAGAAGGCCTCGGCCGACGACCAGCAGAGCGAAGACGGCGATGGCGGTGTGGTCGCACCGGAAGACGATGGCGGCACCGACGATCAGGCGCAGGACCAGACGCCGGAAGTGCGTGAAGCACCGCAGAGCGTGCTCGGCATGAATCTCGTGGTGCTGAGCAACGAGCTGCGCACCGAAAAGGGCATTGCCGAAAGCGTGGAAGGCGTGCTTGTCGCCAGCGTCGATGCGGGGTCACCCGCCGAACAGAAGGGCATGAAGGCCGGCGATATCATCGTCGAGGTCGGGCAGGACTTCATGGAGGTTCCGGGCGATGTGCTGGTGCGCGTCAACGGCCTGAAATCCGAAGGCCGCAAGAATGCGCATATGATGGTGGCGGATGCCCAGGGCAATCTGCGCGTCGTGGCGCTGCCGCTGGAATAAACGCCTTTCGTCCGATCCGTCAGGAATCGGGTGGTTGTCATTCCGGCCGCTCTCTAATCCTTGGGCTCCATTAAACGGAGGCCAAGGATATGAAATTGCTTGAAAACAAGGTTGCCATCATCACCGGTGCGTCATCCGGCATCGGCCGGGCGACGGCGATGCTGTTTGCCGCTCACGGCGCGGCGGTCGTTCTCAATGCGCGCGGCGAAAAGGCGCTGCAGGAGGTTGCCGGCGACATTCGTGAGACCGGCGGCCGCGTCCACGCGGTGGCGGGTGATGCCGGTCTTGCCGAAACCCATTCCCGGCTGGCAGAGGCGGCCGTGAGCGTGTTCGGTGGCCTCGATATCGCCGTCAATAATGCCGGTGCGGTGGGGGCCATGAAGCCGCTGGCGGAGATTTCGCCTGCGGAATGGGATGATGTACTCAACGTCAATCTTACCTCCGCCTTTCTGGGGGCGCGTTACCAGATACCGCTGATGTTGACGCGTGGCGGCGGCTCCATCGTCTTTACCTCAAGCTTCGTCGGCACCAGCGTCGGCATACCGGGCATGGCGGCTTACGGCGCGGCGAAGGCGGCGTTGATGGGGCTGGTGAAAGGCATTACCGCCGATTATGCCATCAGCGGTATTCGTGCCAATGCGCTGCTGCCCGGCGGGGTTGATACACCGGCCGCCGGCGATGCGGCGCAGAAGGAATGGGCCGCTGGCCTGCATGCGATGAAACGTATCGCTGAGCCGCAGGAAATCGCGCAGGCAGCGCTTTTCCTCGCTAGCCCCATGGCGAGCTTCGTCGCCGGAGCGGCGTTGTTTGCCGATGGCGGCAATGCGGCCGTGAAGTGATGTTCGGGCTTGGCGGGCAGGGTCTTATCGCGCCCGCCACTCCTCCAGCGTCAACGCATAGGTCACATGCGGGCGCAGATGCGGATGCGTCTCTTCCGGCACGCGCGGATGGTCGAAATCGCGTGAAGGATCACGCTTGAGGCCGATACGCTCCATCACCCGCGTTGAACGCTGGTTGTTGTGCACGGCAAAGGAGACGATTTCCGGCGTCTCCTTTTCATCGAAGGCCATGACGAGCAGCGATTGCGCCGCTTCCGTGACATAGCCGTGGCCCCAGAAGCGGGTGGCGAGCCGCCAGCCGATTTCCATGGTTCCGAGCGGGAAGGGCGGGTCGAGATTCATGACGGGGGAAATGCCGCAGAAGCCCATGACTTCGCCGGTCTCGCGCAATTCCATGGCGTAGAAGCCGTAACCGCTGCCGCGGATCATGCCGTTGATGGTTTCCAGCACGGCGTCCGCTTTCGCATGGCTGCGGCGGAAGGGAAAAAACTCCATGACCTTTTCGTCGGCGTTGATTTCGCGGAACAGGTCACGGTCGCTCTCCTTCCACTCGCGCAGAATGAGTCTCTGTGTCTCTCGGATGATCATGGAGTGACAAAATCCGTCTTGCGGTAGCCCTGGATGTATAGAAGCGCGGTCAGATCACCATGGTCGATGCGCATCTGCGCCTCGGCTGCCACGGCCGGCTTGGCATGCAGGGCCACGCCCGCGCCGGCCAGATGCAGCATGCCGAGATCGTTGGCGCCATCGCCGACTGCCATTGCCTCCTCCGGCGAAATGCCGAGCTTTGCTGCAATATCGTTCAGTGCATCCACCTTTGCCTGTTTGCCGAGGATGGGTTCGGCAACGGTGCCATCAAGTTCGCCATTGGCTTCGCCCAGCAGATTGGCGCGGTCCTCGTCGAAACCGAGCATCGCGGAGACGCGGCCGGTGAAGACGGTGAAGCCGCCGGACACGAGGGCGGTGTAATAGCCCTTCGCCTTCATGGTGGCGATCAGTTCCTTGCCGCCCGGGGTCAGCGTGATGCGCTTTTCGATGACGTCATCGATGACAGAGACCGGCAGGCCCTTCAGCAGCGCCACACGCTCACGCAAAGCAGGTTCGAAAGCGATCTCGCCATTCATGGCGCGGGCGGTGATGGCTGAGACCTTGTCCTTCAACCCGACTTCGGCCGCCAGTTCGTCGATGCATTCCTGGCCGATCATGGTCGAATCCATGTCGGCGATCAGAAGCTTCTTGCGCCGCTGATCCTGTTCCTGGATGACGATATCGATCGGTTTTCCGGCAAGCGCGGCTGCAATCGCGCTGCGTGCCTGTTCGATGGCAGCGCCGGAGGGCAGGGCGATATCGCAGGCAATGCCATCGGCCAGCCAGTAGAGGCCCGATGCGTTGACGGCCTTCGCGGCCGCTTCGCCGAGGGCCGGTGTCAGAACAGGATTTGACGGATTGGCGATAAGCGTGGCAACGAGAGCCATGATGAAAAACCTTGATGAGAATTTTGATGCGATCCTGATAACCGGCCCGACGGCAAGCGGCAAGTCCGCGCTTGCGCTTCGTTTGGCGCGGGAGCGGGACGGCGTCGTCATCAATGCCGACAGCATGCAGGTTTACGACACGCTACGGGTGTTGACCGCCCGGCCATCCGAAGACGAGATGGAGGGCGTGCCGCATCTGCTTTACGGCCATGTGTCGGCGAGCAGCCTCTATTCAACGGGCGAATGGCTGCGGGACATCTCTGCCCTGCTTGCGGATTTACGGGCGCAGGGGCGTTTCCCCGTCATCGTCGGCGGCACGGGACTTTATTTCAAGGCATTGACGGGCGGCCTCTCCGACATGCCCAACATTCCAGAGGACATCCGCGAGAGATTGCGCGCCCGGCTGGTCGAGGAGGGAGGGGCGGTCCTTCATGCGGAACTCGCCGGCCGTGATCCGGCCATGGCGGACACGCTCCAGCCGGGGGACGGGCAGCGTATCGTCCGGGCGCTTGAAGTGCTTGAGGCGACGGGGAAATCGATCCGGGATTTCCAGCAGGCCCGGGGCCCTATGATTATCGACCCCGACCGGGCGCAGAAATTCGTCGTCCTGCCGGAAAGGCCGGTGCTGCATGATCGCATCAATCGTCGTTTTGAGGCGATGGTGGAGAGCGGCGCGGTGGAGGAGGTGCAGGCGCTTCTCGCGCTCAATCTTCCGCCTGATGCAACGGCAATGAAGGCGATCGGCGTTGCCCAGATCGCCGATATGCTGGCCGGGCGCATGGGCGAGGCGGAGGTTATCGAAAAATCGGCGGCCGCGACCCGTCAATATGCCAAACGGCAGATGACCTGGTTCCGCAATCAGATGGGAGACGACTGGACACGCATCCAGCCGTGAACGGGCGTCAGTCTTTCCGGTAGAGGCTGCCGAGCGGCTTCTTCAGGAGGCTCTCGCGGAGCGAAGGGCGTGTATCGCCGGGCGGCGGGCCATTTTGCGCCTGCATCTGGAAACTGGCCTTGCGCAATTCGTTGACGGCGCCAGAGGCGGTATCGGGTGCCGCCGGATTTGGTGATGCAGGGAGCGTGCGGCCAGGCAGCATGTCCGGGCGATAGGGTTCATATCCCTCCGTTGCAGCTGTGCCCAGTTCCTGCTTCCAGCTATCGACCTCATCCGTTGACCGGTTCGGTGCTGCCGGTTCCGGCAGATCGGAAAAGGCCGCTTCAACGCTTTGCTGGAAGCCGGTGATAACGGGTTTTGGCGTGGCGCGCATGCGGGTGACGATGCTGTTCAGGTCAACCGTATCAGGGGTTTCGTGGTTCACATGGCTGGTGATGCCGCTCGCCTTCGGCAATTTGGCCGTGACGACGCGGTCAAAACGCATGCGCATCGGTACATTGACGGCCTCGCCAAAAGCAATGGCCTCACCATTGCCGATGGACGACAGAAAACTGGTGGTCGATGTCGATGCGTTCGGTACCGCTGAAAGGATGATCTTCTGGTCGATCTCGTTCGAGAGCCGCATGGCGAAAACGGTCGAGCATTGCGACAGGATGGTCTGGTCCAGTTCGCTCGGCCGCTGGCTGATGACGCCGAGCGAAATGCCGTATTTGCGGCCTTCCTTGGCGATCTGGGCGATGGATTGCCGGGTGGGGAAAAAGCCGCGCTCGGGGTCGGCAGGCACATAACGGTGCGCTTCCTCGCAGACGACAAGCATATGCAGCGAGCCGCGCGCCAGCACCGCCAGTTCGAAGGACATGCGGCAGAGGACCGAAACCACCGAGTTCACCACTTCGGAGGGAATGCCTGACAGCTGGAATACCGAAATCGGCTTTCCTTCGCCGGGAATACGGAAAATATGCGCCACCGTTTCCAGAATGGTGTCGCTGATCGTATTGCTGGAGAACATGAAGTTGTAGCGCGTGTCGTTAATGGCCGAGAGGATGCGGCCTTTCAGCGTGCGCAATGCGGGTTTTTCGCCGCGTCCTTCCAGCCGTCCGATACGCTCGTCGATGAGGGCGAGAAGATCGGCCATGCGGTAGGGTACCGGCGTATCCGGTGTGATCGCGCTTTTGTCGGAGGTGCGGCGGACGGCGGAACCTTCGGTGCCGCGAAACGCCTTCTTCGCTTCGGGAATGATGTCGCGGAGGACATCCATTTCTTCCGGCACCGGCTTGCGACCGCGGAAGATGACCTCGGCAAATTCTTCAAGCCGCATCAGCCAGAAGGGCAGGTCCAGCGTATCCGTATCGATGACGACGGAATGATCGGGAAAAGCGGCCGCGAATTCATTGTGTGGATCGAGAATGAGGACACGCAGTTTCGGGTCGGTCTCGATCGCCTTGTTCAGAAGCAGCGAAACGGCGGTGGTCTTGCCCACGCCCGTCGAACCGACGACGGCGAAATGTTTGGCAAGCATCTGCGGAATGCTGATGGTGGCGCCGATCGTATCGTCCTGCGTCAGCCTGCCGATCACGCAGGCGTCACGCTTGCCGCTGTCGTAGATCTTCGAGAGGTCGCTGGTGCGGATGCGGTGCGCCACCGCGCCGAGATAGGGGTAACGCGAGATGCCGGTGGAAAAGCGTTCGCTGCCGTCCTCGGTGCGGTAAACTTCGCCCACGAGTTCAACGTCGATCAGCAGCCTGTTCGGTCTGTCCGCTGCCCAATAGTCCTCGCCCGTGCGCATGGCGAAGACGAGGGCCGCGACACGGCTCGTGCCCATTTCGATCGAGATCAGGCGTCCGACAGACCAGAGCTGCGACACAACGGTGGTGCCCGGTTCGGTTTCGGCGGCAATGGTGGCGTGTGCGCCGTTACAGGCGATGACGCGGCCGAGCATGCGGTTCGCCGGCTGCTGGCCGGACCGCCGTTCGTTTTCGTCCATGCGGGACGCGTTATGAAACGTGTCGTTATTCACATTTTTTCCCGGTACATGCGATATCGCGGTGGTTCGGGCAGTATCTGCGCTCTCGATATTAAAATATTATGCTTAACAACAGGTGTACCGGCTGCGTTCGAAAATTTCGCGGAAGTCTGCTTGCGGGTAATAAAAGAAGGCGGCGGCGATTTTTTCCTGCAATATGCGTTGACGGCTGGGGGTTTTCTGGCTAACACTCCGCCCCATGAAAAATCTTAACGTACTTATCGTGGTGGGACGGCGCATGGGCAGGATGGTGTAACCATCCGGCGAAAGCACCCATGCGCTGAACGAGGCTCCTCTAGGGGCCTTTTTTTATGTCTTCAAACAGGCCCTCGGGCTCCTCGATATCCAAAGCCAAAGCGGGATGGAAACAGGCAATGACGGATAAGGACAATACGGAAAACAGCAATCGCATGACAGGTGCGGAGATCGTTCTGCAGGCGCTGAAGGATAACGGCGTCGAGCACATCTTCGGTTACCCCGGCGGTGCCGTGCTTCCGATCTATGACGAGATTTTCCAGCAGGAAGACATCCAGCACATTCTCGTGCGCCACGAGCAGGGCGCCGGCCACGCCGCCGAAGGTTATGCCCGCTCCACCGGCAAGGTCGGCGTCATGCTCGTCACGTCAGGCCCCGGCGCGACGAATGCGGTCACCCCGCTGCAGGATGCGCTGATGGATTCCATTCCGCTCGTCTGCCTCTCCGGCCAGGTTCCGACATCGCTGATCGGCTCCGACGCGTTTCAGGAATGTGACACCGTCGGCATCACGCGCCCCTGCACCAAGCACAACTGGCTGGTGAAGGACGTCAACGAATTGGCGGGCATTATCCATGAAGCCTTCCGCATCGCGCAGACGGGTCGTCCCGGACCTGTTGTTGTCGATATTCCGAAGGACATCCAGTTCGCCACCGGCACCTACACGCCGCCTTCCGCCGCCATCCAGCATGAGAGCTACAAGCCGAAGGTCCAGGGCGACCTCAATGCCATTCATGCGGCCATCGAGCTGATGTCGAAGGCGAAGAAGCCGGTTTTCTACACCGGCGGCGGCGTCATCAATTCCGGCCCGGAGGCCACCCGTCTGCTGCGTGAACTGGTAGAGCTGACCGGTTTCCCGATCACCTCGACCCTGATGGGTCTCGGCGCCTATCCGGCATCGGGCAAGAACTGGCTCGGCATGCTGGGCATGCACGGTTCCTACGAAGCCAATATGACGATGCATGATTGTGATGTCATGGTCTGCGTCGGCGCGCGTTTCGACGACCGAATTACCGGCCGCATCAACGCGTTTTCGCCGAATTCCAAGAAGATCCACATCGATATCGACCCATCGTCGATCAACAAGACGGTTCGCGTCGACGTGCCTGTTATCGGCGATGTCGGCCATGTTCTGGAAGATATGGTCCGCCTGTGGCGCGCCTTGCCGAAGAAACCGGAAAAGGCGCAGACCGCCGATTGGTGGGCGCAGATCGAGCGCTGGCGTGCCCGCAACTCCTTCGCCTACAAGAACTCCAACGATGTCATCATGCCGCAATATGCGTTGCAGCGGCTTTATGAGGCTTCGAAGGGGCGTGACACCTACATTACGACAGAAGTCGGGCAGCATCAGATGTGGGCGGCGCAGTTCTTCGGCTTCGAGGAGCCGAACCACTGGATGACGTCAGGTGGTCTCGGCACCATGGGTTACGGCCTGCCGGCAGCCATCGGCGTTCAGGTTGCACACCCGGAAGCGCTCGTCATTGATATCGCCGGTGACGCCTCGATCCAGATGTGCATTCAGGAAATGTCCTGCGCCATCCAGTACGGTCTGCCGGTGAAGATCTTCATCCTCAACAACCAGTACATGGGCATGGTGCGCCAATGGCAGCAGCTGCTGCATGGCAACCGCCTGTCCAACTCCTATACCGAAGCGATGCCTGACTTCGTCAAGCTCGCGGAAGCCTATGGAGCGGTCGGCATGTATTGCGACGATCCTAGGGAATTGGACGAGAAGATCGCCGAGATGATCGCGGTCAACAAGCCGGTTATCTTCGATTGCCGCGTTGCCAATCTTGCCAATTGCTTCCCGATGATCCCGTCTGGTAAGGCTCATAACGAGATGCTGTTGCCGGATGAGGCGACGGATGAAGCTGTTGCCAACGCCATTGACGCCAAGGGCCGTCAGCTAGTCTGAGCCGGGAGAGGAAAAGGACATGAACGCACACCTACAGCCCACCGGCTCCGCCTATTTCATCCAGAAGGAAACGGCTGCCGTCGAAAATCATACGCTGTCGGTTCTCGTCAGCAACGAGCCGGGTGTTCTCGCCCGGGTCATCGGCCTGTTTTCCGGCCGTGGCTACAACATCGAAAGCCTGACGGTTTCCGAGACCGAACATGAGGCGCATCTGTCGCGCATCACCATCGTCACGCGCGGTACCCCCATCGTGCTGGAGCAGATCAAGGCGCAGCTGGAACGTATCGTGCCCGTGCACCGGGTTCTCGATCTCACCGTTCGTGCCCGCGAACTGGGGCAGGAGCGGCCTATCGAGCGCGAAGTGGCGCTCATCAAGGTCGCCGGCACGGGTGAAGTGCGCGCTGAAGCCCTGCGCCTTGCGGATGCGTTTCAGGCCAAGGTGGTGGATGCGACTGTCGAGCATTTCATCTTCGAAATCACCGGCAAGTCATCGAAGATCGACCAGTTCGTGGCCATCATCAAGCCGCTCGGCCTGATCGAAATTTGCCGCACCGGTATTGCGGCGATGAATCGCGGTTCGCAGGGAATGTAATCTCCGTATTTGGAGCAGATGCTGAAATATAAGCCCGCGGTTCGCCGCGGGTTTTTTATGGCGTTGTTCCGCTCGATCCAACATTCAACCGTATGGTTGACTTTCTGGATCGGCAGTCTATATTCAACAACATGGTTGAATTATCCGCTTCACATCTCGACACCGTCTTTCATGCCCTTGGCGACGCCACGCGACGCACGATGCTGCGTGATCTGTCCCGCGGCGAGCGCACGGTAAGCCAGTTGGCCCAGCCGTTCGACATATCGCTCGCTGCGGCTTCAAAGCACATCAAGGCGCTGGAAAATGCCGGGCTCATCCGCCGTGAGGTGAGGGGGCGCACCCATGTCTGCCGCCTTTCGCCGGAACGGTTGGCGGAAGCGCATGAATGGCTGGATTTCTACCGGCAGTTCTGGGGCAGTCGCCTCGATATTCTTGAGCAGATGCTCAGGGAGGATGATCAGGGAAAAATCCCTGCAGATGGAGGAAATGACAATGGCTGATATTGCAATGCCTGACGCCTATGGCCGTCTCGTCGAGCCGACGACCCTGAAGATCGAACGGCTGCTGCCGGGACCGATCGACCGGGTCTGGGCCTATCTGACACAAAGCGAACTTCGCCGCCGCTGGCTGGCATCCGGTGAAATGCGGCTTGCGCCGGATGCACCGTTCGAACTGGTGTGGCGCAACGATGAGCTTTCCGATCCGCCCGGCCGGCGCCCGGAAGGCTTTTCCGAAGAAGACCGTATGGCTTCCCGCATCATTACCGTGGTTCCACCGCACCGTCTCGTCTTTAGTTGGGGCGAAGGTGGCGAGGTCTCGATCGAACTTCAGGCTCTTGGCAAGGATGTGCTGCTGACGCTGGTTCATCGCCGGTTGGCCGACAGGAGGACGAGGCTTGACGTCAGCGCTGGCTGGCATGTGCATCTCGACATTCTCGCCGCCCGTCTTCAGGAGAAGGAGCCGGGGCCGTTCTGGGATACATGGCTGGGACTGAAAGAGGAATATGAGCGGCGCATACCGTAACGGAGCGGTGCTTTTCTGGACACAACGGCGCGGTTTTCCGCGCCGTTTTTCAAGCGCCGTCTGCCGCGGCGCTGGCACAATTGTTTTGCTCACATTCCGATTCAACTGCCTGTTAGACAGATTCCGGACAGTGTCTTAAAGCGCTGTTATATCAAAGCATTTCCAGCGCTGTTCTGCGTGTCGGCGGCGGGAAGGCGACATCGAGCGCCGCCCAGTCTTCATCGGTTATTTCAAGATCGGTCGCACCGCGGTTTTCCTCGACCCGTGCGATATTGGCGGATTTCGGAATGGCGATGACGCCGTCCCTTTCCAGAAGAAAGGCGAGCGCCAGCTGGGCCGGGGTTGCCTGATAGGCCTTGGCGATGCGGATGAGTTCATGGTTCTTCAAAATACGGCCCTGTTCGATCGGGGAATAGGCCATCAGCGGCACGCCATGCTCCTGGCACCATGGCAGCAGCGAAAACTCCGGTCCGCGTCGGGACAGGTTGTAGAGCACCTGATTGGCGGCGCAGTTCTTGCCGTCGGGAACTGCGAAAAGCTCCTCCATGTCGTCGCTGTCGAAATTGGAGACGCCCCAGTCGCCGATCTTGCCGTCGCTCTTCAGCCTTTCGAAAGCCGCTACGGTTTCCGCAAGCGGGTGCTCGCCACGCCAGTGCAGCAGATAGAGATTGATGTGGTCGGTGCCGAGCCTTGCGAGACTGCGCTCGCAGGCTTCCGCCGTGCCTCTGGCGCTGGCGTTCCAGGGGTAGACCTTGCTGACCAGAAACACCTCGTCGCGACGGCCGGCGATTGCCGCGCCGACCACTTCCTCCGATCTGCCGTCCGCATACATTTCCGCCGTGTCGACCAGCGTCATGCCGAGATCGATCGCCTTGCGGATGCTTTCGACCTCCTGCGGCGCGGATGATCGCGTCTCCCCCATGTTCCAGGTGCCGAGGCCAAGGGCCGGAATCTCTTTTCCTGATGGCAGGGTGACGGAAGGAATGTCGTCATACATCGGTTCGCTCCAGCGATTGGTGATTGGACAATAGCCCTTTGTTCCGACTTCTCAAACCCGGCATGGAAAGTATTGATCCATCAAAAAAATTGACCGCGCCCATCGATCCGGCGGGGTGGCTTGATGATGGTCCGACGGATAGGGTTTCTGCTCAAGGAGAAATCATGACTGCCGAAACCTTTGTTGCGCTGGTGCTGTTTGCCTTCACCACCTCCATCACACCAGGCCCGAACAATATGATGCTGTTTGCGTCAGGCGTGAATTTCGGATTCCGCCGCACCATCCCGCATATGCTGGGCATCGGCGCAGGGTTCCTGTCGCTGCTGATCGGGGTCGGCTTCGGTCTCGGCGCGTTGCTGCATTCGGTGCCCGTGCTTTACACCGGCCTGAAATTCGCAGGTGGTCTCTATCTCGTCTGGATCGCATGGAAGATCGGTACTTCCCGCAGCCTCAGCGAAGGTTCGGCCGCATCGGCGCCGATGAGTTTCATTGCTGCCGCCGCCTTTCAGTGGGTCAATCCCAAGGCCTGGGTGATGGCGGTGACGGCGATGGCGACCTATACGGATGAGCGGCAATATTTCTTCACCGTTCTTGTCGTTGGCGTGGCCTTCGCCGCGGTCAATCTTCCCAGTGTTTCGACCTGGGCCGGCTTCGGCTCCGCCTTGCGCGACTGGCTCGCTGTCCCCGTCCGGCTCAAATGGTTCAATATCACCATGGCCGTGCTTCTTGTCATCAGCCTCTGGCCGATGCTGAAATAGCGGTCTTCACGTCGGGAACTGCCGGTAACATTCCTCGGCGATCGCCTGCACCTCGTCGCGCGTCAGTTCGGCGGACACGGCGTAACCCAGTTCGTTGTCGATCCAGTAGAAGGTCTCGATACCGTCGGCGCTGGCCATGCGGAAGCTGGTGGTGCGGTTTTCCTCGTTGTGGCCGATCAGCACCGTCACCCTGCGGCCGGTCTTGTCCTGATACATCAGCATCGCGCCCGGCTTGCCGCTGACGGGGATAAGACGCCCGCCGACGAGGTCATATCCGATCTTCGAGAGATCGGGGATGGTGAAGGGGTAGCCGAGCCGCTTGCCGAGCCATGTCGCGAGATGCTGCTGCTCTCCGGCGCCGACTTCAACGGGATGGCGCACCTCGCTCGCATAGATGAGATAGGCGGATTTCGCCTGTGCCGGAATATCCGTCGTCAGCGACGCCAGAGTCACGTCCTGCGGCGTGGAAAAAGACGGCGGCAGAAGCCTGCCGGCCGCAGCACCCGCCACGAAGATCAAAAGGGCGGCCGCTGTTTGCAGGAGAACCGGTTTTACCCGCCATGCGCGCTCCCTCTTTTGCGGGCTGAGCATCGATGCGTCATGCGGATGTGCGGCGGCATAGGAGGCGAAGGCATTGCGCAGAATATCGGCCTGTTTTCTCCATTCCTCCACGCGGGCCTGCTCTTCCGGCCTTTCCGCCAGCCAGGCCTCGACAGCCGCGCGGTCGTCGTCGGAAAGAAGTCCGTCGACATAGGCGTGCAGGTCGTCTTCGGTTATGGCGTCGGGCCGTTTCATCGTGGTCTCCGCAGGGGTATGATATTATCCGCCGCCAGGTGCTGGCGAAGGGTTTCGCGGGCGCGGGACAGTCTGGACATGACGGTGCCGAGCGGGATCGATAGTGTCTCGGCCGCCTCCTGATAACTGTAGCCCTCCACCGTCACCAGCATCAGCACCGCGCGCATGTCGGGCGAAAGAAGGGCGAGCGCGCCGTGCAGGCGGTCATTCTCCAGCGTGTCGGAGAGCGTCTCCGCGCCGGCGATGGTCTCATGGCCGTCGAGGCTTTCGGACGGGTGACGTTTCTCGGCGCGGTGGCGGTTACGATAAAGATTCGTCATTATCGTGTAAGCCCATGTTTTTAAACCTGTTCCGCGCCATTGCCTTTGATTGGCCAGCGCCTTTTCCACGCAGTCCTGCAAGAGGTCCTCGCCATCGGCGTCAGAACGGGAAAGGCTGCGGGAATAACGGCGCAGCATGGGTATCAGCGCCAGCATCTCCGTTTCGAAGCTGCCGGCTGCGGGGGAATGGTTCCCCCGCTTTTCGCCATTCATGCCATCAGGGTTTTGCGGCATCCCATACACCGTTCACACCATCACCGGTGGCATCGCCCTTCTTGGTATCCTTGACCCAGTAATAAAGCGGCATGCCATCCTTTGCCCACTGCATCTTGCCATCCTTGCGCTTCACGAGGGAATAGGCGCCCTCGGCCTTGTCGCTGGCGGCTGCGAAAAACGGCGGCCAGTTTACCGCGCATTTGTCATAACAATTGGATACGCCCTTCTTGTCGTTCTTGAAAGTGTAGAGCGTCATGCCTTTTTCACCCGCCAGCACGTCGCCTTTGGCGGTCTTGACCGTTTCGACCGCAGGGGCGGCATAGGCCGTTCCGGCAAAAGCCAGAACGAGGGCGGGAACGATAAAGCGGATCTTCATGGACATATCCTCCTTGGTTCGGGCGGCCTCTGCCGCCAGCACATCAAGAGACACCGCAACCTGACGAATTATTCCCTGTCTCGACGCATTTTTAAACTTATCCATTGAGCTAAGTGTTTTGATGTGATAGTTAGCCTTATGGAAAACTATTCAGATGCACTCAACGATATCTTCCAGTCTCTTGCCGATCCGACCCGCAGGGCGGTGATCCTGAGGCTGGGCGGCGGGGAGGCGAGCATCGGAACGCTGGCCGAACCCTTCGACATGGCCCTGCCATCCTTCATGAAACATATCCGCCAGCTGGAAGAGGCGGGGCTGATCGTGACGCGCAAGCAGGGGCGTGTCCGGTTCTGCTCCCTGGAGAAGCAGCGGTTTTCCATGCTCGATGGCTGGCTTTCGCAACAGCGCGCCATCTGGGAAGGCCGCACCGACCGGCTCGAACAGTTTGTCATGGCACAACAGGACAGGATGTCCAGCAAAGGGGAGAATGACCGATGACCGACACTTTCAATCCCGATCTCGACCTGAAAATTTCACGCATCATAAGGGCGCCGCGCCGGCTCGTCTGGAATGCCTGGACGGACAGGACCAGTCTTGAACAGTGGTGGGTGCCGCATCCCGGCCAATGCCGTGTCGACAAAATGGAGCTTCAT
Source organism: Agrobacterium radiobacter (assembly GCF_040801995.1). Taxonomy (NCBI): domain Bacteria; kingdom Pseudomonadati; phylum Pseudomonadota; class Alphaproteobacteria; order Hyphomicrobiales; family Rhizobiaceae; genus Agrobacterium; species Agrobacterium radiobacter. Next base: position 1,659,595 of record NZ_JBEGHX010000001.1, on the reverse strand, counting down.
CCCGGCGGCGCCTTCGAAACGCGGTATAGCGAGGATGGCGCGGCCTTCGGTCCGCATGTCAAAGGATGTTTTCTGGCGGTGGATCATGAGGAGCGTCTGGTTTTCACCGATGCGCTGACCGCGGGTTTTCGCCCCTCCGCCCAGCCGTTCCTCACGGCCGTGATGACGTTTCGCGATCATCCCGACGGCATGGAATATGTGGCTTACGCCATGCACAACAATCTTGAGGATCGCAACAGGCACGCGGAGATGGGGTTCTTCGACGGCTGGAATACGGTTGCGGAGCAATTGGCGGCACTCGTCGAGAAGCAGGCGGCCCATTGAGGCCGTCATTCTCGTCAGGCGATTCATCTTTCGTTCTTTTTCTGTTGCGCACCACGCTCGAATCCTGCGATGAGGGCGCATGTTATTTTCACCGCAACAGGACGAAGCGCTCAAGGCTGTTTCCCGCTGGCTGAAGGAAGGCCGCACACCGGTTTTCCGGCTGTTCGGTTATGCCGGAACGGGCAAGACGACGCTTGCCAAGCATTTCGCGGAAAATGTCGATGGCGAGGTGCTGTTTGCGGCCTTCACCGGTAAGGCGGCGCAGGTGCTGCGTTCGCGTGGTGCAACCAATGCCCGCACCATCCATTCGCTGATCTACCGCCCGCGCGGTGAAGAAACTGTCGAAGACGAGGAAACCGGCAAGACCTCGATTGCGCCGATGTTCTCCATCAACCGCCAGAGCCCGCTCGCCAAGGCGGCGCTCATCATCATCGATGAATGTTCGATGGTGGACGAGCAGCTTGGCAAGGATCTGATGAGTTTCGGCACGCCGATTCTCGTGCTTGGCGATCCCGGGCAGCTGCCGCCGGTTTCGGGCGGCGGCTTCTTTACCGAGCAGGAGCCGGATTATCTGCTGTCGGAGATTCATCGGCAGGCCAAGGACAATCCGATCATCCATCTTGCCATGGATGTGCGGGAAGGCCGGGAGATCATGCGCGGCGATTATGGTTCCGCGCAGGTGATTTCCAAGTCGGAGGTGACGCAGTCGCTGGTGCTCGATGCCGATCAGGTACTCGTCGGCACCAACCGTACCCGCCGCCGCTACAATCAGCGGCTTCGCGAGCTGAAGGGCTTTACCGCCGATTACCCGCAATCCGGTGACAAGCTGGTCTGCCTCCGGAACGATCCGGCCAAGGGCCTGCTGAACGGCTCGCTCTGGCAGGTGATGAGCTCATCGCGCGAGACGGTGAAGCCCGGCATCAACCTGATGATCCGGCCCGAAGACGACGATATGGATCGCGGCGCCGCCAAGATCAAATTGCTGAAGGCGGCTTTCGAGGATGTGGAAACGGAAATTCCGTGGTCCACGCGCAAGCGGTATGACGAGTTCGATTTCGGCTATGCGCTGACCGTGCATAAGGCGCAGGGTTCGCAGTGGAACAACGTGGTTCTCTTCGACGAGAGCTATGCCTTCCGGGACTCGCGCGAGAGGTGGCTCTACACCGCCATCACCCGTGCGGCAGAGACCCTGACAATCGTTCGCTGATCGTGATCAGGCGCGGATGACGCCGAGAAGAACCGCCTTGGCGACCGCCTGAAAACGGTTGCTGGCATTGAACTTGCCGATGATCTTTGCCTCGAGAACATTGAGATCGGTGCCCGAAAGACCAAGGGCGCGGGCGAGGCGCACCGGCGCATAACCCTCCGCCATCAGTTCCAGACATTTTCGCTCGGTGTCGGTAAGGGCGATGTCCTTTGCCGGCGCCCGTTCCGCGCCATCCATGCCGTCCGCTTCCGCGTCGGCGACCAGCAACTCCTCGATCTGCTGGGCCTGGCGCTGAAGGGTGGAAAGCTCGGCCGTCAATTCCCGCTTCCGCTGCCGCAGCGCGGCGTGGAATATGTCGTCCGCCTCGCCCTGCGAGAGCGAACGGACGAATTTTTCCATGATCTCGGTAATGGCGGCGACGGAAATACCCACTTCGCGGCAGACGTTGATGACCGCCATGCGCTGGACGTTGCGGTGGGTATAGACCCGCATCTGGCCGATGCGCCTGGAGGTCAGCAGCGCCTTTTCCTCGTAGAAATGCAGCGTCCGGTGAGTTACCCCGAAGATATTGGCCATGTCGGCGATGGGGACGGGTTCTGCGGGCAGGGAGGAGGGCAGGCTTACATCCGGTAGAAAGCTGCTGATCCTTAGATTGGGTTTGTCCTCATCGCCGTGACTTTCGAACGGCATCCGGCCATCCTGCATTGTCTCCCCCTTCGCGCTCTTTGACAGTGTGCCTGCCTTTTTAAAGGTGTCCGTTGCTTGTTCCCCCAAGACGGACATATTTTCCGATCAAGACCTCATGCCAAACGCTACATCAGAACCGTAACGTGTATTGCCTATTTTCGTTCCCGCAATAATAAAAAATTTGCCGGCCTCCTTGCGATTGGCCTCAACCTGCGTGAAACAGGATGTCAATTCCGAACCGGAGCCCGATGCCATGCCCGCAAAACTTTCTGTCAATCTGAACGCAATTGCCATGTTACGCAACCGTCGCGATCTTCCGTGGCCGGATGTCGCGCATTTCGGGCATATTGCATTGGAGACGGGGGCAAGCGGGCTGACTGTACACCCGCGGCCGGACCAGCGCCATATCCGCTTTTCCGATCTGCCGGTGCTGCGTGCGCTGATCGACGATCGTTTCCCCGCCGCGGAATTCAACATCGAAGGTTATCCGACCGAGGATTTCCTTGTCCTTTGCGAGAAAACGCAGCCGGAACAGGTGACGCTGGTGCCTGATGACCCGTCGCAGGCGACGTCCGACCACGGCTGGGATTTCCGCAAGCATGGCGTTTTCCTGAAGGAAGTGGTGGGACGCCTGAAGGCTGGCGGCATGCGCGTCTCGCTTTTTGCCGATGGCGATGGCGAGCGCGAGCCGGTTGAGCGGGCGTTCGAAACGGGGGCGGCGCGTATCGAACTCTACACCGGCCCCTATGGCGGCTGCTTTGACGATCCGCAAAAGGGCGACGCGCTTCTTGAAAAGCTCGGACAGACGGCGGACCATGCTGCGGCGCTCGGGCTTGCCGTCAATGCCGGCCATGACCTGACCGTCGAAAACCTGCCAAAGCTGATGAAACGTATCCCTTATCTGGCCGAGGTTTCCATCGGTCACGGGCTGACGGCGGATGCGCTGGAATATGGCATGGCTGAAACAGTCCGGCGTTTTTGCCGTGCCTGCGGTCAGGCTATTTCATAACCGAAGTCAATTTTTTTGCCTATAGTTAGCTGGCGCATGCTCCGTGCGCGAGCTTTTGAAGGCAGAGACATATGCAAGAACATCATGTTGTCGTCGTGGGTGGAGGCTTCGGCGGTTTGCAACTGGTACACGGGCTGGAGGGGGCCCCTGTCCGTATTACATTGATAGATCGTCGTAATCATCACCTGTTCCAGCCATTGCTTTATCAGGTTGCGACGACGGCTCTCGCGACATCCGAAATCGCCTGGCCGATCCGCCATCTCTATCGTGACCGCAAGGAGGTCACGACCCTGCTTGCGGAGGTGAATGGCATAGATCGGGCCGCGCGGACCGTGCATTTAAGTTCGGGTCAGGTGATCGGCTTCGATACGCTGGTGCTGGCCACCGGCGCGCGCCACGCCTATTTTGGCCGTGACGAGTGGGAGCGCTCCGCCCCCGGCCTCAAGACGCTTGAAGATGCAACGACAATCCGCCGCCGCCTGCTGCTGGCCTTCGAACGGGCCGAGCTCGCCACCAGTGAAGATGAGCGGCAGGCGCTGCTGACCTTCGTCATCATCGGGGCGGGCCCGACGGGCGTGGAAATGGCGGGCATGATCGCCGAGCTTGCCCACAAGGCGCTGCCGCCGGAATTCCGCAATGTGGATACCCGAAAGACCCGGGTGTTGCTCGTAGAGGCCGGCCCTCGCGTCCTGCCGGTCTTCACGGAAGACCTGTCAGCCTATGCCAAAGAGGCGCTCGAAAAGCTCGGCGTCGAGGTTCTGCTCGGAACACCCGTGACGGCCTGCAGCGACGACGGTGTGACGGTGGGCGAGACCTATTATCCCTGCCGCACCGTGGTCTGGGCCGCTGGTGTGCAGGCATCGCCCGCCGCGAAGTGGCTCAATGCCGCCGCCGACCGGGCGGGACGCGCCATTGTTGGGCCTCATCTCAATCTGGAAGATGATGCTGACATCTTCGTCATCGGTGATACGGCCGCTGTCAATCAGGAAAACGGCAAACCGGTGCCGGGCATCGCGCCTGCGGCAAAGCAGCAGGGCGCTTATGTGGCGAAGGTCATCAAGGCGCGGCTTTCCGGCCAGCCGTTACCATCACCGTTCCGCTACAGCCACCAGGGCAATCTGGCGACCATAGGCAAACGTGCGGCGGTGATCGATTTCGGCCGGTTCAAGCTCAAGGGCGTGCTGGCATGGTGGATCTGGGGGCTTGCCCATATCTACTTCCTGATTGGAACGCGGTCGCGGCTGGCGGTGGCGTGGAGCTGGCTGTGGATCTATCTGAGCGGCCAGCACAGTGCGCGGCTGATTACCCAGAAAGAGACGCTGAAGGATGAGGCGTGAGGCGCAGGCGGAAAGGGCGGGGAGCCCGCGCCGCTTCTTGTCCTTAGGGTGACAACCTCTCCGTCGTCCTGCTCGGGCCTGTCCCGATCATCTGCACAAGGCCGAGGATGACTTGCGTGGAAGGAGAGGTTTGCCCCAATCAAAAGGCGGGGAGCAATTGCTCCCCGCCTTTTTAAATCACGACGTCGATTTGACGTCCATCAAGCGTCGAGCGATGCCATGTCGATGACGAAGCGATAACGCACGTCGCTCTTCAGCACGCGCTCATAGGCTTCGTTGACGTCCTGGATGTTGATCGTCTCGATCTCCGAGACGATGTTGTGCTCGCCGCAGAAATCCAGCATGTCTTGGGTTTCCTTGATCGAACCGATCATCGAACCCGACAGGTTCTTCGCGCCGATGATGAGCGAGAAGGCGTGAACCGGGATCGCATGTTCCGGCGCACCGACCACGACCATGCTGCCCTTGGGCTTCAGGAGGCCGAGATAGGCGTTCCAGTCGATGGCGACGCCGGCCGTGCAGATGATCAGGTCGAAGGTGCCGGCCAGCTTCTCGAAGGTCGAGGCGTCGCTGGTGGCGTAATAGTCCTTCGCGCCGAGCTTCAGGCCATCTTCCTTCTTCGACAGGGTCTGGGAAAGGACGGTGATATCCGCGCCCATGGCCGCGCCGAGCTTGACGCCCATATGGCCGAGACCGCCCATGCCGACAATCGCGACCTTCTGGCCGGGGCCGGCATTCCAGCGGCGCAGCGGCGAATAGAGGGTGATACCGGCGCAGAGAAGCGGTGCGGAAGCGTCGAGCGGCAGGTTGTCCGGGATCGACAGGACGTAACCTTCCTTGACGACGATCGAGTCGGAGTAACCGCCATGGGTCGCGGTCTTCGTGAAGGGATCGACGTCGTTATAGGTCTGGACGAGGCCGGGCATGTAGTGCTCGTTGTCCAGATCGCGTGTGGCGCAGCCGATGCAGGAATCGACGAAGCAGCCGACGCCGACATGGTCGCCGACCTTGAACTTCGTGACCTTGGAGCCGACGGCTTTCACGACACCGGCAATCTCATGGCCGGGAACGATCGGATAGACGGCGTTCTTCCACTCGTTGCGGACGGTGTGGATGTCCGAGTGGCAGATGCCGGCATATTTGATGTCGATGACGACGTCGTCATCGTTCGGCTCGCGGCGTTCGAAGGTGAACGGGGTAAGCGGCTTTGACGCGTCGGTCGCAGCGTAACCTCTTGCTATAGCCATCTGAATATCCTTTCGGGGGTGGGGAAGTGACGGCGGAATATGCGACGGAAGCTTGGGAAGGCGTTAGAGCGATCCTCCAGCCTTTTTGCACGATCCTGCAAAAATATGCGGGCGTGCTCTTTGCGCGGGCCGGGAGGCTTTCTAGATAAATGACATCCGCTGCATTTCCTCCTTCAGTTAAGGGAATTCCCCTATGTCCTTGCCGTTTAATCTCTATCAGGAGATCGCCTCCATCGCCGCGCGATATGCCACAAGCGACGGCGAGGTGCAGACGGCGATCGAATCTCTCGGCATCAGCCGACGCACGACGCCCAGCGCGCCGTGCCACGGCAGCTACCGCCCCTGTTTCGCACTGGTGATCCAGGGATCGAAAAGCGTCCAGCTGGGAACGGACACCATCAATTACGGTGCGGGCGACTATCTCCTGACATCGCTTGACCTGCCGGTTGCCTGGCGCGTGGTGGAGGCGAGCAAGGAGGTTCCGCATTTTTGCATCGCGCTTGCGATCGATAGTGAAAAGCTGCTCGATCTCATGCGGCGCGTGCCTATCGACCCGCCTGCGGAGCCGGCGAACGCGCAGCGCGGCATCGTCGTCAATGCCGCCACGCCGGAGCTGCTCGATGCGGCCATCCGGCTGATGCGCCTGCTCGACCGCCCGGCGGACATTGCGGCAATGGCGCCGCTGATCGAGCAGGAAATCCTCTACCGCATCCTGACCGGACCGGCGGGTGGGCAGCTGATGAACATCATCGCGGCCGGCAGCCACGGCAACCGGATCGCCCGCGCCATTGCCTGGCTGCGCGAGAATTTCGCGCGCCAGCTGCGCGTCGAGGATCTTGCGGAGCATATCGGCATGAGCGTGTCCTCCTTCCATCATCATTTCAAAACGATCACGGCCATGACGCCGGTTCAGTACCAGAAGCAATTGCGCCTGCATGAGGCGCGCCGGCTGATGCTGCTGGAGCGGCTGGATGCGGGCACTGCCGGACATCGCGTCGGTTACCAGAGCCCTTCGCAGTTCAGTCGTGAATATAGCCGCTTCTACGGGCTGTCGCCGTCGCGTGATGTCGATGCCTCGCGTGAAATTGTGGCGGGGTAGAAGGGACTGTCCATTCATAGCGGGTCGATGGCGCGTCGGACTTACCCCCCTCTGCCCTGCCGGGCATCTCCCCCACAAGGAGGGAGATCGGCAAGCGGCTTTGGCGTCGCTTCATTCTCTACCATTGCGATGGGCGAAGCTTAGCCGCATATCGATCTCCCCACCTGTGGGGGAGATGCCCGGCAGGGCAGAGGGGGGTAAGTCCCACGCGCCATCGGACACGCTACGAACGCATAACCCCCTGGAGCCCCCCGCTCCCATTCACACTGCGCAACAGCGCGTCAATTTTCGTCCTCCTCTCAAGAATCCGCTTGACCGGACAGCTGCCTCCGCTTAAATGGCGCTCGAACCGTACCGTACGGTACATTAATCGAGCCCCTGGAGTGGAAAAGACTTGGCTTCCGACCCGATCACAGCGCAGGAATTTTCGCCGCGCCAGAACGCCGTTCTGGATCAGGCATTGCGTCTATTGGTCGAGGGCGGCGAGAAAGCGCTCACCACATCCGGTCTGGCGCGTGCGGCCAACTGTTCCAAGGAAAGCCTCTACAAGTGGTTCGGTGATCGCGATGGCCTGCTGGCAGCAATGATCACCTTTCAGCAAAGCAAGGTCCGCACCTTCGAAAAGGCGGGCGACCGCGTGTCTGCGCCGCAGCTTGCCGATCACCTCGAGGTTTTCGCGCATGATCTGCTTGATGTGCTGGCGGGCGAGGTGTCGCTGGCGCTCAACCGTCTGGCGATAGGGCAGGCGAGCCGTGACGGTTCGAAGCTCGGCGATCTGCTGCTGGAACGCGGCCGTCGCCAGATCGACCGCCGCGCCCGCGGGCTGATCGAGGCGGGTCGCCGTTCGGGTTACCTGCGTTTCGATGATGCCGAGGAGGCATATCGCAGTTTTTACGGTCTCATCGTTTCGGATCTGCATGTGCGCATGCTGCTGGGCGAGGCGCCGGACAAGGATTTTTCCGCCCGGGCGAAGAAGGCGGTCGTCGCCTTTCTGACCCTCTACGGCACGGAAAAGGTACATTCGGAACTCAGCGGCAAACCCGCCTGAGATTCCGGTTCAGACAACTGAGAGACAAGCATTAGGGAAGGACCATAAAATGCGCGTTTATTATGATCGTGATGCCGATCTCAATCTCATCAAGTCCAAGAATGTCGTCATCGTTGGTTACGGCTCCCAGGGCCGCGCCCATGCGCTGAACCTCAAGGATTCCGGCGCCAAGAACGTCGTCATCGCTCTGAAGGCCGGTTCGCCGACCGTCAAGAAGGCCGAAGCCGACGGCTTCAAGGTCATGACCGTTGCCGAAGCCGCCAAGTGGGGCGACCTCCTGATGATGGCGACGCCGGACGAACTCCAGGCCGACATCTACAAGGCCGACATCGCCGGCAATATCCGCGACGGCGCAGCCATCGCTTTCGCACACGGCCTCAACGTTCACTTCGGCCTCATCGAGCCGAAGGCTTCGCTGGACGTCGTCATGATCGCACCGAAGGGCCCCGGCCACACGGTTCGCGGCGAATACCAGAAGGGCGGCGGCGTTCCCTGCCTCGTTGCCGTTCACCAGAACGCTTCCGGCAACGCCCTTGAACTCGCTCTCTCCTACGCCTGCGGCGTTGGCGGCGGCCGTTCGGGCATCATCGAAACCAACTTCAAGGAAGAGTGCGAAACCGACCTCTTCGGCGAACAGGTCGTTCTTTGCGGCGGTCTGGTCGAGCTGATCCGCGCCGGTTTCGAAACCCTGGTCGAAGCCGGTTACGCACCTGAGATGGCCTATTTCGAGTGCCTGCACGAAGTGAAGCTGATCGTAGACCTGATCTATGAAGGCGGCATCGCCAACATGAACTACTCGATCTCCAACACGGCCGAGTGGGGCGAATACGTCACCGGTCCGCGCATCATCACTGCCGACACCAAGGCTGAAATGAAGCGCGTTCTGCACGACATCCAGACCGGCAAGTTCACCTCCGAGTGGATGCAGGAATGGAAGGCCGGCGGCGCCCGCTTCAAGGGTATCCGTCGCAACAACGACGCCCACCAGATCGAAGAAGTCGGCGCAAAGCTGCGCGGCATGATGCCCTGGATCGGCAAGAACAAGCTGGTCGACAAGGCTGTCAACTAAGCTTCATTGCTGATGGAAGATTGGAAGGCCGGGGCGAAAGCTCCGGCCTTTTCTGTATTGTCCGGCTGAGAGGGCTCCCGGTCACACGATCGCGTCGTCTTCCTCGATAACCACCGAAACCGGGAAGTGATCGGAAAATCCGCCGAGATTGACGTTTTTGACCGCATCGCCTTTCGAAAGACCGAAGCGGATCGGTCCCTCGTTCTTGCTATGGCTGACCATGGCGGCAATCGCTTCGATTTTCGCGGTTTCCTCGTGCACCTTGAAGCCGCTGCTGCCGCTCAGAAGTGATCGGGAGACGAGGATCTGATCGAAGATATTGGCATCTCCGTTAAAATAGAGCGTGCCGTAGATCGTTCTTGCCGTGCCGACGGAATCCACCACCGGCTGGCGCAGATAATTCCAGGTGAGATTGTAGAACATGGCCGATTGCGAGCTTTCGACATCGTCGCGCTCGCGGGTGGAATTGGCGTGATAGCGCAGCGATGCATCGGAAGGGTCGTCGTTGAAATCGCCGAAAGCGATGACGGCGATGTCGTTGCCTTTCTCTTCCCTGATCCGCTGGTGCCAGTAACCCAGCGTTTCACCGGCGGTCATGCGAAAACCGGCGCTTTCCACCGCGCCGCCCGAGCGCGACGGCCAGTGATTGGAGAGCGCGATAAGCTGGCGGCCGCCCTTGGTGATGAAGGTGCATTGGGTAATGTCGCGTGTGCCGGTGCGGCGCATCACGAAATGGCTGAAAATCTCGTTTTCGTTGATCAGCAGCTTTTTGCTGTCGTAGATGAAGGCGGTGTCGATGCCGCGCTGGTCCTTGCTGGAATCGGCGTGCACGACGCGATAGGCGCGCGTGGGCATGAGGTCGTTCAGATGTTCCGCCAGCGTCTCCAGCACGAAACGGTTCTCGACTTCGCACACACCGAGCAGATCCGGTCCCGCACCGCCGATCTGACTTATGATCAGACCGAGCTGCCTGACCTTGGTCCTGAACAGGTCCTCTGTCCAGCCTTTCAGATCGTTCTTCAGCCGCTCGGCAATCCACGGCTCGCGCGCCGGATAGCCCTCCGGCGCAAACAGGTTTTCGACATTCCAGAACGCCAGGACATATTGGGTCATGATCCGCACACCTCCGGTTGGTTTTTCAAGCCTAGTGGAAGTTTTTGCCACAACAACTTGAAATTGTCATGAAGGCCGGCGGCTGGCGAATTTTCCGGTTCCCGGCCTTATTCGGCCGGCGGAATGACACCCTTCGTCAGCAGGAAGCAGCCATAGAACCGGGTTTCGCCTGTTGTGATGACGCAATAGGCCTGTTTGGCTTTTTCGTAGAAGGCGAAGCGTTCGATGCCGTACATGGGGGCGGATTTTCCTTCCGCCGCGTCGATTTCCTTCTGCACCTCGGCCTGCACCGGCTCCAGCTGATCGGGCGCGCCCATCACTTCCATGCGACCGACCGAGGGCTGCAGCGGCGTGTCGAGCGGCAGGACGGACAGGATGGCTTTCATGGCGCGGGCTGCAGAGACATTGTCGATATGCAGCACCTTGCCGACAGTCGTCTGGCGGGCAACCGAATCGGAAGGGAAGTTGGTGTCGGAGATCACCAGCGTATCGCCGTGACCCATGGCGCGCAGCGCGTGCAGAACGTCGGCGTTCAGCGCCGGGTCGATATTTTTCAGCATGTCGTCAAACTCCCATGATGCTTTCGCCGCGTTGCGGCGCGCGCGCAATCCAGCCGGAAAACCATGTCGCGTCAATCGCAAAGGTGTGATTGTGAAGCTTTGCGCAAGGGTGTATTTGGCTTTGTCCGCAAAATCGGGCCTCAAGAGGGGCCGGTTGCGGACAATGTGCAGGGAGGCAGAAATAATTCGAAAAACTGATAAGTCAGTATTGCTGACGTATCGACATTTCTGTAAAGATGCACGCATAAAAACGACACAAGAGGAAACGTACCCATGCTTGATTGGGAACAAATTTTCGCCACGCGCTCTTCGCGCATGAAAGCGTCTGAAATCCGCGAGCTGCTGAAGCTGCTCGAGCAGCCCGATATCATCTCCTTTGCCGGCGGCATTCCGGACCCGGCTCTTTTCCCCGCAGAGGAATTCCAGCAGGCTTACGCGGAAATTTTTTCCGGCGCGCAGGTCAATGCAGCGCTGCAATATTCGGTGAGCGAAGGTTACAAGCCGCTGCGCGAATGGCTGGCCGGCGAGATGGACAACATCGGCATCGAATGCACTGCCGATAACGTCTTCATCGTTTCCGGTTCGCAGCAGGGTCTCGATTATCTCGGCAAGCTGTTCCTGTCGCCGAAGGATACAGCGCTGGTCACCTGGCCGACCTATCTCGGCGCCCTTTCCGCCTTCAACGCCTATGAGCCGAATTACGACCAGCTGAACCCCGGCGGCAACCACACGCCCGAGGCATACCGCGAAACCGCGGCCAAGCTCGGCGGCGCGGTGAAGTTCGCTTATCTCTCGGCCGATTTCTCCAATCCGACCGGGGAAACCGTCGATCTGGCCGGCCGCGAAAAGGTTCTGGCGCTGGCCGATGAGCTTGACATCGCCGTCATCGAAGACGCTGCTTACCAGTCGCTGCGTTACGATGGCGAGGCTGTTCCGCCGATCATGGCGCTCGATATCGCCCGCTCGGGCGGCATCGAGAATACCCGCACCATCTATTGCGGCAGTTTCTCCAAGACGCTCGCACCCGGCCTTCGCGTCGGCTACATCGTCGCGTCTGCGCCTGTTATCCGCAAGCTGGTGCTGATGAAGCAGGCCGCCGACCTGCATTCCTCGACAATCAACCAGATCGCCATCGAACGGGTCGCCTCGCGCGGCTTCGACAAACAGGTTGCCAAGATCAAGGCTGCTTACAGCGCCCGCCGTGATGCGATGCTGGCCGCACTCGACAAATATATGCCGAAGGGCACGCGCTGGACGAAGCCGGAAGGTGGCATGTTCATCTGGGTGACCCTACCGGAAGGCATGGATGGGGCCGCACTGCTGGCAAAGTCCATCGCTACGGAAAAAGTCGCCTTCGTTCCTGGCCGCGCTTTCTTCGCGGATGGTTCCGGCACGAATACGCTGCGTATCAGCTTCTCCTGCGCTAACGAGGCGATGATCGAGGAAGGCATGAAGCGGCTTGGGCGGTTGATCGCGACCGCGCAGGCAACTACGGGCGAGGTGGTTCCGGCGATTTGAGTGACTTTCCGGCAGTTACAGAGGTTGCGGCTTCACCCCCCTCTGCCCTGCCGGGCATCTCCCCCTCAAGGGGGGAGATCGGCAAGACGCTCTCCTGCCACTTCATTCTAAAGCGTTGAGATAGGCGAAACCTTGCCGCAAATCGATCTCCCCCCTTAAGGGGGAGATGCCCGGCAGGGCAGAGGGGGGTAAGCCGCAAGCGCCAAGGAGCATTGTTACTCTCAATCCCGACGAACCCTAGGGATTACACCTCTAAAATCCTGCCTGTCACATACATGTTATGCAATCATGTTTTAGCGGTCCCACCGAACAACAGGGACTGGACCCATGAAAACGCTGCTCTCCGCTTTCACCGCCATCGTATCGCTCGGCTTCATCGCCACAGCCGCCAATGCCGCCGATCTGGTGCTTTATACCAGCCAGCCGAACGAGGACGCGCAGGCGACCGTTGATGGTTTCAAGGCCGCCAATCCGGGTCTCGAAGTTGAATGGGTGCGTGACGGGACGCCGAAGATCATGGCCAAGCTGATGGCCGAGATCAATGCCGGCAATCCGGTTGCCGACGTACTGCTGATCGCCGACACGGTAACGCTGGAGCGCATGAAGCAGGCCGGCCAGCTTCTGGCTCACAAGTCCCCTGAAGCCAAGAATATCGATGCCTCGCTCTATGATGCGGATGGCTTCTATTATTCCACCAAGCTCATCACAACAGGCATCATGTACAACACCGCTGCCGCGATGAAGCCGACCAGCTGGAAGGATCTGGCGAAGGCGGAAGCCAAGGGTCTCGTGACCATGCCGAGCCCGCTGACCTCGGGTGCCGCGCTGATCCATGCGCAGACACTCGCCGCCGTTAAGGATCTTGGCTGGGATTATTACAAGCAGCTGAAGGCCAATGAAGCCATTGCCGGCGGCGGCAACGGCGCGGTCCTGAAGTCCGTCGCATCGGGCGAAAAGGCCTATGGCGTGGTCGTCGACTACATGCCGATCCGCGAAAAGGCCAAGGGCGCGCCGGTCGAGTTCGTCTTCCCGGAAGAGGGCGTTTCTGCTGTCACCGAGCCGGTCGCGATCATCAAGGGCACCAAGCACGAGGAAGCAGCCAAGAAGTTCGTTGACTACGTGCTTTCCGAAAAGGGCCAGCAGGGCTTCGTCAAGCTCGGTTACATTCCCGCGCGCGCCGACGCCGGCATGCCGGAAGGTTTCCCGGCCCGCGACAAGCTCAAGGTTCTGCCGCTCAACGCTGCTGATGCGTTGAAGAACTCCGGACAGGACCTGAAGACCTTCTCCGATATCTTCGGCTCTAAGGGCTGATAAAGCGGAATGACCCGTTCCAATGCCTATGGAAGCAGCCAGCCGCGCTGGCTGTTTCCTTTTGTGGTCAGCGTTGTTTTTGCGCTGAGCGCCCTGCCGCTCGGGCGGCTCGCCTATACCGGCATCATTTCGTCACTCAATGGTGACATATGGCGACTTCTGGCCGATCCGGCCCTGTGGGATGCGGCGCTGAACACGCTTTCCACCTCGTTTTTCGGCATGCTGATTTCGCTTGGCATCGGCGGCGCCTTTGCGCTTTCGCTGACGCTCTGCGACATACGCGGCAAGTCGATCTTGAGCTTTCTGTTCATGCTGCCGATGATGATCCCGCCGCAGGTGACGGCGCTGTCGTGGATCGGCATGACCGGCCCGTCAAGCACGCTTTTGAAGGCCATCGGCCTTGCGCCGGCGATGGGATCGCCGCAGCCGCTTTATTCCACTGCCGGCATCGCGCTGTTGCTCGGCGTGCAGCATGCGCCGCTCGTCTATCTGTCGCTGCGCGCGGGTCTGCTGGCCTTGCCACAGGATGGTATCGAGGCCGCCAAGCTCTCGGGTGCTTCACCGCGCCGTGTGTTGTTCGATATCATCCTGCCGCTTTCGACACCGGGATTGATCGCCGGGGCGGCAATCTCATTCGTGTCCAATGTCGGCAATTTCGGCATTCCGGCGATCCTCGGCATTCCCGCCTCGATCTTTACCCTGCCGACGCTGATCTACAGCCGTTTCGCCAGTTTCGGCACCAGCACCTTCGGCGATATCGCCATTCTCTCCACCATGATCGCCATCATTTCCGTGGCCGGGCTTGCTTTGCAGGAACGGGCGATGAAGGGCAGGGACTATCGCATCATCGGCCTTTCCGGCAAGGCGGCGACTTTTGGGCTGGCGCGGTGGCGGGTGCCGGCGGAGCTTGCCCTGTGGCTCGTGTTGTTCTTCATGCTGGTGGCGCCGCTTGCGGCACTGGTGGCAAGTTCGCTCGCGCCCGCCTACGGCGTGCCGCTCAGCCTCAAGACCGCGACACTGCATGCCTATGAGGAACTGCTTTACCGGCAGAGCGTGACCCGCACGGCCTTCCGTAATTCGCTGTTTCTGGCGACTGCCACATCACTTTGCCTGCTGGCGGTGACGGTGCTGACGGCCTACTTCCTCGTGCGTGGCAAGAGCCGCTTCATGTTCCTGCTCTCGGCGCTGGTGGATATTCCCTATGCGCTTCCGGGCGTGGTTATTTCCGTTTCCTTCGTGCTGCTTTTCGCGGCCCCGATCCCGCTCCTCGGCGTGACGCTCTACGGCACGATCTGGATCATCCTGCTCGCCTATTTCTCCTCCTTCTTCGCGGTCAGCCTGAAACCGATGGTCAGCGCCTTCCTGCAATTCGATCCATCGCTGGAAGAGGCGGCGCGGCTGTCCGGCGCGGGTTTCTGGAGGCGGCTCAAGGATATAATCCTGCCGCTGGTCGGGCCGGCGGCAGGCGCTTCCGTCATTCTCGTTTTCCTGATCGCCTGCAATGAACTGACGGTCTCGGCGCTGCTGTGGTCGGCTGGCACGCAGACGCTCGGCGTCCTCATCTACAACCTCGATGACAGCGGCAGCTTCGATCTCGCCTCGGCGCTTTCGGTGCTCGTTGTCATCATGGTGATTTTTCTCATGCTGCTGCTCGAAATTCTGGGGCGCTATCTGCCGAAAGGAGTCGTCCCGTGGCGAAACTGATCCTCAATCGCCTATCCAAAATTTTTGGTGCGGGGTCGAAGCCCGCCGTTGACGATGTGTCGCTGACGGTGCGTGATGGCGGTTTCCTGGCGCTGCTCGGACCTTCCGGTTGCGGCAAGACGACGGTGCTGCGCATGATCGCCGGGTTCGAACAGCCGACTGATGGTTCCATCCTGCTCGGCGAGCGGGTGCTGGCCGATGCCGACAGCATGGTGCCGCCGGAGCGGCGCAACATGGTGATGGTGTTCCAGTCCTATGCGCTGTGGCCGCATATGTCGGTCGCCGACAATGCCGGTTATCCCTTGAAGGTGCGCGGTATTTCGGGAGAGAAATATCGCGAGAAGGTGCGACAGGCGCTGGCCGCCGTTCGCCTCGAAAGCTTTGCTGATCGCCGTCCCGCCGAATTGTCCGGCGGGCAGCGGCAGCGTGTGGCGCTCGCCCGCTGCCTCGTCACCGAGCCCGATGTGGTGCTGCTTGACGAACCGCTCGCCAATCTCGACCGCCATCTGCGGCAGGAGATGGAGGAGACCTTCCGCGAGTTTCACGCACGCTCCGGCGCGACGATGATCTATGTCACCCATGACCAGGCCGAAGCCATGGCGCTCGCAACTGATGTCGCGGTCATGTCGCATGGCAAGCTGCTGCAGGTCGCGCCGCC
Source organism: Agrobacterium radiobacter (assembly GCF_040801995.1). Taxonomy (NCBI): domain Bacteria; kingdom Pseudomonadati; phylum Pseudomonadota; class Alphaproteobacteria; order Hyphomicrobiales; family Rhizobiaceae; genus Agrobacterium; species Agrobacterium radiobacter. The sequence continues at coordinate 1,643,704 of NZ_JBEGHX010000001.1, read as the reverse complement.
GGCGGAGCTTTATGCGCGGCCGGAGGGCAGGCTTGTCGGTTCTCTGGTGGGGCAGGGGGCGATCCTGACGGTGCCCTTGCGGGAAGGCGCTTCGCGGGATCTCGACTGGCCGGGGCTTCGTGCGGCGATGGAGAGCGGAGCAGCATCGCAGATGGATATTCTGGTGCGGCCGCAGGATGTGGTGCGGGATGCTGAGGGGATTACCTGCACTGTCACCTCGGTTCTTTACGAGGGCGAGCGTTATGCCCTGCGTCTCGATCTGCCGGACGGGCAGGCGATCAGGGCCTATTCACGGGAAGCGGTTGCGATCGGTGATCGGTTGCCGGTCGCCATTCGTGCAGCGTGGCGGCTTTAGCCTGAAAATGACGTCTCCTCATCCCTGTGCTTGTTACAGGGATCCAGCCAGCCCAAGTCTTTGGGCTGAAAGGAATCTCCCCGCCGCGCGGACGCACGTCGGCCGGATTCCTCTGACAAGCACAGGAATGAGGATGGAAGATGTACTGGCGTATGGAGTCCTGACGGCACCTCTGTGGGCCAATCTGGTCAAACGCGATGTGTTTTAGGCTACTGGCGATGCGGTGCGACACCGGCTAAGCTTTCCCCGCAGCAATAGGATTGATTCATGTCGCTTCGACTTGCCACCTTCAATATCGAAAATCTCCTCACCCGTTTCGATTTCACCGGCTTTCGCAACCAGACGCGGCGCGACAGGGCGATCCAGCTTTTCGATATCAGGGATGAGGCAACCTATCAGGCGCTGGAAAGCGCGCGGATGGTCTCGTCTACCGACGATACGCGGCAGCTTTCGGCGCTCGCCATCGCCGATGCGGATGCCGACATTCTCTGCCTGCAGGAAGTCGACAACATGGCTGCGCTGCAGGCCTTCGAATATGGCTATCTCTACCGCATGGTCGGTAATGGCTACCTGCAGAAATATCTGGTCGAGGGTAATGACAGTCGCGGTATCGATGTCGCCGTCGTCATGCGCGAGGAAACGCGAGACGGCGACAAGATCGAGGTGGTCGATATCAAGAGCCATGCGGCGCTGACCTATCGCAATCTCGATCTCTTCAATCCTGCGCTGGCCGCCACAAACCAGATCGATGACAAGATTTTCAAACGGGATTGTCTGGAAATCGATTTGAGGATCGGCGGCAAACCGTTGACGCTCTACGTCACGCATTTCAAATCCATGACCAATTCCCGCGATCCGGTCGATGCGCGGCTTGCCACCATGCCTATCCGCGAGGCGGAGGCCATGGCCGTTCGCCGCATCATCGAAAACCGCTGGGGTGTCGGCAATAGCCGTAACAAGAACTTCGCGATCTGCGGTGATATGAACGACTATCAGGAGCGTATTGCGATTTCCGGCGACCGGCGCAGCGGCTACAGCTTTGCGCCGATCGAGGAGGAGCGCAGCGCGCTTGATGTTTTTACGGCCGATGATTTCGTGGTCAATCCGATGATGCGCCGTGACGTCATGGACCGCTGGACGCTTTATCATTCCCGCGGTCCTCAGGAGCAGCATCTGTGCCAGCTCGACTATATCTGGCTTTCGCCGCGTCTCGCCGAGACGAACGCCACGCATGTGCCCGAAATCATTCGCAATGGACAGCCTTTCCGGACGGTATTCCCGCCGGGGCAGGAGGTCGAACGTTATCCGCGCACCGGATGGGACCGCCCGAAGGCTTCCGATCATTGCCCCGTGGTCATGACGTTGGATCTGATATAGGCGAGGCGAAACCTGCCGCCGGCAATGTCGCTCAGCCGTTCGCGACCTTGGGGAAATAGGTTGCCCAGACCCGGTTACGGCCCGCGCGCTTGGCCTCGTAAAGCCGGTCGTCGGCAATGGCGATCAATTCGTCCCAGCTGTTGATCGCACGCGCTTCCTGCCAGACCACGCCGAAACTTGCCGTCAGGGACAGGCCGCTCTGCTCATCGATGATCTGGGCCTCGATCAGGCGGCGAAGGCGGTCGGCGGTGGCCGTCGCCGTGGCGTGGCTGACATCCTGCAGCACAACGACGAATTCCTCACCGCCATATCGGGCAAGAATGTCGTCCTTGCGCAATGCGCCCTTCAAAAGGCTCGCCGTTTTCTGCAGCGCGAGGTCGCCCATGGCGTGGCCGTATCGGTCGTTGATCGACTTGAAGTGGTCGATATCGACAATCATCACGCCCAGCGCCGGACATTGCTCGTTGCCGCTGAGGATGGTGCGAACGGCCTTTTCCAGTGCGCGGCGATTGAAGACGCCCGTCAGGGCGTCGGTTTCGGAGAGCTTGCGCAGCTGCTCGGCCAGCGCTCGCTGCTGGTCCTCCATTTCTCCTTTCTGGCGAAGCTGTTCGCGCAGGAAATCAAGTTCCTGGAACATCTTCTTCACTTCCGGAGCGACGCCATCCTTATAGTGTGCCTCGGAAAGATCGCCTGCCGCTATCGCGGCGATCTGCGTCCGGACGGACTGCATGGGCTGGAACAGCGCTGTCTTGTAGACCGATGTGAGGCGAAGCAGGACCAGAACCGCAATGAAGGCGATTAACAGAGACGCTGCGCCATAGATGAGCGCTTCCTGCTTCTTCTTTTCGATTCTCGCCCGGGTTTCGGCAAGAATGAGGTCACGCAGCTTGTCCGACGACCGCATGCCCTGAATGTAGCTTTCGGAAAACTCACGCACGCTTGGGCGCGCAGATGGCACGACGATGGCAATCGTATTCTGCGCATAGCGAAGCGCCTGACCGAAATAATAGGCCTCAAACTCACGAAATGCGGTGTCCAGACGCGGGGTCGAGAGATAGGCGGCGGTATAGTTCCACAATGATGACTTCACCAGCATCAGGCTTTGCATCTCGGTGTCGAACTTTGCGCGATAGCTTAACCTGTCCTGCCGGTTTGCCTGCATGCTCATGATGACATAGGAACCGAGGCGGCCGATCCTGTCGCGCATCACGCCGGCCGTGCCGGTCATGGCGATGTCGATCGCCACGTCAGGCGTCTTTGTTATGATGGCGCGCGCAGCCCTGCCGCGAAGCAGGTTGACACTGTCCGCCGCCTTGAACATCGACTGAATGGCGTTGGCCATGGCGCTGTAGCTGCGTGCTTCAGGCGACAGGGCCGCAACGTCGTCCACCGCCTCTCGCGAATCCGCCAGCTTCTGGCGGGTTTCGGCAAGCGATTTCGCCAAGCCGGGTTGCGCTTTAATTTCCTCGGCGAAGGAGGTCTCGACCTGGGACAACTTGTCGTCCGTCGCCTTGCGCGCCGCGGCGAGGGCTTCGACCAGGCTTGCGTCCACGGCAGACGACGCCATCAGATTGTTGGCAGGACCGCGCTCTGCCGAAACCAGCCAGGCGGACTGGAGCGCGGTTTCAAAGCGGCCAAGCTGCTGCGCATTCGTCCGGTAACGCAGATAGTTGGAGACGCTGGGCAGCGCGGCAAGGGTAGCCAGCAGGATGGAGCTTACGGCAATGATGATCGTGCCTGTCAGCTGGATTTTCTGTATGCTCGCGCGCATCTGATGCGTTATTCTCGCTGGAATGGTTATGGTTCATGGCCATTCTATCTCCGCCGCGTAAATACTTCGCTTATTTTATGGGCCTTCTGCTTTAATAGTGATCATGCGGACAAGCGGGCCGTCGCGGTGTGGAAAAGCAACCGACTGACGGCCTGCCGACAGTTTTTGCTTTACACCAAGTCAGAATCTGATAGTTGGCAAGGCACTGGCTTGCCCTTGTAGCTCAGTTGGTAGAGCACCTGATTTGTAATCAGGGGGTCACGAGTTCGAACCTTGTCGGGGGCACCAGTTTTCTCATTGTTTATCAATGTTTTATCTTGTCGTTCAAAATCATCCATTTTGCTGCGCGGCGCATTTTACATTCCGTCGCCAGCGCGTTTCCCTGCGCCATGATGACGTGAAGCCGCTTGGCGTCCAGTTCTGTCCGAATGAATTCACCAAGACGCCACAAGCAAGAAAGACAAGAATTTCGAGCGGGGCGCGGGCACGGTTTTCGCCAGGGAAAGCAAGTTTTTCGATTGGCGGGCGCGGCGGATACGACAGCCGCAGATGAAGCGGAGCGGCGGGGCTGCGTCAAAAAGACCGCGCATATGAAGTTGTTGCAGCAGCAGTTTTGAGGTAGCGCTCCTCACGACAGATAGTGTCAAGTAACAGCCTGGAAATATGCAAATGATGGATTGGGATTGGGTAGACTGGTTCCCTATAGTCGTCTTTCCGCTCAAGATTCTCGTGTTAGGCACGGGCATGTTCTTCGCCATTAAGTGGCACCACGATCAAGCGAAGAACGAAAAGAAAAACGGCGGATCGTAAGCGCCCGCCGAATATGTCCTTGGCGCCTCGGATTGGTCGGTCGATCCCAGTGATGCGGCAACAATTCGCCCAACAGGGCGACGGGATTGCCGCTTAGTCTGGGGCGCGAGACAGACCCCTTTATTGCCTGGTCTTTCAGGATGATTGTAAAGCCTGCGGGTTTAAGCATATTGTTCAGCGATAAGTTGAGCAACAGCGGGCGCTTCCAATGGATGCATACGGTCATTTGCGGATATTGGTAAGCCTCATCCTCGGCTTGGCAATCACCAGAGTTTTGTCTGGTCTTTCCAGAAGGTTGCAGGAGCCGCAAAAAACCGATCGCATGCACGCGCAGATCGTCTGGTCGATTGTCCTGCTTCTTGGAGCGGTCCACTTCTGGTGGTGGGAGTTTGCCCTGCGGCTCATCCATAACTGGAATTTCTGGATCTACATCTTCGTTCTGGTTTACACGTCGCTCTTCTTTTTGATGTCGACGCTGCTTTATCCCGATCATATTCAGGAGTTGTCCGAGCGGGAAAGTTTTTTCGTGCGCAGGCGACATGCGTTTTTTGCCTTGTTTGCCGCGTCGTTCGTCTTCGATCTGATGGACACCTACATCAAGGGGAAGGAACACTTTGAACAGCTCGGGCCATGGTATCTGGCAAGGATAGTCGGCGGCCTGCTGATTGCTGTTGTGGCAATGAGAACCGATAGCAGCCGCAAAATTATGTGGCTCGGTGTTGTCTGGCTCTTCGTTAACGCGCTCTGGATAACGGCGATCTACAGCGATCTGTTTTAGTTCTTCCAGCGGCAAAGCAACCAGAATCGCAATTATGGCCCGTCGCTGAGAGTGGAACGCGAGCGGGCAGAAGCGCACAAAGCGGGGTGGCGGTTTTAAAAATCCCTATGGCTTTACGTGATAAAGCTTGTGCACGATCGACCAGTTGCCGTCGCGTTCCAGCAGGGACAAATATTCATAAAAATCCATGCCGTCGAAACGGGTCGTCAGCTTCACCGAGGCGCTGTCGCCCTCCTTGTCGATACCCATGATTTCGAAAGCGGGATCATGATCGGGGAGGCCACGTTCGCTTTTGCGCATGTGGTCAACAAAGTCCTCCAGGGATAACCATTCGATTTCGCCTTCGAAGGTTCCGACGATGCTGGCGCGCGGGTCGAAAACGTCACGCATCAGGCTTTCATCCGCATAGGCCATGGCATGGATGTAGTCCGTGACGGTCTGGGTAATGGTTTGCGGCATCGGATCGTCCTCCCTCAGGATCCAAAAGCCAAGCTTACACCCGTTGGCGAGGTTCCACCATAACCTCCTGAAAACGCGCCGGTAACGCTTTTCTTCAGGATGGTTTTGGGCCGGCTGCGGCAAATGCGGTGCTGCAGGGGCGGCATGTTTTGCCGCCGCTTTCCACAATTTTGTCCTGCCCGTCATTATAGTCGCCTTGGGTCCGACAAAATTCGGCCTCAAGGGCTTTCCGCCGGTCGTCCTGCCGCCTGCGGCAAGGCTTTTGTGTGGGCTTTGCCGGTTTAACCGCCGGGGCGGGGTGCCGTGCCGGGCGGATTTGGCCTATGATCCACTCGCAGGCCTTATGAGGGTGGCATCAGGTGTGCGGGTAACAGTTTGCGTTTGAAGGTGTTTTTGTGATTGATCCCTATGTTTTGCTTGGCGTGGAGCGCGATGCCGACGAGGCGGCGATCAAATCGGCTTACCGCAAGGTGGCCAAGGCCGCCCATCCCGACAGCGGTGGCGATGCCGAGCAGTTCGCGCGCCTGCAAACCGCCTATGAGCTTCTGAAGGATCCGGTGCGCCGCAAGGTGTTCGACGATACCGGCTATGATCCGCAGCTTGCCGACGCCAAGGACCTGAAGGGCCTGCTGATGCTGGAAACGCTGGTCAATGAGTTCATTCTGGACGAACGCGAGCCCGGCAGTTTCGACCCCGTGGCCGCCATGCGCCGCAAGCTGACCGATGATATTCTGAAAAGCCGTTTCCATATTCTCGAACTGGAACGGCACCGCACCCGGGTTCGCAAACATATGGACCGTCTTGGCCGCAAGCCGGAAACCGATGTGCTGAGTTCCATGCTGCGCGCCCGCAGCCAGTCCATCGCTGAAGCGATCCGCAACGCCGAAGCTCAGATCGAGGCGATCGAACAGGCCTATACGATGCTCGAGGGCTATTCCTACGAGCTGGAAAGCGTGATGCTGGCCGAGCCCTTGCTGAAAGGCGAGGCGGCGGAGTAAGCGCCCGTCACGGACCGTTGACGAGGGCGAGAATGAGCTGGTGCACCCGTCCGCCCGGGGAAAGCTCGTCGCGGTCGAAATCGCGGCCGCGCTGGCGCTGTTCGTTGGAAAGCTCGCCCAGCCGCTGCTGCAGCACGACGCGTACCTTCTGGCATTTGGGATCGTTTTCCGCCCTCAGGCCGGTGCTGAAGGCCTCGATCTTTTTCACCATGTCGAGGATGTGTTCGCCATGGACGCGCTCATGGGTTTCCACGCCGGAAATGAAGGTCTTCCAGCTGGCGGCGACGGCGGGCGGCAGATTGGCCGGCGCTTTCGGCCAGGTATAGATGATGGTGAGATTGGGCCTTGCTGTGGCGAGAATACAGGCACCATCCGGCTGCGGGCGGTAATCGCGCCGCCATGTCAGCTTGAAGGTGGTGTGGGCAATGGCCTGCACGCCGGCAGTGGGGCCGCGCTCGCCGATCGACTGGTAAAGCGCACCACCCGAATTACCGCTGATGGCATAGGTCTTTATCTGCTCGGCGGGTTTCCAGCCGGCGGACTGCGCTGACAGCGGAAGGGCGCTCAGCAACAGGGCGGTGCTGACGGAAAGGGAAAAAAGACTATGGGCGGGCACGCATCGATCCTTGGTGGTTTGCGCGCCGAAGATAGGCGAGGGGCATGCGGTCAGGCAAGGGGGTGTGGGCGAGGATCGCCGGCTCCTGCGCGGAATAATCCACACGAAAACCCCCGCGCCTCGGCGCGGGGGAGACAAGTGTACGACTGCAGGGGTAATCAGTCGTCCAGCTTGTCGTAATCGAGCTTGGGTGCGTTCTGCAGTGCGTCCTTGGTGGTGTCGACATAGGCCTTCCAGGTGCCGTTGTCGTTGTGGACGGCGACGGAAACGGGATCGAGAACCACATAGCTCTTGTCGATGCCAAGGAAGCCGCCGACGCTGGCGACAAGGCCGATCACCGACTTGCCGTCGCCGATGACGACATCTTCGATTTCGCCGATGTTTTCGTTCTGGGCGTTATAGATGTCCATGCCGTCAAGCTGGGAGGCGGTGAGATCGGTCTTCTGGACATTGACGAACTTCAGCGGGCCGCTGGCCTTGGTGCCCATGGTGATGCCGGGGCCGGACAAAGTGGCATCCGCGCCGGCAGCAGGAGCCGTGGTTGCCGTCTGGGCAAAAGCCACGGAAGAGGAGAGCGCTGCTGCGGCAGCGAGAGCGATGACATTGATTTTCATGATGTTTCTTCCCTTTGTATGCTGAACGTTGCGTTCGGGGAAGAAACGGTGAAGGGCGAATTTGGTTCCGCATGGGAGCGCAGGAAATTTTGGTCTATGCTGAAAACCGGAACAGATGTGCAGCAGGCCGGGAGCGGCGGCGCGGCGAAATCGGGAGGGTATCATGGCAAAAACTGTGACGGAGAAAGCTGCGGAAGAGGCTGCGGCATCCGAGGTCATCGACCGGAAAATTGCAGAGCTGGACGACTGGCGCGGCGACACGCTTGCGCATATCCGTGCGGTGATCAGGACGGCCGATCCCGAGGTTATCGAAGAGGTGAAATGGCGCGGCGTGCCGGTCTGGTCGCATGCCGGTATTCTCTGCACGGGTGAAACCTACAAAAGCGCGGTGAAGATGACATTTGCCAAGGGCGCGTCGCTGGAGGACCCGGCGGGGCTGTTCAATTCCAGCCTGGAGGGAAACACGCGGCGCGCGATCGATTTTCACGAGGGGGATGTCGTGGATGACCAGGCGCTAGCGGCGCTGATACAGGCTGCGGTGGCGTTGAATGTGGCAGCGACGAGCGGGAAGAAACGAGCCGGAAAGTGATGAAACCGGTGGTGGGGAGGGCGATGCCTCAGTCCCGGGCTACGTCCGCGGCCTTGTCCCACTCCCCATCGATGAACTTCAGCGCGTCGATGATCGAGACCTTCCACACCGACCAGACGTGATCGCCATCGGTCATGCGCAATTCAGATTTGCGCTTGTCGGCCTGTAGCGTCTCATGCAGGGCGATGGCGCCGCGCCAGAGGAAGAAGCCGTCATCGTCGCCGACGGTCAGATAGGTGGCGGGCAGATCCTGGCTTTCAGCGACATGCTGCGCCACGAGGGTGAAGACGTTCTTTTCGTTGAAGAGCCTTGCATCGAAAGGCGTGCCGAAGGCGCCGGAGAAATGGTCGCCGGTTGAGGGCAGCACGATGCCGCTTGTAACGGTGGCGCGGTCAACCCGGTGAAAGAAAGCACTGTCCTGAATGAGCTTAAGTTCGGCAGGTGTCTTGTCGAGATCGGCGGCAGGGACATTCTGCCAGATGGCGCCCGACAGGCTGGCGACGGCGCCATAGAGGTCCTCGTGGCCATAGGCGAGATGCAGGGCGCCGAAGCCGCCCATGGAGAGGCCGGCAATGGCGCGGCCTTCCCGATCTTTCCGCACCGGCAGTGTTTTTTCGATCTGGTGGCGCAGATCGCCGGTCAGGGCGGTTTCGTAATCGCCGGGACCGCCCACGGCGGCGGAATCCACATACCAGCTGTTCTTGACACCGGGCATGACGACGACAAGCGGGCGTATGGCGCCGGCCTCGATGAGCGTATCGAGCGTCTTTTCGATATTGCCGAGATCGCGCCAGCTATTCTGGTCACCATCATGGCCGTGCAGGAGGTAGAGCACCGGCCAGCCGTTTTCCGGTGGAGCGCCATCCGGGCGGTAGATATTGACGGGAAGCGGCGCGTTGAGGGCCGCGCTGTGGAAGGTGGCATCCTCGATCTGGCCGGCAAAGCTCGGGGTGCAGGAGAGGAAAAGGTATGAGAGCGCCAGATTTCTGAGATGCATGCCGTGTCTCCATGCTGGTTGCCATTCCATAAGGGCGGTCAACGTTCAAGGGAACCGTGAGTTCCGGAAGACGTAACTCTGCTGCAATGTCATTCCCTCACATCTGCGGACCGGTATGACGGTCTCAGTTCCGGGAAGGATTGTTCCCGCCAAGGCCATTGCGCACATTTGACAATTTTGGATTTAAAACATGGTGACATTGATATTATCGCGTTTCACACGCTCGCTTATTTTACTTTTTCTCCTTACCGGCTGTATGACCACGCCCATCTCGAGTATTCCCAAGCTGATGCGGCTCGACTTTCTGACGATGAATTTCGAGCATGTGCGTGTAGGGCTGCAGCTTCCTGCCCATCTGTCATTGGGTTCCGGTGATGCGGTGATGATTATTCGCAGCGTTACAGACGGCGTAAAGGGCGAGACTGTCGAGACGTTTGCGTTGATCGAGGATAAGGACGCCGCCGCCCGCGCGCAGTTCCACGCGGAAAAGCGGGAGGGAACCGCCACAAGCGTGTGGAGAATAAAGCCTGAGGAGGTTTCAAGGCTTGCAACATTGCAGGAGAAGGTGCGCCTTTCCCGCATCGAGGGGCCGCGCATCAGGGGGAGTACGGAGATCGAGATATTGCGCGCCTGTGTCACAGGCGTTCTCCCGACCGGCCCGGTCTATTTCTCGACTTACATCAAGCCTGCGGAAAATGAAGACTACATTGCCATGACCGTGGATGCGGATCTGACGAAAGTGTTTGGTGCGGGCCAGGTCGCGGCGCGGATCAGACAGTGCGAAAGCTGATCGCCGTTGCCGGGGCGCGCGAGTGCTCCGGCCATATTTTCGCGATAGCCATGCATGGCGCTGCATAACGCCTGGGGCGCGTTAGCGTCCCGGTCGGCCCGTCTTGCCCTTCGTCCGGCTTTTGCGCTTCTGCTCGCCGGCATCTTCATAGGACCCCGCGCCAATCTTGCCACGCACCAGCGGCCGCGGATCATCGGTAGCACGCTCCGGCTGGCCTTCCATGAGCGGTGACAAGCGTTTGCCGGATTCGGTCTCGGGCTTGTCCGGTACTGCGCTGCGCACGGGCTTTTCGGTTCTGCCCACGGTCATCTCGTCCAGCGTGTTCCTGCGGAACAGCGGTTTTCCCGCATCTGAGCCGGGGCCCATTTCATCCAGTGAGGGTTTGGTGAAAAGGGATTTGCCGCTTTCGTTCGGCGCGGCGCCCGCCTCCGTCCTGCCGGATGTCTCCCCCTCAGGCGGGGAGATCGACAAGTGGCTGCGTCTGTTGTTTTTTCCGCCGCCTTCGATGGCGCGGGCCTCTTCCTTCGCCATGGGATCATCCATGGTGGCGAGTTCTGCCGCCTTGAGGCGTTTGATTTCGTCGCGCAGGCGGGCGGCCTTTTCGAAGTCCAGATCTGCTGCGGCGTCGCGCATGGATTTTTCCAGCGCGTTGAGATGGGACTGCAGATTGTTGCCGACCAGATGGCCGCCATCGGCGAAGCCCTTGCCGGAAGCGCCTGATATATCGGCCCTTACGTGGTCGCGCTCATAAACAGAATCAAGAATATCCGAGATTTTCGCCTTGACCGATTCCGGCGTGATGCCGTGTTCGGCGTTATAGGCCATCTGCTTTTCGCGGCGGCGGGAGGTTTCCTCCATCGCCCGCTTCATCGAGCCGGTGATGTTGTCGGCGTAAAGGATGACCTTGCCGTCGACGTTACGGGCGGCGCGGCCGATTGTCTGGATCAGTGAGGTTTCGGAGCGCAGGAAGCCTTCCTTGTCGGCATCGAGGATCGCCACAAAACCACATTCGGGAATATCGAGACCTTCGCGCAGAAGGTTGATGCCAACAAGCACGTCGAAAGCACCGAGGCGCAGATCGCGGATGATCTCGATGCGCTCCAGCGTGTCGATATCCGAGTGCATATAACGCACGCGAACGCCCTGTTCGTGCAGATATTCGGTCAGGTCCTCGGCCATGCGCTTCGTCAGCACGGTGCAGAGGGTGCGATAGCCTTTGGCGGCTGTCTCGCGGATTTCACCGAGAACATCGTCCACCTGGCTACGGGCGGAACGAACCTCCACCGGCGGATCGATAAGGCCGGTCGGGCGGATGACCTGTTCGGCAAAGACGCCGCCGGCCTGTTCCATCTCCCATGAGCCGGGGGTAGCCGAAACCGCGACCGTCAGAGGCCGCATGGCATCCCATTCCTCGAAGCGCAGCGGCCGGTTGTCCATGCAGGAGGGCAGACGGAAGCCATATTCGGCCAGCGTCGCCTTGCGCCTGAAGTCGCCGCGATACATGCCGCCGATCTGGCTGACGGAGACGTGGCTTTCGTCGATGAACAGCAGCGCGTTATCAGGGATATATTCGAACAGCGTCGGCGGCGGCTCGCCGGGATTACGGCCGGTGAGATAACGCGAATAGTTCTCGATGCCGGCGCAGGAGCCGGTCGCCTCCAGCATTTCCACATCATAGCGGGTGCGCTGCTCCAGTCGCTGGGCTTCCAGCAGACGCCCGGCTTTTTCCAGCTCGGCGAGACGGACCTTCAGCTCTTCCTTGATCGACTTGATCGCGCCGTTCAGCGTCGGGCGCGGGGTGACATAGTGCGAATTGGCGTAGATCTTGACGGATTGCAGGTCGCCGGTTTTCTGGCCGGTCAGCGGATCGAATTCGGTGATGGAATCGATTTCGTCGCCGAACATCGAGATGCGCCAGGCGGCATCCTCAAGGTGGGCGGGGAAAATTTCGATGGTATCGCCGCGCACGCGGAACGAACCGCGCTGGAAATCCATGTCGCGGCGCTTGTATTGCTGGGCCACGAGGTCGGCCAGAAGCTGGCGCTGGTCCAGCCGGTCGCCCACCTGCATCTGGAAGGTCATGGCGGTGTAGGTTTCGACCGAGCCGATACCGTAGATGCAGGAGACGGAGGCGACGATGATGCAGTCGTCACGCTCCAGCAGTGAGCGGGTGGCGGAGTGGCGCATCCGGTCGATCTGCTCGTTGATCGAGGATTCCTTCTCGATGAAGGTGTCGGAGCGCGGCACATAGGCTTCCGGCTGGTAATAATCGTAGTAGGAGACGAAATATTCCACCGCATTGTCGGGGAAGAAGTTCTTGAACTCCGAATAGAGCTGCGCGGCCAGCGTCTTGTTAGGCGCGAGAATGACAGCCGGGCGCTGCGTCGCCTCAATTACCTTGGCCATGGTGAAGGTCTTGCCGGAGCCGGTGACGCCGAGCAGGACCTGGCTGCGCTCGCCGGAATTGATGCCCTCGACAAGATCGGCGATGGCCGTCGGCTGGTCGCCGGCGGGCTGGTACTCCGAGTCCATGCGGATGGTAACGCCGCCTTCGGATTTCGGCGGCCGGGCCGGCCGGTGCGGCGTCCACAACTTGCCGTCCTTGAACAGCGGATTGCCGCTTTCGATCAGCTTCGACAGCGCGTCCACCGTTGCGGTGACGGCGCCCGGCGCGAGGTTGGCGGCATCCTCCAGCGATACGTCCATACCGGCGACCGGATTGAGGCCGGCGGCGGCGCGGGTTTTCGGATCGCTCGATGCGCCGATGGAAACACCGCGCGCGGTCTTGGAGGCCGTGGTGTTCTTGGCCGTCTTCGAGGCGGCCTTCTCCGCGTCCTTGCGTGCTTCGATCTCGATCTTCTTGCGGTGCTTGCCCGCCTTTGAGGCGATTTCGCGCTGGGTTTCCACGGAGGATGCCTCCGCTTCCGCCTCGAGCTGCTTCACCCAATCGGAGACGCTGCCGCTGAGCGGCGCACCTTCGAATGACGATTGCGGAGCTTCCTCGAAGCCCGAGGGCGAGGAGGTGGAGTTTTTCGGTGATCTGGCCATGGGCGAAATATGGAGGGAGTCACGCACAAAGTGAAGGGGATACAGCGAAAAAATGAGTACAAAAAGGAAACGAAGCGTGCGGAACAAAATTCGGCCGGATGCGTTGCGTAGCGGCTGAAAACAGCTTTGCTAAAATCTGCAGAAAATCGATTCCGGTTTTCGGGCGGATGCGCTAGAGCAAATCCATACGGGCAGAATGACGTTTACCTTCAGACTGCTTTTTATACTGCATTTCATGACATCCCTCCCTTTTTCCAGGACCCATCATGCCGTTCTCAATCAGCCCTGCCCACATCTGGCCTGTCCTGATGCTTATCGCCTCCAATATTTTCATGACCTTCGCCTGGTACGGCCATCTCAAGCACAAGGGCAGCGCGCTCTTCCTGGCTATTGTCGCCAGCTGGGGTATCGCGTTCTTCGAATATGTGCTGGCCGTTCCCGCCAACCGCATAGGTTCGGAGGTCTATTCCACCGCGCAGCTCAAGACCATTCAGGAAGTCATCACGCTCGCGGTCTTCGCGCTGTTTTCGATCTTCTGGCTGAAGGAAAGCATCACCATCAATCACGTGATCGGTTTTGCGCTGATCGCCTTCGGCGCTTCCTTCATTTTCCGCTCCTGAAGACAAACGAAAGAGACCGGCGCTTTGCCGGCCGGAAACCAGTCGCAACGGGTATGAGGTGATGTATCGATGAAAATACGCCCTGCAAGAGTTGACGACGCGACGGGAATGGCGGCGGTCCAGAACGAGATATTCTCGGCCGGCCTCCGAAAAGCGCCGACGGATATTACGGCGGTGCTGGAGAATTATATCCAGCACACCGATCGTATCGAGTGCTCGGTCGCCGAGGATGAGGACGGGCGCATTATGGGGTTCCAGTCGCTGCGTTATGCGCGGGCAGACAATCCCTATGGCGTGGCGGAAGGCTGGGGCATCATCGGCACCCATGTCAGCCCGCAGGCGGCGCGAAGAGGAGTAGGATCCGCCCTCTTCGCGGCAACGCGAAGGGCGGCAGAGGCGCGGGGCCTCAAGAATATCGATGCCAGCATCGGCGCGGACAACATGCTCGGGCAGGGTTATTACGACGCCATGGGCTTCACGACCTATCGCCAGCCGGAAGGGCTGGTCTGCAAGGTCTACCGGCTGGGCTAGGGCACGTCCGGTTTAAACGGAAGCGTCGGACGTGCTCCATCTCTTTGTTTATCGCATTATCCGGACGTAAAACCGCTACGCACTTTTACTGGAAATGCTCTGGATGCCTGCTTCCTGTCAGCTGCGATTGTCGTTTTCGGAATATTGCAGCCGCGCCTTGCAGATACGGACGTGGTTCTCATCGGCCCATTGCACCAGCAATTGCATCGGCACCAGAAACGAACGGCCGAGATTGGTCAGTTCGTATTCCACGCGCGGCGGTACCTGCGCATAAAGCGTGCGGCGAATGAAACCGTCTTCCTCAAGCCGCTTCAACGTACGCGACAACATCTGCTTGGAAATATCGTCGATCTTGCGGTTCAATTCGTTGAAACGCAGCACGCCGCCCTGAAGCGCTTCCAGAACCAGCAGGCTCCATTGATCGCCGATACGATCCAGCACGTCGCGTATGGGGCAGGGCTGGTCGAAGACGAAGATTTCTTTGGTTTGCATATCCGGCATTTTGCCTCGCCCTTTCCATTTTCTTACCCCTTCAGGTCATCGCCGTGTGACCTGATCAGCGGCGGCTGACTTCTTGCGGCCGGGGTTGCGATATCATAGCTTTCATTAGCGGTCTATTATTTAGACCAATAACGATACCGACAAAGGAAGAAGTCATGGCTAAAATCGCGCTCATCGGAGCCTCCGGCAATGCCGGATCCCGTATTCTGAAGGAGCTTTCCGACCGGGGCCACAAGGTGACGGCGATCGCCCGCAGCCCTGAAAAGATCGCCAGCCTGCCGAACGTGGTGGCAAAACAGGGCGATGTTTTCGATCGGGCAGGGCTTTCGGAGCTGCTTAAAGGTCACGATGCCGTGATCAGCGCGGTGCACTTCACCGCCAGCGATCCCGTGACGCTGATCGAGGCCGTGCGCGCCTCCGGCGTTCCCCGTTACCTCGTGGTGGGTGGTGCCGGCAGCCTTGAAATCGCACCGGGTCAGCGCGTTGTCGACCTGCCGGATTTCCCGGCCGCCTACAAGGCCGAAGCGACCAAGGGCGCGGAGTTTCTGGACCGCCTGAGAGGGGAAAAACAGCTCGACTGGACCTTCCTGTCGCCATCGGCCGAATTTGTGCCGGGGGAAAGAACCGGCAAATTCCGTCTCGGCAAGGATGGGCTTCTCAGCAATACCGAAGGCAGCCGCATTTCCTTCGAGGACTACGCCATCGCGCTTGTCGATGAAATCGAGAAGCCGCAGCATTCCCGCCAGCGTTTCACCGTCGGTTATTGAGAGGTATCACCCATGAATTTCGTGACACGTCGTCTTGCCATCGCCGCTCTCGCTCTTGCGCCTGCATTGATGGCCGCTCCGGTCCTGGCCGAAACCGCCAAGCGGGATCTCGCCCAGGAAGAGGCCAACCGCAAGCTGGTGATCGAGTTTTACGATACCGTTTTCAATAAGCATGAAGTGGAGAAGGGGGCTGCCGTCATTGTCGACAGCTATAAGCAGCACAACCCCATGGTGCCGGATGGCAAGAAGCCGTTCGTGGATTATTTCACCGGTCACTTCAAGGAAAACCCGCAGTCGAAGGCGCGCATCGTGCGCAGCGCCACGGATGGCGATCTCGTCTATCTGCATATTCATTCGACCGAAAAGGACGGCGATCGCGGTACGGCCATCGTCGATATCTTCCGCGTCACCGACGGCAAGATCACCGAGCACTGGGATGTGATCCAGCCCGTTCCGGAAACGGCGGCGAACAATAATACGATGTTCTGAGGGCAGCCCCTCGACGCCTCACCGATGACAAGGGAACAGCCGGGATTTTCGCCCGGCTGTTCCCATTTTCAGATTGTGCGCCGTTTCTGACGGGACTGTATGATCAGGTCCAGCACGAGCATGACCAGCAGGCTCGCGCCCACCAGCGGGAAAATGACGCCGCCGATGGCGAGCATGACCAGCAGGCCGCGAAGCACGCGTTTTTCCTGCGGCAAGGGCGGCACTCCGAGCGACCCTTTCGGACGGCGTTTCCACCACATGACGCCGGCGGACACGGCAAGCAGCACAATGCTGATACAGGCCGCCAGAAGCACGATCTGGTTGGCGAGGCCATATTGCTGTCCCAGATGCACGTTGATGCCCCATTCCAGCGCCTTGCCGAGCGGGCCGTAATCGGCGTAGCTCATGTCGATCAGCGGCTCTCCGCTATATTGATCGAGGTGCACAACGCGCTGTTGACCGAGATCATCGGGATAGACCGAACCGCTATAGACGCCGGTCGGTTTTCCCGGCAGGGCGACGGCATAACCGGCGGCAAGGCCGAGTGCATCGAAACGTGCGATCGCCTCGTCGATTCCGATCGGCTGGCCTTCGGAGGCGGCGGTGGATTCCGGTATTTTTGCCTGCTCCAGCGACCAGCTTGTCTTCGCCACATGATCGAGATGGTCTCCGGACATCGGCACATCGGTGCGGATGCCCGCCGGGTACCCGAAGTTGCTGCCATTCGCCCATTCATTGACCTTCGCGCCCCATACGCCCGACCAGGGCATGCCGGTGACCGCAAGAAAGACGATGAAAAAGCCGACGAAAATGCCGGTGACGGCATGGGTATCGCGCCAGAAGACCCGTTTTTTCGGCGTGCCGCGCACGGTGACGACTCCACCCGTCTGCTTTCGCGGCCACCAGAGATAGATGCCGGTGGCGACAAGAAGGATGGACCAGCCGGCCGCGATCTCGATCAGATAGCGGGCATAGGCGCCGAAATATTTCAGGCTGTGGAGATAACGGATCGTCCACATGATGGTGCCGCGATCCGGCAAGGAACCGGCCACCTCAGCGGTGTAGGGGTTTACGTAGACGGCCCGCTTTCCAACCGCCGTATTGACGGTGATTTCCGTCGAAGCACCTGGATCGGCCGGTGTCGTATATTTGACGGCGGTGCCGGGAACGGCCGTGAGCGCTGCGGCCACGATCTCGGAAGGCAGGGCTTTTGGCGCGTTTTGCGCTACCTCGATGCGCTTCAGGTCCGAATGGATAAAATTGTCGAACTCGTCCTGGAAGAGATAAAGCGCGCCGGTGACGGCGAGCGATATCATGAAGGGCAGGACGAGGAGACCGGCATAAAAATGCCAACGCCACACGGCGCGGTAAAGATTTGCGGACGAGGAATGCGCAGGCGCACGCTCGCCCTCGAAAGAGGTCGTAACGGACATGGATGTCTCCGCAAGAGAATGGATTTTCCGGCAGGCCGGACAGTGTTCTAGCGTTGCGGAGCGAAGGGCGGCGCGCGTGGGCGCGATTCCAGATTGGGCGGCGATGGCGACAGCACCGCGTCGAAATTCAAAAAGGCGACTTCGACCGCCGGGAGAATATTGTCCGCGCCTTCGACGGGAATAACCGGAAGAGCGGCGGCCGTGGCCGAGGCCAGACGGCAGAGCGTGCCGCAACAGTCATCGGCGATCTTGCCCGCCGGGTCGTGTTTGTCCGAGCCGCCTTCAGGCATATGGCTGGAACAGATGATCTCATCCGCCGCCAGCGCGGCCGTCGCCATATTGCCGCTGGTCAGGCCATTGGCGAGACCCTGCAAAAGGAAAAGCAGAACCGCCAGCATGGCGATGGCGCCAGCCGAACTTCTATCCTGCATGATCCTGCGAATGAATCCCATGGGATCGGAATGTCATATTTGCGGCGAGATGTCACCGCGACACAATGACGGCAGGGGAGAGACAACAGGGATCGCATCGGTGAGGAATGATCCTGACAATGCGCGAGATGTCTATGCTGCCTGCTGTATATGGCGTTTGAGCTGAGAGCGGCACTGGAGCCCAGTGCCGCAAC
Source organism: Agrobacterium radiobacter (assembly GCF_040801995.1). NCBI lineage: Bacteria > Pseudomonadati > Pseudomonadota > Alphaproteobacteria > Hyphomicrobiales > Rhizobiaceae > Agrobacterium > Agrobacterium radiobacter. Next base: position 1,625,536 of record NZ_JBEGHX010000001.1, on the reverse strand, counting down.
GCGATTATTCCGCTGCGGGAATGGGCGTGGGTTGTCCGTTTTCGTCCATTGCCACCATGATGAAAGTTCCGGCGGTGACTTTCTCCAGCTTGTCATAACGCGACCGCTGCGCCCAGGCTTCCACCGTGAGCGTGATGGACGTGCGGCCAACGCGGGCGATATCGGTATAGATGGACAGCGTGTCGCCGATCTTCACCGGCAGTTCGAAGGCCATTTCCTTGACCGCTGCCGTGACCACACGACAGCGGGAGCGTTCCGCGGCGCGGATGCCGCTCGCCAAGTCCATCTGTGACATGACCCAGCCGCCGAAAATATCACCGGCCGGATTGGCGTCGGCTGGCATGGCGAGCGTTCTGAGAGTCAGCTCGCCGGTCGGTTTGATGGTCGGGTTGGTCATGTTGAGATTTGCTCCATGCGAATGACAAAGGCGCAGCATGCGTTGCGCTTTGCGATTTCGCAAGGAAGGGCAAGCGTCAGGACGACGCTTTGCCCAGAAATTGCTGCGTTGCATAAAGGGCGATGGCCGCCGCATTCGAAACATTGAGCGATTTGATCTCGCCCGGCATGTCGAGACGGGCAAGCGCCGAGACGGTTTCGCGCGTCTTCTGGCGCAGGCCCTTGCCTTCGGCGCCCAGCACCAGTGCGATTTTTTCACCGCTAAAGGTCTGTTCGATGGGGGCGGGGCCTTCCGAATCCAGACCGACGGAGAAGAAGCCGAGCTTGTGCAGCTCGCCCAGCGCATCGGCCAGATTGGTGATCTGGATATAGGGAATGAGTTCCAGTGCACCGGAAGCCGATTTCGCCAGCACGCCTGACTCGGTTGGGCTGTGGCGCATGGTGGTGATGACGGCGCCGGCGTTGAAGGCGACCGCCGAGCGCATGATGGCGCCGACATTGTGCGGATCGGTGACCTGATCGAGCACGAGAATGAGCGGGCTGTCCTTCAGCGCGCCGAGCCGCTTGACCGGCAGCGGCCTGGTTTCCAGCATCACACCCTGATGGATGGCATCGGGGCCGAGAACCTTGTCGATATCCTGCGGCGAAACCATCTCGACCGGGAAGGGCTGGGCATCCGCCTCGCCGATATCCAGCCGCGCAAAGGCGTTCTGGGTGACGGATAGCTTGATGAGTTGCCGTTCGGGATTGGTAAGCGCCGCGCGCACGGTATGCAGGCCGTAAAGATGCACCTGATCGGGCGCAAGCTGCGGCGGCTTCCAGTCATCAGCACCGCGGTTCCGGCGCTTCGGCTGCTGCGGGGTCGGAATTTCGCCCCGCTCGCGTTTGGCGTCGCGCACGGCACGGCGCAGGGTGGCATAGTGCGTGTCGCGGGTGGATTTGTTGTTGGGATCGTCTTTGCTCATGGCGCCTTATATCTCTGCAAAGAGGCGCGCACCAGCCCCCGCGATAATCCACAGGGCTGCAAACAGGTTTGAATTTTTTCCCGAAAATTCGTGAAAGGGCGTGTTGACAGAAACGAACGAGGCCGTCATATACGCGCCACAGACGACGCAACGGCGCTTCGCCGCAGCGAAATCTGAAGAGCTTGGTTGCTCGATCCTAGCAGAAAGCTGGAGGGATGCCCGAGTGGTTAAAGGGGACGGACTGTAAATCCGTTGGCTACGCCTACGTTGGTTCAAATCCAACTCCCTCCACCATTCTGCACGGATCGAAATCACCACCGCGGGTATAGCTCAATGGTAGAGCAGCAGCCTTCCAAGCTGAATACGCGGGTTCGATTCCCGCTACCCGCTCCAGTGACTTTTCCAAAAAGATCATTGACGTCCAACAAGCGCCGATTTTGCTGCGCCAGCGCCCGGATTTCTTATCGCGTGATTGTTTCAATCTATGGCCGCGTGAACGTCCTACGTTTGCGTAACCGGAAATCCGGTGGAAATCATTCGGCAATTTTGCGAAAACGAGCGTTTACATCCCCGCAATAATCAATAGGTTGGCCGCATCTTTTGAGCAGGTCGAACGTTCTCGCAAAAAGAGCGGCTGGAGAAAGTTATGAGTTCAAATACGCCGAAACTGGATAGTTGCGGCGCAGAGCCCATCCACATTCCCGGTGCTATTCAGGAACATGGAGCCCTTTTGGTTCTGTCCGCGCGGGAACTCTCCGTTGTGCAGGCGAGCGATAATCTTGCCGATTATATTGATGCGGCCTTACCAATCGGTGCCGTCGTCACCGAAACAATCTTGCCGTTCATCTCTGAACTTTCCGCCTGGTATTCCGGCGAAGAGAGCAATTTCCGATATGCATGGGCTGAAAAGAAACTCGTTGTTTCGGCGCATCGATCCGGGACTTTGGTTATTCTCGAGGTCGAAAAGGCAAGAGAGGGCGAGTCGGCTGAAAAGCTGATGGGCGAACTTACGAATCTGGCGCAATATCTGAACAGCGCGCCGTCGCTGGAGGACGCGCTTTTTCGGACGGCGCAATTGGTGTCTTTGATCAGCGGTTATGATCGTACGCTGATCTATGACTTCGGACTGGACTGGAGCGGTCATGTCGTGGCGGAAGCCGGAAGCGGGACTTTGCCGTCTTATCTCGGACTTCGCTTTCCGGCGGGCGATATCCCGCCGCAGGCGCGGCAGCTCTACACCATCAATCGCCTGCGAATGATTCCCGATGTCGATTATAAGCCCGTCCCGATCAGGCCGCCGGTGAATGCGGAAACGGGAGCAGTGCTCGATATGAGCTTTTCTCACCTTCGCAGTGTGTCGCCGGTTCATCTCGAATATATGCGCAATATGGGTACGGCCGCTTCGATGTCGGTGTCGATCATCGTCAATGGCGCTCTCTGGGGCTTGATTGCCTGCCACCACGCTACACCCCATTCGATATCCCTTGCCGTCCGTGAAGCCTGCGATTTTGCCGCGCAGCTCCTGTCGATGCGGATCGCCATGGAGCAGAGTTCCCAGGATGCATCCCGCCGGGTGGAGCTTGGCCACATTCAGGCGCGCCTGCTGAAGGGGATGGCTGCTGCCGAAAAATGGGTTGATGGACTGCTTGCGGGTGACGATGAAAAAAACGACCTGCTGAAACAGGTGGGAGCGGACGGCGCGGCACTCGTCCTCGGCGACGACTATGAGCTGGTCGGCAGGACGCCGTCACGGCAGCAGGTTGAAGAGCTTGTCCTATGGCTCGGTGAGCAGGACGTTGCCGATGTTTTTGCAACCGACAACCTATCCGGCGATTACGCCGCCGCTGAGGCCTATGCCGCCACCGCAAGCGGAATTATTGCGATGCGGGTTTCGGAGTTGCACGGCAGCTGGCTTATCTGGTTTCGGCCGGAAGTCATAAAAACGGTACGCTGGGGCGGTGATCCGCACAAGACGGTGCAGGAGAGCGGGCGCATTCATCCCCGCAAGTCTTTTGAAATCTGGAAGGAGCAATTGCGCAACACGTCATCTCCCTGGTCGGAGCCCGAGCTTGCGGCAGCGAGGGAGCTTCGCAGTGCGATCATCGGCATTGTCCTGCGCAAGGCCGAGGAGATGGCAGATCTGACGCGGGAATTGCAGCGGACCAATAAAGAGTTGGAGGCCTTTTCCTATTCCGTTTCGCACGACCTGCGTGCCCCGTTCCGTCATATCGTCGGGTTTGCGCAGTTGTTGCGGGAGCGCAGCAATGCCCTGGACGAGAAATCCTCGCATTATCTGCAGATGATATCAGAGGCGGCGCTGGGCGCCGGCAGGCTGGTGGATGATCTCCTGAATTTCTCACAGCTTGGTCGCACGCAACTGTCCCTGAAACCGGTGGATATGCAGAAGGTGGTGAGCGAAGTTCGTCGCTCTCTCGGGCACGCCGTTGCCGATCGCGAGATCGAGTGGCGCATCGGCGAGTTGCCGGTGATATTCGGGGATGCGACCCTGCTGCGGCAGGTCTGGTACAATCTCATCGAAAATGCCATCAAATATTCGTCCCGGGAGCCGGTCTCGATCATCACTATTTCTGCGGTCGAAACCGAGGACGACGTCACTTACTCGGTCGAAGATAATGGTGTTGGCTTCGATATGGCATATTACAGCAAGCTTTTTGGTGTGTTCCAGAGATTGCAGCGGGTAGAGGATTTCGAGGGAACGGGCATTGGACTTGCGCTGGTCCGACGAATTGTCGAACGCCATCACGGTTTGGTCGGTGCCGAGGGAACTGTCGGTGAGGGAGCCACGTTCTTCTTCACATTGCCGGTTACGAAAGTTGAAGAGGAAAAAATTGCCTGAACTCAGACCCATTCTGCTGGTGGAAGATAATCCACGCGATCTGGAACTAACGCTGACCGCTCTTGAGAAATGCCAGCTGGCGAATGAGGTGGTGGTGGCACGCGACGGTACGGAAGCACTCGACTATCTGAATGTAACCGGTAGCTATCATAACCGCCCGGGCGGTGATCCGGCCGTGGTTCTTCTTGATCTCAAACTCCCGAAAGTGGACGGGCTTGAGGTTTTGCAGACGGTCAAGGGCAGCGATCACTTGCGGCATATTCCAGTCGTCATGCTGACGTCGTCGCGAGAAGAACAGGATCTCGTCAGGAGTTACGAACTCGGCGTGAACGCATTTGTCGTCAAGCCTGTGGAATTCAACCAGTTCTTCAAGGCTATACAGGATCTTGGCGTCTTCTGGGCTCTCCTGAACGAACCGCCGCCGGGTGCACATCGCAATGGCGGATGAGACTGTGTCGCGAATGGAGGCAAGCAGACTTCTTCTCCTCGAAGACAGTTCGGTGGATGCCGAACTGATCGAAGAACAGCTTTCACGTCTTTCGACGCCGCCTGCGGTAACGAGGGCCGTTGGCAAGGCATCGTTCATCGAGGCGTTGGAAAAACAGCAGTTCGATATCATTCTCGCGGATTTCTCTTTGCCGGACTTCGATGGCATGTCGGCGCTCGATGTCGTTATGGCGACAAGACCCGATACGCCGTTCATTTTCGTGTCCGGTGTTTTAGGTGAGGATGCGGCCATCGATGCATTCCGGCGCGGCGCGACGGACTACGTCCTCAAGCAACGGCTTGTGAGACTGCCATCCGCTGTGGAGCGCGCCCTGGCGGAAGCTCGGGAGAAACAGGAGCGAAAACGGGCGGAGCTGCACAAGGAGCTGCTCGTCCGCGAGCTAAGCCATCGTGTCAAGAATACGATGGCGATGGTCATATCGATCATCCGCAGAACGGCGAAAGGCAGCACCTCGATCGAGGATTATCAGGAACGGCTGGTGGCCCGCGTAAGCGCTCTGGCCGAAAGCCACGCCCTGCTTTTTCAGAGCAATTGGGGTGAGACGGATTTGAGAGATGTCGTGAAGCGCGCGATCGAGCCGCATAATACCTTCACGAGCAGGGTCGAACTCGACGGTCCGGATGGCGTTCATGTATCGCCAAAATCCGCTCTGGCGCTGGGAATGATCCTGCACGAGCTGGTGACTAACGCGCAGAAATACGGTTCCCTTTCCGGTGCGAACGGAAAGGTTGACGTTGTCTGGAAAAAGCTTCGTGACGGAGACGGACGCGACCGTATCAATCTGCGGTGGCGGGAAAGCGGAGGCCCGCCGGTCTCAATGCCGGAAGACACGGGCTTTGGAACCACCCTTGTAACAAGGGGCGCGCAATACGAATTGCAAGCGGAAAGTGAAATTCGCTACGACCGCGACGGCCTGCAATATCAGGTCATCTTTCCCCTGGACTAAGTCGCCACATGAAAAGAAGCGGCTTGGGGCACCGGACCGAGATTAGCCCCGCCCTAGTTGGTCAGTGAAAACTCATTTGCCAGAACATGCGAGAGATTGTCGAAATCGCAGGGTTTGGAGACGACGGTAAGCCCGTCCAGCTGCGCACGCACTCCGGGTATTTCCGCATATCCGCTGCATATGACGAAAGGGATATTTGCCGCCTTGAGCTCCTCGATGACCGGGAAGGACAATTCGCCTCTCAGATTGAGGTCAATGACTGCGCCGTCCAGATCAGTGGCGTTTATTTTTTCCAAGGCCGCGCCAATGTGCGAAACGGGCCCGACGACGTTGACCCCCAGATCGGAAAGAAAATCCTCCATATCCATCGCCAGAAGCGCGTCGTCCTCCAATACGAGGATTTGTTTTCCCTGGAAATTATAGCTCATCGTTATCGCATTCTCGTCAGTTCGGCTCAGTCGGGCACTGCCAATCAACATTGCAAAACCCCTAAGTCCCAAACTGGTTCCTTCCATAAATAAAAAGAAAACAGTCGCCTCTGATGTCGTCGTATTCTAGTTTGCAACTTTAATTCGTGCCTACCGGGAATGTATTTCTGTGACTGGTTTTTCACCGTTTGCCCAACGAAGCCTTTTGATGCTTGCCGTGGGTGTTGCGATTTTGATTGGCATGGTCTCCATGTCGCTGTGGCTGGTGCAGGTGAATAACCGCTATTCCCAGGAAACAGCGGAACTCCGACGTTTTCGTGCCGCTGTTTTGGATGTGCTGACGACGATGCAGGACATCGAAACCGGCCAGCGGGGATATCTGCTGACCAATAATCGCGATTATCTCGTGCCTTATGAAGAAGCCCTGCGTGGCTTGCCCCAACGCCAGTCAAGACTTTTCGATCTTCTGACGGAAGACGAGCAATACAAGCAGTTTCTTTCGGGTTTGAGGCAGACAATCGACGCGAAGCTGGCTGAAACCCGTGAGACCATCGATTTGCAGCGTTCGGGCCGAATAACGGAGGCGGTTGAGGTCGTCCGTAATAATGACGGCAAACGCTTCATGAACGAGATCAGGAGTATTCTGTCGGACCTGCAATCGGACACAGATGATCGCCTGCGCATCATCGTTGCGGATCAACTCGGGGCTGCCAATAAGCTGCGCTGGGTAACGGTCGGCGGTGCGCTCGCTATCCTCATTGTGGTCGGTGGTTCGATCTTCCTTGTCTTCACCTATATCCGTGCCCTGAACAGGTCGCGGGAGGATGTCGATGAACTCAATCGTCATCTTGAAGAACGTGTCGAGGAAAGAACGCGGGATCTTCGCCGCGCCAATCAGGAAATTCAGCGCTTCGCATATATCGTGACGCATGACCTGCGCGCGCCGCTCGTCAATATCATGGGCTTCCTATCCGAATTCGATACTTCGCTGAAGCCGGTAACGAGTTATGTTCTCGCAGATGGCAAGTCTCTCCCGGAGGACGTTATTCGTGAGGCGCGGCTGGCGGTTGAAGAGGATATTCCAGAGGCTATCGGCTTCATCCGCTCGTCCACCCGCAAAATGGATCAGCTGATCAACGCCATCCTGAAAATATCCCGCGACGGCCAGCGAAAGCTGCAGCCGGAGAAAGTCGACATAGAAACGTTGCTCTCGTCACTGTCTGAGACGGTACGCCACCAGATCAACGCCAATGGCGGCGAGATCGAAGTCGACACGCCGAAGCTGACGATCGTGACCGACCGGATATCTCTCGATCAGATACTCGGAAATCTCTTCGATAACGCGGTGAAATACCAGATGCCTGGCCGCCCGCTGAGACTGACGGCCCGGGCCTATCCGGCTGGACGTGGAGCTATTTGTATCGAAGTCGCCGACAACGGGCGCGGTATTGGCGAACAGGACCTCGAACGGGTTTTTGAGCTCTTTCGGCGGGCGGGCAATCAGGATCAGCCGGGAGAGGGCATTGGTCTTGCGCATGTTCGTTCGCTAATCAGAAATTTAGGGGGTGACATTAAAGTCGAGTCTAAACTTGGCGAAGGCAGCACGTTTATCCTGCTGATGCCGAGTGACCTCAGACGCGTGACGAAGGAAAGCGACAAATGAAAGCGACCGGTCAGGAAGTAACGATCGTGATGATCGAAGACGACGAAGGCCATGCTCGGCTGATCGAGAAAAACGTGCGGCGCGCCGGCGTGAACAACGAGATCGTGCCTTTTACGCTCGGCGCCAAGGCGCTGGACTTTATATTAGGCGAAAGTCGGGATGGGCTTGTCAGCAAGGACCGTTATCTTCTCGTCTTGCTCGATCTCAATCTCCCCGACATGTCGGGCATCAATATTCTCGAGCAGATCAAGAGCAATGAATATACACGCCGTTTGCCCGTGGTGGTTTTGACAACGACCGACGACGAGACTGAAATTCAGAAATGCTATGATCTTGGCGCGAATGTTTATATAACCAAGCCGGTCGATTATGAGGGCTTTGCCAATGCCATCAAAAATCTCGGCCTGTTCTTTTCCGTAATTCAGATACCTTGAAGGCATGATGGCTTTGCGCGTTTTGTATGTCGATGACGACCCGGCTCTGGCGCGGCTTTCCAGCCGCGTTCTCGGTCGTCACGGTATGGAGGTGGTTCATGCCACCTCCGTAGCTTCCGGCCTCGAGCTTTTTCAAAACGGGCAGTTCGATGTTGTCGTTCTCGATCACTATTTCCAGACCGCGACGGGCATGGAATTTCTTGCCGCGATCCAGACGATACCGGCAAGGGCGCCAGTTCTCTATGTGACGGGGTCCAACGAGGCCCAAATCGCCATAGATGCGCTCAAGGCGGGTGCTGCCGACTACGTCATCAAGAATGTCGGGGACGACTTCTTTCCGCTTCTGCTTACAGCCATCGAGCAGGCATTGGAAAACCATCGCCTGCGCCAAACGAAGGAAGAGGCCGATCGTTTGCTGGTAAAGGCCAAAGAGCACGCGGAAATGATGGTGAAGGAGATGAACCATCGTGTCGCGAACAGCCTGTCGCTGGTGTCGGCGATGATCCGTCTGCAAATAAACACCCTGAAATCGCAGGAAGCGGAAACCGCGTTATTGGAAACGCAAAGCAGGATTTCGGCCATCGCCGGCGTGCACCGTAGCCTCTATAATACCGCCAATGTCGGATTGGTCTCCCTGAGTTCCTATCTGACCTCTATCATCGGCGACCTGTTCCAGGCGGTGCCCGGCTCTTCTTCCGTCACGGTCGAGACTTCGCTTTGCGAAATCGATCTCAAGGCTGATCATGCCGTGGCGCTTGGTGTCATCATTACCGAGCTTCTGACCAATGCGCTGAAATATGCCTATCCTGACCAGACCGGTACGGTTCGCGTCAAACTCTCCGAGGATAGTGGGCAGTTTGTTCTGCTGGTGGAAGATGACGGCGTCGGCGTGTCGTCGGATTCGACTCCGCGTGGCACAGGCCTCGGTACCAAGCTGATCATGGCGATGGCGCAGAATATCGGTGCACGTGTCGAGCAGACCCATACACATCCCGAGCTGAGGCAGGGAACGCGTTTTACTATGACATGGCATGAGAAGCGGTAAGGATTGATTTTCCGCTCTCACCAGCGCCAGTAATGAGAGCCGCGCAGAAGCTTCGCTCAGGCGATGCTAAAACCGGTTTGAAACCTCACAGATGCCGCGCGGTGCCGACAGCGATGACTGGGCCGGTTGCCTGACCGGTCGGAGAGCCTCCGAAGGGTTCCACGCTGATTGCGAAGGTCGTGCCATCCGTTATGGTGCCGCGCATGTCGGCGGGAATGATGAGGTCGCCGTTCGTGCCCGGCTGGAAAACGCCAAGCGAGCGGGTCTTGCCGCCATCCATGACGAGCCACAATTCCAATGATTTTTCGTCCGTCTTGCCGGTTGCGACCGGTACGATACGCATCCGGCCCGATTCCGCATCGTAGGACGCGAGGAGATTGACCTGACTGTCGGTTGTCGCAAGCTCGGCCACAAGCGGGGTGGTATCCGGCCGTTGGTCGGGGAACGCAGCATAGACGACGGCAGCGACGGCGGTTGCGCTGGTGGCGACTGATATCCAGCGCCAGAAAGGCGCGGAGTTCCAGAGACTGCCATTGGTATTGACAGCCCTGCTGCCAAACAGGCGCTCTTCGATGCGGGCAAGGACAGTCGGGCTCGGTGTCTGTTCCTGATACTCGGCGTTGAAGTCGGAAAACTCCGTTTCCCAGCGCTGCACGAGTTGCGCGAAGGCTTCCTCGTCCTGGATGCGCCTTTCCACCTCGCGGCGCTTTTCGAGCGGCAGAACGCCCAGCACATATTCGCCGGCGAGGATTTCGTCGCGCGTGTGCATTCCGCCACTCTGGTCGCCCGTTGTCATCGCTGCATGCACTCTCTGAGTTTGAGAAGACTGCGCCGGAGCCAGGTTCTGACCGTGTTCAGAGGCACGCGCAATTCGTCGGCGAGTTCAAGATAACTCAAACCTTCGACATAGGCACGACGTACCGCCTGTGCGTGCACAGTCTCAAGTTCCCGCATGCAGTCATCGATCCTGCGGCCTTCATCCACCAGAACGACCTGCTGCTCGGGATCGCGGATGCTCTCATCAACGAGATCATAGGCCTCGTCAATGTCATCGCTTGCGGGTTTACGCGCACGGATGGTGTCTATCGCGTGGTTGCGGGCGATGGTGGCAAGCCATGTCGCCGGTTTGCCGGCGCTTACGGCAAATGTTCGGGCGCGCTGCCAGACCTTGATATAGATTTCCTGCAGCGCCTCTTCGGCTTCCATTTTGTCCCGCAGGATTTTTAGGCAGATCGCAAAAAGCTTCGGGCTTGTTGCCTGGTAAAGCGAGACGAATGCTGAACGATCACCCATGCCGACGCGGTTGATAAGCGTTGCGATCTCTTTGCCCTGCATTCGAACCTTCCTTGCTGTCCTTCCTTTATAGGGTCGTCTTTCGGAAGAAGACAAGAGATGCTTGGGGCGTTCGCTACATGGACTCCCTTTGAGCGTCGGGCGCAAGCCGCAGGTTATGACAAGTGTCATGACAGACCCGCCGAGTTTTCAAGCGGGCCGATGAGGCGGACCGTGACGAGATAACCGATGATGGCCGCTGCCGCCGAGACGAAGGTTCCCCACAGTAGATCGGCAACAGTCAGGGTGGTGGACCAGTTCTTCAGTGTGGCCTGATTGGTCAGATCATAGGTGGCATAGGCCATGAAGCCCACCGCTGCGCCATAAAGCAGAGCCGTGGTCCATTCGCCCGAAATCAGAGCCGGACGAACGGCGAGAAAAGTGAGGCCGGCGGCGTAGATGAGATAAAAGACGATTGCCGGAGCAAGGCGGAAATTTTCCGCCAGAAGATCGCCGATGGCTGGCCGGTAAAGACGCGACGCCATGGTGCTCAGCCAGATGAAATCGATCACCAGAAATGCGATGAGGGTGAAGGAATAAGCGGCAAGGTATGTCTTCATCGGTGTTTCCTTTGCCTTTGATCAGGCGACGTTTTTTTCGGGATGACGAGAATAAAGAGAAGCGATTTGAGTATGCGCTAGTCGATCCTGGTCCAGCTTATGCCCTTGCACAGCAGGCCGGCGACGATGCAGCCTTTCGTGGTCATGTTATTGCCCGCGACCGTCACCGTTATCTTGTAGGATTTTTCCCGTTGCGGGTCGAAGGCGGTGCCGGAATAGCTGCCCGCCTCGCTCTGCTTGATGTCCATGATCAGGCGATCACCGGTCTTTTCTTTTGCGGTGCCAGGTTTGATCCATGTATTCGTGGCGCATATTTTCTCGCCGCAGGGCGCGATCAGCACTTTCGCCTTGCCGTCGCCGCGCGCCCAGTTTCCGTCAATCTCGCCTGCTGCCGCACCGAGGCCCGCCAGCGTCGGGAAGAGGGCGGGTACAATTGCCAATCTGCTGATTTTCATTGTCTTTCTCCGCTTGTTCGCCCCGCCTCATCCGTGTTCTATCGTGTATAGGCCGACATTTATGGTTCCCTCGGCAAAACCCGCTTCGCAGTAGCAGAGGTAATAGTCCCACAGCCGCCGGAAGCGCTCATCGAAGCCAAGCAGGGAAATCGTTTGCCATCGGGCGTGAAAACGCTGGCGCCATTCCGACAGTGTGAGCGCATAGGACTGGCCGAAAAGCTCCGTCTCCGTGAGTTTCAGGCCGGTTTGTCCCATGGCTTTTTCAAGCGCTGAATCGGAGGGCAGAAAACCGCCCGGGAAGATGTATTTCTGAATGAAATCGGCCTTGCGCCGATAGGTGTCAAAGCGGCTTTCTTCAATGGAGATAATTTGCAGCACCGCACGGCCGCCGGGTTTCAGGCAGCGTTTCAGCGTTTCGAAATAGCTTGGCCAATAGGCTTCGCCGACAGCTTCAAACATTTCCACCGAGACGATATTGTCGAATTGACCCTGCACGTCGCGGTAATCCTGCAGCCTGAGATCGATCCGGCCCGCGTTGTTTTCTTTCTCCGCCGCATTTTCTGCCCAGCGCAACTGGGAGGGGGAAAGGGTGATGCCGGTCACGTTTGTATTGTGCTGCGTGGCGAGATGGATGGCGAGTGCACCCCAGCCGCAGCCGATTTCGAGTACGTTGTTATTTCCGGTCAGCTGTAGCTTCTCCGCAATGCGCTCGAGTTTCTTGCGTTGCGCGGCCTCAAGGCTGGTGGTGGTTTCGTCGAAAATCGCCGAGGAATAGAGCATCGTGGGATCGAGCCACTGCCGGTAGAACTCGTTGCCAAGATCGTAATGCGCCTCGATATTGCGGCGGCTGCCGCGTCTGGTGTTGGCATTCAGCCCGTGTGCAAGCCGGTTGATGAGACGCATGGGCAGGCTGCCGCGCATCGACCTTGCAAATGCCTCGCGATTTTGAGCGGCGAAACGGATGAGCGCTGGCAGGTCAGGCGTAGACCAGTCATTTTCGATGAAACCTTCCGCAAAGCCGATATCGCCGTTGACGAGCAGCCTGCGGATGGCCCGCCAGTTATGCAGCACGAGAATGGCTTCGCTACCTTCCGAATCGCCCGATTTTTCGATGTTTCCACCGCCAGGAAGGGTTACGCGCAGTCGGCCGCGCTCGATATTGTTCAGCAGCCGGCTGATGAGCCATGTGCCCATGCCGGCACGACCGTTGAGGCGAGTGCCCTGCGTCGATAATTCAGAGAGATTTTCAAACGGGGTCATGAATTCTGGCCTCGATTTGCGACGATGATGGATGAACGAATGAGACGGGTTCGGCGGGCGGCGGCGGACGTTTTTTGAGCCGCACGCCTTTCAGCCAGATTTTAAGGGCTTCCCAGTGAATGCCGAGAACGACCTTGAGCGTCAGGAACGGGATGGTGACGAAGGCTTTGAGCAGAGCGCGATCGGTCAGCTCGACGCGCCGGGCAAGATGACGGGCCGTCAGGACCACGCCGTCATCGTCGAAAGTTTCGATGACGATCTTCAACCTGTCACCTGGCGGAATGACGCGGAAAACATAACGTAGGTCCATGTCCATGAAGGGCGAGACATAGAAAGCCTTGTCGCATCGCTGGACGATCTCGGTCTCTTTGCCGGCCTCCACCGGGATCAGATAGGAATGCCGTTGCCCGAAGGTGTTATCCACCTCCCAGAGGATGGCTTTCAGCGACGTGTCGCGCCCATAGCAGAAGAACACGCTCAGAGGGTTGAAAGCCCAGCCGAGCAGGCGCGGCATGGTGAGAAGGCGAATAGGCCCTCCATCCACGGCGATACCCGCCGCCGTCATCGCTGTCTCTATCTGCCGGCGCAGGCCAATCGCGCTGCCGTCGCCACGGTCCCTGCGATGAAAAGAGAAGAGGTTGAACCGGTCCACGGAAAAAAACCGCAATTTCCGGTCGAGCGTCTCAAGTTCATCGAGATCGAGAAGCAGCGAATAAATCCGGTAGGCCAGTTTGTGGATTTTCGGCTTGAAGCGCGCATGGGTCACATTGCCCGGAAAAAGCGCTGACGTGAAGGGAGGCGTCATGCTGTCGCCTCCATGAGTTTCGTGTCCGTCGCAATGGTTTTCAAATCCAGGCGAATGATCCGGCCGCTATCGTCGGCAACCTTCCATGGCCGTGTCACCCCGCCTAGATCTTCGGCAACCGCAAGCCCGGCCTGAAGTCCGTCCTCGTGAAAACCCGATCCGAAATAAGCGCCGCAGAACCAGGTGTTTCGCAGGCCCTGCAAAGCCCAAAGCTCCTGACGCATCTGCTCTGTGCCGGCGTCGAAAACGGGATGGTGATAGGTTTCCTCGGCGATGATCTTTCCTTGATCCGGTTCCCGGACCGGGTTCAGCGTTACGAAAGTGTCCGGGGTTTCTCCCAGCGGCTGAAGCCTGTTCATCCAGTATGTGATGCTTGGCTGGCCCGCCTTAATGCGCGTATCGGCAACATAGTTCCAGCTTGACCAGGCAGCGCGGCGACGGGGCATGAAACTGCTGTCGGTGTGAAGCACGGCGCGGTTTTTCGTATAGCCAAAGGCGCCGAGGATGCGCTGTTCAGCGGGCGAGGCGTCCGTGAGCATATCCAGCGCCTGATCTGCATGGGTTGCCATCACCACGTCATCGAAGCGGGCAGTTTTCCCGTCCGCGGTGGTGAGTTCGACGCCGCGCGGAAGGCGGCGAATGCGTGTCACCGGTGTCGAGAGGCGAATTCGATCCGCAAATGGCGCCGTGATGCGTTTTACATATTCGCGCGAGCCACCGACAACGGTGCGCCAGACCGGTCGATCGCGCAGCAACAGCAGGCCGTGATTGCGGCAGAATTTGATAAAATGCGCAGCCGGGTAACGGCCGACCTCCATGGCCGGCGTGGACCATATGGCTGCCGCCATGGGGTAAAGATGATCGTCGCGGAACGCCGATCCGTACCGGTTGTGCGTGAGATATTCGTCGAGCGATATATTGCCCATCAAATGCAGGTCGCGAGGGGCATTGCGGTAAAACCGAAGGAGGTCCGCAACCATCGCCCAGAAACGTGGTCTGAGCACATTTCTCTTCTGTGCCAGCAGGCCAAGACCGGTTCCACCGGAATATTCAAAGTCGCCATTGTCGAGGGAAACGGCAAAAGACATGTTCGACGCTGCGGTCTGTACGTCAAGCGTTCGAAAAAGCGCGGTGAGATTGGGATAGGTCCACTCGTTATAGACAATGAACCCGGTATCGACATGAGCCGGTCCTTTATCCGTATCGAATGTCACCGTGTTGCTGTGGCCGCCGACGCGATCAGCCGCCTCAAAGACCGTGACATCGTGCCGTTTCGACAAAAGCCACGCTGCCGACAGGCCGGAAATTCCTGTTCCCACAATTGCGATGCGGTACCGGCTATCTTTTTGTCTCGTTTCCGTGTCGGTCATCTATCCTCGCCATCGCATTACAGAAATTTGCCTTGGGACAGCGCAGATACGAGGGAGGGGGCGGATAAGTTTCAGCGGCTGGTGTTTTTTTGGAATCTTTTCCGAAACCTGAAACTCTTTTGCCGGTTCGGTCGTATTTGCCATCACGAAACCCGGTCTCCATCTGTTCAAACCGTGAGTGAAGTAGTGATGTTGTCTGTGATCCTGACGCTTGCCATTCTCATGTCGCTTCTGATGGCAGGCGCGTGGGCGCTGCAGAGAGCAACCGGTTCTAGCGGCTGGATCGACACCGTCTGGTCGGCGAGTGTCGGGTTTGGCGGAGTTTCGGCAGTTTTATTCGCGGAAGGAGACGGCTGGCGGCGCGCGGTCCTATTTTCCCTTGTCGTCGTCTGGTCGTTGCGACTTGCCGGGCATATAGGCATGCGCACGCAGGGCGGTGGAGAAGATCCCCGTTATGCAAAGCTCATCAAGCAATGGGGCAGCGCAGCCCCTCTCAGACTTTTCATCTTCCTCCAGATACAGGCCATTGCCGCTTTCGTGCTCGTTCTTGCGGTTTATCTCGCTGCCGGCAACGGCCAGGGTTTTCCGCGTCTCATCGATATTTTCGCCACGGCGGTCGCTTTTGCCGCACTGGCCGGTGAAGCGCTCTCGGATGCCCAGCTTTCAAAATTCAGGAAAACGCCGGAAGCAAAAACCGGCGTCTGTGAAACCGGCCTTTGGCGTTATTCCCGCCATCCCAATTATTTCTTCGAATGGCTTTTCTGGTGCAGTTTCCCGCTGCTCGCCGTTCAGGAGCAGGTCTTGTCCTGGGCGTCGCTTGCTGCACCCATCATGATGTATTGGCTGCTCGTCCACGTCTCCGGCATTCCGCCGCTTGAAGAGCACATGCTGAAATCGCGCGGAGAGAGGTTCCGCGTCCTGCAACGCCGCGTCAACGCCTTCTTTCCGGGCCCGCGCAAGAACGAGGAAACGCCATGAATATGCTCGCCTTCGCCATCAATGCCGCAGAACGCGCACCGCTCACTGACGCGGTCACACTGGCCGGTATAGATATGCTCTGCGTGCGAACGAAACGGCGGCTTGCAAATATTCCCGATGATGCCGAATTGGCCTTTGCGAAGGATATGGCGACGTTTCCCATAGCCAGCCACACCGACGAGGCGAACAGACAACATTACGAAGTCCCAGCGGAGTTTTTCTCGCTGGTTCTCGGAGCGCAGCGCAAATATTCCTGCTGTTATTATCCCGACGCCACGACGACGCTGGATGAAGCCGAGACCGTGGCGCTTTCCGAGACAGTGGCCCATGCCGGGCTGCGTGATGGCATGGATATTCTGGAACTCGGCTGCGGTTGGGGTTCGCTTTCCCTGTATATGGCGGGCCGATTTCCCAATGCGCGGATCACATCCGTTTCGAACTCAGCATCGCAGCGTGACTACATAATCGGCTGCGCCCGGGAGCGCGGCTTCTCCAACCTTTCGGTGGTAACCGCCGACATGAATGATTTCACGACAGGCAATCGTTTCGATCGTGTCGTGTCGGTGGAGATGTTCGAGCACATGTCGAACTGGCAGATGTTATTCGCGCGGGTTCGTTCCTGGCTGCAGCCGGAAGGCAGGTTCTTCCTGCACGTCTTCAACCACCGTGACCGATCCTACCGTTTTGACCACAATAATCCGGCAGACTGGATCGCCCGGCACTTCTTCACCGGCGGTATCATGCCTGCCTTCGATCTTCCCCATCGTTTTGGGAAGATTTTCACTGTAGAACAGGACTGGCGATGGTCCGGTCTACATTATCGACGGACAGCTCTTGATTGGCTGGCGAATTTTGACCGGGAGATTGACCGTGTCCGGCCGATCCTGAAGCGCGTTTACGGAAACGACGCGAGACTGTGGGAACGCCGCTGGCGACTTTTCTTCCTCGCAACCGCCGGGCTGTTCGGGCATCAGGGTGGGGAGGTCTGGGGTGTCGGACATTACCTTCTGATGCCCAGTTAAGTTCGAAACACTAAAAAAAGGCGCAGTGTTCGCCCTTGAAAATCGAAGACAACCGTTAAACGTTGATTTTGCGCCGTTTTGCCTTATCTGCTCTCCATTGCAGGCATGTTCACCCGCAATCATTTTCGCTGCTTCGACTTGCCGATGATCGGCATGATCGTGCGAACGTTTCATTTCACGCCATGTTCAGGGCGCGCACCAGCTATTCTTTACAATTGAGGTCAAGGGCCGGTCATGGTTCCATGCCGGACGCGTAGCTGATTCCTCCCCGTCGATGCCAAACCGCGATCCGAGAGGCCCATGTCGATTTCAGATACGATTTTTCGCCCTTTCGAGACGCTGATACGGCCGCTCGACATTCCCTTCCGGCCGCTGCCGTCGAAAGGCCCCGTCGCGGTGCTGTTGCATTTCATTGAGATGTTTCGCGGCGTCCTCATTGCTCTTGCCCTGTCGTCCATGGCGGTGGAAGCCATCAACCTGTCGATCATCTGGGGATTGTCCGTTATCGTTGATGGCGTGACGCCGCAGGGGGCGGAGGCTTTTCTGCGCGATGAATGGCCGCTGCTTACCGTCCTTGGGTTGTTGATCTTTCCCGCCATGCCGGTGGCTTCGTTTCTTCTCAATACGCTCAATTCGCACACGCTCGGCATCGCCATGCCGGTGGCCATCCAGTGGCAGGGCCACAAGGCCGTGGAGCGGCAGGATCTGGCATTTTTCCATGAGCTCTACGCCGGACAGGTCGCCTCGCGTCTTTCGCAGGTCTCGTCAGCCGTTCAGCAGCAGATCATCAACGCATTCCAGATCGGACCGCGTTTTCTGCTGCAGATGATCGGCTCTCTTGCGCTTCTTGCCGCCTTGTCCTGGCAGCTGGCGCTGCCGGTGTTCATCTGGATCGTGCTGAATGTGGTTCTCGCCGTCAAACTGGCTCCCGTCTTCACGGAACGGTCACGCCGGTCGGCGAAACAAAAGAGCCTTGTCTCGGGCGCGATTACCGATCTCTACAGCAACATGCAGATGATCAAGCAATTCGCTGCCGAAGACAGCGAGGCGGGCGCAATCCGCCGCATTCTGAACAAGGCGGTGCAGACGCAGCACAGGGAGCAGCGTGTCTACCGCGCGTCTGAGCTGGTCGTGGTTGCGCTCAACATGGCGTTGTGGCTGGCGATCCTGTCGGTGGGGTTTTCCGGTCTGGTGAAGGGGGTCATCACGGTCGGAGAATTCGTCGGCGCGGTCTATATATTGCAGCGGCTGTCAGGGCACACATTCACCTTCCTGCAGATGGGCCAGCAGATATTCCAGGCGATCGGCACCATCAAGGATGCCATGCCTGTGATGACGACGCCGCCGACCATTACCGACAGGGCCGGTGCGGCGGAGCTGAATGTCGCGCGTGGAGATATCGATTTCAACCATATCCGCTTTGCTTACAAGTCCGGCAGACCGGTGATCGATGATCTGTCGCTCAAGGTCCGCGCGGGAGAGAGGGTCGGGCTGGTGGGCCTGTCTGGCGCGGGAAAAACGACGCTGGTCAATCTGCTCCTGCGGTTTTACGACATTCAGGATGGCGCCATCTGCATCGACGGTCAGGATATTCGCGAGGTCACGCAGATGAGCCTGCGCCGCAATATCGGGGTGATTGCCCAGGATGTGGCGTTGCTGCACCGGTCGGTTGGCGACAATATCCGCTACGGGCGACCAGAGGCGACGCGGGAGGAGGTGGAGCAGGTGGCGAAAGTGGCGAAGGCCGATGCCTTCATCGCCGATCTCGCCGATAGTGAGGGGCGAAAAGGATATCTCGCTTTTGTCGGAGACCGTGGCATCAAGCTTTCCGGCGGGCAGCGGCAGCGGGTCGCCATTGCGCGCGTGCTGTTGAAAGACGCGCCTATCCTGATCCTCGACGAAGCCACCTCCGCCCTTGATAGCGAGTCCGAAGCCGCCATTCAGGACAAGCTCAATCTGGTGATGGAGGGCAAAACGGTGATTGCCATTGCGCACCGCCTGTCGACCATTGCACGAATGGACCGGATCATCGTGCTGGATCATGGCCGGATTATCGAAGAGGGCAGGCCGGAGGAACTGGTCGAGCAGGGCGGGCTGTTTGCGCGGCTCTGGAAACGCCAGATCGGCGGGTTTATTCCGGAAGACGAGTGATCAGCAGACGCCGCATTGGGGGACGCCGAGGCGATAAGCCGGTTGGCGTGGCGAGCGTTCAGACTGCATCGAGCGCTGACTGGATTCGCAGTTTCTCCGCATCCAGTTCGCTCAGCCTTCCCATATGCGCCGTGATTTCCTCAAAGATCGAGGTGCGATCCGTTTTCGACAGACGCTCCACGCGACGCAGGGCTGTAATGACCTCGATCAGGTCAATTCGTTCCTGCTCAAGCTTTTCCAGATTCCACAACATCGCGTTTTCTCCGTTGGCACACGGTTCAAATGGCCAGATGGGAGAAAGGTTCAAACCGGTAGAATTTAAGGTAAATTTTATCTTGTCGGAAACGGCGCGGCCCGGGCCGCAGCCGAATCAATAGGGCGAGAGACATTGCATCCGTGTGCCGCCAGCCGCCATATAGCTGTTGTCGGTGGGATGGTAGGATGTGTAACGCGTCGCACACCATTTTACATGGTTGATCTCGGCCTGCGACAGGGCGTAACCGTTGGGCGTGGCCCCTTCGCCTTTTCCTGCCGCAAAGGCTGAGGCGGGATAGCCCCGCTGGTCTGAAGTCTGCGCCTGTTCCTGTGTCTCATAGGCCGGCTGTATGAGGCTCAGAGCATGGGCGGGCACGACGGAAGCGGCAGATATTGCGACGCCAAGAGCGAGCGCGGAGATAGTCTTCGGCATCCTCAACATCGATAAATCCTCGTTATTCGTTCGGTATGCTAACGAAAACTTAGGAAATTCGTTCCGGTGAAGGGTTGACCTCACACGAACACGTGATTCTTGGGATTGGGTGCTGGGGATGCATCCGGCTCCTGCGACGGGGTCTTCAAGATGACGGCGCCGTGCCGGCTTCACCACGAAGATGGTGTGTCCGGTGAGCAAGTGCCGTGCCCCGTCGATCTGAGTTTCCGTCTCTACCGCACTGCTCGTTGACAAGCGGAAAATCCGGTCAGATAGTCGGCCGGCAATCATGCACACGGGAGTCTTCAATGTTGAACAGGGTTGTCATTCTCTCATCCTTTGCGCTGCTGGCATCGGCGGCGTTCGTCTCCCCCGCAGCCGCACTCACCATGAAGGAGTGCAGCGTGAAGTATCAGGCGGCGAAAGCCGACGGGTCCGCCAAGGACGTCAAGTGGAACGACTATCGCGCCAAGTTCTGCGGCAGCGAGGCGGCCGCTGAGGATGCGGCCGACGACAAGCAGGTCGCGGCCACCACCGAAAAAGAACCCGCAAAAGCGACGATAAAAGCCCCGAAGGGCGTCGCTTTCCCGAGTGCTATCGATAAGAAATATTCAAGCGAGACGCCCGGAAAGGCCCGCCTGAAAACCTGCGTCGACTCCTACCACAAGAACAAGAGTGACGGCACGCTCGGCGATCTGAAATGGATCCAGAAGGGCGGCGGTTACTGGAGCCTGTGCAACACGGCCCTGAAGAGCTGAGGCAGGGCGGCGGGCCGATCCGCTGCTCCGGTATTGGCGCGTTATCCGAGATAGATTCGGATAACGCGTAGGCCGTTCGGTCGCGATCGTTTGCCCCGCATCGCCTTTGCCTATGGCTCCTTCGCTGCCCTTGCTGGCATGTGAGGATATGACGGCCCATCCGCGATCAGGACCTGTTCGCGGATGAACCTGTTTCTCGATGGGGTGAAACTCGCTAGATGAGGCAACCCCGTTTTAGGGCGGGTAAAAACTGCGAATGGCTTGCGATTCAATCTATTGATAGAACGAGTTGACCCTGCGGCTTGATCCGCATCCAGCAATTCAACGGCTACGGCTGTCCGATGACGGCTCGCCGGCAATGTGGGCGGATGACCAGACGATTTCGAAACTATCTCACGGTGCTGGCCATATCGCTGCTGATGTGGACGGTGATCCTTGGCGTCGTTTATTGGCTGTTTCGATAGGTTTCGCCGCAGTTTGCCGGCCCGAATGAAGGTACCCGCATGGCCTGTGCGGCGATAGATCTGCCGCATGTTTGCAAGGTTGGCTTTCCCGGAAATTTGATAGGCGCGAGGCGGCGGCCCCATTTCGGCTTTGCTGGCATGACCTTATGATCCGGTCACATCAGGAAAGGATCATCATGAATAAAACCGTTGCCGCGATATCTCTTGCAGCTTTCTCCGTATCGCTCGCTACCGGCGCCATGGCTGAAGACCTGGTGATTCCGCTTCCGAAGGACACGACGGTCGAAAAGGTGGAGACCGTCTATCAATGCGTCGCCGACAAGGTGGAGGCCGTCTATTTTAATGCGGGCGAGGTCAGCCTCGTGCGACTGGGGCTGAAGGATGGCGTGACGGTCGCCGCAAATGTCATTTCGGCCTCGGGCGCCAAATATCAGGGCGGTATTTATGTCTGGTGGTCGAAGGGTGACGAGGCGGATCTTTACGATCTGATGGCGGACCCGGAGATGAAAAAGCCGGTTCATTGCGTGGACGTGAAGAAATCCTGAGCGCTGGACTTTCCCTCAAAGGAGCGGCGGCAGGGCGGTTCCTGAAAACCTTGCCATGCCGCCGGTCAGCGTGGGAGTGCGCGCGCGGCGCGTTCAGCCAAGAACGAGCGACGCAAGAAGCGCCAGCAGGATAAGAGAGCTGGCGACAACACCGAGCCTCACCCTGCGAAGGCGGCGGGTACGACCGCCGCTCCAGTCATAAGCCATTGGCAGCTTTACCTTTCTTTTTATTATTATGACTTATTGACTAGCTCCCTAGGCTTGCCCGTGGCTGACCTCAACTGTCAGAAACCACCAGCGAGAATTCACGATTTCCCTGTCTTCTCCTGATGTTGCAGCAATTGCGACGATTGATTCTTCCTGTTCTGCAACGGCGAAACCGGGTGAGGGATTTGACGGTCGCAGGTCACGAAAAAGGCCCGGAAACTGGCGTTTCCGGGCCTTGTGCAAAAGCGTTTCTACTGGCGGTGTCAGCCGAGATAGGCCTGGATATAAGGCAGAACCTCGAGCGTGCCGTGGTAGAGCATGTTGAGCGCCACATAGATGATGACCATGAGGCCGAGGTAGGAAATCCAGCGATAGCGGTGCAGGAGCTTGGCGACGAAGTTGGCGGCGAGGCCCATCAGCGCGATCGATACGACGAGGCCGATGATCAGCACCGTCACGTGTTCCTGCGCAGCGCCGGCGACGGCAAGGACGTTGTCCAGCGACATGGAGACGTCGGCGATGACGATCTGGGTCGCGGCCTGGAAGAAGGTCTTGTGACCCTTGGTCAGGTCGGCCTCTTCGTCGGTCACCTCGTCTTCGATGGAACCTGCGGCGTCACGCAGTTCCGTCCACATCTTCCAGCACACCCAGGCGAGCAGCAGTCCGCCGAATAATTGCAGGCCGACAATGGCAAGAAGCTGGACGGTGACGGCGGCAAAGCCGATGCGCAGAACCGTGGCGGCGATGATGCCGACCAGGATCGCCTTGCGGCGAAGATGAGCAGGCAGACCGGCGGCGGCAAGGCCGATGACGATGGCGTTGTCGCCCGCCAGAACGAGGTCGATTGCAATGACCTGCAAAAATGCCGTGAAACCGGCAGCTGTGAAGATTTCCATGGGATAGTCCTGAAACGGATAGAGATGTCGCGAGGGAAAAGCGACGGATCGAGATATGGCATGGGATGGCGCGCGCGCCGGATTCCAATCGCCCGTCTCCCCCCGGCGATGGAATGCACTTAAGCCATCATGCCGGTGCAGGTAAAGAAGTTGTGATAGAAATATCTTGTTTAGTGATTAGCTAGGCTGACGGAGGGGGGCTCCCGGCCGACGTCTGCCTCACCCTCGCGAGGGTTTAAATGTCGCAAACCAGACACCATATACAGGCCTCAAGGCACGCTTAAGGCGCGCGCGAAGACGCTTTCATAATTAAGTCTTGCGCATTCGCTTACAAAGCCTTAAACGGCGACACCAAACCGGTGCGCCGGGGAAACTACTTCACGTTCACAGGAAGCAATTCACATGGCAAAGAGCAAGTTCGAGCGCAATAAGCCGCACGTCAACATTGGCACGATCGGTCACGTTGACCATGGCAAGACGTCGCTGACGGCAGCAATCACGAAGTTCTTCGGCGAGTTCAAGGCGTATGACCAGATCGACGCGGCTCCGGAAGAAAAGGCTCGTGGTATCACGATCTCGACGGCACACGTTGAATACGAGACGCCTGCCCGTCACTACGCGCACGTCGACTGCCCCGGCCACGCCGACTACGTGAAGAACATGATCACCGGTGCTGCCCAGATGGACGGCGCGATCCTGGTTTGCTCTGCAGCTGACGGCCCGATGCCGCAGACGCGCGAGCACATCCTGCTCGCCCGTCAGGTTGGCGTTCCGGCGATCGTCGTGTTCCTCAACAAGGTCGACCAGGTTGACGACGCCGAGCTTCTCGAGCTCGTCGAGCTTGAAGTTCGCGAACTTCTGTCGTCCTACGACTTCCCGGGCGACGACATTCCGATCATCAAGGGTTCGGCACTTGCCGCTCTTGAAGATTCTGACAAGAAGATCGGTGAAGACGCGATCCGCGAGCTGATGGCTGCTGTTGACGCCTACATCCCGACGCCTGAGCGTCCGATCGACCAGCCGTTCCTGATGCCGATCGAAGACGTGTTCTCGATCTCTGGCCGTGGTACGGTTGTGACGGGTCGCGTAGAGCGCGGTATCGTCAAGGTTGGTGAAGAAGTCGAAATCGTCGGCATCCGTCCGACGTCGAAGACGACGGTTACCGGCGTTGAAATGTTCCGCAAGCTGCTCGACCAGGGCCAGGCTGGCGACAACATCGGTGCACTCGTTCGCGGTGTTACCCGTGACGGCGTTGAGCGTGGTCAGATCCTGTGCAAGCCGGGTTCGGTCAAGCCGCACAAGAAGTTCATGGCAGAAGCCTACATCCTGACGAAGGAAGAAGGCGGCCGTCATACGCCGTTCTTCACGAACTACCGTCCGCAGTTCTACTTCCGTACGACTGACGTGACCGGCATCGTGTCGCTTCCGGAAGGCACGGAAATGGTTATGCCTGGCGACAACGTCACCGTTGAAGTCGAGCTGATCGTTCCGATCGCGATGGAAGAAAAGCTGCGCTTCGCTATCCGCGAAGGCGGCCGTACCGTCGGCGCCGGCATCGTGGCTTCGATCGTCGAGTAATCTTCGGGCCTGAAAAGGCTTGACGGAAACCCCGCTGGAGACAGCGGGGTTTTTTGTTTTGTATTGCGCGTTAGGGGGAGGGTGGCTTTCGCTTCCCTGTCCGGGCTGCTACTTCGTTGCCGGGGAGATGATGAGGAGTATCATGAAGAAGCGCGTTCTATTTACCGGTGGTTCCGGCAAGGCCGGCAGGCATGTGATCCCGTGGCTTATCGACAAGGGTTATGAGGTCCACAACATCGATCTCGTTCCGCTCGACAGGCCGGGCGTCACCAATCTCATTGTCGACATCACCGACAGTGGGCAGGTCTTTAATGCCCTGTCCATGCACAGGAACTTTGCAGAGCTCGAAAGCGGGAAGGGTGTTTTGCCCTATGATGCGGTGATCCACTTCGCCGCGGTTCCGCGCATTCTGATAAAGCCCGACAATGAGACGTTCCGCATCAATACAATGGGAACCTACAACGTCATCGAGGCTGCGGTGAAGCTTGGTATCCGCAAGATCGTCATCGCATCGAGCGAGACCACCTACGGGGTCTGTTTTGCCGAGGGCGAGAAGGATTTCCACCATTTCCCGCTTGAGGAAGACTATGATGTCGATCCGATGGATTCCTACGGGCTGTCGAAGGTGGTGAACGAAAAGACGGCACGGGCATTTGCCGAGCGAAGCGGATGCGACATTTACGCGCTGCGAATCGGCAATGTCATCGAGCCGCATGAATATGAGAAGTTTCCCGGCTTCTTCGCCCGTCCGGAAACGCGCAAACGCAATGCCTGGGGTTACATCGATGCGCGCGATCTTGGCCAGATCTGCCATCTGTGCATCGAAAAGGACGGCCTCGGTTATCAGGTCTTCAACGCCGTCAATGATACAGCGACAGCGACGGTCCCCACGCGCGAGCTTGCGCAGACTTATTTCCCTGACGTGCAATTCCGCCGCGAGATCGGGGATCATGAGGGGTTGATCTCCAACCGCAAGATTCGCGAGGTCCTGGGCTTCAGCGAAGAACATGACTGGCGGAAATACGTTAAAACCTGAGAGGCGCAGGATTTTCGGGGGCGGAGTGGAAAAAACAAAAAACACACTTGCCATTCCTTTCCCTGCACCTTAAAGGAGCGCATACCGAATTGGCCAAGCGATTTCGCGGCCGATTCAGGTGCTGAAGGGGTATAGCTCAGTTGGTAGAGCGGCGGTCTCCAAAACCGCAGGTCGGGGGTTCGAGCCCCTCTGCCCCTGCCACTTTCCATTCGCAAGCGCGGTTTTCGCTGCATGGCAGATGGGGCCGGATTTCCGGCGAATTTCGCCGAATGTCGATTTCCTCTTGTTAAAAGTGGAATCGGTGTTTATGTAAGGTCAAAACAGACACGCGGTGCGTGGGGCTGATTAGTTCGGCTTTACGCGCCGTAATTGCGTGGGCAGTCAATGGCATCCAAAACCAATCCGTTTACGTTTCTGCAGCAGGTTCGCGCCGAAGCGTCAAAAATCACTTGGCCGTCGCGCCGCGAGACCATGATTTCGACGGCTATGGTGCTGGTGATGGTCATTTTTGCGGCTCTGTTCTTCTTTGCTGCTGACCAGCTCATCGGCTGGGTGCTTAGCCTCGTGCTGAACGTCGGCCGGTAACGGATTGAACGGAGAATAAAAAAATGGCAGCGCGCTGGTATATCGTTCACGCATATTCGAATTTCGAAAAGAAGGTCGCTGAGTCGATCGAAGAGAAGGCCCGTCAGAAGGGTCTTTCTCATCTGTTCGAGAAAATCCTCGTGCCGACCGAAAAGGTTGTCGAGGTGCGTCGTGGCCGTAAGGTCGACAGCGAGCGCAAGTTCTTTCCAGGTTACGTGCTGGTGCGCGCCAACCTGACGGATGAGGCCTATCACCTCATCAAGAACACGCCGAAGGTTACCGGTTTCCTCGGTTCGGACAGCAAGCCTGTTCCGATTCCCGATTATGAAGCCGAGCGTATCCTCGGTCAGGTTCAGGAAGGTGTCGAGCGTCCGAAGTCTTCGGTTTCGTTCGAGATCGGCGAGCAGGTTCGCGTTTCCGACGGTCCGTTCGCGTCGTTCAACGGCGTGGTTCAGGATGTCGACGAAGAGCGTTCGCGCCTGAAGGTGGAAGTTTCGATTTTCGGCCGCGCTACGCCGGTCGAGCTGGAATACAATCAGGTCGAGAAGGTCTGATTGGCGGGGCAAGACCCCAAGCGCGTGGAAGGCAAACTGGCTCTTTAAGCCGGAGCAGGGCGCCGCACCACGCAACCGCAGCCGCCGGAGCAATCCGGCTTAAGAGAAGCCGGGTAACCGGTTTGAATTGAAAGGCAGAGAGATATGGCTAAGAAAGTTGCAGGCCAGCTCAAGTTGCAGGTAAAGGCCGGGGCGGCCAATCCGTCCCCGCCGATCGGTCCGGCACTTGGTCAGCGTGGCATTAACATCATGGAATTCTGCAAGGCGTTCAATGCCGCCACGCAGGAAATGGAAAAGGGTATGCCGATTCCGGTCGTCATCACCTATTACCAGGACAAGTCCTTCACCTTCGTCATGAAGCAGCCGCCGATGACGTATTGGCTGAAGAAGGAAGCCAAGATCACCTCCGGTTCCAAGACGCCTGGCAAGGGCGCCAAGATCGGCTCCATCACCAAGGCTCAGGTCAAGACGATCGCAGAAGCCAAGATGAAGGATCTGAACGCAGCCGACATCGAAGGCGCAATGGCAATGGTTGAGGGCTCCGCCCGCGCCATGGGCCTGGAAGTGGTAGGTTGATCATGGCCAAGGTAGCAAAGCGCATTCAGAAGATCCGCGAAGGTGTGGATCCCAACAAGCTTTACGTTCTCACCGACGCCATTTCGATGGTCAAGGAACGTGCTGTCGCCAAGTTCGATGAAACCGTTGAAGTTTCGATGAACCTCGGCGTTGACCCGCGCCACGCGGACCAGATGGTTCGTGGCGTTGTCAACCTGCCGAACGGCACGGGCCGTGACGTTCGCGTCGCCGTCTTCGCACGCGGCGCCAAGGCTGATGAAGCCACGGCTGCTGGCGCTGACGTTGTTGGTGCAGAAGAACTGGTTGAAATCGTTCAGGGCGGCAAGATCGACTTCGATCGTTGCATCGCGACCCCGGACATGATGCCGCTCGTCGGCCGTCTCGGCAAGGTACTCGGCCCGCGTGGCATGATGCCGAACCCGAAGGTCGGTACGGTGACCATGGATGTTGCCGGCGCCGTCAAGGCGTCCAAGGGCGGCGCTGTCGAGTTCCGCGTCGAAAAGGCCGGTATCGTACACGCTGGCGTTGGCAAGGCTTCGTTCGACGCCAAGGCTCTTGAGGAAAACATCAAGGCTTTCGCCGATGCCGTCATCAAGGCAAAGCCGGCTGGCGCCAAGGGCAACTATGTCAAGCGCGTCGCCATTTCCTCGACCATGGGTCCGGGCGTCAAGATCGACCCTTCGTCGGTTACGGCTTAATCAATTCTCGCGCTTCCCAAGGGAAGTGTGAATAAAAGAATTTCCGGCTCCCAGGAGCCGGAGATTTCCGGGGAAACCCGGAACTCCTGTCCGAGATTGCGGGTGGCCATTTCCTTCGGGGCCTGGCCTTAATCATTCAACCTGCATGAGACGGGTGAGGCTGGATTTGAGGCATCTGCTGATGCCTGACTGTCCGGTTCGAACCTGGTGTGCCTGTGCCTGAAGCCGTTTGCGGCGACAGAGCGGGGGACAGGATCCTCGAGCGTCGCTCGGGATCTTTGTAAAAAGGTCCCTTGGGGCAAAGGCAAACCCGACGGGTTCACAATCATGTGGTCCCGTCTACTGGAGACAGACAGTGGAAAGAGCGGAAAAACGCGAATTCGTCACGGAGCTGAACGAAGTCTTCAAGGCTTCCGGTTCGGTTGTCGTGGCCCACTATGCTGGTGTCACCGTTGCGCAGATGAACGACTTCCGTTCGAAGATGCGCGCTGCCGGAGGCACCGTCAAGGTCGCGAAGAACCGCCTGGCCAAGATCGCTCTTCAGGGCACGGAGTCGGAAGGGATGACAGATCTCTTCAAGGGCCAGACGCTGATTGCATACAGCGTCGACCCTATGATCGCTCCGAAAGTCGTCATGGATTTCGCAAAGACCAACGACAAGGTCGTTGTTCTCGGTGGTTCCATGGGTGCAACCACGCTCAACGCCGAAGCAGTCAAGTCGCTTGCGACCCTGCCTTCGCTGGACGAGCTGCGCGCAAAGCTGCTGGGCCTTCTCAATGCCCCGGCAACTCGCGTCGCTACGGTTGTCGCCGCACCTGCAAGCCAGCTGGCACGGGTGTTCTCGGCTTACGCCAAGAAGGACGAAGCCGCTTAAGGCGGTTTTTCGCTGTAAATATTCAAACTGGTTCGAACTGAACAAAAGGAACTATCAAAATGGCTGATCTCGCAAAGATCGTAGAAGACCTCTCCACCCTGACCGTTCTGGAAGCTGCAGAACTGTCCAAGCTTCTCGAAGAAAAGTGGGGCGTTTCCGCCGCTGCTCCGGTAGCTGTTGCTGCTGCTGGCGGTGCTGGCGTTGCTGCTGCTGTTGAAGAAGAAAAGACTGAATTCGACGTGATCCTGGTTGACGCTGGCGCCAACAAGATCAACGTCATCAAGGAAGTCCGCGCTATCACGGGCCTCGGCCTGAAGGAAGCCAAGGACCTCGTTGAAGGCGCTCCGAAGGCTGTCAAGGAAGCTGTTTCCAAGGCTGAAGCTGCTGATCTCAAGAAGAAGCTTGAAGAAGCCGGCGCTAAGGTCGACGTTAAGTAATCTTGCGATTGCTGGCGGGAAGGGGCTTCATGCCCCTTTCCGTCGTCATCGTTTTTAAAACCCATTACCCAAAAGCCGCGTGAAAATGGCTTTTGGGTAATGGGTTCTTCAAGAGAATGGTTCCGAACCGGCTCATCTAGGCAATCCGGCCTGATCGATCCGGGATGTGGAACGAGATTGATGACACCCATTGCTTGACGGGATCGACTGGCCATCGGTTCCCGTCCGTTGCAGGCCCGGATGCAATTTTTAAAGGAGCGACGATGGCTCAGACCCTTTCGTTTAACGGTCGCAGGCGCGTACGCAAGTTTTTCGGCAAAATTCCAGAAGTAGCGGAAATGCCGAACCTCATCGAGGTTCAGAAGGCTTCGTACGACCAGTTTCTCATGGTTGACGAGCCCAAGGGTGGCCGTCCCGACGAGGGATTGAATGCCGTATTCAAGTCCGTATTCCCGATCACCGATTTTTCCGGCGCCTCCATGCTCGAATTCGTGTCCTACGAATTCGAAGCGCCGAAGTTCGACGTAGAGGAATGCCGTCAGCGCGATCTGACCTATGCAGCGCCGCTGAAGGTGACGCTGCGCCTCATCGTGTTCGATATCGATGAAGATACGGGCGCGAAGTCCATCAAGGACATCAAGGAACAGTCCGTCTACATGGGCGACATGCCGCTCATGACCAATAACGGTACGTTCATCGTCAACGGCACCGAGCGCGTCATCGTTTCGCAGATGCACCGTTCGCCGGGCGTGTTCTTCGATCACGACAAGGGCAAGAGCCATTCTTCCGGCAAGCTGCTTTTCGCTGCCCGCGTTATCCCGTATCGCGGTTCCTGGCTCGACATCGAATTCGACGCCAAGGACATCGTCTATGCGCGTATCGACCGTCGCCGCAAGCTGCCCGTGACCTCGCTCCTGATGGCGCTCGGCATGGACGGCGAAGAAATCCTGTCGACCTTCTATACCAAGGCTACCTACGAGCGCGCCGGTGACGGCTGGCGTATCCCGTTCCAGCCTGACGCGCTGAAGAATGCCAAGGTCATCACCGACATGATCGACGCCGACACCGGCGAAGTTGTTGTCGAGGGTGGCAAGAAGCTGACCCCGCGCCTTATCCGCCAGCTCGTCGACAAGGGCCTGAAGGCGCTTAAGGCGACTGACGAAGACCTCTACGGCAACTTCCTGGCCGAAGACATCGTCAACTACGAGACGGGTGAAATCTATCTCGAGGCCGGCGACGAAATCGACGAGAAGACGCTTGGCCTGATCCTTCAGTCCGGCTTCGATGAGATTCCGGTTCTCAACATCGACCACGTCAATGTTGGCGCCTACATCCGTAACACGCTCTCCGTTGACAAGAACCAGAACCGCCAGGAAGCGCTGTTCGACATCTACCGCGTCATGCGTCCGGGCGAACCGCCGACCATGGACTCCGCGGAAGCGATGTTCAACTCGCTGTTCTTCGATGCAGAGCGTTACGATCTCTCGGCTGTTGGCCGCGTGAAGATGAACATGCGTCTCGACCTCGATGCGGAAGACACCGTGCGCACGCTGCGCAAGGAAGACATCCTCGCCGTCGTCAAGATGCTGGTCGAACTGCGCGACGGCAAGGGCGAAATCGACGACATCGACAACCTCGGCAACCGCCGTGTTCGTTCGGTCGGCGAGCTGATGGAAAACCAGTATCGTCTGGGCCTTCTGCGCATGGAACGTGCGATCAAGGAACGTATGTCCTCGATCGAAATCGACACCGTGATGCCGCAGGACCTGATCAACGCGAAGCCGGCAGCTGCCGCCGTTCGCGAATTCTTCGGTTCCTCGCAGCTGTCGCAGTTCATGGACCAGGTGAACCCGCTTTCGGAAATCACCCACAAGCGTCGTCTTTCGGCTCTTGGACCGGGTGGTCTGACCCGCGAGCGCGCCGGCTTCGAAGTCCGCGACGTTCACCCGACCCACTACGGCCGTATTTGCCCGATCGAAACGCCGGAAGGCCCGAACATCGGTCTGATCAACTCGCTTGCCACCTTTGCCCGCGTCAACAAGTACGGCTTCATCGAAAGCCCGTACCGCAAGATCATCGACGGCAAGGTGACGACCGACGTTATCTACCTCTCCGCCATGGAAGAGGCCAAGTACTACGTCGCACAGGCCAATGCTGAACTCGATGGCGAAGGCGCCTTCGTTGAAGAGTTCGTTGTCTGCCGTCACTCGGGCGAAGTTATGCTCGCACCGCGCGACAACATCAACCTGATGGACGTTTCGCCGAAGCAGCTCGTTTCGGTCGCGGCGGCTCTCATTCCGTTCCTGGAAAACGACGACGCCAACCGCGCTCTCATGGGCTCGAACATGCAGCGTCAGGCCGTTCCGCTTCTGCGGGCGGAAGCGCCGTTCGTCGGCACAGGCATGGAACCGATCGTTGCCCGTGACTCCGGCGCTGCCATCGCGGCTCGCCGCGGCGGTGTCGTCGACCAGGTCGATGCGACGCGTATCGTTATCCGCGCTACGGAAGAACTCGATGCCGGCAAGTCGGGCGTTGATATCTACCGTCTGCAGAAGTTCCAGCGTTCGAACCAGAACACCTGCGTCAACCAGCGTCCGCTGGTCGCCGTCGGCGATCTCATCTCCAAGGGTGACATCATCGCTGACGGTCCGTCGACCGACCTCGGTGACCTGGCGCTCGGCCGTAACGCGCTCGTCGCGTTCATGCCCTGGAACGGCTACAACTACGAAGACTCGATCCTGATGTCGGAACGTATCGTTTCCGACGACGTGTTCACCTCCATCCACATCGAAGAATTCGAAGTGATGGCGCGTGACACGAAGCTTGGTCCGGAAGAAATCACGCGCGACATTCCGAACGTTTCGGAAGAAGCGCTGAAGAACCTCGACGAAGCCGGTATCGTTTACATCGGTGCGGAAGTTCAGCCGGGCGACATCCTCGTCGGCAAGATCACGCCGAAGGGCGAAAGCCCGATGACGCCGGAAGAAAAGCTTCTGCGCGCCATCTTCGGTGAAAAGGCTTCCGACGTTCGCGACACCTCCATGCGCATGCCTCCGGGCACGTTTGGTACCGTTGTGGAAGTCCGCGTCTTCAACCGTCACGGTGTGGAGAAGGATGAGCGCGCGATGGCAATCGAGCGCGAAGAGATCGAACGTCTGGCAAAGGA
Source organism: Agrobacterium radiobacter (assembly GCF_040801995.1). Lineage (NCBI taxonomy): Bacteria > Pseudomonadati > Pseudomonadota > Alphaproteobacteria > Hyphomicrobiales > Rhizobiaceae > Agrobacterium > Agrobacterium radiobacter. Next base: position 1,593,299 of record NZ_JBEGHX010000001.1, on the reverse strand, counting down.
CCGCGACGACGAACAGGCAATTCTCGACCGTAACGTCTACGGCCGCCTGATCGACATGCTGCGTGGTCACGTTTCCATCGCCGGTCCGAAGGGCTTCAAGAAGGGCGTCGAGCTTTCCAACGCCGTCGTCTCCGAATATCCCCGCTCGCAGTGGTGGATGTTTGCAGTCGAAGACGAGAAGGCCCAGTCCGAACTGGAAGCGCTTCGCGGCCAGTACGACGAATCCAAGTCGCGCCTTGAACAGCGCTTCATGGACAAGGTCGAAAAGGTCCAGCGCGGCGATGAAATGCCTCCGGGCGTCATGAAGATGGTCAAGGTCTTCGTTGCTGTGAAGCGCAAGATCCAGCCGGGCGACAAGATGGCCGGTCGTCACGGTAACAAGGGCGTCGTCTCGCGTATCGTTCCTGTCGAGGACATGCCGTTCCTCGAAGACGGCACGCATGTCGACATCTGCTTGAACCCGCTCGGCGTGCCTTCGCGCATGAACGTCGGCCAGATCCTCGAAACCCACCTCGCATGGGCATGCGCAGGCATGGGCAAGAAGATCGGCGAGATGCTCGAAGAGTATCGCAAGACGATGGACATCAGCGAGCTTCGCACCGAGCTCACCGAAATCTATGCGAGTGAATCGCATGATGAGGTGCAGCGCTTTGATGACGAATCGCTGGTCAAGCTTGCCGAAGAAGCCAAGCGCGGTGTTTCCATCGCGACGCCGGTCTTCGACGGTGCGCATGAGCCTGACGTCGCCGCGATGCTGAAGAAGGCAGGTCTGCATGAATCCGGCCAGTCCGTCCTTTATGACGGTCGTACCGGTGAGCCGTTCGACCGCAAGGTCACCGTCGGCTACATGTACATGATCAAGCTGAACCACCTTGTTGACGACAAGATCCACGCTCGCTCGATCGGTCCTTACTCGCTCGTTACCCAGCAGCCGCTGGGCGGCAAGGCGCAGTTCGGCGGACAGCGCTTCGGGGAAATGGAAGTCTGGGCTCTGGAAGCATACGGCGCGGCTTACACGCTGCAGGAAATGCTCACCGTCAAGTCGGACGACGTGGCGGGCCGCACCAAGGTCTACGAGGCGATCGTCCGTGGTGACGACACGTTCGAGGCCGGCATTCCGGAGAGCTTCAACGTTCTCGTCAAGGAAATGCGGTCGCTCGGTCTTTCGGTCGAACTGGAAAACTCGAAGATCGAGAACCAGCCCGACGACCAGCTGCCCGACGCGGCGGAATAAAATGAGAGAGGCGGGCGCCTTTTTGGGCGCCTGCCGGTTCCTCCGGCAGCCTGCGGTTGCCGAGGGACACTTTCGCCGCATTGTGCGGTTAATCCGTATTTAAAGCTCTGGACGGTGACCCGGGAAGAAGCCGGTCCAGATGCAAACAGGGGCAGCAGCTAGCCTCTCAAGGAGACAAGGCATGAACCAAGAGGTCATGAATCTTTTCAATCCTCAGGTGCCTGCGCAGCATTTCGATTCCATCCGGATTTCGATCGCTTCGCCGGAAAAAATCCTGTCGTGGTCCTACGGCGAGATCAAGAAGCCGGAAACCATCAACTACCGTACGTTCAAGCCGGAACGCGACGGTCTTTTCTGCGCGCGTATTTTCGGACCGATCAAGGACTACGAGTGCCTGTGCGGCAAGTACAAGCGCATGAAGTACAAGGGCATCATCTGCGAAAAGTGCGGCGTCGAAGTGACGCTGTCGCGCGTTCGCCGTGAGCGCATGGGCCATATCGAGCTCGCAGCGCCGGTTGCCCACATCTGGTTCCTGAAGTCGCTTCCTTCGCGTATCTCGACCCTGCTCGACATGACGCTGAAGGATGTCGAGCGCGTTCTCTATTTCGAGAACTACATCGTCACGGAACCCGGCCTCACTTCGCTGAAGCAGAACCAGCTTCTGTCCGAAGAAGAGTACATGATTGCCGTCGACGAGTTCGGCGAAGACCAGTTCACCGCCATGATCGGCGCTGAAGCCATCTATGAGATGCTGGCTTCGATGAACCTCGAAAAGATCGCTGGCGACCTGCGTGCCGAACTTGCTGAGACCACGTCTGATCTCAAGCAGAAGAAGCTGATGAAGCGCCTGAAGATCGTCGAGAACTTCATGGAGAGCGGCAACCGTCCGGAATGGATGATCATGAAGGTCGTTCCGGTCATTCCGCCGGACCTGCGTCCGCTGGTTCCGCTGGATGGCGGTCGTTTCGCGACGTCCGACCTTAACGATCTCTATCGCCGCGTCATCAACCGTAACAACCGTCTGAAGCGCCTGATCGAGCTTCGTGCGCCTGGCATCATCATCCGCAACGAAAAGCGTATGTTGCAGGAATCCGTCGATGCGCTGTTCGACAACGGCCGTCGCGGCCGCGTCATCACGGGTGCCAACAAGCGTCCGCTGAAGTCGCTCTCCGACATGCTCAAGGGCAAGCAGGGCCGCTTCCGCCAGAACCTTCTCGGCAAGCGCGTCGACTATTCCGGTCGTTCGGTCATCGTGACCGGTCCGGAGCTGAAGCTGCACCAGTGCGGCCTGCCGAAGAAGATGGCGCTCGAACTGTTCAAGCCGTTCATCTACGCCCGCCTCGACGCCAAGGGTTACTCCTCGACCGTCAAGCAGGCCAAGAAGCTGGTTGAAAAGGAAAAGCCTGAAGTTTGGGATATCCTCGACGAGGTCATCCGCGAACATCCGGTTCTCCTGAACCGCGCACCGACGCTGCACCGTCTGGGTATCCAGGCTTTCGAACCCATGCTGGTCGAAGGCAAGGCCATCCAGCTGCACCCGCTCGTCTGCACGGCCTTCAACGCCGACTTCGACGGTGACCAGATGGCTGTTCACGTTCCGCTTTCGCTGGAAGCCCAGCTGGAAGCGCGCGTGTTGATGATGTCGACCAACAACATCCTGCATCCGGCAAACGGCCACCCGATCATCGTTCCTTCGCAGGACATGGTTCTCGGCCTGTATTACCTGTCGATCATGAACCAGAACGAGCCGGGCGAAGGCATGGCCTTCTCGGATATCGGCGAACTGCATCACGCGCTTGAAAACAAGGTCGTGACGCTGCATGCCAAGATCCGTGGTCGCTTCAAGACCGTGGATGCCGACGGCAAGCCGGTTTCCAAGATCCATGAAACGACCCCTGGCCGTATGCTGATTGGCGAACTTCTGCCGAAGAACGTCAACGTGCCTTTCGACGTCTGCAACCAGGAAATGACCAAGAAGAACATCTCCAAGATGATCGACACGGTCTACCGTCATTGCGGCCAGAAAGACACGGTCATCTTCTGCGACCGCATCATGCAGCTCGGCTTTGCCCATGCCTGCCGCGCCGGCATTTCGTTCGGCAAGGACGACATGGTCATTCCGGACAGCAAGGTGAAGATCGTCGGTGACACCGAAGCTCTCGTGAAGGAATACGAACAGCAGTATAATGATGGTCTCATCACCCAGGGCGAAAAGTACAACAAGGTTGTCGACGCCTGGGGCAAGGCTACCGAAAAGGTCGCCGAAGAAATGATGGCACGCATCAAGGCTGTCGAGTTCGATCCGGAAACGGGCCGCCAGAAGCCGATGAACTCCATCTACATGATGTCCCACTCGGGCGCCCGTGGTTCTCCGAACCAGATGCGTCAGCTGGGCGGCATGCGCGGCCTGATGGCGAAGCCGTCGGGTGAAATCATCGAGACGCCGATCATCTCGAACTTCAAGGAAGGCCTGACCGTTAACGAGTACTTCAACTCGACCCACGGTGCCCGTAAGGGTCTGGCAGACACCGCCTTGAAGACGGCGAACTCGGGTTACCTTACCCGTCGTCTCGTCGACGTCGCGCAGGATTGCATCGTCAACTCCGTGGATTGCGGCACCGACAAGGGCCTCACCATGACCGCCATCGTCGATGCCGGTCAGGTTGTTGCCTCGCTTGGCGCACGTATCCTCGGCCGTACGGCTCTGGACGATATCGATCATCCGGTTTCCGGCGAGAACATCGTCAAGGCCGGCACGCTTATCGATGAGGCCGATGTGGCCGCCATCGAAAAGGCGGGCATCCAGTCCGTTCGCATCCGCTCTGCTTTGACCTGCGAAGTGCAGATCGGCGTCTGCGGCGTCTGCTACGGTCGTGACCTTGCACGCGGTACGCCTGTCAACATGGGCGAAGCCGTTGGCGTCATCGCCGCACAGTCGATCGGTGAACCGGGCACGCAGCTCACCATGCGTACGTTCCACCTTGGCGGTACGGCGAACGTGGTCGACCAGTCGTTCCTCGAAGCGTCTTATGAAGGCACGATCCAGATCAAGAACCGCAACATCCTGCGGAACTCGGAAGGCGTTCTCATCGCCATGGGCCGTAACATGTCCGTTACGATCCTTGATGAGCGCGGCGCGGAACGTTCCTCGCAGCGTGTCGCTTACGGTTCGAAGATCTTCGTGGATGATGGCGACAAGGTTAAGCGTGGCCAGCGTCTTGCAGAGTGGGACCCCTACACCCGTCCGATGATGACGGAAGTGGAAGGTACCGTTCACTTCGAAGACCTCGTCGACGGTCTCTCCGTTCTGGAAGCGACCGACGAATCCACCGGCATCACCAAGCGTCAGGTCATTGACTGGCGTTCGACGCCGCGCGGTTCGGACTTGAAGCCCGCGATCATCATCAAGGACGCTTCCGGCGCTGTGGCGAAGCTTAGCCGTGGTGGCGAAGCCCGCTTCCATCTGTCCGTGGACGCGATCCTGTCGGTCGAGCCGGGTTCCAAGGTCTCCCAGGGTGACGTGCTTGCACGTTCGCCGCTGGAAAGCGCCAAGACGAAGGACATCACCGGTGGTCTGCCGCGCGTTGCCGAACTGTTCGAAGCACGTCGTCCGAAGGATCACGCCATCATCGCCGAGATCGATGGTACGATCCGCCTCGGCCGCGACTACAAGAACAAGCGTCGCGTGATGATCGAGCCTGCGGAAGACGGCGTCGAGCCGGTCGAATACCTGATCCCGAAGGGCAAGCCCTTCCATCTTCAGGAAGGCGACTACATCGAGAAGGGCGAATACATTCTCGACGGCAACCCGGCGCCGCACGACATTCTGGCGATCAAGGGCGTGGAGGCTCTGGCTTCCTACCTCGTGAACGAAATCCAGGAAGTCTATCGACTCCAGGGCGTTGTGATCAACGACAAGCACATCGAGGTGATCGTTCGCCAGATGCTGCAGAAGGTTGAAATCACCGATGCTGGCGACAGCCAGTACATCGTTGGCGACAACGTCGATCGCATCGAGCTTGACGACAACAACGACCGCCTGATCGAAGAAGGCAAGAAGCCTGCCTATGGCGAGCCGGTTCTGCTCGGCATCACCAAGGCTTCGCTGCAGACGCCGTCCTTCATCTCGGCCGCATCCTTCCAGGAAACCACCAAGGTTCTCACGGAAGCTGCGATCGCCGGCAAGACGGACACGCTGCAGGGCCTCAAGGAAAACGTCATCGTCGGCCGTCTCATCCCGGCCGGTACCGGCGGCACCATGACGCAGATCCGCCGCATCGCCACCTCGCGCGACGACCTCATCCTCGAGGAACGCCGCAAGGGTACGGGTGCAGGCTCTGCGAACCAGATGCTGCAGGACATGACGGACCAGGCTCCGGCCGCCGAATAAGGTCAGACAGGGCAGGGGCTTTACGAAGCCCCGCCAAAGGTTCAATGGAAACGCCCGGAGCAATCCGGGCGTTTTTGTTTGTGTGGAAGCCACCGGCGAGTCAGCGCGATTTTACGATTTGTCTTTGAGATTATCTTCAGCCGCGCGGCGAGGGTCAGCTCTGTTCGCGGATGTTATAGCGGGTGAGAACGGAGAGCCGGCGAACGAGATCAGTTTGGCCGGTGCTGCCAGTCTTCGCATAGATCGACTTGGCGTTGCTGCGCACCGTTTCATGGGAAATCTGCAATTGCTTCGCCACGGCGGGAAGCGAGAGCCCCTTCATGATTTCCAGAGCCACGCGGGCCTCGCCCTTGGTGAGATCGTATAGCCCTTTTAACAGTGACGTTGCATCGGTGATGGTGCCCATGGGTTGCGATATCAGCACGATGGCGGAACCTTTCGGGGACAAATCCAGTGCGTTCCTGCGCAACGGTATGACGTGGAGGATGCAGGACCGATCTTCGCCGGTCGGGAGGGGGAAAGAGCCGACATTATCTCCGGCGAGCGCCTTATAGAGCAGCCGGTTTACTCTTTCGTCTGACACCACGATCCTGTCGCGGGCACGGGTGGAAATACATTTCCTGAGAGAGAGAAACATGTCGTTTGCGGAGAGGATACGCCCGCTCGCCTGTAGCACCGCCGCTGGCGCGCCTATGGCGTTCAGCCCGAGCGTCATGGCGTCGGCCTTCTGTCGCTGCAGCCGGGTTGCGAGGGTGAGGCTGCGGGCAATGTGTGGCCTCAGCCGGCCCAGCGCCGCCATGGTTTCCGGCCCGATGACGCCGCTATCGAGTTTGCGTTCGAAAAGCACTGTCATTTCCGGATGATCCGGTGGCGCAATCTGCGTTGCCGCGCCATATCCCAATCCGCGCGGCATCAGGAAGTCACGCACGATCGGCAATCTGGCCCATTCGTCATGGGTGAAGACGTCAAAATCCTGTACGAAGGAAAACTGTCCTTCGCGGATTGCGCGGGTTAGGCGATCGTTGCGCCTGTTCCAGCCGCCTTCCATGAAGGCCTGCATCACGTCCTGCAGATTGGGGGTAAAGAGCCATGCCTCTTCCTCACCCTTGCCCCAGGTAAGCGCACCGCCCCAGAAATCCAGGCGGTTACCGATTGTCTCTATGACCTCAGCCCAGCGATCAGGGAAAAGTGCCGCCTCGTAAATGTCATCGATAATGTCTGCTGAAGATATATTATCCAACCCGCCACCGGAATTTTGCGCCGGTACTATTGTAAGCTCATATTTTGGTATTGTTCAACGGATAAAGAAATAATACTATTGTATTAAAAGTATATAATCTATGAGTGACTTAATATATTGATAAGTTTGCCGAAGGGGTCGCGCACGAAAAGGCGGCGTACGCCCCATGCCTCGACGGCGGGGCCGTATTCGATGGGCAGCCCGGCCTTCAGGATTCTGGCGTGGACCTCCTCGAAATCATCAACCTCGATCGAAAGGTCCGGCACATCATTGCCGGAGCCGCCTTCACTTGCGAAGCTGACCTGTGCTCTTGCTTCGAGCGGGCTGGCATGGGTGACGATCCAGCCGTGATCCATGGCGACGGGCATGCCGAGAATATCGCAATAAAACGCCTTCGCCCGCGCTGGGTCGGGCGTTTCTATATTGGCGACGACCCGTCTTACCGCCATGGATTTGCGCCTCAGGCGAAACGGATGATGGCGACTTCGCCTTCGAGCGCGCCCTGATAGGCGGAAGCGTGCGGCTCTTCATCGGGAACTTCGGTCAGCATGCCGATCTGGTCGAGGTCCGCTTCGATGAAGCCTTCCTCGGAAAGCGCGTTCAGCGTTTCGCGCACGGCGGTATCGTCGTCCGGCGCCCGCAAAATGACGTGGATGTCGATGCCTTCGGAATTGTCGTGCTCATAGGCCTTGCCGATGACGATGAAGACCATCGGCTCTTCGCGTCCGTTGTCGTTGTCGGGGAGGGTGCTCATGACGCGGTTCCTTGATCATTCGTTGCTGTAATGGGGGCCGATGGAATCGGTTCCGCCCGTGGCGGCGCTGCTCCGGCTCGCCACAGGGAATCAATAGACGGATTTTATGAAAAGCCAAAGCGTGGAGGTCGAAATCGCAGCCTTCTGCGCCGACTTATGTTAAAGCTGGCTGGAAATGGCCCGGACGCGGGCTTCGTGGCCGCGGGCGCGGGGGCAAAATGTGGATTCGCCCTTGACGAAAGCTGGCTAAAACAGTAGTACGCCCGCCATCGGAGCCTCTGTGGGTGCTGGCCGTTCGGAAAGCTTTTTCCCGAACATCATCTCAAACGGGTCTCCATTGCACGTAGAAGACACGAATGTTGCACGCAAGACGCCTCATCCGGTGTCCTCTGCTCTTGGTGGTCCATCCGTGAAACCGGATCGGGCCACGTTTTGCGCATGAGGATATATGCGTGCATCGTCGCCGGCAACGGCATAGCCGCCACCCGTGAGGGTGGCTTAAGTAGTTTTTGCAAGGGATGGTTATATGCCTACCGTAAACCAGCTGATCCGCAAGCCTCGCCAGGCACAGGTAAAGCGCAACAAGGTTCCTGCTCTTCAGGAAAACCCGCAGAAGCGTGGTGTTTGCACCCGCGTTTACACGACGACCCCGAGGAAGCCGAACTCGGCTCTGCGTAAGGTTGCCAAGATCCGCCTCACCAACGGCTTCGAAGTCATCGGTTACATTCCGGGCGAAGGTCACAACCTTCAGGAACACTCCGTGGTCATGATCCGCGGCGGCCGCGTAAAGGACTTGCCGGGTGTGCGTTACCACATCATCCGCGGTGTTCTCGATACCCAGGGCGTCAAGAACCGCAAGCAGCGCCGCTCCAAGTACGGTGCGAAGCGTCCGAAGTAATTCGGGTTTAACAAATTCCGGCGCTGCGCGAGGTTCTCCGCGTGGTAAAGCGTCAATAACATTGAGAGACAAAAAATATGTCCCGTCGCCATAGTGCAGAAAAGCGTGAGATCAACCCGGACCCGAAGTTCGGCGATCTGGTCGTCACCAAGTTCATGAACGCCATCATGCTTCACGGCAAGAAGTCGGTCGCAGAAAGCATCGTTTACGGCGCGTTCGACGTCGTTCAGGGCAAGACGAAGCAGGAGCCGCTCGGCGTGTTCCACTCCGCCCTCGACAACGTTGCTCCGCACGTTGAAGTGCGTTCGCGCCGCGTTGGTGGTGCCACCTATCAGGTTCCCGTCGACGTTCGCCCCGAGCGCCGTCAGGCCCTCGCTATTCGCTGGCTGATCACGGCTGCCCGCAAGCGCAACGAAACGACCATGGTCGATCGCCTTTCCGGCGAACTCATGGACGCTGCGAACAACCGCGGTTCTGCTGTCAAGAAGCGCGAAGACACGCACAAGATGGCCGACGCCAACCGCGCATTCTCGCATTACCGCTGGTAATCTTAACCGGTCGCATATCGAAAGGCAGTCCATTATGGCTCGCGAATATAAAATCGAAGACTACCGCAATTTCGGTATCATGGCGCATATCGACGCCGGCAAGACGACGACCACCGAGCGTATCCTTTATTACACCGGTAAGTCGCACAAGATCGGTGAAGTTCACGATGGCGCAGCCACGATGGACTGGATGGAACAGGAGCAGGAGCGTGGTATCACCATCACCTCCGCTGCCACCACGACCTTCTGGAAGGGTCGCGACGGCAAGATGCGCCGCTTCAACATCATCGACACCCCCGGCCACGTCGACTTCACCATTGAAGTTGAGCGTTCGCTGCGCGTTCTCGACGGAGCCATCGCGCTGCTCGACGCCAACGCCGGTGTTGAGCCGCAGACGGAAACCGTCTGGCGCCAGGCCGAGAAGTATCATGTTCCGCGCATGATCTTCTGTAACAAGATGGACAAGACCGGCGCTGACTTCTACCGCTCGGTAGAAATGATCAAGACCCGTCTCGGCGCCATCGCCGTTGTCATGCAGCTGCCGATCGGCGCTGAGACCGAGTTCAAGGGCGTTATCGACCTGATCGAGATGAACGCACTCATCTGGCGCGACGAATCGCTCGGCGCTCAGTGGGACGTCGTCGAAATTCCTGAAGACATGAAGGCCAAGGCTGACGAATATCGCGAAAAGCTGATCGAGACCGTTGTCGAGATCGACGAAGAAGCGATGGAAGACTACCTGAACGGCATCATGCCCGACAACGAAAAGATCCGTGCGCTCGTTCGCCGCGGCACCATCGACGTGAAGTTCCACCCGATGTTCTGCGGTACCGCGTTCAAGAACAAGGGCGTTCAGCCGCTTCTCGACGCCGTCGTCGACTACCTGCCTTCGCCGCTGGACATTCCCGCGATCAAGGGCATCGACTTCAAGACCGAAGCCGAAATCGAGCGTCATGCCGATGACAGCGAGCCGCTTTCCATGCTCGCGTTCAAGATCATGAACGACCCCTTCGTCGGTTCGCTGACCTTCGCCCGCATCTACTCCGGCAAGCTCGAAAAGGGCACGTCGGTCATCAACACGGTCAAGGACAAGCGCGAGCGCGTCGGCCGTATGCTGCAGATGCATTCCAACAGCCGTGAAGACATCGAAGAAGCCTTTGCCGGCGACATCGTTGCTCTGGCTGGCCTCAAGGAAACCACCACTGGCGATACGCTCTGCGATCCGCTGAAGCCGGTTATCCTCGAGCGCATGGAATTCCCCGAGCCGGTCATCCAGATCGCCATCGAGCCGAAGACCAAGGGCGACCAGGAAAAGATGGGCCTCGCGCTCAACCGTCTGGCTGCTGAAGATCCTTCGTTCCGCGTCAAGACGGATGAAGAATCCGGTCAGACGATCATCGCAGGCATGGGCGAACTTCACCTCGACATTCTCGTTGACCGTATGCGTCGCGAGTTCAAGGTTGAAGCTACCGTCGGCGCTCCGCAGGTTGCCTACCGCGAAACCATCACGCGTCAGCACGAAGAAGACTACACGCACAAGAAGCAGTCCGGTGGTACCGGTCAGTTCGCTCGCGTGAAGATCATCTTCGAACCGAACCCCGAAGGCGAAGACTTCAAGTTCGAATCGAAGATCGTCGGTGGTGCTGTTCCGAAGGAATACATCCCGGGCGTTCAGAAGGGTATCGAAAGCGTTCTGTCTTCCGGTCCGCTGGCTGGCTTCCCGATGCTCGGCGTCAAGGCGACGCTGGTCGACGGTGCATTCCACGATGTTGACTCGTCGGTTCTCGCCTTCGAAATCGCATCGCGTGCCTGCTTCCGTGAAGCAGCGAAGAAGGCTGGCGCACAGCTTCTCGAGCCGATGATGAAGGTCGAAGTCGTAACGCCGGAAGACTATGTCGGTGACGTTATCGGCGACCTGAACTCCCGTCGTGGTCAGATCCAGGGCCAGGAAAGCCGTGGTATCGCCGTCGTCATCAACGCGCATGTTCCGCTCGCGAACATGTTCAAGTACGTCGACAACCTGCGCTCCATGTCGCAGGGCCGTGCACAGTACTCGATGACGTTCGACCACTATTCGCCGGTTCCGTCGAACGTGGCGCAGGAAATCCAGGCAAAGTACTCCGGTCAGAAGTGATCGGGGTACGCCCCACCGAATTTTGAAGATTATTCCCGTCAAGGGACAAGAATGGAGAGCCACTAATGGCAAAGAGCAAGTTCGAGCGCAATAAGCCGCACGTCAACATTGGCACGATCGGTCACGTTGACCATGGCAAGACGTCGCTGACGGCAGCAATCACGAAGTTCTTCGGCGAGTTCAAGGCGTATGACCAGATCGACGCGGCTCCGGAAGAAAAGGCTCGTGGTATCACGATCTCGACGGCACACGTTGAATACGAGACGCCTGCCCGTCACTACGCGCACGTCGACTGCCCCGGCCACGCCGACTACGTGAAGAACATGATCACCGGTGCTGCCCAGATGGACGGCGCGATCCTGGTTTGCTCTGCAGCTGACGGCCCGATGCCGCAGACGCGCGAGCACATCCTGCTCGCCCGTCAGGTTGGCGTTCCGGCGATCGTCGTGTTCCTCAACAAGGTCGACCAGGTTGACGACGCCGAGCTTCTCGAGCTCGTCGAGCTTGAAGTTCGCGAACTTCTGTCGTCCTACGACTTCCCGGGCGACGACATTCCGATCATCAAGGGTTCGGCACTTGCCGCTCTTGAAGATTCTGACAAGAAGATCGGTGAAGACGCGATCCGCGAGCTGATGGCTGCTGTTGACGCCTACATCCCGACGCCTGAGCGTCCGATCGACCAGCCGTTCCTGATGCCGATCGAAGACGTGTTCTCGATCTCTGGCCGTGGTACGGTTGTGACGGGTCGCGTAGAGCGCGGTATCGTCAAGGTTGGTGAAGAAGTCGAAATCGTCGGCATCCGTCCGACGTCGAAGACGACGGTTACCGGCGTTGAAATGTTCCGCAAGCTGCTCGACCAGGGCCAGGCTGGCGACAACATCGGTGCACTCGTTCGCGGTGTTACCCGTGACGGCGTTGAGCGTGGTCAGATCCTGTGCAAGCCGGGTTCGGTCAAGCCGCACAAGAAGTTCATGGCAGAAGCCTACATCCTGACGAAGGAAGAAGGCGGCCGTCATACGCCGTTCTTCACGAACTACCGTCCGCAGTTCTACTTCCGTACGACTGACGTGACCGGCATCGTGTCGCTTCCGGAAGGCACGGAAATGGTTATGCCTGGCGACAACGTCACCGTTGAAGTCGAGCTGATCGTTCCGATCGCGATGGAAGAAAAGCTGCGCTTTGCTATCCGCGAAGGCGGCCGTACGGTCGGCGCCGGCATCGTGGCTTCGATCGTCGAGTAATTTCGACCATTGAAATTCTGACTGGCGGCGGTGTGAACAACACCGCCGCCGGCCTTTTAGTAAAAAGCCTGGCGGCGTTGCATTTTTAGTGCTTGAAAAATTCGGTGAAAGCGCGTAAACGCGCACTCACAATCACCGCTGGATTCGCAAGCGATTGCGGAGCGCGGTGTTTTTAGCAATACAGACTACCGAAATGATTGGGGTGTAACGCTCATCCCTCTCGATTTTTGAAAATCTGCGGCGCCACGATCAATAGAAGTTCATGTGTTTCCGCGTGCGGAAACGAATAACAAAGAACAAGGACAAGACGAATGAACGGCCAGAATATCCGTATCCGCCTCAAGGCGTTCGATCACCGGATCCTCGATGCCTCTACCCGTGAAATCGTGTCGACCGCAAAGCGCACCGGCGCCAGCGTTCGCGGCCCGGTTCCGCTCCCCACCCGCATCGAAAAGTTTACCGTCAACCGCTCTCCCCACGTTGATAAGAAGAGCCGTGAACAGTTCGAAATGCGGACGCACAAGCGTCTTCTCGATATCGTTGACCCCACCCCGCAGACTGTCGATGCTTTGATGAAGCTCGACCTCGCTGCTGGCGTTGACGTGGAAATCAAGCTCTAAGACCCGGCCCGATCCATCCAAGGTGAGGGCTGAAGTAACAAGGCCGGGCTTCACCCTCGGGTGAAGGCCAATAACAAGGAAGGTACGTGGAGAAATCCAACGACTTCCAAACCGGAGACCGGAAACATCGTGAGATGTCGAAGGGCACTCCTTAACAAAGGCCAGAGAGGGTTTTCCCTTCAAGGCTCGCAAGAGGATGAACCAATGCGTTCAGGTGTGATTGCACAGAAAGTGGGTATGACACGCGTCTATAACGACGCAGGTGAACATATCCCTGTAACAGTATTGCGACTGGATAACGTACAAGTCGTTGCCCAGCGCACGGAAGACAAGAATGGCTACACCGCAGTTCAGCTCGGTGCCGGCCAGTCCAAGGTCAAGAACACGACGAAGGCGCTTCGCGGTCATTTTGCCGCTGCCAACGTCGAGCCGAAAGCCAAGCTCGTCGAGTTCCGGGTTTCCCCCGAGAACCTGATCGACATCGGTGCAACACTGACCGCAAATCATTTTCAGTCCGGCCAGCTGGTCGACGTCACTGGAACCACGATCGGTAAAGGTTTTGCCGGTGCTATGAAGCGTCACAACTTCGGTGGTGGCCGCGCTTCGCACGGTAACTCCGTATCGCACCGTGCACACGGTTCGACCGGTAACAACCAGGATCCGGGCCGCGTCTGGAAGGGCAAGCGCATGGCTGGTCATATGGGCCAGACGCGCGTTACGACCCAGAACCTCGAAGTCGTTTCGACCGATGAAGACCGTGGCCTCATCCTCGTGAAGGGTGCAGTTCCCGGCTCGAAGGGTTCCTGGATCATCGTCCGCGACGCCGTCAAGTCGGCTGCGAAGTAAGGGAGCCTTATCATGGAATTGAACGTCAAAACCCTCGAGGGAAAAGACGCCGGCAAGGTTTCTCTGTCGGATGAGATCTTCGGCCTCGACCCCCGCCAGGACATCCTGGCCCGTATGGTTCGCTGGCAGCTTGCAAAGAAGCAGCAGGGAACCCACAAGTCCAAGAACCGGTCGGAAGTTTCCCGCACCGGCGCGAAGATGTACAAGCAGAAGGGTACGGGCCGCGCTCGTCACCATTCGGCTCGCGCACCGCAGTTCCGCGGCGGCGGCAAGGCCCACGGCCCGGTCGTTCGCAGCCACGCACATGACCTTCCCAAGAAGGTTCGTGCGCTTGCTCTGCGTCACGCCCTGTCTGCAAAGCTGAAGGCTGAAGAACTGATCATCGTCGATCAGCTGGTCGCGTCCGAAGCAAAGACCAAGGCTCTGCTGGGCAGCTTCGCTTCGCTTGGCCTGACCAACGCTCTCGTCATCGGCGGCGCCGAACTTGATGGCAACTTCAAGCTCGCTGCTCAGAACATCCCGAATGTGGACGTTCTGCCGGTACAGGGCATCAATGTTTACGACATCCTGCGCCGTGGCAAGCTGGTGCTTTCCAAGGCTGCTGTAGAGGCTCTGGAGGAGCGGTTCAAATGACGGATCTTCGCCACTACGATGTGATCGTATCTCCTTCGATCACGGAAAAGTCGACGCTGGTATCCGAACAGAACCAGGTCGTATTCAACGTCGCCAAAAGCGCTTCCAAGCCTGAAATCAAGGCTGCCGTGGAAGCTCTCTTCGGCGTCAAAGTCACGGCTGTGAACACGCTTATCCGCAAGGGTAAGACCCGTCGTTTCCGTGGGTTCGCCGGTAAGCTGAAGGACGTCAAGAAAGCCGTCGTTACGCTCGCCGAAGGTCAATCCATCGACGTGTCCACCGGACTCTAAAGGTTAGGCCCAAGCGGGCAAAGACCCAAAAGGGAACAAGAATATGGCATTGAAAAGTTTCAATCCGACCACGCCGAGCCAGCGTCAGCTGGTTATCGTGGACCGCGCTTCGCTCTACAAGGGCAAGCCGGTAAAGGCTCTCACCCAGGGCCTCAGCTCCAAGGGTGGCCGTAACAACCAGGGCCGGATCACCGTCCGTTTCCAGGGTGGCGGTCACAAGCGGACCTACCGTCTGGTTGACTTCAAGCGTCGCAAGTTCGACGTTGAAGGCACCGTTGAACGTTTGGAATACGACCCCAACCGCACCGCGTTCATCGCGCTGGTTACGTATACCGACGGCGAACAGGCTTACATTCTCGCGCCACAGCGTCTCGCTGCCGGTGACAAGGTGATCGCCTCCGACAAGGCAGTGGACGTGAAGCCCGGCAACACCATGCCGCTTCAGTACATTCCTGTTGGTTCGATCATCCACAACGTCGAGATGAAGCCGGGCAAGGGCGGTCAGATCGCTCGCTCCGCCGGTACGTATGTCCAGCTCGTCGGCCGCGATGCCGGTATGGCCATCCTGCGTCTCAACTCGGGCGAACAGCGTCTGGTGCACGGCTCCTGCCTCGCATCGATCGGCGCTGTTTCGAACTCGGATCACGGCAACATCAACGACGGTAAAGCCGGTCGTTCGCGTTGGCGTGGCAAGCGTCCGCACGTTCGCGGCGTCGTCATGAACCCGGTCGACCACCCGCACGGTGGTGGTGAAGGTCGCACGTCGGGTGGTCGCCACCCGGTTACTCCGTGGGGTAAACCCACGAAGGGCAAGCGCACCCGTTCGAACAAGTCGACCGACAAGTTCATCATGCGCTCGCGCCATCAGCGTAAGAAGTAAGAGAGGTAGTCACTAATGGCTCGTTCAGTATGGAAAGGTCCGTTTGTTGACGGCTATCTTCTCACCAAGGCTGAGAAGGTGCGCGAGAGCGGACGTAACGAAGTAATCAAGATCTGGAGCCGTCGCTCCACGATCCTGCCGCAGTTCGTTGGTCTGACGTTCGGCGTCTACAACGGCAGCAAGCATGTGCCCGTCTCCGTCAACGAAGACATGGTCGGACACAAGTTCGGTGAATTCTCTCCGACCCGTACCTATTACGGTCACGGCGCGGACAAGAAGGCAAAGAGGAAGTAATCATGGCGAAGGCTAAGACCGAACGCCGGCTGAAGGACAATGAGGCTCAGGCCATTGCCCGTACGCTCCGCGTCAGCCCCCAGAAACTGAACCTGGTTGCCGCTCTTATCCGTGGCAAGAAGGTTGATCGCGCTCTCGCCGAGCTCGAATTCTCCCGCAAGCGCATTGCAGGCACCGTCAAGAAGACGCTCGAATCTGCAATTGCCAATGCGGAAAACAACCATGACCTCGACGTCGACGCTCTCGTCGTCGCCGAGGCCTATGTTGGCAAGTCCATCACCATGAAGCGTTTCCACGCCCGTGGCCGTGGTCGTGCTTCCCGCATTGAAAAGCCGTTCTCTCACCTCACGATCGTTGTTCGTGAAGTTGAGGAAAAAGGGGAGGCCGCATAATGGGTCAGAAAATCAATCCGATCGGCTTCCGCCTCGGCATCAACCGTACCTGGGACAGCCGCTGGTACGCTGACACCGCAGAATACGGCAAGCTTCTGCATGAAGACCTGAAGATCCGGGCTTACCTGATCAAGGAACTCAAGCAGGCCGGTATCGCCAAGGTCGTCATTGAGCGTCCGCACAAGAAGTGCCGCGTCACGATCCACTCGGCTCGTCCGGGTCTGATCATCGGCAAGAAGGGTGCAGACATCGAGAAGCTTCGCAAGAAGCTTTCCGAAATGACCAACTCCGAAACGCACCTCAACATCGTTGAAGTGCGCAAGCCGGAAATCGACGCGACGCTGGTTGCCCAGTCGATCGCTCAGCAGCTCGAGCGCCGCGTGGCTTTCCGCCGTGCGATGAAGCGTGCTGTTCAGTCCGCAATGCGTCTTGGCGCCGAAGGCATCAAGATCACCTGCGGCGGCCGTCTCGGTGGTGCAGAAATCGCTCGTACCGAATGGTACCGCGAAGGTCGCGTTCCGTTGCACACGCTGCGTGCGGACATTGACTACGGCACAGCCGAAGCTGAAACCGCATTCGGCATCTGCGGCATCAAGGTCTGGATCTTCAAGGGCGAAATCCTTGAGCACGATCCGATGGCTTCTGAGCGTCGCGGTCTCGAAGGCGACGCACAGGGCCCTGCAAGCCGTGAGCGTGGCGATCGTTCCGATCGTCGTCGCGAAAACGCTTGATTGACGCTGGCGAAAGATAAGCTCGGAGAAGTAAGAAAATGTTGCAGCCAAAGCGTACTAAGTACCGTAAGCAGTTCAAGGGACGCATCAAAGGCGTCGCCAAGGGCGGCTTTGACCTGGCATTCGGTGAATTCGGCTTGAAGTCGCAGGAACCGAACCGCGTGAATGCACGCGAGATCGAAGCGGCCCGCCGCGCGATCACGCGTTACATGAAGCGCGCAGGTCGTGTGTGGATCCGCGTATTCCCCGACGTTCCGGTTACGGCCAAGCCGACCGAAGTTCGTATGGGTAAGGGCAAGGGTTCGGTCGATTACTGGGCATGCAAGGTCAAGCCCGGTCGTATGATGTTCGAGATCGACGGTGTTACCGAGGAGATCGCCCGTGAGGCGCTTCGTCTCGGCGCTGCCAAGCTCTCGGTCAAGACGCGCTTCGTACAGCGCATCGCAGAGTAAGGAGCAAGGCACATGAAAGCCGATGAAGTTCGCGGCCTCAGCGCCGACCAGCTCAAGGACAAGCTCGCCGATCTGAAGAAGGAGCAGTTCAACCTGCGCTTCCAGAAGGCGACTGGTCAGCTGGAGAAGTCCTCGCGCATCAACGAAGTCCGCAAGGATATCGCCCGCGTTAAAACCATTGCCCGCCAGAAGGCGGCAGAAGCCAAGGCCTAAGGAAAAATAATATGCCGAAACGCATTCTGCAGGGCGTCGTTGTGTCCGACAAGAACGAGAAGACTGTCGTAGTTCGTGTTGAGCGTCGATTCGCTCACCCGCTGCTTCAGAAGACCGTTCGTCGTTCGAAGAAGTACAAGGCACACGACGAGAACAATCAGTATAAGGTCGGCGATGTCGTTTCCATCGAGGAATGCGCACCGATCTCCAAGGACAAGCGCTGGACGGTCGTATCCGCCCAGGCTTAATTTCATCAGAATCGCGCCAGGTCTCTTGAACTTGGCGCGAATTCCTGTATGAAGCACCGCAAGGACGCTCGTGAATCGAGCGTCTTTTGCTTTGATGCGCACGGAAGGTCCTTCGGGAAACCACCCTGTCACGACATTTCCGCGCAAGACGAAGATATATTCATAAGCTGGGGCAGGGGGCTCGCTCGGGAGAGTTTGCCCAACCGTTCCGGTAACAACAAGAAGGCGACCTGACATGATTCAGATGCAAACAAACCTCGACGTGGCGGATAATTCCGGCGCACGTCGTGTCATGTGCATCAAGGTGCTGGGCGGCTCGAAGCGCAAATATGCTTCTGTTGGCGACATTATTGTCGTTTCCATCAAGGAAGCTATTCCGCGCGGCCGCGTCAAGAAGGGCGACGTGATGAAGGCGGTTGTCGTTCGCACCGCCAAGGACATCCGCCGCGCTGACGGCAGCGTCATCCGTTTCGATAACAACGCAGCCGTTCTTATCGACAACAAGAAAGAGCCGATCGGCACCCGTATCTTCGGACCGGTTCCGCGTGAACTTCGCGCCAAGAACCACATGAAGATCATCTCGCTGGCTCCAGAAGTGCTGTAAGGAGCTATAGCGATGCAGAAAATTCGTAAAGGCGACAAGGTTGTCGTATTGACCGGTAAGGACAAGGGCCGTACCGGCGAAGTAATCCAGGTGATGCCGAAAGAAGACCGTGCCGTTGTGCGTGGCGTAAACATGGTGAGGCGTCACCAGCGCCAGACCCAGGCACAGGAAGCCGGCATCATCAACAAGGAAGCATCCTTGCACATCTCCAACATCGCCATCGTCGACAAGGATGGCAAGCCGACCCGCGTTGGCTTCTCTGTTGTGGATGGCAAGAAGGTCCGCGTGGCCAAGCGTTCGGGAGAAGTGATCGATGGCTGATAAGTACGAGCCGCGTCTCAAGACGGAATACGTTTCCCGTATCCGTGGCGCCATGCAGGAGAAGTTCTCCTACGCCAACGTGATGATGATCCCGAAGCTTGAAAAGATCGTGATCAACATGGGTGTTGGCGAGGCAACTGCCGACTCCAAGAAGCCCACGATTGCTGCCGCCGATCTGGCTGCAATTGCCGGCCAGAAGCCGGTCGTTACCCGCGCTCGCAACTCGATCGCTGGTTTCAAGGTTCGCGAAGGCATGCCGATCGGTGCGAAGGTTACCCTTCGTGGCGCACGCATGTACGAATTCCTTGATCGTCTGGTCAACATCGCGCTGCCGCGCGTTCGCGACTTCCGGGGCCTGAACCCGAAGAGCTTTGACGGCCGTGGCAACTTCGCCATGGGCATCAAGGAACACATTGTGTTCCCTGAGATCAACTACGATAAGGTTGATCAGATGTGGGGCATGGACATCATCGTTTGCACGACGGCGACGTCGGACGACGAAGCTCGGGCTCTGCTGACAGAGTTCAACTTCCCGTTCCGTCACTAACCGTAACGACGAGCGTAGAAAAGGAACTCCGATATGGCGAAAACAAGCGCAGTTGAAAAGAACAAGCGCCGCCGCAAGTCGGTCGCCCAGCAGGCCGCCAAGCGCGCTGCACTGAAGGCGATCGTGATGAACCAGTCCCTTCCGATCGAAGACCGGTTCAAGGCCACTCTGAAGCTCGCTTCGCTGCCGCGTGACGGCTCGAAGACGCGTATCCGCAACCGCTGCGAAGTAACGGGCCGTCCGCGCGCGTTCTATCGCAAGCTCAAGATGTCGCGTATCGCGCTTCGTGAGCTGGGCAATTCCGGCAAGGTGCCGGGCATTGTCAAGTCGAGCTGGTAAGGAGACGGGCACATGACCATGACTGATCCTTTGGGTGATATGCTCACCCGCATCCGCAATGGTGCCGCTCGCCGCAAGTCTGCGGTAAGCACGCCTGCTTCCAGCCTCCGCGCACGCGTTCTCGACGTGCTGCAGGCTGAAGGCTACATTCGCGGTTATTCCAAGGTCGATTTCGAAAACGGCAAGTCCGAATTCACGATCGAGCTGAAGTACTACGAAGGCGCGTCCGTGATCCGTGAGATCGGCCGCGTTTCCAAGCCGGGCCGCCGGGTTTATGTCTCGGTAAAGTCCATTCCGCAGGTCGCGAACGGCCTCGGCATCACCATCCTTTCGACCCCGAAGGGCGTGATGGCCGATCACCAGGCTCGCGAACAGAACGTTGGTGGCGAGGTTCTTTGCTCGGTCTTCTAAGACCCGAGCAAGGATCTCCATAACGAACAGACAGGATTGAATAATGTCTCGTATCGGTAAAAAGCCCGTTCCGGTTCCCGCAGGTGTGACGGCCAATGTCGACGGCCAGAAGGTCACTGCGAAGGGCCCGAAGGGTGAACTGTTTTTCGTCGCTAACGACGACATTCAGCTGAAGCTCGAAGATAACGGCGTTTCCGTAACGCCGGCTAACGGCACCAAGGAAGCTCGTTCGAAGTGGGGCATGTCCCGCACGATGATCGAGAACATCTTCAAGGGTGTTAAGGACGGTTACGAGCGCAAGCTCGAAATCAACGGCGTCGGTTACCGTGCCGCCATGCAGGGCAAGAACCTGCAGCTGGCTCTCGGCTTTTCCCACGACGTGGTTTACGAGCCGCCGGTCGGCATCACCATTGCCGTTCCGAAGCCGACGGAAATCATCGTTTCCGGCATCAACAAGCAGCAGGTTGGCCAGGTAGCCGCGGAAATCCGCGAATACCGCGGTCCCGAGCCCTACAAGGGTAAGGGCGTGAAGTACGCTGAAGAGCGTATTGTCCGCAAAGAAGGCAAGAAGAAGTAAGGATCACGCGAAATGGCTAGCAGGAAAGAAGCACTTGCACGTCGCGCGAGCCGTGTGCGCCGCCAGATCAAGGCGGTTGCCAACGGCCGCCCGCGCCTGTCGGTTCATCGCTCGTCGAAGAACATCTACGCCCAGATCATCGATGACGTTGCTGGCAAGACGCTTGCGTCTGCCTCCACGCTCGAAGCAGATCTGCGCGGCTCGCTCAAGACCGGCGCCGACGTTGCAGCAGCAGCTGTCGTAGGCAAGCTGGTTGCCGAGCGTGGCGTCAAGGCTGGCGTCAAGGATGTCGTATTCGATCGTGGCGCGTTCATCTATCACGGCCGCATCAAGGCCCTGGCAGACGCTGCCCGCGAAAGCGGTCTGAACTTCTGATTTTTTTCCGCCCGGACAACGATCCGGGCGGAATTTCACCGGGCCATGCGGGTCTCTTTATCGAGGCCGGTGGTCTTTTCGTTTGCCGTTCCACCCGTAAAAGAAAAAGGACAAGGACAATGGCACAGGAAAAAAGAGGTTCTCGCGACGATCGCCAGAACCGTGAAGAGCGCGATAGCGAATTCGTCGACAAGCTGGTCGCGATCAACCGCGTTGCAAAGGTTGTTAAGGGTGGCCGTCGCTTCGGCTTCGCCGCTCTCGTCGTCGTTGGCGACCAGAAGGGCCGCGTTGGCTTCGGTCACGGCAAGGCTCGCGAAGTTCCGGAAGCCATCCGTAAGGCTACCGAGAGCGCAAAGCGCGATCTGATCTTCGTTCCGCTGCGCGATGGCCGCACTCTGCATCATGACGTCAATGGCCGTCACGGCGCTGGCAAGGTTCTGCTGCGTTCGGCCAAGGCCGGTACCGGTATCATCGCCGGTGGCCCGATGCGCGCTGTTTTTGAAACGCTGGGTGTTCACGACGTTGTTGCCAAGTCGACCGGTTCTTCGAACCCGTACAACATGGTTCGCGCAACGTTCGACGCTCTGAAGCATCAGGTTCATCCGAAGGACATCGCTGCACAGCGCGGTCTCAAGTATGCGACCCTTCAGGCTCGCCGTGCCGCGTCCGGCAACGCTTCTGAAGAATAAGGAGCTGGATCATGGCCAAGAAGACTACTGAAGCCAAGAAGACTGTTACGGTCGAACAGATCGGCAGCCCTATTCGCCGCCCGGCAATCCAGCGTCAGACGCTGGTCGGTCTGGGTCTCAACAAGATGCATCGTCAGCGCACCCTGGAAGATACTCCTGCGGTTCGCGGCATGATCCGTGCGGTCCAGCATCTCGTTCGCGTCGTTGACGAGAAGTGAGACGGAGTAACCTATCATGAAACTCAATGAAATCAGAGACAACGAAGGCTCCTCCAAGGACCGTATCCGCGTAGGTCGCGGTATCGGTTCTGGCAAGGGCAAGACCGGTGGTCGCGGTGTGAAGGGTCAGAAGGCTCGTTCGGGCGTCGCCATCAACGGTTTTGAAGGCGGTCAGATGCCAATCTACCGTCGTCTGCCGAAGCGCGGTTTCAACAACATCTTCGCTTCCGAATATGTTGTCGTATCGCTCGGCCGCATTCAGACCGCCATCGACGCCAAGAAGCTTGACGCTTCCGCAACGATCGATGCTGCAGCTCTCAAGGCTGCCGGCATCATCCGTCGCGCCAAGGACGGCGTTCGCATTCTCGCCGACGGCGAGCTGAAGGCAAAGGTCGCTTTCGAAGTTGCCGGCGCTTCCAAGCCTGCAATCGAAAAGATCGAAAAGGCCGGCGGCTCGATCAAGCTTCTCGCTGTTGCAGTAGAAGCTTCCGAGTAATATATACACTTCAGACGCCCGGGGCGCATAGTCGCTCCGGGCGTTTGCGCTCCCTGGCCTATGGTGCTTTCGATCTAAATCGATTTATAGAGCATCAGGGCAATCTCTTCGCGGTGTGCTTCCTTGGCCCCGCTTGCGGCAGAAAGTGCTGCAGGGAGAGCCTCACAGTTCTTGAACTTCCGTAGGGGAGGGGATAGGACATAAAAAACAGGGTGAGGCATGATGGCGGTCGAGAGCCGCATTTGTCCGAAGCCCGGTTTTGACCAGTATCTTTTAGACCTTTCCGCATCGGCCGGTTGCGCTGGCTGGCAAGGGTCATTCGGAGAAATTTATGGCTTCAGCAGCGGAACAACTGGCTTCGAACCTGAATTTTTCGACCTTCGCTAAGGCGGAGGATCTGAAAAAGCGTCTCTGGTTTACTCTTGCCGCACTTCTCGTCTACCGTCTCGGCACCCATATTCCGCTTCCGGGCCTGAACCCCGAAGCCTATGCGCAGGCCTTCCGTGGCCAGGCCAACGGTATTCTCGGTCTTTTCAACATGTTTGCGGGTGGCGCTGTCGAGCGCATGGCGATCTTCGCCCTCGGCATCATGCCTTACATCTCCGCTTCGATCATCGTGCAGCTCATGACGTCGGTCGTGCCGTCGCTCGAAGCGTTGAAGAAGGAAGGCGAAGCCGGCCGCAAGATCATCAACCAGTACACCCGCTACGGCACGGTGCTGCTCGGCACGCTGCAGGCCTATGGTATTGCGGTCGGCCTTGAAAGCGGCAACGGCCTTGTGGTCGATCCCGGCTGGTTCTTCCGCGTTTCCACCGTCATCACGCTGCTCGGCGGCACGATGTTCCTGATGTGGCTCGGTGAGCAGATCACTTCGCGTGGTATCGGCAACGGTATTTCGCTGATCATCTTCGCGGGTATTGCCGCAGGCCTGCCCAAGGCGCTCGCCGGCACGCTGGAACTCGGCCGCACCGGTGCGCTTTCGACCCCGCTCATCCTGATGGTTGTCGTGGTCGCCATCGGTGTCATCGCTCTTATCGTCTTCGTGGAGCGCGCCCAGCGCCGTCTGCTCATTCAATATCCGAAGCGACAGGTCGGCAACCGGATGTTCCAGGGCGATACTTCGCATCTGCCGCTGAAGCTCAACACGGCCGGCGTCATTCCCGCGATCTTCGCATCTTCGCTGCTGCTTCTGCCGGCAACGGCTGCTGGTTTTGCCGGCAACACCAACCTGCCGGCCTGGGCGACTTCGATCATCGCGTCGCTGCAGCACGGACAGCCGCTGTTCATGGCGCTCTATGGCCTGCTGATCGCGTTCTTCGCGTTTTTCTATACGGCGATAGTCTTCAATCCGAAGGACACCGCAGATAACCTCAAGAAGCATGGCGGCTTCATTCCGGGCATTCGTCCGGGCGAGCGCACCGCGGAGTACATTGATTACGTCCTGACCCGTATCACCGTGGTCGGCGCGATTTATCTGGTCTTCGTGTGTATCCTTCCTGAGACACTTATCGCACGCACGGGCATTCCATTAGCCCTTGGTGGTACTTCGCTTTTGATCGTTGTCAGTGTAACTCTGGATACGGTTGCGCAGATTCAGGGCCACCTGATCGCGCAGCAATATGAAGGGCTGATCAAGAAGTCGAAGTTGCGTGGAGGAAAGAGGGGACGATGAGACTGATATTTTTGGGTCCGCCGGGTGCGGGCAAGGGAACCCAGGCCAAGCGCCTGACTGATAAGTACGGGATCCCGCAGCTTTCCACCGGTGACATGCTTCGCGCTGCGGTCAGCGCGGGCACCGAAATCGGCAAACGCGCCAAGGCCGTCATGGACGCCGGCGGGCTTGTTTCCGACGATATCGTCAATCAGATCGTTTCCGAACGCATCGAAGCACCGGACTGTGCCAAGGGCTTTATTCTGGACGGCTATCCGCGCACCGTTCCGCAGGCCAAGGCGCTTGCAGACAACATGCGCAAGAAGAATCTGGTCCTAGATGCCGTTATCGAACTCAAGGTCGACGAAGAGGCGTTGATTCGCCGAATCGAAAACCGTGTGGCTGAAACCATTGCCGCCGGCGGCACGGTTCGCTCGGATGACAATCCGGAAGCGTTCCGCAAGCGCCTGACGGAATATCGCGAGAAGACCGCGCCGCTGTCTGCCTATTACAGCGAACAGGGCGAACTCGTAACGCTTGACGGTATGGCTGACGTCGATGCTGTCACCGAGGCCATCGAGCGCGTTCTCGAGAAAGCCTCCGCCTGATCATGGAGCGGATGGGCGAGGCTGTTGTGTTCTTGCCCATATCTCGCTTCCGCATGGCGACTGATCCTTTGGATCGCAAAAGAATCTTGGCGGAGCCGGTTGCTTTTTTGCGCTGATTCCGTTAAACACCGCGCCAACTCGCGACATCCCAAGCGACTGGCGCGGATTTCCCTAAGGGAAGGGAGATCCGGGTTCGGTCGTTTTGACTTGTCACGGACATCAATTTTGAACTGGCGGTCTCGGCCGCTCGAATGGAATCACCACTTGCCGGATGGCAACTGGAACCAAGGAGAAAAGACGTGGCACGTATCGCTGGCGTCAACATCCCGACTGCAAAGCGCGTTGTTATTGCGCTGACCTACATTCACGGGATTGGTCCGAAATTCGCGCAGGAAATCATGGACAAGGTCGGTCTTCCGGCTGACAAGCGCGTTCATCAGCTGACGGATGCTGAAGTTCTTCAGATCCGCGAAGCCATCGACCGCGACTACCAGGTCGAAGGCGACCTGCGTCGCGACACGTCGATGAACATCAAGCGTTTGATGGACCTCGGTTGCTACCGCGGCCTGCGTCACCGTCGTGGCCTTCCGGTCCGCGGTCAGCGCACGCACACCAACGCCCGCACCCGTAAGGGTCCGGCGAAGGCTATCGCTGGTAAGAAGAAGTAATTTTCCGGTTCTCCGGAAAGGGGAGGCTGGTGCAGTCCGCGCCAGCCTTTCTGAGTTTGGCGTGAAGCTCGGAGACGGGTCGATCGCCGGTGTAGCCGCTGGTGTTACGGCGGTGAAGAGATCAATGAAAGGTATAAAATGGCCAAGGAAGCCGCACGCGTTCGCCGTCGCGAACGCAAAAATATCACGTCGGGCGTCGCGCACGTCAACTCGACCTTCAACAACACGATGATCACCATCACCGACGCACAGGGCAATGCTATTGCCTGGTCGTCTGCTGGTGCCAAGGGCTTCAAGGGTTCGCGTAAGTCGACCCCGTTCGCTGCCCAGATCGCTGCTGAAGATTGCGCGAAGAAGGCTCAGGAACACGGCATGAAGTCGCTTGAAGTTGAAGTTTGCGGTCCGGGTTCCGGTCGTGAATCGGCACTTCGCGCTCTGCAGGCTGCCGGTTTCATGATCACCTCCATTCGCGACGTGACGCCGATCCCGCACAACGGTTGCCGTCCGCGCAAGAAGCGCCGCGTCTGACGCGACCGTGGTTCGGAAATTCCGCCTTTCCCCGGTCAGGCGGAATTTTCGTGTATCTGGCGTGTGCGCGTCGATTTCGATCGACGGACTTGCGCTCAAGAACCCACCGATGAACCACTGAATTAGGTTCCTCTCGGTGTTTTCATGCTCGGTCCGTCACGATTGGATGGTGGCGGCGAACGGAAGGTTTAAAGATGATTCAGAAGAACTGGCAGGAACTTATCAAGCCGAACAAGGTCGAGTTCACCTCGTCCAGCCGCACCAAGGCAACGCTCGTTGCCGAGCCGCTGGAACGTGGTTTCGGGCTCACCCTCGGCAACGCGCTGCGTCGCGTTCTGTTGTCTTCTCTGCGCGGCGCCGCTGTAACGGCCGTGCAGATCGACGGTGTCCTGCACGAATTCTCCTCCATCCCCGGCGTTCGGGAAGATGTGACGGATATCGTGCTCAACATCAAGGAAATCGCCATCAAGATGGATGGTGACGATTCCAAGCGCATGGTCGTGCGCAAGCAGGGTCCAGGTGCCGTAACAGCTGGTGATATCCAGACGGTTGGCGACATCGAGATCCTGAACCCCGACCACGTGATCTGCACGCTGGATGATGGCGCTGAAATCCGCATGGAATTCACCGTCAACAACGGCAAGGGTTACGTACCGGCTGAGCGCAACCGCGCGGAAGATGCCCCGATTGGCCTCATTCCGGTGGACAGCCTCTATTCTCCGGTCAAGAAAGTGTCCTACAAGGTGGAAAACACCCGTGAAGGTCAGGTTCTCGACTATGACAAGCTGATCATGACGATCGAGACCAACGGTTCGGTTTCCGGCGAAGACGCCGTTGCCTTCGCCGCTCGTATTCTTCAGGACCAGCTCGGCGTCTTCGTCAACTTCGACGAGCCGCAGAAGGAAGCAGAAGAAGAATCGGTTACCGAACTCGCGTTCAACCCGGCGCTTCTCAAGAAGGTCGACGAGCTGGAGCTGTCGGTTCGTTCGGCTAACTGCCTGAAGAACGACAACATCGTCTATATCGGCGACCTGATCCAGAAGACCGAAGCCGAAATGCTTCGCACGCCGAACTTTGGTCGCAAGTCGCTGAACGAAATCAAGGAAGTTCTCGCTTCCATGGGTCTGCACCTCGGTATGGAAGTACCGGCATGGCCGCCTGAGAACATCGAAGATCTCGCCAAGCGTTACGAAGACCAGTACTAACAATCAAAAAGGCAGACCCTTTAAAGACTGCCTTTCCCCGTCAAACAGCAGGTAAGTCACCTGCATGTGCCAGGAAACGGCAGGTCCGGATAGGAACCTGCGTACAAGGAGAATAGCAATGCGCCACGGAAATTCAGGCCGCAAGCTCAATAGAACCGCCAGCCACCGCAAGGCAATGTTTGCCAACATGGCTGCTTCGCTCATCACCCATGAGCAGATCGTCACCACCCTTCCGAAGGCGAAGGAAATCCGTCCGATCGTCGAGCGTCTCGTGACCCTCGGCAAGCGCGGCGACCTGCACGCTCGTCGTCAGGCGATCTCGCAGATCAAGGATCAGGACGCCGTTCGCAAGCTGTTCGACGCGATCGCTTCGCGTTACGCAACCCGCAACGGCGGCTACCTGCGTATCATGAAGGCCGGCTTCCGCCAGGGCGACAACGCGGCTCTCGCCGTTGTTGAATTCGTCGAGCGCGATGTTGATGCCAAGGGCGCAGCCGACAAGGCTCGCGTTGCTGCAGAAGCTGCTGCTGCCGAAGCCGCATAAGTTCTGACGCCTTCAGGCGTCGTGAATTAAAAAGCCGGGTGAGAGATCACCCGGCTTTTTTGCGTTTGTCTATCGGGAATGGGGCAGTTGAAACTTCAGCCTTCGCAAAGGCTTGATGGGGAGGGGATATCTCTCTTCCCGGACATCCCCCTGGCTCCGAACCATCCACTCAAACGTTAGCTTGGAGGAAAGTCCTTTCTTACTCCGGAACGTGGATGCGATCCTTGATGTGTTTGAGGTGCGCGACAATGGTGAAGGTCATGATGACCAGCAGCGACCATGAACTCCATTTGCCGATATGCACGACGGACCACGCGCCGATCTGATCGGGATATTTCCAGATGCCGAAGAAGGTGGAGATGTTTTCCGCCAGCCAGACAAAAAAACCGATCAGGACGAAGGAGAGAAGCAGAGGCATCTTGCGGTCGCGATCATAGGGGCGGTAAACGACGGTGGCGCGGGAATAGAGGCCGATGGCGCAGGCGGCGATGTACCAGCGGTAGTCGCCGATGAAGTGATGGGTGAAGAAGTTGGCGTAGATGGCGATACCGATCAGGGTCGCCATCCAGTAGGCGGGATAGTGGCGAATGCGCACATCCAGCAACCGCCATGCCTGAATGATGTAGCTGCCGACGGCGGCATACATGAAACCGGAAAAGAGCGGTACGCCTAGCACTTTGGTGTAGGCGAAATCCGGATAAGACCATGACTGGATGGCGCTCGACGTCTTGAACACTTCCAGTGCGAAGCCGACGATATGGAACAGCAGGATGGCCTTGGCCTCGTCAAGCGTTTCGAGCCTGCTCCAGATCATGAAGAACTGGATGCCGAGCGCAATGATCAGCAGCACGTCATATCGGGGAATGCCGAGCACGCCGCCATGCGGCACCACGAAGATGGAGACGAAGAACAAGCCCGCGAACATGCAGGCCCGTGCCTCCTTGATGCCGAAATACAGAAACTCGACGATAAAACGCCTGATGCCCTTGAGTTCGCCCCAGGGATAGGTATCGCAGAGCAGATTGTCCAAGACGGAGAGGCGGCTTGCGGCCGGGCTTGTTGCTGTGCTCATTTCCGTCCCCGATCTCAGTTCGTTACCTTTCATACGAAAACCCGAAGGAAGCCGTATGGGCCTGCCGCGCGTATCCCCATCTTATTTAGCCCGCATCCGGTTTCTGGCAGCGGCGATGGCGGTGATCGTCTGCGGCCTTTGCCTGCGCACCTTCGGTTACGATGTGGGACTGCCGTTCGTGGCGGTAAAATATGGCGGATCAGTGCTCTGGGGTGCGATGGTTTATCTGTTGCTGGCGACCGTCTTTCCCTACCGTTGGCGTGGCTATGAGGTCCATGCCGCCATTATTGCGGCTATCCTCGTGGAACTCGTCCGGCTTGTTCATTTCCCGGCGCTGGATGGGTTTCGCGCAACGACCTCCGGCGCTTTGCTGCTCGGCCGTGTTTTTTCGCTGTGGAATATAGTCTGTTATATCGCGGGAATTGGGGCCGCCCCCATTATGGCCGGACGGGTCTGGCGCGCTTTGCCCTCTTCATTGCCATGATCGATGGCCGCACCAGCCGGTATCCGAGCAACACCACCATCGTGCTGATATAAAACACCGGCTCCAGCGTGATCGATTTCCGCGCCAGCACAAAATGCAGCACGCCAACGATGAGCACGAGATAGACGAGTTTGTGCAGCGTGTTCCAGCTACTGCCGAGCTTGCGGATCGACCAGCGGTTGGAGGTGAGCGCAAGTGGAATGAGCATGGTAAGCCCTGCCATGCCGAGCATGATATAGGGCCGTTTCAGAATATCGCCGGCGATGGAGCTGATGATCAGGCCACGGTCCAGCACCAGATAGACCGTGAAATGCGCCAGCACGTAATAAAAGGCGATCAGCCCCAGCGCCCGGCGATAGGCGATGAGGTTGATGTTGAACAGGTCTCGCAGCGGCGTCACCAGAAGCCCGAGGCAGAGGAAGCGTAACGCCCAGATGCCGAGCAGGTGCTCGAAATCCTTGACCGGATTGAAGCCGAGGCCACCGGTAGCGGCGAGGTAAAAATACCAGACGCCCGGACAGAGGCCGATCGCATAAAGCGACCAGATAGCCGCTGGCTGGTAACGCTTCGGCAGCGACGGAAGCGAAAAGGCGAGGGCCATGGTCAGTAATTCGCTTTCAGGTCCATGCCGGTATAGAGGCCTGCTACCTCGTCATAACCGTTGAACATCAGGGTAGGGCGGTTCTGGGTGCCAAAAAAGCCGCCTTCGCCGATGCGCTGTTCCGTTGCCTGGCTCCAGCGCGGATGGTCCACATGCGGATTGACGTTGGAATAGAAACCATATTCGCGGGCGTTGGAGTTTTTCCAGGTCGTTTCCGGCTGTTTCTCGGTCAATGAAATCCGGACGATGGATTTGATGCCCTTGAAACCGTATTTCCACGGCACGACGAGGCGGATGGGCGCACCATTCTGGTTCGGCAGCGTTTCTCCGTATAGTCCAACGGCGAGGATGGTCAGCGGATGGCGGGCCTCATCGAGGCGCAGACCCTCTACATAGGGCCAGGACAAAGGCTGGAACAGACCGCTCTGGCCGGGCATTTCTTCCGGCCGCACCACGGTTTCGAAGGAGACGTATTTCGCGCTGCCAAGCGGCTCCACCTTGTCGAGAAGCGCGGCGAGAGGGAAACCGATCCATGGAATGACCATCGACCAGCCCTCAACACAGCGCATGCGATAGGTACGCTCTTCGAGCTGATATTTCATCAGCTCTTCGATGCCAAATTCTTGCGGTTTGGAGACGAGGCCATCCACCTTCACGGTCCACGGTGTGGGCTTGAACTTGCCGGAATTTTCCTTCGGGTCGGATTTGCCCACCCCGAACTCGTAGAAATTATTGTAGCTGGTGACGGCGTCGAGCGGGGTGAGCTTTTCATCCAGCTTGTAGGCGCCTGGTTTCGCCGTAAGCGGAGCGGCAATTGCCTCGCGGCCGCCAAGCCCGATTGCCGCAAGTCCTGCCGCCGTACCGAGGAAGCCGCGTCGGGACAGGTAGATATTCTTCGGCGTGATTTCTGTAGCCGCGATCAGGGGCGGACGATAGGCGGGCATTTCAACCTCCACAAAAGCCGGGTGCATCGGCGATAAATCGATTATGATAGGCTATACGGCTGCTGCACAGATATGTTTCAGCGCGTCGTGCAAAAACAACGGCCGGGCGGCGGAAATCGCGCATTTGTGATAAGTGGTCGCGTGAATTGCTGCATCGGGAAGCGGCGTACCGTACCGAACCGTACTGTTTTGCCTGAAGGTGACAGTGACAGGGCTTGCGGTTTGCGCTAGAAAAACCGCAAAATAGGGCAGGAGCTATTTTTACCGCCTTTGCGGCAATGCGCTCTTCGCCATGAGATCGAGGAAAACACCATGCCAGCCTATCGCTCAAGAACGACAACCCACGGCCGCAACATGGCGGGCGCGCGCGGCCTTTGGCGCGCCACCGGCATGAAGGACAGCGATTTCGGCAAGCCGATCATCGCTGTCGTCAATTCCTTCACGCAGTTCGTGCCGGGCCATGTGCATCTGAAGGATCTTGGCCAGCTCGTTGCCCGTGAAATCGAGGCGGCAGGCGGCGTCGCCAAGGAATTCAACACCATCGCGGTTGATGACGGCATCGCCATGGGCCATGACGGCATGCTCTATTCGCTGCCGTCGCGCGAAATCATTGCGGATTCCGTGGAATATATGGTCAATGCCCATTGCGCCGATGCGATGGTGTGCATTTCCAACTGCGACAAGATCACGCCCGGCATGCTGAATGCGGCGATGCGTCTCAATATTCCCGCCGTTTTCGTTTCCGGCGGCCCCATGGAAGCGGGCAAGGTCGTTCTGCACGGCAAGACGGTCGCGCTTGATCTGGTCGACGCCATGGTTGCGGCAGCAGATGACAAGATTTCCGACGAGGACGTGAAGGTCATCGAGCGTTCGGCCTGCCCGACCTGCGGTTCCTGCTCCGGCATGTTCACCGCCAATTCGATGAACTGTCTGACCGAGGCTCTGGGTCTGTCATTGCCCGGCAACGGTTCGACGCTCGCCACCCATTCGGATCGCCGGCGGCTGTTCGTCGAGGCCGGTCACCTGATCGTTGATCTGGCGCGCCGTTATTACGAGCAGGACGACGAGACCGTTCTGCCGCGCACCATCGCCAACAAGGCGGCGTTCGAAAACGCCATGTCGCTGGATATCGCCATGGGCGGCTCCACCAATACGGTGCTGCATATTCTGGCGGCGGCGCATGAGGGCGGTGTCGATTTCGGCATGGAAGACATCGATCGTCTTTCCCGCAAGGTTCCCTGCCTTTCCAAGGTCGCGCCTGCCAAGCAGGACGTGCACATGGAAGACGTTCACCGTGCGGGTGGTATCATGCGTATTCTCGGCGAGCTGGAACGCGGCGGCCTCATCAACCGCGATACCTATACGGTGCACGAAGCGACGCTTGGCGATGCTATCGACCGCTGGGATATCACTCGCACCAACAGCGAGACGGTGCGTGAATTCTTCAAGGCTGCCCCCGGCGGCGTGCCGACACAGGTGGCTTTCAGCCAGTCCTCGCGTTGGGACGATCTGGATACAGATAGCGACAACGGCGTCATCCGCTCGGTCGAAAAGCCCTTCTCCAAGGATGGCGGTCTGGCTGTGCTTTACGGCAACATCGCGCTCGACGGCTGCATCGTGAAGACGGCAGGCGTTGACGAATCCATCCTGAAATTCACTGGCCCGGCGGTCGTTTATGAAAGCCAGGACGCAGCGGTGAAGGGCATTCTCGGCAACGAGGTCAAGGCGGGCGACGTCGTCGTCATCCGCTATGAAGGACCGAAGGGCGGCCCGGGCATGCAGGAAATGCTCTATCCGACCAGCTACCTGAAATCCAAGGGCCTCGGCAAAGCCTGCGCGCTCATCACCGACGGTCGTTTTTCGGGCGGCACTTCTGGCCTTTCCATCGGCCATGCCTCGCCGGAAGCGGCGCAGGGCGGCGCAATCGGCCTCGTGCGTCAGGGCGACCTGATCGAGATCGATATTCCGAACCGCACCATCAATCTCAGGGTAGCGGATTCGGAACTGGCCTCGCGCCGCGCTGAGCAGGAAGAGCTAGGCTGGAAGCCGGAAGCACCGCGCAAGCGCAATGTCACGACGGCGCTGAAGGCCTATGCGGCCTTTGCGTCCAGCGCGGACAAGGGTGCCGTGCGGATTCTGCCGGAGTAATTTCCGGATCTGCGAGATGATAAAAAGCCGCCGTTGATTAACGGCGGCTTTTTTGTGCCGATCACTCTTTATCGAGCCGATAAGGTCGAAGCGGCACAACTTTTCTCCGTTGCCTGCAAAGGGCAGTTGCACGGCCGGTCGCAACAAAACCCAGCTTGTCCATCAGACGGTGCGACGCCCTGTTGTCAAATAGGGGATTGGCATGCAGGGGTCTTGATGCCCATGTGCTGAAAGGCATAATCGATGACGAGGCGTCCGGCTTCTTCTCCGTAGCCCTTTCCCCAAACACGGTGATCAAGCCAAAGACCGAATTCGCCTGAAAGGCCGATGAGACCGACCAGCCTGCCGTCATCCACCGCCCATACCGGGAGCCGGCGCTCAGCAATGCGCCTGATTAGACGCCGTGCATCATCGGGTTCGAAAGGGTAGGTCGTGCGCAGCAGATTGCGCAATATGAGCAGGTCGTTCGTCAGCCGGGCGAGCGGCGGCGAGTCCGTCATCTTAAAAGGTCGGAGGACAAGGCGTGATGATTTCAATTGCGGCATCGTTTCCCGTCTTTTGCATTTGTGGCAGGGCGATAGTCCTCAAGATCAGAAACTGATTCAAGCGCTTCGCATCTCGATTCCGGAATGCATGGCAACGCCTTGTTTTCATGAAGGTTCCGGTGGACTATCAAATTGCGGTATGGGAATGCGGTACTTGAAATATGGTCACATTGGAGTGATTGGCGGAGTTACCTCTTTTCATCGCCGTATGGCTTCCTAGCTCAGTGACATGAAAAGACGAACCGCACTCGCCCTCATCGCGTCCCTGCCTTTTGCTGAACTTGCCCGCGCGCAAAGCTCCAGCAATGGCATCCGTTTCGATCCGTTGCTGAGGGAGGCGGACGCGCTTTCCAGCCTCAGGACGGTCCTAGTCAGCATTGACGGCGAGGAGGTCGCAAGCCGCGCCTATCATGGGGCCAGCGTGAATGGCTCCACCAATATCAAGTCGGCCTCGAAATCGATCATTTCGGCGCTGGTCGGCATGGCGATTGATCGGAAGATCATCGAGGGCGCCGATCAGCCGATTGCGACAGTTCTGCGCGGCGATTTTCCGCCAAGTCCCGATCCCCGGCTGGAACGGATCACCATCGGCAACCTGTTGTCCATGCAGTCAGGTCTGGAGCGCATGTCCGGGCCGAATTACGGCCGCTGGGTCGCCAGCCGCAACTGGGTTCGGATGGCGCTGGGTTCCGGTTTTGCCGGAGAACCGGGCGGCGGCATGCTTTATTCCACCGCCTCCACCCATCTGCTCTCGGCGATATTGACCAGGGCCTCCGGCCGCTCGACGCTTGCTCTGGCACGTGACTGGTTTCGTCCGCTCAAGGGATTTGCGATCGGCGGCTGGGAGCGTGATCCGCAGGGTGTCTATCTCGGCGGCAACCAGATGGCGATGACGGCGCGGTCTTTGCTGGCCTTTGGCGAGCTTTATAGGCGCGGCGGGACGACACCGGAGGGCGAGCGACTGATTTCGCAAGGCTGGATAGACCAGTCCTGGCAGCAGCGCACAAATTCGGTCTTTAACGGCGACGGATATGGCTATTGCTGGTTCATCAAGGAGATGGCGGGCGAAACGGTCTATTACGCCTGGGGTTATGGCGGGCAGATGCTCTATATCGTTCCCACGAGGCGGCTATCCGTCGTGATGACCTCTCGTGAGGATGCACCTTCCGCCAGAACCGGTTATCGCGATCAGCTGCATGGCCTCATGGAAGTCATCATCCGTGCGGTGTAAGGGCAGGCGATAATGGTCAGAGCGGCCTGTTGATGCTCTGGAACGCCTCTCCGAGACGTTTCATGCGCTCCTCATAGGCGGCTGTCAGGCAGGCAACGTCGGCTGAACACTCCTGACGTTTCTTCAGCCATTTGCTCTGTTCGTCGCGCAGCGTGTCGCGTGCACCCATGGCCATCAGCTGGGTGAGGATGTCGAAGGTGGTGGCCATCTTCACATCCTGATCGTTGAGGGCACGGTTGTCGCAGATCGCCTTTTCATCTGCGGCCAGATCGGTCTTTGCGCAGTCGAAGCTTGCAGCAGCGGCCGGCGAAACGAGGGAGGAGGCGAGGAGCAGGCCGCAGGCGAGGAGGGGCTTTTTCAAATCCATGACGTGTCTCTTTGAGAAATGCTGTTGCGGATGAAACCGGAAAGGCGGCTCGCTGGTTCCATTTCGCTGTTGCCATGATTTGGGAAAAGGCGCGACTTGGGAAAAGGATAGCCATCATCTTGCCGCTCTTTGCTTTACAGGCTTTGGCGTTATAACTCCATCATATTGATGACGATGAGGAATCACATGCGAAGCGTGTTGAAGTATCTGTCCACCGGCTTTCTCGCCGCGCTCATTCTCCTGCCCGTGGGCGCTGGCGCACAGGACAACAGGACCGTGCCCTCAAGCCACACGGAAATGCAGCTTTCCTTTGCGCCGCTGGTCAAGCGCACCGCAGGCGCTGTCGTTAATGTCTATGCCGAGCGCGTCGTGCAGCGGCGTCTGTCGCCCTTTGCCGGCGATCCTTTCTTCGAGCAGTTCTTCGGCCAGCAGATGCCGAACCGCACGGAAAAACAGTCGTCGCTTGGCTCCGGCGTGATCGTGACCGCCGGCGGCCTCGTGGTGACCAACAATCACGTCATCGACGGTGCTGACGACATCAAGGTGGCGCTGGCGGATGGGCGTGAGTTCTCCTCCAAGGTGCTGCTGAAAGATGACCGGGTCGATCTTGCCATTCTGCAGATCGATGCGAAAGAACAGTTCCCGGTGCTGTCGCTCGGTAATTCCGACGCGATTGAAGTTGGTGATCTGGTGCTTGCCATTGGCAACCCCTTCGGCGTCGGCCAGACGGTGACCAGCGGCATCGTCTCGGGTCTCGCCCGCAACCAGGTAACGCAGGGTGATTTCGGCTTCTTCATCCAGACCGACGCCTCCATCAACCCCGGCAATTCCGGCGGCGCGCTGATGAACATGGCGGGTGAGCTGATCGGCATCAATACGGCGATCTTCTCCAAGGGCGGCGGATCGAACGGTATCGGTTTCGCCATTCCCGCCAATCTCGTCCGGGTTTTCGTCGCTGCTGCTGAACGCGGTGACGCGAGCTTCGAGCGTCCCTATATCGGCGCCACCTTCGATCCCGTGACATCAGACGTTGCTGAAGCGCTTGGCCTGCACCGGGCCCGCGGCGCGCTTGTCGTCAGCGTCGTCAAGGGTGGACCGGCCGAAAAGGCGGGCATCGAGCCCGGCGAGGTTGTTACGGCCGTCAACGGCTTCGAGGTGGAGCATCCGGATGCGCTGGGATATCGCGTGACCACCGCCGGTATCGGCAAATCCGCCGAACTGACGGTGGTGGAAAAGGGCAAAGAGAAGAAAGTTACGATTGCGCTCGATACTGCGCCGGAAACCGCGCCGCGTGATGAGCGCCTGATCGAGGGCCGCAATCCCTTTGCCGGCGCGACAGTCGCCAATCTCTCGCCGAAGCTTGCCGATGAATTGCGGATGCCGTCGCAGGTGACGGGCGTTGTGATCACCGATGTGAAGCGCGGTTCGCCGGCCTATCGTGTCGGTTTCCAGCCCAAGGATGTGATCCTGTCGCTGAACGGCGCAGATGTTGCCTCCACCGCTGCGGTCGAAAAGGCGCTGGACGATAATCCCGGCTTCTGGCGCGTGGAAATCCTGCGTGACGGGCAACGCATTCGGCAGTTCCTGCGATGAGCGACGATCTTTTCGCTCCGCAAGTGCCCGTGGAGGTCGCCAACCGGCGGCCTCTTGCCGATCGCCTGCGTCCGAAGACGCTGGCGGAGGTGACCGGGCAGCCGCATCTGACGGGCGAGGAGGGCGTTCTGCGCCGCATGATCGATAGCGGGTCGTTGGGATCGATGATCTTCTGGGGCCCGCCCGGCACCGGCAAGACCACCGTTGCGCGGCTGCTTTCCGGCGAGGCGGGGTTGGCCTTTGAGCAGATTTCGGCGATCTTTTCCGGTGTCGCCGATCTCAAGAAGGTTTTCGAGGCAGCGCGCACACGTCGGATGAATGGCCGGCAGACGCTGCTTTTCGTTGACGAAATCCATCGTTTCAACCGCGCCCAGCAGGACAGTTTCCTGCCGGTGATGGAAGACGGCACCATCATTTTGGTGGGCGCCACCACCGAAAACCCGTCCTTTGAGCTGAATGCCGCTCTGTTGTCGCGGGCGCGCGTGCTGACGTTCGGCTCGCATGACGAGGAGAGCCTGAGCGAATTATTGAAACGCGCCGAGGAGGCGGAGGGTAAGCCCCTGTCGCTCACCGAGGAGGCGCGCGCAAGCCTCATCCGCATGGCCGACGGCGATGGCCGCGCCGTGCTGACGCTTGCCGAAGAGGTCTGGCGTGCGGCGCGCAAGGATGAGACCTTCGATACCGAGGGGCTGACGCGCATCGTGCAGCGCCGCGCCCCGGTTTACGACAAGAGCCAGGACGGCCACTATAATCTCATTTCCGCACTGCATAAGTCGGTGCGCGGTTCGGACCCGGATGCGGCGCTTTATTATCTCGCCCGCATGTTCGATGCCGGCGAAGACCCGCTCTATCTCGGGCGGCGGCTGGTGCGCATGGCGGTTGAGGATATCGGCCTTGCCGATCCGCAGGCGCTCGTCGTCTGCAATACCGCCAAGGACGCCTATGATTATCTGGGCTCACCGGAAGGCGAGCTCGCATTGGCTCAGGCCTGCGTCTATCTCGCCACCGCGCCGAAGTCGAACGCCGTCTATAACGCCTTCAAGTCGGCGATGCGGGCGGCCAAGGAAAACGGCTCGCTGGTGCCGCCGAAACATATTCTGAACGCGCCGACCAAGCTCATGAAGGGCGAAGGTTACGGCGATGGCTATCGCTACGACCATGACGAGCCGGATGCCTTTTCCGGGCAGGATTATTTCCCGGAGAAAATGGGGCGCACGACCTTTTACGATCCGCCGGACCGGGGTTTCGAAAGGGAAATCCGCAAGCGTCTGGACTGGTGGGCGAAGCTGCGCCGCGAGCGGGGATCGCGTTAGGTTTTTGCGCGGTTTGAGCCGAAACCGTATGGCGGTCGATCTTGAGAAAAAGATTCAGGTCGTTGGCAAAAAGAGTCGCAAAACCGCGGCAACTCACTGTTTTTAAAGAAGATCAGGATGCTTTGCGATGTGGTGCTGCCTGCGGCTGCGCGGGCAGCATCTTGACCGAGGATTCGGCGAGGCCGCTATGGCCTTCGGCGTCGATGACCAGATGCCAGTGTAACGTCTCTGGAATGGCGAGGCGGATCGGCGATTTTTTCGCGACGCCGCCGAGATATTTGAAGTCGAGCAATTCGGTAAAACGCTGGAAATTCGCCCCCGTCATCAGCCGGACATTGTTGACGGCCGACAGGGATACTTCAATGACCGTGCCGGCCCGAAGTTCCTTCAGGTCATAATGCGTATAGCGAAAATTGGGCCGTGCCATCGCGCGCCTCCCTGCAGTGTAATTTCGGTCAAGGAGGATAGGGGTGGCAGGGTTAACGCTGTCTT
This sequence comes from Agrobacterium radiobacter, assembly GCF_040801995.1. Lineage (NCBI taxonomy): Bacteria > Pseudomonadati > Pseudomonadota > Alphaproteobacteria > Hyphomicrobiales > Rhizobiaceae > Agrobacterium > Agrobacterium radiobacter. Next base: position 1,554,690 of record NZ_JBEGHX010000001.1, on the reverse strand, counting down.
TAAATGCCGCCGGCCGGTTTGAAAATTCACGCTTTTTGTACCGGTTTGGAATGGCGGTGCGAATTAATGTGAGCATATAAGAATAATACCAACGTATAATATGTGTATTTAATAATAATAAATTTTTTGCCTTTAACATCGGCTGGTCGAAGTGCATCAGCGACGTTGAGGGGGAACATGAAAAACGTAACAATATCTATGCGCCTGTATGCGCTCGTCGCATTGTTTCTGGCAATACTGGCCGCGGCTCTCACATTCAGCCTGTTTGAAAGCTACCACGAAATGGAGCGCGAACGGAAAGCCGGGCTTGCGGCAATGAACGAAACCGCTGTTGCCATTCTCGATCAATATTACCGGCTGGAGCAGGGCGGAAGCCTGACGCGGGAGGCGGCGCAACAGCAGGCCAAGACGACCATTGCGGCAATGCGCTACGGCAATGGCAGCGGCTATTTCTGGATCAACGACATGCATCCGAAAATGGTGATGCATCCGATCAAGCCCGAGATGAACGGCACGGACCTTACCGCCAACAAGGACCCGAACGGCAAGGCGCTGTTCGTCGAGTTCGTGAACACGGTCAAGGCAGGCGGCAAGGGCTTTGTCGATTATTACTGGCCGAAGCCCGGTGCGCCGGAACCGGTCGAGAAATTCTCCCATGTCGCCGGTTTCGCCCCCTGGGGATGGATTGTCGGCACCGGTGTTTATGTTGACGATCTTGAAGCGGTGTTCTGGCGCGACGTCTATTTTAATGGCGGTCTTTGTGTCGTGGCCGGCCTTCTGGTTGTCGGCGTGGCCGCAGCCGTCGTGCGCAGCGTGACCCGGCCGATCGATCTCATCCGCCAGAGCATGCGGCGCATCGCCGATGGTGACGGCGCGGCGGATATCCAGTTCGCCGACCGTCGCAATGAAATCGGCGCGATTGCCAAGACGCTGCTGGTACTGCGCGACAGCGTCAATGAGCGCAGCGCGCTGCAGGCCCGCGAGGCCGACCAGCAACGGGCGCTGGAAGAAGCGCGGCACGGCAACGAGATGGTGCTTCGTTCCGCATCCGAGCGGCAGGCCCATGCCATGGAGCAACTGGGCAATGCGCTCGAAGCGCTTGCCAATGGCGATCTGACCGTTTCGCTTACCGATATCGGCGCGGACTATGAAAAGCTGCGCATGGACTTCAACCGCGCGGTCGGCGCATTGCATGGTGCGATCGAGGCCATTGCCAGGACTGGCCATGTCGTCAATGACAGCGCCTCCGACATCAGCGGCGCGACCGGCAATCTTTCCCGCCGGACCGAACAGCAGGCGGCGGCGCTGGAGGAGACGGCAGCCGCTCTCGACGAAATCACCGCCACGGTGCGCACCGCTTCCGAGCGTGCCAACGAGGCCCGGCAGATGGTGCAGGACACGAAAACCAGCGCCGGCCGCTCGGGCGAGATCGTGCGTAATGCCGTCGACGCCATGGGCCGCATCGAGGACTCTTCCAAGCGCATCGGGCAGATCATCTCTGTTATCGACGAGATCGCTTTCCAGACCAATCTTCTGGCGCTGAATGCCGGTGTGGAAGCGGCGCGTGCGGGCGAGGCCGGGCGTGGTTTTGCCGTGGTGGCGCAGGAAGTTCGCGAACTGGCGCAACGTTCCGCCAATGCAGCCAAGGAGATCAAGACCCTCATCAACCGTTCGGCGGAGGAGGTCGGCGGCGGCGTCGCACTCGTGCGCTCGACAGGTGATGCGCTGGAGGAGATCGTGGCGCTGGTCAACCGTGTCGATGGCCATGTCAACTCCATCGCCACGGCCGCGCGCGAACAGGCGACCGGCCTGCAGGAGATCAACACCTCCGTCAACCACATGGACCAGATGACCCAGCAGAACGCCGCCATGGTGGAAGAAACGACGGCGGCCAGCCAGACGCTCGCTGAGGAAAGCCGCCAGCTGCGCTCGCTGTTGTCGCGTTTCGAACTTGGACATGGGGTTGCGCGCGAGGTTTCGCGGGCCGCGTGACATATGCGTTTGGGTAAAGTGGAGGGCGCGGCCATGGCTGCGCCCTTAGATGAATGAGAAGCTTTTCCAGCACGCGACGTCATCCTCGGGCTTGACCCGAGGATTCATTCCTCGTGCGGCTCTTGATCCTCGGGTCAAGCCCGAGGATGTCGGAGGAGAGGTTTCAGCGTTTATGTCGTGACCTTCGACGCGATTTCGGTCGTGCCTTCTTCATTTGCAGCGTCATGCAACAACCAGGTTCGTTATTTCCCGTAACCAATAAGGTTTCGTTTACCTCATTTCTTTAAAATTTATCCTGTATTGCCGCGAATAGCGGCCGCTGAAGGTACAGGTTCTCGTATGGCGTATGTTTCCCTTCCGCGTCGTCTTGTGACGTTGCTGATGATTTCCACGGTCATGGTGTCGTGTTCGGCGGAGGGCCTCGTGCCACCGGCGGAAGTGGACGGCACCACGCGCGTCAGCGCTATCCGCTCCTCGCGGCAGCAGGGTTACAGCGCGCCGGCGGGTGCCGTGTATCAGGCGGAGCGGGTCGGGCAGGGCGGTGACTATCCTGCGGCCGTTTCTCAGCCGATGCCGGAACCTTACGCCTCGCAGGATCCCCTGCTGCAATCGCCGCAGGGCGGGCAGGGTTATTCGACACTCGATTCCCAGCATCAGGCGCGCATGGCGGCCAGCGGCCATACCACTGTGCCGGCGCAGACCATGCAGAGCCAGACCATGCCCGCGCAGCAGATGACCGGCAACCAGATCGCTGAAGGCGAAGGCGGCGTGAACATGGATTCCATGCTGGGTGTGGAGCCGGTCCGCGGACTTGCCGAAGAACAGGATGCGGAGATTGCCGAGGGTGCTTCCGCGCAGCCGGTGGTGGATGGCATCGGCACGGATAATCCCATGGCCGTGCCTCCGGCCCGCCAGCCGCAACGGGCCAGCCAATCGCGGCTCATCCCGCCGCCGCCGCTTGGCTCCTCCTCGCGCCGCCAGCCAGTGGAGGAAGTCGCCATGCTCATGCCTGATAATCCGATGGCGGGCGGTGGGCCGCAAAGCAACCGCTCGATGCCACCAGGCGTCATGCCATCTTCCGAAGTTGCCTGCCGCTCCGAACTGCGCCGCCTCGGCGTTGCTTTCCGGGACGTTGCGCGCATTGCCGATGGTCCGACCTGCGGTATCGATTATCCGATCGAACTTAGCGGTCTCGCCAGCGGCGTTGCCATCCGCCCGGCCGTGAAGCTCAATTGCCAGGTCACGCTTGCCTTTGCCAAATGGGTGAAGTTCGAACTCGTGCCATCCTCGCGCTTCCGTTATCTCTCCGGCGTTGGCCGTATCACGCCGATGGGCGGTTATTCCTGCCGCAAGATGAATTCGCGTTCCAGCAATCCCTGGTCGGAACATGCGCGCGGTAACGCCATCGACATCGGCACCATCACGCTGAAGAACGGCAAGGAAATCGACGTGCGCAGCAAGAGCTTCTTCGCCTTCCGCGAAAAGGCGCTGCTGAAGGCGGTGAGGTCCGACAGCTGCAAATATTTCTCGACCGTTCTCGGACCGGGCAGCGATCCCAACCACTGGAACCATTTTCACTTCGACCTGCGCACGCGCAAGTCAGGTTACAGGCATTGTGACTAGGAGACGCGAAAGGCGTGATTGGGCGGGGCGATAGTCGGGCGGCGTTTTAGACGCTCGCTGTAATGCGTCATGTTTGCAACTTCCGTCATTCCGGCCTTGAGCCGGAATCCAGCCAGCTGAAGTCCTTGAGCTGAAAGGAGCCTTGCCGTCGCGCCGACGCGCGTTGGCCGGATTCCGGCTCAATGTCGGAATGACGGAATGACGGAATGACGGAAGTGTGGATTCACTTTCCGGAATTCCAACTCTTCTGCCACATTCCCACAAAAAAAGACCGGCCCGAAGGCCGGTTGAAGAAGACAGCCTTATCGGGGGGATATCGGCGTCTTTGCAAGGGCATGCAATGGGAAAACGATCCCATGGAGTGGTCCATCCGGCGCGGATATGCGGCAAAAGACATCGCGCCGTACTGACCTGCGGCCAACATGGCTTGCCGCGCTCTTCTGATACGCTATGAGGGTCACATGTTTGTGACAACGGCCTTCGGGAGCCTGCCTTTATGCCCCCTGTTTCAGAGCTGATGGTCTTTGCGGCGGCGCTTGCGGTAGCGGGTGTGGTCGCCGGTCTTCTGGCCGGCCTGTTCGGCATCGGCGGCGGCGCGGTGCTGGTGCCCGTCTTCTACCAGGTCTTCGGGCTTCTGGATGTGCCGGAGGCGGTGCGCATGCATCTCTCGCTCGGCACGTCGCTTGCCATCATCGTGCCCACCTCCATCCGTTCGTTTCTCACGCATCGTCAGAAAGGCGCTGTTGATATCGATCTGCTGAAGGGCTGGATCGTTGCCGTGCCGCTCGGCACCATCCTTGCGTCCGTGGTGGCCGCCTATGCCTCCAGTGTTGCACTGCGGTTGATCTTCGCTTTCATCGCGCTCGCGCTCGCCTTCCGGATGATCTTCAACCGGGCGAGCTGGCATCTTGGTTCCGACCTGCCGCAAAATCCGGGCCGTTTTCTTGTTGGCACCGGCATCGGGCTCTTTTCCGGCCTGATGGGCGTGGGCGGCGGGGTGATGAACAACACCTTCATGACGCTCTATGGACGCACGATCCATCAGGCGGTCGCCACCTCTTCCGGTGTCGGTGTGCTGATTTCGCTGCCGGGTCTTCTGGGTTACATCTGGGCCGGCTGGGGCGATGCGGGCCTGCCGCCGTTTTCCACCGGCTTCATCAACTGGATCGCCGTGGTGATGCTGATCCCCATCACGCTTGTCGTTGCGCCCTATGGCGCTCGGCTCGCCCATGCGCTCAGCAAGAAGCAGCTGGAGCGGGCATTCGGGGTGTTTCTGGTCTTCGTCGCAGCGCAGTTTTTCTACAGCGTCTACAGCTGATTTTCCGTCTCTGCCGAACGCAGTGTTCGGTCCGCTGGGGTGGCATTTGCAACCTCTGCGGTCTATATGGCGTTCATCTTACTCGGTTTTTCGAAAGAATTCGCCATGAATGCCATTGTTTCGATACGGAATCTGACAAAATCCTACGCAAACGGCTTTCAGGCGCTCAAAGGTGTCAGCCTCGATATCAGGGAGGGTGAAATCCTTGCCCTTCTCGGCCCGAACGGCGCCGGCAAGACGACGCTGATCTCGATTGTCTGCGGCCTCGTCAATCCGGGTGAAGGTTCGGTGCTTGTCGGCGGGCATGATGTGGTGAAGGATTTTCGCCAGACCCGCGCCCTGATCGGCCTCGTGCCGCAGGAACTGACGACCGACCAGTTCGAGACGGTGTGGAACACCGTCAGCTTCTCGCGCGGCCTGCACGGGCAGAAGAAGAACCCGGAACTGATCGAGCGCATCCTGAAATCCCTGTCGCTCTGGAACAAGAAGGACAACATGCTGCGCGAGCTTTCCGGCGGCATGAAGCGACGTGTGCTGATCGCCAAGGCGCTGGCGCATGAGCCGAAGGTTCTGTTCCTCGACGAGCCGACCGCCGGCGTTGATGTGGCGCTCCGCCGCGACATGTGGAACGTCGTGTCCGAGCTGCGGGCCAAGGGTGTCACCATCATCCTCACCACGCATTACATCGAGGAGGCGGAAGAAATCGCCGACCGGGTGGGCGTCATCAATGGCGGCGAATTGCTGCTGGTGGAAGAAAAGACGGCGCTGATGAAGAAACTCGGCCGCAAGCAGCTTTTCCTAGAACTCGCCCAGCCGGTGGAACAATTGCCCGAAAGCCTCGCGTCCTTCGGTCTGACGCTTTCTGAAGACGGTTGCACCGTCACCTATGAAATCGAGGATAATGGCGAGCAGGGCCGTATTGCCGATGTTCTGAGCGCCCTTTCCGCCGCCAACATCCATTTCAAGGATATTTCAACGCGCCAGAGCTCGCTTGAGGATATCTTCGTTTCGCTGGTGGGAGGTCAGAAATGAATTTCGAAGCCATCAAGGCCATCTATCTGTTCGAAATGGCACGCACGCGGCGCACCCTGCTGCAGAGCGTGGTCTCGCCAGTCATCTCAACCTCGCTTTATTTCATCGTCTTCGGAACCGCGATCGGTTCGCGGATTCAGGAGGTTGGCGGGGTTTCCTACGGCGCGTTCATAACGCCCGGCCTCATCATGCTGACGCTGCTGACGCAATGTATCGGCAACGGCTCCTTCGGCATTTATTTTCCGAAATTCACCGGCACGGTCTATGAGATATTGTCCGCGCCCGTATCGATGACGGAAATTGTCGCCGGCTATGTCGGGGCGGCGGCGACCAAGGGCCTGATGATCGGGACGATCATCCTGATAACAGCCACCTTCTTCGTGGATATCACCATCGCTCATCCGTTCATGATGGTGCTGTTCTTCGTGCTGACGGCTGTCAGTTTCAGCCTGTTCGGCTTCATCATCGGCATATGGGCGACGAATTTCGAGCAGCTGAACCTCATCCCCATGCTGGTGGTGCCGCCTTTGACCTTCCTTGGCGGCAGCTTCTATTCCATCGACATGCTGCCGCCCTTCTGGCAGACGGTCAGCCACTTCAATCCGGTGCTTTATCTCATCAGCGGTTTCCGCTGGAGCTTCTATGAGATCGCCGACGTCAATCCGATCATCAGTCTGGCGATGATCACGCTGTTTCTGGCGCTCTGCCTCGGTGTTGTCAGCTGGATGTTCAAGACGGGGTATCGGTTGCGGAACTGACCGGAAAAGCTTTTTTTAAAATTTAACGCCCGGTTTGCACCGGGCGTTTTCGTATTCACAACAAGGAAGCGCAGATCAGGCGACCTGCTTCTGCACCACTTCCTCGACAACCTCGCCCTTGAGGTAAGAAACGAGATCCTTGATCGTCACGACGAGCAGGCCGTGGCGTTCGGCAAAGACTTCGAGCTGGGGCAGGCGGGCCATGGTGCCGTCGTCATTGGCGACTTCGCAGATGGTGCCGCAGGGGAATTTGCCCGCAAGACGGCAAAGATCGACGGCCGCTTCGGTATGACCGGTGCGGCCGAGAACGCCTTGCGGGTTGGCGCGCAGCGGGAAGATATGGCCGGGGCGGGCGAAGTCTTCGGGGCGTGAATCCTCCGATACCAGCGCGCGCACGGTCTTTGCCCGGTCGGCGGCGGAAATGCCTGTCGTGGTGCCCGGAATATAGTCCACCGAGACGGTGAACGCTGTCTTGAGGGATTCGGTATTGCGCGACACCATCAAGGGAATGTCGAGGGCATCCAGTCGCTCGCCCGGCATGGCGACGCAGATCAGCCCGCGCGCATGGTTCATCATGAAGGCGATCTGCTGCGGGGTAATGCTGTCGGAGGCGGCGATGACATCGCCTTCGTTTTCGCGGTCTTCGTCGTCAACGACAATCACCATCTCGCCACGGGAAATGGCTTCGATGGCGTCTTCAATTCTAGCAATGGTCATTTTCTTTCAAGCCTTTCAAGGGTTATGCCGTTTTGCGGCATTTTCGCGCTTCAAGAAGCGCCAAATATCCCTTGGGCGAACAATGCAATGCGAAGCCAGCTTACGCGCCAGCGTCCTATGCCTTGTCCTCTTCCATCCGGACTATACCGTCGGCTCCGGCCTCTCACCGGATCTGCTGACCTTCCGGCTTTGGAGACCGGAAGCGCTCGCGGGCTCCGGGAAAAATCCCGATACCGCCGGTGGGGAATTGCACCCCGCCCTGAGAACAAGGCCAACATAAATTATCAAATGGGAAGGAATCAAGGGGCAATGGTCCGTCCGTGGCCCCTATGCGCGAAAAGAATATCCCCGTTGCGGTCGCATTGGGGTATTTCCTTTCCGGGGCCAATGGCTCGGGAAAACCGCAGAATGAACCGCAAAGGGCAGGGGGTTACCGGTCGCGCAGCCGCAGTTCATCGGTCTGCATCTGCAGCGAACCGAGCGTCGACAGGAAGCTCATGCCGAGCAGGCTCTGGCCCAATTGGCCATCCTGGGCGACGAGGGCCGGGATGTTGCGCCGCACGATCGGGCCAATGCTGATTTCCGACAGGGTGACGGGAGCTGCCGCCGTGCGGCCATTCGCAGTCATGACCGGTACGGTATAGCGGAGGTTTGTGGTGTCGATGCCGATTGCGGCGGCATCTGCATTGGCGAGCACCACCGAGCTTGCGCCGGTATCGACCAGCATGTGGATCGTCTTGCCTTCGAGACCGACATTCGCCTCGAAATGGCCGCTCATCGATTTATGCAGCACGATTTCCTGCTCACCGCCCGATGTGGTGACCACTACGGCGCGGCCGGGTATGAGGCCGCCCAGCAGTCGATCGCCGAAGGTTTGCAGATCGTAGCGATAGAGATAAAGCGAGACGAGGCCGAGAATGATGACAAGCCAGACGGCGAGCTGGCGGATGACGGTGCCGAAACTGCCGCGGCTTCCGGCCAATATGCCGGCGGACAGGAGAGCGGCAATGGGCAGAAGATAGAGAACATGGGCGAATTGATCATTATCGATGCCGAGCGTTCGCCCACCGTCATGATTGATGAGCAGCAGGCCAAGGCCGACGGCCAGCAGAAGGAGAACGATGGTCAGCCTGTTCATGCGGTATGCGTCTCCTTGGCGGTCTTGGGCAGGTTTGCCAGTCTTTGCGGCAGCAACCGCATGATCTCGCGGCGCTTCTCGTCGCTATACCCTGCCCAGCCGCCAATTTCATCCAGCATTCGCCCACAGCCGATGCAGAGGCTGCTGGTTTCATCGAGGCGACAGATGTGGATGCAGGGTGTTTCCATGATGATTTATATCAGGCCGTCATGCTGCAAGGGCAAGGGCGACAAGAATCACGATCTCCGTGATCTGCTGGCAGGCGCCGATGGTGTCGCCGGTATGGCCGCCGATCTTCCTGTCGCAGAGCCTGCCGAAAAGCATGGCCGCCAGAAAGGCTGCCGCCAGCACAAGGGCAATCGACAGGAGCGGCAGGGCGTGCAGCGTAAATAGTATGAAAAGCAGCAACCCGATCAAAAGCGCGATGTTGCGCTCGCTTGTGCCCGGCTGACCGGCGCTGGCGGCGATGCCGGAGGTTTTGGCGGCGGGCAGGGACTGCCAGTGCCAAACCATCAGGGCGCGGCTCATGACAAGCACAGCGATCAGGGCGGCGGCGGCGGTTTTTGCCGGCAGCGTCTCAATGAGCGAGGCGAGCGCGGTGGCGCGAAGCGCAAAGGACAGGATCATGGCGATGGCGCCATAGCTGCCGATGCGGCTGTCCTTCATGATCTCAAGCATTCGCGCCTTGTCCTTGCCGCTGCCGAAACCGTCGGCCATGTCGGCCAGGCCGTCTTCGTGCAGCGCCCCTGTCACGAGCGCCGTCAAGCCGATGACAAGCCAGCCGGTGAGCTGGGGAGAGGCGTCGAAGGCCGCAAAAACCACAACGAGGAAAGCGGCGGGCAGGGCGATCAGCAGACCGGCGGCGGGAAAGGCGCGGGCAGTGCGGCGCATCGACACACTGTCGGCATCATCAAAAAAACGCGAGGGAACGGGCAGGCGGCTCAGAAAGGCGAGGGAATGCATGACATCTGTTATAAAATCCCCGGCCTTCATGCTCTCTCCGTTGCAGTTGCTGCATTTCCGGTTGTTCCGCGGCGCATCCGCGATTATGAGAGGCGCAACAAAGACCGATTTGCCGGAAAACACAAGTTCCGGACGCATGAGCCGATGCGACAGCCAACCCGACGACGAGAAAGACAGATATCATGAGCATGAGCGGATTGCCCTTCGACGATTTCCGCGCGCTGCTGCGCGAGCTTCCCGGCCCGGACACGCACGCGCTTGTGGCGGCCAAGGAGCGCAATGCGCAGCTGACCAAGCCTGCCGGTTCGCTCGGCCGTCTCGAAGAAATCGCCATGTGGCTGGCTGCCTGGTCCGGCCGTTCTCCGGCCGTCACCCGTCCGCTGGTGGCGATCTTCGCCGGCAATCACGGTGTTACCCGGCACGGCGTTACGCCTTATCCGACATCCGTGACCCAGCAGATGGTGGAAAATTTCGCGGCAGGCGGTGCGGCGATCAACCAGATCTGTGTCGCCAATGATCTTGGCCTGAAAATCTTCGATCTGGCGCTCGATTACCCGACCGGCGACATCACCTGCGAGCCTGCGCTCTCGGAGCGCGACTGCGCCGCGACCATGGCCTTCGGTATGGAGGCGATTGCCGGCGGCACCGATCTTCTCTGCGTCGGCGAAATGGGCATCGGCAACACCACCATTGCGGCGGCGATCAATCTCGCGCTTTATGGCGGCACGGCAGAAGAGTGGACCGGTCCGGGCACCGGCTCGGAAGGTGAGGTCATGGCCCGCAAGATCGCGGCGGTGAAAGCTGCCGTGGAATTCCACAAGGACCACCTGTCCGATCCGCTGGAAATCATGCGCCGTCTTGGCGGACGCGAGATCGCGGCGATTGCCGGCGCCATCCTCGCCGCCCGCGTGCAGCGTATTCCCGTGCTGATTGACGGTTATGTGGCGACGGCCGCTGCCGCTCTTCTCAAGGCCGCCAATCCTTCGGCGCTCGATCATTGCCTGATCGGCCATGTCTCGGGCGAGCCCGGCCATCTGGCCGCCATTGAAAAGCTCGGCAAGACGCCGCTGCTGGCGCTTGGCATGCGGCTTGGCGAAGGGACGGGGGCAGCACTTGCCGCCGGCATCGTCAAGGCCGCTGCCGCCTGCCATTCCGGCATGGCGACGTTCGAAGCGGCGGGTGTGGACACCCGCATCAGTTCCCGCACCGATCATTGAGGCTGAAGATGGACGTGACGCCGCAAAAGAAGCAACCGGAACCCGTCTTTCGCAAGGAAAAAGGCTGGCGGCATCTTTTGGCCGCCGCCCGCTATTCCGTGCAGGGGCTTGGCCGGCTGTGGCAGGAAGCAGCGTTCCGGCATGAGGTTCTTGCCTTCGGCGTCGGGCTCGCCCTGCTTCTGGTCGTGGGCGCGCCGTTTGCGCATCTTCTCGTCTTTACGGTGCTGATGCTGCTTCTTTTCTCGGTGGAGGCGCTGAATACCGCCATCGAAGAGTTGGTGGATCGCATTTCGCCGGAAATCTCCTCGGTCGGGCGGCATGCCAAGGACCTCGGTTCCTTTGCCGTCTTCTGCCTGTTGATGGCGAACGGATTTTTCGTGCTGTATTCGCTGGTGACGACGCTGTTCCTCTAAGCGGAGCGCCTCCGCTTTTTTGGCTAATGCTCAGGGTTTTCAGGCGAAGGACCGCCGGCGCGGCTGGATGGCGTGGGTTTCCTCCACGGCCGGCAGGCTCTGCAGCACGCGTTTTGCCGGCAGGATGGCGATGCCTTCGGTGCCCTCGCGCAGTTTCGATTTCAGGATGAACTGGCCGTCATGCTTGGCGAGAATGGCCTGAACGATGGGCAGGCCAAGACCGGTTCCCTGTTCGGCGCTCTTGATCGCGATCGAGCCCTGACCGAAGGCCGACAGCACCACGGGAATTTCATCTTCGGGTATGCCGGGGCCATTATCCCTGATCGACACATATTGGCCGCCGCCCGCGGTCCAGCCGGCTTTCACGAGGATTTCGCCGCCCTGCGGCGTGAATTTCACGGCGTTGGAAAGCAGGTTGAGGATGACCTGGCGAATGGATTTTTCATCGGCCCAGACCTGCGGCAGGCTGTTTTCGAACTGCTGGGAAATCCTGATATTCTTGGCGCGGGCGCGAAGCTGGATCATGCCGATGCAATCCTCGGCGATTTCCAGCATCGAGATCGCTTCTTCGTTGAGGTCATAGCGGCCGGCCTCGATGCGCGAGAGGTCGAGGATTTCGTTGATGAGATCGAGCAGGTGCTGGCCGGAGCGGTGGATATCTCCGGAATATTCCTTGTAGAGCGGGTTGTTGAGCGGGCCGAGCACTTCTGACGCCATGACCTCGGAGAAGCCGAGAATGGCGTTGAGCGGGGTGCGCAGCTCATGCGACATGGAAGCGAGAAAACGTGATTTGGCCAGATTGGCCTCTTCGGCGCGGCGTCGCGCCTCATCCGAAACCGAGTTGGCGACTTCGAGCTCGGCGATAAGGTCGTCCTTTTCCGTCTGGGACGACAGGAGCTTGACGCTGGTCTGGTAGAGCCGGCTGGTGATGCGATGACAAAAGAGGATCGCCATGCCGAACATCAATGCAAGGCCGACATCGAATGGATCACGAGAGATGGCCGAGGTGACGCACAGCGCCGCCATAACCGGCAGGAAGGTCATGAAAGTCGCCCGCCGCAGCATGAAATTGGCCATGGCGGTCAGCGAAAGCGCGATCAGCAGCGTTGCGCCCTTGAAGAAGAGAACAAGCGTCGGGTCGTTGCGCACCGGTTCGGCCAGTGCGAACATGGCCCATGCGCAGCCGATGAGGATCTGCATGCCGAGGAACAGATTTTTCCAGTGCTGGAGGTTTTCGGCGGTGATCTCCTGTTTCGCCGCTTTCTTGGCCAGCACCAGAGCGATGGCGTGGAAGCTGAGCGCAATCAGCGACCAGATGATCAGCCCGATGTCGCGGGTGATATAAAGACCGATGACGGAGGCGAGCACGATGAAAAGCGGCATGAACATCGCGCCCTGAAGGGTCTCGGCGATGTGCATGGTCAGCATTTCGCGTTCATAGGCTTCGGTTCCGCCAGCACCCTGTTGCAGGCGTTCACGCGTCGTCTTCACCGTGTCGAAAACCGCCTTGTTGCGGTGTTTTTTCGAGCGGTCGACGATGATCTTGTCGGTGGACGTGCTGACGCTTTTACTCATTGTTACAACGCGGGTGACATGAACCCTTGCAGACTACGCGCAAAATCTTAAGAAGATGCTGCCGTTAAAGGATTTGTTTGCCATTTCTGACAAGGGTTTGTTGTTACATGAGACGAAATGGAGGCAAAAGCAGGCGTTTTTCGGCATTTCGCGATGGCGGGCTTTTTCTCGCCACGGTTTTTCTCGGTATTCTGATCGCGGCCAAGCTCGATCAGATCAACAGCGAAACCTATAGCGGCCGCTTCTTCGTGATCGATGGCGATACGCTGTCAAAGGGTGAGGAACGTTTCCGGCTGCTCGGTATCGATGCGCCGGAGCTTGCGCAGACATGTCTGCGCGGCAGCGAAAGCTGGCCGTGCGGCGAGGAGGCGCGCCGTGTCCTGCAACGGCTGGCCCAGCCGGCGGATTTTTCCTGTTCCGGCAGTTCCAGAGACCGTTACGGGCGGCTGCTCGTCTATTGTTCCGCAGACGGCAGGGATGTCTCATCGGAAATGGTGTCGGCGGGTTTTGCGGTCGCATCAGGTTATTTCCAGTTCTCAAGCGAGCAGTCGGCGGCGCGCAGGGAGGCGCGCGGCATCTGGGCGGGAGAATTCGAGAAACCATCGCAATGGCGGCGGGAACACCGTGCCGCGGATCTGGAAACGCCGCCGGCGGGTTTCCTCACCATTATCCGCCATCTTCTGGGATGGGACCATGGTTGAGCTAGCGCTGGTGCGTGATGATGGGCTGGACGGGTTGCGCGGCGAAATCGCCCGCTGTCGTCTCTGTCGCGATATGCCGCTCAACGGAATGGCTGATCGCCTGCCGCACGAACCCCGGCCGGTGGTCGTCATGTCGACCAAGGCGCGTATCCTGATTGCCGGGCAGGCGCCGGGGCTTCGTGTGCACGAAACGGGGTTGCCCTTCAACGATGCCTCGGGTGACAGGCTGCGCCAGTGGCTGAACGTCGATCGGGAGACATTCTATGATCCGGATCGTTTCGCCATCGTGCCCATGGGCTTCTGTTTTCCCGGTTATGACGACAAAGGCAGCGACCTGCCGCCCCGGCGCGAATGTGCGCCGCACTGGCGCGAGCGGGTAATGGTGGCAATGCCGCAGGTGGAGCTGATCCTCGCCATCGGCCAATATGCACAGGCTTTTCACCTGGGTGAAAGGCGGCGCAAAACCATGACCGAAACGGTGCAAAACTGGCGCAGCTATCTCCATGCCAATTCCGGTCCCGGCATTTTTCCCCTGCCGCATCCGAGCTGGCGCAACACCGGCTGGCTAAAAAAGAACCCATGGTTCGCGGAGGAGCTGCTGCCGGTTCTGCGACAACATGTGGAAATGCGGCTTTAGTGAAACAATTTTCTGTTTTTCTGCGAAAATTAGTGTATTGAAAGGAAATTAATTCAGGAGGGTAGACGCATTGGATCGCCTAGACCGTAAGATTTTGCGCATTCTGCAAGAGGATTCCACGCTGGCCGTTGCCGATCTGGCGAAAAAGGTCGGCCTTTCCACGACGCCCTGTTGGCGGCGTATCCAGAAGATGGAAGAAGACGGCGTCATCCGCCGGCGCGTGGCGCTGCTCGATCCGGTCAAGGTCAACACCAAGGTCACGGTTTTCGTCTCCATCCGCACCGCCTCCCATTCCATCGAATGGCTGAAGCGTTTCTCCGAGGTGGTTTCCGAGTTTCCGGAAGTCGTCGAATTTTACCGCATGAGCGGTGACGTCGATTATCTGCTGCGCGTCGTCGTGCCTGACATTGCCGCCTATGACGCTTTCTACAAGCGCATGATCGCCAAGATCGAAATTCGCGACGTTTCCTCCGCGTTCGCGATGGAGCAGATCAAATATACGACGGAACTGCCGCTCGACTATATGCTGCTGGACAATCCGAAATCCGGCGAGGAGTGATCCGCCGCCGGCCAGGTTTTTGATCAATGCCCTTTCCGGTTGCCGGGGAGGGCATTTTCATTTGCGGGCCGTTTTTTCCGTCGCTCTGGCCCGCCGGAAGCTGATCCTGCAGGAAGGTCCATCCGGTAGCCGCCGCCAGGCCACGACAATTCTATTCCGCCCAGAATGGCAAATTCGCACATTCAATTCTCTCGGCGTCGTCTCCGCGCAAACTGGGATTTTGATAAAATCTCTCGAATATCTACGCTTTTACCGTCGAAGGATGGAATAGCGAGGGATATCCATATGCTCACACGACGCGGAACATTGGGACTGATCGCAGGTGCGACCGGGGCGGCGTTTCTGCCGCATATCCGGCGGGCAAGCGCCGCAACCACCACATTGCGGATTGGCTGGCAGAAGAATGGCGTGATAGCGCTTGCGAAAAGCCAGGGCGCGCTCGAAGCGCTGCTGAAAGATCGCGGCATCGAGGTCAAATGGTCGGAATTCTCCTCCGGGCCGCCGCTTCTCGAAGCGCTGGGTGCCGGCGCGCTGGATATCGGCCCGACCGGCGATGTGCCGCCGCTTTTCGCGCAGGCCGCCGGCGGTAATCTGCGTTATGTGGGCACTTATAAAGCGGCAGCCGGCGGATCGGCCATCCTTGTGCAGAAGGATTCGCCACTGAAGACGCTGGAAGACCTGAAAGGCAGGAAGGTCGCCTTCAAGCGCGGCTCCAGCGCCCATAATGTCACCGTCAAGGCGCTGCGAAAGGCGGGATTGACCTTGAACGACATTACCCCAGTCGATCTTGCGCCGCCGGATGCGGCCGCCGCCTTCCGCAGCGGCAGCATCGATGCCTGGTCGATCTGGGATCCTTATTTCGCCGTGGCGGAAAAAGAGCCGACGACGCGGGTTCTTTCGACCGCCGAAGGCATCGTCGATCCGTGGAGTTACTTCCTCGCCAATGGCGATTTCGTGGAGAGCAATCCCGATCTCGTGCCGCTGATCCTCAAGGAACTGGCGAATGTGGGTGCGAAGGCGCAGGCCAATATCGACGCAACGGCAAAATCGCTGGCGTCGATCACCGGCGTTCCCGAGGATGTCACCAAGGTCTCGCTGACACGACCGGGGGCTGATCTCGGACGGGTCTCGCTGGTTCCGGATGAAGCCATTGCCTATCAGCAGGCACTTGCAGACGAATTCTATGATCTGAAGATCGTGCCGAAGAAACTCAAGGTGGCGGATATCGTCTGGCGTCCGAAGGCGAGTTGAGAGGGCGGGAAAGTTGAGTCTCTTCAACCCGCTGGCGGATGTTGCTGAGAGCTTGATTCAGGCAGGAGCCGTGTTCGTCGCATGCAGGGCGAGCGCGTGCCGCTTGTTTCTTCTCCCCGCCGGGGAGAAGTCCGCGGCAGCGGGATGAGGGGGCAAGGGTGCGGTCTATCGCTGGCGTTTCCCCCCTTATCCGACCCTTCGGGCCACCTTCTCCCCGGCGGGGAGAAGAAAGGTGCCGAGATGTCGGGGGCATAAGCCTCCGATGTCGCATCAGCCCTTGAGCTTCGCAATCACCAGATGACCGGGCGTCGGATTGCCGTCCTGCATGCGCACGTTGATGTCGGTCACTTCGAGAACCTCGAAACCGGTCGCGGCCAGTCTTTCCCTGATATAGTTCTCCGCATGGGCGAAACGCTGGTGCGGGCCGACCATATAGGGGCGTCCGGCGAGCGTCCCTTCAGGCAGAGTTTCCGACGAGAAGATCAGCAGGCCGCCGGCGTTGAGGTTTTCGGCAGCGCCGAAAAACAGCGGCTCCAGCGCGCCGAGATAGGGCAGCACATCGGTTGCGGTGATGATGTCGAAGGGCTCGTCGTCATTATCTTCAAGAAAGTCCTCGGCTTCGGCGACGTAGAGCGTCTCGTAAAGGTCCTTCTCATGGGCGATCTCGACCATGTTTTCGGAAATATCAATGCCGGTGATATCGTCGGCCATATCGCGCAGCGCTTCGCCGGTGAGGCCGGTGCCGCAGCCGAGATCGAGCAGGCGCTTGAAGGGGCCGAGGTTGAGGGTCTGCAGCCGCTGGCGCACCATCATCGGCACGGCGTAACCGAGCTGCTCGACAAGAATATCCTCGAAAGCTTCGGCATGCTGGTCGAACAGGGTTTCGACATAGGCATCAGGTGCTTTCGATGGCTGTTCGCCCCGGCCCATGGCGGCGATGCGAACGGCCGCGCCGCCGTGATCCTCCGGATCGATGGCGAGAACTTCTTCATAGGCCTTCACCGCCGCATCCACATCGCCTGATTTTTCAAGCGCGAGTGCGCGGTTATAGGCCTCGGCAAGCGCCTCTTCGTCGATTTTCTGGTTCTTCGTCATCGTGCCTTATCCGTCAGCGTCTTCAGTTGAAGTTTGCTGTAAGCCGCATCGGAGGCGGGCGCAATGTTTATGTGGCGCGATGGCTCAGTGGAGGATGAACTCCCCTTTGAGCGCGCGCCATTCCTGCGCCGAGATCACCTGCCGGTGCACGTAGCGGACGGAGTGCAAAGGCCCGTCGAGCTTTTCCTGCCAGAATTTGAGGAACCCGTGCATTTCGGGGAAATCAGGGGCCAGATCATAGTCCTGCCAGACATAGGTCTGGAGAACCAGCGGATGGTCCGGCAGGCGATAAAAAATCTGGGCGGTGGTGAGGCCGTAGCCTCTCAGCATCATTTCCATGTCCTTGTTCATGACGGCGGTTCCCGTTTCCATGATTGCCGATCACAGCATTGCCGCTGTATCGAATATGGGAACACGACATGGTTAATCCAAGCTTGCCAGGGACATGGATTGTCATAAAATAGTTATATTTTTCAAAATGTTAGCAGCCTTCCTTGATGAGTGCTGCCAACTTTTCCGCTTAGCGCTTGAGATGGCGCGTCAGGCGGGCCTCCAGCCATGCCCAGACATGTCTAAGCGTTTCGACGATCGTCAGGTAGAAGATCGCCGCCCAGAGATAGGCCTGATAATCGAAGGTGCGGGAAAAGGCGTAACGCGTCTGCCCCATGAGGTCGAAGACCGTGACGATGGAGACCACCGCCGAACCCTTGATCATCAGGATGATCTCGTTGCCATAGGGACGCAGCGCCACGATGAGCGCCTGCGGCAGGATGACCTTGCGGAAGGTGATGAGTTTCGACAGGCCGAGCGAGGCGGCCCCCTCGTGCTGGCCGCGCGGCACGCTGCGGATCGCGCCGCGCAGGATTTCGGCCTGATAGGCGGCGGTGTTGAGAGTGAGCGACAGGAGGCCGCAATACCAGGCCTCGCGGAAGAACCACCACAGGCCGACGGTCTCCAGCCCCTGGCGGAAGCTGCCGAGGCCGTAATAGATCAGGAAAAGCTGCGCCAGAAGCGGTGTGCTGCGAAAGACATAGACATAGGCATAGGCGAGTGCGCCGATGACGCGGTTTTCCGACATGCGGCCGAAGGCGATTGGCACGGAAAGAATGGCGCCGAGAATGATCGAGCTGCCGACCAGCGTGATGGTGGTGATGAGACCATCGATGTAACGCGGCCCGTAACGCCCGAATTTATCCCAGTCCCAGCCTTCGATCATGGCGAAGATCAGCCCGGCGGCGAGCAGCAGCCAGAGCGTGATGACGGCGATGCCGACGATGCGGGAAATATTGAGCGGCTTGTCCGCTACCGCCGGGGCAGGGCGCGCGGGAATGAGTTCCTGAACATGGCTCATCGGCTTACCTCCGACTTGCGCGACCAGCGATCGATGAAACCGATGCCGATGGACGAAAGCAGCGCGAGAATGAGATAGAGCAGGCAGGCGATGCTGTAAAAGAAGAAGGCTTCCTTGCTGACGCGGGCGGCGATGCCGGTCTGGCGGATGATATCGGCAAGGCCGATGATCGAGACGTAGGACGTGTCTTTCAGCAGGATGACCCAGAGATTGGTCATGCCGGGCAGGGCGATGCGGACGAGTTGCGGAATGATGATGAGCACCATGGTGCGGCCGCGGGAAAGACCAAGTGCGGCACCTGCCTCATATTGCCCCCTGGGTATGGCCTTGAAGGCGGAGAGCAGCACTTCAGAGGCATAGGACGAGAACACCACCGACAGCGCCACCATGCCCGCCACGAAAGCGTTGATCTCGACCGGGCCGGTGATGCCGATATAACCGGCCACCGATTGCAGCAGCATCTGGATGCCGTAATAGACGATGAAGAGCGTCAGGAGTTCCGGCAGACCTCGGAAGATGGTGGTGTAGATACCGGTCGCCAGCCGCAGCGATTTTTCTTCCGATTGTGCAGCGAGCGCGATGAGAAAACCGATCAGCAGTCCGACGGGCAGGGTGGCAAGCGCCAGCGAGATCGTGACCTTGACGCCGAAAGCGATCTCATCGCCCCAGCCAGCATCGCCGCAGGCGACCAGGGTGCCGTTTCCGAAAAGCGAGAAGAGACCGACCGGCCCGCAGAAGGGATCGAGAAGTGTCGAGACATAGGTCCAGAACGCACCTATGGCGGAAAATGCTCCGCTCATGCCAGTTTTCCCCTGCGGTCTTAAGCCGCCGTGATTGTTATCGTGACGTTTTCAAACAAAAATGGCGGAAGGGCAAGCCTTCCGCCACGAGATTTCAACAGATCGAACAGGCTTACTCGCCGTAAACGTCGAAATCGAAGTATTTTTTGTTGATCTCCTGATACTTGCCGCTGGCGCGGATGCCGGCGATGGCGGCGGTGAACTTGTCGGCGAGCGCCGTGTCACCCTTGCGCACGGCAACGCCCGCGCCATTGCCGTTGATCTCGACGTCGACCTTGAGCGGCGTCAGGATCTTGCAGCAGGCGCCGGCATCCGTCTTCAGCCATTCCGAAAGCACGACGATGTCGTCGATGACGGCGTCGATGCGGCCATTGGCGATGTCGAGCTTATATTCGTCGGCGGTCGGATACATCTTCACGTCGGCATCCGGGAAATGCTTTTCGGCATAGTTGGAGTGGGTGGTGGAACCCTGCGCGCCGAGCGACTTGCCCTTGAGATCATCGAGGGACTTGATCGGCGAATCCTTCGGTACGGCGATAGCCGGCGGGGTGTTGTAATATTTCTTGGAGAAGTCGACCTTCTGGAGACGTTCCGGCGTGATCGACATGGACGCGATGATGGCGTCGAACTTCTTGGCCTGCAGGGCGGGGATGATGCCGTCCCAGTCATTGGTGACGAAGGTGCACTCGGCCTTCATTTGTTCGCACAGCGCCTTGGCGATGTCGATGTCGAAGCCGGTCAGCGTGCCGTCGGCTTCGAGATTGTTGAAGGGCGGATAGGCGCCTTCGGTGCCGATGACGATCTTGTCCTGCGCGAGGGCTGCGCCCGACAACAGCGAGATGGCGGCAATCGATACGGCTGCGAGCAGACGGGTGGAAATAGGCATTTCGATCCTCTCTTTTGGTCGTTCATCCGCAGTCTGTTGTTGTTTTCAGTGCGGACGCCATGGGCGCTGGGCGCGGCAGGACGGAGGATACCGCCTGTGGCCTTCAGCGCGGATGCAATTATTCATCCGGTTGGTCAAAAAATGCAACTGCAATATTAGCCATCGCGTTTGTGCCGCAGAGCCTCCACGAAAAGGCCTTGATCTGTTCATTTCCGGTACAGAACGCTTTGTTCATCATGGGAACCGAAGTGTGTGCCGGGCGTTGACCAGCGCCTGCACGCGCAGCCGGAATCACGATGTCGCAAGACTGGCGACCAATAATGGCAGATGAGGAAACACCGATGCTGAAGAAGAACACATTGCTGACGGGGGTGGTTTTCCCCCTCATGTCGCTGGCGATTGCGGTGGAGCCGGCCGCGGCCGGTTTTGCCGGTGCCGCGCGGGCGCAGGCGCTTCCCGGACAGGCGACGACCGGTCAGGTGATTCTGGCGCAGGCACAGCCGGAAGAGCCGAACCCGGAAGAAGAACTGCGCAAGCGGCGCAAGCAGGCCGAAGAGGCGCAGCCGCAGGCCGAGCCGCAACGCCAGGAGCGTGCACAGGAGCCGCCGCGTGAGCCGGAGCCCAAACGCGAAGCCGCGCCCGCCGAACCGCGCCCCGAGCCGCAGAGGGAACCCCAGCGTGAGCCGCAGCCCGAACCCCAGCGGGAACCGCAGCAGCAGCGCGAGGCCCGCCCGGAGCCCGTGCCGGCCGAACAGCCGCAGGAGCGTCCCCGCAAACCAGAACGCGCACAGGAGCCGCAGGGCGAGGGCGAACAGCGCCCGGCACGCCAGCGCGAGGCGGCACCCGAAGCCGCACCTGCCGAGGAGCAGCCGAAGGAACGTCCGCGCAAGCCCGAACGGGCCGAGCAGCCCGCAGGTGAGGGTGAGCAGCAGCGTCCCCGTAAGGAGCGCGCGAAAGAACCTGCAGCCGAACAGGAGCCCGCAGCACGCCCTGAAAATGCCGAGCAGCCGGCCAAGCCTCGCGAGCCGGCGCCTTCCAAAAAGCCGCAGGTAGAGGAAAAGGCCCCGGAACAGAAAACCGAACCGGCTGAAAAAGCCGTTCCGGAGAAAAAGCCTGCCGCCCCGGAGCCGGCAGTGAAGGAAGCACCGGTTCCGACCGAAGCCCCGACGCCCGCACGTCCGCCGGCGCCCGAGGCCCAGCCCAATCCCGCACCGGGTCGTCAGCCTTCCGAACAGCCGCCGGTAGAGGGCCAGGGTAGAACTGAACCTGCAGCCCCGCTGCCAGGCGCGCCGACGCCTCCGCCGCCGAGCGGTACGACGACCGGACAGGCGCCGGCCGGCGAACCCGTGCCCAATCAGGTCGCTGTTCCGCAGACGGAAGCGCCGCCGATGACGAAGGAAGAGCTGGACAAGGCCAAGGCCATTGCCAAGGACCCGTCCAAGACCGCCGATACCGTCATTCTGCCGGTCGACAAGGGTGCCGCCGTTCTCGACAGCGACAAGGAAGTGGAACGCTCCGGCAACCGCCAGACCCGCGAGGAGCGCCGTCGTGAACGCGAGCAGGCCGGCGACGTGAAGGTTCCGACATCGGACGCCGAAGCGCAGCGCGCCGGCGCCGCCGAAGGCAAGGCTCCGCCACCGCCCGTCAAGATGGAGGCGATCACCTCCCAGCAGGGCGAACGTGTCGATCGTCGTCCGCAATATGAGCGGCCGGAAGGTGTGCGCGAATGGCAGCCGCGCGAAGGCCGCCCGCGCGATCGGGATCGTGACGGCGATGCGCCGATCATCCTGCAATTCGGCGACCGTGTCGTGGTGCGCGGCGATGATAACCAGCGCTTCATCCGCGATGGTGGTGAGCCCTACTACGAGCGCTTGGGCGGCGGCCGTGTCCGCGAAACCGTGGAGCGCCGCGATGGAACGCAGGTGGTTACGATCCGCAACCGTTATGGCGACGTGATCCAGCGCTCGCGCATCGATGATCGCGGCCGCGAATATGTGCTGTTCTATGCACCGGAGCTGATGGAAGATCCGGACCGTGATTATGTCTATCGCGACCCCGGCCTCGACCTGCCGCCGATGCGCCTGCGCATTCCCGTGACCGATTACATCATCGACACGTCGAGCGATCCGGACCGCGATTATTATCGCTTCCTGGAACAGCCGCCCGTCGAACCGGTGGAGCGGGTCTATTCGCTGGATGAAGTGCGTTATTCGGCCCGTATCCGCGACAAGGTGCGCCGTATCGACCTCGATACGATTACCTTCGCCACAGGCAGCGCGGAAATTCCGATGGCGCAGGCACGCTCCCTGCGCAAGGTGGCTGATGCCATCAACAAGGCGCTCAACAAGAACCCGGGGGAAACCTTCCTGATCGAAGGCCATACCGATGCCGTCGGTTCGGATGAAAGCAACCTCGTTCTCTCGGACGAGCGCGCCGCTTCCGTCGCCAATGTGCTGACCGATGTTTACGGTATTCCGCCGGAAAACCTCGCGACTCAAGGCTATGGCGAGCGTTACCTGAAGGTTCAGACACTTGGCCCGGAACAGCAGAACCGCCGCGTCACCATCCGCCGCGTGACGCCGCTGGTGAAGCCGGTCGCCCAGAACTGATCAGGTTCAGGAACTGAAAAGAAAAAGGCCCGGAAAGCGCAAGCTTTCCGGGCCTTTTTTGTTGGTTGCGAGGCCTTCTGCTTTCACACCGTCATCCTCGCCCTTGAGGCGAGGATCCATTCCTGCGAGCGCATCGTGGATCCTCGGATCAAGCCTGAGGATGACTGAGAAGACGATTTTTTCTTCAGTTCAGCGCCACGGCGATCTCAGCAGCAAGCTGCGCATTGTTGCGCACCAGCGCAATATTGGTCTCCAGGCTGCGGCCATCTGTGAGGCGGAAAATATCGCCGAGCAGGTAGGGGGTGACTTCCTTGCCGGTGACTTCGTCGCGCTCGGCGTGCGAGATGGCGCGGTTGATGTAGATTTCCATCTCCTCGCGCGGAATTTCGTCTGCTTCCGGCACGGGATTGGCCACCAGCATGCCGCCTTCGATGCCCAGCTGTTCGCGGGTTGCCTGGAAATTGGCAATCGCCGCCGGGCTATTGAGCGAAAGCGGGCTCGAAAGGCCGGAGGAGCGGGACCAGAAGGCCGGGAATTCTTCCGACCCGAAGGTGACGACAGGCACGCCGTTGGTTTCGAGAACCTCCAGCGTCTTCGGAATATCGAGAATGGCTTTCGCGCCGGCGCAGACGACGATCACGCCGGTCTTGGCAAGCTCGGTCAGATCGGCGGAGATGTCGAAGGTCTCTTCCGCGCCCTTGTGCACGCCGCCGATACCGCCTGTCGCAAAAACGCGGATGTCGGCGCGGGCGGCGGCGATCATGGTGGCTGCAACCGTGGTCGCGCCCGTGCGGCGCTCGGCGATGGCAAAGGCGATATCGGCGCGCGAGACCTTCATGGCGTCGGTTGTCTGGGCAAGCGCCTCAAGCTGGTCCTTCTCAAGACCGATATGCAGCGTGCCGTGAATGACGGCGATGGTGGCCGGAACCGCACCCTGATCGCGGATGATCTGTTCGACGCTTTCGGCCATCTCGATGTTGCCGGGATAGGGCATGCCATGGGTGATGATGGTCGATTCAAGCGCCACGATCGGCGCGCCGCGCTGCTTGGCTGCGGCGACTTCCTGAGAATAGACGATGGGCAGGAGCGGGGAGATGGGGCGGGTCATGGCATCTGTTCCAGTTTTCAAAAGCGGGTTCATGCCAGCATTTCAGCCTGGGGAACAAGCCCCAACATGGCTTCGACACTGTCTTTTGATAGTTCATGCGAGGTGGCGAAGGGGGACTGCACGGTGATGGCCGCCGCGGCCGCCCCCTGTCGCAAGGCCTCCGCAATCGTCTTTCCCTCGGCGATGGCGGCGAGATAACCAGAGGCCATGGCGTCGCCCGCACCGGTGACATCCTTCACCTCGCGGATGAGAGGCGGGTGGAGGATTGCTTTTTCCGTTCCATTGAAGGCAACGACTTCGCTTGCGCCGCGGGTAACGACGCCGCCGCAAAGCCCGGCCTTGCGCAGAATATCCGGCCAGTCGCGGACATTGGCGGCCGTCTCGCCGGTCAGCGCGCGGGCTTCCGCCTCGTTCATGAAGAGGATGTCGATATCGCCGAGCGCCGCTTTCAGCTTCACCGCCTTGGCGGGCGATATGGCAATGGCCGCCAGCGGTTTTTCGCAGGCGCGGGCAACGAGGCCGAGCGCCGTCAGCGTATCATCCGGCAGATTGGCGTCGCAAAGCAGAATATCGCTGGCGGTAATGGCTTCGCGCACGGCGCGTATCTTCAGGCGGCGCGGGGTGAAGAGCTTGTAGAGGTCCATATCCGCAAGCGCGATGACGAGGTTGCCGTCACGCTCCAGAATGGCGGTGTAGCTCGGCGTGCGGCGGTCGAGGAAGGTGAAGGGCGTGTCTTCAACGCCCGCCTGCTTCGCAGCCTCCGCCACCGCTTCGCCTGTCACGTCACCGCCGCGCGGAGCAATGATGCGGACCTGAAAACCGAGGCGGGAGAGATTGCGCGCGGCGTTGAAACCGCCGCCGCCGGCCTCTTCCATCCACGAGCCGGGGTTGCTCGCGCCGGGCGCCGTCTCAGTCTCGATCATGCCGCGCCGGTCGATATGTGCGCCGCCCAGAACGAGTATTTTCTTCACGCTTGCGTTTCCCTCTTTGGCGGATGGAAAGACCGGACGATTCGGCCTAAACTGACGTCTTCCTGACCTCGCATCCGGTTTGCGGCGATGGGCCGGGCACGGAAAAACGAAAGCAGAACAAACTACTTATCGCTATTTGTTTTCAATATGCTGGCTCAGCCTTGCGAAATGAGAACAAATAGAGTACATACCGTTTCCATACTGCTTCATTGCCTGTGCGGCTTCAATAACCTAAAGGTGGTTCGGATGGCACAAAATTCTTTGCGTCTCGTAGAGGATAAATCGGTGGATAAAAGCAAGGCACTGGAAGCGGCGCTCTCCCAGATCGAACGGTCGTTCGGCAAGGGATCGATTATGAAGCTCGGTTCCAATGAAAATGTGGTTGAGGTGGAGACCGTTTCGACGGGTTCTCTCAGCCTGGATATCGCGCTCGGCATCGGCGGTTTGCCGAAGGGGCGCATCGTTGAAATTTATGGCCCGGAAAGCTCGGGTAAGACGACGCTGGCGCTGCAGACGATTGCGGAAGCCCAGAAGAAGGGCGGCATCTGCGCCTTCGTGGATGCCGAGCACGCGCTCGATCCGGTCTATGCCCGCAAGCTTGGTGTGGATTTGCAGGGCCTTCTGATCTCGCAGCCGGATACGGGCGAGCAGGCACTTGAGATCACCGATACGCTGGTGCGCTCCGGTGCGGTTGATGTTCTCGTGGTTGACTCCGTTGCGGCGCTGACGCCGCGGGCGGAAATCGAAGGCGAGATGGGTGACAGCCTGCCGGGTCTTCAGGCCCGCCTGATGAGCCAGGCGCTGCGCAAGCTGACCGCTTCGATCTCCAAGTCGAAATGCATGGTCATCTTCATCAACCAGATCCGCATGAAGATCGGCGTCATGTTCGGTTCGCCGGAAACGACGACAGGCGGTAACGCTCTCAAGTTCTATGCGTCCGTTCGCCTCGACATCCGCCGTATCGGCGCCGTCAAGGAGCGCGAAGAGGTTGTCGGCAACCAGACCCGCGTCAAGGTCGTCAAGAACAAGATGGCTCCGCCCTTCAAGCAGGTGGAATTCGACATCATGTATGGCGAGGGTGTTTCCAAGACCGGTGAGCTCGTCGACCTCGGCGTGAAGGCCGGTATCGTCGAGAAATCCGGTGCATGGTTCTCCTATAACAGCCAGCGTCTGGGGCAGGGGCGTGAGAACGCCAAGACCTTCCTGCGCGACAATCCGGAAACGGCAAATGAGATCGAACTGGCATTGCGCCAGAATGCCGGTCTGATCGCCGACCGCTTCCTGCAGAATGGCGGCCCGGATGCCGGTGAAGGCGACGACGGCAGCGACGAGGGCTGATGCATTCCGCGAAGGTCCGGGCGTCGCCGCCCGGAGCTTTTGCTGAAATGGTATAGATCAAGAGGGCCGCGCGATTTTTATTCGCGCGGCCCTTTTTCTTTGCCTATATGTCTTGCTTCGCCTCCATGGCTGGACAGGGCAGGATGCGGACGATAAAAGCCAGTGATTTTGCAATATAGCCATCATTTCCGGTGGCGGTGATGGACTCCAGCTGTGAGCGGTGTGTGGGCATGAGCGGTGTGAATGAAATTCGGTCGACCTTTCTCGACTACTTCAAGAAGAACGGACATGAGATCGTGCCCTCCAGCCCGCTGGTGCCGCGCAACGATCCGACACTGATGTTCACCAATGCCGGCATGGTGCAGTTCAAGAACGTCTTCACCGGTCTTGAAAGCCGTCCTTATTCCACGGCCGCTTCGGCGCAGAAATGCGTGCGCGCCGGCGGCAAGCATAACGACCTCGACAATGTCGGTTATACCGCCCGCCACCACACCTTCTTCGAAATGCTCGGCAATTTCTCCTTCGGCGATTATTTCAAGGAAGAAGCGATCACCCATGCCTGGAACCTGATCACCAGGGAATTCGGCATCGACCGCAACCGTCTGCTGGTGACTGTCTATCACACCGACGACGAGGCCTTTAACCTCTGGAAGAAGATTGCCGGTTTCTCCGACGACCGTATCATCCGCATTGCGACCAGCGACAATTTTTGGGCAATGGGCGATACCGGTCCCTGCGGTCCCTGTTCGGAAATCTTCTATGACCACGGCGATCATATCTGGGGCGGCCCGCCCGGCTCGCCGGAAGAGGATGGCGACCGTTTCATCGAAATCTGGAACCTCGTCTTCATGCAATATGAGCAGCTGACGAAGGAAGAGCGCATCGACCTGCCGCGTCCGTCGATCGACACGGGCATGGGTCTTGAGCGTATTTCCGCGCTGCTGCAGGGCAAGCACGACAATTACGATACGGATCTGTTCCGCGCGCTGATTGCTGCTTCCGTGGAAGCGACCGGTGTTCCGGCCGAAGGTGAAAAGCGCGCCAGCCACCGGGTCATCGCCGACCATCTGCGCTCTTCCGCCTTCCTGATCGCCGACGGCGTCCTGCCGTCCAATGAAGGCCGCGGTTATGTCCTGCGCCGCATCATGCGTCGCGCCATGCGCCATGCCGAGCTTCTCGGCGCGCGCGAGCCGCTGATCTACAAGCTGCTGCCAGCGCTGGTACAGCAGATGGGCCGCGCCTATCCGGAACTGGTTCGCGCCGAGGCGCTGATTTCCGAAACGCTGAAGCTTGAGGAAACCCGTTTCCGCAAGACCCTGGAGCGCGGCCTGTCGCTTCTCTCCGACGCCACCTCGACCCTGCACAAGGGCGACATGCTGGACGGCGAAACGGCTTTCAAGCTTTACGACACCTATGGTTTCCCGCTCGATCTGACGCAGGATGCGTTGCGCGCCCGCGAAATCGGCGTCGATATTTCCGGCTTCACGGACGCCATGCAGCGTCAGAAGGCGGAAGCCCGCTCGCACTGGGCCGGCTCCGGCGACAAGGCGACCGAAACCGTCTGGTTCGAACTGAAGGAAAAGTTCGGCGCGACCGAATTCCTCGGTTACGATACGGAAACCGCCGAAGGCGTCATTCAGGCGATCGTCAAGGACGGCAAGTCGGTGGACAGCGCCGCCGAGGGCGAGACGGTCCAGATCGTCGTCAACCAGACACCGTTTTATGGCGAGTCCGGTGGCCAGATGGGCGATACCGGCGTGATCTCCGGCGACAATGGCGCCTTTGCCGTTTCCGACACCCAGAAAAAGGGCGAAGGCCTGTTCGTGCATACCGGCACCGTTTCCAAGGGCGGATTGAAGCTCGACGAAGCCGTGCAGCTGACGGTCGATCATGACCGTCGTTCGCGTCTGCGCGCCAACCACTCCGCCACCCACTTGCTGCACGAGGCGCTGCGCGAGGTGCTTGGTACGCACGTTGCTCAGAAGGGTTCGCTGGTCGCACCCGAGCGTCTGCGCTTCGACGTTTCGCATCCGAAGCCGATGTCGGCCGAGGAGCTGAAGGTCGTCGAGGAAATGGCAAACGAGATCGTCTTGCAGAACTCGCCTGTCGTGACGCGTCTGATGAGCGTTGACGACGCCATCGCCGAGGGTGCTATGGCGCTGTTTGGCGAAAAATACGGCGATGAAGTCCGCGTGGTTTCCATGGGCACCGGCGTTCACGGTGCGAAGGCCAACCGTCCGTACTCGGTCGAGCTTTGCGGCGGCACCCATGTTGCCGCAACCGGCCAGATCGGCCTTATCCGCATTCTCGGCGAAAGTGCCGTCGGTGCGGGCGTGCGCCGTCTTGAGGCCGTAACGGGTCAGGGCGCGCTTGCATATCTCGCCGAGCAGGATGAGCGCGTAAAGGCATTGGCTTCGTCGCTGAAGGTTCAGCCGGGCGAGGTACTGTCGCGTGTCGAGGGACTTCTCGACGAGCGCAAGAAGCTGGAGCGCGAGCTTGCGGATGCCCGCAAGAAACTCGCAATGGGCGGCGGTTCGTCGGATGCCGGTGCAAACGACGTCCAGCAGGTCGCGGGCGTCAATTTCCTGGCGAAATCCCTCTCCGGCATCGATGCCAAGGACCTCAAGGGCCTTGCCGATGAGGCCAAGGCCAATCTCGGCTCGGGCGTCGTGCTTTTGATTGCCGTTTCCGAAGATGGCAAGGCAAGCGCTGTTGCGGCCGTGACGGAAGATCTGACGGCCCGTTTCAGCGCCGTTGATATCGTCCGCACCGCGTCTGCCGCACTTGGCGGCAAGGGCGGCGGCGGTCGCCCTGATATGGCGCAGGCCGGCGGCCCGGATGGCGCCAAGGCGCAGGATGCCATCGAAGCGGTGGCGGCGGCCCTGGCGGCCTAGTGAGAGCAAATTCAAAAAGGGCGGGGTTTTACCCCCGCCCTTTTGATTCCGGTTCAAGCCTCCGGCGCAGAACAGCGGTTCCCGTCTTTCAGCCCGTCGCCTGCAAGTCCTTTGCCGCTTCCTCATCGAGCTGGGCGGCCCGCTTGAAGGCCGGGCGTTCGGTGAGATGGGCCATGTAATCGAGAAAGGCCGGGCGTTTTTCGATCGTGCCGAAATGCAGCCCCCAGCCGATATGGGCACCGACATAGACATCCGCTGCGGTAAAGAGATCACCGGCGATAAAGCGGTTTTCGCTGACGGCCCGTTCAAGCGTATTCATCACATCCGCATAGCTGCCGCAGCCGGCCATGCGCAGCTTCTCCTTCGGCACTTCGAAACCCATCGCCTTCATGCTTGCCGCCATTTCCAGCGGGCCTGCGGCAAAGAACATCCAGCGATAATAAAGCCCACGTGCCTTGGGCGTGGGCGCAAGGTTCGCGCCGGGAAAGGCATCGGCGAGATAGGCGCAGATCGCTGCCGCCTCGGTGACGATCGTATCGCCGTGTTTGATGGCGGGCACCTTCGCCATCGGATTTATCAGCCGGTAGGCGGGCGATTTCATCGAGGTCTCGAAACCCAGTATTTCCGTTCGGTATGGAACGCCCACTTCCTCGAGCATCCACCGCGCGATGCGTCCGCGCGACATAGGGTTGGTGTAGAAGATCAATTCACTCATGCTTTTGCCTCCCCAAGCAAAATCCTCGAAGCATCCCGGGAAAACCGATGCGGATTTCGCGCCTGCGCTTCGCTTTTTTTAAGTCCGCAGCATCCTTCGCGTGTTCCCTAAGACCGCGCTGATGCTCCGATGAACGTTTGACTGTGCCGGGCAAGTTATGTGCAAGTAGATGCTATTTAAGTTTTGTCTTATTGTTGTACTGGCCGCAGCACGCGGAATCGAAGTCTGCGCCTAGTACAACAGCTAATCAAGATACTGTGAACAAAAAAGAAACCAGACGTTTCAGCTCTACGGTACACATAAAAAACCCGGCGCTGAGGCCGGGTTTTGAAGTCGCTGGGAAAGCAGGCTTAAGCCGCCATCGCCTTCTTGAGGTTCTCGTCGATCTTGTCGAGGAAGGCGGTGGTGGAGAGCCAGGGCTGGTCCGGACCGATGAGGAGGGCCAGATCCTTGGTCATGAAGCCGCTTTCAACGGTGTCGACGCAGACGGTTTCGAGCGTCGTTGCGAACTTTGCGAGCTCGGCATTGTCGTCTAGCTTGGCGCGGTGGGCGAGGCCACGTGTCCAGGCGAAGATCGAGGCGATCGAGTTGGTCGAGGTTTCCTGACCCTTCTGGTGCTGGCGGTAGTGGCGCGTAACCGTGCCGTGCGCAGCTTCGGCTTCGACTGTGCGGCCGTCCGGTGACAGAAGAACTGAGGTCATCAGGCCGAGCGAGCCGAAGCCCTGCGCAACCGTGTCGGACTGCACGTCGCCGTCATAGTTCTTGCAGGCCCAGATGTAGCCGCCGGACCACTTCAGCGCGGAAGCGACCATGTCGTCGATCAGGCGGTGCTCATAGGTGATACCGGCTTCGTCGAACTGCGCCTTGAACTCGCTCTGGTAGACTTCTTCGAAGATGTCCTTGAAGCGGCCGTCATAGGCCTTGAGGATGGTGTTCTTCGTGGAGAGGTAGACCGGCCACTTGCGCATCAGGCCGTAATTCATGGATGCGCGGGCGAATTCGCGGATCGATTCATCAAGGTTGTACATTGCCAAAGCAACGCCGGCGCTCGGGGCGTCGAAGACGTCCTTTTCGATGACCTGACCGTCTTCACCGACGAACTTGATGGTCAGCTTGCCCTTGCCGGGGAACTTGAAATCGGTTGCCTTGTACTGGTCTCCGAAAGCGTGACGGCCGACAACGATCGGCTTGGTCCAGCCGGGAACGAGGCGCGGAACGTTCTTGCAGATGATCGGCTCGCGGAAGATGACGCCGCCCAGAATGTTGCGGATCGTGCCGTTAGGGCTCTTCCACATCTGCTTCAGGCCGAATTCCTCGACGCGGGCTTCATCCGGGGTGATCGTGGCGCACTTGATGCCGACGCCGTGCTTCTTGATGGCGTGCGCCGCATCGACCGTGACCTGGTCGTTGGTGGCGTCGCGGTTTTCAACCGAGAGGTCGTAATATTCGATGTCGAGATCGAGGTATGGCAGGATCAGCTTGTCCTTGATGAGCTGCCAGATGATACGGGTCATTTCGTCGCCGTCGAGATCGACGACCGGATTGGCTACCTTGATCTTTGCCATGAATTCCTCACCTTCGAAGCTGTGGCGTCTGATAACGCCGGTATTCGGAAAAATATCCGGTGCGGCTATAGCATTGCGAGCGTCTGAGGCAAAGCCATAGGGGGCGCTTTTTTGGCGCAGCGCAATAACGCTTTGCGCATTGCCAAACCATAATGCCGGAATACAGTCAGGCGAATCGCTTCGCCCGCTTGTCGGGCCTATCCCGGGATCACATCATGCGGAATATTCTGCTTCTGACTGCCGCCGTCCTCTTTTCCCACAGCGCCCTTGCTGCCGGGCCCGCCGATCCCGTCCAGAAGGTGATGGATATCACCGTCAAGAACTGGTCCGGCGATGCGGAGAACTGGAAATACATCTTTGATGAGGACATGCTGACCAGCCTGTTCAGCAAGGATTTCGTCGCACAATATCACGAAGCGTCCAAGAAGCCGGCCTACGAGGCAGAAAGCGGGGAGAAGGGTGATCCCTTCGGTTACGATGTCGTGACCAACTCCCAGGATGGCTGCCCGCTGCAGGAAGTTTCAGTGACGGCCGGTGCGGTGAAGGACGGCGTGACTGACGTGACGGCGAAATTCAAGCTCTGGGCCTGCATGGACGAGGCGGAGATGAAGGCGACGGTTGACGAAGTGCATTTCGACGTCGTCGAGGAGGATGGCCGGCCGGTCATCAGCGATATTCATCGCGTTGGCGACGAGGGCAGGGATTCGCTGCGCGAAGAGATGGCGACGATCATCAAGGGGGAGTGAAGAGGACGCTCACACCCCTCCGCCTTTGATTTTAGCGCCGATCTGTGCCAGTGAGGCGCGCTTTAGCGTATCGGTTCGAAAATCGACGCGCCGCTTCAGAAAACGGACAAAAGACGATGGCAGGCACAAACAGCGAGCTTGAACTTGTGGCGGAAGGCCCGGCGATCATTCTGGTCGAACCGCAGCTCGGCGAAAATATTGGTATGGTGGCGCGGGCGATGGCCAATTTCGGCCTCGCCGAATTGCGCCTGGTCAATCCGCGTGACGGCTGGCCGAGCGAGAAAGCGCGCGCTGCCGCTTCCAAGGCCGATCATGTCATCGATGCAACGAAGGTGTTCGAGACGCTGGAAGAGGCGATCAAGGACCTGAACTTCGTTTATGCCACGACCGCGCGCGAGCGTTACGGTTTCAAGCCGGTGCGTGCGCCCGTTACCGCTGCCGAGACGTTGCGTGCAAAGTTCAAGACGGGCGACAGAACCGGCATCCTGTTCGGGCGCGAGCGCTGGGGGTTGACCAACGAGGAAGTGGCGCTGGCCGACGAGATTGTGACATTTCCGGTCAACCCCGCCTTTGCCTCGCTCAACATCGCGCAGGCCGTGCTTTTGATGTCCTATGAGTGGATGAAGTCAGGCATGGACGATCTGGGCGAGACGCTTTTCCAATCGGTCGAGCAGCGGCCTTCGACCAAGGAACAGGTTTTCGGCCTTTTCGAACATATCGAGGAAGCGCTGGACGCGCGCGGTTATTTCCATCCGCCTGAAAAAAAGCCGAAAATGGTCGACAATCTGCGTGCGGTGCTGTCGAGACGCGGCTTTTCCGAGCAGGAAATCAGTGTCTTCCGTGGCGTGATCAATTCGCTCGACCGTTTTCCCCGGCAATGGCCCAAGCAGGCAGGCCGGGCGGGAACGGCAGAGGGAATATTGGCGAAGGGAACCGGGGAGCATGCTGAAGACGAGTGAGGCGGCCGCCGATGTACTGAAACCGGTGCTGGTGTTCGATTCCGGCATTGGCGGGCTGACGGTTCTGCGCGAGGCGCGCGTGCTGATGCCTGAGCGCGGTTTCATCTATGTGGCCGACGATGCGGGTTTTCCCTATGGCGGCTGGGAGGAGGAGGCGCTGAAGGCGCGCATTCTCTCGCTCTTCGAAACGCTGCTGCAGGATTACAGCCCGGAAGTCTGCATCATCGCCTGCAACACGGCCTTCACGCTCGCGGGTGCCGATCTTCGCGCCCGCTTTCCGCAGATGACTTTTGTCGGCACCGTGCCCGCCATCAAACCGGCGGCGGAGCGCACCCGTTCGGGCCTCGTTTCAGTGCTGGCGACACCGGGCACCGTCAAGCGCGCTTATACGCGCGATCTCATCCAGTCCTTCGCCACCCAATGTCATGTCCGTCTCGTTGGCTCGGAAAATCTGGCACGCATGGCGGAAAGCTGGATCAGGGGCGAGCCGGTCTCGGACGAGGCGGTTCTGGCCGAAATAGAGCCCTGCTTCATCGACAGCGACGGCAAGCGCACAGACATCGTCGTTCTCGCCTGCACCCATTATCCCTTCATGGCCAATGTGTTTCGCCGGCTGGCCCCCTGGCCGGTGGACTGGCTGGACCCGGCCGAGGCGATCGCAAGGCGCGCCCGCCATCTGGTGCCGCTGCCACAGGATGCGGAGCACCCTGACGGTTTCGATTTTGCCGTCTTCACATCAGGCAAGCCGGATTTTGCCACCCGGCGGCTGATGCAGGGATTTGGTCTCAGCGTTTCGTTGACCTGAGTTTCGCTGCCCAGCCGCCTGTTGTATTTTTGCATCTGTTTTGCCCGTCTTTTGCAATTCGAGATTGCGGCCTCTTGTCGCGCCGGATTTCTTATGTAAGATGTTTCTCGTCTGTAACCGCTATGAATGGAGGCGTGGAATGACCAATGACATGAATATGCGCCTTAACGGCATGTCTGGCTTTTCCGGCATGGTCTTCGGTGGTTATGTGATGCGAGGCATCTCCCTCCGATAAGGCTTAAAGCCTGATTTCCCTGCCGTTAGGCATTTTCACTTCGTCCGACATGTGACTTGCGCGTCCGCGTGGCATGACTGCTGCGCCCGCCGTTTCGGCATGTCGTTTTCCATCGATAAAGGACCTGGCCGCTTTGCCGCGCCGGGATGGATTTCCCATGCAGAAAAATCAACCATTGGTAGCATATGCGCTGCCGGATGCGGTCGATCGCTTGTTCGTCACATTCGGCGTCTGGAAAACTCTCAAAGCGGTTCTCACAGCCGCGCTGGTGCCGCGTGCGCCGCCGACTGATCCTGCCGATCTGCCTGAGCGCCTTTTGGTCGACATCGGCCTTGACCCCTCGCGCGTAAAGCGGCGGCGGGATTGGGAGGTTCCTCACTGGGCGCCCCGGTTTTGATGTGATGGCCTCTCCCGCGCAGACATGCGGGAGGGGCCGTATCGAACTTTGACCGCCGACGGCGGAGAAAATCCTGCACAGACGTTTTTTCGGGTTGTTACGAGAGAGCTGCACGGTTTGTAAAATCCGGCTTGAAGCGAAACATTTTCCGTGGCTTGCTCAAGACTCGGGATAAAGGAGACTCATTATGCCACTGGAGAACTGGCTGGCCTTCGTGGCCGCATCCGCCATCATGCTTGCCATTCCGGGACCGACGATCCTGCTGGTAATTTCTTACGCACTCGGCCACGGCCGCAAGGCGAGCACCGCGACGGTAACGGGCGTGGCGCTTGGGGATTTCACCGCCATGACGGCCTCGATGCTGGGGCTCGGGGCGCTGCTTGCAACATCGGCGGCGCTTTTCACTGGTCTGAAATGGATCGGTGCGGCTTACCTCATCTATCTCGGCATCAAGCTGTGGCGTTCGCCGGTTGGCGGAGAAGGTGCCGAGGGGACAGGCGTGACGGGCCGTGAAAGGCCGCTCAAAATCTTCCTGCATGCCTATATCGTCACGGCGCTGAACCCCAAGAGCATCGTGTTTTTCGTGGCCTTCCTGCCGCAGTTTCTGGTGCCGACGCTGCCCTTCTGGCCGCAGGTGCTGATTTTCGAAGCGACATTCCTGGTGCTTGCCACCTGCAATGCGGCGCTTTATGGACTGCTGGCAAGTGCCGCCCGCAATACGATCCGCAAGCCGAAGGTCCAGCGCATCGTCAACCGAACGGGTGGCGGTCTCCTGATCGGCGCCGGTCTTATCACCTTTGGCTGGAAGCGGGCGGTTTCGGCGTAAAGCACGTCTCGATCACCTGAAATTCGGACATAACAAAATGGCATTGCCGCATATTCTTCTCGCCCTGATCACCGTGTTTTTGTGGGGCTTCAACTTCGTCGTCATCAAGGTGGGCGTCGCCGATATGCCGCCTTTATTTCTGACCGGGGTGCGTTACCTCTTTGCGGCGGTGCCTTTGGTGTTTTTCCTGCCAAAACCCAATGTGCCGTGGCGGCATATGATCGTTTACGGCATGGCGATGGGTTTCGTGCAGTTCGGCCTGCTTTATCCGGCCATCAAGCTCGGCCTGCCGGCGGGGCTTGCTTCGCTGGTTATGCAGTCGCAGGCGTTCTTCACGCTGGCGCTTGCCGTGGTGTTCCTCGGCGAACGGCCGCTGCCTTCACAGATCCTCGGCGCGGTCATCGCTTTTGGCGGGCTGGCGGTCATCGGCGTGGAGCGCATGACGGCCGCAGCGCTGATACCGCTCCTGATGGGGGTCGGCTCGGCAATTGCCTGGGCCTGCGGCAACATCGTCAATCGCCGTATCGGCCAGGTGAACGCGGTTTCCTTCGTTGCATGGACGAGCCTTGTACCCGTTCTGCCGTTGATCCTGCTTTCGCTGGTGGTGGAAGGACCCGATGCGATCGCGGAAGGCCTGCTCAATGCGACGTCGACGATGGCTTTCGTGGTGATCTACATGGCCTATGGAGCGACCATTGTCGGCGCGGGCATCTGGAGTTACCTGCTTCTGCGTTATCCGGCCGGAACGGTAGCGCCGTTTTCGCTGCTGGTGCCGATTGTCGGTTTCATCAGCGCCTATCTCGCTTTTGCGGAGCATATCACCGTCTTCGAAGTGGTCGGCGCCGCATTGGTCATCATCGGCCTGATGCTGAATGTGTTCGGCAGGCGGCTTTCATTTTTGCGGGTCTCGTCCGGGACCGCATAGATGCGGCGTAATTGCCTGTGCATTATCGGCATGGGGCAGACGCAACAGGCGATTTTTTGGTAAAGAGCATGTTCGGCCGCCGCCAAGGGAATCGGCCGGATGACATGCAGCACGAGGAATGGAACATTGCAGGTCGGCATCGACATGGGAACCCTATCGGGCGGGCAACAGGCCAAGCTCGATATTGAAGAATTGCTTGCGACACGTTTGCTGGTGCAGGGCAATTCCGGTTCCGGCAAGTCGCATCTCCTGCGCCGGCTGCTGGAGCAATCGGCGCAATGGGTGCAGCAGGTCATCATCGATCCCGAGGGCGATTTCGTCACGCTTTCCGATAAATTCGGACACGTGGTGGTGGATGGCGAGCGCACGGAAGCCGAGCTTGCGGGCATCGCCAACCGCATTCGCCAGCACCGCGTCTCCTGCGTGCTGACGCTCGAAGGCCTTGATATCGAGCAGCAGATGCGTGCCGCAGCCGCTTTCCTCAACGGCATGTTCGATGCGGATCGCGAATATTGGTATCCGGTGCTGGTCGTGGTGGATGAGGCGCAGATGTTTGCACCCTCCGTCGGCGGTGAGGTGACCGAGGATGCGCGCAAGGCGTCGCTCGGCGCGATGACCAATCTGATGTGCCGCGGCCGTAAACGCGGGCTTGCCGGCGTCATCGCCACGCAGCGGCTTGCCAAGCTCGCCAAGAACGTGGCGGCGGAAGCCTCGAACTTCCTGATGGGCCGCACCTTTCTCGATATCGACATGGCGCGCGCCGCCGACCTGCTCGGCATGGACCGGCGACAGGCGGAAATGTTCCGCGATCTGCAGCGCGGCAATTTCGTGGCGCTTGGACCTGCGCTGTCGCGCCGGCCGCTGCCCATCGTCATCGGGGCGGTGGAAACCTCGGCGCGCTCGTCCTCGCCGAAGCTGATGCCGCTGCCGGATGCGCCGCAGGATGTGGAAGACCTGATCTTCACGCCTGATCCGGAAGAGTTCACGCGCGCTGTCGTGCGCCGTACGCCGCCAGCACCACGTCCGACGACCGATATTCTCGCCGAGCTCTCCCGTTCCACGCCCGCCGCCGTCGGTCCTTCGCCGGAGCCATCGCCGCGTGCAGGTCAGCCGGAGCTGACGCCGGAGGAGCGAGAGGAGAAGATCGCCGCTGTGCTGGTCGAAATTCTCGACGATCCGCAATCGGCCTATCGCACCGACGCCGTGCTTTATCAGGATTTTCTGGTGCGCGCCCGCATGCGCCGCATTCCCGGCACGCCGATGACGCTGGCGGATTTCCGCCGGCAGGTGGCGATTGCACGCTCAGGCGTGGATGCGACGATGGCGGCAAGCGAAGGCTGGCAGAAGGCGCTGGAGTTGTCGATGTCGGTTTCCGACGATCTGCAGGGGGTTTTCCTGCTGTTGGTCAAGGCGGCGCTGGGGGAGGAGCCTTGCCCGTCCGACGCCCGTATCGCCCGCGCCTATGGCACCCATTCCGCCCGCCGCGCGCGCCGTCTTCTCGGTTATTTCGAGGAGAAGGAGCTTGTGGTGGTACATGCCGATTTCTCCGGCAAGCGCATCGTGGCTTTCCCTGATCTCGATGCAAAAACCGCACCCGGCGATGCGGATGCGGCGGAGGATGATGCGAGGCTTGCGGCGGAGTGAGGTTGCGGCAGGTTTCCCTGCCGCTTGCCGTTGAAGGCCTTATTCTACGGCCTTTGCTTCCTTGCGTGTCGCGATCAGCGAACCGATGATGCCGGTTGCGAGGATGGCGACGGTGACGCCGAGCGAGACGGCGGGCGGGATCTTGGCGATGCCGAGCATGTCGGCGACGAAAATCTTGGAACCAACGAAAACCAGAACCGCAGCCAGCGCATATTTCAGATAGGCAAATCGGTGGATCAGGGCGGCAAGCGCGAAGTAAAGGGCGCGCAGGCCGAGGATCGCGAAGATGTTCGAGGTATAGACGATAAACGGATCGGTGGTGATCGCGAAGATTGCCGGGATCGAATCGACCGCGAAGATAAGGTCGGCGATTTCGACCATGATGAGCGCCAGGAAGAGCGGCGTCACGAAGGTCTTCAGCTTGCCGGTGGTCGCATCCGTTTCCTTGACGAAGAACTTCTCGCCATGCAGCTTCTCCGTCACCGGAAGGCGGCTGCGCAGGAATTTCAGGATGCGGTTGTTGCCGATGTCCGATTCGTCATGGTCTGACGAGAACAGCATCTTGAGGCCGGTGAAGACGAGGAAGGCCGCAAAGAGATAAAGCACCCAGTGGAAGTTTTCGACGATGGCCGCACCGCCGGCGATCATGATACCGCGCAGGACGATGACGCCGAGGATGCCCCAGAGCAGCACGCGGTGCTGATATTGGCGGGGAATGGCGAAATAGGAGAAGATCATGGCGATGATGAAGATATTGTCCATCGCCAGGCTTTTTTCGACCACGAAGCCGGTGACATATTCCATCGCCGACTGCTGGCCGGACTGGTACCAGATCCAGCCGCCGAAGGCCAAACCGATGGCGATATAGAAGCCTGACATCAGCAGGCTTTCACGAATGCCGATTTCCTTGGAATTCTTGTGCAATACGCCAAGATCGAGCGCCAGGAGGCCAAGGACGAGAGAAATGAAGACCGCCCACATCCATGTGGGGGTACCGAGAAAATCGTTGAGGAGGAACTCCATCAGTCAACCTTTAGCCGGACGAGGTTGGCTTTGCGGATGGGGAACGTGCGTGAAGAATATGCGTGGGCCCCAACCTAAAGAAACTCGACATCACGTGTTGTCCGGTAACACGCCAGAGGGGCCCGAGTTCTGATCACGATGGAGAGATAGGAGAGCCTTCAGGCTTTTCAAGGGCCGGTTCGAGAAAAAAGCGGCAGGCTTTGTTTGACAAATTTGTAAAACATGTTTAGAAGCCGCCCCAACGCCGGGCAGTGATGTCCGGTGTGTTTTGTTGACTGCCCTGCAGTTTAATAACTGACGTTCGGCGGTCAATATCACCGACATGTCCCGTGGTTTCTCCATTTGCATGTGAGAAGCCTGTCAGAGGCCCTGAAACGGGCTTCAGAGGAGGGCGTGTTTCCTTAAACCGGTTTGGCAACAGGCCGGCATAACCTTTTGAGAAGGAAATACGATGAGCAAGCGCGAATCGGCTAAGTACAAAATCGACCGCCGCATGGGCGAAAACATCTGGGGCCGTCCGAAGTCCCCGGTAAACCGCCGCGAATACGGCCCGGGCCAGCACGGCCAGCGCCGCAAGGGCAAGATGAGCGACTTCGGCACGCAGCTGCGCGCCAAGCAGAAGCTCAAGGGCTACTACGGCGAACTGCGCGAAAAGCAGTTCCGCGCCACCTACGACGAAGCAAACCGTCGCAAGGGCGATACCTCCGAGAACCTGATCGGCCTGCTCGAGTCGCGTCTGGACGCCATCGTCTACCGCGCCAAGTTCGTTCCGACCGTTTTCGCATCGCGTCAGTTCATCAACCATGGCCACGTCACGGTTAACGGCGTTCGCGTCAACATCGGTTCTTACCGTTGCAAGCCGGGCGACGTTGTTGAAGTTCGCCAGAAGTCCAAGCAGCTGGTGACCGTTCTCGAAGCCGTTCAGCTCGCAGAGCGCGACGTTCCTGACTACATCGAAGTCGATCACAACAAGATGGTTGCGACCTATGCTCGCATCCCGGCTCTGTCTGACGTTCCGTACCCGGTCGTCATGGAACCGCATCTGGTCGTCGAATTCTACTCGCGTTAATCGACGCGTTTCAGTATTGAGAAAGCCGCCCCTCGGGGCGGCTTTTTTGTTTGCTGGGGAAGGCTTTGCATGCAGGACATTCAGGCGATCGTCGATTCCATTTACGACAGCATGGTGCCCAGG
Source organism: Agrobacterium radiobacter (assembly GCF_040801995.1). Classification (NCBI taxonomy): domain Bacteria; kingdom Pseudomonadati; phylum Pseudomonadota; class Alphaproteobacteria; order Hyphomicrobiales; family Rhizobiaceae; genus Agrobacterium; species Agrobacterium radiobacter. The sequence continues at coordinate 1,514,712 of NZ_JBEGHX010000001.1, read as the reverse complement.
CTGGGTGAGGGGAAGGTCGCGGATTACATTCCCGAACTTGCCAAGGTCGATCCCAACCAGTTCGGCATCGCCATCACCACCGTCGACGGAACCACCTATACGGCCGGCAATGCGCTCACGCCGTTTTCGATCCAGAGCATCTCCAAGGTCTTCATGCTGACGCTGGCGCTCGGCAAGGCGGGGGAAACGGTGTGGAATCGGGTAGGGCGCGAACCGTCGGGGTCGTCCTTCAACTCCATCGTCCAGCTGGAGCACGAGCACGGCATTCCGCGCAATCCCTTCGTCAATGCCGGTGCCATCGTGGTGACGGATATCGTTCTTTCCGGCCACCAGCCGCGTGAGGCAATCGGCGAGCTTCTGCGTTTCGTGCGTTATCTCGCTGACGATGACACGATCAGCATCGACGACACGGTGGCGAAATCCGAGCAGGCGACGGGTTTTCGCAATTTCGCGCTCGCCAATTTCATGCGCTCCTTCGGCAATCTGCACCATCCCGTCGAATATACGCTGGGCGTCTATTTTCACCAATGCGCGCTGTCCATGACCTGCGCGCAGCTTTCGCGGGCCGGGCTATTTCTCGCCAATCGCGGCCGCAATCCGCTCACCGGCCACACGGTCGTTTCGGACCGGCGGGCGCGGCGCATCAACGCGCTGATGCTGACCTGCGGCCATTATGACGGATCGGGCGATTTCGCCTATCATGTCGGCCTGCCGGGCAAGAGCGGCGTCGGCGGCGGCATCATGGCGGTGGCGCCGGGCAAGGCGTCGATTGCGGTCTGGTCGCCGGGTCTCAACAAGGTCGGCAATTCGGCACTCGGGTCACAGGCGCTGGAAATGCTGGCGACGAAAACCGGCTGGTCCGTATTCGGGGCTTGATATTGCCGGCGGATGGGGGCATTGCCTGCACTAAGAACGGCAGTCGTGCCGGAGCGAGCTGATGATGAACATTCTCACCAAGATCGATGACATCGCCGACAGGGTCGGGGCAGATCAGGACCCGTCCGAAGAAAACGGCAGCTCGCATCCCCTGTTCGACAATGCACCGCGCTCAGTCTCGTTCAACAAGCTGCGCAAGCGGCTTCTGCGCAATGTCCGTCAGGCCTTTGAAGATTTCGGCATGCTGAAGGGCCAGAAGCGTTGGCTTGTCGGCCTTTCCGGCGGCAAGGACAGCTATGGTCTTCTGGCGCTGCTGCTTGATCTCAAATGGCGCGGTCTGCTGCCGGTAGAGCTGATCGCCTGCAATCTCGATCAGGGCCAGCCGAATTTCCCGAAGCATGTGCTGCCGGAATATCTGGCGAAGATCGGCGTTGCCCATCGCATCGAATATCGCGACACCTATTCGGTGGTGAAGGAGAAGGTGCCCTCGGGCGGGACTTATTGTTCCCTCTGTTCGCGGCTCCGGCGCGGCAATCTTTACCGCATCGCGCGGGAAGAGGGTTGCGACGCATTGCTGCTCGGCCATCACCGCGAGGATATTCTCGAAACCTTCTTCATGAACTTCTTCCATGGTGGTCGCCTTGCAGGCATGCCGGCAAAGCTGATGAATGACGAGGGTGACCTGATGGTGCTGCGCCCGCTCGCCTATTGCGCCGAAGATGATATGGCGAAATTCGCGGCGGCGATGGAATTCCCGATCATTCCCTGCGACCTCTGCGGTTCGCAGGACGGGCTTCAGCGCAATGCCATGAAGGAGATGCTGGCAGACATCGAAAGGCGTATGCCCGGCCGCAAGGACGTGATGCTGCGGGCGCTTGCCCACGTCAATCCGTCGCATCTGCTCGATCCGAAGCTTTTTGATTTCTCGGCGCTTTCTGTCACCGGGGCGTCACCTGAAGAGCGTAGGGAGGCCAACTCCCCCTTATGAAGAAGTGCCCCGCCCGATGACCCTTTCCGATAAAGATATCGACTTTCTCATTTCCACCGTTGCCGCTGCCGGCGCGAACGAAATTCTTCCCCGCTTCCGAAACCTGAGCGCCGGCGCTATCTCGGAAAAAACCTCCGCCGTCGATCTCGTTACCGAGGCGGATGTTCTCGCTGAAAAAGCAATAACAGCCGCTCTGCTGCAGCGGTTCCCGAAGGCCCATATAGTCGGCGAAGAGACCTATGAGGCGGACCAATCCGTCATTCCGGCGCTTGCCGATGCGCCGCTTGCTTTCGTGATCGATCCCATCGACGGCACTTTCAATTATGCTTCCGGTTTTCCCGCTTTCGGCACGCTGCTTGCGGTTACAGTCAAGGGCGAGACGGTGGCGGGTTTCATTCATGATCCTGTCATGGGTGACACCATCGTCGCCCTGAAAGGCGAGGGCGCGTTTCTCAACCGCAGGAACGGTTCGCAGGCGAAGCTCAAGGTCGCCGATCCCGTGCCATTGTCCGAAATGGTCGGCATTTTCTCCTGGGGCCACAGCCATCAGGATCGCCGTCCGGTGATCGCCGCCAATATGGCGAAGATAAAGATGGCGCTTTCAATCAATTGCTCGGCACATGAATACTGGCTCGCCTCGGCCGGCAAGCTGCATTTCATCGGCCATGAGAAGCTGATGCCGTGGGATCATCTCGCCGGCGTGCTTGTTCATCAGGAGGCGGGTGGTTATACGGCCCGTTTCGACAATACGCCCTATCGGCCGGGACAAACGGAGGGTGGCATCCTGTCCGCTCCCGACAAGGAAAGCTGGAAGATGCTGCGACGGGAAATCGTCGCTTTATAGTCGTTACGCTCAGAAAGAAGGATATCGCCCATGGCTCTCGAACTCGACATCGCCTCTCTTGCCAACGCGCTTCAGGAGGCGGCGGCAGTGGAAATCCTGCCGCGGTTCCGCAATCTGGGCGAGGGCGATGTGCGGATAAAGAGCGAGGCGATCGACCTTGTGACCGAGGCCGACGAGGCTGCGGAGCGGCTTATCCGCGCCCGTGTACAGGAAATCATGCCTGATGCGCTGTTCATCGGCGAAGAGGCGGTGGCGGCGGACGCCTCGCTGCTCGGCAAGCTTGCCGATGCCGATCTTGCCGTGGTGGTCGATCCGATCGACGGCACCTATAATTTCGCCTCCGGCCTGCCGCTTTTCGGCGTGATGATGAGCGTTATCTCGAAGGGCGAGACCGTTGCCGGTCTCATCTTCGATCCGATGGGCAATGACTGGGCGATCGCCGAAAAAGGCTCCGGTGCATGGCTTTGCAGTGCTGATGGTTCGCAGACCGAGATGTCGGTCGTGCCGGCGCCTGAACTGTCGCAGATGGTGGGCATCGCCAATACCGGCTATTTCGACGTTGAGACACGGCGCAAGATTCTGACGAACCTCGCCGATGTGCGGCTGTTCACCAGCTATCGCTGCGCGGCGCATGAATACCGCCTGTTCTGCGGCGGCCACATGCATTTCCTGATGTATAACAAGCTGATGCCCTGGGACCATCTGGCCGGCACGCTGCTTTCGCAGGAAGCGGGCGCCTATGCGGCGCGTCTCGACGGCTCGCCCTATCTGCCGCGGCATGTGGATGGCGGGCTGTTGCTGGCACCCAATCAGGAGACGTGGGAATTGCTGCGCGAGAAGATTTTTACGGTTTGAGGCGGCGAATTAATGTGGGGCTGGGCGGGAAGGCTTTCTCCCGTCATGCCGGACTTGATCCCGCATCCAGTAGCCGCGCGTCTGCGCGGTGGAAAGAGTCTTCTCAGCCCAAAGACTTGGGCTGGCTAGACCCCGGATCTAGTCCGGGGTGACGGGCTGCGGATGACATGAACTCGTAGTCAACAAAAAAGGCGCGGAGCAAAATTCCGCGCCCTTTTATTTTTCTAACGGCCCTTACCGTGTCGGCTTGTTGTGGGCCTGAAACAACACGCCCTTTTCCCCGATCAGCACGAAGATCAGACCGATGATGGAGACGACGAAGAAGCCGGCCACCATGGGCAGTGCGGTGCCGTCGAAAGCCTGGCCGATGGCGGCGCCGATCAGCGAGCCGCCGACCGTTCCCATGAAACCGATAACGGACGAGGCCGTGCCGGCGACGTGGCCGAGCGGTTCCATGGCGAGCGAGTTGAAGTTCGAGCCGATCCAGCCGAACTGGAACATGGCGAGCGCGAAGAACACAATGAAGATCGCAAAGGGCATCGGTTCCGGGCCAAGCACCTGCACCACCAGCCAGATGAAGGTGATGGCGATGAAGCCCAGCAGGGATCCGTGCGACAGCTTGCGCATGCCGAACCGGCCGACAAGCCTTGCATTGATGAAGGACGAGAAGGCCATGAACAGCGCCACGCCCGCAAAGGCCGCCGCAAACCATGCGCCCAGCCCGTAGATGCCCTTGTAGACCTGTTCGGCCGAATTGATGAAGCCGAACAGCGCACCGAAGATGAAGGTGCTGGAGAGCGTGTAACAAAGCGCGATGCGGTTGGTGAGCACGATCTTGAAACCGCCAAGGATAGAACGGGCGGTGAAGGGGCGGACATCGTCCGGATGCAGGGTTTCCGGCAGGCGGAAATACATCCAGGCCGTCACCACGGCGGCAATTCCCGCCATGAAGGCGAAGATCAGATGCCAGTTACCGAAAAACAGCACGATCTGACCGGTGCCGGGTGCGATAACCGGAACGACCATGAACACCATCATGATCAGCGACATGACTTCCGCCATCTGGCGGCCGCCATAGATGTCACGCACGATCGAGATGGTGATGACGCGTGTCGCCGCCGAGCCGATGCCCTGAATGAAACGAAGGATCAGCAGGCCGGAGAATGACGGTACGAAGACTACGGCGAGGGCTGAAACGATATAGATCGCAAGTCCGACGAGCATCGGCTTGCGGCGTCCGAAACGGTCCGAGATCGGACCGTACAGAAGCTGCGCGACGCCGAAGCCGAGAAGATAGGTGGAAATGACATATTGGCGGTGGTTTTCATTGACGACGCCAAGCGATGCGCCGATTTCCTGAAGACCCGGCAGCATGATGTCGATGGCAAGCGCGTTCAGCGCCATCAGCATCGCGGCGAGCGCGATGAATTCCGTGCGCCCCATCGAGCCTGCGCGCGAAGCGGTGGATTGTGAAAGTTCTGTCACAGGATTGCCCCAAAAAGAACGGCAAAGGCGTTGCATGAAGCAACGCCTGGCATAGTTTTCTGACAATCAGGGTGGGCCGGATGAACCGGCCGAAATCAGGCCGCGCCGCGGACGCTGATACCCTGTTCTTGGAAGTGGCTTTGCAGTTCGCCGGACTGGAACATCTCTCTTACGATGTCACAGCCGCCGACGAATTCGCCCTTGACGTAGAGCTGCGGGATTGTCGGCCAGTTGGAATAGTCCTTGATGCCCTGACGGATGTCGGCATCGGCAAGCACGTTGATGCCCTTGTAGTCGACGCCGAGATAATCGAGGATCTGTACCACCTGGCCGGAAAAACCGCACTGCGGAAATTGCGGGGTGCCCTTCATGAAAAGAACGATGTCGTTGCTCTTCACTTCGCTGTCGATCATGTCGTTAATGCCGCTCATAGGCCTATTCCTTTCACATGCGGTTCAAGGCCGCTGCTTTCCGTTTGTTCCTAGATAACATGTCGCGGCGCGATTTCCACCCGGGAAGCGTAAAAAACTGCGGGTGTGGCATCATTGGAGAGGGATCGAAATTTCGCGTCCACGTCGCAGCGGGTCAGGTGTCGGGATAGACCAGAAGTATTTTGCCGATCGTCTTTCGCGGTCTGGAGACGAGCGGGACTAATATGCCTGTCTCGTCAGCGAAAAGATCGAGTTCTTTCTGGTTCTGGAGTGTCATCACTGAGCGGCCGGTCGCTAGCGAACAATCTCGTTCGCAATCCACCTGCATTTCACTCACCAGTCGGTCGTTTTGGTGGTCGATTTTGAGATCGACAATTAATTTAGGCTCTTCCTGTTTAAGCAGACGGCAGGTTTGACCAATTTTGCAAAGCGCGGTGCCGGCTATCGGATCAGCATCATGAAGCAGCACGGCGAAGCCGATTTTGATCTCTTTGTTACTTCTGTCGTCGGTGAAGCCCATGCGTGTTGCGGAAAGAAACAGGAGGGCGCAGGCGAAAAACAGGCAAAGCCGCTCGTTGCGGATCATCGATATCTCTGTCGGCTGCGCGCAGCGGCCGTGCGTCTTTTGCTCACCTGCTTCTTGGCTGGCTTGGGTTTGACGGCTGCGTTGATCGCGGCTTCCAGGACCGAGCCGACGATGCCGCCGGCAAGGGAACCGGCGCTTTTCGTCCGGCGGGCCCTTCGGGTCTTGCGGATACCGGTCTTGGTCAGCACTTCGGCCAGAGCGCCCTTGACGACGCCGTTGAGCAATTGATCGACGATGCCAGACAAATTTCCCTCGCCAATAAATAAATCATATTTCGGTCGCGATTTTTACTATACGTGCATCGCCCACTGTATCAAGCGATCCTTTCGGGTGCCTCCAGCCCGAAGGTTTATGCATGCCGACCGTCAAGTCACGCCTTGTTCTTTATTTCCCCGGTTTCGATCCGCTCGATGCGGCGGCCCATCATCTGCGTTACCAGCGGGCGGCGGCGCTGGCCGGCAAGACTTGGGATGTCGACTATGCGGTGGGACCGCTCACGAACACGCCGGCGGGTGAAACATTCACGGTGGAGGCTTCGGCGGGCGACTGGCGGACGCGCTCCGACATTTTCGTTTACGATCATAATGCGGTGATATCGCAGTTACGGGATGCGCCGGTCCGGCAGCAGATCTGGCTTGGTTTCAAAGCCGGTGCAGGCATTATCGCCGAGGGCGGTGCGGCGCGCTACTTCCGCCATGCCTGGCGTTTTGGTCTGTTCTTCATCTTCCCGTTCCTGCTGATGCTGGTCGGCGGTGCTGTTGCTGCGGCTATTGCGCTCTCGCCTTCGCTGCTCGGTTTGCCTCTCTGGCTCTTCGCAATCAGCCTTCCCGCCGCCGCCCTGTTTTTCGTGAAGGCGTTTCTGCCTTTTGCGGAGCGGTTTCACACCCTGCATCTTTATGCGGACTGGCGCTTCGCGCTCGCTGTCGGCCGCGATGAAGCGATTGCCCGCGACTGGATCGAAGAGAGGGCCGCACTTGTTCTGACGGCGCTTGAGCAGCCCTCGGACGAGGTTCTGGTCATTTCGCACAGCATGGGCGCCAGTCTTGCGCTCGCCGTGATCGGCCGCGTGCTGGAACTCAGGCCGGATGCGCTGGATGGCCGGAAGCTGTCCTTTGCAACGCTGGGCGGCGCAGCGCTGCAATGTGCGTTCCTGTCGAGTGCGGACAGGCTGCGTGAGAGCGTCGGCGTGATTGCACGTCACCCTGAGGTGACATGGTTCGATATCCAGTGCCTGACCGATCCGATCCACCTCTACCGCTGCAACACGGTTGCGCTGACCGGCCATAAGGATGCGCCGCAGCCGAAAATCGTACCGATCCGTTTCAAGCATTCGCTGTCATCGGAACGCTATAAAAAGAACAAGCGCAACTTCCTGCGCATGCACCGGCAATATGTTCTGGGGCCGGATCGCAAATCCGGTTACGATTTTACCCTGCTGACGGCGGGGCCTTTGCCGGCCGCATCCTTCGCCGATCTGGATTCGCAGAGCCCGCCCGCTTTGTAAGCGGCGTTCGTGCATTCTGCCCAATATGAAAAGGCCCGCGTGAGAGCACGCGGGCCTTTGATTTAATCCGCAGTCTTCACGCTCTGCCGCAGATCGGACAGAGACGTGCTGTTGCCGACACCGCTTTCACGGGCGCAATCATTCGGGAGCCGAAGTCTGCAGGGCAAGGGCATGCAGAACGCCGCCCATATTGCCCTTCAGCGCATCATAGACCATCTGGTGCTGTTGCACGCGGGTCTTGCCCTTGAATGCTTCCGCAACGACTTCCGCCGCGTAGTGATCGCCGTCACCGGCCAGATCGCGGATCGTGACCTTTGCCCCGGGAATTCCCGCCTTAATCATGTCTTCAATGTCGCCGGGTTTCATGGGCATGGTGTTTCTCCTTAATTCATTCTGCGGCGAGCAAAGTTTCGCCGTCCATGAATTGAGGGAACCACGATTCATAGGCCAAGTGCAATTCTTTAATCTCGACAGCCCGCGCCGTGCCCAGCTTTACGCTTGCACCGCCGGTAACGCCGATTGCCGGGCAGGAAACGCCCGCCGCCTTCGCCGCTGCCTGCACCTTGTCGAGATCGGCCTTCTTCACCGTCAGAACGTAACGGCCCTGGTCTTCGCCATAGAAGGTGAGGATCGGATTATGGCCTTCGACCGCATCGATCGTGGCGCCAATGCCGGAAGAAATCGCCATTTCGGCAACCGCAAGCGCCAGACCGCCCGAAGAGCAATCGTGAACGGCTGTCGTAAGACCATCGGTGATCAGCGTGCGGACGAAATCGCCGTTCTTCTTCTCGGCAGCCAGATCGACATGCGGTGCCGGGCCATCGATGCGGCCATGAATGTCGCGCATGTAAACCGACTGGGCGATGTGGGTGCCGAGACCGGCAGGCGCGCCGATGAGCAGCACCACTTCGTCAGCGGCAGCAAAACGGATGCGCGCCATGCGGCCCCAATCCTTCAGCAGGCCAACGCCGCCGATGGTGGGGGTGGGCAGGATCGCCTGACCGTTGGTTTCGTTGTAGAGCGAGACGTTGCCGGAAACGATCGGGAATTCCAGCACGCGGCAGGCTTCGCCGATGCCCTTGATGGCATGGACCAACTGGCTCATGATCTCGGGCTTTTCCGGGTTGCCGAAATTGAGGTTGTCGGTGGCCGCGAGCGGCAGGGCGCCGGTTGCGGTGATGTTGCGCCAGCATTCGGCAACGGCCTGCTTGCCGCCTTCGAAGGGATCAGCCTCGACGTAACGCGGGGTCACGTCGGAGGAAAAGGCGAGCGCCTTCTTGTCATGGCCTTCGACACGGACCACGCCGGCATCGCCACCCGGCAGCTGCAGGGAGTTGCCCTGGATCAGCGTGTCGTACTGTTCGTAGACCCAGCGGCGCGAGGAGTTGTTGGCCGAACCGACCAGCGACACCAGCGCATCGGCAATATCGGCCGAAGGTACGTCGTTTTCCGAAAGCGGTGCCTGAACCTTGGCCGGCGTCCACGGGCGGTCATATTCCGGAGCCTGATCGCCGAGATCCTTGATCGGCAGGTTGGCGACTTCCTCGCCATTGTGCAGCACGCGGAAGCGCAGGTCGTCGGTGGTCTTGCCGACGATGGCGAAGTCCAGGCCCCATTTGACGAAGATCGCCTTGGCGACTTCTTCCTTGGAGGGCTCGAGAACCATGAGCATGCGCTCCTGGCTTTCCGACAGCATCATTTCGTAAGCCGTCATGCGCTCTTCGCGCACCGGCACGGCGTTGAGATCAAGTTCGATGCCGAGATCGCCCTTGGCGCCCATTTCAACGGCCGAGCAGGTGAGGCCGGCGGCCCCCATGTCCTGAATGGCGATGACCGCGCCTGTTTTCATCAGTTCGAGGCAGGCTTCCAGCAGGCACTTTTCGGTGAAGGGGTCGCCAACCTGAACGGTCGGGCGTTTTTCTTCGATCGACTCGTCGAATTCGGCAGACGCCATGGTCGCGCCGCCGACGCCGTCGCGACCGGTCTTTGCACCGAGATAAACGACCGGCAGGCCGACGCCCTTGGCTTCAGAGAGGAAGATCGCGTCGGACTTGGCAAGGCCGGCTGCAAAGGCGTTGACGAGGATGTTGCCGTTATAACGCGGATCGAATTCCACTTCGCCGCCAACCGTCGGCACGCCGAAGGAGTTGCCGTAACCGCCGACACCGGCGACGACGCCAGCCACGAGGTGGCGGGTCTTCGGATGATCGGGTGCGCCGAAACGCAGCGCGTTCATGGCCGCGATCGGGCGTGCGCCCATGGTGAAGACGTCACGCAGGATACCGCCGACGCCGGTTGCCGCACCCTGATAGGGCTCGATATAGGACGGGTGGTTGTGGCTTTCCATCTTGAAGACGACGCAGTCGCCATCATCGATATCGACAACGCCAGCGTTTTCGCCGGGGCCCTGAATGACGCGGGGGCCTGTTGTCGGCAGGGTCTTCAGCCACTTCTTGGAAGACTTGTAGGAGCAGTGCTCGTTCCACATGGCCGAGAAAATGCCAAGCTCGGTAAAGCTGGGCTCCCGTCCGATCAGGTCGAGGATACGCTGGTATTCGTCGGGCTTCAGCCCGTGGGATGCAACGAGTTCCGGGGTGATCTTGATGGAGTTTGAGATAGACATAGGTCTCACGCGGTTCGAGCCGAGGAAAGTTTCCGGTTCTTTAGCGCAAGAGGCTCAATGGCGCGACAGGAAAATGCGCTGTTTTGCCGGTTAATTGGCGGTTTATGCCGTTATTCGCTGGCGGCGCACGGTCTGCGCGCCAACGCACATCGGGTCATGCCACGCTCTCATATCCGGCGGAGCCATTATCGAGCAGGTGGCGGAGGACGCCGAAGGCATGCGTCAGTTCCTCGCGGGTGGAGGGGCCTGAAAAGCTGATGCGGACGCGGTGGAAAACCTTGTCCGTCCGTCCGGCCTTGAACTCGTCCTCGTCGTCGATCAGCACGCCTTCCTTCATCGCCGCATTGCGGAAGGTGCCGGAAAGCCAGGGTTCGGGCAGTCTCAGCCACAGGAAGGCGATATCCGGCAGCGAATTGAAATCCAGTCCGGCAAAGGCCCGCCGGGCAATCGCTTCGCGTTGATTGATTTCTGCGATGCAGTCCTTGCGAATGTCATCGGCGTCGCCGCTATTGACGAGGCGCGCGTTCAACTCGGCCAGCATGAAGGGCAGGCCGCCCGTCAGCATCGAGTGGGAAATGCGGATACGAGAGGAATATTGCGCTGGACAGGCGACCCAGCCGCCGCGCACGCCGGCGGCGACGGATTTCGACAGGCCGCCGACCACGAAGGTGATATCGGGCGCAAATTCGGCGATCAGCGGGATCGCCTCGCGGGTCATCGCGCCGTAGAGATTGTCCTCGATGATCCACACGCCGTAACGGCGGGCAATATCGGCAATCGCGCGGCGGCGCTCTTCCGGCAGGGTGGCGCAGGTCGGGTTCTGGCCGGCCGACATCAGGAAGATCATCTTCGGATGCTGCTGGGCGCAGACGCGCTCGAAATCATCAGGGACAATGCCGTTCTCATCCGCTTCCACCAGCGTCACCCGCCGACCGGCAAGGGCGGCGCTGCGGCTGATGTGGGAATAGGTGACGGGTTCGAAGACGATACGGTCGCCCGGCGCGGTCATCGCCGTCACCACACTCATCACCGCCGCATGGGCGCCGAGCGTCGAGACGATGTTTTCCGGTTTCGGCGACCAGCCGTTCTGGGAAAGCCAGCGAACGCCCGCCATGCACCAGCTGTCGGGGAAGGAGCGGGCGTAATTGGTGATATCGTACGCATGCTCACGGGTGACGGCCTCGATGTGCCGGGCGATCAGCCCGCTCTGGCCGACATCCGGTGCCGCCGTCGTGTTCAGCCTGAATTCGGCGCTGCTGTCGATGGCGTGGCGTGTGCTGCCGAAGGCCGCCGCTGCCGGTTCCAGGGGCAATGAGGGGGCAGGGGTCTTGCGCTCATTGACATAGGTGCCGCGTCCGACCTCACCGCTGACGAGGCCACGTTCGTGGATGAGCGCATAGGCCCGGCTGATTGTACCGATTGTCACACCGAGATCGTAAGCAAGATTGCGCTGCGGCGGCAGTTTCGAGCCGGCCTGCAGGGTGCCGTCGGAAATCGCGCCTTCAATACTGTCGGCGAGGCGAAGATAAATCGGGCCGTCGCCCTCGGTGATGTCGGGAAGCCAATTTGTCATGGTGACAATTTATGCATTGTATCTGTCTGGAAGTCAATTGTATTTATTGTCTGCATTAATTGAGGATCAACGAACGGAGACAATAGGTGCAATATGCGCAAGATGGATCAATACCTTTCGACAGCGGATACACTCTATCCTGATGGCTACGAACGGGAACGCGTGTTCCGCGATGCCGGCGACATGGTCGCACCGGCGCCCTTTCCGGCCAAGATCGGTCACACGCTTATTGGTCGCCTGATTGCGGGCATGTTCAATTGGCACCGGAAACGGCAGGGACGGCTCGCTTTGCGGGAATTGTCCGACGATCTTCTGGAGGATATCGGCGTTACGCGGGATGAGGCCCTCAACGAGGCCGCAAAATCGCGACTTCTCTCCTGGCCCTCCCAGTCGCTTTGATTTTTTGTCGGAGAGCGGTGCCTTCTTTCCCCGGCGCCATCAAGCCATTCGGCAGCCCGCCACGCCACTCCCAACCGGCGCTGGCGGGTTTTTTTATTGGCTTGCCGAGAGCCTCTTTGCCAAATCGACAAGTACGTTACAGGGATTTCTTGCGCCGGGCACATCCGTTTCCCTCATTCCTGTGCTTGTCACTGGAATCCAGCCGATGCGCGTCTGCGCGGCGGAAGGACTCCCCTCAGCCCAGGGACTTGGGCTGGCTGGATCCCTGTGACAAGCACAGGGATGAGGATAGAAACGATGCATCCCAAGCTAAGAACTAACCGATGCGCCCGCCGCGGACCGTTTCCGCGCTTGTCGATCAGCAGCCCTTGCCGCCGTTCGCCCAGCGCTTGACGTCGGTTGCGATGCGGCCGGAAATGGCTTCGTTCATCACGGGTCCGAAAGCGTCGAGCTTTGCCGGATTGCCTTCGGCCTGAACCACCAGCATGGGGCGCGATTCCGGGCTGTTGCGCGGCACGAGCAGGATGCGCGGGCGGCCGGAGAAGGAGTTGAGTTCAGGGGCCAGACGATAGGCCTTGAAGGCCGCATCGCCCGACTTGAACCAGCAGGCATTCGCGCCAAGCGCGATCCGTTCCATGGTCGGCAGGGCCGCGCGGGAGACGGAGGCAGCCGGCTGCGGTTTCGGTTGGCACGCGGCGAGCGCCGCCGCGGCAAGGATCAATCCGGCGGCTTTATAGGCATTGTGTCGAAGAAGACGGGGCATCAGGTCATCCAGAAGAAAAGCCGAAACAGCGCCGAAAGCCGGCATCAAAAAAGGCGGGCCTGAAGCCCGCCCGGTCTATCAGGCTGCGATGACGCCGAGCGCCGAAGCGAAGAGGCCGCGGCCGTCATTGCCGCCATGGGCGGCTTCGATGAGGTTTTCCGGATGCGGCATCATGCCGAGAACATTGCCCTTGGCGTTGATGACGCCGGCAATGTCGTTCAGCGAGCCGTTGGGGTTGGTGTCCTCGGCATAACGGAACACCACCTGGCCGTTGCCTTCCAGCGCCTTCAGCTCTTCGGCTTCGACGAAATAGTTGCCGTCATGATGGGCGACTGGGCAGCGCAGGATCTGGCCCTTGTCGTAAGCGCGTGTGAAATCGGTGTCGTTGTTGGCGACTTCGAGCTTCACTTCACGGCAGACGAATTTCAGCGAGGCGTTGCGCATCAGCGCACCGGGCAGCATGCCTGCTTCGACCAGAATCTGGAAGCCGTTGCAGACGCCGAGAACCTTGACGCCTTTTTCGGCCTTTTCGCGGATGGCCTGCATGACCGGCATGCGCGCGGCGATGGCGCCGCAACGCAGGTAGTCACCATAGGAGAAGCCGCCCGGAATGACGATCAGGTCGACATCGGGAATATCCGTTTCCGTCTGCCAGATGGTGACGGGCGCGCTTCCGGAGATTTTCGTCAGCGCCGCGATCATGTCGCGGTCGCGGTTGAGGCCGGGAAGTTGGACGACAGCGGATTTCATGGACGGCGGCTCCTGCGGCTTCAGAGGATGGCGATAGCGTAGTTTTCGATGACCGTGTTGGCCAGGAGCTTTTCGCACATCGCCTTCAGGTCGGTCTCGGCCTTGGCCTTGTCGGCGCCTTCCAGCTCCAGGTCGAAGACCTTGCCCTGACGGACATGGCCGACGCCACCGAAACCGAGGCTGCCGAGCGCGCCTTCGATTGCCTTGCCCTGCGGATCGAGAACGCCGTTCTTCAGCGTAACAGTCACCCGTGCCTTGATCACTTGATCTTCTCCTGATTTTACCCTACGAGGCCAATATTACTTTACGAGGACCGGACCAGTGCCGCGGATCGGTTCGTTTTCATTGATGATGCCGAGACGGCGCGCCACTTCGGAATAGGCTTCCACAAGTCCGCCCATATCGCGGCGGAACAGGTCCTTGTCCATCTTTTTCTGGGTCTCGATGTCCCACAGGCGGCAGCTGTCTGGCGAAATCTCGTCGGCGAGGATGATGCGCATCATGTCGCCTTCGAAGAGCCGGCCGCATTCGATCTTGAAATCGACGAGCTGGATGCCGACGCCGAGGAACAGGCCGGACAGGAAGTCGTTGACGCGGATGGCGAGCGCCATGATGTCGTCAAGCTCGGCGGGATTGGCCCAGCCGAACGCCGTGATGTGTTCTTCCGAGACCATCGGGTCTTCCAGCTCATCCGACTTGTAATAGAACTCGATGATCGAGCGCGGCAGCACCACGCCTTCCTCGATGCCGAGGCGCTTGGAGAGAGAGCCGGCGGCGACATTGCGCACGACGATCTCAAGCGGGATCATCTCCACTTCCTTGATCAGCTGCTCGCGCATGTTGAGGCGGCGGATGAAGTGGGTGGGAATGCCGATCTTGTTCAGATGCGTGAAGACATATTCGCAGATACGGTTGTTCAGCACACCCTTGCCGTCGATGACTTCATGCTTCTTCTTGTTGAAGGCGGTCGCATCGTCCTTGAAGAACTGGATAAGCGTGCCTGGCTCCGGACCTTCGTAGAGGATCTTGGCCTTGCCTTCGTAAATACGGCGGCGACGGTTCATAATTGCAGGTCTCTTGGTTGACGCCGATTCTGGTGGCGTTGCGTTTGGTCTTTGAAGCGGTCCCATAAAGGAAAAGAGTGCATTCTACAATGCGGCTCGCATATTTCCCTTCAATTCTTGTGACAGGCCGGAGAAACCGCGGCACCCGGAAAATAGGCTTCCGGGGCAGATCGAAGGGGAGGCGGCCCGCACGGCCGCCGCCGTCAGGGCTCGACAGCCTTCAGCCTGCTCAGGAACTGGGCGAACACCATGCCGCCTTCCGGCCACGGACCATGGCCGGACTCGCTGTTGATATGGCCGGACATGCCGGCGTCGATCAGCAACGAACCCCAGGCGGCGGCAATGTCATCGGCGTGTTCATAGGAGCCGAAAGGATCGTTCCGGCTGGCGATGGTGATCGTCGGGAAAGGCAGCGGATCGCGCGGGTAAGGCCCGAAGGTCATCAGGTGCTTGGGCCGGATATCGGGATTGGCGACATCGGGCGGCGCAACGAACAGCGCACCGGACACCTTCTTGCCGATTTCCGGCAGGGCGTGGATGACGGTCGGCACGCCAAGGGAATGGGCGACGAGGACGATGGGCTTGGTGGAGGCGTTGACCTCTTCCACCAGCCGGGCGACCCAATCTTCCTTCACGGGTTTGGCCCATTCGGCCTGCTCGACGCGACGGGCGGTGGAAAGCTTGCGCTCCCAGCGGCTCTGCCAGTGGTCGGGGCCGGAATTGGTATAACCGGGGACGATCAGGATATCTGCTTCTGAAACTTTCATGCGCCCATATCTGTGTTGTGATGCCGCCGCGATCAAGGTCGCGGCGACATTAACTTCAAGGTCTCTTACTCAGCTCAAGTCTCAGGCGTTGCCGAAGACGCGGGTGAAGATCGTGTCGACATGCTTGGTGTGGTAACCGAGGTCGAACTTTTCGCGGATGACCTCTTCGGGAAGTGCGGCGCGCACTTCCTCGTCGCCCAGCAGTTCCTCAAGGAAGTCGGCGCCCTGTTCCCACACCTTCATGGCGTTGCGCTGGACGAGACGATAGGCGTCCTCGCGGGAAACGCCTGCCTGCGTCAGCGCCAGCAGAACGCGCTGCGAATGCACGAGGCCGCGGAACTTGTTCATGTTCTTCAGCATGTTGTCCGGGTAGATCACCAGCTTTTCGATGACGCCGGCCAGACGGTTCAGCGCGAAGTCGAGCGTGACGGTCGTGTCGGGGCCGATGGCGCGCTCGACCGAGGAGTGGCTGATATCGCGCTCGTGCCATAGTGCAACGTTTTCCATTGCCGGAACGACGGACATGCGCACCAGCCGGGCAAGGCCGGTGAGGTTTTCGGTCAGAACCGGGTTGCGCTTGTGCGGCATGGCGGACGAACCCTTCTGGCCCGGCGAGAAGAACTCTTCCGCTTCCAGAACCTCGGTGCGCTGCATGTGGCGGATTTCGATGGCGACGTTTTCGATCGACGAGGCGATGACGCCGAGGGTCGCGAAGAACATGGCGTGGCGGTCACGCGGGATGACCTGCGTGGAGACCGGCTCGGGGATGAGGCCGAGCTTTTCGCAGACATGTTCTTCGACGCGCGGATCGATATTGGCGAAGGTGCCGACGGCGCCGGAGATCGCGCCCGTGGCGATTTCGGCGCGGGCATTGACGAGGCGCTCGCGATTGCGGTGCATCTCGGCATAGAAGCGGGCAAAGGTCAGGCCCATGGTGGTCGGCTCGGCATGGATGCCGTGGCTGCGGCCGATGCGCACCGTGTTCTTGTGTTCGAAGGCGCGGGTCTTGAGCGCCGTCAGCACCCGGTCCATATCGGCGAGCAGCAGATCGGCGGCGCGCACGAGCTGGATGTTGAGCGTGGTGTCGAGCACGTCGGAAGAGGTCATGCCCTGATGCACGAAACGGCTGTCAGGGCCGACAAATTCGGCAAGATGGGTGAGGAAGGCGATGACGTCGTGCTTGGTGACGGCTTCGATTTCATCGATGCGGGCGACGTCGAAGGTGGCGCTGCCGCCTTTTTCCCAGATCGTCTGGGCAGCCGACTTGGGGATGACGCCGAGTTCGGCCAGCGCGTCACAGGCATGTGCCTCGATCTCGAACCAGATGCGGAACTTTGTTTCCGGCGACCAGATGGCGACCATTTCCGGCCGGGAGTAACGAGGGATCATGGCAATGACTTTCTTTGTGGAGGAATTTTGCTGCCCGTTTAGCAAAGTGTTCCGGTAATCTCAATCTATCAAGCCACATGCCTATGTTGCTCGTTGCGCACGTCGGCAAAGGAATGCACCCGCAGGCAGGAGTGGAACGGCGGCAAAGGGTAAATACAATCCAAGACCCAGAACGCAGAACTGGTAAATCGCGCCGAGCGATGTGAAGAGCTGCTGGAAAAACCAGATGCGGGAGAATGCCGGCGCGTGCCATTGCGCATAGAAAATCCGGTACTCGAAAGCGAAGAACGCCGCCGCGACAGCCAGCGTAAAAAAAGCGATGGCAAGACAGGCCGTCGCGAAACGCAGCGGCAGGGCGGTGGACGGGGGGAGGAAGTGCAACGCGGCCATGGCCAGCAGCCAGCCGAAAAGGCCGCCCGCGAAGAAAAGCGTGATTATGTCGGTGGCGTGGTCGGTTTCCAGCCGGTTCCTGACATAGAGGCCGATGGCGGCGGCCGCGGCTGAGCAGAGGGCCCAGACAAACGCGCCGAGCAGCTTAAATAGCGCTGCCGAAGCCGTGTCACGGAAACCCCGCCTGTCGCTTCCCATGAAAATCCCCCCAACGCCTTGCTGTGCCGTCTCCGGCCTGTCCGCATTCAGCGGTGGCGGGTTACGTCCGCCCGGCTTCCGCCGCCGCACGCAACTGAGCGACGGTCTTGCGGTAGTCGGCGACGCCATCGCCCTTGAAGACGGCCGAGCCGGCCACCAGCGCATTCGCACCGGCGGCAACGATTGCGCCCGCGGTTTCCGCCGTCACGCCGCCATCCACTTCCAGTTCGATCGGCCGGTCGCCGATCATTGCCTTTGCCGCGCGGATCTTGTCGAGCATGGCCGGAATGAATTTCTGTCCGCCGAAACCGGGATTGACGCTCATGATCAGGACGAGATCGACATCATCAAGCACGTTCTCGATAACCGAAAGCGGCGTGGCGGGGTTCAGCGTCACGCCGGCCTTCCTGCCGAGCCCGCGGATCGTCTGCAGCGAGCGGTGCAGGTGAGGCCCTGCTTCCGCATGCACGGTGATGCTGTCACAGCCGGCCTTGGCGAAGGCTTCGAGATAGGGATCAACGGGTGCGATCATCAGATGGCAGTCGAAGAACGCCATGCTGTGCGGGCGCAGCGCCTTGATGACATCAGGGCCGAAGGAAATATTGGGGACGAAATGGCCATCCATCACATCGAGATGGATCCAGTCCGCGCCTGCTTCCGTGACATCGGCGACTTCCTGTCCGAGCTTGGCGAAATTGGCGGCCAGAATGGAAGGGGCTATGCGGATGGGCAGGGACATGGGGCAAACTCCTCTCGACGCGTTGCGTAAGCTGCCTTTAACATCAAGTATCCGGGTTTGAAACGGCTGGCCGCGCGGTTGCCGGCGGTTTTCAGCCGCGTTTCATCGAATTTCCGTTGCTGCCGCGTTGCCTATTGTCTTTCCGCCTTGTCCGCCGGTTCGAAACGCTGGCCGTTCCAGCGCTGCAGGCGATAGGGATTGTCGGAAAGGTCGTGTGACGGGTTGAAGCCGAGATCGCCGATGACCGTTTTGAAGACGGTTCCGCCAGCCAATATTTCCGGCCCGGGTTTCGACTGCGCCTGCACTGCCTCTGCAAGGGCGGCTGTGAGTTCGGCCGCGGCATAAGCGGGCAGGATATAACCCTCAGGTTCGATGCCTGCGCCCCGCAATTCGCCGGCGATGGCTTGGGCGGAGGGTAGGGCGTCATAGGCCGGGCGCGTGACGGCCAGCACATTCGCGACCAGGGGCACCGGGTTGTTGGCGGCATTCATGGCGTCGCCGCCCATGATGGTCAAGGGAAGGTTTTCGGATGCGGCATCCCGGGCGATGATCGCGACGTCGTTGCGCTCTGCGCCCACGAAGACATGGGAGATGCCGGTGCGCGCCAGCCGGCGCACAAGCGCCACCTGCTGTTCCTGGTTGGGCCGCATCGTATCGGTGAAGGTGGGCTTGAGGCCGTTTTCCTCGAGCGCCGAGCGGATGCGGTCCACCAGCTCGCGGCTATAGATCGTGCCGTCATCCACAAGTCCGATGGAGTGTCCCTTCCAGTCGCGCAGGATGATTTCGGCGATCCTGTCCGATTCGGCCCGGTCAGATGGGGCGAGGCGGAAGAGCGGCCAGCCGTATTTCAGCGCATCTTCCATCAGGATCGGCGCGCGGCTGGAAAGCGTGATCGCGGGAATGGCGGCCGCTTTCAATGGCGGCAGAACGCCCTGAAGCGTCTCCGTGCATAAAAACCCGATCGCGGCGCTGACCTTGGCGGCCACGAGTCCATCGGCAATCGCGCCGCCGCTGCCGTCTTCGCAGCTCTCATGGATTTCGACGACATCAAGCCCGAGCTTGGCTGCCGCCGCCTTCGCCCCCTGCCGCACCTGCTGGCCCAGAAGCTCGTAAGGACCGTTCTGAGGGGCAACAATGCCAATCGATGCCGCGCTTGCTGAGCCCGCGAAGGCAAAACCGGCGATGATCGTTAGCAGGCGAAGTGAAAGCATGACGTGATAGAAATCCTGTTGTCCCGGCTTGATGTTTATCGGCAACAACCGGTTTTCCAAAGGAAAAATCGCTGCGGTTTCATCATAATCGCATATCGCCATCCGCAGGGCGGCGGTTTTGATCGGAAGTTACCCGATTCGAGGGCTCGTAGCAGTGAGACAACTTTTGATTGTTTTCGTTCGGTGCAATTGCGCGCGACCGGTCTCACGGCGCGGCTGTTCTTGCGGTGAAGTTGTTCCTCCTTTGCGCCGACTGGACGAGGAGGTATTTCGTGTTCCTGCCGTGAGTTGCGTTACTTCATAAATCTATTACATGTGCCGCGTATAAGCACAGTTTAGAAAAGACTGAGCTAGGTTTATGCTTTTCAGAGTGCAGCACAAAAACATGCACATTTTATTATCAATTGCATAATTTATTGATATATATGACGAATATATAATCCTTCCAATTATTCACCGCTTTTACGCCATGTTTTTTTCGCATTTGCGAGAAGATTTGCTTGACGGAAAGTAAATGATTAGCTTAGATGTAACTGTTTCAGGGGACGACTGAAATTGGCTGTAACAGGCCTCGGAAAGTGTTCCGATTATAAGCACTGCCAGACTATATTACATTCTATATTCTATTTTTTTCATTACGTATAAACCGCTTCAGGCAACTGGGGCGGTTTTTTACATGAAGCTAATTTAAGCAATTTTAAATTGAATTCTGAAAGCCTGGCGCAAAGACGTTCTTTCATTTTTGTATTTCTGGAAAAGATATAGCGCGGAGAGGGTAAATCCAACTCCGGCGTATAGATCGTATGACTGTGTGAAATTGCCCGTCGAACGCCCTTGTTGCCTGCAGGCGGGTCCGGTTGGCCGCTTGTGCGGCCTTATTTCAGGGCG
The DNA here is from genome assembly GCF_040801995.1 of Agrobacterium radiobacter. Lineage (NCBI taxonomy): Bacteria > Pseudomonadati > Pseudomonadota > Alphaproteobacteria > Hyphomicrobiales > Rhizobiaceae > Agrobacterium > Agrobacterium radiobacter. The sequence goes on along the minus strand of NZ_JBEGHX010000001.1, from coordinate 1,494,389 downwards.
GCCAGGGCGTCCCTGGCAAAGGCGGAGATGGGTTCGGGAAGTTCACCCGGATCGAACCAGCCGATAGCGGAAAGCTTGTCCGGTTCGGTCAATGCCGGCTCACCCTGCGCATCGCGGGTAACGAAGATCAGCGAAACCCAGTGGTGGCGGTCTTGCGTATCGATAAATTCGCTATGGCAGAGAAACTCGACGTCGCCGATCTCAAGGCCGGTTTCTTCTTCGGCCTCGCGGCGTGCTGCGGCGAGGGAAGTTTCAAGGTGATCGACCTTGCCGCCCGGAATACTCCAGTATCCGGGTTCCGGCGCCTTTAAGCGCCGGCACAAAAGTACGCGCTCGTCACGCAATATGACAAGGCCGACACCAACGCCCGGAAAATCGAGGCCGGGCTTGATGGTTGATGTCATATTGTCCATTGCGCTGGTCAAGCCTTAGCGTTGGCCACGATCAGCATGAAGGCGGGAATGTCGTCGCCGAAACCAACCGGTGTCGGGCCATCGTCATGGTCGCGATAATGGCGGCGGCGGTCGCGGTTGTCGTCATTGGCGTGCGGCTGGTTGCGGCTGTTGCGCTCGGAATTGCGCGGGGTCTTTTCCGGTCTGCGTTCTGCCTTCACCTTGTCTTCTCCGTGAGCCGCAATGTCCGTATCCACAGCGGACTGTGCATCCTGATTGATGTTTTCGACCGGCGATGCGGGTGCATCGCGACGGTTCCTGTCGCGACCTCTACCGCCACGTTCCTTGGGCCCTCGGCGGCTGGAATTGCTCTCGAAGCTTTCCATGGGCGCGGGGAGTGAGGACAGGTCACCGCTCAGCCACTCGATCTTCTCGGCGATCAGCTTTTCGATCGCGTCGAGATATTTCGCATCGCTCTTGGTGACGAGGGTGAAGGCCTTGCCCGAACGGCCCGCACGACCGGTACGGCCGATGCGGTGGACATAGTCTTCGGCATGAATGGGAACGTCGAAGTTGAAGACGTGGCTGACATCGGGAATATCCAGTCCGCGTGCAGCGACGTCGGAGGCGACCAGCAGCGACAGGTTTCCGTCGCGGAAGTTCTGCAGCATCGTGGTGCGCGAACGCTGGTCCATGTCGCCATGCAGCGCGCCGACGGAAAAGCCGTGGCGGTCGAGCGAGCGGAACAGATCGGCCACATCCTTCTTGCGGTTGCAGAAGATGATCGCGTTCTTGAGTTCGGCTTCCTCGGCACGGACGAGATCGCGCAGCACGGCGCGCTTCTCATAGTCCTTGTTGTGCGCGGCGACGATGCGCTGCGTCACGGTCTTTGCCGTGGAAGAAGGCTTGGCGACTTCGATACGGGTCGGGTTCTGAAGGAACCGGTCAGCCAGCTTCTGGATTTCCGGCGGCATGGTGGCCGAGAAGAACAGCGTCTGCCGGGTGAAGGGGATCATCTTGGCGATACGCTCGATATCGGGAATGAAGCCCATGTCGAGCATGCGGTCGGCTTCGTCGATGACGAGGATTTCCACGCCGGTCATCAGGAGCTTGCCGCGCTCGCAATGGTCGAGAAGGCGGCCGGGCGTGCAGATCAGCACATCGGCGCCGCGCTCCAGCTTGCGGTCCTGGTCTTCGAAGGAAACACCGCCGATGAGGAGGGCGACGTTCAGCTTGTGATTCTTGCCATATTTCTCGAAGTTCTCCGCCACCTGCGCTGCAAGCTCACGGGTCGGCTCGAGGATCAGGGTGCGCGGCATTCTGGCGCGCGCACGGCCCTTTTCGAGCAACGTCAGCATCGGCAGAACGAAGGACGCGGTTTTGCCCGTGCCGGTCTGTGCGATACCGCAGATATCACGCTTTTCCAGCGCCGGCGGAATGGCGCCAGCCTGAATGGGTGTCGGCGTCGTGTAGCCGGCATCTGCAATAGCGGAAAGAACTTTTTGGCTCAGGCCAAGATCAGAGAATGTTGTCAAAGGAAGAACTTTTTCCGTTCTGGTTCGGTAAGAACACCTGCGTGCCGCTGCGGCACTTGCAAAGACTTGGCGCGGGGATATGCCCAAATTGCCGGAAAGTCAAGGAAACAACGGGGAAAGCGCGCGAAACAGCGGGGTTCGGGCGGGGCTTCTGGGCCTTTGGTGCAGATTTCAGCGATTTATCGTGAAAAGCGCAAAAAAAGCATTAAAATCGTGCTGCTATTTTAAATAGGTTTTGAGTTCCGTTCCAGCGATCAGGAACCGCATGGGATCAACAGGCGTATCGTTGCGGCGCACCTCATAATGCACATGCGGACCGGTGGAGCGACCGGTGCTGCCGGCACGGCCAATGACGTCGCCTGCTTCGACCTTGTCGCCGGCTTTCACCAGAATGGCGGAGAGATGGCCGAATCGCGTCGAAACCCCCTGACCGTGATCGATCTCAACCATATTGCCGTAGCCGCCTGAGTTTTCCGCCACCGTCACCTTGCCCGCGCCGGTGGATTTGACGTCAGCACCGGTCTCGGCGCGAAAATCGATGCCGGTATGCAGGGCCGGGCGGCCGAGAAACGGATCCATCCGGTTGCCGAATCGGCTTGTGATCGCCCGGCCGGGAGCAGGGTTGCCGAAGGGCAGGGCGGTTGCGGTTTCCTTGACGATGTCGAGCCTGTTCAGGGCATTGTCGAGATTGGTAAGCGACAGGTTGAAGGGATCGCCTTCACCGCGCTCGGGATCGGCATAGGGGCCGCCTATGTCGTTCGTGCCGCTTTCCTCGATTTTCAGGCCCGCCTGCCGGATGATGTCCTGCATCGCGTTCGCCTTGTCTTCGGCGTCGCTGGTCAGTCTGGCTATGCGCGATATCTGCTGGCGTTCGATATCCTTCAGCGACAGTGTCACCTTAGAGAACACCCGATCGGCCCGATCGGATGGCGTTTCGCCGGCTTCGGGTACATACGCGGCGCGTCTGTCTGATGTGGCGGGCTTTTCCGCCTGTGGCCTGCGTGGCGCCATCAGCTTTTCAATGGCCGAAAGGCCGCCGGAGAGGTCAGCGCGTTTTTCCGGCGCCATGGCGTTCGAAAGAGACGAGGGCGCGGCCGGGGAGGCGGCGATGCCGGAATTTTCGGCGCGCTCCAGCAATTCACTCATGCGGCCGTGCCGCGAGGTTAGCGCCGCCTGCTGTTCCAGCAGCTTTTCCACTTTCTTTTCAACAACCTGCTGATCGAGCAGCTGCCGGGAAGTGACACGGTCCACCTGTGCCCTCAGCGCCGCGATGCGGTCTTCATAGTCGTTCTGCATGCGGGTCTGGCGCGCCATGGTCGCGCCGATCAGGTCGTCACGCAAGATGAGATAGCTTGTGGCGCCAAGATAGCCGAGTGAAAACAGGCCGATCGTGCAGCCGGCAAGCGCCGCCATCCACGGCCGGATGGTCATGTGCCGCACCCTGTCGCCGCGCGCGAGAATGAGCACGTGCGGCTCACGCTTTTTGCCGAATACCCGGTTTTCCGCCGTATCAGTCACAATCTCTCTCCGGACTGGCCGATTTCTTAAGGGAAATCATAATTCGTTAAGGTTAACGAAGTTTTGCCGGAGGTGAGTTGCGGGTGTCAGCTATTGCTGACGGCGGTCAGCGAGCGGTAAAACGAAGGCGTAAGACCCGCCTCGGCTCGGGCAAGGTCGTTGAAGGGCGGTTTCAGCGGGCCGCGGAAATTGGCGCGCACCAGCTGCCTGAAAGTTGCGGCCGGATCCTTCTTCTCACGCGCGCACAGGAACCGGAACCATTTCGCGCCGATGGCGACATGGCCCTTTTCATCATTATAGATGACGTCGAGAACGGCGGAGCTTTCGAGGTCGCCGGTCTCGCGCATCCTTGCCTGCAGGGAAGGGGTGACGTCCAGTCCACGCGCTTCCAGGATGAGCGGGACGACCGCCAGCCGTGCGGTGAGATCGTTGCGGGTGGAATGAGCTGCCTGCCAGAGCCCGTCATGGGCGGGCAGATCGCCGTAGTCGGCGCCGAGGCTTCTCAGGCGGTCGCGCACCAGCCGGAAATGTTTTGCCTCTTCGAAGGCGACCTGCATCCAGCCATCGAAAAAGGAATGCGGCACGGGCTCGCTGGCATATCGGGCGACGATGTCGAGTGCGAGATCGACGGCGTTGAGTTCGATATGGGCGATGGCATGCAGCAGCGCGATCCGTCCCTTGACGCTATGGAGCGAGCGGCGTTCCACGGCGGTTGGCGACACGAGTTCCGGCTTCTCGGGCCTGCCCGGACGTTCGGGCAGCGGCGGGTCGAGCGGGGAGCGCAGCGACAGGCGGCGCGCAAACCAGCGCGTCGCCGTTTCCTGCGCAAGCGCGGTTTTTCTGTCGAGATCGGCGCTCACGATGGCATCCGTCGCGCCGCCTCGGAGCGAAATGATCTTGAACGGGGGCGTCACGACGGATTGGTCCCTCAGAGCTTCTTCACGGCCTCAAGAACGGCCTGCGCGTGACCCGCGACCTTCACCTTGTTCCAGACTTCCGCGATTTTTCCATCCGGCGCGATGAGGAAGGTGGTGCGTTCGACACCCATGTATTTTTTGCCATACATGCTTTTTTCCTTCCAGACGCCGTAGGCTTCCACCACCTTCTTCTCCTCATCGGCGGCCAGCATGACGGAGAGCGCGTGTTTTGCCGCGAATTTGTCGTGGCTTTTGACGCTGTCGGGCGAAATGCCGATGACGACGGCGTTGGCGGCCTCGAATTCGCCGCCCAGCGCGCTGAAGTCGATGGCTTCGGCGGTGCAGCCTGATGTGTCGTCCTTCGGGTAGAAATAGAGGATGACGGCCTTGCCTTGCAGTTTGGACAATGTCACCGTCCCTTCACCGTTACGGGGCAAAGTAAAATCGGGAGCGGTGCCGCCAATCGTCAAGTCTGTCATAATCTACCTTTCTTTCGCCGGGATGTTGAGTGAAAGTCGCCACATTCGATATATAGCGAAACCGCGCGTCGTCCAGATCACGATTGAGATTTGAGGTCGAAACGATCTTAAATCTCAATCGTGATCTGGGCTAAAGAATTAGAGCGGGATTCCAGACGGAAACCGCTTATACTTTTCGCCATCCGCTCCGGTGTTGCGGCGAAACAAAAGCTATTCAAGGGCAAACAAGGGCGTATGGCTGAAGTCAGGGGTGAAAAGGTCAAGTTCGGCAGGCGTGATATCATTGCGCTGCATGATCTTCCTTCGGCGCAGGCCGAAGATCCCATCATCGTTCATTGCCCCGCGCCGCGCTCCATGGTGCGAGCCTTCGTCAAGATTTTCGCGGCGCTTTTCGTGCTGGCCTTCCTCTCCATCGGCGGCATCATTCTTTCCGTCGAGACCGGATCGATCGATGCGACGCTTTCCAGCCAGGCGCAGCAGGCACTGGAAAAGGCGCTCGGTCCACACTACAGCGCGCGGATCGGTTCTTCGGCGATCAGGTTTTCCACCGGGCTGCGCCTTGCGCTGGTGGCTGAGGACGTGGATATCGTTGAGAAGGAATCCGGCCAGCATCTGAGCCGGGCGCGGGCGATCGGCATGGCGCTCGATCCGCTTGCGCTTCTGACCGGCCGTGTCTCGGTGCAAAGCCTCGAAGCTGACGGGATGGAGCTCGATACCGCGCTTTTGCCCAAGGGTAACGGGTTCGATCTCACCAGCGTCAAGCTCGACGCCGTGCCGCAGCAATTGCAGGATGCCTTCGGACAGCTCGACAAGCTCGCCCAGGCTTTCCTGAGCAGCGGAACCGAGGAGATCGATATCTCCAGCGTTTCGGTTCACCTGCCGCCCGGCGAACTCGGCAAGTCGCGTACAATCGAAGTGCGCGAATTGTCGCTGACGCCGGATCAGCAGGGCGGCTATTCGCTTGATGGCGAAACGCTGTTTAACGGTGAAATTGCCAGCGTGTCGCTCAAAACCTCCGGCGCGGGCGGCGTGATCAACGGCTTCGAGGCCCGCATCGACGGTTTCGATATCGGCCCGTTCCTGGAAAAATACGATCCCGACGGCAATCTTCATGAAGGTCTGAACGTCAAGACAGGCGTCAACATTGTCGCTCGGCGGGCCACGCAGGGGCAGGAGCCGCGCCTGGACGTTTCCCTCGGCATGGGCAACGGCACGCTTCGGATTGGCGGCGAAGCCCAGACCTTCACGGCAGGCACCGTCAATGCGCATTATGACTTTGCAAAAAGCACCCTCGTCATCGACAATTCGCGGCTGGAGCTCGGCCGGACTATTATTCCGGTCGCCGGTGAAATCAGCGATACGGAAGACGGCTTCGGTCTTTCGTTGCGGATCGACAATGGCGTTGCTTCGTCCGAAGCTTCGGGGGAGGCCCCTGTTCCTTTCAGCCTGAAGGCGGACGGGCATTTTACGGCGGCGACGAAACAGCTCGATGTTCCCGCGCTTTATGTCACGGGCCCGCTCGGAGACATGGCGGGATCGCTGAAAATCCGGTTCGGCCAGGGGTCGCCGGAAATCAGTTTCGGCGGACAGATTCCGAAGATGGAGGCCACGGCGGTCAAGCAGCTCTGGCCGTTCTGGATGGCGCACAAACCACGCGACTGGGTGGTATCCAATCTTTACGGCGGCACCGTAACCAATGGTTCAATCGCGATCTTCATCCCGCAGGGACGGATGTGCGGCCCCGGCTGCCCTCTGGTGCTGGGCGAAAGCGAAATGCAGATCCGCTTCGATATCGATGATACGCGTCTCAATACCACCGGCGACATTCCACCGTTGCGCGATGTCGATGCGCATTTTGACCTTGTCGGCGGCAAGATGGCCGTCGATATCAAGCAGGGCACCACCTATTTCCCGTCGAACCGCTCGCTCGCGCTGGAGAACAGCCGCTTTCTCATTTCCGCTGTTTACGACAAGCCGCTGCTCGGAAATCTCGAGTTGAACGTTTCAGGTTCGGCCGATGCCGTGGCCGAGCTTGCGACACTCAAACCCATCAATGCGCTCAAGGACACGCAGTTCAAACCGGAAGATTTCACCGGCGATGTCAAAGCCCACGCGAATCTCACCGTTGGCCTGCTTTCCAGCCACAACCCGCCGCCGCCGGTCTGGACGGCCGATCTCGACCTGAAAAACCTGTCGCTGACGAAGCCCTTCGCCGGCCACAAGGTGACCGCTGTCGACGGCTTCATGACGTTGGACGACCGCCAGCTCAAACTGGAGGGCAAGGGCCGCGTGGACGACGTGCCGATGGACATCGTGATGACGGAGCCGGTGCGCAAGAAGAGCGATATCGCGCCGACACTGTCGCTGAAGGCAACCCTCAATGAGACGCAGGTCGCCAAGCTCGCCCCTGAACTGTCCACGGTCCTCGGCGGCACGACGGCGATCGAAATCGACGGCGCTGACCCCAAACGCCAGGACATCCGGCTTGATCTGACCAAGGCGTCGATCATTCTGCCCGGGCTCGGCTGGAGCAAGGGTATCGGCATTCCCGCCAATGCCACCTTGACCATGGAAGTGGCTGATGGGCGCACGACGATCAGCGACTTCTCACTCGATGGTGACGGTTTCGGCGCTGCCGGCGATATCGCCTTCAGCAAGAACGGGCTGATTTCCGCCGATCTCAGCCGCGTGCAACTCTCGCCCTCTGACAATTACGCCGTTTCGGTCGCCGCGTCGAAGAACGGCTATATCATCAATGCATCGGGCAAATCCGCCGATCTCAGGCCCTTCATTTCGAAGCTGCGCAGCCCCTCCAGCGGCAGCGACGGCGCGTCCCGTTCGCAGCCCACACTTTCCGTCAAGGCGCAGTTCGACAAGGTTTACGGTTTCAACGACGAAATCCTCGGCAATGTCAGCGCCGATGTCAGCGTGCGGGACGGCAAGGTACGCTCGGTTGATTTCCGCGGTGTCACCGGCAACGGCCAGGCGGTCGTCGCCCAGACCACCAATCGCGGGGCGACGGGAACCGTAACGCTGACCAGCAGCGATGCGGGTTCGCTCGCCCGTTTTGCCAATATCTACAGCCGCATCCGCGGCGGCCTGCTCAATCTTGCGCTGACGACGTCCAATGGCAGCGACTGGAGTGGCTCGCTCGACCTGCGCAATTTTGCCGTCGTCAACGAAGCCAAGCTGCAGGACATCGTCGCCACACCGACGGGTGAGGACGGCAGGAGCCTCAACAATGCGGTGCGCCGCAATATCGATGTCAGTTCGGAAAAATTCCAGCGCGGTTTTGCCCGCCTCGTTTATGTCAACGGTTCGGTGGCGGTGGAAAACGGCGTCGTGCGCGGTGAACAGATCGGCGCGACATTCCAGGGGCTCTTGAAGGACCAGAGCGGCCGCATGGACATGACCGGCACCTTCATGCCTGCCTATGGTCTGAACCGGCTGTTCGGGGAACTGCCTTTCATCGGCATCTTCCTTGGCAATGGCCGCGACCGGGGTCTGCTCGGCATTACCTTCAAGCTGTCAGGCCAGACGGACCAGCCGAAGCTGACGATTAATCCGCTGTCGCTCATCGCGCCCGGCGTCTTCCGGCAGATCTTCGAGTTCCAATAAAAAGGGCCGCTTTCGCGGCCCTCAATAACAGCTTTGGTGCGGGTGTTACGCCGGGCGAACCAGAACGTGCTTCTTCTTGCCGACCGAGAGCTTGATGACGCCGTCACCGGTCACTTCGCCGGAACCAACGCTCTGACGCTCATCGGAAACGCCGATGTCGTTGATCTTCACCGCACCGCCCTGAACATGGCGGCGGGCCTCACCATTCGAACCGGCGAGACCGGCGCGCACGATGAGCGAGAGAACGCCGACGCCGGCTTCGAGTTCGGATGCCGGAACCTCGATGGAGGGCAGGTTTTCGGCGAGCGCGCCTTCCTCAAAGGTCTTGCGCGCGGTTTCGGCAGCTTCTTCCGCAGCGGCGCGGCCATGCAGGATCGCCGTTACTTCGGTCGCGAGGATTTTCTTCGCCTCGTTGATCTCCGATCCGCCGAGTGCTGCCAGACGGGCGATCTCATCCATCGGAAGCGTCGTGAAGAGCTTCGCGAAGCGAACGACATCCGCATCTTCCGTGTTGCGCCAGTACTGCCAGAAATCATAGACCGGCAGCAGGTCCTTGTTCAGCCACACGGCGCCCGATGCCGACTTGCCCATTTTCGCACCGGAGGAGGTGGTGAGCAGCGGCGAGGTCAGCGCGTAAAGCTGCGGTGTCCCCATTCGGTGACCGAGGTCGATGCCGTTGATGATGTTGCCCCACTGGTCAGAGCCGCCCATCTGCAGGCGGCAGCCGGTACGCTGGTTCAGCTCCACGAAATCGTAGGCCTGGAGGATCATGTAATTGAATTCGAGGAAGGACAGCGACTGCTCGCGGTCGAGGCGCGTCTTCACGCTGTCGAAGGACAGCATGCGGTTGACCGAGAAGTGGCGGCCGACGTCGCGCAGGAATTCGAGGTAGTTCAGTCCGCGCAGCCAGTCGGCATTGTTGATCATCAGTGCCGGGTTCTCAGCGCGGTCATAATCGAGGTAGTTGGCAAAGACGTGCTTGAGCGAGGTGATGTTGTCCTCGATCATGTCGATCGTCATCAGCTTGCGGGCCTCTTCCTTGAAGGAGGGGTCGCCGACCATGCCGGTGCCGCCGCCCATCAGGGAAATCGGCTGATGGCCGGTCTTCTGCATCCAGTGCAGCATCATGATCTGGGTGAGGTGGCCGACATGCAAACTCGAAGCCGTCGGGTCATAGCCGATATAGGCGGTCACGGTTTCCTTGGCGAACAGTTCGTCGAGACCTGCCTCATCGGAGATCTGGTGAATGAAGCCGCGCTCATCGAGCGTGCGGAGGAAATCGGACTTGAACCTGGACATAACCTTTTACTTTCTGGTTTGATCTTTGCCGTCGCTGGAGCGCCGCACGTCCTTTCGGACGCGCAAAGGACGCTCCACAATGCCGTAAGCAGCCAATGAACGACGCGGCTTTATCATTGTTTTTTGAAATGTGCACCCGTTTCGGCCATGAATAACGGCGATTCACGTCATCATGATTCGATATTGAAGGGGAGCGGCGCATGGGCGAGGTCAAAACGGCGATCGGGCTGATGAGCGGGACATCGATGGACGGCATCGATATCGCCCTGTTGCGCACGGATGGCGAAAGCGTGGTGCGGCACGGGCCGAGCGGTTATTTCCCCTATGATCCGGGCCTGCGGGCCATCTGGCAGAAGGCGCTTGTGACAGCCAAATCCATTCGCGAACGGCGCGAGCGTCCCGGCGATCTTGGTGAGGCAGAGCGCAAGCTGACGCTTGCCCATGCCGCGGCGGTCAAATCCTTCCTCCACCGTCACCGGCTTGAAGCCGGCGATATCGATGTGATCGGTTTTCATGGCCAGACGGTGCTGCACCGCCCGGATGAGGCGCTGACCGTGCAGATCGGCGACGGGCCTCTGCTGGCGGAGGAAACCGGTATCGATGTGGTTTACGATATGCGCGCCAACGACATGGTGCATGGCGGGCAGGGTGCGCCGCTGATCCCTGCTTATCATATGGCGCTCTCCGCCAATCTGCCTGATGGCTTCGAAACGCCAGCCGTTTTCGTCAACATCGGCGGCATATCCAACCTGACCTATATCGGCGATGGCGGGCGGCTTGCCGCTTTCGACAGCGGCCCCGGCAACATGTTGATCGACCAGTGGATCGAGGCGCATACGGGCAAAGCCTTCGACAAGGGTGGCAGGACGGCGGCAGGCGGCAGTGTCGTTGCTTCCCTCGTCACGCGTTATATGGAAAGCCCGTTCTTCTCGGCCAATATCCGCCGCTCCCTTGATCGCAGCGATTTTGTGCCACCGCAAAAGGGCGAGGCCTCGTTTGCCGACGGCGCACGTACGCTGTCGCATCTGACGGGCGCTGCAATCCTCAAATCGGCGAGCTACCTGCCGGAAGAAGCAAAAACCTATGTGGTCTGCGGTGGCGGACGTCTCAACCCGGTGATCATGGAAGAGTTTGCAAACCTTGCCGCAAAGGTGGGGGCGCGGGTGATTGCGGCGGAAGAGGCGGGTTTCGATGGCGGGGCAATGGAAGCGGAGGCCTGGGCCTATCTGGCCGTGCGTTCGCTTAAAGGCCTGCCGCTGACCTATCCCGGCACGACGGGCGTGAATGAGCCGGTGACGGGTGGGGTTTTGGTGAGGGCGTAATAGACGACGGCGGGCTTGGCTTACCCCCTCTGCCCTGCCGGGCATCTCCCCCTCAAGGGGGGAGATCGAATCGTGGTGACCTTCCGGCCATCTTTAAGCAGCGTAGGCGAGGAGCAAGCGTCTAGCTGATCTCCCTCCTTGTGGGGGAGATGCCCGGCAGGGCAGAGGGGGGTGAGCCACACCCGCCGTCGATAACTATGGCCTGCCCAAACTATACGCCCCAAATCACCGAATACGCTTCGCTGCCGGTTCCGGCACCAGTTCACCATTCAGGCGGCGGTCGAGGTAGTCCTCGCATTCGCTCATCAGCTCATCAACCTTGCCGTTGAAGAAGTGGTTGGCGCCGGGAAGGGTGCGGTGGGTGATGAGGATGCCCTTCTGGGTCTTCAGCTTTTCGACCAGACCGTTGACGTCCTTCTCAGGCGCGACCTTGTCGGCGTCGCCATTGATGATGAGGCCGGAAGACGGGCAGGGGGCGAGGAAAGAGAAGTCGTAGGTGTTGGGCTGCGGCGCAATCGACATGAAACCTTCGATTTCCGGGCGACGCATCAGAAGCTGCATGCCGATCCAGGCGCCGAAAGAATAACCGGCGACCCAGCAGCTTTTCGAATCGGGATGCAGGCTCTGCACCCAGTCGAGAGCGGATGCGGCGTCGGAAAGCTCGCCGGCGCCATGGTCAAACTCGCCCTGGCTGCGGCCGATGGAGCGGAAGTTGAACCGGAGCGTCGTGAAACCGCGCTTCTGGAAAAGATAGAAGAGCTGATAAACGATCTGGTTGTTCATCGTGCCGCCGAACTGCGGGTGCGGATGAAGGATGATCGCTATCGGCGCGCTCTTTTCCTTGGAGGGTTGATAACGGCCTTCGAGGCGACCCGCAGGGCCGTTAAAAATGACTTCGGGCATTGGTACTCCGGTCGTGTTTTTTCATTCTCCAACCGCATTCTTCCGACGAGAAGACTTGACGAACTGTGTCATCTTTTCTAGAACGCAGTTTAGAATAATTCGAAACTTTGCGTGTGCTTAAGCACTCGGACCGTGTCATAAGGCAAGCGCAACTGTAATTTCAAGAAAAATGCGTTTTGGCGCATGGAAGATTGAGCGAAGCTTTTCCGCGATGACGGTTTTGACGCGCACATATATGGACTGGAACGCCACGGCGCCGCTTTTGCCTGCGGTGCGGGATGCTCTTGTCCGCGCTCTCGATATCACGGGTAATCCGTCCTCCGTACACCGGGAAGGGCGCGCAGCCCGTGCGGCCGTCGAGGCCGCGCGTCGTGACGTTGCTGTGGTCTGCGGCGCCCAGGCGTCGCATGTGACCTTTACGAGCGGTGCGACCGAAGCGGCCAATCTGGTGCTTTCGCCTGAGTTCAAGATGGGGCGCGCTCCCGTACGCTATGGTCGTCTTTACGTTTCGGCGATCGAACACCCTGCTTTTCGCGAAGGTGGCCGGTTCGACAAGGCTGACGTTACGGAAATTCCCGTTACGTCAGCGGGTGTCATCGATCTTGCGGCCCTTGAGGCGCTGCTGTCAGCGCACGACAAGTCCACTGGTCTGCCGATGGTCGCCTGCATGCTGGTCAATAATGAGACCGGCATTCTTCAGCCGGTGGCTGAAGCGGCGCGGCTTGCGCATGCAGCTGGGGGATTGATGGTCGTCGATGCCGTGCAGGCTGCCGGCCGCGTTCCGCTCGATATCAATGCATTGGAGGCCGATTTCCTTGTGATCTCGTCCCACAAGCTTGGTGGCCCGAAGGGTGCTGGGGCGCTGGTGTCCCGCGGCGAGGTGATGATGCCGAAGCCGCTGATCCATGGTGGCGGTCAGGAAAAGGGACATCGTTCCGGTACTGAAAATACCCTGTCGGTCATCGGTTTCGGTGCCGCCGCCGCTATTGCTGCGCAAAACCTCGAGACCGAAGCGACGCGTCTTGCAGCGCTGCGCGCAAGGCTGGAAGACGGCATGCGGGCAGTCGCGCCTGACGTGATCATCTACGGTGAGGATGTCGGCCGTGTCGGCAATACCACGTTTTTCACCTTGCCCGGTTTGAAGGCGGAAACGGGCCAGATTGCATTCGATATCGAAGGCATTGCGCTCTCGGCCGGTTCGGCCTGCTCGTCCGGCAAGGTGGGTGAAAGCCATGTGCTGACGGCGATGGGACGCGATCCCAAGCTTGGCGCACTCAGGATTTCCCTTGGTCATGCGACTGATGAGGCGGATATCGAGCACGCGCTCGCAGCCTTTACGAAAATTGCCGGGCGGCGCAGGCTAACCGGTCAGGCCGCTTAAAATGCGGCAAAGAATTGCGGAATAGCAATTTTCCGCTTGCCGGGATGTGTGAAAAGCGCCATCCCGCACTTACATGGGTATAAGCTCCGCCCCGTTTATACGGGCCCGGATTATTTGCCCGAAGATGGATGAAGGCGGCTATCCGCCTTGATACGTTGACAAGCCACCGGACCTTGGCTCCGGCGAGATTGGAGAACGACATGGCAGCGGTTCAGGAAACGATCGATCAGGTCCGCCAGATCGATGTGGACCAGTATAAATACGGCTTCGAGACACAGATCGAAGTCGACAAGGCCCCGAAGGGCCTTTCGGAAGAGGTTATCCGCTTCATCTCGGCCAAGAAGCAGGAGCCGGAATGGATGCTGGAATGGCGTCTTGAGGCTTACAAGCGCTGGCTGACGATGGAAGAGCCGACATGGGCGCGCGTCAGCTATCCCAAGATCGACTTCAACGATCTCTATTATTATGCCGCACCGAAAAGCACCCCCGGCCCGAAGTCGCTGGACGAGGTCGATCCGGAACTGTTGAAGGTTTACGAGAAGCTCGGCATTCCGCTGAAGGAACAGGAACTCCTGGCCGGCGTGGAAAACCGCCGCGTGGCCGTGGATGCGGTGTTCGACAGCGTGTCCGTCGTCACCACCTTCAAGGCGGAACTGGCCAAGGCCGGCGTGATCTTCATGTCGATTTCCGAAGCCGTTCGCGAGCACCCGGATCTGGTGAAGAAATATCTCGGCTCGGTCGTTCCGACGACTGACAATTTCTACGCGACGCTGAACTCGGCCGTCTTCACCGACGGTTCCTTCGTGTTCGTGCCGAAGGGCGTGCGGTGCCCGATGGAGCTTTCCACCTATTTCCGCATCAACGAAAAGAACACCGGCCAGTTCGAGCGCACGCTGATCATCGCCGAAGAAGGCGCCTACGTCTCCTATCTGGAAGGCTGCACGGCACCTCAGCGCGACGAGAACCAGCTTCACGCCGCCGTGGTGGAACTCGTGGCACTCGACGATGCCGAAATCAAATATTCCACCGTCCAGAACTGGTATCCGGGCGACAAGGACGGCAAGGGCGGCATCTACAACTTCGTGACCAAGCGCGGCGATTGCCGTGGCAACCGTTCGAAGATTTCGTGGACGCAGGTTGAAACCGGTTCTGCCATCACCTGGAAATACCCGTCCTGCATTTTGCGCGGCGACGACAGCCGTGGCGAATTCTATTCGATCGCGGTTTCCAACGGCCATCAGCAGATCGACAGTGGCACCAAGATGATCCATCTCGGCAAGAACACGTCGAGCCGCATCATCGCCAAGGGCATTGCCGCCGGTTTCTCGGAAAACGTCTATCGCGGACAGGTCTCGGCTCACCGCAAGGCGACCAACACGCGCAACTTCACGCAGTGCGACTCGCTTCTGATCGGCGACAAGTGCGGCGCGCATACCGTGCCCTATATCGAGGCGAAGAACTCGTCTGCTCATTTCGAGCATGAGGCGACCACGTCGAAGATTTCCGAAGACCAGCTGTTCTATTGCCTGCAGCGCGGCATTCCCGAGGAGTCGGCCATCGCACTGATCGTCAACGGCTTCGTGAAGGATGTCATCCAGCAGCTGCCGATGGAGTTTGCGGTTGAAGCGCAGAAGCTGATCGGCATTTCGCTGGAAGGTTCGGTCGGCTGATCGTCATACGAATACGCACTTTGAGTGCGCGGTTTCGCGCACCTTCGCTCACACTATTCTTAGGATAAAACCATGCTTGAAATCATC
The DNA here is from genome assembly GCF_040801995.1 of Agrobacterium radiobacter. Classification (NCBI taxonomy): domain Bacteria; kingdom Pseudomonadati; phylum Pseudomonadota; class Alphaproteobacteria; order Hyphomicrobiales; family Rhizobiaceae; genus Agrobacterium; species Agrobacterium radiobacter. Next base: position 1,479,268 of record NZ_JBEGHX010000001.1, on the reverse strand, counting down.
GACCTGCACGCAAAGATCGCCGATACCGAAACCGAGATCATCAAGGGCCTCAACCTTAAGGTTGCTGCCGGTGAAGTTGCGGCCATCATGGGCCCGAACGGTTCCGGCAAGTCGACGCTGTCCTACATCCTGTCGGGCCGCGAAGACTATGAAGTCACCTCCGGTGACATCCTCTACAACGGCGAAAGCATTCTGGAACTGGATGCCGCCGAGCGCGCTGCCAAGGGTATTTTCCTGGCCTTCCAGTATCCCGTCGAAATTCCGGGTGTTGCCACCATGCAGTTCCTCAAGGTTGCTATGAACGAGCAGCGCAAAGCGCGCGGCGAGGCCGAGCTGACGACGCCGGACTTCATCCGTCGCGTCAAGGAAGCTGCCGGCGATCTGAAGATCGACATGGACATGCTGAAGCGTCCGCTGAACGTTGGGTTCTCCGGCGGTGAGAAGAAGCGCGCCGAAATCCTGCAGATGGCGCTGCTGGAGCCGAAGCTCTGCGTTCTCGACGAAACCGATAGCGGCCTCGACATCGACGCGCTGAAGATCGTGGCTGATGGCGTCAACGCGCTGAAGTCGCCGGATCGCGCCACTGTCGTCATCACCCACTACCAGCGCCTGCTCGATTACATCGTGCCTGATAGCGTTCACGTTCTTTACAAGGGCAAGATCATCCGTTCGGGCGACAAGGCCCTGGCGCTGGAGCTGGAAAACAATGGTTACGCCGACATCATCGGTGAAGCGGCCTAAGCAAGAGGCCAGGAGGTGATGTCCATGAACATTCAAACGACCAATCGGCTGACGCCAGCGGAAACCGCGCTGATCGACGCCTATACCGCCAAGTTCAGCGAATTGCCGGGCAATGGTGCGGTTGTCGCCGCCCGTGACGTGCTGTTCGACGATCTGAAGACCGGCGGTCTTCCGACCCGCCGCATCGAGGCGTGGCACTATACCGATCTCAAGAGCCTGTTGCGTGCCATTCCGGAAGACCAGCCCGCTCCAGTCATCGAGAAGGCCGCGTCCGTCATCGCTGGTTCGCCGGTCGCCTATGTGCTGCATGGCACGGCTAATGTTGGCAAGGTCGAGGATATCAGCGTTTCGAGCTTCGCTGAAAGTCTGCTCGACGGTTCCGCCGCCGCAGGTCTTGCCGAAGCCAGCAAGGACGACGTGATCGGCCGTATCAATGGCAGCTTCGTGCGCGACGGTCTGACGCTCGACATCCCGGCTGATGCCGATATCGAGAAGCCGATCGAATTGCAGGCCATCCATGGTGCCGGTCAGGTTCACAGCCGCTTTCCGGTACGCTTCGGCAAGGGTTCCAAGGCAACCGTTATCGAGCGTCACCTTTCGGTGACTTCCGATGCGGCCTTTGTTTCCTCCGTCACCGACATTGTCGTTGAAGACGGCGCGGAAGTGACCTGGATCATCCTGCAGCAGCAGGGTGCCGCCGATATCCATCTCGGCCAGCTGCGCATGAAAATCGGCGCGGATGCCAAGATTCGCCTGTTCGTGATCAATGCCGGCGGCAAGCTGGTGCGGCAGGAACTGCGCATCGACGTGGATGGCGAGGGTACTGACCTCATCGTTCGCGGCGTCAACCTGTTGGGCGGCGAAACCCATACCGACGTGACGATGGTTCTTGGCCACAACGTGCCGAACACGACCTCGACGGAAGTGTTCCGCAACGTGGTCTTCGACCGTGCAAAGGGCATTTTCCAGGGCATGATCCGGGTTGCCCCCGATGCCCAGAAGACCGATGCGAAGATGGCGTGTAATACGCTGCTGATGTCTGACGATGGCGAGTTCTCGGCAAAGCCGGAGCTTGAAATCTTCGCCGACGACGTTCAGTGCGGTCACGGTGCGACGGTTGCCGATATTGACGACAACCATCTCTATTATCTGATGGCGCGCGGCGTGCCGCGGGCAAAGGCGCGGGCGATGCTCGTCAATGCCTTCGTCGCTGAGATCGCCGAGGAACTGGAAGAAGAAAATCTGGTAGAGGCGCTGGAGACGATCATCTCCGGCTGGCTGGAACATCATGCCTGAGAGCGAACGCGCCGCACTGGCGGCCCCCTATGACGTCGAAGCAGTGCGGAAGGATTTTCCGATCCTTTCGCGCGAGGTCTATGGCAAGCCGCTGGTCTATCTCGACAACGGCGCGTCCGCTCAAAAACCGCAAGTGGTGATCGACGCCATTTCGCATGCTTATTCCAATGAATACGCGAATGTGCATCGCGGCCTGCATTTCCTCTCCAATGCCGCAACGGATGCCTATGAGGCATCGCGCGAAAAGGTGCGCCGTTTTCTGAACGCCGGTTCGGTGGATGAAATCGTCTTCACCAAATCCTCGACCGAGGCGATCAATACGGTCGCTTACGGTTACGGCATGCCTGTTATTGGCGAGGGCGACGAGATCGTCATCTCGATCATGGAGCATCACTCCAACATCGTGCCGTGGCATTTCATCCGCGAACGGCAGGGCGCCAAGCTCGTCTGGGTGCCGGTGGATGATGACGGCGCGTTCCATATCGAGGCTTTCGAAAAGAGCCTGACGGAGCGCACCAAGCTCGTCGCCATCACCCATATGTCGAATGCGCTCGGCACCATCGTTCCGGTCAAGGAAATCTGCCGCATTGCCCATGAGCGCGGCATTCCGGTGCTGATCGATGGTTCACAGGGCGCGGTTCACATGCCGGTCGATGTGCGCGATATCGATTGCGACTGGTATGTGATGACCGGCCACAAGCTTTACGGTCCCTCGGGCATCGGCGTGCTCTATGGCAAGGCTGACCGCTTGCGCGAGATGCGGCCGTTCCAGGGCGGCGGCGAGATGATCCTCGACGTTTCCGAAGACAACGTGACCTATAACGAGCCGCCGCATCGCTTTGAAGCGGGTACGCCGCCGATCGTGCAGGCCATCGGTCTCGGTTACGCGCTTGATTATATGGACAATCTCGGCCGTGCCGCGATTGCCGCGCATGAGGCAGATCTTGCGGCTTACGCCGCTGAGCGGCTGCGCGAGATCAATTCGCTGCGCATCATCGGCAATGCGCCTGACAAGGGCGGCATCTTCTCCTTCGAGCTCGAGGGCATCCATGCCCATGACGTCTCGATGGTGATCGACCGGCGCGGCGTTGCCGTGCGGGCCGGCACCCATTGCGCCATGCCGCTCTTGAAACGGTTCGGCGTCACCTCCACATGCCGGGCATCGTTCGGCCTTTACAATACCCGCGCCGAAGTAGACTCTCTTGTTGAGGCGCTGGAATATGCGCGCAAATTTTTCGCCTGATATCGGAATAAGAGATCAGGATTGAGGTTTAAGACCATGACTGCCGAAGCCACTGCAAAGACCCAGGATGCGACCGAAGCTCAGGAAAAGGTATCCACCATTCCGCCGGATGAGCTGGCGCGCCTCAGCGACGACGTGATTGCGGCGCTGAAAACCGTCTACGACCCGGAAATTCCAGCCGACATCTTCGAACTCGGTCTCGTCTACAAGATCGATATCGAGGACGACCGGATGGTCAAGATCGTCATGACGCTGACGGCCCCGGGTTGCCCGGTTGCAGGTGAAATGCCGGGCTGGGTGGAAAATGCCGTGGGTGCCGTCGAGGGTGTTTCCGGTGTTACCGTTGAAATGACCTTCGATCCGCCGTGGACGCCGGACCGCATGTCGGAAGAAGCGCAGGTCGCCGTCGGCTGGTACTGACGTGATTTTGACAGGTGTCATCCCTTGATGACACTCTCAGGCGCTATTAAGTTGAATTCCATAAGCATCGAGCCTTGAACTCGATTGTCGAAGGAGAATGGGCCGATGGGCTTTGCGATCATGACCATGACCGGGGCTGCCGCCTCGCGTGTTAAAGCAATCGTCGAAAATTCCGGCCCTGATGCCAAGGGCGTGCGCGTCGGCATCAAGAAGGGCGGCTGCGCGGGCATGGAATATACCATCGACCTCGTGACCGAAGCGGATGCGAAGGACGATCTGGTCGAATTCGAAGGCGCCAGGGTCTGGGTTCAGCCTTCTGCCGTGCTTTATCTGCTCGGCACGCAGATGGATTTCGAAGTGACCAAGATGCGCTCTGGCTTCACCTTCAACAATCCGAACCAGACATCCGCCTGCGGCTGTGGTGAATCGGTTGAGCTGAAGCCTGCCGATCTGGCAGCGCTGGCAAAGCAGCGCGAGGCAGAGGCCAGCGTCTGATTGGTTACGGCTATCTCTGCGATGGAGAGGCAGACCTTTCTTATGCACGCAGCGCTCCCACAAACGCGACGTCATCCCCGTCAAATCGCTTGAGACGTTTGTAGATCCTCGGGTCAAGCCCGAGGATGATGGATGAGAGGTTTGAGGTTCTTTTTCCGCAAACTGCGCCCGGCGTAAAAATCAGCTTTCGAAGGATCATGACTGCTGTTTGAGGGTTTCGATAAAATCCGCCAGCGGATGAATTGATGGCGTCGTCGTCAATAGAGGTTCGAGAGCCGCCGCGATCATCCCGCAATCCCCCGCGGAAAGTGGCCGAAGGCTTGAAGTGACCTTGTTATAGTCGGGCTTGCCGCGTGACGCGAGGGAACGATTGATCACAAACACTTCCGTCTGCCCGTCAGTTCGTTCCACGAAGAGAGCGAGCGAACCGCCGTCCGCGGCAGCGGCGCTGTCCGATACCGATTTGAACATCCAGACTCCATCCGATAAACTTGAGGGTGAGCCTATCCGATTGACGCCCTGAAGCAAGGTTATCGGATATTCCGCGAGGTTTGGCAGGAGGTGCGTGACCACCTGCCACCCATACTGAAAAGGTATTTCGGACAGCTGACAGGACTGATCGTGGGGAGGAAACCGGGATGGAAATCAATAGCGCCTCGATTGATATCTGGACCATAGGTCTGATCGTCGCCGGCGTCGTGGCTGGTCTGACGCTGATCGTCGGCATTATTTATCTTACATTTTACTGGGAGGAGAAGGCGCGCCTGCGAGCGCGGTCTGCGACATCCAAGGGTGACACGCAGAATGGCCTTCAGTTCGAGCGGACCGAGGGTGGAGAATGGCCGACGGTGCACGGTGACGGGGGAACGCATCATTGAACAGGCGGATTATTTGATGCGACCGGAGCCAGATATTATCGCAAACGCGAAAGCGGCGGTGAGAGAAGCATTCGCGGGTGTCACCCTGGGTGGTGGCGTCGGCCTTTCCGAGGCGCAGGCGCTTGACGATTATGCGAATAATGAGGTTCGCGCCGCGTGTCGTGCTGGCGACGAGAAGAATGACTGGGCCGCTATCCCCGTGGAGGACCTCAACAGACATTCCGGCAGCCCCGCCTTCCTTGATGCTGAAGGAATGCGATTTCATCTGCCCGCCTATATGACTGCTGATCTCGATGGCGACTACAGGCACGAATTCGCACCCTATTCGTGCGGGTGCCAGGAGAAATTTTCCTTACTGACTCTGCTGCAACGGAATGCCGTGGAAGCGTATCTCCGCGCTATCAGTGAGACGGAAAACCTGCCGCCCTATCAGGACGATATAGAGCGCGCGCTCGAAGAATGGGTGGATATGCGTGCTCCACGGTGAGCGATTAGAGCGGATCGGGTCAATCCCCAAGGAGGAGTTGCAGCTTGCCGTTTCTTCTCACACAAAGCCGGTTGCGGTTTGAACGCCGACTTTCACTCATGCCGCAACGCTTCTATCGGGCTCAGGCTTGCCGCCCGCCGTGCCGGGAAATACCCGAAAATCACCCCGATGGCCGCCGAAAAGGCGAAAGCGAGGAAGATGATCGAGGGGCTGGTGACAAAGGGCACGGTGAGATAGCTGACGACGGCATAAGCGAGGCCGAGGCCGGTAAGGATGCCGACGAGGCCACCGAAGGCCGACAGCATGACGGCTTCCACCAGAAACTGCGTCAGCACCTGTTTTTCCAGCGCGCCGATGGCAAGTCGAATGCCGATCTCGCGGGTGCGTTCCGTCACCGAAACCAGCATGATGTTCATGATGCCGATGCCGCCGACCAGAAGGCTGACGGCGGCGACCGCGCCCAGAAGCCCGGTCAGCAGCGTCGTCGTGCCGGTCATGGCGGAGGCAATCTGCGTCATGTCGTTGACGGTGAAATCATCCTCACGGCCGATGCCGATGCGGCGGCGCTCGCGCAGCAGGTTCTGCAGGTCGCTCTGCACCTTGGCGGTAGAAACGCCATCCTGCGCTGAAACCATGATCGAGGAAATGGTGGTAGTGCCGCCGATGCGCCGCTGGTGGATTTTAAGCGGCATGATGATCGTGTCGTCCTGGTCGTCACCGAGGCCGGACTGGCCTTTTCTGGCCAGCACACCGATGACGGGGCAGGAGATGTTGCTGACGCGGATCGTCTGTCCCACAGGGTTTTCTGCCCCAAAGAGTTCCTGACGCACCGTTTCGCCGATGATGCAGCCGATCTGACCGCCGCGATCTTCGGCGGGCTGGAAGTCGCGGCCGAGCGCAATGGTCCAGTCCTGCGCGATCAGATAATCGTTGGTGGTGCCGATGACACTTGTCTGGTGGTTCTTGCCGCCGAAAATGACGGTTGCGGCGGAACTGCGGTTCTGCGGCGCAACGGCACGGATGCCTGATATCTGGTTGCGGATGGCCTCGATATCGCGGTCGTCAAAGCGTTTGGCTTCGGTGCTCGCCCTTCCGGGGCCGAACTGGCCGGGACGGACGAACAGCATGTTGGTGCCGAGCCGTGACAGTTCCGATTTCACCTGTTCCGTCGTGCCATTGCCGATGGTGACCATGGCGATGACGGCGGCCACGCCGATGACGACACCAAGCACGGTGAGGAAGGAGCGCAGCAGGTTGCGGCTGATGGCGCGCAGCGCAAGACGCGACGTTTCAAAGAACATCTGATGTCTCCTTTTTGTCCGCGGCGCTATCGGAGGCGAGATGGCCGTCGACAAAGCGCAGGAGGCGTCCGGCGTGGGCGGCGATATCCTCTTCATGCGTGACCATGACGACGGTGATACCCCTGTCACGATTGAGTGCGGTGATCAGTTCCATGATCTCGACACTGGTTTTCGTATCGAGATTGCCGGTCGGCTCGTCGGCCAGAAGCAGGGCAGGGCGGGTGACGATGGCGCGGGCAATGGCCACACGCTGCTGCTGGCCGCCGGAAAGCTCCTGCGTGGTGTGGTCCTCGCGGCCCTTCAAACCTACCTGCGCCAGCGCCTCCATGGCGCGCTCGCGCCGTTCCGAGGCTTTCATGCCACGATAGATCAGCGGCAGCTCGACATTTTCCATGGCCGAGGTGCGCGAGAGAAGATTGAAACCCTGAAACACGAAACCCAGCATGTGCCGGCGCAGCAGCGTCAAATGTTCATTGTCGAAACTGCTGGTCGGCACACCCTGGAACAGATATTCGCCTGATGTCGGCACATCCAGACAGCCGATGATGTTCATCGAGGTGGATTTGCCCGATCCTGACGGCCCCATGATGGCAACGAACTCCTTCTCGCGAATGGAGAGGCTGACGCCATCGAGCGCGCGGATCGTCGCTTCGCCGCGGCCATATTGCTTGACGACATCGCGGAATTCGATGAGCGGCGGCTGTTGCATGCGCTTGTCCTCCGTCAGCCGGCGTTGCGGGCCGTTGCGTCGGTGATCACCTGGTCATCGGCCTTCAACTCGCCCGATTTTACCACGGTATGCTGGCCGTCGGTGGAACCGGTTTCAATGGAAACGGAGACCGGATTGTTGTTGCGCAGCACCCAGACCGTTCTTTTGCCTGTCGCAGCCTGGCCGGCGTCGCGGTTCTGCGAGCGGCCCATGCGGGGCGGGCGGAACAGGCTCATCAGCCCGCCGCCACGGGAGGCGGATTCGCGCGGCGGCGTATAACGAAGCGCGGAATTCGGCACCAGCAGCGTGTCCTTGATTTCCTCGACGATGATATTGGCGGTCGCCGTCATGCCGGGGCGCAGCAGCAGTTCCTCATTGTCGACAGTCAATATGCCCTTGTAGGTCACCACGTTAGACACGGTTTCGGACGCGAAGCGCACGGTCTCGATCTCGGCCGGGAAACTGCGGTCGGGATAGGCATCGACATTAAAATTGGCCTTCTGGCCGGTTTCGACCTTGCCGACATCGGCCTCATCCACTGAGACCTGCAATTCCATGTGGCGCAAATCACCGGCGATGGTGAAGAGAACAGGGGCGTTGAGCGAGGAGGCGACGGTGGCGCCGGGATCGACGCTGCGGGTGAGGATGACGCCATCGATGGGCGAGACGATCTTTGCCTTGCCGAGATTGACCTCGGCGAGCCTCAGATCCGCCTCCGCTGACAGCACCGTTGCCTCGTTGACCTGCAGCGTGGCGGCGGCGGCATCATGGGTGAACTGCGCCGCATCCAGATCCTGCTGGCTGGACACCCGGTTCTGCACCAGCGATCTCAGGCGCTCCATCGAGGTTTTTGCCGAGCCGAGATCGGCGCGCGCCTTCAGCACGTTGGCCTTGGCGGAGGCAAGCTTGGCGCGGGCGCTCTGCACGTCGGCCTCCAGCTTGTTGGTATCCAGTTCCGCCAACACGTCTCCGGCCTTGACCGGCGTATTATAGGTGACGTTGACCTTGCGCACCGTGCCGGACAGTTCGCTCGATATATCGACCTGATCCGTCGGCTGAACCGAGCCCGTGGAGGTGACGATGACCGAGAGATCGCCCTGACGCGCGGCCTCCGTGGTGTAGCTATAGGCGACGCCGGCTGCGCGTGACTGGTAATAATAACCAAGGCCCCCGCCAATCAGCACAATGGCTGCTGCGGCATAGAGAAACCGACGCGACTTTTTCTTGCGGCCGTTTCTGTTCGTTCCCAGAATCTCGCGCAGATCGGGCTGGCTGTTTTTTGTATCGCTGCCACTAGTATTGGCGTCATTCATTCTCATCACCCGCAAAATTCAAAATACCACAGAGGGTTGTTTCCGCTCTCCGGTTTGTCCGTCCATCTGTCGCCGTTGTATTCCTCTGATTGTGGGAAGTGACATAGCTTGCCCTGAGGGTGAAGTGAAAACTTGGTAATATTTATGATAGTTCTGGTCTGCTAGAGATAAATCCGGAAATATTGATGCCATAAACGCGGCTGAGCTTTCAGCGGCGACATTCAGGACGATGATGAAATGAACGACAATGTGGTGAAGTTCCGCAAACCGGTGCCGCCGAAGAAGCCACGCGAACCGCTGGGGCCGAAAGCTAGGAAGGCTTTGACGATTGCGGCTGTCATCGCGTTTTTTGTGGCGGTGTGGGGGTATTTCACACTGTTTGGGCAGGGGTAGGCGCGTCTTTCGAGAGTACATGGGCTGCAAACCTGCAGGCCCGGAAGCGCAGTCGCTTCTTGCATCTGGGCGCTTTGCGACAATCGATGCCACCAATTATCTTCCGTCATTGGAGAGAATAAAGCGGCGCAGCAGGGTGATTTAATATTGATCGATTCCACGGTATTGTTCAGCATAGCAGTAGCGCCATGGTCGGGGGGAGAAAATGGGGCGGGCGGTTTGGGCAATCGCAGTGGGAGTTTTGGTAAGTCTTGGCGCGTTTATGGTGCTTAGCCTGTTGGGCGTCGGAGTCGGCTGGTGGTTCTTAGACACAATCACCCCAACCGTATCCGGGGTAACCAAAAACACGAACACGGGCGACTGGGGTAGAATGCTCCTCTTGCCGTTGTCCATGACCGTAGGCATCGTCTGCGGAGCTCTCGTGTTTGACCCAGGCATGTCCAGCAAGACGGAGGCGATCGCGGTTTCGATCGTGTTTTTTCTTCTCGTATCAGTCTCGGGAATAAATTTCTGGACCAATGATAACCTGATAAATGTGAACGCCCAGTTGGTGATCGACGTTTTCTTGAGCGTTTCGGCACTGGCCGTCATCATCCTGCTTCTTCGGTGGGAACCAACACGTCCGACCACGCTAGCTGTGCAGAGAGTTGCGCTATTCCTGATAACTGTCTTTGGGTTCGTCTTGCCCCTATTTTACGGAACGAGCCTATTACTGCAGGGTATGGGCTTCGAAGGCGAGCTGAAAAAGATATCCGACTTTATCGGCTTCATTTCCGCCGCATTGGGACTGGTTGCGGCAGCTGCACCAAATCTGTTAGCGAAGCGTAGCTGATCCGCAACCTCGCGACAGTGCCACCACCCCTCATGAGGGACTGATTGCAAACCGAATGAGTGTAGAGGTGCCAGACTCTGAGTTTCGGAGCTCTTGAGACAATCCGGACGTATCTGACGTTGCAGAAAAAATGGCGACCCCTGCAGGACTCGAACCTGCGACCTACTGCTTAGAAGGCAGTTGCTCTATCCAGTTGAGCTAAGGGGCCGTCATGCCGGGCAGGGATTGCGCCGGCCTGAAGTCGTCGTGTTTCAGTGCGTCCAGGGCTGGGTGCGGTTGAAACGGAAATTGTCGGTGTAGGAAACCACCTTGCGGGTCGCTTCCTTCGGCTGGATGACGCGGTATTCGATGCCCTTGCGCTGGGCATAGGCTTCGGCCTGTTCCTGCGTCTCGAATGTCAGCTTGAGCTGCTGCTTCATGTCGGAACTGGAGGTGTAGCCCATGATCGGATCGATCTTACGCGGAACTTCGGCGTCGAATTCCAGAACCCAGACATTGGTCTTCGCCTTGCCGGATTGCATGGCGGTTTTTGCAGGGCGGTAAATCTTCGCAGACATGTCGAAACTGCTCCGGTTGGACAGTGGGGCACAACACCCCGAATTATTCATCACGTACCTGAATAGAATAACCAAATCGTGTCAGGAACGTTGAATTTGAAATGGACTGACTTCGGGTGAGAGTCAAGACGATTATCCCCTCGCAGTCCGATCGCACTCCGCCGTTTCGGCGTCATGTTTTGCCCATCGGGGCCGCGGTTGAACAAAGATGAATTTCCCTGTTGCGGACTGCGGGTGAACCGTGTATTCCCCAGCCATCGCCTCGGCGGAGTGTAGCGCAGTCTGGTAGCGCATCTGGTTTGGGACCAGAGGGTCGGGAGTTCGAATCTCTCCACTCCGACCATTTTAAAGCAAAACATCAGCTTTCCGGCGTAACCTTATCCTAAAGATGACAATTTATTCTGCTGACGGACCGGCCAGTGTGCTCTCGGCCGTGCCGATCGTCATGACATTGCCACGCCAAGCCACCGCGCTGCCGATCCAGCTGCGGGCCCAGACGAGGGGCATGATCATATCCCTGCTGATCATGGCCGGCAGCGTGTAGAGCGAAACCGGCCAGCGGTTGAGGGCGGCAAGCGCGAGTTCCGGCACGTACATGAGGGCGAGGACGGCAAAGGCGGTTGCGGTAAGGTTCACGTCCATCATCGCAGCGGCGGCGAGCGCGAAGAGAAGCGGGGGAAGCGTGCCGGTCAGGATTTCCGGTGCGAAATATTGCGGGAAGGTCACGCGTCGCAGCCGCGCCCAGCGGGTCTGGCGCGACCAGATTTCACCGGCATGGCGCTGGCCGAGCGGTTGCTCGAACGGGGCGGAGACCAGATGCACCCTGCGGCCGGCGCTTCTGACCAGCTTCGTCGAGGCGGCGTCTTCGGCGATTTCGGCGGCGAGTGCACGAATGCCGCCATTGTCCTCCAGGAACGGCTTGTTCCACAACATCGACTTGCCTTGCGCGAAACCCATGCCTATGGCTTCCGCCGCATATTGCCAGCGGCCCTGCGATCCGTTGAGGAAGGCGCATTCCACATGCGCCCAGAAACCCGCAGGCCGTGAACCGAGCGGCGGCGAGCAGACGAGCCCGCTGTCCTTCCGCCAGGCCGACATCATGGTGGCAATATAGGATTTCGGCATCAACACGTTCGAATCGGCGAGAATCACCCATTCATGCCGGGCGGCGCGCCAGCCCTTCACGCAATTGTTCAGCTTCGGATTGGCGCTGATGCGGTCGTCACCGATGAGCAATTGTGTGGAAACCGATGGAAAGGCGGCTTCAGCTTTGCGGACTTCCTCGATCACGGGATCGAATTCATCAGCGACGCAGAACAGCAGCTCGTAGTCGGGCCAGTTGAGCTGAAAGGCGCGCGATAGTGTCAGCGTCGTGAAGTTTTCCACGCCACGCAACGGCACCACAAGCGAGACAGGCGGTTTTTTCCGGACAAGATCGTTTTCCGCATCCCGTCTTGTCAGTCGCCAGCCGGCGAGAACGATGCCGAGAAGATTGAAGGCGAGGAGCAGGATTGCGCAAAGGGCAAAAACGGTTTCCATGCTGGCCAGTTCCACTCCCAAGCTTTCGGCGGTCCACCCGCCAATCGATTCCATGGAATTCGTCTCTGCCGATTATAACGTTTGCGTGACAGTTACATGTCATGATCGGACAGGCAGGGAGATCGAGCGGCGCATGAGAGGCGTCACGACGGCTGCGCTCAAAAGAAAAGCCCTCCGCATAGAAGGGCCCAATCGTCATGATGGTCGATGAATTTTAGTGGACGTTCAGGATATGGGCATGACTGCTTGCGACGAGAAACGATTCCCGTGCTTTCTCGATGTCGCATCTGCCGGCGATGGCATCGAGGCAGTTCCTGCGCGCTTCCTCATATTCCGGCCCATGTTCCTCGGGCCAGCGGTACATCAGCATATCAAGCGCCACCAGCGGGCTGTAGATTTCCACGGCCGCCGAAAGCGGCAGATGGATCGCCACCGGTTTCATCCACGCGGCGTGGTGACACGGCTCTGTTCTGTGAATCAGCATGTCATTTTCCTCCCTGTTTTACCTGGCTTGAAAGCCTCTCACACTCCCATGCGCGAAATGCCCGCCTCACGAAATGGTTCCCGATCACCTAAAATGTGATCGATCAGGGGGTTCCAATTTTCCAAGATGAATGGAAGATGAACAAATAGATGAACCGGAGATGAACAAAACCACCGCTACGGCGTTGGTATGTTCATAAGAAGGAGAACACATATGTTTAATTTGTCAGGCATTCAGGAAAGCTTCTTCGGAGACCGCATGGCTGGCGTATGCGAGGCGATCACCTCGGCTCTGGCCTTCGAATCAGGGCTCGAAAAGTCGCGCATTTCCGCAAGTGTCGAAAATGATGTGATTTATCTGGAAGGTACGGCCGATTCGGTCGAGGCGATCGATATCGCCATCAATCTTGCCGCTTCCATTTCCAATTGCCGGATTCTGAGCCATATCGAGCCGGTTTACTGAATATTGTGCCAGCCGGGCGAAACCTCGTCCGGCTCATTCAGACGCAATAACGCGGCAATGTCATTTCCGGTTGCCGATTTGCGCGCTGCGGACCATATCGCCGGGCTTGATGCCAGAACGTTTCGCGGCGCCGCCATTCAGCTCAAGCACAAATTTTACGGGTCCGCGGGAGCTGATGATCGCTTCCGAATGCGGAACGGCGTTTTCGTGAATATGGGTGATTCGGCCATCGCTGCCGATGAACAGCATATCGAGCGGGATGAGGGTGTTGCGCATCCACATGGCGACGGCGCGCGCCTCACCGAAATCGAACAACATGCCGTTTTCAGACGGCATGGATTTACGGAACATCAGACCCTGCGCGCGCTGGGCATCGTCCAGCGCCAGTTCGGCAACGAAGTCGTGCGTTTTCCCGGAAGCGGTTTCAATGGTGAGCGGCTCTGACGTGAAGGCCTGGCGTTCCTGAGCCTGCGCGGCACCGGCCAGCGTGAAAAAAAGAAGCGCCATAACGGCGCTTTTCACCATATGGCGCAGGGCGGACATCAATGCGACATCCCGATGGCAACCGGGTTGTCGGGATGGATTTCCGCCGCCATCAGGCCCTTGTCGCCATCGCCGAAGCGCACCAGAACCACCTGACCGGGACGAAGCTCCGTCAGGCCGAAACGGCGCAGCGTTTCCATATGCACGAAAATATCTTCTGTTCCTTCGCCACGCGTCAGGAAGCCGAAACCCTTGGTGCGGTTGAACCACTTGACGATGGCGCGCTCAAGCCCGCTCGACGGCGTCACCTGCACATGGGTGCGCACCGGGGGCAGCTGCGAGGGGTGAACGGCGGTCGACTGATCCATGGAGAGAATGCGGAAAGCCTGGAAACCGCGATCGCGCCGCTGGATGAGGGCGACGATGCGCGTGCCTTCGAGGATAGTCTGGTAACCGTCGCGGCGCAGGCAGGAGACGTGCAGCAACACATCCTGCGTGCCGTTATCAGGCACGATGAAGCCGAAACCCTTGGCGACATCGAACCACTTCACGACGCCGGTGATCTCGGTCAGGTCCACGGCATCGCCCGAAAGGTCCTCGACATCGACTATCGTTTTCGATGACATCCTATCAGCCATATCCTGCCAACCCCTCGATTACGCGCCATACACCGGTCAACTGATTCCTGTGCGCCAGATTAACATCTTGGTAACGGTTTCACGCAAGCCCTAGTTTTTGATTTACGCAGCTGCTTTTATGTCGCCGTCCTTGTCCGGGGCTTGCCATCATGCGTTTAACGGCTTCGGACCCGTGTAATGGAGAGGAATAAAATGCGGTATCTGCACACGATGGTTCGCGTCAAAGACCTTGGCGAATCACTTAAATTCTATGTCGACCTGCTCGGTCTTACGGAAATACGCCGAATCGAGAACGAAAAAGGCCGCTTCACTCTCGTGTTTCTTGCGGCGCGCGACGACATTGCTGCGGCGAAGGAAAACAAGGCGCCGTGCCTGGAGCTCACCTATAACTGGGACACCGAGGATTATACCGGCGGCCGCAATTTCGGCCATCTGGCATACGAGGTCGACAATATCTACGATTTCTGCGCCCGGCTGCAGCAGAACGGCATCGTCATCAACCGGCCGCCGCGCGACGGACATATGGCCTTCGTGCGTTCGCCTGACGGTATTTCCTTCGAAATTCTGCAGAAGGGCGAAAGCCTCGCACCAGCCGAACCGTGGATATCTATGCAGAATACCGGTTCCTGGTAGGGATTTTCCGGTGAGTAGCGGTGTTTTCGGGTGCTCTTGCCTTGTCCTGAGGGGATGAGGCATAGTCCGCGAATCGAAACGGCCAGTCCCGTTTTGGGGAAGCACACGATTCCGTTCCCGTGCTGCTGTTGGAAATGCAAGATACGGAGGCCAGCCATGAAAACTGTCGAAAGCGCGAAAGGACGCCTTGTCCGTCCGCGTCTTGTCGTCGCGGTTTCGCTGCTTGGGCTTTCCGGCTGTGTTTCGGCGGTGACCGACGACGAGATGGCCGCCGCTACCAAGAAGCCGGAAATTGCCGCACAACAGAAGCCGCAAACCGCCGCTTCCGCCGCCGCCGGCGCGCAACCGGGACACTATGTGGATCCCGCCGTGGCATCGGCGGCCGGCGCGGCTGCGCCTGCCCAGACGCCGGGCGGCCCGGCGCAGGCTTATGGCGCCGCCGCCGATATTGGCGGATTGACGACGCAGCCCACGGCGATTTCCGCCGGGACGACAAGCATTTATTCCACTGTGGCGCCCGCCGGTGCTGCAGGTGCACCCGGCACGGCCGCCGCCACGGGCGCTCCCTCTCACAAAATCATTCCCGCGGTCAGCAGCGTCTATTCGGCGCCCATGCAGGCGGCGCAACCTCAGCCTCAGCCGGTATCAGCGCCGGTTCAGGTCCCGCCAGCCGGACAGGTGCCGGCGGAACAGCATAGCGAAAACCGTCAGCCGGTTCCTGTGCCCGCGCCGCAGTCCGCCTCGGAACAGCTCGCGGCTGTTGCGGCGCAGCCGGCCGTGGACGCTGCCAAGATGGTGGGCGAGGCGCAGGGAGGTGACGGTAAGGGCGTGACGCTTGCGGCATTTTTTGCCGGCGCGGCCAAGAAGCGCCTGCCCAAGATGATTGAAAGCGGCACGGCGGACAATACGCAGGTCGCATCATTGCCCGGAGCCGCGGACGGGACGATGGGCATTGCGCTTTCCGGCCGCTCTGTCATGTCCGACGAGTTTGACGATGCCCATCTCGATGAAGAGGATGACCAGCCGACAGGCCTGATGAAACTCGCCTCGCTCTCCGGCCTGAGCCGCGTCGCCCCGAACGGGCTTTTCCTGCAGACGGATCGCGTCGAAGTTGGCTGCTTCAAGCCGGAACTGGTGCGGATGATCAAGGATGTGGAGCGCCACTATAACAGCCCGGCGATCGTCACTTCGGGCTATCGCCCGCCAAAGGGCATAAGGCAGGGCTCCAAACACTATACTTGCGATGCCGCCGACATCCAGATCAAGGGCGTCTCCAAATGGGAGCTTGCGACCTATCTGCGTTCCCTGCCGGAGCGCGGCGGCGTGGGCACCTATTGCCATACCGAATCGGTCCATATGGACACGGGTGAGCCAAGAGACTGGAACTGGCGCTGCCGCCGTACCGCTGCGCGCAAATGATCTCTGGCCGGGTTTGTAGGAATATCAAACCCTATGCTTTCCGAGCCTGAAACTTTATACCTGAAGACTGTACTGAACCTTTTGGAGCGACCGTCCGGTCGTGCCGGTGAGCTGGCGCTTGAGCCTATGGCCCTTTATCGCAGCGGGTGTTCTGAAACCAGGCTTGCAATGGATACAGTCTAAGACTACGGGCGCATCTTTTCCGCTCACATCAGAGTCCTGTCACTCGTGGTGATAACTCTTTGCAAAATATCAGAAAATGTAGATTTGAGGTGGTGAGAGCGCAGGGATTCGAACCCTGGACCTACTGATTAAAAGTCAGTTGCTCTACCGGCTGAGCTACGCTCTCCCGTGTCGGGGCTTGGTTGCCCTTCGGAAGTGCGCGGAACATATGTAGAGCGATCCGTTCGGTCAACCCAAAAAAAGCGCTTTCTACAATCAATCCGGTTTTTTTTGTCGCACCCCCGAAAAGGTGATTGGAGAGAGGGGGCGGCTGGGGATAAAACCGGCTGCAGACATGTCGGCCAGACGGGTGAAATCCTTTTGCAGCAATGACATGCATGAAAATGAAGCGTGAGGCGGCGGCGAATCCTAGGAATCGCGGCGGCTTTGCGGGATGCGGAGTTCTTTCTTGTCGATTGCCGATATTTCCCTGTTCAGCGCGCTTCTGGCCGGCGCTCTTTCCTTTCTGTCGCCCTGCGTCCTGCCGCTGGTGCCGCCTTATCTCTGTTATATGGCGGGTGTTTCGGTCGAGCAGTTCAGGACGGAAGATACAGCACCCCGACCGGAGATTCGCAGGGCCGTGCTGTTTTCGGCCTTTTTCTTCACGCTTGGTTTCGCCACTGTTTTCGTGGCGCTTGGAGCAGGGGCCTCGACGATCGGTACGCTCCTTCGTCAGAATCTGGATATTCTCGCCAAGATCGGCGGTTTCATCATCATCCTTATGGGCCTGAATTTCCTCGGTGTCTTCCGCATCGGCCTGTTTTCGCGCGAGGCGCGGTTTCAGGGGGCGGGCAAGCCGGCCACGCTTTCAGGGGCCTATGTGATGGGCCTTGCCTTCGCTTTCGGCTGGACGCCCTGCATTGGTCCGGTTCTGGGTGCGATCCTTGGTGTCGCCGCCGCGCGTGATACGGTTGGTGATGGTGCGGCGCTGCTTGCGGTCTATTCGCTCGGCCTTGCCGTGCCGTTCTGGATCGCGGCTGCGTTCTCCGGTTCCTTCATGCGTTTCCTCGTCCGCTTCCGCCGCCATCTCGGCCTCGTGGAAAAGCTGCTGGGCGTATTGCTGGTGCTGACCGGTCTCGCTTTCATGTCCGGTTTTATCACCAATGTGGCGATCTGGTTCCAGGAGACCTTTCCGATCCTCATGAAAATCGGTTAAGCCTCCCGCCGGAGTTGCTTGCGGGGGAAACATAGTGACCGATATCGTCGGATTGCTTTTGCCGTTTTTCGGCCTGATCTTCATCGGTTATGGTGCGGCGCGCATAACGAAACAGCCGGTCGAGGCGATGGGCTGGCTGAACACCTTCATCATCTATGCGGCGCTGCCGGCGCTGTTTTTCAAACTGGTGTCGAAAACGCCGGTGGAAGAGCTGGCACGCATGGATTTCGTCGCTGCCAGCCTTGCCTGCACCTATGGCATTTTCCTGCTGGTATTTCTGATCGGCCGGTTCGTGCGGAAAAACAGCCTTGCCGAAACCACTATCCAGAGTTTTGCGGCCAGCTACGGCAATATCGGCTATATGGGGCCGGGCCTTGCGCTTCTGGCGCTCGGCGAAAAGGCGGCAGTGCCGGTGGCGCTGATCGTCTGCCTTGAAAACGCCGCCCATTTCATCGTCGCCCCGGCGATGATGGCGGTGGCGGGCGGCGACAAACGCTCTCCGGCAAGGCTTGCGCTGGATGTGGCGCGCAAGGTCATCACCCATCCCTTCATCGTATCCGTCATCGCCGGTTTTCTGGCCGCATCGCTGTCATGGCAGCCGCCGGAGGCGGTGCAGCGGCTGGTGGATTATCTGGCGCAATCAGCAGCACCCTGCGCGCTATTTGCCATGGGTGTGACGCTGGCGCTTCGGCCAATGAAACGGGTGCCGGTGGAAATCAGCTATATCGTGCCGGCAAAACTGATCCTGCATCCGCTCGCCGTCTGGCTCGTGCTCTCGTCGCTCGGGCGATTTGAGCCGGTGTGGATCTATTCGGCCGTGCTGCTGGCAGCGCTGCCGACCGCGACGAACGTCTTCGTCATCGGCCAGCAATATCACGTCTGGCAGGAGAGGGCGTCTGCGACGATCCTGATTTCGACGGTGCTGTCGGTCTTCACGCTGACCGGCGTGGTGTATTTCATCCAGCCTTTTTGAAGCTGCCGAATAAAAGCGAGGGCAGGGCCTTCAGCCCGCGTCCCGGCTCGATGCCTTCGCGCATGACCATGCTTCGGAGCGTGCCGATTCCCGAGAGGACGTGCAGGCCCGCCGCGCGCGCCATCTGCACCGGCAGCAGGTCGGAAAGCAGCGAACGGTTGAGGAGATCGACGCTGAGCGTGCGGCTATAGACATCCGCACGCCGCCTGCGGTCGAAGCTGCTGCCGGCATCGGCCGCAATCGGGCGGTCGGAGACCGCGCCCAGCAGTTCCGTCAGCGCGATGATGTCGCGCAGGCTGAGGTTCAGCCCCTGCGCGCCGATGGGTGGAAAACCATGCGCGGCCTCGCCGATCAGGGCCACGCGGCCCTTGCCGAAGCGGTGTGCCGTCATGGAAGAGAGCGGCCAGGCCTGCACGCTGTCCTCTACTGTTACCGCGCCCAGCATGGACTGCATGCGCTCCTCGATCCGGAGGCTGAGTGTTTCCAGCGGCAGCGCCGTCAATTCCTCCGCCTGTTGCGGGGTAACGACCCAGACGAGGCTGGAGCGGTTGCCGGGCAGGGGAACCTGGGTGAAAGGACCGGTTGGCGTGTGGAATTCCGTCGAGACATTGCCATGCGACCGGCTGTGGCCGAAGTTCAAAACAATGGCCGTCTGCGGATAGGACCAGGATTTGACGCCGATGCCGGCCGTATCCCGCACCATCGACTTCTTGCCATCAGCGCCGATGAGGAAATCGGCCGAGAGTGTTTCGCCGTCTGCAAGTGTCACCGATACGCGGTCGTTGCCGATGTCGATCGTCTCGGCCGTGGCGTCGAGGCGGGTAATATTGTGTTCCTGCTCAACCGCTTCGCTGAGAACGCCAAGCAGCGCCTCGTTGGGAATGTTCCAGCCGAAGGCATCGAGCCCGATTTCGGAGGAGCGGAACTGCACGGTTGGCGCGCGTAGCAGGCGCTCGGTGCCGTCAATGATCTGCATGGTGGAAAGACGTGCGGCTGATGGCGCGATGCGTGACCAGAGGCCGAGACGGTCCATGAAGCGGATGGACTGGTCCATCAGCGCCGTGGTGCGCTGGTCCTTCCTGTCGCTTGAAGGTGCGATGAGCGCCACGTGGCGGCCCGCCCGCGCCAGCGCGATGGCCGCGATCTGGCCCGCAAGTCCCGCACCTGTTATGGCGATATCGAAGTGTCTCATGGTCCTGATCCGTTGTTATTTCCAAAGCATCATAATGGCTTTGCGCGGGTAAATCCACTTCGGCTCCGGAACATCCGGTTGCGAAGATTCGTTGGTTGCCCTGTTATATTAGTCCTAGGATAAGCGGATTGAGCCGGTTGCAAAGCGTGGTGAATGGCCGCATACCGGAATAAGCAGGGCGGATGAAAAACGGGGCGCAGACGCTGACCATGAAAATTTTCAACTACAAGCGTGTTCCCTACGCGGAAATCCGCGCCTTTTCCGTTCATATGCTCACGGCTTCCGGTTCGTTTCTGGCCTTTCTCGGCGTCGTTGCCGCGGCTGAACACCGTTTCGTCGACATGTTCTGGTGGCTGGGGCTTGCGCTTCTGGTCGATGGTATCGACGGACCCATCGCCCGCAAGGTGCGGGTGAAGGAAGTTCTGCCCAACTGGTCCGGCGATACGCTCGACAATATCATCGACTACGTCACATATGTGCTCTTGCCCGCCTTTGCGCTTTACCAGAGCGGCATGATCGGCGAGCCGCTGTCCTTCGTGGCGGCCGGCATGATCGTGGTGTCCAGCGCCATCTATTATGCCGATATGGGCATGAAGACGGACGAATATTTCTTCTCCGGCTTTCCGGTGGTGTGGAACATGGTGGTGTTCACCCTGTTCGTCATGGATGCCAGCGCAACGACGGCCATGATCGTCGTTACCGTCTCGGTGTTCCTGACATTCCTGCCGATCAATTTCCTGCATCCGGTGCGGGTGAAACGATTGCGGCCGCTCAATCTGGCCGTTGTCTTCATCTGGTGCGCGCTTGGCGGTTATGCGCTGCTGACGCACTTCGAAACCCCGAGCTGGGCCGTGATCGGCTTCGTGGTCAGTGGCATCTATCTTTATTGCATCGGTGGAATATTGCAGTTTTTCCCCTCGCTCGGTGCGAAATAAGAAAAAGGTAAAGCCGTTTATTGCTTGTGCAAATCGCATTTAAGCAGCTTCTTTTTCAGTTGTGCGCAGCAGCAAAACCGTTATCAATAAGTCTTGATTGGATGAAATTGCATACGCATTGGCGTCCGATTGGGAACAATGACCGCGATCGTTAGAAACGCCTCGAAGAAGGCATGGATGGTCGGTGAGAGAGGGAACTCGTGACTGGAACTTTGGCGCCGGAGGCCGTGCCTCTCCTGTCCGTTCGCAAGCTGACCAAGCTGTTCGGCAATTTCGCCGCCTGCAACGGCATCGATCTCGATATTGCGCCGGGCGAAATTCATGCGCTTCTGGGTGAAAACGGCGCGGGCAAATCCACGCTCGTCAAGATGCTGTTCGGCGTTCTCGCACCCACCGAGGGTGATATTATCTGGCAGGGCCAGCCGGTTTCCGTCGGTTCGCCAAGCGAGGCCCGCCAACTCGGCATTGGCATGGTCTTCCAGCATTTTTCCCTGTTCGAGGCGCTGACGGTCGCTGAAAACATCGCCCTGTCGCTCGACCCTAAAATTTCATTGAAGGAAATCGCCAGGGAAGCGGAAACGCTGTCGCGGGCCTATGGCCTGCCGCTCGATCCCTATGCGCATGTGGCCGATCTTTCGGTGGGCGAGCGCCAGCGGATCGAGATCGTCCGCGCCCTGCTGCAGAACCCGCGCCTCATCATTCTCGACGAACCGACCTCGGTGCTGACGCCGCAGGAGGCTGACAAGCTGTTCGAAACGCTGGAGAAGCTGAAGGCCGAAGGCCGCTCGGTGCTTTATATCAGCCACCGTCTGGAAGAGGTGCAGCGCATCTGCGACCGCGCCACCGTCCTGCGCCACGGCAAGGTGACCGGCGCCTGCGATCCGCGCAAGGAAACGCCGGCATCGCTGGCGCGCATGATGGTCGGCAGCGATGTCGCAAGCGTTTCGCGGCCGACGGGCGAGGCGCTCGGCCAACCGCATATCGAGGTCATGGGGCTTTCCGTTGCGCCACGCACGCCTTTTGCCGTGGCGCTGAAATCGATTTCTATGCAGGTGCGCGCCGGGGAAGTGCTGGCGATTGCCGGCGTGGCCGGCAACGGCCAAGGTGAGCTATTCGATGCGCTTTCGGGCGAATATCCGGTCTATAACAACGATGCCATTCACCTGCGCGGCAAGCCGGTCGGTCGCATCGGTATCAATGGTCGTCGCCTGATGGGCGCGGGTTTTGTGCCGGAAGAACGCCACGGCCACGCCGCTGTTCCCGGCATGAGCCTTTCCGACAACCTGCTGCTGGCGCGGGCGCGCTCCGACCGCAAGGCGTTTCTGACCGGCGGTTTCCTGCGCATCGTCAGGGGCTCGGCGATCAGGGCGGCGGCGCGGCGCATTTCGGAAACAATGGATGTGCGCAAAAGCGGGGCCGATCCGCTGGCCGGATCGCTTTCCGGCGGCAACCTGCAGAAATTCATCGTCGGTCGCGAGCTTGATCGTCAGCCGACCGTACTTGTGGTCAACCAACCAACCTGGGGTGTGGATGCCGGTGCCGCAAGCCGCATTCGTCAGGCGCTTGTCGATCTTGCCAAGGCGGGCTCGGCCGTCATCGTCATCAGTCAGGATCTCGATGAAATCTTCGAGGTCGCCACCAATATCGCGGTTATTTCCGACGGCAAGCTTTCCGAGGCCTATCCGGTGGAAGACATGACGCTTGAAAAGATCGGCCTGCTGATGGGCGGCATTAACGCGTCACATTCGGGAGCCGCCCAGCATGCGCATTGAGCTTGAAAAACGGGCAGGGGTCTCGAAGCTTTTCACCCTTATTTCGCCGCTTCTGGCGCTTGTGCTGACGCTGCTGGTCGGCGCCGTCATGTTCGCCATGCTCGGCAAAAATCCGGCTCATGCGCTTTATGCCTTTTTCGTTGAACCGCTGCTCGAAGTCTGGTCGCTGCACGAGCTGGCGATCAAGGCCGCACCGCTGATCCTGATCGGCGTTGGCCTGTCGATCTGTTATCGCTCCAATAACTGGAACATCGGCGCGGAGGGGCAATTCACCATCGGCGCGATCACCGGTTCCATACTGCCGGTTCTTTATCCCGACTGGCATTCGCCGCTCATCCTGCCGTTGATGATGGTGATGGGCGCCATCGGCGGCGCGCTTTATGCCGGTATTCCGGCGCTGTTGAAGACGAAGTTCAACACCAACGAAATCCTCGTCAGCCTGATGCTGGTCTATGTCGCGCAGCTTTTTCTCGACTGGCTGACGCGCGGCATCTGGCGCGATCCGGGCGGCTACAACTTCCCGCAGACCAAGCCCTTCAACGAAAGCGCCGTCTTGCCGGAAATGCTGGCCTCGGGCCGTGCGCATTGGGGTTTCGTTTTCGCCATCGTCGCGGCAATCGCGCTGTGGTTCATGATGCGCTACATGCTGAAAGGCTTCGAGGTCACCGTGCTTGGGCAATCGGCGCGGGCCGGGCGTTTTGCCGGTTTCTCGTCAAGCCGCATGGTGTGGTTTTCGCTGTTGCTGTCAGGTGCACTGGCAGGGCTTGCGGGCATATCTGAGGCCTCCGGCTCCATCGGCCATCTACAGCCCAGCATTTCGCCGG
This sequence comes from Agrobacterium radiobacter, assembly GCF_040801995.1. Taxonomy (NCBI): domain Bacteria; kingdom Pseudomonadati; phylum Pseudomonadota; class Alphaproteobacteria; order Hyphomicrobiales; family Rhizobiaceae; genus Agrobacterium; species Agrobacterium radiobacter. The sequence continues at coordinate 1,455,871 of NZ_JBEGHX010000001.1, read as the reverse complement.
GCTATGGTTTCACCGCCATCATCGTCGCCTTTCTCGGCCGTCTCAATCCGCTTGGCATCATTCTGTCAGGGCTGGTGCTGGCGCTGACCTATCTCGGCGGCGAGGCGGCGCAGCTTTCGATTGGTGTGTCGGACAAGGTGACGCGTGTGTTCCAGGGGCTGATGCTGTTCTTCGTGCTGTCCTGCGATACGCTGATTTTCTACCGCATCAGGGTCGTCTTCACCGGCAAGGCGCATAACAGCCAAGGAGCGGCATGATGGATATGCTTCAGGCCATCCTCCTCACCGTCATTACTGCCGCCACACCGCTGGTCATCGCCGCCTCCGGCGAGCTGGTGACGGAGCGTTCCGGCGTCCTCAATCTTGGTGTCGAGGGCATGATGATCATGGGTGCGGTCTGCGCTTTTGCGACCGCCCATATGACGGGGTCTCCCTATCTCGGCATTCTCGCCGGCATCGCCTCCGGCGCGGTTTTTTCGCTGCTATTCGGTTTCCTGACACTGACGCTGGTCACCAATCAGGTAGCGACAGGCCTTGCGCTTACCATTCTCGGCCTCGGCGTTTCCGGCATGCTGGGCGAAAGTTTCGTTGGCCTGCCGGGTGTCAAGCTGCAGCCTATCGTCTTTCCGCTGCTGTCGGAGATTCCCTTCTTTGGTCCGCTGCTATTCCGGCAGGATCTGATCTTCTACATGTCCATCGCGCTGGTCTTTGGCACTGGCTGGTTTCTGTTCAAAAGCCGCGCGGGCCTCAAAATCCGCGCTATCGGCGACAGTCACGCTTCCGCCCATGCGCTTGGCATCAATGTCATCCGCACGCGTTATCTGGCTGTGATGTTCGGCGGCGCCTGTGCCGGTCTTGCCGGGGCGCAGCTGTCGCTCGTCTATACGCCGCAATGGGTGGAAAACATGTCGGCCGGGCGCGGCTGGATTGCGCTGGCGCTCGTCGTTTTCGCGTCATGGCGTCCATGGCGGGTTCTGGCGGGCGGTTATCTGTTCGGCGCCGTCTCCATCGGGCAATTGCATGCGCAGGCATTCGGCATCGGGGTGCCGTCGCAACTGCTTTCGGCGCTACCTTACCTTGCAACTATTGTCGTGCTGGTCATCATCTCGCATAATCGCCGCACGACCTTGATCAATACACCGGCATCGCTGGGCAAATCCTTCGTGCCGGACAGGTGAAGCATTCTCACGTCTCCAAACCAACAGGGGTAAAAATGAAAAAACTGGTCATCGCACTTGCCGCTTCCATCGCGGCACTTGGAGGCGTTGTTTCCTCCGCTGAAGCCGCCGACGCCAAGAAGGTCTGCTTCATCTATGTCGGCAGCCGCACCGATGGCGGCTGGACGCAGGCGCATGAAATCGGCCGCGAAGAGCTGCAGAAGCACTTCGGCGACAAGATCGAAACGCCGTTCCTCGAAAGCGTTCCGGAAGGCCCGGATGCCGAACGCGCCATCGAGCGCATGGCCCGTTCCGGCTGCGAACTGGTGTTCACCACCTCCTTCGGCTTCATGGATGCGACCGTGAAGGTTGCCCAGAAGTTCCCCAAGGTGAAGTTCGAACACGCCACCGGCTTCAAGACCGCTGAAAACGTCGCGACCTACAATTCGCGTTTTTATGAAGGCCGTTACATTCAGGGCCAGATCGCCGCGAAGATGTCGAAGAAGGGTGTTGCCGGCTACATCGCGTCCTTCCCGATCCCGGAAGTGGTGATGGGAATCGACGCCTTCGTTCTCGGCGCGCAGTCCGTCAATCCCGAGTTCAAGGTCAAGGTCGTCTGGGCCAACACCTGGTTCGACCCCGGCAAGGAAGCCGATGCCGCCAAGGCGCTGATCGACCAGGGTGTCGATATCCTGACGCAGCACACCGACACGACAGCGCCGATGCAGGTTGCAGCGGAACGTGGCATCAAGGCCTTCGGTCAGGCTTCGGACATGATCAAGGCCGGTCCGGAGACGCAGCTGACCGCGATCAAGGACACCTGGGGCGCATATTACATCAAGCGCACGCAGGCTCTTCTGGATGGCACCTGGAAGTCCGAATCCATCTGGGACGGCCTGAAAGACGGCATCCTGACCATGGCGCCCTACACCAACATGCCTGATGACGTGAAGAAGATGGCCGAGGAAACCGAAGCCAAGATCAAGTCGGGCGAGTTGCATCCTTTCACCGGTCCGGTGAAGAAGCAGGACGGTTCGGAATGGCTGAAGGCTGGCGAGAAGGCTGAAGACAAGGTTCTGCTCGGCCTCAACTTCTACGTTGCCGGCGTGGACGACAAGCTGCCGCAATAATGCGGATCATCTATCCTTATTGAGGCAAGGCCGCACATGTGTCATGTGCGGCCTTGCTTATTTTCATGCGTTTTACTGCATGGATGAAGTTTACCTTTGCTTTTCACGCGACTTGATGTTTTTCACTATAATCTGACTTGAGATACACACGTCTGGCGCGATTTTTTCGAGATCGCCAGCCGAACGGAAGGATATGGCACTTGCAGCGCGGAATGCTCGATGCGGCGATCGGTTTTCGAAAGCTGCGGACAAATCATGCACAGGTCGTTCACAAGCTCGGTCTCGATATCGTCTCCGGCACCTTCAAGACGGGTGACATCCTTCCCGGTGATGCCGAGCTGATGGAGCGGCTGAAAGTGTCGCGCACAGTGCTGCGCGAAGCGATGAAGACGCTCACCGCCAAGGGCATGATTTCACCCAAGGCGCGTATCGGCACCCGGGTGACGGAGCGCGAGAGCTGGAACATGTTCGACAGCGAAGTGCTGCTCTGGCATTTCGAGGCTGGTGTCAGCGATGAGTTTCTGCTGCATCTTTATGATATCCGTCAGGCTTTCGAACCCTATGGCGCGGGCCTTGCCGCTATCAGGGCAAAGGACACCGATATCACCAAGCTCGCCGCCTATGCCAACGAGATGGGCAACACGGCCTATTCCAAGGAAAAGCGCGCTCTTGCGGATATGAACTTCCATGTGCTCATCACCGAAATGTCGGGCAACCCGTTCATGCGCACCGTCGGTTCGCTGATAAAGGCGGCTCTGGTTGGTATTTTCCGGATGAGCAACCCGGATACCGATCCCAATGAGATTTCCGACGTTTCCGCCTCCCACCTGAGGCTCGTCGAGGCGTTTCGCCTGCGCGATGAGGCCGCGGCGCGCCGCGAAATGGAAAGGCTGATTGAGAACGGCCGCCAGCAGGTGCTGGAATTCACTGCCCGCAATACCCCGCGATAACTCAAACTGCGGGAGCGGGATGCGACCCTCTTCCAATCACGTTTGATGAAAATCGGTGCGGAAATTTGGTGCAGATTTGCATGGTTTCTTAAGTGGGCCGCCGTTATAGCAATTCCGGAATGAAATTACCGATGCGCCCGTTTGTTTGCCGGACGGCGTGAAGTCAAACATATGCCGCCGTCCTGGCCGCCATGCGGCCGGTGACAGGTGTTGGAGGTCTTATGGAGCGCAGCTCTCTAGCCATTATTCTCGCAGCGGGCGACAGCACGCGCATGAAATCGTCGAAGTCCAAGGTGCTGCATCCGGTCGCCGGGCGTCCGATGATCGCGCATGTGGTGGAGGCGGTGGCTGGATCTGGCGTCGGCACGGTGGCGCTGGTGGTCGGGCGCGATGCCGACAATGTCACTGCGGCCGCAAGCATGAAGGGCATTCAGGTCGAAGCTTTCCTGCAGACGGAACGCAAGGGCACTGGCCACGCGGTTCTTGCCGCACGCGCCGCCCTCGAACGCGGTTTCGATGATCTCATCATTGCCTATGGCGATGTGCCGCTTATCACCTCCGCAACGCTCGACCGGGCGCGTGAGGCGATTGCCGCCGGCGCCGATGTCGCTGTCATCGGTTTCCATACCGATCGCCCGACCGGTTACGGCCGGCTTCTGGTCGAGAATGGTGAGCTTGTCGCGATCCGCGAGGAAAAGGATGCCACCGATGCGGAGCGCAAGGTCACCTGGTGCAATAGCGGCCTGATGGCCATCAACGGCCGCAACGCGCTGGACCTGCTCGACCGGATCGGCAACAGCAATGTGAAGGGCGAATATTATCTGACTGACGTCGTCGAGATCGCCCGCTCTCTCGGACGCCGCGCCGTCGCCATCGATGCGCCGGAAGCCGAGCTGGTCGGCTGCAACAACCGCGCCGAACTGGCCTTTATCGAGAAGCTCTGGCAGGAGCGCCGCCGCCACGAATTGATGGTGGACGGCGTTTCGATGGTTGCCCCCGAAACCGTCTTCCTCTCCTTCGACACGAAGATCGGTCAGGACGTTCTGATCGAGCCGAATGTCGTCATCGGTCCCGGCGTCACGATCGAGCCGGGCGCCGTCATCCACGCCTTCTCGCATCTGGAAGGGGCCCATGTCGCGGAAGGTGCGGCCGTTGGTCCCTATGCGCGGTTGCGCCCGGGTGCGAACCTGCATGCCAATTCCAAGGTGGGCAATTTCTGCGAGGTCAAGAAGGCCGAGATCGGCGAGGGCGCCAAGGTCAACCATCTGACCTATATCGGTGACGCCTTTATCGGCGCAGGCAGCAATATCGGCGCGGGCACCATCACCTGCAATTACGATGGCTACAACAAGGCCGAAACGCGCATTGGTGCGAACAGTTTCATTGGTTCGAACTCGTCGCTGGTCGCTCCTGTCACCATTGGAGAGGGGGCCTATATCGCCTCCGGCAGCGTGATTACCGATGACGTGCCTGATGATGCGCTGGCTTTTGGACGCGCGCGTCAGGAAGTGAAACCGGGCCGGGCAACCGTCGTGCGCGAGCGGGCAAAAGCGCTGAAGGAAGCGAAGAAAAAGTCCTCTTGAAAGACGTTACCAAGCGATACCGAAAGTGACCGGCGGCGTAATTGCCGATTTCAGGGAAACGATTAGTAGTTTCGGCGAAGAGATCGCCGTCTGGAGAAATATATGTGCGGAATTGTCGGAATTGTCGGAACCCAGCCCGTTGCTGAACGGCTTGTCGATGCGCTGAAGCGTCTCGAATATCGCGGTTACGATTCGGCGGGTGTCGCCACCATCGACAATGGCGCGATGGACCGCCGCCGTGCGGAAGGCAAGCTGTTCAATCTGGAGAAAAGGCTCTCTGAAGAGCCGCTGCCTGGTGTCGTTGGCATCGCACACACCCGCTGGGCGACCCACGGCGTTCCGAACGAAACCAACGCCCACCCGCATTTCGTCGATGGCGTTGCCGTCGTCCATAACGGCATCATTGAAAACTTCTCCGAATTGCGCGACGAACTGAGCGCCGAGGGTGCAACCTTCACCACCCAGACCGACACCGAAGTGGTGGCGCAGCTTCTGGCGAAATACACTCGCGAAGGACTTGGCCATCGCGAGGCGATGCTGAAGATGCTGAACCGCGTGACAGGCGCCTATGCGCTGGTGGTGATGTTCAAGGATGATCCCGACACGCTGCTTTCGGCGCGCTCCGGCCCGCCGCTTGCCGTCGGTTACGGTAGGGGCGAAATGTTCCTCGGCTCCGACGCCATCGCGCTGTCGCCCTTCACCAACGAAATCACCTATCTGGTGGATGGCGATTGTGCCATCTTGACCCGCCAGGGTGCTGAGATCATCGATTTCTCGGGCAAGCCGGTGAAGCGCGAGCGTCAGATTTCACAGGCGACGGCCTTCGTGGTCGACAAGGGCAACCATCGCCACTTCATGGAAAAGGAAATCTACGAGCAGCCGGAAGTCATTTCCCACGCGCTCAGCCATTACGTGGATTTCGCCTCCAAGACCGTGAAGCAGGCCGACACGGCAATCGACTTCGCCAAGCTTTCCGGCCTTGCGATTTCCGCCTGCGGCACAGCCTATCTGTCCGGCCTGATCGGCAAATACTGGTTCGAACGTTACGCGCGTCTGCCGGTGGAAATCGATGTCGCCTCGGAATTCCGCTATCGCGAAATCCCGCTTGTTCCCACGCAGGCCGCGCTGTTCATTTCGCAATCGGGGGAAACTGCCGATACGCTGGCGGCCTTGCGTTATTGCCAGCAGGAGGGCCTGAAGATCGGCGCGGTGGTCAATACGCGTGAATCGACCATGGCGCGTGAATCCGATGCGATCTTCCCGATCCTCGCCGGTCCTGAAATCGGCGTGGCCTCCACCAAGGCCTTCACCTGCCAGCTTGCCGTGCTCGCTTCGCTTGCCGTTGCCGCCGGAAAAGCGCGAGGCACCATCACGCCTCAGCAGGAAACCGAGCTGGTTCGCCATCTTACCGAGATGCCGCGCATCATGAGCAAGGTTCTCAACAGCATCCAGCCGCAGATCGAAGCGCTGTCACGCGATCTGTCGCGTTTCAAGGACGTGCTTTATCTCGGCCGCGGCACCAGCTTCCCGCTGGCGCTAGAAGGGGCGCTGAAGCTCAAGGAAATCTCCTATATCCACGCCGAAGGTTATGCCGCCGGCGAGCTGAAGCATGGGCCGATCGCGCTGATCGACGAAAATATGCCCGTCATCGTCATCGCGCCGCATGACCGCTTCTTCGAAAAGACCGTTTCGAACATGCAGGAAGTCGCTGCACGCGGCGGCCGCATCATCTTCATCACCGACGAGAAGGGGGCCGCCGCCTCCAAGCTCGACACCATGGCGACGATCACGTTGCCCAATGTCGACGAGCTTATTGCTCCGATGGTTTTCTCGCTGCCGATCCAGCTGCTGGCCTATCACACCGCCGTCTTCATGGGCACGGATGTGGACCAGCCGCGCAATCTGGCGAAATCGGTAACGGTGGAATGATTGTCCGACCGGAACAGCAGGGCGACGAGGAAGCGATCGCTCGCGTTACGGAAGATGCTTTCCGTGACGCCGAGCACAGCAGCGGGACAGAACAGCTGATCGTCGCGCGGCTGCGGAATGCCGGCGCACTGACGGTTTCACTGGTGGCGGAAGACAGCGAAGGCGTCATCGGCCATGTCGGCTTCTCGCCGGTGACGCTGTCGGGCGGCGAGACCGGCTGGTTCTGCCTCGCGCCGCTCTCCGTGACACCGGAAAGGCAGGGAGAAGGTGTCGGTTCGCGGCTGGCGCGTGAAGGGCTTGCCGCACTGGAGCGGCTGAGCGCTGCCGGCTGCGTCGTTGTCGGTGATCCCGCCTATTACGGTCGCTTCGGTTTTCGCCATGTCGAAGGGGTGAGTGCGGAAGGGATTCCTAACGAATATTTCACAGTTCTTCGCTTGCATGGTGGAACTCCATCCGGCATTGTCGGTTTTCATCCGGGTTTCGATGGCGACAACGCTTAATTCCGAACGGTAAATGACCGATATTCCAGTCAAAATTTCATTCGCAGCCCGCCTGCGCAATAGTTTCCTCACGGGCGTTCTGATCCTCGCGCCCGTCACCATCACCATGTGGCTGGTGTGGAGTTTCCTGCAATGGGCGGATAGCTGGGTGAAGCCCTATATTCCGGCCCGTTACGATCCCGAGCAATATTTCGATGTGGCAATCCCCGGTTTCGGCCTGCTGATCGCCGTCATTGGCATCACGCTCATCGGCTTTCTCGGTAATAACCTCATCGGCAAATGGATTTTCGGCGTCGGCGAATCCATCCTTAATCGCATGCCGCTGGTGCGGCCGATCTACAAAAGCATCAAGCAGCTGTTCGAATCCGTCCTGAAAGAGCATTCGAACTCCTTCAAAAAGGTCGGCCTGATCGAGTTTCCATCGTCAGGGACCTGGGCCATGGTTTTCGTCGCCTCCGAGGCCAAGGGCGAACTTGCTCACCGTTTCAACGAAATGGGCCAGCAGATGGTCGCCGTCTTCCTGCCGCCCACACCGGTGCCGACGGCAGGTTTTCTGCTCTTCGTGCCCAAAAACAAGATCGTGATGCTGGACATGACACCGGAGGATGCGGCGAAACTGCTGATTTCCGGCGGTCTGGTGGCGCCTGATTTCACGCCGCCCAAGATGATCGCGCCGGTTTGACGGTTAGAGAGCGCCGAGGATGTCCGTCTGCGAAAAGTCGTTGCCGACATAAAGCAAAGGGCAGCCCTCGGTTTTCGCCAACTCGTAGGCAAAACAGTCACCGAAATTCAGCCCTGCGGGATGAATGCCTTTGCCCCAGATACGATAGGCTTCGGAAATGCCTTGTGCTGATTTCGGGGTGACATTCCTGATTTCAACTACGAGTCCTTCGATCAGCATGTCCAGTTCCTGACCGCGTCCACGGCGCTGCGCCACGATCATCGCTTCTGCAAGGGTGCCTGCGGAAATGAGGAGAGGTTCGTCCGTTTCGAGCGCCGCCGCGCAAGCATCCGCTTTGGGTTCGTTTAGCAGGATCGCCATCAGTGCTGAAGTATCGATGACGATCATTCAGGCAGGCCGTTTTCGTCATAGAGGAAATCCTGACTATGCGCGGCATCGGGGCCATCATTGGTTTTGTTTGCGACTGCCTTGCGCACCTTTTCCAGCGTGGCACTGCGGGATTTCTTGTCCGCTACGGCAGCGACCGGAACAAGCAGCACTGCTGCATGACCATGCCGGGTGAGAATGATTTCATCTCCCGCCTCGGCGCGGCGCACCAATTCGGTCAGTTGGCCCTTTGCGTCAGTGACAGAGATCTGCATGGCTTGCTCCAGGAATTAAGGCACTCCGCAGACTAGTCCATTCAATGGACCATATCAATCCTCGTCATCCAGATCATCCACTTCCGTCCCCGCATTGGTCGCGTGGAAAACGGGAACGAAAAGTCGCATATAGACCAGGCGCACGCTCCAGCCTGCCTCCAGCGCCTCACTCCAGGCCTTCTTGCGGCCTGGCTTCTTGAACGCCTTGCCGATCGCCTTTTTCTCACTCTTCGCAAATGTCTCGGGTTGCAGGATATTCTGCGGCGAGCACAGCGCATAACCCTTGCGGAAGGCGGGTGGTGGGCGGCGGGGGTCGATCATGTTCATGACAGGTCACTTTCAGCCGGCGTGCAGGAAGCGGATCGCTTCGTCGCGGCGGTGCAGGTAGAGCAGGGTGCGCAGCGCATTGCCGCGCGGGCCCGTCAGTTCGGGGTCGCGCTCGATGACGTAGGCCGCGTCCTTGCGGGCGATTTCCAGAAGGTCGGCGTGGGCTTCCAGGCTGGCGATGCGGAATCCCGGCGTGCCGGACTGGCGGGTGCCGAGCAACTCGCCTTCGCCGCGCAGCTTCAAATCCTCTTCCGCGATCAGGAAGCCATCCTCGCTGTCACGCAGGATGGAAAGCCGGGCGCGGCCGTTTTCGCTGAGCGGGCCTTTGTAGAGCAGGATGCAGGTGGAGGCCTCGTCACCGCGCCCCACGCGTCCGCGCAGCTGGTGAAGCTGGGCAAGGCCGAAACGTTCGGCATGTTCGATGACCATGATCGTCGCGTCAGGCACGTCGACGCCAACTTCCACCACGGTCGTCGCTACCAGAAGCCGGGTTTCGCCGCTCTTGAAGGCGAGCATGGCGGCGTCCTTCTCCGGGCCGCTCATGCGGCCATGGATGAGGCCGATATTGGCGCCCAGCATCTGCGAGAGAACTGCGTGCCGCTCCTCCGCCGACATAAGGTCGGATTCTTCCGTTTCTTCCACCAGCGGGCAGATCCAGTAGGCCTTCTTGCCATCCTTCAGCGCGGAACGCAGCCGCTCGACAATGTCGCCGATCCGTTCGGTGGGGATCGTCACCGTTTGGATAGGTTTGCGGCCGGCCGGCTTTTCGGTGAGCTTCGAAACATCCATGTCGCCGAAGGCGGCCAGAACCAGTGTGCGCGGAATGGGCGTGGCAGTCATGACCAGCATATGCGGGGTGATGCCCTTGGCGGTGAGGCGCAGGCGTTGATGAACGCCGAAACGGTGCTGTTCGTCCACCACGGCCAGCACGAGGTTCTTGTAACTCACGCTGTCCTGAAACAACGCATGGGTGCCGATGACGATCTGTGCCTCACCTGATGCGACGCGCTCCTCGATCTCGCGCCGCTCCTTGCCCTTGGTGCGGCCGGTCAGCACTTCGACGGTAATGCCCGCGGCCTGAGCGAGCTTGGAAATGGTGGCGTAGTGCTGCCGGGCGAGGATTTCGGTCGGGGCCATCAGCACCGCCTGTCCGCCGGCCTCCACGGCCGTTGCCATCGCCATCAGCGCCACCAGCGTCTTGCCTGCGCCGACATCGCCCTGCAGCAGGCGAAGCATGCGGTCTTCGCCGGCCATGTCAGTCAGAATATCCTTCACCGCAGCGCTCTGGCTCGGTGTCAGCGAGAAGGGCAGTTGCGACAGGATTTTTGCGGCGACATCACCCTTGGCGCGGATCGGCTGGCCCGCCACTTTGCGCAGCCGCTGACGCACCAATGCGAGTGACAGCTGCCCGGCGAGGAATTCGTCATAGGCAAGCCGCCTGCGCGCTGGAGCCTGCGGCTCGATATCGGCGCTGTCACGCGGGTCGTGCAACCCACGGAAGCTCGAAGCGACATCGCCGAAGCCTTGCCGGGTCTTCAGCGTTTCATCGATCCACTCCGGAAAGACCGGCAGCTTCGATAGCCCGCCTTCGATCGCCCGCCGCAGCACCTTGGGGGACAGTCCGGCGGTCATGGGATAAACGGCTTCCACAAGTGGCAGGTTTTCGGCCTCGGAAAGTTTCACCATGAAATCCGGATGCACCATGGAGGCGCGGCCATTGAACCAGTCCACCTTGCCGCTGACGAGAACCTCCTCATCGACGGGCAGTGCCTTGGACAGCCAGTCGCCCTTGGCGCGGAAGAAGGTCAGGGCCAGTTCGCCGGTCTCGTCATGCAGGAAGATGCGATAGGGCGCGGAGCGGTTTCCCGGCGGTGGCGGCTGGTGGCGGTCCACGCGTCCCTGAATGGTGACAATGGCGCCGGGCGCGGCCAGCGCGATGCCGGGGCGGTTTCGGCGGTCGATAACGTTCGATGGCGCGTGGAACAGGAGATCGATCACGCGGGTGTCGTCGGCGTTTTCCCGGCTCAAGAGCTTGGCCAGAAGATCGGCAAGCTTCGGCCCCACACCTGCAAGGGTGGAGACGGAAGCAAACAGCGGATCGAGAATGGCCGGGCGCATGGTCAGCAAAATCGGGGAAGGGCACGGCTTATGCAAGACTTCGCTGGTCACAAAGGCGGGTTATCACCGGCAGTTTTTAGCGGCCGTGGCATTATTTCGATAAAAACCGGTTCCCAAGCGTTCGCCTCCTGTTCTATAGGAGGTCGCAGTCAACATCCTGTTGAATAGCCAACCGAAAGGTGAATGCGATGACTGGACTGGTGCGCACGAGTGCCGACCTCGATCCGAGACGCCGGCGGATTCTTTACCGCTGCTGGCACCGGGGCATTCGCGAGATGGATCTGGTGCTCGGGCAATTTGCGGAAGACAATATTGCCGGGCTTTCCGATGATCAGCTCGATGAGCTTGAGATCATCATGGCGGAAGAGGATAACGACCTCGTCAAGATGGTGACGGGTGCCCTTGCCATACCGGAAAAATTCCAGACCCCGCTGTTTGAAAAGATCGCCTCCTACCGTCCCGATTTTGATCTCGTCACCGCCGAAACCCTGAAAGCCTGAAACATGATAGCCGGATTCGATGCAAAGCTGGTGGCGTCGGCCGATACGCCGCTGACCATCGGAAATGTGCCCTCCGGCATGGAAGCCCTGCTTCTGGCCGATATGGCGCGGGCGGGGACATCGGTCGCCTATGTCATGTCGGATGGCCAGCGGGTCGCAGATCTCGAACAGATCCTCGGTTTCGTCGCGCCTGACATTCCGGTCATGACGCTGCCGGCCTGGGACTGCCTTCCCTATGACCGCGTGTCACCGAGCGCCGACACCTCGGCGCGCCGGCTGGCGGCGCTTTCCGGTCTCATCAGCCACGCCAGGAAACCGCATCCGGCCATCGTGCTGGTCACCGTCAACGCGATGCTGCAGAAGATGGCGCCGCGCGACATTATCGAGAGCCTCGGCTTTTCGGCCAAGCCCGGCAATCAGATCCGCATGGACGACATCGCCGCACGGCTGGAGCGCAACGGTTTCGACCGGGTGGCGACGGTGCGCGAAGTCGGTGAATTCGCCGTGCGCGGCGGCATTCTCGATGTCTTCGTGCCGGGCACGGAAGAGCCGGTGCGGCTCGATTTCTTCGGCGACACGCTGGAAAGCATCCGCACCTTCGATCCGGCCAGCCAGCGCACCATCGGCCAGGCGCGCTCGCTCGATCTGAATCCGATGAGCGAAGTGACGCTGACGCCCGATACGATCAGCCGTTTCCGCAAGAATTACCTGTCGCTGTTCGGTGCCGCGACGCGCGACGACGCGCTTTATCAGGCCGTCTCCGAAGGCCGCCGTTATGCCGGCATGGAGCACTGGCTGCCGTTGTTTTACGAGAAGCTGGAAACCGCCTTCGATTATCTCGAGGGTTTCCGCATCGTCACCGATCACACGGCGCGGGAGGCGGCAAAAGAGCGCTCCAAGCTGGTGCTCGATTATTACGATGCGCGCCGCAGCTCCGGTGAAACCAAGGGATCGACGCAGGGCGCGCCCTACAAGCCGGTTTCGCCCGGCCAGCTCTATCTCGACGGCAAGAGTTTCGATGCCGCACTGGCCGCCGTCAATGCGGTGCGTCTGACACCCTTCAACGAGCAGGATAGCGAAGGCCGCCCGGTTGCCACGCTCGACGCCCATGTCGGGCCGCGCTGGGCGCGTCCGCCAACCGAAGGCGAGAGCGAAGAACGGGTCAATGTTTTCGATCTGGCGGTGAAGCATATTGCCGAGCGCCGCGCCAAGGGCTGGAAGGTGCTGATAACAGGCTGGTCGGAAGGTTCGCTCGACCGGCTGCTGCAGGTGCTGAACGAGCACGGGCTTGAGAAGATCAAGCCGGTCGCCTCGTTGAAAGAGGTGGAGAAGCTCGGCAAGGGCGAGGCGGCCTCGGCGGTGCTGAGCCTTGAGGCGGGTTTCGAAACCGGGACGCTCGCGGTCATCGGCGAGCAGGATATTCTCGGCGACCGCATGGTGCGGCGCTCGAAACGCCGCAAGCGCGGTGCGGATTTCATCTCGGAAGTGGCGGGGCTGGACGAAGGCTCGCTGGTCGTCCATGCCGAACATGGTATCGGTCGCTTTGTCGGCCTGCGGACAATCGAGGCAGCGGGCGCGCCGCGCGCCTGCCTGGAACTGCATTATGCCGACGATGCAAAGCTGTTCCTGCCGGTTGAAAACATCGATCTTCTTTCCCGTTACGGCTCCGATGCGGCGGAAGCCACGCTTGACAAGCTGGGTGGCGGCGCATGGCAGATGCGCAAGGCCAAGCTCAAGAAGCGCCTGCTCGACATGGCCGACGAGCTTATCCGCATCGCGGCCGCGCGTCTGGTGCGGCACGCGCCGGTTCTGGCGGCACCCGATGGGCTTTACGACGAGTTTGCCGCCCGTTTCCCCTATGACGAGACTGAGGACCAGCTGAACGCCATCGAGGCGGTCCGCGAGGATCTGGGTGCAGGCCGGCCGATGGATCGCCTTATCTGCGGCGATGTCGGTTTCGGCAAGACCGAAGTGGCGCTGCGCGCCGCCTTCCTCGCCGCCATGAACGGCGTTCAGGTGGCGGTGGTGGTGCCGACCACTTTGCTCTCTCGCCAGCATTTCCGCACTTTCTCCGAACGTTTCCGCGGCCTGCCGATCCGGGTGCAGCAGGCGTCGCGCCTTGTCGGCTCCAAGGAATTGACGCTGACGAAAAAGGAAGTGGCTGATGGCAAGACCGATATCGTCGTCGGCACCCATGCGCTGCTGGGCGCAGGTATCAACTTCGCCAATCTCGGCCTGCTCATCATCGACGAAGAGCAGCATTTCGGGGTGAAGCACAAGGAGCGGCTGAAGGAACTGAAGAGCGATGTGCATGTGCTGACGCTCTCTGCGACGCCCATTCCGCGCACCCTGCAGCTGGCCATGACGGGCGTGCGCGAACTGTCGCTCATCACCACGCCGCCGGTGGACCGCATGGCGGTGCGCACCTTCATTTCGCCCTTTGATCCGCTTGTCATCCGCGAAACGCTGATGCGTGAGCATTATCGTGGCGGCCAGAGTTTCTATGTTTGCCCGCGGCTTGCCGACCTCGCCGATATCCATGCCTTCCTGCAATCGGATGTACCGGAGTTGAAGGTGGCGGTGGCGCATGGGCAGATGCCGGCAGGCGAACTCGAAGACATCATGAACGCCTTTTACGACGGCAAATATGATGTGCTGCTTTCGACCACCATCGTCGAATCCGGCCTCGACGTGCCGACCGCCAATACGCTGATCGTGCACCGCGCCGACATGTTCGGTCTTGCCCAGCTTTACCAGCTGCGCGGCCGGGTCGGGCGCTCCAAGGTGCGCGCCTTCGCGCTCTTCACCCTGCCGGTCAACAAGGTGCTGACAACGATGGCGGAGCGGCGGCTGAAGGTGCTGCAATCGCTCGACACGCTCGGCGCCGGTTTCCAGCTGGCGAGCCACGACCTCGATATTCGCGGCGCAGGCAATCTGCTCGGCGAAGAACAGTCCGGCCATATCAAGGAAGTCGGTTTCGAGCTTTACCAGCAGATGCTGGAAGAGGCGGTTGCCGAAGTGAAGGGCGACGAACAGGTGCAGGATAGCGGCTGGTCGCCGCAAATCTCGGTCGGCACCTCCGTTATGATCCCGGAGGATTATGTTCCCGATCTGCATCTGCGCATGGGCCTTTACCGCCGTCTCGGCGAGCTTGCGGATATCAGCGAGATCGACGGTTTTGGCGCGGAAATGATCGATCGTTTCGGCCCCTTGCCGAAAGAGGTTCAGCACCTGCTCAAGATCGTCTACATCAAGTCGCTCTGCCGTATCGCCAATGTCGAAAAGTTGGACGCCGGGCCGAAGGGCGTCGTGGTGCAGTTCCGCAACAAGGAATTCCCCAATCCGGCAGCGCTTGTTGGCTATATCGGCAAACAGGGCACGATGGCGAAGATCCGGCCGGATCACAGCCTGTTCCTCACCCGCGATCTGCCCACGCCTGAAAAGCGGTTGACGGGTGCGGCGATGGTCATGACGCAGCTTGCGGAACTGGCGCGCTCCTGACCATGGCACCGGCAGAGTGCGGGCTGTCGTCCATATTACAGCGATGTAACTAAACGGACATGTGCCGGTAGTTTTCGCGGGCGTAATCTCCATTTCATACCCGGTGCGGCGGATCTGTAGATGCCGCCGGGTCATGAAGGAGCAGGACGATGTGGACCAACATCAACAGGTTTGCCACCGCTGGTCTGGTTGCTTTGACAATTGCGGGCACCACAATTGCCACCACCAGCCAGGCGGAAGCGCGCAATAATTTCGGCCGCGGCCTTGCGGCCGGCATTGCCGGCACGATCATTGGCGGAGCGCTGATTGCGGGTGCAAGACACCCGGGTTACGCCTACGCTCCGGCCTATGGTCCGGCTTACGGTCCTCCCGTCTACGCTGCGCCTGTTTATGGCCCGCCGGTCGCGTACGAACCCGTCTATCCGCGCTGCCACCTTGCCTGGCGACAGAATGCCTGGGGCGACATGTATCGGGTCAGGGTTTGCGACTGACAGCTGAGAGCGCCGGCGGCAGGAACAGTCGCCGGTAGTTCCGTATTCTTGTGACCTAAGTCGCGTCTTCCGGTGTGATGCCGACGGCCACGTTCTGATCGGTTGCGGCGATCGAGGCGGGCAGCGGCACTTTTCTCTGCTTCTCGCGGATCAGCGTCAATAGGCCGGAGCCGACGATGAGGGCGATGCCGAAGAGCATCCAGCCATCGATACGGTCGCCGAAAATCAGATAACCGAAAAGGATGGCCCAGAGCATCTGGCTATATTGCGTCGGGCCAATCATGGCGGCGGGCGCATATTGGGCGGCATACATGACCAGCACGTTGCCAAGCGCGCCGAGCAGGCCATATCCCGCCAGCAGCAGCCATTGCTCACCGCCCGGCATGATGAAGGTGGGGACCATGGCGATGCCGCTGATGGTGAGACAGCCCAGCACGCCAGCGCCATAAAGCGAGACATTTTTTTCCGACGGGCCCATGGCCCGGAAGATGACGATGCTGAGCGCGCCGCTGAAGCCGCCGATGATGGCGCCGAGATGGCCGATGCCCAGTTCACGGAAGCCCGGCCGTAGGATGACCAGTACGCCGAGGAAACCGATGATGACTGCGGACCAGCGACGGATGCCCACCTGTTCCTTCAGAAACACCACCGACATCATGGTGACGAAGGAGGGCAGAAGGAAGATCAGCGCGAAGGCTTCGGCCATGGAAAGATGGGTAAAGGCGGTCACGCTGCCGACAGCACCGGTGCCGGCGGCAAAAAAGCGGATGATCCACAAAGGACGGTTCGTCGTCTTTACCACATCCACCCAGCGATCATTGCGCTTGCGGATGAAGGGCAGGGCGACGAGCCCGAACAGGGCGCCGAAGAAGGCCGATTCGATCGGCGAAATCTGGCCTTCTATGAGTTTAACGCTGGCATCGCTCCAAGCGTAGGCAGCGAAGGCGGCAAAGGCGAGCAGAATGCCTTTCAGGGTCTGGTCGGACACGGAAACACCGGGGGGAAATCGAGTTGCAGAAAACCGCCGGTGGTTTGGCCGTCAGTTCATCGATCTATGCTCGTCCGCCTTGATTTTTGCAATATCCCGCAATGCAGCAATCAGGACATCTGGCGTTTGTGCACCGCTTATGGCGTATTTCTGGTCGATGATGAAGAAGGGTACGCCGGCCACGCCCATCTGCTGCGCCGCATCAATTTCAGCGATGACCGTGTCCTTGTCCGCGTCCGAGGCGAGAAGCCGTGCCACCACCTGCGCGTCCATGCCCGCCTTTTCGGCTACATCGATCAACACGGCGTGGTCGCCGATATTGCGGCCTTCTTCGAAATTGGCCTTGAACAGCCCGGTCACCACCTTCTCCTGGATATCTCGGCCTTCGGAATGCGCCCAGAGCGACAGGCGGTGCGCGTCGAGTGTGTTCGGGCCGATCTTGATCGCATCAAAATCGTAATGGATGCCGACGTCCTTGCCGAGCTGCACCAGCGTGGCATGGGCCTGTTCCAGACGCTCCTTGCCGAGTTTTTCCTCGAGAGCTGCTTTCTGGTCGACGCCTTCAGGCGGATAGTCGGGGTTGAGGCGATAGGGACGCCAGTTCACGTCGACGCTGATTTCATCCTGCACCTCGGCTATGGCAAGATCGAGCCTTGCCTTGCCGAGATAACACCAGGGGCAGACCATATCCGATACGACGTCGATAACGATGCGTTCCATGGCTTTATCTTCCCTTGTCCTGGACCGGGCAGGGGCGGGTTACTGCGCCCGCGCATCCCACCAGGTCTGTTTCTGATTGCCTGATATCGGGGTCATATCCGGGCGGTCGATATATTTCCAGCGCGCAACCCATTGCGCACCGATATAATAGAGCGGAATGATGTAGTGGCCGGCCACCAGAAGGCGGTCATAGGCGCGTACGGCGGCCTGGAAATCTTCCGTCGAGCGCGCCTGCAGCAGCGCTTCGATCATCCGGTCAATATCGGGATTGGCGGCACCCGCATAGTTGAAGCTGCCCTGCGCATCGCGTGAGAGCGAATTCCAGCGGTTGAGCTGCTCCATGCCCGGCGAAAGCGACGACGGCAGGGAGCGGATGATCATGTCGTAATCGAAGCTGTTCGAGCGGGCCTGATATTGCCCGTCATCGACCGAGCGGATGCCCATGGCGACGCCGATCAGATTGAGAGAACGCTGATAGGCAAGCGCGATGCGCTCCTGAGCGGGGTTCTGTGTCATGATCTCGAAGGCGAGCTGGCGGCCGTTGGCGTCGGACATCCTGCCGTTCCTGATGCTGTATCCGGCCTCTTTCAGCTTGTCGACGGCCATTTTAAGGACCTTGCGGTCCGCACCGGTGGCGTCGGTGGTCGGCAAGGCATAGGTGCCGGCCAGTAGCTGCGGAGGCATGGTCTTAGCCGCGTCGCCGAGCAGCGCCAGCTCGCGTTCGTCCGCGGCATTGCCATAGGCGCCGAGCGGCGAATTCTGCCAGTAACTCTGTGTGCGCTTGAAGGAGCCGCCGAGAATGTTTCTGTTCATCCACTCGAAATCGAACGCGTAGGTAAGGCCTTCGCGCACCTTCTCGTCGGCGAAGACGGCGCGGCGGGTGTTGAAGACGAGACCGAACATGCCTGTCGGCAGGCGCGGCTGGAAGACGTCCTTGACGATGTCGCCGCGATGGACGGCGGGGAAATTGTAAGCCTGTCCCCAATGGGAGGTGTCGGAGGTGCCGTTGATGGCGTCGCCTTCGGGATAGATGTCGATATCGCCCTTCTTGAAGGCCTCGAACATGGTGGTGACCTGCAGGAAATAGGTCACGCTGATCTCGTCGTAATTGTCGAAGCCGACCTTGCCCGGAATGTCCTTGCCCCAATAATCCGGATTGCGCTCCCAGATGATTCGTTCGCCCGGCCGCAGGGTCTTGATTCGGTATGGACCCGAGCCGACGACTGCGCCGAGGCCCGCCTGTTCGAATTTTTCCGGATCGATCGCATGTTTTGGCAGGATCGGGGTGGAGGAGGCGAGAATGAGCGGCGTTTCGCGGTTGGCCTTGTCGTTGAAGGTGAAACGCACGCTGCGATCACCGATCTTTTCCAGCTTCGCCACACCGTCCAGACGGCTGTTGAAGGGCGGGCGGCCTTTTTCCTTCAGAAGATTGAAGGTGAAGATCACGTCATCTGCGGTCACCGGCTCGCCGTCGGACCATTTTGCCTTCG
The DNA here is from genome assembly GCF_040801995.1 of Agrobacterium radiobacter. Taxonomy (NCBI): domain Bacteria; kingdom Pseudomonadati; phylum Pseudomonadota; class Alphaproteobacteria; order Hyphomicrobiales; family Rhizobiaceae; genus Agrobacterium; species Agrobacterium radiobacter. The sequence goes on along the minus strand of NZ_JBEGHX010000001.1, from coordinate 1,437,165 downwards.
GGTTGATGTTGAACTGGACGAAGCTTCGCTCCTCATCCCACTCCACTGTTTCGGCCAGCAGGCCGTAAAGGCTGAAAGGCTCATCGCTGGAGCGCAGCATCAGGGGTTCGTAGAGAAGATTGCCGAATTCCGGGTCCCAGACGCCGCGCGCCGTGGTGCGCATTCCCTTGAGAACGAAGGGATTGAGGCTGTCGAAGGTGCCGACGACGCCATAGGAGATGCGGCCGCCTTTCTTCACATCCGGATTGACATAAGGAAGGTGCCTGAAGTCTGCGGGGAGCTCCGGCGTGCCGTGCATGGAAATGCCATGCAGCGGCTGCGCCAGGGCGTTCCCGGCGGGAAGCAGGGATGATCCCAAAAGGAACAATGCGGGGATGAGGGCCGCAAGGTTGCGCATGTCACTGTCCTGTCTCAACTGTCCGTCCGATGTGCGTCACGACCGTTTATCATCATGATTCTGGCAGATATGTAGCACACGGACATGGTGCGACCCATCCAAGCGCGGGAAATCTTGGGTCAGCTCAAGAAAAAGTTAAAGAAGTGCTGGATATCGCCGCGATCGGCATGTAACAGGGTGGCCGGAAGAGACGGGTCACGCATTTGCCTCATTTAAACGACAGTTGAACGGGCAGAAGGATACCGCCATCGACGAACAGGGCCTTAACGGTTCTGTTCTGGCAGACATTCAGGAGACGGAACTCTTATGATGCAAAAGGCAAACACATTCACCCGGACGGCTCTGTCCGCTCTGGTCCTCTCTCTGGGCGCGGTTTCCGCTCCGGCCATCTCGCAGGCACAGGATGCTGCTCCCGCCGCTCAGGGCGCCGGCGCTCCGCCGCTCGGCTGGTTCAAGACCTGCTCCAAGCAGGAAGACAACGATGTCTGCGTCGTGCAGAACGTGGTTCTCGCCCAGAACGGCCAGATGATCACCGCTGTCGGCCTCATCACCGTTGAAGGCAAGGTTAACCGCAAGCTGCTGCAGGTTTCCGTTCCGACCGCGCGTCTCATTCCTCCGGGTGTGATGATGCAGATCGACGGCGGCAAGGGCCAGAAGCTCGACTACGCCGTTTGCCTTCCCGACAAGTGCACGGCCGAAGTTCCGCTGACGGACGCCATGATCGCTTCCCTGAAGAAGGGTAGCGAGGTGGTCTTCACCTCCATCAACTTCCGCCGCGCGCCGAACCCCATCAAGATCGCGCTCTCCGGCTTCACCGGCGCCTTTGACGGCCCGGCGATCACCCAGTCGCAGCTGGCCGAAAGCCAGCGCAGCCTGCAGGAAGGCATGCAGAAGAAGGCTGAAGAGGCTCGCAAGAAGCTGGAAGCCGCTCAGGATGCCGCCAAGGGCGCTCCGAAGCCCTGATTGCAGCGTAAGCGCTAAAAACAGAAAACCGGTCTGGTGACAGACCGGTTTTTTTATGTCCCTGGGAGGGTGGGGAGATGGTTGGCGGGCGTCAATGCGCCGTTGACATTTTCGGGCGCCATTCGCCGTTCGGCGCCTTGTCGAAGATGCGGCCGATATTGGGGTTTCGGAGCGGCGTCTCGTTTTCGTCGTGGACGAGGTTCTGCTCGGAAACATAGGCGACATATTCCGTCTCCTCGTTTTCGGCCAGAAGATGATAGAAGGGCTGGTCGCGATCCGGCCTGATTTCCGCGGGAATGGCGTTCCACCATTCCTCGGTATTGGCATATTCCGGGTCGACGTCGATGACCACGCCGCGGAACGGAAACACCTTGTGGCGGACGATCTCGCCAAGCGTGAATTTTGCGTCTCTTTGTTTCATGGCATGAACTTCCTTTCCCACTAATAGTTGGGTGCGGAACGCAAAATATCAAGGGCTAGGGGGTATCCCGGCCCTTTCTCTCTATATGGGCTCAGGCTCGGCGGCCGAGCGGCGCGGTGGCGATGATGACACCGCCGGTGACCAGCACGATGCCGATCGCGTGGTAGGTCTCGAACGTCTCCCCGAGGAACAGCGTGGCCATCAGGATCGAGACGGGCGGCATCATGTAAAGCGTGATGCCGGCCGTGGCGGGGCCGAAGACGCGCACCGTATGGGTGAAGCAGTAAAAGGCAAGCAGCGAAGCGAACAGGATGATGCCGCCGATCTTCGCCCATGCCATTGGCGTCGCGGGCAGCATGCCGCCCTGCGCCAGTTCCAGCGCCGCCGGCGGCAGAAGCACCAGCGCGCCGGAAAGCGCGATCAGACCAAAAAGGCTGAAGGACGCCATCTGCCGCGCCGCCGGCTCGCGCAGCAGCAGCGAATAGACGGCAAAGGCGATGGCCGCCGTCAGTATGGCGAAATCGCCGATGTTGAAGCTCATGTGCCGGAGAGCTGCGATATCGCCCTTGAGCACGATGGCCGCCACGCCGGCAAAGGCGATGATCATGCCCGCCACCTCAAGCTTTCTGATGGGGCGGCCCTGAAAGATGCGCTGGAACAGGATGATGAACAGCGACGATGTCGTGTAGATCAGCGTGCCGTTGGCGGCCGTGGTCATGGTGAGGCCCCAATAGACCACGCCGCCGCAGATGCCCATGCCGAGAATGCCGAGAACGAGCCAGAGAAGCGTTTTGCGCCTCAGGAAGGCAAGGCAGTTGCGCCAGTCGGCGATCATGAAGGGCGCGATGATGAGGGTCGATCCGATCCAGCGGATGAAGGCGGCGATGAAGGGCGATACCTCACCGACGACGCCGCGACCGAAAATGACGTTGCTGGAGAAAAAGAACGGCACCGCCAGAAAGATGAGCCAGTCCGTAAGGCGCGTTTGCTGAGTGGCTGGCTTGTTCGACATTCTTCGCGACATGGCTGGGCTTCAAAAGAAAACGGCGGCTTTCCGGGGAAAACCGCCGAAATGGATCGAGCGCCCCAGAGGGAGCGCTCGAAAGGCCGATCAGGCCGAGTAGTACATGTCGAATTCGACCGGATGCGGGGTCATTTCGAAACGCATGACTTCCTGCATCTTCAGCTCGATGAACGAGTCGATCTGGTCGTCGTCGAACACGCCGCCGGCGGTCAGGAACTTGCGATCCTTGTCGAGGCTTTCGAGAGCTTCGCGCAGCGAGCCGCAGACGGTCGGGATCTTCTTCAGTTCCTTTGCAGGAAGGTCGTAAAGGTCCTTGTCCATCGGCTTGCCGGGGTGGATCTTGTTCTTGATGCCGTCGAGGCCGGCCATCAGCATGGCCGCAAAACCGAGATAGGGGTTCTGGGTCGGGTCCGGGAAGCGGACTTCGACGCGCTTTGCCTTCGGGTTGGAGCCGAAGGGAATACGGCAGGATGCGGAACGGTTGCGGGCCGAATAGGCGAGCAGAACCGGCGCTTCATAACCCGGCACCAGACGCTTGTAAGAGTTGGTGGTGGGGTTGGTGAAGGCGTTGATGGCCTTGGCGTGCTTGATGATGCCGCCGATGTAATAGAGGCAGTTTTCAGAAAGGCCGGCATATTCGTCGCCTGCGAAGGTCGGCTTGCCGCCCTTCCAGATCGACTGGTGAACGTGCATGCCCGAGCCGTTGTCGCCGAAGATCGGCTTCGGCATGAAGGTTGCCGTCTTGCCATAGGCATTGGCGACCTGATGCACGACGTACTTGTAAATCTGCATCTTGTCGGCGCTGGAAACCAGCGTGTCGAACTTCACGCCCAGCTCGTGCTGCGCGGCAGCCACTTCGTGGTGGTGCTTTTCAACGACGACGCCCATTTCGGCCAGAACCGTCAGCATTTCGGAGCGCATGTCCTGCAGGCTGTCGATCGGCGGAACCGGGAAATAGCCGCCCTTGACGCGCGGACGGTGGCCGAGGTTGCCGGTTTCATAGTCGGTGTCGTCGTTGGACGGCAGCTCGGACGAGTCAAGCTTGAAGCCGGTATTGTAGGGGTCTGCCTTGTACTTCACGTCGTCGAAGACGAAGAATTCGGGCTCGGGGCCAACGAAGACGGTGTCGCCGATGCCGGACGCCTTGAGGTAGGCTTCGGCCTTCTTGGCGGTGCCGCGCGGGTCGCGGTTATAGGCTTCGCCCGAGACCGGGTCGAGAATGTCGCAAAGGACGACCAGGGTGGACTGGGCGAAGAACGGGTCGATATGGGCGGTTGCCGGATCGGGCATCAGCACCATGTCGGACTCGTTGATGGCCTTCCAGCCGGCGATCGAGGAGCCGTCGAACATGACGCCGTCGGCGAACATGTCTTCGTCCACACAGACAACATCCATGGTGACGTGCTGCAGCTTGCCCTTGGGGTCGGTAAAGCGCAGGTCCACGAACTTGATGTCGTTATCCTTGATCTGCTTCAAGATATCGTTTGCGGTCGTCATTTAAACGTTTTCCTTGAGTGTGATGATGACGAGGTGAAAACCCAAGCCTCCCCGGCTCGGGACGTTCTTGATTATATGGCGTCCACGCCTGTTTCACCGGTACGGATGCGGATGACTTCCTCGATATTGGAAACGAAAATCTTTCCGTCGCCGATACGTCCGGTCTGCGCCGCATTGCGGATCGCCTCGATGACGGCTTCCGCGTTTTCGTCCGCCAGTACGACTTCGACTTTCACTTTCGGCAAAAAGTCCACGACGTACTCTGCACCGCGGTAGAGTTCCGTGTGGCCCTTCTGACGACCAAAGCCTTTTGCTTCCGTGACCGTGATGCCCTGAAGTCCGACTTCCTGAAGGGCTTCCTTCACTTCATCGAGCTTGAAAGGCTTAATGATCGCTTCGATCTTTTTCATGAGAAAATATCTCTCCGCTTCTCCCGTTAAAGCAGGTTATTCCCGCTCTGCCACAAGAATGCACGTATTGTGCCAGATCGGAAGCGGGCTTGAAGAAAAAACTTCGATCCCCCGGCCTTCCGACACAAAATGCATTCGGTTTTGGCGGTTTTCCAGCCAATTTCTCTCGGGAACCTGAAAAATCCATCAGCATTTCTGCCAATTCTTATTATTTTAGATGGTTTGAATATTTGAGAATGCGCGGGTGTGATGAAGTTGGTTTGTTTATATTTTATGCATTTGATTATTATTTGGACTTGGCTATCTGCTTATTTTTGTATCGATTGCCTTTCCGGCGTTTTGAAGGGATGATCGAGGCATGACATCCCTCTCTGACCTCTCCCTTTTTGACCCGGCTGTTATGGCCAGCATCGATGCGGCGGCCGGTCAATCCGGCATTCCGCTTTATGATCTGATGGAGCGGGCGGGGCAGGCGGTTGCCGCCTCAGCGCTTCGCCACTATCCGCAGGCGCAACGTTTCGTCGTGCTTTGCGGCGGCGGCAACAATGGCGGTGATGGTTACGTGGCGGCGCGGGCGCTTGTGGAAAGTGGCGCGGTCGTTGTGGTTCATCATCTCGGTGACGCCGGTACGCTCAGGGGCGATGCGCGGATGGCTTTCGAGCGCAGCGGGGTGGCGCCGTTGCCGCTTGGCGACTACGCGCCTCTTGCCGGCGACGTGGTGATCGACGCGGTCTTCGGGGCAGGACTGTCCCGCGATATTCCTCAGGAGCTTGCACGGATAATAGAGGCGGTGACCAATGCGAAGGCGTCGGTTCTCGCCGTCGATCTGCCCTCCGGTCTCTGCGGCCGGCGGGGCGTGCCGCTTGGTGCCTCGTTCACGGCCGAACGGACGGTGACCTTCATGGCGCGCAAGCCCGGCCATCTGCTGATGCCGGGGCGGGCGCTTTGCGGGGCGCTCGAGGTGTTCGATATCGGTATTCCCTCCCGCATCCTCACCGATCACGCAGGCCCGGTTGCGGAAAACCATCCGCTGGTCTGGCGTGATGCCTTGCCCGCGAGCGATATCGAGACGCATAAATTCCGCCGCGGCCATCTGACCGTCTTTTCCGGCCCGGCCCATGCGACGGGTGCAAGCCGCATGACGGCGCTTGCGGCGCTGAAGGCAGGGGCGGGTATCGTCACTGTCGCCGCTCCGAGGCGGGCGCTCGACGTGCTGTCCGTGACGCTGACGGCCGTGATGAATGCGCCGATGGACGATGCCGATGATCTGCGGCTCTGGCTGGACGACCGGCGTCATGGAGCCTTCGTTCTCGGTCCCGGTTTCGGCGATCTGGAAAAGGCGCGGCAATTCGTGTCCCTGCTTGGAGACAGGGCGGCTGTGCTGGATGCCGATGCGATCACGGCTTTCAAGGATTATGCGGAGACCTTGTTCGAGCGCGTCACTTCAGGCGCGGGAAAATTCGTGCTGACGCCGCATGAGGGCGAGTTTGCGCGTTTGTTTCCCGATCTTGCCGCCGACGGGACGCTGAGCAAGATCGAGAAGGCGCAGGCCGCCTCGGCGCGCAGCGGCGCTGTGCTGATCTATAAAGGCGCAGACACGGTGATTGCCGCACCTGATGGCCGGGCGCTGGTCAACACCAATGCGCCGGCGAGCCTTGCGACGGCCGGATCAGGTGATGTGCTGGCCGGTATCATCGGTGCGCTGCTGGCGCAGGGAGCCCCCGCCTTCGAAGCGGCTGCGGCCGGTGTCTGGCTGCATGGGCAGGCGGGCCACAGGGCGGGTGACGGCATGACGGCGGAAGACCTTGCCCATGCGGTTCGGCCGTTTGGGTGAATTGGTCTGATTATGTTCGCTGTTTGCTGGCCGCTGATAGATCCGGTGGTTTGGCACAGTTCCACCATCCCCACTCCGTCCACACAAGTCGGCATGACGGAGGTCGTATTTCAGGCGCTAATGCCAGCACTCAATGCGCGGCTTTGCCCTGGCCCGCCATTGCCATTCGCGAGGCGCTGATCAAGAGTTTGCGTTCGGCACGCTCCTGCTGCGGGGTGCGATTGTAGATTTCGCGATAACACTTGGAAAAATGCGAAGCCGAGACGAAACCGCAGGCGACGGCGACCTCGACAACCGGCATGGCAGACTGCACCAGCAGGTGGCGGGCGCGGTCGAGACGGATTTCAAGGTAATAGCGGGCGGGCGAACGGCCCATTTCCTGGCGGAAGAGGCGCTCCACCTGCCGGCGGGACAGATCGGCGGCGTCGGCGATATCAAGCAGCGACAGCGGTTCGGCGAGATTGCCTTCCATCAATTCGATGATCGACAGGACCTTGCTGTTCTGGACGCCGAGGCGGGCGCGCAGCGGCAGGCGCTGGCGGTCGTTCGGGCTGCGCACCCGGTCGGTCAATTGCTGTTCGCAGACACGGTTGACGAGGTTTTCGCCGAAATCCTGGCCAATCAGGCTCAGCATCATGTCCAGCGAGGCCGTGCCGCCGGCGCAGGTGTAGATGTTGCTGTCGACTTCAAAGAGGTCGGCATAGACTTCCACCTGCGGGAAGGCTTCGGAAAAGCCGGGCAGGTTTTCCCAGTGGATCGCGCAGCGCTTGCCGTTCAGGAGGCCAGCCTGTGCGAGGATATGGGCGGCGGTACAGAGGCTGCCGATGGCGATGCCGCGATTATAGGCTTCGCGCAGCCAGGCATTGACGGACTTGTTGATGTGTTGATCCACATCGATGCCGGAACAGATGATCGCCATTTCCGGGCGGTTCTCGCCGCTGACATAACGCCGCTCGTCGGCAAGACAGGTATCGGCCTCAAGACAGATGCCGCTTGACGACATGACCTTCTGGCCGTCTAGGGAGGCAAGGCGCCATTCATAGGCCTGATAGCCCAACATTCGGTTGGCGATGCGAAGCGTTTCAACCGCTGCGGCGAATGGCAGCATGGTAAATTGCGGAATGAGAAAAAAGACGATTGAGCGTTTCTTCTGGGAGTTTCTGCTCATTTGCCCGTGCTCCGTTGCGAATACGCAATTCCTCCCTTGGAATTGGTCTTCTGGATGTCCTGATTACGACATCTTTAACGAAAAATACGCCTCGGAATCGGAGCTGTCAAAAAATAGCTTTTGAAATATGCAAATTTCGCGACAAGCCTTTAAAAAAGGCGATGTGTCGCATGCAAAACAGGCAGGCTGTTTTGCGCCCCCATCCTGCCGTTTGGGCGCGGGCAGGGATGGCTCGCAAGACGCGCAATGGTTGCGAGCCATCGGTTGGACATCATTTGCGGATGGTGTGTATGCGGGTGGTGTCGGTGGTCGGCCATCCGATATCCTTCAATGTTTCAGGCGGCAATGCCTCCAGTGCGCGGAGCATCCTGGCGCGGCGCCATTCTGCGTAACGGGCGGAAACCTGGTCCGACAGGCGATGGAGCCAGCCAATGGGTGAAGGACGGTGCGTAGAACGGTTCGTCACCGGGAGATAATGTATCATGGTCATGTCTTGATCCTTTCGTGAACCACGATCCTGTTTGCGACTTCGATATGCGCTTGCCTGTTTCATCAAGCAAGATAATGAATCTTATGTCATTCATCAGTTTTTGGAATGAATTGCCGGCGACGCCTGCGGGGAAAATTCCAATCCGCGAGATCGTCAGTGCTTCATTCCGACGAGGCTCAATTCGCCCCGTCAATCGATGTCCCGGATGGTGCGCGCTTGTTGACATTCAATCAAACGAAATGATATCCATCTATAAATCAAAATATTTGAAGGTGCGTGCCATGACCGTGACTTTCCGCCAACCGCTGCCGTTGCTGGATAACGACATATTGAGAACCTTCGTCGCCATTGCGGAAACGGGAAATTTCTCCACCGCCGCTGAAGTGGTGTTCAGAACGCCTTCCGCCGTTTCCATGCAGATCAAGAAACTCGAGGAGCAGTTGAAGACGACGCTGTTCCTGCGCGATGCCCGCTCAGTCACATTGACGGCGCATGGGGAGACGCTGCTGACCTATGCGCGGCGCATGATTGCGCTCTCCAACGAGGCCGTGTCGCGTTTCGTCATGCCGGAACTCTCAGGTGTCGTCCGGCTCGGCGCGCCGGAGGATATTGGCGAGCGTGGCCTGCTGCCGGGTATTCTCAAGCGTTTTGCCGAGGCTTTCCCCGGCATCATGATCGACGTCACCATCGATTCCAGTTCCAATCTCTACAAGCGCATGGACGAGCAGCGGCTCGATCTCGCCCTCGTCAACTGTGCCTCGCATCCGCTGCGCGACACCGGCGAGGTGCTGATGCGCGAACGTCTGGTCTGGGCGGGCGCGAAATGTGGCACGGCCTATCTGCGCGATCCGCTGCCCATTTCCATCTGGGAAGAGGGCTGCATCTGGCGCTCGGAAGCGATCAATTCGCTGGAACGGCGCGGGCGCAATTTCCGCGTGGCCTATCTCAGCGGCCATACCATGGCGCAGCGCGCGGCGATTGCCGCCGATCTCGCCATTGCGCCGTTGCCGCGATCCTATGTGCTGAACGACATGGTCATTCTGGGCGACAAGGAAGGCCTGCCGGAACTCGGTTCTTTCGATATCCGCCTGATCATGGGCGACAAGGCGTCGCGCCCTGTTCTTGCCGTGGCTGAAAGCATTCGAAACGCTTTTGTCGAGGTCGCCAAGGCGGCCTGAGGTCCTGATAATGCGCGGCGGCCGTGGCCCGTCGCGCTGTCAGGATGGCGGCTTTTAGCCTGCTATCGAATCCTGTGATGCCGAACGGTCCGCGCCGCCGGTTTGCCAGCTTCCACGCTTGACCAGCCAGTCGGCTGAATTCTGCAATCCGCCAAAGGGAAAGACGTGAATCTGCCGTATAGGCCCCTGCGGATTGGCCTGCCAGTGCCGCTCGATCGGCCCGACGATGCTTTCCGGCGAATGGCCCTTCGCCAGCGTCGTCAGGGAAAGCGCGTTTTTCTTGAGATAGGCAATGGAATTGCCGACGCCGCAGAGTGCGGCATATTTCAAGAGCGTCGTGATCTTGGCCGGGCCGGAAACGCCGATATGCACCGGCAAATCGATGCCTGACGCCTTTAGTCCTTCCGCCCAGGCGATGAAACGTGCGGGATCAAAACCGAACTGCGTGACGATGCGCATTGCGGCATCGCTTCTTTCTGCAAAATCGCGTTTCAGCCTGAGTGCGGCCATCGCCGTGTCGTCGTTGAAATCCGGGCTGCCTTCCGGGTGGCCGGCGATGGCGATCTGCCTTATCCCGCAACGGTCGAAAATGCCTGACGACAGCATGTCCATGCTGGATGCGAAGGGACCGGCCGGCCGGTCGACACCACCGCCGACAACCAGAACATCCGTGACACCCGCTTCTCCGGCAAGCCGTCTCACCTGTTCCTCAAACCCCGTGCGGGAAGCTATGCGCCGCGCTGCAAGATGCGGCACTGGCTCGTAACCGAGGTCGCGCAAATGTCCTGCGGCATCAACGAGCCTTTCCTGCGAGGCAGCTCCGGTGTCGGTGAGATAGACGCGGACACCCTGCGGAAAGAGACCGGCAAGGTCGCTCGCGCCAAGTACCTGCGCGGGCGAGGCTTCGATGGAGGCGGGAATGATGGAAGCGGCGGAAATATCGGGCAATTTGTGCATGATCCTTTTTATTATCATGCACCGATTTTTCGGCGAAGTCTGTGCCTGTTGCGGCAAGACAGGCTTGCATCTGCGACGAAGCTCAACCCCGGTTCGGAGAGTTTCGGTTTCACCAGATCCGTTTCGTCAGGCCGTTCCACAGCCAGGTCCAGATGGTCGGCGGAAAACGCAGCACCGATTTGCCGGGTGAGGGCGGCTGCGGCGCAAGGCTGCCGGAAAGGGCGTCCTCGATGGCGCTGACAGCGATATCCACCGAAGCGGCGGTCAAAAGCAGCGGATAGGTGGCGATCGTGTCGGAAGGCGATGGTTTCAGCCGCTTCTCGTAGAGTGTTGCGCCGGTATCCACACCCTTGTCGACCAGATGCACGGTCGCGCCGAAATTGCCTCGGTCCTTTTCCACCAGCGCCCAGTAGCCGCCCATCTGCCCGCGATAGGCGGGGTTGATGCCGGCGTGGAAATTGATGACCGGGCATTGCAGGGCCTGCAGCGTGGCAGGTCTCAGCAGACGGCAGGAAATGGTGAAGATTGCAGCCGGTTGCAGCAGATTGGCGACCTTGCGGCATTCCTCATCGTTGAGCGAGGCGAATTGCGTAACGGGAAGGCTGTGGTGGAGATCGGGAGAAAGACCGTGTTCGGCGATGATCTCGTTGCTTCTGCGAACCGTGAAGCGTTTGCCGAGCCGCGAGGCGATCATCGTCGCTATCTGGCCCGCAGCGACAATCCAGCCAAGCCGTCTCGCGCGTCGCCTGAGAATGACCGACTTGCTTTCCGGCTGCTCCATGAAGACGTGGATATCGGGAAATCGGGCAGCCAGAGCATTGATCATGACGTTCGGGTTCACGCCGCCCGCCGTCATCACCAGAAGCCGATTGTTGATGTCAGTCATATCACCCACGGGATTTTCCTAAGCCATGATGCAGTTGCCGAGTGTCACTCGTGAACTTCAAAACCATGTTAATTTTCATCGACAGGATTTTTTGAAATGCCGCTGGAACCGTTTTTTGGGACTCACGTTATTGTGACGCATATCACATTGGCGCTTGCCTTTGGACGGCAAGTCATAGGGGAGTAGTTTCACATGATCACACGTATTCTTTCGACCGTTTTCGTGGCTTTGCTGACTGTCGTCACCCTCAGCTCCTGCGGTAATACCATTCGCGGCATGGGCCGGGATACGGCAAACGCCGTTGACGCGACGCAGGATGCCGGCCGCAACGTGGACCGCGCAGCGCGTCGTTAATCAAGGCTCCCCTCCCGGAAAGGCGTTACCCGAAAACCCGGGTGACGCCTTTTCTTTGACCGAATTTCCCTGCGAATGTTCGCCTGACGAGAATCAAAGGGGCGGGCATGATTTCATCGATGAAGAAACTGGCGCAGGCGCTGCTGCCGTTGTTGTTGCCATTTTCCGCGCAGGCCGGTGGGCAGCCGGATTTCTGCAAGGCCATCGATCATGCGGGCGGGCGCTACACCGTCTGCAGTTTCGATCCGGCAAGGAACGCCATCCGCATTTATGACCGCGACCATGTCTCCGGGCAGGGATACCGCAGTTTCGCCGACCTGTCGTCGGCCTTGTGGCGACAGCACATGTTCAGCATCTTCGCCATGAATGGCGGCATGTATCATTCCGACTATTCGCCCGTCGGCCTCTACATTGAAAATGGGGTGGAGCGTTCGCCGCTCAGCACCCGGGGCGGCTGGGGCAATTTTCACCTTTTGCCGAACGGCGTGTTTTATCTGAAGGGTGCAAAGGCTGGCGTGCTGGAAACCGCAGCCTATCTGGCGGCTAATCCGAAAGCCGATTTCGCCACCCAGTCCGGGCCGATGCTGGTAATCGACGGCAAGCTGCATCCGCGCTTCCTGCCCGAGAGCGACAGCCTGAAGCGGCGCAACGGCGTCGGCGTCTCCCGCGACGGTATGGTGCATTTCGCCATTTCGGAAAATACCGTGCGCTTTTATGATTTCGCCACGCTGTTCAGGGACGTGCTGGATGCGCCGAATGCGCTCTATCTCGACGGCACCATATCCAGCGTCGATATTCCTGCGATGAACCGCCGGGATTCGCTGTTTCCCATGGGGCCGATCATCGCCGTTGTCGATCGGGTGCCGGATTAGCCGAAAAGATCAGATCGGCGCCTTGGGATAGGCTTTTTCGAGACCGGCCGATGCCGTCAGCCCTTTGCGGAAGGCGATATAGGCGGGGTGCTGGCTCGCTCTTGCGGTTTCCGTGATGCGGATCTGCAACCGGGAAGGGGCATTGCCGCCAAGCCATTCGCCGGTCGTTTCCAGCTTCAGGCTGTTCAGGAAACGGGCATTGGTCTGCTGGTCGAGATAAAGATTGAGGCCGGCCAGCAGGTTTTCGTCCTGCAGGGCGTTTTCCATCAACAGCAGCACCCACGCTTTATCTTCGCTTGTCAGCGAAGTGAGTTTCGACGCGACCGTTTCACGGTCGGGAAAAGAGGATGCCTGCTGCATGGGGTGACTCGCATCGTTGCCGTTGCCATCGTCGATAAAGCAGCACTGGCGGCCTTTCAAGGCGCGACGCTTCAGTGGAAGAAATTCGACTGCAACGTGTTCGGTCGCGGGGGTTTTCAACAGGCGTTTGTAGGAAAGCTTTAAATAACGGTTACACTTTAGCCTAAATTGCGGCGAAGCCCGAAATGACGTCTTTTTGCGCGCCGGGCTAACACCTTGTTTTTTCACATACCTATGCACGGGGCGAATGGCAGCCCATCGAAAACGCCTTCATTTAGCCGCTTTTTGCATTTGCGTTCGCCGCCGGATTTTAATAAATGCTTGCCTCAACGGGCCGGGTCTTGAAGATCCCCCGGAGAGTGAATAGCTGGAGTAATCATGGAAGAAACCGCTCAGAAATCCTGCTGGGGCGTCACCTTGCGCGCACTTGCAGGCTTTGCCGCTTTTCTCGCATTGACGTACATTTTTGGCAGCCCATAAGCATCTCTCCTGAATGACGGGTTTTGAAACGGCGCGGTTTTCCTCTGGAAACCGTGCTGTTTTCGTTTCTGGGACGCTCATGTCGCAGCTGCGCAAACCGCTGACGCTCTTTTGTGGCGATCCGTTTCGGCTTTGGATATGATGATGCAGGAATCCATTCTTATTCAGGGCGAACTTCATGTTTCTTTCGGTCTTTGACGTCTTCAAGATCGGTATCGGTCCTTCGAGCTCCCACACGATGGGGCCGATGACGGCTGCAAACCGCTTCCTGGCGCTGATCCTCAGCGATGAGTGGCCGCGACCGGCGGGTGCAGCCGTTGCGCAGCTGAAGGTCAGCCTGCATGGCTCTCTCGCCTTTACCGGCATTGGCCACGGCACAGGGCGTGCCGTCATTCTGGGCCTCACCGGCGAGCGGCCGGACCTTGTCGACCCCGATGCGATGGACGCCATTATCGATGCGGTGGAGAAGGCCGGCACGGTAACGCCGCCCGGCCATCCGTCCTATGAGTTTCGGCCCGCAGAAGATCTGATCTTCGACAAGAAGAACCCGCTGCCCGGCCATGCCAACGGCATGATCTTCTCCGCCTTCGACAATCAGGGCAGGCTGCTCATCAAGCGCATCTATTATTCCGTCGGCGGCGGTTTCGTCGTGACCGATACGGAACTGGAGGCGATCAAGCAGCGCGGCAAGACCATCGATAATGGTCCGCGCGTGCCTTATCCCTTCGGGACGGCGCGGGAAATGCTTGAGATGGCGGCCCGTTCCGGCCGCACCATTGCCCAGATGAAGCGCGCCAATGAGGAGACGGTGGTTTCCCGCGAGGAACTGAACGAGCGCCTCGACCAGATCTGGGAAGCCATGAACGGCTGCATTGAGCGCGGTCTGAAAGTGGACGGCATCATGCCTGGTGGCCTGAAGGTGCGCCGCCGCGCCCGCTCCATTTACGAGAAGCTGAATGCGGAATGGCGCAGCAACCGGCTGAACCCTGTGATGGCCAATGACTGGCTGAGCGTTTACGCCATGGCCGTGAACGAGGAAAACGCCGCCGGCGGCCGCGTGGTGACCGCGCCGACCAATGGTGCGGCAGGTGTCGTTCCGGCGACCGTCAGATATTTCCGGCATTTCCACGAGGATGCGAGCGTCGACGACGTGCGCGACTTTTTGCTGACGGCGGCCGCCATCGGCGGCATCATCAAGCACAATGCCTCGATTTCAGGCGCGGAAGTGGGCTGTCAGGGCGAGGTGGGTTCGGCTTCCGCCATGGCGGCGGCGGGTCTTGCCGCGGTCATGGGCGGATCGCCGGAGCAGGTGGAAAATGCCGCCGAGATCGCGCTCGAACATCATCTCGGCATGACCTGCGATCCGATTGCCGGGCTTGTGCAGGTGCCGTGCATCGAACGTAATGCCATGGGCGCGGTGAAAGCGGTGACGGCGGCCTCGCTGGCGCTGAAGGGCGACGGCCAGCATTTCGTGCCGCTCGACGCCTGTATCGAGACGATGCGCCAGACCGGCAATGACATGAGCGAGAAATACAAGGAAACCTCCACCGGCGGCCTTGCCGTGAACGTTGTGGAGTGCTGAACGGGCAGGGCGTCCGGCATGGTTGCCATGCTTGACGCCCGCTGCAAAAAGGCATTGATAGAACCATGCCTTTACATCTCATCAAACTTTGCGTCGGCGCGGATTCAATCCAGGACTTGAGAGACTGGGTCGCGCATCGCGCGCTGACCGCAATTGCCGCAGGCCTTGAGCCGCACAGCGTTCACACCACCCGGATGATCCCGAAACGGGTCGAGGAATTGCTCGAGGGCGGTTCGCTCTACTGGGTTATCAAGGGACAGGTACAGGCGCGGCAGAAACTTCTCGATATCCGCTCCTTCAAGGGCGAAGACGGTATTTCCCGCTGTGACCTCATTCTCGGCCCCGAAGTCATCGAAACCTCACCTGCGCCAAAGCGCCCGTTTCAGGGCTGGCGTTACCTGAAGGACGATGAAGCTCCACGCGATCTCGGCGGCGGTGCAGGCGGCGAGGACATGCCTTCCGATCTCAGGCGTGAACTGGCGGAGCTTGGTCTGCTCTGACGCCTGACGGATGAAAATGAAAAAAGCCGGCCCCTTTTAGGGAGCCGGCTTTTTTCGTTTGGGGAGACGGGTTGTTTTCTGGCTTCAGTTGATGCCGCCGACCGCGGTGGTGGCGCGACCATCCTGAATTTTGACCCAGCGGCCGGGATTGGCGGTGTCCTGGCGCTTCAGGTAGGTGTATTCGGTTTCCGACCAGTTCATGACCTTGTTGCGCATGTTGTCGAGAACGAAATCGCCACGATCGGTGCGGACGGTCAGAACGGCATGGCCTTCGCCATTCGGCTGCAGAACAACGGTGATCAAGAGGTTGGAGGCGGAGAAGCCCTTGTTCATCAGCATCTTGCGCTTCAGAAGCACGAAGTCTTCGCAATCGCCCACCGTGGTCGGATAGGCCCAGCGCTCTTCGACGCCATAGATTTCCATGTCGGTCATCGGCGTGATGGTGGTGTTGACGGTGTAGTTGACGTCGAGCATCGTCTTCCAGCGCTCTTCAGTCAGTTTCATCGGGCCGTTGTCCAGCGATGTCGGCTGGCATTCGCTCTGATAGGTCTGGCAGAATTCATAGTGGCCGATCGGCGGATTGGCCTTGCTGATGACGCGCATGACGGCGGCCGGCGACGCGCTTGCCTGATGCGCGAAGGCGCTGACGATGAATGCGATCAGAGTGAAAACGAAACGGTTGTTCTTGTTCATTGCTTGTCTCCCCGTGTTGAGGAGACATTCGCAGGTATATTTTGACCCGGCGGAAATTTGCGAAGCGCAATTTGAGCTTAAATTTCAGCAAATTAGCCGTTGTTTTGAACTGTATTCGAATTAGTTTTTATGCGTGTTTGAAGCAAATTTTATTACAATTTTACGCATCGCACCCTTAGGCTTTTGGTAGCCATTTAGGCCCCTGTATTGAAAGCAATTTTCGGCACGGAGATATTTCCGGAGCGCTGTACAGCCAGTTGGCGAACGGTACCAAAGGCGTGGATTTCTCGTTTTGGGATGGCTGTCTCAGGCTGGGACAGGCCGGAAAAAGCGGCAAAAAAACTTCAAAAAAACTGCATTTTTTCTGGAAAAAAGTTTTGCGGGTCGATTTTCGTGCCGTGGATGATCTGATCAAGGGCGTGACATGTTCCGCCGCGTTTATCCTTTTCGCCGAATATGGTGGACCGATCTGCCGCACAGCTGTCCCTGGTAGTTACGTTTTCCGTCCGGCACGCTGAGCATGCGCAGGATGTCGTGCGCGGTCGGGGCATGAAATGGAAAGGTTCGGCAGCGAGAAAGCAGAGAATGGAGCGCCGGAAGCTATCAGCGGCTCGTGAACCCGATACAGCCGCGAAGGACAAAGCATAGACTGCCAAACCGTGGTCCGGGAATCGTCTCAATCATGCGACTAGGGCGAGCGCAAAGCACGTCAAATGCCGCACGTATTCGTACGGGCGCAGAACCTGCCGCGTTTGGTGGAACGTCCTAGAGAAATTCAATCAGTGCGTCGGGCGACTGGACGCGGTCGAATTCGACGGCGACGCCTTCCATGAAATGGCGCACGATCTTGCCGCTCATGTTTTTGCCGAGCTGGACCCGGCTTCCGAGCGGCGGCCGGTTTTCGATCTCGATTGCCGCACCCGACAGGGAAAGGTCAATCAGTCGGCAGGCGACAAGCACGCCGTCTTCCAGAACAAGCTGGGCTCTCGCGTTGCGCGGCGTCAGGCGGTCGTGGCGGCGGTCTTCCGGCAGGCCGAGCAATTGACGCTTGGCGATCCATGCCAGCTGGGCGGCAAGTTTTTCCCGCTTGCGCTCCGGCGCGTTGATGGCGATGAGAAAACCCGATGCGGTGAGCGATGTCACCGTGCCTTCGATCCGGCCGATATGCTGGAGATAAGCGATGACGCGGTCCCCGTGGCGGGCAATACCCGAGCAGGTGAACTGCGCTCTTTCGGCGGTCATCTCGGTCGCGGTGCAATCATATTCTTCATGGTCGGGCAACATGAGGCGGCCGGTGAAGGACACACGGACGGCGTCGTCAAGATGAGCTTCCTCAACCGGACGCAGGATTTGGGCGGTGTTGACCGAACGGGACGAAAACATGAGCAGCGCAATTGTAATGAATGATGACGCTAAGTTTCTACCTTGCACGAGTTAACAGACTGTATTGTTTAATCTCTACAATTTTTCTGATCGGCAATATCGTTACAGTTCTGACCTATTTTGTTGACATTTCGACGCCGCCGCACCTTTTCCAGACGGGTTTGGGGGCGGTGAAACAGGCCGGTCAGCAGCTTTCGGCGCGCAACGTATCCATCGGATATTCTACGGGCGCGATGTCCAGGCGCAGCAGGCGGCTGCTTTTCATTGACAGATGCTGGATGGGCGCGGCGAATTCGTGTCGCGGCCGCTCCGCAAGCAGTGCCCCGAGCAACCTTGGAGCGGCGTCCGGATCCGTGCGCAGCGGCAGGAGCAGCATTTCATATGCCAGCGGTGCGGCGCCATGGCTGTCCTCCGCCTCGAGATCGAAGACCACGGGCAACTGATGATGAAGGATGCCGCGGGCAACGCGGCAGGGGAAGGTGGCATTTGCCTGATGCCACAGTTCCGAAAACGGGCGATCCCGCAGCTCGCGGCCGAAGAGGTCGCAGAGACGTGTGCCGGCAAGGCGGAAGAACGGGGTGTTCTCTCCCTTGTCGGTGAGGATGAAAAGATCGCCGAGGTGATGTTTCAGCTTTGCGGGATCGATGTCCTCGCGTCGAGGGGCCGATCGCTTGCCGCGCAATTCATCCCAATAGGCATATATGTCCAGTCCGGCCATGCTCTTCATAGCATCTCTCCATGTTCGTTTTTGGGACATCATGTCCATCCGAACGTCTGTATTCTGAGGTGTAGCGATTTTCGTGCCAACTGGATTTGTTAAGGTTAACAAAGGGTTGATGTTGAATGGCGGCAATGGCCGTGGCATCGGTGCGGCCATGTCGGGGAAAGCTCCGTCAGCACAATTCGATGGCGCCGCCCGTTATTTTACGGCGGGCCCGCAAGCCGGACCGTCCCTGGCCCGGCGTCTTGACCGATTGCGGTTTGGGCGTCGCGCGCTTCAAAGGCGGGACGGCTTTTTTTTCGTTCGGGCTTCCTATATTGCTCGGGGAACGCAAAATTCGACCAAGACAGGGATGGGATCATGTCCTACGGGGACGGCGAACAGCCGCCGGTTTCGGAAACACCGGAGCCGAAAGACGATACGAGTAATCCCGTCTTCAACCTGCCATCGCTGCTGGTCGGCATACTGGCCGCGCTGATCATCGCTTATGTGGTTCCCGCCTATCTTCTGTCGGAGGAAGGCAATGGCTGGTTCATCTTCACTTTTGGCTTCATTCCGCTGCGTTATGCGGTGCCTTTTTCGCAGCAGGGGCTGGAATGGCTCTGGACGCCGGTGACCTATTCTTTCCTGCATGGCGGTATCGAGCACATTCTCTTTAATGGCTTGTGGCTGATGGCCTTCGGCGCGCCGGTTCTGCGCCGGATCGGAACAGTGCGCTTCGTGCTGTTATGGTGCATTTCCGCCGCTGTTTCGGCCTTTGGTCATGCCGCGTTGAACTGGGGTGATGTGACGGTACTGATCGGCGCATCCGGTGTCGTTTCGGCGCTGATGGGGGCGGCCTGCCGCTTCGCATTCCCCGCGCGTGGCGGATATAGCGCCTCCTTCGGCCATCTGATGCCGAGGCAGAGCATTCTTGCGGCGCTTTCCAACCGCACGGTGCTGATCTTCACGCTGATGTGGCTGTTCGGCAATGTGCTGATTGCGGTGGGCGTGCCGCTGTTCGGCGATGTCGGCGGTGAAATTGCCTGGGACGCCCATGTTTTCGGTTTTCTGCTCGGCTTTCTGTTCTTCGGCCTTTTCGATCGTCCGTTACGCTAGGCCGATCACGCTCCTTGTCGGCCGTGGCGCAAATTTGCTTTCGCACGCCCCATGCGGGATTGCATTCATGCGGGCCTCAGCGCACCATATCTCATGATTTGCAACCGCCGGGGGAGACTGCGGCACTGCGGATCGCTGAAAAGAGGAGGAAGGCATGCCTACATTCGTAAAGGATCTTCTCGACCGCAAGGGCCGGGACGTCGTGACTGTCGGTCCGGAGGTCAGCATCGGTGAAGCGGCGGCAACGCTTAATGCGCATAAGATCGGTTCCGTCGTCGTGACCGACGCCGACGGTGTCGTTCTCGGCATCTTCACGGAACGCGATCTGGTGAAGATCGTGGCGGGCCAGGGTGCTGCTTCCCTCCAGCAATCCGTTTCGGTGGCCATGACCAAGAATGTCATTCGCTGTCATCACAATTCCACCACCGATGAGCTGATGGAAATCATGACGGGCGGACGTTTCAGGCATGTTCCTGTTGAAGAAAACGGCCGCCTTGCCGGCATCATCTCCATCGGTGACGTGGTGAAGGCGCGGATCGGCGAGATCGAAGCAGAAGCGGAGCACATCAAGGCTTATATTGCCGGATGATTTTGCGTCCCGGCGTCAGATGGCTGGAAAAGGTTCAATCTCGGGCCGGGACTCACGCATCGCCCTTGGTAACAAGTCGCCATTGAAGAAAGTCGGCTATTTTCGCCGATATTTCCACGTAGAAGTTTTGCGTCTCATAATCAGAGCAGACGATTTCAACCCGATTGAACTGTGAAATGAATTTGCCGCTGCTGGACCAGTTGCCATCGGCCGCTTCTTTCACGATGACGATGTCGATCCAGGGCTGACCGTCCGCCGACGTAAAGGTGACGTCGCTTGTCCGTTTGAGCTCAGGCTGTCCCTCCAGAAACCCGATCAATCGATTCGTGTCGCACAATATGTTTTTGTCGGTCGGGGGCAGGACTGAGATATACCAATACATGGTCTCACCATCTCCGGGCGTTTCATCTATTCATTCTGGGCTTTGGAGACGTTTTTGAAAGTAGCGTATTAGCGCCGGAACGCCTGCTGCATGCGCTCAAGCTCCGGAATACGGGAGCGCGTCTCCTCATATCCGCGATCGATAGCTTCGCTGGCGCGATGGAATTCCGAGAGGCCGATATGGTTGATGCGGGGATGAAGCATCAGATCGGGCGGGTCGCCCGCTAGACGCGAGCGCGAAATCCGGTCCTGAATGATGTTGAAGGCCTGCACCATGACGCCCGGCAGGCCGGGACGCGGCGCCGTTTCCACCGGCGGTGTGCCGCCGCCATGCGGTGAGGCTGCGTGCTTGACCACGGCGGAACGGCCGAAGAGATCGTAGTTGAGGTTGACGGCGACGACCAGCGCCTGCTCATAGGCGCGGCAGACGGAAACCGGCACGGGATTGACGAGCGCGCCGTCAATCAGCGTGCGGCCGTTGCATTGCACGGGTTCGAAAATGCCGGGCAGGGCATAGGATGAACGCAGCGCGGTGACGAGGTCGCCCTGATGGATCCACACTTCGTGGCCGGTGCGCAGCTCCGTGGCGACGGCGATGAAGGGATGATCGAGGTTTTCGACGCGCAGGCCTTCGAGATGCTCCTGCATGCGCTTGGTCAGCCGCATGCCGCCAAAAAGGCCGCCGCCGCCGATCGTCAAATCGAGCAGGCCGGCAATGCGGCGCATCGTCAGCGAACGGGCGAATTCCTCCAGCTCATCGAGCTTGCCGGCGAGATAACAACCGCCCACTAGCGCTCCGATCGACGTGCCGGCGATCATGCCGATCTTCACGCCGGCCTCGTCCAGCGCCCGCAGGACGCCGATATGGGCCCAGCCGCGGGCCGCGCCGCCGCCAAGGGCGAGCGCTATGCGGTGTTTGTCGACGATCTGGGTGACGGGCGGCTCATTGCCGGTGGCTTCGGGATTTCCAGCCGCAAGATGATTGTGACGATTTCCCCATCCCAACATGACCGCACTCCCTGCCAATTCTGTGAAGCTCCGCCCTTATCCCCGGAGCCCGCTATATTGGTAGCAAATTGGTGCGGCCGATGGAAGGTGGCCGTTTATTTGTCCGAATAGGTGGTGGCCGGATCGAAATGGCGGGTGTCGTCGGTGATCTTCGTCACAGCATCGCCATTGGAGAGCTCGACGGTGCGATAAAAGCAGGAGCGGCGACCGGTATGGCAGGTCGCATCATGGCCGGCGACGGAGACCTTCAGCCACACCGCGTCCTGATCGCAATCAGTGCGGAATTCCTTCACCGTCTGCAGGTTGCCCGATGTTTCGCCCTTCTTCCAGATCTTGTCGCGTGAACGGCTGTAATAGTGGGCGATACCGGTCTCGAGCGTCAGCGACAGGGCTTGCGCATTCATATGTGCGACCATCAGCAATTCGCCGTCGCGTGCATCGGTAACCACGGCGGTGACAAGGCCGTGGGCATCGAATTTCGGCGAAAAGAGACCTGCGTTTTCGAGCACTTCCTTGTCCGCAGGCGCGGACGGAAACGAAATGGACATGGCTACCCCGGGAGAAAAGCGGAAGGTTTCAGAGCGGCGGGGAAAATGAGATCACTCCGCCACTCCAAAATTTGTCTGAGCATCGAGTTTTCAAAAACCCGCGCTACACTTTTCGGTCCGATGCCTAGCGGTTGCGCACCATGGTCATGAAGCGCACCTGTTCGGCCGGATCGTTCTTGAACGTGCCGGTGAAGCTGGTGGTCAGCGTCGTCGACCCCTGCTTGTTTACGCCGCGCATGGACATGCACATATGTTCGGCGTCGATCATGACGGCCACGCCGCGCGGTTTCAGGGTTTCTTCGATCGATCTTGCGATCTGCGCTGTCATGTTTTCCTGCGTCTGCAGGCGGCGGCCGAAGATTTCAACGACGCGGGCGATCTTCGACAGGCCGAGCACGCGCCCGGCCGGAAGATAGGCGACATGCGCCTTGCCGACGATCGGCACCATGTGGTGCTCGCAATGGGAGAAGAAGGGGATGTCGCGCACCAGCACCACATCGTCATAACCGCCGACTTCCTCGAAGGTCGTGCCGAGCACGTCCTGAACGTTCAGCTCATAACCGGCAAAAAGCTCGCGATAGGCCTTGGCGACGCGCTTCGGCGTATCCAGAAGTCCTTCGCGGGCGGGATTTTCTCCTGCCCAGCGCAGAAGAACGCGCACTGCTTCTTCCGCTTCGGCCTGGCTTGGGCGAGCTTCTGCCACGTCGGGTTTTGCGCCAGCGCCGGGGAAATTCTTCACGATCGCATCCATTCCGTCTCTCCCGATGCGGGTAAAGGCCGCACCTGAATTCGTTTTTCATCGCGAACTCTTGTTCGCAGTTGCTGCTATCTGGTTGTTTTACAGCATTTTGGCAAGACCGATGCTGTTATTTCGGTATCGGAGCCGTTAATTTCATCACGGCTTGATGTCCAGAAAGCTCGTTAGCATATAATGAGAATGAAGGGCAGGAAAGCTTCACTGCGACAAACGCTGTGTTTGAAAAATTTGACCTGTCCTGTTTTTGGGCAATCTTGAGCGCGCCGGGCACCTGACGATGGACGACATCTACAATAATCGCATTCTGGACTTTGCCGGGAATATTCCGCTGACGGGTGTTCTTGAAGATGCCGACGCCAGCGCCGAAAAACACTCGCGCCTGTGCGGCTCTAAGCTCAAGGTTTATCTGAAGGTCGAAGGCGGCATCGTGACGGCGTTTTCCCACGAGGTGCGTGCCTGCGCGCTCGGCCAGGCCTCCGCCTCCATCATGGCGCATCACATCATCGGCGCTTCCAGCGGTGAAATCCGGCAGGCGCGGGAAGACATGCTCGCCATGCTGAAACAGGGCGGCGAAGGGCCGGCGGGCCGTTTCGAAGATATGCGGGTGCTTCAGCCCGTGCGCGATTTCAAGGCGCGCCATGCCTCCACCATGCTGACCTTTGAAGCGGTGGTCGATGCTCTCGACCAGATCGAAGGCCGGCCGGCTTTGAACGCCGCAGGTTAGGCCATGTGCGGCGAACCGGGCTGCCGGCATCAGCAGACGGCGGAAAAAGCGGGCCGATCCCGCAACTGGGCGGGCAGCTTTGCCAAAACGCCGGGGCGGCTTCTGGGCGTTGGTTTCATCCGGCTTTATCAATTGACGCTTTCCGGCTTCATCGGAAATTCCTGCCGTCACATCCCCACCTGTTCCGAATATGGCTATGAGGCCATCGCCCGCCACGGGCTGTGGGCGGGCGGATGGATGACCCTGTTTCGCGTTGCGCGCTGCGGCCCTGGCGGCACGAGCGGACTGGACCCGGTGCCGGAAGCGCTCGGCAGCACGAGGCGCTGGTGGGCGCCCTGGCGATACTGGAGCCTGCATCGATGAAGGATCATGTGGCGCTGCTGCACAGCATCGTCCTTGGCGCGGGCAAGCGGCTCATCATGGCCGATCTGCGCGCAATGGCTGAAGAACTGGGATTTGCCGAGTGCCGGACGCTTGTAGCCACCGGAAACCTGGTCTTTCGTGCGGAGGATGCTCCCGTTCGCGAGATTGAGGACAGGCTTGAACGCGCCTTCGAAAAGCGTTTCGACAAACATGTCGATGTCATGGTTCGCCCGGCTCGCGACTGGCTGAAACTGGCGGCTGAGAATCCGTTTCCGGATGGCAATCCATCCGATGTCTGCGTTCGGGTGATGCGGGAGCCGCTCGGCGAGGACGTTCTCGGGTTTCTCGAAAAATATCGGCGGCAGGAGAAGATCGCCGTTATTGGCGGTGATTTATGGATCGATTTTCTGGGAAAGCCGAGCGAGAGCCGGCTTCTCCCGGTCCTAACCACCAGGAGGCTCGGCATAGGCACGACCCGCAACGCCAATACCGTCAATGGTCTCGCGGAAATGCTTCGCTGAACGACCCTTCACCTTTGACTGGAATGGCAAAAGTCTTTATCAGGCTGCCTGTCCGTTTTCAGCGGGCAGATCATTATTCCAACACCACCCGCATTCGTTGGCGGGACTGGACAGGAGCACTAGACGATGTCTGAAGCCATTTCCCTTACATTTCCCGATGGATCCGTCCGCAGCTACGCCCCCGGCACGACCGGCCGCGAGGTTGCCGAATCCATCTCCAAATCGCTTGCCAAGAAGGCCGTCGCCATTGCGCTTGACGGCACCGTGCGCGATTTGTCCGATACCATCACCGATGGCAAGATCGAGATCGTCACGCGTGAAGACAAGCGTGCGCTGGAACTCATCCGCCACGATGCCGCCCACGTCATGGCCGAGGCCGTGCAGGAGCTTTGGCCCGGCACGCAGGTGACGATCGGCCCTGTCATCGAGAACGGCTTCTATTACGACTTCGCCAAGAACGAGCC
This sequence comes from Agrobacterium radiobacter, assembly GCF_040801995.1. NCBI lineage: Bacteria > Pseudomonadati > Pseudomonadota > Alphaproteobacteria > Hyphomicrobiales > Rhizobiaceae > Agrobacterium > Agrobacterium radiobacter. Next base: position 1,412,542 of record NZ_JBEGHX010000001.1, on the reverse strand, counting down.
CTTCACGCCCGAAGATCTGCCGAAGATCGAAAAGCGCATGAAGGAAATCATTCAGCGCAACAAGGCGTTTACCCGCGAAATCTGGTCGCGCGAAAAGGCCAAGGAAGTCTTCGCCGCCAAGGGCGAGAATTACAAGGTCGAGCTGGTTGATGCGATCCCCGAAGGTCAGGACCTGAAGATCTATTACCAGGGCGACTGGTTCGATCTTTGCCGTGGCCCGCATATGGCCTCCACGGGGCAGGTCGGCACCGCCTTCAAGCTGATGAAGGTGGCGGGTGCTTACTGGCGCGGTGACAGCAACAATGCGATGCTGTCACGCATCTATGGCACCGCCTGGGCGACGCAGGAAGAGCTGGACAATTATCTGCATGTTCTGGCCGAAGCCGAAAAGCGGGATCATCGCCGTCTCGGCCGCGAAATGGACCTGTTCCATTTCCAGGAAGAGGGCCCGGGCGTCGTCTTCTGGCACGGCAAGGGCTGGCGCATGTTCCAGACGCTGACGGCCTATATGCGTCGTCGGCTCGCCAACACCTATCAGGAAGTCAACGCGCCGCAGGTGCTGGACAAGTCGCTGTGGGAAACCTCCGGTCACTGGGGCTGGTATCAGGAAAACATGTTTGCGGTGAAATCCGCCCATGCCTTTACCCATCCCGATGACGAGGAAGCCGATCAGCGCGTCTTCGCACTGAAGCCGATGAACTGCCCCGGCCACGTCCAGATCTTCAAGCATGGCTTGAAGTCTTACCGCGAAATGCCCGTGCGTCTTGCGGAATTCGGCAATGTCCATCGCTACGAAGCATCCGGTGCTCTGCACGGCCTGATGCGCGTTCGCGGCTTCACGCAGGACGATGCGCATGTCTTCTGCACGGAAGAGCAGATGGCGGCGGAATGCCTGCGCATCAACGACCTGATCCTCTCCGTCTATGAGGATTTCGGTTTCAGCGAGATCGTCGTCAAGCTGTCCACCCGTCCGGACAAGCGCGTCGGTTCCGACGATCTCTGGGACCGCGCCGAAAGCGTGATGCTGGAGGTTCTGAAGACCATCGAGGAACAGTCCGGCGGCCGCATCAAGACCGGCATTATGCCGGGCGAGGGTGCGTTCTACGGGCCGAAGTTCGAATATACGCTGAAGGACGCCATCGGCCGTGAATGGCAATGCGGCACGACACAGGTGGACTTCAACCTGCCGGAACGCTTTGGCGCCTTCTATATCGACCAGAACTCCGAAAAGACGCAGCCGGTGATGATCCATCGCGCCATCTGCGGCTCGATGGAGCGCTTCCTCGGTATTCTCATCGAGAACTTCGCCGGCCACATGCCGCTGTGGTTTGCGCCGCTTCAGGTCGTCGTCGCCACGATCACCTCGGATGCGGACGATTACGGCCGCGAGGTCGCCGAAGCGCTGCGCGAGGCGGGCATGGCGGTTGAGACCGACTTCCGCAACGAGAAGATCAATTACAAGGTCCGCGAGCATTCGGTGACCAAGGTTCCGGTCATCATCGTCTGCGGCCGCAAGGAAGCGGAAGAGCGCACCGTAAACATCCGCCGTCTCGGTTCGCAGAACCAGACGTCGATGTCGCTCGATGAGGCCATTACAAGCCTCGTGGACGAGGCGACGCCGCCCGATGTGAAGCGCAAGCTTGCGGCGAAAAAGCAGGTTGCGTGAGAAATGACAACGGCCCCTTCGGGGGCCGTTTTTGTTTGTGAACGATGTGCTGTAGCAGCGCTATGATTGGCAGAGGGCGGGGCATCCGCACTCCGTCACCCCGGACTAGATCCGGGGGCCAGTGCGATCAAGTCCTTGATCGCGAAAGACTCGTCCCTCACGGCGCAGACGCGCCGTGGCTGGATGCCGGATTTAGTCCGGCATGACGGAAGAGAAGTTTCGGACGTTATCGCTGGCGTCGCGGCCGGCTCAATCAGACTTACTCGAAATCCCCGGTCATATCTTCCGGCGCCTGATCTTTCATCAGCACTTCCACATCCGAATCCCGGCCCGACGTGACCTTGAAGTTACGCTGGTAGACCTTTTCCTTGTTACGGGCGATGGCGGTATATTCGCCTTCCGCGAGAACCATGGTCGAAAACGCGCTGACGCTTTCGTTCACCACATCGCCGCCGCCGTTCAGCACGGACCAGGCCGTATCGGCAATGGCTTCGCCGCCCTCTTCGGACACGAGCTTGAGGGTGATCTGCGCGGCCTGGTGCTGCAGCGTCGCTTCGGTCAGCTTGCCGGCTTCCACCTGAATGTCGGCGCGCACCACCGCATTGACGTTGCCGTATTCGGAAACCACGTGATAGGTGCCGGCATTCAGCCGCACGATGGTGTTGGGCTTGATATCGGCCATGACGAGGCCGCGTTCGCCATCCGGCCGGGCGTCCGACGAATAGACGGAAAATTTGAGCTGGGTGCTGGAAATCTGCTTGTCGGACCCTGCGACCGCGTTCAGCACGAAGCCGCCGGCATCGAGAATCAGCACCTGTTTCTGAACGTTGCCAGACGTTGGGATATTGAGTTTCTTGGTGACGCCGGCGCGGCCGAAGGCGACGTTGACGAAATATTCGCCGGGTACCAGATTGAAATGGGCCGAGCCGCCCTCGGAGCTTGCCAGCATCGGCAATTTGCCGTCAGCGCCGGGAATGGGGCTGAAAACGCGCCAGGACAGGCCTTCTTTCACCGCCTCGCCTTCGCTCGTCAGCTTAGCTTCCATGGCGATATCGCGGGCGGTGCTTGCGGGGGCATTGGGTGCGGAAGGGGCGGTGAAAGCGTTGAGTTTCGGCATTTTCGGCGTGCCGCCGAGTTGCTTGAAGTCTTTAAAGGCATCCTGCGAAAAAGCGGCCTGTGATAAAAGGCCAAGCGCAGCACATGCAATGGCCAGACGTGCCGCGATTTTGATTGCCGACATTTTCGATACCGATTGACTTCTTGATTTTCCCGCATCACTTCAAAACCAATGCCATGGCTATTTCAAGGCCCATGTTTCGCGATGACAGCAGAATGGAAGATTTTTGATCATGACAAGTGATATCAAGCTCCTCGATTATCTCAAGGCTCGCCGCTCTACGCCGGCTCTGCAACTTGCCGAGCCGGGACCTTCGAAGGGGCAAATCGAGGAAATCCTGCGCCTTGCCGTGCGCGTGCCTGATCATGGCAAGCTCGCGCCGTGGCGTTTCGTGGTTTATCGCGGCGAGGAGCGTGTGCGTCTCGGTGAAACGGCGCTGAGGATCGCGCTTGAAAAGAACCCGGAACTGGACCTGCAGCAGCAGGAAGCGGAGCGCACGCGCTTCACCCGCGCGCCCGTCGTTATCGCCGTCATCAGCACCGCCAAGCCGCATTTCAAGATTCCGGAATGGGAGCAGGTCATGTCCGCCGGCGCGGTGTGCCTCAACGTCATCTTCGCGGCCAATGCCAGCGGTTTTGCCGCGAACTGGCTGACGGAATGGCTTGCTTTCGACCCGGCATTCCTTGCTGAGACCGGCGTCGGCGGGGAAGAGAAGGTCGCGGGCTATATCCACATCGGCTCAACGACATTCCCGCCGGTGGAGCGGCCGCGGCCGGAGCTTGCCGATGTCGTCACCTGGGTCGGGGACGTCTGATGTTCTACACCACGGACACCAACCAGCACGGCCTGCCGCATGATCCGTTCAAGGCCATCGTCGCGCCGCGGCCGATCGGCTGGATCGGCTCCAAGGGCAGGGACGGTTCCATGAACCTCTCGCCCTATTCCTTCTTCAACGCGATTTCGGACCGGCCGAAGCTCGTCATGTTTTCCTCGAGCGGCAGGAAGGACAGCCTGCGCAATGTCGAGGAAACCGGTGTCTTCACCGCCAATCTCGTCAGCCGCCACCTGGTGGACCGGATGAATGCGTCTTCTGCACCTGTTGCTTATGATGTCGACGAGTTCGCCCTTGCCGGCCTTACCGCCGTCAATGGGCGGGTGGTGGACGCGCCTTTCGTTGGCGAAGCCCTGGCTGTTCTGGAATGCCGGGTGACGCAGATACAGCAACTCGGGGATGTCGACGGTAAGCCGACGGATTCGTGGATGGTGATCGGGCAGGTCATGGCGATCCATATCGATGAAACGATCATCCGCGATGGCCGCATCGACATGGGCCTGTCGCGCCCCGTGGCGCGAATGGGCTATATGGATTACTGCGATGGCGGCAGCGATGTATTCCAGCTGCAGCGCCCCTCTACTGCGCCGTAAATATAGTCCTTCTTCGGATGCGGTTAATTTTTATGGTGAACCAAACGTAAACCATTTGCGCCTAGAGTTTTATACATGGTGGCGGCGATGATGCCGCCATCCATTGTATGAATGTGTTTCGAGGCTCAGGTGATCGTACAGGCATTTCTTCGCTGGTCTGAAAAGGCTGGATCGACCGAGCGGGCGAAAGCTGCCAATGCGCTCGGCCGTGCCTATCTGCAGTCCGACATGGCGCGGGAAAACCGCGATGCCGCCTATATGGCGATGACCTATCTTCTCGATGACCCTTCACCGCGTGTGCGGCTGGCGCTCGCCGAAGCGCTGGCGGATGCCCAAGACGCACCGCGCGCCATTCTCGTTTCGCTTGCCGAAGACCAGCCGGAAATCGCCTGCACCGTCATTGCCCGTTCGCCGGTTCTCGGCGAGGCCGACCTGGTTGATCTGGCCGGGCGCGGCGAAAGCCTGACGCGCGCGCTCATCGCGGCAAGGCCCGGCCTGCCGCGCGGGGTCTGCGCCGCCCTCGCCGAAGTCGGCGATCTGCCTGAGACCATCATCCTGCTTGAAAACGACGATGCCTTCATCACGCCATTCTCGCTGCGGCGCATTGCCGAGCGCCATGGCTGCGACGCCGATATTCGCGATCTCCTGCTGCGCCGCGAGGCGCTGCCGGCTGATGCGCGCCACCTGTTGATGGGTCGCATCAGCGAGGCGCTCGCCGGCTCGGCGCTGGTTCACGCGATGATCGCGCGCAACCGCGCCGACAGTCTTTTTCGCGAGGCGGAAGATTCTGCTACCATCCTCATCGCATCAAGCGTTTCCTCACCGGAACTGCCGGCGCTGGTGGAGCATCTGCGCCAGCGGCTGGAACTGACGCCGGCGCTGCTCATCCACGCCGTCTGCTCGGGCCGGCTGGAATTCTTCACGGCGGCGATGGTCAATCTCTCTGGTCTCGATGACCGCAAGGTGCGCGCCATTCTGGCCACGGGGCGGCCGCATGCGCTGAAGGCCCTGTTCCAGTCCGTCGGGCTATTTGGCGATGTCGTCGACGTCTTCATCGAGGCGACGCTGATGTGGCGCCGCGCCGCCCGCTCGCAGCTTTCTGAGGCGGCAGCCTCCGTCTCAGCCGAGTTGCTGGCGCATTTCCGCGACGTCAACGGTTCCGAGACGTTGTTCGAACTGCTGCATGCCGTGCGCAAGCTCGCCATCGCCGAAGAACGGCAGAAGGCGCGGTATTATGCTGAAGCGCTGACGTTCGAGGCGGCGTAAGGTTGGGGGTTCCGCGGGTGCATCTTCTCACCCTCATTCCTGTGCTGGTCACAGGAATCCAGCCAGCCCAAGTCCTTGGGCTGAAAAAACTCCTTGCGCCGCGCAGACGCGCGTCGACTGGATTCCTGTGACAAGCACAGGAATGAGGGCCGTGGGCGCTTTCCTGTCAGAGGAAACCTCTGCATTGCAGCGGCAAAGAAAGCTGGCGTGGCATTTCCCGCAATCACTTATCGAACCGCTTGGCGATCCACGAATAGCTGTTTTCGACCATCCTGACCGGCGTTCCCAGGAGGTGCTTTATGCCTTCTGTGGACGGCAGAATGCGGCTGACGCGGCCGATCGCCTGTTTGGTGAGGCTCTCTTCTTCCTTCGGCGTTACCTCTGCGGTCGCCTGCTGCGTTCCGGCAGGTGCCGCCGCGCCGGGCGTATTGCTCGCCGTCTGCGGAGCCTGCTCGCCCGGTGTCTGGCACACGGCCACCACGACCGGGTAGGGCGCATTGGCGTAACGCTCCAGCTCCTTTTCCGACACGGCGTCACATAGCTCGATGCTCGTCCAGCGCTGCTGCGAGGTGGCGATGTAATGGCAATCGGTGGCGCTGTCGTCACAGCCAAGGAAGGTCATGAGAACGAGGGCTGTTTTCATGGGGTGTGTTGCCTCTGTCGGGAATAATGCTCTAGAAACTCATCTATCCCGATTGCAGTGACATTACGACGAAATACGCATTTTTATAGAGAAGGCAGGCATCGCATTGGCCACCGAAATCAAGCTTGAAACACCACGGCAGGACGCGGTTCTGCGCCTCATCGATCTCTCCAATACCTATATGGCGTCGCTTTATCCCGCCGAGAGCAATCATCTGGTCGATATCGGCCAGCTGGAAAAGGACAATGTCTCCTTTTTCGTGGTGCGACACGATGGCCGCGTGGTCGGCTGCGGCGCGCTGGTGGAGGCGGGTGATGGCACGGCGGAGGTCAAGCGCATGTTCGTTGATCCCGAGGCGAGGGGATTGCGGATCGGCAAGCTGATCATGGATACGCTTGTCGCGCGCGGTACCGAACTCGGCCTTTCCGCCATCCGGCTGGAAACCGGGATCAGCCAGCCGGAGGCGATCGGCCTTTACCGCAAGGCTGGGTTTGTGGAGATCGAGGCCTTTGCGCCTTATAAGCCTGACCCGCTCAGCCTGTTCATGGAAAAGGCGCTTTAAGGCGAAGGCACCGATCGGTCGGATGGGCTGGCGATGTGACTGTTTGAGGTATAGCCGCAGCATCCGCCCACGTCACCCCGGACTAGATGCGGGTCCAGCGCGATCAAGTCTTTGATCGCGGAAGACTCTTTCACTGCGCAGATGAGCCATGGCTGATGCCGGTATCCAAGCCCGGCATGACGAAAGAGAGGGAAGCGGCCTTGGCCTGTGGCGCTGCACGTCATCGCCGCTCACCGCAGGCTTCACCAATCAAAAAGCAGCTTTCCGAAATGCCGTCGTTTCCTCGCTATCCTCTTCGAGCGCAGCAACCTCATCAACGGGATCGTCCTCTGTCGGCGGCGGGGGCGGAGCCTCGGTGGTGGTGGCGGCGGACAGTTCCACCTCGCGCACCCATTCGCGCCAGATTGCCACCAGCAGCGCCATCAGCACCGGGCCGATGAAGAGGCCGAGGAAACCCATGGTCTTGACGCCGCCGACAAGGCCGAAAAAGGTGGGCAGGAACGGCAGCTTGATCGGTCCGCCGACGAGTTTCGGGCGGATGGTCTTGTCGACGATGAAGAGTTCGACCGAGCCCCAGACGAACAGCGCCAGCCCGTGGGCGGGCGAGCCACTGGCGACCAGATAGATCGACACCAGCGTAAACGAGAGCGGCGCGCCGCCGGGAATGAGCGCCATGACGCCGGTCAGCACGCCGAGCGTGACGGGCGAGGGCACGCCGGCGATCCAGTAGGCGATGCCGAGGATGATGCCTTCGCCGATGGCGATCAGCGTCATGCCGGTTACGGTCGAGCTGATGGTGGCGGGCACGACCCTCGAAATGCGTTCCCATCGTGTCGGCAGGATGCGTTCGCCCACCAGATCGACCTGACGGGTGAAGCCTGCGCCATTGCGGTAAACGAAGAACAGCGCGATCAGCATGAACAGCAGGGTCAGCACGAGATGGAACGCGCCGTTGCCGGCGGCGAGGATCGCCCGGTAGATATTACCGATATTGGCGCCGCTGACGAGCTGGATGAGCTCGCCGATGGCGCCCGGCGTGCCGATATATTTCACCCATTGTTCGCCGAGCCAGGGGCCGACGGCGGGAAGGGCGGCGATCCAGTCCGGCACGGGCGCACCCGTCTTGTTGACGTGCACCGCCCAGCCGAACCATTCGCGGATTTCGGTTGCCGTATAGGAGGCGGCGATGAAGATCGGCACCACGAGGAAGGCAATGATGAGGATGATGGCGATGGTGGCACCGAGCGTCGTGTTGCCGCCCACCTGCCGCAGAAGCCGCGTATAGACCGGCCAGCTGGCGAAACCGATGACGAGCGCGGCGAGAACCGGAACCAGAAAGCCGTTGAAGAAATAGATGCCCGCAAGGACGACCAGAAGGAGCAGCCAGCGCGCAGCCGAAATAGGCGGGATCAGGGCGATCCGCGTCGGGCTGGCGGGACCAAGCCATCTCGGTTCGCCACTGGGCTTACGGCTGTCAATGTTACTCACGGCAGGCTCTTTCTCGCATTCTCCCCGCAAGGGGTGCATTCACTCTGTCACACCGATACATATAAGTGCAATATAACCCGATCACATTACCGTTGTGTGTTTATTGCTGAACCTATTGAACGATTTTGGTAAAAATAGAACATCGGTCTTGGCGCGCGCATTGAAATATGACAATTAAACTCCGTTTTTATTGCGGCGTAAGGTTGCCGCGCCCGATCTCCAGGTCATGCCATGCTGCGCCGTTTCTTCGCCTATTACCGTCCCTATCGCGGTCTGTTCATTCTCGATTTTTCCTGCGCGGTTTTGTCGGGCGTACTCGAACTTGGCTTTCCGATGGCCGTGAAGACCTTTGTTGACGTGCTGCTGCCGGGCGGTGAATGGGCCATCATTCTCGCCGCTTCGGTCGGGCTGCTCGTCATCTATGTGCTGAATACCGGGCTGATGGCGACCGTCACCTATTGGGGACACATGCTCGGCATCAATATCGAGACCGACATGCGGCGTCTGGCCTTTGACCATCTGCAGAAGCTGTCCTTCCGTTATTTCGACAACCAGAAAACAGGCCATCTGGTCGGGCGGCTGACGAAGGATCTGGAAGAGATCGGCGAGGTGGCCCATCATGGCCCCGAAGACCTGTTCATCGCCATCATGACCTTCATCGGCGCCTTCCTGCTGATGCTGTCGGTGAATGTGCCGCTGGCGCTCATCACCGCCGCCGTCGTGCCCGTCACCGCCTGGGTGACCAGCCGTTACGGCGGCCGCATGACGCAGAATTTCCGCGCGCTTTATGGCCGCGTGGGGGATTTCAACGCCCGTATCGAGGAAAATGTCGGCGGCATGCGGGTGGTGCAGGCCTTTGCCAACGAGGACCACGAGCGGGCGCTGTTCGAGAAGGACAACCAGAAATACCGCCGCACGAAGCTCGACGCCTACAAGATCATGGCGGCCAGCACCTCGCTCAGCTACATGAGCATGCGGCTGACGCAGATGATCGTGATGATCTGCGGCGCATGGTTCGTGCTGACGGGCGGTCTCACGGAAGGCGGCTTCGTTGGCTTCCTGCTGCTGGTCGGCGTGTTTTTCCGCCCGGTGGAAAAGATCAATTCGGTCATCGAGACCTATCCGAAGGGCATTGCCGGTTTCCGCCGCTTCACCGAGCTTCTCGACACAGCGCCTGACATTGTCGATGCGCCGGATGCGGTGGACGCGCCGCTGCTGCGCGGCGATATCGAATATCGTCATGTCGGTTTCGGTTATGCCGAGGGCAAGCAGGTTCTCACCAATATCGACCTGAAGATCAGCGCCGGCGAGACGGTGGCCTTCGTTGGTCCTTCGGGCGCGGGCAAGACCACGCTCTGCTCGCTTCTGCCGCGATTTTATGACGTTACCAGCGGCGCGATCACCATTGACGGCATCGATATCCGACAAATGAAACTCGCTTCGCTGCGCAACCAGATCGGCATCGTGCAGCAGGATGTCTTCCTGTTCGGCGGCACGATCCGCGAGAACATCGAATATGGACGGCTTGGCGCATCGGATGCGGACATCATGGAGGCGGCGCGGCGCGCCCGTCTCGATGGCGTCATCGAGGCCATGCCGCTCGGGCTCGACACCGTCATCGGTGAACGCGGCGTTAAATTGTCCGGCGGCCAGAAACAGCGTCTCGCTATTGCCCGCATGTTCCTCAAGAACCCGCCGATCCTCATTCTCGACGAGGCGACCTCCGCGCTCGACACGGAAACCGAGCGCGCCATCCAGCAATCGCTGACCGAGCTTGCCAAGGGGCGCACCACGCTCGTTATCGCCCACCGGCTGGCGACGATCCGCGATGCCTCGCGCATCGTGGTGGTGGACCAGACCGGCATTGCCGAAACCGGCGCCCATGCCGAGCTTCTGGCCGCCAAGGGCCATTACAGCCGCCTGCATGAGGCGCAGTTCAGCGGCCATCTTGCGGGGTTGAGCTGAGAGCGGCGCGTTTGCGCCGCAGCTTACCCGCCGTTCTCCGCTGCCTGTTCTTCCACGATGCCGGGGTTTGGCTCCGGCTTGCCGGGATGGCTGGTGACGAGATAACCCATGGCAACCGCGGCGGCGACGATGAACAGCAGCACGATGCCGCTGATCGTCATCAGCCAGTCGCGCGGCCTTCGATACGCCATGATATATTTCGGCCATCGGCTCGGATGGTTCACCAGGCTGAATTTATGGCCATGTCGCATGAACTTCCCCGGTATTAGAGTGTTCCTGAAATATAAACGCAGACAAGTGCGGCGCTGTTCCGCAAGGGCGGAGCAGGGGCGATGACAAGGCCGTGAGCCCGGCTGGCTGTAGCTCCGTCGTCTACACCTGTCGGCACGGCGGTTTCCGTATTTGCTACTACCCTTTCTCATCCGACCTCCGTCATTCCGGCCCTGAGCCGAAATTCAGCAGAGGCGCGTCTGCGCGGCGAGACGAGTCTTTTCAGCGGCAGGATCTGGGCTGGGCACTGGCAAGGGTCGGAAGGACGGGAAGGAGGGGTGTCGGCCCCCCAACGGGAACGTGGAGGTGCGCCGGATTGCGTTCAAACCGTACAGGTTCCCCCGGCACCGTCTGCATGGCTGCAAAAACTCCCCTTGTCAGCCGCTATTGCTTATGCGAATGATTTGCAACTGCACCAATTCAACCTTCCCTTTGAAAGCGCATAAAATGGACAAGCCAGTCTTTGGATGGCGACGAAACGGCGACGACCTCTCGTTATCCGACGTTCACAGTTCGATCAGGATCAATCCGAATGCCGGCACGTTTCGCCGGGCGATGGCGTTTTTCGGCCCCGGATATCTCGTTGCCGTCGGTTATATGGATCCCGGGAACTGGGCGACGTCGCTCGCCGGCGGATCCAAATTCGGTTACACGCTGCTGACGGTTGCGCTGGTCTCGAACATCATGGCGATTGTGCTGCAATCGCTTTGCGCGCGTCTTGCGATCGCATCCGGCCGTGATCTTGCACAGGCCTGCCGTGACGCCTATCCGAAACCGGTGGCAATGGTGCTCTGGCTGCTCGCGGAAATCGCCATTATCGCCACCGATATTGCCGAGGTCATCGGCACGGCCATCGGCCTCAACCTCATCTTCGGCATTCCGCTCGAACTCGGCGTCCTCATCACCGCGCTCGATGTGTTTCTGATCCTCTATCTGCAGAAGCTCGGCTTCCGCTGGGTGGAGGCGCTGGTCATCACGCTGCTTGGCGTCATCGCCGTGTGTTTCGCCATTCAGGTGGCGCTGGCTGATCCCGACTGGGGGCAGGTGATCCTCGGTTTTGCGCCGACGACTGAGATCGTCACCAATCCTGATATGCTCTATCTGGCGCTCGGTATTCTCGGCGCCACCGTCATGCCGCATAATCTCTATCTGCATTCGGGCATCGTGCAGACCCGCGAAATCGGCGAGACAGTTGCCGAAAAACGCGAGGCGCTGAAATTCGCCACCCTCGATTCCACCATCGCGCTGATGTTCGCCCTGCTCATCAACGCCTCGATCCTCATCCTCGCAGCGGCGACCTTCAACAAGACCGGGCAGACGAATGTCGCCGAACTCGGTGAGGCGCATAATCTGCTCGCGCCGCTGCTCGGCCTTGCCATTGCGCCGACGTTGTTCGGCGTGGCGCTCTTATGCTGCGGCATCAATTCCACCGTCACGGCAACACTCGCCGGCCAGATCGTGATGGAGGGTTTCCTCAAGATGCGGCTCGCCCCCTGGCTGCGCCGCCTCATCACCCGCGCCATCGCCATCGTCCCCGCCGCCGGCGTCACCATCTTCTATGGCGACAGCGGCACGGCCGAACTCTTGATCCTGACGCAGGTGGTGCTCAGCCTGCAACTCTCCTTCGCCGTCTTCCCGCTCGTCATGTTCACCGCCGACCGGACGAAGATGGGCGAGCTGCGCTCGCCGCTCTGGCTTTCGGCCTTCGCCTGGCTGATCGCGGTGGTGATTGCGGCGCTGAATGTGAAGCTGCTGGTGGATTTTATGGGATGATAGAGGGGGGCGGGCCGCGCCTTTTCGAGGCGCGGCTGCCGCATCCCGTACGACGTCGACATAATCGTCTTGTCGGCCTCGATAATCTGCGTTATCCATCGATACAATAATTCAAGGATTGTTGAAATATGGATGAGCGTCAGGCCCTGCTGTCATTTTCGGCTCTCTCGCAGGAGACCCGTCTGTCCATCGTGCGAGCACTTGTTATCGCGGGACCTGAAGGATTAGCCGCGGGCGTGATCGCCGAGCGCATGGGCGTCTCGGCAACGAATGTGTCGTTCCATCTCAAAGAGCTGGAACGGTCTGGTTTGATCTCACAGCGACGCCTGTCGCGATCGATCCTCTATAGCGCGAGCTACGATACTCTGGCGTCCCTCGTGAAATTCCTGATGGAAGACTGCTGCGCCGGGCATCCGGCCGTCCGGGAGGATGTCGAGCGTGGCAACAGCTGCCACCCTGCCGATGGCCGTGCTGAAGAGGGCAACATCGTTGCGTGATTTCAGGGCGTCTGCGGCCACCGTTTCTGCGCTCGGCCTTACACAGATCGTGGGTTATGGCACCCTCTATTATAGTTTCAGCATCCTTGCGCCCGGCATGGCGAAAGATCTGGGCCTGACGCTTTCTCAGGTGTTTGCGGTTTTTTCGGTGTCCCTTTTTATCGGCGGTCTTTCGGCAACCTATATCGGTAGGCAGATGGACCGGATCGGCGCCGCAACCATGATGACAATCGGTTCGTTTCTTGCGGCATTGACACTGGCGCTCTGCGCTTTATCGCCCTCGGTTGCGATCTTTGCCGCTGCGGTCATCCTGCTCGAAATATCCTCCGGTATGGTGCAATATCAGGCGGCGTTTGCGGCTCTGGTGGAAAACAATCCTCGTTCGGCGTCCCGAAACATCACCTATCTCACTCTCATCGGTGGTTTCGCATCGACCATTTTCTGGCCGATCTCGGCTGCGTTAGCCGTCCACCTCGATTGGCGGGAGATCTATCTCGTCTTCGCGGGACTTAATCTTTTTCTTTGTATGCCGCTTCACTTCTGGATTATGCGCGCAGGAAAGACGGGACCGAGTGCCGACACGACGAGCCGCGCGCGCGAGACCGTCGTGGGTGCTCTCCCTTCGCATACGAGACGCCGTGGGATGATCTTGGTCTCCTTCGCTTTCGCGATACTGGGTTTTACTCTCTCCGCCATCCTCGCCCATATGGTGCCGATGCTTGGAACCGTGGGGCTGGGAGCGGCTGCTGTCGTGATCGGCTCTCTTTTCGGTCCGGCTCAGGTTCTCAGTCGCTTGATCAACATGATCTTCGGCAAGAGCCTCCCGCCGCCAGCACTTGCGGTGCTTTCCGCTGTTTTAATCGTGCTGGGCATATTGATCCTGCTGGTGACAGCCAGCTGGCTACCGGGGGCGGTTGCCTTCGCCATCTGCCTTGGTCTGGGCTCAGGCATCAACAGCATCGCACAGGGAAACCTGCCGCTCTATCTATTCGGATCCGAAGGCTATGGGGCAATTACAGGAAAGATGGCAGCCGCTCGGCTTGCGGTGGGTGCCGGCGCGCCGTTCGTCTTTGCGGCGCTTACGGAGAATCTTGGCTTGAGCTTCGCACTGACGCTTAACGCGTGTCTCGGGCTGGTCAGTATCGCCGCATTCGTTGCGGTTGCGGTTTATGCGAAGGCATCTGGAACGCCAACTATTTGATCCAATCGATGTCAGACTAATGGCGCTTCAAGGCCCGTTGCTTCTTGGCCGCTCCGGTGTAGCGGGTCGCAGGTGGCAGGTCATGGTCATTCTAAAAGAAAAATCCGGGCACTTTTCAGTGTCCGGATTTCCATCATTTGCGCAATTGGCCAATTTCAGGTTCTGTGAGAAAACCACCTAAGTATTGGCCAACTTGCGCGCAAGTTATTGATTTATGGTGGCACGAACCCGTGGACCCAAGCAGGACTGGCCATGTTGAAAGCTAGATTTGGGTAACCGATGTTCTATCCCCACATTGCTCGCTTCCGCCTGATCTGTGATCGACATTCCATGGATGAAGAACGGGAGTTTCTCCATGGAGAGTACATTGGAGTTTCTCACAACCAAGAAGCCTGTGCGTGAGGTTCATCGTCAATGGCCTGACGAGATCAAAGCGAAGATCGTTTCGGAAAGCCTGAGGCCTGGCACGACGGTCAATGAAGTTGCGCAGCGCTATGGATTGCGGGCGAACAGTCTTTCCACCTGGCGGACGATGGCGCGGCAGGGCAAGTTGATCCTGCCAGCACCAGAGGATGCGGTAGAGTTCGCGGCGGTGATCGTCGATCCACCTGTTTCGGACCCTCCGTCTAAAGCGGTTGGTCACGCCGAGATTGTCGTGGGCCCTGTCACGATCCGTCTTGAGGAAGGTGCGTCTGCTGCCCGGATCGCCGCCATCGCGCGTGCCTTGGTGGCGGCGACATGATCTTCCCCTCGAACCGCGTGCGGATCATGGTGGCAACCAAACCCGTGGATTTCCGCAAGGGTCATGACGGCTTGGCGGCGCTGGTGAAGAACGAGCTGCACAAGGACCCGTTTACCGGAGCAGTCTTCGTGTTTCGATCTCGCAAGGCAGATCGGCTGAAGCTGATCTACTGGGATGGTTCCGGCATCGTGCTGGCGTACAAGAGGCTGGAAGAGCATAGCTTCACCTGGCCTGGCATCAAGGACGGCCTGATGACATTGAGCCACGCTCAGTTCGAGGCACTGTTCGCCGGGCTTGATTGGAGGCGGGTTCGGGCTGTCGAAACGAGAGCGCCGGTCGCCATCGAATAGCTGCGACACGATGACTCAGCACGATAGATTCCGGAAGCAAAACGGATTTGGTTTTGGTAGGCTCTGGCCATGTTGGACGTTGCTAATCTTCCCGATGATGTTGCTGCCCTGAAGGCGATGCTGATCGCAGCCCAGGCACGCGAGACGGCCAAGGACGTCGCGATAGCCAGTAAGGACGAGCATATCGCTCGCAAGGACGAGCGGATCGAACGGCTTGAGAAGCTGGTCGCAGCCTTCAAGCAGGCAGCATTTGGGCGCAAATCCGAGAAGACCGATCCCGACCAGTTCGATCTGGCATTGGAGGACCTGGAAACGGCCATGGCCGCCATCCATGCCGAGGATGAGGCGGACACTCCTGCTGGAACTAGGACGACCAAGCCACGCACGACCAATCGTGGTTCTCTTCCAAAACATCTTCCCCGAGTGGAAGAGGTGATCGAGCCAGCAAGCCTGATCTGCGCCTGCGGCGGTTGCCTGCATTGCATTGGGGAGGATGTCTCCGAACGGTTGGACGTGGTCCCGGCGCAGTTCCGAGTCTTGGTCACCCGCCGTCCCAAATATGCCTGCCGTTCCTGCACCGACGGCGTCGTTCAGGCTCCTGCTCCAGCGCGATTAATCCAGGCTGGATTGCCGACGGAGGCGACCGTCGCCCATGTTCTGGTCTCTAAATATGCCGATCACCTTCCGCTGTATCGGCAGGCTCAGATCATGAGTCGCCAGGGCGTCGATCTCGACCGGTCCACGCTCGCCGACTGGGTCGGTCGAGCAGCCTATGAGCTGCGTCCCGTCTTCGATGCGTTGATCGCCGACCTGAAGCGCTCAACCAAGCTGTTCATGGACGAGACCCGTGCTCCGGTCCTCGATCCCGGCTCGCGCAAGACCAAAACTGGATACTTCTGGGCGCTGGCGCGGGATGACCGACCGTGGGGCGGCGGTGCTCCGCCCGGCGTCGCCTTCACCTATACGCCTGGTCGCGGGGGTATTCATGCCGAACGGATATTGCAGGGCTTCTCCGGCATCCTGCAGGTCGATGGATATGCCGGATACAACAGGCTGATCGCTCCTGACCGTGTCGGCCCGGACATTCGGCTTGCCTATTGTTGGGCACATGCTCGTCGCAAGCTGGTGGAGATAACTCGCAACGGTTCAGGACCGATTGCCGAGGACGGCGTCAAACGGATCGGCGAGCTGTATCGGATAGAGACCGAATTGCGCGGTTTTGATCCGGAGGCTCGCGTGACCGGACGGAAGGAACGGTCTGCACCGCTCGTCGCCGACATGCAGGTTTGGCTCACGCATAACAGAGCCCGTGTCGCTGCAAAATCCCCGCTCGGCGAAGCCTTGGCCTACATCGCCAAATACTGGGATGGTCTCCAACTATTCCTGACCGACGGGCGCATCGAGATCGACAACAATAGCGTCGAGCGGACCATTCGGCCAATTGCCCTGAGCCGGAAGAACGCGCTCTTCGCAGGCCATGACGCTGGAGCAGAGAACTGGGCGACCATCGCCTCGCTCATCGAGACCTGCAAACTCAATGCCGTCGATCCGCAGGCTTATCTGACCGCAACGCTCGCCGCCATCGTCAACGGCCATAAGCAGAACCGGATCGATGAGCTGCTGCCGTGGAACTATGCTGATAAATAGGCCATCTCGCCGAGACAGCCTACATTTATCATTCTGCTGTCGACTGATTTCTTGTTGAAATATAGTTATGAATGAAAAACGCGAAATGCAGCACAATTGCGAAGCATATCGCGCCCCAGGCGTTGTAGGAAGCATTTTTCCATCCGACAACTGTGTACAAGCCGTTTACGACCTGTTCCCCTTGGCTTCCCCCTACAGAAACACTACTCGCGCTCTGCATCAAAAAAAGCCACGAAGAGCTCAATATAAATGCGTACGAGAAAACTGTATCAGCCAGCATTACAGTGTGGAAGTTCAAAGGAAAATTGTTCTTCGAAGTGATTATTGTGGCTAGAAATGACGCCAGAAAAAGAACGATGAAATAGGCGATTGACCCCGAAATACTGTAGAATAAAACATTGAATATAACCCCATCAGGATTCGTTTTAACGCCCTCCAAGCCGTGAGCCCAGACAGCCGTCAGTGAAATTAAAGAGGCAAATATCAAGAATCTGATGAAAAAAAACTGCATGCGAGGCCGTTTCGTCTAAGCATAACCAGTACGTTTAGTTAGCAGTGCTTGTATGACATGAACATAGGTTATCAATGAAACCGTTAACACCTTCATGAGGTGAGATGTCGGTACTTCATAAAAAACACCGTGGTCTCAGAACGCCGCTTACAGATTTGGCCAAATAACCGATCAAACAAAAAGCCGGGCGGAACGCCCGGCTTGGAATGCATCAAAGATGAAAAATATTACAGATCAGTCAGATCTGCGCGGCTGTAGAAAGGCATCTCGGCAACGATGAATTTCGGTTCGATGGACCGTTGCTCGAGTTGCCTCTTCAGGCTCCAGGTTCGTGTCCTCCTGCTGCTGGCCAGATTGCCTAACGAGACGAACTCTTCCTTGAACTTGGCAAGTGTTTCCGGCTCCACGACTTTTTGAATATACCGCTTCGTCGGGTGTCTGCGCTCGACGGTCGCGATCCATCCGCCCGAGAGCAGCCCGGACACGATCCGGAAAGACGCTGGGATCAGACTTTGCAGCTCCGATACCGCGTGGCAACCATGATCTTCGCCCGCCGTCATCTGCCGGACTTCGTCGACGTCAAGTCTGAACCCTGCAATGCCCTGGTGACCAGGTTCAATGGCGACGTTCTTGAGCGAGCGGTTCAGGAGCATCTCCATGATCTCCATGAACTGGCAGTTCGTTCGCCGGCATGCCGCCGCGATTTCGACCATCTCAGACCTCGGCTCCATAGTCACGCTTGCCCGAAGCCTTCCAAGAAGGTCATCGAGATCGTCCGGAGCGAAGCTACGGTCCACACTGATGCACTCGCTGGCGGACCGATCTCCGGCCACGGGAACGATCAGGCGATGTTCGATGAGGATGTCGAACTGGACCCTGCTGACACCGAGCCTGATCTTCGCCTCGGGAACGTCCAGGCCCGCTTGTGCTTCTGCCACGAACTTCTCCATGTCGGGCGCAGGCAGCAGGATCCGTTCGAACGTCTTCGCCACGTCTTCCGCCGGGATCGTCCCCGAGTTCACGAGCAGCTTGCGAAGCCGTTTGGGATGGATCCCAAATTGCCGTGACGCGGACTGTACCGAGTGCAGTCGTCTGTCTGTGAGGGGTCCGAAGAAGTCGTCGCCGGGGCCAAGCGGGAGGCTGCACAGGGCGACGTCTCGCATGATGTCCCGGATTGGGTCGAACGCTGGATCGTCGGTCTCGTGCGCAAGCCGCTCGTAGAGACGGCCGAACAACACGCGGCCGCCCATGTCGCTTCGTCCAAGCGCGAAATTTGACAGGAGTTTTTCCAGCCAATTACGGAAATCCGCCTCGCCGCCGCAGAGAAGGTCGTGCCCGGTGCCGGCGCAGGCCGACCATTCCGCGGAATCGAGCTTGTCGCTGCGGAACCGGAGGCCGTTTCTTTCAGAGGCGCCGACTGTCTCGCACAATCGGATGGCGACATGCAGTGGCATGGAGTCCAGCCACCGCGACGTGGTCGTCGCAGAGCGAAGGCGGACCTCGACGTGTCTTTGAAGACTGTCGGGTTCCATCGGCTGGGGGATCACGATACCAGCTTCGCCTGTCCTCTCGTTTGCCAGGTTGGCAGCGAAGTCGTGCAGAAACGTCGGTGGCGGCACGTTGTCGGATGTGACGATCATAACGTTGTGGGCCGTGCAGGTCCGGACCGCGTTGACGAGCCATTCGACCCGGCCATAGGCGCGATGGCCAGATCTTCCCGCCTGGCCTCGCTCGTCATCGCCGACGCAGTAGGGGCAGGAGAGGTCGATACCGGCGTCGCGAGAGCATCTGTCGATTGAAGCAGTGGAGGATTTGCGCCTTGGGCAGAGGAGGCCGCCGTATCTGCAGATAAGGTTCCGGAAGTCTCCAGCACCAGGTTCGGCTGCAGGCCTGTGTCAGATTTCTGTTTCCCCGACCCGATAACGAGGGCGAGCGCGGGAAGCCCAAGAGTAAGCCCCAGTATCGTGAAGGCTGCGGTCCTGAGACGATTGCGCTTCCGCACTGGTTCAACGATAGGTGCTGCTTCTACCACATCGTTTGCAGGTGCCGAGGGCCGTTCGATGGTACGTTCTCGCGGTAGTGTCGCCAGCTTCCGGCAGCCATCTGCAAAAGAGTCTGCAACTCCTATCCGGGAAAATTCGACGAGTTCGTTCACGCCGCTGTTGCTCGTGAAATGGATTGCCTCGTAAAGACAAACGGGGATCTGCCGGTTGTCCTTGAAACGGCGGTCGGGACCGCCGCTCTTGTTTGGATGCTTCCAGGTGTAATCTACGATCTTCGCGTCGCTCGGTACGCGCTCGGTTTCGATGAATCTGGAATCCTGCCACTTGATGTTTAGATTGACGTAGTTCACGGCACCGACCCGGCCGCCGTCCTGGACAAGGACGATGTCGGGCATGAAGAACATGATCTGCTTGCCCACATGAAGGGCAGGAGGTGTCACGTTGCTCTTGATAACCGAAGGAAGGCTGTAGGCGAGGGTGGTTGCTTTCCTGTTGACGAGGTGGGACGCTCCCGCGTTGCGCTTCCAAGCGGTGAGGTTTTGAACTGCGCCCCCGGCCTCGATGTGCCATTTCGCAGCGCATCCGTTGAGGCCGTCAAATCCTTGCACAAGATGATTGTACGCTGACTCCGCATCGCCTTCGAGATCGTAATAGAGAACGGTGGTTCTTCGGTACGAGTCTAACCACTTGCCGATCGCCCAGCCTGGAAGTGCCAGTGCGCAAAGCAACAATCCTGGGCCTCCGGACGCTAGGCCTGCAAATGCACCGATGCCCGCAGCCGTCCACATCAAAGCGGCGGACATCCGCGTTTGCCCAGCCTTCGAGTTTATCTCATTGAGGAGTTCCGAGAACGACTCGTCCTGCATGTACATGACGTCGCCGGACTCGATCTCGGTCATCGTGACGTCGCTGTTGTCGAAGGTCACATCAGGGGAAGGCTTATAGGGAGCGACTCCCGATGATCGACTCCGTCCAGCGTTGCCCAGCGTGGCGCGATAATAGAGACCACCGCGGCCTGCGTGGATGTAATGCCCGCGTGGACCTGTTCCAATCCGAAGGCCCTTGATGCCAACGGAAACGCCGACCCCGCCCTTGGAAAAGTTGAAGCGAAACGGTCCCGCTGAAACCGATTTTCGAATGTAAAATGGCAATTGCCGCCCCCCGACCAAGGCCTCCGCAGTTAAATCTGGCTTTCCCCGGCATTCGTCAGCTTTAATCGGTTCAACAACTAATCGAGGTTCTCCTCCGTTGAGAGGCTCGCTCCGAAAACATGGAATCTACGCAACACTCATAGGTTAGCTGGTTCGGAATATCGGGCAAGAAAAGAGCAAGCACAAGTCTGTTCCGGCAGTCCGGCACAATCAGAAGGGGCGTTAGGCTTGTTTCGAGAGCTATCCATTGAACGGTCCTAGCTTGAGAATGTGGGCGCGGAGCCTGTCGCAAGCTGGAGCCATGAGCGCGGCTGTATCCTGGCCGCCCTCGTACCTGTAGGGGATCGTCGTAATGCCACTCATATCGCTGGGGAGTTTCACTTTCTCATCGCGCGGTTCCATGAGGATTGCGCGCTGCCTGCCCAGCCTTCCCATGAACAGTCCGAGTTCGAACACGACGTTGTCTCGAGGACTCGGCCATGGCTTTCCACGGCTCTCGGTGAGATCGTCTGCGTGGGCTATCGCAACTGCGAAATCCGAGTCGTCGATCTGAGCTTCGAGATCTTGAAGGGTGTAGTTTGCGACCTTGAAGACGTCATCTGTCCACAGGGTGGCTAGGATCGTTTCGGTATCGTGTTCGAATGCGTTGCGGACAAGACGGGCTACATGCCGTGCCTCGGCGGAGGAGATGATGAAAACGCGTGTTTTCTCTCTGAAAGCACCGACATGCTTGTTCCGTTCCAGAAGCCTACGTGAAAGTGCGCGGGCGATCTGCTTGTAGATATCAGGGTACTTTTTGCCAAGTGATGCGAACTGCTGAGAGGTCAGTTTGCCGACGATCGACGGCTCGTCTGCGACCACGGTTGCGGATCGGCGTTGCGTCGGTTCCACTGCTGCCATCTCACCGACGTGATCCCCACGTCCCCGCGCGCCGATGCGGCGGCCGTTTACGTGGATGCCGAAAGATCCGGATACGATCAGGAAGATATCATTGTCCTCGGCATTCTGCTCGATCAGTGTCTGCCCAGTATCGTATTCCAGCAACTCTGCGAGATCTGCTAGTTCTTCGGCCAACGAGGTATCACGGCCGACGATCGTCTGAGATAGGAATGCCTCGATTCTCAGATCCCTACCTTCGTCGCCTTGAAAACGTTCAAGCATCCTGCTCAAGAGAAGCTCCTCCAGTAGGTCGTTGACCAAATCGCATCGTTATTGTGCTGTGACCAGTTCCACGACTTCCATATGTTTTCTCCCTGAGGACCATTCTTCTGGCCGTCCTCAAGGTAGTCGTATACCCGTTTGGTAATCCATGTCGGCTGATCCGCGTTGAGCGCCGTAAGCTTGGCGGCAAGATTGGCCGCATTCCCGATCCAGACAATATCATTGTCGCCGCGGACACCGGTCCTTGCAGCTTTGATTTCGGAAGTATCCACGCCGACGATGTGCCGGATTTTGAAGTCGGTCTTGTATTGCTTGCTCAACTCCGGCTGCACGATGTTTTTGATCGCATAGTTGATTTCAAGCGCGCAGGAGACCGCAACATTGCGTTGCCTGTTTGAAATGAAGATGCCCATCACGCGGTCGCCATCATAGGAAACGATGGTCCCGCCATGCTTGCGGATTAGGCGTGAGGTCGCATAGAGGAAGGTCTTGTAGACTTCGCCTGCGAACTGCCAAGTTTTCTTTTCAACGAGATTCGTGGAGCCGTCCAGATCCGCGTACAGTATCGTGGCGGTTTTCAGATGTACGGCGTCATTCGAAAGTTTGAGGTCCGCTGGCTCCGGTACGGTCGTTCCTTCACGCACGTTCCAGTTAGTACGAAAGGTCGTGCTGGCATTGCCTCTGATATCGTCGGCTATCGTCATCGTGATACCCCTCAGCAATGCAATTGGCTGATTGCCCAGCGGATACAGAAGATCAGCGGAGGAATCGTCATGATTGCGAAAGCGGTCAGAACCAGGGATCCGGCCCAGTTGAACATTCGGAACTTCCGATGGGCGATCTTCGCATGGATCGCGGTCTGTACCGACAGATCACGGAGGTAGGTAGCGGTCGCTGAGTCGTTACCGGTTGGCATGTAGAGATCGGCTGCCATATCTGGATAGTCCTTCGTTCCTCCCTTGGCGATGTCACCGAAATAAAGAAGGTTCTTGTAATCGTCCTCGCGCTTATGCATCTGGTCGAGAAACTTGGGCATCAGGGATTTCAGGCTGATCATGGCGGCGATGAAGAGAAGGGGCAGGGCCGCTCTAAAGGCGTGGTTGTAGCCGAGAGGCAGTTCTTGCGGAGCCCGTAGGAGCGTGATGATTGCTCCCATCCAGACGGAGCAGAAGGTGAGGAGGGCAGCATTCTTGGCCTCGGCAAATTTGGCGAAGTCGATCATCCTGCCGTGGTTGGCCGAGAGCAGCTTCTCATATGCTTCCTGTTGGTCGTTCTTGGCCATCCTCTTTTCCTCAGCCGGAAATCCGTGCAAGCGGGCAATCGTCCATTGTGCCGCAGCAGACCTGACTGGCGGCGCGTAAATACGTGTAGAAGTCGGCTTCTGCTTTTCGCCAGCCGTCCATGTTAAGGACGAGTTCGGCAAGCAGGCGCGCGTGATCACCACAGGAGGCCAGCGGGAGACGACGAATATCAGCATGTTCGCATTTGCATCTTTGACGCAGAGTCATCACACGTCGCACGGTGGGCACGACGGTGACCACGCGTCGGCCGTCCTGGAGAAGTGCGATACGCTCCCGGCGGCGCCCGCGCCCCAAACGAAGGCGATCGTCTCTCAGTAAGGCCACGAACCTGGGACCAAGTGCCTCGGCATTCTCCTCCGCCATCGCCTGGAAACGCGCAGCCTCCGAACCATGCGCGCGAGCGTCAGCCTTGCCCGGCCAGCGCCGTAGCACGGCTGCTGAACGTTGGCGGAGCAGAAAGGTTAGAAGCTTACCCCACCAAGCCTCCGCATCCTCGTGGTCCTTGATCTGCGTTGGTTCAACTTCACCCCAGTAGAGGCAGAACGTACCGCCTGGATTGATGTGCCGCTCTGCACAGAAAGACGGCAGGAGGGTCGCCTCCGCCTCTCTTACCGACACCGTCTCTCCCTCCCGTGAGATTTCTAGGATGAACTCGGATGAGGGGGCGCCGGATGCGCTGGGCGGACGGACGCCGTATATCGCTCGTTCGTCATTGCCAGAGATGAGCCGGGCGTGGTTCTTATGGGCCACGCTGTGAAGATGTTCGATAGGCGACAACGCTGGCCTCAATCGATCTTCGCATGCGGGCGGAAAGGTGTCTCTGCCGCTCGAGCGATGGCAGGACTCGCCGCCGCATAGAGCACGGCCCGCGCCGCCTTTGCTGTGGAATCATCCTCGGCGGCAAGTGCTTCGAGTGCGACATCGTAGGTCAGGTTCGCGACCCGGCGGGACGACCCGAAGAGCTTCCGTACCGAAGACGGTCCCTCATCGTAGGCCGGCTGGCCGATTGCCGTTTGCGTTCCATCGCACCGCTTCTGTTCGGCCTCGGACAGCAGCACCGAGCGCCCGGCGGAGCACCGAACGCGGCTCCCCTGCATTCCAAGGCGCGTGATCGAACCCGGGCCAAAGTCAAAGCCGATGGCTAGGCCCAGATCGTCTGTGTCCACGCCGTTATCCTGAAGGCGTTCGAGAGCAAGATCGAAACTGCTGCGAAGTCCGCCAGCACAAAGTACTGCAGTGGAGATGGTGGCATCGGTATCGGTGGTGTAGGCGGTGCCCTCAAGAATGTGACCATGGACGCAGTCGCCGATGAAGCGAATCCGGCGTCCGGAGAAATCCGAGGTGAGAACACGATCAAGTTCTGCGCGGATCACATGAAGGCAGCGGACGACATCTTCCGCGTCATCGTCGATGTGGGAGTCGACATAAGCGGTGAAATTATCCACATCGGCGTAGACCGAGACCATGTCCATACGGCGAGAGTTACCCGGCGTAAGAACGGTGATATCCAGGTTCTTCAAGGGGGGTGTCGCTCGAGAGAAGGAGAAGGCTCCGATGGGGTTGTTCTCGTTGTCCTTTCTCCACTCCCTTACGATCGATTCCTTGCTCAGGCCGAGCTGGGCATTGTCTTCGCAGTGTGCGATTTCATCGTCCGTGAGCTTCGTCTTTGCAGGCACATCTACGGTGTCGAGATCGATCGCATCGCGGGCGTCGTTGCTCATATAGATTCCGATCGCCTTATTGTTCGACGCGAGCTTTGCGGCGATGTTTGCCGGGCGACCGAGAAAAAGCGGCTCGCGGTAGCCATTGCGCCCGTTGTTTACGGCCAGCGCCTTTCCAGTGTCGATGCCGACGCGCGCTTTCGCATTAGGGATATTCTCGTCATCGTCGCCGGTTTCGGCAAGAACATCCACGATCAGCTTGGCTATCGCCACCGCGCGGTCCACGCGGTCACCCGCCGCATCCGTTCCGTAAGGCTTGGCGATGACGGCGTGCAGACGCTGGTTATGGAAGTCCACCCGGATAGCATCTGCGTCGGCTAAGATGCGGTGCACTGCTCGGTAATGGAGATTCAGGAAACGGAGCGCGCGCTTGTGGGAGGTCTCTCCTTCGGTATCCGTCGACCAGAGCATCTCTTCGAAGTTGACGATGTCGATATAGAGATGAACGCCGTCCAGGCGATAGGCCTTGTTCGTTGGAATCGACTGAAGTGAGGTGGTTCGCGTGTAGTCGACCACCGTTACGTTTTCGACATCCTTGATGCGCGCGTCGATTGCAGTTTTGGCGCGGTCGTGCTTCCAGCTATTTGCCATTGCTACTCAACTCCAGGATTTCCGTGTGCTTTGGACGGTGTCCAACTTACGCGATTGTTTCACTGTTTGTTCTGTTAGGCATTTTCCGGGCACTGAAAGTGCCCGGAAATAATCATTTGAGGTGTTGGCCAGTTTCAGTTTCCAAAATGGCCAGTACTAGGACAATTTGGCCAGTACTAGGATTGGTTTCTCAATTCTGAGAAACCTTGTTGCCCTTACTTAGCTGCAGCCGCTCGTCGCACCGCAGGTATCGCACTTCTCGCAAGTGCCATTCCGCACCATCGTGAAGTTCTGGCATTCCGAGCACATGTTGCCGGTATAGCCCTGTGCAATCGAGCGCATGCGGCGTTCGTTTTCCTTCTTCTTGGCTTCCGCCTTGGCCGATGCAGCGTCTGCGGCGGCCTTGTCGGAGAAGAGGGCGGTGGCGGTCTGCTTGGTTTCCTGGACCACGTCGTCGATTACCTCTTCGGCAATCTCTTCCGCCAGTTCCTTGGCGCGCTCTTCATAATCGCGCTTGAAGGAGACGATTTCCGAGGTGGAAATCGCGACTGTCGGTTCCAGCTTGCGGGCGGCGGAGCCTGCAAACGAGGTCACGTTGGCCGACGCGCGGGCAGGGGCTGCCGTTGCCGAGCCCTTGGGTTCGGAACCGGCGCGTTCGCCTTCGTTGCTGGAAACCAGCGTCGGCTTGTAACCGCGTGTCCAGCCGGTGGAGAGCAGATTGGTCTTGCCTTCCTGGATACCCTTGCCGAGTGCGGTATTGGAGAAGTCAGACGTATCGACATGGGCGAGATCGTGGCGGCCGAGATAGGAGACGGCGAGTTCGCGGAACACGTAGTCGAGGATCGACGTGGCATTCTTGATCGCGTCGTTGCCCTGCACCATGCCGGCCGGTTCGAACTTGGTGAAGGTGAAGGCCTCCACATATTCCTCCAGCGGCACGCCATATTGCAGGCCGAGCGAGATGGCGATGGCGAAGTTGTTCATCATCGCACGGAAAGCGGCGCCTTCCTTGTGCATGTCGATGAAGATTTCGCCGATGCGGCCGTCACCGAATTCACCGGTGCGCAGATACACCTTGTGACCGCCGACCGTTGCCTTCTGGGTGTAACCCTGACGGCGGTTCGGCAGCTTTTCACGCTCGCGCGAGACACGCTCGATGACGCGTTCGACGATCTTTTCGGTGATCGTCACGGCCTGCTGTGCGAGCGGCTGCTGGACCAGTTCCTCGACGAAATCTTCGTCGCCCTCGTCTTCCACCAGCGAGGCGTTGAGCGGCTGGGAAAGCTTGGAACCATCGCGGTAAAGGGCGTTGGCTTTCAGCGCCAGCTTCCACGACAGCATGTAGGCTGCGCCGCAATCTTCCACCGTCGCGTCATTCGGCATGTTGATCGTCTTGGAGATTGCACCCGAGATGAAGGGCTGTGCCGCCGCCATCATGCGGATGTGCGATTCGACCGAGAGGTAACGCTTGCCGATCTTGCCGCAGGGGTTAGCGCAATCGAATACCGGCAGGTGCTCGTTCTTCAGGAACGGTGCGCCTTCCAGCGTCATCGCGCCGCAGACGTGAACGTTCGCCGCTTCGATGTCCTTCTTGGCAAAGCCGAGATGCTCGAGCAGGTTGAAGCTCATGTCGGAGAGCTGCTCGTCGGAAACCTTGAGCGTCTCCTTGAGGAAGTCAGCGCCGAGCGTCCACTGGTTGAAGACGAACTTGATGTCGAAGGCGCTCTTCAGCGCAGCGTTGACGGCTTCGATCTTCTCATCGGTGAAGCCCTTGGCCTTCAGCGTCGAGGGGTTGATTGCCGGCGCCTGGTTGAGATTGCCATGGCCGACGGCATAGGCCTCGATCTCGGCGATCTGGCTTTCGGAGTAACCGAGCGAACGCAGGGCATCCGGAACCGCGCGGTTGATGATCTTGAAGTAACCGCCGCCGGCGAGCTTCTTGAACTTCACCAGCGCGAAGTCGGGCTCGATGCCGGTCGTGTCGCAATCCATCACGAGGCCGATCGTGCCGGTCGGCGCGATAACTGTCGTCTGGGCGTTGCGGTAGCCGTTCTTTTCGCCAAGTTCCAGCGCCTTGTCCCAGGCGGCTGTCGCATGGGCGATGAGGTCCTGATCCGTGCAATCGGCGTGGATGAGTGCAACCGGGTTGACCGAAAGGCCCTCATAACCATCCGACAGGCCATGGGCGGCGCGGCGGTGGTTGCGAATGACGCGCAGCATGTTGTCGCGGTTCGGCGCAAAGCTCGGGAAGGGGCCAAGCTCGCCGGCCATTTCAGCCGAAGTTGCGTAGGAGACACCGGTCATGATCGCGGTCAGTGCACCGGCAATGGCGCGGCCCTCATCGCTGTCATAGGGAATGCCCGACGACATCAGCAGGCCGCCGATATTGGCGTAACCGAGACCAAGCGTGCGGTATTCATAGGAGCGTTCGGCAATCTGGCGCGACGGGAACTGCGCCATCATCACGGAAACTTCGAGCACAACGGTCCACAGGCGGACGGCATGTTCATAGTCGGCGATGTCGATGCGCTTCGTCGCCTGATCCTTGAACTGCAAGAGGTTCAGCGAGGCAAGGTTGCAGGCCGTGTCGTCGAGGAACATGTATTCCGAGCACGGGTTCGAAGCGCGGATCGGGCCTTCGGCCGGCGAGGTGTGCCAGTCGTTCATGGTGGTGTTGAAGTGCAGGCCCGGATCGGCCGACGCCCAGGCGGCGTGGGAAATCTTTTCCCAGAGGTCGCGGGCCTTCAGCGTCTTCATCACCTTGCCGTCCTTGCGGGCGGTGAGGTTCCAGTCACCGTCATTTTCGACAGCGCGCAGGAAGTCGTCCTTCAGCGAGACGGAGTTATTGGAGTTCTGGCCTGAAACCGTGAGGTAGGCTTCCGAATCCCAATCCGTGTCATAGGTCTTGAACTGAATGTCCTTGTAACCCTGTTCGGCGAACTGGATGACGCGCTTGACGTAGTTTTCCGGCACCATGTCCTTTTTGGCGGCGCGGATTTCGCGCTTCAGGGCAGGGTTCTTGGCCGGGTCGAAGCAGTCACCATTGTCAGCTTCGCAATTGACGCAGGCCTTCATGATCGCCTTCAGGTGCTTGGCGACGATCTTGGAGCCGGTCACGAGAGCAGCAACCTTCTGCTCCTCGTTCACCTTCCAGTCGATATAGGCTTCGATATCGGGATGGTCGGCATCAACAACCACCATCTTGGCGGCGCGGCGGGTGGTGCCGCCGGACTTGATGGCGCCGGCTGCGCGATCGCCGATCTTGAGGAAGCTCATCAGGCCGGAGGAGCGGCCGCCGCCGGAGAGCTTTTCGCCTTCGCCGCGCAGATAGGAGAAGTTGGAGCCGGTGCCGGAACCATATTTGAACAGGCGCGCTTCACGTACCCACAGGTCCATGATGCCGCCTTCGTTGACGAGGTCGTCTTCGACGGACTGGATGAAGCAGGCATGCGGCTGCGGATGTTCGTAAGCGGATTTGGACTTGGTCAGCTTGCCGGTGAAGGGATCGACATAGAAATGGCCCTGGCCGGGGCCATCAATGCCATAGGCCCAGTGCAGGCCGGTGTTGAACCATTGCGGGGAGTTCGGCGCAACGCGCTGGGTGGCGAGCATATAGGCAAGCTCGTCGCGGAAGGCGAGGGCATCTTCTTCGGACGAGAAATATTTGCCCTTCCAGCCCCAATAGGCCCAGGTGCCGGCCAGACGGTCGAAAACCTGACGCGCATCGGTCTCGGAGCCGAAACGTTCGGCTTCCGGAACGTCCTTCAACGCCTTTTCATCGGGAACGGAGCGCCACAGGAAGGAAGGAACGTCGTTTTCCTCGACCTTCTTCAGGAACTTCGGCACACCGGCCTTGCGGAAATATTTCTGCGCCAGAACGTCTGTGGCAACCTGGGAAAACTGCGCGGGAACGTCGATGTCAGCCAGACGGAACACGATCGATCCATCCGGGTTCTTGATTTCACTGACGGCCTTGCGGAAGTCGATCTCCGCGTAAGGCGATTGGCCGGGCTTCGTGAAGCGGCGTTCAATGCGCATGGTTTCTGTCCTCGTCCATTGGGCGCCCGGTGAAGGGCGCAAAAATCCGGTCCAGCCGTGCGATGCCTTCGCGCAGCCGGTTGTTGCCGATCTGTAAGGGATGTTCATCCTTGGATGTAATCCCTGTATCTCGTGGCTTATTCGGCTGCAAGCATGTCATGGAATACTAAATATAGTATCAACAGCTTCCTGCCGCCAGTCCCCGCGTCATGTTTTTGGCGGTTTCCGAAAGGCGCGCAAAAGCCTGCGGCGAACCGCCCCCTCATGGTCGGGACCGCCGTTTGGACATGCGCGCTGAAGATGGAGAGGAACCGGCCTCGTTACTTTCCGGTCCGTTGCCGCCGCAACATAAATGTCACTTTCCTCTCGCGGCACAGATTCGTCAAGCCATAGATTGAAACCCATTTTTAACCACAAGATATTGTGTGAAGTGCCTGTGGAAAACGGGGATAGCAAAAGCGATTAGAAAAATCAGTGACTTGGCGGGAAAATTTGAAGCTTGCGCGAGGCTGGTTTCCGCAACGGAAAGGCAAAACCCCGCATTTCCGGGGTGAGGCATAATGGCGACACTGCGGTTTTTCCGTGTTTTTCCGCCGTCGTCAAAGAAGGCTTTTCTCCCAAAAAAACCGCCCTCGGCGGGGCGGTTTTTCCTGTCCGGTTTTCTAATGGCGGCCGGCAATCAGCCGCGCGATCCCTTGGCGATCGGCTCCTGATAGGTGAAGCCCATGTCCCAGGGAAAATAAATCCAGGTATCCTGGCTGACTTCGGTGACGAAGGTGTCGATGGTCGGCACGCCCTTCGGCTTGGCGTAAACACAGGCGAAATGCGCCTTCGGCAGCATTTCACGCACTTCCAGCGCCGTCTTGCCGGTGTCGGTCAGATCGTCGACGACGAGCACGCCTTCGCCGCTGTCGGACATCAGCTCCGGCGCTACGCCCTTCAGCAGAACCGTATCGCCCTGGTTGACGTAATCGTGGCGGGTGGCGATGCACACCGTGTCGATCATGCGGATGTTGAGTTCGCGTGAGATGATCGCCGCCGGCACGAGGCCGCCGCGGGTGATGCAGACGATTGCCCGGAACTCTTTGTCGAGACCGGCAAGACGCCAGGCAAGCGCACGGGCGTCGCGGTGGAACTGGTCCCAGGAAACGGGAAAGGCTTTATCGGGAAGGGACATGTCGTCTACCATCTGGTCAAAATTGTCGATGGCTTTGGCTAATAGCCGCAAGACCGGCAAAAAGGCAAGCTTTCCGCTAAAAGGACAGGGCGGGAGATTGCCGCCTGTTTCTTCTCCCCGCCGGGGAGAAGGTGGCCCGAAGGGTCGGATGAGGGGAAAGCCTCATCGCATATCTCGACTGTCGCCCCCTCATCCCGCTGCCGCGGACTTCTCCCCGGCGGGGAGAAGAAACAAGCGGTGATCGCTCGTATAATGCGGGATGCGGAGGGGATGCGGCACTGTTTGCGCCGCATCCTTATTCAACGCGACAGCAGCGTCATTGCGGTCATGGAATCGAGCAGCGTGCGCGTCACGCCGCCGAACAGCAGCTCCCACCAGCGGGAATGGCCATAAGCGCCCATGACCAGCAGGTCGATGCTGTTGTCCGACAGGCGGTTTTCGATCGCGGCCTGCGGCGAGATCCCTGCGATCTTTTCCTGCGAGGTGACGGTGACATTGACGCCGTGGCGGGCGAGGGTGGCGGCCAGTTCCGCACCGGCAAGACCGGAAGACTGCGTTTCGCTTTCGGCCTGATCGACGGAGAAAATCTCGACGCTGTCTGCGGCCTTCAGGAAGGGCAGGGCGTCGAAGGTCGCGCGGGTCGCCTCGCGCGAGCCGTTCCATGCGATCAGGACGCGCTTGATCGGTTTTGCAACGGTCAGCACATGCGGCACGAGAAGAACGGGGCGGCCGCTTTCATAAAGGAAGCCGTCAATGTCCGAGCGGCTGTCTGACAGTGCCGAGGAGCTGCTCTGGCGGGCGACGATGAGATCGGCGCAACGCGCGCTGTCGATCGCCGATGCGGAGGCGTAACCCACCGAGGTGACGAAGCTGCGCCATTCATGCGAGATGCCATTGGCGGACAGGGTGTGCTCGAAGATAGTCCCGACGTCGGTGGTTTCCTTGTGCGCCACATCCTGCAGCGCCTGCACGGTGGCGGGATCGGGAATCTCCATCGGCGCGACGAGCGGAACGGCGGCCAGCGTTTCCGTGTGCAGGCCAATCACATGCGAGGAAAACTGGTCGGCAAGGCTCACCACGAATTCGCCGAGCTTCTGCGTGTTCGAAACATTATCGACCACTGCCAGTATCGTTTTGTAACCCATTTCTCTCTCCTCGGTGACATGTCTTTTCTAGGGGGAGAGTGGCCGTCTTTGCCGATGGCCACCTTGATTTTGGTCAAACTTTTTTGTTTCAGGCCTTTTCGTTTCAGGCGGTTGCATCGCCCTTGCTGGCGGCCAATTGTTTCTCCTGGCCGATGGTTTCGATCATGGCCGCAACCGCTTCGGTCGCCGCCTTCAGCACGCCGGCGTCGCGGGCGCGCACGACGATCTCCGTCGAAAAACGCTGCCCGTCATATTTCGGATAGGAGCCGATGCTGGTTTCGGGATGCGCCTTCTGGATGGCCGTCAGCGGCGTGCCGATATCACCTTCGCCATAGGGCGAACGCACCGCCTGCGACATGACTTTGGCACCGGTGCGCAGCGTCGGCATGACATTGTCGAGCATGGCCTGGAACACCTGCGGCACGCCGGCCATGACGTGGACATTGCCGATGACGAAGCCGGGGGCGACGGAAACGGGGTTGGCGATATGGGTCGCACCTCTCGGCATGCGCGCCATGCGCTTGCGCGCCTCGGTGAATTCCATCTCGCGGACGCGATACATGTCACCGAGCAGGCGCAGCGCCTCGGCGTCGTGTTCGCAGGGCAGGCCGAATGCCGCAGATACCGCATCCGCTGTGATGTCGTCATGGGTCGGACCGATGCCGCCTGATGTGAAGACATAATCAAAGCGGCTGCGCAGCGCGTTCAGCGCTTCCACGATCGCTTCCTCCTCGTCGGCGACGATGCGCACTTCCTTCAGGTCAATTCCGGACATGGTGAGCACATCCGCGAGGTGCCCGATATTCTTGTCCTTGGTGCGGCCCGAAAGCAGTTCGTCGCCGATGGCAAGCATGGCGGCGGTAACAACGGAGGAGGTGGAGGAGGGGTTGGACATGGGTGCACTCGTCATCTGTTTTGTCAGACGTTAACGCCGCGCCAGTGCGAATGCAAAGCGGTTTTAAAGAAACGCAAAAGGGGATTGGTTGACGATGGCATCGAGTGTTCACTCATCGTGAACAGTGCGTATGCCAATCCCCGGCTGGCGAGAGACCGATCCGTCCGCTACGTTTTTGTCATACGGTTTTTACAGGTCAACGCCGATGATCATCGAGTTTTTAAAGAAGCTTGTCGCCGGTACGCCGGAAACAGTTCCAGCAAAGGAAACGAAGAGAATGACGAAGGTTCTGGTACTTTATTACTCCTCTTACGGCCATATCGAGAAAATGGCCTATGCGGTTGCCGAGGGCGTGAAGTCCACCGGCGCGGAAGCCGTGGTCAAGCGCGTTCCCGAACTCGTTCCGGAAGAGGTTGCCAAGTCCTCCCACTTCAAGCTGGACCAGCCGGCTCCGGTGGCGACGGTGGACGAACTGGCGGATTACGATGCGATCATCGTCGGCGCCGGCACGCGTTTCGGCACGGTGGCGTCGCAGATGCGCAATTTCTGGGACCAGACCGGTGGCCTGTGGTTCAGTGGCAAGCTGGTCGGCAAGGTCGGCTCGGCCTTCACCTCGTCCGCCACCCAGCATGGCGGTCAAGAATCCACCATTCTCGGCTTCATCCCCACCTTCCTGCACCACGGCATGGCCGTTGTCGGCCTGCCCTATGCTTTCCAGGGCCAGATGGGCGTTGATGAAATCAAGGGCGGTTCGCCCTATGGCGCCTCCACCATCACCGATGGCGATGGTTCGCGTCAGCCTTCCGAAATCGAGCTGGAAGCCGCTCGTTATCAGGGCGCCCATGTCGCCAAGCTGGCCGCCAAGCTTTCTGCCTGATGTGATGATTTGTTGAAACAGAAATGCGGCCCAAAAGGCCGCATTTTTTATGCCGGAACGTCAAGTCGCCGGTTCTGCCGGAGATAGATTTTTGAGGTGGGTCAAATCGGCAGGTTGACCATGAAAAGGCAGCTTGCGACCACGAAGCCAATCATCGAGATTTCGAGAAAACCGTTCAATCCGTCACGCATTCCAACCCTCCTCCTGTTGAGTGAAAAGAGAACGGTCAAAGTTTATCGCGGTTCCATAACGAAAGAATGAAATTCAGGAAATTCTAAAATCCAGCCTCTCCGCCTTTCGACGGAGGGCGTTTTCACGCTTCAGCCTGTGACGACGAAGGCGACCACGAGGTGGCCGAGAAGGCCGATCGCCAGGCAGGAGAGGAGAAAAATGAACAGGGCTTTTTTCATGTTTCCGGAAGCTTCCATCTGTTGCGATCCATCGAACCTGTCTTGTTGAAAACGTAGCGCTGCAGACGGCATTTATAGTCTGCGGCCCCAGTTATTGCGCCATCAGGCCTTGATATCGAGGCCCGCTTCGATTGCGGCTGCGATGAAGGCCTTGCGCGCGTCCTCGGGCTTTTTCCGGCCTGCATCGACGGCGGCGCAGATCAGCAGCGCCTTGTCCAGCGCATCGCCGTCTTCTATCGGCCAGTCCTCGATCAGCGCCCAGGAGGCGGCCTGCGTGGTTTCGATGCTCGTGTAATCGCCCGGCGTTTCGAACGCGATCAGGACGGGTTTTTGCCAGCGCGTATTCATCGCCTATCCATCTTGGTTGTTGCGCCCGGCTCTAAACGAAGCGGTCAGGATGCGCAATCCCGTTGCGGATGCGTTTCTGCCGGTTGCGGTGCGGTCAGTCGTCGCGCCCGAACAGCCAGTCGCGAATGATGCGCCGGTCGATGAGTTCCAGCGAGCGGTCGGGCGCAATGCGATAGGTTTCCACCGCCCTTGTGCTGCCGTCTATGCGGAATTCATGGCTGAACGTACTGCCGATCGGCGATTTCGTCAGCTTGGTGCGCGGCTGGCCCCTGTAGATGATGCTGCCGGGGATGGGTTCGACATAGGGCGCGGGGCCGACATAGGCGGTCGTGCCGGCGGTGCATCCGGCAAGTGCCAGTGCAAGCGCTATAGTGGCCGATGATGCGAGCGTTTTCATCCTGTCCTCCGAAGTGCGTCTGTGAAAACGAGATGGAGGCGCGGCGGTTCCCGGCGGGCAAGGGGCCGGAGGCGATTTTCCCCGACTATTTGCTTTTCGGATTCTGAATGTCGCGCGCGACCCAGCGAAAGAAAAAGTAGACGAGCAGGCCAAAGATGAAAAGCGGGATGAGGTTCGCAAAACCGGACATATGATTCTCGTTTCTCCCTCCCGGCACGGGGTCTAGCCGGACTGAAACCGGCAAGGCAAGGCAAAGGCGTGACACGGTCGGTAAAATATCCGTGTGCCTGCAAAGGAGAATTTGAGGCCCTTGGGGAGGGGCGGGAGAGATCTGGCGCACTGCCAGTGATGCCAGATCTCTCCGTCTCCCGCCAGTTTCAGGGTACGGGGGACTGGCGCTTAATATGACGGACAACTGCCGATAGACATAGGCCGAGAAATTACCACGAATAAATCGCTGGTTTGGTCGATCCGCGTGAGGGCAGGCCTGTCATTCGCATCCGGAGCTTCCCGCCGCGATATAATTAGCCAGAGAATTACTTCAGGAGACGGGAGCAAGGGCCGCATTCTTGAACTGCCGGTGTAACCCGTTGAAACGGAACAGGATGCCTGCCTGCAATTATGCTGCCGGACCTGCAGGAAAGGGAACTTTTTGCGCGTTTCATCATTCAATCAGGCAGACACATGCCAACAGTGGAGGGTTACACATGCTCGGCACCATCCTCGTCATCCTGCTCATTCTTTTCCTGATCGGCGCGCTGCCCAGCTGGGGTTACCATAATTACGGCTACGGCCCCTCGGGTGGTCTCGGACTGGTTCTGGTCATCGTCTTGATCCTGGTCCTGCTTGGACGGATCTGACCGATCGGCATATAAGATGCAGCATTGCCCGCGACGGCGCAAACGCGCCGGATGCGGGCTTTGTTTTCTTCCGAGATATGAAGCAGATACAAAAAGCTTCGGAATCTTAAGCGCTTAGGTGACCCACCTTTGCTGCGTGCCGGTCCTATCCGAAAAAACACTACATTCGGAACGAACCCTCTTGCGCCCATAATGGATTCGTTCTAAATGCCCGCCATCGCTTGATTGATGAGCGTGTGAGGCCTCGTGGCGGAGTGGTGACGCAGAGGACTGCAAATCCTTGTACCCCGGTTCAATTCCGGGCGAGGCCTCCAAATTTCTCCACCATCGGCACTACATCAGATCTGCGACCCGTAGATGACGCGCATGCGCGCTGTTTTTTTGGCCAGAATGCAGGAGAAGAGCGTGGATCAGGATCGGCAGGACAAGGCGGGCAACGGCAGGAAGCGAAGGCTCTGGCCATGGCTGCTCCTCGGTGTCGTGACTGTCTTGGCGATCTATGCCTATGTGACGACGATCCAGATGATCGAGGACCTGACGCAGCTTTGGAGCGATCTCGTTCAGCTTTTCTGGTGGATCATGCCGGATATTCCTGCTTCCTGACGATGCGATTCACGCCAATCGCGGGAAATTTGCATCACCCTCCGGTGCTTTTTAGGACCGCAGCCAATGAGCGCGCTTGAAAGCGCAGCCTCTGGCAATTATGAGATTGTTTTAACGGTCGGCTGCATCTTCCGACTTGGGCTGGTTTTTGGCCCCTATCCGTGAAATTGAGGCGATAAGGACATGATGGATTTCGAAACCGCACGCGCCAATATGGTCGACAGCCAGTTGCGCACGACCGACGTGACGTCGCATTCCGTGCTGAAGGCGTTTTTGAGCGTGCCGCGCGAGGCTTTCGTGCCGGCGGGCGTGCGGCAGATTGCCTATGTGGACGAGGATCTGCAGATCTGTCCCGCCCGCGACGGCCGCCCGGCCCGTTATGTCATGAAGACTTCGCCGCTGGCGAAGCTGCTGCAGCTTTCGGCCGTATCGAAGGAAGACGTCGTCCTGGAAGTCGGTGGCGGTGCAGGTTATGCGGCTGCCATTCTTTCCCAGCTTGCCGGTTCGGTGGTTTCGCTCGAAAGCGATGAGGCGCTGGCCGCACAGGCGACCGAGACGCTGGCTTCGCTCGGATATGACAATGTCGCCGTCGTGACCGGCGATCTCGAAAAGGGCTATGCGGGCGAAGCGCCGTATGACCTCATTTTCATCAATGGCTCGGTGGAAGAAGTGCCGGCGGCGTTGATCGACCAGCTCCGCGACGGCGGACGTCTGGTTGTCGTTGTCGGATATGGCGGAGCCGCGAAGGCCACCGTCTATCGCCGCGATGGTAACGGCACATCGGCCGCTACCTTCTTCAATGCGTCGGTCAAGCCGGTGCCGGGTTTTGCCAAGGCGGCTGAATTCGTTTTCTGATCGGCAAACGATCATCGTCTTTTTGACGCCGGGGTGGACTTTCCGCCCCGGCGTTTTTGCGTTTGGTTTGCCGGAAGAGCGCTTCCTCCCGGCCGCTCTCACAAAGCTGTGCATCATCACGAAACTTGTCGAATCAGTGATTTAGTTCCTCGCTATGCTGACCTAAACTAAGGGTGATTCGGGGTGTGCGTATTTCTGCCCCGCATGATCCTGTGACAGGGACGGCAAAATTGCTCAAGCGCTTTGGCCGACCATGTTTCAGAGCATCGGTGTGACGATCGATTTTGGTTGTCGGAAACGCGATGTGCGAATTGAACAGGTCAAGGAGCGCTTCATCCGATGTCCGTGGGATGCGGTAAGGGCGCTCGAAGAGTGGAAACCGGGGATTGATATGGCTCAGCCAAGCGTAGCGCGTGAACCGTCCATGGAAGAGATTCTGGCGTCTATCCGCCGGATCATCGAAAGCAACGAGACCGGACCCACCGGCGCGTTTTCCGGGCAGTTGCCGCCGGTCTATGACGATGAAGACGAGGCTGCAAGCGAAGCGGCCTTCGTGGCGGAGCCCATCAGCCCGCCGGCACGCGTTCCCCCCGCCGCAAACCAGGCTTTTGGCGCACGGCCTGCGCAGGATTTTTCGCCGATTTCTGAAGGGCCCATGGCTGAACGGCAGGAAAGCTCTGCCGAGAAGACCATGTCGCTTGCCGATGTCGCCGCCCGTGTGCGTGCTGCCGCCGACCGTAACGCCGCCATGGGACCGCAGGCTTTCGCCGCGCAGGCGCAGCGTGGCGCGGCCGAGACCGGGTTGCCGGCCGCAGCCGCCCCGAATGTATCGCAGCCTTCGTCCGTATCGTCTTCCGACCGCGCCGCGCCGCAGCGTCCGACGGATGTTCGGCCGCTGATGGCAGCCGTGGTGGCCGCAGGTGTGAACGAGCAGCCGGCATCTTTTGCCGCTGAGGATCGCGCCGCCGCTGCCGCCGTCGAAAGCGCGCCTTCGGCCGAAAGCCGTTTCGATCAGCTTACTCTGCGCGGTGCTATTGAAACGCCGCTGACAGCGGAGCGTTTCGACATCGCGGTGCTGAACCCTGTCGTTGAGACGCCGACATTCGATCTGGCCGAGTTGCAGGCAAAAGACGAGGCGGATGTTGAGGGCGGCCTGTCGCTCAATCTGCTTTCCGCCGCTGCCGGTGCGCAGATCGCCCGTTCCTTCAGCGAGCTGGCGGAGGTTTTCGACGGTGTCGAGCGGCGCTCGATCGAGGATATGGCCGCCGAGATGCTGCGCCCGATGCTGCAGGACTGGCTGGAAGACAATCTGCCGACGCTGGTGGAGCGTCTCGTGCGCGAGGAAATCGAGCGTGTGGCGCGCGGTTCGCGCCGCTAAGTCCCGCTCTTGTCGCATCTGCAATTGCTGATGATGCGATGAAACAGCGGCCGCTCCGGCAACGGGGCGGCTTTTTTGTTGAAGATGAAGGTGTTATGGGGTCATAGTCACCCGTGGGTCCGCTCAATGGTTGGCTCGCGGGCGGGTTTCTGTTGACTCTCTCCCGTCCATCCTTATTTAAAAAAATCCACACAAGAACTCTAAAATTCAGGTCAGGAAATGCTCGAAAAGACCTACGATTCCGCATCCGTCGAACCGAAGATCGCCAAAGCCTGGGACGAGGCTAATGCTTTTCGTGCCGGCGCCAACGCCAAGCCGGGCGCGGAAACCTTCACCATCGTCATCCCGCCGCCGAATGTGACCGGCTCCCTGCATATGGGCCACGCGCTCAACAACACGCTGCAGGATATTCTGGTCCGCTTCGAGCGTATGCGCGGCAAGGACGTGCTGTGGCAACCGGGCATGGACCATGCCGGCATCGCCACGCAGATGGTCGTCGAGCGCAAGCTGATGGAAGGCCAGCTTCCCGGCCGCCGTGAGATGGGCCGCGAGGCTTTCGTGGAGAAGGTCTGGGAATGGAAGGCCGAATCCGGCGGTCTGATCTTCAACCAGCTGAAACGCCTTGGCGCATCCTGCGACTGGTCGCGTGAGCGCTTCACCATGGATGAAGGTCTCTCCGAGGCTGTACTCGAAGTTTTCGTCACACTCTACAAGCAGGGCCTGATCTATAAGGACAAGCGTCTGGTCAACTGGGATCCGAAGCTGCTGACCGCGATTTCCGACATGGAAGTCGAGCAGATCGAGGTCAAGGGTAATCTCTGGCACCTGCGCTACCCGCTCGAAAAGGGCGTTACCTATCAGTATCCGATCGCTTTCGATGAGGAGGGCAAACCCACCGAGTTCGAGACCCGCGATTATATCGTCGTCGCCACGACGCGTCCGGAAACGATGCTCGGCGATACCGGCATTGCGGTGAACCCCGAGGATGAGCGTTACAAGGGCATTGTCGGCAAGCATGTCATCCTGCCGATCGTCGGCCGCAAGATCCCGATCGTTGCCGATGACTATGCCGATCCGACCGCCGGCACGGGCGCCGTGAAGATTACGCCTGCGCATGACTTCAACGATTTCGAAGTCGGCAAGCGCTGCAGCCTGCGCGCCATCAATGTCATGAATATCGACGGCACGATCACCATCAAGGAGAACGAGGATTTCCTCGAAGGCCTCAGCCATCCCGCTGCGCTCCACGGCGCATGGGATCGTCTGGAAGGACAGGATCGCTTTACCGCGCGCAAGATCATCGTTGAAATCTTCGAAGAGGCCGGGCTGCTCGACAAGATCGAGCCGCACAAGCATGTGGTGCCGCATGGCGACCGCGGCGGCGTGCCGATCGAGCCGCGCCTGACCGACCAGTGGTGGGTGGACAACAAGACGCTGGCGCAGCCGGCGATTGCCTCGGTTCGCGAAGGCCGCACCAATTTTGTGCCGAAGAACTGGGAAAACACTTACTTCCAGTGGATGGAGAATATCCAGCCGTGGTGCATCTCGCGGCAATTGTGGTGGGGACACCAGATTCCCGCATGGTATGGCCCGGACGGGCAGGTCTTTGTTGAGAAGACCGAAGAAGAGGCCCTGCAGGCCGCCATCCAGCACTATATCGCCCATGAAGGTCCGTGGAAGGCCTGGGTCGAAGAGAAGCTCGAGAACTTCGCGCCGGGCGAAATCCTGACGCGCGACGAAGACGTGCTCGACACCTGGTTCTCGTCGGCGCTCTGGCCGTTCTCGACACTCGGCTGGCCCGAACAGACGCCGGAACTGGCGCGTTATTACCCGACCAACGTGCTGGTCACCGGTTTCGACATCATCCCCTTCTGGGTGGTGCGGATGATGCAGATGGGCCTGCATTTCATGAAGGACGACGCCGGCAATCCGGTTGAGCCCTTCAGCACGGTCTATATTCACGCGCTGGTTCGCGACAAGAACGGCCAGAAGATGTCGAAGTCCAAGGGCAACGTCATCGACCCGCTGGAACTGATCGACGAATACGGCGCGGATGCGCTGCGTTTCACGCTGGCCATCATGGCGGCGCAGGGTCGCGACGTGAAGCTCGATCCGGCACGTATCGCCGGTTACCGCAACTTCGGCACCAAGCTTTGGAACGCCACGCGCTTTGCCGAGATGAATGGCGTCAAGCGCGATCCGCACTTCCTGGCTGAAACCGCATCGTTGACCATCAACCGCTGGATCCTGACCGAGCTTGCCAATACGGCGCGCGACGTGACGGCGGCGCTTGAGAATTTCCGCTTCAACGATGCGTCAGGCATTCTCTATCGCTTCGTCTGGAACCAGTTCTGTGACTGGTATCTGGAACTGCTGAAGCCTGTCTTCAGTGGCGAAGACGAAAAGGCGAAGCGGGAATCCCAGGCCTGTGCGGCCTATGTTCTGGAAGAAATCTACAAGCTCCTGCATCCCTTCATGCCCTTCATGACCGAAGAGCTGTGGGCGCACACGGCGGGCGAGGGCGAGGAGCGGGATGATCTGCTGTGCCTCACCGACTGGCCGACGCCGGAGTTTCGCGATGATGCCGCAGCTGCGGAAATCAACTGGCTGATCGATCTCGTTTCCGGCATCCGCTCCGCGCGTGCCGAAATGAACGTGCCGCCGGGCGCCACCGCGTCGCTTGTGGTCGTCGGCGCCAATACCTCCACCGAAGCACGGCTCGACCGCCACGCCGCCGCCATCCGGCGTCTGGCGCGGGCGGATGAAATCCGTGCCGCCGAGGTTGCGCCGAAGGGTTCCGCGCAGATCATCGTCGGCGAGGCGACGGTATGCCTGCCGCTCGGCAACCTCGTTGATCTCGCGGCTGAGCAGACCCGTCTCGAAAAGGCGATCGGCAAGGTGGATGCGGAAATGGAACGCATCGACAAAAAGCTGTCGAACGAAAAATTCGTGGCCAATGCCGATCCGGAAGTGGTTGCCGCCGAGCGCGAGCGCAAGGCCGAGCTGGAAGTGCAGCTTGCAAGCCTGAGAACGGCGCTCACACGGGTCAGCGAAGCGGGGTAATATACCGCTTACGGCTTTGGAGAAACAAAAACGCCCCGTTTGAAACGGGGCGTTTTTTTGCTTTGGTATATCAAGTCGTCTCGATTGATTGCTGCACTGCAATGGCGAATCATGTGCACTCGAATGAGCGATTATTTCACGCCATTTTCAGCCAGAAATTGTCCGAACAGTTAAAAAAGCCAACAAAAACGGCCTGATAAGCGCGTTTCCTCGGGAAACCCGTGAGTGTGGTTATTTGGAGACAATTCCCGTCTCAAGTGGGAATTTGTTTCATTTTATGTCGGATTGCTTCAATTGGATTAGAAAAATAACCTAAAATGACTATGCAAGGGGATCGACATGAAATTCTTACGTAAAAAATGGAGAAGTGTCGCAGAACTGTGCCAGTGTGCGGCAGATTGTCATTTGCTGCGAAGAGCTTCACTCTTTTGATGATCACATTGCCTTGATTGGGGAGAGAGATGGCAAAAACTGCAATTTTTCGCGGCGCGGTATGTTTCGCAGTCAGCATCGCGGCGGTAACGCCTTCACTGGCGGGTGGCCTTGAGCGCGGTGGTTACAATATCGACCTGCTGTTCGATCCGTCCG
This sequence comes from Agrobacterium radiobacter, assembly GCF_040801995.1. Taxonomy (NCBI): domain Bacteria; kingdom Pseudomonadati; phylum Pseudomonadota; class Alphaproteobacteria; order Hyphomicrobiales; family Rhizobiaceae; genus Agrobacterium; species Agrobacterium radiobacter. The sequence continues at coordinate 1,370,857 of NZ_JBEGHX010000001.1, read as the reverse complement.
ATTATGTTCTCGACAGTTCCGCGACCTTCGTCGCACCGCAGCGTAAGGTGGAGAATGCGCGGGACAATCCGCTGAAGAGCGGTCCTTTGCCTGCGGCCTGGTCAAGAAGCGCAGATGACTCTGAAAACTTCTGGTCGACCCGCGTCGGCGCCAAGGCGGCAATCGGCGATTTCGGCGACTGCATGTTCGACTATTCGCAGCCATGGGGCGCGCATCTCAATCCCGGCATCTGGCAGGGATCGAGCTACAATATCGAAACCAAGGTCAAGTCGCACAATTACGCCACCACCTGCCGGGTGAAGTTCGATCTTGGCAAGGGTGACTTCTCGATCATCGGCGGCGGCTTCTATCAGGAATTGAGCGGTTATAAATACCGTCAGGTTCTCGGCCCGGCCGTTCTGGGCCTCAATCCGGCCTGGTCCAGCTTCAGCGGCGTCGGCAAACTTGAGATGGAAGGTGACGGCTGGGGCTGGCGCGCCGGCATGGCCTATGAGATTCCCGAGATCGCGTTCCGTGCGAGCCTCGTTTACAACAGCGCCGTCGATCACGACCTGACCGGTTTCGCCGACGTCAGGGCGATCCCGCAGACGCCGCCGTCCATATCTCCCACGCTTGCAAAATACGGCGGCAAGCTCGTGCCGATCTATGGCTCTGTTTCCATGCCAGACAGTATCGAGCTCAAGGTGCAATCCGGTATTGCGCCGGACTGGCTTGCTTTCGGTTCGGTCAAGTGGACGGACTGGAGCCAGATTCAGGTCATTCCTTTCTGCGCGGTCGGCACGTCTCCCTGCGTTCCGAGTGGCGCAGACACGCTGAATACGCTCGACCTGTTTTATCGCGACGGCTGGACGATTTCCGGCGGCGTTGGTCACAAGTTCAACGAACAGTGGAGCGGTGCTGTAAGCCTGACCTGGGATCGCGGTACATCGACCGTCATCGGCACCCAGACCGATACCTGGACGCTGGGTACGCAGATCGTCTACTCCCCGAACAAGAACATCGAGTTCAAGATTGCCGGTGCTCTCGGCCTTCTCACCTCGGGTAGCTCGTCCATCAATGGCGGACCGTGCGGCGCAGGCTTCACCTGCGGCAACGAGGCGGGCTACGACTTCGGTAACGACCTCGTCGCAGCAATCTCGACCGGCGTGAAGGTCAAGTTCTGACACCATCCTTCCGCAGATGCTAAAATAAAGGTCCGGTTTACCAACCGGGCCTTTTTTCATGCGCGACTATGATTCCTGCTCGATAAAATTTTCTAGCCCGAAAGTTTTGTGACGATTTGGCAACACTTTTCTGCAAGCGTGTGGTCGCGTTGGAATGTGAGCATATCTGTCCATTTCCCGCCACAAACAGGGTGCTTGGCTTATGTTTAGGGACGCGGGAATGAAAGAACATGCAGGCTTTTGATGTGGTGGTGCGCAAGGCCAGAAAGTGAAAACGGGTTTGGATTCAGGGTTTAAGCAAGTAATACGGGAATTGGGTCCGGCTTTCTTGTTTGGCGCTGACCGGTGGACGGTGAAATGCCGTTATATTGCCGGAAATTATGCCTATATCTGTCTCACTGGAAAATGAGGGCAATTGCCGCAGATGACCACCGGTGGTGCGCTGGAAAGTGCTGCCGGAAAGACGCAGTGTGTTCGAAAAATCGCGACCCGGCGGGTTCGGCTTTGCAGTATTCCGCAAGTATTGGCTATATGCCGGGAAGAGTGAGAGAAGTTCGCTGAAATGCTGAAATGTGAAGCCAACGTTTTAAAGCCGCTCCTCATGGGCATGTTGCTTGCGTCGCTCGCAATGCCTGCTGCGGCTTTTGACATCAATGCGGGCGTGACCAAGGAATCCGGCCCCTTCGACCTGTTCAAGTTCGGCTTCAAAGCCTACAAGAACGGTAACAAGGGTGAAGCCGTCGAGGCCTATCGCTACGCGGCTGAAAAGGGCCATACCGGCTCGCGCTGGGCGCTGGCCAATATGTACGCCTATGGCGACGGCGTCGCCAAGAACGACTTCGAAGCTTTCAAGATCTACAGCGAAATTGCCAATCAGGGCGTCGAGCCGGGTTCGGAAGATACCGGCTTCTTCGTTAATGCGCTGCTTTCTCTCGCCGATTATTACCGTCACGGCATTCCCGGCAGCCCTGTCAAAATGGACCTTTCGCAGGCCCGCCAGCTTTATTTCCAGGTGGCCTCCACCTTTGGTGTTGCTGAAGCGCAGTTCCGTCTGGCGGAGATGATTCTCGCCGGCGAGGGCGGCCGCGCTGATGTGCAGCAGGCCAAGAAGTGGCTCAACCAGGCCCGCAAGCACGGCCATGCCGGCGCCATGTCGATCTTCGGCAACCTGATCTTCCAGGAAGGCCAGACGACGCAGGGGCTGGCCTTCATGACGGCCGCGCTCGACAAATGCACGGCGGCGGACTGCACCTGGATACAGAACCTGCAGGAGCAGGCTTTTTCGCTCGCCGGCGAGAATGATCGCCGCGCGGCAATCGCCATGGCGCAGAACATGCAGTTCAACGATCCGGATTGAGAATGGCGATCAGGGCGGCTTCTTCCGCCTGAAGAGGGCCGGTCGTCAGCCGGCAGGACTGAACGCAAAATAACCGCAGACCGGCACATGGTCGGACGGTTTTTCCCAAGCCCGCACATGTTTTTCGATGTTGACGGATTGCAGCCTGTCGGCAGCTTCGGCCGATAACATCAGATGATCGATGCGGATGCCGTTGTTTTTCGGCCATGCGCCGGCCTGATAATCCCAGAAGGAATAAAGTCCTGCTTCATCCGTCGTAGCCCGCGCGGCATCGGTGAAGCCCAGATTCTCCAGCTTGCGGAAGGCTGCGCGGGTCTTTGGCAGGAACAATGCGTCGCCTTCCCACACGCGTGGGTCGTGGCAATCGAAGGGCTCGGGAATGACGTTGTAGTCGCCGGCCAGAATGAGCGGTTCCTCGAGCGCGAGGCGATCTTCGGCAAAACGCCGCAGCCGCTCCATCCAGGCAAGCTTGTAGGGATATTTGACCGGATCGTCAGGCGGATTGCCGTTCGGCAGATAGAGCGAGCAGACGCGGATCGCGCCGCCTTCGACGGAAAACACGCCTTCGATGAAACGCGCCTGTTCATCGGTATCGTCGCCCGGCAGGCCGCGATTGACCTCGTCGGGCTTTACCTTCGAGAGCAGCGCGACGCCATTGAAGCCCTTCTGGCCGTGAGTCTCGACGTGATAGCCGAGCGCTTCCAGCTCAAGCCGGGGAAAACCCTCATCGACCGATTTGATTTCCTGAAGGCAGACGATGTCAGGCGATGAATCCTTCAGCCACTGGCAGAGGTTTTCGATACGCGCCTTGACGCCATTGATGTTCCAGGTGGCAATCTTCATCGGAGTTTCCCTTTTGTGAGGGTACTTTTACCCGATGCAAAATCGATTGCCACCGTTTTTGGAAAATGGCCGTGCGGATGTGGTGGAAAGACGCCGGGCGGGCGGGATCGCTGCGTTTTTTCCTCCCTCATTGCTGTGCTTGTCACAGGAATCCAGCCAGCCCAAGTCCTTGGGCTGAAAGGAGTCCCCGCCGCGCAGACGCGCGTCGACTGGATTCCTGTGACAGGCACAGGAATGAGGGGAGGAGAGAGGCGAGTTACTTCAAAGCTTGGTGGCTGGCATGCGGATTGCGCGCCGGTATTTCCAACTCAAATCGAGAAGCTTGTGCCACAGCCGCAGCTTGCCACGGCATTGGGGTTCTTGATCTGGAAGGATTGGCCGAGCAGATTATCCACAAAGTCGATTTCGGAGCCGGCCATATAGACAACCGAGAGGCTGTCGATCAGCACCTTGGCGTCGCCGCGCGCAATCACGATGTCGTCATCGGCTTTGTCTTCGGCCAGATCGAACTTGTAGGAGAAGCCCGAGCAGCCGCCGCCTTCCACCGAAACGCGCAGCGCCTGTTTGCCGGCGTCGGCCGCGACGATCTGGGCGATTCGCTTCGCCGCTGCTTCCGAAAGGGTAATGTCGCTGTTTTCCATGTCGTTTCTCCTGCCGGGGTCAAAAACCGGAGAGCAATAATCTCGTTGTCACCATTATAAACCGGTCAAATTACCGGTCTATAGCCTGTGTGAAGGCGGTCAGCGCGGCGATGATGCTTTGCGCTGACCTCTGCGATAGGTATGAAGGGTGAATGAAAAGGTCAATGGCCGAGACCAAAGGAAGTGCCGGCCAGAGAAGACAACAGGTGGATGCATGATCATAGACCAGCGCGCATTGGGTTTCGGAAGCGGCGAGAGGGCGGTTTTCGCCTCTGATCCATGGACCACGCGCGGACGTCTTTTTCCGGAAGAGGGAAGCCTGACGCGTTCCGAATTCCAGCGCGACCGTGACCGCATCGTCCACACGACAGCTTTTCGCCGCCTGAAGCACAAGACGCAGGTCTTCATCAGCCCTGACGGCGACCATTATCGCACGCGTCTCACCCACACCATCGAAGTCGCGCAGATTGCGCGAGCGCTTGCCCGCGCGCTGAAGCTGGACGAGGATCTGGCTGAGGGCGTGGCGCTGGTGCATGATTTCGGCCACACGCCTTTCGGTCATACCGGCGAAGACGCGCTGGATGCCGTGCTGTTGCCCTATGGTGGTTTCGACCACAATGCGCAATCGCTGCGCATCGTCACCAAGCTGGAGCGCCGCTACGCCGAATATGACGGTATCAACCTCACATGGGAAACGCTCGAGGGTCTCGTCAAGCACAACGGCCCGCTGGTCAATGCCAAGGGCGAGGGGATCAAGGGACCGGTTCCGCTGCCCATCCTCGAATATTGCGAGCTGCAGGATCTGGAAATCGGCAGCTATGCCAGCCTCGAGGCGCAGGTCGCGGCGATTGCCGATGATATCGCCTATAATACCCACGACATCGATGACGGCCTGCGCGCCGGTTATCTCACCTTCGAGATGCTGGAGGAGGTGCCTTTCCTCAGTGGACTGATGGCGCAGGTGCGGGCGAAATATCCCGTGCTCGACAAGGAGCGTTTCGCGAATGAGATCATGCGCCGGCAGATCACCCACATGGTCGAGGATGTGATCGGTGTGGCGCAGCAGAATCTTGCCCGCCTGAAACCGCGAAGCGCCGCCGATATCCGCGCTGCCGATTTCACCGTCGCGACCTTCTCGCCTGAAATGGCCGAAACCGACCGGCAGATCAAGAAGCTGCTGTTTGGCCATATCTACCGGCATCCGGAAATCATGCGCATCCGCGCCGGTGCGACACAGATCGTTACCGATCTTTTCCACCGTTATATGGAAACGCCGGCGGAAATGCAGAGCCACTACTGGGTGGACAGCATTTCCGGCATGAGCGTGGCCGCAAAAGCCCGGCATGTGGGCGACTATCTGGCCGGCATGACCGACAGTTATGCACTGCGCGCCCACCAGCGTCTGTTTGACCACACCCCCGATTTGCGATAGGGCAGCGGGCAATCGCGGAGCCGACCCGGTTATGATGGCCGGACATAAACAGAAGCCCTTCGCGCAGGTTGGAACGATGAACATTTTTGCTGATTTCGATACCAGGATCAAAAACGCGCTCGAGACCCTCGATCTCGTGAAAGAGAACCGCGAAAAGGTCGATTTCAGTCGAGTTACGGTCGAATCCCCGCGTGATCTGAGCCACGGCGATGTAGCAACCAATGCCGCCATGGTGCTGGCGAAGCCGCTCGGCACCAATCCACGCGCGCTTGCCGAACTCATCGTGCCCGCACTTCAGGCGGATGGCGATGTCGACAGCGTCAATGTCGCCGGTCCGGGCTTCATCAATCTCAAGGTTTCGGTCGGTTACTGGCAGCGTCTTCTGGCCGATATGATCAGTCAGGGCATCGATTTCGGCCGCTCCACCGTCGGTGCTGGCCAGAAGATCAACGTCGAATATGTCTCCGCCAACCCGACCGGCCCGATGCATGTCGGCCATTGCCGTGGCGCCGTTGTCGGCGACACGCTGGCGAACCTGCTCGCTTTTGCGGGTTACGGCGTTACCAAGGAATATTACATCAACGATGCCGGCTCGCAGATCGATGTGCTGGCCCGTTCGGTGTTCCTGCGTTACCGCGAGGCGCTTGGTGAAGATATCGGCACCATTCCGTCCGGTCTCTACCCCGGTGACTATCTCGTTCCCGTCGGCCAGGCGCTGGCGGATGAATATGGCATCAAGCTGCGCGCCATGCCCGAGGAAAAATGGCTGCCGATCGTAAAGGACAAGGCGATCGACGCGATGATGGTGATGATCCGTGAGGATCTTGCGCTGCTCAACGTCAGGCACGACGTGTTCTTCTCGGAGCGCACGCTGCATGAGGGCAATGGCGGTCCGATTCTCTCGGCCATCAACGACCTCACCTTCAAGGGCCATGTCTACAAGGGCACGCTGCCGCCGCCGAAGGGCGAATTGCCTGAGGACTGGGAAGACCGCGAACAGACGCTGTTCCGCTCCACGGAAGTGGGCGACGATATGGACCGCGCGCTGATGAAGTCGGACGGTTCCTACACCTATTTCGCCGCCGACGTTGCCTATTTCAAGAACAAGTTCGATCGCGGTTTCTCCGAGATGATCTATGTGCTCGGTGCTGACCATGGCGGTTACGTCAAGCGTCTTGAAGCCGTTGCGCGCGCCGTCTCCGAGGGCAAGTCGAAGCTGACGGTTCTTCTGTGCCAGCTCGTCAAGCTGTTCCGTGACGGCGAGCCGGTGAAGATGTCGAAACGCTCCGGCGACTTCGTCACGCTGCGCGATGTTGTCGACGAAGTGGGTCGCGATCCCGTGCGATTCATGATGCTTTATCGGAAGAATTCCGAGCCGCTGGACTTCGATTTCGCGAAAGTGACCGAACAATCGAAGGATAATCCGGTTTTTTACGTGCAATATGCGCACGCCCGCTCAATGTCGATCTTCCGGCAGGCGCAGGAAGCGTTTCCGGGGCTTGCTCCCTCTGCGGAAGAGATGGCGGCATCTGTCGCTTTGATCAGTGATATCAATGAGTTGCAGCTGGTTGCAAAGCTCGCCGAATATCCGCGCCTGATCGAATCCGCAGCCCTTTCGCATGAGCCGCACCGGCTTGCTTTTTACCTCTATGATCTCGCCAGTTCCTTCCATGGACACTGGAACAAGGGTAAAGACCAGCCGGAATTACGTTTTATTAACGATAAAAACCGAGAATTGAGCATTGCCAGACTTGGGCTGGTGAATGCTGTCGCAAATGTTTTGAGGTCCGGCCTTACGCTTTTAGGAGCGGACGCACCTGCTGAAATGCGATAACATATCACCATTATTTGCTCACAATACGCTGGCAAGAGCTGCAATGCGTAGATGGTGGAACACGTAATGGTCGAAAAAAATGTCGCGTATAACCGGGACACCCGGTCCGAAGGCTTCGCTGACAACGATCCTCTGGCAGAGCTGGCACGTATCGTCGGCTTCGAAGATCGTCCTTCGCATGCGGGTTCCGAAGCTGCGCCACGCGCTGCCTCACCGGCAACCCGCCGCGAACCCGAATTCAACCTCGAGGACGAACTGCTTCGGGAGTTCGAGGTTTACGATGCGCCGCACGCCGATCCGGTCGTTCTTGATCCGGCAAACGATGTTCGTGCGGGCATCCACCCCAACGATTTCATGCAGCGTGTCGAATCTGTTTTCGCCCGCCGTGAGCCGGAGCTTGCGCCGGTGGCCGAACCCGCACCCGTGGCCGCATCTGCGCCAGAGGTGAGGGAAGAGCCGCTTCCGGAAATCGATCAGGCCTATATTCACAACTACGTCGAAACGACCACGCAGGATATTCGCGCGGATTTCCGCGATGATGCCGGCGCGGTGGCGGAAGTTTTCGATGTGCATTCGCGCCAGTCGCGTCCCGCCGAGCCGATGGTTTACCAGCCGGTCGCCCAGCAGGCAGCATGGGAAGAGCCGCAGGCCGCCGAGCCCGTGCAGCCCGAATGGCACGCCATGCCGGAGCTCCCGGCCGATGTTTCGAGCAATGTTCAGTCCTATGCACCGGAGCCGCAGGCTTTCGATCTCGCCGATGAGGTCGAAATAGCTGTCGCTGAGGAAGCGCCCGCACCGATTTCCGTGCGCCCGCCGTCGCATGGCGGCCGGTCTTCGCTGGAATTCTCCAGCCTGCGGCTGCCGCTTGCCAATTTCGGCGCGCGCCGGGATGTTTCGGCTGTCGATCCGAAGCGGGTTGAGCCGCGCTCCGAGCAGCAGCCTGCCGCGGCCCGTATCGAGCCGCAGGTCGAAGCCGCTCCCGCGCCTGCCGTCGTTCAGGCGGAAGAGACCGCTCCGTCCTTTACGCCTTCGGTCGCCGAGACCTTCATACCTGCCGCAGAGCCTCTGGCGTTGGAGGTTGCCGAGAAGCCGGCATCGAAACATCTCTCGCCGATGGACGAGCTGATTTACGACGTCGCAAAATATTCCATTCCCGGTCGTGGCGAAACACCGCTCGTGCAGGACGTTCCCGCTGCGCAGGCTGCGGAGGTGGAGCTGCCCGTGGTCGCCGCCGCGCCGGCGAAGGCAGCGCCGATTGTCGCTGCTGCGCCCGCAGCACCCGTCGAAGAGTTGGATTTCACGGATTTCGCTGGCTTCAACGATGATGATTTCGAGCTCGCGCTCGACGATCTCGATCTTGATCTGGATTTGTCTGAAATCGCCGAGGCGGAAGTTGCACCTGCGCCCGTGCCGCAACCCGTTCGCCAGCAGCCGGTTGCTCCGGTTGCCGTTGCTGACGTCGCGCCGCAGCCCGTGAGAGAACAGCCCGCGCCGCAGCCGCGCCCGGCTCCCGTTGCCGTTGCCGCACCGGTCGCTGCTGCTGCTGTTCAGCCGCGTCCCGCTGCTGCAGCACCGCAGCCGGCCGCACCGCAGACGCTGGAAAGCCTGCCTTTCGATCCTTCGCAGATCGGCGAGACGGAAGAACATCCGGAAACCATCATAGAAATGGATGTGCCGGAACTGCCGGTCGGGGTTTTTGAACCCAAGCCGGCCGCGCGCCGTCACGAAGAAGATCTCGATATCGATACCGAGCTAGCGACGCTGTTTGCGCCTGCTGTCGCCGGTGGTCTCGACCGTCACAAACATGCGGAAAATCGCGGCGCCGCCCAGGCGCGTCCTGTTCAGGCTCCGGAAGAGGCCGATGAATTCGAACGGGCGCTGGAAGAGGATTTCCGTCGTTCCATGCAGGAGGCTGCGGCTTCCCGTGGCAACGCGTCCCGCGACGCCGAGAATACCTATGTGGAGCATCCGGCGGCTTATCGTGACGAGGATGAACGGGGCGGTCGCCGCTGGGTCATGCCGGTTGCAGCCGCAATCGGTCTGGTGCTGATCGGTGGCGGCGTTTACGCGCTGGTTTCCGGCGGCTCGTCCAGCACGGGCTCCAATGGCGCACCTGTCATCATCTCCGCCGACAATGACCCGATGAAGGTCGTGCCGGAAAATCCGGGCGGTCGCGTCGTGCCAAATCAGGACAAGGCGGTTTATGACCGCGTGGCCGGCGGCAGCGCTGCCGATCCGAAGCAGCCGGCGCTGATTTCCAGCAACGAGCAGCCGGTGGATGTGGTTCAGCGCACGCTGATCCCCGAACAATTGCCGCTTGAAGGCGAAAACGACGCGGATATGGAAGCCGCCGGCACGCCGGTTGGCGAGACCGAGGATCCGCGCCTGCTTTCGCCGGAAGAAAAGGCAGCACAGAACGAAGGTTCGGCTGCAACCGGCGTTTCGCCGCGCAAAGTCCGCACCATGATCGTCAAGCCTGATGGCACGCTGGTTGCCCAGGAGGTCGAGGTACCTGCAGCCCAGCCGCCGAAGGCCGACAAGGTCGAGGAGCTTGCAGCGCCGCAGACCGCCAAGCCCGGTGAGGGCGCTCCCGCCGTCATCGCGGCATCGCGGGTTCCGGTCGCGCCGGAGCAGGCTCAGCCGCAGGCCAACACACCTGCCGCCGCCGCCAAGCCGGCAGCGCAGTCGGCAGCACCGCTTCCAGCGGCACGTCCGTCCTCGCAGCCTGCCAATGTAGTGGCAACGGTGACCAACCAGGGCAACGTGCGCCCCGCGACCGCTCCGGCACAGCCGCAGGCCGCGCAGCAGCAGACGGCAGCCGCGACCCCGGCAGCGACCAGCACGCCTTCTGCCGGTGGCTACTACATCCAGATCGCCTCGCTGCCGAGCCAGGCGGAAGCCCAGAAGTCCTACCAGAACATGTCGGCCAAGTTCGGCTCGGTCATCGGTGGACGTGGCGTCGACATCAAGGCCGCCGAAATCGCCGGCAAGGGCACGTTCTACCGCGTCCGCATCCCGGCGGGTGACAAGAACGAAGCCGTGGCGCTGTGCGAAAAGTTCCGCTCAGCCGGCGGCAGCTGCCTGGTAGCGCGCTGATAGAGGCTGATCCGGCGTAGAAAGATTGGGGCTGCCGCATGAGGCAGCCCTTAGAGTATTTGGACCTTCCATCACACTCTGCATCATCCTCGGGCTTGTCCCGAGGAACCACAACCCGGAGCGATGAATCCTCGGATCAAGCCCGAGGATGACGGCGGAGAGGTTATCGGACGATTTTCGCAGTCCCGATGGCGCAGTCTCCTTACCCTTACCCCTATCTTCCCTGAGAGCGTGACATCATGACTGATTGCAAAGCTATGATCCTCGGATGCAGCGGGCTTTCGCTGACCGCCGACGAGATTGCCCTTTACCGCGATGAACAGCCCTGGGGCTTCATCCTGTTCGGGCGCAATATCGGCGAGCCGCAGCAGATCACCGATCTCGTCGCCGCCATGCGCGACGCCGTCGGGCGGCCAGACGCGCCGGTTCTGATCGATCAGGAGGGTGGGCGTGTTCAGCGCATCAAGCCGCCGATCCTGCAGGCCTATCCGAATGCCCGCATTCTCGGTGAAATCTATGAGCGCGACCGGGGGGCGGGTCTGCGTGCCGCCTGGCTGATGTCGCGCCTGCATGCCTTCGACCTCATGAAATTCGGTATCAATGTCGATTGCCTGCCGGTGCTTGACGTGCCGGTGGAAGGCGCCAGCAACGTCATCGGCAACCGCGCCTATGGCTACACGCCGACCATGGTGGCCGAGATGGGGCAGGCGGCCGCCGATGGCCTGAAGGCGGGCGGCATGCTGCCTGTCATGAAACATATGCCGGGTCACGGTCGCGGCATGGTGGATTCGCATCATGAACTGCCTGTCGTCGATGTACCGCTCGATGAGCTGGACGCCCATGATTTTGTGCCGTTCCGGGCGCTGAACCACGAATTGATGGCGATGAGCGCGCATCTGGTATTCAATGCCGTCGACCGCGAACGGCCTGCTACGACCTCGCCGAAGGTCATCGAGGAGATCATTCGCGGTCGTATCGGCTTTGATGGCCTGCTGATGTCCGACGACAGTTCCATGAACGCGTTGAAGGGTACGCTGGGCGAGCGGGCTGCGAATATTGTTGCGGGTGGCTGCGATATAGTCTTGCATTGCAACGGCGTGATGGGTGAAATGCTTGAAGTCGTGAAGGAGGTTCCCGTTCTTTCCGGCCGCTCGCTGGAGCGGGTGCGGGCAGTTGAAGCGGGTTTCCCGACTGCGGACCCGTCCGACGAAGCGGAACTGAGAGCCGAATTCAACGCCATGTGGGCCGTTTCCTGACGATCTTGGGGGCGGCCGCTCACTCGGGATCAAGGCCGGACGCCCGGCGGATGGAACAATGGCCGCAGACAAGTCTCGCAATTCAACGCCGATGGACAAGCTCTGGCAGGATGTGACGCCGGAGCGGTTGACGGGTGAGGCCGGGCTGGTCATCGATGTCGCGGGTTTTGAAGGCCCGCTCGATCTTCTCCTGCATCTTGCCCGCACGCAGAAGGTCGATCTGTCGCGCATTTCGGTGCTGGCGCTCGCCGAACAATATCTGCAATTCGTGGAAAGTGCGCGCCGCGTGCGCATCGAGCTGGCGGCCGATTATCTCGTGATGGCGGCGTGGCTCGCCTTCCTCAAATCCAAGCTCCTCATTCCGCAGCAATCCAAAGATGAAGGCCCCTCGGGCGAGGAAATGGCCGCGACGCTGGCCTTCCGGCTGAAACGCCTGGAGGCGATGCGCGAGGCGGCGGAACGCCTCGTCAACCGCGCCCAGCTCGGCCGCGATGTTTTTGCCCGTGGCGCGCCGGAGCATATTCCGCATATCAACCGCTCGGCCTATGAGGCCAATCTTTACGATCTGCTCAGCGCCTATGCCAATCTGCGGCAGCGTCAGGCGATTACCCAGGTCACGATTGAAAAACGGCAGGTCTGGTCGCTTGTCGAGGCGCGCGAGCTTCTGACCCACCTCCTTGGCGATGTCGGGGAATGGACCGTGCTCGATCAATATCTGCTGCAATATGTGCCCGATCCGGCCATGCGCGTGACGGCGATTGCCAGCGCCTTTGCCGCTTCGCTGGAGCTGGTGCGCGAGGGCTCGCTGCAAATCCGGCAGGACGGTGCTTTCCAGCCCATCTATATGCGCCGCGGCGCAAGGGACGACCGTGCCGTGAATGCCGAAAGGACTGATAATGATGAATGACGATGAAACCGCCGAGGCCACCATCGCGGCAGATGGGGCCGAGCCCGAACAGACGGTATTTTCCGAACGGCAGCTGAAGGAGGCCGCGCGGATCGCCGAGGCTTTGGTCTTCGCCTCGTCCGAGCCGGTTTCCGTCGGTTTCATCGCCGAGCGCCTGCCGCGCGGCATGGATGTCGTCGCCATTCTGCAGCGTCTCAAGGTTCTCTATGCGGAGCGGGGCGTCAATCTCGTGCAGGTGGGCGGGCAATGGGCTTTTCGCACCGCCGGTGATCTTTCTTTCGTCATCCGCGCCGAGGAGAAGGAGCCGAAGAAGCTGTCGCGCGCGGCGCTGGAAGTTCTGGCGATTATCGCATATCATCAACCGGTGACACGCGCCGAAATCGAGGAAATCCGCGGTGTTCAGACCTCGCGCGGCACGCTTGATGTGCTGATGGAGGCGGGCTGGGTCAGGTTCCGTGGCCGCAGGCGTACACCCGGCCGGCCCGTGACGATCGGCACCACGGTGGAGTTTCTCGACCATTTCGGCCTTGAGGAACTGCGCGATCTGCCGGGCCTTGAGGAATTGAAGGGCGCAGGGCTGCTTTCCGGCCGCATTCCCTCCAATTTCGGCGTGCCTCTGCCGATGATGAGCGACGAATTGCGTGAGGACGAAGACCCGATCACGCAGCTTGATCTTGAGGAACTGGGCCTGCTTGCGCCTGGCGGCGGCGATGGCGACGATTGATATCGCCATCCTGTTGGCGCGGCCACGAAAACTTTATGCGCACTCGCTGTTGAAGCGACGATTTGTCGTTTGAAAAAGCCTTTCAAACGTCTTACATCGTCTGAAAGCGAAATTCAGGAGTTTCAGTTATGGGTTCTTTTAGTGTGTGGCATTGGCTCATCGTGCTGGTGATCGTTCTCGTCCTCTTCGGACGCGGCAAGATTCCGGAATTGATGGGTGATGTTGCAAAGGGCATCAAGAGCTTCAAGAAGGGCATGGCTGACGAAGACCAGACGCCGCCGCCGGCCGATGCCAACACGAAGACCGTCGACCACAAGGCTGACGAGATCAAGTAAGCGGCCTTGCCGCTTGGTGTGAGACTGACGGGCGTTAGGGTCTCGGGAGCATATTGATGTTTGATATCGGCTGGAGCGAGCTTCTGGTGATTGCGGTCGTTTTGATCGTGGTCGTCGGACCGAAAGACTTGCCGCCCATGATCCGCGCCTTCGGCAAAACGATGGCCGGCCTTCGCAAGATGGCGGGGGACTTCCGCACGCAGTTCGATGAGGCTCTCAAAGAGGCCGACATGGACGATGTGCGCCAGACGATCTCCGATGTCCGCAATCTCAACCCCACCAACTCGCTGCGCGATGCGATGAACCCGCTTCGCCAGCTCGGCAACGAGATCAAGTCCGATCTTCAGAAGGCGACGGCTGCGCCGGATGGCCTTTCGTCCACGCCGGCGCCGGCGACAAGCGAGCCGGTCGCGCCGCTGGTCAGCGTGCCTGAGCCTGAAATGAAGCTGCCGGATGCGCCGCCTGTTGTAGCCGCACCCGCTGCGCCGGTTGCCGCGGCCGTCGCTGCGGAGGAGAAGCCGAAGCGCGCGCGGGCGAAATCTATTGCGACTGTTGAGGCCGAAGCGGTTGCCGCCAAGCCGAAACGTGCAGCCCGGAGCAAGGTTGCCGCAGCGCCCGAAACCGCCGTCACCGTGAAAACCAGTGAGCCCGCCGCCTCGAAGCCCGCCGTGAAGACCGTCGCCAAAAAGGCGGCCGTCCGGAAGTCTTCCGCAGACAAGGCGGCGGTGGCCGATGCCAAGCCGGCGAAGACGGCAAAAACCAAGGCTGCAAAGCCCACAAAGGATGAAGCATGAGCGGGGATATCGAGGATAAGCCGCAGCCGCTTATTGAGCATCTCATGGAGTTGCGCACGCGGCTGATCTGGGCGCTCGGCGCGTTCTTCATTGCCTTCATCGGCTGCTTCGCCGTTGCCAAACATCTCTTCAACCTGCTTGTCATTCCCTATAAATGGGCAGTGCTCTGGGCGGGGCTGGATGTGACGAAATCGTCACTGATCTATACTGCGCCGCAGGAATTCTTCTTCACGCAGATCAAGGTTGCGATGTTCGGCGCCATGGTGATCTCCTTCCCGGTGATCGCCTCGCAGCTTTACAAATTCGTGGCGCCCGGTCTCTACAAGAACGAGCGCGCCGCCTTCCTGCCATTCCTCATCGCTTCCCCGATCCTGTTCCTTATCGGTGCGGCGCTCGTCTATTTCTTCTTCACGCCTATGGTCATGTGGTTCTTCCTCGCCATGCAGCAATTGCCGGAAGATGGCGAAGTCGCGATTTCACTGATGCCGAAGGTGTCGGAATATCTGAGCCTCATCATGACGCTGGTGCTGTCCTTCGGTCTGGTGTTCCAGCTGCCCGTCGTCACCACGCTTCTGGCGCGCGTCGGTCTTCTGACCAGCGACTGGCTCAGGGAAAAGCGCAAGTTCGCCATCGTCATGGCCTTTGTGGTTGCCGCCGTGCTGACGCCGCCGGATCCCATGTCCCAGATCGGTCTTGCACTGCCTGCGATCATTCTCTACGAGATTTCCATCTACATGGCTCGACTCGTGGAGAGGAAGCGCGCTGCGGAATCCGCAAGCAAGGAGCTGGAGGAGACCTGATTTTCCTGAAGGTCTCGCCGCTCTGAAAATCTCCTCGCGCCGGGTTCATGCCCGGCGTTTTGCTGTAAAACACGGGCAATGCAACAACGGTCTGGAACGACGATGCACGACATTAAATGGATACGCGAAAACCCCGAAGCCTTTGATGCGGCGCTTGCGCGCCGCGGCGCGGAGCCTGCCGCCAGCGGCCTGATCGCGCTCGATGAAAAGCGCCGTTCCGTCATCCAGTCCCTGCAGGACATGCAGTCGCGCCGCAATGCCGCCTCCAAGGAGATCGGCGCCGCCATGGCGCAGAAGAACATGGAGCTTGCTGAAAAGCTCAAGGCCGAAGTCGCCGACCTCAAGGACAACATGCCGCGCGCCGAGGAGGAGGACCGTCAGGTCACCGCCGAGCTGAACGACGCGCTGTCGCGCCTGCCCAACATACCTTTCGACGATGTGCCCGACGGCAAGGACGAGCATGACAATGTGGTCGCCCGTGTGGTCGGCCAGAAGCCCGGCTGGAACCATGAGGCAAAGGAGCACTTCGAGATTGGCGAAGCGCTCGGCTATATGGATTTCGAGCGTGCTGCCAAGCTTTCCGGCGCACGTTTCACCGTGCTGACCAGCCAGCTGGCGCGTCTGGAGCGAGCGCTCGGCCAGTTCATGATCGACCTGCACACCAGCGAACATGGCTATACCGAAGTCTCCTCGCCGCTGATGGTGCGCGACGAGGCGATGTTCGGCACCGGGCAATTGCCCAAATTCTCCGAGGACCTGTTCAAGACCACGGACGGCCGCTGGCTGATCCCGACGGCGGAGGTGACGCTGACCAACCTCGTGTCCGGCGAAATTCTCGATCAGGAGAAGCTGCCGCTGCGCTTCACCGCGCTGACACCGTCCTTCCGTTCGGAAGCGGGCTCGGCCGGTCGCGACACGCGCGGCATGCTGCGCCAGCACCAGTTCTGGAAATGTGAGCTCGTCTCCATCACCGATGCGGAAAGCGCCGTTGCCGAGCATGAGCGCATGACGGCCTGCGCCGAAGAAGTTCTGAAGCGCCTTGGCCTGCATTTCCGCACCATGACGCTCTGCACGGGCGATATGGGCTTCAGCGCCCGCAAGACCTACGATCTGGAAGTGTGGCTGCCCGGCCAGAATACCTATCGCGAAATTTCGTCCTGCTCGGTCTGCGGCGATTTCCAGGCGCGGCGCATGAATACGCGTTATCGCGGCAAGGATGACAAGGCGACAAAGTTCGTTCATACGCTGAACGGTTCCGGCACCGCCGTCGGCCGCTGCCTGATCGCCGTTCTCGAAAATTATCTGAACGACGATGGTTCCGTCACAATTCCGGACGTGCTGCTGCCCTATATGGGCGGGCTGACGCGGATCGAGAAGGCGGCCTGATTGTCCGTTTGTTAAAGGCGCGACCGTTATGCCGGCCTTGAGCCGGTACCCAGCCAGCCCAAGTCCTTGGGCTGGAGAGACGCTTCCCGCCGCGCGGATGCGCGTCGACTGGATTCCGGCTCAAGGCCGGAATGACGGTTGTGGGGATGCTTCTGTGAGAGAAATCATTGTGTCCTCGTAGCGGGATACAGCAGCGGAGGAAAACATGCGGATTTTGCTGACGAATGACGACGGTATTCACGCCGAAGGTCTGGCCGTGCTGGAGCGTATCGCCCGCACGCTGTCCGACGATGTCTGGATCGTTGCGCCGGAAACCGACCAGAGCGGGCTTGCCCATTCGCTGACGCTTTCCGAACCGCTGCGTCTGCGTAAGGTTTCCGACAAACATTTCGCGCTGCGCGGCACGCCCACCGATTGCGTCATCATGGGCATTCGCGAGGTTCTGCCGGAAAAACCCGATCTCGTTCTCTCAGGCGTCAATGCCGGCGCCAACATGGCCGATGATGTCACCTATTCCGGCACCATTGCCGGCGCCATCGAAGGCACGCTGCAGGGCGTGCGCTCCTTTGCGCTGAGCCAGGCGTTCAGCCACGCCGAAGGCCGCGTTGTGCCGTGGGAAGTCGCTGAGACCTATGCGCCCGATCTCATTCGCAAGCTCATTGATGTCGATCTGCCTGACGGCACCTTCCTCAACCTCAATTTCCCCAATTGTGCGCCAAAGGATGTGCAGGGCGTGTCCGTCACCGGGCAGGGCAAGCTCGATTTCGGCCTGACGGTGGAGGAGCGGCAGGATGGTCGCGGTCTTCCTTATTATTGGCTGCGCTTCGGCGAGCGCCTCGGCACCTTCCGCGAGGGCACGGATATTCACGCCTTGAAGCACGGCAAGATTTCGGTCACACCGCTTAAGCTTGACCTGACGGACTACACGGTGAAGGATCGGGTTGCGCAAGCACTTGGATTCGGAGTCGCCGATTGAAATCCGCAATGGTCGAAAAGGAAGGTTTTGCCGCTCTCGTTCTCCGCTTAAGGGGCGAGGGGATTTCCGACCTTGACCTTCTGACGGCTGTCGAGCAGACGCCGCGTTCCAAATTCGTGCCGCCGCAATTTGCGGCCGACGCCTATTCCAGCCGCACCATTCCGATCGACTGCGGCGCCTTCATGGAAGGCGCTGACATGGCGGTGAAGATTCTCGCCCGCCTGCAGCTGAAACCCGGCCAGCGCGTGCTGGAAATCGGCACGGGCAGCGGTTTCATGACCGCGATCATCGCACGCCGGGTGGAGCGCGTCTTTTCGCTGGAGCGCTACAAGACGCTGGTGCAGCAGGCGCAGAATTGTCTGGACGATCTCTCCATCCGCAATGTCGTCATCCGCCAGGCGGATGGCAGCAACGGTCTGGTGGGCGAGGGAACCTTCGATCGCATCGTCTCCACCGCCGCCTTTACCACCATGCCCCGCTTCTTTGCCGAGCAGATCGTTTCGGGCGGCATGATGATCGCGCCGATCATTCTTGAAGGCGACCGTTGCGTGATGACGCGTTTCTCCAAGACCGGTAGCCGCTTCGAGAAGGAAGAGCTGTTCGAGGCGCCTTACCTGCCGCTCAGCACCCATATTGCGCGCCATTTGTGACAAACTGAAAATTTTGGAGACATTCTATTTTTGTCTCCTAATGTTCTGAATTGTCGCAACTATCTGATTTTTAATATCATTATTGTCTCAACATGACGCATATGGTTTCCGTCATGGTTATCGAAGTGTCAAAAAAGCGCTGAGCGGCTTAACGTTTTAACGGCGTGGTAACACTAACGCGCTTTAATCATAAACATCGACGCATGGTTTTCCCCACCTCGGGAAATGGGCCTTGCAAGAAGTGAAATTTGTGCCGGATCGCATCTAGATGCGGCGGGTTGGCGTCAGTGTAGATCGAGTCATGCGTATGAGACATTCGTCTAAAATCGGAAAATCAGTCGCAAAAATGTTCGCAGCGGCATTGCTGGCAAGCGTCGCAACGGGCTGTAGCTCGGATGCAACGCGGTTCAGCGGCCTCTTTTCCAGTGGACCGGATCGGATGACAACGGCGTCAATTCCTGCCCGTCAGGGCGGCGGTGCTTACGGGCAGGTCCCGGTCCCGCAGGGCGACATGAATGGCGGTTACGCCTCTGCCGCGCCGCAGGGTGGTTACGCCAACCAGAACATGGCCGGCAACTCCTATCCGCAGTCCGGTGGTTATGGCGGCGTTCAGCCTTCCACGGCCCGCGCTTCGGCCTCGCCGGTGCAGCGTTCCGAGCTTTCGGCCCCAACCGCCGTGGCAAGCCGCGATCCGTCGACCCGCAACGAAGCCATGGCCCAGCCTTTCCCGTCCGCTCAGCGACAAGCCGCGCCGTCTCTTGCTGCGCCCGCCCAGCAGGCTGCCGCTCCCGTCGCCGACAACCTGACCACCGCGACCGTACGTTCCGACAAGAATGGCTGGCACACCGATGGCGCTTCCTCCGTGACCCTGCGTCCCGGCGAAAGCATCGCGACGCTCTCCAACCGTTACGGCGTTCCGGAAAAGGAACTGCTGCGCGTCAACGGTCTGAAGACCGCATCCTCGGCGCAGGCCGGCCAGTCGATCCTCATCCCGAAATTCGGCCAGGCCCGCAATGCCGCCAAGGATGCTGCCGGCAATATCGCTCTCAACCGCAATGGCGACCAGCCGACCCCGCTGCGCGGCCCCGAGGGGAACGTAGCCGTGCTGCCGTCGCAGACCGCCGTCCGTGACAAGGTTTCCTCCGAAGCCGGCAAGCTGACGCCTCCGGGCGGTAAGCCGTTGCCGCCGACCGGTGGTTACAAGGTTCAGCCGGGCGATAGCCTGGCGAAGATCGCCCGCGAAAACGGCGTGTCGGTTGCTGCCTTGAAGGCCGCGAACGGTCTCGGCAACGAAAGCATCCGCGTCGGCCAGACGCTCACCATGCCGGGCGCTTCGACGGATGCCATCAAGACAGCTTCCGTTCCTGCCAAGGAAGCGGCGAAGGCGGTCGAAACCGCATCCGTCAAGCCTGAGCCCTACAAGGCTCCCGCTGCTGCCGCCGCTCCGACTGCGCCTGCCACACCGGCCACGGCAAGTGTCAGCGATATCGAGAAGAAGGCCGATATGGCCTCCATCGCACCGGAATCCACCGGTATCGGCAAATATCGCTGGCCGGTCCGCGGTGCGGTCATCAACAATTTCGGCGACAATGTCGAAGGCAGCCGCAACGATGGCATCAACATCTCCGTTCCCGAGGGAACGCCGATCAAGGCCGCCGAAAACGGCGTGGTCATCTATGCGGGCAACGGCCTGAAGCAGCTCGGCAACACGGTTCTCGTCCGTCACGACGATGGCAAGGTCACGGTTTACGGCAACGCCGCCAATCTCGACGTACAGCGCGGCCAGAAGGTCCAGCGCGGCCAGACCATCGCCACCTCAGGCATGACCGGCAGCGCCAAGCGTCCGCAGGTTCACTTCGAAGTCCGCAAGGATGCGACGCCGGTGAACCCCTCCAGTTTCCTTGAATAGGTATTGCGTCTCAAGGAATGATGAAGCCGGGTGAAGAACCCGGCTTTTTCATTTTTGGGGTGGTGCGTGCGGAGAAGGTGCTGGAATGGGTGCCACGGGCTTAGTGGGTGTTGGTTTCCTCGCGGTTTTCTCCTCCGTCATGCCGGACCCGATCCGGCATCCAGTCGACGCGCGTCTGCGCGGCGGAATGAGTCTCCTCAGCCCAAGGACTTGGGCTGGCTGGATACCGGCTCAAGGCCGGTATGACGGATGTGGGGATGCAGCCCAAGTCACGTCGATCCGCTACGTGTCTAGCCCCTGACCAGCCCAACCGTCTTCTCGATGAAGTCTGCGATCGTGGCGGTCTCGTCGAGATCGAAGACGGGAAGGGTGGCGTCCGCCACCTCATGATCGGCGGCAATCGCGACGATATGCGGGTCGAGCGGCGCAAGCGGTTCGGTCTTGGCGGCCTCCAGACGGCGCGCCTCGATCTTCGGCACCGGCTCATATTTGTAACCTTCGATCAGCACCAGATCGCAGGGGGCGAGGCGGGACAGAATATCCTCGAAGGAGGGTTCCGGTTCGCCGCGCAGTTCATGCATGATGGCGAAACGGGTGCCGGAAACGATGGTAACCTCGTGCGCGCCGGCCTGCCGGTGACGCCAGCTATCGGCACCGACCTTGTCGATGTCGAAATCATGATGGGCGTGCTTGATGGTGGAGACGCGGTAGCCGCGCGCCGTCAGCTCGGTGACGATGCGCACGGCGAGGCCGGTTTTGCCCGAGTTCTTCCAGCCGGCGATGCCAAAGACCTTTTGTGCCGTCATGGTTCCATGCTCTCCAGATAGCTGCGCGCCAGCGCCAGTTCATCCGGCGTGTTGATGTTGAAGAACGGATCGAGGCTGCCCTTTGCCGTTTCCAGCGGCGGGAAAGCTACGCCGATGGTGACATGCCGGGCAAGATAGGCGCGGATGCGCCGGTTTGCATCGTTCTTCAGCCACGCCTCGAGATCATCGGCAAGGGCCACCGGCCACAGCGCAAAAACCGGGTGAAGCTGGCCGCTGGAGGCGGCGATGACGATCGCATGATCCGATACGTGCTCGCAAAGGCGCGCCACGAGATCGTCGGGAAAAAACGGGCTGTCGGCGGGCGCGGTCAGGAAGTGGCTAGCCGCGTTCTCGCGGTGCTGGAAATGACGCATGCCGGCCAGAATACCCGCGAGCGGCCCGGCATGGCCGTTCAGTGTATCCGGCAGCAGCGGCAGGCCGAAACTCTCCGCCCAGCCATTGGCAGCATTGATGGTGACATCGCAGACCTGCGGCGTGATGCGGCCGATGACATGGGAAATGAGGGGGCGATCGCCCAGCTGCACCATCGCCTTGTTGCTGCCCATGCGCCGCGAAAGCCCGCCGGCGAGCACGAGACCGGGTATTTCAAAAGGGGCCGTCATTCCCGCTTTTCCTGCAGCCTTACGATATAGGTGGTGAGGAGGGCGACAAGGCCGGTCGCCAGCATCACGAGAAGAAGAGGCCAGGTTCCATCCTCTTTGGACAGGACCGAGGAGGCAAGCACTGACAATGCCGCGCCGCCGCCAATGGTCATCGCGCCGCCAAGACCGGAGGCGGAACCGGCCAGATGCGGCTGGACGCTGACCATGCCGGCATTGGCGCTCGGCAGCGTCACGCCGTTGCCGACGCCGATCAGGGCAAGCGGCACGAAAAACGCATAGGCGCTTTCCGCCCCGGCCGAGATCAGCACCATGGTCGTGACGATGCCCGCAATGGCGATGACATTGCCCGACAGCATCATGCGGGTGATGCCGATTTCGCTGGCATAACGGCCGGAAATGAAGTTGCCGAGCATATAGCCGCTGGCCATGAAGAAGAATTGCAGGCCGAGCATGGCCGGCGCAAGCCCGTAAAGCACGCTGCCGACGAAGGGCGCGCCGCCGAGGAAGGAGAAGAACATGCCTGAGGAGAAGGTCGAGGTCAGCGCATAACCCCAGAAGAGCGGCGAGCGCAGAAGTTCCGGCCAGGCGTGAAACTGCTGGGAAAAACTCGCCGATTTGTTGTGGTTGGTTTCTCCGAGATCGAACCAGGCGAGCACCAGAATGCCGATGCCGAGCAGACAGAGGAGGGCGAAGCTGGACTGCCAGCCGGAGATGTCGTTGAGCAGGCCGCCAACCGTCGGCCCCACCATCGGCACCACGGACATGCCCATGGTCACGTAGCCGATCATCGAGGCCGCCTGTTCCATCGGCACCATGTCACGCACGATGGCGCGCGCCAGCACGAAGCCCGAAACGACGGCCGCCTGCGCCACGCGCCCGATCATGAAAACGGTGATGTTGGGTGCGAGCATGCAGACGAGCGTTGCGACGATCATGATGGCGATGCTGACGAGCATCACCGGCCGGCGTCCGAAGAGATCGGAGAGCGGGCCGATGACGAGCTGCAGGCAGGCGGTGGCGGCAAGATAGCCCGAAACGGCAAATTGCATCACGGCATAATCGGTCTCGAAATAAAGCGCCATGGCCGCAAGCGAGGGCAGGAATACGTTCATGCAAAGCGCTGCGACACCGGCGATGACGACTAGCGTGATGATGTGGGGCGGGGTGGTCCTGTCGAGGAAACGGCCGCTGTTCATCTCATTCTCCCGCTTCTTCCGTTACGGTAGTTTTCGTTACGGAAGCCGGCCGCACCGTGGTTGCGGCGGTGGGTGTCGCAGCCGAGCGCTTGGCCATCTGCGAACGCTTGCGCAGGCTTTCGCGATAGAAGGTATAGAGGCCCGAACCGATGACGATCATGGCGCCAACGATGGTGTAGCTGTCGATTTTCTCGTTGAAGAAGAACACGCCAATCATGAAACCCCAGAGCAGGCTGGTGTAACGGAATGGCGCGACAAAGGAGATTTCGCCTGATCTCATCGCGAGAATGATCGCCTGATAGCCCACCAGCACCAGGATGGCGGAACCGGCGAGATGCGAGAGAATCATGAAATTCATCGGCTGCCAGCCGCCGAAGGGCACGATCAACAGGCCGCCCACGGCCATGTTGACGAAAGCGGTGATGACGGTGATGGCGAGTGAGGGCACATCCGCATACATCTTCCGGGTCAGCAGGTCACGCGCGGCGGTGACCGCAAGCGATGCGACGACGAGCAGCGCCCCCGGCGTGAAGCCTTCAGGGCCCGGGCGAATGATGATCAGCACGCCGATGAAACCGGTGATGATGGCCGCCCAGCGCCGCCAGCCCACGGGTTCGCGCAGGAAAAGGGCAGCCCCCAGCGTCACCACCAGCGGCAGGGATTGCAATATGGCCGAGGCGTTGGAGAATTCGATGAGGCCGAGCGCCGTCAGATAAAGCACGGCGGCTGTCACCTCGCAGAGACAGCGCAGGATGATGATGGGCCGCAGCAGGGTTTTGAGCGGCCGGAGCGCGCCGAAATGGCGTGCGGCGATATAGATCAGCACCACGGTCATGATGCCGCGCACGAACATGATCTGGCCGGTGTTGATATAGGGAGTGACGGACTTCGTCAGCGCATCATTGGCCGTGAAGCTTGCCATTGCGAGCGCCATGAAAAGTGCGCCGCGCGTATTGTCCGTCAATGCCATTCCCAAATATCCCAGACCATGCGCGGTTTACTCCGTCCGCCCTTGCGGGCGATCTGGAGCCGCCGTTCCGGCGCAACCACGCATTCCTCCATGCAAAGAGACGTGGCACGGCACAGCCGGTATTTCAACCGCTTATATGGGCGGGTGGACGAGAAAGAGGCTCAGCCGCCGGTCACGCTCATGTGGCGGGAGACGGCGGGCCGGTTATGGGTTCGGTCGATGATGAAATCATGCCCCTTCGGCTTGCGCAGCAGGGCTTCATCGATAGCGCTCGAGAGATAGGCGTCGCTGTCGGAGGCGCGCAGCGCCGTGCGCAGATCGGCGGCGTCATCCTGGCCGAGACACATATAAAGCGTGCCGGTGCAGGTGAGGCGCACGCGATTGCAGCTTTCGCAGAAATTATGTGTCATCGGCGTGATGAAGCCCATCCGGCCGCCGGTTTCCTTCACCGTCACGTAACGGGCGGGGCCGCCGGTCTGGTAATCGCTGTCGATGAGTGTGAAGCTCTTTTCGAGATCGGCGCGCAGCTGCGAAAGCGGCAGGTAGCGGTCAGTGCGATCTTCCTCGATCTCGCCCATCGGCATGGTTTCGATGACAGTCAGGTCCATGCCGCGGCCATGGGCGAAACGCATCAGATCGGGAATCTCGGCGTCGTTGAAGTCCTTCAGCGCCACGGCGTTGAGCTTGACCTTGATGCCCGAGGCCTGGGCGGCATCCAGCCCTTCCATCACCCGGTCGATATCGCCCCAGCGGGTGATATGGCGGAATTTATCGCGGTCGAGCGTATCGAGCGAGACATTGATGCGGCGCACGCCGCAATCGGCGAGTTCGGCGGCGAATTTCGCAAGCTGCGAGCCGTTGGTGGTCAGCGTCAGTTCGTCGAGCGCGCCTGTTTGCACATGTCGGCCGAGGTTCCTCACCAGCGACATGATGTTCTTGCGCACCAGCGGCTCGCCGCCAGTCAGCCTCAGCTTGCGCACGCCGCGCGCGATGAAGACGGAACAGAGGCGGTCGAGTTCTTCGAGCGTCAGAAGGTCCTTCTTCGGCAGGAAGGTCATGTGCTCGGACATGCAATAGGTGCAGCGGAAGTCGCAGCGGTCGGTCACGGAAACCCGTAGATAGGTGATGGCGCGGCCGAAAGGGTCCACCATCGGTGTGCTGTTTTCCGTCAGGGTTTTCGCTTTTTCAAGCGAGCCGGGGAAACTGTTCACGTCTCCATCCTCATTGCGCCTTGCGCCGGGCACACACGCCTGATGTGTGCTCTATTAGGTGATGTAGTGGCTTGCCTATCGTGAGGCAAGTCCGTAATTCTGACGCATGTGACGAGCTTGCGGAAGTGAAAAATGAGTGATGCCTGGCCGACTGAGCTGCTTGTGTCGAAAGACCGGCGCGAATTGACTGTTTCCTTTGATGATGGAAGCGTTTACCGGCTTGGCGCCGAGATGCTGCGCGTGCTTTCGCCCTCGGCGGAAGTGCAGGGCCACGGGCCGGGACAAAAGGTCACGGTGCCCGGCAAACGCAATGTCGCCATCCGTTCCATGGTCGCGACCGGCAATTATGCGGTTCGCATCGTTTTCGACGATGGCCACGATAGCGGCATCTACACGTGGAAATATCTGAAGGAATTGGGTGAGACAGGGGATGCGCTGTTTGCCGATTATGAACGGCAGCTCGCCGAAAAGGGCTTGAGCAGGGAACCGCGATTCCGGTAGGCGCTTACTTCCCTCATTCCGGTGACAAGCACAGGAATGAGGGGGGAGCACAGGGCATCTGAAGCACCATGTCCCGGCAGCAAATAACCCGTTGAATCTGCGCGCCGTCCGTCAGTAAAATCGTTTTCGCTTTTCCCGTCGATGCGCTAGGAAGTGAGGGAGGGAACACCCTCGTCTTATTGATTTTCAGCGGGGTGGCGTGTGGCTGTAGGAGCGAACGGAAATGATCTGGCCCAGGTGGTCGTATTGTTGGCGGCAGGCGTTGTCGCCGCGCCGATCTTCAAGCGCATGGGCCTCGGCTCGGTGCTCGGTTATCTGGCCGCCGGCCTTGTGATCGGGCCTTACGGTCTCGGTTTCTTTTCCGATTCGCAGGCCATTCTGCATATAGCGGAACTCGGCGTGGTGATGTTCCTGTTCATCATCGGCCTTGAAATGCAGCCCTCGCGGCTGTGGTCGATGCGGCAGGATATTTTCGGGCTGGGTGCGTTGCAGGTGCTGGTCTGTATGGCGGGTCTGACGCTGGTGGGCGTCAGCCTCGGCTTTCCCGTCATCATGTCCTTCGTCGCCGGCACCGGTTTCGTGCTGACCTCGACGGCGATCGTCATGCAGATGCTGCAGGAACGCAACAGCATGTCGAGCCTCAAGGGCCAGCGCATCATCGCCATCCTGCTGTTTGAGGATCTGGCCATCGTGCCGCTGCTGGCGCTTGTCGCCTTCCTCGGTGCGGGCGGCGAACATGTGACGGCGTCGGAGCGCTGGGTCTCCGTCGGCATCGCGCTTGCCGCCGTCGGCGCGCTCATTCTTGCCGGGCGTTATCTTCTCAACCCGTTTTTCCGCCTGCTCGCCGCTTCCGGCGCGCGTGAGGTGATGACGGCCGCGGCGCTGCTGGTGGTGCTCGGTTCGGCGCTTCTGATGCAGGTCAGCGGTCTTTCGATGGCCATGGGTGCTTTCCTTGCCGGCGTGCTTCTGTCGGAATCCTCTTTCCGTCACCAGCTCGAGGCAGATATCGAGCCGTTTCGCGGTATTCTGCTCGGGCTGTTCTTCCTCGGCGTCGGCATGGCCATTGATCTTGCCGTCATTGCCTCCAACTGGCAGCTCGTGCTGGTCAGCGTCGTCGCCTACATGCTGCTCAAGGCCTTCCTGATCTATGGCGTGGCGCGGGCGCTGGGCACCACCAGACGCGAAAGCCTGGAACGGGCGGTACTGATGGCGCAGGGCGGTGAATTCGCCTTCGTGCTTTATTCGGCCGCCGTCAGCGCTGGTATTCTCGACCGGGAGGCGAACGCCATCCTGACGGCGACCATTATCATCTCCATGGTGCTGACGCCGCTAATGGTCATCCTGCATGACCGGCTGGTGCCGGCGGCGGTTCCCAATACCGACGATCTCGACGTGCCCGAGAATGTCGAAGGCAGCATTCTCCTGATCGGCTTCGGGCGTTTCGGCCAGATCGTCAGCCAGCCGCTTCTGGCGCGGGGCTACACGCTGTCGCTCATCGACAAGGATGCCGAGTTCGTGCGCGATGCGGCGGAGTTCGGCTTCAAGGTCTATTATGGCGACGGTTCGCGGTCGGAAATCCTGCATGCGGCCGGCGCCAGCACGGCGCGCGCGGTTCTCATCTGCGTCGATGACAAGGAGGCGGCGGTCAGGATCGCGGAGATCGTCAAGCACGAATTCCCGCTGGTGCCTGTCCTTGCCCGTGCTTACGACCGTGGCCATGCCATCGATCTGCTCAAGGCGGGTGTCGATTACCAGATCCGCGAGACGCTGGAATCGGCGCTGAATTTCAGCGAGGAAGTGCTTGGCGCCATGGGCGAGGAACGGGAAGACGCCGCCCGTCTGGTGGAGGAATTCCGAGACCGCGACGAGGAACGTTTCGCCATGGAAGTCGTCGGCGGCATCTATGCCGGCCGGTCGCTGATCCGCGGCAACGCCCAGCCGGCCGATCTGGTTGCCGCCCGCACGGCGCGCGAGCGGGCCGAGCGGGAAAAGGCGGAAGCGGCAGAGGAATAGGACGCGCCGATCTTTCGATGTCGGCAAAGGGAATTCGTAAGGGTAGGAACAGATATGACGATCATTCGCACGGTTGAGGAATTGAAGGCGATCTATGACGGCACGAGCGAGGCATCGATCGCCAAGGTGACGGCCACGCTGACGGCCGAATACAGGCTGATGATCGAGACTTCGCCGTTCCTCGCGCTGGCGACGGTCGGGCCCGAGGGCATGGACTGTTCACCGCGCGGCGACAAGGGCGGCGTGGTCAGGGTGGCTGATGACAGGACGGTGCTTCTGCCGGACTGGCGCGGCAATAACCGCGTGGATTCGCTTTTGAACATCGTGCGCGATCCGCGCGTGGCGCTGATGTTCCTGATCCCCGGCTCGAACACGACGATGCGCATCAACGGCCGCGCCGTGGTCTCCGTCGCTCCCGATCTGCTGGAGAGCTTCGAGATGGATGGCAAACATCCGCGCACGGTTATCGTGGTGACGATCGACGAAGTCTATTTCCAGTGCGCCCGGGCGCTGATGCGCTCCGAGCTGTGGAACCCCGATAATTTCGTCGATCCGGCGGCGCTCCCGACACCCGGTCTTCTGCTCAAGGCGGCGAAGGCGGAGTTCGATCAGGAAACCTATGACCGCGAATGGGCGGCGCGGGCGGCGAAGACCATGTGGTGAGGCGCAATAAAGACGCGACCGTCGGGCCGCTGAGGCAAGCCTCGCAAGGCTTACGCCATTGGCGAAAGCGGAGTGTCTCACTCCGTCACCCCGGACTGGTCCGGGGTCTAGCGCGATCAAGTCCTTGATCGCCAGAGACTCTTTTCACGGCGCAGACGCGCCGTGACTGGATGCCGGATCAAGTCCGGCATGACGGGGGAGATAGTGGCGCGTACGCCAACATCCTCAAGTCCGATAAATCAGCCAGTTCTTCCCGACATAGTTCTTCTGCATGCCGTCCTCATAATAGACGGAGCGGTTCCGGCCGGTTTCCTTGGCATGGTAGAGCGCCGTATCGGCATGGCCGTAAAGCTCGCTCGGATTGGTGGCCTGTGCGGCGGAGGCGAAGCCGATGGAAATTGTCACCGTGCCATAGTCGGCGCCTGATCTCGAATTGCGGAACGGCGTGCTTTCCAGCGACAGGCGGATGCGCTCGCACGTCACCATCACCTCTTCGGGCGTGTTGCCATCCAGAATGATGGCGAATTCCTCGCCGCCGCTTCTGGCGACAAAACCATCCTTGCGGACATTGGCGCGGATGACCGAGGCGACGGTGGCGAGAATCTTGTCGCCGACCGGATGGCCGAATGTGTCGTTGACCCGCTTGAAGTGATCGATATCGAGTAGCACGAGCGTGGTATATTGCAGGCCGATGGAGCTGTCATAAACCGATGCCAGCCGGTCGTCGAAGGCGCGCCGGTTGGAGAGGCGCGTCAGCGAGTCGGTATTGGCGATGCGCTTGTATTCGTCCAGTTCGAGGCGCACCTGATGCATTTCCTCGGCATGGCGATTGACGTCATTGAACGCCTTTTCGCCGTCGATGATTTTCGAGCCGGTGGCTTCGGCCAGCAATGAGATTGCATTCCTCAGAATATTGCTGCTGGCGGCGTTCTTGTCGTCGATGCGCTGGCGCGTTTCGCCGAGAATCCTGTTGTAGTTTTCGATGGAGGATTGTTCGCGCCTCAGCGTTCCCAGCAGGCCCTCCAGTTCACGCCGCAGCTTGTCATGCGCATCGTCGATCGACCGTGCGGGATTACCTTCGCCGTAGCGTGAGGACAGCTCGTCCAGATCTTCCTGCGTCACCCGGTTGCCGAGCGCGGCCAGATCCTTCGTCAGGGCAGGGTTCGAACCGATATAGGCTTCGTAAAACAGGCTGTAGTTACGCGGGATCGGCGAAACACCCATGCTCCGCATGGCATAGGCAATCTGCCCGGCAATGTCGGGCCCCGTGGTTTTGGGCGTGGATGCCGTGTTCATCAAGAAACTCCAGTGAGTCTGCTTATCGACTATGATTATTATTATGAAGCTAGTTTTGGAAAGCTTAATTTACGGGAAACTAATTTTTGTTTCCAGAAACTCGTTTTTCGCCAATTTTTATTTTAGTTAATTGATAAATATAAGTAATTTTCATTTTGAAGAATTCCGGAGCTTTTTATCTCTACTATTCGTCTTGGTGACAGCATCGCATTTATTCTGTCAATCCCAATAACGGGGTTGGTGTGATTTATTTTGGCACAACAATAAGGAAAGATATTGCCGGGATGAAAAGAGATGAGGTTTTTTGAGTTGGGAGAGACACCGCCTATAGGCGGCGTTTTCTGTCATCCGTGTCGGGATACAGTAACGTTACAGTTTTATTTGCGGCTCCATGCCATGCGGGATGCGGCAGTGCCATTTTGTGACGGCGCCGCAACCATTCGGCAAATTTTGCGAAGGGATCAATTATGCTTCCGGCCGCAGCTTCGGCCGCACCGACTGCGTGTCAGGATTTCAGCCTTATGACCGGGCATTCCGCCCCGGCGGTTGCCGCCGGCGCATGTGGCGGGCGCACGATCAGGCCATCGGAATGGGCCAATATCTTCATCATCGATGAATCCTGCTTCGCGTAGGCTTCCGCCACCAGCATGCCGTTTTCGTCCGTGCTGAAACGGGCGCGCAGATAGTCCTGCCGTTGGTCATTCGCCTTCAGCGGTGTGGCGGTGCGGGCTGTAGCTTCGCGTTGCAGGGGGGCGCGGCGGGCGATGCTGCGGACCAGGGGTTCGAGGAACAGCAGGCCGCAGAGGAGGCTTGCAACCGGGTTTCCAGGCAGGCCCAGAACCTGCATGGCGCCAATGGCGCCGACCATCAGCGGTTTCCCCGGACGCATGGCGATGCGCCAGAAATCGAGCTGCATGCCTTCCGCCTTCAACGCGGCCTGCACGAGGTCGTGGTCGCCAACGGAGGCGCCGCCGAGCGTCACCAGCACATCGACCTTCGCCGCGACGGCCTTGCCGATGGCCGCGCGGATCAACCCCTCGTCATCGGCAATGATGCCGAGGTCGAGAACCTCTGCGCCGGCCTGCCGGGCAAGGGCTGCGACACCGAAGATGTTGGAGGCGATGATCTGGGCGGGCTGCGGTGCGCTTCCCGGCGGCAGCAACTCATCGCCGGTGGCGAGGATGGCGATGCGCGGCTTGCGATAGACGGTCAGCGCGGCATGGTTCATCGCCGCCGCCAGTGTCAGGTCGGTGAAGCCAAGTTCACGCCCGGCCTTCAGCGCCGTTTCGCCTTCGGTAAAATCCTGCCCGCGCGGGCGGATATGTCGCCCGGCGGTGACGTCGAAGGCGGTGCGGATCTTTCCGCTCTCCAGCACTTCGGCATCTTCCTGAATGAGGACCGTATCCGCACCCTGCGGCACCGGCGCGCCGGTGAAGATGCGCACGGCCTGGCCTTCACCAACAGTGCCGGCAAAAGCATGGCCGGCGGCGGCCTGACCGATGACGGTGAGGACCGAACCGATATTGAGCGCATCGGCGCTGCGCAGGGCATAACCATCCATGGCCGAGGCATCAAAGGGCGGCTGGGTGAGACGCGCCGTAAGGTCGGCCGAGAGAACGCGACCATCACATTCGGCAAGCGGCAGGGTCTCGCTTTCGGTCACCGGAACCGCTGCCTCCAGAAGGCGTGTTATGGCCTCATCCACGGGCAGCAGCGGTTTCATTCAGGTCTCCTGTCGCCGGAAATCGCCGGATTTGCCGCCGCTCTTTTCGAGAAGGCGGATATTGACGATTTCCATCGCCTTGTCGGCGGCTTTCGCCATGTCATAGATCGTCAGGCAGGCAATGGAGACGGCGGTCAGCGCTTCCATCTCCACGCCCGTTTTGCCAGACAGTTTCACCATGGCCTCGACTCTCAGGCCGGGCAGGGCGGTATCTTCGGTAATATCGACCGCAACCTTGGTCAGCATCAGCGGATGGCAGAGCGGAATGAGGTTTGCCGTCTGCTTGGCGGCCATGATGCCCGCCAGCCGGGCAGTACCGATGACATCGCCCTTCTTGGCATTGCCGTCGCGGATGAGCGCCAGCGTTTCCAGCTTCATCTTCACGAAGCCTTCGGCCACGGCGACGCGGACGGTCTCGGCCTTGTCGCCGACATCGACCATATGCGCTTCGCCGCTCGCATCGATATGGGTGAGCTTTCCCGTCTCGCTCATCGGCGCTTTATTCCGCTGCCAGAATGCCGGATTGGCCTGTCAGCAGCGCTTTGGTCGCCGCCGTCACATCATCCTTGCGCATCAGGCTTTCGCCGACGAGGAAGGTGCTGATGCCGCTCTTTTCCAGACGCTGGCAGTCCTCGAAGGTGAAGATGCCGCTTTCGCCCACCAGCAGCCGGTCAGCCGGCACGAGGCCCGCCAGCTTCTCGCTGGCTTCGAGGCTGACTTCGAAGGTGCGCAGGTTGCGGTTGTTGATGCCGAGAAGCGGCGAGGCGAGTTTCAGCGCCCGTTCGGTTTCTTCGGCGTCATGCACCTCGACCAGCACATCCATGCCGAGCGAAAAAGCCTCATCCTCAAGCCGTTTCGCCTCGTCGTCGGAAAGCGAGGCCATGATGAGGAGAATGCAGTCCGCGCCCCAGGCACGGGCTTCATGCACCTGGTAAGTATCGAACATGAAATCCTTGCGCAGCGCCGGCAAAGCGCAGGCATTGCGGGCGGCGGTCAGGAATTCCGGTGCGCCCTGAAAGCTCGGCGTATCCGTCAAAACCGACAGACAAGCGGCGCCACCGGCTTCATAGGCGGCGGCCAGCGCCGGCGGATCGAAATCCGGACGGATCAGGCCCTTGGAGGGGCTCGCCTTCTTGATTTCGGCGATCAGCCCGAACTTGCCTTCGGCCTGCTTTGCCCTCAGCGCTTTATAAAAGCCGCGGGGCGCGCTCTGGTCTGCGGCCATGGCCTTCAGATCGGCCAGCGAAACCTTCGCCTTGGCGGCGGCGATTTCCTCGCGCTTGTAAGTCTCGATCTTTTTGAGAATGTCGCTCATGATCTCGCTCTCATTCTTCGTTGGACACGGCAACCAGACGGTCGAGCGCGGCTGCGGCCTTGCCGCTGTCCAGCGCCTCGCTGACGATCGCCATCGCCTCAGTGAGCGTTTCCGCCTTGCCGGCAATGACCAGCGCTGCGGCCGCGTTGCACAGCGACACGTCACGATAGGCGTTGCGTTTGCCGGACAGGACCTCGCGCAGTGCTGCTGCATTGGCAATGCCGTCGCCGCCCTTCAGGTCTTCCATGGAAGCGGGCTCGACGCCGAAATCCTTCGGCGTCAGGTCGAAAGTGCGGATCTTGCCGCCTTCCAGCGCCGCCACATGGGTAACGCCCGTGGTCGTCACCTCGTCCATGCCGTCGCCATGCACGACCCAGATGCTTTCAGAACCGAGATCGCGCAGCACTTCGGCAAGCGGCACCAGCCAGCGCGACGAGAAGACGCCGAGCAGTTGGCGTTTTGCGCCTGCCGGATTGGAGAGGGGGCCAAGCAGGTTGAAGATCGTCCGCGTGCCGAGTTCGACGCGGCTGGGGCCGACATGGCGCATGGCCGAATGGTGCAGCTGCGCGAACATGAAGCCGAGACCCGCCTCGCTGATGCAGCGGGCGATGAGCTCAGGACCGATATCGAGCTTCACGCCAAGCGCGGAGAGTGCGTCTGCCGTGCCGGATTTGGAGCTCAGCGCCCGGTTGCCATGCTTGGCAACGGGCAGGCCCGTTCCGGCGACGATGATCGAGGCGAGTGTCGAGATATTATAGGTGCCGATGCCGTCACCGCCGGTTCCGACGATATCGATGGCATTGGCGGGAGCCGAAACCGGCAGCATGCGGGCGCGCATGGAGGAGACGGCGCCGACGATTTCGTCCACCGTTTCGCCGCGCACGCGCAGCGCCATCAGGAAGCCGCCAATCTGCGACGGCGTGGCTTCGCCCGACATCAGAACGTCGAAAGCCGCCCGCGATTCCTCGCGGTTCAGGCTCTCTCCATTTGCGACCTTGGCGATCAGCGGCTTCAGTTCGGCCATCTTGTCGCCCCCCGGGTTAGAAGCCGACCATCGCCTGATCGGCGAGGGCCTGATTGATGGTGACACCATAGTCATTCTGCAGGCGGTTGACCATCTGGTCCAGCATGTCGTCGCCGGCCGCGCGGGCAATGGCGGCAAACTGCTGGTCGTCATTGGCAAGCGCGTCTGCAGGCGCATTGGTGTCGACGGAGGTGACCTTGAAGAGGATGCGGCTGGAACCCTCGGCATCGGCGGCAGTGCCGACCACGCCTTCGGCGCCCGAGAAGACGGCGGCGATGGTCTGCCGTCCGAAAATAGCGTCCTCGCTGGTGCGGCGCAGGCCGGATTTCTGCTCGACGGCAAGGCTCAGCTCACCGGCCACGGCTTCCAGCGTGTCGCCCTTTTCGACGCGCGCCTTCAGTTCCTCGGCCTTGGCGGCAAGCGCGTTGCGCTGCTGTTCCGCCGTCCAGTCGGCCACGACATCGTCGCGGACTTCGGCAAGCGTGCGGTCGCGGGCGGCGATGATCTGGTCGACATCGAACCAGATGTAGCCTTCACGGCCGAGATTGATCGGCAGGGCTTCCGTGCCGGGTTCGGTCTTGAAGACCTCCTGCGCGAGCTGCGGGGAGGGCAGGCCCTGAATCGCATCGCCCTTCTCATCGAGGCCGGAAGCGTCGATGGCGGCGATGGTGACGGCCTTCAGGTTCAGCTGCGTTGCCGCATCCGCGAGCGAAGAGCCGCCGGCGCGCAGGTCCTCGTAACGGTCATGAACATTGGTGATTTCTTCCGCAGCGGCCGCGGTGGCGAGGTCCTTGCGGATATCCTCTTTCGCCTCTTCCAGCGTGCGGGTGGTTTCCGGCTTGATGCCGGTGACGCGCAGGAGCACCGGGCCGAAGGAACCTTCGACCACCGGCGATACGCCGCCATCCTTCTGGATGGCGAAAGCGGCATCGGCAATCGACTGGTCGGGGATGGTATCCTTGGTGAATTCGCCGAGCGTGACGTCCGACGCGGCCTTGCCCTGATCCTTCACCACCTGGTCATAAGTGGTGTTGCCGAGGCGGATCTGTTCGGCGGCGGCTTCGGCCATTTCCTTTTCAGGGAAGGTCAGCTGCTCCACCGTGCGGCGGCCGGCGGTGCGGAAGCTGTCCTTGTGGCTGTTGTAATAATCAGCGATCTGGGCGTCGGTGACGGAGGCCTGATCGGCAATGTCCGACGGTTCCAGCTTCACATAGGTGAACTTGCGGAACTCGGGCGCGCGGTATTTCGTCTTGTTGGTCTCGAACCAGGGCGTGAGCACATCGTCGCCCGGCGCCTTGACCGGCGGAATGACGGCGTTCGAAAGAATGACGTAGTCGACCGAGCGCTGTTCATTACGATATTGCTTCAGCGCATCCACCAGCACCTGCGGTGCGGCAAAACCATCGGAGACGGCTTCAACGATCTGGCTTCGGACGGCAACCTTGCTGCGTTCCTTGATGTAGTCGTCCTCGCGGAAGCCGGAATTGCGCAGGCGCTCGCTGAAGAGATTACGGTCGAACTGGCCGTTGACCGACTTGAAGGCCGGGTCTTCGGCGATGAGGTTGGCGAGGCGGTTTTCCGAAAGGCCGAGATTCATCTTCGCGGCCAGCTCGTCAAGGGCTGCACCGGCCGCAAGCTGGCTGAAGACCTGACGGTCGATGCCGAAGGCCTTGGCCTGTTCGGTCGTCAGCCGGGTGCCGAACTGGCGGCTGAGATCGGAAATCTGGCGCTGATAGGCGAGACGGAACTCCTCAGGGCTGACCGTCTGGTCGCCCACCGTCATGACGGCGTGGGAATTGGCGGTGACAAGCGATGCGGAGACGCCCCAGACGCCAAACGAAACAACAAGCAGGAGAAGCAGCAGTTTGGCTGCCATGGTTCGAGAAGCATTTCTCAGGGAATCGAGCATCGTTATGCAAACCTCACAGGAACGTCATCGCGGTCGCCGGCTGTCCGGCCCGCAACGTATCGGCGTTCCTTAAATCAATCCAAACGGAAATTGAAGGGAATTTGCCTTGGAAAAACGGGGTTTTGAAAACGGTTGTGTGATTGGAGGCGCCGAAATGGAGGCGACGGTTCGATATCGGCTGCCTCTTCTTCCCTCATTCCTGTGCTTGTCACAGGAATTAAGCCAGCTCAAGTCCTTGGGCTGAAAGGACTCCTCCCACTGCACGAGAGCCGCGTCGGCCGGTTTCCCGTGACAAGCACAGGAATGAGGGAAGGAGAGGCTGGCGGCTTGGCAAAACAAAACCGCCCGGAAGGTCCAGGCGGTTGAAAAGAATCATTTCTAAGGGGCCGTCGGGTCGGTTCGCCGCGCTCAGAAGGCGCGGTCCCGCCGCATCTCGGCGACGACTGATATCATCGATGTCACGAACATTACGCTGATCAGGGCCAGAAGCATCGTCAGAAATGTGAACATTGATATCGTCTCCGGGAGTTGTGGGGAAATTCTCCCCGTTCCTCAGTAATAATTCATATACTGGTAACGGGCGGTCAGCTGCGGGTAGTCCGGTCCCTGGGTTTCAGGCTTCTGCTCATAAAGGCTAAACGTCGTTGCTACCATTGCGATAACCAGTACTGTCCAGGCGGTGCTGATGACGCTGATTTTCGCCGAAGTAGACTGTTTTTCTCTTACAAACATCTGTCCGTTCCTTTGGTTCTTTCTTAACGCGCCATGTCTCAACATGTTCCGCGTCAACCGTAAAAATCGATTAGCATCGCGCCTGTGAAACTTCCTTGAATGGCTCGTTCATCTGGCGTTCAGGAAACTGGCTAAGGCCGTCATTCGAGAAAAAGATACTCGGCAGCGAATGATGCGATGATCGAAAGGACGATCATGAAGGCCAGCATTTTCAATTCTCCGGATGCTTAACGAGTGAGGGGCGTTTCGGTTTCCCGATGTTGTGCATTTAAACAAAATAGCTGTGAAACCGCACTGAACGGCCCATTCATCCCGGGTTCACGCCGCAGCCGAGCTTGTGAGGGATGGTTATAAAGTCTTGCGCCGCGTGCCTCTCCATGACAAAAGGCGGGCACATGATACCCAGCATCGAAGCGCGCCCACCACCTGAGAGCGATATGACGATTGCCTTTTATCCAGGATCCTTCGATCCGATGACCAACGGACATCTGGATGTGCTTATCCAGGCGCTGAACGTGGCGTCGAAAGTCATCGTTGCCGTCGGCATCCATCCCGGAAAAGCGCCGCTGTTCAGCTTCGAAGAGCGGGCGGCGCTGATAAAGCAGGCGCTTTCCGAACAGCTGCCCGATCAGGCGGCGCGCATGGAAGTCGTTTCCTTCGATAATCTGGTCGTCGACGCCGCGCGCCAGCACGGCGCGCACCTTCTGTTGCGCGGCCTGCGTGACGGCACCGATCTCGATTATGAAATGCAGATGGCCGGCATGAACCGCCAGATGGCGCCTGATATTCAGACCGTGTTCCTGCCCGCCGGCACGTCGTCGCGACCCATTACAGCCACATTGGTCCGGCAGATCGCCGCCATGGGCGGCAATGTCGACGCCTTCGTGCCCAAGGCCGTGCTTGAAGCCCTCAACGCCAAGCTGAAGCGCTGACTTCAGCCCCACATTCTGGAGCCAATCCGATGAAACTCGTTCGATTTGCCTTTGCCGGCGCCATGTTTGCAGGCGCGCTTGCCGCCAGCACCCTCGCTTCGGCCGCCGAACTTCTCACCGTCCAGCTGAAGGATGGTCTCGTTGTCATCGAGCTGATGCCCGATGTTGCGCCGAAGCACGTGGCGCAGATCGAGGCGCTGGCCAAGAAGGGCGCTTATGACAACGTCGCCTTCCACCGCGTCATCGACGGCTTCATGGCGCAGACCGGCGACGTGCAGTATGGCAATATGGAGAAGGGCTTCAGCGCCCAGCGCGCAGGTACGGGTGGTTCCGACCTTCCGGATATTCCGGCCGAATTCTCCAAGGTTCCGTTCACGCGCGGTGTGGTCGGCATGGCCCGCTCGCAGGATCCGAATTCCGCCAATTCGCAGTTCTTCATCATGTTTGCCGACGGCCCGTTCCTGAACGGGCAATATACCGTGGTCGGCAAGGTCGTGTCCGGCATGGAAGCCGTTGACAAGATCAAGCGCGGCGCCGGCGGCAACGGCGAAGTTTCCAACCCCGACCGGATGATCAAGGTCACCGTCGGCAAAAAGTAAGGTAGGGCAATAGAGCCCGAACAGAGGAGAATAACCATGGCCGAGATCAAGGATCCGGAAAACACCATCATCATGGAAACGACGACCGGCAAGGTCGTGATCCAGCTGCTGCCGGAAGTTGCTCCGGGCCACGTTGCCCGCATCAAGGAACTCGTATCGGAAGGCGCTTATGACGGCGTCGTGTTCCACCGCGTCATCGAAGACTTCATGGCCCAGACCGGCGACGTGCAGTTCGGCAAGAAGGGTTCCGACAGCTTCAACCCGGCCCGCGCCGGCATGGGCGGTTCCGACAAGCCGGACCTGAAGGCTGAATTCTCCGCCATCCCGCACGTGCGGGGCACCTGCTCCATGGCCCGTTCGCAGAGCCCGAACTCCGCCAATTCGCAGTTCTTCATCTGCTTCACGGATTCTCCGTGGCTCAACAAGCAGTACACCGTCTGGGGCCAGGTCATCGAAGGCATGGAAGCCATCGATAAGGTCAAGCGCGGCGAGCCGGTGAAGGATCCCGATTCGATCGTTTCCATCAAGCTCGCTTCTGCGGCCTGATTTTCGGAAGTTGCAGTTTGACCCGTCCCGCAGTTTATGCGGGGCGGGTTTTGATGTTTATTGACGGTGCTTGATGTGGAGGACGGTGCGGCAGATTTGACGATTGCTGTTCTTTGCGCCGTTTCCTTTTTCCCTCATTCCCGTGCTTGTCACAGGAATCCAGCCAGCCCAAGTCTTTGGGCTGGAAAGCCACCCTCGCCAGGCAGACGCGTGTCGACTGGATTCCTGTGACAAGCACAGGAATGAGGGGAGTGGGCGGGATGCGGCGGACCGAAATTCACCGTGCCGTGTAAAGTTTTGATGTCTGGAAGACCCTTGCAATGCGTGTAGACCTGTTCGATTTCGATTTGCCCGAGGAGAATATCGCCCTTCGCCCGGCGAACCCGCGCGACAGCGCGCGCCTGCTGGTGGTCGATCCGAATGAAAACCGCATGGAAGACCACCGCGTCTTTGACCTGCCGTCTTTCCTGAAGCCCGGCGATGCGCTTGTCTTCAACGATACCCGCGTCATTCCCGCCCAGCTTGAGGGCGTTCGCCTGCGCGAAGGCGCGCCGGAGACGGCTGTTTCGGCCACGCTGCACATGCGCGCCGACCAGTCGCGCTGGAAGGCTTTCGCGCGCCCCGGCAAGCGCATCAAAGAAGGTGACCGCATCCGTTTCGGTTATGAGCGCGACAATGCCTGCGGCCTTGCCCATCTCGAGGCCACCGTCGAGGAAAAGGGCGAAGAGGGCGAAATCACGCTGCTTTTCGACGTTTCCGGCCCTGTTCTGGATGAGGCGATCGCCTCCGTCGGCCATATTCCCTTGCCGCCCTATATCGCCGCCAAACGGCCGGAAGATGCGCAGGACCAGACCGATTACCAGACCATCTACGCCCGCGAAAAAGGAGCCGTCGCCGCCCCCACCGCCGGCCTGCATTTCACGCCCGACCTGTTCGAAGCTCTTGATGGGGTGGGCGTCGAGCGACATTTCGTGACACTTCACGTTGGGGCAGGCACCTTCCTTCCGGTTAAGTCCGACGATACCGACGATCACAAGATGCATTTCGAGATCGGCCATGTGTCGCAGGAAACCGCAGCCAGGCTGAATGCCGTGAAGGCGCGCGGCGGGCGCATCGTCTGCGTCGGCACCACCTCGCTGCGGTTGATCGAAAGCGCTGCCTCCGAAGACGGCGTCATTCACCCATGGTCAGGCCCCACAGGCATCTTCATCACGCCCGGATATCGCTTCCGCGCGGTCGATATTCTGATGACCAATTTCCACCTGCCGAAATCGACGCTGTTCATGCTCGTTTCGGCTTTCTGCGGTCTCGAAACGATGCGTGACGCTTATAAGCACGCCATCGAAACCGGATACCGCTTCTATTCCTATGGCGATTCCAGCCTGTTGTTCCGGAAAAACTGATGCACGAGAAATTCACCTTCACCCTGAAAGCCACGAGTGGCGGCGCACGCCTTGGCGAGGTTGCCATGCCGCGCGGCGTCATCCGCACGCCCGCCTTCATGCCTGTTGGCACTGTCGGCACCGTCAAGGCCATGTATCTCGATCAGGTGCGCGAGCTCGGCGCCGATATCATTCTCGGCAATACCTATCACCTGATGCTGCGGCCCGGCCCGGAGCGCGTGGCAAGGCTTGGCGGCCTGCATGAGCTGATCCGCTGGCCGCACCCGATCCTCACCGACAGCGGTGGTTTTCAGGTCATGTCGCTTTCGGGCCTGCGCAAGCTGGACGAGAAGGGCGTGACCTTCAAGAGCCATGTGGATGGTTCGCTGCATCATATGTCGCCGGAACGCTCGATCGAAATCCAGGGCATGCTCGATTCGGATATCCAGATGCAGCTCGACGAATGCATCGCGCTGCCAGCCGAGCGCAAGGAAATCGAGCGCGCCATGGAAATGTCGCTGCGCTGGGCGGAACGCTGCCGCGTTGCCTTTGGCGAACAGCCTGGCAAGGCCATGTTCGGCATCGTGCAGGGCGGCGACCAGCCGGATCTGCGCATTCGTTCCGCCGAAGGGCTGAAGGAGCTTGATCTCAAGGGTTACGCGGTCGGCGGCCTTGCCGTCGGCGAGCCGCAGGATGTGATGCTGGGCATGCTCGACATCACGCTGCCGGTGCTGCCCACTGAAAAGCCGCGTTATCTGATGGGCGTCGGTACGCCTGACGATATTCTGAAATCCGTCGCGCGCGGCATCGACATGTTCGACTGCGTGATGCCGACCCGTTCCGGTCGTCACGGGCTTGCCTTCACCCGTCGCGGCAGGGTCAATATCCGCAATGCCCGCCATGCGGAGGATATGCGGCCGCTCGATGAGCAGTCAAACTGCCCGGCCTCGCGTGATTACTCCCGCGCCTATCTGCATCATCTTACGCGCTCCAACGAGGCGCTGGGCGGCATGCTGCTCTCCTGGCACAATCTTGCCTATTATCAGGAGCTGATGCAGGGTATCCGCAAGTCGATCGAGGAAGGCCGTTTCGCCGATTTTTATGCGGAAACCATCGAGATGTGGGCGCGGGGCGATATAGACCCGGTCTGACGTTTCCCGACCCTTTCTCCTGTTTCGGACGCTTTCATTGGCACATGCGCCTTACGTTCTTTTCCGGGATGATACGACCGGCACGGTGACTGCCTTCACCGAGCCGGAAGAGATCATCGTCGCGGACGAGCCGGAAGCGTTTTTTGCCGCCCTGACGCGCATGGAGCAGCTGCGCCGCGCCGGGAAATACCTTGCCGGCTATATGTCCTACGAGGCGGGTTTCCTGTTCGAGCCGAAACTTGTGGACTTTGCTGCCGAGCCTCGCAACGTGCCGTTCCTTCGCTTCGGCGTCTTTTCCGGCCCACAGCCGGATGAGGGGCGATTTGCGCGGCCCGAAAGTCTGCCGGATGCCGATGCGTTCCTGTCCGATCCCGCGCCCGCATGGAGCCTTGAAGATTATTGCCAGCGCTTCGAGCGGTTGCACGGGCATCTGCGTCGCGGCGACTGTTATCAGGGCAATCTGACGATGCCCGTTCATGCTCGCTGGAGCGGCGATCCGCTCACGGCTTTCTGGTCATTGGTTGAGCGCCAGCCGGTCAAATATGGCGCGCTGGTCGATCTCAGTGGACCGGTGATCCTGTCGCGCTCACCGGAACTGTTTTTCTCGGTGGACGGGGAAGGTTTCATTGAAACCCATCCGATGAAGGGAACGACGCCGCGCGGTGCGAATGCGCAAGAGGACCGGACGATCATCGCGGCGATGCTTGAGGATGAAAAGACGCTTGCCGAAAACCGCATGATCGTCGATCTCCTGCGCAACGATATTTCCCGCATCACCGAGGTCGGCAGCCTCCATGTGCCGCGACTGTTCGATATCGAGACCTATCCCACCGTGCACCAGATGGTCAGCCATGTGCGCGCGAAGCTTTTGCCTGATGTGACGGTGGAGGATATTTTCGCGGCGCTTTTTCCCTGCGGTTCGGTGACCGGCGCGCCGAAAATGTGGGCGATGAAGATCCTGCGCGAACTGGAACAGACGCCGCGCGACGCCTATTGCGGCGCGATCGGCGCCATATCGCCTGGTGGGGAGATGAGGTTCTCCGTGGCGATCCGCACGATGACGCTGTTCGATGACGGTCGCGCGGTCTTCAATGTTGGCGGCGGTATTGTGTTCGATTCCGATGCCGAGGCGGAATATGATGAGTGTCTGCTGAAATCCAAATTTGCGGTTGGGGACAGACTGTTACGGGGGTGATTATCCCGTGCGTTGCGTCTCAGTTTACCGGTATTGCGAATCTGTAGGGCGGACATCCCGAAAGAACGATTTAATCTTATCCTGCACATTCGCGTCAGGCGTCGTTACCTCATAGAAGCTACTGTCGATTGCCCGAATGGTCACCCATTCCTGATCCAAGGCTGGCGACAATGCAGTAAACTGCCCCCATATCACTTGTTTCGCCTTCTTCGCGAGGTCGGCCAGAACGGCGCCTGAAATACGCGCATCTTTCTGGGCCAACATCTCGAGGTCATCTCGCGATTCACCCACCACCTCAAACCATTCATCGGCGGATTGCAGAGACTTGACCGTGGAAACGACCCAAGTTGCCGTTTGAGAGGCCGGTGCGAGGAGATGAAGGAGATCGTAAAGATCGGCTGCAATTACGCCCTCGCGAATGTCATAAATTCTTAGTGTTTGATGGGGATTTTCGGATGTGAGGGTAGCAATATTGTCTCCAGCCCTATCTCGAGCCGACGTGACAATGGCGATGTCACCATCCTCGATCAGCACTTCCTTCGCCGCCGGATGGCTGAGAAAACCCGAAGGGCTAGCGGTGGCGCCATAGGCGCCCGATTGCAGGATTGCCAGGAGATCACCAGCCTTCAGCTTCGGCAGGGCCGCATTGCGGGCCAGGGTGTCGAGCGGTGTGCAGAGCGGGCCGACGATGGTTGCCGTTTCCTCATAGTCTGCCTGCATCATGGCCGGTGCGACGATGGGGTAGTTGCGCTTGACGATCTGGCCGAGATTGCCGGAGGCGGCGAGGTGGTGGTGCATGCCGCCATCCATCACCACGAAGGTGGTGCCGCGTGAGTTCTTTACCGAATTCACCTCCGCCACATAGATGCCAGCCGGGCCGGCGAGGAAACGGCCGGGTTCGACAATGATATGGGCGTCTGCGACTAGCGGATGCGCCTTCAGAAGCGCCTTGAGGTCGGGAATGGCGGCGCTGACTTTCTCAAGATCGAGCGGTGTTTCCCCGGCGAAATAGGGGATGCCGAGACCGCCGCCAAGATCGATGGTCTCGAGCGGCTTGCCGAGCATCTCGGCCATGCGCGCGGCAAGGGAAATGCCGTGTCGCCATTGGGAGACGAGCATGTCGGCATCGAGTATCTGCGTGCCGCCGTAAATATGGACGCCGATGAGATCGATATGGCGGGCGTCCTTGAAGAGTGGCAGGACATTTTCCAGCTCTTCCTCATCGAAACCGAAGGCCGTGGCCTTGCCGCCCATACGCATCGCGCCGGCCTGTGCATCCGGCACCGGATTGATGCGGATCGAGGCTTTGACCGGCTTGCCGATCGCCTCGATGCGGCCGATTTCCTCGGCGCTTTCGATGTGGATTTCGCCGATGCCGCCCTCGATCACTTCGCGCAATTCGGCTTTGCTTTTGCCGGGGCCGGCGAAGATGATTTTTTCCGGTGCGACACCGGCCTTGATGGCGGCGCGGTATTCGCCGACGGAAGCAATTTCCGCACCGGCGCCTTCCTGGCGGAAAAGCGAGATGATGGCGGGCAGGGGATTGGCCTTCACCGAATAATAGATGTCGGCAAAGCCACTGAGCGCCGTTTCGAGATTGCGATAGGCGCGGCGCATGGCGCTGGCGTCATAGAGAAAGCATGGTGTTCCGGTTCCGGCGACAATATCGCGCACGGGAAGTCCACCGATCATCAGATCGTTTTCGCTTATGCCGAATAACGCGGCTGCAAAGGCCGGGCCGTGGCTCTGGGGTTTATCCGTTGGCGCCATTGTCCGTCCGTTCGCGCACCAGCGCGCGGTAATCCACCTTGCCATTGGCCGTTGTCGGCAGTCGTTCCACCAGTTCGATGGCGCGCGGGATCATGAAGGGGGCGAGCATTTCGGCGGCTTTTTTAAGCGCGGCCGAAACATCGATATTCTGGTTGGCGGCGGTCGCCACGGCATGCACCTTTTCGCCCGCAAACGGGTCGGGCAGGCCGATAACGGCGACCTGCTGGAAAAGCCCTGTCGACATCAGGCTCTCCTCGACCTCGGTCGGGCTGATGCGATAGCCTGAGGATTTGATCATTGCATCGTTGCGGGCAACGAAACTGAAGAAACCGTCCTCGTCTTCCACTGCCAGATCGCCGGAATAACAGACGGTCTCGCCGCCCAGCGCCGCCGGAATGAAGGGGTGAGGGCGCAGCACCTTGGCGGTGTCCTCCGGCCGGTTCCAGTAACCAAGCGAGACGGTCGGGCCGCGATGCACGAGAATGCCGGGTTCACCCGGTTTTGCTCTCTGTCCCTCGGCGGTGACGATGAAGATTTCACATTCGGGAATGGCCTTGCCGATGGAGGTCGGGCGGCGGTCGATTTCATCAGGCGGCAGGAAGGTGGAGCGGAAGGCCTCGGTGAGGCCATACATCAGGTAGATTTTCGTATCCGGCAGCTTCTCGCGCAGCGCTTTTACGGTTTCCTGCGGCACGCGTCCGCCGGAATTGGTGATGTAACGCAGATGCGGCAGAGGCGTCTTTGTGAGCGATGGGGCCGCTTTCGTCAGGATCGCCCAGATGGTCGGCACGCCGGCCAGACCCGTGATGGCGTGGTCGCGCAGATCGCGGACGATCTCATCGCCCAGCCGGAAGGTGGAGATAACAGTGGCCGCGCCCTGTTCCACCGCCGTCAGCAGCTGGTTCAGGCCATAATCGAAGCTGAAAGGCAGGAGGGAAAGAATGCGGTCCCTGCCGGTGATGTCCAGATAGGTGCGCACGATGCGCGCGCCGGCCAGAAGATTGCGGTGCGACAGCATCACGCCCTTGGGCGAGCCGGTGGAGCCGGAGGTATAAAGAATTGCGGCCAGGTCTTCGCCGATCGCCGCCGAAGGCCGGGCGGGTGCGCCGGTGCGGGTCCCAATCTCCTCCGCCAGCAGGATCGTGACATCGGGAAGGTCTGCCAATGCTGCATTCAGCTCATCCATCATCGCAGCGTTGCTGATGACGATCTTTGCGCCGCAATCCCTGATGATATGGCGGAT
This sequence comes from Agrobacterium radiobacter, assembly GCF_040801995.1. Taxonomy (NCBI): domain Bacteria; kingdom Pseudomonadati; phylum Pseudomonadota; class Alphaproteobacteria; order Hyphomicrobiales; family Rhizobiaceae; genus Agrobacterium; species Agrobacterium radiobacter. The sequence goes on along the minus strand of NZ_JBEGHX010000001.1, from coordinate 1,325,954 downwards.
CTGCTGCGCCTTCAGCAATGCGTTGACAGGCACGAAGACGCCGGCCGCCATGCTCACGCCGAAGATCGACCAGCATTCCTCGATGCCGCGCGGCAGATAGATGACGACGCGGTCACCGCGTTGTGTTCCGGCTTCCTGCAATGCCGCTGCACAACGGGCTGCTGCCTCGGCGAATTCGCGATAGTTCAGCGATCGGTCCTTGTGGACGACGGCCGGATCGTCGCTCGCCGCGCGCGCGGTAAGAAGATGGTGCAGCAGGAAATGGGGTGTCATCTCCTCCGTTCCCTGAGGACGAAGGCGATGAGATCGGCCGGCGTGCCGAGATTGTCGGGGGTGAAATGCTCGTCATCGAGAATGATGCCGAAACCCTCCCCGAGGAAGATCATCAACTCAAGAAACCCGAGCGAATCGATCACACCGCCTTCGAGAAGCAGCGTGTCGGCGGAAAAGGGGGCATAGGCGGGAAAACGATTGGAGAGGTAGGAATAGATGGTATCAGCAACGTCGATTTCACTCTTTTGCGCTGCAAGCATGCTCGTTCTCCGATTTCCCTCGTGTTCCCCAGAAGACTGCCCGGAACGGCGCTTTGTCTGTAAAGGCCAAGATTCCGTCAAGTCGCGCACGAATCACTAAAATACCTACGGTGGCAATAACACCAACTCTGAGTATGTTTCGTTAATAAATTGTGGGTTCCATACGCCTTTTACTTGTATGGGTGCAGATTTATGTGCGGCCAGGCCGCCGGCCTTTCGCTCTCCCTCAAGCGCCGCCATGGTCAGCGCAACCCGGCCGTGGCCAAGAAGGTGGCGGGCAATTGCGGATATGTGCCTTTGCGCAACCTGCCGGTCGTCGCAATGGATGAGGCGCGCGGAGGGCAGTCTTCTGGTTGTGGTTTTCAGGAAGACCAGCGGGTGGTGGCGGTTCTCCGCCTCCATCACGGCCACGATGCAGCCGAGGCGGGCGTGGTCTTCCAGCATGTCGCGCGTTTCGGCGGACAATATTCCCGGTTTTATGTCCGCAAGCGGGCGGAGCCGCGCACTCGCCGAGCGAAGTGCAGCAAAGGGCAGCGGATAAAAAAGCGTGCAATCGGTCACCGTCGCAAAGCCCAGCCTCTCATTCAGCCTGCAGGCTTCGGGAGAGGGGGTGAGATCGGTGAAGATTTCGTCCTCATTGGATGAGGCCATCTGCAGCATGCGCGGTGCGAACCAGCGGCAGGAAGGCTCCACATACCAGCTGGACAGGTTGACGATGATCGTGCCGGTGTCGGGCAGGCGGCTTTTGATCGTCAGCAGCACGCCTGCGGCATCGTCGCCCTTCATCAGCAATTGCCCGATCGGACCCAGTTCGCGCCGCTCGTGATGTTCTCTGATGAGCGACAACCCACGCGACCAGAAGGCCTCGCTTTTTTCCGGGAAGCCTTTCGCCAGAAGAGCGACGGCGGCGACGCGGTTTCCGTTGTCGATCGGTACGATTTTCAGGGGTCGCTCTCCGCTGGTCTGGCGCCGTTCTGGGCGGGGAGGGATTTTCAACTCCACCGCGTAGTATCGGCTTACGACGATAGATTTACCGTCCCGTTAATCGCAATGGCTGCAGGCGGTTGGAGGCGATCACATTTGTATGAAAGGCGGGCGCGCGCGGTTACGTGCGTCCCGCCTCTGTCTTATCCAATCAATAAACCACGACGCCGCGGATGCTTTCGCCCTTGTGCATCAGGTCGAAGCCCTTGTTGATGTCTTCGAGCGGCATGGTGTGGGTGATCATCGGGTCGATCTGGATCTTGCCTTCCATGTACCAGTCAACGATCTTCGGCACATCCGTGCGGCCGCGCGCGCCGCCAAAAGCGGTGCCCATCCAGTTGCGGCCGGTGACGAGCTGGAATGGACGGGTGGAGATTTCCTGGCCGGCGCCGGCAACGCCGATGATGACCGACTTGCCCCAGCCGCGATGCGAGGCTTCCAGCGCCTGGCGCATGACCTTGGTATTGCCGGTGCAATCGAACGTGTAATCCGCGCCGCCGATCAGGTCGCCATTACGCTTCGTCATGTTGACGAGATAGGGCACGATGTCCTCGCCGACTTCCTTCGGGTTGACGAAATGGGTCATGCCGAACTTCTCGCCCCAGGCCTTGCGGTCGGGGTTGATGTCGACGCCGATGATCATGTCCGCGCCGGCAAGACGCAGGCCCTGCAGAACGTTGAGGCCAATGCCGCCGAGACCGAAGACGATCGCCGTGGAGCCGATCTCGACCTTGGCGGTGTTGATGACCGCACCGATGCCGGTGGTGACGCCGCAGCCGATGTAGCAGACCTTGTCGAAGGGTGCATCGGGATTGATCTTGGCCAGCGCGATCTCCGGCAGGACCGTATAGTTCGAGAAGGTCGAGCAGCCCATATAGTGATGGATCTTGTCCTTGCCGATCGAGAAGCGCGAGGTGCCGTCAGGCATCACGCCCTGGCCCTGGGTGGCGCGGATTGAGGTGCAGAGATTGGTCTTGCGCGAGGTGCAGGAATAGCACTCGCGGCATTCCGGCGTGTAGAGCGGAATGACATGGTCGCCCTTCTTGACCGAGGTGACGCCCGGTCCGACATCCACCACGATGCCCGCGCCTTCATGGCCGAGAATGGCCGGGAACAGGCCTTCCGGATCCGCGCCCGACAGGGTGAAATCGTCCGTATGGCAGATGCCGGTCGCCTTGACCTCAACCAGCACTTCGCCGGCACGGGGGCCTTCGAGTTGAACGGTCATGACCTCAAGCGGTTTTCCGGCCTGAATGGCAACTGCGGCGCGAACGTCCATATCTTATCTCCTGGCATTGTCTTGTGATTGAACAGGGCTGTTTTGCCCGAGCTTGGCTGGAGGGACAAGGGGCAAACCCCGGTTTGTCGCCCCGAAGAAAACTGCATTGCCGAAATCGGCCCCGTCATGCACGGCATGATGGCCGTAATTCATACGTTCTAATTTATTAATAAATGAATTAAGCATATGAATTTACAGCATATTTTCCGGTTTTTTTTGGCCTTTGGTTTACGGTTTCCGTGCTAATGACCCCGTGGATTTTAAGAGGTCGGCGAGAACTGCTCCCGAAAATGCGTTCGCCAATCGACAGGCAATTTTCAGCACCCGGCGGCAGGCCGGATATTTTTTAGCGTGGCAGAAAGCCGGGCGCACCGCTTTTCACAGTGCGCCTTTCCCGCCGCGATGAGCGACATGAGACGGTGTTTTCAGGATGTTTGAGTGGACAAGAAAAAAAGCTGTTCGTGAAGGGCTGTTTTCGCTTTTCATAGGCGACCGCACGGCCGCCTTTGCGATCATGACGGCGCTGCTTCTGCCGGTTTTTATCATCCTGATGGGACTGCTTTTTGAGGGCGGTAGAGGCCTGAGTTATTTTCTTCAGTCCAAGCGCGTTATGGCGCTTGCCTGTGAGCGCTCGACCAAACCGACGCGTACCGATGTGGGTGCGGATTCGACACGCCGTGAAAATGTGCTGACAACCTTCGATGCGATGATCCAGTCGACAAAACAAAAGGTGCTGGAACGTGATGTCACCATCAACTGGCTGCGGACTGATATCAAAGCCGAATTCAGCTATCGGCTCTTGTTTGCGGATATGTTCGATGTCGATGAGATGAAATATCGCCTTGCCTATTCCTGCGAGGGTATCCCGCCCTATCCATATGACGGTGAAGTACTCGTCGATATAATTTTGAAAACAATACTCTCGGCCGGGAGCGTATTCTGAAGAACGGCATAACGACCCAGACGCCCAGCGGGTGCTGGGGTGTGTATCCTTACACGGAGTTGAAATGGCACGGCGGAACGGGACCCGGTATCGAATTGCAGGACTGGAGTAGCCCTTGCTGCCGTAAGATCCATGCATGGGAGGGATATCCGGAAGGTTTCGAAAAAGAGGCTGAAAAGGGAGACGAAACCGCAAATGACAAGGCTTGCAAGTTAAAAGGAAATGAAAAGGCAGTGCAGTCAAGTGACAGGCCGCTGTTTGAGGAGGGTGCCAATAGCAGTCTTGCGTCCCTGCCCACTCGCTATGTTATTGAACTGGATAGTGACTGGGGGACATCAATACAGGGCAAGAAGCGCACTGATGCAAACAGCTCGATCTACAAAGACGTCGAACTTCACCCGGGAAAATACGAGATTTTGGTTTGGTACAATGGCCGAAAGAGCAGTTTTAACAACGTGAAAAGTGCCGAACTGACCAATGGTATCGATATATCTCTGCAACCGCTGCTGCCGCAATCCGGGGCGGTGAAAACCATCTTCCAGATGAAACAAGGCCCGGGGATGAAAAACGCCATCGATCAGGTCATCAGATGGCGGCAATACCGGGAGCAGATCACGGTCGACACTTATTCCATATACAGGCTGACCATTGCGGCTTCGGGGTTAAGTGATAGCTTCGGCGGCATCATTACCGGCTTTGAGTTGCGATATATCGGACGGCACGGCGATGAGCGTTCCTGAAATCGCACCTGCGGCTCATGGCGGCAAGCAATCGCATGACGGTTCACGGCACCGGCTTTTCAGGCGGCTTTACCTGAGGATTCTTGCCGACAGGCAGGCTGCCGCCGCCGTTGAAGTGGGCCTGCTGTTGCCCGTTTTTCTGATTTTGATTTTCGGAATCCTCGAAATCGGGCTGCTGCTGCTCTACCATCTTTATCTCTCAACCGCTTCGAGTGCCGGCGTTGAATATTTGCGCCGAGCTGCGATGCATCGTCAGCAGGTGACGGAGAGGGCATTGCGGCAGGCGATTTCGTCCGGGTTCATCACCGCGACTAATGCGGATAATTTGAAGATTTCACTCACGCCAATACTTGATGACGACATTGCCGCGGCCCCCGTCGCATTTCCGATAGAGAACAGCTTTCAGTCGCCGACCGCCGCGGCAGGACAATATATTCTGGCGGTGGGGTACAGGTGGAACTTCGTCATGCCGACGACGCACCTGCTCGTTCCAAGCTCAGGGACTGTCCGTCAGCTCCAAAATGTGTCGCTGGCGATAACGGCTGTGCGGGTGACCGAATGAGCATCATGCGCCCTATATCCCGTCTGTATTCCATGGGGCTTTGCCGCTCCGGCGCCGCTGCCGTCGAGATGGCTCTTCTGGCGCCACTACTCATCCTTGTTCTGGCCGTTGTTCTTGAAATCGGACGCGGATGGCTGAGCTACGATCGCTTTGTGACGGCCGTGGACAATACGGCCCGTTGGTCGGCACGGTTTCCGGAGTTCGAGACCCGGGTGAGAACGGGCGTCAAAACGTTCGTGCTCATGTCCGGAAACGGTCTTCTTCAGACCGAAAAGCTTAACCTCACTTTGAGAAGCGCAAAGCTGGTGGGCAATGTTCCCGAGCTGCAATTTCAGCCGTATAATTTCTTCGGTTCAGCCGAAGGCGTAAAATGGGACAAGGCGATTAAGGACGGCAATTTCGGGCCAAATGAAGCGATTATCGTGGTTTCAGGGCGTTACAGCTATCGACCGCTATTTGCCTTTCTGGCCGATACCACCATAGACTTCGAATATGTAACGGCGATCAATCCATTCTTTTCGCGGCACTACCCCTATCAGTCCGGCAAATCCGATTTCAATAAATGGAATGTCATGTAAGCCATGACCGCGCCCCGCCATTGCGTGGAGCGCGGGTGGTCTCAAATTCAGGATGTGGCGACGGAAGCCTTTGAAAGGTCGAGCCATTCCGCGCAATCCCTCAACGCCCGCGCTGCAATCAGCTGACGTTTCATGATCGTCTTGTCCTTGCCGCGAAAACGCTTCACGCCTTCAGGCTTGACGATCGAGCCCGGCGTCAGTTCCGGGAAGAGGCCGAAATTGATGTTCATCGGCTGGAAGGAACGTTTGCCCGGCTCATCATCGGAGGAGAGGTGGCCGCCGGTGATGTGGTTGAGAAGCGAGCCGAGCGCGGTGGTGGCCGGCGGCAGGCTCGGGGTCTCGCCCTTCTGTTCGGCGGCGGCGAAGCGGCCGGCGAGAAGGCCGACGGAGGCGCTTTCCACGTAACCTTCGCAGCCGGTAATCTGGCCGGCGAAACGCAGGTCCGGCCGGGATTTCAGCTTCAGCGAGCGGTCGAGCAGGATGGGGGAATCGATATAGGTATTGCGGTGCAGGCCGCCGAGGCGGGCGAATTCCGCATTTTCGAGGCCCGGTATCATGCGGAACACATCCGCCTGAACGCCATATTTCAGCTTGGTCTGGAAACCGACCATGTTGTAGAGCGTGCCGAGCGCATTGTCCTGCCGCAGCTGGACGACGGCATAGGCCTTGACGGTGGGGTTATGGGCGTTGGTCAGGCCCATTGGCTTCATCGGGCCGTGGCGCAGTGTCTCGCGGCCGCGTTCGGCCATGATCTCGATCGGCAGGCAGCCGTCGAAATAGGGTGTGCCTTCCCATTCCTTAAAACCCACCGTGTCGCCGGCGATCAGTGCATCGATGAAAGCGTTGTATTGCTGCTCATCCAAGGGGCAGTTGATGTAATCCTTGCCCGTGCCGCCGGGGCCGACCTTGTCGTAACGCGACTGATACCAGCAGATATCCATGTTGATGCTGTCGCGGTGCACGATGGGGGCGATGGCGTCGAAAAAGGCGAGCGCATCCTCACCCGTCTCGGCCTGAATGGCGGCGGCGAGATCCGGCGAGGTGAGCGGGCCGGTGGCGATGATCGAGTTGCCCCATTCCCTCGGCGGCAGGCCGTTCACCTCTTCGCGCACGATCGTCACCAGGGGGTGACTTTCCAGCTCTTTCGTCACGGCTTCAGAAAACCCGTCTCGGTCGACGGCGAGTGCACCGCCGGCCGGCACCTGGTGTCTGTCGGCGCAGGCCATGATCAGTGAGCCGGCGAGCCGCATTTCCGCATGGATGACGCCGACTGCGTTCGCCGTTGCATCGTCGGAGCGGAAGGAGTTGGAACAGACCAGTTCCGCCAGCGTATCGCCCTTATGCGCATCCGTGCCGCGCACGCCGCGCATTTCGTGCAGGATGACGGGGACGCCGCTTTGCGCGATCTGCCATGCGGCTTCCGAACCGGCCAGTCCGCCGCCCACGACATGAATGGGAGAAGTGGTCTTGTCTTGCATTTCGGTGTCCATAGGCGGCCGCGGGGCAAAGGCTCCCGTCCGGCGGCTGTCTTTCGAGTGATTGTTCCGCGCGGGTCCCGAAGGACGCTGCATTGTTTGCGGATGCACTAGCATGCATGGCCGGGGCAGCCAAATGTTTTTGGGGTGAGGATTACGACGGAGGGGATGTGGTCTTTATGCTAGCAGGTCGCCCAATGTGATTGGTGACCTCGTCTTCGTCTGGATGTGTAATTTGCTGTGATGGTTGGCAGCGTTTTTTTGTAGGGGGCCATCTTCCTCCGTCATTCCGGCCTTGAGCCGGAATCCAGCCAGCCCAAGTCTTTGGGCTGAAAGGACTCTTCCCACGGCGCAGACGCGCCGTGACTGGATGCCGGATCAAGTCCGGCATGACGGGAGAGGAGTGTAGCGGAAGAGCAACCGACAAGGAGGGGGCGACACCACATGGCGTGGTGTGCTGATGTCCTTCAACCGCCGACTGGCGAGAATTTCCAGCATATTCCGCCAGAATCAAAAACGGCGCCAGAGGCGCCGCTTTTTTAACCTGTCGCTCGATCGTCGCGCCCTGGAGGTCGGGCAGCGGGACGATCGTTTACGCCTTAGCGGAACGAACGGGCTGCTACGTTACGGATGTCGTAACGGGTCAGGCCGATGTCGCTCAGAGCCTGGTTGGACAGGCTGCCAAGTTCGTTGATCGTGCGGCGGTAGGAGATCCAGTTCTTTGCGATGCGGATGGGGTTCATGGTCGTTTCCTCAATCTATCTCTGTTGATTTCGTCTGCCGGCCCAGTGTTTCTCTGTGCTCTCGGCTGTTGAGGTTTATATATAGACATTGAGCCATGTTGTGCAGTGCAGAATTTAGGCTACTGCCATGCATTTGTGCACTATGTCGGCTAAATTTGCGGCTTTGAATATCAGCTGGGCAAAATATGAGCGGAAATGCCTGCGTTTCAGGCGGTTTGACTGATTTGGCAGCCTTTGGCGGCGCAGGAGAGGCTTTCCTGTGTGAAAAGCAGCGGTGGAGAGGCTCCAGCGCGATCCAGGTCTGTGCAAATGGTTGGCCCATCGATGCATTTTTCATCTGCCGATGCGGCGAGTGGCTGTGCAGTCGCCTAAAACGAAAAAAGGCCGGAGGCGGAAGCCTCAGGCCTTTTTGGGTAGGTCGTCTCGCATCCGCCGCAATAAGCGGCGGGGCGTGTAATTAGATGCCGACGGCGGTGCGGGCGACGCGGCGGATGTCCTGACGGCCGATGCCGAGGTCATTCAGTTCGCGGTCGGTCATGCGGCCGAGTTCGGTTACGGTCTGACGATACTTGCGCCAGTTGGTCAGCGAGCGTGTGATGTTCATTTTCATCTTCCTCTTCGTGCTGTTCAGTCTCTACGGCCAGTCTTGGGAGGCTTTGGTCCGGGGCTGAACTCGATCTCTGTATGACCATGAATATAATCGGTTTAATCAAAACAAAAACAGACAAAGCAAGATGTCACCTATGCATTAAACGCAAGGCAAGTGGAGAAATCGACCCGATTGCGGCGATCTGTGCATAATTTGTGACCAATTTGTGTGCTTTTGGTGATCGAATGGGGTTGGGCGTTGCGAATCCGGGAGGCATGGCCGGATACGGGGTGGGCGCGGCGCAGAAGCCTTGAATTGCAGATATGAAGCGGGGGGCGGCAATCCGGCAATGTCGGTTGCGGGAGAGGCTATATATAATGTCAATGTAGCCGCATAAATATTGCCTGCTTCCCCGCCCGCTATCATGTAGATGTGCCGCTTGGGGCGGGCCGGCAAGGAGAGGGGGCGGATGCCCCGCGGTTTCCCGTTTCCAGCCCAGAATCGCCCCAGTCCGGTCCTTGCGCCTCATCCCCTGGCGGCGGCGGCAAATAAGCTTAGGGGGCGGCTGCCTCTCCCCGCCGGCGCGGGCAACAAGAAAAGTCCGGAGGAAACGAAAGGCGGGGGAACGGCGTGCTTGACCCTTTCAGAACATTGTGACATACCGCCGCCCAACGTGCGGGTATGGCGGAATTGGTAGACGCATTGGTTTTAGGTACCAACGCTTCGGCGTGGGAGTTCGAGTCTCTCTACCCGCACCACAAGCAAGGCATGGCTGTGCCACGCTTGCGCCAGAGTGCATCTTTATAAGATGCGGGGAGCTTCGGGGTTCTTTTCTCCCCTTTGGTCTTTGGTCTCCGGTGCAGGCGCAAAGGTGTGCGGCAGGCGCTTGTGTAAAGAAATAAGGGAAGCCACGGCCGGGGAACGAAGTTTCCGGCGCAGTGCTCGAAAGTAAACCAACGGCTGTCTGAGCACCGCCGCCATGATGTGAAGGTTTGAGAAAATGCAGGTTATTGAAACGCTCGCTGAAGGGCTGAAGCGCGAACTCAAGATCGTTATCCCGGCTGCCGACATGAAGGCCCGTCTGGACGAGCGCCTGGTTGACGCCAAGGACAAGGTTCGCATCAACGGTTTCCGTCCAGGCAAGGTGCCGATGGGCCACCTGAAGAAGATGTATGGCAAGTCCATCATGGCCGACCTCGTCAACGAGCTGGTTCGTGAAAAGCCTTCCGAAATCCTCTCCAGCCGCGGCGAGAAGTCTGCTACCCAGCCGGCCATCTCCATGACCGAAGACGAGCAGGAAGCTGAAAAGATCCTGTCGGCCGAATCCGATTTCGAATTCACCGTTGCCTACGAAATCATTCCGGCCATCGAACTGAAGGCCAATGACGGCATCAAGGTTACCCGCGAAGTTGTTGAAGTCTCTGAAGACGAAATCAACGAGCAGATCCTCAAGATCGCCGAAAGCGCCCGCACCTACGAGGCCAAGAAGGGCAAGGCCGCTGACGGCGACCGCGTCACCATGAACTATCTCGGCAAGGTTGACGGCGTTGCCTTCGACGGCGGCGCTGCTGAAGACGCTGAACTGGTTCTCGGTTCTGGCCGCTTCATCCCCGGCTTCGAAGACCAGCTCGTTGGCGTCAAGGCCGGCGACGAAAAGACCATCACCGTGACCTTCCCGGCCGACTACCCGGCTGCGAACCTCGCGGGCAAGGAAGCCAACTTCGACATCACCGTCAAGGAAGTTGCTGCTGCCGCTGCTGTTGAAATCAACGACGAACTGGCCACCAAGCTCGGTCTCGAATCGGCTGAAAAGCTGAAGGAAATCGTCAAGGGCCAGATCGAAAGCCAGTACGGCAACGTCACCCGCCAGAAGGTCAAGCGTCAGATCCTCGACCAGCTGGACGAGATGTACAAGTTCGACACGCCGGCTGGCCTCGTCGACGCCGAGTTCGATAACATCTGGCGCCAGATCAACACCGATCTCGCCCAGTCCGGCAAGACCTTCGCTGACGAAGACACGACCGAAGAAGAAGCCCGCGAAGAATATCGCAAGCTTGCTGAGCGTCGCGTTCGTCTCGGCCTCGTTCTCTCCGAAATCGGCGAAAAGGCCGGCGTTGAAGTGACCGAAGAAGAAATGCAGCGCGCGCTGTTCCAGCAGCTGCAGCAGTTCCCCGGCCAGCAGAAGGAAATCCTCGATTTCTTCCGCAACACCCCCGGCGCTTCCGCTTCGCTGCGCGCTCCGATCTTTGAAGAGAAGGTCATCGACAAGCTGCTCTCCGAAATCTCGGTAACGGACAAGACCGTTTCCAAGGAAGAGCTGCTGGCTGACGACGGCGAAGAAGAAACGGAAACAAAGAAGAAGGCTCCGGCCAAGAAAAAGGCTGCTGCCAAGGCTGACGACGCCGCTGAAGGCGAAGAAGCCGCTCCGAAGAAGAAGGCTCCGGCCAAGAAGAAGGCCGCCGAAGGCGACGCCGAATAATCTTCTTCAGTGCAAGCTGATTGAACAAAGGGCCGTGGCGAAAGCTGCGGCCTTTTTGTTTGGGCGCCGGTTTCCTGGCAGTATTGCCCACCCGGTTTCGGGCTTTTGACATCGTTGCGTTATTCTGAATCATTATCGTTAGAGACCGTGGCCGCCGAACCGGAAATATAGGCACCATCGCCACGACGCCGGGGAATGTGGAAGGGTCGTGTCATGGGTGTCAGAAACTATTTGATCGAGGGTGTTTCCGGCACCGGTAAAACCTCGGTGGCAACCGAACTCCAGCGACGTGGCTATCATGTCATCCACGGCGACCGTGAACTTGCCTACAAAGGTGATCCTGAAACAGGCGAACCGGTCGATCTCTCGCTGTTTCAAGGCGAAGGGGATATTATCTACCGTCACCGGCGTCATATTTGGGACGTCGAAAAAGTGCGGGCGCTGGTGACTGATCGAGGTCACGCAATCACGTTCTTCTGCGGCGGCTCAAGGAACTTTGGGCGTTTTATAGATCGCTTCGATCAGGTCTTCGTTCTGGATGTTGACGTCGCGACATTGCGAAGACGGTTGATGGAGAGGCCTGAGGACGAGTTCGGCGGAAAGGCGGCCGAACGCGAATTTGTCTTGCAACTCCATGCGACGAAAGAAGACCTTCCCGCCAATGCAACGGCCATTGATTCATCGAGGCCTTTAGACGTGGTGATTGATGACATCCTGGCCCGCTGCGTTGGCCCGACCTCAGGAAATGAGCAGCACGGGGATTCTTCGTTTTGATCACAATGCGGTGCAGCATGATTTTTTGCTGCATCTGCTCTTGTTCATCTCCCGTTCATCTGGCACCCTGCGCAGCATGATTTGCCCCGGTCGCTGAACGCGGTCGCTCGGGTATCGTGCGCCGCTCTGATGTGGCCTCATCGCTGCCAAACCATTGGCCTCCGCTTTTACCGTGCCTACCGGGTTCTTCCGGCGCGCCCTTAATTTGCCAGGGGACAAGTATGTCGCTCCGAACGGGTTCTGCCCTTGCATTGTCGCTCTTCACCGCTGCCACGGCCGCTCATGCGGATGAGGCCGGGCTGATCTGGAAACCGGTCAAGAATTCCGATCGTTCCTACACGGCGCGTATCGGTGCCAAGCTGCCGGTCGATACGCCGATCCGGGCGGGGCTGGAAATGGGCATGAATGCCTCGAGGACAGGGCAGGTGGTGGATACGCCGGTTCGGCTGTGGGGTAATGTCACGCTGCTGGCCGAACAGCTGCCCGGTGTCTCGCTTGCACGCGACGTCGGTGTCATCGTCAATGCATTAACGGGGTCGAGCAGCCTCTCCATGACATCGCAGCAGAAGCGCATCGTCACGCCGGAACTGGATATCGAGGCGAACCGCAATTTCACCGTGCGTTACGACGGCACGGCGCAGCAATGGAACGGTCTTGATGTGTCGCAGTCGTTGCGCCTGTCCCGCTCGGAAACCGGCACGGCCTTTGTGCTGACGGGGGCGAGCCGCAACAGCTTCAACGAGTTCAGCAGCGGCGTGGCGGTGGAGCAGAAGATCGGCGATAATCTGACGGTGCGCGGAACGCTTGATCAGGGTTTTGCGGATCATTTCCGGCCGGGGGTGAGTGCGCGGTATAGTATTCGCTGGTGAGGGGGCGGGCTGCTTGGGCCGGGATCATCTCTGGACAAGAGGAAAGATGCAGGTGAATGTCTCTCTTCCGTCATGCCGGACCTGATCCGGCATCCAGCCACGGCGCGTCTGCGCCGTGAGGCGAGTCTTTTCAGCCCAAGGACTTGGGCTGGCGGGACCCCGGATCAAGTCCGGGGTGACGAGGAGAGGAGGCTACGACCTTACCACAAGCGCCCGTATGGCGTTGTGCCGTTCCGCTGAATACTCTCTCAATCCTTCTTGATCTCACCCATGCGGTTCCACGCATCCAGCCCGGCAATCTTGTAGGCTTCCGCGAGCGTGGGGTAATTGAACGTATTCTCCACGAAATACTCCACCGTGCCTTTGAGATTCAGCACCGCCTGGCCGATATGCACCAGTTCCGTTGCGCCTTCGCCGACGATGTGGACGCCGAGCAGGCGGCGGGTTTTCAGCGAGAAGATCATCTTCAAGAGCCCGCTGTCGAGACCCATGATGTGGCCGCGGGAGGTTTCGCGGAAATGGGCGATGCCGCATTCATAGGGAATGGCGCGTTCGATGACTTCTTCTTCCGTCAGGCCGCAGGTGGAGATCTCAGGCACGGCATAGATGCCATATGGGAAAAATTGCGGCGGTTCGCCGGCCGGTGCACCGACGGCATGGCGGGCGGCGATGCGGCCCTGTTCCATTGAGGTGGAGGCAAGGCTCGGGAAACCGATGATGTCGCCGGCGGCATAGATGTTCGGCACCGAGGTCTGGAAGGTCTCGGGATCGACCTTCAGGCGGCCGCGGCTGTCGGCCTCCAGCCCGCAGGCCGAAAGGTTGAGCGTATCGGTAGCGCCGACGCGGCCGGCGGCAAACAGCACCGTCTCGGCCTTGAGGACGCGGCCATTGCCAAGCGAGACGAGGCATTTGCCGCTTTCGTCACGCTCCACCTTTTCCGCCTTCTGGCCGAAGATCAGCTTCATGTTGCGGTCGCGCAGCTGATAGGCGAAATCCTCGACGATTTCCTTGTCGATGAATTCCAGCATCGTTTCGCGCGGCTCCACCACCGTCACCTGCGTGTCGAGCGCGCTGAAGATGGTGGCATATTCAATGCCGATGACGCCGGCGCCGACGACGATCATCGAGCGCGGCAGCTCCTTGATCTCGAGAATCTCGTCCGAATCGAGCACCGCTTCGCCATCGAAGGGAATATGCGGCGGCCGGTAGGGGCGGGTGCCAATGGTCAGCAGGATGGATGTCGCGGTAACGGTCATGATCTCACCATCGCTTTTCACCACCTTCATGGTGTTGGCGTCGATGAAGCTTGCCGTGCCGCGAATGTGCTGGACGCGGTTGCGGGCGAACTGGTGCTCCAGCACTTCCACTTCGTGATCCAGCGTGATGAGCAGGCGGCGGCGCAGGTCTTCGGCGTCGATCTCCTGCTTGACACGATAGGCGCGCCCGTAAAAACCGCGCTCGCGCCAGCCGGTGAGGTTGAGCGCCGTTTCGCGCAGGGTCTTCGAAGGGATGGTGCCGGTGTGCACCGAAACGCCGCCGACGCGGCTGCCCTTCTCGATGACCAGAACCCTCTTTTCGAGCTTGGCGGCCTGAATGGCGGCCCGTCTTCCCGCCGGACCGCTGCCGACAACAATCAGATCGAACTGGTGCATGAAAAACCCCGGAACAGAATTATTGCAATGACCGGATGTCGCATCCGGCATGGCGTCGCCGCGAAATGGTCGTGATGCCATTTTGACGATGGGGAGTGATTCCCCCTTCAGCCTTGCCCGCAAGAGTGCAATGCAACAAACGCCTGCGTCAATCTGTAGCGTAAGAATCTGACGGATTCGTAACTGGGGGGTGAGTTTTCAGGAGGTTGTGTGATTCTTAGTGGGCGGGGTGCGCGGGGCTTACCCCCCCTCTGCCCTGCCGGGCATCTCCCCCTCAAGGGGGGAGATCGACTCGCGGGCAGGTTTCGCCCATCTCAATATTTGCGAATGAAGTGGTGTTCACGCTCCTCCGTTCACTCCTGAAAATGCCCCAAAAACCCAACAGCTTCATCCCGCACGGCGCTACCGGGCGGGGATGGTTTGGGCGTCGGGCGATTGCCCGGCCGCGCTTTGGTTGGGGTTGGTGTGGGTCGGATGCGTTGCGCAGCCGGGTCTTTCACCATGCCGTATTTCGCAAAGGGCCGTGCACCGCCTGTTGCGAAATGGTCCTTTCCACGAACGTTGCCAGCGTTCCCACCACAGGACCGTCCCTTGGTTTCCGCCACGTCTGGCAGCCACCCGGCAGGACTGCGTTCACTCTAACAGCGCGCCGCGGAGCGGGGAAAGCGGGGACGAATTTTTCCGGCGTCAGTCTTCCTTGCGGGTAACGTGGCGGTGGAGCGCGGCAAGGTCCTGGCGGAGCGCCGCCAGTTCGGCCAGCACTTTCACATCGATCTTTTCATGCAGCGAAAGAACCTCGAGCTCGGCCTTCAGGTTCACCTCATAATCCTTGGCGGCCTCAAAACGGTCGCGGGCGGCCTGGCGGTTCTGCGACATCATGATGATTGGCGCCTGAATGGCGGCCAGCATGGAGAGCAGCAGGTTGAGGAAGATGAAGGGATAGGGGTCGAAGGCGCGCGTTGTCAGCACGATGGTGTTGACGATGGCCCAGACCACCAGGAAAAAGCAGAAGCTGAGGATGAAACCCCAGGAGCCGCCGACCTTGGCGATATTGTCGGCCAGCCTGTCGCCGAGGCTGGCGCCGGCGGAAAATTCCGCGTTGATGTCGCTCGAAACCAGCTTTTTCTGGTGCGAGAGTTCGAGAATACGCTGCTCCACCTCGCCGATTTCGCGGGAGGAGCGCTTGAAGTGCGAAACGATATAGTCGGAGATATCTGACACGGTGTTTCTCCGGTTCTGATGGGGCGATGCGGATGTTTCCCGAGATAAACCCGCATGGCGGTGGAATTCAAACGATTTCCACCGCCATGCGGTTCAGGCGTCCCCGCCGAAAACCATCAGACCGACGGCGCGCCCTCATGCAGCCAGTTGAAACCGGGGAAGAAGCGCTCGCGGCCATATTGCTGGCCGAACATCATGTCGAACTGCAGCAGGCGGTAATCGCGCACCACGTCGGGAACGGCATTGGGCGCAATCGACCAGTCGGGCAGGGCCTTGCCGTCGGTCGCCACCAGCATATGCCGGTCGATGACGGAGAAGGCCTTCTGCACCTCGCCGAGCGTGCCGGTATAGAAGGGATCGGAGAAGCCGGCCGTCTTCAACACATGATAGGGCAGAAGCGCCGGGCTGATGGTGCCGATATTCTTGCGCACGCCCTTCTTGGAGGACCAGACGACGAGCGGTGTCTCGTGTTCCTTCTTCATCACCTCCAGCGGCGCACGGCGGCTTGCCACCATGCCCGGCATGTAACCGCTTTCCACGAAGGTCTGGCCGAGCGGCGGCAGATGGTCGCCGAAGAGGACGACGATGGTTTCGCGGTCGCGTTTTTTTGCCCAGCGCATCAGTTTCAGCAGCGCTTCATCGGCTTCCGCCACCCCTTGCGAATAGGTGGCGAGCGCCTGCGAGGCCGAGGCGGAGAGGGCGCCCTCCACGCTGATGGTGTTTTCGGCGTAACGGGTCGCTTCGTAAGGACCGTGTCCCTGCAGGGTGACGGCGAAGAGGAAAAGCGGGTTCTGCGTCCGGTCCGCCGTCGCCATGATCTCGTCCATCAGCGCATCGTCGGAGGCGAAGTTGCCGCGTTTTTCCATGGCGGGCAGCGTCTCTTCCGAGCGGAATTCCTCGAAGCCGAAATTCCTGTAGACCTGCTTGCGGTTCCAGAACCATTCCTGGAACGGGTGCATGGCGATGGCGGAATAGCCTTCACCGCGGAAGAAACTGGCGAGCGAGGGTACCGGGCGGCGGATATATTGCTGATAGGGTATGCTGCCATAGGGCAGGAAGGCGTTGGAAAAGCCGGTCAGCGCCTCGAATTCCACATTCGCCGTCATGCCGCCGAACTCGGGCGAAAAGACGTTGCCCGACTGTTTGGCGCGGATGGTCGGCATCGGATCGGCCGAGAGCTTCACGTTTTCGAGCCGCGCCGGGTCCCAGAGCGATTCGCTCATCAGCATGATGACGTCAGGGTAGTCGCCCTTGTTGGCGGCGAAGGCGGCGGGTTCGGACGTCAGGTCGGCGATGCTGTTTTCACCGTAACCCTGCGGCGCCGAGACATTGGCCATCGGAATATTGAAGGCGAAGGCCATCAGGAAACCGTTGTGACGGTAGTTTTCCTGCTGATCCCACATCATGGGTATGATGTTGAGACGGTCACGTGCCCAGGAATAGTGCGAATAGTCCATCAGCGAGGCCAGACCGGCAAGAAGCGGCAGCGCCAGCGCGAGACCAGCCGCGCGTTCACGCCAGCGCAGGACGGGCGAATGGCGGCGTGCCAGCAGCCATAGCGCCACAAGTGCCGCAATGGTGGCGCAGATGCCAAACCCCAACAGTACGGCCGTCAATGGCTGTGCCTTCAGCATGGTCGGCAGAAGCTCGAGGATCTGCCGGCCGAACAGCAGGTCGGAGGGGTAAAGCGGATCGGAAAGATAGGTCTGTTTCTGCGCGGAGATCAGCCCGGTCATCGCGCAGAGCGGCGCAATGGCGATCAGCGACAGGTAGCGCCGGCCAAGGATGGCATCCAGCGCCACGAGAAGGGCGAGCACGGCGGCAATGGTGGTCATGCCGGGGCGTGCGGATGAGGTGAGGAAAGCACCGACATCCGTGAGCGAACCGCGGGCGATCCACTCCAGCACCACAACGAGCACAACGGATGCGACCGTCAGATTGGCAAGCGTATAGGCCGTGCCCGAAAGCTTCGAACGGCTCCTAATCCCTGCAGGCGAAAAGACAAAACCAGCCTTTTCGGAAGCCGTTGTTTTTGGCGCCGAATGTCTCAAACCCATACTCCGGTATTTCAGGCGGCACGGCCGATCCGGGGAGGTGAATCGGGTGTCGCAAAAGTGTCATGTAACTGTCACATAAGCGCGATGAACGCGACATGAACTTTGCGAAGCCTGGCCGGTGCGGCGATAACCTTAGCGTGAACGCGCGCGCCCGATGCGTAACGGGCGCCGCCATGCAATTGCCGCGTTGCGGAGCGGGCACGGGCGCGGTATTGAAAAGCCATGAGCGACAGACACGATATCCAGAACCATCTCCGGATTGCCGTCGGGCAGTTCAATCCCACTGTTGGCGACGTGGCGGGCAATCTCGCCAAGGCGCGCGAGGCTAGGGCCGATGCGGCAACGCAGGGCGCAGACCTTCTGCTTCTGACCGAACTCTTCATTTCAGGCTATCCGCCTGAGGATCTGGTGCTGAAGCCGGCTTTCCTGAAAGCATGCCTGAAAGCGGTGGAAGAACTGGCGGCGGAGACCGCCGATGGCGGACCGGGCGTCGTTATCGGTTTTCCGCGACAGGGCGAGACGGGACGACACAATTCCGTGGCGCTTCTGGATGGCGGCAAGATCATCGCGCTGCGCGACAAGATAGACCTGCCGAATTACGGTGAATTCGACGAAAAACGTGTTTTCTCCGAGGGTTCGATTTCCGGTCCCTATAATTTCCGTGGGGTCAGGATCGGCATTCCGATCTGCGAGGAAATCTGGAACGATATGGGTGTCTGCGAGACGCTCTCCGAAAGCGGGGCGGAAATCCTGCTGGTGCCGAACGGTTCGCCCTATTATCGCGGCAAGCTGGATGTGCGCCATCAGGTGGCGCTCAGGCAGGTGATCGAAAGCGGCCTGCCGCTCGTTTTCGCCAACCAGCTGGGCGGGCAGGACGAGCTGGTATTCGATGGTGCAAGCTTCGGTTTCAATGCCGACAAGACGCTTGCCTTCCAGATGAGCCAGTTCGAGGCCACACTTGCCGTCACCGACTGGAAACGCACGGCAGATGGCTGGCGCTGCGAAAGCGGGCCTTTCTCGAAGATTCCCGAAGGTGAGGAAGCGGATTACCGCGCCTGCATGCTGGGCTTCCGTGATTACGTCAACAAGAACGGCTTCAAGAGCGTGGTTCTCGGCCTTTCGGGCGGCATCGATTCGGCGATCTGTGCCGCCCTTGCCGTCGATGCGCTGGGCGAGGAGCGGGTGCGCTGCATCATGCTGCCTTACCATTATACCTCGGAAGAATCGCTGAAGGACGCGGCCGATTGCGCCAGGGCGCTGGGCTGCCGTTACGATATCGTGCCGATCGTGGAACCGGTGGAAGGGTTCCTCTCGGCGCTGTCCGATCTCTTCGAGGGTACGGAAGAGGGCATTACCGAGGAAAACCTGCAGAGCCGCACGCGCGGCACCATCCTGATGGCCGTCTCGAACAAGTTCGGCTCGATGGTGGTGACGACGGGCAACAAGTCTGAGATGTCGGTGGGTTACGCCACGCTTTACGGCGACATGAATGGCGGTTTCAACCCCATCAAGGACCTCTACAAGATGCAGGTCTATGCCATTTCCAGCTGGCGCAACGCCCATGTTCCGCCGGGTGCTCTCGGCCCTTCCGGCGAGGTGATCCCCGCCAATATCATTTCCAAGGCTCCTTCGGCCGAATTGCGTCCCAACCAGACCGACCAGGATTCGCTGCCGCCCTATCCGGTGCTCGACGATATTCTGGAATGCCTTGTCGAGAAGGAAATGTCGGTCGAGGAGATTCTCGCGCGCGGCCATGATGTGGCCACCGTGCACCGGGTGGAGCATCTGCTTTACCTCGCCGAATACAAGCGCCGGCAATCGGCGCCGGGTGTTAAGATCACCAAGAAGAACTTCGGTCGTGACCGGCGTTATCCGATCACCAACCGGTTCCGGGATCGGTGATTGAGGGCGCGCGCCATTGATTTCTGGCGGGTGAGTTACTGACTTTCTCCGTCATCCTCGCCCTTGAGGCGAGGATCCATGCGCGGTTGAGATTGTGGGTCCTCGGGTCAAGCCCAAGGATGACTCGCGTGTGAGGAGCTTTTTGACAACCCATAGACGGCGCGGAGAACACCCCGCGCCGCTCGCTCATCTCAAATAGCCTGCCCCACATCGATGCGGTTGCCATCGGGGTCTTCAAAGACGAAGGCGCGCAGGCCGTAATCCTTGTCCTGCAGGCCCTTGATGATGCGCAGCCCGTGGCTCTTGCAGATCGCGTGCAGCGCATCGACATCGCTCACCATCATATGCGCCACGTTGAAGGGCGCTGCCTTGTGCGTGGGCTGCAATGTCAGGTGCAGCTCGGCATTGCCCTGTTTCAGGATCATGAAGCCGACGGGAGTGCCGTTTTCGAAGGCCTTTTCAAAGCCCAGCACGCCAACGTAGAAATCATGGGCTTTTTCGATATTTTTGACAGGAAGCATTGCGGCGATCCGGCCGAAGCGGATGCCGTGATCGGCGATGGTATTCATCGCGGAACCTCGGATTTGGGAGAAACGGCAAGCGGCGCGGACGGTGCCGGGGCGCTGGCGTTTTTTCCGGTTTGAATTTGCAGGACGGTGCCTGCCGCCCTAGGATCATAATCAGGGCCATGGCGGATGCAAACGGAATGTCTGCATTGCCCAGCGCTTTGAACGAGAACACGGACACGCCCCGGGAGGCAGAATGCGCAGCTCCATCGAAATCTTCAACATCCGCACCCGGCAGATGCGGGTGGTGTGGCAGACGCCTGATCTCTTTGAAGCGCCGAACTGGTCACCGGATGGAAAATATCTGCTGTTGAATTGCGAAGGCCTGCTTTATCGCCTGTCTCTTTCCGGTGATATTGCGCCGGAAAAGGTCGATACCGGCTTTGCCACGCTGTGCAACAACGATCACGGCATTTCGCCTGACGGGTCACTCTACGCCATTTCCGACAAGGTGGAATTCGGCAAGAGCGCCATCTATCTCATGGCCTCCGTGGGCGGCGCGCCACGGCTGATGACGAAAAACCTTCCCTCCTACTGGCATGGCTGGTCGCCGGACGGGAAGAGCTTCGCCTATTGCGGCATTCGCGATCAGGTCTTCGATATCTACTCCATGGATATAGAAAGCGGCGTCGAGACGCGGTTGACCCATGGCGAAGGTCGCAATGACGGGCCGGATTATTCGCCTGACGGTGCGTGGATCTATTTCAATTCCAGCCGCACCGGATTGATGCAGATCTGGCGCGTGCGGGTGGATGGCTCTGCCGTCGAGCGCATCACCGACAGCCCCTATGGCGACTGGTTTCCGCACCCGTCTCCGAAGGGAGACAAGGTGGTGTTCATCTCCTATGACGGCGACGTTTTCGACCATCCGCGCGATCTTGATGTGCGGGTGCGGCTGATGGGTATGGATGGTGGTAATGCCGAGACGCTGTTTGAGCTTTTCGGCGGGCAGGGAACGATGAACTCGCCCAACTGGTCACCGGATGGGGATGAGTTCGCCTATGTCAGGTATTTCCCGGTGTAATGGGGGAGGCAGGCCACATTGCCGCACCACCGGCAGAATACTTGCATTCGCAAACTGTTTTGCCCATAGCTTCCTTTGTCAGGTGCCCGCCCTTGCGACGGGAGAATCGGGAATCCGGTGAAAGACCGGAACGTGCCCAGCGCTGTGAGGCGGACGCTCTTTTTTAGAAGCCACTGAAGCAATTCGGGAAGGCGAAAAGGGCGGATGAAGCCAAGTCAGAAGACCGGCCTGACGGGATAGACCGAACCGCGCGGACGGCGGCAGGTTGTTGTCGAGGTGGGGTGTATGTTTGCGCCCGGCCTTCGCATTGTTGGGGATAAACGATGCCAGCCGATCCGTCCGTGAGCAATCCGCCCGGCGCCAGTTCTTTCGATCATGCGCTGTCACCCGCCCGCCCGTTTTCCGGTGAGGAGCGCGAGGCGATTTACCGCGCCATTGAAACCCGTCGTGACGTGCGCGATCAGTTCCTGTCCGATCCGCTGCCGGATGATCTGGTGGAGCGTCTCCTGAAGGCGGCCCATTCGGCACCCTCGGTCGGTTTCATGCAGCCGTGGAATTTTACCCTCATCACCGATGGCGCGATCCGTCAGGCGGCCTTTGTGGCCTTCAGCCGCGCCAATGAGGAGGCGGCGGCGATGTTCGAGGGCGAGCAGCAGGCTCTCTACCGGAGCTTGAAACTTGAAGGCATCCGCAAGGCCCCGCTCAGCATCTGCGTCACCTGCGATCCCACGCGCGGCGGCAAGGTGGTGCTGGGCCGCACCCATAATCCGCGCACGGATGTCTATTCCACCGTCTGCGCCATCCAGAATCTCTGGCTCGCAGCCCGCGCCGAAGGCATCGGCGTCGGCTGGGTCAGCATTTTCCACGATAGCGACATTCGCACCATTCTCGGTATTCCCGACCACATCGAAATCGTCGCCTGGCTCTGCGTCGGCCGTGTCGATGCGCTCTATACCGAGCCGGAACTGGCGGTGAAAGGCTGGCGGCAGCGCGTGCCGTTGGAGGAGCTTGTGTTCCGCAACCGCTGGGGCGGGGTGTAAGGCAGATAAAAGTTCCGCGAGGGAAGCGGGGCGTTGCTGCTTGTTCTTATCCCCGGCGGGGAGAAGATGGCCCGAAGGGTCAGATGAGGGGGCAAGCTCTCAGCATATCTCTACCGTAGCCCTCTCATCCCGCTGCCGCGGACTGAAGAAACAAGCGGCGTCCGCTCGCTCCACGACGGCTTCACTGCTGCGGCTGTATACCCTTCAATGCCGGGTTCTTCAGGTCGATCCGGCCTGTCTGGTCCGGCAGAAATTTGGGGCCGATGATGCGCACTTTCGTATCGTTCGGGTCATAGTCGCGTTCGGGAACGGGTTGTTCCGGCGGCTTGGCGGCCTGCT
Organism: Agrobacterium radiobacter; assembly: GCF_040801995.1. NCBI lineage: Bacteria > Pseudomonadati > Pseudomonadota > Alphaproteobacteria > Hyphomicrobiales > Rhizobiaceae > Agrobacterium > Agrobacterium radiobacter. Next base: position 1,303,605 of record NZ_JBEGHX010000001.1, on the reverse strand, counting down.
GCTGCTCGGCGGGTTTGGGGGCGGCCTTGTCACCTTGCGGTGAGGGGATTTTCGTGATGCCGGAATAGGGTGTTTCGGATTCCGGCCGGGCGGCTTCTTCCTGCTTCTGCATTTCTTCGTGATAGGCGGCCATGTTACAGGCGCAGCCCGGCACTTTTGCCGGGGCGTTCCTGTAGGCGAAGGCGGTCGGCAGGTCCCTGTAGGGTTTTCCGGTTTCCGCAGACACCATGTCGGCGGTTTCCTGATCCGTCATGGAGTGGAAATAAAGTTCCGTCTCCGTCCCCGGACACATTTTCTGGCATTGCTCGGCCTGGGCGCGGAAATCGAGCGGCGAGGCATTGGAAGCGATGGGGAAGAACGAGCCGTCGCAGGTGCGCACGCACAGTGTACGAAGCCCGCCTTCGGCGGCGGCGTTGGGGTAGGGGGAAAGCCCCGCCTGTCCCGGCTCACCGCCATTCTGCCGGAAGGCGTCGGGGTAACGCGTCACATCGGAAGGCGGCGGCAACTGTGCTTCCGTCTGCGGCGCGGTGCTGCAGCCATTGGCATCGAGGGCGGCGAGGATACGCTGGCGCCTGATATCGCCATCGTTGTCACGCGCGGCCGCCATGGCATCGTCGCGATCACGGATGATGGCGTCGCGTTCGCTTTCCGCTTCCGCCAGTGCATCGCCGATCTCGGCGCAGACACCGGCATTGGGATTGCCGTAGACGATGACGCTGCCAGACGAGCAGCCATAGCCGCGCAGGTCGTTCCTGATCTTGCGAATGACGATGTTCTGGCGGGCGAGCGCATTGGCGTAACGCCGCACCTCGGCCGTATTGCCGATGACGCGTGGCGGCTCGCGCAACTGCGCATAAAGCGTATCGCAGACCTGATCCGCAAAAGCGGTGGCCGGAGCAATGAAAACAAGGGGAAGCAGGAGGCCGATGATGCGGCTGCGCCGGGTCAATTGTGCGATCCGTTCGATGTCCCCGACCGGTGGCAGGGGCGTTATACTTCACGAAATCCGTGTTTCAGGAAGATAACATAAGCTGTTGCCGCAATGCGGCAACAGCATGTTCAAAATTGCGTTAATGCGGCCTCTATCACACCGAAGGATGCGAGGCCTGCACCACGGCAAACGCCGCCATGTTGACGACGCCGCGCGAGGTGACGCTGGGCGACAGGATATGGGCGGGCAGGGCGCTGCCGAGGAGGATCGGGCCGACATGCAGGCCTTCCGTCAGCGTGCGGGTGACGCCGAGCGTGATGTTGGCGGCATCAAGGTTCGGGAAGACCAGAAGGTTCGCCTCGCCCGTCAGCACGCTGTTCGGCATCGCGCGCTTGCGCAGCGCTTCCGAAAGTGCGGAGCCGCCCTGCATTTCGCCGTCCACTTCCAGTTCCGGTGCTGCCGCCTGCACGATCTTCAGGGCGCGGCGCATCTTGCGGGCGCTTTCGGAATCGCGCGAGCCGAAATTGGAATGGCTGGCGAGTGCGATCTTCGGCGTGATGCCGAAGCGGCGGATTTCCTTGGCCGCGAGAATGGCCATCTCAGCCACTTCCTCTGACGTCGGGTCGTTGTTGACGAAGGTGTCGGTGAGGAACAGCGCACCCTGCTGGGTGATGAGCAGGCTGAGACCCGCAAAGGAACGTACGCCTTCCTGCTTGCCGATGATCTGGTTCACGTCGCGCAGGTGCCGGTCATAACGGCCTTCGAGACCGCAGATCAGCGCATCCGCCTCGCCACGCTTCACCGAAAGCGCGCCGATGACGGTCGTGTTGGTACGCACGATGGTACGCGCCGCTTCCGGGTTGATGCCGGCGCGGCCGACAAGGGCGAAATAATCATCGACATAATCGCGGTAACGCGGATCGTCTTCCGGGTTTACCACGGCGAAATCCGTATGCGGACGGATGCGCAGGCCGAAGCGCTTCAGGCGCGTCTCGATGATCTGCGGCCGGCCGATGAGGATCGGGATGCCGGTACCTTCTTCCAAGAGCACCTGGGCGGCGCGCAGCACGCGCTCGTCTTCGCCTTCGGCAAAGATGATGCGCTTCTTTTCGGCGGCTTTCGCGGCATTGAAGACCGGCTTCATGATGAAGCCGGAGCGCCAGACGAAACGGTTCAGCTGGTCGAAATAGGCTTCGAAATCGGTGATCGGCCGGGCGGCGACGCCGCTTGCGGCCGCTGCACGGGCGACAGCCGGCGCGATGCGCAGGATGAGGCGCGGATCGAAAGGCGAGGGAATGAGGTAGTTCGGGCCGAAGACCGGTGTTTCACCGCTATAGGCTTTTGCCGCGACTTCCGAGACTTCCTCGCGGGCAAGCTCGGCGATGGCCTGCACGGCGGCCATCTTCATTTCCTCGTTGATGGTGGTTGCACCGCAATCCAGCGCGCCACGGAAGATATAGGGGAAGCACAATACGTTGTTGACCTGGTTCGGGAAATCCGAACGGCCGGTGCAGATCATCGCATCCGGACGCGCTGCGCGCGCCGCTTCCGGCATGATTTCCGGATTGGGGTTGGCAAGCGCCAGGATCAGCGGGTTTTCCGCCATGCGCTCCAGCAGTTCCGGCTTCAGAACACCGGCGGCCGAAAGGCCGAGGAAGACGTCGGCGCCGTCGATGGTTTCGGCCAGCACACGCTTGTCGGTCTTCTGGGCGTAAACTTCCTTCCACTCGTCCATCAGCTCGTTGCGGCCATCGTAAACGAGGCCTTCGATGTCGTGGACCCAGATGTTTTCCTTCTTCGCGCCCATGGCGACCAGCAGGTTGAGGCAGGCAAGCGCCGCAGCACCCGCGCCTGACGCGACGATCTTGACGCTCGAGAGCGACTTTCCGGCCAGTTCCAGAGCGTTGGTGACAGCGGCGGCGACGATGATCGCGGTGCCATGCTGGTCATCATGGAAAACCGGGATATTCATCTTTTCGCGCAGCTGGCGTTCCACCTCGAAACATTCCGGCGCCTTGATGTCTTCAAGGTTGATGCCCCCGAAGGTGGGCTCCAGCGCTGCGATGGTGGAAACCATGTCGTTGATGCCGGGCGCATCGATTTCGATGTCGAAGACGTCGATACCGGCGAATTTCTTGAAGAGAACGGCCTTGCCTTCCATCACGGGCTTGGAGGCGAGCGGGCCGATATTGCCAAGTCCGAGAACCGCCGTGCCGTTGGAAATGACCGCGACGAGGTTGGCGCGGGCGGTATATTCCGCCGCCATTTCCGGATTTTCATGGATGGCGAGGCAGGGGGCGGCGACGCCGGGTGAATAGGCAAGCGCCAGATCGCGCTGGTTGCCGAGCGGCTTGGTGGCCTGGATTTCCAGCTTGCCGGGGCGTGGGTAGCGGTGGAAAAAGAGCGCCTGTTCCTCGATGTCGGCCTTTGCCGTGTTGGCGGGCGTGTTGTTCTTATCGTGAGAGGTCATTCTTCCACCGTCATGTCTGGTTCAATTCCGGCCCCCTGAATACAACAAACTTTCCCATGGTACAGCCGTTATTTACCGCCCCCTTATGCAAATGCGGCCATGGCTTATTCGCGTTTTCGTGATGGTCTTCGTCATATTCCCTATAAAAACCGGCGTTTGTCATGTTGCTGCAACACGAGTCTGGTTCTGAGAGGTAAGAAAGCCGCAGGGACGCAACCGAACAGGGGGATGAAATCCGTGGCCGGTCAAATCGAAACCAGACAGTTCAGAACGCTTTTCATTTCGGATGTTCATCTCGGCTCCAAGGCGGCCAAGACGGACTATCTGCTCGACTTCCTGAAATATCACGAGGCCGAGACGATCATCCTCGTCGGCGACATCGTCGACGGCTGGCGCCTGCGCCGCAGCTGGTACTGGCCGCAGGGCTGCAACGACGTGGTGCAGAAGCTTCTGCGCAAGGCCCGCAAGGGAACCCGCATCGTCTATATTCCCGGCAATCACGATGAATTCCTGCGGGAATTTCCGGGCATGCATTTCGGCGGCATCGAAGTGGCCGAGCGCATGATCCACGAGGCGGCCGACGGCAAGAAATATCTCATCATCCATGGCGACGAGTTCGACGTGGTGGTGCGCAACGCCCGCCTGCTCGCTTATCTCGGCGACTGGGCCTATGACGCTGCAATCGCGCTCAACATCGTCATCGCCGCCGTACGCCGCCGCATCGGCCTGCCTTACTGGTCGTTCTCGGCCTGGGCCAAGCTGCAGGTCAAGCACGCCGTCAACTTCATCGGCGAATTCCAGCGCGTGGTGGCAGACGAGGCACGCCGCAACAATGTCGACGGCGTCATCTGTGGACACATTCACCATGCTGTCATGGAAGACATGGACGGCATTCGTTACATCAACACCGGCGACTGGGTGGAAAGCTGCACGGCAATCGCCGAAAATGCCGATGGCAGCTTCGAGCTGATCACCTGGATGCAGACGAGCGAGGTTGCCGTCGAACAGGCATCGGATGAGATGGAGCCGGTGGATATTCCGGGGCTGATCGGGAAACACGCGGCCTGATTGAGGTATGCCAGCTTTCGCGACGACGCGTTTCGTTGGGGATGCGCTGGGGCAGGTTGGCTAATGTGTATGAAGGCGATGGTGTGACCTCGCTGGTGGTGCCGACATACTCTGATATAGCTTGCTTATGTCATCCTCGGGCTTGACCCGAGGATCCACAAACCGGAGCGATGGATCCTCGGGTCAAGCCCGAGGATGACAGTGGAGAGGTTTAGATTGCCGTTTGCTTTTGGTGAAGGCCGGCGCGGACGGAATTACGGCACGCAGTCGCGTCATTCTTAGTCCACGCGAGAGCGGCGCCCTCCAATTTCCAGCAGGCCGGATAAATCAGCGACCCTTTAGAGATATGCCCCAGCTCCTTCATGCGAGGCGAGCGCGTGCCGCTTGTGTCTTTCTCCCCGAGGAGGGGAGAAGGTCGCGGCAGCGGGATGAGGGGGCGACGTTAGCGATAACCCGAAAGCTTGCCCGCTCATCCGACCCTTCGGGGCCATCTTCTCCCCGGCGGGGAGAACAAACAAGCGGTGAGGTCGTGCCTTTATCTTGTTTCTCTGCCTTCAATATCTAGGGCTTACCCCCACAATTCCGGCCGCGCCGGATAAACCAGCGAACCCTCATAAACCAGCCCCGGCTCGCGATCCTCGGCCAGCAGCAGCGGCCCGTCGAGATCGGAAAAGGCTGCTCCCTGGGCGGCGAGTATGGCGGGGGCCATGCCGAGCGAGGTGCCGAGCATGCAGCCGACCATGATGGTGAAACCGAGCCGTTCCGCTTCCGCCTTCATGACAAGCGCTTCCGTCAACCCACCGGTCTTGTCGAGCTTGATGTTGATCGCGTCGTAGCGGTCGCGCAGGTCGGCGAGGTCCTTGGTGGAATGCACGCTTTCATCGGCGCAGATCAGCACCGGATGGTCGATACGGGAGAGAATGGCGTCCTTGCCGGCGGGCAGCGGCTGCTCGATCAGCGATATCTTCAGTTCCGCCGCAAGTCTCAGATAATATTCGATATTATAATCGTTCCAGCCCTCATTGGCGTCGATGATGATGCGCGCCTCCGGTGCTGCGGCGCGCACGGCGCGCAGGCGTGCCTCGTCATCGGCGGTTCCGGTCTTGATCTTCAGCAGCGGGCGGCCTGCGTTTTCCGCCGTTTTCGCGGCCATGGTCTCGGGGTCGGCGAGTGAAATCGTATAGGCGGTGACGAGCGGTTTTGCCGCCTGTCCGAGAATGCTTTCGGCGGCGCTTTTACCGCTCATCTTGGCTTCGAGATCCCACAGCGCGCAATCGACCGCATTGCGGGCGGCGCCGGGTTGCATCGCCTGCTGCAATTCCTGTCGGGTCAGGCCGTCGGCAATCCGCTCCGCCATCGTCTCGATGTCGGCGATGACGCCATCGATGCTTTCGCCATAACGCGGATAGGGCACACATTCACCTCTGCCGGCGAAGGAACCATCGAGGATGGTGCACGTTACGACATCCGCATGCGTGCGGGTGCCGCGTGAAATGGTGAAGCTGCCGGCAACGGGAAAACGTTCTGTTGTGGCTTGCAGGTAACGGGGCATGTTTTTTCACTTCCGATTGGGCGGCAAAAGACACATGACGCCAAATTTATCACGAATTGTCGGCGGTCACTGTGGCTTGCCGAAGGCCAAACCGTTATGAAACCTTTAAGAATCTCGTGACGGCTGCACTCGCTCGGAGCATTATGCAAGAACAGGACACACGGCAACAGGCGAACCCGGCCGCCATCACCGAAGACGATAGCGTCTCCGGCGGCGGCTTGCGTTTTGTCATGAGCGGCTCCTGGCGCAACAGCAATCTCTCCGGTGTTTTCCCCAGTCTCGAAAAGATCGAAAAAAGCAGATCCGCCGGCACGGTGGAAATCGATCTTTCTGCCGTCGAGGCCATCGATACCACGGGCGCGTGGATCATCCAGCGTCTGCGCAAGGACCTTGAGGCCAACGGCGCCACCGTCACCGTGACGGGTAATGACCATATTGAAGAGGTCATCGGCCAGTTGCCCGAACAGGTGGAGATGGAGGGCGAAGCCGGTCCGAAGGAGGGGCTTGCCGAGCGTATTTTTGCGCCCATCGGCAAGGCCGTGATCCAGAACGGCGCGGATTTCCTGGCGGGCATGTATATTCTCGGCTCCGCCGTGCGCGGCGCGCAGATGAAGCTTGGGCGCGGACGCGGCGTCTCGCCGGCGGCGATCGTCAACCAGATCGACCATATGGGCGTGCGCGCCGTACCGATCATCATGCTGATGTCGTTCCTGATCGGCGCGATCATCGCTCAGCAGGGTGCGTTCCAGCTCAGATATTTCGGTGCGGAAGTCTTCGTTGTCGATCTCGTCGGCATTCTGCAATTGCGTGAAATCGGTGTGCTTCTGACCGCGATCATGATCGCCGGCCGTTCAGGCAGCGCCATCACCGCGGAAATCGGCTCGATGAAGATGCGCGAGGAAATCGACGCGCTGAAGGTGATCGGTCTCAATCCCGTCGGCGTGCTGGTGTTTCCGCGGCTGGTGGCGCTTACCATCGCACTGCCGCTTTTGACCATTCTCGCCAATTTTGCAGCGCTTTTCGGCGCTGCCATCGTGGCGCTGCTTTATTCCGGCATCACGTTCGAGGTGTTCCTGTCGCGCCTGCATGGCGCTGTCGAGGAATCGACCATTGCAGCGGGCATGATCAAGGCGCCGTTCATGGCGCTCATCATCGGCATTGTCGCGGCGGTTGAGGGCATGAAGGTGGGCGGTTCGGCGGAATCGCTTGGCCAGCACGTCACCTCCTCGGTGGTGAAGTCGATCTTCGTCGTCATTCTGGTGGATGGTCTTTTCGCCATCTTCTACGCAGCCATCGATTTTTAAGGGAGGGCGCGTTGGAGAAACTGGACCAGAAACCGCACGAGACCAGAACCGGAAAAGACGGCCGCGAGGTGGTGCTTTCCGTCGAGGGCGTGACCGTCGGTTTCAACGGCCGGAACGTGCTCGAAAATCTCGACCTCGATGTCTATCGTGGTGAAATTTTGGGCTTTATCGGTCCCTCCGGTGCTGGCAAATCCGTGTTGATGCGCGCGATCTTGCGGCTCCTACCGCGGCAGGCGGGTGCGATCCGCATTCTGGGCACCGATTACGACAAGGCGAGCGAAGACGACCGCATGATGCTCGACCAGCGTCTTGGCGTGCTGTTCCAGCAGGGGGCGCTGTTTTCCGGCCTGACGGTGAAGGAAAACATCCAGCTGCCGATGCGCGAATATCTTGATCTGCCGAAAAAGCTGATGGACGAGCTTGCCTATCTCAAGATCGAGATGGTGGGGCTGAAGCCCGACGCGGGCGACAAATATCCATCCGAACTGTCAGGCGGCATGATCAAGCGCGCAGCCCTTGCCCGGGCGCTGTCGCTCGATCCCGACCTCGTTTTCCTCGACGAGCCGACATCCGGCCTCGATCCCATCGGGGCGGCGGAATTTGATATGCTGATTGCGCGCTTGCGCGATTCGCTCGGCCTGACCGTCTATATGGTGACACACGACCTCGACAGCCTGTTCTCCGTCTGCGACCGCATTGCGGTGCTCGGCCAGAAGAAGGTGCTGGTGGAAGGGACATTGCAGGACATGTTCGCCTGCGACGACCCTTGGGTGCAGTCCTATTTCCGCGGCAAACGGGCGCGCTCTGTCGTTCTTCCGGACGGCAGACACGAAAATCCGGTGGAGTAACAAGAAGCATGGAAACCAAGGCGAACTACACCATAGTCGGAATTTTCACGCTGATCGTGATCGCCGCCGCATTCGGCTTCGTTTACTGGATGGCGGAATTCGGCCGTGGCGGCCCGACGGCGCAGCTTGTCGTGCGTATTCCCGGTTCGGCCAACGGCTTGTCCGTCGGTTCTCCCGTGCGCTTCAACGGTATTCCTGTCGGCACCGTGCGCGGCCTTGCCATCGACCGCGACGACCCGGCCTATTCCATAGCCTTTACTGAAGTGCAGGCCGATGCCCCGGTTTTCCCGTCCACGCGCGCCGTGCTTGAAATCCAGGGCCTGACGGGCGCTGCCTATATCGAGCTTTCCGGCGGCAACAAGGATGGCGAGCGTATTCTGCAGAAAGCCGTCGAAAGCGGCGTTCCCGCCGAGCTGACGGCCGATCTTTCCAGTGTCACCAACCTGCTTGCCACCGCAGACAAGATCCTGAAACGTGCGGACGGCGCGATCGGCGAGCTGCAGGGCTTCGTGCAGGATGCGCGCGGCCCGCTGACGCAGACGGTGCGCAACGCCGAGAAATTCTCCGATGCGCTGGCGGCCAATTCCGACGGCATCAAAAACTTCATTGCAAGCCTCAGCTCGCTTTCGACCACCGTGCAGTCGGTCTCGGTGCGTCTCGATGGCACGCTGACCGCGATCGAAGATCTGGTGAAGGCTGTGGATGCCGGCAAGATCGATTCCATCCTGTCGAATGTCGACAAGGTGACGAAGGATGTTGCCTCAGCTTCGAGCGATATCCAAGGCATCATGGAGACGGTGCAGAGCACGGCGCGCAATTTCGAGGCGGCGAGCACCGAAGTTCAGACGGTCGTGAAGCGCGCGGATGAGCTTCTCGCCTCGGTTGATCCCGCCAAGGTGGGCACCGTTGTCAACGACGTCTCGGCTGCCACGGCCGATGCGCGCGACGCGGTGGCGAACTTCAAGCGGATCGCCGATGATGTGGGCGCCCGCCGCGCCGATATCGATCAGGCGGTTTCCGATTTCACGGAAATGGGCCGCAAGCTGAACCTCGCCTCCAGCCGCGTTGACGGCATTCTTGCCAAGGTGGATGGCATGCTCGGCACGGATGACGCCAATTCGCTGTTTGCCAAGGCGCGCGAGACGCTCACCTCCTTCAAGGCGGTGGCGGACAATCTCAACGCCCGCATCGGGCCGATTGCCGACAACCTGACCCGTTTCTCCAGCTCGGGCCTCAAGGATTTCCAGGCGCTCGTCGGAAGCACACGGCAGACGGTCGACAATCTCAACAACGCCATCACCAATATCGACCGCGATCCGCAGCGGTTGATCTTCGGCGGCGAAACCGTGAAACAATATGACGGCAGAACAAGGCGCTAAGAGGGGTATGGGCCAATGAGACTATCGATGAACGGCCAAAGGCGCCGCGCCCTCATTCTGGCTCCGCTGCTTGCCGCGATGATGGCGGGCTGTGCGGGTGCGCCGAAGAACGATACTTTCGATCTTTCCGTCTCTTCGGCGACGGTGACGCAGGGGCCTTCGCTCAGGAGCCGGCAGCTGCTGATCGCCGATCCGACGGCGTTAAAGGCGCTGGACAGCGAAAACATCGTGGTGCGCCTTTCCGGCTCGGAGGTGCAGTATCTCGGCAATTCGCAATGGAGTGACCGCCTGCCGCGCATGGTGCAATCCAAGCTCGTGGAAGCCTTCGAGGATACCGGCAAGCTGGGCGGCGTCGGCCGGCCGGGGCAGGGGCTGGCAATCGACTATCAGGTCGTGACCGATATTCGCGCTTTCGAAATCGATACGGCAAAGAACCTCGCCAATATCGAAATCTCGGTGAAGCTGCTGAATGACCGCAATGGCACGGTGAAGGCGCAGGAAGTGTTCCGCGCCAGCGCCCGTGTCAGCGGCTCCGGCAACGCCAATTTCGTAAAGGCGCTGGATCAGGCTTTCGCTGCCGCCACGCGGGAGATCGTGGCCTGGACGCTGAAATCGCTCTAGGCGTTTCAGCGGTCATTGCCGTCAGAAGAAATCGCTTTATGTTTGCGTCAGACCGGTTGCTGATCGGTCCATATGCAATATTGCCGATCCGTGAGTTCGTGATGCGATTTCTGCTGCTGCTTTGCCTTGTGCTTTCCACCCTGTCTGGAGCCGGTGCCGCCATGGCGGCCGGTCTCCGGCTGATCGAGGTTCCAGCCGCGAATGGCAAAGCTGCCATGAAGGCTGCGGTGTGGTCGCCCTGCGCGGCCGCGCCGGTGGAGGTCAGGATTGGCCCCTTCCTTTTACCCGCTGTCAGGGATTGCCCTGTGCCCGAAGGGAAATATCCGCTCGTCGTCATCTCTCATGGTTTTGGCGGCACCTATTTCAGCCATCGGGACACGGCGGCGGCGCTGGCGGATGCCGGCTTCATTGTCGCGGCGATCAATCACCCCGGAGACAATGCGCTTGAAATGCAGAAGGCGGGTGAACTTTCCGCGCTGACGGGCCGGCCGGCGGAGATTGCCCGCTTGCTGGATCATCTGCTTGAAGGTTTTAGCGAAGCCGGTTCCATCGATGCCGGACGGATCGGCGTTTTCGGATTTTCGCGTGGCGGTTATACCGCGCTGGTGCTTGCCGGCGGCACTCCCGACTTTGCCAATGCCGCGCTGCCCTGTCCGGACCCGCAGGCGCCGATTTGCGCGCAGATGCGGCAGAAGACGACATTACCGCAGCACGGCGGTCAGGATGCACGTGTGAAGGTTGTGGTTGCTGCCGACCCGTTGAATGCCTTTCCCGGCGCGGGCGACCTGAAGAATATCACGATCCCGGTCCAGCTCTGGAGTTCGGAACGCGGTGGTGACGGTGTCGCGCCGCAGGATGTTTTGCGGCTGCGCGGCGATCTGCCGGCGAAACCGGACTATCGGATGGTGAAAGGGGCGGGGCACTTTTCGTTTATCGCCCCTTGCCCCGCCGAGATGGAAAAGGCCGTGCCCCAGATTTGCAGCGATGCGGCTGGCTTCGACCGGGTGGAGTTCCATCGCGGCTTCAACGCCGATGTCGTCAGCTTCTTCAAGGCATCGCTGCGCTGAGGCGCTGTCCTAGCGTGGCAGTGGAAGCCGTCGATCAGACGGCGTCCTGCTGCGACTTCCATTCCGGAAGGGGGAAAACCCGGTCGTAGCTCCAGTTGAAGACAAAAGCATAGACCACGTAAAACAGCGCAAACGAGATATCCATCACCAGGGCGTGCGCAAGGCTGATATTCAGATACCAGGCAATGAAGGGCATCAGCACGATCAGGAGGCCCAGTTCGAACAGCACGGCGTGGGCGACCCGAAGAGCGGGCGTTTTCAGCGTCGTGCCTTTCAGCCGCTGCATGGCGTGGTCGAAGCCGAGATTATAGACATAGTTCCAGACCGTCGCCAGCGTGGCGCTGACGAGGCCGACAATGCCGATATCTTCCATAGGCATGCCAAAGAGCAGTGCGCCCAAGGGAATGACGAGCAGAAGGCCGATGATTTCGAAACTGAGGGCGTGGCGGATACGATCTTGCAGGGAACGCATTTCATTCTCCGGTATGTGACCGGGCCGTCCCGCATGCTGTCGCCGATATGGCCGAGGTCGTCCTCGCGCTGGGTCATATAGAACCTTTGGGCGGAATTTTCAAGCGCTGCGCATTTGGGGGCTGGGAGTGTTCCGCCTGTTTCCTCTCTCGGGCGGGGAGAAGAAAACACGCGGCAACGCGTTCGTTTCTCTCGCGCGCCCCAACGAAACCGTGATCGGAACAAGACCGGCGCATTTTCGTTATCGCTTATGGAAGGAGGCGTGCCATGCAGCAGAATTCCTCTGAAGGAAGAACGATCAAGGCCGCCAACACGGCGAAGGTTTCGACTTACACGCCAAGCCTCATTTCCCTCAAGGGAAGCTATGTGGCGATGATATTTCGCAGACCGCTTTGCCGAAATCCGCTGGATGTGCGGAAGAAATAAGGGCAGGGGAATCTGCCTGTTACTTGGCCCCGCACATTGATGACGACGACTGCCGAAATGATCGAGAGCTTTAGATGTCTCTAAAGTGTGATTTTCAATCCGGCCCGTCTCCACCTAGACTGGAGATCGCCACAAGAGCGAAGGGAGAATGACATGAAATCAGTTCTCATTATCGCCGCTGTCTTTGGTTTTTCCGCCAGTGCAGCGCTTGCGGAATGCGCAGGTCATCAACAGATCAACGCTTCCGTTCCTGCCGTAGACCGTGAATTCAAAACTGCAAGCATCGTTCCGCCGACGGACCCGGTCGAGAAGCCTGTCGTCATCCTGAAAAAGACCGACCGCCTTCCGGCTGCGGTTGCGACGACAGGTGAGCCCGAAGCCGCAATGCAGCGCATGCAATAGACAGAATAATAACCTCTTCATTCAGAAATCCCGTGCGTGAGGTGATCCGCACGGGATTTTGCTTTTTGAAGACGAGAGGAGGCAGGAATGCTAACGGTAAAGGCCTGCTTCGCGAGCCTTCTCCGGCATTTCCAGGGCGACTAGCTGTCGAGTTTCAGCGACAGCTGTTTCGGCCCTTCGTTCTTTTTCAGCACGTAAAGCGGCCGGGTGATGATGACTTCCGTTCGCCGTTGCAGTTCGCGGCGTCGTTCGAGCGCGCGCTCGCGCATGTCGCGGGAGCGGGCGACGACAGAAAGGGCATTTTCTATGGTTGCGTCTGCTGTGTTCATCGCTGACCTCCATAATGTTCACTTTATGTTCTCATTATTAGTGGCTTGTGTCAACACTATGGCAGGGTTGCGGGCAGGTAATCGATACGCCCCGCCACGCTGGGCACGGCGGTGCGAAAGGCCGCGTGGGAGGCGTGGCCGCATGGGATCGGCTTTGCTCCACGCGGCGACCTTCACGACATGATCTGTTCCGGCAGTGTCGACAGGGACACTCCGGGCCAGCTACGTCGATTTTCACGATGATGTTTCGAAGGCGCGGGGCTGATCCGCCCTGCTTCAGGAGGGGATCAGGAGAGGGGACGTTGATCCGGCGCGGGAAGGCCGCCGGCGGTCAAGAGATCGGTGAGATGCTCGCTGGCGAGCGCGACGATGGCAAGGGCGGCCTGCTGGCGGTTCCAGCCGGCATGTTCCGCTTTTTCGATCAGCCCTTGAATGGAAGGCTCCAGCGCGAACTGGCACTCTGCCTGATAGTCCATGGTGTCGATCGAAAGCGACGGGGAATTGATTGCGGCCCGCATCCTTTGGTCTCCCTGTTTTCCGGCATGCCATCATACGCAAGACGCAAATCGGAACATGCACATTCAGAGGCCGGTGATATCGGGTATGGTCATGAGGCCCGCATATCACTGGCAGCGAATCCCCCAGCAGGCGGACGTTAACGGTAAGTCTTGATCGCTGTCAACGAGCGTGGGGTGGCAGGGGATGTCGCCATGCTCGTTTTCAGAGCCTTCCGCTCCGGAAAGGCTTTCGCCGCCAGATCAGCAGCGCCATCACGTAAAGCGCAAAAAGCACGAACCAGGTGACGGGCAGCACCATGAAAAGCGCCGCATAAGCGCAGTTTCCCTCAAAACAGGAGCCGAGAAATCCGGAATCGGCAAGCGCTGCCGACAATAAAAACGCACATATCCCGCTCCCGACTGCGCCGAGAATGAAAAGCAATATGTTGATGAACAATCTCATGACCCCGATCATAGGGATGATTGAGACAGCTTTGGGGAAACGGCGTCACGGCGAGACCTATATTCACCGTTTCGGCAGCATTGAGAAGGAATGAAGATCTTTTCCAGTCGCAACGAATTGACGAAAACATTAAGTCGAATTTTAAATATGACTCGCGTTTTACGGGAATTCTGGTTTTATTACTTCGGGGTTATAAATGGGGATTTTCAGATGATCAGGGTCGTTTTTATTACGCTCGCATTTTTTCTCTTCGCCATACCGCCGTCGGTTGCTCAGGATACAGCTCCTGACTGGAAAAAATTTGGTTCCGAATATTTGACCTATAATGGTCAGGCCCTGACGTTCGACGCGGCAGACCTGCAGCGCCACCAGAACCGCTTGCGTTGCGTTAAAATGAATAATTACGGATGCGTTATGGGGAGAAGCTGGCAAGGGGCAGCCGGCAACGACAGGGCCGGTCATGCCATCTTCGAGCATCCGAAATGGTCGGTACGCGCAGTTGTCCGGGATTATTGCTCGAAGAACCGGAGGGGATTGCGATCTGCAATGCAGATTGCCGAGACCTATTCACCCTGGTGCGATACGCTCGGCACCGTCGGGGTTCGAAACGGCTGGGGCAGATCATGCGCTGGTGGTCCGCAGCCGCCCGCAGGCTTCAAAGGTCCTCTCTGCGCAAAACCCGCAAACGGCACTCCGGCGGCCGGCCAGTGCGGAAGCTGCAATTGCCCCGATGGCGTTGCGCGGGGCATGGCGGCCAGCGTGAACGCCGGGATCAATGACAATCTTGCGCTTTTTGGTGCTGACGGCTCACCGAATGTCGGCAATCTGGTTGCCGTTCTCGGAAGCAAATTCCGGCGGGAGACCGGTTTTGCGGTCAATGAAGGGTTGATCAAGGAAGGTATCGAGCTGGCGGGGCAATGCCGCTGACAGGTTTTTAGCTCCGCGTGAACGATGCACTTTGGGAACACCGACAGAGGCGGCGCAAGCCGCCTTTTTAACGGACGGCGTCTAAGGCTCGCAACTTGCCCCTGGGCATCATCGGCCCGTATGGCCGACGCTGGCTGCGTCCGTTAATTTTATGATAAATCAAGGAGTTAATGGTGGGTGATGTAGGGCTCGAACCTACGACCCGCTGATTAAGAGTCAGCTGCTCTACCAACTGAGCTAATCACCCGACCGGCACCGTGTGGCGGTGTGAGGGGGCGTATAAAGGGGAAGTTTGGGCTTGTCCAGCGCGGAAATGAAATTTCTTCGATTTTTGTGACGAAAAAATTTCAGTCGCGCTGGAAAAGCCTAGAAATCCGGGGTTTTACGGATTTTTCCTTTTATTCATCCGCGTCTGAAAGCCCGGCCGATAAGGATGAGGATGCAGGCGCCGATGAAGCCGGCGATGAGATAACCGAGCCAACCTTGCAGAACGATTCCAAATAGCGAAACGATGGCGTTGGCGACGATCGCACCAACGATTCCAAGAAGGATGTTCATGAAAACACCCATATTGCTTTTCATGAATTGTTCGGCGAGCCACCCGGCGACACCACCGATGATGATGGCTGCGATCCAGCCAATGCCAGCAGATTCCATGATTTCCTCCCATGTTGCTGCATCATCAAAGGTGATGATTCCCGTGGTGAAAAGCAAGGCAAACTCCTGAAAACCTCGCTTTATGCGGGTGGTTTTCCGCGCGGCAGGCGCTAAATAGCCTGATGCGGCGCAAAGAGACGAAAGGCATGGATGTGCGGTTGATGTTGGGCGGATTGATGGACGGCAAACGGGTGTTCGGCGGCTTGACGCGGGATCGGCGGCAAAGGACCGCCATGGCGGCGATAATGGCCATGGTGCTGTTCCTGGTCGGCGGTCTTTTGTCGGCAATGCCCGCCTCGGCGCAGGAGGGAACGACATCGCCCGCCCCGGTGGCTATCCAGGCTTCGACCGTCGAACAGGCGAGGGCGGAGCTGGAGAAATGGAAGGCCGATGTCGCGGCAATCGCCAGACAGGTGGAAGCGGGCGGCAGCGACGACGTGCAGCTTGTGGACCTCAAGGGACGGGCCGATACCATTAACGCCGATGCGGCCGCCGCCAACACCAAGCTGCGCACCCGTCTCGACCAGATCAAGACCCGGCTGGATGCGCTGGGTGCGGCGCCTGCGGACGACCAGCCGCCGGAAGCCAGCATGGTGACGGAAGAGCGAAACCGGCTGACGGCGGAACGGGCCGAGGTGAATGCGATTGCCGGCGAGGTGGAGAGCACGGCCACCAATGCCGCGCAGATCTCCAACAATATCACCGCCGTTCGCCGGGCGCTTTTCGCCGCCACGCTGTTCAAGCGCACGGAAGTTTCGGCGCAGACGCTGGGCGATGCGTCCTCCGCCTTTCTGACCGAGCTGACCAACCTGAACAACGCTTTCAGCGGCTGGGCGAGTTTCGTCTGGAATTACAAGCGCCTGCCGATGTTCGGGGCCGTGACGCTGTCGATCATGGCGGCGCTCCTGTTTCTGGTGGGTGGTTACCGCTTTTTCGGCAGCCGCATGGACCGGCGGGCGTTTACGGGCGAGCCTTCCTATCTGAGACGGCTTTCGGTGGCCTTCTGGTCCACCATGGTGCAGTCGCTGTCGCTTTTCCTGTTTCTCGTCACCTCGGCGTTTTTCCTCGATAATTTCAACGTGCTGCGGTCTGATATCGCGCCCATCCTGTTCGGGGCCATGGCGGTCACGGGCTTCGTTTATTTCGTGTCGCGGCTGAGCTATGCGATCTTTGCGCCGACGCAGTCGGAATGGCGTCTGCTGCAGGTTTCCAATCGCGGCGCACACACGCTGTCGTCGGCCGTGCTGCTGATGGCGCTCGTTAACGGGCTCGATTATCTGTTCGGCACGATCAGCGAGACGTTGTATTCGCCGCTGATCGTCACCGTTGCCAAGAGTTTCGTAGCCTCGATCATTATCGGCCTTATCCTGCTCACCGTGTCGTTCCTGCGGCCGGTCATCGGCGAAGGGCAGGATTACGAGACCGGCAACCAGCGACTGCCGCGCTGGCTCGTCATTCTGCTGCGGGTTGGCGGTCTCGTTCTCATCGGCGCCTGCCTGACGGGTTATGTCGGTCTTGCGCGCTTCCTCGCCACGCAGATCGTCGCCACCGGCGCGGTACTGGCGACGATGTATATCGGCATTCTCTCCGGCAAGGCGATTTCACGGCAGGGGGCCTTTTCGGAATCCCTTGCCGGCCGTTATCTTGGGCGACGGTTCGGCCTCGGCCCGGTAGCGCTCGATCAGGCCGGTCTTGCCGCCGGGCTCGGCATCTATGCGGTAGCACTTGCCTTCGGCGTGCCGCTCATCCTGTTTTCCTGGGGTTTCCAGCCGGGCGATATTGAAAGCTGGGCCTATCGCCTGCTGACCGGCATCACCGTCGGCAATGCCTCGATTTCGCTGATCGGCCTCTTTGGCGGTGTTCTCGTCTTCGCCATCGGTTATATCATCACCCGCTGGTTCCAGAAGTGGCTGGACAACAACGTCATGGCGCGCGGGCAGGTGGATGCCGGCGTGCGCAACTCGGTCAAGACAGGTATCGGTTATCTCGGTATCGCAGTTGCGGCCATCTTCGGTGTCTCTTCCGCCGGTCTCAACCTTTCAAGCCTGGCGCTGGTGGCTTCTGCCCTTTCGGTCGGTATCGGTTTCGGCCTGCAGAACATCGTCTCGAATTTCGTCTCCGGCCTCATCCTGTTGGTCGAGCGCCCCTTCAAGGTGGGGGACTGGGTGGTGACAGGCACGACGGAGGGCACCGTCAAGCGGCTTTCCGTGCGCGCCACCGAGATCGAAACTTTCCGTGGACAATCGATCATCGTGCCGAACTCGGAATTCATCAATTCCTCTGTTGGTAACTGGACGCACCGCAACCGCATCATGCGCGCCGAAATCCCGGTTTCCGTGTCGTACGATTCCGATCCGCAGAAGGTCATGGATATTCTGCTGGAACTCGTGCGCGCCCAGCCGCCGGTGCTGCGCAATCCCGAGCCGCATGTGGAATTCCTGCGCTTCGGCGATTTCTCGCTGGATTTCGAACTGCGTTTCCATCTCGCCGATCTCTCGAACGGGCTTGGCGTGAAAAACGCGCTGCGCATCGCGATCCTCCAGCGCTTCCGGGAGGAGGGGATCGACATCCCGTTCCCGCAGCGCAACCTCAATATCCACGTCGAAGGCGACGCCAATCCGCAGATGCTGGCGGCGCTGCTTTCGGAAGAGGGCGACAAGGCGGTGGTGGCCCATACGGGTGCGGCATCGCCCGTTGCCGGCAATGCGCCGGAAAAGGATGCCGGCAAGGCGGGCGACAAGACTGTTGCGGAACAGCCAGCCGCGGCAAAAGCGGTCGGAAAGGACAAGTGAGCGGCTGCGGCTGGTATCAGTCCGGACGGGTGCGGGGCAGGCTTCGCATCCGACTGTCTTGCGGTGAATGATGGGCGCGCCGGGGCGGCTTTTACTTGATGGAGGCCGGATATGCCCGACCGCCGTCATGAAAATATAATCAGAATACCCGTAATGACTGTATTGTTGTGTAAACTGTAAGTTGATATATTGTGGTTATTATTTAGTTTATTTCTTTTCTGTCGGGGTTCAAATGCCGGATCCAATCGATGAGAATGCCCAGCCTGCCCAGCCTGCCCAGCCTGCCCAGCCTGCCCAGCCTCCGGGCCCGGTTTCTGCAAAAACATCTCTTCGGGAAAGACTGAAGGGTTTTTGGGCGTGGATGCAGCCCCACGCCGCCCGGCTGTCCCTTCTGACGGCGGGGGTCGCTATCGGCTCGGCGGGTCTGTTTTTCCTGATGGGCGAGACGGATGTGACCGACGATTACCTGCCCAAACGCTGGAACGAATCCATCCGCCGGTTGGGTATCACGCCGGTCTACCCGCCCCAGGAGGACATTTACGTTGGCGATATCATCGCCGAGGTCGTAGATTCAGGCCACAAGTTCAAATCCCTGCCGGACGACCTCCAGAGCGAATCCTTCATCGGCCGCTACGTCAAGGTGACGCAGATACCGGATCTTCGACGATACCTTTCCCTGAAATCGGAAGCCCCTTATTTCGGCGACAATACCTGGCAGCAGAGTGAGGAAAAGCTTGCTCTTTCGCAGCCGCGCACCGAAGTCCAGAATAATGGCAAGACGTCGGGTCTCGAGGTGAAGGATGTGCTTTTCCCGGTTATCAAGATCGAGCGACGAGAAGGTATGGCCGGGCTCTGGAACACTATCGGTTTCGGCGGCGCGCGTGCGGATGTCGAGGAAATCGAGCTGCAGAACGTTCAGACGTACGCCATCAATCCTTTTCACGCTCAATACGCATTGATTCAGTTTTGTGCCGGCGAGAAAACGCAGCTTCTTTGTAACGATGAATATCTGCGGGAGAAGCTGTCCTATATTCTCGGCCGCGACATTTTGAGAAGTGCGGAAACCAAGGATTGCGGTCTGCGCTACATCTACGACATCCGGCTGCTTGTGGTGCGCCAAGCATTCCTGACGCGTGGTGTGAAGGTCACCAACGGCCGTGGCCGGTTGGTTGAGGCCAATCTGGCCGGTAGCAAGCCAGACATGAAGCAATTGCAGGATGCCGTGAATTCGGCGGCAACCGACCGACCCAAGGAAACCCCGGCGAACGCCGCCGTGAAGGAAAAGCTCGCTGCTGAAAATACCATCCGCAGCGCCAATAGTTCGGGCCTGTTCTCCGAACGTCGTTTTGCCCGGCCCCTCGTTATTGGTTTCAATTCCGTTTCGCTGGGTATGCGCGGCAGTACACCTGCCTGGAGGGATGATCTGGCAAAGGCAGCCGCCGATGAGAAAGTAAAAGGCACGACGCTGGCATGCGCGACATCAACGGAGGCGCAGAAATGAAAAACGCATCGATTTTGTTCGGACTTTTCTGCTTCTTTCTCGCCAGTACTCAAAATGCCCTCTCGCAGCCTGTTGGTGGCAACGGTTCCCCGATCAACGCCGATTGCCAATTTGAGATTCCGCCTTGCGAAACTCCAATCGTCAGTGTTCCAGGTAAGCCTCCGGTCTCTCCACCACCGGCAGCAGGGGGAGGAGGCATTCACAATCTGCCTGGAGCCTCCGTTTTCAAGGAAACGATAATTATTCCCGGCAACAACATGTTCGAAGAATTCAAACTGGATCAGCCCAAGATGCTTGAGATGCAGAAGCAGCTTCAGAATCGGTCACCCTGAATATCGGATCGATACTATCCAGCCTGTGTCGCCGTCTCCACAGGGGCGGCGGCAGTCGAACCAAAGCCCACCCCGGTGGAGGCAATTTCTTCCCTGTCGCAGCACCCTATGGCCATGTCGCAATCAGGCGGCTGAACGGTCGACAAGCGCTTCATATTCCTCCCATCCAATGTCGGCGGAATAAGGCAAGGCCGGCGCTTTTCAGGGGTTCTGTAAATGAAGACACATGCACGGGCGGTGGTGATCGGTGGCGGCGTCGTCGGCGTTTCGACGCTTTATCATCTTGCCAAGAAGGGCTGGAGCGACAGCGTTCTCATCGAGCGCAAGGAGCTCACCTCGGGTTCCACCTGGCATGCTGCCGGGCTTCTGCCGCTGTTCAACATGAGCTATTCGGTCGGCCAGATCCACAAATATTCCGTCAAGTTCTATGAGGAGCTTCAGGAAGAGACCGGCATGAATGTCGGCTTCTCCAAGGTCTCCAATATCCGTCTCGCCCGCACCAAGGATCGCTGGGACGAATATATGTATTATGCCGGCATCGCCGAGACCATCGGTGTGCGGGTCAACATGCTGACACCGGAGCAGGTGAAGGAAATCTGGCCGCTCTGCGAGACGGACGGTCTGCTGGGCGCCATCCAGCATCCGGATGACGGTTATATCCAGCCCGCCGATCTGACACAGGCGCTGGCCAAGGGTGCGCGTGATCGTGGCGCGACCATCTATCGCAACACCACCGTCACCGCCATCGAGCAGCTGGAAGACGGTCACTGGAAGGTGACGACGGATAAGGGCGAGATCATCGCCGAACATATCATCTCCTGCACGGGCTCCTTTGCCCGCAAGACCGGCGAGATGGTCGGCATCAACATTCCGGTCATTCCGGTCGAACATCAGTATATCGTTACCGAGCCGCACCCGGCCATTCAGGAACGTCGCCGCCAGGGCCTGCCGGAAATGGGCGTTCTGCGCGAATCCGACTCGGCCTGGTATATGCGCGAAGAAGCGGGCGGCCTGATCCTCGGTCCTTACGAAGTCGGCGCACCGGTCTGTTATGTCGACGGCCCCTCCGATGACAGCGAATATGAGCTGTTCCAGGAGGAACTCGACCGCCTGATGCCGCATATCGAAACCGCCATGGTGCGTGTTCCGGCCTTCGGCGAAGTGGGCATCAAGAAGGTCTATAACGGTGCTATCGCCTATACGCCCGACGGCAACCCGATTGTCGGTCCCGCACCGGGCCTGAAGAATTTCTGGCTGAACGAAGGCCATTCCTTCGGCATCACCGCCGCCGGCGGCGCCGGCTGGCAGCTGGCCGAATGGATCGTCGACGGCGAGCCGACGCTCGACCTGATGGGTGTCGATCCGCGCCGCTTCGGGCCTTACGCAACGGAAGGTTACCTCATCGCCAAGAACGAGGAAGCCTATGCCAACGTCTTCACCATGCATTATCCGGATGAGGAGCGTTCCGCCGCCCGTCCGCTGAAGACCACGCCGGTTTATGACCGCCTGAAGAAGCTCGGCGGCGTGTTCGGCTCGGTTTATGGCTGGGAACGTGCCAACTGGTATGCGCCGGAAGGTTATTCGCTGCGCGAGGAAGACTTGGGCGTGGGTGCCGATGTCATCACCAGCCACAATCATGCGCCGGCTCTGGATGATGGCCGTATCGTTGAAAAATGGTCCTTCCGCCGCTCGAATTATTTCGAACATGTCGGCAACGAGGTGAAGAACGTTCACCAGAATGTCGGCGTGCTTGATATGTCCGCCTTCGCGAAGATGGAGGTTTCCGGCCCCGGTGCACGGGCATGGCTCGACAGCATTCTCGCCAACATCGTGCCGAAGAAGCGCGGCCGCATCGCGCTCACCCATCTTCTGACGCCGACTGGCGGCGTGAAGGCGGAATTCACCGTCTATGAGTGGGCACCGGGCCGCTTCTACATGGTTTCGGCCGGTGGTCTCGAGACGCATGACCATGACGTGCTGCGCCGCCTTGCGCCCACCGACGGGTCCGTGGTGCTGCAGCCGATCACGCAGAAATACGGCGTGCTGGTTTTGGCCGGTCCGAAGTCGCGCGATCTCCTGAAGAAGCTCACTCGCACCAGCCTTGATAACAAGGATTTCCCCTGGCTCACCGGCAAGCAGATTTCCGTCGGCGTGGCGACGGCGCATGCGCTGCGCGTCAACTTCGTGGGCGAACTGGGCTGGGAACTGCACCATCCGATCGAGATGCAGAACTACATCTTCGACCGGCTGATGGAAGCGGGCGCCGAATTCGGCATCAAGCCTTTCGGTATTCGCGCCATGGTGTCCATGTCGCTCGAAAAATCCTACCGCAATATGGGCCGCGAACTGTCGGTCGAATATAACGCCTATGAATCCGGTCTCGACCGCTTCGTGCGCCCGGAAAAATCCTTCATCGGCCGCGATGCGCTGGTGGCTTACAAGGAAGCCGGCGCGAAATGGGTGTTCTCGACGCTGACCGTGTCTGGCAATACGGATGTCGATGCGCGCGGTTCGGAAGCAATCGTCGATGAAAACGGCGTGCTTGCTGGCCGCGTGACAAGCGGCGGTTTCGGCTGGCGCATGGGCAAGTCAATTGCGCTCGCCATGCTCAAGCCGGATTATGCGGCCGTCGGCACCAAGCTCAAGATCCGCATTCTCGGCACGTCCTATGATGCCGAAGTGGTTGAAGAGAGCCCGTTCGACACCGAAAATGCGCTTCTGCGCGTATAAGACCACATCCCCTCCCAAAGTCGGAATACGGCCCCTCGCGGGCCGTATTTCCTTTTAAGTAAGCATGTGCTCAACTGGCTTTCACGCAAAAGTGTTATTAATCATTCTGAAAAATGAGCCTGCTATCTTTCCCTGACATACGATGGGGGATCGGGGCAGAATGAATTTCCTGGGCATTACGGGCATGCAATATTCTGGCGTGCCTTTTACCAACAGCCGCATCTTGCTGGCGGAAGATACCAATGTGTTCACCCAGATGGTGAGCATGCGCCTGAATGAATTGCTGGGCGTTACCGTGGAAGTGTGCCGCAATTTCGAGGAGTTGCAGGCCTGTTACGAACATTCTCCCGAACCGGTGACGCTGGCGATTTCCAACATCAACCTGCCGGGGGCGGAAAAGGGCGAGGCGCTGGAATATCTGATCGATCTTTCGATCCCGACCATCGTTTTCACCAGCACCTTTCACGAGGGGACGCGCGAAACGCTGATCGCCAAGGATGTGGTCGATTATATCCTGAAGGACAATATTTTCGCCGTGGATATGCTGACGGAATCCGTCTGCCGCTTTCTCACCAACCACCGCCACCATGTGCTGATCGTTGATGACAGCCCGACGGCGCGGGCGCTGCTTTCGAGCCGCCTCAAGCGCTATAATTTCCGCGTCAGCCTGGCAGATAGCGGCGCCAAGGCGCTCGAAATCCTGAAGGCCAATTCCGATATCGGCCTCGTGGTGACCGACTATAACATGCCCGACATTGACGGCTTCGAACTGACGCGGCGCATCCGCACCGTACGCGGGTCGCATGAGCTGCGCATCATCGGCGTGTCGTCCTCCACCAACCGGCTGCTTTCCGCACGGTTCCTCAAGGCGGGCGGCAATGATTTCATGCTGCGGCCCTTCATTGACGAGGAGTTCTATTGCCGCGTCAACCAGAACCTCGATACGCTGGTTCAGATACAGCTGGCGAAAGCGGGGGTAAGGCCGGCGGCCTGAAGGGGAGCGGCGTGACGGCCTGTCAAAGCTGCGATTCAAACGGCAGGAAGCGCATGATACCGGCGACGATGCGGCGGCTGATGGCGGCGTCGGGTTCGCGCCGGTAGGTTTTCGTCCGGCCCTGTTCTTCCGTCATCCAGACAATATGCCTGCCTTTGTCGATTTCCAGCTCGAAGCTCATGGTGCGGCGGATTTCGTCGGCGAATATCTCATCCATACGGGCGACCAGCGGGGCCGAGTTGAACACGACGCCCATTTCCGTATTGAGCGAGGCGGAGCGTGGATCGAAATTGAGCGAGCCGATATAGCCGGTCTTGCCATCACGGGTGAAGGCCTTGGTGTGCAGGCTCGCCTGTCCCGAACCGCGCAGGGTGAAGTTCGACTGATCCGCCTGCGCGCGCAGCTCATGCAGCTGCACCCCGCCGGAGAGGAGCGGTTTTCGATAGCGGGCATAACCGGCGTGAACGGCGGCAACATCGGTCGCCGCCAGCGAATTGGTGAGGATGGCGACTGACACGCCGTTTTCGGCGAGTTGCAGGAATATCCCCACCCCCTGTTTGCCGGGAATGAAATAGGGGGAGGTTATGTGCAGACTGTCGCCTGCTGCCTGCATCAGCGGCAGCAGGCTTTCCATCAGGAAGTTGTGACCCTTGCGGCGTTTGCCCGCCGCTTTCTCCGGCGGATCGGCAAGGATATCCGCCGCCTCGACCCAGTGCAGGCGGTCCGACATCAGGAAGTGGTCGCGGCCATACTGGCTTTCGACGCGTTCCAGATAGGGTTTGGCCGCCTCGCTTTTCGGCAGGGCATCCAGTTCGCGGCGCAATTTGGCGAGTTTGTTTGGCCTGCGTGAAAGCAGGGAACGCACGGGAACGGAAACGGCGCTGTTCCAGTAATCGTCGAAGATCTCGGTGGCGTCGGCGACGATGCTGCCGAAACCGAGAATATCGAAATCATGGAAATTCGCGCGCTCGGCGGCATCGAAATAGGCGTCGCCAATATTGCGCCCGCCGACGATCACGGCCCGCCCGTCGGCAATCCACGCCTTGTTGTGCATGCGCCGGTTGACGCTTCGGAAACGCAGCACCAGCTCGATGCCTCGATGCAGCATGTTTTCCCGCGCCCGGGTGGGATTGAACAGCCTGAGTTCGATATTCGGATGGCTGTCGATGGCGTGGAAGATACGGTCGGAAATGGAAACGCCGAGATCGTCGAGGAGCAGACGCACGCGCACACCTCGATCGGCGGCGGCGATGACTTCGCGCATCATCAGCCGTCCGGTCAGGTCGGCATTCCACATGTAATACATGAGATCGAGGCTGCGCCCCGCCGCCCGGGCCGCCGCCACGCGCACCGCAAAGGCATCGAGATTGGAATGTAAGAGGCAGAGCGCATTCTTCTCGTTCCAGCCGTTTCTGATCGATTGCCAGTGCCGGTCCAGCGCCGTTTCATCTTCGGCAACGGGCAGGGCGGTGGAAGGGCGCTTGGGAATGGCCTTTTCCCGCTGCTTGCCGATGACGACGAACAGGCTCGGTCCTATGACCAGGAGAAGAATGATGATGATGAAGACCGTAAATGCAGTCACTTGTTTTGATCGCTCCCGGCCCGAAGAGTATCAGGCGCAGTGAAAACGCGCGAGGGGAGAAAGCGTTCACGGAATTGGACGCTGTGGATGAAAAACGCTGCCTTCCGCCCGCCGAAGGGACTTGTGAATCAGATAAGTGTGTGCTTATGTGTTGTCATGACTGAGAACGATATTTTCCGTGCGCTGGCCGATCCGACACGCCGCGCCATTTTCGAGAAGCTGGCGGACGGCGCCATGAACGCTTCCGCCTTGCGCGAAGGCATCGAGATTAGCCAGCCGGCCATGTCGCAGCATCTTTCTGTCCTGCGCGGGGCGGGGCTGGTGGTTGAAAGACGGCAGGGCCGTTTCGTCAATTATGAGGTCGATCCGGGAGGATTGACCCGCATTGCGGCATGGCTCGCCAAATATCGCGCCTATTGGCCGCAGCGCATCGAGGCTCTGAAGCTCCTGCTGAAGGATATGGATCAATGAACAGGCAAATACCGGAAGCACCGAAAAACGGTCTGGAGCTTGAATATGATCTGGACGAGTCGCCGCAGAAAGTGTGGCGTGCGATCAGCATTCCCGCCTTTCGCGAACGCTGGTTGCCGAGGCAAGCCCTGGCGGAACCAGAGGCGATAAAATCCACGCCGGGGCAGGAGGTCTGCTACCGGCTGCGGGAGGATCATCCGCCATTTCTGGAAAGCACCGTCACGTTCCAGATCGCAGCGAATGACCGTGGCGGCACCAGCCTGCGCATCATTCATGACCTGCCCGTAAATACCGGCCGCATGACGAAGGCCGCCGCAAACCACAACGGTTCGCCGATCAAGCTCGCAGCCTGATCCGGCACGTTTCCCAATATTCTTAAACGACAGGAGTTCGCCGATGCGCGAAACGATGCAACTCGTCCCTATGGTAGTCGAACAATCGTCAAGGGGAGAAAGGTCTTTCGACATCTACTCCCGCCTGTTGCGCGAGAGGATCATCTTCCTCAACGGAGAGGTGAACGATACGGTTTCCGCGCTGGTCTGCGCGCAATTGCTGTTTCTTGAAGCGGAAAACCCGAAGAAGCCGATCCATCTCTACATCAATTCGCCGGGTGGCATGGTGACCAGCGGTTTCGCCATGTATGACACCATGCGCTACATTCGCGCGCCGGTTCACACCTTGTGCATGGGGACGGCCCGTTCCATGGGCTCGTTCCTGCTGATGGCGGGCGAACCCGGCATGCGGGCGGCGCTGCCCAATGCCAGCATCCTCATTCACCAGCCATCAGGCGGTTTTCAGGGGCAGGCGTCGGACATGCTTATCCACGCCGAGGAAATCAGGCAGACAAAACACCGCATGACGCGGCTTTATGCCGAACATTGCGGGCGCAGCTACGAGGAGTTCGAGAGGGCGATGGATCGCGACCGGTTCATGACGGTGCAGGAGGCTCTGGAATGGGGCCTGATCGACCGCATTCTGGAAGTCCGCGAGGATGCGGCGGCATAGGGCCGGACTTACTCGGATTTCCGGCTGATATTGGCGCCTGCTGGCAGGACTTCCAGGCTGCACCGGGCAAGCTCAGCCACTACTTCCTCGAAACCGAAGCGGGATGTCCAGCCCAGCCCCTCTGCGGCGCGTGCGGGTGAATAGATCCGGTCAATGGTCGCTGGCAACGTCCATCCCATCTCCGCGAAAGTGGCGGCGACGGCCGGGGTCCGCTGCCGCAGGATGAAGGCTGCATCCCGAGCGAGAATGTCGCTGTCATCAGCGGAAAACGGGGTCGCGGCCGATATGATATAGCGTTGGAAATCGTCTCCAGCATTGCTCAGCGCCTGCACATGGGCATCGGCGACATCGCGGATATCGACGCCGCGATGCAGCCGGTAGGCCGCCATCACATCGGCGGGCTCCGGGAAACTTCTGGACATACGCAGCACGCGCACGGCGAGATGCGGGCCGGCCATCTCCGCCAGCACCTGCTCGGCTTCGAGCTTGGTGCGGTGATAGATGCTTTTCGGCCGGGGCGGCGTCTCTTCATCGATAAATGTGCAGGACCCTGCAGATACCGCCTGTCCGTAAAGCGCCGTGGTGCTGGTGAAAACCAGCCGTGGCACACCCGCCGCCATGGCCGCTTCCGCCAGCATGCGGGTCCCGCCGACGTTGATGCGCTGAAATTCTGCGTCTGGAACGATGCCGACATGCGGTGCATGGAGCGCTGCCGCATGGATCACCGCATCCGCTCGCTCCAGAGCGGAACGCAGCAGTTTTATGTCCGCGAAATCGCCGACAATGTGAGTGGTGGAAAAGGGGGAGCGGTCAATGCCGGTAACATCGTGCCTGCCGGCCAGGGCGCTGAAAATCGCGCGGCCGACCCGACCGGAACTGCCCGTCAGCACTATCCGCATGAGGTTCCCTCCACATCAACACAAAAGGCAGCGCCATGCGCTGCCTTTCAAGGGTGCATCCGGATGATCAGATATCCAGATTATCCGCGAAGGCCGCTCGTTCCTGAATGAAACGGAAGCGGGCATCGGCCTTGGTGCCCATCAGATTGTCGACGGCCTCGCGGGTGCCTTCGAAATCCACATCGTCGATCTCGACGCGCAGCAAGGTGCGCTTTTCGGGATCCATGGTGGTTTCCTTCAGCTGCTGGGCCATCATTTCGCCAAGGCCTTTGAAGCGGCCGATTTCGACCTTCTTGCCCTTGAAGACGGTTTCCATCAGTTCGGCGCGGTGGGCGTCGTCGCGGGCATAGGCGCTCTTGGCGCCCTGACGGATGACGTAGAGCGGCGGCACCGCCAGATAGAGGTGATTGCCGCGAATGAGTTCCGGCATTTCCTGATAGAAGAAGGTGATGAGCAGCGAGGCGATATGGGCGCCGTCGACATCGGCATCGGTCATGATGATGATGCGTTCATACCGCAGGTCTTCTTCGCGGTATTTGGTGCGGGTG
The DNA here is from genome assembly GCF_040801995.1 of Agrobacterium radiobacter. Lineage (NCBI taxonomy): Bacteria > Pseudomonadati > Pseudomonadota > Alphaproteobacteria > Hyphomicrobiales > Rhizobiaceae > Agrobacterium > Agrobacterium radiobacter. The sequence goes on along the minus strand of NZ_JBEGHX010000001.1, from coordinate 1,275,339 downwards.
CCGCAGCCGAGCGCCTGGATGAGATCGGCGATCTGCTGGTTGGCCGAGAGCTTTTCGCGGCTGGCGCTGCCGACGTTGAGGATCTTGCCGCGCAGCGGCAGAATGGCCTGATTGGCGCGGTTGCGGGCCTGCTTGGCGGAGCCGCCCGCCGAGTCACCCTCGACGATGAAGAGTTCCGCATTTTCCGCCGTGTTCTGGGCGCAGTCCGCCAGCTTGCCGGGCAGGCGCAGCTTGCGCACCGCGGTCTTGCGGTTGACTTCTTTTTCCTTGCGGCGGCGCAGGCGCTCTTCGGCGCGCTCGATCACCCAGTCGAGCAGCTTCGCCGCTTCGCCCGGATTGCCGGCGAGATAGTGGTCGAAGGGATCGCGCAGCGCGTTTTCAACGATGCGCTGGGCCTCGACGGTGGCGAGCTTGTCCTTGGTCTGGCCGACGAATTCAGGCTCGCGGATGAAGACCGAGAGCATGCCGGCGGCAGAGATCATCACGTCGTCGGTGGTGATGTCCTTGGCGCGCTTGTTCTGCGTCAGATCAGCGTAATTTTTGAGGCCCTTGGTGAGCGCGATGCGGAAACCCGCCTCATGCGTGCCGCCTTCGGGCGTCGGGATGGTGTTGCAATAGGAATGGATCTGCGTATCGCCGCCATACCAGGTGACGGCCCATTCCAGCGCGCCGTGGCCGCCGGTCTTTTCGGTGCGGCCCGAGAAAATCTCGCGGGTGACGGTGAATTCCTTGCCGAGCGTGGCGGCAAGATAATCCTTGAGGCCGCCGGGGAAATGGAACACGGCCTTCTCAGGGATTTCGCCGCCGGCCGGCACCATGCCGGGATCGCAACTCCAGCGGATTTCGACGCCGCCGAAGAGATAGGCCTTGGAGCGGGCCATGCGGAAGATGCGGGCCGGTTCGAACTTGGCGTGATCGCCAAAGATTTGCGGGTCCGGGTGGAAACGCACGCGGGTGCCGCGACGGTTGTGCACGTCGCCCAGTTCCTCCAGCCCGCCGATCGGCGCGCCGCGCGAAAAGCGCTGGCGGTAAAGCTTGCGGTTACGCGCCACTTCCACTTCCAGAAGATCGGACAGCGCATTGACCACGGACACGCCGACGCCGTGCAGGCCGCCCGATGTCTCATAGGCCTTGCCGTCGAACTTGCCGCCGGCATGCAGCTTGGTCATGATGACTTCGAGCGTCGACTTGCCCGGAACCTGCGGATGGTTTTCCACGGGAATACCACGGCCGTTATCGGTGACTGTCAGGAAACCTTCGGTATCGAGATGGACTTCGATGAAGTTGGCGTGGCCGGCGACGGCCTCGTCCATGGAGTTGTCGATGACTTCGGCAAAGAGGTGGTGCAGCGCCTTTTCATCGGTGCCGCCAATATACATGCCGGGGCGCATGCGCACCGGTTCCAGCCCTTCGAGCACGCGGATCGACGAAGCACCGTAGTCGTCACCGGAAGGAGACACGGGGGCCGGAGGGGCAGGCGGCGTAACGGCCGCAACGGCTGCGGGTTTCGGCTGCACATTCAGGTTGGCGGGCACGTTGGCGGCCGCGGTCGCCGGCGTCTTCGCGGCGTCCTCGTTCGTTTCCGTATCGCTGTTTCGTGCTGCCGGAAGACCGGAGAAGAGATCGTTGCTGTCGTCCATCATGTCCAAAGTTCAAAAGCGTGTGTCAGAATTTCGCCATGCGAATCATTATGCCAGTAGCGTCAATCATAACGCCAAACGCGGTTCCCGTCCGATTGAAGTGGGTCCGTCGGGCAAACGCGGCGCATCCTATGCCACGATTGTGTCAGGGTTTCGCAACAGGAGGATTGCGCTGCCGGCCTTGCAATGGCAAGTCTCGCAGCCACGAATGAACGGTTAGCCAAGGCATGTCCACAGCTCATTTCACGTTTTGTACTCTTTTCAGCCTGACTGTTGCGGCCATGCCGGTTGCGGCTTCGGCCTCCGACGGGCCGCTGCGCCCCTTCAAGGATGAGCTGTTTTCCGCCCAGACGTTGCTTTCCACCGGAGATGGCGGCGCATCCGAGGTCATCGACTATCAGGAAATGCGCGACATCAACGGCCGCGACGAAGTGCCGGAGCGGCGGGTGAAGCGGCAATATGTCGATATGACGCCGAAGAAGGCGCAGGCGCTTGAAACCGTGTCGGTCGAGGGCAGGGCGCTCGAGGTGGGGCGCGTCGGGCCGGCAAGCGGTCAGGCATTCACCGTCATCTTCATCCACGGGCGCGGCGGTGACCGGCGGCTCGGCATGAATGACTACACCTTCGGCGGCAACTTCAACCGGCTGAAGAATCTGGCCGTCGCCAATGGTGGCACCTATTATGCGCCGAGCGTGCGTTCCTTCGATGAGAACGGCGTTGCAGATGTCGCGGCGCTGATTGCCGATGCGGCCAAAAAATCGGGCGGGAAGCCGGTCGTACTGACCTGTGCCTCGATGGGCAGCTTCATCTGCTATGGCATCAGCCGCGACAAGGCTGCTGTCGCCAACCTCAAGGGCATGGCGATCCTCGGTGGTGCGGTCGATCCCGATTTTCCGAAAAGTGCCTTTGCCAAGGCCAGGAAGCCGGTGTGGTTCACCCATGGCAGCGCCGACAAGGTCTATTCGGTCGATCAGCAGGCGACGATCTTCCGTACCCTGCTGAAGGCCGGTGAGCCGGCGCGGTTCACGCGGTATGAGACCGGCAGCCACGGCACGCCGGTGCGCATGACCGACTGGCGGGCGGTTTTGAACTGGATTTTGAGCCGCTGAGGCCTCAATTTGGGTCAGCGGCGGTGAAATTTGCGAAATCGGCCGTCATTTTGAACCTAAGGGCCGCTTTTTTGTACCATTTGCGGCCTTCTGCGGTTAAAGGAATATCCCGGGATTTCCGGCAGTATTTCTGTCGTGATTAAGGGCCGCTTGCGGCTGAGGGATGGGGCGCCGCCAAAGGCGGGGCCAGAGACAAAGGGAATGGATACGCATGACGCCGAATGTTCGACCGCTTGTTGCCGGAAACTGGAAGATGAACGGCACCCGTGCCTCGCTCGATCAGATCAAGGCCATGGCAGAAGGCGTCAAGGGCGCGCTGTCCGAAAAGGTGGATGCGCTGATCTGCCCGCCCTCGACACTGCTCTATGTCGCAACAGCGCTCTGTGATGACAGCCCGCTGATGATCGGCGCGCAGGATTGCCACCAGAAAGCATCCGGCGCTCATACCGGCGATATTTCCGCCGAGATGATCGCCGACTGCTTCGGCACCCATGTCATCGTCGGCCATTCCGAGCGCCGCACCGACCATGCCGAGACGGATCATCTGGTCCGCGCCAAGACCTCTGCCGCCCATCAGGCCGACCTCATCGCCATCGTCTGCATCGGCGAGACGGCGGATGAGCGCAAGGCGGGCCAGACGCTCGATATTCTCAAGCGCCAGCTTGCCGGCTCGCTGCCGGATGAGGCGACGGCCGAAAATACCGTCATCGCCTATGAGCCTGTCTGGGCAATCGGCACGGGCCTGACGCCGACGGTCGAAGACGTGCGCGAGGCCCATGCCTTCATGCGCGACGAACTCGTCAAGCGCTTCGGCGATGCCGGCAAGACCATGCGCATCCTCTATGGCGGCTCGGTAAAGCCGGCCAATGCGCTGGAACTGATGGGCGTCGAGAACGTCGATGGTGCGCTGATTGGCGGTGCGAGCTTGAAAGCTTCCGACTTCCTTTCCATCTATGCGGCATACGAGCAACTGACGGCTTGATCCAAGCTTTCCTGCACGAGTGGCGGGAAAGGGGCTTGGAATAAGCCGTCGCCTCATGTAAAGAGCCGCAAAACCTTCTTTATGGTGCTCCGCGCGGGGCATGGAATGGATTGTCATGCAGACCGTTTTGATTGTTATTCACCTCATGATCGTGCTGGCGCTTGTCGGCGTGGTCCTGATTCAGCGTTCCGAAGGCGGCGGCCTCGGTATCGGCGGCGGTTCGGGCTTCATGTCCGCGCGCGGAACGGCCAATGCGTTGACCCGCACAACCGGCATCCTCGCCGCGCTGTTCTTCCTGACGTCGCTCGGCCTTGGTCTTATGACCCGCTACGAATCGCGCCCGACCGACATCCTGAACCGTATTCCGGCCACGCAGGGTCAGGGCAACGGCATTCTCGACACGCTCGGTCCGGCAACGACGCCGGCCCCGGCTCCGGCTGAAAATGGCGTTCCGACAAATAATGGTGCGGCCGCTCCGGCGCAGACGACACCGGCCCCTGCCGCTTCCGGCACGGCCGCCCCGGCACCGGCGCAGCCCGCCGATCCGAACGCAGTTCCGACCGGTCAATAAGCCCGGTTTTGATTTAACGCTCCGGCAGGCCAAAAGCCTGCCGGTTTTCTTTTGTTCGCATTCCGGCTCGCCCCATCGCGGATTCGTCAACAGCGAATTTTCGAAACCATTAATTTTGGGCTGGCGGAATCAGAGGTAAAAAGGTATCCGGTGAATCCCATGGCGCGATATGTATTCATCACAGGCGGCGTGGTCTCCTCTCTAGGCAAGGGCATCGCCGCGGCAGCACTCGGAGCTTTGTTGCAATCCCGTGGTTATCGGGTGCGGCTTCGCAAACTCGACCCCTATCTGAACGTTGATCCCGGCACCATGAGCCCGACACAGCACGGCGAAGTGTTCGTGACGGATGACGGTGCCGAGACGGACCTCGACCTTGGCCACTATGAGCGCTTCACGGGGCGTTCGGCCACCAAGACCGACAACATCACGACCGGTCGTATCTACAAGAACATCATCGACAAGGAACGGCGCGGCGACTATCTCGGCGCAACCGTTCAGGTCATTCCGCATGTCACCAACGAGATCAAGGATTTCGTGATCGAAGGCAATGACGACTACGACTTCGTCATCTGCGAAATCGGTGGCACGGTGGGTGATATCGAGGCGATGCCGTTCATGGAGGCGATCCGCCAGCTCGGCAACGACCTGCCGCGCGGCACGGCGATCTATCTTCACCTGACGCTGATGCCTTACATTCCGGCAGCCGGCGAGTTGAAGACCAAGCCGACCCAGCATTCCGTGAAGGAACTGCAGGCGCTCGGCATTCACCCCGACATCCTGCTTGTGCGCGCCGACCGGGAAATCCCGGAAGCGGAACGCCGCAAGCTTTCGCTGTTCTGCAACGTGCGTCCTTCCGCCGTCATCCAGGCGCTGGATGTGGCGAATATCTATGACGTTCCGATTGCCTACCACAAGGAAGGTCTCGATTCGGAAGTGCTGGCCGCCTTCGGCATCGAGCCGGCGCCCAAGCCGCGTCTGGAGCCGTGGGAAGAGGTCTGCAACCGCATCCGCACGCCGGAAGGCGAAGTGACGATTGCGATCGTCGGCAAATACACCGGCCTCAAGGATGCCTACAAGTCGCTGATCGAGGCGCTGCATCACGGTGGTTTTGCCAATCGCGTCAAGGTCAAGCTGGAATGGATCGAGTCCGAGGTCTTCGAAAAGGAAGATCCCACACCCTATCTCGAAAAGGTCAACGGCATTCTCGTGCCTGGTGGTTTCGGTGAGCGTGGTTCCGAAGGCAAGATCATGGCGGCGCAGTTCGCGCGTGAGCGCAACGTGCCCTATTTCGGCATCTGCTTCGGCATGCAGATGGCGGTCGTGGAAGCGGCCCGTCACCTTGCCGGCATCGAAAATGCCTCCTCCACCGAATTCGGCCCGACTTCCGAGCCGGTCGTCGGCCTGATGACGGAATGGGTCAAGGGCAACGAGCTGGAGAAGCGCTCCTCCAAGGGCGATCTCGGCGGTACGATGCGTCTTGGCGCCTACAAGGCGGCGCTGAAGAAAGATACCAAGATCGCCGAAATCTACGGCACCACGGATATTTCCGAGCGCCACCGCCACCGCTACGAGGTGAACGTGGACTACAAGGACCGCCTGGAAAATTGCGGCCTCGTCTTCTCCGGCATGTCTCCGGATGGCGTCCTGCCGGAAACGGTGGAATATCCTGACCATCCGTGGTTCATCGGTGTGCAGTATCACCCGGAACTGAAGAGCCGCCCGCTTGATCCGCATCCGCTTTTCGCCAGCTTCGTTGAGGCGGCGGTGGAGCAGAGCCGGCTGGTTTGACAGTTTGAATGAGATGAAGAGGGCCGCTTTTGCGGCCCTTTTGTTTGGTGATAATGGGCTTGGGACGCGCGGTGCGCTGCGATGCGCCCCATGCATCAGGTCAGAAAGCTGCGTTTCTTAAGCCACGCTTCGTACCATGTCGGCCATGCTTCGGTGAGAGTTCCGGGCTTGCCCATGCCAAAGCCGTGACCGCCGGACGCGATTGGATGAAACTCGACATCCGCGCCGGCCTTTTCGCAGGCCTGCTGCATGATACGGCTGTTGGCCGGATCGGAAATGCGATCGTCATCGGCCTGCGTCAGGAAAATCGGCGGGCAATCCTTTCCCACATGGCTTTCCACCGACCATTGCCGCGTTGCCGCATCCGTCGGATGTCTGCCGACAAGCGATTTGCGGGTCGAGGTATCGTCATAGGGAGCCGATAGCGTGATGACCGGGTAGATCAGCGCTGCGATATCCGGCCGGGCTGATTGCCTGTCGATATCATCGAGAGCATCGTAAGATGAGAAGGCGGAGCGGGCCGCAGTCAGGCCCATCAGGTGGCCGCCCGCAGAAAAGCCAAGCGCGCCGATCTTGTGCGTATCGATCTGCCATTGCGAAGCGCGGGCGCGGATGAGCCTGATGGCACGCTGTGCATCCTGAAGCGGGGCAAGCGGACCGGCGACCCAGCCTTCGATCGGCAGGCGATAGGTGAGGACGAAGGCGTGGATACCCCTTGCGGCAAGCCAGCGTGCTGCAGGATAGGATTCCTTGCCTTCTTCGATGCGTTTATATCCACCGCCACCCGCGATAATGATGGCGGAATCGTTTGGTTTCTCGGGTGCGAATATTTCAAGGCTCGGCAGGCTGATATTGCTGACCGCGCCTTTCCTGCTGATCTCCAGAGCGCCACCCGGACCGCTGCCGCCGGGAGGTGGGCCGGGCCAGAGAGGTATTTGCAGCCGCCTGTCCCGGGCCAAGACATCTGGGATTTTCAAGGCCGCCGCGAAAAGCGCGCCGCCCAGCAGGAGATTGCGGCGGCATATCATGGCGTCATCCTCATCGCGCTTGGGGTTTCGGCATTTGCGCCGGAGACCGGCTCACAAGGACGATCTTCAAAACGGCAGGCGAGGTCAATACCGGACCATCGCAGCCTGTCCAGCTTGGAGCCTGTCCTTATCCATCCGGCAATAAAAAACGGGCCCGAAGGCCCGTTCCAATTCCAGCGATAAATCCCGACCGGCTTATTTCGGGCCGATCATGTTTTCCGGGCGTACAAACTGGTCGAATTCCTCGTTGGTGAGGTATCCGCCACCGACCGTTTCTTCGCGCAGGGTCGTGCCGTTCTTGTGCGCGGTCTTGGCGATCTTGGCGCAGATATCGTAGCCGAGCTTGCTGTTGAGCGCAGTCACCAGCATCAGCGAGTTTTCGACGCCCTTCCGGATGTTATCTTCGCGTGCCTCGATACCGACAACGCAATTGTCGGTGAAGGAGACGGCCGCATCGCCCAGAAGCTGGACCGACTGCAGGAAGTTGTAGGCCATCATCGGGTTATAGACGTTGAGCTCGAAGTGGCCCTGCGAACCGGCAAACGAGAGCGCTGCATTGTTGCCGAAGATGTGGGCGCAAACCTGCGTCAATGCTTCCGACTGGGTGGGGTTCACCTTGCCCGGCATGATCGATGAGCCGGGCTCGTTTTCCGGCAGCGACAATTCGCCAAGACCGGCGCGCGGGCCGGAACCGAGGAAGCGGATGTCGTTGGCGATCTTGAACAGTGCTGCGGCAGCCGCATTGATCGCGCCATGGGAGAAGACCATGGAATCGTGCGACGCGAGCGCTTCGAACTTGTTTGGCGCAGTGACGAAGGGCAGGCCGGTGATCTTGGAGATTTCTTCCGCGACCTTCTCGGCGAAGCCGATTGGGGCGTTGAGGCCCGTGCCTACAGCCGTGCCGCCCTGGGCGAGCTTGGAAAGTGCGGGCAGGGTGGTTTCGATATTGGCGATGGCCGAGGAGACCTGCGCGGCATAGCCGGAGAATTCCTGGCCGAGCGTCAGCGGCGTTGCATCCTGGGTGTGGGTGCGGCCGATCTTGATGATCTTTTCGAACTGCTTGACCTTGGCTTCCAGCGCCTTGTGCAGGTGCTTCAGGCTCGGCAGCAGGTGGTGAACGATCTCTTCCACGCAGGCGATGTGCATCGCCGTCGGGTAGGTGTCGTTCGAGGACTGGCTCATATTGACGTGATCGTTGGGGTGAACCGGCTTCTTGGTGCCCATTTCGCCGCCGAGCATTTCGATTGCGCGGTTCGAAATCACCTCGTTGGCGTTCATGTTCGACTGCGTGCCGGAACCGGTCTGCCAGACGACGAGCGGGAAATGTTCGGTCAGCTTGCCGTCGATGACTTCCTGAGCAGCCGCGATGATGGCGTCGCCGACTTTCGGGTCGAGGCCGGCCAGGGCCATGTTGGCGCGGGCCGCTGCCTGCTTGACGATGCCGAGCGCGCGAACGACAGAGGCGGGCTGCTTTTCCCAGCCGATCTTGAAGTTGCCGAGCGAGCGCTGCGCCTGCGCGCCCCAATAGCGATCGGCCTGAACTTCAATGGGTCCAAATGTATCGGTTTCCGTGCGTGTGGCTGTCATCAATCTTGCCTTTTTACTCGTGTTCCTCCGCCAAAACGGCGCCTTCGCCCGCCTTGCGCGGCCGATATATAGAATCATCGCGCCGGCAATGAAAGCGCTGCAATGCGGCGGAGGCAGATATTTCCCGCCGTGCAAAAGCGATTTTACCGTGTGGCGTGGTGCGCGGAGAAAAAGGCGTCGGCGTGTCATTTTTACTACGACGCGAAATGGCCGGAAAACCGGGCTTTACCGGGTGCGCTGACGCTCCGTTGGGGCAGGGTAAAGTGAATGAAATAAATAGAAATTTAACCATTCTCGCCAATTCTGGAAATTACGTTTTTATGGCTTTGGCTGTATCATAAGGTTCATTTCGGCACGGTTGTGGGCTTTGGGCGTTTTCTTTTCAACGGGCCGGCGATCGGCTAGACAGGCATGAAACTGATGCCCGCCCTTTGCTGGCGGTGCTGGGTGCTACGAGGATCAAATTGCAAGTCACATCTGGAAAATCATCGGCAGCGCTGGTGCTGGCTCTCGGTCTTTCCGTTTCCACCGCTCTTCCCGGCAGCGCCGGGGCGGTAACGCTGATGGACCTCCTGCGCGGCGGCCCCGGCAAGATCGCGCGTGATCGCGGTGAATTGCCGCCGGCCGGCATCGTCACCTCGCCCTCGGCCTCTGGACCTGGCGCAGGACAGAGTGCGGACGCTTCCGACCCCGAGCCTTTGCCGCGCGTTTCCGGCCCTCGCTATTACGACTACAAGGCGGATACGGCCCGTGTCGTAAACACCGCGAATTTCGGCGAAGGTCTCGCCAATCTGAAGTTCAGCGCCACGCCTGAGATCGCCAAGGCGCTGGAAGCCTATTATGGCGCCGGCGGCAAGACGCTGTGGGTTTCGGAAGGTGAGCTTACCGCGCGCGCCAATGCCGTCATCACCTTTTTCGAGACGGTGGGCGAAAGTGGCCTCGATCCGGCCGATTACAGCATTTCCGCACCGGCAAAGGACGTGACCGCCAGCATCAGCAGCAACGCTGCCGGCACGACTGCAACGGGTACGCCGGTCGAAACGGCCTCGGCACCCGTATCCGATGCCTATCAGCGGGCGCAGATGCAGTTCGAGCTGGCGCTCTCCGCCAAGGTTCTTGCCTATGTGCAGGATACGACCCGTGGCCGTGTCGATCCGAACCGGCTTTCCGGCTACCATGATTTCAAGCGCAAGACGGTGAACCTCGCACCCGTGCTGAAGCTTGCGGGCCTCAGCCCCGATGTCGCCGCCTATCTGCGCAGCCGCGAACCGTCTAGCGCCGAATATCTTGCGTTGAAGACCGAACTTGCCCGCCTGCGCGGCGAGGGTGACGCGGCGCATGTCGTGCGCGTTCCCGCCGATCTGGTGCTGAAGCCCGGCAACAGCAGCGCGGATATGGCCAATGTCGTCAAGGCCATCGAACATCGCGCTTCGCCCGCCTTCAAGGCCGAGCATGCGGCGATCATTTCCGCGTATCAGCAGACGCCGGATTATACGCCTGATCTCGTCGATCTGGTGAAGGCGTTCCAGAGCGAAAACGGCCTGAAGCCGGATGGCGTGATTGGCCGCGCGACCGTGCGCGCCATGGTCGGCGAAAGCAATGACGCCAAGATCGCCAAGGTGCAAGTGGCCATGGAGCAGGTCCGCTGGCTGCCGGCCGATCTCGGCCAGCGTTACGTCTTCATCAACCAACCCGCTTTCATGGCCTATTACCACAATGACGGCCTGGAACAGTTCGGCATGAAGGTGGTGGTCGGCTCGAAGGCCAACCAGACCTATTTCTTCCAGGATGAGATCCAGACCGTCGAGTTCAACCCCTATTGGGGCGTGCCGCAGTCGATCATCGTCAATGAGATGCTGCCGAAGCTGCGCCGTGATCCGTCCTATCTCGACCGTCTGGGTTACGAAGTGCAGGTGGGCGGCCGTGCCGTTTCTTCCACCAGCGTCAACTGGTACGGCTCGACCAACGCGATTTCCGTGCGTCAGCCGCCGAGCAGCGACAATGCGCTGGGCGACCTGAAGATCCTGTTCCCCAATGCGCATGCCATCTACATGCATGACACGCCGGCCAAGAGCTTCTTCAACCGCGACATGCGGGCGCTGAGCCATGGCTGTATCCGCCTGGTCGATCCGCGCCGCATGGCCGCGGCCGTTCTCGGCACCAGCGTCGACAAGGTTGGCGAGCAGATCGCATCCGGCAAGAACCGGGCCGTGCAGGTGCCGGAGAAGGTTCCCGTCTATGTGGCCTATTTCACCGCGTGGCCGGACAAGGATGGCAAGGTGCAATTCTTCGACGATGTCTATGATCGCGACAGCTATGTTCAGAAGGCATTCGCCGTGACGACGAAGGCGCGGGCCGTGTCGATCTGATCAGCATACCATCAAGAGAAAAAGCGCCGGAGACGGCGCTTTTTTGTTTGAAGGAAAGGCCTTCCCGATTTGTTTGGTGGTAGGGTCCGCCTGCTACATTTGGCGTTAACGGCAACACCGTACTCTGTCACCCCGGACTTGATCCGGGGTCCAGCGCGATCAAGTCTTTGATCGCGAGAGACTCTTCTCACGGTGCAGACGCGCCGTGGCTGGATGCCGGATCAAGTCCGGCATGACGGAAGAAGGGGCGCGCAACCCTCAACGCGGTTGAGTGTGCCGCTCCCTCGCTTTTTCCGCCTAGCCCACAGCCTCTCAGGCCGCAGCGGCACCCTTAGCAACCAGTTCTTCGAACAGCGCCGGCGTCAATTCATTGAAATCGTCGATCACGACATCCGGCTCGAGTTTCACCATCGGCACATCCGTATAACCGAAGGTGACGCCGATCGATGGCACGCCAGCGTTCTTTGCGGCGAGGATGTCGTTGATGCTGTCGCCGACCATCACCGTGCGTTGCGGGTCACCGCCGGCCTTTTCGATGGTGCCGAGGATGTGGCGCGCATCGGGCTTGCGGTACTCAAAGGTATCGCCGCAGGTGATGGCGGCGAAATAGGGCGTGAGGCCGAGTTTTTCGAGTAGCGGCACAGCGAGGATTTCGGTCTTGTTGGTGCAGACGGCAAGCGTGATGCCGGCGGCCTTTAGCGCGTCCAGAGCCGCGACGATGCCCGGATAGGGAAGGCTTTCGCCGGGCATTTCGGCCCGGTAATGGGTGATGAAGCGCTCATAGAGCGGATCGATCTCGGCTTCCGGCAGTTCCGTCTCGCGAAGTGCGAAGGCGCGCTTGATCATCACCCGAGCGCCCTGGCCGACGAGATGCGTCAGGTCGTCATAGGTAACGGGGGCAAGCCCGGCTGCAGCGATGGTGTGGTTAAGGCTCGAGACGAGATCGGCGGCGGTATCGACCAGCGTGCCGTCGAGATCGAAAATGGCGAGCGGGGAGAGCGTGCGGGTTGTCACGGGAACTGGCCTCTTGGAGAATGCGGATTCTGGGATATGGGTGCTTTCATTTGCGCCAAGCCTAGGCAAACGGGCCTGTCTTTGCAACCGCGTCACAACGTTCTGTTCGTTGCCTTGAAAAAGGCTTTCGTTTGGCTTTCGACCCGTGTAAACAGCACGGCGACGACAAAGCTACCGGAGTTTCAGGCACATGGATGCCCGCCAGATGAAGATCAAGGCCGCCGAGGCCGCATTGTCCCACGTTCAGGACGGGATGCGGCTTGGTATCGGCACGGGTTCGACGGCCGAGGAATTTGTCCGGCTTCTGGCCGAAAAGGTCGCAGCCGGTCTCAAGGTCGAGGGCGTGCCGACATCCGAGCGTACCGCGCGCCTGTGCGTCGAGCTTGGCGTGCCGTTGAAATCCCTCGATGAATTGCCGGAGCTTGATCTGACCATCGATGGCGCCGACGAGGTTGATCATGCGCTGCGTCTCGTCAAGGGCGGCGGCGGCGCGCTTCTGCGCGAAAAGATCGTGGCTGCGGCATCCGCCCGCGTGATCGTCATCGCCGACCAAAGCAAGGTCGTCGAGACGCTTGGCGCCTTTCCGCTTCCCATCGAAATCAACCCGTTCGGCCAGGTGGCAACGCGCATCGCCATCGAAAAACTGGCGGCGCGATCAGGCCTTTCGGGCGCGTTGACGATGCGCTCGTCCGGTGATGGCGCCTTCATGACCGACGGTGGACACCTCATCCTTGACGCATCTTTTGGCCGTATTCCTGATGCAGAAGCGCTAGCACGCGAGCTGAACACGATTCCCGGTGTCGTCGAGCACGGACTTTTCATAAATTTGGCATCGCTTGCCATCATCGCGGGTCCTGAAGGCGCCCGCGTGATGCAGGCAGTATAACAGGAGCGAGATTTTCATGGTCAAACTAGCGGGACTGGGCAAAGCTGCCGCTGCTTCGATCCTCATTTCCGGCATCGTGTTCGGTACTGCCGCACGCGCTCAGGAAATTTCGGAAGCGCATATCGCTGCCGCACGGCAGGCTATCACCTCTCTTGGCGTTACCGACCGTTTCGACGACATTCTGCCTGGACTGGCGGAGCGTCTGAAAGCCGAACTCATTCAGGCCTCGCCGAATGTGCAGGACGCGATCACCGAGACCGTTGACGCGAAGGCGCTCGAGCTTGCGCCGCGCCGCGCCGATCTGGAACGCGAAGCCGCGCTAACCTACGCGCGCGCCTTCACCGTTGAAGAGCTGAACGCCATCTCCACCTTCTACAGCAGCGAAGCGGGCAAGAAGCTCCTGAAGGACGGCCCGATCGCCACGCGCGAACTGATGAAGGCCGCCGACATCTGGGCCGCCGGCATCAACCGTGACCTGAACGCCTCCAGCATGTCGGAACTGCAGAAGGTCGCAGGCGCCGATCTGAAGCCGCTTCCGGCCGATCAGAACGCCACGGGCGGCGCTCCGGCAGCTCCCAAGCCCTGATTGAAGAAACAGTTCAGAAATATTCAAAGCCCGGTTGCAAGACCGGGCTTTTCATTTGTGCGTCGCAGCACCTATATGTGCCGTGAATGCGCCGCCACCCGTCTCGAGGCTGAGGACGGCGGTTTTGATCAGGGGTTTTGACTATGACAGCTTATGACTACGATCTCTTCGTCATCGGTGGCGGTTCTGGCGGCGTGCGCAGCGGCCGTGTAGCGGCCTCGCTCGGCAAGCGCGTGGCAATCGCCGAGGAATACCGCTATGGCGGCACCTGCGTCATCCGCGGCTGCGTGCCGAAGAAGCTGTTCGTCTACGCCTCGCAATTCCCGGAACATTTCGAGGACTCGGAAGGATTTGGCTGGAGCGTCGGCGAACGCAGCTTCGACTGGAAGAAGCTGATCGCGGCGAAGGACAAGGAAATCACCCGTCTCGAAGGGCTCTACCGCAAGGGTCTTGAAAACGCCAAGGCGGACATTTTCGACAGCCGGGCGGAACTGGTTGACGCCCACACCGTGAAGCTCACGAAAACCGGCCAGACGTTCACGGCCGAGCGTATCGTGATCGCCGTCGGCGGCACGCCGAACGAGCACAAGGCGCTGCCCGGCCATGAGCTAACGATCTCGTCCAACGAGGCTTTCGATCTGGAAGAGCTGCCGAAATCGATCCTGATCGCCGGCGGCGGTTACATCGCCGTGGAATTTGCCAATATCTTCCACGGGCTTGGTGTCGAAACGACGCTGATCTATCGCGGCAAGGAAATCCTCTCGCGGTTCGATCACGACATGCGCAAGGGCCTGCATGAAGCGATGGAGGCCAAGGGCATCCGCATCATTCTGGAAGACATCATCGAGGACGTCAGCAAGGATGGCGCCGGTGGCTTCGTGGCGCGCACGAAGCAGGGCGGCTCGCTGCATGTCGGCCTGGTGATGCTGGCGCTTGGCCGTGATCCGAACACCAAGGGTCTTGGTCTCGAAAATGCCGGGGTAAAACTCGATGCGCGCGGCGCGATCATCGTCGATGATTACTCGCGCACGAACGTGCCGAACATCTTCGCGCTGGGTGACGTCACCGACCGGGTACAGCTGACGCCGGTGGCGATTCACGAGGCCATGTGCTTTATCGAAACCGAATACAAGAACAACCCGACCAAGCCGGATCACGAACTGATCGCGACGGCGGTGTTTTCGCAGCCCGAAATCGGCACGGTCGGTCTTTCGGAAGAGGAAGCCGGCAGGAAATATCCGGAACTGGAGGTCTATCGCGCCCAGTTCCGCCCGATGAAGGCGACGCTATCCGGCCGTCAGGAAAAAACGATCATGAAGCTGATCGTCAATGCTGCCGACCGCAAGGTTGTCGGCGTCCATATTCTCGGCCATGAGGCGGGCGAGATGGCGCAGCTTCTCGGCATCACGCTGAAAGCCGGCTGCACCAAGGATGATTTCGATCGCACCATGGCGGTTCATCCGACAGCGTCCGAGGAACTGGTGACGATGTATTCGCCGAGCTACCGCGTGGTGAACGGCGAAAAGGTCTAGTTACCTCCCACTCCGGAACATCGGTGATTTTCGGCTGACTATCACTGGCGCCCGTTGAACAGGGTCTCGTTGCTCTTCAAAAGGGCAACGAGACGGTCTATGGCGAGCCGCATTTCCGCGGCATGCCGGTCGTCATCGTTGACGACGATCCATAGCGGATGGGATAATTCTTCGATTGCCTCGCCATCGCGGACGAGGCCGGGCAGGGCATCACCAACGAAGCACGGCAGGACGCCTTTTCCCGCGCCACTCTGGATAATACCAGGCAAAAGTGAGGGCGCGTTTGTCCATGTGTGGATAAGCGGTTCCCGATGACGAAATACCCATTTTTCCGCGTCGGACGCCGCCACCTCGGTTCCAATTGAAATCCATTGCGTCAACGCTGCGCCTGAACTGTCCTGCTGGCGATAGGCGCAATAGGCGACGTCGACCGATTTGCGCACGGCAAAATTTCCGGTGGCTGGCTTGTCGTGCCTTATCGAAATCAGGCCGCGCCGATAGGTCAGTTCGTCTTCGTTCTCGCATTGCTTGCAGCACAGCCGAAAAGGGTCGGATGGGCCCCGGATGGCTGCTGTATTGGCCGCTATGAAGCCCGCAATCCAGATGTCGCTCGATATCGAAACAATCGGCAGCGAGAAGGCCTCACCGTGCCATTGCGCGATCTCTGCCGCGCTCTGTCGCATGGTCAGAACCTTTTCGAGGAGGACCTCACCATCCGGGGCGAGCCGGTATCCGTTCTGGCTTCGAATAAAGAGCGTTCTTCCGATCTTGCGCTCCAAAAGGAGCATTTTCCGGCCAATCGTTGGCGCGCTGAGCCCGGCTCTGCCTGCAGCACCAGCCAAACCTCCCTCTGTCGCAACAATGTCGAAAAGCTTCAGATCGTCCCAGTCTACTTCCTTCACGGCATCTTCTCCAAATCACCGCAGCACCCTATGCGCATCAGGGGCCGCTTTCTCCGTTTTTATATGAAACGGGTCTTTCAAACGTGCACCTATGCTCTCTCCCGCCGGGTCCGCTTAACTCGTCTCCACACCAAGGAGATAGAGATGTTACCGGAAACCATGTTCCTGATGGAAAAGATGAGCCGCACTGAAGTACTGCGCAGGCAAGGCGGGAGTGATGATGAGTGGGAGACATGGCCATCCTCTGCCATGGACCGACTGGCAGTCTTTCTCTTCCATCTGCCTCTTTCCCTGCGCCACTATATCCGCGCAAAATGGGGAATTTCTTGATTGCTTGGGAACAGGCGGACACCATCTTGTGATATTTTAATCGTTTGAAACGATTTTTCTTCGTCGGACGGCATCAAAAGGGTCGGAAAGGGAGGTGCGGGGGCGCGGGTGTCTATGCAAACTCGGCGCTTGGAGCTATAAGCCGCTCAATTTTTCGAGGCGGTCGCGCGGCAGTCGCGCGGGCGAGAAAAGGGTAAGAACATGGCACAGAATTGGACCCCCGGCAGCTGGCGGCAGAAGCCAATCCAGCAGGTTCCCGAATATCCTGACGCGGCGGCGCTTGCGGCGACGGAAGCCACGCTTGCGACCTATCCGCCGCTGGTTTTTGCCGGTGAAGCCCGTCGCCTGAAAAAGCAGCTTGCCAATGTGGCCGAAGGCAACGCCTTCCTGCTGCAGGGCGGCGATTGCGCTGAAAGCTTCCTTGAGCATGGCGCGGACAATATCCGCGACTTCTTCCGCGCTTTCCTGCAGATGGCCGTCGTGCTGACCTATGGCGCGCAGCTGCCTGTCGTGAAGGTAGGACGCATTGCTGGCCAGTTCGCCAAGCCGCGCTCTTCCAACGTGGAAGTGCAGGATGGCGTTTCCCTGCCGTCCTACCGTGGCGACATCATCAACGGCATCGAATTCAACGAGGCTTCGCGTATTCCGAACCCGGAGCGTCAGCTCGACGCCTACCGCCAGTCGGCGGCGACGCTGAACCTGCTGCGCGCTTTCGCGATGGGTGGTTATGCCAACCTCGAAAACGTTCACCAGTGGATGCTCGGCTTCATCAAGGACAGCCCGCAGGCGGACCGTTACCGCAAGCTGGCCGACCGCATCTCCGAAACCATGGATTTCATGAAGGCGATCGGTATCTCGGCAGACAGCAATCCGAGCCTGCGTGAAACCGACTTCTTCACCAGCCATGAGGCGCTGCTGCTCGGTTACGAAGAGGCGTTGACCCGCGTCGATTCCACCTCCGGCGACTGGTACGCCACGTCCGGCCACATGATCTGGATCGGCGACCGCACGCGTCAGCTCGACCATGCGCATGTGGAATATTTCCGCGGCATCAAGAACCCGATCGGTTTGAAATGCGGACCGTCGCTGACGCCCGATAACCTGATCGAGCTGATCGATGCGCTGAACCCGGCGAACGAGGCTGGCCGCCTGACGCTGATTTGCCGTTTCGGCCACGACAAGGTGGCGGACAGCCTGCCGAAGCTCATCCGTGCGGTGGAAAAAGAAGGCCGCAAGGTCGTCTGGTCCTGCGATCCGATGCATGGCAACACGATCACGCTCAACCACTACAAGACGCGTCCGTTCGAGCGGATCCTGTCGGAAGTCGAAAGCTTCTTCCAGATCCACCGCGCCGAAGGCACGCATCCGGGCGGCATCCATATCGAGATGACCGGCAAGGATGTGACGGAATGCACGGGTGGTGCGCGCGCCGTGACGGCGGATTCGCTGTCCGACCGTTACCACACCCATTGCGACCCGCGCCTCAACGCCGATCAGGCGCTGGAGCTGGCGTTCCTGCTGTCCGAGCGCATGAAGAGCGGCCGCGACGAGAAGCGTCTGGCGATTGCCAACGCCTGATCTAACGAAATAAACAAAAAAGCCGCCGGGAGACCTTCCGGCGGCTTTTTCGTGTGCGGTGCTGAACTATTGCACCAGCGCTGGTTGCTGGCAGCGGACATCCGTGACCCGCACATCGGCTTCGCCGATCTTGACGCCGAGAACCAGCAGCACGTTATAGAGCAGCTGATCGACGGGGGCTGTGACCACCGCAAGCGTGTTGGCAAGCGCCGCCTGAATGCCCGCCAGACCTCCGAGATCAAGGTTGAGGAAGAGAAGCCTGATATCCAGATTAAGGTTCTTCAGCAGTGAACTGACAAGAGTGGTAACGGTGTCCTTGGTGGAGACACTCTTGATCTTGGCCTGGGTAATATCGGACTGCGTGAAGGTCAGCTTGGTCTTGGTCATGTTGGTGGCGTTGATGAGGGCGCTGCCATTGATGGAGAGCAGCGCCGAATCCACGATCGCCGCCTTGGTGACGCGCGGATCCTTGCCGAAATTGGCAAAGGCCGTGGTATCGACATTGCCAAGAGCGATTTCCGCAACGCCGGGAACGACCTCGACATCGACGGTTCCCTGTCCGCCGCCCGTGCAGCGAATATCGGCAAGCCGCGCTTCGGCATGGGCGACTTCCACATAGAGCGGAAGATTGACCTTGAGGCCTGCTATGGCCTGAAGCCCGTCAACCACGACATTGACCGCAAGCCGGGTCTGTGCGGTGCGCACCACGGTGCCCTGACCTCCGACGGCAAGCGACGGCGTTTCGACCGGCGGTTCACCGATGGCAAGCGTTGCCTTGACCGAGGCGAGACCGAGAAGATTGGCGTTGAGATTGAGGCCCAGCTGATTGCCGCCATTGCCGGCTACCGCTGCGGCATTGATGAGATCGAAGACACCGGCGGTGACCTTGAGGTTTTCACCCGTACCGATCAGCTTGTCCGAGAACGGGCCGAGATTGAGGATTTCCTCGAGCTTGATCTTGACGTTGCTCTTGTTGACGGTTTTTTGCAGCGTATTCAGTATGTTGACGACCGTCGGCTGTAATCCCGTGGTTTTCGTCAGCACGTCGAGGAACTTGCCGTAGCTGATTTCGGTTTTCAGAACATCCTTGTAGGTGCCGGCGGTGAGGTTGAGATCAATGGCGAGCGCCTCGACGATCTTCAGCGCGTTGACATCAGCGGCGAGAAGCGCCTGATAATCCATCAGCTTCAACGACACCGTGGTGCCGAGCAGGCCGCCGAGCAGGCTGTTGAGAATTCCCTCATCGAGGCTGGCGAGCCGAGATCCGACCGAAAATGCGGCGATCTTCTGGGACGAGGCCGTTCCGACGGCCGAAACCTTGGGCGGCTTGGTGAAGGCGGAGGCGAAGAATATCTGCCCCTGTTCGACGATGTTCACTTTTATCGCATTGGTGGGCAGGGCGTTATCGACGAAACGCTGGCCGACAGGGACCGTCGCATCCGGCTCGTAGTGACCCTTGATGACTTCGGCATAACCCTTGCTGCTGGCGAATTCATTCAGGGGATCGAAGGGTTGGAGCCCCTTGGCGGTCAAAATGCCCTGGGCCGTCCTGACGCCGAGATCCATGCCGTTGAGGGCAAAATATTGCTGAACCGCTTTTTCGGCATCGGCGGCATTGGCTGCCGCCGATATGGCTGCGAGGTCAGCGGTCTGCTGCAATTGCCGTTTCTGCAATGTCAGGTAACCGTAATCGACACCGAGCGCCAATATGCCGATGAAGAGCGGTGCGGTGAGCCCCGCCGAGATGGCGATGTTGCCCGTTCTATCCCCAAGGAAGCGGGGGAGCAGGGAATGGATATCTCGCATGTCATGCTCCTCCGATCCGGATGGTGGAAAAACGCCGGATGACCGGCTCGGGCAGGGTGTAGCTGTAGAGGCTCCAGATCGGCAGGTTGCGGGCGTCATATTCGACCTTGACCGTGAACTGGTTGGAATTGGCGGGATCGGTGGCGACGTTGACGGTGAAACGCGTCTTGTCCATGAAGGCGTAGCTGAGATCGCTTTTGCTGACGAAATCGCGGGCAAGCTGCTGGCGTTCGGTCGTGTTCAGCCCGGCAACGGCCGTTCTTGCCGCATCGGCGGCGATCTGCTGCACCGAATAGGCGGCCATCAGATAAATGCCGTAGGCGATCATGGTGAGCAGGACGAGAAAGAATATCGGTGCGACGATGGCGAACTCGACAGCAGACGAGCCGGATCTATCGCGAAAGAAACGCACTCCATTAAACATAAAGCACCCCCGTTCCTTCAGGCATCAAGGTTCGATGCCTTGATTTATTATTTTCGGAAATGCTAATTTATAGGTGTTAATTTTGTATTGATGCCGCCTCTATGGGTTGCAGCTCGCGTTAAACTTTCGCGTTTGCTTCAGATCAGCCGAAGGCCCTTGAAGCTGGCGTGGCCATCCTTGCCGATAATGATATGGTCGTGAACGGCGATGCCGAGCGGCTTTGCCGTATCGATGATGGTTTTGGTCATCTCGATATCCGCTCGCGAAGGGGTGGGGTCTCCACTCGGGTGATTATGTATTAAAATCAAGGCAGTAGAGGATAATTCAAGCGCGCGCCGCACGATTTCGCGCGGGTAGACCGGCGTGTGGTCCACGGTTCCCTGACCCTGCACCTCGTCGGCGATCAGGACGTTGCGCTTGTCGAGGAAGAGGATGCGGAACTGTTCCCGCGTCTCGTGGGCCATGGCGGCATGGCAATAATCGATGACCGACGACCAGGAGCCGAGAACCTGCTTGTTGCGGATTTCGCTTTTCAGCATGCGCTGGGAAACGGAGGCGACAAGCTTCAGATCAAGCGCCACGGCTTCGCCCACGCCCTTCACTTCCTGCAGCAAGGCCAGAGGGGCACCGAGCACGCCGCCAAGGGTTCCGAACCGGGCAAGGAGAGCCTTGGCGATGGGTTTGGTATCCCGCCGCGGGATCAGTCGGAACAGCAGAAGCTCCAGCAACTCGTAATCGGCAAGCGCTGCATCGCCGCCATCGCGGTAACGCGCCCGCAGCCTGTCGCGGTGACCGTGATAATGGGCCGCATCCGCTTCCTGTTCTGAGATGGCTGCGGCCCGCTCGGGTTTCCTGGGCGCATTTCGCGGTTCTGCAAAAAAGCCGCGCTCATCCGCCCCTTCAAAGAGATCGCCTTCGCCCGCCTCAAAGCCTGACGTCGTGGAAAGATCGGCGGAAGGCGAGGCGGGGCGTTTTGCCATAGGCGGTCTGGCCTTATGCGGGGGAAAGCGGCGGCAGGCCCGGACGATCAAAACCACCCGGTGACAGCGTGAAGATTTCGCAGCCGGTGGCCGTGACACCAACGGCATGTTCATATTGGGCGGAAAGGGAACGGTCACGCGTCACCGCGGTCCAGCCGTCAGAAAGCACCTTCACATGCGGTTTGCCGAGATTGATCATCGGCTCGATGGTGAAGATCATGCCCTCGCGGATTTCCGGGCCTTCATCGGGGCGGCCGTAGTGCAGGATGTTGGGTGTGTCGTGGAACAGGCGTCCGACGCCATGGCCGCAGAAATCACGCACCACGGAGCAGCGTTCCGCTTCCGCATAGGCCTGGATCGCAGCGCCGATCGCGCCGGTGCGTACGCCGGGCTTTACGGCGGCAATACCGCGCAGCAGGCATTCATAGGTCACTTCCATCAGCCGCTCGGCAGCGCGCTTGATCTGGCCGACCGGATACATGCGGCTCGAATCGCCATGCCAACCGTCAAGCACATAGGTCACGTCGATATTGACGATATCGCCTTCGCGTAGCGGCTTTTCATCCGGAATGCCGTGGCAGACGACATGGTTGATCGAGGTGCAGACGGATTTCGTATAACCACGATAATTCAGCGTCGCCGGCAGCGCGCCATGGTCGGCGCCGAATTCGAAGACGAAGCGGTCGATGGCGTCAGTCGTCACACCCGGCTTGACGATGGCTGCCAGTTCATCGAGGCAACGCGCCGTCAGCTGGCAGGCCTTGCGCATGCCATCAAAATCCTCAGGCGTATAAAGGCGGATGACGCCGGTATTCTTGAGGGGGGCGGAGGCTGCGTCGATATAGGTGACCATCATAGTGCTTTCTGTCTCTTTACGTCCCTGTTCATAAAACAGCCGGACGCCATTCGTCCATCTTAACCGTTCCGCTGACTGAAATTTGTGCCGGGGAGACCGTGCATTTCACCGCATAGGCCTCCACGCCGCGCGCCATCGCCCGCTGAAACGCCAGCGCATAGACGGGATCGAGATCGTCGCAGATACGCATCCGGTCGCAATCATCGCGCTGGATGAGATAGAGCATCACCGAACGGTAACCAGCTTCCGCTGCGTCACCCAGTTCTTCGAGATGTTTCGCGCCGCGTTTGGTGGCGGTGTCAGGGAATTCGGCCAGACCTTTTTCGCGCATGAAATGCACGTTCTTCACTTCCACATAGGCATCCGGCCGGCCGGGTTCCGACAGCAGGAAATCGATGCGGGAATTGCGGCCGTATTTCTGTTCGCGCCGGATCGTCGAATAGCCGTCAAGCTCAGGAATGCGGCCGTTCAGGATCGCCTCTTCCGCCAGCCGGTTCGGCATGCCGGTATTGATGCCGACCACGGTGCCATCGGCCTCGACCATTTCCAGCATGTGACGGTATTTGCGGGTAGGGCTGTCGTGTTCGGAAAGCCAGATGCGGGAGCCCGGTGTCGTCAGCCCGCGCATGGAGCCGGTATTGGGGCAGGAGCCGGTGATCGCCGTGCCGTCTTCCAGTACGGCATCGAACAGAAAACGCTTGTAGCGGGAGATCAACGTTGCGGGAATAAGCAGGGGCGTGAAGAACATGGGGCCTGAAAGACTAAGAGGTAGCGGGCGTGATCAGGACAGGACATAGGTTCCCGGCGCATCGCCGAGCACCGGGCGCTTGCCATCCCCCGGTTTTCGCGCCTTCACCTTTTCGGCACTCTGGTTTTCGATCCAGCTCTGCCAATGCACCCACCACGAGCCCTTATGGGCCGTGGCGGCGGCCTGCCAGGCATCGAAGTCCCCAGCTGGTGACTGCCCCGTCCAATATTGGTATTTCTCAAGCTGCGGCGGGTTGACGACACCTGCGATATGGCCGGAAGCGCCGAGCACGAATTCCACCGGCCCGCCGAACAGCGCAGCACCCGTGAAGACCGATTTCGCCGGCGCGATATGGTCGTCGCGGGTGGCGAGATCGTAGACAGGGATATTGATATCGCCGAGATTGATCCGTTTGCCGGCAACGCGCATCAGTCCACGCGCGAGATTGTTCTCGAGATAACAATTGCGCAGATAAAACGAGTGGCTGGCGGCGGTCACCCGGGTCGAATCGGAGTTCCAGTAGAGCAGGTCGAAGGGCAGGGGCTCGGTGCCGCGCAGGTAATTATCGACCACATAGGGCCAGATGAGATCGGAGGCGCGCAGCATGTTGAAGACGGTCGCCATGATCGAGCCGTCGAGATAACCGACCGCCTGCATGTGCTTGTCCAGCGCCGCCAGCTGGCCTTCGTCAATGAAGACCTTGAGGTCGCCGGCATGGATGAAATCGGTCTGGGCGGCCAGCAGCGTGGCGCTACGGATGCGTTCATCGCCTTCCTGCGCATGCAGCGCCAGCGCCGAGGATAAAAGCGTACCGCCGACGCAATAACCTATGGCGTTGATTTGCCTCTCACCGGTCCGCTCCTCGATGGTATCAAGCGCAAAATCGATGCCTTCGCGGATGTAATCGTCCCAGCCCTTCTCGGCCAGACGGGCATCCGGATTGATCCAGGAGACCATGAACACGCTGTGGCCCTGCTCAAGGCACCAGCCGACGAAGGATTTCTGTGGGTTGAGATCAAGAATGTAGAATTTGTTGATCCATGGCGGCACGATCAGCAGCGGCCGCTTGAAGGCCTTCTGCGTCGTCGGCGCATAATGGATGATTTCGCAGAGCGGGCTTTTCGCCACCACCTTGCCCGGCGTGACGGCGATATTCTGGCCGATGACGAATTTGCTGTAATCGGTCTGGCGCAGTTTCAGGTGGCCATTGCCGGCTGCGACATCTTCCGCCAGCTGCGCCATGCCCTTGACGAGATTGGCGCCGCTGGAGGCCACCGTCTCGCGGAAGACCTGTGGATTGGTGAAGACGAAATTGGCCGGTGAAAGCGCCTCCGTTACCTGCCGCATATAGAACAGCGCCTTGGTGCGGGTATGTTCGTCAAGGCCTTCGGCTTCCGTCACCATCCGGTCGGCAAAACCGACGGTGGTCTGGTAGGCTTTCAGGAGAAAATCGAAGAAGGGATTGGCCTGCCAGTCGGCATCGGCAAAACGCCTGCTCCTGCGTTCGGCAGGACCGCTTTCGGCGGGTTTTTCCGAAGCCGAATCGGCGTCGTCGGAAAACTGCGCCACCGATTTCGCCCAGAGATCGTAATAGCTGGAAAGCAGATGGGTCTGCGCTTCGAGCGAGCGCTTCGGTTCTGCCATCCAGTATTCGGCGACATCGGAGAGCGTCTTGACCAGATCGGTCACGGGATCGGCGCTTGCCTGCGGGATTTCACCGCGTTCGCGTGGCGCCAGCCACTCGGAGGCGGCCTTGCCGAGATTCTCGAGCGCGCGGGCGATATTGATCGCGAAGGTTTCCGGGTCGCGGATCAGGTAGGCCTCGGCGGAAGTAGCGTCGAAACCGGGCGTTTTTCCACCCTTTTTCTCTGCCCCGCCGTCAACACCTGCCATGCGCCATCCTCCACCAAATTTGTGTTTGCACATTCTGCATGAAAACGAATACAAGTTCCACCAGCAAGGGGAGGCCGCAAAGGGCCGAACCGCAGTCGAATTCGATATCGGCGATATCCTTACAGGCGGAACATGACGATGGGCAAGCACATGGGCACATGGGGAACATATGCGGAAAACGCCGCGAGAATCGCTGTTCTTTCGCTCTCTGGCACCTTGCTCGTCACCGCGCTTGCAGCCTGCAAGGCACCGGAGCCGATCGTTGCGCCCGCCCATATGCGCCGTCCGACGACTGAAATCGTCGGTCCGCGCCCCGTCAGCGACAATGCGGTGAGCCAGAAGCGCGATACCGGCACCTATCCGACCTTTTCGCAGCCGCTGACGGCCGCGGGCACCCAGATGGGTGAGGATGAGGCCTCCACCATGGAATCGAGCCTGTCGCGCCTCGGTGCGGCACGGCGCAACGGCCAGATTTCGGAAGCCGAATACAAGCGCCGGGTGGCCGAGCTGCGGGCGCTTGCCGAAAACCAGAAGCCGGTTGCGACGCCTGCAGCCTCGCAGTGAGATCATGCCGCGTATTTGCGCGGTTTCAGAGACTGGCCAGACCATCTTTGTTGACAAGACATGCCCCCCAAACGGTCGATTCCCTATGGAGCGAGCGGGTGTGCTTTGTTTCTTCTCTCTGGCGGAGAGAAGAAACATGCGGCGATGCCGAGCTTGTAACCCCTTCTTTACCCTGCCTTTGAACCATCCGCTTACCCAAGATGTTAAGCGGATGGATGAGGTTTGCCGCTATGATGCAGCCATAACAAACAGGCCGCTGAAAAAGCGGGGCACGGGGTGAAATATCATGAAATGCATCGCCGCTTTGCTGGTTCTTGCCGGTTTTGCGCTCGCACCCGCACAGGCGCGGGCGCCGCACATCAATTTCGGGACACCTGCACTTCAGGGGCAGTGAGAGGGCAAATTCCGTCAGTCGTTGCCGGCGGCTTCGCTCAGCACGTCGAGATCTGGCACCGTGATGTGACGGTTGTTTTCGATGCGGATAATGCCTTCCTTGCGCAGCTTGGTCATTTGCCGGCTAACCGTTTCGATGGTGAGGCCAAGGAAATCGGCGATGTCGGCGCGTGAAAGCGGCAGGTCGAAACAGGATTTGTCGTCGTTTTCCGGGTCGATATGGGTGGCGATCATATAAAGGAAGCTGGCAACCTTTTCCTGTGCCGATTTGCGACCCAGCGTCAGCATCCAGTCACGCGCCTCGTCCAGTTCCTTCAGGGACTGGTTGTGAAGCTTGCGTTCCATGTCAGGCACTTCGGACACCATGCGGTCGACAACGCGGCGCGGAAAGAGACAAATCTCCACATCGGTTGCGGCTTCCGCCGTCATCTTGCTTTCCGCCAGGAACGGACGGCCGAGAAAATCCGGTGCGAATTGCAGGCCGACGATCTGCTGACGGCCATCCGACATCATTTTTGACAGCTTCACCACGCCCTTCAGGATATTGCCATAGGAGGTGACGAGTTCGCCCTGGCCGAGAAGCTCGTTGCCGGCTTCCAGCTTTTTGCGGCTGGAATGGCGGTTGAGATCGCAGAGCTGCTGTGGTGTCAGCGTGCTGCAAAGACCGCCGTGACGCGCCTCGCAGGAGCGGCAAACAACGGGCTCTTCCGAATTGTGGATGGTCTTCTGCAGCGTGTCCATAAGCCTTTTCCAATGCTGGCTTTTCGGGACGATTGCGACCGTGGGTATCAAATACGGTCTCTTTGAAGGCTTGCGCCATGTAGCCGTCGTCCCCGCGTCTACTTTAGCAAGAACTTATGGCGCAATTTGATTGAAGTCAAAGTTGCAAACTGTCGCAGCCGTTACTGAAAGAGAGGAAATCGACATTTTCTTGATAAAAGGCAAATCGGGTGATGAATACCGAACTTCTTCACAAATATTCGGGTGCAGTGCCGCGTTACACGAGCTATCCGACCGCGCCGCATTTCCACGAGGGAATCGATAATGGCACCTATCGCGGCTGGCTCGGCGCGCTTGGCTACCGGAATCGCATATCGCTTTATCTGCATATTCCCTATTGCGACCGGCTGTGCTGGTTCTGCGCCTGTCACACCAAGCACACGCTGAAATACGAGCCGATTGCAGTTTATCTTGAAGCACTTAAGCAGGAGATTGCGGCGGTTGGCGCGCTTGTTTCGCCTGATGCGGTGGTGAGTGCTGTTCATTTCGGCGGCGGTTCGCCCACCATGCTGAAGCCGGAGGACATGCAGAGCCTGATGGACTGTCTGCGGCGTCACTTCACCTTCGGGCTCGCACCTGAAATCAGCGTCGAGATGGACCCCAATGATCTGGACGACAGCCGCTATGATGCGCTTGCCGCCATCGGCATGTCGCGGGCGAGCCTGGGCGTTCAGGACTTCGATGACAAAGTGCAAAAAACCATCAACCGCATCCAGTCCTTCGAACAGACGAAATCCGTCGTGGATGCCGTTCGGGCGAGGGGCGTGCATTCGGTCAACTGCGACATCCTCTATGGGCTGCCGTTCCAGACCTGTGAGACATTGGAAAGGACCGTCAACCAAATCGTGTCGCTCGATCCCGATCGCATCGCGCTTTTCGGTTAT
The DNA here is from genome assembly GCF_040801995.1 of Agrobacterium radiobacter. Taxonomy (NCBI): domain Bacteria; kingdom Pseudomonadati; phylum Pseudomonadota; class Alphaproteobacteria; order Hyphomicrobiales; family Rhizobiaceae; genus Agrobacterium; species Agrobacterium radiobacter. The sequence continues at coordinate 1,248,109 of NZ_JBEGHX010000001.1, read as the reverse complement.
GCCCATGTTCCCTGGATGAAAAAACACCAGTCGCTGATCCCCGAACACGCGCTTCCGGATATTGCCGAGCGCTACCGCCAGATGACGATGGCGGGCGAGATGCTGAAACAGGCGGGTTACAAGGCGATCGGCATCGATCATTTCGCCAAGCCGACCGATACATTATGCCAGACCGCAGAAGCCGGCGCGCTGCGACGGAATTTCCAGGGCTACACGACCGACACCGCCGATGCGCTGATCGGGCTCGGTGCATCGTCGATCGGCAGGCTGCCGCAGGGTTATGTGCAGAACATGGTGGCGACGGGGGAATATCAGCGTATGGCGGGCGAGGGCGGTCTTGCCGTCGTCAAGGGCATTGAACTGTCGGAGGAGGATCATCTGCGCTCGCATGTCATTGAACGGCTGATGTGCGATTTTTCGATCGATCTTTCGGAATTGCAGCACCGTTTCGGCAAGGTGAGCCATTCCGTGAGGGATCAGGCACAGCTGTTCGCCGCAGGCGACAGGGATGGCGTGGTGCGTCTGGATGCCGATATTTTTGCCGTGACGGAGGCTGGAAAGCCGTTCGTGCGTAACATCGCGGCAATCTTCGACACCTATCTCGGTAACGGACGCGGCCGCCATTCGGTTGCTGTTTAGGCAACAGTTTTGGGGCAAATTACAAAGTTACGTCACGAAACCATTGGCTTTTTTGTGCGACTTGCCTATGTGGTGCGTCAGACAGGATAATTCATACGAACGACAATAAGGATTATGGGCGTGACAGCTACATTCGACAAGGTTGCCGACATTATCGCCGAAACCAGCGAAATCGACCGCGAAACCATTACGCCGGAGAGCCACACGATCGACGATCTGGGCATCGACAGCCTCGACTTTCTTGATATCGTTTTTGCGATCGACAAGGAATTCGGCATCAAGATTCCGCTCGAGCAGTGGACGCAGGAAGTCAACGAAGGCAAAGTTTCCACCGAAGAATATTTCGTGCTGAAGAACCTCTGCGCCAAGATCGATGAATTGCGCGCAGCCAAGGGCTGAAGCAACGATGCCCGCTTCAGGCGGGCATTTTTCTTTCTGGACCCAGCCTGTAAAGGCGGGTCGCAACCGACCAGAGACGGGCCGGACAGATGCTGCTTGAATATTTTCAGATGATCGACAAGGTCGAGGCCGTGGACATGGCGACGCGCACGTTGAAGGCGCAGTCGATCGTTCCCGACCAGAGCCCGGTATTCGAAGGTCACTTCCCCGGCATGCCGCTGGTTCCGGGTGTGCTGCTGATCGAAACCATGGCGCAGGCTTCCGGCATGCTGGTTCTGGCCTTCAGCGATTTTGCGTCCATGCCGTTCCTGATGTCGGTCGACGGCGCCAAGATGCGCACCTTCGTGGAGCCGGGCGCGGTTCTCGACATCGAGGCCGTGCTGGAGCATGACGGTTCCGGTTTTGCCGTCACCAAGGCGAAGATCACCTCTGCCGGCAAGAAGGTCTGCGACGCGCAGCTTAAATTGCGCACAATGCCGTTCAGCGAAATTCCGCTCGGGCCTATCGTCAAGAAGCGGGCGGAAGAAGTCGGCCTGATGGCGGCGATTGCCGCGGATGCGCAGAAATAAGCGTTTCCACCCGTTTCGAAGGAGAGCGTTTTTCCCGTCGGCCCGGTTTTGACGCACGAAATTCGTGGGCTCGCGACGGCGGATCGGGCCTTCACCATTGCCAATCCGCATCGCGCGCTTTATTCCGCAACGCATGAAGTGGTTGTTCGCAACCGCTGTGGATAGCCGTGACCGTTTCGGCGGGGCCGGCTGCAAAGGATGACAGACGATGAAATCTGACAATGATGTGGTGATAACAGGGGTCGGCATCGTGACCTGTCACGGCGTTGGCAGCCAGGCGCATGTGGCGCTTCTTTCTGGAACCGACGCGCCGGCGACGATTGTCGAGACCGAAAAATTCAAACCCTATCCGGTCCATCCCATGCCTGAGATCGACTGGTCCGCGCAGATTGCCAAGCGCGGCGACCAGCGCCAGATGGAAAACTGGCAGCGGCTTGGCGTTTTTGCCGCCGGCCTGGCGCTTGATGATGCCGGGCTGAAGGAAAATGCCGAAGCCTGCGCCACCATGGACATGATCGTTGCCGCCGGTGGTGGTGAGCGCGACATCAATGTCGATACGCTGATCGTCGACGAGGCGCTGAAGCGCAATGACCGCGAAAAGCTGCTGAACGAAAAGCTGACGACCGAACTGCGCCCGACGCTGTTTCTCGCCCAGCTTTCCAACCTGATGGCCGGCAACATCTCCATCGTGCACAAGGTCACCGGGTCTTCCCGCACCTTCATGGGCGAGGAAGCGGCGGGCATTTCCGCCGTCGAAACCGCATTCCACCGCATTCGCTCCGGCGAATCGAGCCACGCGCTGGTGGGCGGTGCTTTCTCTGCGGAACGTCCCGACATGATCCTGCTGTTTGAAGCCATCGGTGCACATGCGCAGGGCGGCTGGCAGCCGCTGTGGTCGCGTGGTGACCAGGATGGCGGCGGCATGGTTTCCGGTTCGCTGGGCGCCTTCCTTGTGCTGGAATCGCGCAAGCACGCCAGCGCGCGCGGCGCGCGCATCTATGCCCGCATCGACGCCATCGAGGGGGATCGCGGCACCCGTGATGAAGGCAAGATGGAAAAGCGCATGGAGCGTCTGCTTGCCCCTGCCAAGGACGGCGCAGCCACTGTCATCTTCTCCGGCGCAAGCGGTTATGACGGTGTGACGGCCCGCGAGAAGGACATTCTCGAAAAGGCTCTGCCAAATGCTGTCATCCGCGGTTTCGGCGGTATCACCGGCCACGGGCTGGAAGCGCAGTTCCCGCTTGGGCTGGCGCTCGCGGCGCTGACCCTTGAAAGCGGCGCGAAGGTGCCGGCTTTCGACGCGGCCGAGGAAAAACCCATGGGCGAGGCGGCCAGTGAAGCCGTCGTCACCACCGTCGGCCATGTGCGCGGCGAAGGTGTCGCCGTTCTGTCCCGTGACGTGTGAGGAGAAAGACCATGACTTCCAACTTCAAGGATCATCTCGGTCGTCCCATCGTTGCCGTGACCGGCATGGGCATCATCACGTCGCTCGGGCAGGGGCTCGCCGATAACTGGGCGGCGCTGACATCAGGCAAATCGGGCATCCACAAGATCACCCGTTTCCCGACCGAGGGGCTTTCGACGCGGATCAGCGGCACGGTGGATTTCATCGATATCCCGGTTCCGAATTCGGTCGAGCGTTCCTATGCTTTTGCGCGTGAGACCACCATCGAGGCTCTGGCGCAGGCCGGTATATCAGGTGATTTCGACGGCCCGCTGTTTCTTGCAGCACCGCCAATCGAGCCGGAATGGAGCGCCCGTTTCGAGCTTGCCGACCGGTCTCCGCCGGCCGCCCAGCCGGGTGACGCCTATGAGCGGTTCCTGACGGCTTTCCGTCAGCGTCCCGATCCGGCGTTTCAGGAAGCAGCACTTTTCGGCGCGATTTCCGAGCGTCTTTCCGACCGTTTTGGCACGCGCGGCCTGCCGGTCACGCTTTCGACCGCCTGTGCATCCGGCGCGACCGCGATCCAGCTTGGTGTCGAAGCAATCCGCCAGGGCCGCACCGAGCGGGCGCTGACGGTTGCGACAGACGGTTCTGTCAGCGCCGAAGCGCTGATCCGCTTCTCGTTGCTGTCGGCGCTTTCGACCCAGAACGATCCGCCGGAAAAGGCCTCCAAGCCATTCAGCAAGGACCGCGACGGTTTCGTGATCGCCGAAGGTGCGGCGACGCTGGTGCTGGAATCGCTCGAAGCCGCCGTTGCACGCGGCGCGAAGGTTCTCGGCATCATCAAGGGCGCCGGCGAAAAGGCCGACAGCTTCCACCGCACACGCTCTTCGCCCGATGGCGGCCCGGCGATCGCGACGATCCGCGCGGCACTTGCCGATGCGGGCGTGGCCGAAAGCGATATCGGTTATATCAACGCCCACGGCACCTCGACGCCGGAAAACGACAAGATGGAATATGGCTCCATGCTCGCCGTCTTCGGCGAGGGCCTGAAGAACATCCCGCTGTCGTCCAACAAGTCGATGATCGGCCATACCTTGACCGCCGCAGGCGCTGTGGAAGCGGTGTTCTCGCTGCAGACCATGCTGACCGGCACCCTGCCGCCGACGATCAACTACAACAATCCCGATCCGACCATCACGCTCGACGTGGTGCCGAATGTGAAGCGGGATGCTCAGGTGAGCGCGGTTCTGTCCAACTCCTTCGGATTTGGCGGGCAGAATGCAAGCCTTGTCATGACGCGGGAACCGGCCTGACCGGTTTCACCACTAACAGGAGCGTTTTCGCTTGAATTGCGAAAACGCTCTCGCTTCTTTGATTACGCATTCCGGCCGCAAAACCGTTACAGAGGTTTGCTGGAATAGCCCTTTAGATAAACGCCCTCGGGCGAAGGACTGATATATGCGCGCTCTTCAACTCGTGGACGACCGGAAGCTCGAAAAAGTGGACCTGCCCGAACCGGATGCTCCGGCACCGGGCGAGGTGACGCTGCGCGTCAAGGCGGTTGCGCTCAACCACATCGATGTGTGGGGCTGGCGCGGCATGGCTTTCGCCAAGCGCAAGATGCCGCTCACCATCGGTGCGGAAGCTTCCGGCGTGGTCGAAGCCATCGGTCCGGGCGTGTCGAACGTGCTGCCCGGCCAGCTCGTCGCAATCTATGGCGCGCGCACCTGCGGGCTGTGCAAACCCTGCCGCGAAGGCCGTGACAATCTGTGCGAACATGTGCAGGGCGTTCACGGTTTCCATCTCGATGGTTTTGCCCAGGAAAAGATCAATATTCCCGCCCGTCAGCTCGTGCCCGCGCCGCATGGCATCGATGCCGTTGCGGCTGCCCTTGCGCCTGTCACCTTTGGCACGGTCGAGCACATGCTGTTCGACAATGCCAAGCTCGAATCCGGTGAGACGATCCTCGTGCATGCCGGCGGTTCCGGCATCGGCACGGCGGCGATCCAGCTTGCCAAGAAGATGGGCTGCACCGTCATCACCACCGTCGGCTCCGACGACAAGATCGAACGGGCGAAGGCTCTGGGTGCCGACCACGTCATCAACTACCGGACCGACCGTTTCGAAGGCGTCGTGCGCAAGCTGACGAAAAAGAAGGGCGTCGACGTTGTATTCGAACATGTTGGCAAGGACACCTGGGCGGGCTCGATGTTCTCGCTGAAGCGCGGCGGCCGTCTCGTCACCTGCGGTTCTACGTCTGGTGTCTCCACCGATATCAACCTGATGATGCTGTTCCAGCAGCAGCTGAAGCTGCTCGGCTCGTTCGGCTGCCGTATGGAAAACATGGCCAACGCCATGCAGAAGATGGCGCGTGGCATCGTGCATCCTGTTATCGACACCGAAGTCACCTTCGACGATATCGACCGGGCGCTGGAACGTATGGAGACGCGTCAGGTGTTCGGTAAAATCGTTCTGCGGATGGATTGACCGTCTTGAAGCTTTTCCTGACACGGATCGTCCTGAAACTGGACCACTTCCGGCAGTGGCTGATCGCGACATTCGCCTTCGGCCTTCTCAACCTGCTGAAGCTCTTCCCCGCCGATGCGGGCATTCGCGCCGCCGACCGGCTGGCGCGCTGGGTGGGGCCGAAGACTGGTCGCCACAAGCTGATGCTTTATAATCTGGCACGCGCCTTTCCGGAGAAGTCAGAGGAAGAGCTGCTTGCGATCGCCATGGACAGCTGGGCCAATATGGGCCGGCTTGCGGCGGAATATGTGTTTCTCGACCGGCTGTTCGATTTCGATCCGGAAAAGAACGAGCCGGGCCGCATCGAGGTCGAGGGCACCTCGACCTTCCTCGAACTGCGCGACAATCCACGACCCTTCATCGTCTTTACCGCCCATAGCGGCAATTTCGAGCTGCTGCCGGTTGCCGGCTCGGCTTTTGGTCTCGATGTGACGGTGTTGTTCCGGCCGCCCAACAATCCCTTCGTGGCTGACAAGGTTTTCAATTTCCGCAAGGAGCGCATGGGTAATCTCGTGCCCTCGCATGCCGGCTCTTCCTTCGCGCTGGCGCGACAGCTGGAAAAGGGTGGCGGCGTGGGCGTGCTCGTCGACCAGAAATTCGGCAAGGGGCTGACGACGAAATTTTTCGGCCTTGAGGTTCGCACCAATCCGCTTCTCGCCAAGCTGGTGCGGCAGTTCAACTGCGATGTTTATCCTGCCCGCTGCGTGCGTCTTCCGGATAATCGCTACAGGCTGGAAATAGAGCCCAGGGTTGAAATTCCGCGCGATGAGAAGGGCAATGTCGATATTCAGGCGACGGCGCAGCTTCTGAACGACAAGGTGGAAAGCTGGGTGCGCGAATACCCCGGACAATGGCTGTGGTATCACGACCGCTGGGACGTGAAGCATCAGATTTGACGGGATCGTGTGCGGCCAGATTTTCGGTGATTCTCACGAAATTCGACGGGAAAATCGTGCGTTTCGGTACTTTTCCATATTTGCGGAACCTCATTTTTCGTTCATGGATTATCGAAATTGAAAAATTAGCGGCTGCTGTGATATTTTGAACAACAATCCTCGCGGCGTTCCTGCGTTTCGTTACGTCATTTTTAAGCGCAAAGACGCTACAATCAGGGGATAAAGGCTTAATCCGTTCGCATAGGTAGCGGGGTTATGCCCGTTCAGGGAGAGTTGGGTTGAAAGATTTGATTGAGTTGTTCTGGCTGCGTTATACGGAACTGCAATCTGCCGTTGGTAAAAACGAAGCCGACAAGATTGCCGTGCTGGAACGTGAACTGGAACAGCTCCTCGAGCGGGTTGTCGGACGCAAGACAGAAAACTCCGAAGATATCCGCGAGCAGTTCCGTTTTGCCATCGATCTCCTTAACCACGAGGCGGAAGACCTTGGCTGCGTGCAGCGCAACTCCGAGCTTCTTCGCACCCTTGTCGATCGCTACGTCGGCATGCCGTCAAAGGCGAAGGTCGTCGGTGACGAGGACGAAGACACTCTGGAGTGGCATCACCGCCATCTGATCCTCGATGAGGATATGCTCAACGATCTCGACGAGCCGGTGGTGATCGTTTCCCCTGGCTACCGCGTTTCCTTCGCCAATGCTCTCGATGCATTTCAGCGCAATGCCCCGGAAGGGCTTGTCGGCTGCCATATCGCCGAACTTGTCGGCGTTCACCGGTTCCAGAACAATCTCAGGGAAAAGCTCGACAATTGCTTCAAGGGCGATACGTCGAAATATACCTATGCGGAAGATCAGAATGGCCGCACGGTCGTCAAGTCGCTGGAAATGTCGCCGTGCTACTCGTCCGCCTACAAGCTCGTAGGTGCGATGGTGGTGATCCGCGAAATCGCCGATCGCCGTCGCCGCGCCGCTGGCTGAGGCAGCAGGGCGCCGTCCCATTGTCGGAATGACGGGAAAAGGCGCTCCACCATCCCTTATTTCGGGAAGATGGTTTCCCAGACAGTGGCGATCGACCAGGCGGACGATGCGTCGACAAGAAGCTTCGTCGCCATGGCAAGGCATGACAGGACGAGCAGCGGGCGGATGATCTTTGCGCCGTTTTTCATCGCGAAACGGGATCCGATCTGCGCGCCGATGAACTGGCCGACCCCCATGGCCAGGCCGAGCTTCCACAAAACCGCGCCACCCATTGCAAAGACGAGAAAGCCGCCGAAATTCGAACCGAGGTTGAGAAGCTTCGTGTGGGCGGTCGCCTTCAGCATTCCAAAACCGGCAAGGCCCACAAAGGCCAGCATGTAGAAGGACCCCGCGCCGGGGCCGAAAACACCGTCGTAAAAACCGATCAGCGGCGCGACCGCAAGCCCGAACACGAAGGGCGTGATGCGGCGGTGGCTGTCGATATCGCTGAGCTGCGGCTTGAAGGCAAAATAAAGCGCGATCGCAATCAACAGGAACGGCATGATGGCGCGCATGAGATCGGCCGGCACGAAGGCGGCTGTCAGCGCGCCGAGCATCCCGCCGGCCATGGCCATCAGCGCCATCGGCAATTGTTCTTTGAGATTCACATGGCCGCGTCTGGCATAGGCAAGGGTCGCAGAGGCGGAACCAAACTGCGCCTGCAGCTTGTTCGTGCCGAGCGTATCGAGCGGGGCGATGCCCATGATCATCATTGCGGGAATGACGATGAGGCCACCACCACCGGCGATGGAATCGATAAATCCGGCAAAGATGGCGACGCAGAAGAGAACGATAAAAACGTTGAGGGCGATGTCTTGCACTGGGAATGTCCGGGCAGGCGAAGGAGAGGGCTTCTTCTTTCACCGAAAGGGCCACGGCGCAATCTCTTTCTGTGCGTTCAGCAGCGGGCAGGGGGATTGCGGTGTTGCCGCTTATCGTTATGTTTCCGTGGCGCGTCGCCGGAAGGACGGATGGCGCTTGAGACATATGGATGAGGGCATTATGCATAAAGTGATATTCGATACGGACCCCGGTGTGGATGACGCCATGGCGCTTCTGTTCCTGCACCGCCATCCTGATATCGATCTGATCGGCGTTACCACCGTTTTCGGCAATGCGCCCATTGATATCACCACCCGCAATGCGCTCTTCCTGAAGCGGGAATGGCAGATGACAGCACCGGTCGCCAGGGGCGCCGGCGTGACCTTCGATCCCACCCGCAAGGAAGGCCACTGGCCGACCTTCATCCATGGCGAAAACGGTCTCGGCGATATCGATATCCCTGAGACCATCGATCTGCCGCTCGACCCGCGCCCCGCACATCGTTTCATCATCGAGACGGTAAAGGCCAATCCCGGTGAGGTGACGCTGATTGCCGTCGGTCGCATGACCAATCTGGCGCTGGCGCTCAGCGAAGAACCTGACTTCGCGGCGCTGGTGAAGGAGGTGATCGTCATGGGCGGCGCCTTCGACATGAACGGCAATGTGTCGCCGGCGGCCGAGGCCAATATTCACGGCGATCCTGAAGCGGCCGATCTCGTCTTCACCGCGCCCTGGCGCGTGATCGTCGTCGGTCTCGATGTGACGATGAAAACGGTGATGACCAGCGCCTTCATGGCTGACATGGCAAAGGCCGGCGGCAAGCCGGTGCAGCTGCTTTCGGACCTGTCGCAGTTCTACATCGATTTCTACAAGACCCGTACCGGCGACGGCATGGTGGTGCATGACAGCTGCGCCTGCGTCTATCTTGTGGCGCCTGAGCTTTTTGAAACCCGCAGCGGCCCGGTACGCGTCGTCTGCGGCGGGCTTGCCGACGGCCAGACGATCCAGAAGCCGGATGGCCGCGCCTTTCCGCCCGGTGACTGGGATGGGCATCCGAGCCAGCTCGTCTGCACAAATATCGAGCCGGAGCGCGTGCTTTCGGTCATCCGCGCCGCAATTGTGACAGGGGAGCGCGGCTGAAGGGCGGGAATGGCCGTTCTTGAGCATGGCTTGCCTTGCATTTTCCAAGAATCTGGCGTTATGCAAGTTCCCTGATCGTAGTGCGCGATCCGCCATGCCGGAGGGGCTGAAAAGGCCGTGCCGGAAGGACGGGCGGATGGCCGCTATGCGGCGTGGGCCAAGAAAACCCCTGTAGGTTTTCCCGTGCTTTGCGCTACAATGAATAACGCCTGCCGGGTCGGTTCGTGTCGGCGGCGTTTAACAACAAAAAACGAACCTTCGTTATGGGCCGGCAGTACCGGTCCATTCCCATGAGGAAAGAGATGGAAGAGTTTCATAAGGTCCGGCGTCTGCCGCAATACGTCTTCGAACAGGTCAACCGTTTGAAAGCGAGCGCGCGAGCGGCCGGGGCCGATATCATCGATCTCGGCATGGGCAATCCCGACCTTCCGACCCCCAAGGCGATCGTCGACAAGCTTTGCGAGGTCGTTCAGGATCCGCGTACCCATCGTTATTCCTCCTCCAAGGGCATTCCAGGCCTTCGCCGCGCGCAGGCCGGTTATTATGCCCGCCGTTTCGGCGTGAAGCTGAACCCCGATACGCAGGTCGTCGCGACCCTCGGCTCCAAGGAAGGCTTCGCCAATATGGCGCAGGCCATCACCGCGCCGGGCGACGTCATCCTGTGTCCGAACCCGACCTATCCGATCCATGCCTTCGGTTTCCTGATGGCGGGCGGCGTTATCCGTTCGATGAATGTCGAGCCTGATGACAGCTTCTTCGGCCCGCTGGAGCGCGCCGTGCGCCACTCCATCCCGAAGCCGCTGGCGCTGATCGTCAACTACCCGTCGAACCCGACGGCGCATGTTGCCTCGCTTGATTTCTACAAGGACGTGATCGCCTTTGCGAAGAAGCACGAGATCATCGTGTTGTCCGACCTTGCCTATTCGGAGATCTATTTCGACGACAACAATCCGCCGCCTTCGGTTCTGGAAGTTCCCGGTGCAATCGACGTTGCGGTGGAATTCACCTCCATGTCGAAGACCTTCTCCATGCCCGGCTGGCGTATGGGCTTTGCCGTCGGCAACGAGCGGCTGATCGCGGCGCTGACGCGTGTGAAGTCCTATCTCGACTACGGCGCCTTCACGCCGATCCAGGTTGCGGCAACGCATGCGCTGAACGGTGATGGCTCCGACATTGCCGAAGTGCGCAATGTCTATCGCCGCCGTCGCGATGTCATGGTCGACACCTTCGGCAAGGCCGGCTTCGAGGTTCCGCCGCCGGCGGCGACCATGTTCGCCTGGGCGAAAATCCCGGAAAAGTTCCGCCATCTCGGCAGCCTGGAATTCTCCAAGCTTCTGGTCGAGAAGGCCGATATTGCCGTTGCTCCCGGCATCGGCTTTGGCGAGATGGGCGATGATTACGTCCGTCTCGCGCTCGTGGAAAACGAGCATCGAATTCGTCAGGCAGCGCGCAATCTGAAGCGCTTCCTGTCGAGCGCAGACGAAACGATGCACAACGTCGTTTCGCTTAACGCCCACAGATAAGGGCAACCGAAGGCGGCCGGGCCTCGGCCGCCACCATCACCAGCAAATCAGGAACATACCCATGGCAGATTCATTGAGAATCGGCATAGCGGGGCTCGGCACTGTCGGCGCTTCGCTCGTGCGCATCCTCCAGCAGAGAAGCAACGAACTTGCGATTACCTGCGGACGCGCGATTGAGATTATTGCGGTGAGCGCGCGCGACCGTTCGCGCGACCGCGGCATCGATCTCAAGGGTATTACCTGGTTCGACACGCCGGAGCAGATGGCAAGCGAAGCCGATATCGACGTCTTCGTCGAACTGGTCGGCGGTGCTTCCGGCCAGGCGGAAAATGCGGTGCGGGCCGCACTCGCACGTGGTCTCCATGTGGTGACAGCCAACAAGGCGCTGCTGGCCAAGCATGGCGTCGAACTGGCGACCATTGCCGAAGACAAGGGGGCGCTTCTCAATTTCGAAGCGGCGGTGGCCGGCGGTATCCCCGTCATCAAGGCGCTGCGCGAGTCTCTCACCGGCAACCATGTGTCGCGCATCTACGGCATCATGAACGGCACCTGCAACTACATCCTGACCAAGATGGAGAAGGAAGGGCTGTCCTTCGAGGCCTGTCTGAAGGAAGCGCAGCGGCTGGGTTATGCGGAAGCCGATCCGGCCTTCGATATCGAGGGCAACGACACCGCTCACAAGCTCGCCATTTTGACCACGCTTGCCTTCGGCAACAAGATTTCGGCTGATGACATCTATCTGGAAGGCATCACCAATATCTCCAGCGAGGACATTCAGGCGGCCGCCGAACTCGGTTACCGCATCAAGCTTCTCGGCGTGGCGCAGGTGACCGAATCCGGCATCGAGCAGCGCGTGCATCCGACCATGGTGCCGCTTGATTCCGTCATTGCCCAGGTGGACGGCGTGACCAATGCGGTGGCGATCGAATCCGACATTCTCGGCGAATTGCTGATGGTCGGCCCGGGTGCCGGTGGCAACGCCACGGCGTCTGCCGTGCTGGGTGACATCGCCGATATCGCCAAGAGCCGTCCGGGCGCCCAGCAGGTGCCTGTCCTCGGCCGTCCGGCGAAATCCCTGTCGGAGTATCGCCGCGCCAAGATGAAGAGCCATGAGGGCGGTTATTTCATCCGCCTGACGGTGAAGGACCAGGCGGGCGTCTTCGCCTCCATCGCCACCCGCATGGCTGACAATAACATCTCGCTGGAATCCATCGTGCAGCGCCAGCGCGTGCATGTGGAAGGCGCGCCGCAGACCATCATCCTCGTCACCCATGCGACGATGGAAGATGCGATCCGCAAGGCGGTGAAGGCGATCAAGAACGAGAAATATCTCGTCAGCGAGCCGCAGGTCATCCGCATCGAGCGGACCTGAGACGCTTCATTATTTTGATGACACCGAGAGCCGCGCTTCCATATGGAGGCGCGGTTTTTCGTTGTATGGCTGCCTGTATAGCGCCGGTGGTCCGGCGCCCATAAAATTTGAGGGGACGGCGTCGGAAGCGCTGGAAAACAAGGCGATTCGGCACTATGGTTAATCCTGTTCACCAAGCGAGGGAGGCGTGGCCGTGACATCGATCATCCTGTTCAAGGACAATAAGCGCGCTGGCATTGCGGCGACCCATCACCGGGCGCGGCCTCACAATGCCAATGACAATATTCGCACTATGGAATTCGACATGGGGGAGCATGAGCGCAACTGGTGTTCGCTCGCCGTCTTCTCGCTGCTGCTGCTCGTTGGCGCTGTCTCGATCGTCAGCCCGTTTTTCTCGATTTTTTCGGTGTGAAACCTCATATGCGCGTTTTTGCTTGAAAAACGCGCCACCGCCATTTAGCCCGTCTTAAGAGCGCGATCAGGCGCATGACAGGACGAATGGACAGGATGGCAATGATGGAGCCGGCCGATACCGTGGCCCGCGCATTTTTAAGCGTGGAGCGGTCGGCGACAGAACAGCGCTGGGTATCGCGGCTGGATCAGGCCGGGCAGAACCGCGCGCTGGCCATGTCCCAGATTCACGCCATTCCCGAATTGATCGCACGCGTTCTTGCCGGACGCGGGGTGGGTGTCGATGACGCCCTGGCATTCCTTGATCCGACCATCCGCTCCCTGATGCCCGATCCGCATATGCTGACCGATTGCGAGAAGGCCGCCGAGCGGCTGGTACGCGCCATCGAGACCGGCGAGAAGGTGGCGATCTTCGGCGACTACGATGTCGACGGTGCTGCCTCTTCTGCTTTGATGTACCGCTTCCTCGCGCATTTCGGTCTGACGCCGGAAATCTATATTCCCGACCGTATTTTTGAGGGCTACGGGCCGAACCCGGCGGCGATGCAGCAGCTTGCTGCCAATGGCGCGACGCTGATCGTGACGGTCGATTGCGGCTCAACCAGCCATGAATCGCTGCAGGCCGCCAGGGACGCGGGAACGGATGTCGTGGTGATCGATCACCACCAGGTCGGCACGGAGCTGCCGCCGGCGGTGGCGCTGGTCAATCCCAACCGCGAGGACGATCTTTCGGGGCAGGGGCATCTCTGTGCGGCAGGCGTGGTGTTCCTCGTGCTGGTCGCCACCCTGCGCCTATTGAAGGACAGGCGGAACCGGCAGGCCTTCACACTCGATCTGCTGTCCCTTCTCGATATCGTTGCGCTTGCCACCGTATGTGATGTGGTGCCGCTGAAGGGCCTCAACCGCGCCTATGTGGTCAAGGGGCTGATTGCCGCGCGCCACATGAACAATGCAGGTCTCGCCGCTCTGTTCAAGAAGGCCGGGCTCGGCGGACCTGTCACGCCCTATCATTTCGGTTTCCTGATCGGGCCGCGCATCAATGCCGGCGGCCGCATCGGTGATGCGGCGCTCGGCAGCCGACTGCTGACGATAGATGATTCCTCGCAGGCCGAGGTGATCGCGGAGCGGCTGGATGAGCTGAACCGTGAGCGGCAGGCGATGGAAGCGGTGATGCTCGCGGAAGCCGAAGCGGAGGCTCTGTTCGAATATGGCGACGGCTCGGGTGCGGGCGTCATCGTCACCGCGCGCGAGAATTGGCATCCCGGCATTGTCGGCCTGCTCGCTTCGCGCCTGAAGGAGCGTTTCCGCCGCCCGGCTTTCGCCATTGCTTTTGATCCCTCCGGCAAGGGCACCGGCTCAGGCCGTTCGATCAACGGTTTCGATATGGGGCGCATGGTGCGCGCCGCCGTGGAGGCTGGCTTGCTGGTCAAGGGCGGTGGGCATGCCATGGCGGCCGGTCTGACGGTGGAGCGCGCCAATCTCGGCAAGCTCAGGACCTTCTTCGAGGAGGCGGCCGCAAAGACCGTGAATGAGCTGGTGGAAAGCAGCGTGCTGAAGATCGACGGCGCCATCGGCGCTTCGGGCGCTACATTGCAGCTTGTCGACCAGTTGGAGCAGGCCGGTCCTTACGGATCAGGCCACTCGCAGCCGATCTTTGCCGTGCCGGCGCATCGCCTGCGCGACGTGCGGCTCGTGGGTACAGCTCACGTCAAGATCACGCTGGAGGCCATGGACGGCTCGCGGCTGGACGGTATCGCGTTTCGCGCTGCAGAAGCGCCTCTGGGGCAGATGCTGCTGAATGCACGCGGCAGGAACATTCACGTCGCAGGCACCGTGGGCGCCGATCTGTGGCAGGGCCAGAGGCGCGTGCAGCTGCGCGTTCTGGACGCGGCATTCGCGCCCTGACGGGGCCTTGGAACTTACCCTGAATTTTATGAACACTGTCTCTGACGAATGGCCGAGACACGCCAATGCGTCTTTACGCGATGCGTGAAGATTTTCGTGCAGACTACTGATTTTTATGGAGAAGCAAGTGGCACGCCCTAGGGGAGTCGAACCCCTCTTTTCAGAATGAAAATCTGACGTCCTAACCGATAGACGAAGGGCGCGTGCGCTTGTGGTGTGGCGCCCTTATAGTCAGGCTCCCGTTGCTCCGCAAGCGGAAAAATTGATTTTTTTCGCTTCACGGCGAGTTTTTTTATGGAAGCCGAAAGGGCTGTGGAAAACTGCGCCGGGACCGGCCAAGGCCTTGAAATTTCGCCGCTATCGCTGCGCGCTGGTGATGCCTTCATGCCTCGTGGAAGGCCCGGGGGTGCTTTTCCCAACCCTTAGCTGGCATCTGCCGCCCGCCGGAAAGAACCGACGCTATGATTTGTCTAAAGGGGGAAAGGCAAGCCGGTCGATTTGCCCGCTGGCGCTTCATCCGGCTTGCCTTCCATCGGGGGGACAGCACTCTAACGTGCCGACCGGGAATCGGTTCCGACGCATCGATCGCGCGCGACGAATTCGCGATCTGTGAAGCTGCTTTATATTTTTGAAGGGGAAGAACACGAAGGCAAGTGGCACGCCCTAGGGGAGTCGAACCCCTCTTTTCAGAATGAAAATCTGACGTCCTAACCGATAGACGAAGGGCGCGTGCGCTTGTGGTGTGGCGCCCTTATAGTCAGGCTCCCGTTGCTCCGCAAGCGGAAAAATGCATGATTTGACAAAAAAATGACATGGACCGCCAGAAGCCCTGAGAAACAAGGATTCTTGTTTCGTAACAAATGGTTAAATGGTCGGGCTGTGGCTATTTTTGAGGCCTGTTGCTTTGGATGTGGGCTGTGAAACGACGACTCAGCACAAGCGTAGGCTGGATTGGAACTAACGGCGAGGCAGTGATGAGGTAGAACATATTTGCCGTCATCCTCGCCTCAGGGGCGAGGATGACGTTGGGTGTGGCCACTGTTTCTGCAATAAAAAACGGGGCCGAAACGGCCCCGTTGGATGATGCGTTGATGGCAAAAGTTCTCAGTGCAGAATCTGGCTGAGGAACAGCCGGGTGCGCTCGTGCTGCGGATTGTCGAAGAATTCGGCGGGCGAATTCTGTTCAACGATCTGGCCCTGGTCCATGAAGATGACGCGGTTTGCGACCTGGCGGGCAAAGCCCATTTCGTGGGTGACGCACAGCATCGTCATGCCGTCTTCGGCAAGGCTGACCATGGTGTCGAGCACTTCCTTGACCATTTCCGGGTCGAGCGCCGAGGTCGGCTCGTCGAACAGCATGATCTTCGGCTTCATGCAGAGCGAGCGGGCAATCGCCACGCGCTGCTGCTGGCCGCCGGAGAGCTGGCCGGGATACTTGTGCGCCTGCTCGGGGATCTTGACGCGCTTCAGATAGTGCATCGCCACTTCTTCAGCTTCCTTCTTGGGCATCTTGCGAACCCAGATCGGCGCCAGCGTGCAGTTTTCGAGGATCGTCAGGTGCGGGAAGAGGTTGAAGTGCTGGAACACCATGCCGACTTCACGACGCACTTCGTCGATCTTTTTCAGGTCGTTGGTAAGCTCGATACCATCAACGTTGATCAGCCCGGACTGATGTTCCTCCAGCCGGTTGATGCAACGGATCATGGTCGATTTGCCCGACCCCGAAGGACCGGCGATGACGATGCGCTCGCCTTTCATGACCTTCAGATTGATGTCGCGCAGGACGTGGAAGTCGCCATACCACTTGTTCATGCCGACGAGTTCAATTGCCACGTCCGTTGTCGAAACGGCCAGTTTTTTTGTTTGGGTTTCTGCCATTTTGAGCGTCCCTTATCGTTTATGCCCGGTGTCGAGGTGCCGTTCCATGAACAGCGAATAACGCGACATGCCGAAGCAGAATATCCAGAATACGAAACCTGCGAAAATATAACCTGTCATGGCGGTGACGGGTGTCGCCCAGTTCGCATCCGATTGGTTGAGTGTGACAATGCCGAGCAGGTCGAACATGCCGATGATCGAAACCAGCGACGTGTCCTTGAAAAGCCCGATGAAGGTGTTGACGATACCAGGAATGACGAGCTTAAGCGCCTGCGGTAGCACGATCAGTCTCGTCTTCTGCCAGTAGTTCAGGCCGAGCGAATCCGCCCCTTCATATTGTCCCTTCGGAATGGCCTGCAGGCCGCCGCGGATAACCTCCGCCATATAGGCGGATGAGAAAAGCGACACGCCGACTAGCGCGCGCAGGAACTTGTCGAAGGTCCAGCCGTCGGGCAGGAACAGCGGCAGCATGATGCTGGCGAAGAACAGCACGGTGATCAGCGGGATGCCTCTGATGACTTCGATGAAGAGCACGCAGAGCATCTTGATGACCGGCAGGTTCGACCGTCGGCCGAGCGCCAGAAGAATGCCGAAGGGGAGCGACACGGTGATCCCGAAGAAGGACAGGATGAGCGTCACCATCAGGCCGCCCCACAGCTGCGTTTCCACCTTCGGCAGGCCAAAGACGCCGCCGATGAGCAGGAAAAACGCAATGAAGGGCAGGATGATGAAAAGCACCAGCGCGTTGAGGCGCTTGAACGGCGCTTTTGGAATCAGCATCGGTATCAGCAGGATGGCGAACGTCACCATCACGAGGATGGGACGCCAGCGTTCGTCGATCGGATAGCGGCCGAAGACGAATTGTCCGAGCTTTGCCGAAACGAAAGCCCAGCACGCACCGGACTGGCCGTCCGGCAGCGCGCCGCCCTGCGAAGCGGTCAGGCAGGCGATACGATCGCTGCCGGTCCACACCGCGTCAATGAACAGCCACTTGATGACCGGCGGCACCAGATAGGCGAGCATGGCAAGGGCGATCACCGTCAGGACCGTGTCCTTGGGGGTGGCGAAGAGTTTGGTGCGCAGCCAGTGACCGAAGCCGACGGCGCTCGAGGGCGCGGGTCTGGCGTCCTCGATGGTCTGCCGCACGAAAGCGTGATTGCTTGTTGTCATCGTCATCTCTCCACCAGGGCCATTTTCGCGTTGAACCAGTTCATGACCACGGCCGTGAGCAGGGACAGCGAGAGATAGATGACCAGCCAGATCGCAACGACTTCGACCGCCTGACCCGTCTGGTTCAGGATCGTGCCGCCGACGGAGACGATGTCGGCGAAGCCGACCGCGACCGCAAGCGATGAGTTCTTGGTCAGGTTGAGATATTGGCTTGTCAGCGGGGGGATGATGATGCGCATCGCCTGCGGAACGACGATCAGGCGCGTCGTGGTGCTGGAGCGAAGCCCGAGCGCATCCGCAGCTTCCGTCTGGCCCTTCGCCACGGCCTTGATGCCGCCGCGAACGATCTCGGCGATGAAGGAGGCGGTGTAGAAGGAAAGCGCGAGAAACAGCGACATGAATTCAGGTGCGACGACCGCGCCGCCCGAGAGGTTGAACCGCCCGGCAATCGGGTAGTCGAAAGTCAGCGGTGAGCCGAGCGCGAGAAATGTCGCGGCCGGAAGGCCGATGATGAGAAGTGTAGCCGTGATCCCGGTGCGGAACTGCTGACCGGTCTTTTCCTGTCTCGCCTTTGCCCAGCGGTAAATGAAAAAGCTGATGACGATGGCGACCAGAAGGGCGAGCGGTATCAGCCACGTGCCTTCGCCCCAAAGGGGCTTCGGAAAGAAGAAACCGCGATTGTTGAGGTAGCTTCCGAGCGGAAGCTCCAGCGAATCACGCGCCTGCGGCAGGACTGAGATGACGCCCTTGTACCAGAAGAAGATGACGAGCAGGGGCGGGATGTTGCGGAAGATTTCCACATAGGCCTGCGCGAGCTTCGAAATCAGCCAGTTGCTGGACAGCCGGGCGATACCAACGATGAAACCGATGATCGAGGCGGCGATGATGCCAAAAAACGCAACCTGGATCGTGTTGAGAATGCCAACGAGCAAAGCCCGGCCATAGGTCGCGTCGCTGGTATAAGCGATCAGCGACTGGCCGATATCAAAACCGGCTCTTCCGTTGAGGAATCCGAAGCCGGACGAAATGTTTGACCGTTGAAGATTGGTGATCGTATTCGTCACGATGATCCAGACGAAGGCGGCCAGGATGACGACTGTCAGGACCTGATAGAAAATTCCGCGTATGCGTGGATCGTAGATAAGTGACGACGCGCTTTGCGCGCGCGATCGTTGCGAACTGACCGCGTTGCCTGCCATAGGCACCTTTCCCTTTTATATGCTCTTTGCGAGCTTATTTATATAATTTTAAAATGGAGGCCGGGCATTGCCCAGCCTCCTGTCATGATCTAGCCGATGATGGGGCCGATCAACGGACCGGCGGTGCGTATTGCAGGCCGCCCTTGGTCCACAGCGCGTTCTGGCCACGCTCGATCTTCAGCGGAGAGCCTGCACCGACGTTGCGGTCGAAGACTTCGCCGTAGTTACCCACCAGCTTGATGATGTTGTAGGCCCAGTCGTTGGTCACGCCGAGATCGGTACCGATCTTGGTGCCTTCTTCCGTGCCGAGCAGGCGCTTGATATCAGGGTTGGCGCTGGTCTTCTGCTCATCGACGTTTTTCGAGGTGATGCCCAGTTCTTCGGCATTGACCATGGCGTAGTGAACCCAGGTCACGATGTCGAACCACTGGTCGTCGCCCTGGCGAACGGCCGGTCCAAGCGGCTCCTTGGAGATGACCTCAGGCAGAACGATGTTGTCGTCCGGGTTCTTCAGCTTGAGGCGGATGGCGTAAAGACCGGACTGGTCGGTGGTGTAGACGTCGCAACGGCCGGAATCATAGGCGGAGGTTGCGTCGGCTTCCTTTTCGAAAACGACCGGGTTGTACTGCAGATTGTTGGTCTTGAAGTAGTCGGCGAGATTGAGCTCGGTGGTCGTGCCGGTCTGAACGCAGACGGCGGCGCCGGAAAGCTCGAGCGCGGACTTAACATTCAAGCCCTTCTTGGCGATGAAGCCCTGGCCGTCATAATAGTTGACGGTACGGAAGTTGAAGCCGAGCGACGTGTCGCGGCTGATCGTCCAGGTGGTGTTACGGGTCAGAACATCGACTTCACCGGACTGGAGAGCCGGGAAACGGTCCTTGCTCGAAAGGGCGACGAACTTGGCCTTCGAAGGATCGCCGAAAACCGCAGTGGCAATACCACGGCAATAGTCCACGTCGATACCGGACCATTCGCCCTTGTCATCGGGATTGGAGAATCCCGGAATGCCGGCGCTGACGCCGCAGGTGACGAAACCCTTGCCCTTCACATCCTGAAGCGTCGCAGCCGAAGCGACCGAGGCTCCTCCCAAAACTGCTGCGCCGATGGCGGCTGACAGAATTGCCTTTTTCATTTTTCCCAACCTTTGTTTGTTATCGTCACTTGGAAGAGGACCGGCATATTGTCTTGCCCCAGCTCCCCCTTCAGCGAGACCTTTTCGATCCGCTTTTTCTATCACAATCGCAATTGGCAGCGGGGTCAAGACGTGCGGGCAATAATTGTGCCTATAAAACGGAATTTTCCAAATTTTGGTCGGGAAGTGTGCAAAGGGTGAAAATATAAGCATATTTTTGCGGAAATTTGAACTTGCACAGTATTTGTATACTTGTTGTATGCTGGCTCTCGGTGGATCAATTCACTCCGTTTGAGAGGAGCCTGCGGGACTTGACCTTGCGGTCCGCTCTTAGCATTGTCGCACGCGTCAATGTTCCTTCGAAAGCTGATCTGAAATGACCAAGACAAATGACCTGCTTTCCGCCGCAGGTGTGAATACGCGCCTGACCCATGGCGGCAACGATCCCGCGGACTGCTTCGGTTTCGTCAATCCGCCCATCGTGCGTGGCTCTACCGTGCTTTTCCCCGATGCCGAGACGCTTTCGACCGAAAACCAGAAATACACCTATGGCACCCATGGCACGCCGACGACCGATGCGCTGTGCAGTCTTGTCGATGAGCTGGAAGGGTCTTCCGGAACCATTCTCGTGCCGTCGGGCCTTGCGGCGATTACCGTGCCGTTCCTCGCCTATCTCGGCGCCGGCGATCATGCGTTGATTGTCGATTCCGTCTATTATCCCACGCGCCGCTTCTGCAACATGATGCTGCGGAAGCTCGGCGTCGAGGTGGAATATTACGACCCGGCAATCGGCACGGGCATCGAGGCGCTGATCCGTCCGAATACCAAACTCGTGCATCTGGAAGCGCCGGGCTCCAATACCTTCGAGATTCAGGATGTCCGGCTGATCACCGAGATCGCCCACAGGCATAATTGTGTGGTGACGATGGACAATACCTGGGCGACGCCGCTTTATTTCAGGCCGCTCGATTTCGGCGTCGATGTCTCCATTCACGCCGCCACCAAATATCCTTCGGGTCATTCGGACGTGCTGATGGGCTTCGTCTCGGCCAATGAAAAACACTGGAAGACGCTTTATCAGGCCAATACCAATCTAGGTATCTGCGTCACCTCTGACGATGCCTATCAGATCCTGCGCGGCATGCGCACCATGGGAATTCGGCTGGCGCATCATCAGAAAAGCGCGCTTGAAATCGCCACATGGCTGGAGAGCCGTGGCGACGTCGTTCGCGTCCTGCATCCGGCCTTGCCGAGCTTTGCCGGGCACGAACTCTGGAAGCGCGATTTCAAGGGCGCAAGCGGTGTCTTCTCCTTCGTGCTGAAGGCGGAAGAGGGCAAATACAAGCAGACGGCGGCTGCCTTCCTTGATGCGCTGACGTTCTTCGGGCTCGGCTATTCCTGGGGCGGATACGAATCGCTTGCTGTTTCGGTGTCGCTTGTCGACAGGACCATTGCCAAGGGCCCCTCGGAAGGGCCGGTCATCCGCCTGCAGATCGGGCTCGAGGATGTCGCCGATCTCCAGAAGGACCTCGAAGCCGGGTTCGCGGCTGCCGCCGGGGTCTGATTTCAGATCCCGCAGCCTTAGCCTTTCGCGTGATAACCGTAGAGCCAGTCGAAGTCCTTCAGGAAGGCTTCCGTCGGACGTGTGGAAAACACGAAGTCCCGCGCGGTGCGGACCGGGCCTCTGGCATGATAGGCAAAACGATTGAGAGAGGCCCGCTTGCGGGCCTTTTCTATGCGCGGCAGGCGCAGGGCCTCGAAAGCGGCAAGGGCCTGCGGCACGGGCAGCGAGGCTCCGGCGTTGCTGCCCGCCATGGTTCCCGCAAGTTCAAACGCATCCTCGATCGCCATGGCCGCGCCCTGGGCGGCGAACGGCATCATGGCGTGCGCCGCGTCGCCGATCAGCACCGTGTCACGGCCATTGTGCCAGCGGCCGGGGCCAGCCTGATAGAGCGGCCAGAAGGTGGGGTTTTCAGACGAATCGAGCAATCGGACGATGTCAGGGCTGAAGCCGCGAAACTGTTCCAGCAGCATGGCTTTCTGCCGTCCGCTCGATTCCGCCCGCCATGTCGCGCCGGGGTCGGCACCGAGCGCGATGGCGACGATGTTGAAGCCGCCGATTTCCTTCAGCGGATAGGCGACGATATGGCCGCCCGAGCCGAGATAGGCCGTGACGGCGCTTTTGTTGATGGCTGACGGCACGTCATTTGCTGTGACCGTGAAGCGCCAGGCCACATTGCCGGAGAAAGTGGCGGTGGGAGCGGAAGGCACGGCGAAGCGGGCCGCCGACCAGACGCCATCCGCGCCGACGATCAGATCATGGTCGCGGAAGGTGGTTGCGGCGATGATATCCGCTGTCGCATTTTCGATGCGTTTTCCGAGATGCAGGCGGCAAAGCGGGTTGCGTATCACCGCCTGGAGAAGTGCGTTTTGCAGCGTCGAGCGGTGCAGCACGCCATAGGGTGCGCCCCAGCGGCTGCGGGCCACCGCGCCCATCGGTAGGGAGAGCAGCGTGGCAAGCGATTTTCCGGAGGCGAGTTCGACGCTGACAGGTTCGGTCCAGCGCGCCTCGATATCAGGCAGTACCCCGAGCGTGGCGAGAATGCGGGCGGCATTGGGGGAAAGCTGCAGGCCGGCGCCAACTTCCGCCAGTTCGCCGGCCTGTTCGATGATGTCACAGTCGATACCGTGCCGGGCAAAAGAAAGGGCAGCGGTGAGACCGGCGATGCCGGCACCGACAATGGCTACGGATTTTATGGGCATGGTGCGCCCCGATCAGAAAAGGTGGAAGGTCAGGCAGCCTTCACATGGAAGACGCAGCCCGGAGGATTGGTCTGCTCTGCCTTCAGCGACGGATTGTAGCGATAAAGGGTCGAGCAGTAGGAACAGACCTTCTCATTGTCGTCGCCCATATCGATGAAGATATGCGGATGATCGAAAGGCACGGAAGCGCCGGTGCACATGAATTCCTTGACGCCGATCTCGATCATGCGGTGTCCGCCATCGTTCTGGAAGTGGGGAATGGAATGGCCGGCCATGTTCGTCTCCAAATGCAACATCGTTATCGAGCCGCCGCTGGTTTTCGCGCATCGGCTCGTCGTTGCGGATATGTAGCCTCAAACGCATTGCATCTCCATAAAAATCGTCAGCAAAACATGTTCAACATTGCTAATTCCTGCCATATGGTCCGGCAAAAAGGATGTCCTTGATGAATCTCAACACGCCGCAGTTTTCCGATTTTTCCCATGACGGCCTTCGCCTTGCCTATTTCGACGAGGGTAATCCGGCGGGCGATCCGGTTTTGCTGATCCACGGCTTTGCCTCCAGCGCCAATGTCAACTGGGTGCATCCCGGCTGGCTGAAGACGCTGGGTGAAGCGGGTTACCGGGTGATCGCCATTGACAATCGTGGCCATGGCGCAAGCGACAAGCCACATGATCCGGAAGCCTATTATCCGCCCGTCATGGCCGGCGATGCGGTGGCGCTGCTCAATCATCTCGGCATCGCCGAAGCGCATGTGATGGGATATTCCATGGGCGCGCGCATTTCGGCCTTCCTTGCCGTGGCCCATCCTGAGCGCGTGCGTTCGCTGGTCTTCGGCGGGCTCGGCATCGGCATGGTGGAAGGCGTCGGTGACTGGGATCCGATTGCAGAGGCGCTTCTTGCCCCTTCGCTCGATGTCGTGACGCACGAGCGCGGCCGCATGTTCCGCGCCTTTGCCGACCAGACGAAAAGCGACCGGCTGGCGCTGGCCGCCTGCATCGAGACATCGCGGGTTCTCGTCACGCGCGAACAGGCGGAAAAGATCGACGCCCCGACGCTGATCGCAGTCGGAACGAAAGACGACATCGCCGGATCCGGCGCGGAGCTTGCGGCGATCATGCCGCATGCGCGGGCAATCGATATTCCCGGCCGCGACCACATGCTGGCTGTCGGCGACCGGGTGTTCAAGGCGGCGGTGCTGGAATTTTACCGCTCGCAATGAGCGTGATGGCAAGAAACGGTTTTTCATGCTGCATGAAGAAAAACTGAAGCCTTGCCGCCTTTAAAGTCGTCATTCGAATCCCATTTCTAATGCACGTCTTTTTCTGTATAAAGAACGACTACTGCAAACGAGGAGACCATTCATGGTCGCACGTACCGAGGCCCGTCAGCCCGAACAGCTGGCGATCGTCGATCCGATCTGGGGCAGCCTGCTGCATGAGGCGCGTAGCGCCGCGGCACAGGATCCGCTGCTTTCGGCCTTCCTTTATTCGACGATCCTCAATCACCGGTCTCTCGAAGAATGTGTGATCTACCGTATCTGTGAACTCCTCGATCATCCCGACATGCAGGCCGTGCTTCTGCGCCAGACCTTCCAGGATATGCTGGATGACTGGCCGGAATGGGGAAGCGTGCTGCGCGTCGATATCCAGGCCGTTTACGACCGTGATCCGGCCTGCACGCGCTTCATGGAGCCGCTCCTCTATTTCAAGGGGTTCCAGGCCATCCAGACCCATCGCCTTGCCCATTGGCTGCTGCAAAAGGGCCGCAGGGATCTGGCGCTTTATCTGCAAAGCCGCTCATCGAGCATCTTCCAGACCGATATCAATCCGGCCGCGCGCATCGGCAAGGGCATCTTCCTCGACCATGCCACCGGGCTGGTGGTCGGCGAGACGGCCGTCATCGGTGACAACGTCTCCATCCTGCATGGCGTCACACTTGGCGGCACCGGCAAGGAGGGGGCGGATCGCCACCCGAAGATCGCCAATGGCGTGATGATCGGCGCGGGCGCGAAAATCCTCGGCAATATCGAAATCGGCAGCTGCTCGCGCATCGCCGCCGGTTCGGTGGTGCTGAAGCCGGTTCCGCCGAAGACTACCGTTGCCGGCGTGCCGGCGCGCGTGGTGGGAGAAGCAGGGTGTTCGGAGCCCTCGCGCCTGATGGACCAGCTTATCGGAGCGGATATCTGACTGGCCCTGTCGCGCTCTGATGGGGCCGGCATTTTCACGGTCGTCCGTGTGGAAGACGCGGATGACTTGCCGCTTTCACTTTACTT
The DNA here is from genome assembly GCF_040801995.1 of Agrobacterium radiobacter. Taxonomy (NCBI): domain Bacteria; kingdom Pseudomonadati; phylum Pseudomonadota; class Alphaproteobacteria; order Hyphomicrobiales; family Rhizobiaceae; genus Agrobacterium; species Agrobacterium radiobacter. Next base: position 1,223,090 of record NZ_JBEGHX010000001.1, on the reverse strand, counting down.
TGGCCTTTGTCCCATGCCAAAAGCGGCTCAACGCGAACCGCACAGGAGAATAGTGGTGAAAGCCGACGAAATCAAAAAACTCGACGCCTATTTCAAGCGCACTTTCAATGAAAAGATGATTGTGAAGGCGCGTCCGCGCAAGGACGATTCCGCCGAAGTGTATCTTGGCGAAGAGTTTCTCGGCGTCGTTTATATCGATGACGAAGACGGCGACCGTTCCTACAACTTCTCCATGGCGATCCTCGACGTCGACCTCTGATCGTCACCATCCGGTGACGGATGGAGTTTCGCACTAAAACAGTCGCCCGTGGTGGTTACGCCGCGGGCGATTTGTTTTGTCGCGGGCTCACCTGCATCATCAGGCGGTTTTCCGGCCGCAAGGTGACCCGCATCAGCGGCTCCGTATTTGCCGGACTTTTGTTCTTGAGGTGGACGTCCTGCAAAAGCACGGCAAGGATTGCGACAGCCTCCATCATGGCAAAGGCGTTGCCGATGCAGACGCGCGGGCCCGCGCCGAAGGGCATATAGGCGTAGCGGTGGCGCGCCTTGATCTTTTCGGGTTCGAAACGTGACGGGTCGAAGCGGTCGGGTTCGTCCCACAGCGTGGTGTGCCGGTGGACGGCGTAGATCGGCACATAAAGAACGGTGCCCGCCGGGATATCGTGCTCGCCGAGCCTGAAGTCCTGCAACGCGGTGCGTGTCACGACAGGGGCGGGCGGGTAGAGCCGCATCGCTTCCGAAAATACCTGTCTGGTATAGGTCAGGCGGGCGATATGATCCGCCGCCACCGGTTCGCCGGCGGTAACGGTTTCAATCTCGTCGATGACCTTGCTTTCCACGTCGCTGTTTTGCGAGAGCAGATGGAAAGTCCAGGCAAGGCCGAGGGCCGTGGTTTCATGACCGGCCGTGATGAAGGTCAGGAGATTATCGATGATTTCCGTGTCGCTCATCATGCGTCCGGTTTCCGGGTCTTTCGCTTCGAGCAGCATGGAAACCAGATCGTTCCTTTCGATCGGATTCTGCCGTCTTTCGGAAATGACGGTCGCAAGGCTGGAACGAAGATAGCCGACCGCCGCGCGGGCCTTGCGCCGGCCCGGATGCGGAAGCCATTCCGGTGCGCCCAGCATGGCGAGCGCGAAGGTCCAGCCCGTGGGTTTCAGATAATCGGTGATGCTTTGCTCGACACGTCCTATATCGATGCCATGGCCGCCGGACATCATGGTTTCGACAATGATATCGAACGTCGTCCGCATCATCTCATGGCCAATATCAATGTCACCGGCAGGTGAGCGCCAGCGCCCTTGCGTGCGACGCGCGGCGTCGATCATGACCGGTAGCAATTCCAGCAGCTTCTCGTGCCGAAAGGCAGCAGCGACGGATTGCCTTTGCCACTTCCAGTGATCGCCGTCGGCCGTCAGCAGGCCCTGGCCGAGTGCGGGGCCGAGGGCGCGGCGTACATCTTCGCCCTTGCCGAGCAGATGGGCGTTCTTGACCAGAGTTTCATGAATAAGCACGGGATCGGCAAGATGAACCCGCATGACGCCGCCAAGGCGCGTAAAGACCGCCGGCTCGCTGAAAATTTCCGGCGGCAGAGCCTTCAACGGATTGCGGATGAGCGACAGGGCGACGCGTACCGTCGCGAATTTGGAGACGGGAGCGGTTCCGGGCGTATCGGGGGAGGCGGTGCGAATGTCGGTGCCGGTCATTTGCAGGTCCTTTGTCCGCGTTGAACACTTACATTTTCTGTTAAGGTGTATACCTTATTTTTGGTATTTAAGGTGCACACCTTAGGTTTCAATGGTTGGGTTCGACATCAATGAAAAAAATCAATACCGGACGCACGTCCGTTCGTCCCACGCGCCAGAGAATTCTCGACGCCGCACTTGTGCTGTTCAACGAGCGCGGGCCCGATCATGTGACGACGGCCGAGATCGCAAGGGCTGTAGAGATCAATGAGGGCAATCTCTATTACCACTTCCGCACCAAGGAAGCGTTGTTTCTGGCGCTGTTTGCCCGGTTCGAGGCCGATGCGCTGGCGATTGTCGGAAAGATCGACGGGGCGGATGAGGCGGCGGCGGCAACCTATGCCGGTTTTCTGCGGCTCTGGTTTTCGCTTGTATGGGACTATCGTTTCCTGTTTCGCGATCTGGTCGGCCTTATCTCTTCCGCCCCGGCGCTGGTGGAGCCTGTGCGAACCATAAGCGCCGCCATGCGTCTCGCTGTCGGCGATATCGTCGCCCGCATGGAGAAAGCGGGCCTGGCGGTTATTCCCGAGGAAGAACGGTCGGCCGTCCTGACAAATCTCTGGATCGTCTCCACCTATTGGGCGGCCTATCTCAACCTTCAGGAAGGTATCACCGAATTTGGATCGCAGCAGCTGGGCTGGGGATTGGAGCAGGTCTCAAGCCTGTTCAGACCCTATCTCTCCCCGGAAGCGAAAGCCGAACTGGAAGCGATGCTGATAGTGGAACCGTAAGTTTCACCTGACGGTGACAGGACGGGAAACAAAGACGCCCGCGACGATATCCGTCGCGGGCGCTTTTACGAGTATCAGCCGGGTGCCGCTGAAGTATCAGGCAGCCTTCAGCAGATCGCCATGCGGATCGAGGACGAACTTGGTTGCCGCACCCTGATCGAAGCTTTCATAACCCTGCACGGCGTCATCAAGCGCGATGATCTTGGCGTTGACGATATCGGCAATCGGCAGGCGGTCATGCAGGATCGCCTGCATGAGCTGGCGGTTATATTTCAGCACTGGCGTCTGGCCGGTGTGGAAGGATTGCGCCTTTGCCCAGCCGAGGCCAAAGCGCAGCGAAAGGGCGCCCTGTTTTGCCGCATTGTCAACCGCGCCGGGATCTTCTGTGACATAAAGCCCGGGGATGCCGATAGAGCCGGCGGCGCGGGTGATTTCCATCATCTGGTTGAGAACGATGGCTGGCTGTTCACCGCCGGAATGGCCGCGTGCCTCGAAACCGACGGCGTCGATTGCACTATCAACCTCATTGGTGCCGACGATCTCGGCGATCATGTCGCCCAGCCGGTCGCCCTTGGAAAGATCGACGGGTTCGAAGCCGACTTTTGCTGCATGGGCAAGGCGATCCTTGTTGAAATCGCCGATCATGACGACGGCAGCACCCAGAATGCGGGCGGAGGCGGCAGCGGCGAGACCCACCGGGCCGGCGCCTGCGACATAGACCGTAGAGCCGACGCCGACGCCCGCCTTGACCGCGCCGTGGAAGCCGGTCGGCAGAATGTCCGACAGCATGGTGAGGTCGCGGATTTTCGACATCGCCTTGTCGCGGTCCGGGAACTTCAGCAGGTTGAAATCGGCATAGGGGATGGTGACATAGCGGGCCTGTCCGCCGATCCAGCCGCCCATATCGACATAACCGTACGCGCCGCCGGCGCGGGATGGGTTCACCGTCAGGCACACGCCGGTATCCTGCGACTTGCAGCAGCGGCAACGGCCGCAGGCGACGTTGAACGGCACGGATACGATATCACCGACCTGCAGCATCTCGACGTCGATGCCTTTTTCGATGACTTCACCGGTGATCTCATGGCCAAGAACGAGGCCCGGCATTGCCGTGGTGCGGCCGCGCACCATGTGCTGGTCGGAGCCGCAGATATTGGTGGAAATCACCTTGAGAATCACGCCGTGCTCGATACGGCGGCCATCCGGCGCCTCAAGCTTCGGGTCGTCGATGTCGCGGACTTCGACCTGACCCGGCCGCATGTAGACGACGCCTCTGTTCCTGCTCATATCCATCTCCTCCGTGGTTTGAACACCGTGCCTGTCCGCTCCTCCGCGGGCAGGTGACTCCATGGGTGCAGCAAACCATGTGAGGGGAGATGTGGCGTTCGGGAATACGACACTGTTTGTGGCCGTAACGACACCGGCTTTCATCCGGTGTCACGGTGGCGTTATCTGTCGAGTGGTTTTCTGAGGCGGCCGGCGGCATCCTGAATATATTGCCAGGCGACACGGCCCGAGCGACCGCCGCGGGTCGTCGCCCATTCCAGCGCTTCGTGATGCAGGGTGTCGCGGTCCAGACCCAGATCGAAATGCGTGGCATAGCTGTCGATCATCGTCAGATAGTCTTCCTGGCCGCATTTGTGGAAACCGAGCCACAGGCCGAAACGGTCCGAAAGCGACACTTTTTCCTCAACCGCTTCCGAAGGGTTGATGGCGGTGGACTGCTCGTTTTCCATCATGTGGCGCGGCAGAAGATGGCGGCGGTTGGAGGTCGCATAAAACAGCACATTGTCAGGCCGTCCCTCGATGCCGCCGTCGAGTGCTGCCTTCAGCGATTTATAGGCTGTATCGTCATGGTCGAAGGAGAGATCATCGCAGAAAACGATGACGCGCTGGCCTGACGCCTTCAGGATGTCGAGCAGGGCGGGCAGGGTGTGAATGTCCTCGCGGTGCACTTCCACCAGTTTGAGCGAAACGCCGCTTGCCGCGCGCACATCTTCGTGAACGGCCTTGACCAGCGAGGATTTACCCATGCCGCGCGCGCCCCACAGGAGCACGTTGTTGGCGGCAAAACCTTCCGCGAAGCGCAGCGTGTTTTCATGCAGGATGTCACGCACATGATCGACGCCACGGATCAGCTTCAGTGCGATGCGGTTGGGGCGGGGAACCGGCTGGATAAAGGAGTTGGTCGGCACCCAGACGAAACAATCGGCCGCATCCCAGTCGTTTACGGCGGGCGCGGGGCCGGCTAGCCGCTCCACGGCGAGGGTGAGCCGGCGCAGTTCTGAAAGAAGCAGGGAGGCCGTTTCTTCTCGAATCATGGTGTTTCTTCCGCTTGTCTGGTGTTCAAAACTCTGTTTTGCGCCCGGCCTAGCATGGTGTTTGGCGCCCATAAAGGTTAAGAGGTCCGGAATCGGTACGGCGTGGGCCCTGCATCTGTTGCAATCCCGGCGTTCCCCACTATATTCCGGCGGCTTGAAAGCTGGGGCGGCATCCAAGGTCGTGCCGTAATTCTGAGGAGTTTTATATGTTCATTAGTCAAGCTTTTGCCCAGGACGCAACAGGCGGCGCATCTGCCTTCGGTTCCGGCCTTGAAATGCTTTTCCTGTTTGCGCCGCTTATGGTGGTCTGGTACTTTTTCCTTATCCGCCCGCAGCGCGCGCAGATGAAGAAGCGTCAGGAAACACTCACCAATATTCGCCGTGGCGATCAGGTCGTTCTTGGTGGCGGCATCGTTGGCAAGGTGACCAAGGTCATCGATGACAATGAACTCGAAGTCGAAATCGCCGAAGGCGTGAAAATCCGTGCCGCCCGTGCTTACATTGCCGAAGTGCGCGTGAAGGGCGAAGTGGTCAAGACGGAAACCGCTTCCTGATCCTGCCGGACAACCGAATGCCCGATTGCGAATTTTGACGGGTTGCGCGGAGCGCGACCCCAACCCTGACCGAGATCGAAATGCTTCATTTTTCCCGTTGGAAAACAGTCTTCATCTGGCTGCTTGTGCTGGCAAGCGTCTTCATCGCCTCTCCCAACCTGTTTACGGACAAACAGCTGGAGGGCATGCCTGCCTGGTACAAGGACAACAAGGTAACGCTCGGTCTCGACCTTCAGGGCGGTTCGCACATCATGCTCAAGATCGAGCGTTCCGACATCGTCAAGGAACGGCTTGAAACGATCGTGGGCGATGTGCGCACGCAGCTTCGTGACGCCAACATTCGCTATTCGGGGCTCACCGGCAACGGCCAGCAAATTCAGGTCCGCATCAGCGATCCCGCTCAGGTGGAAGCCGCAAAGAACGCGCTTCGTGACCTGACGCAGCCGGTGTCCGCCGGCACGCTGGTCGGCGGCTCCATCACCGAAGTGACGATGAATGACGGCGGCGACAATCTGCTCCGGCTCAATCTGACGGATGAAGGCATCGATTACCGTCTGTCTTCGGCCGTTTCGCAGTCCATCGAAGTCGTGCGCCGCCGCGTTGACGAAGTCGGCACCACCGAGCCGCTCATCCAGCGTCAGGGTTCCGACCGCATCATCGTGCAGGTTCCGGGGCTTCAGGATCCGCAGCGTCTGAAGTCGCTTTTGAACCAGACGGCCAAGCTCTCCTTCCGCATGGTCGACACGACGATGCCGGTGCAGGAAGCCATGAACGGCCGTCCGCCGGCTACATCAGAGGTTCTGTACTCGCAGGACGATCCGCCGGTTCCCTATCTGGTGGAGCGCCGCGCGCTCGTTTCCGGCGACAATCTCGTCGACGCGCAGGCAAGCTTCAACCAGCAGACCAACGAACCCGTCGTTACCTTCCGCTTCGACAGCCGCGGCGCGCAGCGCTTTGCGCAGGCGACGCAGCAGAATGTCGGCAAGCCTTTCGCCATCGTGCTTGATAATCAGGTCATTTCCGCGCCTGTCATCCGCGAACCGATTATTGGCGGTTCGGGACAGATTTCAGGTAATTTCTCGGTGCAGGGCGCCAACGACCTTGCGGTTCTGCTGCGCGCCGGTGCACTGCCGGCCACGCTGACCGTGGTTGAAGAACGCACTGTCGGTCCGAGCCTTGGTAACGACTCCATCACCGCCGGTCTGACGGCCAGCGTCATCGGCGCCGTCGGCGTCCTCATCTTCATGTTCGTGTTCTATGGCTTCTTCGGCCTGCTCGCGAACATCGCACTCATCGTCAACGTCGTCATGCTGCTCGCTGTCCTCAGTGTGATAGGATCAACGCTGACCTTGCCAGGTATTGCCGGTATCGTTCTGACGATCGGTATGGCGGTGGATTCCAACGTTCTGATCTATGAGCGCATACGCGAGGAGGTGAAGAGCGGCAAACCGCTGATCCAGTCACTGGATAACGGCTTCACCCGCGCCTTTGCGACCATTATCGACGCCAACCTGACGACGCTGATCGTGGCGAGCGTGCTGTTCTACATGGGCACCGGCCCGGTCAAGGGCTTCGCGGTCACGCTGGCTGTCGGTATCATCACCACCGTCTTCACGGCCTATACGCTGACGGCGTGGATGTTCGGCTACTGGGTTCGCCGCAGCCGTCCGAAACATCTGCCGAAGGGTGTCCGCACCGCCATGTTCGACGGCCGCGACATTCCGTTCATGCGCTACCGTCGCGTGGTGTTCATGATCACCGGCGTCGTCATGCTCGCCTGTGTCGGTGGCTTCGTGGCCAAGGGCCTGAACCTCGGCATCGACTTCCAGGGCGGCTCGGTCATCGAAGTCCGCGCCAAGCAGGGTGAGGCCGATCTCGCCGATATCCGTGATCGCCTGAACCAGCTCAACCTCGGTGAAATCCAGGCGCAGAACTTCGGTACGCCGCAGGACGTTCTCATCCGCATCCAGGCGCAGGACGGCGGCGAAAATGCCGAGCAGTCTGCGATCACCATGGTGCGCGGCGAGCTTGAGGACAAATATGACTTCCGCCGCGTGGAAGTCGTCGGTCCGGCCGTTTCGGGTGACCTCACCTTCACCTCCACGGTTGGCATCCTGCTCGCCATGACGGCGATCATGATCTACATCTGGGTTCGCTTCGAATGGCAGTTCGCCTTGGGCGCCGTCATTTCGATGGTGCACGATGTGGTCTTCACCATCGGTCTCTTTGTGTTCCTGGGGATAGAATTCAACCTCACCAGTATCGCGGCGATCCTGACGATCATCGGTTATTCGCTGAACGACACCGTCGTCATCTATGACCGTATCCGTGAAAACCTCAGGCGTTATAAAAAGATGCCGCTGTCGATGATAATCGACGTGTCGTTGAACCAGACGCTGTCGCGTACGATCCTCACCGGTCTGACCGTGCTTCTGGCGCTGCTGTCGCTCTACCTCTTCGGTGGCGAAGTCATCCGCTCCTTCACCTTCGCCATGCTGTTTGGTGTCGGTATCGGCGTGTTCTCGTCGCTCTACATCGCCGCACCGGTGCTGATCGCCTTCAAGCTGCGTCCCGACAGCAAGGATGCGGAAGACGAGAAGGACGACAAGAAAGAAAACAACACCGGCGCCATCGGCGGCAAGCCTGCCGTCTGATGGCCGGCGGGATCGAAATACGCCCGGCCCATTTTCCCGGCCGGGCGCCCATCGATGCCTATGGCAATGGCGGTTTCCGTTTTGCCGACATGTCGCATCGCGGCTCTCTTCTCCTCCTGCCTTCGGGCATTTACGGGTGGGAGCCCGCCGATGCGAAAGAACTGACCGTCGGGCATTTCGAAAAGGTTCTGGCGGAAGCACAGGATATCGAAGTGCTGCTGATCGGCACGGGTGACGGCATGCGGGTCCTGCCGAAAGAACTGCGCGCCGCCTTTAAGGAGGCGGGCATTTCGGTTGACCCGATGAGTACGGGTGCTGCGGTGCGCACCTATAATATCATGCTTTCGGAATCGCGCGCCGTGGCTGCGGCGCTGATTGCCGTCGAAGGCTGACAGGACGTTTCGCGCGGGGAACCATGGCACCCACAGAAAATCTCGACGTCAGCCTCGCGACGCTGCGCGATACCGATCGCGACCGTTATCTTGCCTGCCTTCTGTCGCCTGCCGACAGGCGCAATGCCCTTGCCGCGCTTTATGCCTTCAACGCCGAAATCGCCCGCATCCGCGATTCCGTGCGCGAGGCGTTGCCCGGCGAAGTGCGCATGCAATGGTGGCGCGACCTTATCGATGGCAATCCGCACGGTGACAGCCAGTCCCACCCGGTGGCTGCAGCGCTTCTGACAACGATCGAACAATATCGCCTGCCGCGCCCGGTTCTGGCCAACATGATCGAGGCGCGGATCTTCGATCTTTATGACGACCTGTTCGAGGATCGCAATGCGCTGGAAGGTTATGCTGGCGAAACCGCATCCGCTTTGATCCAGCTTGCAAGTCTCGTGCTTTCCGCTGAAGACGCCGCATCCAGCGCGGAAGGGGCAGGTCATGCGGGCGTCGCGCAGGCCATGGCCGGCATGTTGCTGCTCATGCCGCTGCACCGGCGTCGCGGGCAGGTCTATATTCCCGCCGATATGCTGGCTGCGGCCGGGCTCGACCGCGAGACTTTTCTGGAAGGTAAGGACAGGCAGCGCATCGGCATTGCCATCGAGATTTTTGCGACCCATGCGCTGGATCATATGGAGAGGGCACGACGCGCAAAGATCTCGAAAAATGTTTTTGCCGCCTATCTTCCCGTCGCCCTGTCCGGCCCTGTCATCACTGCGGCGAGAAAGACGGGGAGCGGCGTATTTGACGGCGACCTGCAACTGTCGCAGCTTCGCCGGCAATGGCTGCTGGCAAAGGCCTCCTTCCTCAAGCGTTTCTGATTACGCAGACCGCGTAACGCAGCGAAACGACATCGATCCGGCAGAGCCACACTTCACACAAGCCTCGGTCTGTATGAACCTGAGCCGGGTTCGCGTCTTTTCGATTCGCGAATCGTGATGTTTCGATGCTGAGGGAGCGCCCCGGATGAGTATTGCGATCTGGATTATCGTTTTCGTGCTGCTTTCGGTCTTCGCTGTCTACGCCTGGCGCATGACGCGGGCGACGGATGAGGATAACAGTCATGATGTGGGGCAGGCGATCATGGATTTCGCCCGTGCCTTTCCCAACGAGGCGATCAGAAGTCTGCACATGACGGCGGATGGTGGTGCTGCCTTCGTGCGGCTGCACGACAACAAGGCCGGCTTCATGCGCAATATGGGGTCGCATTATGTGTGTGTGATGATCGATCCTGAGCGCATCAGGGTCGAAAGTCTGGAAAGCGGTGACGGTTTCGTCGTCACCTTTTTCGATATGCCGAAATATAGCGGCTCATACCGGTTCAAATCGGCCGGAGAGGCGGCCGAGGTTTCGCTGTGGCTGCTTGGCAGTCTTGTGGAGGCGCAGGATCATCACGACGACGGGCCGCCGCCCTCGGATAGTTGAGAGACGGCGAGGGTCGGCAGTCATTGCCCGTCAAGCGGCGGGTTTGCACCGGCTTGCTGGCGCTCGCGCCAGATGATGAACAGGCCGGATGCGACGATGATGAGAATGCCGAGCCATTTTGATGGCGTCGGGAAATCGGAAAACAGCGCATAACCGAGGATAGTCGCCGAGATGATCTCGAAATACTGGAACGGCGCCAGCAGAGAAAGCGGCGCCAGCCGGAAGGCCCTGACAATCAACAGGTGCATGTAGCCGGATATCGATCCCAACAGGATTAGCAGGGTGAGGGCAAAGCCGGATTGCGGAAGCGAGACGGCAAAATCCTTGTCGCCGAGTGCATCACCGGCAAGAAGGGCCGCCCCCATGAACACCGTACCGGCAATGCCGGACATGGTCTGCATGACCAGCGGGCTGTCGGCATCGCCGATGGCGCGGTTCAGGAACAGGTAAAGTGTGTACAGAAAGGCGCAGGCAACCGGCAGAAGCGATGTCCAGCCGAAGATTTCGAAACTCGGCTGAATGACGATCAAGGCGCCGCCAAACCCGACTGCGATCGCCGTCCAGCGCTTCCAGCCAACCTTGTCGCCAAGGAAGATGGCCGACATCATCGTCAGCATGAATGGTTCGACGAAATAGATCGCGAAGACATCCGCAAGCGGCATGTATTTGACGGCGGCGAAGAACATCAGGCTGGCCGAGGCGTGCAGCACGCCGCGCAGGCAGTTCATCCATGGCCGTTTGGCGCTGAACAGCGCCCTGGGTGACACCACAAGAAGTAGCGGCAGGGTGCAGAGCACCTGGAAAAAGAAGCGGTAGAAGGTCACCTGCGCCGGCGACATGCCGCCGCTCACCGCCATGTATTTGGCGATCGCATCCATGACCGGCAGCACCAGCATGCAACCCGCCATGATGGTCATGCCCTTGGCGATATCGTTGAAACCGGTCTGGCTGGTCATGGATCAGGCTGCGCTTTCGACCCAAAGGTCCAACGGGAGAGGGGACGCCTGCAAGGTCGCCCCCCTTCAGGGGTCAGGCGGCCTTCTGGCGCGGCAGGCTCTTCATATCAATGACGAAGCGATAACGCACATCGCTTTTTATCATGCGTTCATAAGCGTCGTTGATCTGATCGATATTGATCATCTCTATCTCGGCGGCGATGCCTTTCTCGGCGCAGAAATCCAGCATGTCCTGCGTTTCGGGAATGCCGCCGATCATCGAGCCGGCAAACGTCTTGCGGCCGGGAATGAGACTGAAGGCCATCACCGAGAGCGGCTTTTCCGGTGCGCCCACCTGCACCAGCGCGCCGTCACGTTTCAGCAGTGCGAGATAGGCGTTGATATCGTGGTCGGCGGCCACAGCGTCGATGATGAGATCGAGACTGGAAGCGGCCTTGTTCATCTGTTCGGCATCACGCGAGATGATGACCTCGTGGGCGCCGAGTTTTTTAGCGTCATCCGCCTTGCCGGGCGACGTCGTGATCATCACGACAGTCGCGCCCATGGCGTTGGCGAGCTTGACCGCCATATGGCCAAGGCCGCCGAGACCAACGACGCCGACACGCTTGCCGGGACCGGCATTCCAGTGCCGCAGCGGCGAGTAGGTGGTGATACCCGCGCAGAGCAGGGGTGCGGCGGCGGCCGGATCGAGGCCTTCGGGAATGTTGAGGATGTAACGGTCGTCGACGACCACATGGGCGGAATACCCACCAAGCGTATGCGCGCCGCCGCCCATCGCCTTGTCAGGCGAATTATAGGTGCCGGTCATGCCGTTTTCGCAATATTGCTCCAGCCCTTCCGCGCAGCTTGCGCATTCACGGCAGCTGTCGACGATACAGCCGACGCCGACACGCTCACCTGTCTTGAACTTGGTCACCTGCGAGCCCACCCGTGCAACGCGGCCGATGATTTCGTGGCCGGGAACGCAGGGGTAGAGGGATCCCTGCCATTCGCCGCGGGCCGTATGAATATCGGAGTGGCAGACGCCACAGAATTCGATCTCGATTTCGACATCGCGCGGGCCGGGATCGCGACGTTTGATGGTCGCGAGCTTCATCGGCGAAGAACCGTCGTCGCAGGCATAGGCGGACGTTGTGAACATGGTCGTTCCTCCTCTTATGGTGATCGATGCTGGAAACACCGGCCTGCGGCAAAGGTTGCGGTGCAATCAGCCGCCAGCGCCGGTTTCGGGCACTGCCGCGCCAAACACCTCCTCAAAGGCCTCGCGCAGCAGAACGTCGACGTCGCCGATCATAACCGGCAATCCGAGATCGACAAGGCTGGTGACGCCATAGGCGCTGATGCCGCAGGGAACGATGCCGGAAAAATGCGTGAGGTCGGGATCCACATTGATCGACAGCCCGTGAAAGCTCACCCATTTGCGCAGGCGGATGCCGAGCGCGGCGATCTTGTCCTCGGCCATGCCGCCATCGGGCAGAAGAGGTTTTTCCGGACGCCTGACCCAGACGCCGACGCGGTCCTCGCGCCGCTCGCCCCGGACATTCATCTTGTCGAGCGTGCGGATGATGACATCCTCCAGCGCCGCCACATAGGCGCGCACATCCTGCCGCCGCCGCTTCAGGTCGAGCATGACGTAAACGACCCGCTGTCCCGGCCCGTGATAGGTATATTCACCGCCGCGACCGGTGGCGAAGACGGGGAAACGATCAGGCTCAATGAGATCAACGGCATCGGCGCTTGTGCCCGCGGTATAGAGCGGCGGATGTTCCAGAAGCCAGACGAGTTCGTCAGCCTCCCCGCTGGCGATGGCGGCAACTTCGCGTTCCATCTCCTCGATCGCCAGTTCGTAAGGCACGAGACCTTCCGAGATTCGCCAGCGGACGGGCGGCGAACCGGCGGCGGGAAGCATATTTGTCTCGATATCGGTGCGTGTGAGCATGAAAAAGTCCTTTCCACAGCCTTCTCGCAAAATGACGACAGGGCCGCAACCCCAGCATTTCCGGGCTTCCTGCATATAGGATGGTGCAGTGCGATTTTTAATTTCAAAAAACTGTCACGACGCTCTTGTGCACCGAAAATCCTTTTGCTACATGCACCCCCGTCGGCGCAAGTCGACGCCTACCACGATGCGGTCGTGGCGGAATTGGTAGACGCGCAGCGTTGAGGTCGCTGTGGGGCAACCCGTGGAAGTTCGAGTCTTCTCGACCGCACCAAAGAAACCCGCTTCGGCGGGTTTTTTCTTTTTTAGCCAGTCGTTTAGCTAGCTCTCCGTTTTCTGCCCCGGGTTCGTTGGGCCGTATTGGAAGTCACCCGGGCTGCGTCGATGTGATTTGCGCCACTGCCCGGGCTTTATAATTCGGTTCGGAAATTCCCGACTTGCTGCTACTTCAGCATAGTCGTCGCGATTTAGCGTCGAATGATATTTGAGGCCGTACCGTTTTCCTGATGGTTGCCATCTCCGACGCGATACGGGTCACCGTCCATGACCTGGTCCATCCGCCATCCGCTTCCGCGATATGGACTTTCCCATGTCTGGCACCCAGCGAGAACGACAGTTACCATCAGCAGTCCGAAAGTGAGAGCGGTTCGCAGCATATTGGCCTCCTTTGAAATTTCATCACAGCGCTATGTAGGAACAGGTTGGTGGCTTTGCGATATCTCTTAGGAACTTATCGCTCCTTTGAGCCCTTACTCCGATCAGGCCGTCATGAAATTTCGGTGGATATCAATGCACGCTCTGGTGGACGGCAGCTTCTCCCTAAAAAACGAGGGGTGGAATATTAGAGGTCTGATGTTAGCTTTTGTCAGGAAAAATGTCTGGGGGTTTTCGTGCTGGGGGACAAAACGGATTCAGACAATGCGCTCGGCTATTACATGTGGAGCATTTCCGACAACAGACTGATCATGGATGCTGTCACCGCGGAATGTCATGGGTTTCCCGAACCAGTTGCGTCGCGCGGGGTGACGATCGAGGAGATTCTCGAAAGAATCGATGTCGAAATGCGCGATCAGGTGGCGCAGGCCATTTTTGAGAGCATCACCACCGGCGTGTTTTTCGATCAGCGCTACAAGGTCAATCTACCGGATGGTTCAAGCCGGTGGATCGTGGCGAAGGGCAGGGCGATTTTTGATGCCGACAATACGCCGTTTCTCGGCATTGGCAGCGTCCGGGATATTACGCTGAAGAAAGCCTATCAGTTCGAGCCTCGCCAATAGCGATCAGGCGGGTGAAAACCGCGCATAAAAAGAGGCGGCTTTCGCCGCCTTTTTTCGTCTGCACTACGCCGGGACATCAGAAGACGGCGAGATATTTTAGCAGCGAAATAATGCCGATGATGATGACGATCACCTGAGCGATCTGTTTCGCACCGCCGCCGACCGGCAGTCGTGCGATAAGCCACAAGACAAGCACAATCACCAGGAAGGTGATCAGAATGCTGACGAGCGTAGATGTAACCATATGTCCCAGCTCCCTTTTTAATCAATATTCGACGGTCGTTCACCGTTGCGTGAGTAAAAGCGCGAGGCTAATTTTGGTTCCATCGGTGAAATCGCGGTGTGAGGTCGGGTGTGAATCAGTTCAGGGTTAAAAAGCGGCCGACAGGGGCTGTCGTTACACTTGGCCGCCTTGGGCATCCCGACGTCGTCACGGCCACCGGAGGCGCCCTGACGGTGGTGACGGGGGCCTCAGAGCCGGGTTTCAATCCGCTCGATCTTCTTTATTCGTCGCTGGCGGCCTGCCTGGCGCTTAGCGCCCGGATTGCGGCGAGCCGCATGGCTGTGCTCGACCGGTTCGAAAAGGTCACGGTGCATGTGTCGGGCGAAAAGGCCGATGAGGAGCCATCGTGGATCGTGCGTTTCGATGTCCGGATCGAGATAAAGGGGGATTTCAATGAGGCCACCCGCAGCGGCATCGCCCATATGGCCGAGGATATCTGTACCGTCAGCAACACGCTGAAGGGCGATGCGGAATTTGTGCTGTCGGTTACCGGCTGACCATCAAGTTTTTCGGGATTTTTCCCATTTTTTTACCAGCCGGTCGCGCTTGAGTTTCGAGAGACGCTTCAGCCAGAAAATACCGTCCAGCTGGTCGATCTCGTGCTGGATACAGATGGCGTGAAACCCCTCGGCGGTCTGCCGGTGTTCGCCGCCGGATACATCCTGAAACCTCACCTCGACTTCGGAAGGCCGCTCAACCTCGTCGGTAAAGCCCGGCATGGAGACACTGCCTTCCACATGCCGCATCGTCTGTGCGGATTGGCTGACGATTTCAGGGTTGACGTAGGTGAGGACAGTTCCCGGCGTCAGCTCCAGAACGAAAACGCGCTGCTTGACGTCGATATGGGCGGCGGTGATGCCGACGCCGGGCGCGGCGCGCATCGTGTCGATCAGGTCGGTGACCAGATCGTGCAGCTGCTCGTCGAAAACCGTGACCGGCGCGCAGATTTCGGACAGACCGGGATGGGGATAGGGCAGGATCGGTCTGATTGCCAAGGAATGCTCCGTTCGTTTCAAATCCGGGATGAAGAGGCGGCGGCGAGCGCCTGTCCTTCTTCAGTCGTCTCCAGAAAGCTGCGCTGGGTGCGGGCGTCGCGTTTTATCACCCGTACGAAACGCGGTGACAGGAGAGTGATTTCGCGCAGAATAAGGGCGTGTGCAAGCCCAAGCCGGTTGGCGATGCTGCGGCTGTCGGCGGCGATGTTCAGATAAACCGCCAGAAGGATCGCCGCGCCCGTGGCCGTCAGCACCTGTGAGGAGCTTTCCTGAACCCGCTCCACCGCCGCCATGAACGCAGCGGCGGATTGCTCCTCTTCCATCAGGAGGCGTCCGGGCGCAGGCGAACGGAGACGAGCACCGATTTCGATGTCGGCGTGAAGCTGCCTTCGCCATAGCTCGACAGCGGCACCAGCACGTTCAGTTCCGGGTAATAACCGCCGACGCTGCCACGCGGGATATTATAGGGCACCAGTCGGAAATCTTCCGCGATACGCTCCATGCCATCGCCATATTCGCCGATGACATCAACGCGCTGGCGGGAATGGGCGCCGAGCGCTTCCATATCTCCAGGGTTCATGAATATGACGTGGCGTTCGCCATAGACGCCGCGATAGCGGTCATCCATGCCGTAGATCGTGGTGTTGTATTGATCATGGCTGCGGAAGGTCTGCAATACGAAGAGGTTGTCGCGCATCAGCGCCTGCTGGTGTTCGGTCTGTTCGGGCAGCGGGCCGCTATAGAAGGTGGCCTTTTTCGCCGGCGTGTTCCATTCCCGTTCGGCCGCGGCATTGCGCAGATGAAAACCGCGCGGCACACGGACGCGTTCGTTGAAATTGTCGAAACCGGGAATGACCCGCTCGATCATGTCGCGGATGAGATCGTAATCATCGGCAAGCGCCTTCCAGTCGACATGCGCATTGCCAAGCGTTGCTTCGGCGATGCCGGCAACGATGGCGACTTCCGAACGCAGCTCCTCCGAGGCCGGCGAATTGATGCCGCCGGAGCCGTGCACCATGCTCATGGAATCTTCCACCGTAACGATCTGCGACCGGCCGGCCGAATTGCGGTCGATTTCCGTTCGGCCGAGGCAGGGCAATACGAAGGAGGTTTCGCCCGGCACCAGATGCGAATGGTTGAGCTTGGTGGCGATGTTGACGGTCAGCTTCTGCTTTTCGAAAGCCTTGATAATCAGCGGGCTATCGGGTGTCGCGCGCATGAAATTGCCGCCAAGCGCGATGAAGGTCTGAGCCTTGCCGTCCAGCATCGCGGCGACGGCTTCCACGGTATTGTGGCCGGGTCTGCGCGGCATAGGCACACCAAGTTCCTTCTCCAGCGCGTCGAGAAGCGCCGGCGGTGCTTTTTCGTCGATGCCGACGGTACGGTCACCCTGCACGTTGGAATGGCCGCGCACCGGGCAAAGGCCGGCGCCCGGACGGCCGACATTGCCGCGCAGCAGCATGAAATTGGTGATTTCACGAACGATGATGACGGAGTGACGGTGCTGGGTGACGCCCATGGCCCAGGTGGCGATGACGGACCCGGCATTCATGTAGATACGGGCGGCTTCCTCGATCTCCGCGCGGGTGAGGCCGGACTGGTCGAGGATGCTTTCCCAGCTCGTCGCTTCGACGGCGGCGCGATAGGCCTCGAACTCTGCCGCATGTTCGGCGATGAAGTCGTAATCGATGATGGCCGGCTCGCCCACCGCCCTTGCGGCCTCGTCGGCGGCAAAGACCGCCTTGCTCATGCCGCGCACCGCCGCCATGTCGCCGCCCTGGCGCGGCTGGTAATAATTGGTGGCAATGCGAGTGCTGCCGCCGGTAATCATCTCGACCTTGTCCTGTGGGTCGGCGAAACGCTCCAGACCCTTTTCCCGGATGGGATTGAAGACGGCGATCCGGGCGCCGCGAAGGGCGGCGCGGCGCAGGTCGCCCAGCATGCGGGGATGGTTGGTGCCGGGATTTTGCCCGATGACGAAAATGGCGTCGGTCTGCTCGAAATCCTCAAGCAGCACGGTGCCCTTGCCGACGCCGATCGATTCCTTCAGGCCGACGCCGCTCGCTTCGTGGCACATGTTGGAGCAGTCGGGGAAATTATTGGTGCCGTAGAGCCGGACCATCAACTGATAGAGGAAGGCGGCCTCGTTGGAGGCGCGGCCGGAGGTATAGAACTCCGCCCGGTCCGGGCTGTCGAGACTGTTGAGGATGTCACCGATTTCGGCGAAGGCATCGTCCCAGGAAACGGGCAGATATCTGTCGCTTGCCCGGTCATAACGCATGGGATGGGTCAGGCGGCCCTGTTTTTCCAGATCGTAGTCAGACCAGCTGCGCAGTTCGGAGACGGTGCGGCTGGCGAAGAAATCCGGTGGTACGCGCGCCTCCGTCGCTTCCCATGACACTGCCTTGACGCCGTTTTCGCAGAATTCGAAAGAGGAGCCGTGTTCTGGGTCACCCCAGGCGCAGCCCGGGCAGTCGAAACCATCCGGCTGGTTGGTCTTCAAAAGTGTGCGGGCGCCGGAAATCGGTGCGCCGGATTCCAGAAGGCGTTTGCCGACGCTTTTGAGTGCGCCCCAGCCACCTGCGGCGGAGGATGCCTTGCCTATGAAATCCGTCTTGCTCATGGTTGTGATTCCCGGGATATGTCTTCTCGCGCCCGCCTGCCGGCGCTTGCCGTTTGTCAAAAGCAACTTCAAAAGCGCTGATCCACACCGCCTGTCAATGTCTTAATTGTGCATTGCGGTGAAACCCTTATTTGCCCGTTCGACATTTGAAATGGGAACGGCGTAAAGGGGGTGGACGTTGTCGCAAAGCAAGCTGCAAAGATTGGCTAAACATGCTTGTGGCCGCTGGCTGAGACCCTGCCGGCCAATAGGAAGTGGAATGTTGAATGGATTTTGCGCCGCAGTCGGAAAGCTTGTTCATTTGCCGCTATCCGGTTGTTGACAATATACCTTTTAACGCCATTCTGCCTGCGCATCCGTGCACTGCGGCATTTGAATACGAGGGGACGCCAGATGACAGACCGTGACGACGATCCTGTCGCGCCCGAGGACGTGAAGCCGACAGAAGCGCCCTCCGATATTTACGCCGAAGATGGGTCTGTGCGCTCCGACTTTCTGACGATGGTGGGTGCGGCGATCGCTGACCGCGATCTGCTTTTCCTGCGCAAGAATGTGGCGCGGCTGCACGAATCGGAACTCGGCGACCTCCTGGAATCCATCCTGCCTGAACAGCGCCATGCGCTGGTGCGGCTTCTTGGTTCCGATTTCGACATGACGGCGCTGACCGAGGTGGATGAGGGCATCCGTCTCGATATCGTCGACCAGATGTCGAACGAGCAGATCGCCGCTGGCATCGGCGAGCTGGATTCGGACGACGCCGTCTATATTCTTGAGGACCTCGACGACGAAGACCGCGAGGATATTCTCTCGCAACTGCCGTTCACCGAACGCGTGCGGTTGATGCGGGCGCTGGATTATCCGGAAAGTTCGGCCGGCCGCCGCATGCAGACGGAATTCGTGGCCGTGCCGCCGTTCTGGACCGTGGGGCAGACCATCGATTATCTGCGCGAAGAAGAAGAACTGCCGGAATCGTTTTCGCAAATTTTCGTTATCGATCCCACGTTCAAGCTGGTCGGTGCGCTTGATCTCGATCGCGTGCTGCGCGCTAAGCGTCAGGTGAAGATCGAAACGATCATGCACGAGACCAACCACTCCATTCCGGCCGAGATGGACCAGGAAGAGGCCGCGCAGCTTTTCGAGCAATACGACCTTCTCTCCGCAGCCGTAGTCGATGACAACGGCCGGCTGGTGGGCGTGCTGACCATCGATGACGTGGTGGACGTCATTCAGGAAGAGGCCGAAGAGGATCTGCTGCGCCTTGGCGGTGTCGGTGACGAAGAGCTGTCTGATAGCATTGTCAGCACCTCGCGCTCGCGTGTGCCCTGGCTTGCCGTCAATCTCCTTACCGCCTTTCTGTCCGCCTCGGTCATCAGCCTGTTCGATGCGACGATCCAGCAGATTATCGCTCTGGCGATCCTGATGCCGGCGGTGGCCGGCATGGGCGGCAATGCCGGATCGCAGACCATGACGGTGTCGGTGCGGGCGCTCGCCACCAAAAGCCTCGATATTCACAACGCCGCCCGCATCATCAGGCGCGAGGCGGGTGTGGGTATCCTGAACGGCATGCTGTTCGGTTGCGCCATCGGCATTGTCGCCGGTGTCTGGTTTCAGGATATCCATATCGGTGGCATCATCGCCACGGCCATGTGTCTCAACATGCTGGCGGCGGCGCTGGCGGGCATTCTCATTCCGCTGGTGCTCGACAAGTTCGGAGCGGATCCGGCCGTTTCTTCGGCAGTCTTCGTCACGGCGGTCACCGATATTGTCGGCTTTTTCGCCTTTCTGGGGATCGCGACCTGGTGGTACGGTATTTCCGGATAGGGGAAGCGGGCGAAAATTGACTTTTACGTGAAGGTCAAATAATATTATCCGGTTATGAATCGGATAGGCCCTTGGACAAGTATTATAGCATAACCGAACTGACACGCGAATTCGGTGTTTCCACCCGTACCTTGAGATTTTATGAGGACGAGGGGCTTATTCACCCTGAGCGTCGTGGGCGCACCCGGCTTTTCAGGGCTGCGGACCGCCGCCTCATTCAGGAAATCCTGCGCGGCCGCCGTATCGGTTTCACCATCTCCGAAATTCGCGAAATCATTCACGTCTACAAGGAGCCGCCGGGCGAATCGGGCCAACTGGTGCTTCTGATGAAGAAGGTCGATGAAAAGCGTGCCGATCTCAGGCAAAAACGCAAGGACATCGAGGAGACGCTGGCGGAACTCGACAATGTCGAAGAAGCCTGTCTGACGCGGCTTGCCGAAATCGGCGTGGGGACCTGAACCCCGTCCTGTAGCGGTTTGGCTACTCCGTTAATGTACGTCGCGAATGGCTCTGAAGTCTTTCCACTTTTGCTGCATATGGAACGAGCGGGTTTCGCTCATTTCTTCTCCCCGGCGGGGAGAAGAAATGGATCGTAAGCCCTGACGTTTATCCCTATTGCGCCTCAGCCGTACACTGCTGCGCCACTTCGCTGACCTTCGTCTGCTGATCCGCGCTGAGTTTGCCTTCCATCACCATATCGAACAGGTTTTCGGCCTGCAGCTTCTCCAGCGTGCAGCCGCAGAAACGCTGGCATAGTTCCAGCCCGTTTGCCTGCTCGACGCAGCTTTTTTCACAGCTCGATTTGTACAGCTCGACCTGATCGACAGGCGGAGGCGGAGCGATGAGCGACAGGGTGTAAACGAGGCCGATCAGCACCGGCTGGTGGATGAGGTAAAAGGCGAGGCTGTGGCGGCCGGCGCTGGCGATCAGGTTACGAGGTGAACTCGGGCTTCGAAAGCGATCGAGCCAATCGCGTGGCGTGACGAATTGCGAAACCGCAAGCCCGGCGAGGAAGGGCGCAAGCCAGGGCAGCAGTGGAACATAATCGTTCGAGCGCGGCGGCATGGTGGAAAAACCGATCCAGGCCAGCCATTTTGCGTTGAACAGTTCGGATTGCAGATATTGCGGCAGGATGAAAGCGATCACCGCAAAAAGCAGCGTCACGACTGCAGGGGCTCGCAGGAACAGCAGCCCCACGAGGCTTGCGGCGGCGATATTGTGCAATATACCGAAGAAGATGAAACTGTCCGGAAAGGCAAAATAGGTCGCGACGGTAATGAGCAGCGCCGAACCGGCCACCATCGCAAAACGTTTGCCGAAAGACGGCCAGTTCACGCCCTTGCCATGGGCGAGAAACAGGCTGAAACCGGCCAGAAACAGGAACGAGCTGGCGATGCCGCGCGCATAGAGTTTCCACAGGCCTGTCGTCGCCGTGCCGGGTTCGAGATAGCCGAAATATTCCAGGTTCCATGTGAAGTGATAGGACGCCATGGCGATGAGGGCCAGCCCGCGCAGGGTGTCGAGGCCGCCGATGCGGCCTTTGCGGCGATTTTCGTTTGCGGCTGCGTCTGTGTCCATGTTTCCCGCTTTTTTCAGCTTTTCGAGGGAGCTGACATTCACTTGGATTCGCTCGAAATGACCCGAGGGCTTGGCCCTTGAAGTGCGGCTATTTCAAGGCTGGTTTTCTTCCATGATCGCGCGCCGGGCCTCGGAAAAGAACTGGCGGCGCAACAGCGCCACGATGATGATGACCGTACTGGCAATGAAGACATAGGGGCTGATGAACCAGCCGAGATAACCGATGGACAGAAAGATCGTCCGCAGGCCGTCATTGAAGTTCTTAGCAGCGATGATGTTCATCTTTATGACGTTTTCGGCCGCCCGCTCCGCTGCCTCGCGATCCGCGTTGACATCGTGGACCATGGGGATGGCGCCGAAAAGAATCGTGCAATAGTTGAACAGGCGGTAGGACCAGCCGAATTTGAAGAAGGAGTAACCGAAAAGACAGGTGAGCCCTATGACCTTCAGTTCGAAGGCCGTGCGCCCGGCATAATGCACGAAAGGCATGTCGCGAAACACCGATTCGACCTGTTCGGTCGCGCCCAGAAGAGCGAAACATCCACCGATGGCGAAGATGGAGGTGGAGGCGAAAAAGGCAGTGCCGTTCTGCAGGCCGGCCATGATCTGCGTGTCGATCATCTTCAGGTCGCGCTTCAGCGAATTCATGATCCAGTGGCGACGGCGCTCGGCCATGGCCTGATTGAGGCTGGCTCTCGAAAACAGCCTCGTTCCCGTCGTTACATGGGTATAGATGGCCCATAGCAGGATGAAAACGACGATCGAGATATAGTCCATGACGGTCATCACGGGCAGGCCACCTTGCTGTTTGCGAATCTTCGAAAGCATATTGATTTGAAGGCCATGGCAAGGCAATGGCGGTGACTGCCGTCACTCGATATTCTCCTTCGGCGTTGCGGTTTCATCATTCGTTTTTTCGCTAACTTTCCGGTAACCAAGTCGCTTTATCAATCCACTTGCGGACGACAGGTCTGCCGGTTCCGGGTAAGGTTTTGCGTACCGGTTCCGCGTAAATCCCGGCACGGTCACCCGCCGATTGACAGGATGGCATTTCGCACCTAGCCTTTCATCAGGACCGGTGTTTCCGGTATCCGGGGTAATCAGGGCTTTCCATGTCCCGCATCCTGCGGGCAGGTCTTGTTTCTCCGGTCCGGTATCAGCGGCAGTCCGGCATGAACAACCGGGGGACGCCTTTTTCTACGAATCGTTCCCTTCATGACCGCCTGTCCCTGGCTTGCGTCACCGCAAAGATGCCGGTCCGATTCATTCTTTTCCTTCAGGTTTCCCATGACAGATAAAAACCGCTCCGTTTTCATTCTTGGCGGCGCGCGCTCCGGCAAATCGCGTTTTGCCGAGGAATTTGCGGGAAAATCCGGCGGACGCCTGCATTACCTCGCCACAGGGCGAGCATGGGATGACGAGATGCGCGACCGCATCAGCCATCATCAGGAGCGGCGCGGCGGGGAATGGACCACCCATGAAGCGCCGGTCGATATCGCCGCCGTTCTGCAGCGGCTCGACGACGCGGGAAATGTCATTCTCATCGACTGCCTCACCCTGTGGCTCACCAATCTGATGATGGAGAATGCCGATATCGAGGCTGCCTTCACCGCAGTTGAGGCGGCGATCATATCGTCGCAGGCGACGCTGATATTCGTCTCCAATGAAGTGGGTCTCGGCATCGTGCCCGAAAACCGCATGGCGCGTGAATTCCGCGATCACGCCGGCCGCCTGCATCAGCGAATCGCGGCAATTGCCGGCGAGGTCTATTTTGTCGCCGCCGGGCTGCCCCTGAAGATGAAGGGCTGAGACGACACCCTGGTCGATATCGCCCTGCGTTTTTTGCTTTTACGCAAATTCCTCTCGTAGAGCCGCGCCCTGTTTTGCCAGGGCTGCGACAGCTTTGCATTCTTGATCTGGATCAAGGTGGGCTTTCCCGCGCGGTGGCAATGCTCCAACCGACGCAAAGGCGCGTTCCCGCTCTCCCAGGCGCGTGCCGTGCCTTTCGTCGGTCGGCTTGCACGTTGGGGGAAACCAACAATGAATTACACGTTAGAAACCGCGATCGTGGCCCTCGGGGCCTTTCTCGCGTTGCTCGGGGCAGCCTTTGCCCATGACAGTCTTTTCGCTGCCCATATGTGGGTGCTGTTCTTTACACTTCTGGTCAGCACGGTGCTTCTGCTGCGCCGTGTCTCCTTTGCGCCTGTCGACCAGGCGGCGCGTGCGCGCCTCAAGTCGGAATATTTCGATGAGGTGGTGAAATACGGCGTCATCGCCACCGTGTTCTGGGGTGTCGTCGGTTTTCTGGTGGGTGTCGTGGTGGCGCTGCAACTCGCCTTTCCCGATCTCAACATCGCGCCCTATTTCAATTTCGGCCGCATGCGGCCGCTGCACACATCAGCGGTGATCTTCGCTTTCGGGGGAAATGCGCTGATTGCCACGTCTTTCTACGTGGTGCAGAGAACCTGTCGCGCGCGCCTCTTCGGCGGCAATCTCGGCTGGTTCGTGTTCTGGGGATATAATCTCTTCATCGTCATGGCCGCCACCGGCTACCTGCTCGGTATTACCCAGGGTCGCGAATATGCGGAGCCGGAATGGTATGTCGATATCTGGCTGACCATCGTCTGGGTTGCCTATCTCGTCGCCTTCCTTGGCACGATCTTCATGCGCAAGGAGCCGCATATCTATGTGGCGAACTGGTTCTACCTGGGATTCATCGTAACGATTGCCATGCTGCATATCGTCAATAATCTCGCCATTCCGGTCTCGTTCCTTGGCGTCAAGAGCTACTCGGCCTTTTCGGGCGTGCAGGATGCGCTGACGCAATGGTGGTATGGCCACAATGCCGTCGGCTTCTTCCTCACCGCCGGCTTCCTCGGCATGATGTATTATTTCATTCCGAAGCAGGTGAACCGTCCGGTCTATTCCTACCGCCTGTCGATCATCCACTTCTGGGCGCTGATCTTCATGTATATCTGGGCCGGCCCCCACCATCTGCATTATACCGCGCTGCCGGACTGGGCGCAGACGCTCGGCATGGTGTTCTCGGTCATGCTGTGGATGCCCTCGTGGGGCGGCATGATCAACGGTCTGATGACGCTTTCGGGCGCATGGGACAAGATCCGCACGGACCCTGTCGTGCGCATGATGGTGATGGCCGTTGCCTTCTACGGCATGGCGACCTTCGAGGGTCCGATGATGTCGATCAAGGCCGTCAACTCGCTCAGCCACTATACCGACTGGACCATTGGCCATGTTCATTCCGGCGCACTCGGCTGGAACGGCATGATCACCTTCGGCGCGATCTATTACCTGACGCCGAAACTGTGGGGCAGGGAGCGTCTCTACAGCCTGCAGCTGGTCAACTGGCACTTCTGGCTCGCCACGCTCGGCATCGTCGTCTACGCCGCCGTCATGTGGGTGGCCGGCATCCAGCAGGCGC
This sequence comes from Agrobacterium radiobacter, assembly GCF_040801995.1. NCBI lineage: Bacteria > Pseudomonadati > Pseudomonadota > Alphaproteobacteria > Hyphomicrobiales > Rhizobiaceae > Agrobacterium > Agrobacterium radiobacter. The sequence goes on along the minus strand of NZ_JBEGHX010000001.1, from coordinate 1,198,306 downwards.
TGATGTGGCGCGAATATGATAGCCAGGGCTTCCTCGTCTATTCCTTCGCGGAATCGGTCGCAGCGCTGTTCCCCTATTATGTGATGCGTGCATTGGGCGGCCTGATGTTCCTCAGCGGCGCGCTGATCATGGCTTACAACGTCACGATGACCATCCTCGGTCATCAACGCGAGGAGGGCGTCCGCGAGGACGCGGCTCCTTCGCTGCAGCCCGCTGAATAAGGAGAGGCCGATGTCCATACTCGACAAACACGGCGTCATCGAACGCAACGCCACGCTGCTTCTGGTCGGCTCCCTGCTGGTCGTCTCTATCGGCGGCATCGTGGAAATCGCACCGCTCTTCTATCTCGAAAACACCATCGAGAAGGTGGAGGGCATGCGGCCCTACACGCCGCTGGAGTTGGCCGGGCGCAACATCTACATCCGCGAGGGATGTTATGTCTGCCACAGCCAGATGATCCGTCCGTTCCGCGACGAGGTGGAGCGTTACGGGCACTATAGCCTGGCGGCGGAATCCATGTATGACCATCCGTTCCAGTGGGGTTCGAAGCGCACGGGGCCGGACCTCGCGCGCGTCGGTGACCGCTATTCGAACGAATGGCACGTGCAGCATCTGGCCGATCCGCGCTCGGTGGTGCCGGAATCGATCATGCCGTCCTATGCGTTCCTCAAGACCACGCCGCTGAAGATCACCGACGTCTCCATGGAGCTGAAGGCCAACCGCGCCGTTGGTGTGCCCTATAGCGACGAGATGATCGAGAAATCCACGGCCGATCTTGCCGCCCAGGCCGACCCGAATGCGGATTCGTCGGAACTCCTGGCGCGGTATCCCAAGGCGAAGGTGGGCGATTTCGACGGCGATCCAGCCAAGCTCACCGAAATGGATGCGCTGGTCGCCTATCTGCAGATGCTCGGCACGCTGGTCGATTTTTCGACCTATGACGATGCCGCCGGATACCGGTGAGGAGGTGTAAGCCATGGAAACCTACACGGCCATGCGCCATTTCGCCGACAGCTGGGGCCTGCTTGCCATGACCCTGTTCTTCGCCGGCGTCGTCGTTTTCACCCTTCGCCCCGGCTCGAAGAAGGCCGCGGACGATGCCGCCAGCATTCCGCTCAAGGAGGACTAGGATATGTCCGAAAAACACATTGATGACATCAGCGGCGTCGAAACCACCGGCCATGAATGGGACGGTATCCGTGAGCTGAACAATCCCATGCCGCGCTGGTGGGTCTGGACCTTCTACTTCACGATCCTCTGGGCCATCGGCTATACCATCGCCTATCCGGCATGGCCGCTGATCAACGGGGCGACGCAAGGGCTGCTCGGTTGGAGCAGCCGTGGTGAGATCGCCGCCGAAATCGCCGATGCAAAACAGTCGCAGAGCGTTTTTGTCGACAAGATCGCCAAGTCGTCGCTTGCCGATATTCAGGCCGATCCGACCCTGATGCAATTTGCCCTTTCCGGCGGTGCAGCCGCTTTCAAGGTCAATTGCATTCAGTGTCACGGTTCCGGTGCGGAAGGCGGGCAGGGTTATCCCAACCTCAATGATGACGACTGGATGTGGGGCGGCAGCGTTGACGACATCTACACGACGGTGAAGCACGGCATCCGTTTTGCAGATGATGCTGACACGCGCGCGTCGGAAATGCCGGCCTTCGGCGACATTCTCAAGTCGGACGAAATCCGCGAGGTTGCGGCTTACGTCGTCAGCCTGACGGGAAAGCCCGCCAACCCGGCGCTGGTGGAACCCGGCAAGCAGGTCTTTGCCGACAATTGCGCTTCGTGCCACGGCGAGGATGCCAAGGGTAAGCGCGAGTTTGGCGCACCGAACCTCGCCGATGCGATCTGGCTGAAGGCGCATGGAGAAGAGGGCATCGTCGCGCAGATCCGTTCGCCCAAGCATGGCGTCATGCCCGCCTGGGGTGAGCGTCTTGGCGATACGACGGTCAAGCAGTTGGCGATCTTCGTGCATTCGCTTGGTGGGGGCGAGTGAAGCAAGCGGAATGTAAAGAAGGGGCGCCGGGGAGGCGCCCTTTTTTATTGTTTAGATCAGGCGTTTTCCGCCCGTCCATCCGGATATTCGGCTGGTCCCTTCAACTCGATCTTGTTGCCGAAGGGATCACGGAAATAGAACGAATGTCCCATTCCTCTCGCGCCGCCGTGAAAGGCTTCCTGTTCTATCGTGACGTTAAATTTCGCCAGATGTGCGCGAAGCGCATCATGGTTCAGAGGGCCGGTCGCTATGCAGATGTGATCGACATTACGTCCTCCGGCGACGGGCGGAGCAGCCTTTGTGCCACCGGGATGCGTGACATCCCACAGCACGATCAAGGCATTTCCGCACCAGACTTGTTCCATCCCGAGAGCAGGGTAAGAGTAACCATCCCTACAACCCAGCACATTCCGGTAAAAATCGAGCGCCCGCATCATGTCGTCGACGATGAAGACGATATGATCGATACCGACCAACGAAAAAGGCGGCGTTGTCAAAGTCATGACGGGCTCCTGCCAATCAGTTTTTCGACCAGACGGCCAGTTCGTATCCATCCGGATCGGTGAAATGAAAACGGCGTCCGCCGGGAAACTCGAAAAGCGCGACGCTGATCTGGCCGCCGGCGGCCTCGACGCGGCGCTGGGCATCCTCGATATCGGCGGCGTAGAGAATCACGAGCGGCCCGCCTTTGGCCGAGACGGGTGCCGTGGTGGTGAACCCGCCGGTCAGCCGGCCGTCGGAAAATTCGCAATATTGCGGACCGTAATCCTTGAAGGACCAGCCAAAGGCGCCGCCGTAAAATTCCTTGCTGCGCTCGATATCGGTGACGTTGAATTCGACATAGTCGATCCGCCGGTCGTTTGTATTCGTGGTCATCGTTCCTCCATCAGTCCTTTTCGAGCAGCGCCTTCAGCGTTTCGAGATCGGCCGTGATCGCTCTTGCATCCTGCTCGAAATCCTCATCCGTCATATCCTGAAGGCGAAGGAGGGTGAAACTCACCTCCGTACCGCTGCCGTTCGGCGTCACCCGTAGCGCGTTATAAACCTTGATGCCATCCGGCAATGTCACGACATGGTCGATGACGCCGAATTCGTTTGCGGGCGCAAAATTGACGCGCACCTCGCCAAGCGGTCCGCCCTCGGCGATCCAGTCCTCGCCATCGGATTTGAGGCCGCCCGCAAGGCCTGCGGCCCAGCTGGGCATGTTCTGCGGGTCTGAGGCGAAGTCGTAGACCTGGGCCCAGGGTTTTTCGATCGACAGATGAATGATTCTCGACTGCATGACAGGCATTTCATCCTCCCTTGGCGGCGCGTTCCCATACTGCGCCACTTTGTCGTCACTTGATGTAAGTCAAGGATGTTTCACCGGGGAGATGGGAGAAAGCAAGGAGATAAAAACGGACATCTTACCATGAACATCTATCGCGCCGGACAGGACAGCCCGCAACAGCCCGTCGAAAGGCTGGAGGCGGAAGCCGTCAATTCCGCAAAAACGCGCAAACCGCTCTACGAAGCCCGCAAGAAGATTTTTCCCAAGCGCGCGGAAGGTCGGTTCCGGCGGTTCAAATGGCTGGTGATGCTCGTCACCCTCGGCATCTATTATCTGACGCCGTTCCTGCGCTGGGACAGGGGGCCTTATGCACCCGATCAGGCTGTGCTGATCGATATCGCCAACCGGCGCTTTTATTTCTTCTTCATCGAAATCTGGCCGCAGGAGTTCTTTTTCGTTGCGGGATTGCTGGTCATGGCGGGGCTGGGGCTGTTTCTCGTCACCTCAGCCGTGGGGCGCGCATGGTGCGGTTATACCTGTCCACAGACCGTCTGGGTCGATCTGTTTCTGGTGGTTGAACGGGCGATAGAGGGTGACAGGAACGCCCGCATGAAACTGGACGCCGCGCCCCTTACATTCGGCAAATTGCGCAAGCGCGTGCTGAAACATGCGATCTGGCTGGTGATTGGCGTTCTGACCGGCGGCGCCTGGATTTTCTATTTCGCCGATGCGCCGACGCTGGCGATGCAGTTCATGACGGGGCAGGCGCCGATGATCGCCTATTCGACCGTCGCCACGCTTACCGCCACCACCTATGTTTTCGGTGGGCTGATGCGGGAGCAGGTCTGTACCTACATGTGTCCCTGGCCACGCATCCAGGCGGCGATGCTGGATGAGAATTCGCTTGTTGTCACCTATAATGACTGGCGCGGCGAACCGCGCTCGCGGCACGCCAAAAAAGCCGCTGCGGCGGGCGAGAGCATCGGCGATTGCGTCGATTGCAACGCCTGTGTCGCCGTCTGTCCCATGGGCATAGACATCAGGGACGGGCAGCAGCTGGAATGCATCACCTGCGCGCTCTGCATCGACGCCTGCGACGGGGTGATGGACAAGATCGGCAAACCGCGCGGGCTGATCGCCTATGCGACGCTTGCGGAATACCAGTCCAACATGGCGCTGGCGACCGGCAACGGAACGCACGCCATCCGGCCTGCCAATGTGCGCGAGGAGGATGGCAGCTTCAGGAAGAGCATCCGCCACTTCAACTGGCGCATCGTCTTCCGGCCGCGCACGCTGCTTTATACGGCCATCTGGTCGGCGGTCGGCATCGGCATGCTGTTTGCGCTGGTGACGCGCGAGCGGCTGGCGCTCAACGTCCTGCACGACCGCAATCCGCAATATGTGCTGGAATCGAACGGTTCGATCCGCAACGGCTATACCGTGCGCATTCTCAACATGGTGCCGCAGCCGCGCACGATGAGCCTCACGATCGAGGGCATCCCGAATGCGGTGATGAAGATAAACGGCATGCCGGATACGGCCTCGCGCACTTTCGACGTCACGGTCGAGCCGGATGAGGCGACGACGCTGAAGGTCTTCGTCACCCTGCCGGGCAAGGATGTCGCGCGCACGGCTGAAAATTTCGAGTTCATCGTCAGCGATACGGGCGGCCATGAGACGGCCCGTTACGATGCTGTCTTCAACGCTCCGGGAGTGAAAAAATGACCGTGAACAATCGCCAGACACCCGGCTTCATTTTTACCGGCTGGCACATGCTTGGCGTCATGCTGCTGTTCTTCGGCACCATCATCACCGTTAACATGATCATGGCCTGGAATGCGGTGAACAGCTGGAGCGGGCTTGTCGTGCCCAATACCTATGTCGCCAGCCAGCAGTTCAACGCCAAGGCGGAAGCCGCCAAGGCACGGGCTGCGACCGGCATCAAGGGCAAGCTCGTGGTGGACGAACAGACCGTACGCTACGAGGTTTTCCATCCCGACACCGGCCCCGTCGATACGGATACGGTGACGGCGCATTTCCGCCGGCCGGTCGGTGAAAGCCAGAATTTCGACATGGAGCTCACCCCGCTGTCCACCGGCGTCTTCACCGGCGCGCATGACATGCTGCCGGGGCAATGGATCGTCGAGGTCACCGCCGTCAAGGATGGCCGGATCATCGTGCATGAGGGGACGCGGATCGCCGTCATCAGGGGGCGCAAATGAGCTGCTGCGCACCGGGAACGGAAGGCTCGCTGCAGCTTGGCGAGCCGGTCAATCCGCCATCGTCGGAGGAATTGCTGCTGGCGAGCCGCGAGCTGGGGCAGGGGCTGCGGCAGACTGATCTCAGCGTGCCGGATGTCTATTGCGGCGCCTGCATGACCACCATCGAAACCGCGCTTGGCCGTCTCCGCCAAGTGGAGCGGGCGCGCGTGAACCTGTCGTCCAAACGCGTCGCAATCGTCTGGAAGGAAGAGGTCGATGGCGTCAGGACCGATCCTTCCGATCTCGCCCGCGCCATTCTTTCGACCGGATATCGCACGCATCTTTTCGCCAGCGGTCAGGATGCTTCCGACGCCTTGCGTTCGCAATTGATCAGGGCGGTGGCGCTGTGCGGTTTTGCCTCCGCCAATATCATGCTCCTTTCCGTCTCCGTCTGGTCAGGCGCGGATGCGGCGACACGCGACATGTTCCACTGGATTTCGGCGATGATCGCCGCGCCGGCGCTGATCTATGGTGGCCGCTTCTTTTACCAGTCGGCCTGGAATGCGCTGAAACACGGCCGCACCAACATGGATGTGCCGATCGCACTTGCCATCACGCTCTCCTATGCCGTTTCGCTGTGGGAAACGATCCATCACGGTGAACATGCGTGGTTCGACGCGACCGTGTCGCTGCTGTTCTTCCTGCTGATCGGCCGCACGCTTGACCATATCATGCGCGACAAGGCGCGTTCGGCCATTGCCGGGCTTGCAAGGCTTTCGCCGCGCGGCGCGACCGTGATCGGTGAGGATGGAACGCGGGAATACCGCCAGCTTGCCGATGTCCAACCCGGAATGTCGATTGCGATCGCCGCCGGGGACCGTGTGGCGGTGGATGCCGTGGTCGTCTCCGGCAGCAGTGATCTCGACATGTCCATCGTCAATGGCGAAAGCGCACCGTGCCGCGTTACGGCAGGTGACAGCCTGCAGGCCGGTACGCTCAACCTCACCGGTTCGCTGATCGCGCGGGTAACCGCCTCGGCAAAGGAGTCCTTCCTGTCGGAGGTGATCGGGCTTATGGAGGCGGCCGAAGGCGGCCGGGCGCGGTATCGGCGTATCGCAGATCGCGCCGCGAGCTATTATTCGCCCGTCGTGCATCTTCTCGCGCTGGTGACATTTCTTGGCTGGGGCTTTTTCGGCGGCGACTGGAAACAGGCGATGCTGATCGCCATTGCGGTTCTCATCATAACCTGCCCCTGTGCGCTTGGCCTTGCCGTTCCCGTCGTGCAGGTGGTGGCCGCAGGAAGGCTCTTCCGGCACGGCATCATGGTCAAGGAAGGCTCGGCCATGGAGCGGCTGGCCGAAATCGATACCGTGCTGTTCGACAAGACCGGCACCCTGACCGTTGGAAAGCCGAGACTGGTCGAGACAGGCGATGTGAAGCCGGCCACCATGGCGATTGCTGCGGGGCTTGCCGCCCATTCGCGCCACCCCCTCTCGAAAGCCCTGCATGCCGCCTATAACGGTGCCATGCCGACCTATGAGACGGTGCGGGAAATTCCGGGCTCCGGCGTCGAGGCCGAGACGGAAGCCGGAACCTACCGGCTCGGCAATCGCCGTTTCGCCTGCCCCGATGAAGCGGGCGTCGACAATGGCGATGCGCGGTCGGAAGTCGTGCTGTCCCTTGACGGCCGGCATCTGGCGAGCTTCGGCTTCGAGGACAATCCGTGCGCGGGTGCGGTTGCGGCATTGCGCAGCCTCTCAGTGCGTGGCCTCGTGCAGGAAATCGTCTCGGGTGACCGGGCGGCGGCTGTCAGCGCCATGGCGCAGCGGCTGGGGATCGGCAACTGGAGTGCAGACCTTTCGCCGAGGGACAAGGCGGCCCGCTGCGCTGCGCTCGCTGGCGAGGGTCGCAGAGTGCTGATGGTGGGAGATGGTATCAATGATGCGCCGGCTCTTGCCGCCGCCCATGTTTCCATGGCGCCCGCCACCGCCGCCGATATCGGCCGGCAGGCTGCCGATTTCGTGTTCATGCAGGAGGATCTCGATGCGGTGCCCTTTGCGATCGAGACGTCGCAGCGGGCAGGAAGGCTCATCCGGCAGAACTTCGCTCTCGCCATCGGCTACAATGTCATCGCCGTGCCGATTGCGATTGCCGGTTATGCGACGCCGATGATCGCGGCCATCGCCATGTCGACATCCTCGCTGATCGTCGTCGCCAATGCGTTGCGTCTTGCCGGCACGGCTGAAACCGTGCGCTCTCGGAACGACGTTAAAACAGGATTTGCGGGAGAGGGGGCGCAACTGGCATGAACATGCTGATCTATCTCATTCCCGTCGCGCTGTTTCTAGGTGCGCTCGGCCTTTTCGCCTTCCTCTGGTCGGTGCGCTCTGGCCAGTATGAGGATATGGACGGGGCCGCCTGGCGTGCACTGGATGACGGTGACGACCGACCCCGGCGATCATAAGAGGCGAGGCGAGCTTGTCGTTTCGAGTCGGCCCTGACCTGTCGCAAATATGCAAAGCTGATTTGCGTCATCAAAATTTAATCGTTTCAGTCGCGGCTAGCCTTGCCGTTTGTTCATTACAGTGCCACAACACGACCACCTAAAAGCAAGATGGAGGCACATCCGTGGAACAGGCAGAAATCGGTTTGATCGGTCTCGGCGTCATGGGCTCGAACCTGGCGTTGAACATCGCGGAAAAGGGCAACAAGATTGCCGTATTCAACCGAACCCCTGAAGCGACGAAAAAATTCTACGCTGAAGCCGGGGACTTGCAGGGACAGCTGATCCCTTGCGAAACCATCGAGGAATTCGTCGCCGCCATTCGTCCTCCGCGCCCGATCATCATCATGATCAAGGCTGGTGACCCTGTCGACCAGCAGATGGAAATCCTTAAACCCCATCTTTCTAACGGCGACATCATGATCGATGCGGGCAATGCGAATTTCCGCGATACGATCCGCCGTTTCGACAATCTGAAGGATAGCGGCCTGACCTTTATCGGCATGGGTGTTTCCGGCGGCGAAGAAGGTGCCCGTCATGGACCGTCGATCATGGTTGGCGGCACCGAGGATAGCTGGAAGCGCGTCGAGAAGGTGCTGACCTCCATTTCCGCCAAGTACAACGATGATCCGTGCGTGGCATGGCTCGGCAATGACGGCGCCGGCCATTTCGTCAAGACGATCCATAACGGCATCGAATATGCCGACATGCAGATGATCGCCGAAATCTACGGCATCCTGCGTGACGGCCTTGGCATGAGCGCAGTCGAAATCGCCGACGTGTTCGCCGAATGGAACAAGGGCCGTCTGAACTCCTACCTGATCGAAATCACCGAGAAGGTTCTGCGCGCCGCCGATCCGATCACCGGTAAGCCGATGGTCGATCTGATCCTCGACAAGGCCGGCCAGAAGGGCACCGGCAAGTGGTCGGTCATCGAGGCGCAGAACATGGGCGTCGCCGCAACCGCCATCGAGGCGGCCGTGGCTGCCCGTATTCTCTCCTCGCAGAAGGACGAGCGCGAAGCTGCCGAGAAGATCTTCGGTCTACCGACCGTTGCACCGGCACCCGCTGACAAAAAGGCCTTCATCGCCGATCTCGAAAGCGCGCTTCTGGCCGCCAAGGTCGGCGCCTATGCGCAGGGCTTCGCCATCATGTCGGCCGCATCGAAGGAGTTCAACTGGAACCTGCCGATGCCGACGATCGCCCGCATCTGGCGCGCCGGCTGCATCATCCGCTCGGAATTCCTCGATGAGATCACCTCGGCCTTCACCAAGGACCCGCATGTGGCCAACCTCATCGTGACGCCGGCCTTCTCCGGCATCGTCAAGGATACCGACGCACCGCTGCGCCGTGTTGTTTCCTATGCCGTTCTCTCCGGCCTGCCGGTTTCGGCACTGGCTTCGGCGCTTGGCTATTTCGACGCCTATCGCCGTGGTCGCGGCAGCGCCAACCTCATCCAGGCGCAACGCGACTTCTTCGGCGCACATGGTTTCGAACGCACCGACGGCGTCGACAAGCCGCATGGCCCGTGGGGCAGCGGCGCCGATATCTTCTGATCGGCTGAAACTATAAACGACAAAAGGGTCGGCTTTGAGCCGACCCTTTTTGCTTGGTGGATATGTCGAAACCTCTCCGTCATTCTCGGGCTTGACCCGAGAATCCACAACCCATTGCGATCAATGGATCCTCGGGTCAAGCCCGGGGATGACGTCGAATTTGGAGCGATATTCGCAAGAATTATCAGGCCCGCCTAAGCGGGCCTTTTCCACGGCATCCGATGATTTCACTCAGCGTGCGGCAGAGAGGCCGACGATCAAGCCGGTGACGGCGTTGATGAGCAGGAACTGGTTGTCGACGCGCACCCAGCGCTGGTCACGGCGCGGCTCGGCAAGACGGTAGCGGCGATAGTCGCGGCGGTCGACCGTGTGACGGCGTTCGCCTGCAGACAGGCGCTGGCCGCGATCCCAGCGGTGCTTCTTGACGATGACCTTTTTCGTGGTGATCTGGCGCTCGACGGTAACACCACGGTGGCGATCGTCATGACGGCTCTGTGCCTGCGCCATCGGAGCAGCGAGAACGGTGGCAGCCAGAAGAATGGTGATGAACTTTTTCATGAATGTTTCCTCGTGTTTCGATGAGGAGAACTTACGAATAAACGAATGAACGGAAACTGAATTTAAAATTACATTTATGTAATGGTTGTTAATGGTTAGGAGCGTGAGTTAATCTTTTATTTTGAGTTTTTCGGGGTAGCCAGACCGCCCGGCGGAACCGGGCGGTCTCTTCTGCATCAGACGCGTTCGGCGGATTTTGCCCAGAGATTGATATCCGCTTCCTTGGCGTAACCGTCGATTTCCGCAAGCTCTTCGGCCGTGAAATCCGGCCGGTCGAGTGCCTTCACGCAATCCTCAACCTGTTCGACGCGGCTTGCCCCGATCAGCGCCGAGGTGATGCGGCCGCCGCGCAGAACCCAGGCAATCGCCATCTGCGCCAGCGTCTGGCCGCGCCGCTCGGCAATGCCGTTGAGCGCCCGGATGTTCTCGACGTTGCGTTCGTTGAGGAAGGCCGGGTTCAGCGACTTGCGCTGCGCCGCGCGGCTGCCATCAGGCACGCCGCCGAGATATTTCGTCGTCAGCATGCCTTGCGCCAGCGGCGAGAAGACGATGGAGCCGATGCCCAGTTCTTCCAGCGTATCGACGAGACCATCCTCCTCGATCCAGCGGTTGATCATCGAATAGCTCGGCTGGTGGATGATGCAGGGCGTGCCGAGGTCCTTCAGGATGGCGGCGGCCTCACGGGTGCGCTTCGAGTTGTAGGACGAGATGCCGACATAAAGCGCCTTGCCCGAGCGCACGATCTGGTCCAGCGCGCCACAGGTTTCCTCAAGCGGCGTGTTGGGGTCGAAACGGTGGGAATAGAAGATATCGACGTAATCCAGACCCATGCGCTTCAGGCTCTGGTCGCAGGAGGCGATTACGTATTTGCGGCTGCCCCATTCGCCATAGGGGCCGGGCCACATGTTGTAACCGGCCTTGGAGGAGATGATCATCTCGTCGCGATAACCTCTGAAATCCGTCTTCAGGATTTCACCGAAGGCGGTTTCGGCGCTGCCGGGCGGCGGGCCGTAATTATTGGCGAGATCGAAATGGGTGATGCCGAGATCGAAGGCGCGGCGGCAGATGGCCTGTTTCGTCTGGTGCGGCGTGTCGTTGCCGAAATTGTGCCAGAGGCCGAGCGAAATCGCCGGCAGTTTCAGGCCGGTCTTGCCGCAATGATTATATTTCATGGACGCGTATCGGTTTTCGGCCGGTTGCCAAACCATGGGTCTTCCTCCACTTGCTGATGACTGGCTGCCGGAGAACCCGGCAACTTTTTGAAGCGATGAAAACAGGCGCAGGTTCACCTGTCATTCCCGAGAGGGATGGTTATGCCTTTCTCCGCATGGTTTCAATGCGAGGATTGGCAGGTATGAAGATCGAAGATGCGGAAATGCGGCTGGGGGCCGCCCGCCTTCGGCGTGAAGATGATACGGCGCGTTTCGCCGGCGGCCAGATCGAAGAGATTGTCGGAATAACGGCCGGGCTGATCTGCCTCCAGCATGACAAAGAGCGCGAGACCTGCAGCGGTGACATCGATTTCGTACTGGTTGTTTTTCAACGGGCCGACGGAAAATTCGAGCCCTGCAGGCTGAAGCTCCAGCGCCTTGTAGGTGTCGCGCACATGGTGGCCTTCGCCGGTCATACCGTTGGAAGCGATGAAGCTCCAGGCGAGGATGGCGCCGTCGGGCAGGCTATCCATGTCTATCTCGGTCAGCGTTGCGGCCCTGTCCGTTGCGCAGGTGCCGTTGGCGGATTTCAGCGGCACGCGGTTGCCGTCCATGGTCAGCGCAACGATGTTCATGTCGATTTCGACGTCTTCCGCCGTGTCGTTGACCATGGAGAAGCTCACCCGGCGCCCATCCTCGGAGGGAATGGCCGAGACGGTCACCGCCTGGAAGAAGCGGCGGGCGGCATAATGCAGTGCTTTCCAGCCGCCGCCATAATCGAGGCTGGACCATGAGGCGACCGGCCAGGTATCGTTGAGCTGCCAATAAAGCGTGCCCATGCAATGGGGCTTCAGGGAACGCCAGTAGTCAACAGCCGTGCGGATGGCCAGCGCCTGCTGGACCTGGCTCAGATAAACGAAATTCTCGAAATCCTTCGGGAAACGGAAATAGCGGAACATGGTGCCGGCGATCCGCTCATTGCCGCCGACATTCTTCTGGTGCAGCTCAATGACCGGGGAGGCGATGTTCATGTCCTTTTCTTCCGCATAGGTGCGGATGACGGGCATGGATGTGTAGGACTGGAAACCGAATTCGGAGCAGAAACGCGGCTTGACCGAGCGGTAATTGTCGAACGACTTGTTTTCGTGCCAGACGGACCAGTAGTGCATGTCACCGGAACCATCCGCATGCCAGGCGTCGCCATAATCGAGATAACCGGAGGCCGGGCTGGAGGGCCACCAGAGCGCTTCGGGAGCGGCTTTTTTCAGGGCTCTTTCGATCGTGCGGTTCAGGCGGTCGTAAGCCACGAGATAACGGTCGCGATTGTTGCGGGATTCATCGAACCAGGTCAGCGCACCCACCAGCTCGTTATCACCACACCAGAGCGCGATGGACGGATGCGAGGAGAGGCGTTTCACCTGGTAGTCGACCTCATGTTCGACATTGTCGAGAAAGTCCTCGCTGCAGGGATAGAGATTGCAGGCAAACATGAAGTCCTGCCAGACCAGCAGGCCGAGCCGGTCGCAGAGATCGTAGAACCAGTCCTCCTCATAAAAACCGCCGCCCCAGACGCGGATCATGTTCATATTGGCCTCCACCGCAGAGCAGAGGAGATCTTCGGTCTTTTCCCGGCTGGCGAGCGAATAAAGTGCATCTGCGGGGATCCAGTTGGCGCCGCGGCAGAAGATCTCGCGGCCGTTGATGCGGAAGGCGAAGCGGCTTCCGGCTTCGTCCTTGTCCGTCAGAAGCTCGATCGTCCTCAAGCCGATCTGGCGGGTGACGGTCTCATCAGGCAGTTCCACCGTCAGCTTGTAGAGCGTCTGTTCGCCACTGCCGGCCGGCCACCAGAGCTCCGGATTCTCCACAAAGAAGACGTGGCGCACCACCGTTTCGCCGGTACCGACGCCGCAATCGAGTCTCAGCCTTTCATCGTTGAGGGACAGGTAGACCGGCAGGCTCGCCGGTCCCTCGGCAAACAGCGTGACAGCCACATGCAGCTCGACGCCGCCTTCGACATGGTGCTGTGAGGTGACGACATGTTCAATGCGGGCCGTATCGAGCCGCTTCAGCAGGATTTTGCCGTAGAGGCCGAGCGGCGCAATTGCGATGTTCCAGTCCCAACCGAAATGGCATTGCGGCTTGCGCAGCATGTTGCCGTTGGCAATGGGTGAATTGCCGGGGTGATAGGGGATGTAAAAAGGCTGCCGCGCCTGCCGTTCTGCGCCGGCCGCGATGTTAGAATGGAAATGGATGCGGATGGTGTTTTCACCCGGCCGCACCGCGCGTGAGATATCCGGGCGGTAGCGGCGGAAGCAATTGTCGGCGGTCAAGACCGGGACGTCGTTGACGAAGACGATGGCGACGGTGTCGAGGTAGTCGATATCGAGATACCAGCTGGAATCCGCCTCATCGAGAATGAATGTGCGCTCGATGAGCCAGTCGCGCTCAGCCACCCATTGCACCACCTTTTCATTGGCGCCGTGATAGGGATCGGGAATGATGCCCGCATTTTTGAGCGCGCTGTGAATATCGCCCGGTACGGAAAGCTGGGTGGTATGGTCTCCTTCCACCGAGGTCAGGCGCCAGGGCCCAGCCAGATCAATGACAGTTTCGGGCGAGGAAGAAGAAATCATAATCGGACCCTGCATAGTATGAATTCGAAGAAGACTGGCCGGCATTATGGTGCAGGCTTGTGTCAGAATCTGGGGGAATGGATGCCCGCAAAGCGGCTGCGACACGCTTATCCGGCTTTGCTATTTCCTCCCTCCGGCAACGTTACCGTAAAACAATCGTTCCGTCATTCCTTTGAGTGACAACGAGCGACATGAATAATGACGGGCACATCTGCGTCGGGATGACCAGGTCAAATCCCAAGAAAAATTATAAACTTTATATTTTTATATCAGTGATTTGCATCAAGATATTAATCTTTTCAGTTAAGATGTGTATCCGTGGATTTCTGGAAATTCTGTGCCGGAAGAAGGGGGAAGTACCGTGAAATATTTTCCGGACCTATATCGTTTTAGCTGAATTGGCGGATAGTCGGACAAGACCGGCCGTTGACCGCGGACCTTTGCCTTTGCAACAGAGAAAAAGCTATCTATGATTATCGTTCGGTAAAGCGTGGCGAAATGACATGAACGATACTGGCAAATCCGGCGGGGGCGAAACTCCTGCAACGACGGGCGAGCGCCCGACCTTGAAGACAATCGCCTATATGACGGGTCTCGGCATCACCACCGTCTCGCGCGCGCTGAAGGATGCGCCTGACATCGGTGCTGAAACCAAGGAGCGCGTGCGGCTGATTGCCCGGCAGATCGGCTACCAGCCAAACCGCGCGGGCGTGCGCCTTCGCACCGGCAAGACCAATGTGATTGCCCTTGTTCTGAGTGTCGATGAAGAGCTGATGGGTTTCACCAGCCAGATGGTATTTGGTATCACCGAGGTTCTTTCTACGACACAATATCATCTGGTCGTGACGCCCCACATCCATGCCAAGGATTCCATGGTGCCGATCCGCTATATTCTCGATACCGGTTCTGCGGATGGGGTCATTATTTCGAAGATCGAGCCTAACGATCCACGCGTCCGTTTCATGACTGAGCGTAACATGCCCTTCGTCACCCATGGGCGTTCGGACATGGGTATCGAACACGCCTTTCATGATTTCGACAATGAGGCCTATGCCTATGAGGCGGTCGAGCGGCTGGCGCAATGCGGACGCAAAAGGATCGCCGTCATCGTGCCGCCATCGCGGTTTTCGTTCCACGATCACGCCCGCAAGGGGTTCAACAGGGGGATCAGGGATTTTGGTCTCACCGAATTTCCGCTGGACGCCATCACCATCGAAACGCCGCTTGAGAAAATCCGCGATTTCGGTCAGCGGCTGATGCAGTCGGATGACCGCCCCGACGGTATCGTTTCGATCAGCGGTAGCAGCACCATCGCGCTGGTGGCCGGCTTCGAGGCGGCGGGTGTGAGGATCGGTGAGGATATCGATATCGTCTCGAAACAGTCCGCGGAGTTCCTGAACTGGATCAAACCGCAGATCCACACCGTCAATGAGGATATCAAGCTGGCGGGCAGGGAGCTTGCAAAGGCCCTTCTGGCGCGCATCAACGGCGCGCCGCCGGAAACCTTGCAGAGCATCAGCAGCCCGGTCTGGTCTTCGATGGCGCCGAAGCCGTAGATGGCTCGCTTCGCAATAGGTGCTGCAAGTCTTGACCCCGTTGCGTTCGCGACTTTTTTAAAGTTTTACTTTAATCTGTTAGCGTAAGATGTTGGTATAAATGATGTTTTTATCGTGCGCTGACTGGCTTTCGGCTGAAGGCCCGGAATGACAGCCGGGGCGTCAGCGCACGACAATACGCATCAGGACAGGCAATCCTTCAGAGAGCCCGCAATGCCGCGCATCAGCTTGAAGTAGAGATCGGGACCGGGCTCCAGCGTCGCTGCCTCCGGGTCGAGCGTTGCCGATTTTGCTGCAGTACCCTCGGTGATGACCGAAATCAGCTTCGGCTCGAATTGCGGTTCAGCGAAGACGCAGGTTGCGCCGAGCTGGCGAACCTTTTCCTGCATCTGTTTGACACGGTCAGCACCTGGCAGGGTTTCGGGGCTGACGGTGATCGATCCCGCCGTCTTCACGCCGTAACGATGCTCGAAATACTGATAGGCATCGTGGAAGACGATGAAGGGCTTGTCCTTCACCGGCTTGACCGTTTCCTTGAGTTCAGCATCAAGCGCATCGAGATCGTCGATCAGTTTTTTGGTGTTGGCCTGATAGGTCGCGGCATTGCCGGCATCGGCTGCAATCAGCGCGGTTTCTATCGTCTGCGCCATGGCCTTGGCATTGGCGGGATCTAGCCAGAGATGGGTGTCGTATGCGCCATGGTCGTGGTCCCCGTGACCTTCCGCATGGTCGTGTCCATGATCGTGTGCGCCTTCCTCTTCGGCGTGACCGTCATGCGCATCATGGCCTTCGTCGCCATGGTCATGTGCTTCAAAGGGGCCGCCTTCGCGGAAGGGCAGCTTCTCCAGCCCCTTGGCGTCTTCCAGCTCCACCACGGTTGCCTTGCTGGCAAGCGCTTCCAGCGGCTTTTCCAGAAATGCTTCAAGGCCCGGCCCAACCCAGAAGACCACATCGGCCTTTTCCAGCTTGCGCGCATTGGACGGTCTGAGATTATAGGTGTGCGGTGAGGCCGCGCCGTCGACGATGAGCTGCGGTTCACCGACGCCCCGCATGATTGCGGCGACGAGGGAATGGATGGGCTTGATCGAGACCACGACATCGGGCGCGGCGGTGGCGCCGGAAGCGGCGGCTGCGATAGCCACCGATGCCATGAGCGGGATCAGGAACGATTTCATGAAATGCACTCCACTTGAAGAAGTATAGTTATGTTATTACATTTATTGCGTTACTCTATAACGTATGCAATAGCGGTAAGCAACATCGCCGAACGGACAATCCCATGCTTCATTCCGCCCATCGGGGCAACGAGATACTGGTTTCCCTTGCCAATGCCGGCGTGCAGCGCAACGGCCGCTGGCTGGTGCGCGGCGTGGAGTTTTCCGTCAGCAAAGGCGAGATCGTCACGCTGATCGGGCCGAACGGTTCCGGCAAATCAACGAGCGCAAAAATGGCGATCGGTGTGCTGAAGCCGACCGAGGGCGAGGTCTCGCGCATTGCCGGTCTGAGGGTTGGTTATGTGCCGCAGAAGCTCTCCGTTGATTGGACCATGCCGCTTTCGGTGCGCCGGCTGATGACGCTGACCGGGCCGCTGCCAGCCCGTGAAATCGACGCGGCGCTGAATGCGACTGGCATTGCGCATCTCGCCAACGCCGAGGTCCAGCACCTTTCCGGCGGCGAGTTCCAGCGCGCGCTTCTGGCCCGCGCCATCGCCCGCAAGCCCGATCTGCTGGTTCTTGACGAGCCCGTGCAGGGTGTCGATTTCTCCGGTGAGATTGCTCTCTATGATCTGATAAAAAATATCAGAAATTCAAATAATTGCGGAATTCTGTTAATCTCGCATGACCTGCATGTGGTGATGGCGGAAACCGACACCGTCATATGCCTGAACGGCCATGTCTGCTGCCGGGGCACGCCACAGGCGGTGAGCCAGAGCCCGGAATATATGCGGCTGTTCGGCGGCTCGGCAGCCAAGGCGCTTGCCGTCTATAGCCACCATCACGATCATACCCATTTGCCCGATGGCCGGGTGCAGCATGCGGATGGTTCGGTGACCGATCATTGCCACCCCGAGGACGGCCACCACCATATGCATGACCATGGCCACCATCATGACGACCATGGCGAATGCGGCTGCGGCCATCAGCATGAGCATGAGGGCCATACTTCCTCCAGCCAGCGGCAGGGAGAGCGCTATGTTTGACGATTTCTTCGTTCGCGCCATGGTCGCCGGTATCGGTGTCGCGCTCACTGCCGGTCCTCTCGGCTGTTTCGTCGTCTGGCGGCGCATGGCCTATTTCGGTGATACGATGGCCCATTCGGCGCTGCTCGGCGTCGCGCTGTCGCTGCTGTTGCAGCTCAACCTCATCGTCAGCGTTTTTCTGGTGGCATCGGCCGTTTCGATCCTTTTGATTTTCCTGCAACGCCGGCAGGCTCTCTCCTCCGATGCACTCCTTGGCATATTGTCCCATTCGGCGCTGGCGATCGGTCTTGTCATCGTCGCTTTCATGAGCTGGGTGCGTATCGACCTCGTCTCGTTCCTGTTTGGCGATATTCTCGCTGTTACCCGCAGCGATATCGCCCTGATCTGGGGCGGTGGGCTGGTGGTCATCGTTTCCATGGTCTTCCTGTGGCGGTCGCTGCTCGCCTCCACCGTCAATACAGAATTGGCTGAGGCAGAGGGGTTGAACCCGGAGCGCGCGAAGCTGATCTTTACGCTCTTGATGGCGCTGGTGATCGCCATTGCCATGAAGGTGGTCGGCATCATGCTCATTACCTCGCTGCTCATCATACCGGCTGCCACTGCCAGACGTTTTTCCGCGACGCCTGAGGTGATGGCGGTGGTGGCTTCGCTGATCGGTGCGGTTGCAGTTGTCGGCGGCCTGTTCGGCTCGCTCACCTACGATACGCCGTCCGGCCCTTCCATCGTGGTTGCCGCGGTGATCCTCTTCGTTATAAGCCTGTTGCCGGCGCCGGGTTTTTCCCGCGCCGCGGATGAAGGAGGCAAGTCATGAATGTGCAGACCCAGCAGAACCTCACCAAAAACCAGTCGCTGGTCATGAATGCCCTCTCAAATGCGCATCAGCCGCTCAGCGCCTATATGATCCTCGACAAGCTGCGGGACGATGGTTTTCGCGCGCCGCTGCAGGTTTATCGGGCGCTGGAAAAGCTGGTGAAATTTGGTCTCGTGCACCGGCTTGAGAGCCTCAACGCCTTTGTTGCCTGCACCCATACGCAGGCGGAGTGCTGCTCGCACCACCATGGGACTGTCGCTTTCGCCATCTGCGAATCCTGCGGGCAGGTGACGGAGTTTCACGATCATGAGATCGACCACCGCCTTGAGCGCTGGGTAAAGGACAGCAAGTTCAAGGCGGAAAAGACAACCATTGAAATTCGCGGTCTCTGCGCCGCCTGCTCGGCTTAGTCTCGAGGCGGGGCGGGCGTGGATGCCCGCCGTTTCCTATCCCTCGACGATCGCCAGATCCTTCGAAAAACGCTTCCAGTTTTCGATGTATTTTTCCGCCGAGCGGCGGAGCCCTGCGACGGCTTCATCGTCCAGCGTCCGGATGGCGCGCGCCGGCGAGCCGACAATCAGGGAATTGTCCGGGAATTCCTTGCCCTCCGTCACCAGCGCATTGGCGCCAACGAGGCAGTTGCGGCCGATCTTTGCGCCGTTCAGGATTGTCGCCCCCATGCCGATGAGCGAATTATCGCCGATGGTGCAGCCATGTACGATGGCGTGGTGGCCGATGGTGCACATTTCGCCGATGACAGCGGCAAAGCCGGGATCACTGTGCACCATCACGCCTTCCTGAATATTGGTGCCGCGCCCGACGCTGATCGGCTCGTTATCGCCGCGCAGCGTTGCGCCGAACCAGATGCCGACATCCTCGCCGAGCGTGACCGAGCCGATGACATTGGCGTCGGGCGCTACCCAGTAGCTATCCGGGGTAGGGGTCTGCGGCACCCGGTCGGCAAGGCGGTAAAGCGGCATGGTGGTGTCCTCCCTTTTGGTTTTTTCTGACTGCCTTCAGGCAACCGTCACGGCAAGCGTGCCGACACCCTCGACGCCGCATTCGATCCGGTCGCCGCGCACGATGGGGCCGACGCCGGCCGGTGTGCCGGTCATGATGACGTCACCGGCGGCAAGCGTGAACAGCTTGGAAAGCTCGGCAATCACTTCCGGCACTTTCCAGATCATCTGGGCGAGGTCGCCCGTCTGTCTGCGTTCGCCATTGACGTCGAGCCAGATCGCACCGGTAGCGGGATGGCCGATCTTGTCTGCGGGGACGATGGCCGAAATCGGCGCGGAATATTCGAAAGCCTTCGCGCCTTCCCAGGAGCGCCCCATCTTCTTAAGACCGTCCTGAAGGTCCCGACGGGTCATGTCTATGCCGACGGCGTAACCCCAGACATGGTTCAGCGCCTCGGCCGCCGGAATATCGGAACCGCCGCTTTTCAGCACCACGACGCATTCGACTTCATAATGCACATTGGATGACAGCGGCGGATAGGGAAAATCCCGTCCTGCGGGCAGCAGATTGTCCGGGTTTTTCTGGAAATAGAAGGGCGGCTCGCGCGAGGGGTCATGGCCCATCTCTATGGCGTGATCGGCATAATTGCGGCCGACACAATAGACCCGCCGTACGGGGAACAGGTCGCCCGTGCCTTCAACGGGCAGGAGAACGGGTTTTGGAGCGGGGATGACGGTGGCGGCCATGTGGATTTCCTGTCGTCTTTTTTGGGTGCAATTCTTGTCCCGCGATTCCGGGGCGATTTCCAGTTCAAAATGACCCTGCCTGCAAAACTGGCTTTTTACGGTCCTTTGCTGTAGAAGCCGGCGCAAAGAGGTTAATCCATGTACAGACAAGCGCTTGCAAGCGGCGAAAAAATCTTCGCCGTGGCCCCGATGATCGACTGGACCGACACGAGGTGCAGATTTCTGCACCGGCAATTGTCGAAGCGCGCGCTGCTTTATACCGAAATGATCGTCGCCGACGCCATCATCCATGGTCAGCGTGACAGGCTGCTCGGCTATCATCCTCAGGAGCATCCCGTCGCCCTGCAGCTTGGCGGGTCTGATCCGGCCAAGCTTGCCGAAGCGGTGCGGATCGCCGGGGACTACGCCTATGATGAGATCAATCTCAATGTCGGCTGTCCCTCGGATCGGGTGCAATCTGGTACCTTTGGTGCATGCCTGATGCGCGAGCCTGATGTGGTGGCGCAATGTGTCTCGGCAATGAAGGCTGTCGCCCGCGTGCCGGTTACGGTGAAATGCCGGATCGGCGTGGATGATCAGCAGCCGGAAGCGGTTTTGCCGGATTTTCTGAAGCGGGTTGTTGCGGCAGGCGCGGACGCCGTCTGGGTTCATGCGCGAAAAGCCTGGCTGCAAGGGCTTTCGCCGAAGGAAAACCGCGAAGTGCCGCCGCTCGATTATGATCTCGTCTATCGCATGAAGCGGGAAAACCCTGACGTCTTTGTCGGCATCAATGGCGGTATCGCCGATCTCGATCAGGCGAGCGGGCACCTCCAACATATGGATGGTGTGATGCTCGGCCGGGCGGCCTATCACAACACGTCCATCCTTGCCGATGTCGACCATCGCATCTATGGCGAAGAGGCCCGGCAGCCGAACTGGATGGCGCTGCGTGACGCCATGATGGCCTATGCCGCCGACTATATCGCCGCGGGTGGACGTCTCAACCACGTCACTCGCCATATGGTCGGACTGTTTCAGGGCATGCCCGGCGCGCGCCGTTTCCGGCAAATCCTCTCCAGCGATGCCACCCGGCTGGGGGCTGGCCCGGAGGTGATCGAGGCCGCTTTCGCGACCATCGATTTCAGCTCGACGAAGGAAATGGCGGGCTGAAAGCGCTCAGACCGCCTTTTGCAGTTCCTGCGCACCATTGGGCGCATTGACCTTGCCGCCGGTGATGAAGAAAGCGAAGACGTCGCGCGGGGTCATTTCGACTTTTCGCTCCGGTGCGATCAGCGGCAGATCGTCCGGCACGCCACCCTTTGCATAGGTCTTTACCCGCTCGGCCCAGTGGTCGATTTCTTTTTTCGGATAACAGGTCTTGATGTCGTCCTCGCCCTTCTGCAGGCGGCAATAGACGAAATCGGCCGTCACGTCAGGCAGCATCGGATAGTCATGATGGTCGGCGCAGACGACGGCGACCTTGTGCTTGGCGAGAAGATCGATGAATTCCGGAACCTGAAATGTCGGGTTGCGCACCTCGACGACATGGCGAAGACGGATACCGTCCTGCTTCTCGGGCAGGAGCGCCAGAAATGCGCCGAAATCCTCCGCGTCGAATTTTTTTGTCGGCGCGAATTGCCAGAGGATCGGGCCGAGGTGGGACCCGAGTTCCGTCAGCCCCTGCGTCAGGAACTTCGTCATCGATTCACCGGCCTCGGCCAGAACCCTGCGGTTGGTGACAAAGCGGCTTGCCTTTAGCGAGAAGACGAAATCCTCGGGTACTTCGGAAGCCCATTTGGCGAAGGTCTCCGGTTTCTGGCTGCTGTAATAGGTGCCGTTCACCTCAATGGCCGTGAGCTGCCGGCTGGCGTGCTCCAATTGGCGCTTCTTCGGCAATTTTTCGGGGTAAAAAGTGCCTTCCCAGGGCTCGAAGGTCCAGCCGCCGATACCGGTGCGGATCGTGCCTGATGTCGACATGTGTTATTCCTCCTCCGGCCTTCGGCCTTTCGAACCTTTGCGACGAAAGCTGCGGATTACTCCGCAGCCTCCCGTTTTCCGGCCGGCCGGCGCTCCAGAAGCTCCTTCAGGAAGTGACCGGTATAGGAACGCTCGACTTTCACGATGTCTTCCGGCGTACCGGTCGCCACCACTTCGCCGCCGCCCGTGCCGCCTTCAGGCCCGATATCGATGATCCAGTCCGCCGTCTTGATGACTTCGAGATTGTGCTCGATCACCACGACGGAATTACCCTGTTCCACAAGCGCATGCAGCATTTCGAGCAGCTTGTTGACATCGTGGAAATGCAGGCCGGTCGTCGGCTCGTCGAGAATGTAGAGCGTGCGACCGGTGGAGCGCTTGGACAGTTCCTTGGCGAGCTTGACGCGCTGCGCTTCGCCGCCGGAGAGCGTATTGGCCTGCTGGCCGACCTTGATATAACCGAGGCCGACATCGAAAAGCGATTGCAGCTTGTCGCGCACAGCCGGCACGGCGGCGAAGAATTCCACGCCTTCCTCCACCGTCATATCCAGCACGTCGGCGATGGATTTGCCCTTGAAGGTGACGTCAAGCGTCTCGCGATTATAACGCTTGCCGTGGCAGACATCGCAGGTGACGTAAACGTCAGGCAGGAAGTGCATCTCGATCTTGATGACGCCATCGCCCTGGCAGGCCTCGCAGCGGCCGCCCTTGACGTTGAAGGAGAAACGGCCCGGCGCGTAACCGCGCGCCTTGGCTTCCGGCAGACCGGCGAACCAGTCGCGGATCGGCGTGAACGCACCGGTATAGGTGGCCGGGTTGGAACGCGGCGTGCGGCCAATCGGCGACTGGTCGATATCGATCACCTTGTCGATGAATTCGAAACCATCGATGCGGTCGTGCTCGGCCGGGATTTCGCGCGCACCCATCACCCGGCGCGCCGCCGATTTATAAAGCGTCTCGATCAGGAATGTGGATTTGCCGCCGCCCGAAACGCCGGTTACGGCAGTGAAAACACCGAGCGGCACAGCTGCCGTGACATTCTTCAGGTTGTTGCCGCGCGCGCCAAACACCTTGATTTCGCGGCCCTTCTTGGGCTTGCGACGCTCAGCCGGCACGGCGACGCCGAGTTCGCCCGAAAGATATTTGCCGGTCAGCGATTTCGGATTGGCCATCACCTCCTGCGGTGATCCTTCGGCAATCACCTGACCTCCATGAATGCCGGCGGCCGGGCCGATATCGACGACATAATCGGCCGTCAGAATGGCGTCTTCGTCATGTTCGACCACGATGACAGTATTGCCGATATCGCGCAGATGTTTCAGCGTATCGAGCAGGCGGGCGTTGTCGCGCTGGTGCAGGCCGATTGACGGCTCGTCGAGAACATAGAGAACGCCCGTCAGGCCCGAGCCGATCTGCGAGGCCAGACGGATACGCTGGCTTTCACCGCCGGAAAGCGTGCCGGAATTGCGCGACAGGCTGAGATAATCCAGTCCGACATCATTGAGGAAGCGCAGGCGCTCGCGGATTTCCTTGAGGATGCGGACTGCGATTTCGTTCTGCTTGGCGTTGAGGTTTTCCGGCAGCACTTCAAACCAGTCGCGCGCCATGCGGATCGACATTTGGGTGACTTCACCAATATGCAGCTTGTTGATCTTGACGGCGAGCGCTTCCGGCTTCAGGCGATAACCGGCGCAGGCCGGGCAGGGGGCCGCCGACATGTAGCGTTCGATTTCCTCACGCGCCCAGGCGCTGTCGGTCTCTTTCCAGCGACGCTCCAGATTGGGCACGATGCCTTCGAAATTCTTCACCGTCTTGTAGGAGCGGGCGCCGTCCTGGTAGTTGAATTCGATCTTTTCCTCGGTGCCCTGCAGGATGGCGTTCTGTGCGTCCTTCGAAAGGTCCGACCATTTGCTCGAGAGTTTGAAACCGAAGGCCTTGCCGAGTGCTTCCAGCGTCTGGTTGTAATAGGGCGAGGATGATTTGGCCCAGGGAGCTATCGCGCCGTCCCGCAGCGTTCGTGCCGGTTCCGGAACGATCAGGTTTTCATCCACCTTCTGCTGCGAGCCAAGGCCATCGCAGCTCGGGCAGGCGCCGAAGGGGTTGTTGAAGGAGAACAGCCGGGGCTCGATTTCCGGAATGGTGAAGCCGGAAACGGGGCAGGCGAATTTTTCCGAAAACAGCACCCGCTCATGGGTCTCGTTGAGCGACTTGTTGGCGGAGCCGCCAGCGGCGGTTTCTTCCGGTGGCAAAGGCTTGTCAGCAAATTCCGCAATCGCCAGCCCGTCGGCGAGCTTGAGGCAGGTCTCGAGACTGTCGGCAAGGCGTGCTGCCATGTCCGGGCGCACGACGGCGCGATCGACCACCACGTCGATGTCGTGCTTGTATTTCTTGTCGAGAGCAGGAACGTCGGCGATTTCGTAGAACTGGCCATCCACCTTGACGCGCTGGAAGCCCTTCTTCATCAGATCGGCGAGTTCCTTCTTATATTCGCCTTTGCGGCCGCGGACTATCGGCGCAAGAATATAAAGACGCGTACCTTCCTCGAAAGCGAGAATGCGATCGACCATCTGGCTGACAGTCTGGCTTTCGATCGGCAGGCCGGTGGCTGGCGAATAGGGGACACCGACACGCGCGAAGAGAAGGCGCATATAATCGTAGATCTCGGTGACCGTGCCGACCGTGGAGCGCGGGTTGCGCGAGGTGGTCTTTTGCTCGATGGAGATTGCCGGCGACAGGCCGTCGATCTGGTCGACATCCGGCTTCTGCATCATCTCCAGGAACTGGCGCGCATAGGCCGAGAGGCTTTCGACATAACGGCGCTGGCCTTCGGCATAGATCGTATCGAAGGCAAGCGAAGACTTGCCCGAGCCGGAAAGGCCGGTCATGACGATCAGCTTGTTGCGCGGCAAATCCAGATCGATGCCCTTGAGGTTATGCTCGCGGGCGCCACGGATGGAAATCGTCTTCAGTTCACTCATGACAAGGCTCGGACAAAAATAACAGGCTTGATGGCAGCGCGTCCTTATGTAGTGACGCAGCCGGGTGTGTCGAGGTCTATTCCCTCTCGGTCGCAGCTTTTCGGAAAGCTTGACTCGAAATCTGCGATTTAATAGAACAAAAAAGGAACGAAATGCAAGCGCGAATGTCCGCTCCCGCAGCTTAAGATTATTCTTTGTGGATAGTTCCATGCTTGCGGTGCCCTTTGCGGGCGGCGGCAGCTATTGTGTGGCAAATTTTTTGAAATGCAATTGCCGGTCATGATGGCCGGCGGACAGGATGACGAGATGGCTGGTAGCGTAAACAAGGTAATTCTGATCGGGAACGTGGGCGCTGATCCCGAAATCCGCCGGACGCAGGATGGCCGCCCCATCGCCAACCTGCGCATCGCCACCTCGGAGACCTGGCGTGACCGCAATAGCGGCGAGCGCAAGGAAAAGACCGAATGGCACACCGTCGTGGTTTTCAACGAAGGCCTGTGCAAGGTCGTCGAGCAATATGTCAAGAAGGGCGCCAAGCTCTATATCGAAGGCCAGCTGCAGACCCGCAAATGGCAGGACCAGACCGGTAACGACCGTTACTCCACCGAAATCGTGCTGCAGGGCTTCAACTCCACGCTGACCATGCTTGACGGTCGCGGCGAGGGCGGCGGTGCTGCCCGCAGCGGCGGTGGCGATTTCGGCGGCGGCAACGATTATGGCAGCGGCGGCGGCTCCAGCTATGGCGGCGGTTACGACCAGCAGTCCTCGTCGCGCGGCGGCTCTGCCCGTGGCGGCAGCCAGCCCGCCGGCGGCTTCTCCAATGACATGGACGACGACATCCCGTTCTGATCGGACGGTGGATCAAGAAACGCGTGACAGGAGGTGAGCTTGACTGACGAAACCGTGCAGCCGAAACAGCCCGCCACCTGGCGCATCATTCTTGCTTTTTTCCTCGATTTCTGGACGGCGTTTTTCGCCGCCGGATTTCTGGTCGCGACGGTCGCGGGTGGGCGAACGCCCGAAGGTTTTGCCCTCAACGGCGCGCCCGCCTTTATCGCCTTCGCGCTGATCATCGCCTATTTTGTCGTACTCGGTCGGTTCTTCGGCGGTACGCTGTGGCAGCGCCTCCTGAAGGCGAGACGCTGACTTCAGGCTTTGCCGGTTCCTCCTGAGAGGAGGATACTTCCACGTCGCGGCAAGCTATGCCGCGACTTTGTCCGCCAGCATCGCGACCATGACATCGGATTGCGACACGATGCCCACCATCTTGCCCCTGGCATCGATCACCGGCAGATAATGCAGCCCTTCCTCCGCAAAGCGGATGATGGCTTCCTCGATGGAGGTTTCCGGTCGCACGGTTTTCACCGGTGATGTCATGATGTCCTTGACCGTATCATTGGGTGCGCTTGCGCCTGAGAGGATGAGGCGCAGCCGCTGCAGGAAACCGATGGAGGGACGACCGTTTCTCCAGCTCGCCTTTTCCAGAAAGTCCGTCTGGGTGACGATGCCGACGATTTCGGCCCTGTCATTGGTGACGGGCAGCGCCTTGAAATGATGGCTGTGCATCAGCGCATGGGCGTGGCGCAGGCTGTCGTCAGGAGCAACGCCGACCACGTCCCGCGACATGACGCTTTCGCAATCGAGATGCAGCGCGCGACGCCGGTAGGAACGCAACTCGGTCCTGCGCAGGATGGTTTCCAGCGCATCGCGGTCGATATCGATGAACTCGTCATATTCCTTCAGCACCTCGTCGAGATCGGTGGAGGAAAAGCCGATTTTCTGGATGGGTGTCGGATCCGTGGTGCCGTGGGCGGCCTTGCCGAGCTTCAGGCCGTGCGGATAGGCGCGACCGGTGGCATTGTTATAGGCGAGGGCCAAAGCAAGAAGGATCAGCGAGTTTCCGGCGACCGGCCACAGCAGGAAACCATAGCCGAGGCTGTGCACGGCAGGGCCGCCGAGGACGGCAGTCAGTGCGACAGCACCGCTTGGCGGGTGCAGGCAGCGCAGCGCCATCATGGCGGCGATGGCGAGGCTGATGGCGAGCGCGCTGGCAAGAAACAAATCCGGAACCAACAGCGCCACGGTCACACCAACGAAAGCCGAAACGAGGTTGCCGCAGAGGATCGACCATGGCTGCGCCAGCGGGCTGGAGGGCACGGCAAACAA
Source organism: Agrobacterium radiobacter (assembly GCF_040801995.1). Classification (NCBI taxonomy): domain Bacteria; kingdom Pseudomonadati; phylum Pseudomonadota; class Alphaproteobacteria; order Hyphomicrobiales; family Rhizobiaceae; genus Agrobacterium; species Agrobacterium radiobacter. The sequence goes on along the minus strand of NZ_JBEGHX010000001.1, from coordinate 1,171,065 downwards.
AAGCACGGCCGAAGCGCCCATCGGCGCGATCATGGCTGGCAGGGTGGGATCGAAACGGAGAGCGAGACTTCCCAAAAGGCCGGTCAGCAGGATGCCGACAAAGGCGCCGGTTGCGGAGCGCAGCCTTTCCCTGTTGCTGACGGGTGCGGCATCCGGGATGAGGCGACGCAGCGTGGAACGCATGGAGATAACTTTCGAATCCGAAAAAACATGCGTCTTTTAGCCGAAGCAGAGGGCGGATTTAAAGGGAGGATTTTCCGGCATTTCAGCGGTTGGCGGGAATTTATTGCGCTGGTGTCGCGAAGCGCCTCAGAACGCGAAGGCCGATTTTATGCCATCGACCACGAATTGCACGGAAAGCGCCGCAAGCAGAACGCCGAGCAGTCGGGTAAGGATCGCGCGGCCGGTATTGCCGAGAAAGCGGTCCATCCGCTCCGAAACGATGAGCGCGGCATAAACAAGGGCCATGGCGAAAGCGAGGATCAGGATGAGCACCACCATCTCGACGGTGGTCTTCATTGAGCCGGCAAGCAGCACGGTGGCGGAAATGGCGCCCGGTCCGGCGATCAGGGGCAGCGCCAGCGGAAAGACCGCCAGATTGTGGAGGTGGTCCTTGGTGATGGCGATTTCGGAAGTCTTTTCCTTGCGTTCCTGGCGCTTCTCGAAAATCATCTCGAAGGAGATCCAGAACAGCAGAAGGCCGCCGGCGATGCGGAAGGCGCCGAGCGAAATGCCGAGCAGGTTGAGGATCGCAAGGCCGAAGAGCGCGAAGACGGCGAGAATGCCGAAGGCGATGATGGAACCGCGCAGCGCCACCTGGCTGCGCTGGTCGCGGTTCATGCCGGCGGTGAGCGCCAGGAAGACGGGGGCGAGACCCGGCGGATCGAGTGTGACCAGAAGTGTGGTAAGCGCGTTGATGAGCGTTTCGCTGCTGGCCATTTTTTCCCCGCTTATTGCCTTTTTGCGCGTGAGACTACGCAAGTCGCAATCGCTTTAAAAGGGAGTGGCGACGCTTTTGCTGACCTAAATGGCGAAAAGCGGTGTATGTCTTGCAAATGACGCAAAAGACTGTTCAAAACTCGCCGGGAAATTGGCTTAACGTGGCTGTTTCCGCTATAAAAATCCATCCGATTCTTAACAGAGAATGTGATCCGTTTTGACTGACCAGAGCCCCCCCGGCGGCGGAAAACTTCCGCCAGGCATTGAACCGATTTCCATCATGGAGGAAATGCAGCGGTCGTATCTCGATTACGCCATGAGCGTTATCGTTTCCCGCGCGCTTCCCGATGTGCGAGACGGCCTGAAGCCGGTTCATCGCCGTATTCTTTACGGCATGTCCGAACTCGGCATCGACTGGAACAAAAAATACGTCAAATGCGCCCGCGTTACCGGTGACGTGATGGGTAAATTCCATCCGCACGGCAATTCGGCGATTTATGACGCGCTGGCGCGTATGGCGCAGGACTGGTCGCTCCGCCTGCCGCTGATTGACGGGCAGGGTAACTTCGGCTCCATCGACGGGGATCCGCCGGCGGCCGAACGTTATACCGAATGCCGTCTGGAAAAGGCCGCCCATTCGCTGCTCGACGATCTCGACAAGGAAACGGTCGATTTCCGCGACAACTATGACGGCACCTTGCAGGAACCGGTCGTCATTCCGGCCAAGTTCCCGAACCTCCTGGTCAACGGGGCAGGCGGCATCGCCGTCGGCATGGCTACCAATATTCCGCCGCACAATCTGTCCGAAGTCATCGACGGCTGTATCGCGCTGATCGAAAATCCGGCGATCGAGCTGCCCGAACTGATGCAGATCATTCCCGGCCCGGATTTCCCGACCGGTGCTCTGATCATGGGCCGCTCCGGCATCCGCTCAGCTTACGAGACGGGCCGCGGCTCGGTCATCATGCGCGGCCGCGCGACCATCGAACCGATGCGTGGCGACCGCGAGCAGATCATCATCACCGAGGTTCCCTATCAGGTGAACAAGTCGTCGATGATCGAGAAGATGGCCGAACTGGTCAAGGAAAAGCGCATCGAGGGCATTTCCGACCTGCGCGACGAATCCGACCGCCAGGGTTATCGCGTCGTCATCGAGCTGAAGCGCGACGCCAATGCCGATGTCATTCTGAATCAGCTTTATCGCTACACACCGCTGCAGACCTCCTTCGGCTGCAACATGGTGGCGCTGAACGGCGGCAAGCCGGAACAGATGACGCTGCTCGACATGCTGCGCGCTTTCGTCTCCTTCCGCGAGGATGTCGTCAGCCGCCGCACGAAGTACCTGCTGCGCAAGGCGCGCGAGCGTGCGCATGTGTTGGTCGGTCTGGCGATTTCCGTCGCCAATATCGATGAGGTCATCCGCGTCATCCGTCACGCTCCCGATCCGGCTTCGGCCCGCGAGGAGTTGATGACCCGGCGCTGGCCGGCGCAGGAAGTGGAAAGCCTGATCCGTCTGATCGACGATCCGCGTCACCGCATCAATGAAGACGGTACCTACAATCTCTCCGAAGAGCAGGCGCGCGCCATTCTCGAATTGCGCCTTGCCCGCCTCACCGCACTTGGTCGCGATGAAATCGGCGACGAGCTGAACAAGATCGGCGCGGAAATCAGCGAATATCTTGAGATCCTGTCGTCACGCCTGCGCATCATGCAGATCGTCACGGAAGAGCTCATCGCGATCCGCAACGAGTTCGGCACGCCGCGTCGTTCCGAGATTGTCGAGGGCGGCCCCGACATGGACGATGAGGACCTCATCGCCCGCGAAGACATGGTCGTCACCGTTTCGCATCTCGGCTACATCAAGCGTGTGCCGCTGACCACCTACCGGGCGCAGCGTCGCGGCGGCAAGGGCCGTTCTGGCATGGCGACGCGCGACGAGGATTTCGTCAATCGCCTCTTCGTTGCCAATACCCATACGCCGGTACTGTTCTTCTCCTCGCGTGGCATCGTCTACAAGGAAAAGGTCTGGCGTCTGCCGATCGGCACGCCGCAGTCCAAGGGCAAGGCCCTGATCAACATGTTGCCGCTGGAGCCCGGAGAGCGCATCACCACCATCATGCCGTTGCCCGAGGATGAGACCACCTGGGAAACGCTTGACGTGATGTTCTCGACGACACGCGGCACGGTTCGCCGCAACAAGCTCGGCGATTTCGTGCAGGTCAACCGCAATGGCAAGATCGCCATGAAGCTGGACGAGGAGGGCGATGAAATCCTCTCCGTCGAAACCTGTACGGACCGCGATGACGTGCTGCTGACGACCGCGCTCGGCCAGTGCATCCGCTTCCCCGTGGACGATGTGCGCGTCTTTGCCGGCCGCAACTCCGTCGGCGTGCGCGGCATCAACATGGCCGAAGGCGACCGCATCATCTCCATGACCATTGTCGGGCATGTGGAAGCGGAGCCGTGGGAGCGTGCAGCCTATCTGAAGCGCTCGGCTGCTGAGCGGCGTGCCGCAGGCGTCGATGAGGACGATATTGCACTCGTTGGCGAGGAAGTGACGGAAGAGGGTGAACTGAGCGAAGAGCGTTATCAGGAACTGAAGGCACGTGAAGAATTTGTGCTGACGGTTTCCGTGAAGGGCTTCGGCAAGCGCTCCTCCTCTTACGACTTCCGCACCTCGGGCCGCGGCGGCAAGGGTATCCGCGCCACTGACACCTCGAAGACCAACGAGATCGGCGAACTGGTTGCGGCCTTCCCCGTGGACGAAGGCGACCAGATCATGCTGGTGTCCGATGGCGGGCAGCTCATCCGCGTGCCGGTCAACGGCATCCGCATCGCCAGCCGCGCCACCAAGGGTGTGACGATCTTCTCTACCGCGAAGGATGAGAAGGTGGTTTCCGTGGAGCGCATCAACGAGCCGGAAGGCGACGACGAAGCAGAGAACGGTAATGGCGAAGATGCCGCCGACGATCTGCCGGATACGCCGGAAAACGAGGCGTAAGCCGCCTCGTCATCTTCGGGTACCAATCAAGAAAAACCCCGCGGCGCTCAGGCTCCGCGGGGTTTTTCTTTGTGTCGTATCAACTGCGTTTGATTTTCAGCGAATCCGAATATGGACCGGAGCGCGACCCGAACGGCTCGCGACATGAAGGTGGATGTTTGCTTCCGGCTGATTGGAGCGCCAGGCACGGGCGCCATGCGACAGAAGCAGCGCCACGAGATCGCGCGTTTTTGCCTTGGAACGGTTGAGACCGAGATCGGCGATACGCATTGCCGCCTCGTGAATGGGATGCAGAACCGACAAGCTGCCATGCCCATTGCCAGACGCAATGTCCGAATAATTCTCGTTGACTGCCATCTTGGAAAGCCTCGCTACTCATTACACAATTCGAGGAGACAGGCGATGTTTCGACAATGAAGCACCGCCTGCGGAAACATCAGTTACTGGAGTGACGCCCAGCAGCTGACGCCTTTCTTTTTCAGTACATTACATGCATTCACCGCAGCGTTCTGGCCATCAAAGCCGCCGAAACGGGCGCGGTAGATCTGGGAGCCGTCCTTGCTGAAGGCGACCGTGAAGGGTTTTGCGGAGCGCAATGCCGCGCCGCCTTTTTCCTGCGCGTTCTGCAACAGGCCGCGGGCGGAATTTTCGTCCGGTGATGCGCCGATCTGGATTACCCAGCCGCCTTGCGGAGCCTCGGATCGAGCCGAAACAGAAGGGGCGGAGGCGACAGACGCCGTGGTAATATTGTCCACCTTGGTCGAGTTGGTGATCAACTTGCGGTCCGGTGCAGCGGGTGCCTGAGCAATCGGATCCTTGCCCTTCTGCCAGGTGGCGGCTTCCATGGCCTTGACGGCTGCATTGGAAGAGGAGCCCGCAAAGGCGGTGACCGGCGCTTCCTCGTAACGGGTTTGCGGAACGGGACCTGCATGCGGAAGACCGGAATCGGTCGCTGCGACGGCCACGGAAGGCACAGCTGCAGCCACGGCAACGGGTTCTTCGACCGGAGCAGAACGCGTCTGCGCGATCAGGTTGCTGTTGCCGCCGCGCGATGCCTGCGGCAGGTAAGTAGCAACAAGCTTGCGCATGGTCGCGTCACGGGCAGCACTCGAACGGCCGCCGAGAACGACAGCGACGATCGAGCGACCGTCGATCTGCGCCGACGTGGCAAGGTTGCTGCCGGCTGCGCGGGTGTAGCCCGTCTTGATGCCATCCACGCCCTTCACGGTTCCGACGAGGCGGTTATGGTTGCCGATAACCTGCTTGCCGAAGTTGAAGGTGCGGGTGGAGAAATAGCCGTAATATTGCGGAAAATGCTGGCGAAGCGCCACGCCGAGGCGGGCCTGGTCGCGCGCCGTCGTCATCTGCGCCGTGTTGGGCAGGCCGTTGGCGTTGCGATAGGTCGTGCGGGTCATGCCGAGTGCACGGGCTTTGGCGGTCATCATTCTGGCAAAGCGGTCTTCCGAGCCGCCGATATATTCGCCGAGCGCGGTTGCCATGTCATTTGCAGAACGGGTGACGAGCGCAAGGATAGCCTGTTCCACGGTGATGCTGCCGCCGGCGCGCACGCCGAGCTTGGATGGTGGCTCCTTGGCGGCGTTGGCGGAAACCGGCACCTTGGAATCAAGCGAGATGCGTCCGGTATTGAGTGCTTCGAACGTCAGGTAAAGCGTCATCATCTTCGTCAGCGAGGCTGGATAACGCAGGCCGTCAGGATCCTCACCATAGAGGACCTTGCCGGTCTTGGCGTCGATGACGATACCCGCATATTTCGGGTCGGCCTTTGCGGTCTGAACGGATGTTGCGGTTATGAACGCCGCAGCAAGGGTTAACGCAATAAACCTCACGAAAGACGTTGCACCCGCTTTGCGCGAATGTGCTCCAGATAGACTTTTCAACACTGCTGAACTCTTCAATCGCATATTTATGTTCCGCTCGGACACGCCCCGCCCGATGCTCCGAGACGAAACTTTATCGGGATGGCGTTACCAAGTGGTTTATGAAAGGTATCTGCCTCCCATAAAATGCGACTTTTCGCACACAATCTGTGCCGTGCCGTGTCACGGATTTCCGTCTTTTACGAGGCGTCGCTCGATATAGTTTTTCACATTCGCATCCAGCTTTTGCCATTGTGGCAGCAGGGCGGAGGAGAAACGGTAGAACAGGCTGAGATCCTGTCCGGTGTGAATATCCCTCTGGCAATCGCTGCCAGTGGCCTCCTGCGGCGGTTGCGGCAGGAGGCAGCGCACCACATAGGCGTTGCCGCCCTCACGCTCGCCCGTCAATATGACTTCCTTGCCGTAGCCGGAATCGGCGCGCAGACGGTGCAGCACGAGGCCGTGCTTCAGCGGCACCGGCTCTCCCTCTGTCAGGCGTGAATAGATCGGCGCGAAGCGACCGGACATATCCTCCGACATGGTGCTTTGCGAAAGCTGGATGAAAATCAACCCCGCCGCCTGCGTCGGATCATCGAAAACAGAGCGATTCGCATCCTCATAGCCCCTGAGGTCCGGCCAGCTTAGATAAAGATCGATGCGTTCGCGTTCTCCGCTGAGGCGCTCGGAAGGCGCTCGCAGGGTGTTTTTCGCAAGCTTCAGCCGGTCGTTGCCGATGACGATCTCCACGTCCTCGGTGGCCGCCGTATGGCCCGCCTGGAGAATCCGCTCGCCGTACCATTTGATGCCGACATTGAGCGCGCCGAGAAAGATGAGAAGAATTCCGGCGATGAGGGCGGTCCGGAGCATGACTGACGATGAAAGCAGGGGTTTCTGGTCTTTCATGGACTTCCATATTCGGTTGGCCGCCGGATGATTCTCCGGGACGGGAAATAGCCGTGCAAAGCTTTAACCTGAGGCGATCGGCATTGAAATGATGTTTTGCCGCTGCTACCTGATAACCACCAAGCAAAGGACGGCATATGGCAGCGCGCGACAGATATTCCCGGAAGCTCGAATGTTCCAAATGTGGTCATCAGGGTTTTGCCGAAGCGTCGGAATCGGATGACAAGAGCCGCCGTGACGTCGATTTTCGCATCGATGAAATGCCTAGGGGATTTCGCGCTGAGCGCGTCTCGGGCGATCCGACGGATTTCATGATCCGTTGCGCCCAGTGCGGCAATATATTCCGTTTCCTGCAGAAAACCGCCTATGCGCCGGGAGGCGAGCCGCGCGTGAAGGCCTGAACGGGAGGTGCCCGCATGACTTTACCGCAACAACCTGATGGAGCGCCGCAAAGGCGCAAACCGATCTGGCCGTGGATCCTGCTCCTGGTACTGACGCTCTGCGCCATCTATTCCTATAATCGCGCCAATGAAATCATCGCGGAATTGTCAGACACCTTGCCGCCCGCTCTGCTGAACCTGTTCGAGGATATTCTTCGCGGCGACGGCCGGCATGGCAATGGCGGACCGGGCATCGGCGTCTAAAGGGAGAGCGTCTGGCGCGTAGCCGGCCCCTCGGGCATGCTTCAGCCTCTGTGATCGCAAATAAAAAAAAGCCCCGCAAATAGGCGGGGCAGGTTGATCGCTCGGGGAAAGTTGGGCAATGCCCGGGAGCGATGGCTTGATATAAGTGACAAGAGTGCTGACGCGATAGGCCACTTCCGACCCAAACAGTACGCCCGCGCATAAATTTTGTTCAATCAGCAGATTTTTAAAAGATGAGCTCGGTAAATCTGTAAGACAACTTGACAGACTTTCCCTTTATTCTTTGCATTGCCTCGAATTGCACATATTCGCCTTTAACATAACGTGACATGAGCAGACGCATGGATAAATCCGGAATTTTCTTCGTGGCGCTTTTGCTAGTGCTAATCGCAATTGTTTTGAGCCTGACGCTGTTCGATTCGGCCCAGCAGGTGCCGTCGATACCTTCAGGCGACGGATCCCTGCTGCCGCCGGCAACGACCCCGGGGCAATGATCTGCCAACCATAAAGAGAAGGACGACGCCGCTCGCCCGGGCGGGATTGACGGCCTTTTTCAAACCGCTATAAAGCCTCACCACCGATGGATGGGTGTCCGAGTGGTTTAAGGAACCGGTCTTGAAAACCGGCGTGCGTGAGAGCGTACCGTGGGTTCGAATCCCACCCCATCTGCCATTCAGTCCGAAAATCATTCTAAAAGAGCAGCGACGAAGGATGCTTCGATCGCGTTGCTTTGCTTTGGAATGGCTGGAGATCGGCGTGAATGGGAAACCCGCCTTTCGGCGGGTTCCGAGCGGCTAATTTGATCAGATTTCCGGACAACCCCGTTCATTCGCGAAGGTGATGCGATCCGGTCCCCGGCGCGTGAAGCCTTCAACGACGACACGACCCGGCGTGACGCGTACGACCTCGGGATCGCGTAAACCTGCCTCACGGGCAGCGGCACGGGCTTCGCGTTCGCTGCAACCGCGCATGCGGGGCGGGCCACGGCGGTCCATATCCCGGTCACGATCTCGGATGACGGGGCGAACGCCGTCAGGGCCGATTCTGAGCTCCATGTCCTGTGCACCTGCAGGGATTGGTGCGGCGAAGGATACGAGGGCGATGCCAATCGCCAGACCTGTGGTTTTCATAAACTTGATCATGTTTCCTCCCTCAGCCGAAACCGGCGGAAGCTCGTTGTTTGCGGGGAGAAAACGCGGTCGTCGTCCGTTTGTTCCTTGAGGATGCGGTCGGGAAGGGAGGCCGAGGTGGGTAGATTGGGCCCGACAGGCGGGCTTAAAAGATAGAAATCATTAACCACGTTCGTTACAATTTTATCGAATTTGCAGAAGTCGTTCGCATTTTCGCCACGTTATGCACAAGATTAAGCGACTGTTAGGTGCTTCGATGGCAGGGGCAATTATCGAGGCAAGTGAGGGTGCGGTTCTCCGAGCCAATAGCAGCGTGGGGCAGACGATTTGAATTCTTCGGTCAAGAAACTCGGCATCAACGCCAGGTCGGGCGTGAAGTGGCTCGCAATTTCCGTGCTTTGCGCTGCGACTGCATCGTGTTCCACGACGTCCGAGACCAAGCCTAAACCCAAGCGCAGCAAGGAATATTTTTCCGAATCCGAATATGGCGTCAAAGCCAGCCCGCGTGTGGCCGATGGCAAAAGCATTCCCAAGGGCGGCGGGCGCGAGCTGGTCGGCAATGCCTATACCGTCAAGGGCCGCCGTTATTTCCCGAAGGAAGAGCCGGGTTACAACAAGACCGGTCTTGCTTCCTGGTACGGTTCCGCCTTTCATGGCCGCCTGACCGCCAATGGCGAAGTCTACGACAAAGAACATCTTTCTGCCGCACATCCGACATTTCCCCTGCCGAGCTACGCGCGCATCACCAACATGGAGAATGGCGCTTCGGTTCTCGTGCGCGTCAACGATCGCGGACCGTTCCATGAAGGCCGCCTGATCGACGTTTCCAGCAAGACGGCCGATCTTCTGGACATGAAGGCCACTGGAACGGCGAATGTGCGGGTGCAATATGCCGGCCGCGCACCGCTTGACGGTCACGACATGCCCTATCTGATGGCATCTTACATTCCGAAGGGATCGCGTTCGCCGGGTGTAGCACCGGAAGGGCAGATCGCAACGGGCGTGATGGTGGCTTCGGCTTCGCCGAATTTCGTTCCCGCCCCCACCTCCAACCCGAATTACGGCGGCTCTACCCAGACGGCGCTCGTCGGTTCCAAGAAGAATGCCGCGCTTCAGGCCATGCCGCTGGTCAATGGCCCGGCGCCGGTTTTCGAACAATTCGCGATCCTGCCGGAAATCGGCCCTATCCTGGCCGAGCGTCCGGAAGGCAATTTCATGCGTGAGCCGGCTGCCCCCGGCGGCAATTATCTGCGCGTGCCGACGCCGTCTTCCAAATTTGCCGCGGCCTATTCCGAAGAATCTGCTACGGTTTCCAGGACCGCGAGCGCCTTTGACAGCGTGCTCGTCGATCGTGGCGCGCTCAATGAGCAATCGATACTCGCCCATGTGAAGCGTCAGCAGGCGAAGTCGCGCTGACGGATTGAAGGATACGGCCGGCCTCTCGCCTTTATCGCGGGCAGCCGGTTGCGGCAGGCAGGACTGGGCGGTTTCATGCGCAAGGCCATTCATCGCTCCTATTGTTCGGTCGTCACGGCGGCTGCGCTTGCGTTTTTCAGTGCAGGCCCGGCGCAATCACAGACAGCCCCCTTCATCGCCAAGGCCGAACAGGCCTATATGGTCGATGCCGAAACGGGAACGGTGCTTCTTTCGCAGAATGAGAATCAGCCTTTTCCACCTGCATCGCTCGCCAAGCTGATGACGGTGGAGGTGGTGCTGGATGCGCTGTCCAAGGGTCAGGTGACGCCTGAGACCGCTTATCCCGTCTCGGAGTATGCCTGGCGCACGGGCGGTGCGCCGTCGCGCACCTCGACCATGTTCGCGGCGCTGAAATCCTCCGTCAGCATCAATGATCTCTTGACCGGCATCATCGTCCAGAACGCCAATGATGGCTGCATTGTCATCGCCGAAGGCATGACGGGCTCGGATGCCGCCTTTGCCAAGCGCATGACGGCGCGGGCGGGCGAACTTGGCATGAGCCGCAGCACCTTTACCAATTCCACGGGGCTTCCCGATCCCGGCAACCAGACGACCGCCAGGGACATGGTGCGCCTTGCCCAGCATCTGCATGATACCTATCCCGACCGTTACGGGCTTTTCACCAAGCCGGATTTCGAATGGAACCGGATTTTCCAACGCAACAAGAACACGCTGTTGATGCCAGGCAGCGGTATTGATGGTCTCGGGCTTGGTTTTGCCGAAGGCAGTGGTTTTGCGGCCGTCGTCTCGGCCGAGCGGGAAGGCCGCCGGGTCTATCTGGCGCTTTCAGGCATCGTGGACGACAAGACGCGGCAGGAGGAAGCCCGCCGGGTGGTGGACTGGGGCCTGACGGCCTTTGAGAAACGCCATCTTTTCAGCAAGGACGAGGCTGTCGGGTCGGTCAGCGTCTATGGCGGCGATGTCGCGCATATCGATCTTTCGCCGAAGGAAGATGTCAGCGTGCTGGTGCCAGTCAATAATCCGGAGCGTATTTCCGGACGAATCGTCTATCGCTGGCCGCTGAATGCACCTTTGGACGTTGGCGCAAATGCCGGAACGCTCAGGATTTTTTCGGGTGAGCGCCTGTTGCGGGAGGTTCCGCTTTATACGAAGGCGGCGGTCGGCAAGGGATCGCTTACCCAGAATGCAACGGGTGCGCTGAAGGAACTGCTGCTGTTCTGGCTCTGAAAGCCTGTTCCACGCATCGCCTTGTTCCTATGCTTTTGTTCAGGCACCGGTTTTTCTGAAAAGCGCTTCACACATTTCGGTTCGATGCTGTAAACAGGCATTTCGAATTCCAGAAAACCCGTGCAGGACGTGACATTGGCCGAAAAGACCGGATTGTTCATCAGCTTCGAAGGCGGCGAAGGCGCCGGCAAGTCGACGCAGATTCGCACCCTTGCCGAGGCGCTTCGCGGCCGTGGTTTCGAGGTGGTCGTGACGCGCGAGCCGGGTGGCTCGCCGGGTGCGGAGGCTGTCCGGCATGTGATCCTGTCGGGTGCGGCCGAATCCTTCGGCGTGCGCATGGAAGCAATCCTGTTTGCGGCTGCCCGCAACGACCATGTCGAAGAGGTCATTCGCCCGGCGCTCGCGCGCGGCGAGATCGTCCTCTGCGACCGGTTTCTCGATTCTTCTCGCGTTTATCAGGGCACGACCGGCAATCTGGAGCCGGACTTCATCGAAACCCTGCAACGCATCGCGATTGACGGCGTCGTGCCCGAACTGACACTGATTTTCGATATCGCCGCCGAAAAGGGGCTCGCCCGCGCCAGAAAGCGTGCGGATGAGGGCGCTGCGCCTGATCGGTTCGAGAAAGAGGAAATCGAAACCCACGAGAAGCGGCGGGAAGCCTATCTGGATATTGCGCTCGCCGAACCGCGTCGCTGCCGGATCGTCAATGCCGACCAGCCGGAAGGAAAGGTGGCGGAGGATGTCCTGTCCTTCGTCGAGCCTTTGCTTGAACAGCTGGGAACAGCAGCGGGCGCGGCGCATGAGTGAGGTTCAGGGCGTTCTCGACGGCGCGATTGCGCCACAGCAGAACACGAAGCTTTTTGGCCATGAAGAGGCGGAAGCGTTTCTCACGCAATCCTATCGTTCCGGCAAGGGCCATCATGCCATTCTGATCGAGGGGCCGGAGGGGATCGGCAAGGCGACATTGGCCTTCCGTTTCGCCAATCATGTGCTCAGTCATCCCGATCCATCGCTAGCGCCGGATTTTCTCGCTGATCCTGATCCGCAATCGCTGGTCAGCCGGCAGATCACCGCCGGGGCCTCGCATAATCTCCTGCATCTCACCCGTCCGGTGGACGAAAAGACCGGCCGCGTGAAATCAGCCATCACCGTGGACGAGGTGCGGCGGGCAGGGCACTTTTTTTCGCAGACATCGGGCACCGGCAACTGGCGTATCGTCATCATCGATCCCGCCGACGATCTCAACCGCAATGCCGCGAATGCGATCCTCAAAATACTGGAGGAGCCGCCAAAGCGGGCGATGTTCCTCGTCCTGTCGCACGCGCCGGGAAAATTGCTGCCGACCATCCGCTCGCGCTGCATGCCGCTCCGGCTCCTGCCGCTTTCCGACGCGGCCATGGTGCAATCGCTCGATCATCTCGGCATCAGCCCATCGGGTGAAAAACGCGACGCCCTGCTTGCCGCCTCCAAGGGCAGCGTCGCGCAGGCGCTCAAGCTGCTGAATTACGGCGGCTCGGACATCGTCGAGGCCTTTGCCGAGGTCATGGGAGCCGAAGGGCCGGGCGCGCGCAAGCAGATGCACAAGCTTGCCGAGATTCTCGCGCAGAAGGACGGAGACATCGTCCTCGGCTTCTTCATGGAGCATGTGACGGAAGAGCTGATGGAGCGCGCACGGGCAGCGGCGGTGGCAGGCGATATCGCGGCGGCGGAAAAGCATGCGCGGCTTTCCTCGGCGCTTTCGGAACGCATTACCGTGGCGCAGGCCTATAATCTCGACAAGAAGCAGATGGTGCTCTCCATTCTGGAAGATATTCGCGGCGTTTGAGGATCGGGAATCGTATGGAACGTACGATTTGACGGTGAATAAACTCTCCTCCGTCATGCCGGATTTGATCCGGCATCCAGCCACGGCGCGTCTGTGCCGTGGGGAATGAGTCTTTCGCGATCAAGGACTTGATCGCTGCTGGACCCCGGATCTAGTCCGGGGTGACGGTAGTGCGGATGCTAAGCGTTTGCCAAATCCACTTTGTCTGCGAGCAGTCGTACAAAACGTACGCTTTTTCTTTCGCTGCTGCGCACAATGGTTTAAGAGCGGTCTATCCAAAAAACAGCCTGTAAAGTCGATAGACCGTCATGACAGACAAGACACCATTCTACATCACCACCGCGATCTCCTATCCTAACGGCAAGCCGCATATCGGCCATGCCTATGAGTTGATTGCGACGGACGCCATGGCACGCTTTCAGCGCCTGGATGGAATGGATGTTTTCTTCCTGACCGGCACCGACGAACACGGCCAGAAGATGCAGCAGACAGCGCGGGCGGAAGGTATTTCGCCGGAAGAGCTGGCGCAGCGCAATTCCGATCAGTTCCGCGAGATGGGCAAGCTGCTCAACGCCTCGAACGATGATTTCATCCGTACTACGGAAGAGCGTCACCACGAGACCTCGCGCAATATCTGGAACCTGATGGCCGATAGCGGTGACATCTACAAGGACAGCTATGCCGGCTGGTATTCCGTGCGCGACGAGGCCTATTACGGCGAGGACGAGACGGAAGTGCGCACTGACGGCGTTCGTTACGGGCCGCAGGGCACGCCGGTCGAGTGGGTGGAAGAGGAAAGCTACTTCTTCAAGCTCTCCGAATACCAGGACAAGCTGCTGAAGCTTTACGAGGAAAACCCTGAATTCATCGGCCCGGCCGAGCGTCGCAACGAAATCATCTCCTTCGTGAAGTCCGGCCTCAAGGACCTGTCGATTTCCCGCACCACCTTCGACTGGGGCATCAAGGTTCCGAACGATCCCAAGCACGTCATGTATGTCTGGGTCGATGCGCTGACCAACTACATCACCGCCACCGGTTACATCGAGGACAAGAACGGTCCGCGCGCCAAATATTGGCCTGCCGACGTGCATATCATCGGCAAGGACATCATCCGCTTCCACGCGGTCTACTGGCCGGCCTTCCTGATGAGCGCCAAGTTGCCGCTGCCCAAGCGGGTCTATGCGCATGGCTTCCTGCTCAACAAGGGCGAGAAGATGTCGAAGTCGCTTGGCAATGTCGTCGATCCGGCCAATCTGGTGAACCATTTCGGTCTCGATCAGGTCCGTTATTTCTTCCTGCGCGAAGTCTCCTTCGGCCAGGACGGCAGCTATAGCGAAGAGGGTATCGCCACCCGCATCAATGCCGATCTCGCCAATGGCATCGGCAATCTCGCCAGCCGTTCGCTGTCGATGATCGTCAAGAATTGCGACGGCCAGATACCGACACCCGGTGAGTTCACCGATGAAGACAAAGCGATGCTCGCCTCCGCCGACGGGTTGTTGGCGATTTGCCGTGAGGAGATGGGCAAGCAGCTCATCCACCGCGCGCTTGCGGCCATTATCGCCGTCGTCTCGGAAACCGACCGTTATTTCGCGTCGCAAGAGCCTTGGGCGCTTAAGAAGACCGATCCCGAGCGCATGGGAACCGTGCTTTACGTGACGGCGGAAGTGGTGCGCCAGATCGGCATTCTCTTGCAGCCCTTCATGCCGGAATCCTGCGACAAGCTGCTCGATCTCGTTGCCGCTCCCGCCGACAAGCGTGATTTCGCTGCATTGGGCGAAGCCGGCCGTCTGGTTCCGGGCACGCCGCTCGAAGCGCCGAAGCCGGTTTTCCCGCGTTACGTCGCGCCGGAAGCATGAAGGCGACAACCATGCTGATCGATACCCATTGCCATCTGGATTTTCCCGATTTCGAGGCTGAGCGCGACGATATCATCGCCCGCGCCCATGCTTCGGGTGTCAGCCAGATGGTGACGATCTCGACCCGGGTGCGCCGGCTGCCCGAACTTTTGAAGATCACGGAAAAATATCCGTCGGTCTTCTGCTCGGTCGGCACGCATCCCAACAGCGCGGCCGAGGAACTGGATATCTCTGCTGATGATCTGGTGCGGCTGGCGGAGAGCCACGACAAGATCGTGGCGATCGGCGAGGCGGGTCTGGATTATTTCTACGACACGCAGAAGCCGGAAGACCAGAAGACCGGCCTCCTTCGCCATATCGAGGCGGCAAGGAGAACGAAGCTGCCGCTCGTCATTCACAGCCGCAGTGCCGATGACGACATGGCCTCTATTTTGCGCGCCGAGAGCGAAAAGGGAGCATTCCCCTTCATTCTGCACTGCTTCTCCGCTGGTCCTGAGCTGGCGAAAACCGGTGTCGAACTCGGCGGTTATGTTTCCTTCTCCGGCATTCTGACCTTCCCGAAATCGCAGGATATCCGCGATATCGCCGCCACCGTGCCGCTGGACCGGCTGCTGGTGGAGACGGACGCGCCTTATCTTGCGCCGAAGCGCTGGCGCGGCAAACGCAACGAACCTTCCTACGTGGTCAACACCGCGGAGGTTCTGGCCGAGGTACATGGCGTTTCCTATGAGCGCATGGCCGAAATCACCACCGAAAACGCCTTCCGCTGCTTTTCGAAGATGACAAGGGTGTAGGCGTGGCAATCTACCGTCGCCGCTTCACGGTTCTCGGTTGCGCGTCGTCGCCCGGCGTGCCGCGCATCAACGGCGACTGGGGTGCCTGCGACCCTGACAACCCCAGGAACAGGCGCACGCGCACCGCCTTCATGGTGGAGCAGATCGGTCCGGATGGCGGCAGGACGACTGTCGTCATCGATACCGGCCCGGATTTTCGTGAGCAGATGATCGCGGCGAAGGTGGAGGCGGTCGATGCGGTGCTATACACCCACGCCCATGCCGACCATCTGCACGGCATTGACGATCTGCGCATCTATTTCGCCATTCAGCAAAACCGCATTCCGATCTATGCCGATCCCGTCACCATGGCGCGCATATGGGACGGTTTCGCCTATTGCCTGGAGACGCCGCCGGGCAGCAGCTATCCGCCCATCGTCGAACCCCGGATCATCGCGGATATCGATGCGCCTGTTGTCATCGACGGGGCAGGCGGGCCGATACCTTTTGGCGTGCATATGCAGCAGCATGGCGATGTGCATTCGCTGGGCTTCCGCATTGGTGACGTCGCCTATTGTACCGATGTCAGCGATTTTCCGGCCGAAAGCCTGCCGAAGCTTGCCGGCCTCGATGTCCTCGTCATCGACGCGCTGCAGCACCGTTACCACCCAAGCCATCTTTCGCTGGAGCAGGCGCTCGGCTGGATCGAGAAATTCGCACCCAGACGGGCGATCTTGACCCACATGCATATTCCGCTCGATTATGACACGGTGATGCGTGAAACGCCTGATAATGTTGAACCGGCTTATGATCAGATGCGTTTCGAGATCGAGATCGAAGCAGCCTGACGCCGCCTGAAAAGGAACAGCATGTCGACCAAGCCTTTCCGTGCACCCAGTATGGCGAGCTTTTTCGACAATCTGCGCGCCAGCCGGTTGCGGGCCATGTTCCGGCGCGGCGAACTGGGGCTGGTGATCCTCGCCGTTTTCATCGGCATCGCCGCGGGTCTCCTGGTGGCGCTGATCGGCGCTCTTAGCACGGCGCTGCATGTGCTGGTCTTCGGTGTCGAGCGATTGAGCAGCAGTGATCTGTCCGGATGGATCGTGCTCGCCGGTCCTATCATCGGCGGCATAGTACTTGGCCTGATCATCTTCATTCTATCGAAGACCCGCAAGAAACCCATGGTCGACCCCATCGAGGCAAATGCGCTGCATGGCGGCCGCCTGTCGCTGACGGACAGCATCATCGTCTGCGTGCAGAATATCGTCTCCAACGGTTTCGGCGCCTCCGTCGGGCTCGAGGCTGGTTACACCCAGGTCGCCAGCGGCGTTGCCTCCAAGATCGGCATCAAGCTGAAACTGAGGCGAGGGGACATGCGCATCCTCGTCGGCTGTGGTGCCGCAGGGGCGATTGCAGCAGCGTTCAATGCGCCTCTGACCGGGGCGTTCTACGCCATTGAACTCATCATCGGCACTTATACCGTCGTAACGCTTGCGCCGCTCATCGTTTCGGCGCTGGTGGCGACGACCGTTATCGGTGTTATCGGCGGCCATGGCCTCTCCATCGATATTGTCGATGCCAGCCGCGTGACGCCGGCGGATTATGTGCCTGCCATCTTTCTCGGCGTCGTGTGCGCGGCCATCGGCATCACGCTGATGCAGGCGGTGTCCTTCATCGAGGAGACGGCCCGCAAAAGCGCCATTCCCGGCTGGCTGCGCCCTGCAATTGGCGGCGTGGCGGTGGGTGGGCTTGCGCTGATTTCACCGCAGGTGCTGTCGAGCGGCCACGGCGCGCTGCATCTCAATATCGACGCGGAACTGACGATATACGGGCTGGCCGGGCTGTTCCTGCTGAAGGCGGCGGCCAGCGCCATTTCCATCGGTTCGAATTTCCGCGGCGGCCTGTTTTTCGCCTCGCTGTTCATGGGATCGCTGCTCGGCAAGATTTTCGCGCTTTGCGCCCCCTATATCGGTTATGGTTCGACGGCACCCATCGTTTATGCGGTGATCGGCATGAGCGCCTTTGCCGCCGCCATCATCGGTGGCCCGCTGACCATGACGTTTCTGGCGCTGGAACTGACCGGCGACTTCCAGATCACGGCTCTGGTGCTTGCCGCCGTCATCACCACCTCGCTCGTGGTGCGCACCACATTCGGTTACTCCTTCGCCACCTGGCGTTTTCACCTGCGTGGCGAGAGCATTCGCAGCGCCCACGATATCGGCTGGATCCGCGACCTGACGGTCGGCAGGATGATGCGCGCCGATATCCGCAAGGCCAATGTCAGCATGGGGCTTCCGGCCTTCAGGGAGAAGTTCCCGCTCGGTTCGACGCAACGGGTAATCATGACCCATGATGACGGGCGTTATGCCGGCGTCGTCCTTGTCCCGGAAATCTATGCCGACCCGATGGATCGCGACCCCAGCAAGATCAGCCTCGAAACCTATCTGCACTACAAGAACGATGTGCTGCTGCCGACCATGAATGCCCGTCAGGCGGCGGCGGCCTTCGATGCGGCGGAGAGCGAGGCGCTGGTGGTCGTCAATGACAAGATCGAAAACCGGCCGGTGGGCCTGCTCACGGAAAGCCATACATTGAGACGTTATAGCGAAGAGCTGGATCTTAGGCGCCGCGAGGCGTCCGGTGAATTATAATATACATTAGGAAATCTATTCATCTTATTGATAAGATTAATTTTTATGTTCATTTCTGCTGTCTCGTTTGTTTTCTTGACAATCCTTTTGTATCCATTATTCTGGATATATGGATAATTTAACCGCAATAACCGCGCTTGGCGCTTTGGCTCAATCCACCCGTCTGGAGACATTCCGGATACTCGTGCGGCACGAGCCGGACGGCGTTCCCGCCGGTGAACTTGCGCGCCTTATCGATGTTCCTCAGAACACGATGTCGGCGCATCTCGCCACGCTTTCGCGGGCGGGTCTGGTCAAGAGCGAGCGGCAAAGCCGGTCTATCATCTATCGCGCCGATCTAGACGGGTTGCGCCTGTTGACCCTGTTTCTGCTGAAGGATTGCTGCGGTGGTTCGACCGAACTTTGTGCACCGCTGATTGCCGAACTGACACCCTGCTGCAGCCCGGAGGCGACACCATCGCCGGGCCTGTAAGACCACCGATCTAACCACGGACCGAAACCATGACCGACAAGATTTATAACGTGCTCTTTCTGTGCACGGGCAATTCCGCTCGTTCCATTCTTGCCGAATCCATTCTCGCCAGGGAAGGTGAGGGGAGGTTCAACGCCTATTCGGCCGGCAGCCAGCCGAAGGGGGAGGTGAACCCTCACGCCCTGAAGGAACTGGCGGTGCTGGGTTATCCTGCTGCTGGTTTCACCTCGAAAAACTGGGATGTTTTTGCCGGGCCTGATGCGCCCCAGATGGATTTCATCTTCACGGTCTGCGACAGCGCCGCAGGTGAAGCCTGTCCCGTCTGGATCGGCCATCCGATGACGGCCCATTGGGGTATAGAGGACCCCGCCGCCGTGGTCGGCTCTGAGGCCGAGGTTCAACGCGCCTTTGCGCAGGCTGCCCGTTTCCTCAAGAACAGGATCGCGGCTTTCGTCAGCCTGCCCCTGCAATCGATCGATCGAATGGCGCTGGAAACCAGGCTCCGGCAGATCGGCGCTTTGGAAGGAACCACCAATCGTGAAGGAAAATCGGCCTGATGTCCGTCTTCGAACGTTATCTGACCGTCTGGGTGTTCCTGTGCATCGTTGTCGGTGTCGCGCTCGGCCATTGGATGCCCGGCGTCTTTCAGCTCATCGCTGCTGCCGAGATCGCCAGGGTGAATATCCCGGTTGCGATCCTGATCTGGCTGATGATCATCCCGATGCTGCTCAGAATCGATTTCCGCTCCCTCTCGCAGGTCGGCACATTCTGGCGCGGCATTGGCGTGACGTTGTTCATCAACTGGGCCGTCAAGCCGTTCTCGATGGCGCTGCTCGGCTGGTTTTTCATCGGCTGGCTATTCCGTCCTTATCTTCCGGCTGGTGAGATCGACTCCTATATTGCCGGGTTGATCATCCTTGCAGCTGCTCCATGCACCGCCATGGTCTTCGTCTGGAGCAACCTGACACGGGGTGAACCGCTGTTTACATTGTCGCAGGTCGCGCTCAACGATGCGATCATGGTCGTGGCCTTTGCTCCCATTGTCGGGCTACTGCTAGGCCTTTCGGCCATCACCGTGCCCTGGGATACGCTCGTTCTCTCTGTCGCGCTCTATATTGTCGTTCCCGTCATCCTCGCGCAGCTGATCAGACGGTGGCTCATGACTGACGGAACGTCACGAATGCTGGATCGCGTTCTTGCAAGGCTGCAGCCGATTTCGCTGGTGGCGCTGCTTACGACGCTGGTTCTTCTCTTCGCCTTCCAGGGCGAGCAAATCATCGCCCAGCCAGCCGTCATCGGTCTGCTTGCCATCCCGATCCTCATCCAGGTCTATCTGAATTCGGGGCTTGCCTACCTCCTGAACCGGATGACGGGTGAGCGCCATTGCGTCGCCGGGCCTTCGGCCCTCATCGGCGCCAGCAATTTCTTCGAGCTGGCCGTCGCGGCCGCCATCAGCCTGTTCGGCTTTCAATCAGGCGCGGCACTCGCAACCGTTGTCGGTGTTCTCATCGAAGTCCCGGTCATGCTTTCGGTCGTCTGGATCGTGAACCGCTCGAAGGATTGGTATGAGGCCGCCCCCGCCGTTTCCCGAACGATAATGACTGAAAGGCAATGAGTATGGACGCCACGATTTTTCACAATCCGTCCTGCGGAACGTCTCGCAACACGCTGGCGCTGATTCGCGCGGCAGGGATCGAGCCGACCGTGGTCGAATATCTGCGGGAGCCGCCGACGCGCGAACAACTCGCAAAAATGATAGCGGATGCGCGCCTGACGGTGCGCGAAGCCATGCGCGAGAAGGGGACACCCTATGCCGAACTCGGTCTCGACAATCCTGATCTGACCGACGATCAGCTGCTTGATGCGATGATAGAAACACCGATCCTCATCAATCGCCCTTTCGTGGTGACACCGCTCGGCACTAGACTCGCCCGTCCATCGGAAGTCGTGCTGGATATTCTGCCCAAGACTTTCAACGGACCGTTCTTCAAGGAGGATGGTGAGCAGGTCCTCGACAATGAAGGAAAGCGCATTGCCTGAGACATTTCCCGCGTTGCAGGCGCAACACCTGCACAGCATTGACCCTGATGCACTGCGTCCGGCGTTTTCGACCCACAAGCCGCGCATCCTGATCCTTTACGGCTCGCTGCGCGAGGTTTCGTATAGCCGTCTGCTTGCATTCGAAGCCGGGCGGCTGCTCGAACGGCTCGGTTGTGAGGTTCGGATATTCGATCCGAAAGGCCTGCCTTTGCCCGATGAAGCGCCGGCCAGCCACCCGAAGGTGAAGGAGTTGCGTGAACTCTCCCAATGGTCGGAGGGACAGGTCTGGGTAAGTCCCGAACGCCACGGCGCGATGACCGGCATCATGAAGTCGCAGATCGACTGGATTCCTCTCGCGGTCGGATCGGTCCGGCCAACACAGGGCAAGACGCTCGCCGTCATGGAGGTTTCCGGCGGAAGCCAGTCCTTCAACGCGGTGAACCAGATGCGAATTCTCGGCAGATGGATGCGGATGATCACCATCCCAAACCAGTCCTCGGTGGCAAGGGCCTATCAGGAATTCGATGCTGAAGGCCGGATGAAGCCATCATCCTATTATGACCGGGTCGTGGATGTCTGCGAGGAACTGGTGAAATTCACGCTACTGACACGTGACGCTTCCAGCTATCTGACAGATCGCTACAGTGAACGCAAAGAGCAGGCAGAGGAGCTTGAAAAACGAGTCTCGCTAAAATCGATCTGATCGGTTGGCGCTGGTGGTGTTTCGTGCTTTTCAGATATGATCACATCGATCGCGCAGTGGCATCTGTAGCGAGCAACAACCGCACAAATCCAAAGCCACACCACCAAATAAGTTCCATAATATATGTTATGCGATTATTGTGTGTAGCCGCAAAGTTAAAGTGTCCTGTTTCTGCAAAGTTGGAATGTCACACTCCCCGGGTCTGATTGACGTCTGGGAGATTGCAGATGGGATTGATTACGATGAGCGAGCGCGATCTGCAGCGGATCGAGGTTTTGTCGAAAGTCATGGCCGGCCGAATGACGATGGTATCAGCGGCACATGTTCTCGATCTGAGCGAGCGCCAGGTCCGCCGCCTCCTGGACCGAATGCGCACTGACGGTGCAGCCTCGATCCGGCACAAGGCGATCGGTCGACCATCGAACAACCGGATTGCGGATAGCGTTCGGGATTACGCCGTAGCTCTTGTTCGCGAGCGTTATGCGGACTTCGGTCCGACCCTGGCGACCGAGAAGCTTTTCGAACGTGATGGCCTGCATGTATCACGCGAGACGGTTCGTACCTGGATGGTCGATGCCGGCTTATGGCTGTCGCGCAAGCAACGACGAACGTTTCATCAGCCGCGACTGCGACGCGAGGCTTATGGTGAGTTGGTGCAGATCGATGGTTCGGAGCATCGCTGGTTCGAAGACCGTGGGCCAGCATGTTCATTGCTGGTGTTCGTTGACGATGCGACCGGCAAGCTGATGCAGTTGCGCTTTGTGCGTTCAGAAAGTGCCTTCACCTACTTCGAGGCACTGGCGCTTTATCTTGAGCAGCACGGTGCACCGATTGCCTTTTATTCCGACAAGCATTCAGTGTTCCGGGTGGCAAAGAAGGATGCCAAAGGCGGCCAGGGCATGACCCAGTTCGGGCGAGCGCTTTGTGAGCTAAATATCGAGATTCTCTGCGCAAATTCGAGCCAGGCCAAGGGTCGGGTCGAGCGAATGAATCGGACGCTGCAGGACCGTCTGGTCAAGGAACTGCGATTGGCCGGCATCGACAGTATGGAGGCTGGCAATGCGTTCGTACCCGGTTTCATCGATGACTATAATGCACGGTTTGCGGTTTGCCCTGCCCGATCCGATGACCTGCATCGGTCAATGAACCTGGCGCCGGATCGATTGCGAGAGATCCTGTGCAAGCGAGAACAGCGGTATGTCGGATCGCAGCTGACATTTTCCTATGAGCGCCGGCGGATCATGCTGGACGAGAACGACGTCACGCGCGGCCTGGTTGGCAAATATGTCGAGACCTATGCCTACGCCGATGGTCGCCTCGACGTGCGCTGGAAGGGACATTCCCTGCCCTACACGGTGTTCGACAAGGATCAGCGCGTGACGCATGCGGCGATCACCGAGAACAAGCGGCTTGGCGATGTCCTTGCGTATATCAAGGAGCGCCAGGACGAGCAGGAAAAGCCGACGGTGAAGAGCAACAGCGACAAGAACGGCTACACGCCGCGCGCTCGCAAGCCCGGCCGACGGAAGGACTTCATGAACGATGCGAAGGTTATTGCGCGTCGTCACCAGCGATTATCGTTGCCGCCTGCGGCGGAGTGAAAGTCGCTCCGTCAATGCACGCCGATATCGGTTTGCGTGTCAGATTCCAATTGCAAACACGCGGCCCAGAGTGGTGTTTTGTGGAAGGGTCCATCCTGAAAGAGCTTTAACCCTTCTTTCGCCTCATAGAGCACCCCCAGCCAACACAAGCGACGAATGACGCCGTAGCGGATCCCAGATTTCAAGGTCCATGCCTCGATTGTCATCTCGGCGTCCGACAGATGTGCCACGCTTGGGTACAGGATTTTCACGACCTCGTTCAGTGAGCAACCTGACCTCGCCTTGATGTTGAGCAGATTGAGGAACATGCGCCACCAGCGTAGCCGGTCACGCACTTCCTTTTCCGTTTCCGCGTCGTGGACGTAGGAATAGAGATAATCCGTGGCGACCAGATCGAAGAAGGCCTGTGGTCTTGCCAGAAACTCCTTGCCCCGTTTGGTCGGCAACAGCACGTCTTTCTTGCGACGAAGCAGTTTGAGATGACGGATCATGTCGCGCACCACCCAAAGCGGTGGCACGTCGTCTTCATTGAGGACCTTATTGACGCTATAGAGATCGGTGACTGTGTAGTCGGGCCATTCAAAATGGGTGGCAGCCCAGTGCACGAACTTACGGTTCATGGCACCTGTAGCAGTCAGGCCTATGCCTCCTTGCGTCGCGGCATAGGACAGGCTCAAGGTTATACCCCGTATGAGCGGCGACAGAGCGATGACATCGACCTCGCCTGTGAGTTCAATTTGCGGAAGCATCCTCTGACCTTGTCCCCGACCTCATCGATTCACCGAAGAGTATCAACCGTCAACGAAACAATTGCTACTGAGGAAGCTAAAGCCGAATGGGTGTGTTCATCACCCGCCCCCGCCCTCTCCTTGCAACCGGAGAGCCGGGTCGGCCGGGGGCTGATCGGAGGAGCAAGTGTCGCATGTCTAAATGGCCAGGACACGGAAACCGGACATTTCTACTTTGCAAATCGGCGGACATTCCAACTCCTCCGCCACATTGTGTGTAGCTGCAAAGTTAGAATGTCCTGTTTCTGCAAAGTTGGAATGTCACACTCCCCTGGTCTGATTGACGTCTGGGAGATTGCAGATGGGATTGATTACGATGACCGAGCGTGATCTGCAGCGGATCGAGACTTTGTCGAAGGTGATTGCCGGTCGGATGACTATGGTGTCGGCGTCGCATGTGCTTGATCTGAGCGAGCGCCAGGTCCGCCGTCTTCTGGAATGGTCGGCTTTCAGCCGGAAGCCGCAGCCTGTCGATGGCGAAGGCCCGGTTTCAAGGTTCGCGGCGCGGGCCGCTCATGTCGCATTGCTGTTCCTTACCCTTACCCTTGCCGTTCCCCGCGCCGGCTGGGCCGTCGCTTCGACGGCTCCCCTGCAAATCCCAAGTTACGTCTTCGATCTCGTGGTCGTGCCGGGGTTGCCTCTGGCGATTTCCGATCAGGCGGAGGCGTTCTGGACAGAGGTTCATGCCACCCTCGCCTATCTCGCCGTAGCCATCGTATTTCTACATGTGACGGCAGCGCTATGGCACCATTTCATCCGCAAAGATTCAACCCTCCGGCGTATGCTTCCGTCTCCGGCAGCCGCGAATAACAGGCGCAAAACTGTGTCCTCCCGGAAATAGAGTCGCAGCCCATCTGGTGACATCGTTTTGACCGCGGAATGGGCAGGCTACCCGAAGTTGCGCAAAAGTCACATCGCAGTGGCTTTCGGCCGCTGAGCGCGCCGCATGCTTCCATTTCTGACCGATCATTTGTTATCGTTACCGCCGAAGAGCATTGGCGCATCGAGGTAGACTTTGCCTAAGTAAATACCGGTCTCAATCCAGTTTCACCCGTACTGCGGATGGCCACAGGCTGTCGGCGTATGATCACGTTCATCGGGTGGTGGCAAGAGACCGGTCTGGCATTGTTAAAATGTGCCCTGCGCAGCTTTGCTGTCTCAGCTCTTCACCCACCCGAAACATCGCCACGCCGTTCCCGTCAGGGTTTTCTCCTGCACCATCTTGGTGGACTTCCAAATGGAAGACCAAGACAATATGTGCAATGTACTTCGGGTCCAATGGACCATTACACCACGAACGGCGCCCCAGCCCTGGCTTGCATGCAGCGGATGTGGCGACCTGAGGGCGTTTCAAGCCAGCGGCAAGATCCGGCTTAATGCCAACGGCCGCAAACTGGATGCCTGGCTCATCTATAAATGCCTGATCTGCGACAAAAGCTGGAACCGGCCAATTTTCGAGCGGCAGAACGTCCGCGACATCAGCCCTTCCGTTATGGAAGCGCTGCAGTCGAACGATCCGCAATGGATAAGAGCGGAAACATTCAACCTCGAAGCCCTGAGACGCAAATCGCAACGCATCGACGAGTTTCCCGAGTTCGATATCGAGAAAAAGATCAAGGACGAACCTCCCGACTGGACCAAGGCCGAGATTGATCTCACGGTTCCGCTCCAGACCGGCATACGCCTTGATCGTCTGCTGGCGTCCGAACTGGGGCTTTCACGGTCGATGCTGCAGAAGCTTCACGATGGCGGCACCATACGGGCACCATCCGACCTTCTGCGGCGACGTCTCAAGAACGGCACCCGCATTGTGATCGAGTGCTGCGATGGTTTCGATCGGGAGCTATTCTTGAAACCCGTGACGGTGGGTTTCTAAAGGTGTCGCGAGGGTCTGTCAGGTCAGACCCTCGCGCTGAGACTGGGTTAGACCGCAGCGGCAGTCTTTCCGACCGTCGCTCAGCCGTTCGACGCAGCCTTGAAAATCGCCAATTGGTCGGCAAATGCGCGTTTATAGGCGGGGCGCGCTTCGCCCCGGGCGACGTAGGCCGAGAGGTTCTCATATTCGTCGAGGATGCCTGAGCTTTTTATCCTTTGCAGCACGGACACCATCAGCAGATCGCCGGCGCTGAATCCGCCGTCGAGCCAGTCGGCGTCACCGAGGCGGTGGGACAGTTCGCCAAGCCGCTTGCGAATACGGTCATGGACGATCTGCAGGCGCTCGCTGTGCCAGCTCTTGTCCCTTTCGAGAAAGCCGGCGACAAAATGCTCGACGATGGGCGGCTCCATGGTGCTGAGTGCGGCGAACATCCACATGATCGCACGCGCCCGCGCATCCGCATCCTCTGGCAACAGGCCGGCATGACGTTCGGCTATATGCAGCACGATCGCCCCGGATTCAAACAGGACGAGTTCACCCTCCTCATAGGTCGGGATCTGCCCGAAGGGTTGAAGCGCAAGGTGCGCCGGCTCCCGCATCGCCTTGAAGGAAAGAAGGCGGACATCATAGGGCTGGCCCACTTCTTCGAACGCCCAGCGGACGCGCATATCGCGGGCGAGACCCTTGCCGCCATCGGGCGAGTGTTCAAAGGCGGTAATGGTGATTGTCATTGCTGTTCTCCATCACTCCCTGTGCGGAAACGCCCCGGAATGCCGTCGCCTGACGTGGCGTCACAATATGCGCTGGGATGAGCGAAAACAACGCCGGGATCGCCTTTCGAGTAATCCTGTCCTCCTGAAACAATCAACCGGGTGGAAATCGCGCAACTGCGACAAACGATGGAAATCAGGGTCATCAAATCTCTGTGGGGCTGAAGCAAACGCCACTGAGGCCGGATGAAAAGGCTGGCCATTTCATGCAAAAACTCTAAGCTCCAGCGCCGGACACGAATTGTCGAAAACCATCAGATTTTCACTTCAAATCATCAGGGAGAAAGCATCAGATGAGCCTGCGTATCAACGATATAGCACCAGACTTCACCGCCGAGACCACCCATGGTCCGGTGAGCTTTCACGACTGGATCGGCGACGGTTGGGCGGTCCTGTTTTCGCATCCGAAAAATTTCACGCCCGTCTGCACGACGGAACTTGGTGCGATGGGCGGCCTGCAGCCGGAATTCGAAAAACGCGGCGTGAAGATCATCGGCATTTCGGTCGATCCGGTTGAAAGCCATGAAAAATGGAAGAACGACATTCGCACCGCGACCGGTTTCAACGTCGATTATCCGCTGATCGGCGACAAGGACCTGAAGGTCGCGAAGCTCTACGACATGCTGCCGGCCGGTGCTGGCGACAGTTCCGAAGGCCGCACGCCTGCCGATAACGCCACCGTGCGCTCCGTCTTTGTCATCGGTCCCGACAAGAAGATCAAGCTGGTCCTCACCTACCCGATGACCACCGGCCGTAATTTCGAGGAAATTCTCCGCGCGATCGATTCCATCCAGCTCACCTCCAAACACCAGGTGGCGACACCTGCCAATTGGAAGCAGGGCGAGGATGTCATCATCACCGCAGCCGTTTCCAACGAAGATGCGATTGCTCGTTTCGGCTCCTACGACACGGTTCTTCCCTATCTGCGCAAGACCAAGCAGCCCGGCTGATTTTGAAACCTGTGATGGGGCGGTGAAAACGCATCGTCCCATCCGTTCTGGGGTATGACGGCGCGCCCTAGCCGGCTTCCTGCTTCGCGACGAGCAGCATTGGCCGATCATCGAGTTCGGCGGGGGTGAAGCGCGCAAGAAGATCGAAAGATGTTATGGCTTCACCGGCGGCGAAGCGTCGTCCGTTGACAACGAGATGTCCGAGGCCGAATATGGTGAGAAGCGCTTCCGTCGCATCTCCCGCTGGGCTATCGAAAAGCAGATTTGTCTGGCCGAAATGTTCCAGACCCGTTGTCCAGGCCCTGATCTTTTCCCCCTCTTCCGTCACAAAGGCTCCGAAGGCCAGCATCGTCGCCATTTGCTGCGGCTGATCCAGATGGCTGTTTGCATAGTTCAGATAGTCATCGAGATTGGCGCGGCCGACGATCATGTCCAGATAGTGCAACGCAACCGCCTGCATGGGGGCGAGCTGATGGATGCCGAGCAGGGTCGAGGCGATCTCGTTATGCGCGATTTCTGGATCATCTTCATCCGCCAGGATGAGAAATCTGAACTCGCATTGGTGTGTCGCACGGGTGAAATCGTCATATGCCGCTTTTGCATCGATACAAAAGGTCTTTGACCAGTCGACCCTCGCCTCTGCAACTTCCGGATATTGGGCCGGCGCAACCGGCGTCGCCACGACCGGCTCGGGAGTACCGACAAAAACCCTGGTTGCACCGCGCAGTCCGTCAAACACGCCCTTTTCGCCCAACCGCTCGCATTCATATCCCTCCTCGCCCCACGCTTCCGTCAGGGTCAAGTCCGAGATCGCGGGTTCGCTGTCGAAATAGAGTGTCGCCTTGAAAAATTGAGCGTCGCCATTTGCCATTGCAAATTCCCGTCCATGGCATTTCTTGCGCTCTATGGCTTTATGATCCCACCATGATAGTCAAGCCGGTACGTCTCGACATGTCCCCGGTAAATGCGCTCGACGCCAGTGAAGGACTGGAACTCACCCGCATTCGTATCGACATAGACCAGATTTTCCACCGGGTGGGTAAAGCCGCCGAGAAAGCGGCCCTGCCGATAGAGCGTGGAAAGCGACCGCTGAATGACCATTCCGGCTGTCGCACCGTCGATCATGTCGGGCCGGAGGATACGGCCGTAATAACTCATCGCCCAGAGGGCCGTCCCCTGATGCCAGACGACCTCCTGACCGATGAAATCAGTTCCCCCGAAATAGCTGTCGATATAGTGCCAGTCGCCGTTCTGATAGCCGAGATCGTGCGATCCCTTGCGCGTGGGCGTCGCGGATTTGTTGCCGCCGCCAACATACGTGGCAGACTTGGCCTGCACGATGAACTCTTCCAGCATGGTATCCCTCGAAAACAAGAACATAAAGAGAACATATGCCGTTTTTACGATCGTCGCAAGTACCACCTGCGCCCGCCATCCATCCCGTATTTCAGCTGTCGTGGGCTTGGTAATCGCGGCGTTTGCGCTTAGAAGCGTGGCAGGAAATGTCCGAAAAGAGTGTCCATGCCGCAAAACCCGCAAATCTATGTCGATGCCGATGCATGCCCCGTGAAGCCGGAGATTCTCAAGGTGGCGGAACGGCATGGGCTGGAAGTGACCTTTGTCGCCAATTCCGGTCTGCGCCCGTCGCGAGATCCCATGGTGAAAAACGTCATTGTTTCCGCCGGTTTCGACGCTGCGGACGACTGGATCGCCGATCATGCCGGTGAAAACGATATCGTCATCACCGCCGATGTGCCGCTTGCTGGCCGCTGTGTCGCCAAGGGTGCACTGGTCACCGGGCCGACGGGGCGCGTTTTTGACCAGTCGAATATCGGGATGGCGACGGCGATGCGCGACCTTGGTGCACATCTGCGTGAAACCGGTGAAAGCAAGGGATACAACGCGGCTTTTTCACCGCGCGATCGCTCCGCCTTTCTGGAGACGCTTGACCGTTTCTGCCGTCGTGTCAAAAAGTGACGGTGCCAACAGAAAGGTGCCGCCCATGACCCCGGCCAATATGAAAAGCAGCAGCTATCGCCGCCATCAACCTTTCGTCATTGCTTTTCTTGTCGGCGCCATGGGCCTTGGGCTGGCTCTGGTTCTGGCGCCGCCGCTGGCGATCGAGATCGCGGCCGTTCTGTTCTTCCTGACCTATCTCACATTGATTGGCTTTCGCCTGTCGGGCCTGACGGCGCAGCATCTGAAGGCGCATGCCGATAGCGACGATCTGCCCGCGGTCGCCATCATCGCCGTCACGCTGCTAGCCGTCGCTGTCGCCGTGGTGTCGCTGTTCCAAGCGCTCAACCACACGGGCGAGACGGTCTGGACGCTGCTCATCGCCTTTGCCTCGGTGATCTTGGGCTGGCTGACCATCCACACCATGACAGCCCTGCATTACGCCCATCTTTACTGGCGGCCGGCCACGGTGGACGGCAAGCGGCAGCATCGCGGCGGCATGGATTTTCCGGCGACCAAGGAACCCTGCGGTTACGACTTTCTCTACTTCGCCGTGGTGATCGGCATGACGGCGCAGACATCGGATGTGGGAATAACCACGACCGCCATGCGGAAGGTCACGCTGCTGCATTCCATCGTTTCTTTCTTCTTCAACACAGTTCTGGTAGCGGCGGCGGTCAATGCCGCGGTCTCGCTTGCGGGCTGAGCCGGATTTTTTCACAAGGAATGTCTTCATGAACATCATTTCGCAAAATACGGCCTTTGGCGGCATGCAGGGCGTATTTTCGCACACATCGGAAACCCTGAAATGTGAGATGACCTTTGCGGTTTACGTGCCGCCGAAGGCGATCCATGAGCCCTGCCCCGTCCTGTGGTATCTTTCCGGCCTCACCTGCACCCATGCCAACGTCATGGAAAAAGGCGAATATCGCCGCATGGCCGCCGAACTCGGGCTCATCATCGTCTGCCCGGACACCAGCCCGCGCGGCAATGACGTGCCGGACGAACTGACCAACTGGCAGATGGGCAAGGGCGCCGGATTTTATCTCGATGCCACGCAGGAACCCTGGTCCGAACATTACCAGATGTACAGCTATGTCACGGAAGAACTGCCCGCCCTCATCGGCCAGCATTTCCGTGCGGATATGAGCCGCCAGAGTATTTTCGGCCATTCGATGGGCGGCTATGGCGCGATGACCATGGCGCTCAAGAATCCCGGCCGTTTCAAAAGCTGCTCTGCCTTTGCACCGATCGTGGCTCCCTCGTCAGCCGACTGGTCAGAACCGGCGCTGGAAAAATATCTCGGTGCGGACAAGGCCGCATGGCGTCAATACGACGCCTGTGCGCTGGTCGAGGATGGCGCGCGTTTTCCCGAGTTCCTGATCGACCAGGGCAAGGCCGATAGTTTCCTTGAAAAAGGCCTGCGCCCCTGGCTCTTCGAAGAGGCGATCAAGGGCACGGATATCAGCCTGACGTTGCGCATGCATGACCGCTACGACCACTCCTACTACTTCATTTCCACCTTCATGGATGACCATCTGAAATGGCATGCCGAGCGGCTTGGATAAGGGTGGAGAAGCAAGCCGGCGGCGCCCTGTGAGCGCCGCCGTTTCAGGTTTGACCCGCTATTAAGGGATACGGGCAATGACCTTGATCTCGAAATCGAAGCCCGCGAGCCAGTTGACGCCGACAGCGGTCCAGTTCGGGTAAGGCTTTTGGCTGAAAATCTCCTGCTTGACGGTCATGATCGTTCCAAACTGGTTTTCCGGATCCGTGTGGAACGTCGTGATATCCACAATGTCGTCGAAAGTGCAGCCCGCCGCCTCGAGCGTTGCCTTGAGATTTTCGAAGGCCAGCCGGACCTGCCGTTCAAAATCAGGTTCAGGCGTTCCATCGGCACGGCTGCCGACCTGGCCGGAAACGAATAGCAGATCACCGGATTTGATGGCAGCAGAGTAGCCATGCTCTTCGTAAAGCGCGTGCCTGTGGGCGGGAAAAATTGCTTCGCGTTTACTCATTTCCATCTCTCTTTCAGCTGAGTGACGATGCCGCGCTCTATAGCGTCAGCGTCCAGTTTACATACGTTGCGTATGCGAGATAGGAACATACACTGCGTATGTCAAATAAATATACGCGATGTATGTGAGTGCGACACGCGGAACCAATGGTGGCGCGACATTGAGAAACGACGCATCGTGATTGTGCCACCGCTTCCGCGGACGTTACGGGAAGAGCGCCGTCGCAAGCGTCGTCGGGCCGGATCGGCTGAGCCTGAATTCGCGGATCACCCGTTCTGCAACGCCATAGGCGAGTTCCTGCTCGATAGACTGATTGTCGAAGCTGACGACAGTGGCGGTGAATTTGGCTTCGGCGATCACTTCTCCCGTCGCCACGGCGGCGGCGCGGACGATGACCTTGGCCGACGCCCTTTCTCCGAACAGGAAGGGGCCGCGCGTAACGGATGCGAGACGGATGGTCAGCACCACGCGCGGGCGGGTCTCTCCACGCGCCGTGGTCTTGATCGCATTCTGCACCTGCGCATGAATGGACTGCATCAGCGCCGGAGCGACATCCGGGCGGGCGGCGACGAATGCGCCGCGCACATCGTAAAGCAGCCGGTCGGTATTGGTCGCTTGCGGTTCCAGCCTGAAAGACATGAGCGTGAAACACGCCAGCACAAGAATGCCAAGGCGTTTCAGCGTGGTGATCATGATCAGCGGCTCCCCTTACGTGAGGTAGCCGCATATTCGGCCATCAGGGTTAGAAAAGCGTTAAGAAGCGCTCTTCAGGGACTCCAGAACATTGAGTGCCGCGCGCATGTCGACAAGCCTCACGGCGCGGCGCTCCAGCGCCTCCTCGTCCTCCCCCCATTGCTCGGCGGTCCAGTCCTCATCGAGATGGGCAAGCGCCCATGCTTCCTCCTGCGTCAGCTGCCCTTCCGCCAGCGCAAGCGCCAGAATGGCGGAGCCGGTCAGCGACGTCATGGTGTGAAGAGCGGCAAGTGCGATCGGTGTGTCATATTTCTTCAGCGTTACCGCGAAAGCCGCGATGGCTTCGCGCGGCTGGTCTTCATGCATCACGCCTTCAACGAGAATGAAGCGCGCGCCGAGCACATTGGCCGCCCAGTCCAGCACGGGATCCCAATGGTCCGTCTGTCGCGCAACCAGCGCTTCCGGGTCACCGGCGCGGTAGCAGAGAAGATCGGAGGAAGAAAACCGGAGGATATCCTCGAAAACCGCCTGGGTGTCGTTGGCGACGCCATCGATGGCGGTATTCACATGGCGCGATACCGGCATGACCACCGGGTTCACCACCTCCTTCTGGGCATCCCACTCCTCGCGAAGCAGTTCAGCCAGCGCGTGCGACGGGACGGTCAGCGGCTTCTTGGCGGGCGTGCGCAGCGGCTTGCCATCGAGAAGGATGGTAAAGCCGCCCTCCTCCACCTCTCCGACGGTGACATCCTTGTAGAACCGCTTCGGCAAAGGTTTCTGCATCTGGATTTGCGCGCGCAGGATCGGGTCGGGGTGGCTCAGGCCCTCCGAAAGGTCGTTCAGGAGATCACGCATGGCACGTCCTCATCAGTCGGATAGAAAGGTTAGAGATTATCGGCCGGAACATAGGCCGGAATTTCACGCGGATGGCTGACAACCGCATCTGCGCCCGCCGTCCAGAGTTCATCGACGGAAGCATAACCCCAGGCGACGCCGATCGCTTTTGCGCCCGCAGCCTTGGCCATCTGCATGTCATAGACCGCATCGCCGATCACGATAGTATCGGCCGGAACCATGCCGGTTTCGTGGCAACACTCCATGACCATGGCCGGATGTGGCTTTGACGGGCAATCATCCGCCGTGCGCGAAACGATGAAGTGTTCGGCAAAGCCGTGGGTTTCGAGAATATGGGTGAGCCCGCGCCTTCCCTTGCCGGTCACCGCGCCGATCAGCACGTCGTCCCGTTTCGACAGTGTGTCGATCAGCGGCGCGATACCGTCGAAGAGCGGCGTCGTCATTTCGGGACGCTCGCGCAGGGGATGATAAACTTCCCTGTAACGCTGCGTCATCGCCTGCGCCTCCTCATCCACATGCGCCTTGCCGAGCATGCGGGCGATGGCGATATCCAGCGTCAGCCCGATGATTGCCTTGGTCTGTGAGATATCAGGCCGCGGCTTGCCAAAATCGGCAAAGGTTTCGACCATGACCGCATGGATCAGGCCGGCGCTGTCCACCAATGTGCCGTCGCAATCGAAAAGAACGAGCTTCATAGCTTTCAGTCTTCCCTGTCGCCATCGGCCACGTCGAGGCCGAGCAGGTTCCAGGTCTGCACCATATGCGGCGGCAAAGGTGCGCTGACCCGAAGCCGGCCCCCATTCGGATGCGGAATGTCGATATGGCGCGCATGCAGATGCAGGCGCTTCTGGATGCCGCCTGGGAAATCCCAGTTCGGATCGTCGATATAATATTTGGGATCACCGATGATCGGGTGGCCCATATGCAGCGCGTGAACGCGGAGCTGATGGGTGCGGCCGGTATAGGGTTCCATCTCCAGCCAGGCGAGGTTCTGCGCGGCGGTATCGATGACACGGTAATAGGAAACGGCGTGATCGGCCCCCTCCTCGCCATGCTTGGCGATACGCATGCGGTCGCCATCCATGGTCTGTTCCTTGACCAGCCAGGTAGAAATCTTGTCCTGGTGCTTGCGCGGAACGCCCTTGACCAGCGCCCAATAGGTCTTCTTGGTGTCGCGCTCGCGGAAGGCGGCCGTCAGCTTCTGCGCAGCACCGCGGGTGCGGGCAACCACCAGCACGCCGGAGGTATCGCGGTCGAGGCGGTGCACCAGACGCGGCTTTTCGCCCTTAGGGCTGGTCCAGGCTTCCAGAAGCCCGTCGATATGGCGGTTGACGCCGGAACCGCCCTGAACGGCGATGCCGGCCGGCTTGTTGAAAACGAAAACCTTGTCGTCTTCATGCAAGAGCATGCGCGCCAGAAGTTCCGCGTCTTCCGAATGTTTGAGATCCCTTGATCCGATCGGTCCGCTTTTGACCTTGAGATCGGAATCGACCGGCGGCACGCGCACCATCTGTCCCGGCTGCACCCGCGCATCCGTCTTCACCCGGCCGCCATCCACGCGCACCTGTCCGGATCGCAACAGCTTCTGCAACTGTCCGAAACCAAGTCCCGGATAGTGAATCTTGAACCAGCGATCGAGGCGCATACCGGCCTCGTCGGCCCCGACCTTGATATGCTCGATACCTGCCATGAAATTTCCAGTCTCTCTGTCTTGATCGCGCGCCCGTTGTTCGGCGCGCCGTTTGGATCAAGCCTTTAGAAC
The DNA here is from genome assembly GCF_040801995.1 of Agrobacterium radiobacter. Classification (NCBI taxonomy): domain Bacteria; kingdom Pseudomonadati; phylum Pseudomonadota; class Alphaproteobacteria; order Hyphomicrobiales; family Rhizobiaceae; genus Agrobacterium; species Agrobacterium radiobacter. The sequence goes on along the minus strand of NZ_JBEGHX010000001.1, from coordinate 1,136,312 downwards.
AAGTTGCGGCCCAAGGCCAGCCCGGCGAAAACCGCAGCAATGGAAACCACAAGACTTGCAAGGACGTAAACGGCCGAAAGGCCGAGCGCACCGCGTTCGAAAAGCGCCACCGCATCGAGCGAGAAGGACGAAAATGTCGTGAACCCGCCGAGCACGCCGGTGACGAGAAACAGGCGCATTTCCATCGAGGCGTTCAGCCGCCGCGCCACAAGCTCGACCAACAGGCCGATGAGGAAAGACCCGACCACATTAACCGCAAGCGTTCCCCAGGGGAAATTGGGCCCGGCCAGCCGCACGCTCCAGACGCCGACCAGATAACGGAACACGGAACCGATGGCGCCGCCTGTCGCGACAAGAGCGATATTGATCATGGGAATGGTATCTCCGGAAATTACCGGACCTGTGAAGTCCGACGCATTTCTAGACCAAGGGCACAGCGGACGAAAGCCCTTTGGCAGGCGTCTTCGTCCACTAAAATACGATTAAATTGCAGCGTCGCGATTTAGCCTTCCAACAAGATGCGGCTGCTAATCTCGTTTTTTTAAGGGTCGGCGACAATTGCCGGGGGTTGGATGACACAGGTTCTTTCTGTTTCCGCGAATACGGCAGCCTATGCGCTGGAAGCCGTGAAGCCATCGCAGCGCGTTCCGCGCAAAAGCGAAGTGGAAGAGGCCATTCACGAATTGGCGCGCAAGGCCGAAGGTGGGGATGACTTCCAGCTGCGCGGCATGATGACGGTGATCAAGCCACCCGCCCTGACGCTCTATTTCCTGACCGTTGCCAGCCAGCGCCACGAGCCGCAGGCGACACTGGAGCAGGCCGTTGAGGCCTATGAGGAAAACAGCACCACGCAAAAATCCAGAAATGACGTGTTAGATCATACCGATATATAGGTATCTTAATTTGGTTTCTCGGTCTCTTGACCACGTCGAACGGACATTCGCGTTCAGCTTGGTGTCAGCTTGATTTTCTAGATATTTTCGACCGAATTCGGAAAATCGCGATGGCAGATGCCCTCTCCCTTTTTCCATCACGGCGCTGAAGAACAAATACAATATATGAAAAATTTGCGGCTACCGGACCTGTCACGCGTTCCGGTAGCCGCTTTTCATTGGTCAATTATGCTTGTGGTCGCTGCCGCCCTTGGCTGCGCCAGCGGAGAGCACGATGTCGACCTTGCCGGCCTTTTCGAAGATCAACGTCACCGGCACCTTGTCGCCTTCGGCAAAGGGCTTCTTTACATCAAAGAACATCATGTGCAGACCGCCGGGCTTCAGCTCCACTGTCTGCCCTGCGGGAATGACGATGCCGTCATCCAGCTTGCGCATTTTCATGACGTCGTTGACCATGGCCATTTCATGGATTTCGGCACGACCGGCAGCCGAGGATTCAACGCCGACCAGCTTGTCGTCGCTATCGCCGGTATTCTTGATCGACACATAGCCGCCGCCCACGGGCTGGCCCGGCAACATGGCCTTGGTCGTGCCGCCAGACACTTCGAGGCTGCCGGCCTTCACGACATCCATATCCATGCTCATGCCGGCATGGTCATGGCCACCCGCATGCGCCTTGGCGGTGACCTTGATGGTCGGCGCCGGGCTTTTCAGGGAATGAGGATCGACGCCGACCGCCGCGACCTCATCCCAGGATACCTTGCCCTTGTCACCGCAAAGCTGCGTTACCTTGAAGGGCAGGTCCTGCCCCGCTGCGATACCGGAAATCTTACCCTGCACCGCGAAGGTATCGTAAAACTCGTCCGGCAGGTTGCCGCCCTTCCAGCGAATTTCGATCGGACCGCTTTTGATCTCCTTGCCGTGGTTCTTATAGGCCTTCTGGTAGTCGCCCTTGATGATCTCCAGCTCCCAGCCGGCCTTGGGCTGCGGCTTGGCGGAAATGAAGCCTTCCGGCAGCTTGATCTGGACTTCGGTAGTGGCGAGCCCGCCGTCACAGCCATGCGGCACCTGAAGGGCCGCAACGACGGTGCTGTCCTGTTCGGCCGAACCCTCAACGAATGTGGCATGGGCAAAAGCCTGTGCAGTCGAAACCGAGGCGACGAAAAGGCCGCAGGTGATGATCTTGGTGGTTTTCATTTGCTTGTCCCTGCGACTGCTACCCTCTGGGTCTGCGCAGCCGCTCCGTGCCGCCAAAGACGGCGATTATCCCGTTAAAACGAAAAATCAGGCGGACTGGGGTGGCGGGCCGCGCGCGGCGGGTTGCTGGATCGTCAGGACGGAGCGGAAGCTCCATTCCGCAGAGAGACGATTGTCGAGCCAGGCAAATTGGGTCTTCAGCCAACCTTCCGTATCGGGCATGGGCAGAAGAATGGACGATGCCAGCAGGCACGCCTCGCAGAAGAGGATGGCGTCACCCGAATGGGTCGGGCTGTCCTTGGTGTGGGAGGCATTCAAACCGCCGGCGTGGCCGAGGCAGATTTCGGCAAAGGTGCCATCCGGAAGCCGGTAGCTCTCGTCGAGGACAACCTCCGGGGCGACGGCAAGTGCGGGCTTGTGGGCAAAACCGAGCGACAACATCAGGGTCGCGCAGAAAATGCGAAGCACCTTCTCCATCCCTGTCAGCCATCGTTTTTGATTTGCATCCATAATCCCATGCGATATCCCGCTTTCCTGCCGATTTCAAAGGGGAATTTTGCCGCAGGCTTAACAGTTGCAAGGGAACAATCGCCGCAAGGCGGCATTTCCCCGTCGGAACCACCGTTTCAAGGGAGATCCGACATGCCAGCCAAATCGAAAGCCCAGCAGAAAGCCGCCGGCGCCGCACTCGCCGCCAAACGGGGTGAGACGAAGAAATCCAGTTTACAAGGTGCTTCAAAAAGCATGGAGAAGTCTATGACAGAAAAGGAACTTGAGGATTTCGCTTCGACGAAACGCAAGGGCCTGCCGGAGAAAAAATCCGATTAGAAACACCTTTTCTCGCCAGCCCAAATCCACGCGCTAGAAAAGCCTCATCGCGCCCATGCGAGCCGCATCGACCGGGCTATTCCGACGGGTACGAAACGCGGTCTCAAAACCGTCATACCGGACAGGATAGATGTCGATGGCGCAGATGGAGCAAGAATCTGTTCAGATGCGTCATTTCGTCCTTGCCAATAACGGGCCTTCGAAGATAATGAGCGTCGCATCATCGTTGGGAGAAACCGCTTCAATGCGGTGCCGAAGGAGCAACCGCCCCGGAAACTCTCAGGCAAAAGGACCAGCGGTGACGACGGAACTCTGGAGAGAAGCCACCTTTCATAAGGACGGCTCGCCGAAGGGATAACAATCTCAGGCGACAAGGACAGAGGGGGCTCTTGAACCCGGCGCGTTTCTCGCGTCATGACCTGAGCCCGCGCGATCTTTCGCGCAACCCTGGAGGCGTCCTTGGACGATACCGCCGAGCTTGACATCACGCCATTGCATTCCCTGCATCTTTCGCTTGGCGCCCGCATGGTGCCGTTTGCCGGTTACGACATGCCGGTTCAATATCCGGCCGGCGTTCTGAAGGAACATCTTCAGACTCGCACCTCCGCCGGTCTCTTTGACGTGTCCCACATGGGCCAGGTGATCCTGAAGGCGAAATCCGGCAACAATGCAGATGCCGCACTTGCGCTGGAAAAGCTGGTGCCGGTCGACATTCTCGGCCTCAAGGAAGGTCGTCAGCGTTACGGTTTCTTCACCGATGAAAACGGCTGCATTCTGGACGACCTGATGATCACCAATCGCGGCGATCATCTTTTTGTCGTCGTCAATGCATCCTGCAAACACGCCGATGTCGCGCATATGAAGGCGCATCTTTCCGGCGACTGCGAGATTACCCTTCTCGATGATCGGGCGCTTATCGCGCTGCAGGGACCGCGCGCGGAAGCGGTTCTGGCGGAACTGTGGGCCGGCATCTCTGAAATGAAGTTCATGGATGTGCTGGAAATTCCGCTGCATGACGTGCCCTGCATCGTCTCCCGTTCCGGTTATTCCGGCGAGGATGGTTTTGAAATCTCCGTACCCGCCGCAAAGGCGGAAGAAATTGCCAAGGCCCTGCTCGAGCATCCCGATTGCGAGCCGATCGGTCTTGGCGCGCGTGACAGCCTGCGTCTCGAAGCCGGTCTTTGTCTTTATGGCAACGATATCGACACCACGACCTCCCCGATCGAAGCCTCGCTCGAATGGGCGATCCAGAAGGCGCGCCGCGCCGGTGGCGATCGCGAAGGTGGCTTTCCGGGCGCGAAACGCATTCTCGGCGAACTGAAAGACGGCACATCGCGCCGCCGCGTCGGCCTGAAGCCCGAGGGCAAGGCGCCGGTGCGCGGCCATTCCAAGCTTTTTGCGGATGCTGAGGGCAAGACGGAAATCGGCGAAGTGACCTCCGGCGGCTTCGGCCCATCGGTCGAAGGTCCCGTCGCCATGGGTTACGTGCCAACGGCCTACACGGCTCCCGGCACGGCGATCTTTGCGGAAGTGCGCGGTAAATACCTGCCCGTCACCGTCGCTGCCCTGCCCTTCATCAAGCCCACCTATAAACGATAATCTTCATCCCATCTCCGGAGAGAATACGATGCTGAAATTTACCGCAGAACACGAATGGCTGAAGTTCGAAGGCGATATCGCCACCGTTGGCATTACCAGCCACGCCGCTGAACAGCTTGGCGACCTCGTCTTCGTCGAATTGCCGGAAGTGGGCGCCACCTTCTCCAAGGATGGCGACGCAGCGACCGTTGAATCCGTCAAGGCGGCTTCCGATGTCTATTGTCCGCTGGATGGCGAAGTGGTGGAAATCAACCAGGCCATCGTTGACGACCCCTCGCTGGTCAATTCGGACCCGCAGGGTGCCGGCTGGTTCTTCAAGCTGAAGCTTTCCAACGCCGCGGATGCCGATACGCTGCTCGACGAGGCAGCCTACAAGGAGCTGATCGCGTAATGACGACGCCCACGGAATTTCATTTCACCGACTATCAGCCCTATGATTTCGCCAACCGGCGTCACATCGGGCCGTCGCCGTCGGAAATGGCTGACATGCTGAAGGTCGTTGGCTACAAAAGCCTCGACGCGCTCATCGACGCCACCGTTCCCTCCTCCATCCGCCAGAAGGTGCCGCTCACCTGGGGTGCCGCGTTGACCGAACGCGAGGCGCTCGACCGCCTGCGCGAAACGGCCAACAAGAACCAGGTGCTGACCTCGCTGATCGGTCAGGGTTATTACGGCACGATCACGCCGCCGGTCATCCAGCGCAACATTTTGGAAAACCCGGCCTGGTACACGGCCTATACGCCTTACCAGCCGGAAATCAGCCAGGGTCGTCTTGAGGCGCTGCTGAACTACCAGACCATGGTCTGCGACCTGACCGGCCTCGATGTCGCCAACGCATCGCTGCTCGATGAAGCAACGGCCGCAGCCGAAGCAATGGCCATGTGCCAGCGCGTTGCCAAGTCCAAGGCAACCGCCTTCTTCGTGGATGCCAATTGCCATCCGCAGACCATCGCGCTGATCGAGACCCGTGCTGCCCCGCTCGGTTGGAAGGTAATCGTCGGCAACCCGTTCACCGATCTCGATCCGGTCGACGTGTTCGGCGCGATCTTCCAGTATCCGGGCACCCACGGCCATGTCAGCGACTTCTCCGGCCTGATTTCCCGCCTGCACCAGACGGGTGCCATCGCTGCCGTTGCCGCCGATCTTCTGGCGCTGACGCTGTTGAAGTCACCCGGTGAAATGGGTGCGGATATCGCCATCGGCACCTCGCAGCGTTTCGGCGTTCCAGTCGGCTATGGTGGTCCGCATGCGGCCTACATGGCCGTCAAGGATGCGCATAAGCGCTCGATGCCCGGCCGTCTGGTCGGCGTCTCGGTGGATGCGCGCGGCAATCGCGCCTATCGCCTGTCGCTGCAGACCCGCGAGCAGCATATCCGCCGCGAGAAGGCCACCTCCAACATCTGCACCGCGCAGGTACTCTTGGCCGTCATGGCCTCGATGTACGGCGTCTTCCACGGCCCGCAGGGCATCAAGGCCATAGCCCAGCAGACCCACCAGAAGGCCGTTCTGATGGCCAAGGGTCTGGAGAAACTTGGCTACGTCATCGAGCCGGAGACCTTCTTCGATACTATCACCGTCGAAGTTGGCCATATGCAGGGCGTCATCCTGCGCTCGGCCGTTGCGGAAGGCGTGAACCTGCGCAAGGTCGGCGCGACCAAGATCGGCATGAGCCTTGACGAGCGCACGCGCCCGGCGACGCTTGAGGCCGTCTGGCGCGCATTCGGCGGCAATTTCTCGATCTCGGATTTCGAGCCGGAATATCGCCTGCCGAAGGAACTGCTGCGCACCAGCCAGTACATGACGCATCCGATCTTCCACATGAACCGTGCCGAAAGCGAGATGACCCGTTACATCCGCCGTCTTTCGGACCGTGATCTGGCGCTCGACCGCTCGATGATCCCGCTCGGTTCCTGCACCATGAAACTGAACGCAACAGCGGAGATGCTGCCGATCACCTGGCCGGAATTTTCCGACATCCACCCCTTCGTGCCGGCCAATCAGGCGCTCGGTTACAAGGAAATGATCGACGATCTCTCCGAAAAGCTGTGCTCGGTCACCGGTTACGACGCCTTCTCCATGCAGCCGAATTCCGGCGCGCAGGGGGAATATGCGGGGCTTCTGACCATCCGCAACTACCACCTCGCCAATGGCGGCACACATCGCGACGTCTGCCTCATTCCGACCTCCGCGCATGGCACCAATCCTGCCTCCGCGCAGATGGTCGGCATGAAAGTGGTGCCGGTGAAAGTGCGGGAAAATGGCGATATTGATATCGACGATTTCCGAGCAAAAGCAGAGCAGTATGCGGAAAACCTCTCGTGCTGCATGATCACCTATCCGTCCACCCATGGCGTGTTTGAGGAGACGGTTCGCGAGATTTGCGAGATCACCCATAAACACGGTGGTCAGGTCTATCTTGACGGCGCCAACATGAACGCCATGGTCGGTCTTGCCCGTCCCGGCGATATCGGTTCCGACGTCAGCCACCTCAACCTGCACAAGACCTTCTGCATCCCGCATGGCGGCGGCGGTCCGGGCATGGGGCCGATCGGCGTCAAGGCGCATCTTGCTCCCTATCTTCCCGGCCATCCGACGACGGACGGTCGTGAAGGTGCCGTTTCGGCTGCCCCCTTCGGCTCGCCGTCGATCCTGCCGATTTCCTGGAGCTACTGCCTGATGATGGGCGGCGAAGGGCTGACGCAGGCGACCAAGGTTGCGATCCTCAACGCCAACTACATCGCCGAACGGCTGAAGGGCGCTTACGACGTGCTCTACAAGTCCGAAACGGGACGTGTGGCGCATGAGTGCATCATCGACACCCGGCCCTTGGCGGATAGCTGCGGCGTGACGGTGGACGATGTTGCAAAGCGCCTCATCGACTGCGGTTTCCATGCGCCGACCATGAGCTGGCCGGTTGCCGGCACGCTGATGATCGAGCCGACGGAATCCGAGACCAAGGCGGAAATCGACCGTTTCTGCGATGCCATGCTGGCGATCCGCGAGGAAGCCCGCGACATCGAGGAAGGCCGTGCGGACAAGACCAACAATCCGCTGAAGAACGCGCCGCACACGGTAGAAGATCTCGTCGGCGAGTGGGATCGTCCCTACAGCCGCGAACAGGGTTGCTTCCCGCCCGGCGCCTTCCGCATCGACAAATACTGGTCGCCTGTGAACCGCATCGACAACGTCTATGGCGACCGTAACCTCATCTGCACCTGCCCGCCGATGGAGGCCTACGCCGAAGCCGCCGAATAAGGCATTCGGTGCAAACAAACACAAAAAGGCCCGGAGCGATCCGGGCCTTTTTCGTTACGGCAACAACATTTCGCGACCTCGCTGCACACGATTGATCGTCATCCGTTCCATGCTAAAACGGGTGCCACAATCAAGCGGTGATGGAGTGTGAATGCGTCTGATTTGCCTGAATGGTTGGGGCGGAAAGCTTCATGACGAGCTTGTTCCCTATATCTCCTCATCCGATCCCGATATTCTTTGCCTGCAAGAGGTGGTGCACACGCCGACTGCCTTGCAGGACTGGCTGAGCTATCGCGATCACGGCATCGACCTGCCGCAAAGAGCGAACTTCTTCAGCGATATCGCCGAGGCCTTGCCAAATCATCTGGCGATTTTCTGCCCGGCGGCGCAGGGCGATCTCTGGCATGGTGAGATCAGGTATCCTTCCCAATGGGGGCTGGCGACCTTCGTGCGCAAATCCATTGCCATCGTTGCGCAGGCTCAGGGTTTCGTGCACGGCACCTTTTCCGCAGATGGATACGGCGATCATCCACGGTCTCGCACGGGCCACGCCATCAGGGTTTTCGATTTCACGACCGGTCAACCGGTTGTCATTGCCCATATGCACGGGCTGCGCGACCCCAACGGCAAACACGATATCCCTGCCCGTCTGGCGCAGGCGAAACGCCTCGTGCAACTTGTCAAAAACATTGCGGAAGATGGCGACCGGATCGTCGTCTGCGGTGACTTTAATGTTCTACCCGACAGTGACACCTTCACTGTGCTGAAGGAACTGGACCTCATCGAACTCGTCACGACACGCGGTTTTACCGACACGCGGACCTCGCATTATGCCAAAGCGAACCGTTATGCGGATTACATGCTGGTCAATCCGGCTGTGAAGGTCGATCATTTTGATGTGGTGAGGCAGCCAGAGGTCTCGGATCATTGCCCACTGCTGCTCGAATTCCGCTAAAAACCCGCATTTTTACGACCGGCTGCGTCAGCGCACCAGCCGGATATCGCTCGTCACCACCGTCTTGCCGGTCCTGCCGTCCTTGTCGGTGGTGCGAAGCCGCAGGCCGTTTTGCCCCACTTTTTCGATGGTCATTGCGGCGACGCGGTCGCCGTTGATATCGCGGTTCCAGCGAACCGTCAGGTTGATTGCGTTTCCTTGCCGCGTGCCGGAAAGGGCAGACGGGCGGCCGGAGGGTCCGGTATAGGCGCCGCTGTAGCGGCCGCCTTTCTCCGAGAGATCGGCTGCGATTGCGCGCTTGACCACCAGAAGGCCGAGGCAGGTGCCGGACATGTTGAGCGACGATGTCCCCGCATTGGAATTCAGCGTGCAATTGACATTTATCGGCGGCATGCCAATCCGGGTAATCACGGTTCCCTTCCCCGCCCATGTGCCTTTCAGCGACGAGAGGAATTCGCGTTCGTCCGCAAATGCCGGCTGCACGCCGAGCAATCCTGCGGAGAATAAAATGACGAGAACCGTGGTTTTCATGGCGAGTATCCGTTGTTTTTCACGAAGACTAACTCGCTTGCACCGTCAAACGTTCCTCCGGCTTATTCTGTAACTGTCAAAAACATCGGGTGGCTTATATTTCTGTCGTGCCAATGCAACCAAACGCGGGCACAGATGTTTCTCGCCAGCCTCGATCAATTTCTGATCACCTCTTGCATATTTTTCGGAGCATATTTCATGACGACTATCGGCGTTTCGGCACCGCGCGGCAGCCTGCCTTCCGGCGGTCTGCCTCGCAGCGGTGGCATTTCAGACCGCACGCTTTTTGCACTTGCAGCACTGAATTTCTTTCTGGCCGATGCCCGCGACGGTCTAGGGCCGTTTCTGGACGCATTTTTAGCGACACAGGGCTGGTCTTCGCTTTCACTCGGGATGATCGCCACGGTCGGCGGTCTCGTCGGTCTGCTTGCCACGCCGCTGTGCGGCGCGCTGGTGGATGGCACGACGTGGAAAAGAACGCTGATTGCCGTTCCCGTCGTTCTCGTGACTGTCGGCGCGCTGATCACGCTGATCTTTCCGGATGTGTGGATCGTCTGGACCGGCCAGATCATGACGGCGGTCGTCGGTGCCGTCGTCGGCCCGGCGCTGGCCGGACTGACGCTTGGCCTCGTCGGTGAACGCCTGTTCTCCCGTCAGATATCGCGAAACGAATTCTGGAACCACGGCGGCAATTTCGCGTCGCTTTTCGCCACTTACATTTCCGTCTCCTTCTTTGGCCTGCATGGCGTCATCGGGCTGATGCTGCTGACTGCGGCCGGCGCGCTTGTTGCGGCAGCAGCCATCGATCCTGACAGGATCGACCACAAGGTTGCGCGCGGCCTTGCCGAAGACAAGGGCGAACCGGGGCCATCCGGCATCAACGTGCTGCTTCACGAACGCGGCCTGATATTCCTCGCCATCATTCTTCTGATCTTCCACTTCGGCAATGCGCCGATGGGACGGCTCATCGCGCAGAATTTCGCCATCGAATTACAGACACCGTTCCGCACGACGGCGATCATTACCGGCGTCGCGCAATTTGCTATGATCTTCGTCGCAGCGATGGCGCCGTGGCTGATCCGTCGCTTCGGTCTTGCGACCGTGTTTCTGATCGCGCTTGCCGCCCTGCCGATCCGCGGCCTGCTTGCCTCTGCCTTCACGGATTTCTGGGTGATCTTTCCGGTGCAGTTGCTAGACGGCATCGGCGCCGGTCTTTTAGGCATCGTGACACCCGTCGCGGCCGAACGCATTCTCAAGGGAACAGGCCGGTTCAATGTCGGGCTTGCAAGCGTCATGATGGTGCAGGGCGTGGGTGCTTCTCTCAGCAACGTCGTTGCCGGCTGGCTGGTCACCAAAGGCGGTTATGCGCTTTCGCATCTGGTCGGCGGCGGCATATCGGCCATCGCTATCGCCCTGTTTTTTATCTACCGAAACGAAATCGCCCCGAAGCAGGACGACGAAGCACTGCCTCAGTAGGCCGTACAAACAAAAAGGAGGCCTTCCGGCCTCCTTCATAAACCTTATCAAATGTCGGCTTTATCCGACGAAAGCGCGCTCGATAACGAACTCAGCGGGCTTGTTATTGGCGCCTTCGTTGAGGCCGGCCTTTTCAAGCAGCTCCTTGGTGTCCTTCAGCATGGCCGAGGAACCGCAGATCATGCCGCGATCGATTGTGGGATCGAGCGCAGGCACACCGAGATCCGCAAACAGCTTGCCGTTCTCGATCAGCGTGGTGATGCGGCCCTTGAAGGGGTAGTCCTCGCGGGTGACGGTGGCGTAATGCTTGAGCTTGTCGCCGACGATCTCGTTCAGGAATTCGTGGTTCCTGATTTCCTCGACCAGATCGAAACCGTATTTCAGCTCGGCCACGTCGCGGCAGGTATGGGTGAGGATGACCTCTTCGAACTTTTCATAGGTATCCGGATCGCGGATCAGGCTTGCGAAAGGCGCAATGCCGGTGCCGGTCGAGAACATATAAAGCCGTCTGCCGGGTGTCAGCGCGTCCAGAACCAGCGTGCCTGTCGGCTTCTTGCGCATCAGAACCGTGTCGCCGGGCTTGATCGCCTGAAGATGCGAGGTCAGCGGGCCATCAGGAACCTTGATCGAGAAGAACTCCAGTTCCTCGTCCCAGGCGGGGCTGGCGATGGAATAGGCGCGGTAGATCGGCTTTTCGCCGACCATCAGGCCGATCATGGCGAATTCGCCGGAACGGAAGCGGAAGCCGGCCGGACGCGTCATGCGGAAACGGAACAGGTGATCCGTATAGTGCTCCACCGACAAAACTGTCTCGGCGTAAACACCATCAGGTATCTTGATCGCGAAATCTTCCGTCTTGGCTGGCGCGTTCATTTCAGGTTCCGTCCATTCATTCGATAAGCGACATTCTTCGACCGGGCAATTATACCATTTTTGCCGCGGTTTGAAGGCATGAGAATATCAATACTGCCATGCGCGCAGAAAATATGCATCTAAAACTCATATTTCCGCGCAACGCGTCATTGGGCCGCACGGCGGCGCCAGCTATAGGCCTCTCCACCTTTGGCCGAAAGGGCCGTCGGCTGGTAATAGACCGGGATTTCCGGCAGGCGATTTTCGGACAGGCGGCGGATCGCCGTCTCGTTCGTCACCGCGAAGCTGGTAAAGCCGGTGCGCAGCATCAGCGGCACCTGGTCGATCAAAACATCGCCAACCGCCCTCACCTCACCGGCAAAATCAAGACGGCTGCGCAGCAACGAGGCATGGCTGAAACCCCGCCCGTCATTGAAGGCCGGGAAGCTGACGGCGACAAGGTCGATGCGGTCGAGATAGGGCTCGAGCCGGGTGACATCGTCGGCAGGCGCAATCAGAACGCCGAGGCCGACATCATTGCTTTCAGCCGCACGGACAAGGAAATCAGCAAGCGACAGCACCGGTTTCTGCTCGGCAGTTGCCTTCACTTCTTCCGTTTCGATCACCCAGGGATCGTTTTCCACGAAGCCGTCGCGGTTCCAGATTTTCGTCATGGCAATCTCCTCAGGCGGCTTCAGCGGCGGAACCGTAGAGCGCATCCTTGAACGGCTGCGGTCCGACGCGGCGATAGGCTTCGAGGAAGGTTTCTTCCTTCGAAAGACGCAAGCCCAGATAGGTGTCGACGATGGTTTCCACCGCGTCGGTCACCTTTTCCGGCTCGAAACCGCGACCGATGATCTCGCCGATCGAGGTATTTTCGTCGCCCGACCCACCAAGCGTGATCTGGTAGAGTTCGGCCCCCTTCTTCTCCACGCCCAGCAGGCCGATATGGCCGACATGGTGGTGGCCGCAGGCATTGATGCAGCCGGAAATCTTGATCTTCAGCTCGCCGATTTCCAACTGACGCTCATGTGCGCCGAAACGGGTGGAGATTTCCTGCGCGAGCGGAATGGAGCGCGCATTGGCAAGCGCGCAATAGTCCAGCCCGGGACAGGCAATGATATCGGTGATCAGCCCGGCATTGGCGGTTGCCAGCCCCGCACCCACCAGCGCGCGATAGACCGGTTCGAGATCGGCCAGCGCCACGTGCGGCAGGATGATGTTCTGCTCGTGGCTGATGCGGATTTCGTCGAAGGCATACTCCGCGGCGATATCGGCGACGAGTTCCATCTGCTCGTCGGTCGCATCGCCGGGGATGCCGCCGATCGGCTTCAGCGAGATCGTCACCATGCCGTAATCGGGATGCTTGTGCGGCTGAACGTTCTGCTCGACGAAACGGGCAAAACCCTCATCCGCCCGCTTCCAGCGCGCCAGGCTTTCCCAGCCTTCAGGGCGATCCTTCAGTGCCGGCGGTGCAAAATAGGCGGTGATTGCCGCGATATCCGCATCCGGCAGCTTCAAATCGGTGTTTTTCAGTTCCGCGAATTCTACCTCGACCTGACGGGCCAGCTCTTCCGCACCCGTCTCGTGCACGAGGATCTTGATACGCGCCTTGTATTTGTTGTCGCGGCGGCCATGCAGGTTATAAACCCGCATGACGGCCGTGGTGTAGGAGAGAAGATCCTCTTCCGGCAGGAAGTCGCGGATCTTCTTGGCGATCATCGGCGTACGGCCCTGCCCGCCGCCGACATAAACGGCAAAACCGATCTCGCCCTTGTCGTTCTTTTTCAGGTGCAGGCCGATATCGTGAACCTGAATGGCGGCGCGGTCGCGCTCGGCACCCGTGACCGCGATCTTGAACTTGCGCGGCAGGAACGAGAATTCCGGATGCACGGAAGACCATTGACGCAGGATTTCCGCATAAGGACGCGGATCGGCGACTTCGTCGGCGGCTGCCCCTGCGAAATGATCGGCGGTGACGTTGCGAATGCAGTTGCCTGAAGTCTGCAGCGCGTGCATTTCCACGCTCGCCAATTCGGACAGGATGTCCGGCGTGTCGGAAAGGCGCGGCCAGTTGTACTGGATGTTCTGGCGGGTGGTGAAGTGGCCATAACCCCGGTCATATTTGCGGGCGATATGGGCCAGCATCCGCATCTGCTTGGAGTTCAGCGTACCGTAGGGAATGGCGACGCGCAGCATGTAGGCATGGAGCTGGAGATAGACGCCGTTCATCAGGCGCAGCGGCTTGAACGCGTCCTCGGCCAGTTCGCCGGACAGCCGGCGCTCTACCTGATCGCGAAACTGTGCCACGCGGCCTTCAACAAATGCGTGATCGAATTCGTCGTAACGGTACATATTCTTCCTCAGACTGCGATAAATGCTGCATCGGCCGGCTTGAAGCCGTTGGCATAGTGCATGGTCGGGCCGGCGGCGCGAATGCGCTCGCGAAGCCGCGTCGGCCAAAGCTTGCCGTTCTCCTCAATGACATCGACGACATTCACGTCAACGACCTTATTGGCGGAAAAATCGCGCTTGCCGATTTCCTCGAACGAGGCAACAGCCTCCGCATGGCGCGCAACGATCGCGCCCTGCAGGTTCTCCGTCCATTCGCCATTGGCGTCGAGCCAGACGGCGATACCATCGCCGAGGCGGTTGGCGGTCAAAACCTTGTCAGCCATTTGCATACTCCCGTTTGAGGTTCGCTGGCTTTGAGCCAAGCGCAAGCGCCTCGGACCTGTCGAAATTGGCGCCCGCCACCGCATCGCCGATGATGACCATGACCGGACCGGTCAGTTCGTCGCGATCTTCGAGGTCGGGCAGATCGTTCAATGTACCATGCAGCAGGCGGCGATCCGCGCGGCTGGCATTTTCGATGACGGCCACCGTCGTTTCCACGCCGAGCCCCGCCTCTATCAGCCGTGTCGCCACCGAAGCGGCAACGCTGCGGCCCATATAGACGGCGATGGTTGCACCCGAGACGGCGAGACGTGCCCAATCGGGCAAGACATCGCCGGTCAGATCGTGGCCGGTGGTGAAAATCAGCGACGAAGCGACACCGCGCAGCGTCAACGGCAATTCGAAATCCGCAGCGGCGGCGAAGGCGGAAGTGATGCCGGGCACGATCTCGTAGCCGATACCGGCATTGCGCAGCGCCGCCATTTCCTCGCCCGCCCGGCCATAGACCAGCGGATCACCGGATTTGAGGCGCACGACACGCTTGCCGTCCTTGCCGAGACGCACCAGCAGGCGGTTGATTTCGTCCTGCGACTTCGTATGGCAGCCCTTGCGCTTGCCGACGGACAGTCTTTCGGCATCGCGGCGGCCCATATCGACGATCGCCTGCGGCACCAGCGCATCATAAACGATGACGTCGGCCTCCATCAGCACTCGCTGCGCGCGCAGCGTCAACAGGTCTTCAGCACCCGGACCGGCGCCGACAAGCCAGACACGACCTTCGCTGCGTTCGGGCGATTGCAGCAGACGGTCAGCGGCATCGCGGGCGGAAAGCGTATCGCCGAGAGCAACGGCATCCGCGACAGCACCGGAAAAGAACCGCCGCCAGAAATTGCGCCGCAAGGCCCCCTTGGGAACATTCTGCTCGGCGGCGTCACGATATTGGACGGCAAGGCGGGCAAGCTTGCCGAGCGACGGCGACAGCATCTGGTCGATACGCGCGCGGATCATCTGGGCAAGAACCGGCCCTGCCCCTTCGGTGCCAATGGCGATGGCGACGGGCGCGCGGGCGACGAGCGCCGGGGTGAAGAAATCGCAAAATTCCGGCTGGTCCACCGCATTGGCGAGGATTTTCTTAGCGCGCGCAGCCGTAACTATCTCGCGGTCCAGCGCCTCGTCCCCGGTGGCGGCAAAAACCAGCGTCGCGCCTTCGATCAACTGGCTGGAGAAACCCAAAGCCCGATGATCAATGCCGTTCTCGCGGAGATAGCGCACAAAATCCGCTTCCGCCTTGTCGGCATAGGCAATGATATGCGCATTGGTATTGGCGAGAAGCCTCACCTTCGCGAACGCTTCATCACCATTACCGAACACAGCGACCTGCCGTCCCTCAACCCGGAAGAAGGCGGGGAAGGTAGAAAGGCGGTCGCCAGCAGCGGAAAAATCATGTTCGTTGTGCATTGGACATATATCTCGCATTGCGGTGCAAGATTGAAGAAACAGAAATTCAAGCCTTTCCGACACCTGGATTTTTATTTCTCGAAGACCCCGGTTTTGGAGGAAAACAAACCGGTAGCCCTTTTTCGCGCCTGCGCAAGGCCTGAGAATCCACTCAGAATCCCTTGACAAAGCGGGTACCCGCGCCGAACAAGGAGCAACGATTACCCGTCGATTTCTCCATGCGAAGACCGCTTTTCCTTGAGGCGGCACGAAGGATCAGACCCTTGACCAGCCACACCCTCGCCGCCCGCCTTCTCGATGTCATCGAACACGATATTCTGCCCTTGACGGCGCGCGGCGTCAGCCTCGGCAACAAGGTCTTCGGTGCGGCTATCCTACGCAAATCCGATCTGTCGCTGGTGATAGCGGAGACCAATAACGAACTGGAAAACCCGCTCTGGCATGGCGAAGTGCACACGCTGAAGCGGTTTTACGAACTGGGCGAAAAGCCGAACACCAAGGACCTGATTTTTCTTTCCACCCACGAACCCTGCACCATGTGCATGTCCGCCATCACCTGGGCCGGCTTCGACAATTTCTATTCCTTTTTCAGCCATGAGGATTCACGCGACGCTTTCGCAATCCCGCACGATCTGAAAATCCTGAAAGAGGTTTTCGGGCTGGAGCCGGGCGGATATCGCCGAAACAATGCCTTCTGGAACTCGTATTTCATCGCCGATCTGGTGGAGGGCGAAGACGATCCGCTGAAAACCACGCTGAAGGCGCAGACGGCCCGTATCAAGGCCGCCTATGACGATCTTTCCACCAGCTATCAGTCGTCAAAAAGCGGCAACGACATTCCGTTGAATTAGAGCCCTTCCAGGCGGTTTTCCGTCAGGATAATGCGCAAAAAAGCGAAGAACGAAGGTTTGAGACATATGGAAGCCTCGAAGGATATTTCCCGCCTGATCGAGATCATGGAAGCCCTGCGCCAGCCGGAAACCGGTTGCCCGTGGGATGTTGTGCAAACCTTCGAGACGATCAAGCCCTATACCATTGAAGAAGCTTATGAAGTCGCCGACGCTATCGAGCGCAAGGACATGGACGATCTTTGCGAGGAACTGGGCGACCTTCTCTTGCAGGTGGTTTTCCACGCCCGCATTGCCGAGGAACGGGGCGAATTCGCCTTTGGCGACGTGGTTGAGGCTGTCACCTCGAAGATGATCCGCCGCCATCCGCATGTCTTTGCCGTTTCCGAGGCCGATACACCTGACAGCGTCAAGCTGCAATGGGACCGGATCAAGGCCGAGGAAAAGCGCGAGCGGGCTGAGCGCCGCGCGCGGCGGGGCATCACCGAGGATTTCAAGGCCGGGTTTCTGGGCGGCGTGCAGCGCAGCCAGCCGGCGCTCACCGAGGCCCTGAAGCTGCAGGAACAGGCCGCGCGCGCCGGTTTCGACTGGTCAGATCCCGCTCCCATTCTCGACAAGATCGAGGAGGAAATCGCCGAATTGCGTGAGGCGCTGGCGGAGGGGAAACCGGAGAAAGTTTCGGACGAACTCGGCGATCTGATCTTTGCCCTCGTCAATATTGGCCGGCATGTCAAAGCCGATCCGGAAGATGCGCTGCGCGGCACCAATACGAAATTCCGTAGGCGTTTCAATCACATCGAAACGTCGCTCACCGAAAATGGCGAGACGCTGGAAGAAGCGAGCCTTGAGCGGATGGAAGACCTGTGGCAGGCGGCAAAACGCATCGAGCGCTCGCTCGATACCGTTTCGTCCTAATCAACCGGATATGCCCGAAAAATAGGAGCGCCCGGCGCTCCCGAGACTGGTGACGTGAGGGAAGCTCCGCCATCGTTCTCGAAGCCCTCAGCGCTCCCAGTCCTCGCGTTCGCGGATGGTAACTTTACCAAGCTTGCGCTCCAGCTCGGCGGCCTGCGTTTCCGACAGGCGCACATCGAGCGCCACCGATCCGTCCTCATGGTCTTCACGGGCATCCACGATGGAATTGCTGTAGACCCAGGAAATCAGCGACAGCTGCTCAACGGAAAGCACGACGGTCGTTTCCGTCAGCACACCGGAGAGGCGCTTTGAAATCTCGTCCATCAGGGCATCAACGCCCTCACCCGTGATTGCCGAAACGGCGCGAATATCCGAGCGGCCTTCGGCGCGCTGCATGATGGCGTCATGCGCTTCCGGCTCGAGACGGTCGACCTTGTTCCAGACCTCGATGATGCGCTTTTCGGCCTCCTTCTCGTCAATGCCGAGATCGCCGAGAATACGTAGCACATCCGCAGACTGTGCGGCATTATCCGGATCGGACATGTCGCGCACATGCAGAACGAGATCGGCTTCCAGCACCTCTTCCAGCGTTGCACGGAAGGCGGCGACGAGATGCGTCGGCAGGTCGGAAATAAAACCGACCGTATCGGAAAGGATGACAGTGCGGCCATGCGGCAGCTTCATCCGGCGCAATGTCGGATCGAGGGTTGCGAACAGCATGTCCTCCGCCAGAACGCCAGCACCGGTGATGCGGTTGAACAGCGTGGATTTACCGGCATTGGTGTAACCGACCAGCGCCACGATCGGATGCGGCACCTTGCGGCGCTTGGCGCGGTGAAGCTGGCGGGTGCGCACCACCTGCTCCAGCTCCTTCTCGAGCTTTACGATGCGATCCTGCAGCAATCGTCTATCGGCCTCGATCTGAGTTTCACCCGGACCACCCATGAAGCCCGCACCACCGCGCTGGCGCTCAAGGTGGGTCCAGCTTCTGACGAGGCGGCCCTTCTGGTAGTTCAGATGCGCGAGATCAACCTGCAACGTGCCTTCCTTGGTGGAGGCGCGGCGGCCGAAGATTTCAAGGATGAGACCCGTGCGGTCGATAACCTTGGCATTCCACTGCTTTTCGAGATTTCGCTGCTGCACCGGGGTCAGCGGATGATCGACGATCACCAGGCCGGAATCCGTCTCATCGAGCAGATGGCCAATTTCCTCGATCTTGCCGGTACCGAACAATGTCGCCGGGCGCGGCTGGTTCACCGAAACGATGAGACCCTGCGTCACCTCCAGATCGATGGCGAGCGCCAGACCCTTGGCTTCCTCAAGCTTGGCTTCAACGGAGCGGCCGGGAGCGACGGGGCCTGCCGCCGCATCGCGATTTTCGCGCTGCTGCTTGAGGACGGGCACGAGGACAACCGCGCGCATGTCGTCGCGGCGCTTTTCCTGCTCCGGAATGATCGATTCGTTCGAAGTGTCGCGCGTCGAAATGGGCTCAGCCTTATCCAGAAAGAAGATTGCGGCCGACCGCATCCGCGCGGGCGGCCATGGGAATTAACCTGACGGAACGGGAAATGTTCCCGGTCCGGGTCAGTCTATATCGAATATCCGTCGAGGGAGCCGATCAGGCCGCGCCTTCTTCGCTTTCGAACATCTGCATCGGCTGGCCGGGCATGATGGTGGAGATCGCATGCTTGTAGACCAGCTGCGAATGACCGTCACGGCGCAAAAGCACGCAGAAATTGTCGAAGGAGGTGACAACGCCCGTCAGCTTGACGCCGTTGATCAGGAAAATCGTGAGCGAAATCTTCTGCTTACGAACGGTATTGAGGAAGAGATCCTGAAGGTTTTGAGAACGTTCCGCCATAGCGCCGCTTCTTTCTTTTTTGCCGGCAGGGATACCGGAAAATAATCAATCAATAATAAGCCGGCCAAGTCTTGTCCCCCGCTTGGCTGACCTCAAACTCTGGTATCAAATCATGTTCCGTTCCGCAACGGTCAAAACAGCCTGACGGGTACGAGTATTGACCCGCATTTTCGATTCGGGACAGTCAAAAATATTGTATCGAAACACGGAAAAGTTGTTCCACGTCGCGCACCGCATCGGCGGATGCAAAGAGCACGACACGGTCCTTCGCCTTGATTTTCGTGCTGCCGTCAGGACGGATCACCACACCGTCGCGATAGATCGCGCCGATGCGCACGCCTTCGGGCATATCGATGTCGCGGAAGGATTGGCCGACCAGCGGCGATGTCTCCAGCGCCTCCGCCTCGATTACCTCCGCCGAACCGCGCTGGACGGCGTAGACAGAGCGGATGCGACCCTTGCGCACGTGCTGAAGCACACGGGAGATCGTCACGGCCCTGGGGTTGATATAGGCATCGAGCCCCAGAGAACGGGCGACATCGTGGAATGACGTGCTGTTCAAGAGCGCCAGATTCGATTTGCAGCCGAGCTGCTTTGCAATGACGGCGGCCAGAATATTGGTCTGGTCATTGTTGGTGAGCGTTACAATCAGGTCGGCGTCCTGAATATCGGCCTGCATCAGGATTTTCTGATCGAGCGCCGAACCATGCATGACGATGGTGTGGCTCAACTGCTCAGATGCGGCAACCGCCCTGTCGCGGTCCGACTCGATGATCTTCACCCGCGTCTTCGGCTGCATCTCCTCGATCTTGTGCGCGACGAAATGGCCGATATTACCGGCACCCGCAATCACGATGCGCTGCGCTTCCTGCTCCTCGTGACCGAAGAGGCTTAAGGTACGGCGGGCGTGCTGGCGCTGGCAGATGACATAGGCAAGGTCGCCCACCCGCAACTGTTCCGAAGAATGCGCCACCTTGAGGATACCATCCCGGTAAACGCCAACCACCGTGGCGATGAGGTCGGGAAAGAGGCTGGAGAGTTGCTGCAGCGGTGTGTTGATGACAGGGCAATCTTCCATGCACTCGATGGCCAGCATGTAGATCGTATCTTCCGCGAACCGCACAACGTCGGTTGCGCCCGGAAAAGCGATACGCCGCAGTACCATCTTGCCGACTTCAACTTCCGGAGAAATCGTCACATCGATGGACATGTTCTCGCGGCTGAAGAGATCGGCATATTCCGGCTTCAGATAGCTCTGGTCGCGGATGCGGGCGATCTTGGTCGGCACGCTGAAGAGCGCATGCGCCACCTCACAGGCGACGATATTGATCTCGTCATGCAGCGTAACGGCGATGATCATGTCGGCCTGGTCGGCACCGGCCTTGGCCAGCATGTCGGGATGGGCGCCATGGCCGACATAACCGCGCACGTCCAACGTCTCGGTTATGGCGGTAATAAGCGGCGCAGCGGTATCGATGACAGATACCTCATTATCCTCCCGCGACAATTGTTCGGCGATGCCGTAACCCACCTGCCCTGCGCCGCAAATGATGACTTTCATGCTGTCTCTCTGACGGAATAATCGGTTACGGCAAAGCGCCTAGATTCCTTATACGCCGAGAGATTTCAGTTTGCGATGCAGCGCCGACCGTTCCATGCCGACAAATTCCGCCGTGCGCGAAATATTGCCGCCGAAGCGGTTGATCTGGGCCATCAGGTAGTCCCGCTCGAACATTTCACGCGCTTCGCGCAGCGGCAGGGTCATGATGTGCTGATCGCCCTGCGCCGAAATCTTCGGCAGCATGTCGCCAATATCCGCCGGCAGCATGTCGGCCGAGATCGGCGCTTCGCCGCCTTCGGGACGTGCCAGAATCATCAGCCGCTCGATATTGTTGCGGAGCTGGCGGATGTTGCCCGGCCAGTCATGGGTCTGGAGAACGGCCATGGCGTCATCCCCGATCTTGCGCGGACGGATGCCAGCCTGTTCGGAAATCTGCCGCATGAACATGTCTACGAGGAAGGGGATATCTTCGCGCCGTTCCGAAAGCGCCGGCACCTTCACCGGCACCACGGCGAGGCGATGATAGAGGTCCTCGCGGAACTGGCCTTCGGCGATCAGGCTTTCGAGATGGTGGGCGGTCGAGGAAATGATGCGCACATCCACCTTCACCCGCTTGCCGCCGCCGACACGTTCGAATTGCTGGTCGACCAGCACGCGCAGGATTTTGTTCTGCGTCTCGCGCGGCATTTCGCCGACTTCGTCGAGATAAAGCACGCCGCGATGGGCTTCTTCCAAGGCGCCTACCTTGCGTGGCTGTCCGGGCAGGCCTTCCGTGCCGAAAAGCGCGATTTCCATGCGGTCGGGCGTGATCGTCGCGGCATTGAGCGCCACGAAAGGTCCCGTGGCGCGTGAGGATTTCTTGTGCACCATGCGCGCCACCAGCTCCTTGCCGGAACCGGAGGGGCCAAGGATCATGATGCGGCTGTTGGTGGGGGCCACCCTGTCAATGGTCTGGCGAAGCTGCGACACCGCAAGTGATGCGCCAACGAGTTCAACCGCGTCACCGGTGCGCTTCTTGAGTTCCTGAACCTCGCGCTTCAGCTTGGAGTTTTCCAGCGCCCGCTCGGCGATCAGGATCAGCCGGTCGGCCTTGAACGGCTTTTCGATAAAGTCGAAAGCGCCACGCTTGATGGCGTTGACGGCGGTTTCGATATTGCCGTGACCGGAAATCATGACGACAGGAATCTCGGGATGGCGGCTCTTGATTTCGTCCAGCAGCGCCAGACCGTCGAGCTTCGAACCCTGCATCCAGATATCGAGAAAGATCAGGCGCGGCACCCGTTCCGAAATGGCGGCCAGCGCGCTGTCGCTGTCGAACGCCATGCGGGTCTCGTGTCCCTCGTCGGAAAGAATGCCCGCTACGATTTCGCGAATGTCCGCCTCGTCATCCACGACCAGAATATCAGACGCCATATGCTGCTTCCTTGTTATTTTCGCTGCCGACCGCCTCGATATAGGGCAGCAGCACTCGGATCATGGCGCCATGGCCATGGTCGAATTCGGCCGGGGCATCATGGAGCTCCAGATACCCGCCATGTTCTTCGATGATTTTCTTGACGATGGCGAGGCCGAGGCCTGTGCCCTTGTCCCGCATCGTCATATAGGGTTCGAGAATGCGGTGACGGTTCTCGACGGGAAGGCCGCGGCCATTGTCGATGATGTCGGCCACGAAACGGGAATTGGCCTCGTCGAAGGAGGCGCGCACCAGGATTTTACCCGGACGCTTTTCGCCTTCCACCGCCTCGATGGCTTCCGTCGCATTCTTGATGAGATTGCCGAACGCCTGTCCCAGCATGCGGGCATCGAACATGCCCTCCAGCGGGATGTCGCCCAGTTCCGTTGAGAATTTCGTGTCGGCGGCGCTGATTTCGCGCAGGAACGCCGCGTCCTTCAAAATCGAACGCAGGTCCGATTTTTCCTTCGTCGGTTTGGGCATACGCGCAAAAGCGGAGAATTCATCCACCATCCGGCCGATATCACCGACCTGCCGGACGATGGTGTCCGTACACTGGTCGAAAATGGCGCGGTCGCTCTCATCGATCTGCTTGCCGAAACGGCGCTTGATGCGCTCGGCGGAAAGCTGGATCGGCGTCAGCGGGTTCTTGATCTCGTGGGCGATGCGCCGCGCGACGTCGGACCATGCGGTCGAGCGCTGGGCGATGACAAGATCGGTGATGTCGTCGAGCGTGATGACGTAGCTGTCGCGGCTGTCGCGGGCGTCCTCGCGGGTCACCTGCACATTGAGGGTACGCTCCTTACCGCGCCGCATGATATTGATCTGCTTGCGGAAGTTGCCGCGCGACCAGGTGTTGGCCTCGGTCACGACCTCTTCGATTTCAGGCGCAATCTCCGACAGTTGCGCACCGATCAACTGGTCGGACGAAAGCGCCACGAATTCTTCTGCCGAAGGATTGACGATGGTGATCTTGCGGTTCTCGTCAACGCCGATGACGGCGGCTGTAACGCCCGACAGCACCGCCTCGATGAAGCGGCGGCGATCGTCGATATCGTCTTTCGCCTCGATGATCTGTTCCTGCTGGCTGCGCAGTTCCGAGACCATCTTGTTGAAGGTGCGCGACAGACGCCCGACGTCGCCATCAACGGCGCGCACGGGCACCAGCACATGCATGTTGCCGGTGGCGACACTGTCTGCGGCGCTGATGAGAAGGCGGATCGGGCGCACGATACGGTCGGCGACCGCGATCGCCGTCCAGATCGCCGCCAGAAGCACGATCAGCGCAAAACCGAGATAGAGGATCGCAAAGGCGATCTGCAGCGGCGCACGGCCTGCCTCCATCGCCTTGTATTCGGCGCGGTTCTCTTCCATCAGCCGCATTGCGCCCATGACCTTGGGATCGACGGCGCGTACCGTGTAAAGGAAGGTTCCGCTAATGCCTTCGAGCTTGATAATCGCGCCAACGAGGTTGGTGATGCCAGGCGGGATCAACGTCGGCTGACCGGCGGCGGCCTTTTCAAGCGCGTCATGCGGAATGGCGGGAAGCGGTTTTTCCGTCTTGATATCGGCCTGCGCGACGGCGTCGCCATCCTCCTGCACGAGAAATGCGCCAAGCAGGCCGCGTCCCTTGGCCTGACGGGTCATGAGATCAACGAAGCCGGTGCGGTCTAGATAAAAAAGCGCGCGGTTGCGGTCGAGGTCGGTGGCCATCGACAGGGTCTGACCCTGAAGATAACCGGCATTTTCCATCATATAGGCTTGGGCGATGTTGCTCGACGAATCGACGATCGACTGCGTGCGCAGCGAAAACCAGCGGTCGAGACCGACATTCAGCGTCAGGCTGGCGAAGATGGCGACAAGCACGGCGGGCGTGATCGCCACGATGGAGAAAAGCACGACGATGCGCACGTGCAGACGCGCCGCCGCCCTGCCCTTTTTCCGGGCTTTCAGCAGGCGGTTGATTTCGCGGCCGATCAGAAAGATCAGGCCGATCACGAAGATAGAATTGATGACGACGGAAGCGATGACGACGTTGGATGTCGGCGCAATCGGGGTCACGCCGAGCAGCACGAAGAGGGTAATGATGGCGCAGACGAGGGCGACGCCGGCGAGCACCAGCCCCGGCAGAGCGAAAGACATCCTGCGATCGGCAACCACCATGCCCGCTGCTTCGTCAGCAACGGCGTTTTCGGCGGCGGGTTTCCGCATCAACTACTCCCAATCGCTGGCCAGCCAGCACCACATTCCTAAAGTCAGGCAAGATTCACCGCAGTTCGACGAATCTCTCTCCCTCCTAGTGTTTTCCAAGCAACACAATGTGGCGAAAATGCAACGACAGATGCGGCCTTGTCAACATTCTCAGCTGGGGCGGGAGCTGCGATACACGGAAACTCCAAGCTCGCGGATTTTCTTGCGCAGCGTATTACGGTTGAGGCCAAGAAGATCAGCAGCCTTGATCTGGTTGCCGCGTGTCGCCGTCAAGGCGGCGAGAATCAGCGGATATTCCAGTTCGCGCAGCACGCGGTCGTAAAGACCCGGCGGCGGCAAGCCATCACCAAAGCTTGAGAAATAATCCCGCATGTTTTCCTCGACCGCCTGCGAAATGGTGAGTGAGCCGGTGCGGACCGCCATCTTGTCGAGCGGGCTGTCCGGGACATCCGACTGCAGTTCCTGCTCGATGATTTCGCGGGTGATGACTTCCTGCGGATAAAGCGCCATCAGCCGGCGGATCAGGTTTTCCAGCTCGCGCACGTTGCCCGGCCAGGCATAGGCCTTCATGACTTCCAGCGCCTCGGTCTCGAAACGCTTGCCTTCCAGACCTTCCTTTTCACCCTGCTGGATGAAATGGCGCACGAGATCGGGAATATCCTCGGCGCGGTCACGCAGCGGCGGCAGCCGAAGCGGCACGACGTTGAGGCGATAATAGAGGTCCTCGCGGAAGAGGCCCTGATTGATCGACTGCTTCAGATCCTTGTTGGTGGCGGCAACGATGCGAACATCGGTCCGGATCGGCGTGCGCCCGCCGACCGTCGTATATTCGCCCTGCTGCAACACGCGCAGCAGGCGTGTCTGGGCATCCATCGGCATATCGCCGATTTCATCGAGGAACAGCGTACCACCTTCGGCCTGTTCGAAACGGCCGGTCGAGCGGTTCTGCGCACCAGTGAAGGCGCCCTTCTCATGGCCGAAAAGTTCGGATTCGATCAGGTCGCGCGGGATTGCCGCCATGTTGATGGCGACGAAGGGACCATTGCGGCGCTTGCCGTAATCATGCAGCGCCCGCGCCACCAGCTCCTTGCCGGTGCCGGATTCGCCGGTGATCATCAGCGTCAGGTCGGTCTGCATCAGGCGGGCGAGAACGCGGTAGATTTCCTGCATCGCCGCGGAACGGCCAACGAGCGGCATGCCGTCCTGCATGTCGTCATCAAGCTTGGCCGGCTTGCGCTTCGGCTCAGACAGGGCGCGGCCGATGATCGCGATCAGTTCCGTCAGGTCGAAGGGCTTCGGCAGATAGTCGTAAGCGCCTTTTTCCGAGGCCTTGATGGCGGTCATGAAGGTGTTCTGCGCGCTCATGACAAGAACCGGCAGGTCCGGGCGGGCCTTCTTGATGCGAGGCAGAAGATCGAAGGCGTTTTCATCCGGCATCACGACATCGGTAACGACCAGATCGCCCTCGCCTGCCGAAACCCAGCGCCAGAGCGTTGCGGCATTGGAGGTGATGCGCACGTCGTAACCGGCGCGGCTCAGCGCCTGGTTCAGAACGGTGCGGATTGCGGCATCATCATCGGCGACGAGGATCGTAGCTGTCATAGGTCATTTCCTGTCGTGTTCGGCAAGGTGATGTCGTCAAGCGCCACTTCCGGCGAGACGGGCATCAATACGCGGAAAGTCGTGCGATGGTTCTGGCTGTCGCATTCGACAATGCCGCCATGGGCGCCGATGAGTTTGGCGACAAGCGCCAGGCCCAGGCCCGAACCATTCGTCTTGGTGGTGATGAAGGGGTCGAAGAGATGCGGCAGCAGATCGGCCGGAACGCCCGGGCCATTGTCATGCACGCAGAATTCGAGCGGCAGCGAGATGCGCTCGCGGCTGCCGGCGACGGAAAGCCGCATGCCGGGACGGTAGGCGGTGGTCAGCAATATCTCGCCATCCGACTGGTTGCCCACGGCTTCCGCCGCATTCTTCACCAGATTGAGGAAGACCTGAACCAGCTGGTCGCGATTGGCATAGACCGGCGGCAGCGACGGGTCATAGTTCTCGGAAATCTTGATATTGCGGGCAAAACCGGCCTTGGCGATTGCCTTCACATGATCGAGCACGGAATGGATGTTGACCGGTACGCGATCTACCGGCCGCTCGTCGGAAAACACCTCCATGCGGTCGACCAGCGAAACGATGCGGTCGGTCTCATCGCAGATCAGCCGCGTCAGCGCCCGGTCCTCATCGGCAACCGATGTCTCCAGAAGCTGGGCAGCGCCGCGAATGCCTGACAGCGGGTTCTTAATCTCATGCGCGAGCATCGAGGCAAGGCCGGTTACGGAACGGGCAGCCGCGCGATGGGTCAATTGCCGGTCGATCTTGTCGGCCATCGACCGCTCCTGAAAGACGACAACAACCGAACCCGGCTCGCTGACAACGGGCGCCACATAGAGATCGACGAGCTTGTCCTGTCCAAGCCGTGGCGAACTCAGATCGACGCGATATTCATTGACCGGCGCGCGGCGCTCCCGCACCTGATCGATCAACGCCAGAAGCGGGCTGCCGAAGGGAATAAAGGTGGAAACGCGGTAACGGGCGAGATGGGAGGCGCTTGCCCCGAAAAAGGCCTCGGCTTCCCAATTGGCGAATGCAATGAAACCTTCGGCATCCACCAGAATGACGGGGTTCTGCACCGCGTTCAGAACCGCCATGGCGAGCGGGTTTGCATCTGCCGGGCTGTGTTTGTCAGCGCTCATGCGGCCTTCCTTGCGGCTTCGCCCGCATTTTTGCAAAAGGCGGAGCGCAGCAGATCGGCCACCTCCACCGTGTCACGCGATGTCATGATTTGAGCCTTGTCGGGCGTGGCGATCTCTGGCGCGAAACGGTCGAGATACCAGCCCAGATGTTTGCGGGCATGCCGGAGACCGGCTTCCCTTCCGTAAAATTCCAGCATCATCTCGTAATGCTCGATGGCAATGGCGGGAATATCGTCGCGGTGCGGCGCTGCATGTCCGGCGAGCACTGCCGGCAGCCAGGGTTGCCCCTGTGCGCCGCGCCCGACCATGACGGCATCCGCACCCGATCGGCGCAGGATTTCGCGCACATCATCGGCCGTTTCCACATCGCCATTGGCGATGAGAGGCACGGAAATCACCTCGCGCACGGCGCGGATGGCGTTCCAGTCCGCTCGTCCCTCGTAAAACTGCATGCGGGTGCGCCCGTGAATGGTGATGAGCTGAACACCTGCCGCCTCGGCGCGGCGGGCGATATCAGGCGCATTGATGGTGTTTTCGTCCCAGCCGAGCCGCATCTTCAGCGTCACAGGCACGTCGACCGCATTGACCGTCGCCTCGATCAGCGAGAGCGCATGATCGGGATCGCGCATCAGCGCCGAGCCGGAATAACCGCCCGTTACCTTCTTGGCCGGGCATCCCATATTGATATCGATGATGCCGGCGCCGTTATCGGCCGCGATCTTCGCCGCCTCGGCCATGAAATACGCCTCACGCCCGGCAAGCTGCACCATATGCGGAACCATGCCTGCATTTTTCAGCCGCGCCCAGGATTCCCCCCTGTTAGCGACGAGCTCGCGGCTTGCGACCATCTCCGTTACAACGAGACCCGCACCATAACGCCAGGCAAGCTGCCGAAACGGCAGATCCGTCACGCCCGACATGGGCGCCAGCACGGCACGATTACGGATCGTAACTGAGCCGATGCTGAACGGTTCTGACAACTCCGGAAGATGCAATTGATGATCTTTCATGCAGAAGGGTTATTTGCATTATTTTTAGACAGTGTTTGCGCGGTTGCCAAGCACTTTTAGAGGGTTGCACCTTTTATTTGCTGGGCGACTGCCTGCCTGTTTTGCTGTCGGCAGCAATTTGTGCAGGTTGGAAGGCCAATGACGACCGATCCTGCGACATGCAGGGGCGAATGCGCGTCTTATCGGGCTGGCCATCCGGGTTTTGAAACGCTAGAGCAGGACTGTCAACCGCTAAGGGTTGCGCGCAAAGCATATGACCAATGCAGGAAAGTACTATGAAACTCGGCATCGTCATCGTCGCCGCGGGACGCGGTGAAAGGGCAGGCTCGCCACAGGAAGGGCCGAAGCAATATCGCCCGATCGGCGGAAGGGCCGTGATCGAGCATACATTGGCGACGTTCCTCGGCTGGAATGGCGCCTCCCCCATCGTGGTCGTCAGCCATGCCGACGATAAAGCACTGCTGTCACCAGTCCTGCAGCGACTGGATGCGGGTGAGCGGATTGTCACCGTAACAGGCGGCGCGACGCGCCAGCAATCGGTGCTGGCCGGGCTGGAGGCGCTCGCCTCGGAAGAGCTGACGCATGTTATGATCCATGACGCCGTGCGGCCTTTCGTCGCCGTGGACATGCTGGAACGCATCATCGCCCTGCATCAGGCTGGCGCCACCGGCGTTCTGCCTGCCCTGCCCGTCACCGATACACTGAAGCGCGGCTCTGACGACCTCGTCGTACAGACAGTTTCCCGGCAGGGTCTTTATGCGGCGCAGACACCGCAGAGCTTCAATTACGGTGATATTCTTCGCGCGCATCGCGCTGCTGCTGCTTCCGGCAAAACGGATTTCACCGATGACGCATCCATCGCCGAATGGGCCGGGCTGACGGTGACGCTGACTGAAGGTTCGGTCGACAACGTAAAACTCACTCTCAAGCGGGATATCGCCATGGCCGATGAAAAGCTCTCTCACGGATTGCCCGACGTGCGCACCGGCAATGGTTACGACGTGCATCAGCTGGAGGCCGGGGATGGCGTCACCCTCTGCGGCATCTTCATCGAGCATGACCAGAGACTGAAAGGTCATTCGGATGCCGATGTGGCGCTGCATGCGCTGACCGATGCGCTGCTCGCCACCTGCGGCGCCGGCGATATCGGCGACCATTTCCCGCCCTCGGATCCGCAATGGAAGGGTGCGGCCTCCCGTATCTTCCTCGAACACGCGGCCAAGGTGGTGCGTGACAATGGCGGCACGATCATGAATGCCGACGTTTCGCTGATCGCCGAAGCGCCACGCATCGGTCCGCACCGCCAGGCCATGCGGGAAGCGCTTTCGGACATGCTCGGCATCGCGCTGGAGCGCTGCTCGGTGAAAGCGACGACCAACGAGACGATTGGCTTCGTCGGCCGCCGGGAGGGCATTGCGGCGATCGCCACCGCCACCGTCGTCTACCGGGGCAGACCGCTATGAACCTTTTTTCCGCTGACATAGAAGAACTGGCGCGGCGGATCATCGCCGATTTCACCGCCCGCGGTTTCATGCTCTCGACAGCCGAGAGCTGCACGGGCGGCCTGATCGCCGGCGCGCTGACAGAGATTGCCGGCTCCTCCGCCGTCGTGGACCGTGGTTTCGTTACCTATACCAATGAAGCCAAGATGGACATGCTGGGAGTTGGCGTCGAGACACTGGCGAATTTCGGCGCGGTCTCCCGGCAGACGGCGCGGCAGATGGCGCATGGCGCCCTGTTCCGTTCACGGGCGGATTTTGCCGTGGCTGTAACCGGCATTGCAGGCCCGAGTGGCGGCTCTTCGGAAAAACCGGTGGGATTGGTGCATCTGGCGGCCAAGGCGCGCAATGGCCAGAGCCTGCACAAAGAGATGCATTACGGCGACATTGGTCGCACCGAAATCCGTCTTGCGACGGTTAAGACAGCGCTCGAAATGCTGACCGCACTTAGTCAGGCCGGGTCGGCATAAATCTTGTCGGCGCGGGTCTCGAAGGCTTCCGCGAACATGCGGAACGCCCGGTCGAACATCGACCCCATGACCGCGCCGAGCAGTCTGTTCTTGAATTCATAGTCGATAAAGAAATGAATGGCTGAGCCGCCCTCGTCCGAGACCTCAAAACGCCAGCGATTTTCGAGATATTTGAATGGTCCGTCGATATATTTCACATCGATGGCGCGTTCGGCGGGATTCAGCAGCACCTGGGTGGTGAAGGTCTCACGAATGGCCTTGTAACCCACCGTCATGTCAGCCACCAGCAGCATCTTGCCGTCGCGTTCCTTGCGCGAGCGGACCGTGAGCGCCTCGCAAAGGGGAAGAAACTGCGGATATTTCTCCACATCGGCGACGAGGTCGTACATGCGGTCGGGCGAGTGTTTGACAAGGCGATGCGTTTCGAACTGTGGCATGAGCGGCAGTTAATCCTCGATAACGAGAAGATCAAGAAGGCGGCGAAACTGTTTTCGGCTTTTCAGCTGGAATACCGGCACATCAGGACCATAAAGCGCGAAATTCTGCTCGAAAATCGGGGCATGGCGGCGTTCGAAATTCCAGATATAGCGCAGGAAATCGATGTCTATCCTTTCGGGACATCCCTCCGCCATTTCGGGCCGCGCCTTGCCGTAACCCTTGATCGCCCGGCTGACGGCGCCCCACAGGCAGAGCCAGCGCGGCATGCGCACCCAGAGAACGATGTGGGACCTCGGCAGGCGCATATCGAAAGACGACGGGTTGCTGCCGTCCATCAGCCAGCGCTCTTCGGTGATGATGGCGGCTATCCTCTGCCGCTGCTCATGGCGGGCGCGCGCCTGCCAGCCGGGCAGCCAGAAAATCTCCCGATCCATGGAGATATAACGAAGCCCGAAATTGCCCGCGAGCTTCTGCGAAAGCGTCGACTTGCCGCCGCCGGAACAGCCAACGACCAATATGCGCTGCGCGCCGGCGATAATCGCGGCAGCATCTTCTACCCTGTGAAGATAGTTCGGCATTTGATAGACCTCATCCAACCGCTGGATATATTTCTGCCACCCGGTCATAACCCTTGAGCGATATCGTTACCGCGCATGGCAGTTACGGAAAATTGACTATTGTAACTCCGTCGCAGGGATTGCTATTTATTTGCGACTAATATTACACCCATTGGATGCAACGGCGCTGGAAGCTCCCAATTTCACCCAGCGTATTCATCCTTGGGTTCAGACCCGATACATAACCGCTTTGAGCCACTGAGTGAGCCGATGGACGATTTTTCCAACATCATCAACCTTCTCGAATCCGCAAAACAACTCGCATCGATGAACGGCATGCCGGTGCTTGCCTATCTTATCGATGTCGCGAAATGCGAGGCGAGAGAAAACAAGCCGGTTCTGCGCAAGCGCAAACGCGGCGAATCGACCGCCAAGGAAG
The DNA here is from genome assembly GCF_040801995.1 of Agrobacterium radiobacter. Classification (NCBI taxonomy): domain Bacteria; kingdom Pseudomonadati; phylum Pseudomonadota; class Alphaproteobacteria; order Hyphomicrobiales; family Rhizobiaceae; genus Agrobacterium; species Agrobacterium radiobacter. The sequence goes on along the minus strand of NZ_JBEGHX010000001.1, from coordinate 1,104,583 downwards.
ACTGTTAATTGCCGGCGCGCAGAGCCGACGGATAAAGCCGACTGGCCCAATCTTCAAGACGATGTCATAATCAAACAATGAAACCGGCCGCTTTTTCGAGGCGGCCATTTCTTTGCACAATGGAAACGACAGCGTCATGACAGCCGCATCCGCCGATATCAGAACCTACAGGGAAGAAAGACCGAAGGAACGGCATGGCTTCGTTCAGATCGTTCTTCCGGTCTCCGGGCGTCTGCTGATCGATGTAGCCGGACGGCAGGATGAATTGTCGACCGGGCGCGGCGTCTTCATCCATCGCGACACACCGCATACCCAGGAAGCGACAGCGAGCAATCACTCACTGGTGGTCGATATCGATGAAAGCGCCCTTCCCGCGCAAACCCTCGAAAAATTCGCCCGTTCGCCGTTTCTCGACATAGCGCAGGATACCCGGCAATTGATCGCCTATATGCGCGGCATCATCGGAGCGGATGGGCGGCGCGACGATATTGCCGGTCTGTGGGCGCCGCTGCTGATCGACAGCCTAGCCGATGAACGAACCGATATCCGCCAACGCCTGCACAGGCTCGCCGCGGTCGTCAGGGCGGAACCGTTCTTCCCCTGGACCATCGGGATGCTTGCCTCCTGCGTGACGATCAGCGACAGCCGTTTGCATGCTCTGTTTCTCGAGGAATTCGGCCTCCCGCCTCACCGCTGGCTGGCCGGGCTGCGCATGGACAAGGTCTTGGTATTGCTCGACGATTCCGCCCTGCCAATTGCCGAGATTGCCCTGCGGGCCGGCTTTTCCGACCAGACGGCACTGACGCGCGCCATGCGCAATGCGGTGGGTGAAACGCCCGCTGCCTATCGCCGAAACCGCGGCATTCATTAGAACCGTCGACACGGTCATCAGGAGTTTTTGTCAAGACAGCCGGAAAGGGCTGTGGCACATCGCAGGCAAATGCGAATGCGGATGTGACAGGACATGAACAGGACAGGTCTCGGTGTTTTTTATGGCATGCTGGCGGGAGCGATGTGGGGAGGCATCTTTCTCGCCCCCAAACTCGTGCCGGACTTTTCCGCCCTACAACTGTCGACGGCGCGTTACCTCACCTACGGGCTGATTTCCCTCATCATCATCGGACCGCGCATCAGGCGGGTTTCCGCCCGTTTTGGCATACAGGAATGGTTTGCGCTCGGCTGGCTGAGCATGATCGGCAATATCGCCTATTATGTCTTCATATCGACAGCCGTTAAACTCAGCGGTGTCGCTTTCACCTCCATCATCATCGGTTTCCTGCCCGTCGCCGTCACCATCATCGGCAGTCGCGACCACGGCGCGGTATCGCTGCGGCGGCTATGGCCGTCGCTTGTTTTCGGCGCGATCGGCATTGTCGGCATTTCCTGGCAATCGCTGGTGCAAGGCGATGGTGGGCTCAATGTTTCACGCGTCATCGGCCTTGCCTGCGCACTCGGCGCACTTGCCTCGTGGACGGCCTTCGCCGTCGGTAACGCGCGCTGGCTTTCCCGCCTTCACGATGTCAGCGCCGATGACTGGAACATGATGACGGGTGTTGTGACCGGCGCGCTGGCTCTGGCGCTGGCAATTCCGGCTTTCGGCTTTGGCGGCGCAAGCCACACTTCAGGCGACTGGCTGCATTTCGCCGCCGTTGCCGCAGGCCTCGGCGTCACCGCCTCGATCATCGGCAATGCGCTATGGAACCGCATGAGCCGGCTTCTGCCGCTCACCATGGTCGGACAGATGATCCTGTTCGAAACGCTGTTTGCGCTGCTTTACGGTTTTCTCTGGGAGGGACGTGGCCCGACGCTGGTTGAGGTCGTCGCGATCTGCTCAGTAGTGCTGAGCGTGGTGCTGTGCATGCGGGCGCATCGCCCGACGAAGGTTGTGGCGTAATTAGCTTAAGGGCCGAAGACAGGCGATTGAGCCATTTCGTAAGAATCGCCTCCAGCTCAACGTCATCCTCGGGCCCGTCCCGAGAATCCAATCACGTATCGTAAAGTACAGAGGTTGCAGATGCTCGGGACAAGCCCGAGCATGAGAGCGTGCAAAACGTGCGATGACACGTCGTTTTGCCCAGCCTTTCCGCCCCTGATTACTCAGCAGCAGTCAGCAGCTTCTTCTCGCGGGCCGCACGCAGGCGCTCGAAATCGTCGCCGGCATGGTGAGAGGAGCGGGTCAACGGGCTCGACGAGACCATCAGGAAGCCCTTGGTGTAGGCCACCGTCTCATAGGACTTGAATTCCTCCGGCGTCACGAAGGCCTCGACCTTGTGGTGCTTGCGGGTCGGCTGCAGATATTGGCCGATGGTCAGGAAGTCCACGTCGGCGCTGCGCAGGTCGTCCATCAGCTGCAGCACTTCGTTGCGCTCTTCGCCAAGGCCGACCATGATGCCCGACTTGGTGAACATGGTGGGATCGAGTTCCTTCACCCGCTGCAGGAGGCGCACGGAGTGGAAATAGCGCGCGCCGGGGCGAACCGTCAGGTAGTTGCCAGGAACGGTTTCCATATTGTGGTTGAAGACATCGGGCTTGGCGGCAACAACACGTTCCAGCGCGCCCGGCTTCTTCAGGAAGTCAGGCGTGAGGATTTCGATGGTCGTCGTCGGAGACGCGGCGCGGATCGCCCAGATCACCTTCTCGAAATGTTCGGCGCCGCCATCGGCGAGGTCATCGCGGTCGACCGAGGTGATGACGACGTGGGAAAGGCCCATCTGCTTGACGGCCTTGGCGACGTTCTCGGGCTCGTCCATGTCAAGCGGATTGGGTTTGCCGGTCGCGACGTTGCAGAAGGCGCAGGCGCGGGTGCAGATTTCACCCATGATCATGAAGGTCGCGTGCTTCTTGTCCCAGCACTCGCCGATATTCGGACAGCCGGCTTCCTCGCACACCGTGACCAGCTTGTGCGAACGCACCAGTTCGCGCGTCTCGTGATAGCCCTTGGAGGTCGGCGCCTTGACGCGGATCCATTCCGGCTTGCGCATGACCTCGGTATCGGGCTTATGCGCCTTTTCCGGGTGGCGAATACGCTTTTCTTCGGACGAAGTCCTGTCGAGAATAGTGACCATTTAAAACCTGCTTCCATCGCCTTTAGCGATCTAAACATCTGTTGGCCGGATGCTTTAGAACAATTCCAGAAAAAGCGTAAGCCCCTTCCGGTCACGAAGCCTTGTCAGCGCCGCACCAGCTTCGCCAGAAACAGCAGCAGGCTGGCGCCGAGGAAAGACGTGACAAAGTAGCCGAGCCTGCTGTCCTGCACGAAAACATCGAAGGTTCTCAGCACCGCAACAGCCACCACCGAACCGACGATGCCGAGGACGATGTTCATGAAAACGCCGAAGCGCATGTCCATGAGCTTGCCCGCAAGCCAGCCGGCGAGACCGCCGATGATGATTGCTGCAATCCAGCCTACACTTTCCATTCCACGCTCCCTGAAAGAACCGGCCCCTTGAGCGACCTGCATCGAGACATATGGGACACCCGGCAAGGTTAGACAATGCCGGGTATCACGGAGCAATTATGCGTTCAGCACACGCCCATAGGCGTCGAGCACGCTTTCCTTCATCGACTCCGAAATGGTCGGATGCGGGAAGATCGTGTGCATCAGGTCTTCTTCAGTGGTCTCAAGGTTCATCGCAACAACGAAGCCCTGAATGAGTTCGGTCACTTCCGCACCGACCATATGCGCGCCAAGCAGTTCACCCGTCTTTTTATCAAAGATGGTCTTGACCATGCCCTGATCTTCGCCGAGCGCCACGGCCTTGCCGTTCGCAGCAAAGGAGAAGCGACCGACGCGGATATCGCGGCCCTGTTCCTTCGCCTTGGCTTCGGTGAGGCCGACAGAGGCGACCTGCGGGTTGCAATAGGTGCAGCCAGGAATCTTGAGCTTGTCCATCGGATGGACATTCGGCAGACCGGCGATCTTTTCGACGCAGATGACGGCCTCATGCTCCGCCTTGTGGGCGAGCAGCGGCGGGCCAGCAACATCGCCGATGGCGTAGATACCAGGTACATTGGTCTTGCCGTAACCGTCGATGACGATGAAGCCGCGATCGGTCTTCACGCCTGCAGCCTCAAGCCCGATGCCTTCGATATTGGCGACGACGCCGACGGCGGAAATCATGCGGTCGGCCGTGATCTTTTCGGAAGAACCATCCTTCTTCTCAAGCGTCGCGGTGATGGAGTTCGCGCCCTTCTCGACCTTGGAAACCTTGGTCTCCAGATGGATTTTCATGCCCTGCTTTTCGAGCTGCTTCTTGGCGAAGGTGGAGATTTCCGCGTCTTCAACCGGCATGACCTGGCTCATGATTTCGACGACGGTGACGTCGACGCCCATGGTGCGGTAGAAGCTGGCGAATTCGATGCCGATGGCGCCCGACCCCATGACGAGCAGCGACTTCGGCAGTTCTTCCGGCTTCATCGCCTCGAAATAGGTCCAGATCAGCTTGCCATCCGGCTCGATGCCCGGAAGCGCGCGCGGGCGTGCGCCGGTGGCGACGATGATGTGCTTGGCGGTATAGGTGCCCTCGCCCAGCGTGTTTTTCGGCACGGGACCCTGCGGCTGAACCACCGGCTTGGTGGACTTTCCGACAACGATTTCGCCCGGCTTGGTGATCTTGGCTTCACCCCAGATGATATCGACCTTGTTCTTCTTGAACAGGAAACCGACGCCATTGTTCATGCGCGCAGCAATGCCGCGCGAGCGCGCCACAATCGCCTTGACGTCAGGCTTGATCGAGCCTTCCAGCGTCAGACCGTAATCCTTGGCGTGGGTGGCGGTGTGCATGACATCGGCGGTGCGCAGCAGCGCCTTGGTGGGAATGCAGCCCCAGTTGGAGCAGATGCCGGCCAGATGCTCGCGCTCCACGACCGCAACCTTCATGCCGAGCTGGGCTGCGCGGATCGCGGCAATGTAACCGCCTGGTCCCGAACCGATGATGATGACGTCATAAGATTGAGCCATTGGAAATCCTGCCTTGTCTTATTCGGGTGACGGCAAACCGCCCCGAAACGAGAATGAGTGTCAAAGTCCGAGCATCATGCGGACGACAGGCTCCAGCCCGCGCCCGATGGCCCGCGTGTTTTCAGCGTCGAGATGGACGCCGTCCACCGGCGTCGTGCGGGCGACAGACCCGGCATCGAAAAATCCGCAGTCGAGGTCGTCGGCAAGGTCCCGGTAAACGGAAGCCAGCATCGCCGACTCATCGATTGCATCGCGAAAGATCGCGCCCATGACAGGGTTTGCCGTCTCACTGAGTTGCGGTGGCGCGACGATCAGCACGTCAGGCGCTTCCCAGTCCGTAACTTGCCAGACATGGTTGCGCGTGAGCTTCACCAGCCGCTCGATACCCTTCATGGCGACAATCGCCGAGCCGTGGATCGACGGTTTCATGTCGTTGGTGCCGAGCATGATGATGACGAGATCAAGCGGCGCATGGCTGTGCAGCAGCGTCGGCAGAAGCCGCGCGCCGTTGCGGTCGCAATCGGCCGTCAGGTCGTCATAGGCGGTGGTGCGGCCGCCAAGACCCTCATGGATCACATGCACGTCGGAACCGAGCGCCTTCTGCAAGACGCTCGGCCAAAGATCGTCATGGCTGTGCCGGCCACCCGTTTCCGCATCAGATCCCCAGGTCAGGGAATCGCCAAAGCAGAGGACCGACTTCACCATGTTATTCTCCGATCAAACCAGCATGCCCATCGGGTTTTCGATGTAGCGCTTGAAGGCGCCGATCAGTTCGGCTCCGAGCGCGCCATCGACGCAGCGGTGGTCAGTGGAAAGCGTGACCGTCATGACATTGGCGATCTTGATCTCGCCGTTCTTCACGACAGCGCGCTGTTCGCCCGCACCGACAGCCAGGATGGTGGCATGCGGCGGGTTGATGACGGCGGAGAAGCTCTTGACGCCCATCATGCCCATGTTGGACACGGCCGTTGTGCCGCCCTGATACTCCTCGGGCTTCAGCTTGCGCTCTTTCGCGCGCTTGCCGTAGTCCTTCATCTCGTTGGAGATGGTGGAGAGCGACTTCTCTTCCGCCTTGCGGATGATCGGCGTAATCAGGCCACCCGGAATGGAAACGGCAACGCCGACATCCGAATGCTTGTGCTTGACCATGTTGCTTTCCGTCCAGGAGACGTTGGCATCAGGCACGTCGCGCAGCGCGAGAGCCAGCGCCTTGATGACCATGTCGTTGACCGAAAGCTTGTAGGCGGGCTTGCCGTCCTTTTCGGGAGCGGCGGCGTTGAGCTGGGCGCGCAGCGCCAGAAGCGTATCCAGTTCGCAATCCACGGAAACGTAGAAATGCGGAACGGTCTGCTTGGATTCGACCAGACGCTTGGCAATGACCTTGCGCATGCCGTCATGCGGCACCAGCTCGTAGGAACCCGGCTCGAACAGCTTGAGAACGGCTTCGTCGGACGGACCCTTGGCAAGTGCCGGAGCCGGTGCGCCTGCGGATGCTGCGGCGGCAGGAGCTGCCTTCGCACCACCGGAAGCGGCAGCCTTTTCCACGTCGGTCTTGACGATGCGGCCATGCGGGCCGGACCCGGAGACGGCCGTGAGGTCGAGACCGGCTTCCTTGGCAAGACGACGGGCAAGCGGCGAAGCGAAAATGCGCTCACCAGACTTTGCCACCGGAGCCGGTGTGGAAGCTGCGGCTGCCTGATCGGCTACAGGCTTTTCAGCTTTGACTGGCGCAGCTTCGCTCTTCTCTTCCTTCGGTGCCTCGGCTTTGGCCTGAGACGGAGCAGGCGCGGCATTGCCGCCCTGTGCCGCCTCGGCGACATCTTCGCCTTCCGCAGCGAGGATGGCGATCAGGGCGTTGACCTTGACCGCTTCAGTGCCGGCGGGAACGACCAGCTTGGCGACCGTGCCCTCATCGACGGCTTCCACTTCCATGGTCGCCTTGTCGGTCTCGATCTCGGCAATCACGTCACCGGGTGCGACCTTGTCGCCTTCCTTGACCAGCCACTTGGCCAGATTGCCCTCTTCCATGGTGGGAGAAAGGGCAGGCATGGTGATGTTTATCGGCATCGAAACGCCTCCCCTTACTTGTAGCAGACGGTTTTGACGGCCTGAACGACTTCATCGACGTTGGGCAGAGCCAGCTTTTCGAGGTTTGCCGCGTAAGGCATTGGAACGTCCTTGCCGGCGATCGTCAGGATCGGCGCATCGAGATAGTCGAAAGCGGCGCGCATGACCTGGTTGGCGATGAAGTCACCGACCGATGACTGCGGGAAACCTTCCTCGACCGTGACCAGACGACCGGTCTTCTTGACCGATTCGATGACGGTGGGCAGATCCATCGGACGGATGGTGCGCAGATCGATCAGTTCGACGTCGATGCCCAGCTTTTCGAGTTCCGCAACCGCCTTGATCGCGTAGGTCATGCCGATGCCGAAGGAAACGATGGTCGCGTCCGTGCCCTTGCGATGAATGCGCGCCTTGCCGATTGGCAGCACGAAATCATCGAGCTTCGGTACTTCGAAGCTCTGGCCGTAGAGAATTTCGTTCTCAAGGAAGATGACCGGGTTCGGATCGCGGATAGCCGCCTTCAGAAGACCCTTCGCGTCGGCAGCCGTATACGGCATGACGACCTTGAGGCCCGGAATATGGCTGTACCAGGCGGCATAACACTGCGAATGCTGAGCGCCAACGCGGGCGGCAGCACCCGAAGGACCGCGGAACACCATCGGCGCACCCATCTGGCCGCCCGACATGTAAAGTGTCTTCGCTGCCGAGTTGACGATCTGGTCGATCGCCTGCATGGCGAAGTTGAAGGTCATGAATTCGACGATGGGCCGCAGGCCCGTCATTGCCGCACCAACGCCGATACCGGCAAAACCGTGCTCGGTGATCGGGGTGTCGATGACGCGGCGTTCGCCGAATTCCTGCAACAGGCCTTGGGTAATCTTGTAGGCGCCCTGATATTCGGCGACTTCCTCACCCATGACGAAGACTTTTTCGTCGGCGCGCATTTCTTCGGCCATGGCGTCGCGCAGCGCTTCACGCACCGTCGTCATCACCATTTCCGTGCCTTCAGGAATATCCGGATCGGCAGCGACTTCGATCTTAGGTGCTGCCGGAACCTTTGCGGCTTCCTTGGCAGCGCTCGGCTCCTCGGATGCTTCGCGGGTCTTGCCGCCTGCGGCATCCGAATCGGAATTTGCAGCTTCAGCCTTCGGCTCTTCCTTCTTGGCGGAAGAAGAGATGTCGGCAGCGCTTTCGCCTTCCTGGATGAGAACGGCGATCGGCGTGTTGACCTTGACGCCTTCGGTGCCGGCGTCGATCAGCAGCTTGCCGATAACACCTTCATCCACAGCTTCCACTTCCATGGTCGCCTTGTCGGTCTCGATCTCGGCAATCACGTCGCCGGATGTGACCTTGTCGCCTTCCTTTTTAAGCCATTTGGAAAGCGTGCCTTCCTCCATGGTCGGGGAAAGGGCGGGCATAAGAATTTCTACTGGCATGGGTTTCCCTTTCCCGATCAGAGCAGAATGTCGGTGTAGAGCTCGGATACATCCGGCTCTGGGTCGTTCTGGGCGAAGTCTGCGCTATCGGCGACGATATCACGGACATCCTTGTCGATGGCCTTCAACTCGTCTTCGCTTGCCCAGCCCTGCTCCAGAAGCCGTGCCTTGACCTGCTCGATCGGGTCATGTTCGGAGCGCATCTTCTGCACTTCGTCTTTCGAACGGTATTTCGCCGGGTCGGACATGGAGTGACCACGGTAACGGTAGGTCAGCATTTCCAGAATGATCGGCCCCTTGCCGGAGCGGCAATGTTCCAGCGCCTGATCGGCGGCTGCCTTTACGGCGCGCACATCCATGCCATCCACCTGGATGCCGGGAATGCCGAAGGACTGGCCGCGCAGCGAATAGTTCGACTGTGCGGTGGCGCGGGCGGTCGAGGTGCCCATGGCGTAACGGTTGTTTTCAACGATATAGATGATCGGCAGTTTCCAGAGAGCGGCCATGTTGAAGCTCTCGTAGACCTGACCCTGGTTGGCGGCGCCGTCACCGAAATAGGTCACGGAGACATTGTCGTTGCCGCGATATTTATTGGCGAAGGCTAGACCGGTTCCGAGCGAAACCTGCGCACCGACGATGCCGTGGCCGCCGTAGAAATGCTTCTCCTTGGAGAACATGTGCATCGAGCCGCCCTTGCCTTTCGACAGGCCGCCCTTGCGGCCGGTCAATTCGGCCATGACGCCACGCGCGCTCATGCCCAGAGCCAACATATGGCCGTGGTCACGGTAAGCGGTGATGACCTGATCGCCTTCCTTCTGAGACATCTGCATGCCGACAACAACGGCTTCCTGACCGATGTAGAGGTGACAGAAACCACCGATGAAGCCCATGCCGTAAAGCTGGCCGGCTTTTTCCTCGAAGCGACGGATGAGAAGCATCTCACGATAGGCGTGAAGCTCTTCTTCCTTCGAAAAGTCCGGGCTGTTCTTACCGGTGAATTCGCCTGCAGCCTTTGCCGTTGTCTTTCGGCCGGATACGGTCGCTGGTTTTCGCGGCGCCATTCATCCCTCCCTGAGTTGCCGTTTGAATGGATAGAGTGGCGCGTACCATATGCAAGAAAATGCCATGCAGCAATGCTTTAAACGCATGGCACATATTCACGCTAAAGTGCTGTGAATAAATCACAAATCATTAATTAACTTGATTTCGGTTAATTAGAAGTAGGTATTCATGATGACAATTTCGTCCGTACGGGACATATTGAGCTGATAGCGCGAAATCTCGTCGATCATGTCCCGCTCAAGCGAGCCGTCGCTCATCAATTCCACCTGCCGCTCAAGCGCCACGCGCGCCTGCGTGAGCTTTGCGAGCTCCGCGGTGCGGGTAATGCGCTGCCGCTCCAGCCGCTCCGTCGCCTGCAGGCCGAAGTCGCCATGAATGGAATGATACCCGAAATAGGAAAGAAAAGCGATCGTGATGGCCGGAACGATCAAACGGCCGAATCGTCTCTTTTTATGATGTCTGGTCCACATGCCGGAGAGAAGCCTTAAAACGCACAACGTGATTCTGAGACTAAGCCGGATTGTTTAACTATCCGTTGACCTTAAATTCCTGTCGGCTGACGGACGCAAAAAAGCCCGCCGGAAGGCGGGCTACGTTTGCAAAGAAAGTTCTCCTCTCAACTTCGTCATCCTCGCCCTTGGGACGAGGATCTATAAGTGGTTTGGAAGGTGGATCCTCGGGTCAGGCCCGAGGACGACGTCTCATGCGTGGACACGTCTTTCACCAACCTCAGCCCGCCAAGCGGCGGGCCACGTCGCCAAACCTGAACGCGAATTATCCGCGCAGGATCGAACGGCCGGCGTAAGCGGCCTGCGGGCCCAGCATTTCCTCGATACGGATCAGCTGGTTGTACTTCGCGAGCCGGTCGGAACGGGCAAGCGAACCGGTCTTGATCTGACCGCAATTGGTGGCAACCGCGAGATCGGCGATGGTGGAATCTTCCGTTTCGCCCGAGCGGTGCGACATGACGGCGGTGTAACCGGCCTTGTGCGCCGTTTCGACCGCATCCAGCGTCTCGGAAAGCGAACCGATCTGGTTGACCTTGACGAGGATGGAGTTGGCAACCCCCATCTTGATGCCGTCGCGAAGACGTGCGGAGTTGGTGACGAAAAGATCGTCGCCCACCAGCTGGCACTTGTTGCCGACGAGATCGGTCAGCGTCTTCCAGCCTTCCCAGTCGTCTTCAGCCATGCCGTCTTCGATGGAGATGATCGGATACTTGCCGACCAGATCGGCGAGATATTCAGCCATCGCGCCCGGCTCCAGCGTGCGGCCTTCGCCTTCGAGAACGTATTTTCCGTCCTTGAAGAATTCGGTCGATGCACAGTCAAGACCAACGAACATGTCGTCGCCCGGACGGTAACCGGCCTTTTCAATCGACTTCATGATGAAATCGAGCGCAGCCGGCGCACTTTCGAGGCCCGGTGCAAAACCGCCCTCGTCGCCGACGTTGGTGTTGTGGCCCTGCGCCGACAGTTCTTTTTTCAGCGTATGGAACACTTCCGAACCCATGCGCACGGCTTCGCGGATGTTTTCCGCGCCGACCGGCAGGATCATGAATTCCTGGAAATCGATCGGGTTGTCTGCATGCGCGCCGCCATTGATGATGTTCATCATCGGAACCGGCAGCAGATGCGCGTTCGGGCCGCCGACATAACGGTAAAGCGGCAGGCCGGACGCTTCAGCGGCAGCCTTCGCAACGGCGAGCGACACGCCGAGGATGGCGTTGGCGCCGATACGCGACTTGTTCGGCGTGCCGTCGAGCGCGATCATCATCTGGTCGATCTGGATCTGGTTTTCAGCGTCGAAACCGCCAATCGCGTCGAAGATTTCCGTATTGACGGCTTCGACCGCCTTTTCCACGCCCTTGCCGAGATAACGCTTGCCGCCATCACGCAGCTCAACCGCCTCATGCGCGCCGGTGGAGGCGCCGGAGGGAACGGCGGCACGGCCCATGGAGCCGTCTTCGAGATAAACGTCGACTTCAACGGTCGGGTTGCCGCGGCTGTCGAGGATTTCGCGCGCGATGATATCGGTAATGGCAGTCATGGTCTCTCCCTTGGGAATGGAACAGATATTTTCCGTCGCCTGTCTTAGACGATGGCGAAGAAATTACAATGACGGTGGGCAGCGGAAACGGCCCGCCCGCCATTAAAATCGATTGGCACAAACGGCGCCCGCCGCAGCGGCCAGCCCTCAGGCTTTGGTGATGGCGTCGAAAGCCAGAAGCTTTTCGAGCAGTTTCGGCATGTCCTTCAGGTGCACCATGTTGGGGCCGTCAGACGGCGCATTATCAGGGTCCTCATGGGTCTCGATGAAGAGGCCGGCCACGCCGACGGCGACCGCCGCGCGTGCCAAGGTCTCGACGAATTCGCGCTGGCCGCCCGTGGAGCCACCCTGCCCGCCCGGCTGCTGCACCGAGTGGGTGGCGTCAAACACGACCGGCGCGCCAAGCGATGCCATGATCGGCAGGGAGCGCATGTCGGAGACCAGCGTATTGTAACCGAAGGAAGCGCCGCGCTCGCACAGAAGCACATTCGGGTTGCCGCTCTCATTAAGCTTGGCGAGCACGTTCTTCATGTCCCAGGGCGCCAGGAACTGGCCCTTCTTGACGTTGATGACACGGCCGGTTTTGGCGGCGGCGACGAGAAGATCGGTCTGGCGGCTGAGGAAAGCCGGAATCTGCAGCACATCCACCACCTCGGAAACGATGGCGCATTGCTCCTCGGTGTGAATGTCGGTCAGAACAGGAAAGCCGAATTCCTTCTTGAGATCAGCGAAAACCTGCATCGCGCTGTCAAGGCCGATACCGCGCTTGCCGGAAAGCGAGGTGCGGTTCGCCTTGTCGAAGGAGGACTTGTAGACAAGTCCGATCCCGAGGCTGTCGCAAAGCTCTTTCAGGACACCTGCAATCATGAAGGCATGTTCGCGGCTTTCCATCTGGCACGGGCCGGCAATCAGCGAAAAACGCTCGGCATTGGAGAAGGAAACCTTGCTGACGCCGTCGCCGGCGGTGACTTTGAGATTGTTCGTAACGCTCATCATTTTTCCTCGAAGGCGAAGGCAACGCCCTGACCGGGTGCCGCAGGCACCACCAGGCGACCGTCCGCTTTTGCGCAGGACACGCCATTAGCAGCAAGCGCCGCCTCTGTCACGGCAAGATCGTGCGACGAAAAGACGATGCCCGCACCGCGCAATCCGCCGCCGCTCCAATCAGGAGTATTCGGGGCCTGTCCGCTGAAATCAGGTTTTCCGGTCAATCTGATGCGCGCATTGTCGGTCGCGAAAACCATATCACCATCCGGAGATATTCTGCCCTCACAACCAAACACCGTTTCGATCAAGCGCGCCGCGTTCGGATCATCACCGGAGAACAGAACGATTTCACTGAGGCCGGAGACACCGTTGGCATGGCGCTCCAGCACTGTTCGATCGCCCGGCAGGGCCTGCAGCCGCTGACAACTAAACAGAAAGAAATCCGCCGCCCCGCTTGCCGCAAAAGCCAGCCGGAACGCCGCCTCGCTTTCCGATCCATCCGGCATCCGCACAGGCCGCGAAAACTGGAACACATCGCCCGCTGACACGCCAGACGTCAGAAACCTGTCATGGTCGGCAAGGGCATCTTCGGTTTTGGCGACAAGAGCCGAAAAACCCTCCCGCCCGTCACGTTGCCGGAAGGCCCTGTCCCTGCCCGTGAACACATCTCCCCTGTCTGCCGACGCATTATATTTAGCCGGATCAGCAATTACGAGCGGCTCCAGATAGGTCCCGTCGGTAAAAAAAACACAGGCATTTCGGGTGCCGAAAGGATGCAAAGCCTCCGGTGAGACCGTAAATCCAAGGCTGGCGAGACGTTTCGCGGCAACGCCGATATCCTGCACCGGCAGAACGAGATGATCGACGCTATGGGATTTCATCATGACCTGTTTCCTGCGCTGGCACTCCGCCCGGACATGCCTGGACGATTTGGGCCGCAGAAAAGCACAATCGTAGGCCAAGAAGCAAATCATCAAAACAACAGATAGCAGCTTCACGAAATTTTAGGGGATTGCGGAACACATATGGAACATATAGTGTTCGTTCTGTATTTGTTTCGCGACTTCCACTACGATTCTAAAGGGTGTTTTCCTCATGCTCACGCGCAAACAGCAGGAATTGCTTCTCTTCATTCATGAACGAATGAAAGAGTCCGGCGTGCCGCCATCCTTCGATGAAATGAAGGACGCACTCGATCTTGCCTCGAAATCTGGCATCCACCGCCTGATCACCGCCCTCGAAGAGCGCGGGTTTATTCGCCGGCTACCAAATAGAGCGCGAGCGCTGGAAGTCATCAAGCTGCCTGAGGCCTATACGCCGGGTGCAAGGCCGCAGCGCGGCTTTTCGCCGAGCGTCATCGAAGGCAGCCTTGGCAAACCCAAGGCGTCGGAAGCGGCCCCTGCCCCCAAGACGCCGGCCAATGATCTCGTCGGGGCCGTCACCGTGCCGGTCATGGGCCGCATCGCTGCCGGTGTGCCGATTTCCGCCATCCAGAACAATACCCACGATGTGGCCGTGCCTGTTGATATGCTGGGTTCGGGCGAACATTACGCTCTTGAGGTCAAGGGCGACTCGATGATCGAGGCCGGCATTTTTGATGGCGATACCGTCATCATCCGCAATGGCAATACGGCAAATCCGGGTGATATCGTTGTAGCGCTGGTGGATGATGAGGAAGCCACCCTGAAGCGTTTCCGTCGCAAGGGCGCCTCCATTGCGCTCGAGGCGGCAAACCCGGCCTATGAAACGCGTATTTTTGGACCGGACCGGGTGAAAATCCAGGGCAAGCTGGTCGGACTGATCCGCCGTTACCATTGATTCAAGGCATGGGGCCGCAATTCCTTTTGCTGCGGGCACCATCAAGAGGATGGCGCTCCCCTTATGGAGCATTGCAGCTTGCTCCTTGGAATGATGCGGTTCTGCATAAGTGAGAAGCGACATCGTCTGGCAGGTCCGCACATCTTTTATCGCGAAGGCCAGCAGGCAGCGGTAAGAAACAGATGATTGAAAATGAGCATCCTTAATTTCGTTGAGAAAGGATGCAGGTCATCAGTCTCGTCGCGGTGTGTTTCGTCGTTATCTCCGAATGGTGACCTGCAGGTGCTTCTTTTCTTCCTGTCCCACTCATCAATGCGGCTTATGGGAGCCATGGATTATTTGCAATATTCCTGGGCCCATCCGCCGGTATAGAAATGCGCATCATATCGGGGAACACGCCATGTACGATCTTTATATCGCCAACAAGAACTATTCCTCATGGTCACTGCGGCCATGGGTATTGATGCGCACGCTCGGCATTGCTTTCGATGAAAAACTCGTTCCCTTCGGCGAAGGCGTTTCCTTCTCCACCTTTTCGCCAACCGGCAAGGTGCCTTGCCTCGTTGATGAAGGCGTGACGGTTTGGGAATCGTTGTCGATCGCCGAATATCTGGCGGAGCGACATCAGGGCGTCTGGGCGAGCGACAAGCAGGCAAGAGCCTGGTCGCGTTCGGCTGCGAGCGAAATGCATGCGGGCTTTTTCTCGCTGCGCAATCTCTACCCCATGTCGGTCGGCATTCGCGTAAAACCGAAGGGTGGTGATACCGGGCTAGCGGCCGACATAAAGCGCGTTGATGCGCTGTGGAGCGAAGGCCTGGCAAAATTTGGCGGGCCCTTTCTTGCCGGCCAGAAATTTACGGCGGTCGATGCCTTCTTCTGCCCGGTGGCTTTCCGTTTCCAGACCTATGGCGCGGAACTTTCGCCCGCAGCGAAAGCCTATTGTGACCGGCTGCTCGCCCTGCCCGCCATGCGCGAATGGTACGAGGCCGGACTGAAGGAAACCTGGCGCGACGCGGCGCATGAAGAGGAAATCGGCGGGATCGGCGAATTGACGACGGATCTGCGCATCAAGGCCTGACGATCCAGGCTGGCGGCCCTCATTGTGGTGCCGCCAGCAACCGCGTGACGGCATCAGGGACCTCATGGTCAAAACGGCCGCTTTTCCAGTCGTAATAGCGATGTTCGCTCCAGGGCCTGTCCATGCCGGCTATCGCGGCGCGCAACCTGCCGACTACCGCTACCTGATCGCTGCCGGCAAAGTCTATTTCCAGTGAACCGATCCGGCGCAGGATATCGCGGTTAAGCAGAAGTGCGCCCGAGCGGCATTGGGAGAAGGATGTTCTGCGGGAAACGACGACAATATCGGCGATATCACATGCCTTTCCGGCAAATCGACCATCTTCCAGAACGATGATCCATTCGCCGCTTCCCGCGCGTGCGGCACACCATATGCCTTTGCTGCAGGTGAAAATACCGGGCTCCGCGTCTCTCAGGGCCACCGTCATCTGCCGTGTAACCGCCCTCATCTTTTCCGGATCAAGCTTCGCCTTGGTTAAAGCCACGGTGGTTGCCGCAGCCTCGCTCTTGAGAAAGACCGGCGGAACTGGCTGTTCCGGCAACAGCAGTGCCCTTTGCCACTGGTCATAAACGAAACCCTGCGGCCGTGTTTTCGTCGTGTAGGCTTTGCCATCCTCCAGCAGCGCCACCAGCATGCCATCCTCATGAACAAGCAGATGAGGCGGATTGCGATAGGCCGTGGCCGCCGACAGGCCAAAGGCGAGGACCAGAAACGGCAAACCAAGAAGCGCCAGCCGGCTGCGTAACAATGCCAGCAGCAGAAAACCAACGGAGGCAAGCCCCAGGAACCAGCCATGTGGCCGCCCCGTCGCAGCGCTTCCTCCCCAGGAGGCCACCTCCCGAGAAACTTCGATCACGAGAGCCATACCGTAACCCATGACCTTGAGGAACGGAGCATCGAGCCCGAAAGGCATCAGCAGCATGGCGACAAGGCCGAAAGGCATGACGATCAGCGACATGAGCGGCATGGCGGCCAGATTGGCAAAAAGTCCATAGGTGGTGACACGCTGAAAATGCTCGGCGGAATAGATCGCAGTCGAAAGACCGCCGATCAACGAGGTCGTGATGACTCCGCCGATGATGGCGCCCGCCGTTTGCGCCACCGTCATCCATGCCGGTTTGCGCCCGATGAACAGACGCTCGCGATCAACACGCCAGCGGCTCCAGGCGGCATAGGAGGCGACGAGCGCGATGGTTGCGGCAAAGGACATCTGGAAGCTCGGCCCCATGATTTCCGAGGGCGACAAGGCAAGAATGACCAGAGCGGAAAGCGCAACATTCCTGAGACTGAGCGAGGGTTGATCGAAGAGAACAGCGATCAGCATCACCGACATCATCAGCCAGGCCCGTTCGGCGGAGACGGCGAAACCGGAAATCAGATAATAGGCAAGCGTCATCAGGAGTGCGGCGAAAGCCGAGATCTTCTTGACGGGCCAGCGCTGCGCAAAGGCCGGAAAAAGGCTGAAGGCAAGCCTCAGCCCCACAAAAAATATGCCTGACGCGAGCGCCATGTTGAGCCCGGATATGGCGACGATGTGGGCAAGGCCGGAAAGCCGCAGCGCTTCCATCGTCCCGGCAGATATGGCCTGTCTCTCATCGGTGACGATGGAGGCGGCAAAGGCTCCGGCGTCCCCGCCGATGGTGTTGCGAATGCGTTCGGCAATGGCGGTGCGCAGGCCGTAAAGCCTCATATCGGCCCATTCCAGCCAGTCCGTTCCGGCGCTGATGTCATCTTCGGGTGATATGACCGTCTGTGGCGGCTTATAAAAGAAGCCCGTCGCGCCTATGCCCCTGAAATAGGAGGCAAAGGCGAAATCGTTGAGCCCCGGCAAAGCCGGGCCGGATGGTGGCGAAAGCCGCGCCTTACCACGAATGGTCGCGCCCAGTGCGACAGGCTCACCTCCCCCGCGTGAGAGAAGCGAGACCTTTTCCGGCGGGCGTGACAATGCCGGCGCCTCCGTCGCGGCAAGCCGCACCACATATCGCCAATCCCCGCGTGCATCGACCTCCCGGCGCGTCACCGTGCCTGTAATGGTAGTGGTGACGGGTGTATCCAGCACCACGGTTCCCACCCGCCGCGTTTCGACCTCGGCGAAAAGCATGCCCAGCAAGAACAGCGCGAAAAAGCCGCAGGCCGTCGCTGCCAGGCCCGAACGATATTTCGTGAAGGATGCCAGGCCCGCGGCAATGAGACATATGATTGCCAGAACAGGGAATGAAGGCGAGGTATCGAGGGAAAACCAGAAGATCGCACCACAGCCGATGAAGACCGGCACGAAAAGAAAATCGTGGCCGAATGCACGCTCCTCGGCGAAGCACGCGGCGATTTTTTGAGAGGCGACAGCTCGCAGTTTTGGCCTGCTGACAAGGGCGGGCGTATCATATGTCGCGACATCCCCGGCTCTGCGTAGCGGGAACAGAATCTCCGCCGTGCCGGGCAAGCCGCCCTGCATCGTTTCCGCATATCCGAAATGCTTTTTTTCCCCTTGACCAAGCACTCTGCGCCGCGCCCCTGCCGCACCGGAAACAGGTTTGCAGGCGGATGCGAGGGATTGCAATGCTTTCCTTTAACCCTGCGTTGACCGAGATCGAATTGCTATGATGATAAAGCGAAAAGCAACGCAATTGCGTATGCCGCAATGCACAATTTGACCTTTGGATAGCTTGGCATCGGCGCAAGGATCATATAGCTAATCGGTAGACGCTTAACCGCGGGGCGTGTCTCAACGCCCCCACCCGCATGTTTTCGGAGGATCAGTATGACGGAAAAAAGCGCTACAGTGACACTTGGCGAAAAACAGGTCGAACTCCCGGTCAGGGAAGGCACGATTGGACCAAGCGTCGTCGATATCGCCACGCTGTACAAGCACACGGGCTCCTTCACCTACGACCCGGGCTTCACGTCGACGGCCTCCTGCGAATCCAAGATCACCTACATCGACGGTGACGAAGGCGTTCTCCTGCACCGTGGTTTCCCCATCGAGCAGCTTGCCGAACAGGGCGACTTCCTGGAAACCTGCTACCTGCTGCTCTACGGCGAACTGCCGACGGCTGCGCAGAAGAAGGATTTCGACACCCGCGTCACGCGTCACACCATGGTGCATGAGCAGATGAGCCGCTTCTTCACCGGCTACCGTCGCGACGCGCATCCGATGGCCGTCATGTGCGGCACGGTCGGCGCTCTCTCGGCCTTCTATCACGACTCGACCGACATTACCGATCCGCACCAGCGCATGGTCGCTTCGCTGCGTATGATCGCAAAAATGCCGACGATCGCCGCCATGGCCTACAAGTACCATATCGGCCAGCCCTTCGTTTACCCGAAGAACGATCTCGATTACGCCTCCAACTTCCTGCATATGTGCTTTGCCGTACCGTGCGAGGACTACAAGGTCGATCCGGTTCTGGCCCGCGCCATGGACCGCATCTTCATCCTGCATGCCGATCACGAGCAGAACGCCTCCACCTCCACGGTGCGTCTTGCCGGTTCTTCGGGCGCCAACCCGTTCGCCTGTATTGCGGCTGGCATTGCCTGCCTCTGGGGCCCGGCTCATGGCGGCGCCAACGAAGCGGCGCTCAACATGCTCAACGAGATCGGCACGGTTGACCGTATTCCGGAATATATCGCCCGCGCCAAGGACAAGAACGATCCGTTCCGCCTGATGGGCTTTGGCCACCGCGTCTACAAGAACTACGACCCGCGCGCCAAGATCATGCAGAAGACGATGTACGAAGTGCTGGAAGCCACTGGCAACTCCGACGATCCAATCATGCAGGTTGCTCTGGAACTGGAAAAGATCGCCCTTTCCGATCCGTATTTCGTCGAGAAGAAGCTCTACCCGAATGTCGACTTCTATTCGGGCATCACGCTGAAGGCGCTCGGCTTCCCCACGACCATGTTCACCGTTCTCTTCGCTCTCGCCCGCACCGTCGGCTGGATCGCACAGTGGAACGAAATGATCGAAGATCCGCAGCAGCGCATCGGTCGTCCGCGCCAGCTCTATACGGGCGCCGGCAAGCGCGACTACGTTCCGGCTTCCAAGCGCTAAGCCGCGAAACCATTTGAGATCAAAGGCCGGCAGGTTTTCACCCGCCGGCCTTTTTTGTTGGGCGTCTGAGTGGTTCTTAGTGGCGCGCCGCAACGCCCAGGAACTGCTTGAGTTCGGGGGTTGCGGGATTGGCGAACACCTCTTCCGGCGGGCCAATTTCATGCACCCTGCCCTCATGCATGAAGACGACGCGAGAGCAGACGTCGCGCGCGAACTTCATTTCATGCGTCACCATCAAGAGCGTCATGCCTTCGGCGGCGAGTTCCCGCACCACGGCAAGCACTTCCGCAACCAGTTCGGGATCGAGCGCCGAGGTGATCTCATCGCAGAGCAAAGCGATCGGCTGCATGGCGAGGGCGCGGGCAATGGCGACGCGCTGTTGCTGGCCACCTGACAACTCATCGGGATAGGCATCGAATTTATGCGCCAGGCCAACCCGCTCCAGCATCTTGCGGGCAACGGCTTCCGCCTCCGGTTTCGACGTCTTCTTGACCACCATCTGTGACAGCATGACATTGCCGCCGACGGTCTGGTGCGGGAAGAGATTGAACTGCTGGAAGATCATGCCGACCTTCAATCGGAGTGCCTTGAGATGGAGATCGTCTTCGAGAAGCTGTGCGCCGGCGACCGATATGGAACCGGCCGAAATCGTCTCCAGCCCGTTGATGCAACGAAGCAGGGTCGATTTTCCCGATCCGCTCTTGCCGATGATGGCGATGACCTCGCCCGGCTCGACATCGAGATTGATGCCCTTCAGAACCTCGTTGCTGCCATAGCTTTTGCGGACTTCAGTGATTTCGATGAGCGACATTGAGCTTCCTTTCGAGGATCTGGCTGCTCTTCGACAGAGGCCAGCACAGCGCGAAATAGATGAGGGCCACGAGGCCATAAACGGTGAAGGGCTGGAAGGTGGCGTTGGTGACGACCGTGCCGGCCTTGGACAGTTCCACGAAACCGATGATCGAGGTCACCGCCGTTCCCTTGATGACCTGCACGAAAAAACCGACGGTCGGTGGAATAGCCACGCGCATGGCCTGCGGCAGGATGACGTAACGCATCTGCTGCAGGCGGCCCATGGCAAGGCTTGCCGACGCCTCCCATTGCCCCTTGGCGACAGATTCGACGCAGCCACGCCAGATTTCGGTCAGGAAGGCTGCTGCCCACAGGATCAGCGTCAGACCCGCCGCGAGCCAGGCCGGCACATCGATACCGAAAAGACCAAGGCCGAAAAAGGCGATGAAGAGCTGCATCAGCAGCGGCGTTCCCTGAAAAAGCTCGACATAATAGCGCGCGAAAACCCGCATCGATTTTTTCCGGGAAATGCGCATGAACAGCAGAAGCAGCGCCACCAAGCCGCCGCCGGCAAAGGAGACGAGCGAGAGCAGCACGGTCCAGCGCGTGGCAAGCAGCAGGTTTCTGAGAATATCCCAGGTGGAGAACTCGATCATCGGACACTCCTGCGCGGAAAAATGAGGTTGCCGCCCATCACCAGCACCTGCCGGAGAAGAATGGCCAGCACGAGATAGATGACGGTGGAGACCATGTAGGCTTCGAAGGCGCGGAAGGTGCGCGACTGGATGAAATTGGCCGCGAAGGTCAGGTCCTCGGCGGCGATCTGCGACACGACCGACGAACCGAGCATGACGATTACCACCTGCGAGGAGAGCGCCGGCCATATTCGTTGCAGGGAGGGAACCAGCACCACATGGCGGAAGGTTTCGAAACGGGTCATGGCAAGGCTTGCGCCAGCCTCGAACTGCCCCTTCGGCGTCGCCTGAATGCCGGCGCGGATGATCTCGCAGCTATAGGCCCCGAGATTGACCACCATGGCGATATTGGCAGCGCTCAGTTCCGACAGTTGCAAGCCAAGCGACGGCAGGCCGAAAAAGATAAAAAACAATTGTATGAGAAACGGCGTATTGCGAATGAGTTCCACATAGGTCGCGACCGGCGGCCGCAGCCATTTCGGGCCAAGCGCGCGCACCCAGGCACAGAATATGCCGAGCGCGATGCCGAGAACGCCGCCGACGGCGATCAATTCAAGCGTGACGGCGATACCCTTGGCGATCTGCGGATAATATTCGAGGAGCCATCCAAAATCGAATGTGTATTTCACCCGATGTTTCCTTCGGAAGAGGACAAACCATGCGCCGGGCCGGGATCAAACGGGACCGGCGCATGCGTTTGCCGGGTTGGTCACAGATCCTTCGGAAGATCGGTTTTCAGCCACTTCTGCGCGATGGTGTTCAGCGAACCGTCGGTCTTTGCGGTGGCGATGATGGCGTTGACCTTCTCCAGCAGCGCCGGCTGCTCCTTGTTCAGGCCGATATAGCAGGGAGAATTTTTGATCAGGAACTTAAGCTCGGGGCGCTTCGGTGGGTTCTTCGCGAGAATGGCGGCGGCCACGACATTGCCCGTGGCGACGGCTTCCACCTGACCGGCGAGGAAGGCAGAGATAGTGCCGTTATTGTCCTCGTAGCGCTTGATGGTCGTATCAGCGGGAGCGACCTTGGTCAGTTCGAGATCCTCGACGGCGCCACGGGTAACGCCGATGGTCTTGCCGGCCAAATCTTCCGCCTTGGTGACAGCAAGCGAGTCCGGAGCGAACACGCCGTTGAAGAAAGGCGCATAGGCGGTGGAGAAATCGATAACCTTTTCACGGTCCGGGTTCTTGCCGAGGCTCGAAATGACGAGATCGACCTTGTTGGTCTGCAGATAGGGAACGCGGTTGGCGCTGGTGACCGGCACCAGCTCGACCTTCACCCCGAGCTTCTCGCCGATCAGGTTGGCGACGTCGATATCGTAACCCTGCGGCGCCATATCGGTGCCAACGCTGCCGAACGGCGGAAAATCCTGCGGGACGGCGACGCGGATCGTGCCTCGGGAAGTGATATCGCCGAGCGCGTCGGCAAAGGCTGCGGGCGAAAAACCAAGTGTTGCGGAAATCGCGGCAATGGCAAGCAATGAACGTCTGGAAAACATTGGGAATTACTCCTTGGGGCTTGAGGAAAGAGGCTGCAGTGAAAGCGAATTGCGAAGCTCGTAGAGCGGGTCCGGCCTGCGGGTGAGATCGAGACCGGTTTCGACTTCGTCGAGATGGCGGATGGCGAGTTCGGCGGCGCCGTGAAAATCAGCCGCCTTGATCGCCTCGAAGATGCGGCAGTGCCCGTCATGCGATTGCTGCGCATGGAAATCGGACTGATAGAGCATGGAGATGAGGATGGTTCTGGCCGTCAGGTCGCGCAGCGTTTCGACGATGATGTCATTTCCGGCGATTTCGGCGATGCGGATGTGGAAATCGCCCATCAGGCAGGTCAGGCGCTGGCGGTCGCCTTTGACAATCGCCGCCTTTTCTTCATCGAGATGATTGGCAAGGATCGTTATGCCTTCCGCGCTGATGGCGGAAAGGTTGCGCAAAAGTCCATATTCGATGATGCGCCGTGCCTCATAGACCTTGATGGATTCTTCGGCGGAAGGCTCCACCACGAACCAGCCGCGGCGCGGGCTGACGGTGACGATGCCGCGCGTCTCCAGCCGCATCATCGCCTCGCGGATGCGCGTGCGCGACACGCTGAAAAGGCTGGCGAGCTGGTTCTCGCTGAGGCGGGTGCCCGGGCGGATCCGCGCGGAAAGAATGCCTGAGATGATGGCGTCTTCTACCGCGCTCTGGGCGCTTTCTGATGTATGGCTATCTTGCATACAAGATTGAAAGCAAGAGGTGTGCCAGACGTAAATTCGCGGGCCGCAGACCCTATAAAAGCCTGGGGATTGCCGCCCTAACGATCAAATGCGTTAAAACCAACCCCTCGCCTGCCTGCATTGGCGGCAAGGCGGCAGCTGGCTTAACCTTGTCGGAAAACCGCTATTTCCGCCGCCTGAGGACAGGATGGCTGCGATTATACCGAGGAGCTATTCTTGTTTTTGAGGACATCGAGAAGAATGCGCGCGCCGGTTTCGCCCGGCGGTACATCCGTGTGCAAACGCCGCTGCACCAGCGCATAACCTTCGAGCATCGCCCGCCGCTCGGTGGTATCGGACGACAGACGCTCGGCCCAGCGCAGCATCGAGCCTGCCCTGACGACCTCGTTGAAATATTCCGGAATGATGGCGTAATCGGCGATCAGGTTCGGCAGGGCGCCGGTCCAGGTTTTCACCCGCTTGCTCAGCATGGTGAAAATCCAGTCGGTCTTGTAGACCGAGATGGTCGGTACGCCCGCGAGTGCGAGTTCCAGAATGACCGTGCCGGAAGCGGCGATGGCCGCATCGGCTTCAGCAAACGCGTTCCATTTGAAGGCGGAATCGATGCCGATTTCGGGCCTTATATCCTCCGGCCATGATGCCGCCAGTTCGTGGATGCGTTTTTCCTGACGTGGCACAGTGGGCAGGAGAAACCGCGTCGGACCGTTGCGCTCTACAAAAGCTCTCGCTGCCGCCTGAAAAGGCTCCATCAGCCGCGTCGTTTCAGTGGAGCGCGAGCCCGGCAGGAGGAGGATGGTTTTCGGCTGGCCATCTGCCGGTAGAGAGCGTTCCGCCCGCTTTTGCCGCACAGAGAGCACATCGGCATCGACGCTGAGCCGATGGCCGACAAAGGTCGTCGGGGGACCGCCGAGACGGCGCATCGCTTCCGGCTCGAAGGGCAGCAGGGCCAGAACATGATCGACATAGGACAGCATCGCGGTGGCGCGATATTCCTTCCACGCCCAGACGCTGGGGCAGACATAATTGACAACAGGCAGATGCGGTAATTGCCGGCGGACTTTCTTTGCAACGCGATGGGTGAAATCCGGACTGTCGATGATCAGCAAAATATCGGGCTTTGCAGCGGCGATTGCCTGGGCGGTCTGGTTGATCCGCGCAATGAGCTTCGGCAGCTTTTTCAGAACCTGCGTGAAGCCCATGATCGAGAGTTCGGAATAGTCGAACAGGGAAACCAGACCCTGTGCTTCCAGCGCATCGCCGCCGACACCCACCAGCTCGACGGGGCCCGCATATCGGGCCTTGAGCGACCGGATCAGATCCGCACCCAGAAGATCACCGGATACCTCTCCGGCAATGACCGCCACTTTTAATGCCGCCGTCATCCGATCAACTCTCCCCCATCATGTCTCCGCTGAGTGACGTATCGATGCCGCAGACGAATATGCCCGCCTCATCGGCCGCCTTCAACATCGCCTCGCGATCAAGCACCAGCGCCCGTCCGGCTTCGACGGCGATGCCGGCCAATCCCGCCTTGCGTGCATTCTCCACCGTTTCCACACCGATTGTCGGCAGGTCGGCGCGCACATCCTGCTGCGGCTTGCACAGCTTTACGAGTACACCCTTGCGGCGCGGGGATATACGTCCTTCGGCGCGCAATGCCGCGACGCGCGCCAGCATGGCATCCGTGCCCTCAACGCCTTCCAGCGCGACGATACGGCCACCCACGGCGACTGCTCCCTGCCCCACATCCAGCTTACCGAGTGCAAGTGCCGCCTCAGCCGCCTTGCGTATGTCACGCAGATCTTCCTCGGCGGGCTTTTGTGCACCGAAAGGGCCTGTCGCAGCCAGCAGGCCGGGCGCGATCTCGTGCGCGCCGATGACTTTTGCGCCAAGTGTGCCAATGATCTTGATGACCATCTGCAAAACGGCGTCATCGCCGCTCGACAGCAGCGTCCTGACAATGGACGGCAGTTTGAGCAGGATGCCGACCGTGGGGCGGATCTCCCGCCATTCCGGCCGTCGCGCCACGCCGCCGGAAAGCACGACACGGTCTACCTGATTTTCACGCAGCAGACGGCCCAGCCCGGCGACATCACCGACACTGATGACGGCATTGTCGAAACCGCTCCAGTCGAAACGGGAATCGTCGCGCAAGCGCACGATGAAAGGGTTCTCGCCCATCTCACGGGCGGCAGCCGCCACATAAAGCGGCAGCTGGCCGCTGCCGGCCACGATGGCGAGACGCCCGCCGCCTGTCACGGCTCACTTGCCCCGGTTGGGCGAAGAGATCGCGCGGTCGCTATCCGCGCCGATGAAATCGAGGATTTCAAGCGCCTGCGGGCAGTCCAGATAGTCGTTGCGGTCGAGGGCTGCGGCATTGCCGCGGATCGTGCCTTCGGCCTCGAAAATCGCCTTGTAGACGCGTCTGACCTTGTGGATATCCGCACGCTCAATGCCTGCACGTGTCATGCCGACAACGTTCAGCCCGCCTAGAATGCCGGGATTGCCATTCAGCATGCCATAGGGAATGACGTCGTAATTGACCGCCGACAGCCCGCCGATGAAAGCCTGGCGGCCGATACGGGTGAACTGGTGCACGGCGCAGCCACCGCCCAGAATAGCGCGGTCCTCGATGGTAACATGGCCCGCCAGCATCACATTGTTGGACAGGATGATGTGGCTGCCGAGGCGGCAATCATGCGCCACATGCGAATTGGCGAGGAAGAGATTGTCATCACCGATAATGGTCTTGCCGCTGCCATCGGAACTGCCGGCGTTCATCGTTACGCCTTCACGCATGACGCAGCGCTCACCGATCTCAAGCGTCGTTTCCGAACCGTCATGGCGAACCGCCTGCGGTGTGCCGCCGATGACCGCCATGGGATGGACGACCGAATCGCGGCCGATGACGGTCCGGCCGGAAACAACGGCGTGATTATGCAGCCAGACACCGTCATGCAGCGTGACTTTCGCGCCGACATAGCTCAGCGCGCCGATGACGACGTTTTCACCGATCACCGCGCCGTCTTCGATGACGGCCGTCGGGTGAATTCTGGCCGAGGCGGCAATCGTGCTCATTGCTGGTCCTCGGGGATCATCATGGCGCCGACATCGGCTTCCGCCACCAGCGCGCCGTCCACCTTCGCCTCGCAATGGAATTTAAAAACATTGCCGCGCTGGCGCTGCTTGACCACGTGGATTTCCAGACGATCACCGGGAACGACGGGTCTACGGAAGCGCGCATTGTCGATGGTCATGAAATAGACGAGGTAACCGCCCTCACCCTGGCTACGGGCGCAGATCGCGCCTGCCGTCTGCGCCATGGCTTCGACGATCAGAACGCCCGGCATGATCGGGCGATCCGGGAAATGGCCGGTGAAATGCGGTTCGTTGACCGTGACGTTCTTGATGCCGATCGCCGAGTTGTTACCATCGATCTCGATGATCTTGTCGATCAGCAGGAATGGGTAACGATGCGGCAGAAGCTTCATGACTTCCAGAATGTCAGCCGCGCCGAGCGTCGTCTTCGTTTCTTCAGTCATTGTTTTTCTCTCCTGTTTTTTTATCACGCCCTTCAGCGCGTGCCAGAATTTCGGCCATGTCGCGCAGGAAATATTTCATTGGACGCGCAGGCGTTCCGCCATAACGGGCGCCTGCCGGTACGTCCGCTACAACACCGCTCATCGCCGCAATCTGCACGCCGTCGCCAATGTTGATATGGCCATTGATGCCGGCCGCGCCGCCAATCATCACACCGTCGCCGATGCGGGTGCTGCCCGCAATGCCAACCTTGCTGACGATGCCGCAATGGCGGCCGATACGAACGTTGTGGCCAATCTGGACCTGATTGTCGATCTTGGTGCCTTCGCCAATGACCGTGTCATCCATGGTGCCGCGATCGATCGTGGTGTTGGCGCCAATCTCGACATTGTCCTGAATGATGACACGACCGATCTGCACGATCTTCAGCATGCCGCGTGGACCGGGGGCATAACCGAAACCGTCCTGACCGATGCGCGCGCCGTTGTGGATAATCACATTATTACCGATGAGCGCGGCAAGAACGCTTGCGCCGCCCGCAATGGTGCAATCACGCCCTATCTGCACATCCTGCCCGATGATGACGCCGGGGCCAATCCGCGTGCCAGCGCCAATATGGGCGCCGGCTCCGATCACGGCAAGCGCCTCGACAATGACGCCCGCTTCCAGTTTCGCGGATGGATCGACATGGGCAGCATGGGAAATTTCGGATTCCATCCGCGCGATCGGACCGGGTCGCATGGCGGAAGGATGCAACAATGCACCGACCTGCGCAAAAAGGGTGTGGGGGTTTTTCGATATCAGCGCGGGGGTGTGAGACGGAAGCATGTCTACAAGCGCTGCATCACAAATGACGGCGCCAGCTTCGCAGGTCTGCAGCTCATCGCGGCTCTTGCGCGAAAGAATATAGCAGAGCTGATCGGGCTTTGCCCTATAGACCGGCGAAACGGACCTGATAATCCGTTCTCCCGCCGCATCGTCAGACAGTTCCGCCCCAAAATGATCTGCGATATCTTTCAATCGCAGTCCCTCGTGGGGCGGAAAAAAGGCATTGTATTCCATCAGCCGGAAACTCCAGAACGTTCAAAGTTGCAGTTCTGGACTGCCGATATCAGAAAGTGTTGGACATGCCAAACCGGAAACGCTGTTCCTCGTCGTAGTCTTCCTTGGCGATCGGTACCGCGTAGTCGACGCGGATCGGACCAAAGGGCGACGCCCACATCACGCCGATACCAGCGGACGCACGGATGGAGTTGTCGTCCTTCACACCTGCGCTGTTGGCAACCTTGTTGCCATAGAGCGTGCCGGCATCGACGAAACCAGCGAGGCGCAGACCGAAATCTTCCGGAACGCCAGGCATCGGAGCCGTGACTTCAGCAGACGCGGCGAAATAGGTCGTGCCGCCGATGGAGTCGGAGCCGATACGCGGACCGATACCGTCGTTCTTGAAGCCGCGAACCTGACGGCCGCCGAACTTGAACTGATCGAAGACCAGCAGATTGTCGCCCGTCGGCACTACGTGACCGGCCTGACCCGTGAGCGAGCCGATGACATCGTATTCGTCAGACAGCGTATAGAAGAAACGAGCCTTGGCGTAGATCTTGTAATATTCGGAATCGCCGCCGAGGCCTGCAAATTCGTTCGTCAGAGCAGCCTGCCAGCCTTCACGCGGCATGTTGCGGTCGTCGAGCGTATTGTAGTTCAGCGTGTTCGAAATGATGGACTGCGTCCAGTCACCGCCACGGATCAGGTCTTTATAAGGCGCTGCAAGGTTGCTGCCGGCTTCCCAGTCGCCTTCGCCATCATAGTTGAGCTGCTTGTAGGTGTACTTGAACGTCGTCGAGAGATCTTCGGTGATCGGCGCGGTTACACGCAGCGCGAAACCCTGCTCGTCGTAGTCGTAATAATCTTCGCTGCGGCTCTGGCTCTTGAACAGGTCGAAACCTGCGGCAAGACGGTAGCCGAGGAAATAAGGCTCGGTGAAGGACAGCGTGTAGCTACGTGCATCGTCTTCACCCGCACCAGCGGCGAGACGAATGTACTGTCCACGACCGAGGAAGTTCTTTTCTTCGATGGAGGCTTCGAGGAGAACGCCGTCGTTCTGCGAGTAACCCGCACCGATACCGAACGAACCCGTCGACTGGTCTTCCACATCGACAACAATCACGACGCGGTCAGGCGCGCTGCCGCCGGCGGTCGAGATATTGACCTTCGAGAAATAGCCGAGCGCCTCGAGACGGCGCTTTGCAGCCGTGATGACCGTCTGGTTGAACGCGTCGCCTTCGGAGATATCGAACTCGCGACGAATGACGTAGTCACGCGTACGGGTGTTGCCACGGATTTCGATGCGCTCGACATAGGCGCGCTCGCCCTGATCGACGATATAGGTTACGCCGATGGTGTTGCCAGCCATGTCACGGTCGCCGCGCGGCGTTACGCGGGCAAAGGGATAACCTTCGCCGGCCACGCGCTTGGAAATCGCTTCCATGCTCTGCTGAACTTCCTTGGCGCTGTAGCTGCCACCCTGACGGGTTTCCACGAGGCCCTGAAGTTCGGAACCATCGACGCCCGGAACGGTCGATTCGACCGCGACGTTGCCGAAGTTATAACGCTGACCTTCATCGACCGTGATGGAGACGGTGTATTCGTTCTTGGACTCGTCCAGCACCGCCTCGGAGGACACGACCCGGAAGTCGGCGTAACCGCGGTTGTAATAGAACTGGCGCAGCGCCTCTTCGTCGGCGCGCAGCTTGTCCTCGTTATAAACGTCCTTACGCGTCAGGAACGACAGCATGTTGGACTTCTTGGTATTGATGACAGCGGCCAGACGACCATCGCTGTAGGCATTGTTGCCGACGAAATCGATACGGCCGATCTTCGTGCGCTCGCCTTCATTGATGACGAAAGCAATGTTCACACGGCCCTGACCGACGGAAACGGTCTGCGTGGTGATTTCGACGTCACTACGGCCGATCGCGGCATAGGCTTCCTTGATGCGGGCGATATCCGCCGTCACGATAGCCTGATTGAAGGGGCCAAGCGCCTGTGTCTGTACGACGCCAGCGAGCTTGTCGTCCTTGATCTTGCGGTTACCGTTGAAGACCACCTGGTTGACCAGCTGGTTCTCGTTAACAGTGACGACCAGCGTGCTGCCGGAAACGCGCATGGAGACATTCGAGAAGTAACCGGTGGCGTAAAGACGCTTCACCGATTCATCGATATCCGAATTGGAAAAGTTCTTACCCGGCGCAATGGTGATGTTGGAGCGCACGGAGTCCGCACCGGACCTCTCGGCCCCGCGAACATCGATCTTGCTGATGACGGCTGCATTCGCAACACCAGCAGAGGCAAGCACGCCAAGGCCCGCAACCGAAGAAACACCAGCAGACAGCGCAACCGCCGACACCGCGTTCAAAAATCTTGAACCAGCCTTCATTTCAATTCTTACCTTTTTACGTTGTCCCTCAGCGGGCGGAACCCGACTCCGGCCATGTGCGTCGTTTTACCTGCTTTTCCCCTACAAGCAAGTCAGAACGTTAAATTCTGTTTACTTCGTGATCCAGAGTGGCGCATTCGCCACTTCGGCATAAAAACAAGGTAAACAGACAACTAACAAAACCGTTAAAACACAATCCTCAGCCGATCAAGCTGCTGATATCATTCCATGTTGCAAAAACCATAAGACCCAAAATCATCATCATGCCGATACGGAACGCGACTTCCTGCGCGCCCGCGCCGAGCGGCCTGCCGCGAATGGCCTCGATCGCGTAAAACACCAGATGGCCGCCGTCCAGAACCGGGACGGGCATCAGGTTCAGCAGACCGATCGAAACGGAAAGGACTGCGGCAAGCTGGATAACGGCGGAAATGCCGAGCGTCGCCATCTGGCCGGACGCCTGCGCGACACGGACCGGACCGCCCAGCTGATCGGCATTCATGCGGCCGGTCACGAGGTTGCCGATGTAGTTGAAGGTGCCGGTAATGACGTGGCCGGTTTCGCGCACGCCCTCAACCAGCGCCTCGGTCGGCGAATATTCGATGTGGCGGAAATTGCCGCTGGTCTGGTCGGTGACGATGCCGATAATGCCCATTTCCAGCTTGTTGCCGAACTGGTCAGTGGTTTCCGTGCGCGTCGGAACCATCGGCAGCTTCAGCTCCTCGCCTGCCCTTTCGACAGTTACGGTGATCGGCGTGCCCGGGCGGATGCCGACGTAACGACGGACATCCTCGAAAGTCATCACCTTTTCGCCATCGATTGCGACCAGTCGGTCGCCGGGCCGCACGCCAGCTGCGGCGGCAGCGCTGTTTTCGCGCACTTCCGCCACGACTGGATCGGCGATCATCCGGCCATAAATGCCGAAAAGCACCGCGAAGATGAGAATGGCGAGAATGAAATTTGCGATCGGGCCCGCAGCAACCGTGGCCGCTCTTTTCCACAGCTTTGCGCCGGAAAGCGTCTGCGCCCTCTCCTCCAGCGACATATGCGACAGGCCGGAACTATCCGGCTTGCTGGCGGCATCCTCATCACCGAAGAACTTGACGTAGCCGCCGAGCGGGATCGCGGAAATTCTCCATCTCGTACCACGCTTGTCGGTGAAACCGATCAGCTCCGGGCCGAAGCCGATGGAAAATGCCGTGGAACGGATGCCGCACCAGCGCCCGACCAGATAGTGGCCCATTTCATGGACAAAAACGAGCAGGGACAGCACTAGGATGAAGGGCACGATATAGCCGGTCAGAAAGCCGGTCGCCGCCATTACTGTGTTCATGACAATCTGCCCTTTATGTCGTGACCTTTCGCGCCGCTCAGAAACCCGGCAACAGACCGCCGCCCGATCCGGGCACGTCGCCGGTTGCCGCCGCATGCACGAAAGCAATGAGGAATACCGTAAAGCAGGCGAAAACAAGACCGTCAACACGGTCCATGAAGCCGCCATGGCCCGGAATGAGATGGCTGGAATCCTTGACCTGGAAACGTCGTTTCACGAAGGATTCAAAGAGATCACCGATCTGGCTGAATACTGACAGGATGAACGCGAGCCCCAGCACCAGCAGGCTGATTCTACCATGATAGGCCATGGACACTGCGCCGCCGCCAATCACCGCTGCCGCTGCCCCGCCGATCGCACCCGACCAGGTCTTGCCGGGCGAAATCGAAGGCGCAAGCTTCGGCCCACCAATGGCGCGTCCAACGAAATAGGCGAGAATATCCGTCGACCAGACAACGGCGAAGATGAAAAGGATGGACACGAAGCCCGTCAGCTCATCACCGCGAATGGCCGCCAGCGATATGCCGCTCAGACCCGCATAAAAAATGCCGCCCACCAGCCACCAGTTCCTGCCGCGCAAAACCGGAAACAGGGCTGCGGTCAGAGTGAAGCCGGATAAAAGCGGCAGATCGAGCGAGGATTCGCCGAAAATCGTGTTGCCGGCGATAACGGCGACCGCGAACCAGCCCCAGGCATTGCCGGTCGGGTTGGCCTCCGACAGCCGGGTAATCGTCGACCATTCATAATAGATGAG
This sequence comes from Agrobacterium radiobacter, assembly GCF_040801995.1. NCBI lineage: Bacteria > Pseudomonadati > Pseudomonadota > Alphaproteobacteria > Hyphomicrobiales > Rhizobiaceae > Agrobacterium > Agrobacterium radiobacter. The sequence goes on along the minus strand of NZ_JBEGHX010000001.1, from coordinate 1,072,316 downwards.
GATCGCCAGAAGACCCGCGACGATGCGGAACAGAATGCCGCCATACCAGGTCGCGGCCAGAATGACCGCTGCCATGACGATTGCGGAGACGATCCGCAGTCTGAGTTCACGGCTCATCAGGCGCCTGCCACGGCAACCTGCTCGGTGAGTGCACCAAAGCGGCGGTCACGCGTTGCATATTGCTCGATTGCGGAGAAGAATCGCTGGCGGTCGAAGTCGGGCCAATATTCGGGAACGAAGAGGAACTCAGAATAAGCGGCCTGCCAGAGCAGGAAGTTCGACAGGCGCTCTTCGCCACTGGTGCGGATGATAAGATCCGGATCCGGCATGCCCGACGTGTCAAGCCGGGCCGAAATCATCTCCGGCGTGATCGAAGCGGCATCGAGCCGGCCTTCGGCGACATCGCGGGCGATTGCCACCGTCGCGCGCGCAATCTCGTCACGGCTTCCATAGTTGAAGGCGATCACCAGCGTCAGCTTGGTATTGCCAGCCGTCATCTGCTCCGCCTCTTCGAGGAGAGAGCGTATGTCGGTCTTCAGCCCCTGCCGGTCACCGATGATCCGCACGCGGACATTTTCGCGATGCAGTTCGGCAAGGTCACGCCGGATGAAAGCCTTCAAAAGCCCCATCAGGTCACTCACCTCGGATTCGGGCCTGCGCCAGTTTTCCGACGAGAAGGCAAACAGCGTGAGATAGCGTATTCCGCAATCACCGGCCGCGCGCACGGTCTCGCGTACGGCCTCCACCCCGCGGCGATGCCCCATCACGCGCGGAAGACCGCGCTGCTTTGCCCAGCGTCCATTGCCATCCATGATGATGGCGACGTGCTCGGGTATGGAGGAACGTGTCGTCGTCGGCATATCGATCCAGTAACAGGGCAGCGCGGAATTAAAACGAATAAAATACAGGTCTATCGCAAGCGATATCAGACCTGCATGATTTCCTTTTCCTTCTCGGCAAGCAAGCGGTCAATTTCCGAAATCGTGTCGTCGGTCATTTTCTGCACCTTTTCCGACTGTCCACGGCTTTCGTCCTGACCGATGTCACCATCCTTTTCGGCTTTTTTCAGACCATCCATGCCGTCGCGGCGCACATGGCGAATCGCGACCTTGGACTTTTCGGCATAGTCATGGGCGACCTTGACGAGCGACTTGCGGCGCTCTTCGTTCAGTTCAGGCAGCGGAATTCTGAGGTTCTGACCATCGACGATCGGGTTGAGGCCGAGATTGGATTCGCGGATCGCGCGATCGACGGCATTGACCATCGACTTGTCCCAGATGTTGACGCCGAGCATGCGCGGCTCCGGAACCGTGATGTTTGCGACCTGGTTGAGCGGCACACGCGAACCGTAAGCTTCAATGGTGACCGGATCGAGAATGTTGGCCGAAGCCCGGCCGGTACGCAGCGATGCGATATCGCTCTTGAATGCGTTGATGGCGCCATCCATGCGGCGCTTGATATCGTTGAGGTCAATACCACTCATCTTGATACTCCGTCTCTGTCGGCTGTAGCCGGAATTCGCCCAGGGGGCGGCGTCTTTTTTGATTACTTGTCGTGCACGATGGTCTTGCGGCCACCGCCGGTCAATATCTGCGCGAAACCGCCCTTCTCGTGGATCGAGAAGACGATGATCGGAATATGGTTTTCGCGGGCAAGCGCGACAGCGGCGATATCCATGACCGCCAGGCCCTTGCCAAGCACTTCGCTATGGGTCAACTCGTCGAAACGGGTAGCTGTCGGATCCTTCTTCGGATCGGCAGAGTAGATGCCATCCACCTGGGTACCCTTGAAGATCGCCTCGGCGCCCATTTCCGCGGCGCGAAGCGCAGCAGCAGAATCGGTGGTGAAGAACGGGTTGCCCGTACCGCCGGCGAAAATCACCACACGCCCCTGTGCGAGATGGTGAAGGGCGGCGCGCTGGGAGAAGCTCTCACAGATTTCAGGCATCGCGATTGCCGAGAGAACGACGGTGTCGATGCTGAGCTTGCGCAGCGACGTGGCGAGCGCCAGTGCGTTGATGACGGTCGCCAGCATGCCCATATGGTCGCCGGTAACGCGGTCGCCCCCCTTGGAGGCCACGGCCACGCCGCGGAAAATATTACCGCCGCCGACGACAACGCCGACTTCAACGCCCATCGCCCTCGCCTCGGCGATATCGGAGGCGATACGGTCGGCCACCGCCACATCGATACCGAAACCCTGATCGCCCATAAGGGCTTCACCGGAAGCCTTGAGAAGAACACGTTTGTAGATCGGCTTGGAAGACATCATGACTCCTCGGAAATGTAACCGAAACGCGGATACACGAAGGGCACCGCGTTGTCACGCGATGCCCTCCCGTTTTCCCAAGATTGGGTAAATATAATCAGCCCTTGGCGACTGCGGCGACTTCTGCTGCGAAATCGCTTTCTTCCTTTTCGACGCCTTCGCCGAGCAGCAGGCGAACCATGCCCGTCACTTCGATGGAAGCGCCGGCTTCCTTTTCGGCTTCCTTGACGGCAGCGCCGACAGTGATGTCGGGGTTGATGACGAACGCCTGCGACAGAAGAGCGACTTCTTCGAAGAACTTGCGCATACGGCCATCAACCATCTTTTCGATGATGGCTTCCGGCTTGCCGGATTCGCGGGCCTGTTCGATGAAGACGTTGCGCTCGCGCTCGGCCACGGCAGCGTCGACTTCTTCAGCGCGGATGGCGAGCGGGTTGGTCGCAGCGATGTGCATGGCAACCTGGCGGCCGATCGAGTTCAGAACGGCCTTGTCGCCGTCCGACTTCAGGGCAACGAGAACGCCGAGCTTGCCGATGCCGTCGCCGGCAGCGTTGTGGATGTAGGTCGCAACAACACCGTGCGGCACTTCGAGTGCAGCCGAGCGGCGCAGCGTCATGTTTTCGCCGATCGTCGCGATCGCGTCCTTGATGCTGTCGGAAACGGACTTGCCGGTTGCCGGATAGGTCGCAGCGGAAACAGCGTCAACGGTGCCGTCGGTGGTGAGGGCAACCTGGGCGATACCGCGGATGAGGTCCTGGAACGCGTCGTTGCGGGCAACGAAGTCGGTTTCGGAGTTCAGCTCGACAACAACAGCCTTGTGACCCATGGTGGCAACGCCGACCAGACCTTCGGCAGCCGTGCGGCCGGACTTCTTGTCGGCCTTTGCGATGCCCTTGGCGCGCAGCCAGTCGATCGCCGCTTCCATGTCGCCATTGGTCTCAGCAAGAGCCTTCTTGCAGTCCATCATGCCTGCGCCAGACTTCTCGCGCAGTTCCTTCACCATTGCGGCTGTGATTTCGGTCATTGTTTGCCTCTTATCGGTTCGATCGGTCAGCCGGCGGAATTTGCCGTGCCGAAGTTCTGGGTGATGACTGTACCCGGCCGCACACCCTTTGAAACCGAAGAGGATTTCAGGAAAGGGGCATGCGCATTCCCAAGTGCTGCGGCGTCTCCATACATCGGAATGATGGGTGCCGCCGAAGTGTGACAGCGTTATGAAGACTGCCTTGCGTTTCAACCACGTCAGACGCCAGCGGTTTCCAAAAAACGTGGCGGAGCGCTTGAAACGAACAAGGCCGTCAACCCATTGAAGGTCTTTGACGGCCTTGTCATATCCTGGTCGAGGAGACGGAGATTAAGAAATCGCCGCCAGACAGGGCCTAAATCAGGCGCCAGCCTCGTCTTCGAGAGCGGGCTCGATCGGGGCTTCTTCAGAAGCGCCGATGTCGCGGCCGGAAGCACCCTGCTGACGGGCAATACCGTCGATGGCAGCGCGGGCAATCAGGTCGCAGTAGAGCGAGATGGCGCGCGAAGCATCGTCGTTACCCGGGATCGGGTAGTCGATATGGTCCGGGTCACAGTTGCTGTCGATGATCGCAACGACCGGAATGCCAAGACGCTTGGCTTCTTCGATCGCGATCTTTTCCTTGTTGGTGTCGATGATGAACATCAGGTCCGGAACGCCGCCCATATCGCGGATACCGCCGAGAGCCTTTTCAAGCTTTTCGCGCTCGCGCTCAAGGTTCAGGCGTTCCTTCTTGGAATAGCCGGAGCCTTCCGAGTTCAGGATTTCGTCAACCTTGCGCAGACGCTGGATCGAGTTCGAAATGGTCTTCCAGTTGGTCATCATGCCGCCGAGCCAGCGGGAGTTGACGTAGTACTGGGCCGAACGCTTTGCGCTGTCGGCGATGATTTCGGACGCCTGACGCTTGGTGCCGACGAACAGAACGCGGCCACCACGGGCAACGGTGTCGGACACGACCTGAAGGGCGCGCGACAGCATCGGAACGGTCTGAGCTAGGTCGATGATGTGGATGTTGTTACGGTCGCCGAAGATGTACGGCTTCATCTTCGGGTTCCAGCGGTGCGTCTGGTGGCCGAAGTGAACACCAGCTTCCAGAAGCTGACGCATAGAAAAATCGGGCAATGCCATGCCTTGTTACTCCTTTTCCGGTTTAACCCCCGCGAAGCGAACAGCGCCGATTTTCATCGACACCACCGGGCGGAACGGACCGGATTTCTCCCGGAACATCCCAAGCTTCGCGTGTGGAATGGTGAGCCGCATACAGTCGCCCGCGTGAAAATGCAAGCATTTATGCGAAAAAACCGGCAAAATAGCCGCGTTTCAGCGAACCGGCTTGTTTTCGCAGGTTTCGGGCTTGAGAATATCGAGCTTCGCAAGCTTTCCCGTCAGAACGAAATCGCCGTAATCCATCGTCAGATCGCGGGTGATTCCGTTTTCGTAAAGCTTGAACGACATGCGGTAGATCGGCAGGGCGTCGGTGCCGGTCTTGTCGTTGTAATAGGCGATCGTTACCGGCCAGAAGGCAGCCTTGGCGAATTCGCCCGCCTTGCCGGCGTCGGCATCGCCATCCTTCGGCATTTGCGACTTGCCGACCAGCGTGGAGGTGATCAGGCTTTCATCGCCATCATCAGAACCGTCGAATATCCGGGATTCGAAAATGCGCTTTCCCTGTTTCGCATGTTCGATGACCTGAAACATGTGCTGTGTCGGGAATTCGCTGGCGACGAGACTGATCTGGCGGGCATCCGGCCGGGTCAGATCGACCTTCACGCCCTCGGTGCTGTCGGTTGCCGCCCCCTGCACTTCCTTGTCCAGCTTGTCGTCGGTGTAGGATTTGGTCTCGAAGGTGAATTTCTTCGCGGCAAGGTCTTCGAAAGTCGTGGTCTGCTGGTCGGTCATGCGCACGGCGTCGCCGGTGTTGATCTGCGTCACGAAACGGAAATCGGTCTTGTAACCCTGACAGGATGAGCCGGTGAATTCATAGACCATGCGGCCGGTCATGCCCTCGATGCCGGAGCGATCCGACGCATCCTTGAGTTCGAGATCGTAGACGGCGCGGTGGGCGACGAGATCCGGAACCGTGACGGGCAAGGCATTGGCAGCGCTTGACAGGCCGGTCATAAGCCCTGTTGCGGCAACGAAACCAAGCGTCCTGACAAACATGCAATATCTCCTGTTGGACTCGCCGCTCATATTGTACAAGCAACCGCCCGGCTTTTGGATCAACATCTTCTGAATGCCGGATTCCTGAAGGATTTACAACAAAACCGGAGACGAAAATGTCGGACGTCATCGAAGGCCGCCTCAAGGAACTTGGCTTCACGCTTCCCGTCGCCGCGGCGCCAGCCGCAAACTACGTTCCGTTCACCATCAGCGGCAATCTTCTTTATGTATCGGGTCAACTGCCGATGGAATCAGGCAAGATTGCGGTGACGGGCCTCGTTGGCCGCGATGTCGACGTGCCAGGCGCCCAGCGCGCGGCCGAATTATGCGCCGTCAACATTCTCGCACAGGTCAAGGCCGCTTTGAATGGTGACCTCTCGAAAATCCGCCGTGTCATCAAGCTGAATGGCTTTGTTGCCTCGGTTCCGGAGTTCGTGGAACAGCATCTCGTCATCAATGGCGCCTCCAATCTTCTCGCCAATGTTCTCGGTGATGCCGGCAAACATGCCCGCGCCGCCGTCGGCATGGCCTGCCTGCCCTTCAACGCATCAGTCGAAATCGACGCCATCGTGGAAATCGACGTATGACGCTCAAGCTTTCCTGGCTGACGGCTGAGCCCGTCGCCCATCGCGGTTATCATGATCTCAACAAGGCGGTCTGGGAAAACACGCTTTCCGCCTTTTCCCGCGCCATCGAGGCCGGTTTCGCCATCGAATGCGACGTTCAGCTGGCAGCCGACAGCGTTCCGGTGATTTTTCACGACGACGACATGGCCCGCCTGACGGGCATCAAGGGCGACGTGCGCGAACGCACATCGGCCGAGCTGTCCCTTCTTGCCGTCGGTCAGACCAAGGATCGGGTTCCAACGCTCAAGCAGCTTCTGACGCTCTGCGCCGGCAAGGTGCCGCTGGTGATCGAGCTGAAGGGCCGTGCTGGCGAAGGCGTCGATGACGGTTTTGCCGAGGCGGTTCTGGAAGACCTCGAGGGCTACAAGGGCCATGTGGCGCTGATGAGCTTCGACCATCACCTGCTGAAGGACCTGAAGGCTGCGGGCTCACCCTGGCCGCTGGGCCTCACCGCCGAGGGCGACAAGCCGGAAGACTTCTTCAAACATGATGAAGCGATGCAGCTGGGGCTCGATTTCATCTCCTATCATTGGGGTCATCTGCCCAACAGCTTCATCGAAGCGCAAAGAAAACTCGGGCTTCCGGTGATTACCTGGACGGTCAGGGATGAAAATGCGCGCGAGACTACCTATAAATATGCGGACCAGATGACATTCGAAGGTTTCGACCCGAGAGAGAACCCATCCGCGACGGCATGACAGAAGACTATTCCATCAGCATTGCGCAATCCTTTGGGGATATCGATCCGGAAAGCTGGAAACGGCTTTCCGGAACATCGCGCAATACATCAGGAAAATACTACAACCCTTTTATCTCCCATGAATTTTTATCATCCATGGAAGAGTCAGGGTCAGCGACAGCCAAGACCGGCTGGCTTGGCCACCATCTTCTTCTCGAAAATGCCTCCGGTGTGCTCGTCGGCGCAGTGCCGGCCTATCTGAAAAACCACAGCAAGGGCGAATACGTCTTCGACCACGGCTGGGCGGATGCTTTCGAGCGGGCCGGCGGCCACTATTATCCGAAGCTGCAATGCTCGGTGCCCTTCACGCCGGCAACCGGGCCACGCCTGCTCGTTTCCGAAGCGGTGGACGAAACGCGCTTTAAACCGCTTCTTGCCTCCGGCCTCGCCCAGGTGACCGAAAAGATCGGCGTCTCTTCCGCCCATGTCACGTTTCTCGAAGAAGACGATCTGTCTGCTCTTCTGCCCCGCGATTTCCTGCACAGGACAGACCAACAGTTCCACTTCATCAATGATGGCTATCGCGACCACGATGATTTTCTCGATGCCCTTTCTTCGCGCAAGCGAAAGGGGCTGAAAAAGGAACGCCGTGCGGCGCTGGAACACGGTATCGAGATCGACTGGTTGACCGGAAGCGACCTCACCGAAGACATCTGGGACCAGTTCTTCGCCTTCTACATGGATACCGGCAGCCGCAAATGGGGCCGGCCTTATCTCACGCGGGAGTTCTATTCGCTGATCGGCGAGCGCATGGCCGATGATGTGCTGCTGGTGATGGCGAAACGCGATGGGCGCTATATTGCGGGGGCAATCAACTTCATAGGCTCGGATGCGCTTTATGGTCGCCATTGGGGCTGCATCGAGGATCATCCCTTCCTGCATTTCGAGGTCTGTTACCATCAGGCAATCGATTTTGCGCTGGCGAAGGGGTTGAAACGGGTGGAAGCGGGCGCCCAGGGCGAGCACAAGCTGGCGCGTGGTTACGTGCCGGTGACCACCCATTCGGCGCATTTCATCGCCCATCCGGGCCTGCGCCGCGCCATTGCCGATTATCTTCAGCGCGAACGCGAAGAGGTCGAACATATCGGCGATTATCTTGATGAACACACGCCCTTCCGCAAGGGCGAGAGACAGGAACCGGACGTATAGTCCGCTACGAGGAGAGATCACGATGACGGCCAGCGCCTATGACGACAACAATATCTTCGCAAAAATCCTGCGTGGCGAAATTCCGAGCCACAAGCTTTACGAAGACGAGCATACGCTTGCTTTCATGGATGTGATGCCGCAGGCCCCCGGCCATCTGCTCGTCGTTCCCAAGACCGGCTCGCGCAATCTGCTCGATGCCGACCCCGAGGTTCTGGCAAGGACAATTCCCGTGGTGCAGAAACTGGCCGTCGCGGCCAAGGAAGCCTTCGATGCAGACGGCGTCTTCGTCGCCCAGTTCAATGAGCCGGCGGCCGGGCAGACCGTTTTCCATCTGCATTTCCACGTCATTCCGCGCAAGGAAGGCGAGCCGTTGAAGCCGCATTCCGGCGTGATGGCCGATGGCGAGGTACTGAAGGCCCACGCGGCGAAGATAAAGGCTGCGCTTGCTTCGTGATGCGTGCCAAGACGCCAACGCGTCTGGCAGAACCGCAGCTTCCGCAGATCGTCACCCCGGACTGGATCCGGGGTCCAGCGCGATCAAGTCCTTGATCGCAAAGACTATCCTTACGGCGCCGACGCGCCGTGACTGGATGCCGGATCTAGTCCGGCATGACGGCGGTGGTGCTTATCATCATTCCACAGGCTGATACGCATTCCTCTGCGGCCATGGCCAGCCTTCAAGCACCGCCATATCCGGCCGGAATATCTCCACCTTCAACGGATAACAGGCCGCCGTATCGCTGGAATGCGTGGCGCTGCAATCGCCGCCCGGGCAGGCGGAAAGTGCGCCGATAAGATCGATCTCCGCAAAAAGCTCCAGATAATCTCCCGGCCGCACCGGGCTCGCCTTCATGAAATATTGATGCGTGTCGCGGGTAAAGCCCGTGCACATGAACACGTTCAGCACGTCGTGCACATGCGGCTCAGCCTCCGCGAACGACAGGCCCTTGGCCGCGGCGAGCGCATTCGTCAGGTTCGAATGACAGCAATGGTGATAGTCGCCGCCGCTCAAAAGCCTGTTGGTATAGGGATCGCAGCGGGTGCCGATCACGTCATGCACGCCGCCGCCGTCTTCGTCGAAGCCATACCATGACAGCGTGTCGTGCGTGATGGTCGCCATTGGCCGCAGCGATGGCAGGTTGCTCCAAAGCCGATTGCCGACCGAAACGTGGGTGGCGTGCAGGGCGCGGGTCTTGCCGCTGAAAAACCTCTCGGTCAGATCATGGGCGTTCCAGAGGTTCAGGTCTCCCACCTGCGGACCTTCAATGCTCACGATGCGAAAGAAATGTCCCTTCGGCACATGAAAGGCGCGACCGTCACGCGGCGGCACGATGACCTCATCGATCTTTTCCATGCCATTCTTTGCCTGCGCCATGCGCGCGAGGTCCGGCGTCTCAAGCGTGCCGTTCGGATAAACGACAACGGGACGGACGGCGCGGCGCGCAGCGGCGTCAGCGGGTTCGGCGACGGGCATGGGGGTCATGAAATCCTCTGAGCGATGAAAATACCGATGCGAAATTGCGTCAGGAATATCCGCCTGACAAGACGGGTTTTTCTTGCGCTCAGGCCAAGTCTGACTTAGCCTTGGCAATCATGAAGCTGCCTCCCCTTGCCACCCTCCGCGCATTCGAAGCCGCCGCCAGAAGAACGAGTTTTTCTCTAGCCGGGCAGGAACTCGGCATGACGGCGGCTGCCGTGAGCCAGCATGTGCGCAATCTGGAGGCCTGGCTTGGCGTGGCCCTGTTCGAGCGGCATGCCAGAGGCGTGAGGCTCACCCCGGCCGGCCGGGAATTCGGTCTTACGGTTTCGTCAGGCCTGCGGCAGATCGCCTCCGGCGCAGAGCGGATCAGCTGCGGCCGTGACCGCATGACCGTCCGCCTTGCCAGCCTGCCCTCCGTCGTGGCGCATTTTCTGACTCCCCGCCTGCCCCGCTTCCGGGCGCTTTACCCGGATATCCAGGTATCCATCAGCTATTCCGGAGCGCATCATGCAGTGCCGGCCGATCTTACCATAGGGCATGGGGTGGTCTCCGGGGAAAATGCCGTAGCTCTCTTTAGCGCTGAGACCCGGCCGACATGCGCGCCAAGCTATGCCGCCGAATTCGGTCCTGTCGACGACGTTGACAGCCTGTTGCGAGCGGAATTGCTACATGACGATACCGAAACGGCATGGCAGAACTGGTTCGCAGCCGACGGGATATCCCTCCCCGATAATGCCGGCCCCGTTTTCGCGGATTTCAATCTGCTCGTGACCGCACTCAAAGCCGGACAAGGCGTCGGCCTTTGCCCGACGGCGCTTCTTCACGACGAGATTGCCAACGGTCAACTGACCGTGCTTTTCGACCGGGCCGCCGATACGGAGAAATATTACTGGCTCATGGAAGCAGAGGAGATAACCGCCCCGGCCCGCATATTATCGGACTGGCTTGTTGCGGAAGCCCGGGAGAGCGAAACGCGTCGCAATTATTCTGCCGCGACGATCTGAATACGGGAGGCGGCCGCCGCTTCGGTCAGTTCCCTTGCCGACAGCCGGTTGAGCAGGCGGGACGATACAGCACAAATGACGACAAAAGCAGCGAGACCGCCGAAAACATCCGAAAGATGGTGTCCACCCTGAACAAGAACGGCCAGCGGCATCAACAGGTTTATCGGCAAGATCGCTGCCATCACCGCCCAGTGACGCGGCATGAACCAGACTGACATTGCCGCCATGAAGATATGAAACGATGGAAAGCCGATCAGCCCCAGGACATTTTTGGGAGAAAGATAGACCACTCCCTCGGTTATAAGGCGGTTCAACTCTTGGCCGTAATTATTATCAACGGCCAGGGGGATAGCCTGTGATACCCACTGCGGCAATTGCACATAGGCTGAAGGTCCGAATGTCGGGAAGAATATCCAAAAGACGATACATGCAAACGCCCCCAGCACTCCCGTCACCAGGAAGTGGTGCAGCATCCGCTGGTTGCCGGTGAAGCCGAGCGTAAGGACGATCACCAGAAGCTGCGGCAACGATGAGGCATAGACGAAAAACAGTCCGGTTCCGATCCATGGATGGGTTGCCGCCCACAGGACGACGCCCGTCCAACTGTAGCCAAACGCTGCATCCACGCCGAAAAGCACATGATCAATCGCTGGAAAGGCGACAGGTAGGAACATGTAGTTGAAAATCGAAGCGGCAAGCGTGAACAGGATGAATAGCCCGCCAGAAATCAGGGCGACTGCGATGCGAAGATCGCGCCCGCTAGTGCGATATAGCTGACCGAGGATAAAAACGCCGACGCCTGCCAGAACGCACAGAAGATATCCGGCGTAATCGACACGAATGCCTTTGATCGCAATCAATACCGCATCGATAACGAATAATGTTGCGATAAATCCAAGTACAAGACGCTCTGCCGCAAAGAGTCGCATTGAATTCCGGTCCCTGTTTCAACCAGCGGCAAAGTAGGGCAATGAGCTTAATATTCGGATAAAGCGAGCATCAGAAACCGAGTGCGAACAATCCACCCGCCAGAAGCAGGATCGGAACCGCCACACCGACGATGACCCGCTGGCCCGCCAGCAGAAATGCGATGAAACCGAGCGTGGCGGCTCCAATGCGCAGCCATAGGGGTGACGCCTCAAGCGTACCGGTTGGAAAGACGATCAGCTTGGCGGTGACGGCCATGACGAGTGCGGTGGCAACCGCCCTTACCCAGTGCAGGGCCTCGGAATCTTCCTTCAGGCGGTTACCGGCGAGAACGCCGAGCCAGCGCCAGAGATCGGTCGCCAGCCAGCCGGCAATCGCGATGAAAAGATAGGGTGCCCACCAATGTTCGGTCATCATGGTTCGCTCTCCGGCGAGACGGGCTTTATCCGGCGACGAAACACGAGGCGGTCGATCAGATAGGCCGCCGTACCGCCGCCGATCCCGGCATAGAGAATGTCGAATTCCGGCGTAATCACCGCGAAGGCGGGTCCGGCGATGACGCCGATGACGAAGGCGACCTTGACGACGGAATGACGGGCCGAAGCCCAGATCGATGCCACGAAATAGACCGGTGTGAGAAAAAACAGCACGCCGGCGACGAGAGGCGGAAAGGCGGCGACGATGCCGTAACACAGGCCGACGATGATGGCATTGACCACGGTGAGCGTAATACCAAAACCGGCAAACCAGGCGGCGCGGGCTTCACGCGGCACCTTGGAAAGATTCTGCGTGGCAAAGACCCAGGCGGTGATTGCAACGAAGTGTGAGAGGAACAGTAAAATCCATGTCGGCGTCTTCGCGCCACGCATTTCCGGAACGATGGAGGCGACCATCGGCATCATGCGGACCGAAGACAGCGTCACCGCCAGAAAACAGGCGGCGAGGTTGGCGCCGCCGACCATGGAACCGATCAGGATCATCTTGGCCGGCAAGGCCCAGATGACAAGCGTCATGAACACGGCTTCGCCGCGCGCAACCCCGGATTCGAGTGCGAAAGCGCTGAAACCGACGAAAGATGTCATGAGAATGAGCGAGGGCAGCGAGAATATGCCCCGCATCCCCCGGAAAAACCAGCCGCGCAATGGGATGGTATCGCTGTCGGCAGTGTGCATTGCTGACCCACTCGAGCATGTCGCCCGAGAATGCCGTGGCCTCGGGGTAACGTCATGCATGAAACAAAAATGAAACGCGTCGCAGGTATCAGGTAAAACGCGACGCATTTCATACATGAAAATGCCGGGCTTTCGCCCGGCACCGGTTTATCGATCAAAGACCGTGATCATTTTTTCTTCGGCACTTTCGGCACCGTATTGGTCTTGCGCCGCGGCTTGCTGGCCTCATCGGACTTATCGGCCTCGGCAACAAGGACATCCGCCTCTTCCTTGGTTTTTGCCGCCTTGGAAGCAGTTTTTGCCTTTGCCTTGCCCGGCGATTTGGCCGCCTTCAGTTCGGCCTCCGGCTGCGGCTTAACGGGCGCGGTTTCCGGCAGAACCTCAAGCTTGAGGCCGTCGGAGCCGTCATCCTTCTTGCCGACGGTGACGCTGACGACGCCGCCCTTCTTGAGCTTGCCAAAGAGGATTTCGTTGGCGAGCGGCTTCTTGATATGCTCCTGGATCACGCGCGACAGCGGGCGTGCGCCCATCTTTTCGTCGTAACCCTTTTCCGCCAGCCAGGAGATCGCGTCTTCGTGCAGGTCGAAGGTGACGTTGCGCTCAGAGAGCTGGGTTTCCAGCTGCATGACGAACTTCTGCACGACCTTGTGGATAACGGCGGTCGGCAGCGGCGAGAACGGAATGATCGCATCCAGACGGTTACGGAATTCCGGCGTGAACAGGCGGTTGATCGCCTCTTCATCCTCGCCCGTGCGGCGCGAAGAGCCGAAACCGATCGCCGATTTCGCCATTTCGGAAGCGCCCGCATTGGTCGTCATGATGAGGATGACGTTGCGGAAGTCGATCTTCTTGCCGTTATGGTCGGTCAGCGAGCCGTGGTCCATCACCTGCAACAGGATGTTGTAGATATCCGGATGCGCCTTCTCGATCTCGTCCAGCAGCACCACGGAATGCGGATGCTGGTCGACGCCATCGGTCAGAAGACCGCCCTGATCGAAGCCGACATAACCGGGAGGTGCGCCGAGCAGACGCGACACGGTATGGCGTTCCATATATTCCGACATGTCAAACCGTAGCATCTCGACGCCAAGCGAGGCGGCAAGCTGCTTGGCCACCTCCGTCTTGCCCACGCCCGTCGGGCCGGAGAAGACATAGGAGCCGATCGGCTTGTTCGGTTCGCGAAGGCCGGCACGCGCCAGCTTGATCGCCGTGGCGAGAGCCTCGATGGCGATATCCTGACCGTAAACAACCGAGCGCAGTTCCTTTTCAAGGTTGGCGAGGACCATCTCGTCGTCCTTGGAAACCGTCTTCGCGGGAATGCGGGCCATCGTCGCGATGGTGACCTCGATTTCCTTTTCGGTTATCAGCTTGCGGCGCTTGGAAGCTGGCAGCAACATCTGCGCCGCACCGGTTTCGTCGATCACGTCGATTGCCTTGTCCGGCAGTTTCCGGTCGGAAATGTAGCGGGCCGACAATTCGACGGCCGCCTTGATCGCATCGTTGGAATATCGCAGGTGGTGATATTCCTCAAAATAGGGCTTCAGGCCCTTCATGATCGCGATGGTGTCATCGATAGAAGGCTCGTTGACGTCGATCTTCTGGAAGCGGCGCACAAGCGCACGATCCTTCTCGAAGAACTGGCGATATTCCTTATAGGTGGTCGAACCGATGCAGCGGATCGCACCCGACGACAGCGCCGGCTTCAGCAGGTTCGAAGCATCCATCGCCCCGCCGGACGTTGCGCCCGCACCGATGACGGTGTGGATTTCATCGATGAACAGAACCGCGCCCGGATACTCTTCGAGTTCCTTGACGACCTGCTTCAGACGCTCCTCGAAATCACCGCGATAACGGGTTCCGGCAAGCAGCGTGCCCATGTCGAGCGAGAAGATCGTGTCATTGGCGAGCGCTTCCGGCACCTTACCTTCAACGATACGCTTGGCCAGACCTTCGGCGATCGCCGTCTTGCCAACGCCGGGATCGCCCACATAAAGCGGGTTATTCTTGGAGCGGCGGCAGAGAATCTGGATCGTGCGGTTGACCTCGTCGTGACGGCCGATCAACGGATCGATCTTGCCGTTTTTCGCCTTTTCATTGAGGTTGACGCAATACGCCTTCAGCGCATCCTGCTGCTTCTTGGCGGAAGATCCCTCTTCCTCGGGATTGCTGCGGCTCGCCTTGTTTTCACCTTCGGGCTCATCAGCACCGCGCGGCGCGCGCGTCTGCGACGTGCCTGGACGCTTGCCGATGCCGTGGGAGATGTAATTGACCGCATCGTAACGGGTCATCTCCTGCTCCTGCAGGAAATAGGCGGCGTGGCTTTCGCGCTCGGCGAAAATGGCGACGAGCACGTTCGCGCCGGTCACTTCCTCGCGGCCGGATGATTGCACGTGAATGACGGCCCGCTGGATGACCCGCTGGAAGCCGGATGTGGGCTTGGAATCCTCGTCGTAACCGGTCACGAGGTTGGTCAGTTCGTTGTCGACGTAATCGCTGACAGTCTTGCGCAGCGCATCGAGATCGACGTTGCAGGCGCCCATCACGGCAGCGGCATCCGCGTCGTCGATCAGCGCCAGAAGGAGATGTTCAAGCGTCGCATATTCGTGGTGACGCTCATTTGCAAAGGTCAGTGCCTGGTGCAGCGCCTTCTCGAGACTCGGGGAAAAAGTTGGCACGTTGCGATCCTCATTTCTTTTCCATGACGCATTGCAGCGGATGCTGGTGCTGTCGGGCGAAATCCATGACCTGGCTTACTTTCGTCTCTGCGACCTCATATGTAAACACCCCGCATTCGCCCACGCCGTGCTGGTGCACGTGCAGCATGATACGGGTTGCCGCTTCGCGATCCTTCTGGAAAAAACGCTCCAGAATGTGGATGACAAACTCCATGGGAGTGTAGTCGTCATTCAGTAAAAGAACACGGTACAAATTCGGTCTTTTCGTCTTAGGCTTGACGCGGGTGATAACAGACGTTCCGCGGTTGGTGCCGCCGCCGTCTTCCCCTTCGCCCTCGCCCTGCATGTAGATCGGCTTAGCGATCATCTTTCATCATTCTCCAAACTGTTCTCAAACCGACAGTTCTTTGCCAGGAGGGAGAACTTCGCCTCTTCATATCTAGGTCGTTAAGACGCGATTTTAAGCCCCTTGCGAAACGGTGCAATCACTATTGCGTTTGCGAAGAGGCAAACCTCGGGAAAAGTGCGGATATGGAGGGCAGCCAAGCACGGGAAGACATGGGCCGGCATTGGCGGCACGTTTTCAGGCCGGATGCAAACAGGTGCGACAGGTCGCGGCGCTGCCGAATCCGGTTCGCGCCCCCCCGGCCTTACTCCTTGTCGTCGAGCATTTCGCGAACGGCGATGGCGAGCTGCTTCAGCGAGAACGGTTTCGGCAGGAAGCCGAACTTGGCGTCTGCCGGCAGGTTTTTCGCGAAGGCATCCTCGGCATAACCCGAAACGAAGATGAATTTCAGGTCGGGATAGGACTTGCGCAACTCTCTCAGCAGCGACGGACCATCCATTTCCGGCATCACGACGTCGGAAACGACGATATCGACCTTGCCTTCCAGTTCCTCCATCACCTCCAGCGCCTCGGTGCCGGAGCCTGCCTCGTGCACGGTGTAGCCGCGGGTTTCCAGCATGCGCTTGCCGCCTCGCCGTACCGCCTCCTCGTCTTCCACCAGAAGCACGACGGCGGAGTTGCCGGTTAGGTCCAGCGGCTCTTCCTTCACGGGTTCGGGCGCAGCCACGGGGGCGAGAGCCGCCTGACCGGGCTGTTGGCCGGCAACGGCTTCCACCACATGGCGAGGCAGGTAGATACGGAAAGCCGTTCCCTTGCCCACTTCCGATTCGGGATAGATGTAACCGCCCGACTGCTTGACGATCCCATAGACCATAGAGAGACCAAGACCCGTGCCCTTGCCCACTTCTTTGGTGGTGAAGAAGGGCTCGAAAATCTTGTCCATGATCTCGGGCGGAATACCCGTGCCGTTATCGGCCACTTCCACCATGACCATGTCTTCGGCCGGGAATTCCGGACGGCCAAACGCCGCGATCTCTTTCGCGTCGACGTTCCGCGTTCTGATGGTGATCTTGCCGCCATCGGGCATGGCGTCACGCGCATTAACGCAGAGATTGATGAGCACCTGCTCGAATTGCGACAAGTCGGTCTTCACCGGCCACAGATCACGGCCGTAATCGACCTCCAGCTTGACATTGGTGCCTGATATCAACCGGTCGACCAGCATGCGCAGATCGCCGATCACATCGGTCAGGTTGAGGATCGCCGGACGCATTGTCTGCTTGCGCGAGAATGCCAGAAGCTGGCGCACCAGCACGGCGGCGCGGTTGGCGTTGCGCTTGATCTCCATGAGGTCGGCAAAACTCGGATCGGCCGGCCGCGCCTGCAGCAGCAGATGGTCGGACGAAAGGAGGATGGCGGTCAGCACGTTGTTGAAGTCGTGAGCGATACCGCCCGCCAGAGTGCCGACAGCATTCATCTTCTGCGTCTGCGCCATCTGGGTTTCGAGCGCCTTCTGCTCGGTCACCTCTATGGCATAAACGATCGCCACTTCTTCCGGCGCCTCGTCATCCTGATCGATGACAGCGTTGACATAGAAACGGAAATGCCTGCCCTCGTCGCTCGGATGGCGGGAATCGAACGGGGCGATGTCGCCCTGACGGTCCTTGGCTTCGGCCAGCGCCTGCTCCAGACGCGGCTTCTCGTTGTCGTGGATGATGGTTTCGAGTGCTATGCCGCGATCGATATCGTCACGTCCAACGACGCCGGAGAACAGCTTGAGGAAGGGCGCGTTGATGCGCAGAATGCGGCCTTCGCCATCAAGCGAGGCAATCGCCATCGGCGTGTTGTTGAAGAAACGCGTGAAGCGCATGGCGGAGGACGATTCGGTATCCTCCTGCCCCTTCGGGCGCATCAGAACGATGGTCCGGCTCTCGCCCGGCGCGCCGTCCTTGGCGGTGACCTGATGCACGAGGCGGGCCGGCATGCTCTGGCCGTTAACCCGGCGCATGTCGAGATCGAGGATTTCGGTGCGCTTTGCCGAGCCCTGCGGATGGACGGATTCAATCAGCGCCATGCCTTCGCCGGCGACGATGTCGGAAACGGTCATCGAACCGGGTGAAAACTGCGCGAGATCTATGCCGAGCCATTCGGACAAGGTGGCGTTCAGATAAACGATCTCGCCCTTGCGCCCGGCGGAAAAGAAACCAGCCGGGGCATGATCGAGGTAATCGATGGCATTCTGCAATTCGCGGAAAAAGCGCTCCTGATCCTCGCGCTCCGGCGTGATGTCGGCGATCTGGAAGACGTGCAGCCCCTCGCCGCCCGCATCCTTCAGCACCCGGCCCTTCAGCCGGTACCAGTGCGGGCCCGCATTGGAATCCCCGCCCAGCGGTTTCAGCAGCCGAAATTCTTCGTAGCCATCGCGGCCTTCGCGCAGCACGTTGATGAGCCGGTAAAGCGCTTCGGTGGATTCCCGGCTGCGCGACAGAAGCGTCTCGAGGCTCTGGATATCGCTCGCCTTCGTGGTGCCGCTCATGCGGCAATAGGTGGCGTTGGCATAGACCATATGCCCCTTGGCGTCGGTAATCAGCGTACCTTCGGGGTGAGCCGACAGGAAGCGGCGGGCAAGCCCGTCAGATTGCGACTGCGGCATGACCTCGATGAAGCCGATGATCGACGACACCAGAAAGAAGATGCCCATCATCGCCAGCACGCCGAGAATGCCGAGCACGATTTCGTTTTCCAGCGAATCCTTGAAATAGACAAAGGCGGCGGCAGCCGCGATCAGAACCAGCGCCAGAAGCAGAATGCGCAGCACCGTGCCGGAACGGGCACGCCTGTCCACCAGCGGAAGGTCGTTGTCGCTTGTCTCGCGCACCCGTGTCATCTTGGCCTCGCAGTCGTGCAGGTCGTCATTCGGTCAGCCTTATTTCCTTGACGGAATCGGGCAGCAGAATTTCTTGTAGCAACTCGCTTGACCGGCAAAAAGCTCCGCCAGGACACAAAGGCTTAAAAACGCACAGCGAAAACGGCCTGAAAGGTGTATAAAAGCGTTGAGAGACTACTGCCTGGTACAGGTAAGCTCCTTCACCTGACATTGGATGCGTGGCGCGGAACAGACGATCTTGCCGTCAGCGACGGTGCAAACCGAGCATCCGTCAGTGAAGTCGAGGCAGGAGGGATTATCGCGCACGAACTCCGCCATGGTCGCTACGTTATCCGGCGCCTTGTCTTCGGCCCTCACGATCGAATGCGGGAACGCGAAAGAGGATAGCAACAGCAAAACAATAATGAAATGCCG
Source organism: Agrobacterium radiobacter (assembly GCF_040801995.1). Classification (NCBI taxonomy): domain Bacteria; kingdom Pseudomonadati; phylum Pseudomonadota; class Alphaproteobacteria; order Hyphomicrobiales; family Rhizobiaceae; genus Agrobacterium; species Agrobacterium radiobacter. The sequence continues at coordinate 1,053,442 of NZ_JBEGHX010000001.1, read as the reverse complement.
AGCAAGGGAGCCGTCAATGCGCAATGCTTGGAACATTCAGAACCGCTCCTTCGTCAAAAGAATTGCAACTTTCACTGTCTCTCAGCATTGAAGGACGAGATGAGGCGCTTTGGTGGCGTCTTCACGTTTGAGGCGGCAATCCTGTGGGGTGAAATGAATAAACCTTGTATCGCGCCCAAAAAAATCGTCTTTTCCTGCTTGATGTTCACAATATAAGAACCACGGCAATATTAATTGCCCAAGAAATTAAAAAGCCAGAAAATCTGAAGGGATGATCTCCATGATGGAAGATTTTATCGGCACCTATGGAAACCGTCTCATCGTCGCCGTTGTTGGTGTGGGCGTGGCCCTGCTCATTCTGGCGATTGCGCTGTGGCTTATGCGCAGACGCAGCGGTTCGGCCCCATTCATTCGAGGCGGGCGCAACCGGCAGCCGCGTCTGCAGGTTCTCGACGCAACGGCCGTGGATGCGCGCCGCCGTCTGGTACTGGTGCGCCGCGACAATGTCGAGCATCTGGTCATGATCGGCGGCCCGACGGATATCGTCATCGAAAGCGGCATAGGCGCGATCCCAATCGTCAGGGATGTGCAGGAGCCGGAACTGAAGGCGCTGCCGCGTCAGGAAAGCGAACAGAAGAGAGCCGAGCCGACGATCCAGCAGGAACGTCGCCCCGCCCTGCCGCAACAGCAGCCCGTTGCCGCTGCGGCCCCCGTTTCCGTGCCTGAAGAACCCGCAAGGCAACCACAACGGCCGGAGCCGCCGGCACCTGCGCCGCGTCCCGCACCCGTTGCAGCAGCAGCCGCTCAGGTGCCGCCACGCCCATCAACCCCGCCGCAACCCGTCTCCACGCCTGTAACGGCGCGCGAACCCGTTCCGCCGGCAAGACAGGTAGCGCCCGAGCGGGAGACAGTTCGGCCCACGCCGCCGCCAATACCCGTTGCTGCGGCTCCGGCTGCTGCCGTCTTGCCCATGGCGGCCGCATCGCTCGACATGGCCGCAGCCCGGACGGAACCCAGGCGTGCCGAACCTGTCGTGCCGGCCCCGGCACCCGTCGCACCGCCGATCCCGGCACAGACGCCCGTACAGGCAAAGGCGGAAGAACGGACTGCGGAATTCGCCCCGCCGGTTTTTGCCGCACGCGAGCCGGTGATCGACCAATCCATCGCCGCTGATTTTCTCGACGCGGCCCGGGAGCGTGTCCTTCCCGACCTGAATCCAGGGCAGACGACGCCCCCCGCACCGTTTCCGCCCAGACCTGAAAATCCGGCTGTGGCTTCCAACGACGCCGAACCGAAATTTTCCGACGAGCTCGCCAGCGATTTCGAAAGCTTCCTCGAGGCGGAGATCGCCAAAAGCAAGGAGGCGGATAACGAACCGTCCATCGCCCCTGTCGCGGAAAAGCAGGCCAAGACCCAGCCCGCCTCCCCGCCTGTCACCGGCGCTTCACCGGATGGAGACATGCAGAAGGAAATGGCGCGTATCTTCGGAGAACTTTCCGTTACCCGTGACCGCTGACGGGCGCGGGTCTTCCGACCATAAGTTCGGAACAGAAAAAGGGCACGGAAGCGAATTCCGTGCCCTTTTTATTTGCCTCGATTTGAAGGCTTGCTTGCCGCAGCGCCTTATTCGTCGCGGTAGACTTTTTCGCGACGCTCGTGACGCTCCTGCGCCTCGATGGAGAGCGTTGCAATCGGGCGGGCGTCCAGACGCTTGAGGCCGATAGGCTCGCCCGTTTCCTCACAGTAACCGTAAGTGCCGTCTTCGATCCGCTGAAGGGCTGCATCGATCTTTGAAATCAGCTTGCGCTGACGGTCGCGGGCGCGAAGTTCGATCGCCCGGTCCGTTTCGGAAGAAGCCCGATCAGCGAGATCGGGGTGGTTGGCGCTTTCTTCAGCGAGATGTCCGAGGGTCTCGCGCGCTTCTCTAAGGATGTCATTTTTCCAGGCGACCAGCTTCGCGCGGAAGTATGCCCGTTGGCTGGCATTCATGAACTCATCGTCTTCCGAGAGCACATATTTGCTAAGATCGATCTTCTCACTCAACGCGATTCTCCTCGAAGAACATCTCAATGCGGCGGTGTATACTCCAATGATAGTGGCCGATTCAAGTCTGCAGATCAGTTTTCAGGCATTTTTAAAACTGACACAAAAATCATCTAAATGACTAATTTTTATTCTTTATTCGTATTGAAGCGAACTCTTCTTCAATCACGTCAACGCGACTTACCAACAGGAAAGAGGACTTGCGGTCCTGCAACCCTATCCTGTAGCATTCATACCGTGCCCTGACATTCGAACGCCGGTCCCCGCCCTTGACAGCATCTTCCCCGAGCCGAGTTTATCTTCTGCGCCACGCCAAGGCCGCCTGGGCGGCACCTGGAGAACGGGATTTCGACCGGGGATTGAACGAAGCCGGTTTTGCCGAGGCGGAGGTCATCGCCGACCTTGCCGCCGACCGGCATTACCGCCCCGATCTGCTTCTGTCATCCACGGCCGCGCGCTGCCGGCAAACCACGCAGGCCTGGCAACGGGCCTTCAACGAAGGCATAGACATCTTCTACGTCGATGAGATGTATAATGCGCGCAGCGAGACCTATCTGTCGCTTATCGCCGCTCAGGCGGAGGCGCCGTCGGTGATGCTGGTGGGTCACAACCCCACCATGGAGGCGACGCTGGAGGCGATGATCGGCGAGGACCTGCTGCATGCCGCCCTGCCCTCGGGCTTTCCGACATCGGGCCTTGCAGTTCTCGACCATGATGACAGCGCCGCAAACGGTAAAAATCGCTGGCGGCTGGTCGATTTCCTCGCGCCTGGCAAATAATCGCTACGGCCTTTCATAAGAATTCTGCAGAGCGGCCTTCCGAAAATCCGCTGAAGCGCTTCTTTTTTGGGCAGCCGCAGCTCCCTATATTGCAGCGGTGACCGTTAAACACAGCCAGGAAACTGCCATTGTCGCCTTCTCTTACGTCCCTGACAGACAGCGCGCTGATCGCTTTCGATAATCTGGCCGACCGTGCGAGCAACCTCACCCATCCGACATTGCGGCTTGGCGTCACCGGCCTTTCGCGGGCGGGAAAGACGGTTTTCATCTCTTCCCTGGTCCACAATCTTCTGAATGGCGGGCGATTGCCGCTGTTCGAGGCCATGCGGTCCGGGCGCGTCTCGAATGTGCGTCTTGAACCGCAGCCGGACGACGCCATTCCCCGTTTTCAATATGAGGATCATATTCAGGCGCTGGTGCGCGACCGGCTGTGGCCGGATTCGACGCGGGCGATATCGGAACTCAGGATCACGCTGGATTACCAGAGCGCCAGCGGCTGGGGCCGGTGGTTTTCCGCCGGCAAGCTTTCCATTGATATCGTTGATTATCCCGGCGAATGGCTGCTCGACCTGCCGCTTCTATCGCAGGATTACAAACAGTTCAGCGATGCGACCGTCGCCCTTGCCGGAAGCGGCGTTCGTGCCGAACTGGCGCAGGAATGGCTGGCGATCGCGTCTTCGCTCGACATCAACGCGCCGGCAGACGAGATGACGGCCCGACGTCTGGCCGAAAGTTTCGCAGCCTATCTGAAAGCCTGCAAGTCCGACGAGAGATCACTCTCAACCCTGCCGCCCGGCCGTTTCCTGATGCCCGGCGATCTGGAAGGGTCGCCCGCACTGACCTTCGCGCCGCTTCCGGGCCTCACCGACGAGAAAGCGCCCAAGGGCTCGCTGCGCGCCATGATGGAACGGCGCTACGACGCTTATAAGTCGATCGTTGTCAAACCCTTCTTCCGCGAGCATTTTGCCCGCCTCGACCGGCAGATCGTCCTGATCGACACGCTGCAGGCCGTCAATCGCGGGCCGGAAGCCGTGCAGGATCTGGAGCGTGCGCTCGGTGATGTGCTTGCCTGTTTCCGCCCCGGCACCAACAGCCTGCTGTCGTCGCTGATCGGCAGGCGAATCGACAGGGTGCTGATCGCCGCCACCAAGGCCGACCATCTGCACCATGAAAGCCATGACCGGCTGGAGCGCCTGACCCGCCGGCTGGTGGACCGCGCCATCACGACAATCGGCATGAACGGTGCCGGCATCGAGGTCATGGCGCTCGCTTCCGTGCGCGCCACCCGCGAGGCGAGCGTGCGCCAGGACGGCCACGAGCTGCCTGTCATCGTCGGCACGCCGATAGCAGGTGAAACCATCAATGGCGAGACCTTCGACGGCAATCGCAAGACGGCGATCTTTCCCGGCGACCTGCCCGAGGATCCGGAACCGCTGTTCCGCAGCATCGATAGGGATGGCGACAAGGCATCGCTGCCCGATGTCAATGTCGTGCGCTTCCGCCCGCCGAACATAGATGAGCCGGGCAGCGGCGGCATCCGGCTTTCCGTTCCCCATATCAGGCTCGACCGCGCCATGCAGTTCCTGTTCGGAGACAAGCTCGCATGAAGGCTCCCACACAAAACGATCCGCAGACACGCCGCCCCGCGGCTTTCACGCTTGAGACCGAGGAAACGACACGGCCGTCCGCCACACAGAAGCGCGCGCCGCGCAGCTTCGACGCCGAGATTTCACTGACACCCGACGAGGACGATCCGTTTCTGGCACCCGAGGGAATCGATGCCAATGCGCTGCCGGTCGCGACGCCGAGGAAAAGCCGCTTCTCTTTCGGTAAGCTCGCGCTCGGTGCGCTGGGTGTCCTGTTCTCGCTTGCCTTCGGGCTGTGGGCGGATCAGCTTATCCGCAATCTCTTCTCCCGCTCCGACTGGCTGGGTTATACCGCGACGATCGCCCTCATCGTGGCGCTTTTTGCGGTTCTTGCCCTCGTCGGCCGCGAAGTCTTCGGCATCATGCGGCTCAATGCCGTGCAATCTCTCAAGGCGGATGCTGAGACGGCGAGCCTCGACAAGAGCCCGAAACCTGCGCGCGCCATCGTCACCCGCCTGAATGCCGTCCTCTCCCACCGGGCCGAAACGGCCAAGGGGCGTGCCGCGCTGAAGGAAACGGAAAGTGACGTCATCGACGGCCCGCATCTGATCGAGCTTGCCGAACGCGAGCTGCTCGTGCCGCTCGACCGGCAAGCGCGGGCACTGATTCTCAATTCGTCCAAGCGCGTCTCCGTTGTCACTGCCGTCAGCCCACGCGCTGTGGTCGATCTCGCTTACGTGCTGTTTGAAGTCACGCGGCTGGTGCGCGCCATGGCGGAGCTTTATGGCGGCCGCCCCGGCACGCTCGGAATGCTCAAGCTTCTGCGGGATGTCGTCGCACATCTCGCCGTCACGGGGTCGATTGCCGTCGGTGACGGCCTTGCCCAGCAGGTTCTCGGTCACGGCCTTGCCTCGAAACTCTCCGCCCGCCTCGGCGAAGGCGTCATCAACGGCCTGATGACGGCGCGAATCGGCATTGCGGCGATGGATCTATGCCGTCCGCTGCCGTTCAGGGCGGTGAAGCGTCCGGGGATCGGCGATTTCATGTCCGACCTCACACCCGATCTAAGCGGGGGAAAAACCGGTGAAAAAGCCTGATCTACCGGGCATTGACGGTTCAAAAGGTTACGGACAAAGCCGCAAATGAGAGTGAAATAAACCAAGCATTAACCATTCCGCCGGTAGATTGCAGCCTATCGAACAGGCTTCTTCGCCGGGGAAAGTATCATGTATTCGCGCTTCTTTTCGCTTGTGGGCGGGCTTGCCGCCATATTGTCCGTCAGCGGTGGTTTCGGCATGTCTGACGTCCATGCCGCATCGCGCGATCGCGACGACGTGTTTTTCCGCTCCGTGGCCGGTGTCTGGAAAGGTCCGGGCGAAATCGTCGCCGGTAAATACAAAGGCACCAAATTCACCTGCGACCTGACGGGCGAACCGCTCGACGACAAGCAGACCGGCATCAAGCTCGGCGGCACCTGCCGCGTCGGCGTCTTCAGCCAGCCCATGTCGGCCGTCATCAGCCAGAACGGCAACAGCTACGAGGGCAAGTTCCTCGACGGCGCCGAAGGCAAGGGACTAGACATCACCTCCGGACAGGTGAGCGGTGACAAGGTCGTCGTCGGCATCAACCGCGCCAAGCTCAACGGCGCCATGGTCGCCCGCGTATCCAAAGACAATTCGATGAACATCACCATTTCCGTCAAGGTCGCCGACCAGATGATCCCGGTCATCGGCGTGACACTGGCGCGCGATATTGATCAGATCGCTGTCGGCTCCATCAAGCCGTAAACGCCATACTCTTCTCAGCCATCACCAAGCGGGAGTGTCCACCACTCCCGCTTTTCGTTTGCGCTGACAATGCCTGTTTTGTCCGCCTGCCGTAGCCATTCCCGCACGGCCTTGCCCCTGACTTCGAGATCGGATGCAATATCGGCGAGCGGCATCAGCACGAAAGCGCGTTCCGTCATGCGTGGATGCGGCACTTCAATGCTTTCCGTTACGAGAGACTCATTCCCATAGGTAAGCACATCAATATCGATGGTGCGTGGACCCCAGCGCTCCGTCCGCACGCGTTTCATGCCCTTTTCGATATCAAGGCACAATTGCAAGAGCGCGGGCGCTGAAAGTGAGGTTTCGACCAAAGCGCAGCAATTGAAGAAATCCGCCTGATCCGTCTTGCCCCAGGGCGGCGTGCGATAAAGTCCGGAAACGGCCAGCACGCGGCAATCCTCGTGTGCATCGAGTTCGCGGAGCGCCCTTGCCATGGCGGCGGCGGGATCGCCGATATTGCCGCCAAGGCCCAATGCGGCGACGGTCTTCTTCTCAGGCACGGTGTTCAACGCTCACCTGCGCATAATCGAGAATGCCGGGAACCGGCGCCGATGGTTTGCGCACTGTGATCCTGAGCCAGACGATCTGCGGATAACGGGCACGCAGCGCCTTGGCGATATCGTTCGCCAGCGCCTCGATGAGATAGCGGCGCTGCCCCACGACGATTTTTTCGATGACGGCAAAGGCCACGCCGTAATCGACGGTATTTTCAATATCGTCGGTTTCCAGCGCATCACCCGCCTCGACTTCCATCTCGGCATCGACGAAAAAGCGCTGGCCCAGCACCTCCTCCTGCTCGAGAAGACCATGACGGGCGAAGAAAGAACAGTTTTTCAGGATGATGGTATAGCGGCTCATCGCATCGCCTCCATGGCAGGACTGTTTCTCCAGAAAGCCGCCCCCTCTTGGGGACATGGCATTCCGGCACTCATTGATCTACGCATCGGCCTTTGCCGACGTTTTGGCAAGAACCGCATCGGCGATTGCCAGTGCATCGCGCGTTGCAGCGACATTGTGCACGCGAAAAATCGAAGCACCCGCCAACCTCAGGATCGCGGTGGTCGCAGCCGTTCCGATATCGCGTTCCGCTGCCGCATCCCGGCCCGTCAGCGACCCGATGAAACGCTTGCGCGACGTACCGGCGAGAACCGGAAGGCCGAAAGCGGCAAGCTCGCCGAAACGTGCCATCAGTTCGACATTTTCCCGCTCGTCCTTGGCAAAACCAAAACCGGGATCGAGCACGACGGCATCGCGGGCTATACCCGCATCCTCGGCGATCTCGAGCGAGCGATTGAGGAATTCGAACTGGTCGGCGACCACATCGGCAAGCTTCTGCCGGTCGCGGCCGGTATGCATGATGCAGACCCCGGCGCGGGTGGCGGCGACCACGCCGGCCATTTCCATGTCCTTCTGCAGGCCGAAGACGTCATTGACGATATGTGCGCCGGCGCTGATCGCCAGCTTCGCCGTCGAAGCGCGGTAGGTATCGACGGAAATCAGCACATCCGTCTCGCGGCGCAGCTTCTCGATGACGGGCAGCACCCGGTCCTGCTCCTCGGCTTCCGTCACCGCGGCGGCACCCGGCCGCGTGGATTCACCGCCGATATCGATGATGTCAGCACCCTCTTCCACGCAGGTCAGCGCATGGGAAAAAGCCGAATCGACGGCAAGATAACGGCCGCCATCGGAAAAGGAATCGGGCGTTGCATTGACGATGGCCATAATACGGCCACGCCCATCAAGTTTCAGGGAGCGACCATGGGCCGCTTGCCACGCGTTGCTGCCGGCTGTTATCACGTAACACGCGCCTTTCGGGAATAACGGAGTGTTATGCCAATTCTTATAAGTTCCGCTCCGCCTATGCAGCAAACCTTTTTGAAGTTCAACCGGAAGGCCGGGTCATGACTAAATCATCACGTGCTCTTTGCGTCGCTTTGGCGGGCGCAATGGCACTTTCCCTACCCGGATCGGCATTTTCCGACACCATCGTCCGCAAGACCTATTCCTATTTTTCGATTGGCGGCAAAACGGCGGCCGATCTCGACCAGCAGCTTTCCAAGCACGGCCCCCTGACCCGCAATACCGGCGCGCGCCATCCCGGCGCTACCGAAATCAAATTCGGGGGCGAGCTCACCTATGTGGAGAAAAACGGCCTTTGCAGCGTCGGAACCGCCAAAGTGGTGCTAAACACCCGCATTCTCCTGCCGCAATGGAAAAACCGCCGTCGCACCACGGCGGAACTGGCCTTCATCTGGGATACGCTGCTTGCCGATATCAAGCGCCACGAGGAGCGCCATGCGGAAATCGCCCGCACCCATGCCCGTTCGCTTGAAAGACAGCTGACCTCGCTTCGGCCGCAGAAAAGCTGCGAGACGCTACAGGAAATGGTCGGCAAGATCACCCAGACGGTGATGGACGAGCATGACCGGGACCAAATGCGCTTCGACGTCGTGGAATCGAAAAATTTCGATGCCCGCATGACCCGGCTTTTGAAAAACCGGCTCGAGCAGGGCCAGAATCGTCGCTGACGGTCATTGGCCGTACCTTCCAGAATCTCGGGGAAAATCACGGACATGACGTAACGTCATGTCCTATATCACCCGTGAATTCTCGCCGTGGTGCGGTCGGCAAGACTCATTGTAGCTTGTTCATACGGTTTGAAATGGTTGCGGCCCAAGGCGGGTCCGGCGGTTGCAACCGTCTCCGGTTCTCCCGGTGCGCACTTGAGGGCTCGCAGGTGTTTCCTCCCTCGCCTGCATGCGCGTACCCGCCTCGCCCCGCTCCCCGCTACTAGGTGAGCGGGGCTTTTTCTGCGTGAAGCAATACGGAAATTTTCAGCCCTGACGCTCGGGAACATGAACGACGAGACCATCAAGCTCGTCATTCATCTTGATCTGACAGGAGAGCCGCGAGGTGGGGCGCACGTCGAAGGCGAAGTCCAGCATGTCCTCTTCCATCGGTTCCGGTCCGCCGACGCGCTCGGCCCAGGCGTCGTCGACATAGACATGACAGGTCGCACAGGCGCAGGCGCCGCCGCATTCCGCATCGATGCCGGGAATGGAGTTGCGCACCGCATTCTCCATGACGGTGGAGCCGTTGCTCACGTCGAGTTCATGGGGCGTGCCGTCAAAGGCAACGATGGTCAGTTTTGTCATGCCGGAAATCCAAAATGTGATCTAAGAACTGTTCTAAACACATAGAAAGGCCGCTCCGCCTTGGCAACCCGCTTCGAGGGCGCTTAGACGCAACCGGCCTTGCAAAATGGCAAATTTGATGGATTACGCCTCAGCGGCAAAGCTTGAGGATGAAATTTTCGGCTTCGACAATGGTTGCCGCGAGTTTTGCGATCGCCGCGCTGTCCTTGCCCTTGTCTTCCACTGCTGCCGCGGCTGCGGAAACGGCGGATGCACCGACGGCCTGCGCCGACCCCTTCAGACGGTGGGCCGTCGCCATGACGGTCTTGTCGTCCGCACCCGCCATTTCATGCAGGGCGGCGCGGGCGTTGCGGCTGAAGAGTTGCAGCACCTCGATCTCCAGATCCTTGTCGCCCATCGTCTGCCGGGCGAGATGATCGAAATCGATCGGTTTTTTACCGGTGGCAGGCGCGCCGCCGCAATTATCGGGAGCTTCGAAAACAATACTGACCGCTGCCATGGCTGAAATCCTGTCTCACCGTTTCCTGTTTCGTGTCACATCTGTGTCGTATTCACGCATCCGGGCGGCTGCTATCAGCTTAAATTACGGCGTGACGCGGGCGAAAATCTTCTGCTATGGTTAATTTATGTTAAACTTATGCGAAACAAGGCGTTCAGCGTGAAACTCAGGTTTAAAAACTGTTAAAAAGCCGACACTTCGCCACCGCCGCAAATCCGCATTAATTGTTTCGAACACCTAAATGTGTCACTACGGTACTGCCGTTCCTGCGAGGCTTAAGCTCAAGCTTTGTTATTGCGGCACAGTGATGTAATTTCGCCCGAAAGCTGGACCACCAGCAATTCGGGATTTGGTAAATGGCGGAATTGTTCTCTCTTCAAGGGATAATGTTCCGCTGGCATGATGGCGGCAGTCTGCTTGCGGATCGCAAGTGGTCAACGGCATGAAGCCGGGCGTATGTGTAACGAGGCGTAACCGCATGGCGAATAACAAGATCAGCGACTCTGTCGACGAGACTGCATTTCAGGCATTGGAAGATGCCCTGCAGCTTGGCGCTTTCGAAGAAAAGCCGGAGACGCGGAAAACTGCAGCGCCGAAGCAGCCGGAGGCCAGATTGAAGGAAGCAAGCAGACAGACCCCTGCTCCCGAGGCCGCGCGCGCGCCTGCCGAACAGACGCCCAGATCGCCCAATCTCGAGGCGGCCAATGACGGTTCCAAGCGCAGCCCGGCCATGATCCTGAAATCGCTTGAAGGCGGCTCCATTGGCGGCGCACTTCGCAACGCCACGATCATGTCGGTCATCTGGGCGCTCGGCGGCCTTGGTATCGCACATCTTCTTTATGGCAACACGCTGTGGAACATCGCCTCGCTGGCTGATCTCACCGCAATCCCCGGCCTGATGGCAATCGTCGTCGGCATCCTCGTTCCCATCATGCTGTTCTTCGCCTTCGCGATCATGATGGCGCGTGCCCGCGATCTGCGGAATGCCGCCCGCTCCATGGCCGAAGTCGCCCTTCGCCTTGCGGAACCGGAAACCGTAGCATCCGACCGCATCATGTCGGTCGGCCAGGCGGTTCGCCGCGAAGTCTCGGCCATGAATGACGGTATCGAGCGCACAATCGCCCGCGCGACGGAACTCGAGACACTCGTTCATTCCGAAGTCAACGCGCTCGAGCGCAGCTATGCCGACAATGAACTGCGCGTGCGCAGCCTCGTGCAGGAACTGACCGCCGAGCGTGACGCCATCGTCAATCATGCCGAGCGCATCCGCTCCTCCATCGTCGGCGCGCAGGAACAGATTAAAGAAGAGCTTTCCATCGTTGGCGAAGAGCTTTCGATGCGGATCGCCACGACCGGCGAGGCTTTCGCCTCTATGATCGACACGCGTTCGGCTGCGCTGCTCGAAAAATCGCGCGCCTCGACCGAAGCGATGGGCAGCCTGATCGCCGCCAAGACCGAAAACCTGCTCCAGGCGCTGAACTCTTCGGGCTCGACGATCTCCAACGAATTCGACATGCGCCTGCATAATCTCACCTCGACGCTGGACGAGCGCGGTGAAGTGCTGCTGGAGCGTTTCGCGATCCATGCTTCGACGCTGGATAGCGGCGTGGAAAGCCTCAACAGCGCGCTTGAGGAACGCACCCGCCAGCTCAACGAGACGCTGTCCAACCGCACGCTGGAACTCAATCGCAATATCGAACGCGGCCAGCAGGTCATCGGCGGTTCGCTCGATACGGTTCTCGACAAGCTGTCCACGACGCTTGAAGAAAAGGGCCTCTCCTTCCGCCAGAGCCTGCAGAGCACGGCCGACGATGCGATCATGGATCTCGATCTTCGCTCCGGCCTCTACGAGGAGCGCATGCAGGCGACGGTAGGCCAGGTCAACTCGGCCTTCGACGTGCATGTGGCGCAATTCGCCAGTGCCTTCGACCAGCGCGCCGGCAGCCTCGACAGCAAGCTGATGGAAAGTCTCGCCCGCATCAACGAAACCGTTGCCGGCGGCTCCGAAGCGCTCGACACCATGCTGAGCGCCGGTCTGGAGCGTATCGGCACCACCATGACCGATCAGTCGCTGGCGCTTGCAACTGCGCTGGGCACGGGTCAGGAAATGCTGGAAAGCGCGCTTGAAATCCGGACACAGGCCTTCAGCGACGCGATCGGCCAGCGCACCGCCGAAATCACCGACGCCTTCGCCAATTCTCACGAGAAGATCGACGCTGTGCTGTCGGAACGAAGCAACGCCCTGTTCGGCGCGCTCTCAGCCAGCCAGAACCGTTTCGACGAGGCACTCGCCAGCCGTTCGATGGCGATTACCGGCTCCGTCTCCGGCACGGCCGAACGCCTTGCCGCCATGCTCGACGAACGCGCCGCCGCGATCAACAGTGTCGTTGCCGATGTCGAGCGCCGCCTTTCGGAAACGCTCGAAACCCGGGCTGCCGCCATCACCGGTGCTGTTTCCGGCATCGAGGATCGTATTTCCGATACGCTGGAAAGCCGCACGGCTGCCCTGCACGACGTCGTCGCCGGTGCGGAAAGCCGCATCGCCGATACGCTTGACGGCCGCACGGCCGCTCTTTCCAGCGCCATTTCCGGCGTCGAGGAACGCATCGCCGATACGATGGACAGCCGCACCCTGTCGCTCGACATGACCTTTGCCAATGTCGAGGAAAGACTGTCCGAGACGCTCGACAACCGTACCTCTGCCCTCACCGGCATTGTGGCGAGCGCTGAAGAGAAAATCGCCGGCGCGCTCGACAGCCGCACGGCCACCTTCGGCGACGTGGTCGCCGGTGCTGAAACCCGTATCGCGGAAACGCTGGATGGCCGCACCGCCGCTCTCAACGCCGTGGTCTCCGGCGCTGAAGAACGCATCGCCGATGCGCTCGACAGCCGTACCATGGCGCTCGACATGGCATTCTCCGGCGCGGAGGAAAAAATCACCGAAGCGCTCGACACGCGCACCGCAGCCCTTGGCGAACTGGTGGCCGGCGCCGAGACCCGTATTGCCAGCGCGCTTGACAGCCGCACGGATTCGCTGAAGACCGTCGTTTCCGGCGCCGAAGAGCGGATTACGGATGTTCTCGACAGCCGCACCATGGCGCTCGACATGAGCTTCTCCGGCGTCGAGGAAAAGATCGCCGATATTCTCGATGGTCGCACCACGGCCCTGCAGAACGCCGTTTCCGGTGTCGAAGACCGCATTGCAGACGCATTGGACAGCCGTACCGCTGCCCTTTCCGGCATCGTGGCAGGCGCGGAAGAACGCATCGCGGATGCGCTGGACAGCCGCACTCTTGCGCTCGATATGACGATTTCTGGTGTCGAGGAGCGTATCGCCGAGGCGATGGATGCCAGAGCATCGTCGCTTTCGCTTGCGGCGGCCGGTGTCGGCCAGCGTCTCGAATCCACCGCATTCACGCTTGAAAACGCGCTTGCCAGCGGTCACGAGCGGCTCGAAACCATGCTCGGCTCACAGGCCGAGCGCATTGCCGGCTCGCTGGAGCGCAATAGCGGCCTGATCGAGCAGAGTGTCTCGGGCGCGGCCAACCGCATCGAAAGCGTCGTTGAAGACGGCAGCACCCGTTTTGCCCAGACGGTGGAAGAAGGTGTGTCCCGCCTCGAAACCAACCTCTCGCAATCGCATGAGGATATTCGCACGGCGCTCGACCAGCGCCAGGCGGACCTTGCTGCGACGCTCAGCTCCGCCACGACGCAGATGGGCGACATGCTTTCCGAGCAGGCTATGATGATCGGCACCACGGTCGCCTCCAGCGCCAGCATGCTTGAACTGTCGCTCGAGACCCAGCAGGACACGCTGCAGAAGGCAATCGACGGCAGTGCTGCGACGCTGGAAGAGCGTCTTCGCAACAGCGCCGGTGATATCGCCGTCAAGATCGGCGAGGCAGCCCGCGAAATCGGCGGGGCCACCGACGCCCTCTCCGCCCGCATCGAAACATCGATCGGCAATGTCACAACCCGTCTCGACGAGACAGGCGCCCGCATCGAGACCTCTCTCGACACCCTGCAGACCCGCGTCGGTGGCGATCTCGCCAACGTCAACAGCTCGATCGAGGACGCCGGCCGCCGCTTCGCCGACGCGCTGGAAGACAAGACGGCCGTGTTCGCCCGCACCAGCGACGAGGCCGCCGAGCGCATCACCGGCATTCTGGACGAGCAGACCACGCGTGTCGCAGATACGCTGGAAAGCCGCACCAGCCGCCTGGCAGAAACCTTCGATAACGGCACGGCCCGCATCGATGAGCGCCTCGGCACCATGGACCGTGCGCTGACGATCGGCCTCGAAAACGTCAACCGCACCATTGAAGGCAAGGCGAGCGATCTCGCTGTCAGCCTGCGCGGCGCGGTCACGTCGGCCACCCAGAGCATCGGCGATGAAGCGGCCCGCTCATCCGCCCTGCTCTCGAAATCCGGTTCGGAATTTGCAGAACAGGTGCAGGCGCAGAACGAAGCCTTCACCAAGGCCATCGAAGAGCGCTCCGGCGAGATCGTTAACCGCATCTCGGATGCGCAGACCCGTCTCTCCGGCCAGGCCGCCGCCGTGGCCCAGACCTTCTCCGAGGCAGGCAACATTATCGTCAACAAGGTTGCCGAGGCTGAAGCCGTCGTCCGCTCTCAGGTCGGTGTCATTTCCGAAACGCTGACGGGTGTCGAATCGGCCCTCGACGCGCGCGGCGAATCCATCCGCTCGGCGCTGGACAACCGCACCCGCGAACTCAACTCGATGCTGGCCAGCCGCTCTGCGGAGCTGTCTCGCCTGATCGAGGAGAAAGCCAAGCCTATCGTCGACGAATATGCCACCATCGGCCGCGAAGCCGCCGAGAAGATCGTTTCCGCCGCCCAGCAGAGCGCCGAGCTTCTCTCGCAGAGCAACAGCGGCATGGTCGGCATGGTGGAACAGGCGATCAGTGACTATGCCGCTGCCGGAACGGATGCGGCGGGCAAGCTCGTCGCAGCCACCCGCCAGAGCACGGATATGCTGTCCGAGACCCATACTGCTATGGCGGACGCCGTCGAACAGGGCATCGACAAATATGCCCGCGCCGGCAGCGATGCCGCCAACAAGCTGGTCGCCGCCACCCGCCAGAGCACGGACATGCTGTCGCAGACCCATAACAGCATGGCCGAGATCGTTGAACAGTCGGCAACCAACTTCAATTCCGCCGTTGAGCGCGCCGCACAGGGCTTCGGCGCGGCAGATGAGGCATTGAACGCCTCGGCGACCCGCTTCTCCGAATCCGCCTCGCAGGCCGCCGACATGGTGTCCAGCTCCAGCCGTCTGCTCGAAGGAAAGATCGACCGCCTGTCGAATATTTCCGGCCAGACGCTGGCGCAGGTTGCCGGTATCGTCGGACGCTTCGAAGAACATTCGAAGGTGCTGAGCCAGGCATCCGAACTGCTCAATGCCGCACAGTCGAGCCTCGTCGGCACGCTGGAGGAACGCCAGGATGCGCTGCGCAGCCTGTCCGTCGGCCTCGTCAAGCGCTCCGAGGAAATCGAAAGCGCCATGCGCAACGTCGTCGGCGTCGTGGAAACCACGCTCAACGAAGCCGAAGAGCGTTCGCAGAATGTCGCCGGCAATCTGCGTGACAATCTGCAGGCGTCCTTCACCGATATCGGCCGCTCGCTCGACGAGACCGAACAGCGCGCCCGCTCGGCGGCACAGACCATGCGGGGCGCCCTGCTCTCCGCCGGTCAGGATGCCAGCCGCTCGATCGAAAGCACGCTCTCCGACGCGCAGAAATACTCCGACGAGCTGGTGAACCGCCTGCGCGGCGGTGTCGAGTCCTCGCTTTCGGAAGTCGACAATCTTCTGGGCAGCGCCTCGGAAAAATCGAATGCCGCCGCCGCCAACCTCAAGGAAACGCTGCGTCAGGCCGTCGAGGAAGCCGTTAGCCGCTTTGCCGGCGCAACGGACGAAATCCGCCGCTCCAGCCACGACATCCGCCGCGAGCTGGATGCGACACGCGCCGAACTGAAGCGCGGTGCCTTCGACCTGCCGGAAGAAGCCAAGGAAAGCGCTGCCGCCATGCGCCGCGCCGTTTCCGAGCAGATCAAGGCCCTGCAGGATATTTCCCACCTTGTCGGTCGTTCGACCCACCAGATGGAAGTGTCCGAACCGGTCGCCCGTGCCATCGCCGCGACCCAGCCTGCCGCTGAACGCCGCGTCGAGACGCGTCCGCAGCCGGCAGCAGCCGCTCCGGTACAACAGCGCCCGGCACAGCCGCAGCCTGCTGCTGCCCCTGCCTTGCGTGGCACCCTGCCGCTTGAAAACCGCCAGGTCGAGAACCGTCAGGCACCTGCCCCGGCTCCCGCTGCCGCTCCCGCCGGACGTCGTGAAGAAGGCGGTGGCTGGATCAGCGATCTTCTGCGTGGCGCCTCGCAGGAAACGACTGCCGCTTCCGCACCCCGCGCAAGCGCCGAGCAGCAGCCGACCCGTGCGGCCGACACCCGCAATCCGCGCCACATGGTGGAATCGCTGAATTCGCTTTCGGTCGATATCGCCCGCGCCATCGATCACGATGCATCGGTGGAACTGTGGCGCCGTTACCAGCGCGGCGAGCGCGACGTCTTCACCCGTCGCCTCTACACGCTGAAGGGCCAGACGACGTTTGACGAGATCAAGCGCAAATACGAGCGGGAGGCTGAATTCCGCACCGCCGTGGACCGCTACATCACCGATTTCGAAAAGCTGCTCGCCGATGTGGCCCGCACGGATCGCGACCGGACAGTCACCCAGTCCTACCTCACCTCCGATACCGGCAAGGTCTATACGATGCTTGCCCATGCCGCGGGCCGGTTCAACTGACAGGAGGTCACGCGGAGAGGATCCCTCTCCGCGTTGCCTGTTCAAGTCTGATGTGAAAAATGACCGTCGCGGAATATTTGATTTCCGCGGCGGTCATTCTGCATTTCGGCGCAGGCTCAGCAGATAATCGCGCTCATTGAACGGATCAGCACCCGACCGCCGGCGCGGCGGCGGCGGATTATCCGCCCGTGCATAGTGGCTGAACGACGTTTCCATCGCGCCCATGCCACCCGTCAGCCCCGGCACCTGCTGCTGAACACCCTGAACCATTGCCGACGCTATCGTCCCTTCAAGCCTTGCCATGCCGCCGGAGATAACGGCGTTTCTGGTGACTGCACCCGCTTTGGCAAGAACGGTGCTCAGGCGTGTCATCGCTGCCGCCGGCGCTTCGAGGTGGAAGTGATCGATCGGTTCACAAACGTAGGTTTGCGCTTCGGTCAGCGCCATTGCCAGCACCCATGGTGTCAGCTGCCGGAAATCGGCAGCCGTGCTTGACGGTGCACTCTGCCGGGCGGCCGTCATGGCGACATGGCAATCCACCACCCGCCAACCGAATATGCCCTGCTTCAGCGTTTCGAATACGGTCTCCTCGACCGCTCGATAAAAGCTTGCGGGCATCTGGCCCACCTCCACCTCCAGTGCGAAGCTGTTTCCCGCACCATCCGGTCTTGGCTCGACCCGCAATCCGACGGTGGCGATAAAGGGGTTTGGTGCCTTGAAGATGGTTTGAAGTCCGTGCCCGATACCTGCCAGCCTTTCCACGCAGATAATCGTGCTGTCCTCAAATTCGGCCTCGATGCCAAACCCCGTCAACAGTTCCGATTGGATGATCTCCTTTTGCACCTCGCCATAGAGCGATACGAAAACCTCGTTCGTCTCGTCGTTCCTTCGCAATCCGATAAGCGGATCCTGCTCGGTCAGCTGGTTCAGCGCCAGCCAGAGCGCCGCGTGCTCAGCCGGACGGCGGGAAACGACTCGTGTTTCAAGCGTGGGTGGAGCGAAATGAAACGGGCTGTCGGCAACCGCGTCCGCGCCAACCCTGTCGCCGATCCGGGCACTCGTAAAGCCGGTGACGCGGGCGATCTGACCGGCGCGGAGATGCGTCGAATTGTGAACGTGACCGTCCTCGAACAGCTGTATTCCGGTCACTCTTACCGGTCCCTGCGGCAAAGGCAGATACTGCCGGAGCTGGATCGTTCCAGATGTCAAATGCAGATATGACAGCTTTTCACCGCCCCATCCGCGTTCGATCTTGAAGATTTTTCCCGAGACTTCTCCCTCGGGGTCGGGTTGACGAGCGGGCAGCATGTCGACAATGGCAGATATCAAAGCCGGCAGGCCGGCTCCCGTCATCGCCGCACCGGCAAAAGCCGGATGCACCAGCCCATGGGCGGTCTGATGCGCGAGCGATTGGAGGAGTCTTTCGGCCTCCACACCGTCGGGCGTCAAAAGATAGTCGCGCAACAGGTCCTCGTCATTCTCGGCAAGGATTTCGCAGAGGATGGAGAAAAATGGCTCGCTCTTCACATCCGTAGCCTCCACCCGCGCGGACTTGCCGCCAGCGCCAGTGACAGTCGACATGGCGATCGGGCGCACCCTCAACTGATCGGCGAGGTTCTGCACGACCTCATCATAGCGCGCGCCGGGGCGATCGACCTTGTTGATGAAGAATACGAACGGGACTGCGAGACGTTGCAACGCCCGAACAAGTATCCGCGTTTGCGCCTGCACGCCTTCCACGGCCGAAACCACAACCACCGCTGCATCAAGCAGCCCCAACACACGCTCGACTTCCGCAATGAAATCGGGATGGCCGGGCGTATCGATGAGATTGACGACGGTATCGCCAATGGTGAAGGACACGACAGCGGCCCTGATGGTGATGCCGCGCTGCCGCTCCAGTTCGAGGCTGTCTGTCTGTGTATTACCGGTATCGACGCTGCCCAGCCTGTCGATTACGCCGGTGTCAAATAGGAGACGCTCCGTAAGGCTAGTCTTGCCTGCGTCTACGTGGGCGAGAATGCCCAGATTCAAAGTGCGCATGAACCCTCAACTTCTCAGAAACTCCAAGGTGATTTTCGTGAGAAGGGACTCGGCGCATTGGGACCTCTATGTGCTAAAAAACCATGATCTGGTGCGCAAATCTCCGCCGGTTCGCGGAGATGCGCGCGAATTTAAAACCCTCGTCGGGATATATGTCAAGGACGGACATCTCTGTGTCCGCTCCATCAGGCGTCGCGCGGCGCGCGATCACAGAAGCCACCGGTACGGGATGTTACCGGACAATCAAACGACCGTTCGCCTCAAATCTCGAACGTGCCCGACGCCACACGCACCGCATGACCGCCGATGCGCGCGCGGGCTATTTCGTTGTCCTTGATGTCCATGCGTAGATGGATGTGGGACGGTCTTTCCATCTCCACGCCCTGCTCTATCAGGAGCGGATGATGGCCGTCCGTCAGCCCGTCGAAATGGTGGATCGCGCCGGAAAGGGCGGCGGCGGCGGAACCGGTTGCGGGGTCTTCCGAAATGCCCATATCCGGGGAGAACATGCGGGCGTGGAACTTTGCCGCGTGATTGACGCCGCCGCGACAGTAGATATAGGCCGCCGCCAGGCGTCCCTCGACCAGCGGCGCGGTGCGCAGCCACAGATTGGCGTCGAAATCCATGTCCCTGATGGCGGCGATATTGTGCAGCGGCACGAGCAGGAACGGCACACCTGCTGTCCAGATAGACGGCACATGATTCTCAAAGCCGAGATGTCCTTCGCTGACGCCGAGCGCATCGGCAAGAGCGGTGTGATCGAGCGGCAGGTCGACTCGGGATGATTTACGCGGCAGGTCGAATTCCGCGAAGCTGACGGCGTCGGCGCGCATCTTCACCGCGCAGCGCACCGGCCCCACCTTCTCCTCCAGCACACAGACCGTATCGATGTCGTCATCACCCTCGCCGCGATTTCGCTCGGCGATGGCGACAGCAGCACCCACCGTCGGATGGCCGGCAAAGGGCAATTCGCCTGATGGCGTGAAGATACGCAGCGAAGCTGCATGCGCCGGGTTGGTGGAGCGGTTGACGAAAACCGTCTCGGAAAGGTTCATTTCCCGCGCAATCGCCTGCATCGTGCCTTGGGGAAGATCATCGGCGTCATACATGACCGCCAGCGGATTTCCCGCCATTTTCGTCTCGGTAAAGACATCGTAGATATCGTAGTTCAGCGCCACATCCGTCTCCTGCCACTCGTCATTCCGGCTGCCTTGGCAAACTGCATCAGGCCGTCCCGCATCGCAACCCTTGTCGGCGGGCGCAAATCAAGAAGCTGTGGACCGGAGTGATGCGGCCCGCCGTCAGGGAACGCCTGCGCCTGCGAAAGGCCTTGTCGCCAGCCGCCGTCTTCATGTACCAAGGGTGCGTCTGGCGGCTAGCTATCGATCTCTTCATCGAGGTTTAAAGATTTCAAGCCGCTTCAACAGGTTACAGTGCCTTGCTCGGACCGGCCCGGTCTGCGCCGTTGTCGAGGGAAGCGAATGTCGCATTCTACCTATTCACTGTCCTTCGTCGCCTCCGCAACAGAGGAGGCGCAGACGGCGCTGAGCGTGCTGAAAGGCATTTACGGCGACACGCCGTTCGCAGAGGCGGAGGTGATCGTTGCACTCGGCGGCGATGGCTTCATGCTGCAGATTCTCAACGAGACGATGAATTCCGGCAAGCGTGTCTATGGCATGAACCGGGGGTCCGTCGGCTTCCTGATGAATGACTACCGGGTGGAAGGCCTGCTCGAGCGCATCGCGGTGGCGAGCGGCAATGATTTCCATCCCTTGCGCATGACGACAACGGATTCCGACGGCGACGAGTTCACCGCCCTCGCCATGAACGAGGTCAGCCTGTTTCGCCAGTCCCATCAGGCCGCCAAGCTTCGTGTCGAGGTGGACGGCAAGGTGCGGCTGGAAGAGCTGATCTGCGACGGCATGATGGTGGCGACCCCCGCAGGGTCGACAGCCTACAATTTCTCCGCCCATGGACCGATCCTGCCGCTGGAATCACCGCTTCTGGCGCTGACCCCCGTCAGTGCTTTCCGGCCGCGACGCTGGCGCGGCGCGCTTTTGCCGAATAAGGTTACGGTCGACATTCATGTTCTGGAACGCGACAAGCGCCCGGTGAACGCGGTGGCCGACCACACCGAGGTGAAATCCGTTCGTCACGTTAGGATCGCACAATCGCAGGACAGGACGGCCAGAATTCTCTCGGATCCGGATCGTTCATGGTCGGACCGGGTTCTCGCCGAACAGTTCAACAATTGACGCCCACAATCGATAATGGCCATGCAATTGACAAGACCTATCCTCGCTGCTTTCCTTTTCGCCGCCGCCGTGCTTCCTGGGCGGGCGCAGACGGAAGCGATCGACGCCCTGCCGGTTTCGGCAATCTTCGTCGTCAGCAGCGGCATGTGGGAAGATCGGAATCTTGAGCCGGTGAAAGGTCCTGACGGACAGCTGCGGCCGCCGCCTGCCTCGCCCACGCGCGGTTATTACAAGGTCATCGCCATCCGCCAGGGCGACGGCACGGCGAAAATCTACCTGCAGCGCATCGTCTTTACCGCCGATGGGCCGAATCTCCTCGAAAATATCGAGCTGGAGGAATTCAGCCAGATGAAATCCTATGTCACGGATATTCGTCCTGAAAGCTCGAATGGCGCGCCCGCCTCGCCCGGCCTGTTCGTGACCGTTTATCTGAAGACGGACCCGATGAGCAAGGAAGCGGAAAGCTGGACGATCCTGATCGACGAGCTGGGTGAGATGAAGATCGAAAAAGCTTCGAACTGATCGGACCGGATACGCGGCCGGGCAAGGCTATGCTTCCAGTGCCTCCGGCCCGACAAGAACCGCTCCAAAATGATGTTTCCATAATCTTGCACCGAGTTCACCACTGCGGTCGAGACTGGAGCCTACCGTCAGCCACGGCAACAGCGTGGGATGCAGCCCCGCATCAAAAAGGGCAAAACCAGCGGCCAGCACGCAGGTATCAGCTTGAATGCCGCAGACCAGCACCCTGTCGAGTTTCAGCGACAGGAGATAGTCGATGACCTCCCGTGGAGGCGCATAACCGTGTTTGATGAATATGCGATCTGCCGCAACAAGCGACTCGTCATCCCTGCCCGGCTTCCAGCCGAGTTGCCGCTCGAAGGGCGTCACACTTTCATCATGACGCTCGACGGTGGCGATGCTGGGCATGGTCAGGGCGAGTGCGGATATTTCCGCCACCAGCCCAGCCGGCGGATTGAAGCCCGGCTGGACGTCGACGATATAGAGCGCCTGTTTCATGCTAGTCCTCCAACGAAAAACCCCTCGCAATGGGTTTGCGAGGGGCAATTTTCCAGTCGACGCGCCGGACGCCTTAATCGATATCCGAGACTTCCACATCCGCGCCGCCGCTGATGCGGTGGGCGAGTGCGGCTTCCATGAATTCGTTCAGGTCGCCATCCAGCACGTTGCCGGGTGCTGTACTTTCCACGCCGGTGCGCAGATCCTTGACCAGCTGGTAAGGCTGCAGAACGTAGGAACGGATCTGGTGGCCCCAGCCGATATCCGTCTTGGACGCGGCCTGGGCGTTTGCCGCCTCTTCCCGCTTCTGCAGCTCCACCTCATAGAGGCGGGCGCGCAGCATGTCCCACGCCTTGGCGCGGTTCTTGTGCTGCGAACGCTCCTGCTGGCAGGCAACGGCAATACCGGTCGGAATATGCGTGATACGCACGGCCGAGTCTGTCGTGTTGACGTGCTGGCCGCCCGCACCGGACGAACGATAGGTATCGATACGGCAATCGCTCTCATTGATGTCGATCTGGATCGAATCGTCGACGACGGGATAAACCCAGACGGAGGAGAACGATGTGTGGCGACGCGCATTGCTGTCATAGGGCGAAATACGAACGAGGCGGTGCACGCCCGATTCCGTTTTCATCCAGCCGAATGCATTGTGGCCCTTGACGAGGATCGTCGCGGACTTGATGCCGGCTTCTTCGCCGTCGTGAACTTCGAGAACCTCGACCTTGAAACCTTCGCGGTCGGCCCAGCGGGTATACATGCGCAGAAGCATGTTCGCCCAGTCCTGACTTTCGGTGCCGCCGGCGCCGGAATGCACTTCGACATAGGTGTCGTTGCCATCGGCCTCGCCTGAAAGCATGGCTTCCACCTGGCGGCGGTTCGCCTCGCTCTTCAGCGCCTTCAGGGCATCTTCGGCGTCCTTGACGATCTCGTCATCGCCTTCCATCTCGCCGAGTTCGATCAGCTCGATATTGTCGCGGAGCTGCTGCTCCAGCGCCTTGACGCCGTTGATGCTGTCATCCAGCTGCTGGCGTTCGCGCATCAGCTTCTGGGCCTCAGTGGCATCGTTCCAGAGGGTCGGGTCCTCTGCCTTGTTATTCAACCAGTCCAGTCGTCTTATCGCCTGGTCCCAGTCAAAGATGCCTCCTCAGCAGGCTTATGGCCTGCTTGATTTCGTCGACTACGTTCACGATTTCATTGCGCATTTCGCTGGTTCTTCACCTTCATTGAAACTCGTTGCTCAAATAAATGCGGGGGGCGCGGATGTAAAGACCCGCGCCCCCGCCAAACGTCAGGACTAATGTCAATAAAGACCGCCGCCACCGCCGGTGATGGCCTGCTGCGCCTGCGGCGAGGTCTTCAGAATGTCTTCCTGCGACATGTATCCGTCATCGCCGATGACAGAGAAGGTGGAAGCGGGACCCGTTCCCGGCTTGAAGGCTTCCATGATGGTGTCCGGCTCGCCCTCGACCGCCGCCATGCCGGTCTTTCGGTTGACGGCGACGAAGTTCATGCCAGCAGGCACGATGAACTTGCTCGGCTCCATGTGCTTGGCCGCATCAGCGATGAATTCACCGAAGATCGGAGCAGACAGGGAGCCGCCGGTGCCGCCGCGACCGAGAGGTGCGGGCGAATCGAAACCGATATAGAGGCCGGCAACCATGTCCGGCGTGTAACCGACGAACCAGGCGTCCTTTTCATCGTTGGTGGTGCCCGTCTTGCCGGCAACCGGCAGATCGACCTTGATCTTGCCCGCCGCCGTGCCGCGCTGAACAACACCTTCAAGCATCGACGTCGTCTGGTATGCGGTCATCGGATCGAGAACCTGTTCGCGATTGTCGACGATGACAGGCTCGTCCTGGTTCTGCCAGCTGGTCGCGTTACAGCCTTCGCAGGCGCGTTCCTCATGGCGGAAGATCGTCTTGCCGTAGCGGTCCTGAATACGGTCGATCAGCGTCGGCTTGATCTGCTTGCCGCCATTGGCGATGACCGAATAGGCAGAAACCATGCGCATGACGGTCGTTTCGCCCGAACCCAGAGACATGGACAGAAGCGGCGGCATCTTGTCATAGATGCCGAAGCGCTCGGCATATTCCGCGACCAGATTCATGCCCATGTCCTGCGCCAGACGCACGGTCATGAGGTTACGGGATTTTTCAATACCGAGACGCAGGGTCGAAGGACCGGCGGAACCCCCGCCGTAATTCTGCGGCTTCCAGACCTGATTGCCAGATACCACCTCAATCGGCGCGTCGAGAATGACCGAGGCGGGCGTATAGCCGTTGTCGAGCGCGGCCGCATAGATGAACGGCTTGAAGGAGGAGCCGGGCTGGCGCATGGCCTGCGTCGAGCGGTTGAATTCCGACTGCGCATAGGAGAAGCCGCCGACCATCGCCAGAACACGGCCGGTATGCGGGTCCATCACCACCATGCCGCCCTGCACTTTTGGCGGCTGGCGCAGGCGATATTCATTGCCGGAGCCGGAAAGCGGCTGTGCATAAACGACGTCACCCGCGGTCACGACACCGACCGGCGACTTGGCGGTTGCTCTTTTGCCGCTTGCATCACGGAAAGCCCAGCGCATGTTTTCAGCAGAGATATGGCCGCGCGTGCGCTTGTCGCCATCTTCCGCATCGGGATCGGCCTGGACGCCGATATCGACGCCATCGTTGGCAACCGCGAGCACGACCGCGACCTTCCATTCCGGAACGTCCCGGAGACCCTTGACCTTGGCCAGCGCCGCCGTCCAGTCGCCGGCCGTCTCGATCTTTTCCACCGGTCCGCGGAAGCCGCGGCGCTCGTCATATTGCACAAGCCCGTCCTGAAGCGCCTTGCGCGCCTCCATCTGGATTTGCGGATCGAAAGAGGTACGAACCGAGAGCCCGCCCTCAAGAAGCGCTTCCTCGCCATATTTCTCGACGATCTGGCGGCGGACTTCCTCGGCGAAATAATCGGACGCGAAAATATGCGCGCCACCCCGGCGCAGGTTGACGCCGAGCGGCTGCTTCTTCGCATCAGTGGCGTCGGCGACGGTGATGTAGCCGTTTTCGGCCATACGGTCGATCACCCAGTCGCGGCGCTCCAGAGCAGCCTTTTCACGGCGGATGGGATGATAGTTGTTCGGTCCCTTCGGCAGCGATGCGAGATAAGCGGTCTCAGCAATCGTCAGTTCCGTTACAGACTTGTTGAAATAGGTAAGCGCCGCACCGGCGATGCCGTAGGAATTCAGGCCGAAAAAGATCTCGTTGAGATAGAGTTCAAGGATCTTGTCCTTGGAATAGGTCTGCTCGATGCGGAAGGAGAGAATGGCTTCCTTGAGCTTGCGGTCAATGGTCTGGTCGTTGGTCAGAAGGAAGTTCTTCGCCACCTGCTGGGTGATGGTGGATGCGCCGACCGGACGGCGACCGGAGCCGACATTCTGGAGATTGACGAGAATGGCGCGGCCGAGACCGAAGATGTCGACACCCGGGTGGTTGTAGAAATTCTTGTCTTCGGCGGACAGGAAAGCGGCCTTCACGCGGTCGGGAATGGCCTGGATCGGCAGGAACAGGCGCTTTTCATGGGCGTATTCCGCCATCAGCGCACCGTTGCCGGCATGCACGCGCGTCGTTACCGGCGGCTCATAGGTGCTCAGAACTGCGTAATCCGGCAGGTCCTTCGTCACGCCGTGCAAATAAATCGCACCGACGACGGCGGCGCACAGGAAGAGTACGCTGGCCAAGCCGAAAAAATATCCAATCAGTCTGATCATACCAAGCTACCGATAATTCGAATCGTAACCATCAACGCCCGACGATTTACGGGCGCATCCTTGCATATCGCGTGCCGTTTTGCACACCATACCTTCGATGACAAGCCGGATACGGCAGCATTCGCTGATATGTTACCGGGCGGCAGGCCCGCAATCGCGTTGCGGACGCTTGCGGATCGCCACCGAATCCGCGCTTCGAGTAACGCGGCGAATGTGAGTAAAATAGGGCTTCGCCTCCGCAATCGTCCGCAAGGCCAAAGAATTGAACAGCTTTTCGGCGGTCAATGGCAGGGCGGCAACAGCACCGTCGCTCCGCTGGCTACCTTCTCAGCCGCCGTTCGCCATGGCCTTGGCGCGGTATCGCCCGACAGCCGTTGCCAGCGTATCGGCCACCTTCTTGCGCCATTCCCCGTCGAGAAGCAGCTTTTCGTCTTCCGCATTGGAGAGGAAACCGAGTTCCAGCAGCACCGACGGCACGTCATGAGCGCGCAGCACCATGAAACCGGCATAACGGTGCGGATTGTTGATGAGGCCCACCTGCCCCTCGAAGGATGAGACGATGTTTTCTGCGAGCGTCACCGAAAAGGCCTGAGTTTCGCGGCGGGTGAAATCGAGAAGAATATCGGCGACCTCCGGCGGCTCGCTGGAGGCCGCAACACCCGCAATCTGGTCGGACTTGTTTTCGCGCTCCGCCAGTTCCTGCGCCTGCCGGTCCGACGCCCGGTCTGACAATGTATAAACGGTCGCGCCGCGGATACCCTTTTGCTTCAATGTATCCGCATGCAGCGATATAAAGAGGTTGGCATTGTTCTGGCGGGCAATCGTCACCCGTTCGGACAGGGCAAGGAATGTATCGGAATCGCGCGTCAGAAACGCCTTGATGCCGGGTTCGCGGTTCAACCGTTCCGCGAGTTCCTTCGCAAAGGTCAAAGTGATGACCTTTTCCTCGGTGCCCGTCGTGCCGCCGGTGGCGCCGGCATCGATGCCGCCATGACCGGCATCGACCGCGATGACAAATTCCGCAGGACGCGATGTCTTGTCGTCAGGCGTGATCGCGGCAGTCGTTACCGGGGCGGGCGCCTGCCATTGCTGATCCTTCACCAGTTCCGCGAACTTGCCCTTGGTGGTGATCTCGGCATCGAGCACGAAACGGAAAGATTGCCCGTCGTCAGCCTTCTTCGTTTCGGCAACAGTCACCTGAACCGGCTTTTTCGCCGTCAGCACGATGCGGGCGCTGTTCTGGCCCATGGTGCCGAAGCGGATGTCCGAGAAAAGACCTGTTGGCTTGAGGTCGGATGTGGGGAAAGCGAAATTCACCGCGGGAAAGTCCACGACGATGCGCGCGGGCGAATCGAGATAGTGAACGTCGAATTCCGGCTCTTCCGCAAAATCGAGAACGATGCGCGTGCGCGCCTCATCACCGATGATACGCGCCTGATGGGCGACAAGCGGCTCCACGGCATGGGCTGCCGGCACGACGGAAACAGAGGCGGCGACAGAAAATGCCAGAGCCGCCAAAGCCCGCGCGATTCGCGCGCCAAGCCGCCCTGCCCCGCCTGATATCGCTGCGTTGCGCGTGAAATCCATGGTCCTCAAGAAATTCCGTATGTCAGTCATTTTCGATAAACGGCGCGGAAAAACGCCGGCAACAGTGCCGTTTCAACCACGCCGTACGATAGTTTGCGCGTTTGCGCCCCACAATCGCAGGCCTTGGTGAACCAATTGTTAACCCGGAAATTCCACCAACAATATGGCATATTTAGCCAGCCTATTGCTATTATGACAGAGAAAACATACAACACGGATGAGGGTTAAAAGTGTTGACGGGATAGATGCCCGCCGGCTGCCAATCGGAAAAGACGCTGGCGCTGCAAAACGGGCAATCATCTGCCGTCGTTACATTTATCCTGAAACTGGATCAATTCCGGCCGTGGCCGGAGACCTACCCGGTGGCGCTGCCACCGCTGCTCTGAGGAGAGCAAATTCATCGGACCCCAAGGGGTCTATATATTATTGTCGTTCCGCCTGGCCAATGATGTCGCAGCAGTTTTCACATGAACCGGATACCAGGAGCAGGCCAAATGCCTCGCCGTCGGTCCGGATGCTGCCAGTTTACAGAGGCCCGGCTGGAGACTTCATTTCCGGCACATCCTTGCACTCATATGAAAGGCTCGTCCGTGTGGCGGGCCTGTTCTCGTATAAAACAAGGCTGCGCCGAGGAGCACAGCTTACATGGCAGACAAAATGCTTATCGACGCCTCCCACGAAGAGGAGACACGCGTAGTCGTTGTCCGTGGGAACCGGATCGAAGAATTCGATTTCGAATCGGAGCACAAAAAACAGATCCGCGGCAATATCTATCTTGCCAAGGTCACTCGCGTTGAGCCCTCCCTTCAGGCGGCCTTCGTCGATTACGGTGGCAATCGCCACGGCTTTCTCGCTTTTGCGGAAATCCATCCGGATTATTACCAGATCCCGCTTGCCGACCGTCAGGCTCTCCTGAAGGCGGAAGCCGAGGATCATCGCCGCAGCGACGACTTCGAATCCGCTGATGCACCCGAGCCCGGCGCCCCCATGATCGACCTTTCGCAGGTGGATCAGCCGGATGTCGGCATTGTTTCCGCCAGCGAAACCACTGAAACGGTCGTCGTGGAAGAGACTGCGCCTGTCGCGGAAGAGGTTTCCGAGGAAACCGCCGTCGAGGCCGTAGCCGTGGAAGCGCCCGCCGAGGAAGAAAAGCCGAAGAAGCGCACCCGCCGCCCCCGCGCGAAGAAGAAGACCGCCGAAGAAGAAGCCGCAGCGGCCGCCGAAGCCTCCTCCGAAGACGACGGCAGCACCGGTGGCGAAATGGCCGCCATGGTCGACACCGACACGATTTCCGAGGAAGTCGAAGGTCTTCGTCGTGGCAATGACGATGATGACGACGATGATGACGATCATCACGAAAAGGAAGTGATCGAATCCGTCGGCGCCGAAGACGCCATGGAAGAAGTTCCGGACCGCGTCGCCCGCAAGCCGCGCAAGCAGTATCGCATTCAGGAAGTCATCAAGCGCCGTCAGATCCTTCTGGTGCAGGTGGCCAAGGAAGAACGCGGCAACAAGGGTGCCGCACTCACCACCTATCTGTCGCTTGCCGGTCGTTATTCCGTGCTGATGCCGAACACGGCGCGCGGCGGTGGTATTTCCCGCAAGATCACCCAGCCGACCGACCGCAAGCGCCTGAAGGAAATCGCGCGCGATCTGGAGGTTCCGCAGGGCATGGGCGTCATTCTGCGTACCGCAGGCGCCAACCGCACCCGCGTCGAAATCAAGCGCGACTTCGAATATCTGATGCGCCTGTGGGAAAACGTCCGCACGCTGACGCTGAACTCCACGGCCCCCTGCCTCGTTTATGAGGAAGGCTCGCTCATCAAGCGTTCGATCCGCGACCTTTACAACAAGGATATAGGCGAGATCATCGTTTCGGGCGAAGAAGGCTACCGTGAAGCCAAAGACTTCATGAAGATGCTGATGCCGAGCCACGCCAAGGTGGTTCAGCCTTACCGCGACATTCATCCGATCTTCTCGCGCTCCGGTATCGAAGCCCAGCTCGACCGGATGCTGCAGCCGCAGGTCACGCTGAAGTCCGGCGGTTACCTCATCATCAACCAGACGGAAGCGCTGGTTTCCATCGACGTCAACTCCGGCCGTTCGACGCGCGAGCATTCTATCGAGGAAACCGCGCTGACGACGAACCTCGAGGCTGCGGAAGAAGTGGCGCGCCAGCTGCGCCTGCGCGACCTTGCCGGTCTTGTCGTCATCGACTTCATCGACATGGAAGAAAAGCGCAACAACCGCTCCGTCGAGAAGAAGCTCAAGGATTGCCTGAAGAACGACCGCGCCCGCATCCAGGTCGGCCGCATCTCGCATTTCGGCCTTCTGGAAATGTCGCGCCAGCGCATCCGCGCTTCGGTGCTGGAATCGACCACGCAGGTCTGCCAGCATTGCGGCGGCACGGGTCATGTCCGCTCGGAATCCTCCATCGCCCTGCATGTTCTGCGCGGCGTCGAGGAATATCTGCTGCGCAACACCACGCATAACATCACGGTGCGCTGCACGCCGGAAACGGCGCTTTACCTGCTCAACCACAAGCGCGGCACGATCGTCGATTATGAAGGCCGCTTCGGCGTGTCCATTATCATCGCTGCTGACGCCGGCGTCGGCGCGCAGCATTTCGCCATCGACCGTGGTGAAGCCGTCGAAAATCCGGTGAAGATCGAAAGCCTCATCCAGATGCTGCCGAGCTTCGTGGAAGAGGAAGACGATTTCGTCGCCGAGGTGGAAGAGGACGAAGACGAGGAAGAAATCGTCAAGGCGCAGACCTCCGAGCCACGCCAGCAGCAGCCACAGGGCGACAATAGTGAAGAAGGCAAGCGCAAGCGCAAGCGTCGTCGTCGCCGTCGCGGCAAGGGTGGCCAGGGCGACCAGAACGGTGCGCTCGACGCCCAGTCCGGCGATGCGGAAGGCGATGATGCCGAAGGTGACGACGATGGCATCGAAACCGATGAGGCCGATGCTGAAAACGAAAACGGTGCAGCGGAAGCAGTAGGTTCCGAAGAGGATGGCAAGCGCAAGCGCCGCCGTCGCGGCAAGCGCGGTGGACGCCGCAACCGTGCGGAAGACGAAGCTCTTGATGCTGCCGGCTCGGAAGCTGAAGGTGAGAGCGAAAGCGAAGAGGTTTCCGTTGAAGCATCTGTAACCGAAGAACCGACCGCCGCCGCCGCGGTGGAAGGTGTGGTTGCCGAGGTTGCGGAAGAGGAAGTGCCGAAGAAGCCACGCCGCACCCGCAAGGCGAAGGTCAAGACTGAAACCGAGGAAGCGCCGAAAGCTGAAGCCGTTGAAACGGTGGAGCCGGTGATCGTCGAGGAAACAGTCGCCGAGGTCGCGGTTGAAGAAGCTGGTGAGGCTTCGGCCGATCTGGCTCCGGAAGCGGAAGCACCGGCCACGGAAGAAAAAGTCCGCGCCAACCGGGGCAGCAATGTCTCCAGTTCGGAGCCGGTGGTGACCTCGTCTTCGCCGAACCCCGATGGCGACGAGCCGAAGCCGCGCAAGGGCGGCTGGTGGCAGCGCAAAGGCTTCTTCTGAGAGATGAAAGACTGAATGAAAAACGCCCGCAACATCGTTGCGGGCGTTTTGTTTTGTCGATGCAAAGAACGGGCGTTTTCTTGACCCGCTGACATTTCCTCATTCCTGTGCTTGTCACAGGAATCCAGTCGACGCGCGTCCGCGTGGCGGGAGAGTCCTTTCAGCCCAAGGACTTGGGCTTGCTGGATCCCTGTGACAAGCACAGGGATGAGAGTTGGGAAGGCCAGGCCGTCAAACAGACCGCGTCAGGCCACCATCAACCCGGATATTCTGGCCGGTAATATACCCCGCCCCTTCCGACGCAAGGAATGCTACGGTGGCGGCGATTTCCTCGCTCTTGCCGTAACGCTGCATCGGCACGGCCTCTCGGCGTTCTTCCGTGGCCGGCAGACTGTCAATCCAGCCGGGTAGCACATTGTTCATACGCACATTGTCGGCCGCGTAGGTATCGGCAAATATCTTGGTGTAGGAGGCAAGGCCGGCGCGGAACACGGCGGATGTCGGAAACATGCTGCTCGGTTCAAAAGCCCAGGCCGTCGAGATATTGACGATCGCGCCCGCCTTTTGCTTCACCATGACGGGCGCGATGATACGCGTCGGGCGGATGACGTTCATCAGATAGACATCGAGGCCCGTGTGCCATTGCTCGTCGGTAATGTCGAGAATGGAGGCGCGCGGGCCATGCCCGGCGCTGTTCACCAGCACGTCGATGCGGCCGAATGTTTCGAGTGTCCTGTCCGCCAGCCGCTGGAGATCGTCATTGGACTGGTTGGAACCGGTGACCCCGATGCCGCCCAGTTCCTTTGCCAGCGCCTCTCCCTTGCCGGAGGATGACAGGATCGCCAGTTTGTAACCGTCCGCGGCCAGGCGTTTTGCCACAGCCGCACCCATGCCGCTGCCGCCCGCCGTTACAATCGCCACTTTTTCTGCCGACATCGTTTTCTCCATTTCCAGGCCTTCATCCATAAAGTGCCCCATCTATAACGGGTTTCAAAGACGAGTTCGAACCAGAAAGACTTGGAGCGGCGTGCAGAAAAACTGATGCTGGAAATGTCAGCCTGACACACTTCCTTCTGCCGGATGCGCTACACGGCTGTCGGCTGGCGCCTCCTCCCTGTCCTGCAAGCCGTAGTCGCGCATCACATGCGCGATGCGCAGGCGATAATCGGAAAAAACACCGGACCGGCCCAGCGACTGCGCAGTGCGATGCGGCGGGGTATTGCGCCACGCTTTCACCGCCTCCTCATCCCGGAAAAACGACAAGGACAGCATCTTTTGCGGATTGCTGATGCTCTGGAACCGTTCGACGGAGAGGAACCCATCAATGGTTTCGAGCCCCGCCCGCAGGCTGGCGGCGATATCGAGATAATGCTGTTTTTCGCCGTCGGCCGGCCAGACCTCGAAGATGACGGCGATCATTGCCCGCCTCCGGCATGCGGGGCGGAAGCAAGACGTAGAAACAGCCGGTCCTCGCGGCGGATGAACTGCTCGCGCCGGGCGAATTCATAATTTTCCCGCCCGGCCGGATCGGCGGCAAGACGCGCCCTGTAGGCTTCGTAAGCGGCGAGGTTTTCGATGTTGTAAACACCATAGGCGATCGTGCTCGATCCCTCCTTCGGTGCGTAATAACCAATGAGATCGGCGCCGCAGCGTGGGATCGCCTCACCCCAGTTGCGGGCATATTGTTCGAAGGCATCGACCTTGAAGGGGTCGATCTCGTAGCGGATGAAACAGGTCAGCATCGTCACTCTCCTTAGTGTTCTGCCGCATCTTTTTACGCTATTGCCTAGCATCAATGCTTCGGCTATCATCGAAGTATGAAAGACGGACCTCTCATCGCCAACGTCGCCGCCCTGATCGGCGACCCTGCCCGCGCCAATATCCTGACGGCGCTGATGGATGGGCGCGCGCTCACCGCAAGCGAGCTTGCGGAAGCCGCTGGTGTAACCCTGCAGACCGCGAGCGGGCACCTGTCCAAACTCTCAGAAGCACAATTATTGAAGGCAGAAAAACAGGGGCGGCATCGTTACTTCCGTCTATCAGACGAGGATGTTGCACAGGTTCTGGAAGCGCTTATGGGCCTTGCCCAACGCACAGGGGCAATCCGCGTCCGCACCGGACCGAAGGACAAGGCTCTGCGTGAAGCGCGCATCTGCTACGACCATCTGGCCGGAGAAAGCGGCGTGGCGCTGCTTGCCGCTATTACCGCGAAGGGGCTCGTGACGTTAGGTGATGATCCTGCCCTAACGGATAGCGGACGTGACTTCTTCTCGAGCTTCGGCATCGACCTTTCGCCACTGGAAAAGGCGCGCCGCCCGGTCTGCCTGCATTGTCTTGACTGGAGCGAACGCCGCCATCACCTCGGCGGCGGGCTTGGCGCGTCTCTTCTGGAAGCCATGCAGCAGCGTGACTGGCTGCGGCGCGGAAACGGCCGGGTGCTGACCTTCACCGCAAAGGGTGAAAAGGCATTCAACAGCACCTTTAGCTGCACACCCGCCTGATCTCCCCGAGCGGATGATCCGGGCTTATTTCAGCCAGCCGGCAATACGTCCAACGGCCTCGGCAATGTCAGACACGGAACCCGCATAGGAAATGCGCAGCGCGCGATGGCCTTCTTCGGGATCGAAATCCATGCCTGGCGTCGCCGCCACATCGATTTCCGCCAGCATGCGCTTGGCGAAATCCATGCTGTCGTTGGAGAAGCGGCTTGTATCGACATAGGCGTAAAAAGCGCCATCCATGGGCGATGCCAGCGGCAGGCCGATTTCCGGCAGGCGCGCCATCAGGAAATCGCGGTTGGTGCGATAGCTTTCCCTGTAGACATCCAGTTCCTCCGCCGCCGAAAAGGCTGCAGTCGCCGCAAGCTGCGAAAGTTCCGGCGGGGAAATATAGAGGCTCTGGGCCAGACACTCGACCGGACGGACGAGATTCTCCGGCAGCACCATCCAGCCAATGCGCCAGCCGGTCATGCAATAATATTTGGAAAAGGAATTGATGATCACGGCATTATCGGTGATTTCGAGCGCGCTCGTCTCTTCGCCGACGAAGGTCAGACCGTGATAGATTTCGTCGGAAATGAAAGCCATGTCGCGGCTTTCGCAATAGCTCGCCAGCCGCTTCAGCGCCTCGCGGCCGGTGACGGTGCCAGTCGGATTGGCCGGGCTTGCCAGAAGCACGCCCTTCAGCTTGCAGCCGGCTCTTGTTTCCGCGCGTTCGAGGCTTGCCGGCGTCAGCGTATAACCGGTTTCGGCCGTGACCGGCACTTCCACGACATTAAGGCCGAGCGCCTTGAGAATATTCCGATAGGCGGGATAGCCGGGCCTCGCGATGGCGACATGGTCTCCGGCATCGAAAAGGCTGAGGAAGGCGAGATTGAAGGCAGCAGACGAACCGGTGGTCACCGCGATGCGGCCCGGATCGATGGCGACCTGGTGACGCAGCCGGTAATGGCCGGCGATCGCCTCACGCAATTCGCGCAGGCCGAGCGCATCGGTATAACCGATCCGCCCGTGTTTCAGCGCGGCCTCAGCGGCTTCGAGCGACGCTTTCGGCGCGGGATGGGAGGGCTGGCCGACCGCCATGGAAATGACGGGGCGTCCCGCCTGCCTGCGCCTGTTCGCTTCCGCCAGAATATCCATGGCGTGAAAGGGTTCGACTGCGCTCCGCTTCGACATCGTGATCAAGGGCATGCTCTTTCCTGAACCGTATTTCAGAGACTTGCCGCAGAATCACAATCTTCACAATCATGCGATCATAATGCGGACAAGTATTTTTGCCGTATGGCATTTGGCTTAAAGTAAGGTAATTGCCTTCATAAGATTTCAAGAGGCTCCGGCCGCACAGAATGAGGACCGATATGGCGCATTTTCTCCGTTCCACCCTTCTCGCCAGCGTGACGGCCCTTTCGACGGTATTCGCCTCCCTGCCCGCCCATGCGCTCGATGAGCAGCAGAAGAAGGAAATGGGCGAGTTCATCAAGCAATATCTCATCGAGAACCCGGAAATCATGCTCGAGGTTCAGGATGCGCTTGAACGCAAGCAATATGCGACGCGTAACGCCAAGGCGGCGGAAGCCGTCGCCGACAACAAGAAGGCCATCTTCGAATCGAAATTCGATCTGGCGCTCGGCAATCCGGATGGCGACGTCACGCTGGTCGAGTTCTTCGATTACAATTGCGGTTATTGCAAACGCGCCATGGCTGACATGGATAAAATCCTGAAGGGCGACAAGAAGGTGCGCGTCGTCCTTAAGGAGTTCCCGATTCTGGGACCGGAATCGGTCGCCGCGCACCGCGTTTCCAACGCCGTCAAACTGCTTGCTCCGGCCAAGTACCCCGAGTTCCAGCGCACCCTGCTCGGTGGCCGCGGACGGGCGAATGAAGACAGCGCCATGGAAGTCGCGACCTCGCTCGGTCTCAAGGAAGCCGACATCCGCAAATCGATGGCGGAAAACCCCAATGACGAGCAGGTGCAGGAGACTTACAAGCTGGCAACCAGCCTCGGCATCACCGGAACGCCGTCCTATATCGTCGGCGACGAAGCGGTTTTCGGCGCGGTCGGTGCCGACCCGCTGAAGGAAAAAATCGCCAATATGCGCAGCTGTGGAAAAGCCACCTGCTCCTGATTGCTAAAAAAGCCACTGCATTCCCTGTGAGATGCCCGCCAAGCGGGCTGTTTACGGCTTGCGGGGGCTTTTCCTTGACGTCTGCGCAGTCTATAGGTGTCGCTGATTTTCTTATGGAAACGTGAATGAGCAACATCATCATCGTCATCAACGGCCCCAATCTCAACATGCTGGGAAAAAGGGAACCGGGTATCTATGGTGGCAAGACGCTGAAGGACATCGAGAATGATTGTCTTGCGGCCGGTGCCGATCTCGGTTTCGCAGTGGAATTCCGCCAGTCCAACCACGAAGGCGTGCTGGTGGACTGGTTGCAGGAGGCGGGCGAGCGGGCGGCGGGCGTCGTCATCAATCCCGGCGCCTACAGCCACACGTCGATCGCGTTGCATGACGCCATTCGCGCGATTTCCACGCCCGTCGTGGAAGTGCACATTTCCAACATCCACGCCCGGGAAGAGTTCCGTCACAAATCGATGGTATCACCCGCGGCGAAGGGCATGGTCTGCGGTTTTGGACCATATGGATATATCATGGCGCTTCACGCGCTGAAAAACATCACGGCATAAAAAGAAACAAAGAATAGGGTTTGTCATGTCTGAAAAGAAACAGGGTATCGACAAGGAACTGATCCGCGAGCTCGCGAATATCCTCAACGATACCGACCTTTCGGAAATCGAAGTGGAGCAGGAAGACCTGCGCATCCGCGTCTCCCGCGCCGCTCCCGCTCCCGCCACGGTCTATGCTGCAGCGCCCGCCGCTTATGCGCCGGCACCTGCCCCGGCCGCCGCGCCGGCAATGGCCGCACCTGCTGCTCCCGCAGCGGCAGCAGCACCGGCCCGTAACCCGGCCAACACCGTGTCCTCGCCGATGGTCGGCACGGTCTATCTTTCGCCTGCCCCGGGCGCACGTCCCTTCATCGAAGTGGGCGCGACCGTCAAGGAAGGCCAGACCATTCTCATCGTCGAAGCCATGAAGACCATGAACCAGATCCCGGCTCCCAAGTCCGGCAAGGTCGTGGAAATCGTCGTCAACGACGCTCAGCCCGTGGAGTATGGCGAAGCCCTCGTGGTCATCGAATAAAGGCGGTTCAGCATGGTTTCGAAGATCCTCATAGCCAACCGCGGCGAGATCGCGCTACGCGTCCTGCGCGCCGCGAAAGAGCTTGGCATTCCGACGGTAGCCGTACATTCCACGGCCGACGCAGACGCCATGCATGTGCGCCTTGCCGACGAAAGCGTTTGCATCGGCCCGCCGCCCTCGCGTGACAGCTACCTCAACATCCACCAGATCGTTGCGGCCTGCGAAATAACAGGTGCGGACGCGGTTCACCCCGGTTACGGCTTCCTGTCGGAAAATGCCAAGTTCGCCGATATTCTCGACGCACACGGCATCACCTTCATCGGACCGACCGCCGAACATATCCGCATCATGGGCGACAAGATCACCGCCAAGCAGACGGCGCAGGAACTCGGCATTCCCGTCGTTCCCGGCTCTGATGGCGAAGTGAAGCCTGAAAACGCGCTCGAAATTGCCCGCACGATCGGCTTCCCAGTCCTCATCAAGGCGACGGCGGGCGGCGGTGGTCGCGGCATGAAGGTGGCGAAGACCGAGGCCGATCTGGAAGAGGCGGTTGCGACTGCCCGTTCCGAAGCGGCAGCAGCCTTCGGCAACGACGCCGTCTACATGGAAAAATATCTCGGCAAGCCGCGCCATATCGAAGTGCAGGTTTTCGGCGATGGCGAAGGCAATGCCGTTCACCTTGGCGAACGCGATTGCTCGTTGCAGCGCCGTCACCAGAAGGTGCTGGAAGAAGCCAATTCGCCGGCTTTGACCGTCGAACAGCGCATGAAGATCGGCGAAATCTGCGCCGACGCCATGCGCAAGCTGAAATATCGCGGTGCAGGCACCATCGAGTTCCTTTATGAAAACGGCGAGTTCTATTTCATCGAAATGAACACCCGTCTTCAGGTGGAGCATCCGGTCACGGAAGCGATCACCGGTATGGATCTCGTGCAGGAACAGATCAGGGTCGCTTCGGGCCAGGGTCTGTCGGTCACGCAGGCTGATATCGAATTCCATGGCCATGCCATCGAATGCCGTATCAACGCCGAAGACCCGCGCACCTTCGTTCCCTCGCCGGGCACGCTGACCTATTTCCATACGCCGGGCGGTCTTGGCGTGCGCGTCGATTCGGGCGCCTATCAGGGTTACAAGATCCCGCCCTATTACGACAGCATGATCGGCAAGCTGATCGTTCACGGCCGCGACCGTGACGAGTGCATCCGCCGTCTGCGTCGGGCGCTGGACGAGTTCGTCGTCGACGGCATCAAGACCACGCTGCCGCTTTTCCAGGACCTCCTCGAAAACGAGGATATTCTGAAGGGCGATTACGACATTCACTGGCTGGAGAAATACCTGGCCGGTGACGCGTCTCACTAAGACGCCATGGTTGGGCGTCGCAGTAGAAACAACGGCATAACGGTCGATATTCTGCTGCGCGCCTATTCCGCCGGCCTGTTTCCCATGGCCGATTCGGCTGACGATCCCGAGCTCTTCTGGGTCGAGCCGGAGATTAGGGGTATCATCCCCCTCACCTCCTTCCATATTTCCAAAAGCCTCGCCAAGGCGATGCGCAGGAAGCCGTTCGAGATACGCTTCAACACTGCCTTCGAAGCTGTCACGGCCGGATGCGCGGCGGAAGCGCCAGATAGACCAAGCACGTGGATCAACGCCACCATCCGCCGGCTCTATACCGAGTTGCACCAGATCGGCCATGCGCACAGTGTCGAGGCATGGGAGGGCGAAGAGCTTGTCGGCGGGCTTTACGGCGTCTCGCTTGGCGCCGCCTTCTTCGGCGAGAGCATGTTTTCCCGCCGCACCAATGCATCGAAGATATGCCTCGTACATCTGGTGGAGCGTTTGCGGCAGCAGGGATTTACGCTGCTCGACACGCAATTTACGACCGAACATTTAAAGACATTCGGGGCAATCGATATTCCAAAGTCGGAATATGCAACGATACTGGAAGCGGCTGTCGATAGGCCGGATGTGCCCTTCGAAAATTTGCCTGCGCAAGAAAATCCACGCTGAAAACAACCTGAGATTTTGCTTGCAACCCTCAAAAACATGACTTATCCGGTCATGATATTTTATTCATCGGGGGTTGGTCATGCGCTGGATTGCGGCCTTGTTATTGATGCTGACGCTGGCGGTGAATGTCACCGCTGCTGAACAGCTCCCGAACCCGCTGGCCGCCTGGCGAAACGAAGTTTCCCGAGCCTTGACGGGCACAACCGGCCGCCCGGAATTCAAGGTCGTGCGGACAAACAAGCGGCAGGTCCTCCTTGTTACTTTCCGCGTTGACCCGGCGGGGAAAATACAGGCCGTTCAAGTCAAAAACGTAAGGGATAGCACCTATCAAACCCGAACGGCCGTGAAGAGGGCATTTTCTGAAATCAGATTCCCCTCACCTCCCGCTGGCGATCGACCAAATAAGTTCACCGTGCCGATCGCGATTGACCCCGAACTGACGCGGGAAGAAATGATCGAACAATTGGAAAGCAAAAGCAAAGCCCTGGCCGATTTGGCGGAGAAGCTCAGACGCCAGAAATAGGCACGGTCGTCGGTTAAATTACTTGCTTGCCGTAGAGGGAGCAGGAACTTCCGAGTCCTGCTTGCAGCCTGTCAGCCACACGTCGTAGATCGGGTGTTCCACGGCATTGAGACCGGGGCTGTCGGCGAACATCCAGCCCGTAAAAATCCGCTTTATCTTGCGATCAAGCGTGATCTCATCGACCTCGATAAAAGCGTCGATCTTCTGGGTTTCCGTCTGGTCGCGGGAATAACAGACCTTCGGCGTCACCTGAAGCGCGCCGAACTGCACAGTCTCATCGATATAGACATCGAAGGAGGTGATGCGGCCGGTGATCTTGTCGATGCCGGAAAACACGGCGACGCGGTTCTCCAGACGAGCGGCGGAGACGGGCGACACGAGGAGAACAGCAGAGACCGCCGCAAACAGCGACACTGTCAGCGCACGCAAAGAACGATCCCGCGTGATTTTCCTCATATAGTGGTCTCCAAAATTTGCCTGTGTCGCGATGCCGACCGGATCAACGCCTAAGGGCGGAATGTGGCAAAAACCGGTGAGGCCAGATGCAAGCGCGGTGTTTTGCACAACACCGCGCGTCACAAAAGCTTAGTTGCCAGGGGTCCAGGCGTCGTAGTCGCCGGTCACACGCGGGCGCTCGCCGGCAACAGCCAGCGATCCCTGAGGCCGATAGGCCTTGGACGTGCCAGTATGGTTCGGCTGGTGCGGCTTCTGCCACTCGCGCGCAACGTAGCTTTCCTGGCTTGGCGGCACGTCGGTGCGGTAATGCATCCAGCCATGCCAGCCGGGCGGAATGGCGGAAGCTTCGGCATAACCATTATAGATCACCCACCGGCGCGGCATGCCCCAGGAGGTGGTGCCGCCTTCGTAATAGGTGTTGCCCAACTCGTCCTGCCCGACCTTCTTGCCGAAACGCCAGGTGTGAAACCGCGTTCCGATCGTCTGGCCATTCCACCAGGTGAAGATTTGCGTCAGGAGAGTCTTCATTATGCGTTCCTCGGGCTTGAATGCGCCGCAGCGATTTTCCGTGCACGGCACAAGACATGCTTATGCCGCCCCTCACAGCAATTGTCCAGCATTTCAAGATATATCCGTGCTATTTCAGCTTCATCCTGAAGCCCAAATGCCGCTTCTCGAAACCCAGCCGCTCGTAGAAGCGGTGCGCGTCCAGCCGGGCCATGTTGGACGTCAGTTGCGCGGCGTTGAGGCCCTGACGGCGGGCTTCTTCCAGGCAATGATTGATCATCACCGCGCCGATACCGCGACCGCGCATGTCGGCGCGCGTCTGCACCGCCTCGATCACCATGGACTTTGCCCCTCGCCCGACGAGCTTGGTCAGGATCGCCGTCTGGAAGGTGCCGACGACCTCGCCATCCAGTTCCGCCACATAGAGCGTTTCGCTCGGCGATGCCTCAATGGCGCGGAAGGCTGCAAGATAATCCGGCTGCGCCGATTCTTCGGCCGTATCGCCATGGCCGCCAATCTCGTCGGCGGCAAAAATGGCGGCAAGGGCGGGAAGGTCGTCTTCGCGCGCCGTGCGGATAATGAGATTCTGCAATGTCGCATTCATCGGGTCAGGCTCTTTTCCATAACGATGCCGGGCAGACCCTCGATGCCCGCCATGCGCTCGATTCGGTCCACCTC
Organism: Agrobacterium radiobacter; assembly: GCF_040801995.1. Taxonomy (NCBI): domain Bacteria; kingdom Pseudomonadati; phylum Pseudomonadota; class Alphaproteobacteria; order Hyphomicrobiales; family Rhizobiaceae; genus Agrobacterium; species Agrobacterium radiobacter. The sequence continues at coordinate 1,012,657 of NZ_JBEGHX010000001.1, read as the reverse complement.
GACAAACCCGACGCCTTCATAAAAGGCGATTGCGACAGTATTTTTAGGCTCGACTTCAAGCCGCATGATTTCCGCATCCGGAAAACAGGTTTCCAGTTCCGCGAACAGATCACGGCCGACGCCCTGGCGCTGAAGGTCGGGCGCGACGTAAAGCTGGTGCAGCAGGGCCGTCTTCGCCATCTTGGTGGACATGGAGCCATAGGCCATGCCCCCAATCCGCCTGCCGTCATCAGCCACCAGAAATTCGCCGCCCTTTTTCTCGATACGGTCTTTCATGGCTTGCGGCGAATGCCATGCGAGGATCAGCTGGTTCACCTTGTCGACGCCATAGATCGCATCATAGGTCGCGTGCCATGTCGTGGCGAGCAAGGTGCGGACCGGCTCGATGTCCCGCAGACTTGCCGTGCGGATGAAAAACATGTTTGGGCTCCGTCTTGAAACAGAAAAGCCGGGCGTTGATCCCGGCAGATATATGTCGAGCCTCCCGCACTCTCGACGTGATCCTCGGGCTTGTCCCGAGGATCTGAGCACGTTTGGCCTTGTGGGTATCTAGATCCTCGGGACAGGCCCGAGGATGACGAAGGAGAGCTTTGTGCCTCGATGCCTCCTACCGGCAGGAAGCAGCTTTCGCTTACTCTTCCTCGATGCCGAGCTTGGCCTTCACCAGTGCCTGCACCGCCTGCGGGTTGGCCTTGCCGCCCGTGGCCTTCATGACCTGGCCGACGAACCAGCCGGCGAGCGTCGGCTTCGCCTTGACCTTTTCAACCTGATCCGGGTTGGCGGCGATAATCTCGTCCACGGCCTTTTCGATGGCGCCGGTATCCGTCACCTGCTTCATGCCGCGCGCCTCGACGATTTCCGCCGGGTTGCCGCCCTCGTTCCAGACGATTTCGAACAGGTCCTTGGCGATCTTGCCGGAAATGGTCTCAGACTTGATGAGATCGATGATGCCGCCGAGCTGTTCCGGCGAAACCGGCGTCGTCTCGATATCCTTGCCGAACTTATTGAGGGCGCCGAGCAGGTCGTTGATGACCCAGTTGGCGGCAGCCTTCGCATCGCGGCCGGCGGCGACGGCCTCGTAATAATCGGCGATCGCCTTCTCCGAAACGAGGATCGAGGCGTCATAGACCGACAGGCCAAGATCGGCCACGAAGCGCGCCTTCTTGTCGTCGGGAAGCTCCGGCAGATCGACCTTCAGCGCCTCGACGAAAGCATCGTCGAATTCCAGCGGCAGCAGGTCCGGATCGGGGAAATAGCGGTAATCATGCGCGTCTTCCTTGGAGCGCATCGAACGTGTCTCGCCCTTGCCTGGATCGAACAGGCGGGTTTCCTGATCGATGGAGCCGCCGTCTTCCAGAATGGCGACCTGGCGACGCGCCTCATATTCGATGGCCTGACCAACGAAACGGATGGAGTTGACGTTCTTGATTTCACAGCGCGTGCCGAAACCTTCGCCCGGACGGCGCACGGAAACGTTGACGTCGGCGCGCATCGAGCCTTCATCCATGTTGCCGTCGCAGGTGCCGAGATAACGCACGATCGAGCGCAGCTTGGTCAGATAGGCCTTGGCCTCATCCGACGAGCGCATGTCCGGCTTGGAAACGATTTCCATCAGCGCCACGCCCGAACGGTTCAGGTCCACGAAGGACATGGTCGGATGCTGGTCGTGCATGGACTTGCCGGCGTCCTGCTCCAGATGCAGACGCTCGATGCCGATCTCGATATCCTCGAAATTGCCCTGACGGTCCGGACCGAGCGAAATGGTGATAGTGCCCTCACCGATGATCGGATCTTTGAACTGCGAAATCTGGTAGCCCTGCGGCAGGTCCGGATAGAAGTAGTTCTTACGGTCGAAGATCGAACGGTTGTTGATCTTCGCCTTCAGGCCGAGACCGGTACGCACCGCCTGCTTGACGCATTCCTCGTTGATGACGGGCAACATGCCGGGCATGGCGGCATCCACCAGCGACACGTTGGAGTTTGGCGCATTGCCGAAGGTGGTCGATGCACCGGAAAACAGCTTGGAATTGGAGAGAACCTGCGCATGCACCTCCATGCCGATCACGATTTCCCAATCGCCGGTGGCGCCGGGAATGAAGCGTTTCGGGTCGGGGGTGCGCACGTCTACAAGGGTCATCTGAAGCTCACGATATACGGGTTCTTTGGCCTTGGTGGGTAGAACAAATGGAGCGCGGGCGCAAGACATCTTGCACCCTGTCACGCCAGGCCCGGGATTTTAGCCCATACCGGATACGCGTTTTTTACGCTTCCCGGTTTCAATTCACGCCATGGTGACGATCGCTCTCTGCTTCACGGCCTATATCGCCTTCAATCTTTTCGTCTTTCTTGTCTATTGGTGGGACAAGCAAGCGGCGAGGAATGGCGAATGGCGTATCCGGGAAAGCACGCTGTTATCGCTTGCGCTCATTGGCGGCAGCTTGGGTGCGATCTCGGCACAACGCCTGCTGCGGCATAAAACACGTAAGGAACCCTTCCGCAGCATCCTGATATCAATCGTGATATTGCAGGTGGGCCTTATCGCATCGCTTGCCATCATGCCAGACTGGCCGATGCGGCTGGTGGATGCTCTGCAAACTCTCTCTCAGAAAGCCGGCCCATAAAGACCACTCTCAACCTCCGCCAATTGCTTCTGCAGGCCTACCGACTGCACTTCGCGATCGAGCTTTGGCGCATAGGAAACGGAGAGCCAGCGGACGCTATAGCCATGGTGGCGGAAAAAGGCGACGGCCGGTTCGTTCTGGGCGTGGGTTTCAAGCCGGATGGTCTCGAACCCCCTGTCCTCTATCAGCCTTTCCACATCACCCAGCAGACGACTGCCGACCCGCCGGCGCTGAAAATCCGGATCGATCCAGAAATCGGAAATCGTCTCGTCAAAATGTTCGCGCGCCGCCCAGCCCGCAACCGAGCCACCGAATTCCGCCACCCTGATTGCCAGCCATGACGAGCGGGTAAAATTGGAAAAGGCGCTGGCCGCATTGTCGTAAAGGGTCGGGGTGATGCCGAGAGCTGCGGTTGCCTGTCGCCATGCCCTGAGGCCGATGGCCGCCAGAACCTCCGCTTCCTGCTCATGCGCATTGCGAATGACGATCAAGCCGCACCCTCCATGGCCGTTGAAATTAAACCATTGCCAGCGCGATTCGACCAGCATGGTTTTCTCACGCCTGGCGGGACTTGACCGCGCCGGGTTCGCCCGCTACCCAAAAGGAGCAAGAACGGAGTTTTTATGTTCGCTCAATCGGAGTCCCGGTAAAGGCCCTGCCCGCAAGTTTATTGCGCGCCGGGCCATGCTGAAACCGAGCCGGTTGCCTTAACGGCACCCGGATTTGTTTTCACGCGTCTATATGACGCCGACCGGACTTCCAAAAATGGACATTTCCCGCGCCGAACAGCGCATTCTTCACCTGCTCGCCCAGGGCGGCAGAATTGAAATCGTTCGAGATGACGCCCACAAAATCGAAAAACTCGCGCTTTATACGCGTGACGGCTGGATTTTCAGCGGCCTCAATCTCCTCACCTTCCGCAAGCTGAAACGGAAGAGAGCGATCGCCTCCTCGGGCGGCAAACCTTACCGCATTACCACGCGCGGGCTGGAACTCGTGAGGGGTGAGTTGGACAACAGATAAATCGACCGGGCGGCGGCAATGCTGTCGCCCGGCATTTCGCCGAGAATCAGCCTCGACCGTAAAAGCGGGTTATGGCGAGAGCCTGCGCTCGAGCTTCACCTTTTCAAGCTCGACTTTCATGATGTCGGACCATTCCATGCCGCGCCAGACGATCTCAAATCCGCAACGCTCGTAAAGACCGATGGCTGCGCGGTTTCTGGCATGGGTGTCGATGGTGGCAAGCGGCAGGCCTTGCGCGCGCATCTTGTTGAGAAAATGAAGGATCAGGGCTTTGCCGATCCCCTTGCCTTGCCAGTTCGGGTCCACCCAGAGATCGGAAATGTGATGCGGCGCCGCATCGCATGCGCCCCAGCCGGCAACCACGCCTCCCATTTCAGCGACGACAACATCACCAGTTGGAGACTTGGCGAAACTCTCGAATTCGCCCCTCACCCGCTCGATGACATCAGGATCGAGATAGCTGTCGTCGAAGGCCTCGCCGGAACGCCAGGCGGCAAAACCGACAAAGCCGACCGCATGGCGATCGGCTTCGTTCATCTGTCTAAGCTTGAGGCCGCTTACCACCACTTGGCGGGGGTGAACTTGCCGGCTGCCTGCTCGATGGCGTGCGCCGTCTTGAACAACGTTTCTTCCTCGAAAGGCTTGCCGATGAGCTGCAGGCCGAGCGGCAGGCCCTTGCCGTCAAGGCCGGCCGGAACCGAAAGGCCGGGAAGGCCGGCCATGTTGACGGTGATGGTGAAAACGTCCTGCAGATACATCTTCACCGGATCGGAGGCGAGTTCCTCGTCGCCGACTGCGAAGGCGGAGGACGGGGTGATCGGCGCCAGAATGGCGTCGACGCCTTCGTGGAAGACGTTTTCGAAGTCACGCTTGATCAGCGTGCGAACCTTCTGCGCCTTCAGGTAATAGGCGTCGTAATACCCGGCCGACAGCACATAGGTGCCGACCATGATGCGGCGCTGCACTTCCTTGCCGAAACCGGCAGCGCGGCTCTTTTCGTACATGTCGGCAATGTCCTTGCCGTCGACGCGCAGGCCGTAACGAACGCCGTCATAACGGGCAAGGTTGGACGAGGCTTCCGCCGGTGCGACGATGTAATAGGCAGGCAGCGCGTATTTGGTATGCGGCAGCGAGATATCGACAACCTCGGCGCCGGCATCGCGCAGCCATTCCACGCCCTTGGCCCAGAGCTTTTCGATTTCTTCCGGCATGCCGTCAACGCGGTATTCCCTGGGGATACCGATCTTCAGGCCCTTCAGCGACTGGCCGATGGCCTTTTCGTAATCCGGCACCGGCAGGTCAACCGAGGTCGTATCCTTGGCGTCAACGCTTGCCATGGTCTTCAACAGGATAGCGGCGTCGCGCACGTCACGGGCGATCGGGCCGGCCTGATCCAGCGAAGAGGCATAGGCGACGATGCCGAAGCGCGAGCAACGGCCATAGGTGGGCTTGATGCCAACGGTGCCGGTGAAGGCTGCCGGCTGGCGAATGGAGCCGCCCGTGTCGGTTGCGGTGGCGCCGGCGCAGAGATGAGCAGCGACGGCAGCGGCCGAACCGCCGGAGGAACCGCCGGGTACGAGCTTCTGCTCGGAACCGTTGGCGCGCCACGGGTTGATGGCTGGGCCGTACCAGGAGCTTTCATTGGACGAGCCCATGGCGAATTCGTCCATGTTGAGCTTACCGAGCATGACGGCGCCCTGATCCCAGAGATTTTGGGTAACGGTGGATTCATATTTCGGCTTGAAGCCATCGAGAACATGCGAACACGCCTGCGTGTGGATGTCACGGGTGGCGAAAAGGTCCTTCACGCCGAGCGGAACGCCTTCCAGCTCGCCCGCCGCGCCTGCGGCGATGCGGCCATCGGAGGCTTTCGCCATGTCGCGCGCCTTTTCAGGCGTCAAGGCAACATAGGCGTTCAGCGCGCCGTTGGCGGCGTCGATGGCGGCAATATAGGCGTCGGTCAGCTCGAGGGCGGAAAACTCTTTCGCCTTCAGCTTTTCGCGGGCTTCGGCAATGGTCAGGCTCGTCAGGTCGGTCATGGTCGGCAACGGCTTTCGAAATCTTGGAAAAATCGGGCGGCAAACGGCGGTCGGATTATTCGACCACTTTCGGGACCATGAAGAAATCCCGGTCGGTCGCGGGCGCATTGGCGACAATGTCTTCCGCCTTGTTGCCGTCGGTCACCACGTCGGCACGCTTTTTCATCTCCACCGGGGTGACTGATGTCATCGGCTCGACGCCGTCGACATTCACTTCCGAAAGCTGCTCCACGAAACCGAGTATGCCGTTCAGCTGGCCGAGCATATTCTGTGCTTCTTCTTCGCTGACTGCGATACGGGCAAGGCGCGCAACGCGCTTTACGGTGGCGAGATCGACGGACATGGTTCTACTCCGGTCAGAATTTTCCTACCCGCTATAATCACCATGTCCGCCATTCGCAACGGTAGAAAGCATGTCGCGTAAAAGTGTGAGGTGCTTTTGCGGTCACGACATGCCTGAGCAAAACGTCAGAAGGACAGCGTATCGCCCGCCTTAGGCGTGTGGACACGGGCTTCCGACCCCTCCATGCCGGTCACGAACTTCTCCGGCGTCTGGTCGATGATCGGGAAGGAACCATAGTGGCAGGGAATGACATTCTCGAACTTGAAGAAGCGTTGGCAGGCAAGCGCCGCGACGGCTCCGCCCATGGTGAAGCGGTCACCAATCGGCACGAGGCCGATATCCGGCTGGTGCAGTTCATTGATCAGCTTCATGTCGGAAAAGATGTCGGTATCGCCCATGTGATAAACGGCCGGACCGTCTTCGAAATGCAGCATCAGGCCATTGGCACTGCCGAGCGAATGGGAGACGCCATCCTCGGTGATCTGGGCGGAGGAATGCAGTGCATTGGTGAAGGTGACGGAAAAACCGTCAAAATGCACCGTGCCGCCGGTATTACCCATATCGACCTTCGCGACACCCTTGGCGGAAAGCCATGCGGCAAGATCGGCATTGGCCAGTACGGTTGCACCCGTCTCGCGCGCAAGCTGAACGGTGTCGCCGACATGGTCGCCATGGCCGTGGGTCAGGAGAATATGAGTGATGCCTTCGGCCGCCGACTTCCCATCCTGTCCGGCAAAACCGGGGTTGCCGGTGAAGAACGGATCGATGAGGATCTTCGCGCTACCGTTTTCGAGGCGGAAGGCGGAATGGCCGAGCCAGGTGATTTTCATGGGAAGTTCTCCTTTGTATTACCGGTATATTATGACATAGGACGGCCTGAACAACCGCACTACCAATATTTAAGAGAGGCGACCATGGCCGCAAATGATGACGAGTACGTGTATGACGAGGCGACCGGTGAATGGCGACCGGCCTCCGAACTGGCTGCAGAAGCGGCGCGTGCGAATGAAGTACGCGATGCGGCGGGCAATGTGCTTGAAGATGGCGATTCCGTCACCCTGATCAAGGATTTGAAGGTCAAGGGCACCAACACGGTCATCAAGCAGGGCACCGTCATCAAGTCGATCCGTCTGACAGACAATCCGGAAGAGATCGATTGCAGGCATGATGCGGTCAAGGGTCTGGTGCTGCGCACTGAATTCGTCCGCAAACGGTAAGGACAGCGCGCGACATGGCAATACTCACCATCGAGGAACTGGCGCAGACGCTTCAGCCCGCGCAGGCAATTGCCGGCCTCGACCTCGGCACAAAGACCATCGGGCTTGCCATGTCAGACCTGTCGCGGCGCTTTGCAACGCCGCGTCCGGTCATCAAACGGGTGAAATTCACGCAGGATGCGGAAGTGCTGCTGGCCTTCGCCGAAAAGGAAAAAGTTTCCGCCTTCATCATCGGCCTGCCCATGAACATGGATGGTTCGGCCGGTCCCCGCGTGCAGGCAACGCGCGCCTTCGTGCGCACCATGGGTGAAAAAACCGCCCTGCCCTTCATCTTCTGGGATGAGCGGCTTTCAACAGTCGCGGCCGAGCGCGCATTGCTGGAAATGGACGTCTCACGCGCCAAACGGGCCGAACGTATCGATTCGGCCGCCGCGAGCTTCATTCTTCAGGGCGCGCTGGACAGGCTTTCCGCACTCACCCGCGCGGCCGACTGACGGCCCTGCCACCAGGCGGCAATCTGCTTTCTCTTGCGGAATGCGAGAAACGCAAAAACGATCAGACTGTCTAGCGCGATGGCGCGCGCCACCAGCGGCGGCAGGCTTTCCGGTGGCAGGCCGAGAATATTGCCGTATATCTCGAACACCAGATCATGGGTCTGCCGCGTCAGCATGTAGAAGCCGAAGCTCATGTCGTAATAGGAAAGCCAGTACCAGCTGCCCAGCAATGCGACGGGACCGGCCCAGAGTATCAGAAACCACTTCATGCCACCTGCCCCCGCGCCAACACCGCATCGGGAAAGCCAGCAAGCACCGCCCAGCGCGCCACGGCCATCAGGCAGAGGTTCAGCGCCGGCACGTCGATATCCAACGGCAGCATCACAAAAAACGTCATCATGACGCCTAAAGCTGTCCAGCGGCTCACTTGCGGCTCCCTTATGCGCAGTCATTGCGCATGGTTAACATTTCGTTAATCCACACTGGACCGGCAGCCCGGGCGAGGCAAATGAAAGCTGTCATTATGGTTAATGACGGGCGGCCGGCATGTGGAAAAGCATGTGATCCCGTGAACGACCGGATGCGCCGGGCGGTTGCCGACCGGGTGAAAACATGGCTGATTTTTCTTTAACGCGCTGGTCCTGAACGTGACCGCCCTACACCTGCTGAAGCCGGTTCAGCCGTAAACACCACGCACCAGTCTTTTGACGGCAGTGGAGATCTTGTCCCAGTCCCGGTCCGATTTGAGCGGCACGCCGGCAAACTGGCCGCTGGTGGCAGCGGAGATGACGAGGTGCTGGATGGCGGCGAACAGCACGGCATTGACCGCCGCTGTATCCACGCCCTTCGGCGCCGCCAGCGAACCGCGCATGCGCTCCAGCCACTTGCCCAGCGACTTGGCGCGGGCTTCGGCCAGCTGACGCACCTGCGGTGAACCGTCAGAGACTTCCCAGGCGATGATCTTGCAGACGAGAGGATCGCTGCGCAGCGCATCCATGAAATAAAGCGCCAGCTTTTCCATGAGATCGCCATAGGTCAAAAGAAACATGCCGCCGGTGTCCTCGGGAATGCGATCCTTCACCCAGGAGCCGAGATCCTCGCCGATCGCCTCGATCAAGCCATCGAGGCCGCCGAAATAACGGTAGATCAGCTGCTTGTCGCAGCCGGCGCGGCGTGCGACGGCGTTGATGCCGAAACCCTGAAATCCCTCTTCGGCGAGCAGCGATCGCGCCGCGTTAAAAATCGCCTTCTCGGTCTGAGCGCGATCCTTGATGCGCTTTTCCGGTCTGTCGGCTGAAATCGCCTCTGCGGTCGCCAGCATGATTCCCTACCCGTTTTCTGAAAGGCCTTTCTCAACGGGTTAACAAAGCATGAAGGGAAGAACAATGTGGCGGGGCGGATGGACGGAAGGTTCCTGTGGATGAAGGGTAGCCGACGTGAACAATCCCGAACCCATGCTCCGCGGAATCAGCCGGTTTATTCCAGCGCCATGCCGAACCAGACGCTGCCGGGCGTCTCATGGCTTTCGAGGCGTTTGAAGCCACGGGTTTCCCAGAAGCGCATGCCCGCATGGTTGCGTTCGCTGGCGCCGAGGTGGATGCCGTAGACGTTGTTCTGTCTTGCCATATCGAGCCAGCGCGACAGAAGCCGGGTGCCGCCGCCCTTGCCCTGCGTGCGCGGCAGCAGGTTCATGTGAATATGGGCCGGAAACGGATCGGTGAGCCAGGTGGGCGTGCGGCGCGGATGGTGGATGAACTGGGCCCGGCGCTGATCGGCGTCCCATGTCTGCTGGTCGCCGCCGGGATCGGGGTAAAGAGTACGCAGATGCGGCCACCATTCCCGCTCCAGCCGCTCTTCGTGCACCGCCGTATCGAGCGCGCCGACAATATAACCGCACACACCCTCCTCATCCTCAGCCACAAAAACGGCATCGGGCCAGAGATGCAGATAGGGCACGGAATAGATGTGCCCGACCATGCGGCCATCATTGTAAAGCGGGGTAGCATCCTGCCCGGCATCGCCGGTGGCAAGGCTTATGGCGTAGAGCGCGTCTTCATCCTCAGCGCGGGCGGAACGGAAGGTCAGCATTGGCAGCCGCCTTCCCTTGCCGCGCATCGATGCGCGAAGCTGTCGTGACAGATAAGAACACGCCTTACGCCATTGCTGTTTGTCAAATCCGAGACCCCTCCCGCCAGGACTGCAAAACCTTCATCCGCATGCATCGGTCAAGATGCAGGCGGATAAAGAAGATCGATTATATAATTCGGATCGAAGCGGGAATCGAGCATGCCGTAAGTATGCCGCCAGCCGCCCGCCAGACGGGTTTCGAGGAAGGCATCGGCGATCTTGCCGGCGCCAAGGCGGCAAAGCTCGGCGGCAGCGGCCGCGAGTGCAAACTGCTCCACCAATAGACGGGCCGCCCCCTCGTCACGTTCGGCAAGGGCGATCGCGGCGCGCAGCACGTCGGTGGTCTTCTTGCCGGCAGGTCCGAGATCACGCTCCAGCGTCTGGAAGACGAGATCGAACAGGTCCTTGCCGCGCTGGAGAACCCGCAGCACATCCAGCGCCATGACGTTGCCGGAGCCTTCCCAGATGGCGTTGACGGGCGCTTCGCGATAGTGGCGGGCAATCGGCCGCTCTTCAACGTAACCATTGCCGCCAAGGCACTCCATGGCCTCGTAGATGAGGGCCGGCGCGATCTTGCAGCACCAGTATTTCACGATGGGCGTCATCACCCGCGCATAGGCGGCTTCGGCCGGATTGTTGCGGGCGGCATCAAACGCCGTCGCCAGCCGGAAGGAGAGCGCAGTGGAGGCCGCCACATCCAGCGCCATGTCGGCGAGAACGCGCGTCATGATCGGCTGGGTAACCAGCATCTTGCCAAAAACCGAACGACCGCGGGCGTAATGCACCGCTTCGGCAAGCGAGGCGCGCATCATGCCTGATGATGCCAGCGCGCAGTCCAGCCGCGTCAGCGTCACCATGTCGAGGATCGTGCGGATGCCGCTGCCGGGATCGCCCAGCAGATAACCGAACGCATCGGTGAATTCGACTTCGGCTGATGCATTGGAGCGGTTGCCGAGCTTGTCCTTCAGGCGCTGGAAGTGCAGGCCGTTCTTCGAACCATCCTCCAGATAACGCGGCACAAGGAAGCAGCCCATGCCGTCGCCCATCTGGGCGAGCATGACGAAACCATCGCTCATCGGCGCAGAGAGGAACCATTTATGGCCGGACAGACGATAGATGCCCTCACCCACCCGCTCCGCCGTGGTGCGATTGGCGCGCACATCCGTGCCGCCCTGCTTTTCCGTCATGCCCATGCCGATAGTGACGGCGGTTTTCTGCAGGCCCGGTTTCTGCGAGGAATCATATTTGCGCGACAGGATCTTCGGCGCCCATTCCTTCTGCACGCGCGGCGAGGCCATGATGGCGGCAACGGAGGCGCTGGTCATGGTGAGCGGGCAGAGATGGCCAGCCTCGAGCTGCGAGGTCAGGTAGAATTTCGTGGCGCGCGCCTTGTGTTCATTGCCGCGCGTATCGGGAGAGTTCTCCCAGACGCTGGAATGCAGGCCCGATGACATGGAACGGCGCATCAGCGCGTGCCAGGCGGGATGGAACTCGACCTGATCCAGACGTTCGCCGCGCGGGCCGTGGGTGTGCAGCTGCGGCACGCCCTGATTGGCCATGCGCGCCAGCTCCTGCGCCTCATGCGAAGTGACGTAGCGGCCGAGCTGGTCGAACTCGTCCCTCAGATTGCGCGACAGGCCGGACGTGAGATCGACGATCAGCGGATCGGAACGATAGGCGTTGATACCGGACCAGAGGCTTGGCTGGTTCAGTTCGGCGAGCGTTTCTTCTGTCCGGGAATTCTGGGTCATCCGCTGCTTCTAGCTGTTTTGTACTGGCGTTGCATAGTGGGGTGATATTGCATAATTCCACCCGCAGGAAGCGATTGAGACGATTAAACCGCCGCTTTCAGCATTTTTCGGGAGTGCCCCTGATTTAGGTATCCGGCCTAGAGAATGCCAAACACGTTTCCGGCAAGACCGAGCGACAGCACCAGAAGGAAGCCCGAGGCGGTGCCGCGCACGAGCCTCGGCGAAGACTGGCCCGCATGGCGGATGAGAAGCGCCCCTGCAAACAGCCACACAAGCGCCGCGAAAGCCACGAGAGCAGAAAACAGCAGTATATATGGCCATATCTGGGTCAGCGGCGCCTGTGGCAACAAGACAAGGCCGACGATCAGCCCCTTCGGGTTAAGACAGGTGGTGACGAAAACCCGACGAGGAGTGATCGCCTCACCGATTGGCGCCGAAGACGGCAGGGTCCACAGCCGAACGGCCAGAAATGCGACCCAGATGGCGGCACAGAGCTTGATGGCCTGCGCAAGGCCCGTATGCATCTTCAGAAAATCGGAAAACAGCACAGCAAGCGCAAGGATGACCAGCAGATAGCCGGCGATTTCACCGATCATCAAAGGCAGCGACGCTCGGACACCACGACCGGCACCGGAAAGCGCCAGAAGCGTGTTCGTCGGGCCAGGCGTCAAAAGCAGGGCCAGTACGGCCAGGGCGAAAACAGAATAGGAATGCATTGCGATAATTCCAGTCAACTGCGTCAAAGGCCGGATCTGGCCCGAGAATTCCACCCGAAACTGCCCAATGCCGCAGGGCGGCGCCATGATATAAAGCAAGCGGCGAAACATTCCCAACCCGGACCAAATGTCGGGTTCCGCACGGTCAATCCGCTCCGCTTGCGGCAGGCATCCGATCCCGTTTGAAGCACCATCGTCAGAGATTCTGCATAGGCCGCCGCCTGATATGGAACTTGCGACGGGCTTTTTCGGTTGGCGACTTGCTGAACGGCTGCACAGGGGGAGGAAACCATGGAGACCAGCGTGAGAAAGCTCTTCGAGCGGTATGAGCGATTTTTCAACAAGTCTCTCAAAGGCGACATGGATATGGAGGAGGTCGCCTCCCTCTATGCCTCCGACTTCATCGCCGCATCCCCTGCCGGAGTGATGACCGGAAAGAACGACGACCACTTAAAGCAGGTCATGAAGAAGGGTTATGACCGCTATCGAGCGATCGGAACGAAGGAGATTCGGATCCGCAATATCCGTATCTCGCCGATCGATGAACATCATTGCGTCGCCCACGTTGCCTGGACAGCGAACTTTACCCGCAAGCAACAATCGGATGTCGCAATCAACTTCGATGTTCACTATTTTGTCCAGAGGCTGGAAGGAGCGCCGAGAGTTTTCGGCTGGGCGTCAGGCGACGAGCAGGCGCTTTTGAAGGAGCATGGCGTCATCTGATGCATGCTCGGACCATCGTCAGGCCACTTGTCCACTAGGGTTGGGGAAACATCGCCATGTTTTCATTTCAGGGGTTGCGGGCGCTTGCCCCGCGACCGTGCAATCTCTATAGAGCGCAGGACCGAATTCCGCGGCACTCCTGAGGCGTGTTCACAGCGAATGGGAGCGCACGGATCAGCATTCGGGCGTTCCGGGCATTTTCACGGGAAAATGCGGCGCCCGTCAGGAGGCAAACCGCATGGTCTTCTTCCCCCATCGCCATCTCCTCGGCATCAAGGGGCTTTCCCATCAGGATATCACCCTGCTTCTCGACAAGGCCGATGAGGCGGTGAAAATCAGCCGCCAGCGCGAGAAAAAGACCTCGACGCTCCGGGGCCTCACCCAGATCAATCTGTTCTTCGAAGCCTCGACGCGCACGCAATCCTCCTTCGAGCTTGCCGGAAAGCGCCTCGGCGCAGACGTGATGAACATGTCGGTTGGCAATTCCTCGGTGAAGAAGGGCGAGACGCTGATCGACACGGCGATGACGCTGAACGCCATGCGCCCGGATGTGCTGGTCGTGCGCCACTCCTCCGCCGGCGCCGCCGCTCTTCTCGCACAGAAGGTCGCCTGCTCCGTGGTCAATGCCGGCGACGGCCAGCACGAGCACCCGACACAGGCCCTGCTCGATGCGCTGACCATCCGTCGCGCCAAGGGCCAGCTTTCGGGTATCACGGTGGCGATCTGCGGCGACGTGCTGCATTCGCGCGTGGCTCGCTCCAACATCATCCTGCTCAACCAGATGGGCGCGCGCGTGCGCGTCGTCGCCCCTGCCACGCTTCTACCATCAGGCATTCGCGACATGAGCGTGGAAGTCTTCCACGACATGAAGGAAGGGCTGAAGAATGCCGACGTGGTGATGATGCTGCGGCTGCAGCGTGAACGCATGTCCGGTTCCTTCGTGCCTTCGGTGCGCGAGTATTTCCATTACTACGGTCTCGATGCCGAGAAGCTGAAAGCGGCGAAAGAGGATGCGCTGGTCATGCATCCCGGCCCGATGAACCGCGGCGTGGAAATCGCCTCAGAAGTGGCCGACGGTCCGCAGAGCGTCATCGAAAGCCAGGTGGAAATGGGGGTTGCCGTGCGCATGGCCGTCATGGAAACCCTGCTTGTCTCGCAAAATCAGGGTGAGCGCGTATGAGTGCCGTTACCGTTCTCAACAATCTCCGCATCGTCGATCCTTCCCGTAATCTCGACGAGACCGGCAGCATCGTCATCGGTTCCGATGGCGCTATTCTCGCAGCCGGCAAGGATGCGCATAATCAGGGCGCACCTGAGGGTGCGACGGTGCGCGACTGCAAGGGGCTGCTGGCCGTTCCCGGCCTGGTGGACGCCCGCGTCTTCGTCGGAGAACCGGGTGCCGAACACCGCGAAACCATCGAATCCGCCTCGCGCGCGGCAGCGGCCGGCGGCGTCACCAGCATCATCATGATGCCCGACACCGATCCAGTCATCGACGATATCGCGCTGGTCGAATATGTGAAAAAGACGGCGCGCGACAAGGCGCTCGTCAACGTCCATCCCGCAGCAGCCCTGACCAAGGGTCTGAACGGCGAAGAAATGACCGAGATCGGCATGTTGAAGGAAGCCGGTGCAGTTGCCTTCACCAACGGCCGCAGGGCGCTTTCCGACACGCTGGTGCTGCGCCGCGCCATGACCTATGCGCGCGAACTGGGCGCCGTCATCGCGCTTGAAACCCGCGACAAATATATCGGCGGCGGCGATATGAATGAAGGGCTTTTCGCAAGCTGGCTCGGTCTGTCGGGCATTCCGAAGGAAGCCGAGATCATTCCGCTGGAGCGCGACCTGCGCATTGCCGGGCTGACGCAGGCGATCTACCACGCCGCCAAGATTTCCGTTCCGGAATCGGCAGAAGCGATCCGCGTTGCGCGGCAGCGGGGCGTAAAGGCTACCTGCGGCATCTCGATCAATCACCTCACCCTCAATGAGAACGATATCGGCGAGTACCGGACCTTCTTCAAACTCTCGCCACCGCTGCGCGCCGAAGACGACCGCAAAGCCATGGTGGAAGCGCTGAAGGACGGCACGATCGATATCATCGTCTCCTCGCACGACCCGCAGGATGTCGATACCAAACGCCTGCCGTTTTCGGATGCGGCGAGCGGCGCGATCGGGCTTGAAACCCTGCTAGCGGCGGCGCTGCGCCTGCATCACAGCGGCGAGGTTCCGCTGATACGGTTGATCGATGCGCTCTCCACCCGCCCGGCCAAAATTTTCGGACTGGATGCGGGAACGCTGAAGGCTGGCGCGAAGGCCGATATCACGCTGATCGACCTCGACGAACCGTGGCTTGTGGCCAAGGAACAGCTGGTCTCGAAATCCAAGAACACGCCGTTCGAGGATGCCCGTTTCAGCGGCCGCGCGGTCGCCACTTATGTGGCTGGCAAAGCCGTTCATTCCTTGGCATAAGATCACCAACAGAGATCACGCGGCCGGCGCGACAGAGGGGACGTTTGAATGAGTGCTTTGACTGACTGGCAGACGGCGCCTGCCCTTCTCGCGCTGGCAGCGCTGATTGGCTATCTGTTCGGTTCCATCCCCTTTGGCCTCATTCTCACCCGCATGGCGGGGCTGGGCGACGTGCGCAAGATTGGCTCCGGCAATATCGGCGCGACCAATGTGCTGCGCACCGGCAACAAGAAACTTGCGGCGGCTACCCTGCTGCTTGACGCGCTGAAGGGCACGGCGGCCGTGCTGGTCGCCAATGCGCTCTGGGGTTATGAGGCTTCGCTGGTCGCCGGTTTCTTCGCCTTTCTCGGCCACCTGTTTCCGGTTTGGCTCGGCTTCAAGGGCGGTAAGGGTGTGGCCACCTATATCGGCGTGCTCCTGGGCGTAGCCCCGCTGATGATGCTGGCCTTTGCCCTGATCTGGCTCGCGACCGCCTTCATCACCCGTTATTCCTCGCTGTCGGCGCTGCTTGCCATGCTGGTTATTCCTGTGGCCCTCTGGGTGCTCGGACCTGAAAAGACGGCGCTGCTGGTGACGCTGCTCAGCGTTATTTCCTGGTGGAAACACCGCGAGAATATTACGCGCCTGCTGGCAGGCACTGAAAGCAGGATCGGGCAAAAGGGCTGAGACCCATTTGAGGATATGCCATGCCGCATGAGGAAACGACACGGCAGGGCATAGAGCTTTCCGCGCGGCAGCGTGTCGCCTGGCTGAGGCTGATCCGCAGCGACAATATCGGTCCCGTTACCTTCCGCGAACTCATCAATCATTTCGGCAGCGCCGAAAAGGCGCTCGACGCCCTGCCCGAGCTTTCACGGCGGGGCGGCTCCTCCCGCAGCCCGCGCATCGCGACACAGGCGGAGGCGGAAGGCGAGATCGAAACCGCTGACAAATTCGGCGCGCGTTTCATCGGCATCGGCGAACCGGATTACCCGCCTGCCCTGCGACATCTGGATGGCGCACCACCGCTGATCGCCATGAAGGGATCGGCGGATGCGGCGACAAGGCCCTGCGTCGGCATCGTCGGCTCGCGCAACGCCTCCATCAACGGTGCTAAATTCGCCGCCATGCTGGCGCGCGATTGCGGGCGGGCCGGTTATGCGATCGCCTCCGGTCTGGCGCGCGGCATCGATGCGGCGGCGCACCGGGCAAGCCTTGCAACCGGCACGGTTGCCATGCTGGCAGGCGGTCTCGACCGTCCTTACCCGCAGGAAAATTTCGGGCTGTTGCAGGAGATATACGATCAGGGCGGCGCGACGATCAGTGAAATGCCCTTCGGCTGGGAACCGCGCGCGCGTGACTTCCCGCGCCGCAACCGCCTGATATCAGGCGTCTCGCTCGGCGTCGTCATCGTGGAGGCGGCGGAGCGCTCGGGTTCGCTGATCACGGCGCGTCTCGCCGGCGAAGCGGGACGGCTGGTTTTTGCCGTGCCCGGCTCCCCACTTGATGCACGCTGCGAGGGCACCAACCGGCTGATCAAGGAAGGGGCGATGCTGACCACGGGGGCCGACGATATTCTCGAGGCGCTGCGACCGCTGATGGAGCCGCAACTGCCCTATGACCGCAAGATCGAGGAACCGAGATCCGACACGGAGATGTCACCACCAGGGGACGACGAGCGCAGCATCATCGCCGCCGCTCTCGGTCCCTCGCCCGTGGAAACGGACGATATCATCCGTCACACGGGTTTCTCCGCTGCCACCGTTCATCTGGTGCTGCTGGAGCTTGATATTGCAGGACGTCTAAACCGGCATGCCGGGGGGCGCGTGTCGCTCTTCATCGCGGATTGACAGCTTGCGTCGTCCGCTCTGGATATCACCGACTTCGACATAGGCCATCTCGATTAGATAACACAGCATGTCGGCGCCCTCGCGGCTGGCGACCTGGCGCAGCTCCGCCAGCATCTGGCGAATGTAAGCCAAGTTCTCTCTGGTCCCTTCATTGTCGGCATTATTGTTTGTTGCGTTCGGGACCATATATTTATCCTAAGAATTACGCCTGAAACGAAGAGCATTAAGTAGATTCAAATGATGTTGCCCATCATAACCAATTTACCAAAGATTGCAATACAACAATAGATTATCCATAGGTTGCAATCACCTTGGAGTGATAAAATCGGCCTTGCCTCTTGACCCGCGCGCATTACCTGTCCATGTCGAAATATAAAGAAGGCCAATTGCGGCATCGCGCGGCGATCCGGCCATGTTAACGGACCAGTTCCAGAGAAAAACAATATGAATGTCGTCGTCGTAGAATCTCCTGCCAAAGCCAAGACGATCAACAAGTATCTTGGCCCGGGCTATAAGGTTCTTGCATCCTTTGGCCATGTGAGGGATCTTCCTGCCAAGGACGGATCGGTGCTGCCCGACCAGGATTTCGAAATGTCCTGGGAAGTCGACAGCGCTTCCGCCAAGCGCATGAAGGATATTGCCGATGCGGTAAAATCCTCCGACGGCCTCTTTCTCGCAACCGACCCGGATCGCGAAGGTGAAGCCATTTCCTGGCACGTTCTCGATCTTTTGAAGAAGAAGCGCGTTCTCGGCGACAAGCCGGTCAAGCGCGTGGTCTTCAACGCCATCACCAAAAAGGCGGTGCTGGATGCCATGGCGAACCCGCGCGACATCGACATTCCGCTGGTAGACGCCTATCTCGCCCGCCGTGCGCTGGATTATCTCGTCGGCTTCAACCTGTCGCCGGTGCTGTGGCGCAAGCTGCCCGGCGCGCGCTCGGCCGGCCGCGTGCAGTCCGTTGCGCTGCGTCTCGTCTGTGACCGCGAATCCGAGATCGAGCGTTTCGTTTCCGAAGAGTACTGGAATATCAGCGCGCTTTTGAAGACCCCGCGCGGTGACGAGTTCGAGGCCAAGCTGGTTTCCGCTGACGGCAAGCGATTGCAGAACCGCGCGATCAAGACCGGCGAAGACGCGAACCGGCTGAAGACGCTGCTGGACGGCGCGACTTATGTGGTCGACAGCGTCGAGGCGAAGCCCGTCAAGCGCAATCCCGGCCCGCCCTTCACCACATCGACGCTGCAGCAGGCGGCCTCCTCGCGCATGGGCTTTTCCGCCTCGCGCACCATGCAGGTGGCGCAGAAGCTTTACGAAGGCATCGATATCGGCGGCGAGACCGTCGGTCTGATCACCTATATGCGTACCGACGGCGTGCAGATGGCGCCGGAAGCGATCGATGCCGCCCGCCTTGCCATCGGCGAGCAGTTCGGCGACCGTTACGTCCCGGAAAAGGCGCGTTTCTATTCCACCAAGGCCAAGAACGCCCAGGAAGCGCACGAAGCGATCCGCCCGACCGATTTCAACCGCACGCCGGATCAGGTGAAGCGTTACCTCGATCCCGATCAGCTGCGCCTTTACGACCTGATCTGGAAGCGCGGCATTGCGAGCCAGATGGCCTCTGCCGAAATCGAACGCACCACGGTGGAAATCCTTGCCGACAAGAACGGCGAAAAGGCCGGTCTTCGTGCCGTCGGCTCGGTGATCCGTTTCGACGGTTTCATCGCCGCCTATACCGACCAGAAGGAAGATGGCGAGCAGAGCGACGACGGTGATGACGAAGGCCGTCTGCCGCCGATCAACGAACGCGAAAACCTCGCCAAGCAGAAGATCAATGCCAGCCAGCATTTCACCGAACCGCCGCCGCGTTATTCGGAAGCCTCGCTGATCAAGAAGATGGAAGAGCTCGGCATCGGCCGTCCTTCCACCTATGCGGCGACGCTGAAAACGCTGAGCGACCGCGAATATATCGTCGTCGACAAACGCAAGCTGATACCGCATTCGCGCGGCCGGCTGGTGACGGCTTTCCTCGAAAGCTTCTTCACCAAGTACGTCGAATACGATTTCACCGCAGCCCTTGAAGAAAAGCTCGACCGCATCTCCGCCGGCGAACTGGACTGGAAGCAGGTTCTGCGTGATTTCTGGAAGGATTTCTTCGCCCAGATCGAAGATACCAAGGAACTGCGCGTCACCAACGTTCTCGATGCGCTGAACGAGGTTCTGGCGCCGCTGGTCTTCCCCAAGCGCGAGGACGGGTCCGATCCGCGCATCTGTCAGGTTTGCGGCACCGGCAATCTTTCGCTGAAGCTCGGCAAATATGGTGCTTTTGTCGGTTGCTCCAACTATCCGGAATGCAACTATACACGCCAGCTGACCTCGGACGGTTCGGAAGCCGAAGCTGCCGCATCGAACGAGCCGAAGGCGCTGGGCGCCGATCCGATGACTGGAGAAGAGCTCACGCTCCGCTCTGGCCGTTTCGGGCCCTATATCCAGCGTGGCGACGGCAAGGAGGCCAAGCGCTCCTCGCTGCCCAAGGGCTGGAAGCCTGAAGATATCGACCACGAAAAGGCTCTGGCGCTCATCAACCTGCCGCGCGATATCGGCAAGCACCCCGAAACCGGCAAGATGATCTCGGCCGGTCTCGGCCGCTACGGACCATTCCTGCTGCATGACGGTTCCTACGCGAACCTCGAAAGCATCGAGGACGTGTTCGCGATCGGCCTCAACCGGGCAGTAACCGTCATTGCCGAGAAACAGAGCAAGGGACCGGGACGCGGCCGCAGCGGCACGCCGGCTGCTCTGAAGGAACTGGGCGACCACCCCGATGGCGGCGCGATCACTGTTCGTGACGGGCGTTACGGCGCTTATGTGAACTGGGGCAAGGTCAACGCGACCATTCCAAAGGGACAGGACCCGGCTTCGGTGACGCTGGACGAGGCGTTGGTGTTGATTGCCGAGCGTATTGCCAAGACCGGCACCGGCGGCAAGCCCGCAAAGGCCAAGAAGACCGCTGCCAAGAAGGCCGATGGTGACGCCGCGGCGAAGCCGAAGGCAACCAAGGCCAAGGCCGCAACAAAGAGCAAGACGGCCGCCAAGCCGAAGGCAGCGGCCAAACCCAAGAAGGCAGCAGAGTGAGCAAGGCGCCGCGTCAGAGACAGGGTTCCGCCAGCGACGGTTTCGGACGCACCGGGCGCGGCAAGCGTGTGAATGAAGGTGAAGGCATCATCCATGGCGAGGTGCCTTCACGCGATGTGCTGCTGAAATTCATCGCCGACCACCCGCAGCAGGCCTCCAAACGCGAAATCGCCAAGGCTTTCGGCCTGAAGGGTGAAAACCGCGTGGTCCTGAAGGCGCTGCTGAAGGAGCTTGAAACCGACGGCATGGTCCAGAAGAGCCGCAAGTCTCTGACACGCCCGGGCGGCCTGCCGCCTGTGACGGTTCTCGACATCACCACCCGTGACAAGGACGGCGAACTGATCGGCCGGCCGGCGGAATGGCCGGAGGATCAGGGCGCGGCACCCGCCGTACTCATCCGCCAGTCATCGCAGGACCGCGGCAAGAAGGCCCCGGCAGCGGGTCTTGGCGATCGTATTCTGGCGAAGATCTTCCCCTCCAAGGAAAGCGCCGGCCCGGCCTATACGGCCCGTGTCGTGAAGCTGATCGACCGCCGCCAGAACGCGCTGCTCGGCGTATTCAAGGAGACGGCAGGCGGCGGCGGACGGCTGATGCCGATCGACCGGCGTGGCGAGGAAATGGTCATCGACCCCGATGGCGTCGGCGATGCAAAGGATGGCGATCTGATCGAGGTGGAAACCTCGCGCAACAGCGGTCGTTATGGCCTGACGCGCGCCAAGGTTCTGTCGGTCATCGGCTCTGTCGCCTCCGAAAAGGCGATCTCGATGATCGCGATCCATTCCCACGGCATTCCGCATATCTTCCCCTCGAACGTTCTTGCCGAGGCGGATGCCGCCAAGGCGGCCAGCATGTCGCACCGCGAGGACTGGCGCGACCTGCCGCTCATAACCATCGATCCGGCCGACGCCAAGGACCATGACGATGCGGTCTATGCCGAGCCCGACACGTCTCCCGACAATCCTGACGGCGTCATCGTCACCGTCGCCATTGCCGATGTCTCCTGGTATGTGCGGCCCGGTTCGCCGCTGGACCGCGAGGCGCTGAAGCGTGGCAATTCCGTCTATTTCCCCGACCGCGTCGTGCCGATGTTGCCGGAGCGCATCTCCAACGATCTCTGCTCGCTGAAGGAAGGCGTCGACCGCCCTGCCCTAGCTGTGCGGATGACCTTTTCGAAGGAAGGCCGCAAGGCGGGCCACACCTTCCACCGCATCATGATGAAGAGCGCGGCGAAGCTTTCCTACCAACAGGCACAGGCAGCCATTGACGGCACGCCGGACGACAAGACCGGTACGCTGCTGGAACCTATCCTGAAGCCGCTGTGGCATGCCTATGAGGTGATGAAGCGCGGCCGTGACCGCCGCCAGCCGCTGGAACTCGACATGCCGGAGCGCAAGATCCTGCTTCGGCCTGATGGTACGGTGGACAAGGTCGTCATTCCCGAACGCCTCGATGCGCATAAGCTGATCGAAGAAATGATGATCCAGGCGAACGTCGCCGCCGCCGAGACGCTGGAAAAGAAAAAGCAGCCGCTGGTCTATCGCATCCACGATGCGCCCACGCTTTCCAAGCAGGAGGTTTTGCGCGAATTCCTTGGTACCATCGGCATTACCATGGCCAAGGGAGCGGCCATGCGCGCCAATTCCTTCAATGGCATTCTGGCCCGCGCACTCGACACGCCGCACCAGATCATGGTCAACGAGATGGTGCTGCGCAGCCAGAGCCAGGCGATCTACAGCCCCGAGAATATCGGTCATTTCGGCCTCAACCTGATGAAATACGCGCATTTCACCTCGCCGATCCGTCGTTATGCCGACCTGATCGTGCATCGCGCGCTGGTGGGCTCTCTGGGGCTCGGCGAAGGCGGCATCACCCCGCAGGAAGAAGCGACGCTGGACGATATCGCCGCCGAAATCTCCACCTTCGAGCGCCGCGCCATGGCCGCCGAGCGCGACACCATCAACCGCCTCATCGCGCATCATCTGTCTGAACGGGTGGGCGAAGAATTCGAGGGCCGCGTCGGCGGTGTCACCAAGGCGGGACTTTTTGTCGCGCTGCCGCAATTTGGTGCTGATGGTTTTGTTCCTATATCTACACTCGGAACCGATTATTTCCTCTATGATGAGGCCCATCAGGCCCTGACAGGGGAAAAGACCGGCCTCGGCTACCAGCTTGGCGATACGGTTCAGGTGCGGCTTGCGGAAGCGGTGCCTTTGGCAGGTGCGCTGCGTTTCGATATGCTGAGCCCGGGGCGCAAGATGCCGGTCGGCTCGCGGTCGTTCCACAAGGCAGGCCGGCGGACATCTCGTCTTGCCGCCAAGCCTGGAACACGTCCGCCGAGAAGGCGACGATAACAAGACCGCTGCAGGCGGTTGAACGAACGGGAGAAGGACTTAAGGATGAGTGCACATCAGGGCTCGGAAACGGTCACCTTCGGAGACGATAGCGCGGAACGGCCGCTTGGCCGCTCGATCATGCGGGGAATGGCCAATCGTTGCCCGGCCTGCGGCAGCGGCCGCCTGTTCCGGGCCTGGCTGAAGCCGGTGGACGCCTGCGCGGCCTGCGGCGAAGAAATGCATCATCACCGTTCAGACGACCTGCCGCCCTATATCTCCATCGTCATCATCGGCCATATCGCCGTTGGCGGCTTCATGATGACGGATATGGTCCTCAACATTCCCATGTGGGCGCATTTCGCCATCTGGGTGCCGATCACCATTCTGTCCGCACTTTTGACGCTGCAGCCGATCAAGGGCGGCGTCATCGGCCTGCAGTGGGCGCTGCGAATGCACGGCTTTGATCGAAAACAGCAAAAAGTGCAGATAGACGGCTCGTCTCACTGACGTGAGCAGGACCTTGCACGTGCCTGAGCTTTCCCGGGACCCCGAAACGGTGAGCGCTCCTATGCGGCCGCGAGACGCTGCCTCCATCATCCTCTTCGACCGTTCCGGCTCAGGCCCCAGGGTCCTGATGGGCCAGCGCAGCAGCGCCCACGTCTTCATGCCGGGTGCCTATGTCTTTCCCGGCGGCAAACGCGATCCGCGCGACCATGCGCTGCCCTTTTCCGGTGATCTGCACCCTGCCGTCCTCAACAGCCTCACCGCTTCGGCGGCGCGCCGCCTGAGTGCCGCTGGCGCACGGGCTCTGGCGCTGGCCGCCGCGCGCGAGCTTTTCGAGGAAACCGGCGTGAACCTCGGAATGGGTGCCGAAGGTCCTGATCTCTCCCGTTTCCGATATGTGGCTCGCGCCATCACCCCACCCGGTAATGTGCGGCGCTACGACACGCGATTCTTCTGCTGTTATGCCGATGAGTTGGGGCTCGATGTCAGGCTCACCCGTGATTCCGACGAGCTCTCCAACGTGCAATGGCTTGACATGACAGACCTTTCCAGTCTGAACATGCCCAAAATCACACGTACGGTTCTCGAAGATGTCACAAAACTCATGATAGGTGATCCCTCACTGCCCTTTGAAAGCCCCGCGCGGCTCTATATCACGCGCCACGGCCGGTTCATTCGAGACTTTGTATAAAGGCCGTCATGTCACAAATGAAATGCGAAGAAGCGGACGCCATTCACTGGCCCTCACTGATCGCCGCCATTTCCGCCATCAGTGCGGTGGGTGTCGCCATCGGTCTCGGCCTGCCGCTCCTGTCGATCATCCTTGAGAAGCGCGGCATCTCCTCGACCATGATCGGGGTGAATTCGGCCATGGCGGGTGTCGCGGCGATGATGGCCGCCTCGGTGACCAGCAAGATCGCCCATGATTTTGGCGTGGCACGAACCATGCTTCTCGCGGTCCTGATTTCGGCGCTGAGCGCACTCGGCTTTTATTTCGCCGAAGCCTTCTGGATGTGGTTTCCGCTGCGAATCGTCTTCCATGGCGCGACCACGACGCTGTTCATTCTCTCCGAATACTGGATCAACATGACCGCGCCGCCGAAAAAACGCGGCATGGTTCTCGGCATTTACGCAACCGGCCTTGCGGTCGGTTTCGCGGTTGGTCCATTGCTGTTTTCCGTCGTCGGCAGCGAAGGCATCCTGCCCTTCCTCGTCGGCGCGGCGATCATCCTTCTGGCCGCTATCCCCATCTTCATGGCGCGCGGCGAGAGCCCGGAGCTGGACGAGCGGCCCAATCACCACTTCGTCCGCTACGTCTGGCTGGTGCCGATGGCGTCGGCCGCGGCTTTCGTGTTCGGTTCGGTGCAGGCAGGCGGCCTGTCGCTCTTTCCCATCTACGCCACCCGTGAGGGCTTCAACGAATCGCAGGCGGCGCTGCTGCTGACCGTCATGGGAATCGGCAACATGGTCTTCCAGATACCGATCGGCCTGCTTTCCGACCGGATGAAGGATCGGCGCACCATGCTCGCCCTCATGGCCTTTGCGGGCGTTTGCGGCACGCTGGCGCTGCCGGTTCTGGTGGAAAGCTGGCTTCTGGTGGCGGCGCTGCTGCTGTTCTGGGGTGGCCTCGTCTCCGGCATGTATACCGTCGGCCTCACCCATCTCGGCTCGCGCCTCAAGGGCGCTGATCTCGTGGCCGCCAATGCCGCCTTCATCTTCTGTTACGCCATGGGTACCATTGCAGGACCACAGGCCGTCGGCATTTCCATGGATGTTGCGGGCACCGATGGTTTCGCCTGGGCGCTCGCCGTATTTTTCGGGCTTTACGTGGTGCTTTATGGGTTCCGTTTTGTTTTCCGGGCAAAACAGGCTTGACTTTTCGGGCGCGATACGTAGTTTCGCGCCAGATTTAGCCGAGGTGAGAAGCGCCTGCGGCTTCTCTTTTGTTTAAAGGCAGGACGACCATGGCGAAAGCTACAACAATCAAGATCAAGCTGCTGTCGACAGCCGACACCGGTACCTTCTACGTCACCACCAAGAACAGCCGTACGTTCACGGACAAGATGACGAAGACGAAGTATGACCCGGTTGTACGCAAGCACGTTGAATTCAAGGAAACCAAGATCAAGTAATTTCTTGATCGGGTCTCCGGCAAAAAGCGCGCCCAATGGGCGCGTTTTTTGTTTGTGCCCAGCGGAAGAAGCGGCCACAAGCCCTTTGCGCCCAGAGGCTTCCCAACGGGAAAACAAGGGGCCTGCCTCCTGCCGCCGCGGAAATTGGGCAGTCATTGGCAACGTGTGGACGCAGGTTATCGATGAGTCCGACCACATGGTCTGACGCACCACTCACCACCGCAATCGTTCATGTGTTCAGAGGGTATGCTGGGCGTTACAGCCATCCGCCCCTGCCGCGTGACGACCTCGTCGCGTCGCGTAAGGAAGACGACTGCGCAAGTCGCTACGCTGCAACGCGTGTACCAAGAGCAGGCAATTTTCGGAAATAAGGCGGTCGGCCAACGATGTGATTACGGCACGAGGAACCGATTCGGACATCGTCAGCCGACCGACCCCACGATTCAGGAGATGCGGCGGACCTGAGCATCATGGGGCATTCAAACTACGCAATACCAGCCCCTGACGAGCGAAATCGCGACGGCTAAGCCGCAATCATTCATCATCGCAAGACGGATAAACCGCCGGAAGAACTGTTATTCTCAATTGTGAGTGTGCGCAGAAGTAAAATAAAAATCAAGAAATTCTTAAGCCAGAGACATATCACCTGGGAAACATGGTTAAGTATACAAAGCTGGCACACTATAGTTGCCGGAGAGATTGAATTCAACGTGTTTTTCAACTTGAACTCTATTTATATCGTTAAGCTGCACCCTTTCATTGCAAAACGATAAAATACATCCAAGGTCAATGGCTTGCAGTCTGGCGGTGTCCATGCCCGATTTCCGAGCGAATATTTCGCCGGGACATGACGGAGAGATTGCGGAATATTTTTAGTTAATCCGCCGCCGCCGGTTCAAGCGGCGGCCGCCACGACGCGGTTGCGGCCGGCGTGTTTCGCCTCGTAAAGCGCCTTGTCCGCATGTTTCAGGATTTCGTCCGGCGCACCGAAGGCGCCGCTGCTGGTGGCTATGCCGAGAGAGGCGGTAATGCTCAATTCCCGGTCGATGGAACGGACATAAAAGGGCTTGTCCTCCACGATCGCCCTCAGGCGCTCGGCGACACTTGCCGCAAGCTCTATCGGCGTATCGGGCATGACGACGACGAACTCCTCGCCGCCATAGCGGCAGGCAAGATCCGCACCGCGCACCGTGCTGCGGATGCGTGCCGCAAACTCCCGTAGCACCTCATCGCCGACATCATGGCCATAGGTATCATTGACCAGCTTGAAGCGGTCTATATCGGTCATGCAGATGGAGATCGGACGGCCGCGAACGGCGGCGCGGTCGAACAGTATCTTCAGGTGGTTGTCGAGGTAGCGGCGATTGTTGAGGCCAGTCAGCCCGTCGACAATGGCAAGTTCCATCGTGTGCTGGAGATTGAGCCGCAGATGCTCGTTATAACGCTTGCGCCTGATCTGCGTCAGCGAGCGGGCGACGAGTTCGTTCGGATCGATCGGGCGGAGAATATAATCGTTCACGCCGAGATCGAGCGCGCGCGCCACCATCTCATCCGCCCCCTGCTCCGCCACCAGAAGCAGCGGCAGGAAACGGGTGCGTTCCAGCGAGCGAAGCTGCGAGCACAGCCGCAGCGGATCGTAGTCCTCGAAATTGGAATTGACGATGACGAGTTCGAAGGGATTGCTCGCCGCCTTGAGCAGCGCCGCCTGCGGCTCCGTGACAGCATCGACCTCTGCAATCGGCTTGAGCGCCCGGACGATACGTTCCTGCGAGCTGGCGCGGCCGTCCGCCACCAATACGCGGCCGGGCGTCTGCATCAGGCCATCGCTGCGCAGCATCTCCTCGATGCCGATCTGCCGTGCGGTCTCGGCGCGCAGCCGCAGCTCATCGCTGACGGCCTTGAGGCGGACCAGGCTTTTGACGCGGGCGATCAGCTGCAGGTCGTTGACCGGTTTGGTCAGAAAATCGTCGGCGCCGGCTTTGAGGCCGCGCACGCGATCCGACGGCTGATCGAGTGCGGTGACCATCACGACCGGAATATGCGCCGTATTCGGATTGGCCTTCAGCCTTTCGCAGACCTCGAACCCGTCCATGCCCGGCATCATGATATCGAGCAGGATGATATCGACCTGCTCCTCGTCGCAGATAGCCAGCGCCTTGAAACCATCCTCGGCAGTGACGACATCGAAATATTCCGCCACAAGACGCGCTTCGAGAAGCTTCACATTGGCCGGAATATCGTCAACAACCAGAACTCTCGCCGTCATAACCGTTCCCCAGTCGCCTCACGCATCGCCCAGATAAGTCTTGATGATTTCGATGAACTTCGGAACGGAAATCGGCTTCGACACATAGGCCTCGCATCCGCCCTGGCGAATGCGTTCCTCGTCGCCCTTCATGGCGAAAGCCGTGACCGCGATGACCGGAATGACATGCAGCTCGTCATCTTCCTTCAGCCATTTCGTCACCTCCAGCCCCGAAACTTCCGGCAGCTGAATATCCATGAGGATGAGGTCCGGGCGGTGCTTGCGGGCGAGATCGAGCGCTTCCATGCCGTTGCGCGTCTGGATCGTCGTATAACCAGACGCCTCGATCAGGTCGCGAAAGAGCTTCATGTTCAGCTCGTTATCTTCGACTATCATGACCTGCTTGGGCATGGTGAGCAGTCCCCGTTTCGCTTTGAAACCTTCATCCAGACATATAGGGTGTCAGAGAACCGATTCCATCGTCCATTTGTTGCGCAAGGCTAGAGGGATTTGGTTTCAAAATAGGTAACTTCGGGGAAGAAATGCTGCGCGATACGAAAAACAAAGGCAATGCCGGCAAAGATCCGCAAGAAACGGCCGCCGCCATACTTGGCTGGCTGGCAAACGAACCGGACATGCTGGCGCGTTTTCTGGCGCTGAGCGGATTGCAGGCCAACATGCTGCGCCAGGCCGTCAACGATCCCGGCTTTCTGGCGGGGCTCACCGATTTTCTGATGAGCCACGAACCCGATCTGATGGCATTTTGCGCCGCGACCGACACTTCCCCCGAAGCAGTGGCGGCCGCCTGGCATCACTTTTCCGGCCCGGGGCTCGATTCGGGCGTGTATTGACGGGCCGAGAGACGGAGACAGTCAGCGTTTCAGCAACGTGCGGGCATAAGATTCCAGAACGGCGTTCATGCGTGTCTGGTATCCCTTCCCGGTGGATTTATACGCCTCGACAACGGATTTCTTGACCCGCAATGTTATTTGCTGTGTTCCCTCGGGCTCCACGAGTTTTGCGTTCGCCCAGAAGCGCTCATCCAATTCGGGAATATCGCTGTAGTCTATCTTCTCGTCCGGCAAGGCGGCGAGTTCTTCAAGGCTCAGTTCTTTTTCGTATTTCTTCGTCATAACGTTTCCTTTCACGGCGGTTTGCCGGCCGGGCGGAGATGATGCGGATGAGACCGGCACGATCGGTATGAATGACCGCCAGAAATACTATTCCTTCGATCTGCCCGATGGTGTGATAACGCGTCTCGCCATACGCTACGCGATCATCGACCCATGACAGGACCGCATTTTCGAAGATTCGAATCGCAGTCCGAAATCCGACGCCATGCTTTCGGATGTTGGACCGGTTTTTCTCTTCATCCCATTCAAACATGCGTAAAAAATCATCTACAATTGTAACTACAAATATGAGTCAAGATCAAATATTTCCCGCCGCTATGCAAGCTTTTCCCATTCTCCGGAGTTTGAAATCTGGGCTTTGTCGTCAACGCCCCTTGAGCCGTCGTCACGGCCGGAGTATGGTCGGCAACGTTCTGGTTTTGTTTTCGGCTCATGTCCACGTCGCACCCTTATGATCCTGGTTTTTGCCGCGACTGTCTGGCCGGCCAGCCAGAAGGGTTGAGGCGTTGCCGCGCCTGTGGCAGCCCGCGCCTTGTTTATCACGCCGAACTCTACGATCTGAGCATTGCCCATATCGACTGCGACGCCTTTTATGCCTCTGTTGAAAAACGAGACAATCCGGAACTGGCCGACAAGCCCGTAATCGTTGGCGGCGGCAAGCGCGGGGTGGTTTCTACCGCCTGTTATATCGCCCGCATTCAGGGCGTGCGCTCCGCAATGCCCATGTTCAAGGCGCTGGAAGCCTGTCCTGACGCGGTGGTCATCAAACCGGACATGGAGAAATACAGCCGTGTCGGGCGCGAAATCCGGGCGATGATGCAGGAATTGACGCCGCTCGTACAGCCAATTTCCATAGACGAGGCCTTTCTCGATCTTTCCGGCACCGAGAGGCTGCATCACGATCCACCGGCCCGTGTGCTGGCGAAATTCGCCCGGCGCGTGGAAAAGGAAGTGGGCGTAACCGTTTCAGCCGGGCTTTCCTATTGCAAATTTCTCGCCAAGGTCGCGTCCGACCTGCAAAAACCGCGCGGCTTTTCAGTGATCGGTGAAGCGGAAGCGCTGTCCTTTCTGGCGGCGCGGCCGGTAACCACCATCTGGGGCGTGGGCAAGGCCTTTGCGGCGACGCTGGAAGCGGACGGCATCCGCATGATCGCGCAGCTGCAGGAGATGGAGGAAAGCGAGTTGATGCGCCGTTATGGCGTGATGGGGCAGCGCCTCTTCCGGCTTTCACGCGGCATTGACGAGCGGCACGTGCATAATAACGACCCCGTCAAAAGCGTCTCTTCCGAAACCACCTTCTTCAACGATATTTCCCGCCATGAGGATCTGGTGCCGATCCTGCGCTCTCTATCCGAAAAGGTTGCCTGGCGGCTGAAGAAAAGCGGCATTGCCGGTCAGACGGTGGTGCTGAAGATGAAGACGGCCGACTTCAAGCTCCGCACCCGCAACCGCAGGCTGGACGATCCCACGCAGCTTGCCGACCGGATTTTCCGCACCGGCCTCTCGCTGCTGGAGAAAGAAACCGACGGCACCAAATTTCGCCTCATCGGCATTGGCGTCAGCGATCTGCGCGATGCGGGCCTCGCCGACCCTCCCGATCTCGTCGACAGACAGGCGGGACGGCGGGCGGCGGCGGAAGCGGCGATGGACAAGCTGCGCGACAAGTTCGGCAAGGGCAGCGTCGAGACCGGCTATACTTTCGGAACACGCAAATAATGCCCGCTGGGTTGTGCGAGGGGCCGCGCAATCCCGCCCCCGTCACGTCGCACCCGAAATATTTTAGATTTTACACAAATTAGTGATGTTGCGAATGGGACGTCCTTAAACTTCATTAAACTTCGCGTGGTTGAGTGAGGCAAGTTTTGTGCATGTGGTGTATTGCGTCATGTCCCTTCGCCTCCGTCTTATGGCTGGCATGCTGTCGGCCAGCATTCTCGCTTTTCCGGCGCTAGCCGCTGACAGCCGCGCGCTGCAGATTCTGGTATCAAAAAGCGATCAGTCGCTCTCGCTTTATGAAAATGGCGAAATCATCGCCACCTCGAAAGTCTCCACCGGCAAGGCCGGTCATGAGACGCCGAGCGGCATATTCTCCATTCTGGAAAAGCGAAAATACCATGAGTCGAATATCTATTCGGCTGCACCCATGCCCTTCATGCAGCGGCTGACATGGTCCGGTATCGCGCTGCACGAAGGCAAGGTGCCGAACTATGCGGCCTCGCATGGCTGCGTGCGCCTGCCTTCCAAATTCGCCAGGTCACTTTTCGGCGACACGCGCACTGGCGTCCATGTCATCATCACCGATCGCCCGGTCTCGCTGCGCTTCGTACAGCATCCGGCGCTGTTCGCCCCGCGCGACGATGCCGATGACGGCAAGCTGCTTCTTTCGGATGTGGAGTTGCGCCCGGCGACATTCGATGCAGCCTTGGGCACGGTTGAGGTTGCCGTCAATGAAAAGACCCAGTCCCTCAAGCCGGTGGCGAAGGCCAGAGAACCCTCACCCCTGCGCATTCTCATCACCCGGCGTGGCGAGCGCGAAAAGGTGATGGATATTCAAACCGTGCTGACCCGTCTCGGCTTCGATGCTGGTTCTGCCGATGGTTACACCGGAGAGATGACGATCAGCGCAATCAATGGTTTCAAGCGCTGGAAGGGGCTGAAGACCACCGGACCGCTTCTGACCGACGCCTTCGTGGCGGCGCTTTATGCCTCCGCCGGTGAAGACCATCCGCCGACCGGCCAGATCATGGTGCGGCAGGATTTCAAACCGCTGTTCGAAGCAGCCATCGACATCAAGGACCCGGAAGTGGCGCTCGGAACCCACTTCTTCGAGGCTGTGACCGTGGACCGCGCGGCTGGAACTGCCGAATGGAACGGCGTGACGCTCGAAAACCACCTGCCGGCGGCAGCCCGCAAGCGGCTCGGAATCACCGTTACCGAGGCCCCTGGCGGCTTCGATCAATTGAGCGCCGTGCTCAGCCGCCTCGAAATACCCGCAGAGATACGCAGCCGTATCGAACAGGAGCTTTCAAGCGGCAGCTCGATCACCGTTTCCGACATTAGTCACCAGATGGAAACAGGCGCCGGAACGGACTTCATCACCGTTACGAAAGAAGGGCCGGTATGAGCGACGTGTGAGGCGCGAGCCTCACACCAGTTCCACGTCAACGACACCGGGTGCGGACCGCAGCGCAGCGGCGATTTCCGGCGAGATACGGTATTTCTCCGTCAGTTCCACCTCGATCTCGCGGCTGCCTTCATCCTTGATGACGATGAAATAGACCGAGCCGTCACCCTTGGTGTTGAGATGGCGGGCGACCGTTTTCAGCGGACCGGAATCGCGGACATAAACGCGCAGAGCCTTCTGCATCTGCACGGATTTCTCTTCAAGCGACTGCGCCGTCTGGATACGCAGGCCGATGCCTTCCGGGCGCTCTTCCGCCTGCACGGTGATAACAAGCGATTTGCCGACTTCCAGCAGATCCCGGAATTGGCCGAGCCCTTCGGAAAACAGCACCGCTTCATATTGCCCTGATGCATCCGAGAAGGTGACGATGCCCATCTTGTTGCCGGTGCGGGTCTTGCGTTCCTGCTTGCCGGTGACGGTGCCGGCCAGACGCCCGGCGGTCGCACCCTGTTTCACCGCCGCTGAAAAATCGGCGAAATTCTGCACCCGCAACTTTTCCAGCACGGGGCGATAGGTATCGAGAGGATGGGCGGTGAGGTAAAAACCGAGAACCTGATATTCACGCAGCAGTTTTTCCGAAGCGAGCCAGGGCTGGAAAGCGGGCAGGACAAGCTTTTCCGGGCCGTTGCCGCCGCCGGAACCGAACATGTCCGACTGGCCGATGGTGCGATTGTTCTGCGCCATCTGCGCATAACCGATAATGCGGTCCAGCCCGCCGATCAGCTCGGCGCGGTCGCGGCCGAAACAATCGAAAGCGCCGGCATTGATCAGGCTTTCCAGCACACGCCGGTTGATCTGCTTGGGGTCGATGCGCAGGCAGAAATCCTCAAGGCTCGTGAACGGCTTGCCGTCGCGAACCTGGACGATGTGTTCCACCGCTCCCTCGCCTACGCCCTTGATGGCGGCCAGCGAATAATAGATGCGGTTTTCACCTGTCTCGAACTGGCGGAAGGACGTCTGCACCGAAGGTGCGACGACCTCGATGCCAAGGCGGCCTGCATCCTGCCGGAAATCGTTGAGCTTTTCCGTGTTTGCCATATCGAGCGTCATGGAGGCCGCGAGGAACTCTACCGGATAATGCGCCTTCATATAGGCGGTCTGGTAGGACACGATGGCGTAGGCGGCGGCATGGCTCTTGTTGAAGCCGTAATTGGCGAATTTCGCCAGAAGGTCGAAGATGGTGTTGGCTTGCGGCTTCGAGACGCCATTCTTGATGGCGCCATCGACGAAGCGCTCACGCTGCTGGTCCATCTCCTCCTTGATCTTCTTGCCCATGGCGCGGCGCAGAAGATCGGCTTCGCCGAGCGAATAACCTGACAGGACCTGGGCGATCTGCATCACCTGTTCCTGATAGACGATAACGCCCTGCGTTTCCTTGAGTAGATGGTCGATGGTCGGGTGGATTGATTCCAGCTCCTCCTCGCCATGTTTGCGGGCGTTATAGACCGGAATGTTCTCCATCGGGCCGGGACGATAAAGCGCCACCAGCGCGATGATGTCCTCGATGCAGTCCGGCCGCATGCCGATCAGCGCCTTGCGCATGCCGGCACTTTCCACCTGGAACACGCCGATGGTTTCGCCGCGCGACAGCATCTCGTAAGTTTTGGCGTCATCCAGCGGGATGGCGGCGAGATCGACCTTGATGTCACGCTTGGCAACAAAATCGACGGCCACCTTCAGCACCGTCAGCGTCTTCAGGCCGAGGAAGTCGAATTTGACGAGGCCGGCGCTTTCCACCCATTTCATGTTGAACTGGGTGACCGGCATATCGGATCGCGGATCGCGATACATCGGCACCAGCTTGGAGAGCGGCCGATCGCCAATGACGATACCGGCGGCGTGGGTGGAGGCGTGACGGTAAAGCCCCTCAATCTTCTGGGCGATATCCAAGAGGCGGGCGACGACCGGCTCCTTGTCCGCCTCTTCCTGCAGGCGCGGCTCTTCCTCGATCGCTTTTGACAGCGGCGTCGGATTGGCCGGGTTGTTGGGCACCAGCTTGCAGATCTTGTCCACCTGCCCATAGGGCATTTCCAGCACGCGGCCGACATCACGCAAGGCCGCGCGCGCCTGCAGCGAACCGAAGGTGATGATCTGCGCCACCTGCTCGCGACCATATTTGGCCTGCACGTAGCGGATCACCTCTTCACGGCGGTCCTGGCAGAAGTCGATATCGAAGTCGGGCATCGATACGCGTTCGGGATTGAGAAAGCGTTCGAACAGCAGCGAGAAGCGCAGGGGGTCGACGTCGGTAATGGTAAGCGCGTAAGCGACAAGCGAACCCGCACCCGAACCACGGCCAGGGCCTACCGGAATATCATGCTGCTTGGCCCATTTGATGAAGTCGGCAACGATCAGGAAGTAACCGGGAAACTTCATGCGCGAGATGACGCCGAGTTCGAAATCCAGCCTGTCGCGATACTCCTGCTCCGTATAACCGGCCGCCATGCCGAGCGCTGCCAGCCGCTGATCCAGCCCCTCTACTGCCTGGCGGCGAAGCTCCTCGGCTTCAGCGCGTTCCGCCGCTTCGGGGTCGTCGCTGGCGCCGGTGAAGCGCGGCAGGATCGGGCCACGCTTCTTCAGCACGAAGGAGCAGCGGAGCGCGATCTCGACAGTGTTTTCGAGCGCCTCGGGAATGTCGGCAAAAAGCGCCACCATCTCCTCACGACTCTTGAGGTAATGGTCGGGCGTCAACCGGAACCGGCTGTCATCGGAGACGATGGCGTTGTGCGCCACCGCCATCAGCGCATCATGCGCCTCGTAATCAGCCTTGGAGGGGAAGAACGCTTCATTGGTGGCAACCAGCGGAATATCATGCTCGTAAGCAAGGCCGATCATGCGCCGCTCATGGGAACGGTCGTAGCCGGACTGGCGCTGCAATTCGATGTAGAGACTGTCCCCGAAGAGTGACTTCAATGTCAGCAGCCGCTCTTTCGCCTGCGCTGCATGGCCTTCCTTCAAGGCCATATCCACCGGTCCGCCGGAAGCGCCCGTCAGCGCGATCAGCCCCGCATTGGAGGCCTCTTCCAGCCATGCACGGGTAATATGCACGGAATGACCGCCACTGCCCTCGCCTTCCAGATAGGCGCGGCTGACGATATCCACCAGCCGCTCATAACCTTCGGCATTGGCGGCCAGCAGAACGATGGCGGGAAGTTTCTGAAGATGGCTATTGTGGTTGCGGCGATCCTCCGCCGCATCCTGCATGTCGATCGACAGCTGGCAACCGATGATCGGCTGCAGACCCTCATCGCGCGCCTTTTCGGAAAACTCCAGCGCGACGAAGAGGTTGTTGGTGTCGGTAATGGCTATGGCCGGCTGGCCGTCCGCGACGGCCTTGGACATGATTTTCTTGAGGGGCAACGCCCCCTCAAGCAGGGAATAAGCGGAATGAACCCGAAGATGGACGAAACCGGGGGTCTTCAACGTTTCGCCAGAGGTCTCTCCACGCATAACCGCATCGCCCATATCATCATCCTGTCATTCTGAATCGAGGGGGCGATTTTCCGATTTCCGGCGCTTAATGTCCACCGCTTTGCGGCGTCCATACAGGCTTCTGCGCCGGTGTCTTCTTCACAGGGCGGTGAGGATCACCGAGAAGCTGGCAACAAAGACAGCGATGGAAGCGAAAGCAGCAACGTCACGGATGAAATCAGTCATTGGCCTCTCCTTACTCGTTATGTTCCAACTTTGTTCTCATTTTGTTCGATTGTCAACAGGGTTCTGCTGATATTCCTCTTGCTAATGTACGAGAATCGCCTTCGGTTCCGATCAAGGGAACGGCAAGCCGCTGACTCCAAAGCGAAAAACCCGAAGGCAAAAAACGCCTCCGGTTTCGGAAAAAAATCAAATTCAGAGAACAGCTATTCTTCAGGAGGCGCCGGAGAGATTGATCCGGGCTCGCGACGGTTCGTCCTCGTTCCCTCACGGCAACGACCAGCGTAGTCGTTCCGGTCGCTCCGGAAGGCATGGTGATGCGCGAGGATCATCCCCGCGCAATCCCATGGTCAGAAATCGACGATCTTCCCGTCGGCGAGCGTTACGCGCCGGTCCATGCGGGCGGCGAGTTCATGATTGTGGGTGGCAATCAGCGCCGCGAGGCCAGATTGGCGCACCAGCGCCTCCAGCGCGTCGAATACATAATGCGCGGTCTCCGGATCGAGATTGCCGGTCGGCTCGTCGGCGAGCAGCAGGAGCGGCGCGTTGGCGACGGCGCGGGCAATGGCGACACGCTGCTGTTCACCGCCCGAGAGTTCGGCCGGACGGTGTTCGCCGCGATGCCCCACACGCATATAGTCGAGCAGCGCGCTGGCGCGCTTGCGAGCTTCAGCCTGGGTGAGACCGGCGATGAGCTGCGGCATCATCACATTTTCCACCGCCGAGAATTCCGGCAGGAGGTGATGGAACTGATAAACGAAGCCGATATCGCTGCGGCGGATCGCGGTGCGCGTTTCATCCGGCAGGCCGTTGCAGGGCGCGTCGTTAATATAGACCTCGCCGGCATCGGGATGTTCCAGCAGGCCTGCCAGATGCAGCAGCGTTGATTTGCCGGTGCCCGAAGGGGCGACCAGCGCCACCATCTCACCGCTCTTCAATTCAAAATCGGCCTTGCGCAGAATGGAAAGCGACGTCTCGCCCTGACCATAGGTTCTCTCAACGCCGGTGAGCCGCAGCACTGTTTTTTTTGCCATATTGCGAAGCGGTCCTTATTCGTAACGCAGGGCCTGCACCGGATCGAGCTTGGAAGCCCGCCATGCCGGGAAGATCGTTGCCAGGAAAGAGAGCGTGAGCGCCATGATGACAACGGAAATCGTTTCGCTGATATCCATTTCTGCCGGAAGCTGGCTCAAGAAATAAAGCTGCGGGTCAAACAGCACCGTGCCCGAAATCCAGGAGAAGAACTGCCGGATGGATTCCACGTTGAGGCAGACGATGACGCCGAGCGCCACACCGGCGAAGGTGCCGACCATACCGATGGCCGCACCTGTCATGAAGAAGATGCGCATCACCGCGCCCGAACTTGCGCCCATGGTGCGCAGAATGGCGATATCGCTGCCCTTGTCCTTCACCAGCATGATGAGGCCGGAAATGATGTTCAGCGCCGCCACCAACACGATGAGGGTGAGGATCATGAACATGACGTTTCGTTCCACCTGCAGGGCGGAGAAGAAGGTCTGGTTCCGCTGCCTCCAGTCGGTAATGTAGATCTGCCTTTCGGCCGCCTGCTCCACCAGCGGACGGATGCCATCGACATCATCCGGGCGGCTCACATAAAGCTCAATGGATTGCACGATGCCGTCGGCATTGAAATAAAGCTGGGCTTCGGACAGAGGCATATAGATCATCGATGCGTCGTATTCCGACATGCCGATCTCGAAGACGCCGGAAATCTTGTAAGACTTGACGCGCGGATTGACGCCCATCGGCGTTACGTCACCTTCTGGTGATATGAGGGTGATATCGTCACCCGCCGTAACACCAAGCTGGGCGGCGAGCCTGGAGCCGACGAGAACGCCGTCACCCGCCATGAAGCCGACGAGGTCGCCGGTTTTGATGTTGGTGGCGACTTCCTTGACCTTGTCGATATCCTCCTGGCGCACACCGCGCACCAGAGCGCCGGAACCCGCACCGCCACGACCGGAAGCCAATGTCTGGCCCTCCACCAGCGGCAGAGCCATGGTGACGCCGGGTACGGCGGCGAATTTCTTAGCCAACTCATCATAATTATTGAAGGGCTGGTCAATCGGCTGCACGATCATATGGCCGTTGATGCCGAGAATGCGGGAAATCAGCTCCGTGCGGAACCCGTTCATGACAGCCATGACGATGATAAGCGTCGCCACGCCCAGCATGATGCCGACAAAGGAAAAACCGGCGATGACGGAAATGAATGCTTCCTTGCGCCGCGACCGCAGATAGCGCCAGGCCACCATGCGTTCGAAAGCGGAAAACGGCCGGGCGGTCTTTGCCCCGGCGGAAACAGCCGCACCCTTGTCAGCCTCGGCTTGTGCCATGTCGTCTCCCTGATCTCAAACTGCAAGGCCGGTCTTTTCCGAAAACCGGCCCATATTTCTGCTACATCTGCGCTACGAAACCGGAGCGGACTTCGGGTGAAGCCGCTCCGTCTTCCATTCGCGCTTAGGCGAGCACCTTGTTCATCGCCGCCTCGATCGTCACGGTCTCCCGCTCGCCGGTCTTGCGATCCTTCACTTCGACTTCGCCATTCGCGACCGAACGCGGGCCGACGATGATCTGCAGCGGCACGCCGATCAGATCAGCGGTGGCGAATTTCTGGCCCGCCCGGTCGTCCGTATCGTCGTAGAGAACATCCTTGCCGGCGTTGGAGAGCTGATAATACAGCTTTTCACAGGCCGCATCGCAGGCCGCATCGCCAGCCTTCATGTTGATGATCACGACGTCGAAAGGAGCGACCGAGGCCGGCCAGATGATTCCGTTCTCGTCATGCGATGCTTCAATGATGGCGGGAACAAGGCGTGTCGGCCCGATGCCATAAGAACCCATGTGGACGGGGTGTTCCTTGCCGTCCTTGCCCTGCACTTTCGCGCCCATAGGCTCGGAATATTTGGTGCCGAAATAGAAGATGTGCCCAACCTCGATGCCGCGCGCGGAAAGGCGCTCGCCTTCGGGAATGGCGTCATAGGCGGCCTCGTCGTGCATTTCGGACGTGGCTGCGTAATCGGTCGTCCACTCGTCGAACACGCCCTGCAGCGCCGCGACATCGTCGAAATCGGTGCTTTCAGCTGGAATGCCGCGGTCGAGGAAGCTCTTGTGGCAGAAGACTTCGGATTCGCCGGTATCGGCCAGAATGATGAACTCATGGCTGTGATTGCCGCCGATCGGGCCGGTATCGGCGCGCATGGGAATAGCGCGCAGGCCAAGGCGCTCGAAGGTCCGCAGGTAAGCCACGAACATCTTGTTGTAGGAATGGATCGCGTCTTCCTTGGTGAGGTCGAAGGAATAGGCGTCCTTCATCAGGAACTCGCGCGAGCGCATGGTGCCGAAGCGCGGACGCACCTCGTCGCGGAACTTCAGCTGGATATGGTAGAGGTTCAGCGGCAGGTTCTTGTAGGACTTCACATAGGAACGGAAGATGTCGGTGATCATCTCCTCGTTGGTGGGGCCATAGAGCATCTGGCGGTCCTGGCGGTCCTTGATGCGCAGCATTTCCTTGCCGTAGTCGTCATAACGGCCGCTCTCCTGCCAGAGCTCGGCGGTCTGCAGCGTCGGCATCAGAAGCTCGATGGCGCCGGAACGGTCCTGCTCCTCGCGGATGATCTTGTTGACCTTGTCGAGCACGCGTTTGCCGAGCGGCAGCCAGGAATAGATGCCAGCCGATTGCTGCCGGATCATGCCGGCGCGCAGCATGAGGCGGTGAGAGACAATCTCGGCTTCCTTGGGGTTTTCCTTCAGGATGGGCAGGAAATAACGGCTAAGACGCATGACGGCTTCCATTGATGTGGACGACAGCGCCAAAAGGCGCGGGAATCGCCCCGAATAGAGGGATATTGGCGCCGGATATAGCGGTTTCTGACCCAGATGAAAACCCGCCATGCAAAGAGCGTTAAAGGCGATTTTGTGGTATTTTCACGATAGCTAATTCGCGTCAAAACGCTTTGGCCGGAATATTATTCTTGATCCGGTGCGACAAATTGCACCACAGAGAATTTTTTGCCGACTGTAACAAATATGCAAAAAATGAGATGACAAGCATGGGGGTTTGAGCTAGCTTTAGCTTACAAAAGAGGCAGGAAGTTTAAATTCTTGTCATTTTCGCGGTCAGTCTTGGGAGGATCAGATCTTAGGCGCGCTCGTTCGCAGCCCCGGTAACGGTTACAGATCACGCGAAACCTGAAAACAAGGCTGAAAGGCCTTGTTTTTTTTTGCTTCTGCACGCATTTCCCTGCTCCTGGCCATCATTCCAGTAGAATTACTGGCGATGAATCGGGCATCCGGCAA
Source organism: Agrobacterium radiobacter (assembly GCF_040801995.1). Classification (NCBI taxonomy): domain Bacteria; kingdom Pseudomonadati; phylum Pseudomonadota; class Alphaproteobacteria; order Hyphomicrobiales; family Rhizobiaceae; genus Agrobacterium; species Agrobacterium radiobacter. The sequence goes on along the minus strand of NZ_JBEGHX010000001.1, from coordinate 972,671 downwards.
GCTCCTGCTGTGTGCACGATAGATATGACATCCATATGACAGAGTCTCAGCCAGATTCACGGCAGACTGCCCCTTGCATAGGCAGGCGCTTCGGCTTGCTATCAGGTTGGGCGCAGATGTAGGCGGGGGCGGACATTGCCCGCGCTTTTTTTCAGTCGAAAACGGGAATAATTCTCGGCAGGTCATCAAGGCTGACGCCGAACCACCAGGTTCCGCCGTACCAGATCCCGCAGATCAAGGCCGAGATCAGGGTCGTCCACAACACGATACGTCCGCCCTTGAAGCTGGATGGCGCGCTGGCAACCGTCCCCAGCGCCACATCGCCCTCATCGTCCTGGGTGCGCAGGCCAATCGGCAGCACGATAAAAAGCACCGTCCACCAGACGATGAAATAAACGGCGAAGACCGAAAGAAGCGGCATGTGATCCTCCTGCACAATGCGCTTCTTGTAACGCATTCATCCGCAAACCGGAATCAATTCCCTGCAAGATGCATAAAAAGCCTTGGAAAGAGGAACAGAACCGCGCTTTGAGCAGGCACACTCAGGTCGCCGACAAAGGCGGACGCTCTCTCTTCCGTCATGCCGGCCCCCGGAACAAGCCCGAGGATGATCCGGCATCCAGCCACGGCGCGTCTGCGCCGTGAGAGGAGTCTTTACGCGATCAAGGACTTGATCGCGCTGGACCCCGGATCTAGTCCGGGGTGACGGCATGCGGATGATACCCCGCTTTCCGGCTCAGACCTTCGTGACGAAAACCGTCACGATCGGCTTCTTGCCCCAGCTCTGATTGGCGGCGGCGCGCACGGCGCGGCGCACCGCTTCACGCAGCAGCTCCAGATCCTTGCGGCGGGCGCGCGGAATGCTTTCGACAGCGCCGAGCACGGCGTCATAAAGCGTGTCTTCCATCGCCTCATCCTCGTCATCGAATTCCGGCAGGCCGAAAGGCACCACATCGGGATCACCGAGGAAATCGTAACGGCTGTCCAGCACGACATTGACCGCGACATGGCCGGCGAAAGAAAGCTTGCGGCGATTGCTGATGCCCATCTCGTCCATGTCACCGACGAGATTGCCGTCCTTGAAGACGCGGCCATGTGGCACGTCGTCGATAACCTCCGCCGGGCCGGGAGCAAGGCGCAGAACATTTCCGTTGCGCACCTTCGGTACCTGCGAAATGCCGGCCTGTTCGGCCAGTTCCTTCTGCGCCACCAGATGCGCCGCCTCACCATGCACAGGCACGACGATCTGCGGCTTCGTCCACTCATACATCTTCAGAAGTTCATTACGGCGCGGATGGCCGGAGACATGCACCAGCGCCTCATTGTCCGTGACAATGTGCACGCCCTGCTCGATCAGGCCGTTCTTGATCTCGATGATCGCCTTTTCGTTGCCGGGAATGGCGCGTGAGGAAAATACGACAGTATCTCCCGACGCGAGCGCCACATTGCGCATCTCGTCGCGGGAAAGCTTGGCGAGCGCTGCGCGCGGTTCGCCCTGCGAACCGGTCAGGATCAGCACCACACGGTCGCGCGGAATATAACCATATTCATCTTCTGCGAGGAACGGCTTGATGCCTTCCATGATGCCGAGATCCTGCGAGACATTGACGACCCGCTTCAGCGACGAGCCCAGCAGCAGCACCTCGCGGCCCGCGGCCTCAGCAGCCTGCGCAATCGAACGGATGCGCCCAACGTTGGAGGAGAAGGTGGTGACCGCCACGCGGCCTTCGGCATTTTCGATGATCTGGCGCAGGCCTTCGGAAACCTCGTGTTCGGAGGGCGACACACCATCGCGCACCGAATTGGTGCTGTCGCACATCAGTGCCAGCACACCCTCTTCGCCGATGGCGCGGAAGCGCGCCTCATCCGTCAACGGCCCGAGCGACGGCGCTTCGTCGATCTTCCAGTCACCGGTGTGGATGACATTGCCGAGCGGCGTGCGAATGACCAGCGACATCGGCTCGGGAATGGAGTGGTTGACGCCAACAGCTTCGATTTCGAACGGCCCGACATTGATACGGTCGCCAGCCTTGAAGATCGTCACCGGAATTTCGGCGCGCGTGCCCTCATAAGCGCGCTTGGCTTCCAGCATGCCGGCGGTGAAAGGCGAGGCATAAACCGGGACATTGAGACCGGGCCACAGATCATTCAGCGCGCCATAATGGTCCTCATGGGCGTGGGTGATGATGATGCCCTTGAGGTTCTTCTTCTGCTCGGCGATATAGCTGATGTCAGGCAGAACGAGATCGACGCCCGGCAAATCGAGACCGGCGAATGTCACGCCGCAATCCACCATGATCCATTGGCGCTTGCTTTCCGGCCCATAGCCGTAAAGCGCCAGATTCATGCCGATTTCACCCACACCGCCGAGCGGTATAAAGACCAGTTCGTCCTGTTTAGCCATTGTTTTTCTTATCCATTCACGAAAGCACGCGGACGACGGCATTTTGCCGTGCCCACCGCCTCTATCCAGCATCGGACCTGTTAAACCATCTGATCGACCGGGCCGATGCGGAACCGGTTTGTCACCCTGCATTTCATGAGCCGCAGGAAAGCTCCAACCTCTGGAACCGGTTCGGCGCGGCTTCCTGGGCCGCGCCGTTCACCTCATCCGAAAAATACGTCGCCGGCGGCGATGGAGCGCCTGGCGCCCTCGTCTTCATCCAGCAGCAGATAACCATTATCATCAATTCCGACGAAACGCCCCCCAATCGAACGATCAGGGAAATTGACGGTGATATGTTCGCCAATACCGCAAGCGGCCGCCCGCCAGCCGGTCATGATGCCGGAAACACCCCTGCCCTCGTCCCAGTCCCTCAGCACATCAGCCGTCTCGCGGAAGAGATGGGCGAACAGCTCGTCGGGCGAGCAGGACGCGCCATGTTCGGAGAGCATGGTGACGGGATAAAGCGGATTGTCCGGCTTGTGGGCGATATTGATGCCGATGCCGATGACGATGGCGCGCCGGCCGTCAGGCAGCAGCTCCGCTTCCATCAGGATGCCGCAGGTCTTGCGGCGACCGATCAGCACGTCATTCGGCCATTTGATCTCCAGCGGTTCACCATTCGTCGGCAGCACCGCGCGAATGGCGCGATAGACTGCAAGCGCAAAAGCGAGCGGCAGGGAGCCGATGCGGTCCATCGGCGCGGGATCGATCAGAAGAAGCGATGCGTAGAGATTGCCGGGTTCGGAAACCCATGGCCGGCCGCGACGGCCGCGGCCGCCGGTCTGGCGGATGGCGGTAATCCACAGATTGCCGCCATCGCCTGCCCTTGCCCGGGCAAAACATTCCAGATTGGTCGATGGCGTTTCCGCCATCGCCTCGTGCCGGAAATCATCGATGGACATCCGACCCGTATGCTTGTGTGTGCTGCTCAAAAGAAGGTCTTCGCCGCAACAGTCACCGCGTTGCCGAGCGCACCGCCAAAGACAATGAAGGCGACAACGAACAGGGCCGAAAGCGCATAAACGACTTTCAGTTCGCCAGCCGGACGCTCGAATTTGTCCTTGGCCTCATCGAACCACATGACCTTGACGACGCGGATATAGTAGTAGGCGCCGACCACCGAGCCGATCACGCCGATGATGGCGAGCGGATAGAGCTTCGCTTCAATGGCGGCGAGGAAGACGTAATACTTGCCGAAGAAGCCGGCGAGCGGTGGAATGCCAGCAAGCGAGAACATCAGGATCGTCAGCACAACCGCCATGAAGGGATTGGAAGACGAAAGACCGGCGAGATCCTCGACAGTCTCGACATTGCCGATTTCCTTGCGGCGCATGGAGAGAATGCAGGCGAAGGTGCCGAGCGTCATGACCATGTAGATGGTCATGTAGAGAATAACGCCCGAGATACCTGCTTCGGTGCCAGCGGCAAGACCAACCAGCGCATAACCCATGTGACCGATGGAGGAATAGGCCATCAGGCGCTTGATGTTCTTCTGGCCGATCGCGGCAAAGGAACCGAGCAGCATGGAGGCGATGGAAATGAAGACGACGATCTGCTGCCAGTCGGCAAAGACCGGCTGGAACGCCTCGATGACGATGCGCACGAGGATCGCCATGGCGCCGATCTTGGGCGCGGCCGAGAGGAATGCCGTGACCGGGGTCGGCGCACCTTCATAGACATCAGGCGTCCACATGTGGAACGGCACGGCCGAGATCTTGAATGCCAGACCGGCGAGAACGAAGACCAGGCCGAAGACGAGGCCGAGCGAACGGGTTTCGGCCGCCAGAACCTGCGCGATTTCGGTGAAGCCGGTATTACCGGTGAAGCCGTAGACCAGCGACATGCCATAGAGCAGCATGCCGGAGGAGAGCGCACCGAGCACGAAGTACTTCAGACCCGCTTCCGTGGAGCGCAGGCTTTCGCGGTTGATGGCGCAGACGACGTAGAGCGCCAGCGACTGCAGTTCCAGCGCCATGTAGAGCGAGATCAGGTTGTTGGCCGAGATCATCAGCAGGATGCCGAGGGTCGCGAGAACCAGCAATACCGGATATTCGAAACGGCCGATCGGCTCGAAACGGCCCTGGCCGACGGCCAGGATCATGGCGGTGATGGAGCCGATCAGCGCCAGTACCTTCATGAAGTTGCCGAAGGCATCGGCGATGTAGACACCGCCGAAAGCCACGCCCGATGCGGGGGCAAAGATGATCCAGAGACCGACGACGAGCAGGAGGGCAACGGCAAGGCCGGTGACCGTCGTTGTCGACTTGTCGCCCGAGAAGACACCAATCATGAGCAGCGCCAGCGCGCCGACCGCAAGGATCAGCTCGGGCGTCGCAATGTGCAGACTGGCAAAAAGGATTTCAGCGGTCATGTCCAACGGGTCCTGTCGTCAATTCATAGTGAGCGCAACATTTTGCGCCGCCTGCAGTGCAGCCGTATAGTTGTTTACCAGAAGATCGACCGATGCGGCGGTGGCATCGAAAACCGGAGCCGGATAAACGCCGAAGAAGATCGTCAGGACAACCAGCGGGTAAAGGATGACCTTTTCGCGGGTCGAAAGGTCGAGCATGCTTTTAAGGCTTTCCTTCTCCAGCGCGCCGAAAATCACGCGGCGGTAAAGCCACAGCGCATAGGCGGCCGAGAGGATGACACCGGTTGCCGCAAACAGCGCGACCAGCGTATTGGCGCGGAAGACACCAATCAGCGTCAGGAATTCACCGACAAAGCCTGACGTGCCGGGCAGACCGACATTGGCCATGGTGAAGATCATGAAGGCGACGGCATATTTCGGCATGTTGTTCACGAGACCGCCATAGGCCGAAATCTCGCGGGTGTGCAGCCGGTCATAAACCACGCCGACGCAGAGGAAGAGCGCGCCCGACACGATGCCGTGCGACAGCATCTGGAAGATTGCGCCCTGCACGCCCTGCACGTTGGCGGCGAAGATACCCATGGTCACGTAACCCATGTGGGCAACGGAGGAATAGGCGATCAGCTTCTTGATGTCGTCCTGCATCATCGCCACCAGCGAGGTGTAGATGATGGCGAGAACCGACAGCGTGAAGACGAAGGGTGCGAAATAATCAGACGCCAGCGGGAACATCGACAGCGAGAAACGGATGAAACCATAACCGCCGAGCTTCAGCATGACGCCGGCAAGGATGACAGAACCTGCGGTCGGCGCCTGAACGTGGGCATCCGGCAGCCAGGTGTGAACCGGCCACATCGGCATCTTGACCGAGAAGGCTGCGAAACAGGCAAGCCATAGCCAGGTCTGCATGCCGGCCGGGAAGCCGTACTTCAGAAGTTCGGTCATGTCGGTCGTACCCGCCTGCCAGTACATCGCCATGATGGCGAGCATGGTCAGAACCGAGCCGAGAAGCGTGTAGAGGAAGAACTTGTAGGATGCGTAGACGCGATCCTTGCCGCCCCAGACGCCGATGATGATGAACATCGGGATCAGCGTCGCTTCGAAGAAAACGTAGAAGAGAACCGTATCCAGCGCCACAAAGACGCCGATCATGACCACTTCCAGAAGCAGGAAGGCAATCATGTATTCCTTGATGCGCTTTTCGATCGAATCCCAGCTTGCCAGCACGCAGAAGGGCATGAGGAAGGTGGTGAGGATGACGAACAGCATGGAGATGCCGTCGACGCCAAGATGATAGGCGGCGATGTTGCCGAACCAGGCATGCTTCTCGACCATCTGGAAGCCGGGGTTCGAATTGTCGAAACCGATCCAGATGAACAGCGACACGATGAAGGTGAAGACGGTCGTCAGCAGCGAGACATTGAGAATGTTGCGGCGACCATAGGGGCCGTTCTCATTCGTCAGAAGCAGCAGCACCACGCCGACGAGCGGCAGAAAGGTGACCGTTGAAAGAATGGGCCAATCGGTCATCAGAGGGCACTCCCGAGCATCATCCAGGTGACAAGCGCCGCGATGCCGATCAGCATCGCAAAGGCATAGTGATAAAGGTAACCGGATTGCAGGCGGACCATGCGGTTGGTCACGTCAACCACACGCGCTGCAATGCCGTTCGGTCCATAGTGGTCGATGACGGCGACGTCGCCCTTCTTCCACAGGAAGCGGCCAAGCGCCTTTGCGGAACGAACGAAGAGGAAGTCATAGAGTTCGTCGAAGTACCACTTGTTGAGAAGGAACTGGTAGAGGCCGCGGTGGGTCTCGGCCAGACGCTTCGGCGTCTCTGGCGACTTGATATACATGTACCATGCGGTCACGAAACCAAGCGCCATGGCGAAGAACGGGCTCCACTTCACCCAAAGCGGAACATGGTGGAACTCTTCGAGGATTTCATTTTCCGGAAGCGTGAACAGGGCGCCCTTCCAGAATTCAGCATATTCATGACCGAAGAAATAACCTTCGAAGGCCACACCGGCAAAGATCGCGCCAACGGTGAGGATGAAGAGCGGGATCAGCATGACCATCGGCGATTCATGCACATGGTGCATCACGTCGGCGGAAGCGCGCGGCTTGCCGAAGAAGGTCATGAAGGCCAGACGCCAGGAGTAGAAGCTGGTGAACAGCGCGGCGATGACCAGCAGCGTGAAGGCGACGCCCGAGAGAACCGAATGGGACGCGTAAGCGGATTCGATGATGACGTCCTTCGAGAAGAAGCCGGCAAAACCGATCATCGTGCCCGGGATCCCGACGCCGGTCAGCGCCAGCGTGCCAACGGTCATGGTCCAGAAGGTGATCGGGATGTGCTTGCGCAGGCCGCCCATGTAACGCATGTCCTGCTCGCCATCGACGGCGTGGATAACCGAACCGGCGCACAAGAACAGCAGGGCCTTGAAGAAGGCGTGTGTGAAGAGGTGGAACACGGCAGCACCATAAGCGCCGACGCCGAGCGCCACGAACATGTAACCAAGCTGCGAGCAGGTCGAATACGCAATCACGCGCTTGATATCGTTCTGTACGAGACCAACGGTCGCCGCGAAGAAGGCGGTGATCGCGCCAATCAGCGTCACGACGGTAAGCGCGTCATGCGACAGTTCGAACAGCGGCGACATGCGGGCGACGAGGAAGACACCGGCGGTAACCATGGTTGCGGCGTGAATGAGGGCAGACACCGGGGTCGGGCCTTCCATCGCGTCCGGCAGCCAGGTGTGCAGCAGGAACTGCGCCGATTTACCCATCGCGCCCATGAACAGCAGCAGGCAGACGCCCGTCATCGCATTGGCCTTGTCCAGCTGCATGCCGAACAGGTTGATGACCGTTTCCGTGGAAGCGGCACCTTCGGCCGGCAGATAGGTGCTGGCGGCAGCGAAGATGGTTTCGAGATTGATCGAGCCGAACAACACGAACACGCCGCCAATACCGAGGATGAAACCAAAGTCGCCGACGCGGTTGACGATGAAGGCCTTCATGGCCGCAGCCGAAGCGGACGGCTTCTTGAACCAGAAGCCGATCAGCAGATAGGACGCCAGACCAACGCCTTCCCAGCCGAAGAACATCTGCAGCAGGTTGTCGGAGGTCACCAGCATCAGCATGGCGAAGGTGAAGAGCGACAGATAGGCGAAGAAGCGCGGACGATGCGGATCGTGGTGCATGTATCCGATCGAATAGAGGTGCACCAGCGTCGAGACCGTGTTGACGACGACGAACATGACGGCCGTCAGCGTATCGATGCGGAACGCCCATTCGACGTCGATGCCGCCGGACTGGATCCAGCGCAGCACGGTGACCTTGATCACCTCGCCCGGCTCGCCATGGGCAAGCGCGACACTGAAGAAGACGATCCATGACAGGATGGCGACCACGATCATCAGACCGGTGGTGACATATTCCGAAGCCTTGGCGCCGATCGACCGGCCAAACAGGCCGGCGATCAGGAAGCCGATCAGTGGAAGAAAGACGATAGCCTTGTAGATCATAGCCTTATCAGCCCTTCATCATATTGACGTCTTCGACGGCGATCGATCCGCGGTTGCGGTAGAAGACAACGAGTATTGCAAGACCGATGGCCGCTTCGGCGGCTGCGACGGTCAGAATGAACAAAGCGAAGACCTGGCCGACGATGTCGTTCAGGAACGCCGAGAACGCCACCATGTTGATGTTGACCGCCAACAGGATGAGCTCGATCGACATGAGGATGACGATGACGTTCTTCCGGTTGAGGAAGATGCCGAACACGCCGATCGTGAAGAGAATGGCGCTGACCGTCAGATAGTGGGAAAGACCGATTACCATATTGTGTTTCCTTGAATCCGTTCGCGCCTTCAGATGCCCTGACCCGGCTTGACCTTGACCGTGGTGACGGCGGTCTTCGGGTCACGGCCGACCTGCGTGGATACATCCTGCCGCTTGATGTCAGTGCGATGACGCAGCGTCAGCACGATGGCGCCGATCATGGCCACCAGCAGCACGAGACCGGCGAGCTGGAAGAAGTAGATGTAATTGGTATAGAGCACATCACCCAGCGCGGCCGTATTGGTGCGCTCGGTCACCGGCGGGATCGGCATGGTGATCGATTTCGCCGCCTGCGGGTTGAGCACGCTGCCGCCGACAACGACGATCAGCTCCGCCGCGAGGATGACGCCGATCAGCGCGCCGATCGGGGCGTATTGCAGCACGCCGGAGCGCAGCTCCGCAAAATCCACATCCAGCATCATGACGACGAAGAGGAAGAGCACCGCGACAGCGCCGACATAAACCACCAGCAGGATCATGCCGAGGAACTCGGCTCCCGTCAGCAGGAACAGCGCGGCTGCGTTGAAGAAGGTCAAAATCAGAAACAGCACCGAATGAACAGGGTTCTTCGATGCAATGACCATGAACGCAGACGCCACGGCGACGAAAGCGAATATATAAAAGAATACAGCGTGCAGACCCATCTTGGTGCCTTCTTGTCCTCATCGGGAGAAGATGGCCGAAAGCCCCCTCACCCGTTTCGTCCCCGCCGGCGAAAACCGCGCAGGCATTTTACTTTTCATCGCTTTCCGGAGGCTCCCCCGGAAAGACGGTTGCGCCTTAACGGTAAGGCGCATCCAGTGCGAGGTTGCGTGCGATTTCACGCTCCCAGCGGTCGCCATTGTCGAGAAGCTTCTGCTTGTCGAAATAAAGCTCCTCGCGGGTTTCCGTCGCGAATTCGAAGTTCGGGCCTTCGACGATGGCGTCGACCGGGCAGGCTTCCTGGCAGAAGCCGCAATAGATGCACTTCACCATGTCGATGTCGTAACGCACCGTGCGGCGGGTGCCGTCGTTGCGGCGCGGGCCGGCTTCGATGGTGATCGCCTGAGCAGGACAGATAGCTTCACACAGCTTGCAGGCGATGCAGCGTTCCTCACCGTTGGGATAACGGCGCAGCGCATGTTCGCCGCGGAAGCGCGGAGACACCGGGCCCTTTTCAAAGGGATAGTTCACCGTCGCCTTCTGTTTGAAGAAGTGGCGCATCGTCAGGAAGATCGCACCGACGAACTCCTTGAGGAACAGTGAATTGACGGCTTGGGAAAGGCTTGCCATCTCAAACTCCAGATTTCTGAGCGAGGCGTACGGACATCAACCGGCCCACCCCGTCAGCTTCAATACGAATGCAACAATAACGACCATGGCGAGCGACAGCGGCAGGAACACCTTCCAGCCGAGGCGCATGAGCTGGTCATAACGATAACGCGGAACGAAAGCCTTGGTCAGCGCGATCATGAAGAAGACCATGCAGCCCTTGAGCGCGAACCAGACAATGCCCGGAACCCAGTTCAGGAACCACACATCCACGATCGGCAGCCAGCCGCCCATGAACAGGATCGTCGTCAGGCAGCAGATCAGGACGATCGCAGCATATTCGCCGAGCATGAACATCATGTAAGGCGTGGAGCCATATTCGACCATGTGACCGGCAACCAGTTCCGATTCCGCTTCCGGAAGGTCGAAGGGCGGACGGTTGGTTTCGGCAAGGCCCGAGATGAAGAACACGATGAACATCGGGAACAGCGACAGCCAGTGCCAGTCAAGGAACGAGGCCGGCAGGCCGAGCATCGTGCCGAGGCCGGTCTTCTGGGCAAGCACGATATCCGTCAGGTTCAGCGAACCGACGCAGAGCAGCACGGTGACGATGACGAGGCCGATCGACACTTCATAGGACACCATCTGCGCGGCGGAACGAAGCGCGCCGAGGAACGGATACTTCGAGTTGGAAGCCCAACCGCCCATGATGATGCCGTACACTTCAAGCGAGGAAATCGCGAAGATGTAGAGGATGCCGACATTGATATTGGCGACGACCCAGCCTTCATTGAACGGAATGACGGCATAGGTGGCAAGCGCCAGCGTCACGGCGACCAGCGGCGCCAGAAGGAAGACGGCCTTGTTGGCACCGGCCGGGATGACGGGCTCCTTGAGGATGAACTTCAAAAGGTCGGCGAAGGACTGGAAGAGACCGAAAGGACCAACGACGTTCGGACCACGGCGCAGCTGCACGGCTGCCCAGACCTTACGGTCAGCGAGCAGCAGGAAGGCGATGGCCACCAGAAGGCAAACGAGAAGCAGCAGGGACTGGCCGACCATGATCAGCGCGGGCCAGACGTAGCTCCAGAAAAACTGTTCCATAAATCCCCTACCCTTACTCTGCCGCAGCCTGGAAATTGTTGCGGGCCAATGCGGAACACTCGGCCATGACGGCGGATGCGCGCGCAATCGGGTTCGTCAAATAAAAGTCTTTTACGGTCGAGGCAAACGCCGACTTGTTGAGGCTACCCGCATGAGCGGCGAGAGCCTCGATATCCTTACCGTTGCCGGCAACGATCTCGTCGGTTTCTGCCAGATGCGGATGAGCAACATAAAGCTGGCCACGCAGCGCCGAGAGCGAATCGAACGGCAGCTTCTTGCCGAGCACGTCGGAAAGCGCACGCAGGATCGCCCAATCTTCGCGGGCCTCGCCCGGTGCGAAACCGGCGCGGTTGCCCACCTGAACGCGGCCTTCGGTGTTGACCCAGATACCGGATTTTTCGGTATAGGCCGCACCCGGAAGGATGACGTCGGCGTGCATCGCGCCATGGTCACCATGGCTACCGATATAGACGGTGAACTTGGCGCCCTTGTTCGACAGGTCGATTTCATCGGCGCCGAGCAGGAAGAGAACGTCCATGGACGTTACCATTTCGGCAGCAGCAACACCGCCCTCGCCCGGCACGAAGCCGATATCGAGACCACCGACGCGGGCAGCGGCGGTGTGAAGCACCGAGAAGCCGTTCCATTCTTCGCTGATGGCGCCAACCGAAACGGCAAGCTTTGCAGCAGCAGCCAAAACGGCTGCACCATCGGCGCGCGCCAGAGCGCCCTGGCCGATGATGATCAGTGGGTTCTTGGCAGACTTCAGCTTTTCGATGAAGCTGTGCGAACCGTTGGCCAGATCGGAAAGCGTTTCCGCGCCCGAGCCGAGATATTCATAATTGTAGCGCAGCTCACCGGCTTCGCCGATCACGCCGATCGGGAAACCGCCGCGACGCCAGCGCTTGCGAATGCGGGCGTTGAGCACGGCCGCTTCGTAACGCGGGTTGGAACCAACGATCAGCAGCGCATCGGCCTGTTCGATACCTTCAATGGTGGAATTGAACAGATAGCTGGCGCGGCCGAGCGAAGGATCGAGCGCTGCACCATCCTGGCGGCAATCGACATTGGCCGAACCGAGCGACGCCAGCAGCGACTTCAGCGCGAACATTTCTTCGACGGAGGCCAGATCACCGGCAATCGCACCGATCTTGCTGCCGGATGTCGCAGCAACTGCGGTCTTGATCGCGCCGAAGGCTTCGCCCCAGCTTGCAGGCTGCAGACGGCCATCCTTACGAACGTAAGGGCGGTCGAGACGCTGGGTCTTCAGACCATCCCAGATGAAGCGGCTCTTGTCGGAGATCCACTCTTCGTTGATCGCCTCGTTGACGCGCGGCATGACGCGCATGACTTCGCGGCCACGGGTATCGACGCGGATCGCCGAACCGAGCGCGTCCATCACGTCGATGGTTTCGGTCTTGTTCAGTTCCCACGGACGGGCGGTGAAGGCGAAAGGCTTGGAGGTGAGCGCGCCGACAGGGCAAAGGTCGACCACGTTGCCCTGAAGCTCGGAGGTCATGGCCTGTTCGAGATAGGTGGTGATCTCGGCATCTTCGCCGCGGCCGATGAGGCCGAGTTCGGCAATGCCGGCAACTTCCGTGGTGAACCGGACGCAACGCGTGCAGTGGATGCAGCGGTTCATCACCGTCTTGACGAGCGGGCCAATGTACTTGTCTTCAACCGCACGCTTGTTTTCCGCATAACGCGAGCCGGCGATACCGAAGGCCATGGCCTGGTCCTGCAGGTCGCATTCGCCGCCCTGGTCGCAGATCGGGCAATCGAGCGGGTGGTTGATGAGCAGGAATTCCATCACGCCTTCGCGGGCCTTCTTGACCATCGGCGTGTTGGTGAAAACTTCCGGCAACTCGCCGTTCGGGCCGCCGCGAACGTCGCGAACGCCCATGGCGCAGGATGCGGCGGGCTTGGGCGGTCCGCCCTTCACCTCGATGAGACACATGCGGCAGTTACCCGCGACCGACAAGCGCTCATGAAAACAAAAGCGCGGAACTTCAGCACCAGCCTCCTCACACGCCTGCAACAGCGTGAAATGATCCGGAACCTCGATCTCTTTACCGTCAACCTTGAGCTTTGCCATGGTTCTACTTACGTCCTGTTGCCTGTTCGTCCCGTGTCTCTCACACGGTCCGCAACAAATCCTTAATCGCGCCCGACACTTAATCTCGTCGGCCAGGCGCTTCATGGTGTTCCGGCGCCGGGATCATCCCCGCGCCGCATGCAAGCCGCCAAAACTTATTCGGCAGCTTCCAGAACAGCGCCATCATCCATGGCCCTGTAGGTATATTGGTCGATGCGCTTTTCGATTTCCGGACGGAAATTGCGGATCAGCGCCTGTACCGGCCATGCGGCGGCGTCGCCGAGCGCACAGATGGTGTGGCCTTCAATCTGCTTCGTCACTTCGAACAGCATGTCGATTTCGCGCTTCTGCGCGTTGCCCTTCACCATGCGTTCCAGCACGCGCCACATCCAGCCGGTGCCTTCACGGCACGGCGTGCACTGGCCGCAGCTTTCATGCTTGAAGAACGCCGCGATGCGGGCGATCGCCTTGATGACGTCGGTGGACTTGTCCATGACGATCATGCCGCCGGTGCCGAAGGACGACTTCACTTCGCGCATGCCGTCGAAGTCCATGATGGCGTCCTTCATGTCCTCACCGCGCACGATGGGGCAGGATGCGCCGCCGGGGATGACGCCAAGCAGATTGTCCCAGCCGCCGCGAATGCCACCGCAATGGTGTTCGATCAGTTCACGGAAGGACAGGCCCAGCGCATCTTCGAAGGTGCATGGACGCTCGACATGGCCGGAGACCATGAACAGCTTGGTGCCGACATTGTTCGGACGGCCGATAGACGAGAACCATGCCGCACCTCGGCGCAGAATGGTCGGAGCAACGGCGATGGATTCGACGTTGTTGACGGTCGTCGGGCAACCGTAAAGACCCATATTGGCCGGGAACGGCGGCTTCAGGCGCGGCTGGCCCTTCTTGCCCTCGAGGCTTTCAAGCAGTGCCGTCTCTTCGCCGCAGATATAGGCACCTGCGCCGTGATGGACGTAGATGTCGAAATCCCAGCCGTTCTTGTTGTTCTTGCCGAGCAGGCCTGCATCGTAACATTCGTCGATGGCGGCCTGAAGCGCCTCACGTTCGCGCATATATTCGCCGCGCACGTAGATATAGGCGGTGTGCGCACCCATGGCGAAACCGGCGATAACGCAGCCTTCGATCAGCGTATGCGGATCGTTGCGCAGGATTTCGCGGTCCTTGCAGGTGCCGGGCTCGGATTCGTCGGCGTTGACCACGAGATAATGCGGACGGCCGTCGCTTTCCTTGGGCATGAAGGACCACTTGAGACCCGTCGGGAAGCCTGCGCCGCCGCGACCGCGAAGGCCGGAAGCCTTCATCTCGTTGATGATCCAGTCACGACCCTTTTCGATGATCTGTTTGGTGCCATCCCAATGGCCGCGCGCCATCACGCCCTTCAGGGACTTGTCCTTGAGGCCGTAGAGATTGGTAAAGATGCGATCCTGATCTTTTAACATGCTTCACCCTTTACCGCGGCTTCTTGCCGAAGACCTTGATATACTCGGCTTCGCCACCCTTGGCGAGCGCCTCGGCCTGCTTGATCCACTCATCGCGTTCGATGCGGCCCTTGAAATTCAGATAACCATCCACCCAGTCGCATTCGGCCTTTTTCCAGCCGGCAATCTGCGCGTAGGTGAAGATGCCGAGCTCATGCAGCGTGCCTTCGATCTTCGGACCGACGCCGGAAATCAGCTTCAGGTCGTCGGGCGTTGCGGGCTTTTCGATGCCGGCCGGACGATCCTTGGAATCGAGTGACGGCTTCGCAGATCCCGAAGCTTCCTTTTCGGCGGCCTTGACGTTGGCTTCGGCAGCCTTCGGCGCGGTCGCCGGCGTCTTCAGCTTCGGATCGGTTTCCGGCGCGTCCGTCTTCGGCTTGGCGGCATTGGCCGGCGGAACCGGTGCGGCATCAGCCACGACTTCGGCAGGCTTGTCGAGATTGGAACGATCCGGCTTGATCTCTTCCGTCAGGGTCGTCAGACCACCGACCGGGACCGACTCGTGACGGTCGATCTGCGGGCCGGTCTTGACCGTGTCGCCCTTGCCTGCCTCGAACGTGTCGATGATCTCTTCCAGACGCTCGGGCGTCAGGTCCTCATAGGCATCCTTGAAGATGATGACCATCGGCGCGTTGACACAGGCGCCCTGACATTCCACTTCTTCCCAGGAGAGCGTGCCGCTCTCATTGGTATGCAGCGGATCGTGATGGATCTTCTTGCGGCAGACGTCCATCAGCGCTTCCGAGCCGCGCAGCATGCAGGGCGTGGTGCCGCAGACCTGAACGTGGGCGCGCGTGCCAACCGGCTTCAGCTGGAACTGCGTATAGAAGGTCGCCACTTCCATGACGCGGATATAGGCCATATCCAGCATGTCGGCGATTTTCTCGATGGCGGCGCGGGTAACCCAGCCGTCCTGCTCCTGCGCACGCATGAGCAGCGGGATGACCGCCGATTGCTGGCGTCCCTCGGGATATTTCAGAATCGTCTTTTCCGCCCATGCGGTATTTTCCGCATTGAAGGCAAATGCCATGGGCTGGAACTGATCTTCGGCTAGTCGACGAACGGACATACTTCCTCACGCCTTTTCAGTTTAACGTCTCACAACGCGATCTCGCCACCGTGACGAATTCGCAGGCGTAAGCCGCCTTGTCTTTCTGCATGAACACGATGAACTTGCTGCCATTGGGAACCGAGGCCTTGATCTCGTATCCCGATGACAGAAGCTGCTTGATGGTCGAAGAGCCGCCGCTCGACAGCGATACCTCAGGCTCGCTCGTCGCCGTCTGGGCGAGAACGGGTGCCGACATCGCAGCGAGAAAAGCCGGTATAGCCAGCGGCAGACGCATCAGCGGTCGACCTCCCCGAACACGATGTCGAGTGAGCCGAGCACGGCTGTAACGTCAGCAAGCTGATGGCCCTTGCACAGGAAATCCATGGCCTGCAGGTGTGCGTAGCCCGGAGCGCGGATCTTGCAGCGGTAGGGCTTGTTGGAACCATCAGCGACCACGTAGACGCCGAATTCGCCCTTCGGCGCTTCGACAGCGGCGTAAACTTCGCCGGCCGGTACGTGATAACCTTCGGTGTAGAGCTTGAAGTGGTGGATCAGCGCTTCCATCGAACGCTTCATCTCGCCACGCTTCGGCGGAACCACCTTGCCGTCAAGCGAGGAGACCGGGCCGATGCGATGCCTTCCGGACAGAAGATCGACGCACTGCTTCATGATCTTCACCGATTCGCGCATTTCCTGCATGCGGATCAGGTAACGGTCATAGCAGTCGCCGTTCTTGCCGACGGGGATGTCGAATTCCAGATCGGAATAGCACTCGTAGGGCTGCGCGCGGCGCAGATCCCAGGCAGCGCCCGAACCGCGCACCATCACGCCCGTGAAACCCCAGGCGAAGGCGTCTTCAAGCGAGACCACGCCGATATCGACGTTACGCTGCTTGTAGATGCGGTTGTCGGTCAACAGACCTTCGATATTGTCGAGCACGGTCAGGAACGGATCGCACCACTTGCCGATATCATCGACCAGTTCCGGCGGCAGGTCCTGATGAACACCGCCCGGACGGACATAGGCCGAGTGCATGCGGGCGCCGCAGGCGCGCTCATAGAACACCATCAGCTTTTCGCGCTCTTCGAAGCCCCAGACCGGCGGCGTCATCGCGCCGACGTCCATTGCCTGCGTCGTCACGTTCATGATGTGCGACAGGATGCGGCCGATTTCAGAATAAAGCACGCGGATCAGCTGGCCGCGCATCGGGATTTCGAGGCCCAGCAGCTTTTCGACGGCGAGCGCAAAAGCGTGTTCCTGGTTCATCGGCGCGACGTAGTCGAGACGGTCGAAATAGGGAACGGCCTGCAGATAGGTCTTGGTCTCGATCAGCTTTTCGGTACCGCGGTGCAGAAGACCGATATGCGGATCGACGCGCTCGACGATTTCGCCGTCCAGTTCCAGAACCAGACGCAGCACGCCGTGCGCGGACGGATGTTCCGGACCGAAGTTGATCGTGAAATTGCGGACGTTATGCTCAGTCATTCTAGTGCTCCGCCGAGGTGATCATGGCGATGAATTCGGGGCCGGTCATGTTCTGCGTGGTTTCGGCGAAAGAATAGCTCGAAGGCTTTTCATCTGTGAAAATCTGCGACGCGAACTTGAAGTTGGAAGGGTTTTCGAAAGCCTGCAGCGAGACGGCAAAATGCTTGCCATCCTTGGAACGCCACATCAGCGTGCTGCCGCAATTCTTGCAGAAGCAGCGCTCACCCCACTCCGACGAGGAATAGACGCCGAGGTTCTCTTCGTTTTCGACGGAGATATCAGCGCATTCGACAGCCAGAAACGCACCGCCGGACCAGCGGCGGCACATGGAGCAATGGCAGACGCCGAATTCGCGGGCCCCGATCGCGGCCTTGAGGCCGACGGCACCGCAAAGACATTGGGCACGCTCTGTCGCAGGGGCTTCGCTCATTGCTTGGCCTTTTCGTCACCCGGGAGAACATATTCAGTCCCCTCCCAAGGAGAGAGGAAATCGAAATTGCGGAATTCCTGCTTCAGTTCGACCGGTTCATAAAGAACCCGTTTCAGCACGTCATCGTAACGTACTTCCACAAAGCCGGTAACCGGAAAATCCTTGCGCAGCGGGTGGCCTTCGAAACCGTAGTCGGTGAGAATACGGCGAAGGTCCTTATGGCCTTCGAACGGGATGCCATACATGTCCCAGGCTTCGCGCTCGAACCATTCGGCGCCCATAAAAACGGGGGTCGAAGACGGCACGCCCTCGTCTTCCGCCACCTGCAGCTTGACGCGCACGCGCAGGTTCTGACGCGGCGACAGCAGGTGATAGACGACATCGAAACGCTTCTCGCGCTGCGGCCAGTCGACACCGCAGATATCGATGATGTTGACGAAACCGCACTGCACATCGTCACGCAGGAAGGTCAAAAGCGCGATCACGCTTTCAGGCGTCGTGTTCAGCGTCAGTTCGCCATAGGCGATATCAGCCGACACCACGAGGGAACCGCGCGCTTCCTTAACGTAAGCAGCAAGATCGTTGAGAGCTTCGCTCATTACTTAATCCGTCCTTTGCCCTTAGCGCTCGATCGTACCGGTACGCCGGATCTTCTTCTGCAGCAGAAGTACGCCGTAAAGCAGCGCCTCCGCCGTGGGGGGACAGCCCGGAACGTAGATATCCACCGGCACGACGCGGTCGCAACCGCGCACAACAGCGTAGGAATAGTGGTAATAGCCGCCGCCATTGGCGCAGGAGCCCATGGAGATGACGTAACGGGGCTCAGGCATCTGGTCATAGACCTTGCGCAGAGCGGGCGCCATCTTGTTGGTCAGCGTGCCGGCGACGATCATGACGTCCGACTGGCGCGGTGAGGCGCGCGGGGCGACACCGAAGCGCTCCATGTCGTAACGCGGGCCGGAAGCCTGCATCAGGCCTTCAACGGCGCAGCAGGCAAGACCGAACTGCATCCACATCAGGGAGCCGGTACGCGCCCAGGTGATCAGCTCGTCGGTCGAGGTAACGAGAAAGCCCTTGTCGGCCAGCTCGTCGTTGATGTCAGTGAAGTAGGCGTCGTTGCTGCCAACCGGCTTGCCGGTCGAGGGGTCGATGATCCCCTTCGGCTGCGGCGCAACGAGCGTGGTGTTGTTCTGGCTCATGCCCATTCCAGCGCTCCCTTCTTCCACTCATAGATAAAGCCGATGGTGAGGACGAGAAGGAACACCATCATCGACCAGAAACCGAACCAGCCCATCTCGCCGAAAGACACCGCCCAGGGGAACAGGAAGGCGACTTCCAGATCGAAGATGATGAACAGAATCGACACCAGATAAAAGCGGATATCGAACTTCATGCGGGCATCGTCGAAGGCGTTGAAACCGCACTCGAAAGCGGAGAGCTTTTCCGGGTCCGGCGCCTTGTAGGCGACCGCAAAGGGCGCAATGAGAAGCGCCAGGCCGATGACGAGAGCGATACCGATGAAGATTGCGATCGGAATGTAGGAACTGAGGAGTTCAGTCATGGTCTCTTCCCTGTCCGGCCGGGTGCCGGACCTGCCTTTGTGACCTTAAGTCTCAAAGAGCGGACAAATATGTTGCAACGCCAAAGTGGTTAGCGCAGCCGCGCCCTCTCTGCAAGAGTTTAGGCACCATTTCAAGACACCTGCCGCATTGATTGGCAACAATATTGCCGGAATTGACGCAAATTTGGGCCACAATTCCGACCTAAGCCCCTCAAATACAATAATAATCGATTGAACGACGCAACCGCAAAAAAGTCACACGAATTTTACGTCGAAACGGCGGTGAAGTGACGATATCCCGATATCGAAACTTGACTAAAAAAAGCAGGAAAAATCGCGTTTGAAACGGCCGGAATCAAGCATCGGAATCGTCAAAAAACGAGGCGTGCAAACAGCGCGTCGATCCGGTTTTGAGGAGACATTTCAAGAGAAAGAAATGGCGCGAGTGACGGGGCTCGAACCCGCGACCTCCGGCGTGACAGGCCGGCACTCTAACCGACTGAGCTACACCCGCGCTCCACAGACATTCATCTGCGTTTTTTCCGAGGAACAGGATGGCGCGAGTGACGGGGCTCGAACCCGCGACCTCCGGCGTGACAGGCCGGCACTCTAACCAACTGAGCTACACCCGCTTATCCTGACGGACAGGACCTTGTCCCGCCGTACGAACCAGCCTCGGCTGTTCGTTGAGCGGCTAACTACGGCGTTCGTGCGGGGGTGTCAAGCAGGTTTCACGACAAAAGAATAAGCTTTTTCATTTTGATCGGGAAAAACCTGAAGGCCATTGATAAGCGTTCCGGCAAACGCCTTGTTTTGCGGGCTTTTCCCAACGAAAACAAAAAACTTGTCCACAGCCAGCGACTTCCCCAGGGGCATTTCCCCCAGGCCATCAAGGCGTCATTGGTTTCTGATTTCACCAAAAAGCCCACAGTTCCCGGCTTTTTGCCCCTCCCCTTCGGCGGAGGGAAAAGCCGCTCCGAAAAAAAACAAAAAAACTTCACAAAAGCCCTTGCGGTTTTTTTCCGATCCGAATACATCACGGCCACCGACGCGGCGGACATGATCCGCAGGACGCGAAGGGCGATTAGCTCAGTTGGTAGAGCGCCTCGTTTACACCGAGGATGTCGGGAGTTCGAGTCTCTCATCGCCCACCATTTTCCAAACTTCTCAAATTCACATGTTATGAGCTGAATGTTCTTCAGCTGGCGCGGTCTTTTGTCCTGCATTTTCCGCATCTGGAATCAGCCGGCCCTGCCCCGCATCTCGTCGCTGGGCGTATCAATCCGAGCCCGGAACCACCGGAATCGTTTTCCAGCCCTCATCTATTCCAAATCGATACGTCCGTTTCGGATTCCGACAGCTTCACCGAATCCCTGTGCCACCGCGTAACATACCGAAAAATAAGCGGATTCAGACTTTTTAAAGAGATTTCGGGCATTGTTTGCGCACCGTTTCATGATGAACGGTTGAACTGATGGATGAAACCATGTCGATCGACGCGTTTGTAACACTCGCGCTTATTGCGCTGCCTGTTTATATTTTTTTCCGCTGGGTCCAGCAGGACTCAGAAAAACAAGATACTCCCAAAAGCAAAAATTCCATGGGGCGGTGATCCGTTACGGTCGACCCGCAGTATTTTCCCGGACGGTCTCCGGACGAAATCCTCCACAATCCGATATCCAAGCGGCAATGCTGATTTCAATAGCTAGCCATCGCCAGGAATCGCGCAAAATCGGGGAACCCGGCCCGGGGGGGCCCTCGCCGCACGAAAAAGCCGGGCATAGCCCGGCTTTTCTCATTTACAGCGCCTTTCGGCTCGATCAGTTGATCGCCTTCATGTTGACGGTGAAGAACAGCGTCTCGCCGGAAGAATCGTCCACGCCGTCATTGTCGGTCACGGCATAGGCCGTTCCAGCCTTGTCGAAGGTGAAGCCTTCCAGCTTGTCAACGACGTAGCCGTTGGTCTGGGCCTTGAGGTCGGGCAGGAAGTCATGGGCTTCCTGCTTGGCCACCAGCGGCAGTTCGCCGCCGATCTTGCCCGGCTTCAGGTCCGCGATCGCAACGCGGTAGAGCTTCTTGATCTTGGCCTTGTCGCCGATCTGGTTGTCGCGCTCGACGATATAGACATAGTCGCCCTGCGCGGTGATTTCGGAAAGGCCAATCCAGCCTGCCTCGGTCTTGTCGAGCGGATAACGCACGGCGCCCCACTCCTTGGACTTCGGATTGTAGGAGACGAGCTTGACGAAGCCCTTCTCATCCGTGCCCCACTCGCGTTGCACAGCCATCCACAGCGTGGCGTCGTCGCCCTTGCCGATCATGGTCACGCCTTCGAAACCGAAGCGGGTATCGCCGGAAAGGAGTTCCTTCGGCAGAGCGATCTCGGCCTTGATTTCGCCCTTGGCGTTGACGTTATAGAGTGCGTGCGGAACAAGCTTGGCGCTGTCGCCTTCAGAGGCCAGCCAGAAACCGCCCTTGCCATCAAGCGTGATGCCTTCGATGTCGAGCTTCTGAGCAGCAATGCCGTCACGCTTGACGCGCAGCGCGCTGGTGATGGTGGCAGGCTTCTTCGTGGCGTCGATGGTGAAGATTGACGGCTGGTTGCCGTAGACCGAGTCGGAAACGGCATAGAGAATGCCGGGCTTCTCGGCATCGCCGACCAGGCCGGAAAGAGCGCCCCAGCCGATCGGCGCCCCGTCGACGGTGGCGGAAACGAGCTGCGGATAGGCAGGCTGGCCTTCAGTGCGCTCATAAAGCATGACATGCGAGCGGACACCGCCGTCTTCGATCAGATCGACCTCATTGGCCGTGGCAAGGAGATTGCGCGACGGAATGGCGACGGCGCCTTCCGGCGAGACGCCCGAAGGCAGGAGCTGCGTCAGCTGCGGCTCCGCACCGGTATCCTTGTAGACGGCGACCACCGAAGCGCGCTCGGCAAGCACGAAGAAATACTTCTGGCCATCAAAGGTTGCCGCTTCCAGACCCTCGGGCTCAATGCCCTTGGCCTTGGAGCGCTTTTCTGGATAGTGGCCGATGGCGGCAACCGCGCGCTCGAGCGAAGCACCGGCTTCATAAACAAGCTTGCCGGTCTTGTCGAAAATGGTGAAGCCGCGCGAACCGCCCTGCCAGTCGCCTTCATTGGCGATGACGATACGGTCATTGTCCAGCCACTTTACAGCGTCCGGCTCGCGCTTGCGGCCTTCCTGCTTGTCGGTGAATTTCAGCTGACCGTCGGTCTTCGTGTCGACGCCTTCCAGATCAACCTTGCCGGCGGAGAAATGCGTCTTCACCGCGCCGGTCTTGCCATCGATGATGACGATATGGTTGTTTTCCTGCAGCGTCAGAGCGATCTCGCCATTGGCGTTGATCGAGACGAATTCCGGCTCCGGATCCTCAGGGGAAATTTCGGCGAGACCGGTAACGTCAATCTTCTTCAGCGTCGCGCAGTCGGCCACGCCGTCCTTCAGGCCGACCGTTACCAGATAGCCGGCGGGCATCTGCGGCAGTGCGCCTTCGTTCACATCTTCATCACGCTCGTTTTCGATCGCGATGGCGGCAAAGGTTTTATCAGGGGAAACGGCGACGGAATCGGGCTGGCCGCCGAGATCACAGCTTGCCTCGATCTTCTTCGTGGCAATATCGACCGTCACCAGCTTGCCGGACGGGTTGGCGCGGTTTTCCGACGTATTGACGCCGGCCAGAACCTTGAGGCCAGCAACGGCAACAGAGGTCGGCTCGCCTTCCAGCAGCAATGCGCCGCCGGCCTTGGGGGCCTTCGCGTCGGTGATGTCGATGAAACCGATGCCGCCAAGCGGGCTGTCCGAATAGATCAGCGTCTTGCCGTCTTCACTGGCGGTGATGATTTCAGCCGAGGTGACGGACTTGGCGTCCTTGTCCGCGGGAAGGTTTTTCGCCACCGGGAAAGACGCGATGCGGTTGAAAACCGGCTCGGCAGCGGCCGGCAAGGCCACGGACGTGAGCAGAGCAGCAGTCAAGGCCATTTGAGAAAATCGGAACGCCATTTTAATCCCCCTTGGGTCCAGAAATACCCCATGGCTTCTGCGTCAAAGACATGACAGTGGCATGACATTTCCTGTCGGGAATCAAAAAGCCCGGCCATGGAGACCGGGCTTTCTTGTTTCTGCGCACATTCCGCGTATCGGAGCACCGTGTGACCGGATGGAGGCTGCACAGGCGCGCTCCCTACTTTCGTTTACATCCTGCCGGATTGAGAACCGGGCTATCCGAAAAGCATTTCGAAAAACCGCCCGGTTTTGAGCCGGCATGATGGCGTCAGCGCGTCAAAACATGTTTCCTCGTGAACCTGAAAAGCCGCCCGCCCGCCGCCGGGCGTTGCGGCTTTCCGGAAACCTTACGAGTTGACGGCGTCCTTCAGGCCCTTGCCTGCGGAAAACTTCGGTACGTTGCGAGCCGGGATATCGACTTCAGCACCCGTAGAAGGGTTACGGCCCTTGGAGGCTTCACGGCGGCTAACGGAGAAGCTGCCGAAGCCAGCGAGGCGAATGTCGCCACCGTTCTTCAGTTCGCTCTGTACGGTTTCGAATACGGCATCAACAGCGGAAGCAGCATCTGCCTTCGTGAGACCAGCCTTTTCGGCAACAGCAGAGACGAGCTCGTTCTTGTTCATGTTTCCACCCCTTTCAATGGTTTGAAACGACTCAAATTAAGCCGGCGCAGAATACGTTTGCATCCGCGCGCAGCAACCCAAAAGCGCTGGAATCGCCTGAAAAACAAGGGGTCTGCGATTTTTTTCACAAAAAAGGCCGACATTTCTGCCGGCCTTCCACATATTCGTGCCAAATTCGCATCACTTGCCCGGAGTTGAGCGCAGAATGCGCCTTCCGACACCTAACATATTGAATCTATGCAGCACCCGTCGCGAAAGGCGATTCCCGCCCCTCGCGACGAAGCATGTATCAATGTGCGATGGTCTGGCTGCCGTCGTCGACGCCTTCGACCGTAGCGATAACAGGCGTCTCGATGCTGCCGTCCCACTCGATGGGCTCCGGCTGGCGCAGAAGGGCGTGCCTGATAACCTCGCCCATGCGCGATACCGGGATGATCTCCATCTCGTTCTTCACATTATCTGGAATCTCCGCCAGATCCTTGGCGTTTTCTTCCGGGATCAGCACCTTCTTGATGCCGCCGCGAAGGGCCGCAAGCAGCTTTTCCTTCAGGCCGCCGATCGGCAGCACGCGACCACGAAGCGTGATCTCGCCCGTCATCGCCACATCCTTGGAGACCGGAATGCCGGTCATGATGGAGACGATGGCGGTTGCCATGGCAACACCGGCGGACGGTCCGTCCTTCGGGGTTGCGCCTTCCGGAACGTGGACGTGGATGTCGCTCTTGTCGAAGCGCGGCGGTTCGATGCCGAAATCCACGGCGCGCGAGCGGACGTAAGATGCCGCTGCCGAAATGGATTCCTTCATCACTTCCTTGAGGTTGCCGGTGACCGTCATGCGGCCCTTGCCCGGCATCATCACGCCTTCGATGGTGAGCAGCTCACCGCCGACTTCCGTCCAGGCCAGACCCGTGACGACGCCAACCTGATCCTCGCGCTCGGCCTCGCCGTGGCGGAACCGCGGAACGCCCAGATAATCCGGAACATTGGCAGCGGTGACTTCCACGGACTTGACCTTGCCCTTGATGATCTCGGTGACGGCCTTGCGCGCCAGCTTCATCAGCTCGCGCTCGAAGCTGCGCACGCCCGCCTCGCGGGTGTACTGCTGGATCACGATCATCAGAGCGTCATCGCTGACCGAGAACTCTTCCGGACGCAGGGCATGTTCCTTGATCGCCTTCGGCAACAGGTGACGCTTGGCGATTTCGCGCTTTTCGTCTTCGGTGTAGCCGGCGATGCGGATCACTTCCATACGGTCCATCAGGGGACCCGGAATGTTCAGCGTGTTGGCCGTGGTCACGAACATCACGTCGGACAGGTCATATTCCACTTCAAGGTAGTGGTCCATGAAGGTGGAGTTCTGTTCCGGATCGAGAACCTCCAGCAGTGCGGAAGACGGATCGCCACGGAAATCCATGCCCATCTTGTCGATCTCGTCGAGCAGGAAGAGCGGATTGGACTTCTTGGCCTTCTTCATCGACTGGACGATCTTGCCAGGCATGGAGCCGATATAGGTACGGCGGTGACCGCGGATTTCCGCCTCGTCACGCACGCCGCCAAGCGCCATGCGCACATATTCGCGGCCGGTCGCCTTGGCGATCGACTTGGCGAGCGAGGTCTTGCCGACGCCGGGAGGGCCGACGAGGCACAGGATGGGACCGCGAATCTTCGACGCGCGCGCCTGCACGGCCAGATATTCGACGATGCGTTCCTTGACCTTGTCGAGACCGAAATGATCCTGATCGAGGATTTTCTCTGCGGCGTTGAGGTCGGTCTTGATCTTCGACTTCTTGCCCCAGGGCAGACCGAGCAGCCAGTCCAGATAGTTGCGCACGACGGTCGCTTCCGCGGACATCGGGCTCATCTGGCGAAGCTTCTTCATTTCCGCTTCGGCCTTTTCCTTGGCCTCCTTGGAAAGCTTGGTCTTGGCGATGCGCTCTTCCAGTTCGGCCATCTCGTCACGGCCGTCCTCGCCGTCGCCGAGTTCCTTCTGGATCGCCTTCATCTGTTCGTTCAGATAATATTCGCGCTGCGTCTTCTCCATCTGGCGCTTGACGCGCGAGCGGATACGCTTCTCGACCTGAAGCACGGAAATTTCGCCTTCCATGAAGCCGAGCGCTTTTTCAAGCCGCTGCTTCACGCTGACGGTTTCCAGCATTTCCTGCTTTTCGGTGATCTTGATCGACAGGTGCGAAGCAACCGTGTCGGCCAGCTTCGAATAATCGTCGATCTGGCCGGCAGCACCGACAACCTCGGGCGAAATCTTCTTGTTGAGCTTCACATAGCTCTCGAATTCCGAAACGACCGAACGCGACAGCGCCTCGATCTCGACCGGATCTTCGGCAGGCTCCTGCAACGGCGTCGCAGTGGCTTCATAGAAGTCTTCACGGCCGGTGTAGCTGTCGATCTGGGCGCGGCCCTTGCCTTCCACCAGCACCTTCACGGTGCCGTCGGGAAGCTTCAGAAGCTGCAGGACATTTGCGACCGTGCCGACCTTGTGGATGGCTTCGGGAGCCGGATCGTCATCGCTGGCGTTGATCTGGGTGACAAGCATGATCTGCTTGTCCGAACCCATGACTTCCTCGAGCGCACGAATGGATTTTTCCCGCCCGACGAACAGGGGAACGATCATATGCGGGAAAACGACAATGTCGCGCAGGGGAAGTACCGGATAGGTACCACCAGATGCCGCAGACGTGATGTTCGTCATATCATTTCCTTTCATGGTCCCTTTCGGGACACTTTGCCGGACAGCTTGGGGCATCCGGCACATTCATTTCTCGAGACTGAAAATGGAGTTTCGAAACACCGATTTCAAGTCGCCGGAACAGACGATCCCGCTGAGCGGCAAGACCGTGAAATTCAACAAAACCCAGCGCCGGCTAGTACTCCCGACATTTCCGGTTATCCTTGAAGGTCAGGAACCGGGTCGCCGACGGGAATTCACATTTCCGTCATATCGCGCTGCAAATCAGTTGTAAGACTTTATCAGCAAAGCGCAATCCGCTCCAAACGCAAAATCGGGCTTCGCCAAGTTAGGCGCAAGTTTCACACCCGGCCACAACAGAAAAGGCCCGCACGGGATGCGGGCCTTTTGATTTCATCAAAGTACCGGACCGGTCGATCAGGCCGAAACGTTGGTCTTTTCTTCCTGACGATCCGCATAGATGTAGAGCGGACGGGCGACGCCGCTGACGACGTCGTTGGAAATGACCACTTCGCGTACGCCTTCCAGCGTCGGCAGTTCGAACATGGTATCCAGCAGGATCTTCTCCATGATCGAGCGCAGGCCGCGGGCGCCGGTCTTGCGGGTGATCGCCTTGCGGGCGATTTCGCGCAGAGCGTCCTCGTGGAAGGTCAGTTCCACGTCTTCCATCTCGAACAGACGCTGATACTGCTTGACCAGCGCGTTCTTCGGCTCGGACAGGATCTGGATCAGCGCATCCTCGTCGAGGTCCTCCAGCGTCGCCAGAACCGGCAGACGGCCGATGAATTCCGGGATGAGGCCGAACTTCACCAGGTCTTCGGGCTCCAGTTCGCGCAGAACCTCGCCAACGCGGCGATCGTCTTCCGCCTTGACGGTCGCACCAAAGCCGATCGAGGTCTTTTCACCACGGGCCGAGATGATCTTGTCGAGGCCGGCAAACGCGCCGCCGCAGATGAACAGGATGTTGGTCGTATCCACCTGCAGGAATTCCTGCTGCGGATGCTTGCGGCCGCCCTGCGGCGGAACGGAAGCGACCGTGCCTTCCATGATCTTCAGAAGCGCCTGCTGAACGCCCTCGCCCGACACGTCGCGCGTGATGGACGGGTTGTCAGACTTGCGGGAAATCTTGTCGACTTCGTCGATATAGACGATGCCGCGCTGGGCGCGTTCGACGTTGTAATCCGCAGACTGCAACAGCTTCAGGATGATGTTTTCCACGTCCTCGCCGACATAACCGGCTTCGGTCAGCGTCGTTGCGTCCGCCATGGTGAAGGGAACGTCGATGATGCGGGCGAGCGTCTGGGCAAGATAGGTCTTGCCGCAACCCGTCGGACCGACGAGCATGATGTTCGACTTCGCAAGCTCGACATCGCCGTTCTTGGAGGCGTGCGCGAGGCGCTTGTAGTGGTTGTGAACGGCCACCGACAGGATTTTCTTCGCCTGCTTCTGGCCGATGACATATTCGTCGAGAATCTTGATGATGTCCTGCGGGGTGGGAACACCCTCGCGCGACTTCACCATCGACGTCTTGTTCTCTTCACGGATGATGTCCATGCACAATTCGACGCATTCATCGCAGATGAATACCGTCGGTCCGGCAATGAGTTTCCGGACTTCGTGCTGGCTCTTGCCGCAGAATGAACAATAGAGTGTATTCTTAGAGTCGCCGCCGTTGCTGCCGCTGACTTTGCTCATATCTCTTTCCTTCCAGCACGCCGCAGGTCCGCCAAACGGATCGCGGTCAACTTACCGCCCGCCGATACGGCAGCCCTTGGGGTGCATCGCCGTATCCGCCTCGTTTCCCGGGGTACTAACCGGTATCAGATACATGAGCTGACAACCGGCTGCAACGAATTCCCCATCAAACCAAAGGCCACGTCATAAAAATTCAACATAGCCCTTATATATACTAATATCGCTTTCTGTTGCGGTTGAAAGCCCCGAAATTACTTTTGCGGGTTCAAACAAACGTCAAAAAGCGGCGCGCCTCAATTCGCGGCGGCGCCTTCGATTTCCTGGCGCGAGGTCAGGATCTTGTCGATCACGCCCCATTCCTTCGCCTCGTCTGCATCCATGAAATGGTCGCGATCAAGGGTTTTTTCAACCTCTTCGAGCGTGCGGCCAGTATGCTTCACGTAGACTTCATTCAGGCGACGCTTCATCTTGATGATGTCGCGGGCGTGGCGCTCGATATCCGATGCCTGGCCCTGGAAACCGCCGGACGGCTGGTGAACCATGATGCGGGCGTTCGGGGTGGCGAAACGCATTCCCTTTTCACCGGCAGCCAGAAGCAGTGAGCCCATGGACGCGGCCTGACCGACGCAGAGCGTGGAAACCGCAGGGCGGATGAACTGCATCGTATCGTAGATCGCCATGCCGGCGGTCACGACGCCACCCGGCGAATTGATGTAGAGCGCGATTTCCTTCTTCGGGTTTTCAGCCTCGAGGAAAAGCAGCTGCGCGCAGACGAGCGACGCCATCTGGTCTTCCACCGGGCCGGTAAGGAAAATGATGCGTTCCTTGAGAAGACGGGAAAATATGTCGTAGGAGCGTTCGCCGCGATTGGTCTGCTCAACGACCATCGGCACCAGAGCCATGGCGGTATCAACTGGATTTTTCATGTCCGTCCTTTGTCAAACTCTGCCCTTCGCGGAAAACCGCTCCGGAATCACTTCTAACCTTCATACTCCCTACATAGAGTGTCCCTGCCCCGTACTTCAAGACACGAAGCCGCATATCCTTAACGGCTCAACAGCGTTTGCAGGCCGCCGGGGCCCGGCTTGGCAAGGGTTTCGAACCGGGCGGGGCCGGCCGGGCGTCTTTCCCTCACCGCCACCAATTTTTTACTATGGCGCGCGACGGGGGCAAAAATCGCCCGCCATGCACAGATATAACTTCTCACCGGCAAGAACTCGTTAGTATTTGCTGCTGATACTGGCCAGCGAATTTCCGGTTCCCGTTGGGGAATGGGCCCATCCGGGCGAAATGGCAGCTCAACAATTCCAGCGGGCATAACGCACCTTGTGCGAGATGGCCCGCTTTTACCGCATGATGGCGCAGATAGGATTTTGCAATGCTGGATGCAAAGACGAGCACGCTACTGTGGGCGGCGGAAACGTTCACCCTTGCCGTGCTTTTGGGAACGCTGTGGCTGCACCGCCCTTCCCGCCGGCATAATCTCTATTTCGCCGCAGGTTTCCTCACCACAGGCATCGGCACTGTCATGGTGGCGTTTCGCGGCGATATTTCCAGTTTTCTGTCCATTCAGGTCGGCAATACGTTGGCGCTTTCCGCCTTTGGTTTCTGGCTGGCTGGCCTGCTCTGCTTCGAGCAGCGCAAACTCGGCGGCTGGGTTGCTATTCCGGCCCTGCTGTGGATCGCCGGAATGTTCGTGCCGCCCGTGCGCGAAGACATGGTCGCCCGCATCCTGCTTTATCATGCCAGCGCGGCCACAGGCTATTTCATGCTCGCCGCCGTTCTTCTTGCCAGCAGGGCGTGCGCATCACGCAGCCGGAAGGTCCTGGCCACGATCCTGATCCTGCAGGCTTTTGCCGGAGCGATCGTCGCATCCATCGTCATCCCGGCCAATGCCGCAATCCCCAATGCCATTCCCATGACATCGGCGCTCTCCATTTCCGGCATGCTCGGTTTCACGGCCATCATCATGATCAGCGCCAAGATCATCATGGAAGACACGGAGATTCGTCTTCACCGGCTCGCCATGACCGATCATCTGACCGGCGTTCTCAACCGTCGCGGTCTGCTGGAGGAGTTCGAGCGCATCAAGAAAAGGTCGCCGGCCTCCAGCCGTTACGTGGCGCTGGTGCTGTTCGACATCGACCATTTCAAGAAGATCAACGACAGATACGGCCATCAGTCCGGGGATGCGGTCCTCGTGCATTTCTGCAATATCGCCCAGCGTGTGATCGGCGATCGCGGCCTTTTCGTCAGAATGGGAGGCGAGGAATTCGCGCTGGTCGCCGAAGTCGAAAGCCCTTCCAGCACAGCGACGCTTGCGGAAGCCATCCGCAGCAATCTGCGCCTGTCGAAGATCAGTTCGCGTGGTGAAAGCATCGAGGTGACCACCAGCGTCGGCATCGCCGAAGCCATGATCAGCGATGCCGACCTCAACACCATGATGACGGAAGCCGACCGTGCGCTCTATGCTGCCAAGAAGGCCGGGCGCAACCGGACCGTCATCCACGTCAATTCGGCCAATGTCGTCGTGCCCGCCTCGGACCGCGACGAAAACCCGATGGACAACAATGCCGACCGCCAGGTTGCGGCGCTGAACCGGATATCCGCCATCGCCAGTCGATGACGATGTAACCATCCAGTGACAGACGGAGGGGAGTTCCCCTCCCTTCCCAAAGCGCCACGCGCGGAATAAACCATGGGCATGACAGCGACATTTCCCTTTCTCAAAATCGATCCCGCCACCCGCCGCGTTTCACTCGACGCCCGCGACCCGGCCTTCTACAACGATCCGAACCCGGTTTATGCCGCCCTGCATGCGCAATGTCCCACCTTTTACTGGGAGGAGCAGCGGCAATGGTTCTTCACCGGTTACGACCATGTCAGCGCACTTCTGCGCGACCGCCGCTTCGGAAGGCAGATCCTGCATGTGGCTAGCCGCGAGGAAATCGGCCTGCCGCAACCGCTGGAACATGTGAAGCATTTCGACGCCGCCGAGCAGCATTCGCTTCTGGAGCTGGAGCCGCCGGAACACACGCGGCTGCGCACGCTCATCAACCGCGCCTTCGTTTCCCGGCATGTCGACAAGATGAAACCGGAAATCGAGGAACTCGCCAACCGCCTGATCGATGCCTTCGAGAGCAAGGGCGAAACCGAGCTGCTCTCCTCTTATGCCGATATCATCCCGGTGACGATGATCGCCCGCATGATCGGCATTCCCGAAGAGATGGGGCCGCAGCTTCTGAAATGGTCGCATGCCTATGTCGGCATGTACATGTTCAAGCGCACGCCCGAGGACGAGCTTCTGGCCGACAGGGCCGCGCATGAATTTTCAGACTATGTGCGCAGCGTGATCGCCGAGCGGCGGGCGGAGCCGAAGGATGACCTGCTGAGCCACATGATCCATACGGAGCACAAGGGCCAATACCTGACCGACGACGAGCTCATCTCCACCACCATCGTGCTGCTGAATGCCGGGCACGAGGCGACCGTGCACCAGATCGGCAATTCCGTGCGCATCATTCTGGAAAGCGGCATTTCTCCGGAGACCCTGTTCCATGACGAGGCCGCCACGGAACGCACGGTGGAAGAAACCCTGCGCATCTGCGCCCCGGTTCATATTTTCCAGCGCTGGGTTCTGGAACCGGTCGAAATCGACGGCGTCGCATTCAAGCGCGGCGACAAGGTCAGCCTTATCCTAGCAGCAGCCAATCTCGACCCGGCGAAATTTTCCGATCCGCTGACTTTCCAGCCGGACCGGAATGAAGGCGCCAACGTCTCTTTCGGCGCCGGCATCCATTTCTGCATCGGCGCACCGCTTGCACGGCTGGAGCTTAATCTCGCCCTGCCCCTGCTTTTCAAACGCCTGCCGGGCCTGAAGATTGCCGAGCCGCCCAAGGTCAAGGATGTCTATCATTTCCATGGCCTGGAGCGGCTCGATCTCAGCTGGTAAGGCAGAGGGAGGATTCGGCCTTAAATCTGGGCCAGACCGCCATCAACCGAGAGCTCGACGCCGGTGATATAGCTGGCCTTGGAAGATGCCAGAAACAACACCGCCTCGGCGATTTCGTCGGGGTCGGCCATACGGCCGATCGGTGCCGCATCCTTCAGATAGGCCTTGAAACCGGCGATCTTCTCATCGTCCATCTTCAGGCCATTTTCCATGATCGGCGTGCGGGTAACGCCCGGGCTCACCGTATTGACGCGGATTTCCCGCGCTTTCAGATCATTGGCAAAACTGCGGGCGAATGAGCGAACCGCCGCTTTCGAAGCATTGTAAGCGCTCAGCTTTTCCATGCCCTTGTTGCCGACGATCGACCCCGTCAGTACGATCGAACCGCCGTCCTTCAGTACCGGCAACAACGTCTGCACCGTGTAGAACACGCCCTTCACGTTGATGTCGAAAATCCGGTCGTAGAGCGCCTCATGGGTCGCACCAAGATCGTTGTTCTCGGCGATGCCGGCATTGGCGACCAGCACATCCACCTTTCGCCCGTCGGCTTCAATGCGAGCCTTGAGCTGTTCCAGATCCGAAAGCTTGGCAACATCGGAAACGAAGCCGATTGCCCCTTCCCCGAGCTTGGCGACGGCGGCGTCGAGATTGGCTGAATTGCGGCCCGTCACATAGACCGCAGAGGCGCCGCCTTCCAGAAACAACCTGGCGACTGAAAAGCCGATGCCTGTCGATCCGCCCGTGACGACGACCACCTGTCCGCTGAATAGTCCAGACATTGCAAACTCCATGAATATCGTAATTTCCGAATTACCATAATTCGGTATTTCGGTTTTATTGAAATATTGAAGCTTGTCAATCCATATGCTACAGGCGGTCCATGGTTCAGTTTTTTCATCCCGCTCGCGAGGACATATCGCTTACCGCCGTGCTGTCCGCCCTTGGCGAGCCCGCGCGCATGGGCATCATCCGCAAATTATGGGTGTCGGAGACCGGGCAGAATTGCGGTGCGGCAGCCCCCTGTCAGGATATGCCGCGCTCCACCCTGTCCAGCCATATGCGAATCCTGCGTGAGGCAGGATTGATCCGCACCCATAAACAGGGCGTCGAAAATATCAGCGTTGTGCGCATTGAGGACATGGAAGCCCGCTTTCCCGGACTCCTTCCATCGATTCTCAAATTCGATGAGCAGTAAGCACCAAACCGCATCCGGCCTCACAGCCGGATGACGTAGTCCTTGCGCGTCGTTTCCACGACCTCCCACGTGCCGGCAAAGCCCGGACGCAGGATAACGCGGTCACCGGGTTTCAGATCGCGCGGCGCACCGCCATCTTCGGTCAGGATGGAATGACCTTCGAGAATGTTGAAATATTCCCATTCGTCATAAACAACCCGCCATTTGCCGGGGGTGGACTGCCAGATGCCGGCATAGATGCCGCCGGGAGCCTCCTCGATATTCCATGTGGTGAATCTCGGATCGCCGGAGATCAGCCTTTCCGGCGCAGGCGCGCCATGCTCCACCTCGGTAACATCATCAAAGGACAGAAAATTCGCCATGACATCCGGATCCATCAAATGTGGTTGGTAAAATAGCTTTGCTCATTTGTGAGCGCTTCGTCAAACGTCTTCAACTTCAAATACAACTTAAAATTGATTTCATGGGCAGCGAACGCTTGCTCGTTGCCCCGTTTCCCGTCGCGGCCTTGCAGCGGGAGAAGATGCCGTTCACTCCATCCTCGTCCAGCCAAAAACCAGCCAGGTATATTTCGACTTCTTGTCGGGTTCGGCGGTGTAGGTCATCTGTATATCGCCGTCCTTCGCATAAATATCGAGCCTGGGTGCCGTATCCAGCTTCAGCCAAAGCGAACTCTTGTTGAAAGACCATGTTCCACACCAGACGCATGAACCTGAGGGATCACCGGCCTGATGGAAATTATAACGACCGTCCGCCGTGATCTCCAGATAGTCGAACGCCGAGTAAAATGTCGTTACCGTCTCCTGGAACAGTGTCGCATCCGCTTCCTGCTGGGCGGTGGGCGCGGTCTTCATATCGCGCGGCGGGCGGCTGGTCGCACCGCTGAGTTTCCACTTTCCGACAAAATCCTTCTGAGTCGGGAAATATTCCGCCTCCGCCTTTGCCGGCGAAACCGAAGCGACGACAGGTATATCAGCCATACCCGCGACCCCGATCGCAAGGAGAAGGGTGACGATGCGGAGCATTCCGGTTCGGTTTTTCATATGGCCTATCTTTCGCAATGGGAGTGCAAGGGCCTGTTCTAGGCAGATTCGGCGCTCCGGGTAAGATGGTAGCCAATGAACGGAAGCGGCGCGCCCATCGTCCGCCTGGCTCACCAACTGCCTTCCGGCACTGACACCAAAGTTTTATCCACAAACCGAAGTGACAACCTCAGTTTCCCGCTGATTTCACCCGCGCAATGAACGGGAATATCACCGCAGGAAATTCGAAGGGGGAGTCACGCGAGTACCAAACTCGCGTGACCAACCACGTCACAGCTTGGCAAGCGATTGTTCGAGATCGGCGATGATGTCCTTGACGTCCTCGATGCCGATCGACAGGCGAACCACATCCGGCCCTGCACCGGCGGCCGTCTGCTGTTCCGGTGTCAATTGCGCATGCGTGGTGGAGGCCGGGTGGATGACGAGGGAGCGCGTGTCGCCGATATTGGCGAGATGGGAGAAGAGCTGCAGCCCTTCCACCAGCGCCTTGCCGGCCGCATAACCACCCTTGACGCCGAAAGTGAAGACGGAGCCTGCGCCCTTTGGCGAATATCGCTGCTGGAGGGCGTAGTTGTCGCTGTCCTCCAGCCCGGCATAATGCACCCAGCTGACTTTGGGATGCGCCTTCAGCCATTTCGCGACGGCCAGCGCATTGTCGGAATGGCGCTGAACGCGCAGCGGCAGTGTCTCGATGCCCGTCAGGATGAGGAAGGCGTTGAAGGGCGAAATGGCCGGTCCGAGGTCACGCAATCCCAGAACGCGGCAAGCGATGGCGAAGGCGAAATTGCCGAAGGTCTGGTGCAGCACGACGCCGGAATACTCCGGCCGGGGCTGCGACAGCGCCGGATATCTATCCGTCGCCGACCAGTCGAAGGTCCCGCCGTCAACGATGATGCCGCCCATGGAATTGCCGTGCCCCCCAAGGAATTTCGTCAGCGAATGCAGCACGATGTCAGCGCCGTGTTCCAGCGGCCGCAGCAGATAGGGGCTCGCCATGGTGTTGTCGACGATCAGCGGCAGGCCGTGCCGGTGGGCGACATCGGCAATCGCGGCTATATCCACGAAAGTACCGCCGGGATTGGCAAGGCTTTCGATGAAGACGGCGCGTGTGCGGTCGTCGATCTGCGCCTCGAAGCTGGCCGGATCGGTGGCGTCAGCCCAGCGCACCTGCCAGTCGAAGCCCTTGAAGGCGTGACCAAACTGGTTGATCGAGCCGCCATAAAGCTGACGAGCGGCGACGAAATTGTCGCCGGGCTGCAGGAGCGTATGGAAGACCAGCAATTGCGCGGCATGGCCGGACGCCACGGCAAGCGCCGCCGTGCCGCCTTCCAGCGCCGCCACGCGCTCTTCCAGAACAGCCTGGGTGGGGTTCATGATTCGCGTGTAGATATTGCCGAACTCTTTCAATCCGAACAGGGCGGCGGCGTGATCGGCGTCGCGGAAAGCAAAGGCCGTCGTCTGATAAATGGGTGTCGCACGCGCGCCGGTGGTCGGATCAGGTTGTGCGCCCGCGTGGACGGCCAGCGTTGAAAACCCGGGATTGCTGCTCGGCATGATGTTTCCTCCAATGGAATTTTGAAGGGATCATAATGCCTTGCCGCCAAATGATAAGTCCGATCCGTACCAACTATCGCACAATATTGAGACGCGGATACTCAATTGCAGGGCAACGGTCCATCACAACCTCTATGCCATAGGCTTCCGCCTTGGCGGCGGCATTGTCATCGCGAACGGAAAGCTGGCCCCAGATCACCGATGGTCGCTCGGGCAGCAATATCGCCTCTTCGACGATTGCCGATAAATATTCCGGCGCGCGGAAAACATCGATCATGTCCACCGGCTCGGGAACATCGGCGAGCCTGGCGTAGACCTTCTGTCCCAATATCTCCTTGCCTGCCTGGCCGGGATTGACCGGAAACACGCGGTAACCCTTGGACAGCAGGAAGCGCATGACGCCGTGGCTCGGCCTGTCCGGGTTGGGCGAAGCGCCGAGCAGCGCGATGGTTTTGACGTCAGTCAGAATTCTCCTGAGGTAATCGGGCTCGTAACTATCATGCTGCATGTCAACTTATCCCTCTTGGAACGTCACATGGTTTGAAGAATACCAATGCAGATACGCCATTTGAAAGCTGCGCGAGCATAGCCTCGTCTGCATAATTCCACCGACGCATTCCTGACACTGCCGAATGCGCCTGCCCTTCCCATCTAGGAAGCTTCCCTGCTGTCTTGAACCCTTGCCCGGCCGAAAATCGCTACCACGACAGACCTATCGTCGCGCAGTGGCACGTTTTCGTCCACGCAAAATGATTTCACCAAAATACCAGAATCCCGGTTCTATTGACTAATTTTGTCCAGTTTTCAAAATGGCGCAAACCGGCACAAAAGCGGCTCAAACAACATTAGCGTGCAAGTTATGCGCCCTTCGTCTCCTGTTTGTTTTCATTCCGTTCGCAGGTGAATTAGAGCTATCTAATTTTCAGAAAGTTATTCTGTAAATCAATCTACAAACAAACCTGCAACGTTACAGCAAGCCGTTCATAGCAGATATGAAATTTCTTTTCATGTACATCCCATCCAATTGATATACCTTCCGACCGAAGCGCCCAGCGGAGCTATTTGACAAAACAGGTAGTATTATGGGCCAAAACACGCTCCGAATCGAAACCACAAGCTGTGCGCCCAGCGCTCATGCCACCATCTGACGGATGAAATCCTGAGCAGAATACCATATCGCGCCGGAGCAAAATCATTCCGCGCGCGCCTGACATGCACAAAGCAAGAATTTTACGCGTGTTGCAATATCAGCCGCTGGCACATGTCGTTTGTGGGCGGTTCCACCGGCGCAAAACGCTCACTCGAACAATTCGCAGGGGCGCGTCGCCCTCACCGAAAATCGATTCCGGTTTTCAGGCCGATGCTG
The DNA here is from genome assembly GCF_040801995.1 of Agrobacterium radiobacter. Classification (NCBI taxonomy): domain Bacteria; kingdom Pseudomonadati; phylum Pseudomonadota; class Alphaproteobacteria; order Hyphomicrobiales; family Rhizobiaceae; genus Agrobacterium; species Agrobacterium radiobacter. The sequence continues at coordinate 935,381 of NZ_JBEGHX010000001.1, read as the reverse complement.
TAGGTTGCCCAAAGTAGCCCGCGAGCGAGTCTCTATTGTGACATTTGACATTCTTCTTCTGGTGCTCCTGGGCGCGATGCTGCATGCCGGATGGAATGCGCTGGTCAAATCCGGATCCGACAAATCACTGGACGCCTCACTGATTGCGGCGGGAGCTGCGGCCTGTTCACTGCCGTTTCTGCCTTTCCTGCCCTTCCCCGCACCGGTCGCCATTCCCTTCCTGATCGCTTCGGCCGTTCTACAATTCGCCTATTTCCGCCTTGTCGCCGCCGCCTATACGATCGGCGATATCGGCCTTGTTTATCCCGTCATGCGCGGTGTGGCTCCCTTGATCGTCGCGGCGACGAGCAGCCTGTTCCTGAGCGAGGTTTTGAGCCCGCTGGCCCTTGCCGGGATCGCGATCATCTCCGGCGGCATCCTGACACTCGTATTCGAGGCAAGGCGTGGCGGCGGAAAGGCTATTCTGGTCGCGCTGCTCAACGCCTTCGTGATCGCGTCCTACACCTTCGTCGACGGTGTGGGCGCAAGACTTTCCAGCAACGCCATCTCCTATACGCTGTGGATGTCGCTTCTGCCGCCGGTGCTGCTTTTCGGTTTTGCCTTTTTCCAGCGCGGCGTCAGCCCTGTCGTTCAGCATGTCCGACGCAACTGGTGGCGCGGCCTGATCGGCGGCGGCGGCTCCATTCTGTCCTACGGACTTGCGCTTTATGCCATGACCAAGGCGCCCGTCGCCGTCGTCGCGGCGCTGCGGGAAACCTCCATTCTCTTCGCGCTGGTAATCTCCGTGGTGATCCTCAAAGAACGCGCCAGCATCTGGCGTTATCTTGCCGGAGGCATCATAGCAGCGGGCGTTCTGGTGATGCGACTGGGGTAAAACGGGTTCGTTTGGTGAGGTAAAATAATACCACATTATCAAGCCATTGTTTTTGCTATATTATTTTTACGACCTCCAAAGTCCGTCATATTGACGCTTTCGCTCGCGCACCGTATAAGCGCGCCAGATCGGATTCCAGCCGGAATAGGGTCATTTGCGGTTGTCCTTGATGGCAACCAAACCAAGCAACAAGAAACGCCCGTATGCTCTTTCATGAAGAGGATGACGGGTCCACGTTAGAAAGTGAAATCTATGTCTACTTTCGTTCAGAAGCCCGCTGAGGTGGAGAAGAAGTGGGTCATCATCGACGCCGAAGGCCTCGTTGTTGGTCGCCTCGCCACCATCGTTGCAACCCGCCTGCGCGGCAAGCACAAGGCTACCTACACCCCCCACGTTGATGATGGCGACAACGTCATCGTTATCAACGCTGAAAAGGTTGCCTTCACCGGCAACAAGTACTCCGACAAGAAGTACTACTGGCACACCGGTCACCCGGGTGGCATCAAGGAGCGTACGGCTCGCCAGATCATCGAAGGCCGCTTCCCGGAGCGCGTCGTTGAAAAGGCCATCGAGCGCATGATCCCGCGCGGCCCGCTCGGCCGTCGCCAGATGAAGAACCTGCGCGTTTACGCCGGCTCGAACCATCCGCACGAAGCACAGCAGCCCACCGTTCTCGACGTGGCCGCGCTTAACAAGAAGAACGTAAGGAGCGCCTGATAATGGCCGATCTTTCCTCTCTGAAAGACCTCGCCCCGGCATCGGAAGCTTCGGCTCCCGTGCACGTCCGCAAGGTTGATACCCTCGGCCGCTCCTACGCGACCGGCAAGCGCAAGAACGCCGTAGCCCGCGTATGGGTGAAGGCCGGTTCTGGCAAGATCATCATCAACGGCCGCGATTTCACCACGTATTTCGCACGTCCGGTTCTGCAGATGATCCTCCAGCAGCCGCTGGTCGCAGCTGCCCGCTCCGGCCAGTTCGACATCATTGCAACGGTTGCAGGCGGCGGTCTTTCCGGCCAGGCCGGCGCCGTACGTCACGGTGTTTCCAAGGCGCTCACCTACTTCGAACCGGGCCTGCGCTCCGTTCTGAAGAAGGGTGGCTTCCTGACCCGCGACAGCCGCGTTGTCGAGCGTAAGAAGTACGGTAAGGCCAAGGCCCGCCGTTCGTTCCAGTTCTCCAAGCGCTAATCGCTTCTCGGAACGGTTCGTTCAGAACTTCGAAAGGCGGGGCTTCGGCTCCGCCTTTTTTCATGTCTCCTCCCTTGTTTTTTCGGCGGGAAGACAGCACCTTCAGCGCAAAACGCGATGGGGTGACATATGCCGGCCAAAACAATCGACCATGCCTTTTCCGCCACGACGCTGACATCTGCCGCCACCGACCCGACCCACGCGGGTGCGCTCTCCTTCATGCGGCGCAAATATACAAAGAACCTCAAGGGCGTATCGACTGCCATCTGGGGCATTCCCTTCGATGCAGCAACCTCCAACCGGCCGGGCGCGCGCTTCGGGCCGCAGGCGATCCGCCGGGCTTCGGCGATTTTCGACAACGACCCGCAATATCCCTTCGCGCGCGATCTCTTCGCCCATATGCCGACCATCGATTACGGCGACTGTCTGCTCGACTATGGCAACCACTGGAAAACGCCTGATACGATCGAAAAGGAAGCGCGTCGGATCATCTCCAAGACGGATTATCTGCTGACGCTCGGCGGCGATCATTTTATTACCTGGCCGCTTCTGAAGGCGCATGTCGCCAAGCATGGGCCGCTGGCGCTGGTGCAGTTCGATGCGCATCAGGACACCTGGTTCGATGACGGCAAGCGCATCGACCACGGTTCCTTCGTGGCGCGCGCCGTGCGCGATGGCCTGATCGACCCCGACCGTTCGATCCAGATCGGCATCCGCACCCATGCGCCTGACGATTTCGGCATTCGCGTTCTCCATGGTTACGAGGTGGAGGAAATGCGGGCGAGCGATATCGCCTCGCTGATCGTCAAGCACACGGCCGGCATGCCCACCTATCTGACCTTCGATATCGATTGCCTCGATCCAGCCTTTGCGCCGGGAACCGGCACGCCTGTCGCCGGCGGGCCGACCAGTGCGAAAATTCTCTCCGTTCTGCGCGGGCTTGGCCAGCTGGATATTCGCGGTTCCGATGTCGTGGAAGTCGCCCCCGCTTACGACCACGCTGATATTACCGCCATTGCCGGAGCCACCGTTGCAATGTATATGCTTGGCCTGCGTGCCGAACGGCTGGCGAAGGCTGGCTGACAAAGAAAACGGCACCTACCGAACTGATTCCGAATACCCTCGCAACCCTTTGAAAAGTCAGGACAAGGACATGACAGCGAAGATCTTCATCGATGGCGAACACGGCACCACGGGTCTGCAGATCCGCACGCGCCTTGCCGGTCGCCGCGATATCGAGCTGCTGTCCATCCCTGAGGCCGAGCGCCGCAATGCGGCGATGCGCGAGGACATGCTCAACAACGCCGACATTTCGATCCTCTGCCTGCCCGACGATGCCTCGAAAGAAGCCGTCTCCATGGTGGCCGGCAACAATAATGTCCGTATCATCGATACCTCGACCGCCTATCGCGTCCATCAGGACTGGGCTTATGGTTTTGCCGAAATGGATAAGGAACAGGGCGAAAAGGTTCGTTCCGCCCGCCTCGTCGCCAATCCGGGCTGCTACCCGACCGGCGCGATCGCCCTTCTGCGCCCGCTGCGCGCCGCAGGCCTCCTGCCGGACGGTTATCCGGTCAGCGTCAATGCGGTTTCCGGCTATACCGGCGGCGGCAAGCAAATGATCGCACAGATGGAAGACCGGAGCCGCGATGACTCAATCAGCGCCAATAATTTCCTTTATGGCCTCACGCTCAAGCACAAGCACGTGCCGGAGATGACCATTCACGGTCAGCTCGACCGTGCACCGCTGTTTTCGCCCTCCGTCGGTCGTTTCCCGCAGGGCATGATCGTGCAGGTGCCGCTGTTTGCCGCTGACCTGAAGGAAGGCGCGACCATCGAAACGATCCATGCGGCGCTGAGCGCCCACTACGCGGGACAGGACATCGTCAGCGTCGTGCCGCTGGCCGAAAGCAAGGGCCTCGCGCGCATTGACGCCGAAGAACTGGCGGGCAAGGACACGATGAAGCTCTTCGTTTTCGGTACGCCGGGCGGCGAGCATATCAATCTCGTCGCGCTGCTCGACAATCTCGGAAAGGGTGCGTCTGGCGCGGCCGTCCAGAACATGGAACTGATGCTTTCCGCATGAGACTTGCATGAACAGCACCACGCCATCTTTTCCGGCCTCGTGGAATATCGAGGCCGCAAAACGCATCGCCGATACACCAGCCGGCATCGTTTACGAACTGACGCGCAAGGACGGTTCCCTTGCCGTTGCCAAGGTCCTGAAAAAGAAAGTGCTGAAAGACAGCCTTCGCGGTGCGGATTTCATCGCATGGCGCGCAGGTGTCGGCTGCGTGGAGCTGCTCGACCGCTCGGACGACATTCTGCTGATGGAGCATGCCGGAACCGAGACGCTGCGCGACGTGCTGTTCCGCGACGGTGACGACGATGCCACCACGGAAATCGCCGCTAACGTTCTGCTGGAATATCATCAGCCATCGCAGCAGACGCCGCCCTCAAGCCTGCTGACGCTGCCGCTCTATTTCGAAAGCCTGTTCCGCAAGGCCGAACAGGACCGCACTGACGGCGTGGAAAGCCCCTATATCGAGGCGGCCACGCTTGCGCAGGAACTGATCGGCAAGCAGTGGGATATCAAGCCGCTGCACGGCGATCTGCACCATGAGAACATCATGCGCAGCGAACGCGGCTGGATCATCATCGACCCGTCAGGCCTGATCGGCGATGCGGCATTCGACGTCGCCAACATGTTCTCCAATCCGCTGGACCGTTTCGACCTCACCCGTAGCGAGGCGCGCATCGCCTCCATGGCGGCGATTTTCGCGAAGACGCTGCAACGGGATGAACGGCTGTTGCTGCAATATGCCTTCGCCTATGGCTGCCTTTCGGCCACGTGGCACGAAGAGGACGAGAATGCGGAAGAGCGCGATAACGAACTCGCCGTCGCGGCAACCATCAAGGCCGTCCTGAAACAGTTCTGAGCAGGCTCAGAGTTTGTCAGGGAAAAGTGGAACCCGGTTTTCCCGAAAAGACAAACGAAAACAAAAGAATCTAGAGTATGCAGGTTCAGAATGAACCTGCATACTCTAGTCCCTGATTTCGACCGAAACCGGCGCAGGATATTCGCCGATGAACCCGCGCCAGTGGGCGACGGAAAAACCAAGCACGATCAGCGCCATGCCCTGATGAGCAAGCGCGACATGAATATCCACATGCATCAAAAGCGTGGTGATGCCGAGCGCCGCCTGAATGGAAACCAGCACGAAGAACAGTACGGCGCGGCGGGCGTGTGGCGTATTCGGCAGCGCGCGCGCCATCGACACCATATGCCACAGCGTGGCGGCAAACAGCGTATAGGCGCCGAGGCGGTGGATGAACTGCACCGTCTTGGGGTTTTCGAAGAGGTTGATCCACCAGGGCTGTTGCAGGAAGAGATCGCCCGGCACCAGCGAGCCGTCCATCAGCGGCCAGGTATTATAGGAAAGGCCGGCATTCAGCCCCGCAACCAATGCGCCGAGATAGATCTGGAACAGACAGAGCACCGTCAGCAACGCAGCAAAGCCCCTGCCCGTCTTTTCGTCGGCGGCGTCGGGCGAATGATGCGACAGGCCGCGCAATATCCACATGCAGCCCGCGAAGATGAGGCAGGCGATGGTCAGATGCGTGGCAAGGCGATATTGCGAGACATCCGTGCGGTTGACGAGGCCTGACGATACCATCCACCAGCCGATAAAACCCTGAAAGCCGCCAAGCGCCAGAAGGCCGACCAGCGGCAGGCGCAGACGCTTTTCGATGCGGCCGGTCAGCCAGAAGAAGGCGAGCGGCAGTGCGAAGATGATGCCGATGGTGCGGGCAAGCAGGCGATGCGCCCATTCCCACCAGAAAATCGTCTTGAACTCGTCAAGCGACATGCCCTTGTTGATTTCCTGATATTGGGGAATGCGCTTGTAGAGCTGGAACTCTTCTTCCCATTCAGCAACGGAAAGCGGCGGGATGGCGCCATGGATCGGCTTCCATTCGGTAATCGACAGGCCGGATTCGGTAAGCCGCGTGGCGCCGCCGACGAGGACCAGACAAACGAGCGTGAAAAGCACGACGCGCAGCCAGATGCGCAGCAGGCGGCGATCCTTCTCCTGTTTCTGCAGGGCAGCCTCCACCACCATTTCCGCAGAACCATTTGCCATCGTCATGCCGCTCGAACGCATCTTTCAGGTCTCCCTCATACAGTCATGTTGATTAGCCCCAACCGACACCACAAAACAAGGCCTCAGGGTTTGCGGCATGCGGTCGCGGCGGTATAGTCGCGCCAGCTGTTCAATCACGGAAGATTTCATGCACCCTCGCCTCAGATCGCTCATCGGCACCGTCGTCATCATCTGCCTCGTCGTGGTTTACGCCGTGGTGGCGACGGCCATTGCATCAGCGACACTGGCGCAATCGCCCTGGTGGGTGCATCTCGCTTATTTCGTGTTCACCGGAATTTTGTGGATTTTGCCGGCGATGCTGATCATCAAATGGATGGCCGGACCTAAAAAACAGGGCTGAGCGCCAGCCGTTGTATAACATCCACAGGTCGCAATATTATAAACCGATTGTTTGCCGCTGAACGATATAGTCCGACCGAAACAACCGGAGAGAGTGGATGGCGGCTGAGGAGCCGGTCTTTATCAGCGACAAGCAAGCGCCGACCGCCGTGCAAAACGAGCGGCGGAGTGCTGATCGTCTGTTGATCGATCTCGTCGATGACGCCGCAACCATCCGCTCCGACTGGGAGCAGCTGGAAGGCGACCCGCTCAATTCGCTGCATCAGGGTTTTGGCTGGTGCTCCATCTGGGCGCAAACGCAGGACAGCGCGCTCCTGACACTTCGCGGCCGGCAGGGCGGCAAGACGATCTTCCTGCTGCCGCTCGAAATCGTGCTGGAAGGCGGCATCCGCAAGGCACGTTTTCCCGGCGGCCGTTTCAACAATATCAATACGGGGCTTTTCGACCCCTCCTTTGCCGAACAGGCCGGACAGGAAATCGCGGCGGCAATTGCCCGCGAGGCGCGGAAGCTGCTGCATGGTCGGGCTGATATTCTGGCTTTGCAGAACATACCGCTGACGTGGCGCGGCAGGACCAATCCCCTCTCGCATCTTGCTTCCGTCGAAAACCAGAATCCGGCCTTCCAGCTTCCCCTGCTCGAGAGCTTCGAGGCCACGCTTCGGCAGGTCAATGCCAAGAGGCGACGGAAGAAATTCCGCATCCAGAGCCGAAGGGCCGAGGAAATGGGCGGTTACAGCCATGTGATCGCGCGTTCGCCACAGGAAAGATGCGAATTATTGCAGGCGTTTTTCCGCCAGAAGGCCGCCCGTTTCGCCTCGCAGGGCATTCCGGATGTCTTTCGCAATCAATCTGTGAAGGATTTCTTCTACGATCTCGCCAATTTTCCCGAGACGGGCACAGGCAGCCTGCTGGAACTGCATGCCATTCGCCTGCATGGGGAAAACGAGGGCGTCATTGCCGCGATAGCCGGCCTTTCGCGCAAGCAGGATCACATCATCTGCCAGTTCGGCTCAATCGATGAGTCCGTTTCGGAACTCAGCCCCGGCGAATTGCTGTTCTGGCTGATGATCGAAAGGGCGTGTCGCGAGAAGGCGGCGATCTTCGATTTCGGCGTCGGCGACCAGCTCTATAAGCGCAGCTGGTGCCCGCTTTTCACCGTGCAGCACGATATATTCCTGCCGGTGACATTGAAGGGTCGCGCAGCAGCCTCGGTCTATGTCGCCATTGCCCGGACCAAGAGCCTGATCAAATCCAATCCGGCGCTTTATGCGTTGATTCAGCGTTTTCGTGCCGGACGGCCGAAGACGGACACCGCTGCCGACTGAGCGCAGATCACGCCGCGCTCAGCCGGTCCGGCTTGCGCATACCGGTCATCGGCAATGCCTGTTCATAGCCTTGGGCAACCAGTTCACCGAGCGTCTTTTCCAGAAGTTCGCTATCCTTGCCGGGAACCGAGACGATGATTTCCGCCGGCAGGTTGCGCAGCATTTTCCCAAGGCTCGAAATCTGTACCGCGCCGCATTCGACGAGAACCGTATCATAGGCGTCGGAGAGCGCGCCGAGGATCATCGTCAGGCGATCTATCGCGCGCATGGCCTCGCGCGGCTGCGCATTGCCGCGCGGCACGATATGGGCGTCGGACAGGCGGTCACTGTGAATGGTTTCACCGAAGGCGGCCGCACCCGCCAGAAGGTCCATGACACCGGGAAGCCCGACTTCCGGCGCCATCAGCCGCGTCGGACAGGCAGACGCCGTCATGTCAACGAGAACGACCGAACGGCCCATCTCGGACAAAGCGCGCGCCAGCATGACGGTCGTTGTCGAACCGCTATCACCAGCCGGAGACACAATGGCGGCAACCGGTTTGGCAAGACGGCTGGCCAGGAAACCTGCGACAGCATCGATCGAGAAATCGTCAGAAGTGTCAACGTCCTCTTCCACTGCCTCTTCCTTCGCAGCCGCGACAGCTTCCACCGGCGGGGCCAGCGTGGCGGCAGCGGCTACAGCCGGCAGGTGCCGTTTCTCCTCTTCGGCAGCGGACTGGTATGCCGCAACCGGCATGGCCCGCGCAGCAGACGGTATGGTCTCATGATGCACGGCAACAGGCTGTTCCGGCACATCCGTTGCCTTGTCCGGATCGGCTGGAGCACGCGAAGGGGAAGGCGGATCGGAGAGCGGCGGAACCTGCTTCCGGCCCATCGGCTTCAAGGCCCGGCCGGTGAAAAGCTCCACCAGCATGACCACGATGCAGGACAGCAGAAAGGCCGCCAGAGTAACGACGATGGTAATGGCGCCGGTCTTCGGGAAATAGGGTTCGCGCGGCTCCACCGCCGTCGAAATGACACGAGCATCGGCCGGCGTGGAATCCACCGAGCCGGCGCGCGACGTCGCTTCCCGATAACGAGCAAGATAGGTTTCCAGAAGTTGCCTCTGCGCCGAAGCTTCCCGCTCCAGATCGTTGAGGCCGACCTGCTGTTCACCCGCACGCACGCTTTCCGATTTCAGCATGTTCAGTTGCTGGATCAGCTGCCGTTCCCGCAGACGCGAAACATTGGCCTCGTTTTCGAGACTTGCCAGCACCTTGCGGGTTTCCTCCTGAATCTGCCGCTGTATGCCGTCGAGCTGGTTGCGCAGCGCCCGGATGCGCGGATGGCCTTCCAGCATTGAAGACGAGAGATCGGAAATCTGGCTGCGGATCGTGGTTTCGTTTTCCTTCAGCCTCTGGATCGTCGGGGAACCGACGACATCGGGGAAAGTATCAAGCGGACGGCCGGTAGCAAGCGCGTTGCGCACGCCTTCCGCCCGCGCCTCCGCATTGGCGCGCTCTCCGCGGATACGGCCAAGTTCGGTGGAGATATCGCTGAGCTGGCGGGTGGCGAGGGTTTCGCCCTGCCCCGCCGAGAGAAGATCGGACGAAGCGCGGTAATCTGCGACCTTCCTGTCGGCGTCGCGCACCTTTTCGCGCAGACTGGCGATTTCCGGTTCCAGCCAGCGCGCCGCTTCCGTGCTTGTATCCAGTTTCGCGCCGCTCTGCAGGGCGATATAGGCCTTCATCATCTCATTGGGGATGGCGGCGGCAAGCTTGGGGTCCTGCGAGGAGAACTCGACGGTGATGACGCGCGAGCTTTCGACCTGATAGACCTGCAGCTTCTCCCGGAAGGCCTTCAGCACCCGTTCTTCGGGCAGCACCTGAAGCGGGTCCTTCTTGACGCCGACGGCGACCAGCAGCTGCGAAATGAGCGAAGGATGGGCTTCCGGATCGAATTCATCCAGCTCGTAGAGCTTCATGTCTTTGGCGACCTGCTTGATGAGATCGACCGACTGCAGGATCTGCACCTGGCTGGAAACGGTCAATTCATCGAGCACGGGCTCGGCGGGCGCATTGGACTGCTGCGAAGCGCCGAAGGAGGCGGTGCGGGATTCGATGAGCACGCGCGCCTCGCCCTTGTAGGCGGGCGACATCATGCTTGATATCACGAAGGCGGAGCCTCCGGCCAGAAGCGTGATCGCCGCGATCCGTCCCTTGCGCTGCCATATGGCTGCGACAAGCTGCGCAAGATCGATATCCACATCCCTGTCGTCAATGCGATCGCCGTTCATGCAGGCTCCGTAACCGAGACAAACCTCGGGCGCTCAAATATAGATGGCCAATTTTCGCGAAGCTTAAGTCTTGCCGGTAACACAACAGTTAATCCCGGAGAATCCGACGAAATAAAGCTGATATTACCATCGCTCGCCCGGGTTGTTTACCGCACATTAACCCTAACAGAACGATAAGAATGATCAAAGATCGACTCGGAGCCAGATCAGATGCCGCTCGCCGGATCACGACATGTCACCGCACTGACGCTTGCCGTTCTGACGGCCCTTTCCGGCTGCGCGGCATATCAACCCGCGCCGAGGTCCTTCAATGAGGCTGCCCTGCAACCCTATCATGTCGATAGCGGCGACAGGCTGCGCATCAACGTGTTCGAGCAGGCCGGACTGACCAATACCTATACGGTCGATCAGGCCGGCTATGTCGCCTTCCCGCTCGTCGGCCAGGTTCCTGCCCGCGGCAAGACGCTGCCGCAGCTCGAAGCGGCCATTGCCGCCAAGCTGCGCCAGGGCTATCTGCGCGATCCCGATGTGACGATCGAGATCGACCGTTATCGTCCGGTCTTCATCATGGGCGAAGTTGGCCGTCCCGGCCAATATTCCTATGTGCCTGGTATGACGGTACAGAACGCCATCGCCATTGCCGGCGGCTTCACCCCGCGCGCCAACCAGGCCGATGTCGACATCACCCGCAAGATCAATGCCGAGGTGATGACCGGCCGGATCGGGATTACCGCCCCCATTCTGGCGGGTGACACCGTCTATGTACGCGAACGCTTCTTCTGAAAACGGAGCGGCGAACGTGTCGGATGACGGCCCTCCCCTGCGCATCATTCACTGCTTCCGCTCCCCGGTGGGCGGCGTTTTCCGCCATGTGCGCGACCTTATCGAGGAACATGTCAAACAGGGCCACAAGGTCGGCATCGTCTGCGACAGTTCCACCGGCGGTGCGCATGAGGAACGGCTTTTCGCACAGATCACGCCGATGCTGGAGCTTGGCCTCACCCGCCTGCCCATCCGGCGGTCCATCAGCCCCGGCGACCTCATGGCGCTGTGGAAATCCTACAAGCACATCAAAAGTTTGCGGCCGGACATTCTGCACGGGCACAGCGCCAAGGGTGGCGCTCTTGCCCGGCTGATCGGCTCACTCCTGCGGGCGAACAGGTATCGCGTAGCCCGCCTCTATTCCCCGCATGGCGGCAGCCTGCATTATGCCAGAAACAGCCTGAAGGGGCAGCTCTTCCTGCGGCTGGAGCGGTTTCAGGAGCATTTCACCGATGCGCTCTGTTTCGTCTGCAATTTCGAGCAGACGACTTACGAAGCCAAGGTCGGCAAGCCGCGCACCCACACCGCGATGATTTATAATGGCGTGCAGGAAAGCGAGTTCGAAACCGTCCCCGCCCGCGATGATACGGCCCGTTTTCTCTACATCGGCATGCTCCGTGATCTCAAGGGACCGGATGTCTTCATCAGGGCATTCGCGAAAATGGAACGCAGCCTCGGCCAGCCCATGTCCGGCGTGATCGTCGGCGATGGACCGGACAGGGACAAATATGCCGCGATGATCGACAAGGCCGGGCTTTCCCGGCGGATTTCCATGCATGCGGCCATGCCCGCCAGACAGGCTTTCGAACTGGCGACGACGGTGGTGGTGCCTTCGCGCGCCGAAGCCATGCCCTATATCGTGCTGGAAGCGCTTGCGGCGGGAAAGACGGTCATTGCCTCGCATGTCGGCGGCATTCCCGAAATCCTCGGAGAAGACAGCGAGGCGCTCGTCCCGGCGGGCGATGCCGATGCGCTGGCGCGGATCATGGTCAAGGATGCCGAGGATGCCGACTGGGCGCAGCGGGTCATGCCGCACCCCGACAGCTTCAAGGCGAAATTTTCAACCCCTGTTATGGCCGATGAGATGATGAAGCTCTATCGCGACCTGCTGACGAGCTAAAGTTATTTTAAAAACACGATTTTTAATTGTATATTCCAGCCGTCCTGTAGAAACTGATCATAAACGTTTCTTAGCATGTTTCGGCTAGTTTTCTGCTCGTAGAGCGCGGCCATCCACCCGGATGCACAAAGGGCGCTCTACCACTTTGAGGTTGCGTATCGTTCCGGTTGAAAATCTGTGCGGTTTTCAGGTCGATGCGCTGGAGGGTGCGGACCAAAGCAATGACCAAGACTGACAAGGACAGACTGCAATTCGATCTGGCGTCATTGCGCAAGAAAATCTCCGAGCGTCAAACCGGAGAATCCTCCGCATCCGAACCCGTCGTTCTCAATCCGCTTGCTCGGCAGATCGCCAACCAGCTTCGCGCCGGCAATCATTCGCCCAATATGGTGATCGGGCAATTGCGGCTTCTCGAATTCACGATGCTCGTGGTCATCGCCGCCATCGTCAACGGCATCGCAGCCGATCGCGGTCTCGAAACATTTCTGGCGGTGTTCGGCGGTGGCGTGCTGGGGGCGGCGCTCTGCGTCTTTCTTCTGCAGGCGGGTGATTGTTATCAGCTTCCGACACTGCGCACGCCGCTGAAGATGTTCGCCCGCATCCAGGGCGCCGTCTGTCTCTCCTTCGTGGGAATTGGCTGTTTCCTTCTCCTCTTCTTTCCCGATGCGCTGCACTCCTGGCAAGCCTTCGGCATCTGGTACGCAACGGGTGCGATCGCGATCTTCGCCGGTCGACTGATCCTCGGTTTTGCCATTCGCCACTGGGGCCGCAACGGCGTCATGGAGCGCCGCGCCGTCATCGTCGGCGGTGGCGATACCGCCAAGGACCTTATCCGCTCGCTGGAGCAGCAATCCGATAACGATATCCGCATCTGCGGTATCTTTGACGACCGGAAAAGCGCCCGCTCTCCCGAAGTTGTCGCCGGTTATCCCAAACTTGGCACCTTTGCTGAACTGGTGGAGTTTGCCCGTCTGACGAAGCTTGACATGCTGATCATCGCCCTGCCGCTCAGTGCCGAGGCGCGCATTCTCCAGCTCCTGCACAAGCTCTGGATACTGCCAGTCGATATCCGCATCGCGGCGCATGCCAATAAATTGCGTTTCCGTCCCCGCGCCTATTCCCATGTGGGCAAGGTGCCGATGCTCGATGTGTTCGACAAGCCGATCCGTGACTGGGATTCGGTGGCGAAACGGGTGTTCGACATTACTTTCAGCCTCATCGGTATCGCCATTTTGTGGCCGGTGATGCTGGGGGCGGGAATTGCGGTGAAAACGACCTCGAAAGGCCCTGTTCTCTTCAAGCAGAAGCGCCACGGCTTCAACAACGAAACAATCAACGTCTGGAAGTTCCGTTCCATGTATACGGAACTCAGCGACCCGACCGCCAAAAAGGCCGTGACGAAGAACGACCCCCGCGTCACACCCGTCGGCCGCTTCCTGCGCAAATCCTCGATGGACGAGCTGCCGCAGCTCTTCAACGTTCTCTATGGCGATCTTTCGCTGGTTGGGCCGCGCCCGCACGCCGTTCATGCCCAGACGGGCGATCTGAAATATACCGAGGTGGTGGAGCATTATTTCGCGCGCCACAAGGTGAAGCCCGGCGTTACCGGCTGGGCGCAGATCAACGGCTGGCGCGGCGAGATCGACCACGGCGACAAGATCAAGTTCCGCACCGAATATGATCTCTATTACATTGAGAACTGGTCACTGTTCCTCGATCTGAAGATCCTGTTCCTCACGCCGATACGGCTGCTCAAATCGGAAAACGCCTATTGACCCACACCGGTTACCAGCACGCGGCGAATTTCGACGCACCGTTGGCCACCATGCGGCTCATCGGATCGTTCTTCATCGCCTTCGGCGTGTTCCTTTCCGGCTTCGTCATCTCCGAACCGGCCCCTTATGAATTGATGATGGTAGGACAGGTGGCCGTGTGGTTCCTGCTTGGCCTTCGCCTTTCGCGCACCGTCGTCCTGCTTCTGTGCCTGCTGCTTGCCTTTAATGTCGGCGGTTATCTTTCGCTCACCACCATGGCCGATCTGGATGAGGGACCGCTCTATCTCGCCGTCTCGACCTTCCTGGCGCTGACCTCGGTTTTTTATGCGGCGATCGTGGAGGACAAGTACCAGCGGCTGCTTTTGATTTTCCGGGCCTGGCTTACGGCAGCGCTGATCACAGCGCTGCTCGGCATCATCGGATATTTCCACGCCATTCCGGGTTTTGAGGTCTTCACTCTTTACGACCGCGCAAAAGGCGCCTTTCAGGACCCGAACGTCTTCGGTCCCTTTCTGGTGACGCCCTCGCTTTACCTGATCTACGGCCTTCTCACCGGCAAGGCGATGCATGCGCCCTGGCGGATCGCCGGGCTGCTCATCCTGTCGCTTGGCGTGTTCCTGTCGTTCTCGCGCGCGGCCTGGGGCCTGTTTCTGTTCGCCACCATCCTCCTCGTCTTCGTCATGCTGCTGAAGGAACGGACGGCTGCGTTTCGTCTGAAAATCCTCGTGCTGTTTCTCGTCGCCGCCGGGCTGATGGTTGCGGCGGTCATCATCGCGCTGCAGTTCAAGCAGGTGGCGGATCTATTCTCCAGCCGCGCTTCGGCGGTGCAATCTTATGATGGCGGCCATCTCGGGCGTTTTGCACGCCACTATCTCGGCTTCCTGCTCGCCATGGAACACCCGCTCGGCATCGGCCCCATGGTGTTCGACAATATCTTCCCCGCCGCCGAACATAATATCTGGCTGAAGAGCCTGACCACGCATGGCTGGTTCGGTTTCGTCATCTATCTGGTCCTGATCTGCTGGACCATTGCCGCAGGTTTCAGGCATCTGCTGCGGCCACGCCCGTGGCAGCCGTTCCTGATCATTTCCTGGGTGACCTTCGTCGGACATGTAATGATCGGCGCCGTCATTGATACCGACCACTGGCGGCATTTCTTCCTGCTGCTGGGCATATTGTGGGGATGCATGGCGCTTGAAAAGCGCGAAAGCCTGCGCCGCCGCGCGCGGGCCGCCTAAAATGCTTACCCTTACGGAACCTTACGCCATTTCATGCGTTTAGCCCCCGATTCTGATTGTCAAACGGGGAGACATCTTATGACGCAGACCAATAATCTCTATCTCATCATCGGCGCACTCCTGGTGGTCCTTGTTGGCCTTGGGGCTTATGTCTGGCACGAGGAAAGCAAGCCGAAGGGGATCGAGATGAATATCGGCCCGAACGGCGTTTCCGTTCAGGAGAATTGATCCGCAAGCGTCGCGCAAAGTCCGGCCATTAAGACCGGGTGCATCCCACGCCGAACACGGCCGGGATGTACCCGGTCTTCTTATGAGAGAGGACGAAAGGCGGGATCGATGCCCGCTGCGCCGGTTCGGTACGAATGATCCGTATCGCCCGATCAAGGAAACAGCTAGCGCAATGGTCTCCTCCATCGACCTGTCCACACGCCTCACCGCCACCAGGCTCGCCCTCAAGGCCATCAAGGAGCAGGAAGACAATTCCCCTGCCACATCCTCCTCGACGCGGGCGGCTCTCATCGATTCCTACGGGCTCGACACCTCATCTTCTTCCACCAATACGCGCCTCACCCAGCTTCTGGCGCAATATGCCCAGACCTCGAGCGAAGAGACGCAGACCGACGATACCGATACGCAGCTTTCTTCCGGCGATATTAGCAAGGCCGATTTCATGAAGGAGCTGAAGGAGATGCTGGAAGAACTGACCAGGGACCTCGACAAGGCTTCGCAGGCCAAGGCCATGCTGGAGGCTTTGACAACAGGCACGCTGACGGTCTCCGATCCCGCCGAAGGCGCACAAATCAAGGCGTGGGACGTGGCCTCCGATACAAAAACCACCTCCAAGCCGACGACGGAGATCACCACGACGGGATGGAGCGACTTTCTGAAAGACCATCTCAAACGCGACGGCTCGGCTTATGCCAGAAGCGAGACCGGCGCCTATGTCGACACTGTTTCCGGCGACAACGCGTTTTTCGGCAGCGTCGGCAGCCGTTATTATTATCTCACCTGGCCACAGGCGAAAAACGGCACCCTGACCGTATAAAGCCAGATTTCCCGAGGACTGAACGGATCGCTGCGACATGGAACATGCCGCAGCGTCGCTTTTTCGTCTGCTCAGACGGCAGGCGCGGTGGCCGGTTCGGCTCCGCCAGAGAGCGCCTTTTGCAGTTGCGCTTCCTGCGCCGGCGACAGCGAGGTCTTGATGACCCGCCCGCGCAGGCCTTCGAATTCTGCCAGCACCTTTTCCGGCTGCACCTTGCGGATCAGCACGAATAGCGCCGAAGAACCATTGGGAATGGTCTCGCCGAGTGATTTGATGAAATCATCGTCGATACCGAAATCCGTCAGCGAACCCGCAAGGGCGCCCGTGCCGGCGCCAATCGCGCCGCCGATGGCAAATCCCGCCAGCGGATTGAGGAACAGCAGGCCGACAAGGCCGCCCCACAGACCGCCAGACAGGAAACCGGAGCTTGCGCCGATTGCCGTCAGATTGACGCTCTGCTTCAGATGCACCTTGCCGTCTTCATCGCGAACGACGACCACGGCATCTTCGAGATCAACCAGATATTCCTTTTTCAGGCCTGCAAGCTTCAGAAGCACCCTGTCGGCCACTTCCGTTCCGTCAAAACCAACAACGACGAGTTCGGACATAGTTCGTCTCCCTGAGTTTCAATTCCGCTGCGATTGAACGCCGAAGAACGCAGCTTGTTCCGGCAATGATGGAAAGAGGATGTGTCACGCGTTTGACGGTCGCCCATGCCGGGAAGCATCACCCTGCCCCGGCCCCTTCCTGCCGTCCACACCCTTTGTTCCTTTTTTTATGAAAAGACCATTTTCCGCTTGCACCCTAACAGGCTTATATATAAACGGCTTTCAGGTTCGGAGCGTAGCGCAGCCCGGTAGCGCACTTGACTGGGGGTCAAGGGGTCGTGGGTTCGAATCCCGCCGCTCCGACCATTAATTCAAAGACTTGAGGCATCCCCCACCCTCAAGCAGTTTACACGAAAAGAACCGGTTTACAGTTGCTGTTCACCAAGGGTTCTTTTCCGCGCTGGGCGGCGCGCATCAAGACATCAAGGGAAAACGAAACTCTGTCACCGGAGGGAAAGCCCGTGCGCGATGATGAGAAATACCAGCCGAAACTTAAATGGCAGCCGACTTGGCCCGATCTGGTCTGTGAACATACCGGAGGCCCGGTGCAGATGTATTGCGTCAAGATCGACGGAAGACAGGCCGCAGGGATCAGAAGAGAAATGGCCGGCCAGAGCGAAGGCATGTGGGCGTGGTCTGGATGCGATGCCGTTCCATTTAATCGTCTGAGCGACGGCCGCCTTGACCGAGGCATGGAGAAGACCGCACGGCTTGCCGTTCAGCGGGCGGAAGAATATTTCTTCGCGTTGATGGCTTCACCGCTACGACCGAAATGCCATGTGACAATCAATAACGAATGGGACCCGGATAATGAGCGACCAGACCAATAAGGCAGGCGACGGCATCCATGAGAATCACTGGTGCGAGCATCCGGGCTGTAAGCGATGGGGAAGCTTCGGCTACAGCCGCTCTAAGGCCGAGAAGTCATCATGGCATTGCTGGGAGCATTATCCGCAGAGGGACATGTTCAACTCTGCCTCAGCTTCCCGGTGAAGCCTTTTCGCGCTCCATGCGGTCCACGCGCTGGCGAAGGTCCAGAATCACGTCACGGGCTCCGTACACCGATCCCTGAGCCTGTTTCATCTCGTCAAGCTGACGCTGCTGATCCGCATCGATGTTCGTCTGGCTCGTCCACACCCGTTCCAGTTCTGCCCGAGGCACCTGAGCATCGCGGATATCCTTGATCGAACCTTCCATGCGGTTGCGGTCTTCCGCCCCCCGAGCCTGCCGCCATTCCATTTCCTGCCGCGTCACAATCTTTTCGGACAAGGCCACGACGGCGTTTTCAAGCCGCGAGGTGGAGGAGTTGATGGGCCAGTAAGCCAGCCCGCCGATAACGGTGCAGAAGGTGATAGCCACGCCGATTGCCTGCCACTGAGGCTTGTTCCGCTCAGAGAGGTTGGTGGACAGCGCCGATATGGAGGTGCGCATCTCGTTGGCAATGGCGGACATGCCATTCTCAACCTGCTTGAACCCGGCGCGCATCTCTGTCTCAAGATCGCTTTGGCGCCGACCAAGGTTGGTGACGCGCTCACCCAGCTGTGCCGTGACAGCGTCGGTATAGCTGCGCTCGATGTTGCCGTTGTTCGCCATATCGTCGTTTCCTGCCATTATCCCAGCCTGCATGCGAGTAAAAGAAAACCCCCGGCCATAGGTCGGGGGTGATGCGTCAGGCCGCGATAAGGCCTTTGGGCGGAAGCCCCTCAGTGATCAGCACGCGCTGGACGATCAGAGGATCGCTGGTCGCGGGATTCGGAACCTGCTGCGACGGAATAAGGCGGAGATACCGCCACGCCTCGTTTGGATCGTTGACGATCGGTATGCCTGCCGAAACATACCACATCCATCCATCCTGGCAGTCCATCACCGCACCCGTCACGTAATCACGGACATTGCCGAAGGCGTTTTTCACTGAGAAATACGTGGTCGCGTTTACCTGCGGCCGAACCGAATAGCACAGCGCAGCGAAGCATACCGTTTTGCCAGCGATGCGCGCCATTTCAGTGCCGGACAGGTATTTCTGCAAATACGAGGTTTGACCGGAGACGCCCGTGCCGGGGGCGATTCTGCATGAGTAAGCCGATGCGCCGTATTTGATAGTGGTCTCTTTGGTTACGGTCAGCCCAGCGCCGTTAGTCGTCCAGCCCACCGGCAGCGCTCCAGACCAGTTGGAGAAATCGCCGTTGTCGATCAGGTTCGCCCCGGATTGCAGCGGCCAGACCGGAGTTGAAAAAGGTTTCAGCGCAGCAGCATTGAACGATGACATGATGGTGTCGGCTTGCAACTGCGCACCGGCATAATTTGCCTCTGCATCGCTTGGGTGGACATTATCGCCGCCGCGGAACAGATTTGAAGCGTTATCCCGCAGGATAAACGGCATGTAGGTGTCAACGAAAGTTATACCGCCATGGATTTGGGCGGCATACTTGGCCGCATAGTACGTTTTGTAATTGTCGCTGTAGTCCTTCTTCGGGTTCTGCGCCGTGATTACCTGCGGCACGCCCGGCCATTGCAGTTCCTGCATGCCGATGGGGCCGAGCCATTTGCCGATCCCGTTGGAATAGAAGCCAATTCCGGTAGACCCCGCGATGGTGGGATACGAGAACATGTTGTGGCCGTGATGAGTAATGCAAACATCCGGCGTGGGAATGGCGTCTATGGCATTGGCCTTGCGGGTGCCGTCGAAAATTGTGCCAGCAACCTTTTCAGGGATCGCCGAGAGATACACGTTGATGGTCTGGGATGTGCCCGACCGCAGCGTTACGGGGGCCGCATAATCCTTAGGACCAGTCCATGTCCCGGCAACGCCGTCATATTCGGCCCAGCGGCGCATAACGACGGTAGCGTTGTACTTGTCGCCCAGCATCTTAGGGAACAGAAAGTAAGGGCTAAAATCAGCCCATGCAGTGCTGTCTCCATTGACGAAGATATTAACGTCTTGACCGGCATCAAGCTTCGTTTTGAGCGGGCTGAATGCGTTGGCACGCTTCCCCGACATGCCAGACAATCCGACAGGCAGGCCAAGTCCAAGACCGATCATTGTGCAGTTCTCCGGTTATAATCATCGGCCCATGCCTGGCAGTCTCTGGCCAGCTGGTCGCGATTGTCGGCGGCGACGTTCCAGCGCCACGAGTGGATCACCCACGGCTCATCCCGGAGCTTTACGCGGTCCATGAGCGCTGTGCAGGCGGCGGGGAGAACGAGGACAGGCTGACGGGCGGCAGTCTCGCCCTTGACGAGGGACGCGGCCTTGAGCCGTTCCTTGTTGGTCTGACACCCTGTTAAAGCGATTGCGGCAATCAGGATTAGCGCTCGGATAGCCATTTCTTGTCGCTTTCGTTGGGGCGGGAAAGGGTGGCGTCCTTGGCTGCTTCATCTGCCAAGCGCTCGATCTCTGCTTCTGCGGCCTGCCGTGCCTTGGTTGCCTCGTCAGCGCGTTTTGTGGCCGCGGCTAGGGATTGATCGGCCGCCTCACGCAGAGAGCGTTCCTTGTTAAGCTGAGCCTGAAGCGCATCACGTTCCGACTGCTGCACGTAGCCGGACAGCGCCTGCCGCCGTATAGCAGGGTTGTCGATCGTCTCGTTGTAGAGGTGTGCGAGGGCCAGCATCGCCAGCGCGCCGACGGCCATGTAGATGTAGCTGAGGACGCTCATAGGCCGCTCACGCAGAGTTCGGCTTCGCCAATGCGCTTTTCATCGCCCATCTCGCGGCGAAGCACGAGACCGCGCAGAACTTTGCCGCCTGCCTTATTCCAAGCCGTCGCCGCCTCGCAGCTCTCACGGTATTTGCCAATCTTCGCCAGCTTCAGGGCGGTCGAATTGCAGGCGCCGGATGTGCCAATGTTCCACGACAGGGACAGCATCGCAGCGCGCCACGATATCGGTCGGCTATTCCAGTCACCCGTGCATTTCACCAGCGGCGTGCGGTAGTCATTGACGAGCTTTACAGCCAAGCGCTTGTCGCATCCGGCCTCAGTCTCAACCATACCCTGCTTCACGCCGTTGGTGTCGCCGTCGCAAATCGTCCACACTGGCGGCTTGGCCAGACGGTCGAAGTAGGCAACGAGTGCGCGACCTTCCCATGGCTGGATGACCTTGACGGCGAGCGCCACGTCATCTGGGACGCGATACCCGCCGAAGATGGTAGCAAAGCCGCCGATCGAGGCAGCAAGCACCGCCGCAATCGCAGCCTTACCGCGCTTTGTCGGCGCAATCTTGTTGATCGGCATCAAGGCCTCCTTGAGAGATAATTCGGAAAAGGGGAGCGAGAACGAGAACCGCGACCGGAACCCACCACGGCAGGCAGTCCGCGGCGTAGGGAACGGCGTTCTCAGCGATTTGCAGGAGCAGAGTGAGATAGACGCACCAAAGCGCCGACGAGCGCTTGAGCACTGGCCACCAATTGTGGATGATCATAAGGATGTCCTGATTGTGGGTTATGGGTGCCGGGTTACGCTACCGGCTGCTTGAGGTCTTGCGCTCAATTGTGCGTTGTGGTTGTTGTCAAAAAATCAATTGAGGCAGGGTTTACCGAATGATGGATGACGAGAAAGCCGAATACTGGTTACCATTCCCGCACGATGATCTGGCGCTACGCTGCGCCGTCCTCCATCAGCAGCGAAGGAAGCTTCAAGACGAAAAACTTGAGGTCGAGGTTCTTTCTGCCCGCAAAGCTCTTTCCGAGATTTTTTTGAAAGGGAAAGGCATTGAAGTAGGCGCAGGCTCGCGCCCCTTCCCTCTTCCTGACGGAGTTGAATGCTATTACGGAGACGTTCTGGACTCGGCCAGTCTTGAGAAATATTTCGGCACTGACAAGGTGGTGCTTGATGGCGTGATCGATGCTCAAACGATGCGGGGGATCCCGCATGATAGCCTTGACTTTGTCATATCCGCTCATGTGATTGAGCATTTACACGACCCAATAGGAGCTATTCGGGCAACAATTAATGTTCTAAAGCAAGGTGGCGTCTTTCTGCTTGTGGTGCCAGAAATGACCAAAACGTGGGACAGACGCCGCCCACCGACAACATTAGACCACCTAATTAAGGACAGCAGAGACGGAGGATATTCGACGCACCTTGAAGCCGCTATTGAACATGCCCGTTATGTGCACCCTGAGATCACAGGTAAGACCATCCCCGAAGACGAGATAATTTCGGACGCTCAAAACCTCATAGACTCTGGCATGGACATGCACATGCACGCATGGAGAATGGTCGATTTTAGAGAGATGCTTGACCACATTGCCAATGACGCAAAGTTTGCGGTCGAGGCCGCATTAAGCCGCGTCAACGAGAACGCTTTCGTTTTGCGCCGGTTATAGAGCGCCGATGTTATTTGAAACTTGAGTGGATGGAGAAACGGATGCTGGGGCATGCGTCCAACGGTTAAGTGAGATGATGTTGTCCGCTCCATTACTCTCGGCTATGGATGTTCCCCTGTTCCTGAAACGATTGTTGATGATGGACATGCCACGGACACGGCTTGCATAAACACCAACGTTCCCGATATTCAGCACATCCGAAAATACGCTGTTTGTAATGGTCACGCCGTTGATTTTGCCCAACTCGCTGGCCGGCAACGATATCTGAGCAACGTTTGGAGACGCGTTCTCGCACTGCGCCAAATCAATGGCCAGATCGGTTCCCGCCTCCCACAGGACACATTTTCCAGTGTCTGAAGCCATCCACAGATCAACGAGTTTGACCCCTCTGTTGTTGCTGAACGAAGGGGCCCAGATTGCCATGTTTTTGCAGCAGTCAATCCATGAATGGACAATCTGAAGCCCGTTCGCGCCCAACACCATGACCCCTACGCCGCCATTAACGGCACCATGGCCGCCGGTTGGGAGAATGTGGGAGTTGGAGAGAGTAACGCCCTCACACGATCCGAGGGAACTGCTGAAGACGACACCATCACCACCAGTGACGTAGAGTGCGTTGATGACGGAATTTTTCGCATCTCCAGCATGATGAACTGCCAAGGCACATGAATTAGTATGGAAGTCGTCAATAAGATAATCACCAGGGCCTTCCACGCGAATGGCCTCAACCGTAGCATGGGTAACATGAATATCTTTGAATTTAGACCGGAAGCCTTGAGCCGGTCCAATGCTCCATATCGCGCGAGGAGCAATGCTCTCGCACGAGATATCCATATTTTCCACGCCAGAGCATCCGCCAAGCGCCTTTATAATGGCGTCTCCCGAAAATGAAGCGGATGCCTTCAGCCCAGAGCCTCGGCCGGAACCTCTAAGCTTTATTCCAAGATAGCCGCTTGCGGTATTGGGAAGCGTCAACATTCCAGAAACATTGAACGTATCTGGAATGAAAATTTCTCCCCCATCTGCCCCGATAGCCGAGACCGCAGCCTGCAATTTTGGCAGGATATCCGGCTCTGACGCAGACGCGTTAAAGGGAGCCTTGGTTATATCAATAACAGGCATCATTCTCTCCTGAGAATTGGAATTTTTAAGAGCCAAGGCGGGGGAGCGTGAAATCTCGCCAACCGCCGAAAGTGAGCGTTACCGTGGCTGTACCACTAATGGATACAAAGACCCTCACGCGCCTTGATGTGTCTGTCTTCAATTTCCCCGCCATGTAGACAGTAATTGCGGCATTAGTCGTCCCTTGCATGTCCCAGGCGCCACCGATACTGAATCCAGATGCGTCGGCAAATCTGACGTCGGTATTGCCCGCCGAGTTTACTATTCTTGCGGTGGCTTTCATTTCCATAGAAACGCCGGAAGGACACGGGCAGCCGGCCGTGGTTGTGTTGAGGGCCTCAACTTGAGAAACCGTGAATGCCATAGCATCTACGTTAATCACGTAAAAATCACTGAGTACTTGGGTGAACGGCACAATCGCAGTGTTGCCAGAGTTGACGACATACGAGCCAATGCGACCGATCAGGGTGTAGCCGGACGGGACAGTTGGCGTGGTGCTTGGGGAAAATACCGCGTCGAATGCGCCACTGGAGTTGTTTCGCAGAGCGAAAAGATGATAGGTGCCGTTGGCTACAACGGCCGTTGCTGTATCTCGACCGCCATTGCCGGAACCTGCCGCCCAAACAGTGTTTAGATTTTTGCTAAACGTTGCAACGTTGGCAGTCGATTGGTTGCCAACTTTGTATACGCCTGCGGCTATATCTATGCCCCAAGAACCATTGTTGGATGTTGTCATCCCGCTAAGATGAGAGCTAACGGTCGGATACGGAAGTTCCGAAGCCCTTGTATATGAAACGCATCTCCAGTTTCCGGAACCTTCTGAGATAAATATAGCAACGTCGTTTGCCGCTGTTTGAATGTTTGCTCCTCCGGGGAGAATCAGAGAAGTCGCATTGTGCGTCAACGCAAGAGACCCAGAGAATGTACAAATGCGCATAACTCCAGCCGCTTTTGACCCAAGGCTTGTTATTGTCGTTGTTCCGGTGATATTTACGTATGTCCCAGTAGACCCACCAATGTCTGTTGTGGCCGAACTGGCTATGTCATCCCCCTTCTTTGATAAATTGTCGGCGGCCGCAACCGGGGTAACTCCGCCCGTTCCGCCTGCCGTTATCGGGCGGGCAGCATTGGCATCGGCAACCAAATCGTCTATCGTTTGGTTGTACTTGGCGCTTTCGATTGTCGTGTTTGGTACAGCAGTTGTGCCGGCTGGCTTGCTGTACACTCCCGAACCATTCCTAGGCATTTCTCACGTCCTCTTGCGTTTCGTGGCACGAAATGGTACTTTCGCCTGAAGCTAATTCAGGAGATCCAACGTGCCGTTCAAAAATGTTCCGAAGTACTATTCCGTATGGGCTTCAATGAAGGACCGATGCACAAACCAGAACAACAAGCAGTTCAAAGATTATGGCGGGCGCGGTATTCGCGTATGTGATAGATGGGCTTCAAATTATAGCGCTTTCGAAGCGGATATGGGTGAGCGCCCCGAAGGCTATTCTATCGAGCGCAAAGACAATAACGGCGACTATGAGCCGTCTAATTGCAAGTGGGCCAGCCGCAAAGAGCAGCAACGGAACAGACGGTATAGGGTAATGGTTGATGTTGGCGGCGAAACCTATCGAGCGATTGAGCTAGCCGACATCGCCGGCGTGAAGGTTGAAACCATAGTTGAGCGCGCCAACAGAGGCCTGCCGTATTCAGAAGTCATTCGCCCGGATAAGATTTACAACAAAGACACGTCACACGCTGTCGCTGGGCACAAAGCTAAAGCAGCAGCAAGAACACACTGCAAAAACGGGCATGAGTTTACACCAGAAAACACGCACATTCGCAAAGATGGCGCAAAACAGTGCCGCGAGTGCCACAATGCCAAGATGCGGCGATTGACGGCAAAGAAGCGCGAGGACGCCTTAAAACTCAACCCTGCCTGGCTGCTGCTGTTGCTGCCCCGCAAGCATAAGCGCTCTCAATAGGCGCTCTGCTCTGGCCTGCCGAAACACTTCAAGCGGCGCGTTCGCTTTCAATGCCTCGTACAACGGGGAGTGGGACCTAACCGCTTCGTCAGCGGTCTGAAGCGCCTTACGGGTAAGTGCGTTTGAGATCATTTTGCTGCCAGACCCCACAGCGATCGGCGCCGCGGCACCAATAGCAGCACCAACCCCGCCTCCGGCCGCAGCGCCACCGCCCGCACCGATGGCGGTTGTCAGCATTTGGCCCATGCCGCCACCGCCACCCAGCATATTGCCTACATAGCGTGTGGCATTCTGAGCCGGAGTACCGGTTACGATTTTCTCTAGCGCGGCAATTTCGTCCGGAGAATATCCGGCGATTTCTTTTGGCTTGAGGAGAGCAGAGGCAACTCGTTGACGGATCGCATTTCCGGTATTTGCGCCGGAATTGGATGCTGCGGCGCGAAGATCTGCGGCTCGTTCGACGCCTGTAAGGAGGTCGGAGCGCTTTGCTGAGGCAAAGTTTGCATTTGCGGTTTTGAGGGCGTTTGCCGCGTCGGAAGCGGTTCCAGCCACAACAGCCGCCGGGTTGTCAGTACCAATGAACTCATCCAGTCCTCGAATAGCCCTGACAGCTGCGGCCTGCTCTTCCGGCTCGTTGAAGTTCTGGGCAATCCTGCCGAATGCTTTTCGGGCGGCCTGTAGTCCCTGGATATCGGCAATTGCGCCTTCTGGCGGGTTGGCGAGGTCGTCAAGGATTGACTGCGTTTTGGGGGTAACTTTTGCAATGAAGCCTTCCGTATCAAGCCCTGACTTCAGGCTGGATGCGAAGTCTCTCACAGCATCACCAGAATATGCAACCCCACTGTTCCGCATTGCTGTGTATGCATCATCCGCCGCGGAATAGAGGTCGTCCGCGCTCGGTACAGCCGGAACCGACTGGCGAACCTGCATCTTCTCTCCGGGCACCAGTCCCACACCAGAACGGAGGCCCGGAGTGCTTGGAGACATTATCGAAGCAGCCTCCAGAGAACGGCCGATCACTTCAGGGGATGTCTGACCGTCAGGCCCGTTAATCTGGACTTCGCCGCTCATCACCTCGCCCGGCAGCATGACGGCGCGCTTTATGGAGCCGAGAATACCGGCGTTGCTGTCAAAGCTCACATTGCCCTGCTCATCCTTGCTGAACGGAAGGATAGAGCCGGTATATGCCTGACTTTCGCCACTAGACGGCGCAGCCGCCGCTGGCTGCTCACCCTGACGGCGACGGCGGGCCTTGGCGAGTGCCAGTGCCCTCTGTTGTTCGATGGTCATTTCTGCCATAGTTTGCGCTCTTCCGGAGTGAGGAGTTTCCAGTCTTCGGCGTCAACGCCTTCGGGTGGTGTGTCGGCGTTGGTGTCGGCCTTGAACCCAGCAAGCGGGTTTGGAAGCTCTCGCAGCATCTTTGTCGCGTCCTGACGGGTGATTTCGCCGGTCATAACCCGTTGGGCAATGTCGCCCTGAGCTTGCTTGTACTGAGCAAGGCCGCGCATGGTGCTCAGGATGCGTTCGTTGCCTCCCGGCTGGTTCCAGAGAGACGGAAGAGAACGGGTGAACAGTTCAACGTCACGGTCAGACATCGAGCCGGAACCCGGCTGGCGCTGCGTTGGAACAAGCCGATTGATCAAGGCCTGTGCAGCCTGAATATCGCCCACGTTTTCACCACCGATGCCATATTTTGCCAGAGTTCCGGAGATGCCATCGAGAGTACCGCCCTTGCCAGCCATAAGCGTGCCAAGCTCTTCAATCACCCCGAGATCAGCGCGGGCGTTCATGCCTTCAGTTGCCATTGTGTCAAGGCTTTCGGCTTGCTTTTCAGCAAGTTTTTTGTCGAACGCACCTTCTGCCTTTTGGTCAATGTTGACCTGAGACGCGCCGGCTTTCTTCTGCGCCAGCTGGAAATCAACGAAAGAACCCTGAAAGCCCTGATTTTTGGCGTACTCGTATTCTTGCACATCTGTCGGCAGGTCTGGCTTGCCGCCGTACACCTGCTCGACTGTGCCCTTCTTTTTGTCGGTCCTGAAGATAGAGCCGTCCTTGCCAGAGATGATGTCATATTCCGGCTGAGGATTGCGCATCTGCTCCAGTTCCAACTGTCCCTTCTGTAGCTGAAGCTGGCGCAACGGATCGTTTGCCTGCTGCATCTGCTGGTACATGTCCTGAGCAATGGCTTTCTGCTCGGGGGTCGAGAACTGGTCAGCGAGAACGCGCATGATCTGCTGGCGAGACGGCGATGTTGCGCCGGGAGCCGCAGGGGCCGCGGGGAAGTAATTTTCTGGCAAGTCCTGCGTCTGCTGTTGGCCACCCATGAGCGCCTGAACTATTCCCTGCCGACTATTCGCGGGCTGGGCATTCTGAGCGGTCTGAAACGGCTGCTGAGCAAGCGCCTGCGCGACAGGTTTGCGGCTGTTTGGCGCCGATACCATCGGGTCAACATAACCGGATGCTGGAGCGGCGGTTTCGATTGCCTGAGGCGCAGACGCCATGCCTGCCGCCGGATCAAGGCTAGCGACTTCGGCGCCACCCTGAAACGTGGGGAGATATCCTTTTGCATAGCTGAGGCGCCGGGCAGATTCCCCGCCAGGGCGATTGTACCCAGCGAACGCCCAAGCGTTGTTCATAAGCTGCTGGGCTTCCTCGACGCTCTTGGCACTATTGAGCTTCTGGATAAGTGCCGGATCTTCGTTCAGGAAGAACTTTGCTTGCCCTTGCGGAGACAAATCACCCGTTGAGGCAAGCGCCTGATACCGAGGACCACGCCACGACATGATGCCACCGGCTGTTCCGGGCTGCCCGCTCTCGCTGGGGTCGCTCCACGTCCGGTTGGCGTTCTTCGCGTCCCATCCGCTCTCAGCGCGACCAGTGGCCGCAATAGCTGCAAGCGCATAGGGGTTCTGCACGCTCGTCTTGATAGTGTCCATAAAAGGCGAGAACGTATCGCCGGTCGCAGGAGACGTGGCTGCGACTTCTCCTGCCGCCTCCGTCATCGGAATGCTGGAAGGCGCTTGAGCGGCATTCGACACGCTTGCTGACGCAGGCGTTTCGCCACCACCGAGACCGCCCATGAGAGCAGAGAAGGCGTTGCTGGCAGCATTCTGCCCCATAGCCTCGCCCTTGGCGGCCTTGTTCATCATCATGCGGTAGGCAATGGCATTGCCAATAGCCGTCAAGCCCTCGCCAACGTTCTTGGGTGCACCCTGCGGAGCCATGGCCTGAGCGATAGCGCGAAGGCGAGCAGCTTCCTGTGGCGTCTTGGGGAGGCCTTCAGCGCCAAAGATGAAAGTTGGTGAACCTACCATTATGCAGCCTCCGCGCCAGACATGCCGAACAATCGACCATAATGCACCCGTTTGACGCCATCACCACCCGTCATAACTGCATCCGGACGATGCTTTTCAACGTTCTGTGCCATGACGCCGATATGATGCTTGCCGTCGTCAAACTTGCCCTTGTATCGGTAACTGTAGATACGCTCGCCCATGAGTTCACCTACAGGCTTGATATCTTTCTTCACGCGCCTGTCGGATGCCTTGATGGCTGCCGAGCCGAGGCCAAACAGGCCGCCGAGAAGCCCCTGCCGTTGAGCCATCTGCGTATTGTAGGCACCGAGCCTGTTCTGATAATCCTGATTGATGATCCCTGCGGTGTCCGTGGTCGGGATCGTAGGCATGTTCGCGCCCATGAAATTCGGCTGCGACACCTGGCCACCCGACAGAAGCGCTGTAATTTCGTTGATAGGCTGGTTGCGCGTTGCCTGAGCTTCCGTGAATGCCTGCTGGCGACCTGTAAGGAGCAGCTGGTTATATGCGTCGTTTCGGGACTGATTCTGGTTAGTCATTTCCCGGTCGTATGCAGCGGAACCGGCCTTGATACCCTGATTTGCCAATCTGGTCCGAAGCGCCTCGTCCTGTTGCGCCAAGGCGGGATCAAGGCGCTTGCGGCCGAGTTCCATTAGCCGCGCTTCGGTGGCCTCGTTGGACCCGTCGAAAGGCTTTGACATATAGCCTTGCAGGAACTGCGTCTGCTTATTGCCAAGCGTTGACAAACCAAGATTTGCCGCGTCCTGCTGGTCTTTAATGGCTTGCTGCTGCGGGGAGAGCGTCGTTGTCCGGCTGAACGTCGGGATTTCATACGTCTTGCCAGTGTAGGTGTCGGTCCACGTCTTTGTGCCGGTCTGGTCAACGCGGGTTGAGCCATCAGGCGTTGTCTCATTGACGTTGCCCATCCATGCGTTTGCTACAGCCGTACCAATGTTGGTTCCGGTAGACGCTGCGGATGTGTCCTTGGGGTCGGGAGCAGCTGGCGCTTTCGGCTTGCCCATGGGCTAACCTCTCTTTCGATTGAACTTGTTTGAGACCCACGCATCGTCAGTGAGCAGAAAAACGTTCTCGTCCTTGTCACGGCCCCTCAGGCGCGGGATCACGTACAATTCAAACCCGTATGCCGTGAGCATTCGACGCAACGGAGCGTCGTCCGGATCAACTCGCATGACGACCGCCTGGCAGTCGCATTCCTCAAATGGGTATGCGAACATTTTTCGTAGCGTCTCACGCGTCAGCCATCGCTTTGACGTGCCGGCACCAGAGATTTCAATCACACCGGCTTCAGGCTCGTAGTTGTGATAAATCATGCCCGCGATCAGATCGCCGTTCTCGAATACCGCCAATGCTTGGCAATTGCCGAAATCGCGGAGTTTTCCCGGCCAGATCAGGTCTGCCACCCACTTTGAGAGCATGACCCGCTCGACGCCGGTAACGAACGATGCGTGGATCAAACGAGGAACCCGCCTGTTTCATATTCCACGTCAGACGCGATAAGCTCCAGCCGCGGGAATGGTGTTACAGCGCATGTCACCTGAACTTGTGGCGAGATGACATAGCCAGAGCGACCAATCGAGGCAACGATAGCGCGGCTGTCTACTGTGCCTGCGCTATCCCATGTCGCCTGATCCCAGAGTCCGCTATCCCATTCGTCTGTCGTATAGTCAGCGACAGAGGCGGGAGGCGTTGGCAACTGGATCTTGTAATTGACCGAAGCGGAAACCTTTGCCTTGAACGGGACAGACGCACGGAATGTGGATCGAACCGAATGTATTACTTTGTGAATACCCGGCGCCCGCATGTGATCAGGCAAGCCGATATACGTGCAGACATAAGGAACGCCGTCATCAGACCCGCCGACTTCCATCTTGTGTATTGTCCCGTCGTTGGTCCCGAAATAGCCATATCCATCAAAGTGGCCGAGGCAACGTGTGTTCCATCCCGTGAATTTGGCCCAGCCGCCCGTTTCCAGATTTGCCACGAAGCAGGCTTCGGAAACACCTTCGTTCGTCACCGGAAGACTTACCACCATCATGTTGTTGGTCGGCCACTTGATGATTTCCCATGGCAGCGTTTTCCGGGCCGTGACCTCAACTTTCCAGTCAGGCTCAATTGCTGCCGTAATAGATGCCAGAGACAAGGCTGAAACGTCCTTGCTGACCGCCTGGGAGATCGGAACAATGCCTGCCTCCGTTGCAAGAAGAAGATCACCACCGGCCCGCATGTTGGCGTTTGCGCCCATTGGCGGCGTTACCTGATACAGGCCAACCTTTGACCACGTGGTGGCGCTCGACGGATCGGTGCCCTGATAAACTGCAACCTCGCCAGTGGAAGATACGAATACGAGGCTGTCATCAAGGCCGGATCCACTATCCTGCGACCACTTGTAGGCGCCGATCAGAAAGCCGCCATCCTGAAACACGCCGTTCAGCGAAAACTCGGTCAGCGCGCCGTTGATTGCATCGGGGCCGAGGTAATAGGCCGATCGGCTGTCAACAGGGATAAACCAGAGACGGCTTGCAAAGACGAAATTGAAATTGAAATCAGCCGGCGTTGCGTAACCTGTCAGGGTGTGCGCTGCCCACGTCGTGCCGTCGAAATACTGCGGCGTGTCCGTGCCGTTGCAGATCGACAGAAAATCTCCGCCTGCCGTTCCCATTTGCGCTGTCGCGTAATAGCCGCTCGTTTGCCCGGAAATTGCCGCGGACGGGATAACATCAGCGTCGGCAACCGTCGTGATCTCGAAAACCTTGGTCTCGTCAGATGCGAAGAACTTCTCAACCGCGCCAGACTTGTAATTGAACATCCGCAGGACCGGGCCTGTGGAAATTGTCGCATACTTGATGTTGCCGCCGCGGAGCCGAATGCTGGTCTTTGTCGGAAACCAGTTTTCCAGCCTCAGAGCGCCACCGGGGCGAGCGGCAGCAAGCGTTTCGGCAGATACCCAGCCGCGGACGGCCGGAAGCGCCATAACGTTCCGTGTTTGTGTGCGGGCACCTGCCGCGACTGCCTGTCTCATGTCTCAATCGCCTGAGGGTATGCGGTGCGCGTGTCTTTTGGCATACGAACAGAGCCAATGCGGATCATCTTCGATCCCTTGTCCCTCACAACTAGGCGCGCCAGATGAGATTCGTAGTTTTCCATGTCTTCGGCATAGGCGCGGCCCTTGTTGGCCTTCCACTGCCAGATCATGCCGAGCTTCAGCAGCCGCTCGTCAATCGTAAAAGTATCCTCATCAGCGAGGAATTCCGTCTGGTATGCGCCGCCAGAGGCCTGAATGATCGTGTTCTTCTGATAAAAGAACTTGGCGGTTACGCCGGTTGCGAGGGCAGGCTTGATATGCATCTGGCCGCCGTAGATCGTCCACGCATTCACGACGAAATCAAAGTCCTGAACGTCAAGCTCAAGCCAGCGGTCGAGATCCGAGATGGGCGACAGGCATGTTTCCAGAGACGACGACCAGACCTGAGCCTTGACGAGCATCCGGGAATAATCCGTGGGAAGGTCAAAGGCTGAGGCCGAACCGTCGCCGGTCAGGGTGTGGATGGATGACAGTTTCTGCCAGTCATGGCCGGCGGCGATGCGCTCCGCCATCTCGTTTGCAAGCGAAAACAGTTCAACGATTTCGCGGTCGGTCGATGACGCCACAACGTCAGGAACGTCAAGCGCAATAACCTTCGCGACCTCTTTGCAAACGGATAGCAGGCTCATGATCAGGCGGCTTTCTGTGCTGCGATCCTGGCGTTAAGCTCGTCGGCTTTCTGCACCAGGGTATCGTGACTGCATTTGTGGTGCGGCTTGTCGCCGCCCTGCTCTTCGATCCAGAGACGAATCGTTTCATCGTCCCAATCGTAGAACGGGGATTCCTTGGCTTCGTAGTCATCGGCCGGCTGCGAACCGCCGTTGACCTTCTTTGCCAGTTCCTCGATCTGCTTGCGAAGTTCGGCGTTCTCGGCCTCAAGCTTGTCGGCAAACTGGACGTTGTTTGCCTTGTTCAGGAAGTCTTCAGCGCGGGTTTTCAGTTCGCGGGCGCCCATGCCGAGCTTCTGGAGCAGCGTGCCGTCCAGCATGGCCAGACCTTCGACCGTGAACACATTGGATGCCTTGAGTTCGGCAACCTTGGAGCCTGAAAGGCCAAGGCTTTCGAGCGGCGTGCCGGTTTCCAGATCCTTGGCGCCAGCCTTGAACACCTCATAGTGCTTGTGGAATTCTTCCTTGTAGCGGAGGCGGCTGCCGTCAGGGTTGCGGGCCGTGCCGAAGTCTTCTGCCGGCGCAACGAATATGTTCTGCTTGTCACCGACGAAGCGGATGCGCACGAATTCCGTGTCCTCGTAAACAGGTTTGCCCTGTTCTGCGGAAAGACGCGGGTTGTGGACGCTGTCAGTGAAGAATTCGACGTGAAGGTGGGGTGTGTCGGACATTGGTTCCTGTTCCGTCTGAGGGAGTGTGGTGGGGAGAAGGGGCGACCGGAGCCGCCCCCGTCAGTCGTTAGGCGTCGATAACAACAATCATTGCTGCGATCTTGGCGTGCATTTCTGCGAGCAATGCCGCTGTCGTGAATGCATCGTAATTGTGCGTGGCGATGTCGCGATAGATTGCTATCATGTCATCAAAGTACGGCTGCAACTCTTCAAGCGTCATCATGCTGGGCTCGCATCATCCATGAACGGACGCTGAATTTCGAACTCAGCGAGACCGGTCGAAGGCGTATCCACTGCGGATGCACCCTTGGCCAGTTTCACGCGGTCGCCAGCTACAACGGCGTCGTCTACGCTGCCCGCAGTCGCGGTCGCGTAAACGAGAGCATTATCAACATAGCCGGCAAGAGCCTTGCCGATAGCCTTGCCGCTGATCTGATACCAGCCATACTGGTTGGCAACATTGGCGGACATGGCGACGGCAACCGGGCCGATGGCATTTGCAGCCAGCAGAGCCGTGGTGTTGCCGTCCTGGTCGTAGGTGACCCACGAACCAACGGCGGTGCTTGCGACACCAACGAGGTAGATGAATTCACCCGCGCCATAGGTCGGGTCCTTGGCCTTCACGATCAGGCCAAGTTCGTGCTTTGCAGTGGTCGAGGTATCAGCGATCGCCTGACCAAGCAGCATGTTGTCTGCGATAGTGTATGCCATTGTCAGGTCTCCTTACGGTGCGCTGTCGTAGAGCTTCGCAAAGTGAAGCGGGTTGTTCAGCGTCAGGTTGCCGAAAAATCCGATATGCTGCACGACAGCATCCTGATTGATCGGGGTCTGCTTGCCGCCGAACTTCACGAAGTTACGATCCGGGTGATACCGGAACTTCAGCGCCGAAGTGTCGATGAAGTACGACGTGTTAGAAGGCATGGCCGAGCCAATACCGCCTTCAAGCACAACGTCCACGGACTTGCCGGAGCCGTAGTACTTCAGATTGGTGAAGCCGAGCTTGCCGAGTTCGTTTTCGTCATTGATGCGCTGGATTGCGGTGGTGGCAGCGGTGTAGGCAATGTAATGCTCCTGAGAGGAGACAATCACACTCGGACCCTTGGTGCCGCGGCTGCGGGCGATCATGATATTGTCGAAGATCGTCTTGACCGTGGTCGAGTTGACCGCAGTAATGCCGGAGAATGCCGAGTTGGCGTCGTACGTGGTTGTGCGCCAGATGGCATTGTCAGCACGGGAGATGCCGCCGTAGGTGCCGCTGTCAACTGTGGTCGGAATGGCCAGCTGAAGGCCGCCGATCTGGTTGGAGGCAGTACCGTTGGAATGCAGGTCTTCCACGAAGCGGTCAACAAGCTCGACTTCGGCCGCAGCGATGTGCTCTTCCATGATGTCGAGCAGCTGGTTGCTGCCGCTGTTCTTCAGGATGTCTTCACCGGAGAGCGTGACCGACACGGCGGCGAGCTTCGGGGTGAATTCAGCATCGTTGAAGAGTTCGGCGGGCGCAGGGTTGAGGAACTGGTAGCCGGAATAGCGGGTATAGGTGCCGCTTTCAGCATACAGCAGACGTTCGCGGATGGTTGGGCCGGAGAACGTCTTGAACTGGCCACGCTTTTTCATGAGGTACAGAATGGCGTTCGAGTTCGACACAAGGTCAGCGTAACCCTGCGACCGATCCTCAAGCGCCAGCGAAAACGCTTCTTGCAAGCGCTCGTTGGTGTTCAGAGCCATTTGCTCTTACTCCTGTGAGTGAGGTTGATCAGATGCCCACACTCGCGAATGCCCTTTGAAGAGCATCGCGTGGGCTTTCTGGCGGTTTACGGCTTGCCGGGTTTGAGCCGGAGGCAGGAGCGCCAGACGGGGAAAGTTGACCTTTGCGCGTTTGAGGCGATGCGGTCGGCGTAGTGGCTGCCGGGGCAGCGGGTGCGGGCGCAGCAACAGCAGGCGCGGGGTTGAGCCTGTCCGCCATGCTGTATGCTTCGTCCAAACTTGGTGCCATGCCATTGGTGAGGAGCTTGGTGATCGTCTCGCTCAACTCATCAAAACGCCCGTGGGCCGGGTCGGCAGCAAAGGCGTCGATCTGGTCGAGAAGCGCCTTTTCCTGCTGGCTCTGGATTGTGGTAGTGACGCCGCCGATCTGCTTTTTCAGGTCAGCGATTTCAGACTTCAGGTCATTGATATAGGTGTCTGTCTGGGTGCGCTGTTGATCCTGAGGCTGGCCCATGACATGGGAGGCGACCTGCTCAAGCGAAAGACCGAGATTGCGGCAGATGGTGTCGAGGCCCTTGATCGGGTCTTGCGCGAGGAGATTTTCGATCCCGGTGTAATGGTCGAACACTTCCTTGAACGTCTGGCCGGTGGCCTTCAGCTGCTTGTCGAAATCCTTGTACGGCTCGAATGCCTGCTGGTACTGCTGAATACCGCCCTCAAGCTCCTTTATGGCGCGGGTGACTTCCGCCTTGACCGGTTCCGGCGCGGTAGCCCATGCGGCCTTTGCGTCAGGAGAGAAGCGGCTGGGGGCTTCGGCAAACGTCGTGGCAGGCTTTGTTGCATCTTCGGGATTGGCGGCGGGCTGCTGCGCTTCCTTCGGCTGCTGTGTGGCGTCGGTCGCCTTGAATGTGCCGTCAGGATTGCGCTCGCGGCCGGTCTGTTGCGTTTCTGTCTGTGCTGACTGCTCCGTGGTCCTGTTCTTCTCCTGCATCGCAGCGAATGCGCGCTCGATAGCACCGCGGGGCGTCGGTTCTGCCGGAGCGGAAGGCTGGGCGGCTTCAGCCGGAGCGCTGGAAACCTGAGCTTCAGGCATGGGGGCGGCTTCAGCCGCAACATTCATTGCTTCTTCGGTCATGATCGGTTCCGTCTGAGGGAGTGTGAATTAAGCGCCAAATCCAGTCTGGCTGAGTGCTTTGCCAACCGCTGCCTTGATGGCCTTGCGATCGGGTGCGGGCTTCTTGAAGGGCTTCGGGTCAATCACGCTGCTGTCGTTGCCAACTTCGACATAGCGCTTGCCCTCGGCGTTGCCTGAAGGCATGTAGGTGGCCCGAATAGCCGCTTTGCTGGTGTAGTATTTGCCGTCAACCATACTCTGCGTCGGCTCGATGGTGTCGCCAATGACGCGAGGGGCTGGGAGATCAGACGCTGCGTAGTTTCGCTCAGGCATGCAGTTATGCGGGACGTTATCAACTGGGTGCCAGCCGCCGCAGCACCGGCACAGACGCTCACGCGACATATTGCCTCCTCAGTACATTGCAAACAGACCAGTGCCGACCGTGCATTTCACGATGGAGAACGGGTAGACCGTTCCGGCAACGAGGGTCATGGTGACAGTATTGGCAGCATCATCGACAAATGCGACGGTAAATGATCCATCCGTCTCAATGAAAACGCCGCGGGTTTCTGCAAAGGCGGTCGCTGAGGCCGTGATGGCAACGGCACGCCGCACCGGAACCACCTGTGAGGCTGGGGGTAGGTTGCTCATTGTACTGGCTCCGTGTTCGGTTGTTCTGCCTTGGCCTGAGCGCTGATAACCGCGGCGTCGGCCTGCTTGTTGATGCGCTCGATCTCCGCATAAATCTTCTGGATTTCAGCGCCGGTCTTCTGGAGTTCCGCTTGGGCCTGCTGCAATGCCGTCTGCGAACTGGCCTGCATCTCGGCCATACGACCCTGAGCCTCCATCATCCGGATTTGCGCATCCGTCTGCTTCATCTGAAGCTCGGCCTGCTTGGCTTCAGCGTCTGCCTTGGCCTTGATTGCCGCCGGGTCTTCCTTCGGCTCATTGGCCATGGTCTTCATCTGCTCAACGAAGTTATCGATCGCAGCCTCAAGCTGGCGTCCGGCACGGAACGGCGCAACGGCGAACTTGATAACCTCGCCTGCGAAGTCTGCCGTCTGTGACTGGGCCTGCACCATTGGCGCCAGCTGTGAAAGGCTCGTGGATAGCGCCGTGAGGAATTCCGTCGTGCGCTGCTTGGCCGCGTCCTCGTCAGCCTGAATGGTACTGTCAGTCTCGATCTGGAGCGCAAACGGGCGAATTCGCTGGTCACGAAGGAACGACGTCACCTGCTCGAACGTTACGGTCTGTGAAAGCTGCTGCTTCCTCTGCTGTGCCTGCTGCAACAGTTGCTTCGCCTGTTCCGGGTTGGCCTGAGCCTGCGCCATCATCTGCGAGTTGCTTGTGGCCTGCTGGATTTGAGCGTCAATCTGCATTATCTGCTGCTGCACTTCGGCGGCGGATGGCACAGCCTGGTACTGCGAATAGATCAGAAGCTCCTCGTCAGAGAAGTTTTCCGCCATTACCTCGCCCGAAATGCGGCTTGCGTCCAGCGAAACACGGATCATTTCTTCCTGACGCTCACGAATGCGGACAGAACCATACTGGCTCTTGAGTTGCTGCGCTCCAAGCGTCTCGTTGGCATCCGTCGCGCCGCGCATGATGTCGGACAGACCGGTGATCTGGTAGACGTCCTCAATCAGTTGCTTGCGAAGCTGGATCAACTGGGCAATAACCGCAGCAACCTGATCGACGGGCATCCAGAGGATAGCGTCCTTCATGCCCTGTCCGCCAAATGCCGCCATGTTGGGCACCGGGATCAGGATTGCATTATTGTCCGTCTTCTTCAGTGCTGCTTCGATGGCAGAGGCCAAATCCTCATTGCCACCAGCGTAAAACCCCTTCATGCGCAGCGCTCCGGAAAGAGCCGAGATCCGCGCCGTCATTTCGTTGATTTCCTCGATCTGGTCCTTGTAGTAGACGAAATCTGGAACCGGTATCAGCGTATTGCGTTGGACTGTGCCGTAGACAGGCCGCGGGCAAGGATAGAACTTCTCAAGCTTGAGGAACGGAGCCATAATGTCGAGAACGTCATTAAGGCCTTCAGCAACCCAGACGACCGCACCCTTGGCTTTGCTCCACAACTCGTAAACGCAGGCCGTCTTTTCCGCCGAATACTGATTGTCATCTCCCTTGCGGGAAACGAACTTCATCTTGCTCGTGTCCGCCTCAGGGAAGCGCGCCTTGACCTTCTCGATTGTCAGGTGCGTCTTGCGGGCAACCCATCCGACCTCTTTCCATTTGCGGGCGGGTTCGTGCACAAAATCCTTGCGGTCGATGTGATCGTAGCAAACGCGCTGCTTGCCGTCCGCATCTTCCTCAAGCCTGCACCACAGAACGCCGCGGGCATTTGTCGCCAGATCGTCTCGGACCAGCTTGAGGCTCTCGTGGATATCCTCCATGTCGAAAGACGTGAGGAGCGAGCGCTCGATGATCTCGGATGCGTGGCGGATAAGCTCCTTGTCTTTCTGCTGGTTCTTGAAGCGGCCTTGGCAGATCGGAACAGGCTGACGGGCATAGATCGACGGTTTCAGAACCTCAAGGTTGGCCCAGAATATTTGCATCTCGCGTTCGGCATTGCCAGACGACAGGGACTTTAGGTCTGAATAAAGCTTGTCGATCTTGTCGCACTTGTCCTGATAGTCCTGAAACGCCTTCTCAGCGTCCTTGATCGCTTCAAGCCAAGGCTTCGAAGCCCGCATGTCAGCGAAAGGATCTACGTCGGCACCATCGGCCGGCGCGTCCTTGCTTTCATATTCGTTCATCGGATGATCCTAAAGCTTGATGCGGGTTTTAGCCTGCGGCTCTGGTGCGCCCTGCAGGTACACCGTGCCGCGTGGCTGTGGCTTGGGACGATCGGCCGGGTTCGGTCGCGTCCATGGCCGTGACATGCAGCCGTATCGTGTTTCGTCCGCAGCGTGGTCTTCTGCCGTCGTATCCAGATCTTCCGGCCTGTCCGGGTCGTGCTGGAGCGCGGGAATGGTGCGGATCGAATGAATGCAGGTGCTGAAGAAGAACAACATCGGCCGCCCATCTTCGTCACCATCAAGCCTCGCCCTGACCTGATCCCAGCCACCCATGGCGCCACGGGCAGAAACGCGCTTGTTGTCAGCAGGCCTGAACATCGGTCCGCGGCCACCGTCATACATGCGCTCGGCGATTGATGGGCCTCCATCCTGGCTGAATGCTGCCGGGTCAAGCACACCGTAAGCGATCAGGTCTCCGGCCTCTCGTTCCTTGATGCCTTGGCCAACCTTTTCAGCCGTGAGCTTCAATCCCGTGTCAGGGATGAACTTGCCTTCATTGTCGTGCTTGACGCCGTACCACTCGCGGTACTTGACCAAAGCGCCACGAGGTATGACTTGCCCCGGCGCGACGATTGTATCGTCAGAGGCAACCGCATACCATCCGAAAGCAAAAGGCTTTGCACTGCCCCAGTCACCTGCCCTGAATCGCATCCAGTGGTCCGGTATCTCGAACGGGCGGACCACATGCCGGGACGTTGCGAAGTTGTCGAAGAACGCGCCCTCAACGATGTCCCAGTCACCGTCACGCATCGCCCTGACGAGGCTTTCGCTGCCAAGTCCTGACAGGCGGGCCTCATAACCGGGGTCATTGTCCGTCATGGACGGGTTATCTTCCAGCCTCGCGGGAATGTACTGCCGAAGCATCCCGCCTTCGCTGTTTGAAGCCCTGTAGACCTTCAGAGGCGTCACGCCATCAATGAAGGTGGTCTTGACGAACTGGTGGCCAACACCGCCGGGGTTTGCTCCACAGACAATGCGAGGGAACTTATTCTCGTACTGCTTGGGAAGCGTAATGCCTACCATTCGGACACGATTGCGAAGGAAGCGGTAAATCTTGTCCGTGAAGTGTGTCAGCTCATCGACCAGCAGCACATGTATTTCGGCGCCCTGATATTTGAACCGGTCCTTTTCGTCCTTACAGTGGCAAAGGTATATCTTGCTGCCGTTCCAGAAGCGGATTTCGTCCTCGACTATCTTGACAAAACCGCACTGCTCCCAGCCAGCCAAAAACTCGCGAAAGCCGCTCGGGCCTTCCATGTGGTTCTTTACGAGATCCTCGCGGATGCGGCGGAAAAGGTAAACCTGCAGACCCGGAATAGCGGCACACCACGTGATAGCTGCCATTCGCATCAGGTGAGACTTCCCACCACCAGCGGCGCCACCGTATAGAATCTCAGTTGCCAGACTGTCGAACGCGACCTGCTGCTTGGCGTGCAACGAGATGTTTAGCTCTGCGTCAGCCTTTGTTGGCATTGAAGTTGATCGTTGGGGTTAGAGTGACCTGCCCGCCATGCTCAAGCTCAAGCTTCTCGCCATACTTCTTGGGGCGCAGCTTCCCAGCCATCCACTTGCGGGCGTCGATTCTAAGTTTTGCTCGCTGGATGTTTTCGCCATTGGTAACCCAGCCAGCGTCCTCCTCACCGCGGCGCTCCATCCAGTCGTTGCGACCGTCATCGGCAATGTTGAGGATCTCATCGAAAATTGCGTCGGCTTGCTCTTCACGAGCGCGCGCGTACATGTCCGAGAATGTCTCGCTCTCAGTCAGCCATTTGAAAACTGTGGAGCGCGCTGGCATATCATCATCTTCGCAGATCGCCTTTAGGCTCTCGCCGTCTGCCAAACGTTCGCAAATGATCAACGCCATCTCTTCGCTATATGTTGTAACGCCAGCCATTGTCGTGTCTCCGTCTGAGGGAGTGCATCGTTCTCTTCCCTATCTGGGGTTATTCCGGTCTTGCTCACTTGACGCCGTAGTATGAAGGGGAAAGACAACCCTTGGAGCGGCGGCGATGGTTCTAAGCCGTGAGTGAAGCCTTGTTGCCTCGCGACCGGTGGTCGAAGCTGGATAACCCGCTCCCATGAAATTGAATTCTATCCGCCCGTAGGCAGATTGGCATTTCGCGATAATGGTTTTCTACGATTTGATTTCGCTTGGACAAATTAAGCCTAGGAATTCATCTCGCTTGCCGTAACTGATGCGGTACTTTCGACCGCCCTTAAGCGTAACTTCGAGATCAGCGCCAAAATCATCGACGGCAGCTATCTCATCTAGAGCGAACCACTGCTGGCTGTTCACCTTATAGAGGCGCATACCCCTCTCCCGCTCTTGCTCGGTGGT
Organism: Agrobacterium radiobacter; assembly: GCF_040801995.1. Lineage (NCBI taxonomy): Bacteria > Pseudomonadati > Pseudomonadota > Alphaproteobacteria > Hyphomicrobiales > Rhizobiaceae > Agrobacterium > Agrobacterium radiobacter. Next base: position 894,471 of record NZ_JBEGHX010000001.1, on the reverse strand, counting down.
GGTCATGGGGTGGAATCCGTGCCGACCCTAAGAGCTTCAACCGGCCTCACGGCCTGCGGGTCTTTCGGGGTTACTCGTTTGGCCGGCGCTACTGGAAACCCTTGTTCGCTTGCCACGGAGTTCCATTTCAAATGGTTGCGGGCATAGACAACCCACAGAGCCGCGTTCATTGGCAGCAGGCCCCACGCGCCCGTCGTGAGTATCCAGACCAACCATAGAGCTTGGTTCAGAAGGCCGAACAGCCAAGCCTTTGGCGATTTATTCCCAGCCAGCACCGTCATGTAGATCGTGATGCACGAAAGCAGCCACGGCAAATACAGCCTCACGGCTTCGGTCATCGCTCTCTCCATGTGGGCGGGTGAATGGGGTTAGGCGGCGGCTTCGCGCTTGATGAAGACGCGGATTGACGGGGCCGTGCCTTCTCCGATCTTGTTCCACTGCTCGCGCTTGAACGGCATCAGGTCCACATGATCGGAGGCGCGATACCGGACTGCCTTCCGGGTCATGTCGGGCAGACCGTTCGACTTGCATTCCGTTGCCATGTTGGGCGAATTGGACGCTTTTGACTGGAGCGTGAACCAGCTAGAGGCTTTTCAGTGCACGGCCACTAGGTTTCCATCATATCGATGGTGCCACTCGCAAGCGCTAAGTCCGCTATCCAGTTGCGAGGCCAGATTGACGCGGAAAACTGCTTCGGCGGCTGCGATACGCAAATCGCCATCTAAATTATTCCTGCTTCCTTGCTCCATGTTGCCGCAAGTCGGCGCATTGAGTTATGCCCGTAGCAAGGAACTTCGAACTGGTTGGCTATCACTTCACGCGCCGTCTTAACGAGAAATTCAGGTCCACCCCTAAACCATTCTCGCGCATGGTGAAGTCCTAACCCTTTCAGCTTCCAGTGGATCGCCTTCTCCACCTGTACTATGTGCGCCGTTTCTTTATCAAGATCGGCCGCCTCGTCTAAGGCTTTCGCCTCCAGGTCCGGGTCAGTCCCATCACCCAACAGCATTTCAAAACGCCGCTGCGTCACAATGCTGTTTGGCCCTCTGACGTAGAGAACCTCATGAACCTTCGGGGCTTTCCAGCTTGAATTCCGGAATTGCACCAATCTGGTCATGATGGAATACGTGTATCCAACTTTGATTGGAGCGTCTGGCTCATCGCCTTCATGGCCGATAAAGTAAATCGAACCGTACCCAGCCATCAGCGCGGCTTTGCGCTCAATCGCGTTGAGCATTTGCAAGCCGCCGATTACTTTCCGCTTTGTCGATCTCTTGTCAGCCACAGGGAATTCCCAAATCTAGGGTGCATTTCCCCATCGTGCGGAATGATATGTTCCGCCGCAGGCCGTCGAGTATTCCCTTTGGTAATAACGAAAGGTCCGACTGAACACCTAAATCACGCCGAAACATTAGCTTGCCATCGCGAGATTTGCAAGGGGTCCATCGCCTTCAAGACCCTCCAATTCCTTGAGAATCAACAGAACTCTTTCTCGGGTGGCTGGAGACAGTTCATTCATGGCCTGTTCTGCCGCATATCGCATCGAAACCTTCTTGCGTCGGCCTTTCGGTAATATCAAACCAAGCTGGCGATTGAGGGCATTCCGGCGCTGCTGGTCAGCTAGCTTCTGCCGCTCCTCGCGCTCTCTGGTGTAGACGGCTTTGCGCTCCATGTCGGCAAGCATCAATAGGCCGATGTCTTCAGCATCGCGGAACACGGCCGGCGCTCCGTCGCGAGACGACTTGAGGAAGCACATCACCCCTTCTGTCTTGCGCACCTTCTCGTAGTCGTTATCGGTGATGTTGACGAACACATACCCAACTAGAAGCGGAAAGCGCTTGGCAATCACCTTGTTTGTCCGCTGGTGTCGAGCGTCCTGCCAGAATGACGGCATGTAAACGTCGATGCCCTCGTTGCGCAGATTACGCTCAATGATGCTTTCGCCTTCCCGGCCCGCAGGAAGATTTGCAGCCAGAGACGCCATACGCTGCGTGCCTGGCATTGGCCGTATTGCACACCATTTCGTTTTCTTCATGCCCGCCGCCCCTTCTGTTACTTCCTGCCGAGAATGCGCTTGATTTCATCCATGCAGGCCGATGCGCCGCGTCCTTGCAGGTATTGGTCGATGATGCGGTGAATGGCTGTCTCTCGCTTCTTGCGATCTGAGCCGGCCGCCTTGGCGTTTAGGATGGGCTTGGGAATGGTGTTCATTCGAGCCTGCCTTGGTGGACTTCTTCTCGCCACTTTGCATAGATGGCATCGAGGCGGGCTGATGATTCCAGCCGCTCTCGCTCCCTTTCGCGCCAGATGCGAATTTCTGCATCGAGCCTGCCTTGCGAGATAATTTCCTCGATTTTTCGGACAGAATTCAAAGTCGTGGTATGATCACGTCCCCCGCACCACCGGCCGATTTGCGGGTATGACAGATCAGGACGCTCTTCCTTGATCGCGTAGTTGATGAGGTGCCTTGGGAAAGTGAGGTGCCTTGTCCTTCTCTTCCCCTTGATCCCACGAAGGTCTACCCCTGGGAAGCGCTCAAGGATACTAAGGGCTATATCGTCCATAGTTCTCTTACCGGGGTGTTTTTCGTCGCCACCAAAGACAATTGGCTCATAAGCTTTCCAGATGAGGCTTAGTGACGCCGATATGGAGAAAGATATCGGCGCTAGCGTCTCCTCGCTGACCTCTGGCTCTGTGATCTCCACTGCCGGAGATGGCCGGCTCTTTTCCTCGAAGCGTTTTGCGGCTTCAATTTTCTTCAGCGCTCTTGCTCTTGCCGCCTCGTAGAACGCAATTTGAGAGGGGGTACGCAACTGGTGCATGTTCATCTGAAACTCCTCGCTTCACGCTCTTTCTCGCGGCGAATGTATTCTTCCCGGCTTTCCGACATGCGGGCTACGGGTGAAACACTGTATGTGCCGAATGGCGGCGGTCGATCGGTCCCGGCGTGCGGAAGCTTGGCACGGGCGTTCGTAAACCAGTCGGAGCGAAAACCCTGCCAGCCGTGAAGGATCTGCATTTCAGCGGCTTCCTGCGGGCTTCCGGTCTTCTCGTATTCCTTGACGAGAAGCTTGGCGGCGTAGGCGGTCAGGGGCTTTTTTACCGTCTTCTTGCGATGCTCTATGAGGGCTTCAGCAAGGTCTTCGCCAACGCAGGCTGACAGAATTGTTTTGATGTCTTCGGTCACTTTACCACCTCCAGCTTCCGTTTTGACGGCGCTTTCCTTGGGCCGTGGCCAGATCCCAGCCAGTGGTCGTCACTCTTGTGGCCAATTGGATCGTCGGCCAGTTGAGCGCGGACCTTTTCAACGCCAACTTCGACATCCATCTGATAAACCCGGTCGTCAGGGCAATGATCGTTGATCAGGTAGAATTCGATTGGCTCGTCGCTGTAGATCGTGAAGCAGCCTTGCTCATCCATGTTGAGAATAACTCTGTTCATGCTGCGACCTCCTGTGCCGCTTCGGTGACTGTCACAATGCATGGTGCTTGCAGGCCAGAGGCCCACGTCATCACCAAGCGCTGGCATTTACTGTCGTCCTGAATGACCCCGTGCATGACGAGGAAATCCTGAACGGCCTTTTCGAGATTGCCGAGATCTCTTGCCCGCTTATCGGGAGCCTCAAGGCATATGGCGATGTGATAAGGGCCGATGTTTTGCCGGTGGCTGTCCCTGACGTGCAGAGAGGCTTCAGCTATCCAGGCGTTGTATCGTGCCGTCTTGTGCCGTCCGCGCTTCTTGCCGCCGTTCGCATATGCTGCGTTGACAGAGACAGGGAATGGGAGGTGAAGGGTCACGCTCATGCGTATACCTCCATGTATGCGCCGATCACTTCCGCCGCGACTTGCGGGACGATGGCATTTCCGTAGGCGCGCAGCTTTCCCGCTCGAGCGGGAACCCCATGAGCCAACAGACGAATGCCGGGTTCAATGCGCCGGGCTTTTCCATCGGCGCCAACTGCCCACTCCGAACATGACCAGCTTGTGTGATTTGAGCGGCTTGGCACGTATCTTGAGGTGATCCCTTCCGTTTTATCTCGCGAACCGCACCATCCAGAGAGCGAACATTCTTCTCCCCGTCCGCCGCGCGGGGCGTAGGATAAAGAGCCGCCTGTCTCGGCAACTGATCCAGCCGGGTTCGCTTCGATCCGTCGGGGTTGGTCCCGGTTGTCGCCATGCCGGTGCTGTCCTTCCAATCGCGTGCGCTCGGTGTGGTCCACATCGTCGCCCCAAACCGAACTGCTTCGCTCAGATACAGCGGCACGGAATTCTGATTTGCGTTGCTCTTCCGAAATGCCGCGCACTTCATAAGTGTTTCGTCGGACCTGTCCCGATTGACTGCCGTTGCTGTCGGCCACAAACCAAAGTCGATCTCGTCTATGGGGCGCATCGACGGCACAAGCCGGAACAACTGCCGCCCCGCAGGCGTAGCCGATGCCTTCCAGGTCAGAATGCACTCCGTCGAGCCAATCCTTTCCAACCGCAGCCGCAACCTGTTCTCCCATGACGACAGCGGGCCGTCTGGCAGCAATGAGGCCGAAGAAGACCGGCCAGAGGTGGCGCTCGTCGGCTTGGCCTTCGCCTTTGCCAGCAACGCTGAAGGGCTGGCAGGGGCATGAGCCTGTCCAGAGTTCCCGATCATCAGGATATCCAGCCAATCGAGCTGCGTAGGACCACCCGCCGATGCCGGCGAAGAAGTGGCATTGCGTGTAGCCCTTGAGATCATCCGGGTGGACATCAACGATACTCCTTTCGTCAACATCGCCGGGTGCGATGAGGTTCTTTGCTATGAGGTTGCGAAGCCATTGAGCGGCGTAAGGGTCGATCTCGTTGTAATAGGCGGTTATGACACCATCCTCCGCTTGATCTCATCCTCTGCCGCCGCTTTGTAATCGTCCCGTATATCCGTCAGCATACCGAGCTTCCCTCGTTGCACCGAGTTGGCGTGTTCAGCCATACGAGCGCGCAGGCCTTCGATTTCACCGTTTAGGAATTCTATTTTCGCCGGTACGTTCTTAGCCATTTATCGGCGCCTCGAATTGAGCCTTGAAGCTCTCGAACATTTGGCGTGGCACCGCCTTGAACGTCTGCGGCGTATCCTCGAAAAGACCGTCGCCGGAAGACGTGGCCAAACCGTTTTCGATAATGAATCGACCAGCACCAGTCGGGAATTTCACATTGTCCTTGACGGTGAAGTAAATGTAGTTGCCGCCGTGTTTGATTGCCTCTTCAGAGCTTGAGAATTGACGGCAAAGGATTCCGCCAAGCCGCTCAAGACGGTTGAAGGCAAGCAGGATATTCTTGTTCAACTTTCTCTTTTTCGGCTTCACGGCTCTCTCCTTTTAAGCTTCAGACGAATCCATTCCCACGCCCGCCGAAGCAGGCTTTTCGTCAGCCTTTTCATGATTGCCTCGCAGTTTCAGGCGTTCGGCTTTATACCGATCCGCCGCATCCTCGTTCGCTTGGCAAAGGGCGTCATATCTCTGGATGCCGAGCATCAGGGCGCGATAGAGAGCGCCTCGAACGTCCTTCTTGCCTTGTGATTTATATTGGAGGTCGAAGAGCCACGTCTCAGGCACCCCGATCTTGTCGGCAACCCTTCCACGAGCGGACTTCTCACGATCGCCACGGCCGCGAAATTCTCGCGCCATGAGATCGTCGTACCATCCTTTTGCTTCAACTAACGCTGTACTAGACATGCTATCCTCTGAAACGAAATTTCCGTTTTGCGAAATCCTATTGTCAGACATTTCTCATCCTCTGTGCGAAGTTGGCGTCGTCAACGGAGGCCGACATGCACAGAGGTGTTGAAAATGATGGGATCGCAGGCAAAGCTTGCAACGATGTCCGCGATCCTGGCCCGCCGCATCAGACGAACCTAATTCTGTTTCCAAAGAGCAATGTGCCGCCGCCCCGCTCTTTGGATGCTGATGGCGAGCCGCACTTGCCATCAGCCTTTATTCCTGTCGGTGAAGCCGTCGCTGCTGTGGTTTTAAGGCTGCGTGGTGGCTTCCCGAGCGTTAGAGTGTTGCGGGTGGAAGATGGGGAGGACAACTCCCACCCGCTTTGAGCGACTGTTTCAGGGGCGCTCAAATCTCACGAAGAACCCAACCGGCGACGACGCCGAGCGAGTAAGTTATCATCCGCGACCATGTGCTTTCGGCATCAAACCTAATCCCATACAAATCCGAGACGGCAGCAGAGCCGACCGAAAGAGTGAAGGCGCCAGCCCAGATTACCGCGCCAAAGGCAATGAATTTCGCGACACTCTTCATCGCTCTGCCTTCTCTCGGTTAATGCGGTCTACCTCTGCCATTAGCTCGGCTAGGAGGGACTGCATGTTGATGATGTCTTCCATCAATCCCACTCCTCGTTATCCGGGTCTTCTCTGTTTATTTGGACGGCGATGTAAAAGAGGCCGCCGATGAAGGCGAACAGCATCGATAGGAAGCCGTAGATTGCGAACTGCCAGATCACGATGCGCTCTCCTCTTGCTTTGCGAGTTCCGGTGCTGTGGAGCTACTGACGAACTCCACAGCATGTTCGAGGTTTTGCGTTTTCACTTCTCGATCATTCAGGCCTCCTGCGTTGGCGCCTTCACCGCTCCTCTCGTCAGTGTCCGGGAGACTTACGTTCATCGGGGCTTTGGTCAGCGCATCACCGCTCGTCTTGGCGGATGCGAATGGATGAATGGGTTTAACGAAAGGCTGCCAAGCGATTGGCGGATACATCAGGTCAGCGTCCACGAAATACCCGCGCGCCCACCACGACTTGATTACCCGCCCATCCGGCAGAGCCAGCCACACGTAATCGCCTGTCTTGGCTTCGGTGATGTTGGTGGACCATGTCATGCTGCTGTTTCCTTCTTGGCGAGCGCAGCTTCGGCGCTGAGGAAAGCCATGCGTTCCATTGTCAAGTCACCGCGACCGATCTCCCTCGCCCCATCGACAAGCGCGGGCCAGTATTCAACCGGGATGTTGTTGCGGCGCTTCATTTCAGAGACAGCAGAAGGGCCAACGCGCAACACGCTGGCCAGCTTCACATTCGAGCCGAATGCGGCAAATACGCTTTGGAGGTCGGTGAGTGGTGCTTGTGTTTCCATAACACCCATACAACACTATTCGTGTCGCATAGTCAACATGTTTCGTGTTGCATGTTGCGATATGTTGAAATCATGATGGAAAAAACCGATCGGCTCAAAGCCGCAAGAGAACAAGCCGGGTATAAATACGCCTCAGATGCCGCGAAGGCCCTGAGCGTTAATGCCTCAACTTATCGCGCTCACGAGAACGGGCAGAACGACTTCGATCTGGCAGAGGCAACCGTGTACGCCAAGAAGTTCAACGTTGACCCGTTGTGGATCATGACGGGCAAGACCGCCGATGCGCTCCTAACCGAAACTCAACCTCTTCAAGCAGAAGTTTATTCGCCAAATGCTAAAATAGGCGATAGAGTGGTAGGTCTCGGTCGAAAGATAAAGGTTTACGGCCGTGCTGTGGGAGGCGTTGACGGCGAGTTTGATATGAATGGGAGCGTTCTATACGAGACGATGGCGCCGCCGGTGCTGTCTGATATCCGCGGAGCATATGGCGTACAGGTGGCCGGCGATTCGATGTCTCCGCGATATGAAGACGGAGAAGTTTGCTTCGTAGACCCAGTGCGGCGCGTAAAGAAGGGTGATTATGTCATCGCCCAAATTAGAACCGAGGAGCATGGCCCGATCCTTGCCTACGTGAAAAAGTTCGTTCGGCATAATGCCCAGGAATTGGTCCTTGAGCAATTCAACCCGCCGAAGCTTCTTACCTTTCCTGCAAATCAAGTCTATTCGGTTCATTACATCGCACTAGCTGGTAATGCTTAGGCATAGTTGTATCAAAGACGGGGGGTGAGGTTATCACTTCCATTCCGTCTTATTCCATAGTCAGAAGCTAAGCCCAACACGCATTATCGACCAGGCTGAGACCCGGATGCTCCCGGGGGTATCTTCAGGGGCCTGCGCTCCCGGCTGGTGGCTTTCGCCTAACCTCACCACTTACGTCGTTTATCCACCCTTGCGGGGCGTTCAGGGCCGTCCTAGCCCGCGTGTCATGCCTTATGCCAGTCCAAATATCGGTTAGCCCGAAAAAAATCGCGGCATCTCGATACGAATGCTCCGATTTTTGGGAGATCGGCAACTCGTTGGGAGGTTTTTGCTTTGAAATTTGCGCCCGTAATGATATAACGATTGCATCAATTTGGCGACGGGAAAACTTCCCACGGTCAAACCGTCACCAACAGCCCGCCCGAGCTAATCTCTCGTGGCGGGCTTTTCATTTTTACCCTTTGATTCGACATTTCGCAACACGCCACGTGTTTTTATTTTGTTGCTCAACACGATTTATGTTGACACGTTTCGTGTTGGGTGTATGCTGGCCATACACAAGCAGCGACGAAGAAGCCTCACCCGCCGATCTCGCTGCCACCACAAGCCCACCGAATGAAGCTCCCACGGGACGACGAAACGGAAGGGCGGGAACAACCCGGATGAGGATGAGACGATGGCACAGGTCACCAGATACCGAATTGAAGACGGCGACCGTGTTTTCAACGGAACCGAGTTCACGTCTGACGAGAACGACGTGTTCAAGTATCGCAGCGAAGGTCAGGCCAATGACGATGCCGACGAGTTCGGCGGCGTGGTCGTCAAGTTCTCTTGCTACGCCGAGCGCCCCGACATCGTTCTTCCTTCGCAGTGGGCCGAGCAGATCGTTCGCGGCGCGAATCTGCAGGCTGCAGAATAATCGGAGCAAATCCAATGAACGTTTTCAGAACCCCTCTCCCGACCGACGTAAGCCTTCAGGCAGCTATCCGCGCTCATGCCGGCACCAGCCACACGCCGGAGCGCCGGGGTGAAAGCGAAGTCGCCAGCTACGTCTCCGCCATTCAGGATTTCAACGAAAAGCTTGCCGCCGTCGCGGATAACGAAGACCGCATGGCAGAAGCCGTCGCACAGTCGGAACGCTTCCGTGAAGGCTACATCCAGCGCCAGAACGCCGTCTGGGCATCGCGCAGCCGGATGATGTCCACCATGATCACCGGTCCCGCAAACTTTCCGGTTCGTCGTCAGGAGAAAATCTGGGCGGCTTTCGAGAAGAAGGCAGGCGAGTTCTACTCTTGGCAGGATCGCGCACTGTCGGCCTCAATCAAGGCCGTGAAGCAGGTTGGCTATGTCGCCCCTCCGAAACCTGAAGGCGCGAAGACCGGCACCGAAGAGGTGATCGTGGGCGACGTCAAAATCGTGGTCAATCACGACATCGAGCGCGTCCAGATCGTCTTTGACGGGAAACCGGCTCCCGAAATCATCTCCGAACTCAAGGGCGCAGCTTGGAACTGGTCGCCGCGAAACGGCGCATGGCAGCGCAAGATCACGGCCAACTCGATCTACTCGGCAACGCGTATCGCCAACAAGGCCGGTGCTCTCACAGCCGCCGAATAGCCGCCCCGCCAAGGGCTTCAGACAAGGGATAGGGAAATGAGCGCAGTAACAATTTCACCGGTTGAAATAATGGCCCTGAAAAAGCTGGCGCTGATTAGCGGCGCTTTGGCTAGTTCGCTTTCCGACGCAACTGCATCACGCGAGCAAAAGGCTCTGACGCGCGTCCTTATCGACGTGATCAATCGTTGGGATGTCTCCAGCGTGACCCCCACCAAGTAACCACAGCGCAGCGGGAGATGGAGATGGAGATGAGCGAAGCCAAGATTAAGCGCTGGCGAGTGCCTACACCAAAGCCGGGTGTGCTTGAGGCCAAGTACGGCAAGGATGAGCCCTACAACTCTCCGAGTATCGTCTACGTCCATGGCGGGGCTGGCTCAGCAAAGCCAGACGCACGGTTTTTGTCAACCGTCTTCGAAGGAACTGACATCGAGACCGGCAAGCCAATTTTCGGCACGCACGGTCGGTCCTTTGTCAAGGAGCTTGAAGATCGCGGTTACGACATCACGACCCTGCGCTTCAGCATCAATCTCAAACCCTCCCAAGTCTAACCAACCCACCGGCTTTGTCAGAGTAACAACACACCACCCAGCGGGCTTTGTCAGCGTACCCGCGCATGAAAGGGCAGGAAAATGAGCATCGCAAGGCGAAAAGTAAAAATCGAAGGCCCCGGCCCGTTGAGCGTAATTAAGCGCGGCGACGGCGAAGATCGGCTGTTCGGCGTTGAAAGCGACCATCTTCATGTCGAGGGAGAATGGGATGACATCTACGTCGATTTCTCTGGTTACTTCGGCTCTTACGGACCTCACGTTTTTGCCGCCGCTCCTGATCTCCTGAAAGTCCTGAAACGGATCGATGCCGCCATGGACTTCAACGGAACCTGCCATCCGTTGTTCAACGGCTTGCAGAAGCAGATGCAGGACGCCATCGCCAAAGCGGAGGGCCGCTCGTGATGGACGCTTTCTCCACCACCAACACACAAGAAGCGGATGACGCGGAGATTGTTGCGCTCGCTCAGGCGAAGTCGTCAACGCGGCGGGCGACGGAGATAAACGTATCTCTGCAGCGGAATTTCACGAAACTCCGCATCGGCACGGAATGGGCAATCCTCATTCACGGACTGCTTTTCTTAGCAACCGGCGCGGCGATGATCAAGGCCAACGAATATTACCGGCAGCAGGCAATCATCCATCAGGAGGATCCAAAATGGTAGATCCATACGCCGAGCATATGAAAGGCGCACGTATGGCGCGCCGTCTCGCAGCAGAGTACCGCGCCGACGCTGAGAAGCCAGATACTCCAGATCACCTCCGCACCAAATGGTTTTCCGAAGCCGACAAATGCGACGAGCGCGCTGATTGGTACGAGACACGCGCAGCTTGGTACGCGCCGCCGGCAGAAATGGAAGCCGCAGCATGACCCCGACCTTTTGCACCGACTGCGAATTCGTCGTCGCGGAATCTCGCAAGAGAAGCCCGACCGGCTGGCTTTGCCTGAAACACAAGCGGCTTGAGGGCCAAGGATTCGTCCACCCGGAATACTGGTCAAACGAAGAACCCTACCTTCGCTGCAAGGATGTTAATGCGGGTGCGTGCCCGCTCTTTGAAAAACGCAGGGAGAATGAAAATGGATAGCGTATCGCTTGAACAGTTGCGTGACCTTCACCGGCCCTTCAATGCCGATCAGGTTCACTGGCGCGCCCAGATGGTGACGAAAGCTCGCGGCGACGGTTATGCGGCTCTGGCGCTAGCCTATCTCGATGCACGCGACGTTATGGATCGCCTTGACCAAGTATGCACGCCAGCCTTCTGGCAGAGCGAACATTTCGAGGCCGGGAAGGACCGCCTTGGTTGTCGCATTGGCATTTTCATTAATGGACAATGGGTTTGGAAATCCGATGGAGCCGGCGATACCGACGTTGAGGCCGAAAAGGGTGCGTTCTCCAGCGCCTTGAAGCGTGCCGCCGTGTCGTGGGGCATCGGTCGGTATCTCTACGATCTCGGCAATACCTGGGTTCCGTGTGAGGCGGCCGACAATCAGGGCAAACCCCGGTTCAAAAAATTCACAGCAGACCCTTGGGACCACGTTCGCAACAGGGCTGCATTTCTTCCCAAAATGAAACAGGAGGCCGCGTGATGGCTTACGAAAAACGTGATATGAGCGGCACCCTTTTCAAGAACGACCGCCGCGAAAAAGACAGCCACCCGAATGCTACCGGTACGGCCATCATCGACGGCGTCGAGTATTGGGTATCGGCATGGACGAAGGACGGCCAGAAGGGCAAGTTCCAGTCTCTGTCCTTCAAGCGCAAGGATGAGCGCAAACAGGAAATCCAGCAATCCTATGGCGAGGCAAGTGGCCGCGACAAGGACAGCTACGGCAACCTGCATGACGACCTTAACGACGATTTGCCGTTCTAGGTGCGCCATGAGCCAGAAGAAGCGCTACATCATCATCAACGACCGGGTACGCGATAACGCCATTCAGGAGATCATCAAGGCCCCACTTGGCAGCGCTGTCAGCGTTGGCCCCGGAGAACGCAGCCTAGACCAGAACGCAAAGTTCCACGCGATTTGCACAGATATTGCCAAGTCCGGCATGTTATGGGCTGGGAAGCAGCGGAACGCCGACGAATGGAAAGTTCTACTCGTCTCTGGTCACACCAAGGCCACTCAGGGCGAAGTTGACTTTGTTCCCGGATTGGAGGGCGAATTTGTCAACGTCCGGGAAAGCACGTCGCGGATGTCGGTTGCCCGCGCCGCCAGTCTCATCACATATGCCATCGCCTTCTGCGACCAGAACGGCATTCACCTGACCGAGACGATACGCGGCGGCTTTCATGAAGGTTCCAATGATTGGAGAGCAGCATGACCCGCGTCATCTCCGCAACCCCTCAGAAAATCATCATCGAGTTCAATAAGCGGCTAGAGCTTCATGACGGCCACAAACCGGTTCGCGTCTCTCTGGCAAACCCGCTCATCTATCAAAGAGCATTGGAGGCGAAATGACCACGATCCACGATCATTTGAAGCGTTACCCCCATGCTCGCCCGTCAACGCTGGCATACATCGCCAAGCGGGATGAGACGACCGCAATCCTACAGCGCGAAATTCAATCACGCAATCCTAAGCCTTTGCCGTGGTGGAAGCGTCTGACACGTGCGCTGGGAGGGAAGATGTGATGTGGACACCGTACCAGATCGAAATCATCCTACACCACCACACCAGCACGGGCAGGTTCCCACGGTCTGACGCGCCGATCTATTCCGGAGAAATCAGCCACCTGTGTGATCTTGGAGTGCTTTTCTACGAAGACGGGGTAGCCCGTACCACTACGATGGGCAAAGCTCTGGTCGAGATGTGGACGTCTACACCACTTCCAAAGCAGGCATGGATCGATCCGCGCACCGGCGAAAGGATCGGCCATGACCAGATCGGTTGATGAATGGATCGGTAAGACCGATGATCACCGTGCGCCCGGGTCGGTTCGCGACAGGATCATGGCTCGCGACAAGCGTATTTGCCATCTCTGTCAGTGTGAAATCCAGGTAGGCCAGAAGTGGGATTTGGATCACGTCAAGGCGCTGATCAACGGCGGCGAGAACAGGGAAACGAACCTGCGTCCCGCCCATCGCAAATGCCACGTCGAAAAAACAGCACTCGATGTTGCCGAGAAGGCCAAGGTCGCGGCTATCCGCAAAAAGCATCTGGGTATCACTCGCCCGAAGCAGACGATCAAGTCCCAGCCCTTCCCTAAATCCGAAAAGCCCAAGAAGGCAGTCGTCTACCGGCCCGTCACGTTCTATCGCGAGGATACGCCATGACCGAACAGGAAAATCAACTGCTCGACACGCTCTGGATCATGCGCACGGCTGACGGCTGGTATCCGATCCAGCCCAGCGAGAAGTGCAAGCCCGAGGATCACGCGGCGCTGAACGATCACCTCACCTCAATCGAAGACTTGGAAGGCAACGTCCTTTGGAAGCGGAGCGTGCAATGACCGCATTGGAAGAGATCAAGAAGGCGCTGGAAGGCGTGACGCCGGGACCTTGGGAAAGCAAGATTGATGCTCAATTCTATTTTTCGATCTTTGCTGGCGATTTTAAGGTTTTCACAGCAAGGGATATCCTCGCTGACAGAGGTTACGCCAACGCCCGCTACATCGCCGCCGTCAACCCTGAGGCCATCTCCGAACTCCTCTCCACCCTCGAAAGCTTGCAGGCTAAAAACGAAGGCCTTTTGAGGCGTGCGGCCACCGCTGAAAAGAAACTCCGCGGAGCCAACGCCGCTTTTGAGCGTGAACGGAAATTGCACCTACAAAATCAGCAATTGAACCGGACGCTTGAAGCCCGAGCCGAGGCAGCAGAGGCCGAGGTGAAGCGGCTTAAAACTGATCGCCCTTACATCATCGGCTTCAACGACGGATGGGAAGCCGCAGTTGGCGAACCTCCTGAGGATGCATCAGCCCTCGCCAGCACAGGAGGCGAACACCATGCAGAGTGAACTGACGCGACCGATCGTCGGTATAGAGAGCAGGACCGCAAAGGAAGTTTTCGATATCATGTGCGACAGGTTCAAGATCGCCATGTCCGCTGCGGAGCCACAGCCCGCGCCATCCGTGGCCGTGAAGGCTTTGGCCGATGCGTACAAAGCTGGCTTCGATGCATCCTCGCAGGGTTACAACGGAGAGGTTTTCCCCGAGTACGAGGCGGATAATGAATGGCTCGCACAGCGCGACAGCGATTTATCCGCCCTCTCCGCACAGGTGCAGGACGTGGCGAGGGGAACACAAGCTGATCAAATCGAGAAAGATGGGAATGTCCTTTCCGAAACAAGGAAAGGTGTTTCCAACCGGCCGGAACAAAATGTGGCAAACGGCTGGCAGCTTGTTCCCAAAGAACCTACCGAAGAAATGAAAGATGCGGCTCATAGCGAGCAAGCCAAGCGCTTTTCCGCAATGAAGCCGGAAGAAACGTACCGCGCCATGCTCGCCGCAGCACCCGCAAAGCAGGAGGGCTGAGACGTGACGGCAGCCGAAATCCTAGACGTTTTGATAGCCGGTTGCGACGAAAGCATGATCTGGGCCTCTGAACTCGCCCTATCGACAGGCGCTCGTCGCTGTGACTTCTGGACTATCGCTCCTTGGCAGTCGAAAGGCTACTTGGCTACGGCTTACGAGATCAAGGTTTCTCGAGCCGACTATCGCCGCGACACCCACGAAAAACAGCGTGAAGCCCGGCTGTTCAGCGACCGGTTCTATTACGTCACGCCTGCCGGGATGTTGAAGACGCACGAAATACCGGATTGGGCGGGCCTTATCGAAATCAGCGAAGGCACGAGGAAGATTATTGTCCCGGCTCCGCTTCGGGACAAGGACGCGCCAAGCTGGGAACTCATAGTTTCGCTCTTGCGAAACAGCGGCCAGATACGGCGCGATGCCGACTTGATCAGGAAAGAGCGGGATAGCCTTCGATATCAGGTTCGTAAGGCCGCCGAGAAAATCAGAGAGGAAGGAAAGCTGCCATGGCAATTTGGCATTCACGGCCATTGAGCCGAGCGGCGCTTGAAAGGAGCGAGGGATGACGGCACCGGCACTGGTAAAATCCGCGGACCTAAAGCGGATGGCGGATATCGCCCTGGAGAAAGGCGTCCGCGTCGAAATCGAAGTCGATGGCAAAATAATTCGAGTTGCCCCCGATATCCCCGATAATCACAAGCAATCGTCCGTTGACCGCGACATTGCATATGGTGGCAATAGCCTCTCCGAATGGAGGGCGCGCCGTGAAGGTAAATCTAGTGGGTATTCACCGCGTCAAAAAGGTACTCGCTGACGGTACCAGCACTTTCTATTTCTACGCATGGCGGGGCGGCCCGAGAATGAAGGCCGACCCGAAGGACCAAAACGAGTTCATCGCTGAGTATGTGCGGCTGACACGCGACAGAAAAGACGCGCCCTATAACGGCTGCCTGGCTGAGATAATCCGCCAATATCTCAAATCTCCGACCTACCTGAATCTAAAGCCGAGCACGCGAGAAGGATACGATTTCGCTATCAAAGCGATTGAGACGATGTTCTTCGACATGCCAGCCTCAAAAATATCAGCGCCGGGCGCTAGAACAACGTTCCTTGAATGGCGTGACGAGATTGCCGAGAAGCACCCGCGCAAAGCCGATCTCTATATGAGCGTTCTGAAACGCATCCTATGGTTTGGTCTTGATCGCGAGATGATCGAACGGCACCCGCTGGAACGCGTCGAGAAGGTGAGCGACGGCACCCGCCGGGATGTGATCTGGACCGACGAAGATATCCAGACATTCCGGTATGGGGTGAAGAACCCGGATGCCACGGGCGAAAAGGATAAATGGAAGATCAAGCCCACAGCCGAGCCATTGGTGCGCGCGCTTATGCTGGCGATCTGGACAGGGCAGAGACAGGGGGATTTGCTCAAGCTCACATGGAAGGCATACGACGGCCATTCCATTTACCTGCGCCAGTCGAAGACGGGAGCGCACGTCAGAATGAAAGTCTCGGAGGAGCTAAAGAGCTATCTGGACGGAGTGCCACGAGGCAACTCGGTCACGATCTTGACCAATGGTCAAGGCCAGCCTTGGGCGACCGGCTTCAAATCGTCTTGGCGCAAGGCCGTAGAGAAAGCAGGCATTGAAGGAAAGACATTCCACGACCTGCGGGGAACGTTCGTTACCCTCGCCTACCGCAATGGAGCATCAATCAAGGAGATTGCCGAGGTGTCCGGTCATTCCGAAAAGGACGCCGAGGGAATCATTCGGAAGCACTATCTGGTGTCGAGCGCGGCGGTTGAGAGCATCGAGAATCGCCAAAAACGGTTTACAGGCGAGCCCGGATGACCTTGTTATCCACAGGGTGGTAAATGGGTGGTCTGTAAACTGAAATCGCTAGAAGCCCTGCAAAATAAGGGCTATAGCGTTTTCCTACGCGACTGGGGGTCAAGGGGTCGTGGGTTCGAATCCCGCCGCTCCGACCATTAAAATCAGATAGATAGCCAGTTCCCCCAGAGCTGGCTATATTTGTTTTAGCTCTCTAGTAATGAGCGCTATGCGCGAGTTTAAAAGACCCTGTTCGGGTGTGCATTTATCCAAGCCTTGAGAACGAAGTGTGCTGAGATGGCAAAAAAACCGAAAATAGAACACTCAGAATTCTCGGGCGAGTTTGAAGACGAGGGCATCACCGTCCTTGTTGATATCTACCGGCCCGCTGGTACCCAGCAGGATTGGACGCTCGAGGTTATCAGCGAGCACGACGATGTCACCACCTGGGACGAACCTTTCGCCACCGATAAAGACGCCTGGGAAGAATTCCTGGCCACTTGTGAGAAAGATGGGATTCGCAGCTTCCTTGATGGCGACGATCCGTCAGTTCATTAACGTTTGATTCTGCGGCACCAAGCCGTAGGGGTTTGGGCCAGAATCCCGTGCTCCGACCGTTGTCTTCTCGATCCCCATTTTTGATCGAGAGCGTTCTCCGGTTAAATTCCCGACAATATAAGCTCAGGTGTAAAGCCGCTAGCCGTAGAAGGACAGCGCGCATTGCCTTGTTGACTCTCCGCTAAAATTAGAACATTTAGTGAACAAAAGAGAGGTCATCCACTATGCCCGACGCTGAAAAAATCACCCCTGCACGGCCCGACGACATAGCGGGATATGTCATCCAGTGTCATGACGGCGATGCGAAGGCGGCTGTCGAAGCGCTTCTCGGCGAAATCGAGCATTTGCAGGAACAGCTTTCCCTTGCGGTCGCCATCATGGGAAATGGATATACGCGCGGGTGGAAGCCCGACGCGAGGCGGGATTAGAATCGTCTCCGCCACCGTCTTTGGGTGCGATGACGCATGCCGGCAAGCCAGATAGTCGATTGAGCCTTAGACAAAAATCCCCCGCCATATCAGCTGCCGGGGTGATGGGATAAGTTTAAGGCTGCGTGGTAGTCCGCTGTGTGGGCGTAGCCGGCAAGGTGTCCCGACGAAGGGCGGTGCCGGCATCTGTTGCCTACACCGCCTGCCCCACGCGATGTTCAATATTCGTTGGACGCGATCGCGAAATCGTCGATGACAGGCATCTTTTCCGCGTTTTCCCACGTCCGGTCCATGGCGTAGGTTTGCGACAGATAGGGAATGCCGATATGGCCGAAGCGGAAGGAAAGCTGGCTTTCCGCCTGTTCCTCATCAAACCGTGCGACGCGGCTGAGATAGAGAGCGGTGGCGAGGCCTGTCCTGTCCGCACCGGCCTTGCAATGAATGAGAATGGGTTTCGGCGCATCGCGCATGATCGCGACCAGCTCGTTGACCCTGTTCATGTCAAGCTCCTGGCTGGCCGACATGCCGAAATCGATGTGATTCAATCCGAGCTCGCGGGAGGTCTCGACCTCATCCCGATACCAGGCCTTGGCTTCATTCGCACCGCGCAGATTGATGACCGTCCTGATACCATGGTCCCTGGTATAGCGGACGAGCTGCTCATTGCTCGGCTGGTTGGAGCGATAAAGCTGCCCCGCGACTACCTCGTGAAAATTGCCGAGGAGCTGAATGGCGTAGAGATAACCGCCTGTGGCAAGCACAGCAATACCCATGCCCCAAAAGGAGCACTTCCAGAATCTTCGCATAATAAAACGGTTCCCTCATTCGACGAGAGAACCGATACAGGTGGATTCTGACAGTAAGCTGAAAGTTCTGCGACAGTATTGTAAGAGTAGAAAATTTGCGCTTGATCAACGCACAAAAACGTAGACGGCATAGACCGCGATGAGTGCGGCGGCGGCCGCAGCGGTGATGGCGCCGAGACGTTTTTCGATGAAATGGCGTACCGATTCACCGTATTTCTGCAGCAACCCGGCAAGGATGAAAAAACGCGCGCCGCGCGTGACGACAGCCGAAAGAATGAAGAGGCCAAGGCTGATATTGGCCGCACCGGAGAGAATCGTGACGACCTTGATCGGGGGCAGATGCGCGAGGCCCGATGTCACCAGCAGGAGAACGATGGTCTCGTAATCCACCGAGCTCTTCAGATGCTCGAAGCTGTCGAGTTTGCCGTAAAATTCGAGAATGGGCCGCGCGATGCTCTCAAAGGCATAGTGACCGAGGAACCAGCCAGCGATGCCGCCGAGAACCGAGGCGACGGTTGCCACGAGGGCATAAAACATCGCCTTTTTCGGCTTGGCCAGCACCATGGGCAGGAAAAGCACATCCGCAGGCACGACGAAGACGGAGCTTTCCACGAAAGCCACGATCGCCAGCCACCATACGGCGGTTTTGCGCGCAGCGAGCGCCATCGTCCAGGCATAGATGTTTTTCAGCATTTCATGTCCCCGGGGAAGAGTGTTGCGGAGTGAAGACAGGCAGGAGCCAGGGCAGGTCAGCGGTGGTTCATGTGGTTTGCCGATGGCCCGGAGAGACCGGACCCCGAATGAGAATTAGAGACAACGCAAGAGAATGGCAAATGTTGGAAAATTTATTTTTGCATCGCAAAAAATCATAATGACGAGCGTTTCCCGCCCATACCGAGAGCCGGTTGCTGCGATGCAAAATTTCACCCTGTGGTAGATGAGCTCGCCTTTTTGCTGTAGAATGAAGGTGGACGGAAGAGGAGGAAGTTATCATGGAATATGTAAGCTTCGTTACATCGATCAATCCGGTCATACTTGTCATTCTGCTGGTGGTTCTTCTTGCAGGGGCTTACAGCAGCTGGGTTTCGCACTGAGCAGGACGGAACCACTCGACCAAATGTGAAAGGCTCCGTTTCTATCAACGATAGGCATTGGGCCGGATGAATGTTATCAAGCCCGGAGTTAAAACAACTCCCGGGAAGCCGTATGACGAACGAATTCGCATTCACTGATACGTCTGAAAAGCTCAGCACGACGCTTGAGAAGCTAATAGGAAAGCTGCAGGGTCAGACGATCACGTTGCGCGAGTTGATGGAAGCAATCGGCGAACAGGGCCTGTTGCTCATCTGCGCGATCGCCTCTCTACCCTTTCTCATTCCGGTTTCCATTCCCGGCGTCAGCACGGTCTTTGGCGCAGCGATCATCCTTGTCAGTCTGGCAATCACCCTCAATCGCCTGCCATGGTTGCCGGCAAAAATTCTTGACCGGCAGATGGAAACGGCAAAGCTTGTTCCCGCCCTTCAAAAAGGCGTCGCCATTGTCTCCAAGCTCGATGGTTTCATCCGTCCGCGCATTCCCACGCTGACGACGGGCATCATCGCCAACCGGATAAACGGGCTTGCGCTGATGACGGCGGGCGTATTGCTGATGATGCCGCTCGGCTTCATTCCCTTCTCCAACACCCTTCCGGGCGTCGCGATCCTGCTTTTTTCGGCCGGGATGATTCAGCGGGATGGCGTCACCGTGCTCGGCGGCTATCTTTTCCTGGGTCTGACAACGATTTATTTCGCAGCGCTCGCCTATGCGGCTTTCTGGGCCGGCCAAGGCATCAGCAGCTCCATCGGCGCTTAAGACCTATCGCCGGCCGCCATTACGGCTGTCGCGGCCGTTCTGCCGCGACGCCCACCAGACCGCCAGCCGTCGTCGCTGGCGGCGAACCACGGGCAGATCGTGGGAAAGCACGATGAGACCAAGCGGAATCATCCAGAAGCCAAGGACGGGCAGGAAACCCAGCGTTCCGCCCACCACCAGAGCCGAGCCCGTCGCGATCCTGCCGACGCGCGAACGCGGCATGGCAAGGCTCCATTTTCCGACATGGAGACGATGCGTTCTGTGGTCGATACCGAATTTCATTCCATCCTGCCCTTTTTCATCTGGCCTGTGGATAATTTTTTCACCGTCGATAAGCCCGGAAAATCGGGACTCTGGAGGGATAAAACAAGAGGAATGCGTTTTTTTTGAAAAAACCGCTTGGCAAATCGGAAAAGCATTTGTATTACCCCGCTCACACCGCGCCAAGCGGTGCACGTTCCCTGGTAGCTCAGCGGTAGAGCATTCGACTGTTAATCGACAGGTCGCCGGTTCGAATCCGGCCCGGGGAGCCATCTCTCTCAAAAACATGTTTTGAAGAGCGAAGTGCCGCTGCAATTCGCTCGATTTGGATCGGGGATTTTCCTGAATTCCCGGTTATTCAGCCGTCAAACGGTCAGGTCTTCTTGATCGCCCGTTTCGTCGCCCTTGTGGCGTTGGTCAGTGCCGGCGGATCACTTGCCGGAAAACTCTCCTCAAGGCTCTCGGTCAAATCGTCGTCCTTGTTCCTGACCGCAGATTTCTGCTCCTTCTCAAGCGATTTTACCGCCGGGGATTTGGCCTTTGCCGAGGCTGCCTTTTTCGCTGGCGTCTTCTTCGCAGGTCCCTTCTCCGCTGACGCCTTCGCGGCACCTGGCTTCTTCACGCCATTCCCGCTTTTGGACTTTGCCGCTTCCGCATCTGCGGAAAGTTCCCGTTCTGCCTCAATCCAGTGTCTTTCATGATGCCCGTCGGGTCTTCCTTCCCTCTCCCATATTGCGCGCGCTTTTTCACGGATTACGGCTTCGCGGTCATGGCTCATAACGGACCTCCCTCTTCGTGTTGCACCGGTTTTGATTGTGCCACTGAAAAAACAAAAAAAGCCAGAGTTTGTTCCGCGCGGTTTCGTCGCGGGTGAGCATTTCCGCGTGAAAGGGAACCGTTGTCGACCGCGGATCGTTTGCCCTGCAGAAACCCGCAGGAGACCATTTCATGAACACCCCGCAAAAGCCGAAAACCGAACCGCTTGATATTCGCGACGAGGATGTCGCGCGTTTCGAAACCGACAGCGAGCTGAAAGCAAAGGATGGCGAGATTTACCCGGACGAGAGCATGAGCCTGCGTGCCCGCCGGCAGGCGGCAAGGCAGCATGAGGATGCCTTCATCGTCGCTACGGACCTTGAGGACGACGATCAGCGCGAGGCGGCGCCGGGCACCAGAGAGCAGCCATAGGCCGAAAATGGAAAAGGCGGGTCAAAGCCCGCCTTTATCAAAGGAATGTCTGGAGATTTTATCGACGGACCGACACGATGGCCTTGCGATTGAAGTTCGACACCTGCACCCGGCCGGACTGATTGCCGCCGAGGATCTGGGCGGTCTTGCCGCTCATGCTTTTCAAAATGCCGGCGTGATAACCGCGGCCGTTGCGAATGACAACGACATCGCCCGGCTTGGCCTGGCCCACCGGAACGGCATAACCGAAGGATGTCCAGGACTTTGCAAATCCATAGGATTTGGGAGACTGCCGGCCGGCCTTGCTGGCGACAGCATGCAGGAAAAGGCCGCACCATGGGGTGCTGCGGGGATTTGCGCCAAGAATATTCTTGAGGCTCTTGTTGTTCTTGGACTCGTGCAGCCCGGTGTATTTTTCCGCCTGGTTCAGCATGCCGGCCGAGGCCGATGCAACGACTGTAAAAGACAAGGCAACGGATAGAATTAACGCGGATACTCTCAAACGTCTCGCCCTTATGTTAGAGGGCGCCCGTGTATTGTGACAATTTAGCGACAATTTGACGAGAAATGGGCAGAAATCAGACACCTATTCATGTGCGCTGATCTGTCATTGCTTCAGAACAGGCTGCCCTGCGCCTCATCGGCGCGGCTGCGGCCGGCATTTTCGAGATCCAGCATGCGCAATTTGGTGGTGGTTCCGCCCGGTGCGGAGAAGCCGCCAAGCCTGCCGCCGGCAGCGAGAACCCGGTGGCAGGGAATGATCAGCGGTACCGGATTTTTCGCCATGGCCTGACCAACATCGCGGGCCTTTTCCATGCCAAGGCCAAGCGTCTTTACGATGCCGCCATAGGTCGTGGTGTCGCCCCAGCCGATCTGCCGCGCAACGGCGTAAACATCGAGGAAAAATCGCTCCTGTCCGGCGAGATCGAGTTCGACGGTCGTAAAATCGATCTGCTCGCCGCCGAAATAACGGGTGATCATTGCAATCACCTCACGCGTGCGTGTTTCCGGAACGGCAATGCAGGCGGATGGCAGGCGCTTCTGGAGAAGTTTTTCGGTCTCACCGGCGTCAGGGCTGGGCAATTGCAGACGCGCGATACCGCGCCCCGCCCAGGCAAGGCCGCAATGGCCGAGGGCCGTCGGAAAAACAATATAGCCGTAGTTGTTGCTCATTGCCGTCACTCATTCGCCTTTTCGCATGCACGATGCCATATCCCGCATTCGAAACAACCCGTTTCCTGCCTCTCAACAAACAAGGCCACCCGTTTTTGGCGGGTGGCCTTTTACACGTCAGTCCTGAAAATCCGCTCAGGATGCGATTTTGCCCTGCTCTTCGACAAGGCATTGCGCCTGCCGGCTGGCGGCAACGAAGGCCGTGCGGGCGATTTCTCCCGCCACATCGCCCATCAGCGAGGCGCGGCACAGACGCAGCGCCTGTTCATGCGCCTTGTCGCCACGTTCGGGCCATTCGTGCTGAAGAAAATCGAAGGCTTCGTAAACGCCATTGAAAATCCGGGGAGCACCGTTTTCAAGGGAGATGGTAACCGGCTTTTCCCACTTAACGTCGTTCAGCAACATTGATTGCACTTCCATGCTCTATTAACCCGCGACAAACGCCGGCCCCTCCAGTTGGTTCCCTTCATCAGCGGTTTCAAGGGCGAAAAAATAACCCTCGAGAAACCATGTACCTCCATCTTTCCATTCTAGCCGATTTGCGGAACAAAGCGTCTCAACACTCGTTCAAGCGGAAGTGAACCGGGTCCTTTCATGCCGACAACAGCCTCCCCCGCCATCGTCTGGTTCCGCAAGGACCTGCGCCTTTCGGACAATCTTGCCCTGCTTGCCGCCGTGGAGCATGGCGGCCCCGTCATCCCCGTCTATGTCAGGGAAAAATCCTGCGGCCCGCTCGGCGGCGCGCAGGAATGGTGGCTTCACCACTCCCTCGCCTGCCTTTCCGCCGCGCTGGAAAAAATCGGCGGTCGCCTTGTTCTTGCAAGCGGCGACGCCGGCGAGACGCTGCGCCAGCTGATATCCGAAACCGGCGCTGACGCAGTATTCTGGAACCGCCGTTACGATCCGGCAGGCATGGCGACAGACAAGGCGCTGAAGCAGAAGCTGCGCGACGATGGCCTGACGGTTCGCAGTTTTTCCGGGCACCTGCTGCACGAGCCATCCCGGCTGCAGACGAAATCCGGCGGTCCCTACCGGGTCTATACGCCCTTCTGGCGGGCGCTGGAGGGCGGCGAGGAGCCGCATGCGCCGGCGGACGCGCCGAAGAGCCTGAAAGCGCCGAAGGCATGGCTGGAATCTGAGAAGCTCTCCGATTGGAAGCTCTTGCCCACTAAACCAGACTGGGCGAAACACTTCAGCGACATCTGGGCTCCCGGCGAGGGCGGCGCGCAGGAGAAACTCGATGATTTCATCGATGGCGCCCTGAAAGGCTATGAAGAAGGTCGCGATTTTCCGGCAAAGGACGCAACCTCCATGCTCTCGCCGCATCTGGCCCTGGGTGAAATATCACCCGCCACCGTCTGGCACGCGACGAAGGGACTTTCCCGGCATATCGCCTCAAACGATATCAGCCGTTTCCGCAAGGAAATCGTCTGGCGGGAGTTCTGCTATCACCTGCTGTTTCATTTCCCTGAGTTGGACGAGAAGAACTGGAACGAGAGTTTCGACGCCTTCGGCTGGCGGGACGACGAGACATCCTTCAAGGCCTGGACGCGCGGCATGACCGGTTATCCGATCGTGGATGCCGGCATGCGGCAATTGTGGAAACACGGCACCATGCATAACCGGGTGCGCATGATCGTTGCCTCCTTCCTCATCAAACATCTGCTGATCGATTGGCGGAAGGGCGAGAAATGGTTCCGCGATACGCTTGTTGATGCCGACCCGGCCTCAAATGCCGCCAACTGGCAATGGGTGGCGGGTTCAGGCGCGGACGCCTCGCCGTTTTTCCGCATTTTCAACCCCATCCTGCAGGGCGAGAAATTCGACGCCGATGGCAACTATGTGCGCCGCTTCGTGCCGGAGCTTGAAAAGCTCGACCGGAAATACATCCACAAGCCGTTCGAGGCGCCCAAAGAGGTCTTGAAGAAGGCGGGCATCGAGCTTGGCAAGACCTATCCGCTGCCGATCGTCGACCATGGAAAGGCGCGGGAAAGAGCGCTTGCCGCCTATGCCGAAGTCAAGAAAAACGCATAAAATTGGGTATCGGCAAAATTTTGCGTGGCTAAGCCAAAGCCGGGAAGATAATTTCTTGCCTTGAAGCGGTTGTAACGGGACATAACGGCACCTAATTTCCGCTCAGACAAGAAGGCTCAATCATGACCATTCACTCCTCTGCGCTCAGTGCCATCGGCAATACGCCGCTCATCCGTCTGAAAGCCGCCTCTGAAGCGACGGGGTGTGAAATCCTCGGCAAGGCGGAGTTCCTCAATCCCGGCCAGTCGGTGAAGGATCGCGCCGCGCTCTACATCATCCGCGACGCCGAACGGCGCGGGCAGTTGCGGCCGGGTGGCACTATTGTGGAAGGCACGGCGGGCAATACCGGCATCGGCCTGTCGCTGGTCGCCAATGCGCTCGGCTACAAGACGGTCATCGTCATTCCCGAGACGCAGAGCCAGGAAAAGAAGGACGCGCTGAAACTTCTTGGCGCGAAGCTGGTCGAGGTTCCGGCAGCCCCCTATTCCAACCCGAACAATTACGTAAAGGTCTCCGGGCGGCTGGCAAAACAGCTTGCCGCGACCGACGAGAACGGCGCGATCTGGGCCAACCAGTTCGACAATATCGCCAACCGTCAGGCCCATATCGAAACGACCGCTCCTGAAATCTGGGACCAGACGGATGGCAAGGTCGATGGTTTCATATGCTCGGTCGGTTCCGGCGGAACACTTGCGGGCGTTGCCGATGGCCTGCGCGATTTCAATCCTGACATCAAGATCGGCCTTGCCGATCCCGAAGGCGCCGCCCTTTACGAATTTTACAAGCACGGCGTGCTGAAGTCGGAAGGTTCCTCCATCACCGAGGGCATCGGACAGGGGCGCATCACCGCCAATCTGGAAGGTTTCACGCCGGATTTCTCCTATCGCATTTCGGATGCGGAAGCCCTGCCGGTGCTGTTCGATCTGGTCACCAAAGAGGGTCTGTGCCTCGGCGGCTCCTCCGGCATCAACATTGCCGGCGCAATCCGCCTTGCCCGCGAGCTCGGTCCGGGGCATACAATCGTGACGATATTGTGCGACTACGGCAATCGTTACCAGTCGAAGCTCTTCAATCCGGATTTCCTGCGTTCCAAGGGACTTCCGGTTCCACAGTGGCTGGCGACGAAAAGCGAGATTGCGGTTCCGTACGAAACCGTTTGAGGACATGCCGAAATGCCTGTGAATGCCCTGTTCCGTGACGATTTTTATCTTTCCACCGCAGAAGCGATCGTCACGGCGGTGCATGAGGATGGCGGCATAGAGCTGGATCAGACCTGCTTTTACGCCACCTCCGGCGGCCAGCCGGGCGATAGCGGCTTTCTCGAGCGGGCAGACGGGTCGCGCATCGAACTCGGCATCACCAAAAACGGTGCCGACAAAAGCGTGATTGTCCATGTGCCGCTCGAAGGCCAGCCTTCCCCCGAGATCGGCGAAAAGCTGACCCTGCATGTAGACTGGCCACGCCGTTACAAGCTGATGCGCATGCATACCGCCTGCCACCTTCTGTCCGTTGTCTGCCAATGGCCGATCACCGGAGCTGCCGTCGGCGAGGACGAATCGCGTGTCGATTTCGATATGTCGGAGACCATCGACAAGGATGAGGTCACGGCAAAGCTGATGGACCTGGTGAAAGCCAACCATCCCGTCTTCCTGCAATGGATTACCGACGAGGAGCTGCAGGCCAATCCGGGCATCGTCAAATCCAAGAATGTTCGCCCGCCAATGGGCCTCGGCCGGGTCAGCCTTGTCTGCATCGGCGAAAATTCTGCCATCGACAGCCAGCCCTGCGGCGGCACCCATGTTTCCGAAACGCAGGAAGTGGGCGATATTCACATTGCCAAGATAGAAAAAAAGGGCAAGGAGAACAGGCGGTTCCGCATTCGTTTCGGCGCGCCTGAAGCTGCTGCCTGAAATCAGGAGAGACATCGTGAGCACGGATAAGAGCCGTTTCGTCGTTTCGGCGGACTGGGTGGAAAAACAACTCGGCACGGCCGGGTTTCGTCTCGTTGATGCCTCGTGGTATCTGCCGGCGCATAAACGCAACGGCGCGGAAGAATATGCGGCCGGTCACCTGCCCGGCGCCGTGTTCTTCGATCAGGACAAGATCGCCGATCATACGACCGGCCTGCCGCATTCCCTGCCCTCGCCGGAGTTCTTTGCCGAACAGGCTGGCGAGCTCGGGCTCAGCGATACCGACACGATCGTGGTCTATGACGGCCCCGGTTTCTTTTCCGCACCGCGCGTCTGGTGGATGCTGCGGGTGATGGGCGTGCGCAAGGCCTATGTGCTGGATGGCGGACTGGACGGCTGGAAGCGCGAGGGCCGGCCGCTCGAAACCGGCACGCCGGAAATCGAACCCGCAACCTTCACACCCGATTTCAACGAAAAGCGCGTGACGTCGCTGTCAACGATGCGCGGCATCGTCGACAGCGGTGAAAAGCAGATCGCCGATGCTCGCGGCGCAGGCCGCTTCACCGGCGACGAGGCCGAGCCGCGTGCCGGCATGCGTTCCGGCCATATGCCCGGCGCGCGCAGCCTGCCCGCGACCGCCTTTTCCGAGAACGGTCATTTCAAGGACCTCACCGCCATCCGCAAGATGGTGACCGATGCCGGCATCGACCTTACGAAGCCGGTGGTGACGAGCTGCGGCTCGGGCGTCACCGCCGCCGTCATTACGCTGGCGCTTGAATCGCTCGGCCATCAGGACAATTCGCTCTATGATGGTTCCTGGTCGGAATGGGGCGGACTGGAAGATACGCCTATTGTTACCGGCCCCGCCGAGCCTGTTCCCGTGGTATCGCATGGGCCGCTGAAGGCGCATGTGACGCAGCTCGAAATGACCGCGCCGCCGAAGGTCAGCCTGCCTATCCCCGTCAACATCCAGACGGCGCTGATGCGGGTCAACAATATTCCCCTGCATTTCTACCGTTATCTCTACTGGCGGGTGGGGAAACGCTGGCACTGGCAAAAGCGCATGCGCATGAGCGATGCGGAGCTTTCCGCCATCCTGCGCGATCCAAAAAACAGCGTCACGGTCCTTTATATGAACGGTGCGCCCGCCGGTTTCTTCGAACTGAACAAGGCGAGCGACGAGGTGACAGAGCTGTCCTATTTCGGCCTGCTCGAAGAGGCGATCGGTGCCGGTGTCGGCAAGTGGTTCCTCCTGCAGGCGCTTTATGCCGCCTGGCAGGACAATCCGCAGCGGGTGACGGTGACCACCAATACGCTCGACCATCCGCGCGCGTTGCAGCTTTACCAGATGATGGGCTTTTCGCCCGTCGGCACCTATGAAGCCTGGGTGGAGCCGCTCGCCGATACGGAACTTCTGGAAATCTCGATGCGCAATTGAGGGGTGGCTGGCCTCCTCCCCGTTCAGGAGGCCAGATCACCAGCGTCCGGCAATCTACCTCAGATTTCCCGTTCGAGATTGACCGCCGTCGGAATATGGCCGCCGGCGGCCCCCTTGTCTTCCGTGACCGTGTTCAGCAGATGATCGGCAATCAACTCCGCCTGGAATTTACCAAGCTCGTAGCAATAGGTGATTTCGCGCTTTTCGGCTGACCAGTAGACATCGGGGCGGCCGCAGGACCTGGCCGTCAGCTTGACGTCTCCCTTCAGGCCATAGCCGCCAAAGCTGCGGCTGATGAGATCGAGAATCTTCGATTCCTTGACCATGATGGCATAGGGCTCAAGTTCTGGATCACGCGGCGGCACATAGCTGACGGCAAATCTGGATGGCGTCTGGCTGCGGTGGGTGCTCAGAAAATTCTCCCAGGCCGACGCAACGCCGGGATAGGCGGCGGCGCATTTGTCGAACTCGGCATTGTTGAGCCCCATCATGGCAGCCAGATCGCCATAACCATCCTTGTCGCGACCGACCATCAGGCAGGCCATGTTGCGGTCGCGGCTCCTGTCGGGCACCAGCGCGGAAAAGACCGGAGCCTCGTGCTCCGGCAGGGTCTCCGTCTCACGTGCGAGATACCAGCTGTCGGTGGCGTTGACGAGCGCGGTGTCGAGCCATTCCTCATTGGCCTGAAGGATGAGCGTGCCGGCCAGCTGATCGGCCGGGGCCTGAACACTTGCCGTGTCCGCTGTCCCGAAATCCGAGATCAGCATGCGTGCGCCTTCGTGATAAAGCGAGAAGATCGCGTTGCCGATAACGAAATTGACCGCCTGCTGAAGCTGATCGTCGGACAGGCCGTCGAGACCGGAGGCGACCTGCGCCTCGGCCTGCATCGGAGCCGTCAACGATACGAAAGCCAGCGGAACGGCGGCCAGAAAACGACGGAACATAAAATCAGACCTTCCGGGAACGAGGAGCGTCACTGATTCCCGAAGCTAACGAGTCACGCAATGGGCTAGTTGCATCGCCTGTCAAGAATCGGGTGGATAGTGATCCGTTTCGGGACCATAGCTGCAAAGAAGCAACGCCGATCCCAACCCAGGAGGCCCCGACATGACCGATCTCGTTTTTACCGCAATGCCGGCTAAGGAAGCCGAGGCCTTCCGGGCGGGAGCCGCCGACGCCTATGGCAATCCGCCGGAAAAAGCCGTTTCTCCAGGCGGCATGCCCTGCCGCCACTGCCTTCGCCAGATCGGCGAAGGCGACGGGATGCTGATCCTCGCCTACCGGCCTTTCCCCTCGCTACAGCCTTATGCGGAAACGGGACCGGTTTTTCTGCATGCCGAGGCCTGTGAGCGCTATCCCCAGACACAGGCTGTCCCGCCGATGCTGGACAGCCCGGATTACATCGTGCGGGGTTATGGAGCCGATGACCGCATCGTCTACGGCACCGGCGCGGTGACGGCGACGGGCGAGATCGTGTCGCGCGCACGGCGCCTTCTGGAGCGCGCGGATGTCGCTTATGTCCATGTGCGATCCGCCCGTAATAATTGCTATCAGTGCCGTATCGACACAGCATAATCGGCAATTACCTGCAATTTTAAGAGAAGAACTAAACGGCTCTCAAGCTTTTTGCGCCATGATGCATGGTATCGGAAACAATTGATTTGAGCAGCAACATGACAAATAACCTCAATATGGCGACCCGGACTGCGCCCCGCAGCAAAACCAGAATTTTTGCGACCGTGCATTATTTCAGCCAGTCGACCAGGGGACGCGTGGTCGATCTTTCGGCGACGGGGATGGCGCTCGAACTGGACGGGCCTTTCGCCGCCGCCAAGGGCAGCCGGGTCAAGGTGCAGAGTGAGGATCTGGGCTTCATCGAAGGCGTCGTGCAGTGGCAGCACATGAACCGCCTCGGCCTGCAGCTCAAGCTTTCCACCAACACGCTGGCGCAGCTCTCCTCCTATTTCCGCTTCTTCCATGAAGACGTGAAACCGACCCTCGCCCGCTGATCCGTTAGTCCAGCGAAGAGGAATGCGCAGGGCGGACGATGTGCATTCTCCGGTACGGCGACACCCGCGCCGCGCTGCCGCGACAAAAAATTTATCAAACGGTTGAAAACAGGCCCATCCGTCACGGGCCTGTCATTTTGGTGATGGACTCCTCTGCGATTGCTTCTACCCTGTCGTTTTTCATGACAGAGCAAGCTTCATTCGAAGGAGTTCCCATGTCGTCGCTTCTCGCTCTCCACCCCATCACCCGGCGTTCGCTTCTGGGCGGCATCGCGGCCTCCTCGGCGCTGGTGCTGCTGCACCCTTTTGCTGCGCGCGCAGCGACCAACCAGGCGCATCTGCGCATCATGGAAACGACTGACATCCATGTTCATGTCTTTCCCTATGATTATTACGCCGACAAGCCGAACGACACGATGGGGCTCGCCCGCACCGCCTCGATCATCGACACCATCCGCGCCGAAGCTGGTAACTCGATGCTGGTGGACAATGGCGACTTCCTGCAGGGCAATCCGCTCGGCGACTATATCGCCTATGAGCGCGGCATGAAGGCCGGCGACAAGCACCCCGTGATCAATGCCATGAATGTGCTGGGTTATGATTGCGGCACGCTCGGCAACCACGAATTCAATTACGGCCTCGACTATATGTCGAACACGCTGGCCGGCGCGGGTTTCCCTTACGTCTGCGCCAACCTCACCAAGGGCCAGCTTGCTTCCGATCCGAAAAACGACGAGCTGTTCTTCAAGCCCTATGTCATTCTGGAAAAGCAGATCCGCGACGGCGGCGGCGTGACGAGCCCGGTCAAGGTCGGCATCATCGGCTTCGTGCCGCCGCAGATCATGATGTGGGATTCCAAGAACCTCGAGGGCAAGGCGCAGACGCGTGACATCGTCGAGGCTGCGAAAGCCTGGGTGCCTGTCATGAAGGAAGAAGGCGCCGATATCATCATCGCCCTTTCCCATTCCGGCATCGACGGCAAGGGCCAGACGGAGCGCATGGAAAACGCCTCGCTTTATCTGGCTGCCGTCGAAGGCGTCGACGCCATCTTCACCGGCCACCAGCATCTCGTTTTCCCCGGTCCGAAGACCTGGGACGGCATTGAGGGTGCGGATGCGGTCAAGGGCACGCTGATGGGCAAGCCGGCGGTGATGGCCGGTTTCTGGGGCTCGCATATGGGCCTCATCGACCTGCTGCTTGAAAAGGACGGCAAAAGCTGGAAGATCGTCGACTTCACCTCCGAGGCCCGGCCGATCTATCATCGTGACGAAAACCGCAAGGTCGTCGCCGATTTCACGGATAAAGCGGAAGTCCTCGCCGCCGCCAAGGCCGATCATGAGGCGGCACTTGCCTATGTGCGCCGTCCGGTCGGTAAAACCTCCGCGCCGCTCTATTCCTATTTCGCACTGGTAGCGGACGATCCATCCGTGCAGATCGTTTCCAATGCCCAGACCTGGTATATCAAGGACATGCTGAAGGAAGGACAATACAAGGATCTGCCCGTGCTTTCGGCAGCAGCACCCTTCAAGTCGGGCGGCCGCGGCGGCGCGGATTATTACACCGATGTCCCCGCCGGTGACATCGCCATCAAGAACGTCGCCGATCTCTATCTCTACCCCAACACGGTGCAGGCGGTGCTGATCAACGGCGCGCAGGTGAAGAACTGGCTGGAAATGTCGGCCGGCATGTTCAACACGGTTGAGGCCGGCGCAAAGGATGCGCCGCTGCTGAACGCGGATTTCCCGTCCTATAATTTCGATGTCATCGACGGTGTGACCTATCAGATCGACATTTCCAAACCGGCGAAATTCGACAAGGACGGCAAGGCCGTCAACCCTGATAGCAACCGCATCGTCAACCTGCAATTTGAAGGCAAGCCGATCGATCCCGAGCAGAAATTCGTGGTCGCCACCAATAATTACCGGGCAAGCGGCGGCGGCAAATTCCCCGATATCGCCGGCGACAAGGTGATCTTCGTGGCGCCCGATACCAACCGCGACGTGATCGTGCGCTATATCATCGATCAGGGCACCATCAACCCGTCTGCGGATGCCAACTGGTCCTTCGCGCCTGTCGCCAATACCACGGCGATCTTCGAGACCGGCCCCAAGGGCCGCCACTATGCGGCAGATATCAAGGGCGCGAAAATCGAGGATGCCGGTGACGGCGCGGAAGGTTTCGCGAAGTTCCGTCTGGTTCTCTAAAAGCTTCGCCCTCCCGGCTGAAACCGGCCGGGAGGGCGAGACTGTCACTCAGCGGCGACAGCAATGGTCCTCTGCTTGCTGGCCGCAAGCATCCCGTTGAAACCCTTGTGGTTCGGGCAGGCAGACAGGCGCTGCTGAAATGCTTCGGCAAGCCACTGGCCTGCGGGGCCTGCCGGTGAATCCACCCGCCGCAGCGCAAAGAGCGGATATTCGCCCTGCTCATAGGCCTCCAGCTCAAGCGCTTTCAGGCTGCCATTGGTCAGATCATTGCGCACGATCGATGCGGGCAGACCGCCCCAGCCAAGACCACCCTTGATGAGCTGGTATTTCGTGGCGATGTCGCTGACCCGCCATGTCTTGTAAGAGAGAACATTGAAATCGCGGCCCTTGGTGAGGCCCGATGCATCGGTGACAACAAGCTGGACCTCCTCGCGCACGTCTGCGAGAACCAGAGGCCGCTCGATCTGCGCCAGCGGGTGATCCGACGCGACGACGGGCAACATGAAGGAATGGCCCACCTTTTCGACAACGAGCTCATCATCCTGGCGCAGCATCGCCCCGCCGATGCCGATGCCTGCCTTGCGGGAGAGCACCATATCCATGACCATGCCCAATTCGCCGACATTGAGGCTGAGGGTGACGGTCGGGAACTGTGTGCGAAAATCGCGCAGCACGGCCACCACGGCCTCCGCTGGCACCATGGTACTGATGGCGACCGAGAGTTCCGCCTCAAGCCCCTGCTTCAACCCTTTGGCGCGGGCGCGCATCTCCTGCAGGCCGGCGACGATGCGCCTTGCATCCTCAAGCATGGCGCGGCCCTCATCCGTCAGTTTCGGCTGGCGCACGCCGCTGCGCTCAAACAGCGTGACTTCAAGCTGCGCCTCGAGATTGGCAATCGTGTAGCTGACCACCGACTGCGCGCGATTGAGCGCCCGTGACGCAGCGGAAAAGCTGCCGGTCTCGGCAACCGTCAAAAACACCTGCAATTGGTCGAGCGTCGGGTTCGCGTCCATGTTCCATCCATTTCATCGATAGATTGCTTCCATATTATCACAGTTTTCTTGATGGCAGTAATTTTTCATATAGAGCGCAAAGGAAGGGCATCGTGCTCTCCCGCCCTCCCAAGGCGCCCGTCAATTCATCGCTTATGCAAGGAAAGACCATGTCCAACATTCTGCTCATCACCTCCAGCCCGCGTGGCGACGAATCGGTTTCCAACAAGTTTTCGGGTGAGCTCGCAAACAAGCTGAAGGCCAAGTCGGCTTCCAACACCCTTGTCCACCGCGATCTCGCCGCTGACCCGATCCCGCACCTCGACACCGTCAAGACCGCAGCGATCCGCAAGCCGGCCGACCAGCGCACCGCCGAAGAAGCGGTTGCCGCCGATTATTCCGACAAGCTGGTTACAGAGCTTCTTGCAGCCGACACGGTCGTCATCGGCACCGGCCTCATCAACTTCAACATCTATTCCGGCCTGAAGTCGTGGATCGACAACGTCGCCCGCGCCGGCCAGACCTTCAAATACACCGAAACCGGCCCGGTTGGCCTTGCCACCGGCAAGAAGGTCTACATCGTGCTGGCCGCCGCCGGCGTTTATTCCGAAGGCCCGGCCGTATCGATGAACCATGCCGTTCCCTACCTCAAGACCGTTCTCGGCTTCATGGGTATGACGGATGTGGAAGTCATCTATGTCGAAGGCCTGGCATTTGGTCCGGAAGCCGTCGAAAAGGCTGTGGCCGCCGCCGAAGCCAAGGTTGAAGAGCTGGCGCAGGCCGCCTGAGACAATTGAATGGAGGCTGATACCGGCAAGGTATCAGCCGACCCACATTCCGTAACGGCCGTGGACCTGATCCCGGCCGTTATTTTTTGCCGCATAGAGCCGCGAGTCGGCTTCGGAAAGAAGTTCGAGGAATACTCGCCCATCCTCCAGACCGGTCGCGACACCGATACTGACAGTCAGGGGCGTTCCGTCGGGCCGGCGCAGACCCGTCAGCACGGCGGCACGCAGACCTTCGGAAAAGGCAAGTGCGGCCTCGTGTGTCATCGCCGGAAGCAGGGCCACAAATTCCTCGCCGCCGAAACGGTAGAGATGGCCATGTGGTTGAACCGACCGCTTCATGACTGCTGCGAATTCCCGAAGAATTTCATCGCCCCGCAGATGGCCGAACGTATCGTTGACAGTCTTGAAATGGTCGATATCGACGATAAGCACGCTGATCGCCCGCCTCTTCTCGGCGCAGTCAAGCACGATGGAGGGCGCGTCGAGCTCCATGCGGGCGCGGTCCGAAACACCCGTCAGCATGTCGCGTCCGGAGCGAGATAACAGCTCTTCGTAGCGCTCACGGAAGGTCAGATCGTTGAAGACATCCGCAATGTTGCGGCGTATCAGGAAACGGCCCTTGGCCGATGTCAGCCACAGATAGATGGCGAAGAGCAGCGAATAGACCGCGACGGCCGCCATCTTCGCCTTCCAGCCATCATAAAACACATCGACCGGCGCGTTGAACAGAAGTCGCAGCGCACCGTAAAAACCCGCCTGATCGAGGCTGAGGATGACGACACCGCAGATGCCGAAACGCAGGACGATATGGCGCTGCAGATACCGCCCCAGTTTTTCATAAAACAGGATGATGGCGATGGCGTCGATGTAAAGCAGACTGGTGCCCCAGACCATCAGCACACCCATCTCGTCCAGAAAGCCGGTACTGACAGACTGCCCGGGCACGATCGCCACCGTCTGATGAAAGCGGATGATCTGGGCCATGATGACGGTCAATATGTTGCCGAGAAAAAGGCCATAGATCGGCTGGCGCACCACCGCAGCATCCTCGCGCATATAGAGCATGAGGATCATCATCAGCTTGCCGGCAAAAAGGATCGAGGAACCGGGCGACGCCACGCCGAAAGGCAGCTGCACGTAAAAGACGGCCGCCAGATAGGTTTCCAGAAAATGCATGACGCCCAGCGCGGTGAGAAAAACACCGATGCCGAGAATATGCCGGTAATGAAGGAAGGCCGTCATTACCGAAAAATAGACGATGGCCTCCGTCAAAAAGAGGGCCAGATTTGCCCATTGCATCGGCACATGCCTTATCGATTCACGTCGCGCGGGTTGATTGGCGCGACTCCATGCCCTTCAGAGACGATAGGCCGAAGCAAACAACGGAATCTTAATGTGCGGGGCAAGAAAACGTCATCATTTTCCTGGGAAAAGCGATGCGCCGTTCTGATCGATGATGAGCTTCGCTTTGCGGATCGTGAACTCCACCGCATCGTCCAGGCTGCTGAAGACATCGGCGCGCACGAATTCATGCACCAGCACCTCGTCGCCGGCCTTTTTCTCAATGCGGCCGGCCAGGCGGAACTGACCGCCTTCCTTGATCGGCGTCGCATAGATCAGATAGTCGCCATGCGCATGCGGCTCAGCCTGCGACACCTTCTGCGGCGCGTCCGAGGACGGCTGGCCGGAGCCGAAGGCCGAGAGGATTTTGGAAAAAAACGATGCCATGGCTTTCACTCCCTCAATCTATGTCACGTTTGAAGGGCGGAGGTGATCCGCCCTTCCCTGTCTTTAACTCCCCGATCAGATGATCAGGTTCGACAGGATGTCGTTTTCGGTGATGTCTTCATAACCGAGACCGGCGGCCTCGAAGCGCTCCAGCAGGCCGGCGAAATTTTCCGGCGCGTTGGTTTCGATGCCGATCAGGATCGAACCGAAATTGCGGGCCGATTTCTTCAGATATTCGAAA
Source organism: Agrobacterium radiobacter (assembly GCF_040801995.1). NCBI lineage: Bacteria > Pseudomonadati > Pseudomonadota > Alphaproteobacteria > Hyphomicrobiales > Rhizobiaceae > Agrobacterium > Agrobacterium radiobacter. The sequence continues at coordinate 858,546 of NZ_JBEGHX010000001.1, read as the reverse complement.
CGGGCGATATCGTCGTCCGGACCGAGCAGGTTGAGGAAATCGCGCAGCGCGCCAGGGCGCTGCGGCAGGCGCAGGATGAAATATTTTTTCACGCCGGTGTAACGCATTGCGCGTTCCTTCACATCCGGCAGGCGCTCGAAATCGAAATTGCCGCCGGAGACCACGGCGATGACCGTCTTGCCTTCCAGCCTCTCACGACCGAGCTTCTCCAGCGCGGCGATGGAGAGCGCACCCGCAGGCTCCAGCACCACGCCTTCGAGGTTCAGCATCTCGATGATCGTCACGCAGATGGCGTTTTCCGGAATGAGCATGACCTGCTCGGCAGGGAAATCCTTCAGCGCCTTGAAGTTCAGGTCGCCGATGCGGGCGACGGCGGCGCCATCGACGAAATTGTCGACCTTGTTCAGTGTCACCGGTTCACCGCGCTCCAGGCTCTTCTTCAGGCTCGGCGCACCCTCGGGCTCGCAGAATACGAAGTTCTCCTTGCGGACGGTGCCGGCAAGAAAGCCGGTGAGGCCAGCCGAAAGACCGCCGCCACCAACAGGCATGACGACGATGTCAGGCTTCGTGCCTTCCGGAAGCTGGTCCATGATCTCGGCAGCAACCGTAGCCTGACCCTCGATGATGTCTTCATGATCGAAGGGCGGCACCATGTAGCCGTCATTATCCTGTACGTGCTGGCGGGCAGCGGCGTAACACTGGTCGAATATATCGCCCACGAGACGGATGCTGATGAATTCACCGCCGAAGATGCGGGTCTTCTCGATCTTCTGCTGCGGTGTCGTCACCGGCATGAAAACAACGCCGTGAACGCCGAAATGGCGGCAGGCGAAAGCAAAGCCCTGCGCATGGTTGCCGGCCGAGGCGCAGACGAAAATCTTGTCCTTGCCGGCCTTGGCCACCGCCTTGCGCAGAAAGTTGAATGCGCCTCTAATCTTGTAGGAACGAACCGGGGACAGATCCTCACGCTTCAGCCAAATCGACGCGCCATACCGACGGCTGAGATGTTCATTCAACTGCAGCGGCGTTTCCGGAAATATCTCCCGCACTTCCCGCCGCGCTGCTTCCACAAGCTGCTTGTCCACGATAGTCAATCCATTGAAATTCATAATGGCACCCGCTATGCCATAGGAAGGCGTCCGAGACAAAGACTCATTTCAGCGCGGCAACGAACTCCGGGTTTCATTTCTTGAACAGCAACCTTCTGCGCTCGGTCATATATGTGGCGTCCATCTTCGGGCTCTACCTTGCGACGGCCATGTTTCTGCCGGCACTGACCGATCTTTATTACGGCAATGATGACTGGATGGTGTTTGCGCTTTCGGGTTTCATGTGCGGCGGCTTTGCACTTGCATGCGCGCTCGCGACCCGCGGACCGATCACCTCCTTCAACAAACGTTTCGGCTTTCTGCTCGTCAACCTGCTCTGGCTGGTGTTTTCCATCATCGGCGCGGTTCCGCTTTATCTGTCGGAACTCGACCTGACGCCCGGTCAGGCGATCTTCGAATCCGTTTCGGCCATCACCACGACAGGATCGACGGCCATATCCGGCCTCGACAACGCGCCGCAGGGCATCCTTCTGTGGCGATCCCTGCTCTGCTGGCTCGGCGGCATCGGTATCGTCGCCCTCGGTCTCTTCATCCTGCCCCTGCTCCGCGTCGGCGGCATGACCTTCTTTCGCATGGAATCTTCCGATACCGGCAACGACCGGCCCTTCGCGCGTCTGGCGAGCTTCACACGGGCTTTCGTGGCGATCTACATCATCATGACAATCGCCTGCACGGTGGCCTTCGATTTTGCCGGCATGTCGCATTTCGATGCGCTGAACCACGCCATGTCGACCGTCGCGACCGGCGGGTTTTCGACCCATGACGCCTCCTTCGCCTATTTCAATAATACCGCTCTGCTGTGGATCGCCACGATCTTCCTGATATTCGGCAGCCTGCCCTTTTCGGTGATGATCCTGCTTGCCGTCCGCCGCCGGCTGGAGACGCTGCGCGACCCGCAGATCGCCGTCTTCCTCGGTTATCTCTGCGCGATCTCCATTGCGGTGGGCGTCTATCATCACCTTAGAAACGGTGTACCGCTGGACGACGCGCTCAGCCATTCCTTCTTCAACATGACCTCTATCCTGTCGACCGGCGGTTTTGCCAGCGACGACTATACGCTCTGGGGGCCGTTCGTTGTTGTCGTTGCCTTTTTCGCGACCTTCATGGGCGGCTGCTCCGGCTCGACGGCGGGCGGCATCAAGGCCTATCGTTTCCTCATCATCTTCAATGTGGCGCGCGCGGGCCTCAAGAAGCTGATCTATCCGAACGCCGTCTATTCGGTGCGCTACGGCCAGCAGGTGGTCGATCCGGAAACCATCCGCACTATCTTCCTGTTCATCAGCTGTTTCATCGCGCTGTGGATCGCCGGCAGCCTTGCCATGAGCCTGATGGGTTATGATTTCCTCACCGCCACATCGGGTGTTGCGACGGCGCTTGCCAATGTCGGACCCGGCATCGGCCCGATCATCGGGCCTGTCGGCAATTTCTCCACAATCAGCGACCCGGCGCTCTATCTCCTGTCGGTCCTGATGCTGCTCGGGCGTCTGGAAATCCTGACGGTTCTGGTGCTGCTGATGCCGATCTTCTGGCGCAGCTGATCCGGCGATACACATGTTGCGCATGCGCGAATAAAGCGCTTGACCTTCCCACGTTGGAATAGTCCAGGCTCCTCCCGTTAGAATTCCAAACCATGGAGAACCGCCTATGTGCACCGCCCATCAGCATCACCCCGAAACCACTGCCGCACCCGTCGATGCCGACCTTTCTTTCCACGTTGAAGACATGACCTGCGGTCACTGCGCCGGTGTGATCAAGGGCGCAATCGAAAAGACCGTTCCCGGCGCTGCCGTGCATGCCGATCCGGCAAGCCGCACGGTCGTGGTTGGCGGCGTCTCCGATGCAGCGCGTATTGCCGAAATCATCACCGCCGCTGGCTATACGCCGGAAGCACGCGCCTGATCCGAAGAGATACCGGCGGCGCTTCCATCCTGCCGCCGCCGGGTCGCCCCGCCTGCCCCGCTTCGCGCTGAACCTGCGTGACAGCCGTCGGACGAGATCAAGCTTCGTCCTTCCACACCTCCCGAACAGATATCTCTACCGAAGCCGGCGGCGAAGGCTTCACACCTCTCGCGTCATCCTCGGGACAAGCCCGAGGATGACGCCGGAGTGTTTGGCGTAGCTCGTCATTCCAAATCAATGTCACGCACATTGTCCAGAAATTTGGCCCGGACGGCAGTGGGCCTGATCCGGCATCCAGCCCCGGCGTGGCGGCACCATATCGGCAATATGGCCCGGCTCTTGCGAGCCGGGCCATACCTCGTCAGCAATGTCATGTCGGCTTATTTCACCGCCAGATCCTTGGTCATGATGAAGTAGTTGATCGGATGCGGCTTGAAGTTTTCGACCTTGTCCGAATAGGCATCGAAAGCGGTCTCGTGGATGAGGTAGACGGTGACGGCTTCGTCGTAAACCCTCTTCGCCGCCTCGGCATAGATGGCGTAACGCTTGGCCGGCTCAGCCGCCACATAGGCTGATTTGATCAGCTTGTCCGTCTCCTCACTGCAATAATGCGAGATGTTGTAGCCGCCTCCGCAGGTGTAGTCGGCGTTGAGGAAACCGATCGGTTCTGCAACATCAGTGGCATAACCGCGTGACAGAAGAACCATGTCGAAATTGCCGGCCAGGAGATCTGGCTCGATCGCAGTGTAATCGGCAACGCGCACATCGACCTTGATGCCGATTTCCTGCAACTGGGCCTGGATAACGGCGGCAACATCCTTGAGTTCGGTTCTTTCAGTGTAGGCCAGAAGCGTCAGCTTCAGGCTGCCGGGAGCAATTCCCGCCTCTTTCAGCAGAGCCTTTGCCTTCTCTACGTCATAAGCGGGCGTGACGTCTTGCGGCGCCCACGGCTCTCCGGGTGCGAAGGGCATCGTTGCGGGCTTTACCACGCCTTCATAGATGCTGTCGGCAATACCGGCGGTGTCGATGGCAGCCCGGATCGCCTGCCGAACCTTGATATCCTTGAACGGCGGCTTCGAATTATTGAGCAGCATTTCGGTAATCCGGGGCACGGTAATCGGCGCAACCTTCACACCCTTCGTCGCTTCAATGGTCTTTACCGCCCAGGGTGGGATCACGCGCGAAATCTGCACTTCACCGCTTCTTATCTGGGTGGCGCGCGTATCGGCATCCGGGATAAAGTTCACGCGGCCGCCCGAGAGCTTCGGCATACCGTTCCAATAGTCATGGTTCGCGGTCAGCTCCATATATTGGTTGGCATCGACCTTGGTGATCTTGAATGGCCCGGTGCAGGTTCCGATCGGATCGACCTTGCCATCCTTATAGGCGGATGGCGCGAGGATCGAAGTCGCCGGGCTTGCCATTTGCGCCGGCAGCAGCACCGATGGCTCGATGGTCGTGATCTTCACGATATCGTCGCCACCAGCATCGACGGCAGCGATCAGCTTGGGCGAAAAGGCCCGAGCCGGAACGGGCGCCTTGAGAAGATTGGTGAGTGCATTGACTGCGGCCGCAGCGTTAAGCGGCTCGCCGTTCTGGAACTTCACGCCCTTGCGCAGCTTGAATTCCCAGACCTTCGGCGAGGTCTGTGTCCAGGATTCGGCCAGCCCCGGCTCCAGTGCGGTGTCATAGCCGACGCGGACCAGGCTTTCGAAACACCCCGCGCGCGAACCGAGATAGGCATCGTCGGAAGCCATCTGCCAGCCGGTCTTGACGCCGGTATAATCGTCATAGGTGATCGTTCCGGCTGTCGCCGCCTGCGTCCCAAACGAGACCACAACGGCGCACGTCGCCAAAAGTGCGTGCTTCATCATAGAAGATTCCCCTTTTATTTTTGATGACAACGCTCACAATTCGTACATTTTCTCGAAATTTCACTCAATAATTACGAAGACAACAATAATACTCTATGGATATCTCTCGATTATCCATTCGAATATTATCTATTTTATGTTTTATACTCGGAATTTTATTCCGATATTAATTCGCAAACACACGATTCATCTGTTTTTACAGCCACAGAAAACTGTAACTGCGTTGTCCTTCAGCCCAATTCCCGCCAGCGATGGCAGCGGGCAAAATGCTCGCCGGAAACGCCTTCCAGAACGGGTTCCACCTCGCCGCATATCTCGGTCGCATATTTGCAGCGGGTATGGAATTTGCATCCATCAGGAGGATTGAGAGGGCTCGGCAAATCGCCGTCAAGAAGCATTTCCGGTGCATATAACCCCGTCTCGTCCAGCATCGACGATGCTATGAGAGCCTTGGTGTAGGGATGCTTCGGCGCCCGGAAAAGCTCCTCCCGGTCAGCGATTTCAACAACGCGCCCGAGATACATCACCGCGATGCGATCGCAGAGATAACGCACCACGCGCAGATCGTGGGAAATCATCAGAACCGTCAAACCGTGACGGCGCTTCATGTCCATCAGAAGGTTCAGTATCTGCGTCCGCATCGAGGCATCGAGCGCCGATGTCGGCTCGTCGCAGACGAGGAAGCTCGGATTGAGAAGCAGCGCACGGCCGATGACGACGCGCTGCAACTGGCCGCCGGAACACTGGCTCGGATAGCGATCATAAAAAGAGCCGTCGAGACCGACCTCTTCCAGCATCCGGAAAACCCGCGCCGTACGTTCCTCGCGGGTGCCGATGCCATGCTGGGCAAGCGGCGCTTCCATGCTCTGGCCGATACGCATGCGCGGATCGAGTGCCGAATAAGGGTCCTGAAACACCAGCTGCACCACCCGGCGCATGCGCCGCAGCGCCTCGCCCTGCATGTGCAGCATATCGTTCTGCCCGATGCTGACCTCGCCTTTGGTTGCGTGGGTCAGCCGCGTGATCAGCCCGGCAACCGTGCTTTTGCCGCATCCGGATTCACCAACGAGGCCCAGCACTTCCCCCTCGCCGATCGTCAGGGAAACATCGTCGACGGATTTCACCACACGGTGACCAAAGCCCGATATGGGATAATATTTGCAGAGGTTCTTCGCGACCACAAAGGGCCGGCTCCTGTTTTCCGCCGGTGACGGGGTCTGTGTCGTCGCTGTCGATAACATTGTCGCCCTCCCTCAGCAGACCGTGTGGCTGGCATGATCATGAGCGGCATGATCGTGACCGACCGCCCAGCACCGCGCCTTGCGTCCTTCGGGCAAGGCATTCAGATCCGGTTCCGACGCCATGCAGCGGCCGCCCATGCCTGCCGAGTTGGCAAGCGTGCAGCGCGGATGAAACCGGCAGCCGCAGGACATGTCATGGGCCTGCGCGCTCGAACCGGGGATCGTCAGCAATTGCCCCTCGCTGTCGGTGGTCAGGAGTGAACAGCTGATGAGCGCCTTGGTATAGGGGTGCTGCGGCGCCTTGAGGATCGCCTGGGTCGGCCCCTCCTCGACGATACGGCCGGCATACATGACCGCAATCCGGTCCGCGAAAGCGGCGACGACCGAGAGGTCATGGGTGATGAGCAACGTGGCAAGCCGGCGCTTGCGGCGTTCGTCATCAAGCAGGCGGAGTATCTGTGCCTGAACGGTGACATCGAGCGCCGTCGTCGGTTCGTCGGCGATCAGAAGCTGCGGATTGCCTGACAGTGCGGCGGCAATCATGACACGTTGCGCCATGCCGCCGGAAAGCTCGTGCGCAAAGCATTGCGCCCGTGCTGAGGGATCGGGAATGCCGACATCGGACAGGAGGCCGACGACCCGGTCGAGAGCCGCGTGCCGGCTCATTTTACGGTGTATCCAGAGCGGCTCGGCAACCTGCGTCCTCACCCGGCTGGTCGGGTCGAGCATGGCCTGCGGCTGCTGGAACAGCATGCTGATATCGGCACCGCGCAGCGCGTCGAGTTCTGAGGATGAAAGAGCGAGAATATCGCGCCCGGCAAAGGAAATGCGGCCGGAATTGATTTCCGCGCCCTGCGGCAAAAGTCGCATCAGCGACAGCGCCGTCATGCTCTTGCCTGACCCGGATTCGCCGACGAGAGCGACGACTTCGCCGGCGTTGACGGAAAGCGTCAGGCCCGAAATAACAAACTTGCGGCCGTTTTGCGCCGGCACAGAAACGTGCAGATCCTCGATCTCCAGAAGCGGTGCGCATTCGGGAGACATGGCCGTCTTGGCAAGCGTTTGTCCTTCGATATTCATAAGAGTTCCCCTTATTTTTATTGAATCGGAGGCATTCACGAATTTTCATGCGGCTTCAGACGATATTACTCTCCTTCCTGTTCCGTTGCGTCACGTATGTTTGACAATCGTCAAATCCGTCATTGCCCGCCCGCAGGCGTCAATGACCGTTGGTTTTCTTTGTTTCCAGATTGAGGCCATGGCCGATCCACGTCACGCTGAGCGCTGCAAGGAAGATCGCCAGACCCGGTGCGATGACGAGGACGGGCATCCGCTCCGCATAGGCCTGCGCGTCGGCCAGCATCAGCGCCCAGTCTGCGGCCGGCGGCTGTACGCCAAGGCCCAGAAATGACAATCCGCCCACCGTGATCAGCTTGTGGCCAAAGCGCAGGAACGCCACGGCCGCAATCGGCCAGATCGTGTTGGGAATGATATGCCGGAAGATGATGAAGCGCCGTGTGCAGCCGAGCACCTCGGCGGCACGGATATATTCACGCGAATTGATCGAGAGCGTCAGCCCCCGCGCCAGCCGCGCAAAAGGTGTCCAGCCGACGATGGTCAGCGACGCGATCAGCGTTCCGTATCCCGGGCCGAAGATGGCCACGAGGAAAATCGCGATCACGACGTCAGGTATGGCGATGAGCAGGTCCACGATGCGCATCAGCACCTCGTCGAGGATGCCGCGGCTGCGGCCGCTGATGATGCCGATGAAGGTCCCGATCACGACAGAAAGAATGACGGTGATGGCGGCAATGGTGACCGTGAAGCGGCCGCCGATCAGCAGCCGGCTGAGCACATCGCGGCCCAGGTGGTCCGTTCCCAGCCAGTAGAGGGCGCTTGGCGCATTCAACCGCAGACGCAGATTCTGCTTTGCCGGATCATAGGGTGAAATCCACGGCGCGATCACCAGCAGCAGGATGATGACGAGAAAAATCGCCGCTCCCGCATAGAAGGTCCAGTGCCGGCAGCGGATGAAATCCGTGAAGCGGGACAGGATCGAGGGGCGCTTGGGCATGGTCATTGGCATGGCAGCGGCTGGCGCGCTCGGAAAGAGGCTAGTGGTCATGGTGACCTCGCATTGCTGGATTGATCAGGACATAGAAGCTGTCGGCCAGGGTATTGACCAGGATGGACAGGGCCACGATGCAGATGAAACCACCCTGCAGCATCGGGATGTCGCGATTGACGACGGCGTCGTAGAGAAGCCGGCCCATGCCGGGAATGGCGAAGATCACTTCCACGACCACCGATCCGCCAAGCAGGCCCGCAAGCCACAGGGCGAAGAAAGTAACCACCGGCAGCGAACCGTTGCGGATGCCGTGGCGCATCACCGTGCCATGCATGCCAAGGCCGCGGCTGCGCGCCGCCGTGATATAGGGCGCGCGCAAAACCTCGGCCATGGCGGCGCGCGTCACCTGCGTGAAATAGGCGAGCGGCCGCAGCGTCAGGGTCAGCGCAGGAAGCACCAGCGAGCGCCAGCTATCCCATCCCGCCGACGGCAACCAGCCGAGATAGAGCGCAAAGACCAGTGCCGACATGGGCGCGAACCAGTATTCCGGCGTTGCGACGAAGGTCTGGATCATCAGCGTCGCGAAATTGTCCAGCCGCCCACCCGGACGCATCGCCGCCAGCGTGCCGAGCGGCAGGGCGACGGCGATCGCGAACGCCAGCGCCGTCAGCGCCAGCGTCACCGACACCCAGAGCGACCGCATAAGCTCGGCAGCCACAGGCTGGCTGCTGGTAAAAGAAAACCCAAGGTCGCCACGCAACGCATTCGACAGCCATGCGAAATATTGCACGTAAAGCGGCCGGTCGAGCCTGAGACTGGCCCGGAGCGCCTCCACTGCATGTGGATCAAGTGCCGTATCGCGCATGCGTGAAAACAGGATGGTGCGGGCCGGATCACCGCCCGCCATATAGGGCAGAAGAAACGCGATGACGGAAACGATCGCCAGCATCAGGCACAGAATAAAGAAGCGCTGTATTATCTGTATCCACATGGCCCTGTCTCCTTCACAGCAATTGGCATTTCCACTGCAATCGACGCTCGCCCCCAAAGGGAAAAGCCGCTTATTTCGCCAGGCGATGTAAATCCATCACCGGCCCGGACGTACCCTTCAGCATGCCGGACCGCTTGGGCACGACAGCCACCGGTGCAAAATCGACATTTTCGGAATGGGCCAGATCCTGAATGATCGGGCACTCCGGCTCACCATTGTCGGGGCAATAGGTTGCAAGGTTTCGAAGCGTGTCTGCCATCTCCCGAAGCGTGTGCATCTTCGCTTCCAGATCGACGACATGTTCCATGACGATGCGTTTGACATCGCAGGAGGCGCCACCCGGATCGCGCCACAGGGTCATGAGCTGCCTGATCTTTTCGATGGAAAAACCGAGATCGCGTCCGCGGCGGATGAAGCGCAGCGTTTCCAGATCATTGGCCGTATAGACCCGGTATCCGGAATCCGTGCGGTTTGCCGATTTGATCAGGCCGATCATCTCGTAATGCCTGATCATCTTTGCAGAAACACCGGAGGCGGTGGCGGCTGTGCCAATGTTCATCGATCCTGCTCCTATCTTTCCGGGGTGAAAAATACGTCTGCATGAATGTCGGCGGTGCGCATGCCGCGCGCCAGAAGCTGCGGCACCGTCGCCTCGATCATGGCCGGCGGTCCGGCAATATAGGCTTTCCAGCCATCGAGATCGTCGAAATCATCCGCCACCGCCGCACCGACATAACCGCACCTGATATCGGCATGGTCTTCATGCGAGAGAACCGGAACGAAGCTCAGATTGCCATGCCGCGCGGCAAGATCTCCGAAGCGGTCGAGCATATAGAGATCACGCTGAGCGCGCGCGCCGAAATAGACATGAACCGGGCGTTCACGGCCCGTTGCAAGTGCTGCCTCGACAACCGCCTTGACGGGGGCAAGCCCCGACCCGCCGGCAATGCCGAGGATGGGCCCACAATGTTTTTCCCGCAGGAACGAAGAACCGAAAGGCCCCACGATCGTCACGGGGTCACCAGCCCTGGCGAGCGAAAAGATGCGGCCGCTCGTCATGCCGCCGGGAACGTGCCGGATGTGAAATTCGATCAATTCCTCATCCACCCGACTGGCGATGGAATAATCACGCGGCGAACAGTCCGTATAAAGCAGGCGCACATATTGTCCGGGCTTGAAGGCAAACTGCCCGCGCTCGTCGAGCCGGATACGGATGAGCTTGATATCATGTGTCGCATCCACCACTTCCGCCACCACGCCCTCAAAGCGGCCGGTCGGAATATCGGCGATCTCATCCGCCCCATCGAGCCAGCTGATCGTCATGTCGCTTAACGGCATGGCCCGGCAGGCGAGCGTCAGACCATCCGCCTTTTCCTCTTCGGTCAAGGAGAAGGGCGTATGCTTGAGAAGATCGATCTTGCCGGAAATGAGATGCGATTTGCAGGCCCCGCAGCGGCCCATGCGACAGCCATGCGGATAGGTGACGCCAGCGGCCAACGCGGCCTGAAGCACGGTTTCACCCTGCGCCGCCATGATGCTGCGCCCGATCTGCGGCAGATAGATTGTGTTGCCAGGCGTCATCACATCCGCCTCCTATTCGGCCGCTGCGAGCTGCATGCCCGCCGGTCTGTCCACCAGCGGTGCACGGAAGCTTTTCAGGCGCAGCGCGTTCGTCAATACGAAGACGCTGGAAAGCGCCATGGCTCCGGCAGCAAGGACAGGCGACAGCAGAACGCCGTTGACAGGATACAATATTCCAGCCGCCACCGGAACGAGTGCAGCGTTGTAAGCGAAGGCCCAGAACAGATTCTGGCCGATATTGCGGATGGTCGCCTTGGAGAGCGCGATGGCGTTGGCAACGCCGCGCAGATCGCCAGACATCAAGACCACATCGGCACTTTCAATCGCGACATCCGTACCCGTGCCGATGGCAAGCCCGACATCGGCCGCAGCAAGCGCCGGTGCATCATTGATCCCATCCCCGACAAAGGCGACACGTCGCCCGCCGGCAGCAAGCCTTTTGACGGCCTCGACCTTGCCGTCGGGCAGCACTTCCGCCACCACCTCATCAATACCGAGACGGCGGGCTATAGCTTCGGCAGTGCGGCGATTGTCACCGGTGATCATCGTGACCTTGAGGCCCAGCGCATGCAGCGCCGCAATCGCCTCCGGGGTCGTCTGCTTGATCGGATCGGCAACGGCGATGATCGCGGCCAGCCTGCCATCGACGGCGGCATAAAGCGGCGACTGCCCTTCCCTGCCCAGCCTTTCGGCATCATCGGCAAACATCGCGACGTCATAGCCGAGCTTCGTCATGAACCGGTCTGCGCCCGCTTCGACCCTGCGGCCGTCAACCATGGCTGCAACACCAAAACCGGGGGTCGCTTCGAAACCTTCCGCATTGGCAAGCGTCAGGCCGCCATGTTTCGCCGCCTCGACGATCGCTTCGGCAATCGGATGTTCGGAATGGTTCTCCAGCGAGGCGACGAGGCGAAGCACCTCATCCGCATCGAAGCCCTGCGTCGTGGTGAAATGCACCAGCTTCGGCTTGCCGAGCGTCAGGGTGCCGGTCTTGTCAACGGCAATCACGTCGGCATCGCGCAGCGTCTGAAGCGCATCGCCGCGGCGGAACAGCACGCCCATCTCGGCGGCGCGGCCGGTGCCGACCATGATCGAGGTCGGCGTGGCAAGACCCATGGCGCAGGGACAGGCGATGATAAGAACCGCAACCGCGTTGACGAGCGCGAAGGTCAAGGCCGGATCAGGCCCAAAGATGAACCAGACGGTGAAGGTGGCGAGTGCGGCCAGCATGACGGCCGGTACGAACCAGTTGGTGACCTTGTCGACCAGCGCCTGAATGGGCAGCTTGTCGGCCTGCGCCTCCTCCACCATGCGGATGATCTGGGCGATCAGCGTATCGGCGCCCACCTTGGTGGCGCGGAAGGTGAAGGAGCCATTGCGGTTCACCGTACCGCCGACAACCTCGGAACCCGTCGCCTTGGTGACCGGGACCGGCTCGCCAGTGATCATCGATTCATCGACATAAGAAGAACCGCTGAGAACCAGCCCATCGACCGGCACTTTCTCGCCGGGGCGAACGACGATCACATCGCCGGTGCGCACATCCTGCAACGGCACATCAACGGTTTCGCCATCGCGCAGCACGCGGGCGGACTTCGCCTGCAGGCCGACAAGCCGCTTTATCGCCTCGCTGGTGCGGCCTTTGGCGCGCGCTTCGAGGAATCGGCCGAGAAGGATGAGCGTGACGATAACCGCCGCCGCCTCATAATAGACATTGGCCGTGCCACGCGGCAGGATTTCGGGCAGGAAGGTTGCCACCACCGAAAATCCCCAGGCGGCTGCGGTGCCAAGTACGACGAGCGAATTCATATCCGGCGCCAGCCGCAGCAGTGCAGGTATGCCCTTTTTGAAAAAGCGAAGGCCGGGCCCGAACAGGACCAGTGTCGTCAACACGAATTGCAGATACCAGCTTTCCTGCATGCCAACCGTTTCCATCACGAATTCATGGATGGCGGGCACCAGATGCGAACCCATCTCCAGCACGAAGACTGGCAACGTCAGTGCAGCGGCCACGGCAAGGCTGATTTTCAGGCCGCGCAGTTCCGTAGCGCGTCTATCCTGCTCCACATCACCGGCCTTGTCGGCGATGATTTCGCTCGCCGTATAGCCCGCCCGCTTCATCGCCTCCGCCAGGGTGGCGGCAGAGGCGGCATTGCCGGCAACGCGAATGGTGGCACGCTCGGTCGCCAGATTGACGGTCGCATCGGAAACACCGGAAACAGCCTTCAGCGCCTTTTCAACACGACCGACGCAGGAGGCGCAGGTCATACCCTCGATATCGAGTTCGATGGTTTTTTCTTCGACGCCATACCCAGCATTCCGGACCGCCGCGATCACGGCCGGCACGTCGGGCGATCCGGAAAAGGAGATATCAGCGCGTTCCGTCGCGAGATTGACCGAGGCCTTCAGAACGCCCGGCACCTTGGCAATCGCCTTTTCCACGCGGCCGACACAGGAGGCGCATGTCATGCCATCGATCGCAATCTGGTGACTCGCCCGGATCTCCATTTGTGACATGCGTACGACCCCTCTTTTCTTGTGTTAAAAAAAAGATAGGGCTTCCCATCGTGGCAAGGTCAATAGGTTCTTTTGGGTGATTTTCGAAGAAATATGCCGCTTGCTTGAGCAGGATTATTTTTTGGGCGCACCACTAGGAACAAAAGCAACCAACGCCTGAATATCAACGCGAATTGGCAATCTATCCTTGCCGAATCTGCGCTGCAGGGGCGCACTTTGTTTGTGGGTGAAGGTGGTGCGGACGGCGGGACTTGAACCCGCAAGACCAATGGTCGGCAGATTTTAAGTCTGCTGCGTCTACCGATTTCGCCACGTCCGCATTGCCGCGCCTTGCACCATTGCGGTCAAGTCGCTGCAAAAAGTCGTCATCCTTCGGGTGTCCGGCACGAGGCCTCGATCCCAAACGCGACTGAGCCTCATCTACACAGGCCGGACCGTTTCGGTCAATTGGGCCCTAGCCACACCAGGACTGATTTTTTGCCGATACCGGATGGGCGAGCCCTTCTCGCACGAGTTGATCGGCGAAGGAGACGCCCGAACGCGAAAGCCGTTTGCGTTCCGTGGCTTGCCCGCCCGCAGTCCCGGAAGAGGTCACATCGAAGGCGCCGGCATTCAGCATGTCGCGAAGCCTGACCTTTGCAACGAAACCGCGCTGGCGCTCTTCCATGCAGCGCGCCCGGTCGATCTGCGGAACCTCGATGCCGGCGAGCTGCGTCTTCACGCCCTTCATCCAGAAGGTGTTGCCATCGGCCACGCAATTATTGAGGCCCGAACGGCCGCAGAAGGCAAAGGCGCCGCTTTTTTCACCGAGCGAGATTTTTTCGACCGAAGGACGCGTTTCCGGCAGGATAGCTGCAACCTGGCTCGGCTGCGAGACGGATGGCATGGCGATCGGGCGCGGCGGCACCGGTCCATTGCCGGGCAGAGCCGGCGATGCGGGGCGGATGGATGCGACTTTCTCGGTCGTGACCGCATCGCGCTTGGCGGTTGTCGCGACTTTCGGGGAATTCGCGGCTGAGGATGTCGCCTTCGCAACATGGCGCTGCGGCAGAAGGCTGTCTCGATGTTCGTAAGCCTGAATGCCGCCGGCAACGACGCCCAGCATCAACACCCATGGCCAAACGCTGCCGCCGCTCGATTTCTTCGCCGTGCGGCGTCGTGCTGTCGGTTTTCGGTTGCTCACGATCGGACTCCTTTCAACGGAGCCGCATTATCGGCCAAAGGAGTTTCCGAAAAGTTGGCATTCGCGAGCGTTTTCGTTTTTCAGAGAAACGGGGAAACGCCCTAACTCTTTGTTTTCTCGAATTCCTGCATGGGAAACGCTTAAAAGAGCTGTGGATAAATTGTCAGCGAACCTGATCGAGAAGGCGCTTGCATTCGAGGAGATCGAACAGGGCTTCCTGCAAAAGCGCCTGATCGTCCTTGCCGATGCTCGACTTGCCGACCGATATTTCGGCATCGCTGTTGCCGCCGCCGAAGCCGAAAAACCGGCCGCTCGGCTTGGCCTTCGGACGGCCGACGACCTCGTCCCCATCGGTATCGATGACACGCGGCTCGGCGACTTCCTTTTCCCCGCTCGCCGCCATGATGGCTTCCATGGTCGCGAGATCACCGGAGGCGATTGCCGCCACGAAGCGGTTACCATTGGCTTTCAGGAGCTTCTGCACGCCCTTGATGGTGTAGCCATGGTCATAAAGAAGGTGACGGATGCCCTTCAGAAGATCGATATCGTCAGGGCGGTAATAACGGCGGCCCCCGCCCCGTTTCATCGGCTTGATCTGCGGAAAGCGCGTTTCCCAGAAACGCAGCACATGCTGCGGCAGGTTCAGCTCATCCGCCACTTCACTGATCGTCCGAAACGCGTCGGGGCTTTTATCCAAATTTCCACTCCCATCCGAACCGGAGCAACATGCATCCGGCCGGACACTGAACGAGAACGCTTTTCACCCGCCGGTCAAACACCACGCTAAGTCGGTTACGACCCCGCGCCGACGCCGTTGCGGCGAGATACAAATCACTAAAATTGATTATGATGTGAGTCGACCGGATTTCAACGGCTTGCACGTTGAAATTCAAGTATGTTCACAAGAAGAATGGGGAAAAGGGCTTGCGATATGGCAAAAAAGGCGTGTCGCTGCGACCTTGAGTGAGGGATTACGCCCCCGCCTTCTGGCCCTTCTGCTTGGCCTTGCGGGCCGTATGGGCCTTCAAAATGCGCTGCTTCAGCACATTGGAGGCCTTGAAGGTCATGACGCGGCGCGGCGAAATCGGAACTTCCTCACCCGTTTTCGGGTTGCGGCCGATGCGCTCGTTCTTTTCCCTGATCTGGAAAGTTGCGAAGGACGAAAGCTTGACGACCTCGCCGCGGGTGATCGCGTTGCATATCTCGTCGATGATCGTCTCGACCAGTTCGGCGGATTCGGTGCGGGACAGCCCGACTTTACGAAACACAGATTCTGCAAGATCTGCGCGTGTCACTGTCTTCCCGGCCATTTTTCCCCACAAACCGTGTCTGAATTTTTCTCTAGGAGCCGCCGAGATTATTTCCCTTGTGGCGACCGGTCAAGGGATTGTTCCAGATTCATTTGAGGCTTTCGGCAATCAGTGCAAGGGCTTAGACTGACTGATACGGTTTTGACACAGGCTCGGGTCGCCCGGGCGCTTCTGACCGGGGCGTGAGCGCGAAAATCACAACCGATTTCGCCCCGGCGCCCCGGCAAACGCGCAAATCACGCCCTTACCAGCGCAGCAGCACCGCACCCCAGGTGAAGCCGCCGCCCATGGCCTCCAGCATGACAAGATCGCCCTTCTTGATGCGTCCGTCGCCGGCCCCAACGGCAAGCGCCAGCGGAATGGAGGCGGCCGAGGTATTGCCGTGCTGATCGACGGTGATGACGACCTTTTCCGGGTCGATGTTAAGCTTCTTCGCCGATCCGTCGATGATGCGCTTGTTGGCCTGGTGCGGAACCAGCCAGTCGAGGTCATCAGACGTCGTGCCCGTCGCCTCAAAGGCCTGTTCGATCACGTCGGTGATCATGCCGACGGCGTGCTTGAACACTTCCCGGCCTTCCATGCGCAGATGACCAACGGTACCTGTCGTGGAAGGTCCGCCATCGACATAGAGCTTTTCCTTGTGCGAACCGTCGGAACGCAGCTGCGCGGTCAGAACGCCGCGATCGGCGGAGGTACCCTCGCCTTCGCCGGCTTCAAGAATCAGCGCGCCGGCGCCATCGCCGAAGAGAACGCAGGTGGTGCGGTCCTTCCAGTCGAGAATGCGCGAGAAGGTTTCGGAACCGATCACCAGGACGCGCTTGGCCATGCCGCCGCGAATATAGAGGTCGGCGGTCGATACGGCATAAACGAAGCCGGAACAGACGGCCTGCATGTCGAAGGCGAAGCCGTGGGTCATGCCAAGACGGTTCTGGATGTTCACCGCCGTTGCCGGAAAAGTGTTATCAGGGGTCGAGGTGGCCAGAATGATGAGGTCGATATCATCAGGTGTCAGGCCGGCATTGTCGAGCGCGGCACGCGCAGCAGCTTCGCCGAGGGACGCGGTGGTTTCACCTTCGCCGGCGATATAGCGCTGCTTGATGCCCGTGCGCTGCACGATCCATTCGTCTGATGTCTCGACGACACCTTCGATTTCGCTGTTGGTCATGACACGCTTCGGAAGCGCTGCCCCGAAACCACGAACTATAGAGCGGATCATTCCCTTATTCCTCGTCAGCCACGAGAGCTTCGGGCGCCGGGGGCGGAAGCCGTCTTGCGTGGTAAATCTTCAGATCATTTTCAATCTTGGCCGTCAGGCCGTTGTGAACCATGTCGTAGCCGACATCGACAGCCGACGCAAAACCAACGGCGTCCGTACCCCCGTGGCTCTTGATGACAATGCCGTTCAGACCCAGAAATACGCCGCCATTGACCTTGCGCGGGTCCATTTTTTCGCGAAGTACATCAAAGGCGCTTTTCGCCAGGACATAACCGATCTTGGCGAAGAAGCTGCGCGAGATCGCCTCACGCAGAAGCGTGGTGATCTGGCGCGCCGTGCCTTCTGCGGCTTTGAGCGCAATGTTGCCGGTGAAACCTTCCGTCACCACCACATCCACCGTACCCTTGCCGATATCATCGCCTTCGACGAAACCGCGATAGTCGATGGTGCCGAGATCGGCCTCACGGATAAGCCGTCCGGCCTCACGTACCTCTTCCTGGCCCTTGACTTCCTCGACACCGACATTGAGCAGGCCGACGGTAGGGCGGTCGATATCGAAAAGCGCGCGCGCCATGGCGCCGCCCATCAGGGCAAAATCCAGAAGCTGCTGGGAATCGGCGCCGATCGTCGCACCGATGTCGAGCACGATGCTTTCGCCCTTCAGCGTCGGCCAGATGCCGGCAATCGCCGGTCGTTCCACCCGCGCCATGGTGCGCAAACAGAATTTGGCCATGGCCATCAGCGCGCCGGTATTGCCGGCGGAAACGGCGACATCCGCCTCGCCGAGCTTTACCGCCTCGATGGCGCGCCACATGCTGGAAACATAGCGGCCACGGCGCAGCGCCTGGCTCGGTTTCTCGTCCATGCTGACCGAGACTTCACAATCGTGAAAGACCGACTTTTCCCGAAGTGCGGGATATTGTGCCAGAATGGGGTCGCATTTGCTCTTCTGCCCGTAGAGCAGAAAAGTTACATCGTTGTGCCGTTCAAGCGCCTTGGCGGCACCGGGTATGGCAACATCTGGGCCGAAATCGCCACCCATGACGTCAATTGCAATTCTGATCACTCGTCCCTTATCCTTACTTGCCGCCAATCAAGCGGATTTTGCGCGAAAATACCTTTTCCGGCTCTTGTTACAATAAAATTATTTCAGCCCGGCTGGGCCATTCAGTCTTTTTTCCAATCTTTCAGCACGGCAAAGGGCGATGGGCGCTTTTCTTCTTCGGGCTCTTTTTCAGCCGCTTCGGCAAATTCCGCATCCGCTTTGCGCGGATAAGGATCAATCGCAAGCGCGGCAAATTCGGCAACCACGGCGCCGACATCGATGCTGTCGCCGGTGAACTGATCGGGAATATCGGGGCCATCAGGATCAAGCACGATCTCGCCTTCCTCATTGGTCACCATCCGCGCCAGTTTCGATCCTTCCGGGACGAAAATCTGCTCTACCGTCTCGTCGATCTTGCTCGAGACCGGCTCCAGCGTGACGATGCAGGATTGGGTCACAGCCGCATGCACCTCACCCTTGATCTTCACGCCATCCTTCTTCCAGCGGGAAACCTGCAGCTCCGCCTTCAGATATTCGACGGAAACCACATCCCAGAATTTCGCCAGCGCCTTCAGTTCCTCGGCACTGGCTTCGAGACCAATCCTGACGGGATTGGCGGAAATATGGCCTACCTTTACGGGATAGGAAAAAGGCAGGTCGTCATTTGCGGCGTGTCGCGCGTTCATCGTGAACCTCATCGTAAAGGCAAGGGCAGCGTCAGGCTTCCGGTTGCTATTGTCTCTTCGGACTGGGCGGCAAGGGCTGCGGATGCTTCCATCATCCAGCCCGCCAACCCCTCCATATCAGGGGCCTTGTCGTCTACCTGCGGATATATATTGCGCCGGAGCGCTGCGGCAAGAGCGGGGCGGTCGGAAGCATCCAGCGCCGCCGCGTAGGATTCGAGCCGCCCATAAAACATACCGGCGAATTTCTTCATGCGTTTCGGCACGCCCTGGTCACCGATTCCCAGCTCACGGATGGAATGATCGATATCTTGAAAAAAGGCGTCGACGATCTCCTGGGCGATTTCCTGCCCGCTGACACCTGATGATTTGGTGCGGCGGAAATAGAGAATCATGATCGCCGAGAGCATCTCGAAACGGCCCATGACCGTGTCGGGCACACCGAGGTCAAGATAAAATCCGGGCGTGCGGGCGGCAGCCGTCAAGGTCGCATATTGCCGGTCAACTATGGCGCGATTGTTGTTTTTCTTCTTGAACAGCCCGAATATCATCTTTTTTTTCCGAACCGGACGGGTGAATTCGCTTACCGTCCATCGCACTTGTTGCATGATTGTCAAAGCTGGTTTACCGAAGCATCCACGAATTGCAATGCTGTCACGGTCACGTTCGTCTTTGGGCTGAAACAGTCGAAGAGAACCGGAGGAGTTCCAAACGGCCGGGAAAGCATTGGATTTGGGGGGTGATCGGGATTTTCCGTCCCCGGATTGACACAATCATGTGCACAGACACTGTGCACCACGCAATGCCGGAAGGTGCCATTCATGATCGCAGTCGGGGAAAAGCAGTTGAGCAAGCAGAAATCCGCAAGTCACGGCAAAATTCTGAGCAAGACCGCCATCGCAATCTTGCTCGCATCCGGCCTGCTTTCCGCCTGCAGCAGCACAACCGATGTGTTCCATAACGGCTATGTCATGGACGAGCAGTCGCTCCAGCTGATCCCTGAGGGTTCCAGCCGTGAGCAGGTTCTGCTGACCATGGGCACGCCCTCCACGACGGCGACCTTCGGCAACGAGGTTTTCTATTACATCTCGCAGAAGCGCGTGCGCCGCGCGGCCTTCATGAAGCCGGCGCTGGTCGAACAGAACATTCTTGCGATCTATTTCAACAAGGACGGCGTCATCGAGCGCAAGGCCAACTACACGCTGCAGGACGGCAAGGTCTTCGACACGATTTCGCGCACAACGCCGACCGGCGGCAAGGACCTCACCTTCCTGCAGCAGCTGCTCTCCGGCGGCACCTCCGGCGCCAACATCGCCAAGAGCATTCTCGGTCAGGGCAACAACACCCCCTGACCTCAGCAGGAACGGAAAAATCAAAGGCCCGGGGATCACTCCCCGGGCCTTTTTCATTCGTCGGAACCTCAGCCCTCAGTGGGCAAGAACAGCAAGCAGCAACAGCGCCACGATATTGGTGATCTTGATCGCCGGGTTGACGGCGGGACCGGCGGTATCCTTGTAGGGATCGCCGACCGTATCACCCGTCACCGACGCCTTGTGGGCGTCCGAACCCTTGACGTGGCGCACGCCGTCCTTGTCGATGAAGCCGTCTTCGAAGCTCTTTTTGGCGTTGTCCCATGCACCGCCACCTGAGGTCATGGAAATCGCCACGAAGAGGCCGTTGATGATGACGCCGAGCAGCGATGCGCCAAGTGCCGCGAAGGCCGACGCCTTGGAGCCCGAAATCAGCAGCACGCCGAAATAAACGACGAGCGGCGCCAGAACCGGCAGGAGCGACGGGATGACCATTTCCTTGATCGCCGCGCGTGTCAGCAGGTCCACGGCCCTGCCATAATCAGGCTTTTCCGTCCCAGCCATGATGCCCGGTTTTTCGCGGAACTGGCGGCGCACTTCCTCGACAATCGAGCTTGCCGCCTTGCCCACCGCCGTCATGGCGATGCCGCCAAAGAGATACGGAATGAGACCGCCGAACAGCAGACCGGCAACGACGTAAGGATTGGCGAGGCTGAACGATATTTCGCCAATGTCCTTGAAGTAGGGATAAGTATCGCCATTGGCGGCGAAATAGGACAGGTCGTTGGAATAGGCCGCAAACAGCACCAGCGCGCCGAGACCGGCCGAACCGATGGCGTAACCCTTGGTGACGGCCTTGGTGGTGTTGCCGACGGCATCCAGCGCATCCGTCGCCTTGCGCACGTCAGGATCGAGACCGGCCATTTCAGCGATACCACCGGCATTATCAGTCACCGGGCCGAAGGCGTCGAGCGCCACGATCATGCCCGCGAGACCAAGCATGGCGGTGACCGCGATGCCCGTACCGAACAGGCCGGCCAACTGATAGGTTCCGATAATGCCGCCAACGATGACGAGAGCCGGCAGCGCCGTCGATTCCAGCGAGACCGCAAGGCCCTGGATGACGTTGGTACCGTGACCGGTGACCGACGCCTGGGCGATGGAGTTGACCGGCCGCTTGTTGGTGCCGGTATAATATTCGGTGATGACGACGATAAGCGCCGTCACGACGAGGCCGACCAATCCGCAGAAGAAGAGGTTGGTGCCGGTGATCTCCATTCCGGCCACCGTGCCCACCACTCCCCAGCCGACCGTCGCATGAGTAGCGACCGCAAGACCGGCAACCGAGAAAACGCCGGTGGCGATGAGCCCTTTGTAGAGCGCGCCCATGATGGAATTGTTGGTGCCGAGCTTGACGAAGAAGGTTCCGGCAATCGAGGTCAGGATGCAGGCGCCGCAAATCGCCAGCGGATAGACCATGGCGCTTTCCAGTATCGGCGTTCCCGCAAAGAAGATCGCGGCCAGAACCATGGTCGCGACCACGGAGACGGCATAGGTCTCGAAGAGGTCGGCCGCCATGCCGGCGCAATCGCCGACGTTGTCGCCGACATTGTCGGCGATGGTTGCCGGGTTGCGTGGATCGTCCTCGGGAATGCCGGCCTCGACCTTGCCGACGAGATCGCCGCCGACATCCGCACCTTTGGTGAAGATGCCGCCGCCGAGACGGGCAAAGATGGAGATCAGCGATGCACCGAAGCCGAGCGACACCAAAGCATCGATCACCTCACGCGATCCGGCCGGATGACCCATCACCGAGGTCAGGACGAAATAATAGATGGAGACGCCGAGCAGCGCGAGGCCTGCGACCAGCATGCCGGTGATGGCGCCCGACTTGAAGGCGATATCGAGACCGGCGGAAAGGCTGTGGGACGCCGCCTGCGCGGTGCGCAGATTGGCGCGCACCGAGACATGCATGCCGACAAAACCGGCCGCACCCGAAAGCACCGCGCCGATGAGGAAGCCGATGGCCGCCATGGATGACAGCAGATACCAGGCAAGAACAGCGACGATCAGTCCGACGACGGCGATGGTGAGATATTGACGGGTGAGATAAGCCTGCGCACCTTCACGGATAAAACCTGCTATTTCACGCATACGCTCGTTACCCTGATCGGCATCGAGAACGCTTTTGGTGGCCCATACCGCGTAAACCACGGACAGGACACCGCATAAAATTACTATGGGTATTACGGTCATGCGCACTTACCTCCCAAAAGGCCGGGTCTCACTCCCTCCCCGGCGCGGCGAAACCTTGTGCAGGGAGATGCGGACGGCCCGTCCCAAATCCCGTCTTGGGCATTTGTTCCCCTCCCAAGGAAAAATGTCCTCGGAGCGGAGATTGCGTTGGCGCAAGGTGCCGCGTCAAGCCCACAAATTTGCCTGAAACTTGAAAGGCGTAGAGAGCGGCGCAGAACTCAGGCGGCTTTTTTTTGCTTCGTGAGGATGAGCGACAGGACGAGCAGGAGGCAAAGCCCGGCAACCGGCCAGATGACGAGGTTCATCACCGACCAGCCCCAGGCCGTAAACACCTTGCCGGAAGAGAAGGACGACAACGCCACCGTGCCGAAGAGCACGATATCATGGAAGCCCTGCACCTTGTCCGCCTCATGCGGGCGGTAGCTTGACGTGATGATGGCGGTTGCACCGATGAAACCGAAATTCCAGCCGAGGCCAAGCAGAATGAGCGCCGCCCAGAAATTCCACAGCTCTATGCCCATATGGGCGACAATGGCGCAGGCCATCAGCACGATGAGGCCGCAAGCAACGATTTTTTCCGCGCCGAATCGGGAAATCAGCATGCCGGTGAAGAAGCTCGGGCCGAACATGGCCAGCACATGCCACTGGATGCCGAGCGTGGCGAGTTCGGTCGGGAAACCGCAGCCGATCACCATGGCAAGCGGTGCGCCCGTCATCATGAAGGTCATCAACGCATAAGAGCCGATACCGCAGATCATGCCGGTGACGAAACGTTGCGTGCGGACAATCTCCGAAAGCGGCCTTACCGATTCGACATGGGCGGTGGCAGCCTTGGGGTCGGGCAATTTCAGAAACGCCAGAATGGCAATCGAAACGAGGCCGAGCGGAACGAGGGCCAGAAAAGCGCCGGCAAAGGTAACCGGCGCAAGCAAATCCTTGCCGAAGATGGCGAGTTGCGGCCCGACGATGGCGGAAATGATGCCGCCAGCCAGAATCCAGGAGATCGCCTTCGGCTTGTAGAAGGATGGCGAGGCATCGGCTGCGGCGAAGCGAATTTTTTGCGTGAAACCGCCGGAAATGCCAATCAGCAGCAGGCCGACGGCAAACAGCCAGAAATCCGACCGGAAGAGCGCCACCGCAGCAATGCCGCCGCCGATGGAGCACATCAGCGCGCCGACCATGAAGCCTGCCTTGCGGCCAAGAAAGCGGGAGGCGGCCGCCACGCAGATCGCGCCGAGCGCGACACCGATATTAAAGCCGGTGAGCGGCGCGGTTGCCAGTGACTTGTCCGCACCGAGCAGCTGATAACCGGCAAGCGCGCCGACCGAAAAGCTCAAGGGCGCGGCCGATCCCATGATCGCCTGCGCCATGGTGAGAAGGAAGACGTTGCGCTTCGCCTCGTCCAGTTGAACTTCAAGTCCGGGGACGGAAACTGCGCTCATCTCTTCCTCACCTGTTTTACTTCAGCGTTTTGCCTCGCCGCGCACCTGCTTGGCAATGCGGTCCAGAACCGCATTCACCAGCTTGGGCTCGTCATGCTCGAAGAAAGCACGGGCGATTTCAACATATTCCGTGACGATGACGGCGACCGGCACGTCCTTGCGCTCGAGAATCTCGAAAGCGCCGGCACGCAGGATGGCGCGCACGGTGGCATCGAGACGCGACAGCGGCCAGTCTTCCAGAAGGGCGGAGCGCACCAGCGGGTCGATCTTCGTCTGATCGCGCACCACGCCGGCGACGATCGAACGGAACCACGAAGGGTCAGCCTTCAGGTAGGTATCGCCATCGACTTCCTGGCCGAGACGATGCGCCTCATATTCGGCGACGACTTCCATCACGCCGGTTCCGCCGACATCCATCTGGTAAAGCGCCTGCACGGCCGCAAGGCGGGCCGCGCCGCGCTGGTTGGCGGGCTTTACCGAAGGCTGGCGCGGTTCGCCGCCATTATCAACATTCGACATGCGTTCAGCCACCCAGTTTTTTCTTCAGCTTGATCATGGTCAGCGCCGCGCGGGCGGCGAAACCGCCCTTGTCCTTGTCGGAGCGGCGTACACGCGCCCAGGCCTGCTCGTCATTCTCGACGGTGAGGATGCCGTTGCCGATCGGCAGCGATTCGCTGACCGCGAGGTCCATCAGCGCGCGGGAGGATTCGTTGGAAACGATGTCGAAGTGGTAGGTCTCCCCGCGAATGACCATGCCAAGCGCGACAAAACCGTCATATTCCGTGCCGTCATTGTCTGCACCGTCAAGCGCCATGGCGATGGCGGCAGGGATTTCCAGCGCGCCGGGAACGGTGATGACGTCATAGGTGGCGCCGGCTTCATCAAGCGCAAACTTCGCGCCTTCGAGAAGAGCATCGGCCATATCGTCGTAAAAACGTGCTTCCACGATAAGAAGATGAGGTTTGGACATGTGAGGGTTCCTGGGGATTTTCCCGAAAAGCTTAACGCCGGATCATACCGGCTTTTGCGGCGGTCAAACCACGGCTGACTGTTTTTGGCAAGTAATTTCATATGTCAGTGGCGCAAGGGGCCGCTTCTGCAGGGCATTTGGCCGGGTTTTGCACCTCTCGGCGCGGCTTCCCGAGAATCAGGTTTTCTGGAAGGCCAGATGGACGCCGAGCCCCATCAGCACCGTTCCGGCAGCGCGGCGGACAAGCACCTGCACCGCGCTGGAACGCTTCAAACGCCCGACCATCGCCCCTGCCAGAAGCACGCCGACCAGATCTGCCGAGGAAAAGATGAAATTGACGGCGATGCCGAGGATCAGCAATTGCAGCCAGACCGGAAAGGCTGCTGCCGGATCGACGAATTGCGGCAGAAAGGCCAGAAAGAACAGCGCGGTCTTCGGATTGAGCACATCGACGATGATGCTGTCGATAAAGGCGCGGCGCGCCGACTTCGGCTCGATGGTCAGATTGACCGCCTCACCTTCAAGCTTGCTGCGCAGCATCGAAAAACCGAGCCATACGAGATAAAGCGCGCCGCAGAGCTTCACGGCGAGATAGAGCCAGGGAACGGCCTGAAACAGCACCGAAAGCCCCGCCGCAGAGGCAAAAATGTGGACATAGCAGCCGACATGGATGCCAAGCACCGCCATCAGCCCGGCAAACCGGCCGCGCGCCATGGTCTGCGCCGCCGCATAAAGCATGGCCGGACCGGGGATATAGGCGAACAAAGCGGTGGTTACAAAAAAGGCTGTCAGCAGTTCAAAAGACGGCATGATGTATGTCCCCTACCCCCGTTTGGATGAAAACGGCTGAAGAGACGTCTTATAGTGTTTTGAGCTTCATCGGAAGCAAGGCAGCGACCATTATGCGATTTGGCGTACTCGTCGCTTCCGTTCCGTCATGCCGGCTTTGAGTCGGAATGACGGGAGGAGGAGGCGTCAGCGGGCACAATAACCCGCCGAGTCACCTTTTCGGTTTACGCCGACGGAAATTCCGCAAGCCTTGCGGCATAACGCGCCATGGTGTCGACCTCGAAATTGACGAAATCGCCCGGCTGACGTTCGCCCCAGGTGGTGACGGTGAGCGTATGGCGGATCAGCAGAACGTCAAAATCCGTGCCTTCGACGGCGTTGACGGTCAGCGAGGTGCCATCGAGCGCAATGGAACCCTTAGGCGCCACAAATTTCGCCAGATGCTCCGGGGCGCGCAGGCGGATACGCACCGCCTCACCTTCCGGTTCGACAGCCAATATTTCCGCCTTGCCGTCGACATGGCCGGAGACGATGTGGCCGCCAAGCTCGTCGCCGATCTTGAGCGCCCGCTCGAGATTGACGTGAGTACCCTTCTGCCAGCTGGCGATCGTCGTCAGGCGCAGCGCCTCTTCCCAGGCCTCGACTTCGTACCAGCGCTCGTTGCTGCCATCATCAGGCAGCCTCGTCACCGTCAGGCACACGCCGCCATGGGAGATGGACGCACCCATATCGATGGTCTTGGGATCGTAATTCGTCGCCACCCGCAGACGAATGCCTTCAGCCAGGGCTTCCAGCTCGGAAACGGTTCCGACGTCGGTGACAATTCCGGTAAACATCAAATCGGCCTTTCATAATCGAAGCAGCGATCCGGCCCATAGGCGGTTTCGCTGATCAGCGCATAATCGCCCGTGATATCGGCACGGTTGAGCGGCGTTTCAATCCCGCCTTCACCGATCACAACCGGGCTTTCGAACAGCATGATACGGTCCACCAGCCCGGCTTCAAGGAATGATTTTGCGGCAAAGGCGCCGCCTTCGACCAGAAGTTCCGACATGCCGCTTTCGGCGAGGATGTGGAGGAGGTTTTCGAGCGTGGAGGCTTCGAGGATCTGGACGCCGGCGTCGGTGAGTTGTTGGCGTCGGCGATCGGGGTTACCCCCCTCTGCCCTGCCGGGCATCTCCCCCTCAAGGGGGGAGATCGGCAAGGGGCTGTCCGCTCGCTCAAATCGCGCCTTCGGTTCACCCTCTCTGCCCGTCGATGCAGGGGGAAGCGGCGCTCCATCGATCTCCCACCTTGAGGGGGAGATGCCCGGCAGGGCAGAGGGGGGTATCGCCGCGACAATCACCGGAACCTCCCGCGCCGTCTTCACCAGCTTCGACGTCAAAGGCAACTCAAACTGCCGATCCAGCACGATCCGCACCGGCGAACGCTGCTCCAAACCGGCAATGCGCACCGTCAGTTCCGGATCATCCGCAATAGCGGTACGAATACCAACGAGAATGCAATCGCAGCGCGCGCGGAGTTCATGCACGGCATGGCGCGACTCGCGACCGGTAATCGCAATCTGCCCCTCGCCTTCTCTGCCAATCATGCCGTCGGCGGAAATTGCAAGCTTCAGAATCACATGCGGGCGTTTTTTCATCTGGCGTGTGAGGTAACCGGCAAGCGCGCGCTGGCCCTCGGCGCGCAGCAGTCCGGTTTCCACCACGATACCGGCGTCGCGCAATATCGTATAACCACGGCCGGAAACGCGCTCATCCGGATCATCCACCGCCACCACGACACGGGCAACGCCGTATTCAACCAGCGCATTGGCGCAGGGCGGGGTCTTGCCCCAATGGGAACAGGGTTCGAGCGTTACATAGGCGGTGGCGCCACGGGCCGCCTCGCCGGCGATTTCCAGCGCCTGCCGTTCGGCATGGGGACGACCGCCCACGGCGGTGACCGCTTCAGCGATGATTTTTCCGTCTTTTACGAGAACGCAGCCGACCGAGGGGTTGGTCAGCGTCTGCCCCTGGTGGCGAAGCGAAACCTCGATGGCCCGCGCCATGAATCTTTCGTCATCGGCACGGCTCGTCACGTCTATGCTCCACCGTCCGTATCACGGGCGATCTTGGCGTTGATTTCGGCGATCACGTTCTCGAAATCCTCGGCGTGGCTGAAATCGCGATAAACCGAGGCGTAACGCACGAAGGCCACATCATCAAGGCTTTTCAGCGCTTCCAGAACCTGCAGGCCGATTTCTTCCGAGGGAATTTCCGTCTCGCCGGAACTTTCCAGACGGCGGGCGATGCCGGAGACGGCCCGCTCGATCCGGTCGCGGTCAACCGGGCGCTTGCGCAGCGCGATCTCGAAGGACCGCACCAGCTTTTCCCGGTCGAAAGGCAGCTTGCGGCCGCTTTTCTTGATGACCATCAGCTCGCGCAATTGCACGCGCTCATAGGTCGTGAAGCGGCCGCCGCAATCCGGGCAGATGCGCCGCCGACGGATGGAGGTATTGTCCTCCGCCGGACGCGAGTCCTTGACCTGTGTGTCTTCGGAACCGCAGAATGGGCAGCGCATCGTCTCTTTTCCTTACATGTACGGATACATCGGGAAACGGTCCGTCAGGCCGACGACCTTTTCACGCACCGCAGCTTCAACAGCAGCGTTGCCTTCATCCGAATTGGCAACCTTCAGGCCATCGAGAACCTCGACGATCAGCTTGCCGATTTCGCGGAATTCCGCTTCCTTGAAACCGCGCGTCGTGCCGGCCGGCGTGCCGAGACGCACACCCGAGGTGACGAAAGGCTTTTCCGGATCGAAAGGAATGCCGTTCTTGTTGCAGGTGACGTAGGCACGACCGAGAGCTGCTTCAGCACGCTTGCCGGTGGCGTTCTTCTTGCGAAGGTCAACCAGCATCAGGTGGTTGTCGGTGCCGCCGGAGACGACATCAAGACCACCTTCGATCAGCGTTTCGGCAAGCGCCTTGGCGTTCTTGACGACCTGTGCGGCGTAATCCTTGAATTCCGGCTGCAATGCTTCACCGAAGGCAACGGCCTTGGCGGCGATGACGTGCATCAGCGGACCGCCCTGAAGGCCGGGGAAGACGGCGGAGTTGAACTTCTTGGCCAGATCCTCGTCATTGGTGAGGATCATGCCGCCACGCGGGCCGCGCAACGACTTGTGCGTTGTCGTGGTGGCAACGTGGCAATGCGGGAACGGCGACGGATGCTGGCCACCGGCAACCAGACCGGCGATGTGGGCCATGTCGACCATCAGATAAGCGCCGACTTCATCAGCGATCTCGCGGAAGCGCTTCCAGTCCCAGATACGGGAATAGGCGGTGCCGCCGGCAAGGATAAGCTTCGGCCGGGTTTCCTTGGCCTTGCGCTCCACCTCGTCCATGTCGAGCAGGTTGTCGCCTTCGCGCACACCGTAAGACACGACGTTGAACCACTTGCCGGACATGTTGACCGGCGAACCGTGTGTCAGATGGCCTCCGGAGTTCAGGTCGAGACCCATGAAGGTGTCGCCCGGCTGGAGCAGCGCGAGGAACACGGCCTGGTTCATCTGCGAACCGGAATTTGGCTGGACGTTGGCGAAGTTGACGCCGAACAGCTTCTTGGCGCGCTCGATGGCAAGCTCTTCAGCAATGTCTACGAACTGGCAGCCGCCGTAATAACGCTTGCCCGGATAACCTTCGGCATATTTGTTGGTCATGATCGAACCCTGCGCTTCAAGCACAGCGCGGGAAACGATGTTTTCCGAGGCGATCAGTTCGATCTCGTGGCGCTGGCGACCCAGTTCCTTCTCGATCGCGCCGAAAATATCCGGATCGACTTCGGCAAGCGGACGGGAGAAGAAAGCATCTGTGTTCGACATGGTGAAGGCTCCTGAAACAGTAATGCGATGGCGTCTTAGCGCCCTGCCCGAACAAGAGCAATACGGGCAGCGAGATTTGCCCGTCAAACTGCGACGTTGCGACAAAAAACGGCAGCTGTTTTTTCAAAACCAGCAGCGAAAATGAAAAAAGCCGCACCCGACGGGGTGCGGCCTTTCACTTAAATATAAAAACCTGACGGCAGCGCCGGATCAGTTGCGCGGCAACAGGTCGTCGTCGACAGGTCCAGCCGGCTGTTCGATGCCGGTGGTGGTGTTGAGCGCCAGTTCGGCGTTGCCGTCCTTTTCATAGATGTCGTCGCGGAACTGCACCACGCCGTCCTTCGCCGACCATGCGGTGATGTAGACGAAATAGACAGGCACTTCCTGCGCCAGCTTGATCGGTGTGTTGACGCGGGTGGCGATGACGCGTTCCATTTCCTGACGCGACCAGCCGGGCGTGTCGCGCAGCAGCCAGCTTGTGAGGTCGCGCACGTTCTGTACGCGCACGCAGCCGGACGATTCGAACCGCATCAGCTTGTTGAACAGACCCTGCTGCGGCGTGTCGTGCATATATTCGTTGTTCGGATTGTGGAAGTTGATCTTCGTCGAGGACATGGCGTTGATCTTGCCGGGGTCTTGGCGGAACATCAGGTTCGGTGCCTTTGGCGCAAACCAGTCGACCGCCGTCGGCGAAACTTCCTGTCCCTTGCCGTCGATGAGGCGGATGTTGTTCCGCTCCAGATAGGTCGGGTCCTTCTGCATCAGCGGCACGATGTCCTTTTCGACGATCGAGCGCGGCGCTGTCCAGTAAGGGTTGAGGATGACTTCGTAAATCTTGGAATTGATGACGTGCGTCGGGCGGCTGGCGCGGCCGACGACGGCCGTGTTGCGCAGCACGACGCGTTCATTCTCCACTGCTTCGATGGCGGCGGCCGGGATATTCACCATCAGGTGACGCTGGCCGAGATCACCCGACATGGACTGGATGCGCACGAGGTTGGTCTGCAGTTGCGCCAGACGGATCTGCGCGGAAACATTGAGCGCCTTCGTGGTATATTCGCCGCTGACACCGTCAGCCGGAAGGCCATGACGGGCCTGGAAACGCTTCAGTGCGCCATCAACGTAAGAGTCAAAGGCACTGGAAATGCCGGCTTCGCGCGGCAGATCGCCGGATACCATCAGTCGCTGGCGCAGCGCCTGTACGGAAGGATCGGAGACGCCGATCTGGAGGCGCTGCTGGGACGCAGGCACTTCCGGCCAGCCGCCATTCTGCACGATCTGCTGATATTGCATGATCGCCTGCTGCATATAGACAGGTGCTTCGCGTCCGAGAACCGGATTGTTTGAAACGACACCCACGGCCGAACGCGATGAATTGGCGTCGAACTGGTCATCCCAGTTGCCGCGGCGCGAAGAGCCCATGAGATCGTTAAGCGCGTTCTGCGCAAAGGCCGGCGCGGCAAGTGCTGCAGCACCAACGGAAACGGCCGAACGCAGAAGCGCGCGGCGCGATACGGAATCGGAAACGGATTTCTTTGTCATTCTACCTACCAGCCACTCTCTTCGGCATCCTCAACGATGCCTAAATCAATATGATTAACAAACACGTACAACGTGTCTGCCGGCCGGTAATGCTCGATACGCCATGATCTTGGCGCTGGTGTCTGGCACAGCAGTCGAGGCTTGCCACGACAGCAGGAGAAACCGCCGGCTCCTATGCCTTTGCGCCTCCCATATCAATATGGCCGATTCGTGTCACGGCCCTCTTCTCACGAAGCTGTGTTCGCCTGCAAAACAGGGCGAAGGCCGGATGAAGGGGCGGACTTGACAGGTAAAATGCGTGGCGGGTGACCTGCGGAATCCGCAAGCCGGGAGCAAAGGATGCCCCCGGCTTAAACAGTGAAACCGTCGCGGTATTACAGACGGTAAGCGATCGAGTCGTTCCAGAAGCGATCAAGGCGCTGCAGCAGCTTGTTCATTTCGGAGAACTCGCCGGTGCCGATGCCGCCGACCTTTTCGATCGAACCGACGTGGCGTTCATAAAGGCGGGCAACCGTTTCGGCGATTTCCTGGCCCTTTTCCGTCAGGCTGATGCGGACCGAGCGGCGGTCGACACGCGAGCGCTGGTGGTTGATGAGACCGAGGTCGACCAGCTTCTTGACGTTATAGGAGACGTTCGAGCCGAGGTAATAACCACGCGAACGAAGCTCGCCGGCCGTCAGTTCGGAATTGCCGATGTTGAACAGCAGCAGTGCCTGAACGGCGTTGACGTCATCACGACCCTGGCGGTCAAATTCGTCCTTGATGACATCGAGGAGGCGGCGGTGGAGACGTTCCACCAGGTGCAGCGACTCCATGTAGAGCGAGCGGATGGTATCTTCATGTGCATCGGCAACAACGGCCTGGGGCTTAACTTTGCTATTGATCATGACTGCCTCACTGTTTTGTTTGGCGGTGTGTTTGTTTGTCTCCCGCCTTGAGTGAGAACCTAATCAATGCGCATAAAATTCTACTTAAAAGCTACGATTAACAAATGGTTACCTGCATTTTCCCCAGCGGGCCGAATCTGTGGCGAAGCGGGAATGGGTCTTAGTCATCCGTTATAATTCAATGACTTAACGATAAAATTCGGCCGGAAAACGGGGCGAATTGCTTTATTATTATGGTAAATCAATTCTTGCGCGCTCTTCATTCTGGCGCTGATCCAGCCAGAAAGCGACCAGGAATAGTATATAAATGGTTGCCACGAGACCGTGCATCACGGGCACAAGCGTGTTGGCACCGAAGATATGCGGCCAAACCTTATACATGGCGATCTGCGCGCCCGCGCCCATGACCCACATGACGGCACCCCAGGAGGCGCCGAGCCAGAGACCCAGCGCCGCAACCGGGAAAATGACCGCCAGCGCACTGCCCGCCACGCGCCAGGGCAGGTTCAGCATATCGAAGCGCCCATGGCCGCCAAGCGAATAGCCCGTCAGCATCGCCCAATATTGCAGGCCGAACCAGAAACAGGAAACCGCAACCAGTCTCATGAAGACCAGAAAGAGGATTTCGGCAAGCGGACGCTTCGGCAGAGGTTGAGAATCAGGTTCCATGGCCGGAAGATACGGTCTCGATGGGCGGGCGACCAGTCCATATTGAATTCCGCCATCTGCCTTGTCAAAGCATGATCGCCGGCGCTGTGCCTCAATGAGGGAAGATTGTCGCATTCGCATGGCCCACGCTTCATGATATGCAGCTTTCGAAATTTGACCGAAGGACATTCTGACATGCAGGACAAAACGCATCTGGTCGACGAGATCACCGGCCATCGCCGCATGCGGCGCAATCGCAAGGCGGATTGGACGCGCCGTCTGGTTCAGGAAAACCGCCTGACCGTTGACGACCTCATCTGGCCGGTCTTCATCGTGCCGGGCAGCAATATTCTCGAGCCCATTCCCGCCATGCCCGGCGTCAACCGCATGAGCGTCGACCGGCTGGTGGAAGCGGCAAAGGAAGCCGCCGATCTTGGCATTCCCGCCATCGCGACCTTCCCGAATATCGAGATAGAGTTGCGGGACCAGACCGGCTCGAACGCGCTCGAAGCAAACAATCTCATCAATCAGGCAACTATCGCGGTCAAAAAAGCCGTGCCAAATATCGGCATGATTACTGATGTCGCGCTCGATCCCTTCACCAGCCACGGGCATGACGGCATTCTGCGCGGCGACGAGATCGTCAATGACGAAACGGTCGAACAGGTTGTCAAGGCGGCCATCCTGCAGGCGGATGCCGGTTCGGACATTATCTCACCGTCGGAGATGATGGATGGGCGCATCGGCGCCATCCGCCGGGGGCTCGACGCCGCCGGACACCAGAATGTCGGCATCATGTCCTATGCGACGAAATTTTCCTCCGGCTATTATGGCCCCTATCGCGAGGCCATCTCCACCGCCGGCCTGCTGAAGGGTGACAAGGCGAGCTATTACATCAGCCCAGCCAACGGCATGGAGGCGATCCGCGACGCAGCACTCGACGTTGAGGAAGGCGCCGACATGCTGATGGTCAAACCCGGCCTGCCCTATCTCGACATCTGCTGGCGGCTGAAGGAGAATTTCGGCCTGCCGACCTTCGCCTATCAGGTGTCCGGCGAATATACCCAGATCAAGGCTGCGGCCATGAATGGCTGGATCGACGGCGAGCGGGTGATGATGGAAACGCTTCTCTGTTTCAAGCGCGCGGGCTGCGATGGCGTTCTCACCTATTTCGCCATGGAGGCCGCACGCAAACTGGCAAAGGGCTGAGGCCGGCGCTTATTGTATTCGGTCGTTTTCTTCCCATATTGTCTGCTGACACGGCACTCATGCCGCGCTGTCATACCCTCTCAGGAGAAAACGACCGATGAGCCTCGACCAGAACCCCACCTATGCCGCACCGGATGACTGGCGCGCCTATAGCGGCGTCCTGAGCCGGCGCGTCTTCGCGTTCGTGATCGATTACGCGATCGTTCTGCTTCTGTGCATCCCGGCCGCGGTCATCGTCTTCTTTCTCGGCGTGATCACGCTTGGCCTGGGATTCTTCCTTTACCCGGCGCTGTTCGTCATCGTTGCGGTGCTTTATTTCGGCATGACGCTTGGCGGCCCGTCGCAGGCCACTCCCGGCATGCGGGCGATGGGGATCGCGATGGCGCGCATGGACGGGCGGCGAATCGATTTCCTGCTGTCGACGGTGCATATCGTGCTTTTCTGGGTCATCAACTCGGTTTTGACGCCGCTGATCCTGCTTGCAGGCCTGTTTACCGAGCGCTCGCGCCTCGTTCATGACTTCCTGCTCGGCACCGTTATCGTCAGAACGCGCTGATATCGATGAAAGCCACGGAAACGTGGCTTTCATCGCGTCAAATACCTCATCCCGCAGTTGACGTTTTCCGTCATTTTGCCATTCTGTGACATTATGCATGTCGCTTGAAGCGCCGCCGCCAACCCCGTGAAATCGCGGCGCGCTTTCATAACAGACGCAGGAGGCGATCACGGTTCGATGAACACGCAGGCGACGCCCTCTCCTCAATTCTATCTTACGGCGCCGGCCACCTGCCCCTATCTGCCGAACCAGATGGAGCGGAAGGTCTTCACCCATCTGGTCGGCCCGCGCGCTTCGGAAATGAACGATCTTCTGACCCAGGGCGGTTTCAGGCGCTCGCAGAACATCGCCTATCGCCCGGCCTGCGAAAACTGCCGCGCCTGCGTCTCCGTACGCATCCTCACCGAACAGTTCCAGCCGACGAAATCGATGCGGCGTGTACTTGCCGCCAATCGGGATGTCGTGGCCACGGTGCACGCCGCCGAGCCCTCCACCGAACAATTCGCGCTATTTCGCCGTTATCTCGACCACCGCCACCAGTCCGGCGGCATGTCCGACATGTCGGCGCTAGACTACGCGATCATGGTGGAAGACACGCATGTCAACACCCGCATCATCGAATACCGCGTGCGCGAACCCGGCTCCGGCATCGATTCCAGCAAGCGCGGCGAACTTCTGGCGGTGGCGCTCAGCGACGTGATGAGCGACGGTCTGTCGATGGTCTATTCCTTCTTCAATCCCGATCTCGAAAAACGCTCGCTCGGCACTTTCATGATCATCGATCACATCACCCGCACGCGCGCGCTCGGCCTGCCGCATGTCTATCTCGGCTACTGGGTCGATGGTTCGGAAAAGATGGGGTACAAGACCCGCTATCATCCGCAGGAGCATCTGACGCCGCGTGGGTGGGAGGTTTACCATCCCGAAGGAGAATAATGGGTTCGCCAAGTCCTGAAGCACATGTTCGGCTTGGACAGCAAAACAAAGGCGGGAAAGACGCCCCCAGACAATCTCCGAGGACGTCTTTCAGATATTACCCACCAAATTTCCCGCTGCGCGGAAAGCCCTTCGGCACGGTGCGGCCAACGGTGGCGCGGTCGGCCAGCCATTCGCGCAGTTCCTCACCGACCTTGGTGAACAGACGCCCGGCCGTGTCGGACCAGCTCAGACCCTCGGCGAGCGCGAAGCATTTCACATCGACAACGCCGCCATCCTTGTAGCGCTGCAGGCGCACGCCCTTACCGCGTGACATTTCCGGCACCTGCGACAGCGGGAAGGCCAGAAGCTTGCGGTTCTCGCCGACCACGGCGACATGATCGCCCGTTACCGGAACCGCGAGCTTCGCTTCATCAGGCATGGAGACATTCATGATCTGCTTGCCCTTGCGGGTATTGGCGACCATTTCGCCCTCGGGCACGATGAAGCCATTACCGGCGGTGGAGACGAGCAGCAGCTTGCGCGACGGATCATGCACGAAGGCGGTCAGGATGTCCTGATCGTTCTCCATATCGACCATGATGCGGATCGGCTCGCCATGACCGCGCCCCCCCGGCAGCTTGTCAGCGCCGAGCGTATAGGCCTTGCCGCCCGTCGTAAGCAGCAGCAGCTTGTCGGTCGTCTGCGCCGGGAAGGCGATCTTGGGTCCGTCGCCTTCCTTGAAGGTCAGGGCCGACGTATCGGACATGTGACCCTTCAGCGCCCTGATCCAACCCTTCTGCGAGATGACGATGGTGACCGGTTCCTTCTCGATCATCGCCTGCTGGATGGCCTCGATATCGGCATCCGGGGCATCCGCGAACTGCGTGCGGCGACGGCCGATCTCGGTAGCCTTGGCATATTTCTTTTTGACCTCGCCGATTTCCCAGGCGACGGTCTGCCACTGCTTTTCATCGGAGGCGAGCAGCGACTCGATTTCGGCCTTCTCGCTGCTGAGTTCATCGAATTCCTTGCGGATTTCGAATTCCTCGAGCTTGCGCAGATTACGCAGCCGCATGTTGAGGATGGCTTCGGCCTGATTGTCGGTGAGCGACCACTTCGCCATCATCACCTGTTTCGGCTCATCCTCCTCACGGATGATGCGGATCACCTCGTCGAGATTGAGATAGGCGACCAGCAGGCCGCCGAGAATCTCGAGCCTGCGGTCGATGGCGGCAAGACGGTGGCGGGAACGGCGGACCAGCACGTCCTTGCGGTGCGCCAGCCATTCGCTCAGCACCTCGTTCAACGCCATCACCTTCGGCACCTTGCCGAGCGACAGCACGTTCATGTTGAGCGGCAGGCGGCTTTCAAGGTCGGAGAGGCGGAACAGCGATTCCATCAACAGCGTCGCATCGACGGT
Source organism: Agrobacterium radiobacter (assembly GCF_040801995.1). Taxonomy (NCBI): domain Bacteria; kingdom Pseudomonadati; phylum Pseudomonadota; class Alphaproteobacteria; order Hyphomicrobiales; family Rhizobiaceae; genus Agrobacterium; species Agrobacterium radiobacter. The sequence continues at coordinate 822,018 of NZ_JBEGHX010000001.1, read as the reverse complement.
GCGGCTCTTCGGCACCAGCACGATGCGCACGTCTTCGGCGGATTCGTCTCTGACATCCTCGAGCAGCGGCAGTTTGCGTGCGAGCAGCAGCTCGGCGATCTTTTCGATCAGCCGCGATTTCTGCACCTGGAACGGTATTTCGGTGATGACGATCTGATAGCCGCCACGTCCGAGGTCTTCCGTTTCCCATTTTGCGCGCACGCGGAAACCACCGCGCCCGGTCTTATAGGCATCGAGAATATTCTCGCGGCTTTCGATGATCACGCCACCGGTCGGCAGGTCAGGGCCGGGAATGAATTCCACCAGCTTTTCAACCGTCGCATCGGGATGCTTGATGAGATGGAGCGCCGCATCGCAAAGTTCATGGGCGTTGTGCGGCGGGATCGATGTCGCCATGCCGACGGCGATGCCTGAGGCACCGTTGGCAAGCAGATTGGGGAAGGCGCCCGGCAGGACAACCGGCTCTTCGTCTTCCTCATTATAGGTGGCGCGGAAATCCACCGCATCCTCGCCGATGCCTTCCAGCAGCAGCGCCGCCACATCGGTCATACGCGCTTCGGTATAACGATAGGCGGCGGCGCCGTCGCCATCGATATTGCCGAAATTGCCCTGCCCGTCGACAATCGGATAACGCTGCGAGAAATCCTGCGCGAGGCGCACCAGCGCATCGTAGACCGACTGGTCGCCATGCGGGTGGAATTTACCGATCACGTCGCCGACGATACGGGCGCATTTCTTGAAGGCCGAGTTGGGGCGGATGCCCATTTCGCTCATGGCGTGGATGATGCGGCGGTGAACCGGCTTCAGGCCGTCGCGCACATCCGGCAGCGCACGATGCATGATCGTGGACAGGGCGTAAGCGAGGTAGCGCTCTTCAAGCGCCGCCTTCAAATCGACCGGATGAATGTTATCGTCTCCGCCGGACGGAGGTACAAGATTTTTTCCCATGGTGCTTGACTAGCGGAAATGCCGATTCCCGGCAAGAAATTCAGGGGTGTGCCCTGTGGATGAAAGCACCCCTTTCATGCGTTTTTTTGTTAACCGCGTTGCAAATGCCGCAATGCCGCCGTCATGGGAATCGATCTAAATCCTATAGACCTTTGAATAATCGCGAATATAAGTATCACCATTCGAATTCGGACACGGTGCACAGCCGTACGTTGAGGGAAGAAACATCATGAGACTGAAATCCACCCGGCAGGTTCTTTTCGCGAGCGCCGCGCTTCTTACGCTTTCGGCACCGGCTTTCGCGCTGGATGGCGGGGATGTGCTGAAGAAAATCAACGCAGCCTATGCCGCGCAGGGAGGCGAGATCGCCGCCGGTTCCGTCGCCGTCAACGGCACGACGGTGACGCTGAACAGCGTGACCTTCAACTCCGTCGCCGATCCTGCCAAGAAGATCCCCGTTGGCAATGTGTCGCTCGAAGGCGTCGAGGAAAACAACGGCGGCTACAAGATCAAGAACGCCCGTTTCGATAATATCGACTACAAGCAGGACAAGGTTGAGATCAAGGCGAGCGACATCTACATGTCCGGCCTCGTCATTCCGGGCGATGCGACCACCGGCACCGTCGACGCCCTGATGTTCTACGATGAAGCCCATAGCGGTCCGATTTCCGTTTCCGTCGACGGCAAGCCGGCTTTCTCGCTTGAGGAAAGCAGCGCGACGATGTCCGTCAGCGACGACAAGAACTCGATCGGTTTCGAACTCGACGCCTCCGGCTTCAAGGCCGATCTCAGCGAAGCCACCGATCCGGCCACCAAGGACGCAATTGAAAAGCTCAATCTGCAGGCGCTTTCCGGCAACATGACCATGAGCGGCAGCTGGGAAGTTGCCTCCGGCACCGTCGACGTCGAGGAATACGCCATCGACCTCGACAATGTCGGCCGTCTCAACATGTCGTTCGGTTTCTCCGGCTACACGCTCGACTTCATCAAGTCGATGCAGGAGACGGTAAAGGCGCAGGCCGCCAATCCGAACAAGGAACAGGCGGACCAGGCAGCAAGCCTCGCCATGCTCGGCCTGATGCAGCAGCTTTCCTTCATCAACGCCGAAATCAGCTTCGAAGACGCCAGCATCACCAAGCGCGCCATCGACTATGCGGCAAGCCAGCAGGGCATGACGAGCGACCAGCTTGCCCAGACCATCAAGGGCATGGCGCCGATCATGATGGCTTCGCTCAACGTTCCAGAGCTGCAGAACATGGTGTCGGCGGCCATCAACGCCTATATCGACAATCCGAAGAACCTCTCGATCACGGCAGAGCCGGAAAAGCCGGTTCCTTTCCCGATGATCATGGGCGCCGCAATGGGCGCGCCGAACACCCTGCCGAAAATGCTCGGCGTCACGGTGACGGCAAACGAATAAAACCAAAAAAGCCCCGGTCTTGCCGGGGCTTTTTTTTGCGCTCAGTGCAGCGGTGCGGCAGCGCCGTCCTGTTTATCGTGCAGGGCAAAGCGGTCGATCATGTGGGCGCTAGCCTCGTTGACACCGATCACCTCGACCTTCTTGCCGGTCTTGCGGAATTTCAGAACCACCTTGTCCAGCGCACCAACTGCCGAAATATCCCACAGATGCGCCTCGGTGACATCAATCGTCACGGCATCCACCTCATCGGCGAAATCGAAGGCGGCGATGAAGCTTTCGGTCGAGGCGAAGAAAATCTGGCCATCGACGCGATAAATCCGCTCGCGGCCATCGGCAGAAAGCTCCGGCCGGACGTGGAAGAGTTTCGACACCTTGCCCGCAAAAAACACGCCGGAGAGAAGCACGCCGGCCAGCACGCCTTTTGCAAGGTCGTGGGTGGCGAGCACCGTGCCGACCGTCACCAGCATGACGATGCTCGATGATGGCGGGTTGCGGCTAAGATCAAGGATGGAGCGCCACGAGAACGTGCTGATGGAGACCATGATCATCACCGCCACCAGGGCTGCCATCGGGATGATGCGCACGAGATCATCAAGCACCAGAATGAGGAACAGCAGGAAAGCGCCCGCCACGAAGGTGGAGAGCCTGCCACGCCCGCCGGAGCTGACATTGATGACGGACTGGCCGATCATGGCGCAGCCGCCCATGCCGCCGATGAGGGCGGATGCGATATTGCCTGTCCCCTGCCCGATGCATTCGCGGCTCTTGTTGCTGCCCGTATCCGTCATGTCGTCGACGATCTGCGCCGTCAGCAGCGATTCCAGGAGACCGACGGCGGCGAGCGCCACGGAATAGGGAAAGATGATCTGCAACGTCTCGAAGGTCAGCGGCACCTGCGGCAGGGCGAATATCGGCAGCGTCGAGGGCAACTCACCGAGATCGCCGACCGTGCGGATATCCATGCCAGAGAAGACGGCAACACAGGTGAGAACGACGATGGCGACCAGCGGTGACGGAATGATCTTCGTGACCAGGGGGAAAAGATAGATGATCGCAAGGCCGGCGGCGATCATGACGTAGGTTTCGACCGGCACGCCGATCAGCTCAGGCAATTGCGCCATGAAAATCAGGATCGCCAGCGCATTGACGAAGCCGGTCATGACCGAGCGCGAGACGAAGCGCATCACCCGGCCGAGTTTCACAAGACCCGCCAGGATTTGCAGCGCGCCCATGAGGATGGTGGCGGCGAAGAGATATTGCAGCCCGTGTTCCTTGACGAGCGTAACCATCAGGACGGCTGTCGCGGCGGTTGCCGCTGAGATCATGCCCGGACGGCCACCGGTGAAAGCAGAAACGCAGGCAATGGCGAAGGAGGCGAACAGCCCCACTTTGGGGTCGACACCGGCGATGACGGAAAAGCCGATGGCTTCGGGAATGAGGGCAAGCGCCACGACAATGCCGGAAAGAACATCGCCGCGAATATTGGAAAACCACTCACGTCTGTAAGTCTGAAATCTGTTCATCTGATTTTTTCGCAAAGAATGACGCACCGGCCGGAACCGTGTCCGGTAGATTGAAAACGAATGTCGGTGCTTTGCGTTATCTGGCGGATCGGCGGCCAGAAGAGCCACCCGGAATTTCACCGGGTCCGTGGTGAGTGGCCCAGCTATAAACGGCAAAAAAGCGGGCCGCAAGTTGCGCGCCCGCTTTTCGATGACTGCTGTCACGTCTCAGGCCGCTTCGCGCCCGCCATAGCCCCTCGCCTCCACGTCGCTCAGCCGGAACTGATGAACCAGTTCCTTGAGACGCGCGGTCTCGCCCGCCAGCATGGCGCTCGCGGCATTGTTTTCCTCGACCATGGCGGCGTTCTGCTGTGTGCCCTGATCCAGATGGTTGACGGTGGTGTTGATTTCGGCAAGTCCCAGTGACTGCTCGTGCGTGGCAGCGGCAATGGCTTCGATATGGCCGTTGATCGTCTTCACCGAGCCGCCGATGCGCGACAGGGCAGCACCCGTTTCCCGCACGAAACGCGCGCCCTCCTTCACCTCTGTACCGGAGGTCTGGATAAGCGCCTTGATTTCGGCAGCGGCCCTTGCCGAGCGCTGTGCGAGTTCCCGCACCTCCTGCGCAACGACGGCGAAACCGCGTCCCGCCTCACCCGCGCGCGCAGCCTCCACCCCGGCATTGAGGGCAAGAAGGTTGGTCTGGAAGGCGATCTCGTCGATAACGCCAATGATATTGCCGATCTTGCCGGAGGATTGCTCGATCTTTTCCATCGCGCTTACTGTGTCAACGACGAGATTGGCCGTGCGGTTGGCATCCTCATCGGCCGAATGGGCGACTGCGCGGGCTTCCACGGCGCGATCCGCTGAGATGCGGATATTCGCCGTCAATTCATCCAGCGCGGCAGCGGTTTCCTCCAGTGAGGCGGCCTGCTGCTCGGTACGGCGGGCAAGATCGGCAGCGCTCTGACTGATTTCCTGGCTGCCGCCGTCGATGGCCACGCTCGACTGCACGACGCCGGACATGGCGGCATCGAGCTGGCGGATTGTCTGGTTGAGATCATGGCGCAGCGCCTCGAAATCCGGGGCAAAAGGCTCGATCAGCTCGAAAGAGAGATCGCCGCCTGCGAGGCGGCGAAGCGCTGCCGCAAGCCCGGTGGTCGCCTGCATCAGCCGCGCCTGCGCTTCGGATTCCGCCTCAAGCTGGAACCGCACCTTTTCGGCTTCGGCCTGCTGCCGGGCTACGAGCGCCTGCGCCTCCAGTTCGATCTTTGCGATGGCGGCCTGTCGGAAGATTTCCAGCGCATGCGCCATGGCGCCGAACTCATCTCCACGCTGGAGACCGGGAACGGCAAATTCGGTTTCACCGTCGGCCAGACGACGCATAGCCCCCGTGATCGCGGTCGCCGGGCGGGTGATCGAGCGGCCGATGAGGTAGACCCCGGCAAAAAGACTTACCACGGTCAGGGCGATAAGAGCGACGACGATCGAAACCGTTCTTTCCGCCGCAGCGCTGTTCGCGAGAGCGCTTGCGTCCCGCTCCTGCCGGTAATTGGTGGAGATTTCGGCGACGACAGGCAACAGGGCACTATAGGCGGAGGCGACAGTTTCGCGCGCCTTCTCCTCCTCCAGCACGGCGGCGGCGTAAAAGCGGAACGAGGCGGTATATATTTCCAGTGCATCCATGATGCGCTGACGCTCAGCGCCTGGCCGGTATTCCAGCTTCACCAGCGCCTTGAAGGTTTCCACTTCCGCCGCATGTTTCGTCACATAGGCCGCTTCGCGCCGCAGGATGAAATCCTTCTCGTGCCGTCGCATCATCAGCATGCTGGCGCGGATTTCGGCATTGGCGACGACGTCGACGAGTTTCTCGATGGAATGCACGCCATTGCGCATGGCGCCTTCGAGACCTTCCGCGGGGGTTAGGCCCAGTTCCCTGTTCTTGGCGACAAGGGCCTTCATGCTATCGGAATAGACCACCGCGCCCTCAGCGAGCGCTTCGAGCCGCGTACGGGCCTGCGATGTCGCGCTGCCTTCGAGATGGCTCAATGACTGCCGGATCTGGTCCATCGTCTGGTCAAACTGCCCGACGGATTTCATATCGCGGGTCAGCAGGAAGTCTCTCTGGTGAACACGGCTTTCATGCAAACCGTCCTCCAGCGCCGCCAGCACTCCGTCTCGCTCGATCAGCGTCTCTTCAGCGACGCGATAACGCGCCTCCATGTGTCCTTGCCAGAGCAGCATGCCCGCGATGACGGCGATCCCGCACAGAGCAGCCAGGGCCAGCATGGATACGCGATGCGCAATTTTGAACGTCGAGACCAGCGAAAACATTCAACCCTCGTTTGCAGATTTCACGATGGGATGAATGATCGAGAAGGCTTAAGAACTCCTCTACCGGATTTGTCAGTTTAATTAAGGTTTTATGACAAGATCGCTAGAGCTTCAGCCGCTCGCGAAAGAATACCAGCGCAACGACCACACCCGTCGCCACGCCCACGATCACATCGACAAAACGGACAAAACCGGCAACCTGCGGTCCCATCAAAAGAACGAGCATGGCCGAAGCCCCGGCCTGTATCGGCACCACCGCCGGCAGGCCGAACATGGTGGCGAGGATCATGGCGATGAAGGTCGCCGAGGCGAGCCGGATTTCGGCGAAGTCATGCGGGACGAGAAGAGCGACCTCCCCGACGAGGATGCCGATGGTGACGCCGACCATCAGCCCAAGCCCCTGACGGACATGGCTTGGAATGCCGGGGGAAAGGCAGATCAGCGCGCTTATTGCGGCAAAGACGGGCTGTGGGTGCCCGAGCCAGCGATGAGCGACCCAGAACGCAAAAGCGGCCGCAAGCGCGGCCGCCAATGCACGGGTGAAGGCTGCACGAACCCGGTCGAGCAGCGTCTTCAACATATCAGTCCTTCTTAGACGGAACCACGCGCAGCGCCAGCTCGCGAAGCTGGGTCGGCGTTGCCGGCGACGGCGCGTTCATCAGCAGGTCCTGCGCCTGCTGGTTCATCGGGAACAGCGTGATTTCGCGCAGGTTCTTCGCACCAACCAGAAGCATGACCACACGGTCGATACCGAAGGCACAACCGCCATGCGGAGGCGCACCGTACTGGAAGGCGCGGTAGAGACCGCCGAAGCGCTCTTCCACGTCGCTCTGCGACAGGCCGACCTTTTCGAAAGCCTTGACCATCAGCTCGGGCGACTGGTTACGGATAGAGCCGGAGGCGATTTCGAAGCCGTTGCAGACCGCGTCATACTGGAAAGCCTTGATGGAGAGCGGATCCTGTCCTTCCAGCGCTTCCATGCCACCCTGCGGCATGGAGAATGGGTTGTGGGCGAAATCGATCTTCTTTTCTTCGTCGTTGTATTCGAAGAAGGGGAAATCGACGATCCAGCACATTTCGAAACGGTCGCGGTCAATCAGATTCAGCTCGTCGGCGGCACGGGTGCGCGCCTCGCCGGCAAACTTGTAGAACTTGGCGGGATCGCCCGCGACGAAGAAGCAGGCGTCGCCCGCCTCAAGGCCGAGCTGCTGGCGCAGCGCCTCGGTGCGTTCCTCGCCGATGTTCTTGGCAAGCGGACCGGAGCCGGCAATCTTGCCGTCTTCTTCCTTCCAGAAGATGTAGCCGAGGCCAGGCTGGCCCTGGCTCTGCGCCCAGGCGTTCATGCGGTCGCAGAAAGCGCGCGAACCACCGGTTTTGGCCGGGATCGCCCAGACCTGAACCTTGGGGTTGGAGGCGATCATGTTGGCGAAGACCTTGAAGCCTGAACCGTCGAAATGTTCGGTCACAGCTTCCATGACGATCGGGTTGCGCAGGTCGGGCTTGTCGGAACCGTATTTGCGGATCGCCTCGTCATAGGGAATGCGCGGCCACTGCTCGGTGACAGGCTTGCCTTCGGCAAACTTCTCGAACACGGCCGTCATCATCGGTTCCATCGTGGTCCAGACATCTTCCTGGGTCACGAAGCTCATTTCGACGTCGAGCTGGTAGAATTCGCCCGGGAGACGGTCGGCACGCGGGTCTTCATCGCGGAAGCACGGCGCGATCTGGAAGTAGCGGTCGAAACCGGCCACCATCAGAAGCTGCTTGTACTGCTGCGGCGCCTGCGGCAGCGCGAAGAACTTGCCTTCGTGGATGCGCGAGGGAACGAGGAAATCGCGCGCGCCTTCCGGCGAGGATGCGGTGAGGATCGGCGTCGTATATTCGGCAAAGCCCATATCGCCCATGCCGGTACGCATGGCGGAGATGATCTGCGTGCGCTTGACGATGTTCCTGTGCAGGGTTTCGCGGCGCAGGTCGAGGAAGCGGTACTTCAGGCGAACATCTTCCGGATATTCCGGCTCACCGAAGACCGGCAGCGGCAGTTCCTTGGCAACACCAAGAACCTCGATCTCCTGCGCATAAAGCTCGATCTCGCCAGTGGCCATGCCCTTGTTGATGGTGTCTTCGGACCGCGCCTTGACGAGACCGTCAATGCGGATCACCCATTCACCGCGCACCGTCTCGGCAACCTTGAAGGCCGGGCTATCGGGGTCCGCCACAACCTGGGTAATGCCGTAGTGGTCGCGAAGGTCGATAAAGAGAACGCCGCCATGATCTCGCACGCGATGAACCCAACCGGAAAGGCGAACGGTTTCGCCGACGTCGGACTTGCGGAGAGCGGCACAGGTGTGGCTGCGGTAACGATGCATTTTTATATCCTGGAACGTGTCGTGGGCCCGTTGGAGGCCAGATGGGCGGCACTGTCGAAATTTGCCGGAAAAGCGCATGGCCAGCCTGATTTGTCAAGGCAAAGCGCAACAATGTCGCCTTCAGCCTGTCCTTTCCCCCTCCTTGGCTTTAGATAGTCCTAATCAGCCCGCCAAACCGAGTCGGCCCGCAATGAGCCAGATCAGACCTCTTATCCCGCTTCTCGTCACCGCCGGCATTCTGATCGGCGGCAACGGCCTGCAGGGAACCTATATCGCGCTGCGCGGCCTCTCCGAAGGGTTCTCGGCCAGCACCATCGGCCTCATCAGCGCGGCCTACAGCCTCGGTTTCGCGCTTGGCTGCATTTCGGTGACGCGCCTGCTGCGCAAGATCGGCCACATCCGCACTTTCGCCACCATGGCGGCCGTTGCATCAGCCGCATCGATCGCCATGCCGCTCATCACCCATCCGCTCTTCTGGCTGGCGATGCGTTTTGTGATCGGCATCGCGGTCGCCTGTCTTTTCGCCGCCATCGAAAGCTGGATCAACGCGCAGGTGACGAATTCCAATCGCGCCCGCACGCTCTCCATCTATCGTTTCGTTGATCTCGGCTCCGTGACGCTCGCCCAATATATCATTCCCGTCGCCGGCATCGACGGGCCCATCGTATTCTCACTGATCGCCATGGCGCTCACCCTGTCACTGGTGCCGATCTCGATTGCAGACAAATCCAATCCCGCGCCGCCGAAACAGATTCCCTTCAATCTTTTCGCCGTCTGGCGTATCTCGCCGCTCGCCGTCGTCGGCTGCGTGGCCGTCGGCCTCAGCATGGCGGCGTTCCGTAATATCGGCCCGATCTATGCCGAACAGATCGGCTTGTCCGTTACCGCCATCGCCACCTTTATGAGTGCGGGCATCATCGGCGGCGTGGTGCTGCAATATCCGCTCGGCGTCTATTCCGACCGTTATGATCGCCGCATCATCATTCTCGCCACTACCGCCGGTTCTGTTATCGTCGGCCTGTTCCTCGCCTTCTTCGCCGGCACGGACGAATGGAGCAACATCATCGGCGTCTTCATCTTCGGCGCCTTTGCGCTGCCGCTCTATTCCCTCAGCTCCGCGCACGGCAACGACCATGCGAAAGAGGGCGAACATGCGATGGTTTCCGCCGGGCTTTTGTTCTTCTGGTCGGTGGGCGCAACCGTCGGGCCGCTGCTCGCTTCCGTGCTGATCGACCAGTTCGGGCCGAAGGCGTTGTTCAGCTATACGGCCGCGATCCAGATCGTTTTCATCGCCTACACCATCTACCGGCTGCAGGTGCGCGAGGGCGTTCCGGTTGAGGAGAGGAACTGGCGGTTCCGCTCGCTTTTGCGCACCTCGGCCTATTTCCAGAAGCTCGCCGCCCCCCCGCCGCCCAAAAACGATGGGCCGGAGCCAAATCCGCCCGAGAAAAACGATCCTTGAGCCTTCAAAAGCGGGCTTTGTATTGACATGCGCCCGGCAAAGGGAAAGTAAGACGGATAATTTTCACGAGTGGCCATTTGCAATGATTGAAACGACTGCCGCCCTCGCCGAAGCCTGCACGGAACTGGCGAAATCGGAATTCATTACCATCGACACCGAGTTTCTGCGCGAAACGACCTTCTGGCCGGAACTCTGCCTCGTGCAGATGGCAAGCCCGACGCTTGAGGTGCTGGTCGATCCGCTCGCCAAGGGTCTGGACCTTGCGCCGCTGTTCGAACTGATGGCCAATCCCAATGTCGTGAAGGTTTTCCACGCCGCACGGCAGGACATCGAAATCATCTACCATCTCGGCGGGCTTATTCCCCATCCGATCTTCGACACCCAGGTCGCCGCCATGGTGTGCGGTTTCGGCGATTCGATCTCCTACGACCAGCTGGTTCAGAAGATCAAAAACGTGCAGATCGACAAATCCTCGCGTTTCACCGATTGGAGCCGCCGTCCGCTGACCGAAAAGCAGCTGGATTACGCGCTGGCCGACGTAACCCATCTGCGTGATGTCTATCTGGCGCTGAAGGCGCAGCTGGAGCGCGAAGGCCGCTCGCTGTGGCTGACCGAAGAGATGGACATTCTGGAATCGCGCGACACCTATGACATGCATCCCGACGATGCATGGCTGCGGTTGAAATCGCGCCTGCGCAAGCCGACGGAACTCGCCATCCTCAAATTCGTCGCCGCCTGGCGCGAGCGTGAAGCGCGTTCGCGCAACGTGCCGCGTTCGCGCGTCCTGAAAGACGATGCGATCTTCGAAATCGCCCAGCAGCAGCCGAAGGATGCCGAGGCGCTGTCGCGTCTGCGCACCATCCCCAAGGGCTGGGAACGATCCGCCTCCGGCACCGCCATCATCGAGACCGTGAATGCGGCGCTGGCGCTTCCGAAAGAGGAAATGCCGAAGGCGCCGCGCCACAGCCATGCGCCGGAAGGCTCGGGCGCTGCCGTGGAGCTACTGAAGGTTCTCCTGAAGCTGACGGCGGACAAGCACGGCGTCGCCGCCAAGGTCATCGCCAACAGCGAAGATCTGGACAAGATCGCCTCAGAAGGCGAGAAGGCGACCGTTGCGGCGCTGACCGGCTGGCGGCGAGAACTCTTCGGCGATGTCGCCTTGAAGCTCATCAATGGCGAAGTGGCATTGCGTTTCGCCGGCAAGAAGGTCGAGGCGGTGGAGGTTGCGGCAAGCGAGGCGTAATCGCCCGCTGCTTTCTCCCCAATTTTGCCCGCATCGCGTCCCATCTCTTAACCGATGGTCGCGCGATTTGAGGGTATTGCCATGAAACCTGCCCACACTCTGCTGCTCGCCGCCCTTTTTACGGCGGCCGGCATTCTTCCCTCTCTTCCCGCCCGGGCCGCCGAAGAGAAGGTCGATCTTCAGGGCGAATGGACGACCGACTGCCTTAAGATCGGCAAGAACGACCGTCATGGCATCGTCACCCGCATCACCATTCGCGACAATCGCATGCACGCGGTCTCGCAGATCTATGCCCGCAGCGGCTGCCAGCAGCCCACGGTTCAGGTGCGTTATGAAGGCACGCTGGATGGCGGCCTGAAAGATCAGGACAGCCTGCTCTTTGCCCATACCGTCACCGCCATCACCATGACGCCGAATGACGGCGACGTCGTTGACCACTATAATCGCGACCCGAAAGGCATGGGCTGCGGCTTGAGCGGCTGGAAGGAAAACATTCCCTTCGATGTCGACGGCCGCACCTGCGCCGCCATCGCCTTCGCCCGCAAGGGCGAAACCCTGTTCGACCGGGCATGGATCGACGGTAACAAGCTGCGTTTTGCCGCCTTTCCCCTCAAATGGTCGAACCGCTCGCCGGACGACCGGCCGCAATCCCCGCTTGAAACCGTCTATTACAGAACATCCTATTAGACGTAGAGCGGCGGCGGTGCCGATTTTGCGGCAACGGCGCAACAGCCTTACCAATCCTTCATGCAACCTTACCGATTGCTCACTTTTTGCAGCGCTTTTTCCACACTAATGTCGCATATGACCTGAACAGAAGCTTCGCCCGAAGGGAGCGCGGGGCCTCCCCTTCCCGAGATCAAGAACCGACATGAAAAAATTGCTGCCCATTCTGGATTACGTGGTGCTGTTCGTTGCCGTGGCCGGCAGCGGCGTGGCCTACGCCTTTCTGGAATATGGCGGCGGCGCGCTGATCGGCGCGACCTATGCGCTCTTCGCCTGCGCGCCGATTCTCGCTTTTGAACGCGGTTACATCATGCCCGGCCTGTCGCGGCAGGTCAGCGCTCTGCCCACACCCGCCTATATCGCCGTTGGTCTCATCATATACGCCATCCTCGTCTTTTGCGGATTCGGGCTTGGCGGCACCATCCTGTGGTTGAGCGGGATATTTCCCGGCACCTGGAAACGGGCGGTGCATGCCGAAGTGCAGACGCTGATCTTTACCCTCATCGTCTGCGGCATCATCGTCTTCATCATGCGCGTACGCGAGCTTCTCGGCCGCGATATCTTCATCGATCTCATTCTCGGTCGCTATCGTCGCCCCGTCAGCGAAGACCGCGTCTTCATCTTCATCGATCTCGTCGGCTCCACCTCCTTTGCCGAAACCCATGGAGACCTGAAAGCCCAGGAATTTCTCGGCGAAATTTTCGCAAGTTATGCCGCGCCGGTCAGAAAACACGGCGGCGTCATCGACGATTATATTGGCGACGCCGCCATCATCACCTGGCCTTATCATATGGCGATAAGGCGGGCGGCCTGCGTGCGCTGCGTATTCGATATTCAGGCGACGGTTGAAAGCAACCGGGACATGTGGCTCTCCCGCTTTGGCGAAGTGCCGCGCCTGCGCTTCGCCATCCATGGCGGGCCGGTCATCACGGCGGAAATAGGCGTCGATCATCACAAGATCACCTATTTCGGCGATACCGTGAACACCACATCGCGTCTCGAATCGCTCAGCAAGATGCTTGGTCATCCGGTGCTCATATCCGCAGACCTCGCTCATCAGCTGGTGCTTCCGAAAGGCGTTCGCAGCGAATATCTGGGCGAACATGCCGTGAAAGGCCGTGGCCAGACGCTGGGCGTCTGCACACTCAGCCAATACCAGCCCCCTGTGGTTTAAGGGGTAAACGGCTGCAAAATGCCGCGCCGTTCCATTTACCGCTACGGCCGTCATCAAAATTCATCAAAGCTTCAAACGGCAATCACCTGCCTGTCATGCGACGACCCTATCGCCTCAATCCTATCTTCAACAGGTATTGAGAGGGGTCTCCATCATGAAGCACATTCTTTTTGCATCCTGCGCCATTCTTGCGCTCGCCTCCGCGTCGCATGCGGCGGAACAGGAGTTTCCGGCAAAGCTGGTCTCCCACGCCATCCTGCCGGCCAATACCATCATCGCAGCACCTGCAGACGCGCCTGAACATCTCAAGACCTCCGCCAAGTTCACGACCGCTGATCGCAAGCGCGCCGAAGGTCTCGGCACCGTGCCCGGCAAGGATGGCGTGCGCCTGACCGGCCTTTCCATGCCGTTCAACGGCCAGCCGATGCAGGGTTTTTCCGGCATCAAGGCCATGCCCGACGGCAGCTTCTGGAGCCTTTCCGACAATGGCTTTGGCTCCAAGCTCAATTCCAGCGACGCCATGCTGATGCTTCACCATCTGAAGTTCGACTGGGACGCCGGCAAGGTCAACGCGCTTGAAACCGTGTTCCTCTCCGATCCCGACATGAAGGCGCCTTTCCCCATCGTTCTCGAAGGTTCGAGCAAGCGTTACCTGACGGGCGCCGATTTCGACGTCGAATCCATTCAGCCCGTTGCCGATGGTTTCTGGGTCGGCGAGGAATTCGGTCCTTACATCCTGAAATTCACCCGTGACGGCAAGCTGACCGACGTGATCTCCACCAAGGCCGGCGACATCGAGGTGAAGTCTCCCGATCACCCCACCCTTGCCCTGCCCGGCAACCCCACGCAGAAGATGGCGGCCTTCAACCTGAAGCGCTCGGGCGGTTATGAAGGCATGGCGCTCTCCAAGGACGGCTCCAAGCTCTACGGCCTGCTGGAAGGCCCGCTTTACATGGCTGACGGCCAGGTGGAGAAGACCGAAGACGGCGCGACCGCACTGCGCATCATCGAGCTCGATACCGCCAAGAAGGAATGGACCGGCCGCACGTGGCTCTATCCGCTGGCGCAGGGCGGCGAAGCCATCGGTGACTTCAACATGCTGGATGACAGCACCGCGCTGGTCATCGAGCGTGACAATGGCGCCGGCACCGCCGACAAGGCCTGCGCCGACCCGAAGAAGCCGGAAGCAAACTGCTTTGCCGTGCCTTCCAAGGTGAAGCGCATCTACAAGATCGAATTCAATGACGCCAATGTCGGCAAGGCCGCGCGCAAGATCGGCTATATCGATCTTCTGAAAATCTCCGATCCTGATAACAAGAAGCGTCAGGGTGGCGGCAATGGCTATTACGACATGCCTTTCGTCACCATCGAGAATGTCGATCGCGTCGATGCCACACATATCATCGTCGGCAACGACAACAACCTGCCCTTCTCGGCCGGCCGCGCTCTGGACAAGGCTGACGACAACGAGTTCGTCCTGCTTGAGGTCAAGGACCTGCTCGACGCGAAGTAAGACCACGGCCGCTGCCAATCGCCCTGGCAGCTGCAAATGATCCGGACGGAGCGCCCGGTAGACCAGATGGTCTGCATGGCGCTCCGTTCCGATTCTCGTATTCCAACCGAAACATGCTTGCGGAAAAGAAGACGTTTGATGCAGGACCATGCAGAGAGACTTTATTACGCCCTGAAGAAAAGCTGGTCGGGTGAGACCAGCAGCCTCTGGTCACGCGAAAACCCCGCCAGAGGACAAGGCAGCGTCACCGCGCTGGTGGTGCAGGATATTTTCGGCGGCGAGCTTGCCAAAACCGCCGTCAGCGGCGCCGACCATTTTTACAATATCCTTGAAGGCACCCGCTGGGATTTCACCTTCAGCCAGTTCGATATTCCTGTCGGTTACCAGGACAGACTTGCCAGCCGCACGGAAGCCATGGCGACGATAACGCCCCTGCAATATGCCTATCTCAGCGCCTGCATCCGGAAAGCACTGGGGCACGGCTGAGCCGTTTGCAAAGCAGTGCCAGCCCATTGCCGTTTCGCCCGCGAACCCGGTATGTGGTCAATCATTGCGCCATGCTTCAGCACCATCATTTCAATCTTTCCCGTAAAGCGGACACAATCCATGCGATAATATCGCTCAGCGAAATGGTTGCACCGACAGGAGAGACATTCGATGAGCGAGAGTTGCCCGGTTCTGACACCGGCGGAGCGGCAGGTTCAGGACATATTGCAGCGCAAGGAAGCGGCAATGATGGCCACCATTCACGCAGCGCTTGAGCGCGCCAGCAAAGAGGTCGCCGAGGCATTCCAGGCTGTCGATTCAGACATGCAGCCACCGCCCAGCGATTATTTTGTCGCTGTCGCTCATCAGCAGCTCTTCCTGCTGTTATGCGGCGCCGATCCGGAAACATTCGAGGGCGGAGACCCTGAAATCGCTGGTCACATCATTCGAAACGCTCAAAACATCACCGAACACTACTGGAAGAAACGAGATCCCGCCGCCAATATCTCCAATGAGTGACATACGCCCGTAAAAACATGATTTCGCTCTCCCGGGCAAACCGCATGATGCGCATTGACGAGTGAGCAGCCGGTTTTATTGAACCGCTTTGTCTATCCACGTCACAGGTCTTTCATCATCCCCGGTTAAGCAAGCGCAAATCTGGAGGCTGGAATGGATTCGTCTTTGCAAATCAAGCGCCCGAAAATCGCAGAAACCGTCATCCATGCGACGGCGAGCATAAGAGATTCAAACGTCGGCGAGTGCTGCGAAATTCTGGCGGATACATCCCTGCACAATGTCGAACTCGGGAATTATTCCTACCTTGGACCCCGCTGCATGGTCGGTGACGCGATCGTCGGAAAATTCTGCGCCATCGCTGCGGAGGTCCGGATAGGCGCGCCGAACCATCCGATGGACCGGCCATCCATGCATCGTTTCAGCTACTGCCCGGAATATTACTCTGCCGATGCGGTGCGCGACGACGCCTTTTTCGACCAGCGCAAGCAGGACCGCGCCATTATCGGTCACGATGTCTGGATCGGTCACGGGGTTATCGTCCTGCCAGGCGTAACGGTCGGGGACGGGGCAGTGCTTGCCGCCGGCGCCGTCGTCACCAAGGATGTGCCGCCCTACACCATTGTCGGCGGTGTGCCCGCGAAAATCATCCGCGAGCGGTTTTCGCGATCCATCGCGGAAAAGCTTACGTCCATCGCCTGGTGGGACTGGCCATTCGAAACGATCATGGCGCGGCTTTCCGACTTTCAGTCGAACGATATCGAAGCCTTTTGCGAGCGCTGGTCCTAGCCTGCGCCGCAAAACAGATCGTTCCCGTTCTTTACTCGAACACGAATGCCAGCCGCTTGCCGGTCAGCTTCGCCAGCTGCTGCAAACGCCCGTCCAGCCGCTCGCCGGCGAAATCGCAATAATCGTGCGGCACCACGAATTCGAGATCAAGATCCGGATTGTCGGACTTGCGGAATTTCAGGTGGTCAACGACACCGGGCATCGAGGCCGAGAAAAGATAAACCACGCGCAGCAGGCCGCCGAGCAACTTGCCAAGTTCCTGCAACCGGTCGCCCGCCATCGCCGCGAGCGGCTCGGTGGTGCCGTTGTCGTTCAGACCCTCGAAGCGATAATAATTGGCGAGCGCAATATAGGCGCGGCCGGGATGGGTGATCGCCACGAAGGAGGAATGGGCGATGATGTTGAGCGCCTGCAGGCCACGATAATCCGGATGGGCGCGCCAGCTGATATCGGCGAGAAGGCAGGCCGCCTGCCGGTAACGGCTTTCCTCTTCCGTCTCGTCGACGCCGAAAACCGGAAAGGTGCGGCCGCTCCAGTCCGCCAATTCGCGCGCATGTTCCGGCGAGCGGGCGCGCAGAATGGCAAGTTCATCAGCCGCGACCAGCAGCGGATCGGATTCACGCTCGGCTTCCGTCAACAGCGAATAGAGATAACCTTCGCGCACACCCTGCGCAGAGAAGGCGATCTTTGCCGGTTTCATCGCCTTCAGAACTTCGCGCATGGCGATGGCGCCAAACGGCAGAAGCGAACGGCGGTTCTTGGAAACCGCCTGCCAGGCCGGGTCCTTGCTGTCCCGGGAGACGATGACCTCCTCGAGAAAATTCAGCATTTCCTCGAGCGGCAATTCATAACCCTGCATCATGTGCAGCGGATAGCCTGATATTTCCATGTGCAGCTTGGCAATGTTTCGCCAGGTGCCGCCGACTGCATAGAAGGTGCGCCCCTCGCCCGCCGCCAACAGCTTCGCAAAGGATTTGACATGTTTTCTGGCGATGGTCGTCGCCTTTTCCAGCGAGCCATCCGACTGTTCCGACAGCCGCAGGCCGCCGAGCGGCAGGGTGATGCCCTGGCCGCAGCTCTTGCCCTTTATGTCGATGAGTTCGAGCGAACCGCCACCGAGGTCACCCGCGATGCCGTCTGGATCATGGAAACCGCTGATCACGCCATAGGCGGAATAAAGCGCTTCCTTTTCGCCTGACAACACCTCGATCTCGCAGCCGAGAATGGCTTCGGCCTCACGGATGAAATCCGGGCCGTTTTCCGCTTCACGCGCCGCCGCCGTCGCCAGCACATAAAGCTTCTGCGCCTGCGCCTGCTCGGAAAGTACATGAAAACGCCTGAGCGCCATCAGCGCCCGGCTGACGCCTTCCTCATGCATGCGGCCCGTCAGCGCCAGTCCCTTGCCAAGGCCGCACAGGACCTTTTCGTTGAACAGCACCGCGGGCGCGCGGGAAAGACCTTCATATACAACAAGACGAACGGAGTTCGAACCAATATCTATGACGGAAACGGGGGCAAGGCCGGTCAGCCGCCCCTGTGCTTCTGATCGAGTCATTCAGCCTGTTTCTTGCGGGACGAAATCAACCCGGCAATCAATTTGGGCGCACTGGATTTCAGGGCTTCACCACGTCCGGAAAGGCTGGGATTGGTCATGAAATAGTGCTGCGCGTTGAACGGTTCTTCGCCTTTACGCACCTCGATGCGCCTCGACGTTCCGTCCGCAAGTATCTCGTAGCTCTGCTGGTTGTCAATGAGATTGCCCAGCATAATCTGTGAAAGAACCTGCTCGTGCACCGTGGGATTGGTGAGCGGGACAAGCGTTTCCACGCGCCGATCAAGGTTGCGCGGCATCATGTCGGCCGAGCCGATATAGACCAGCGCCTTGTCCGACGGCAGGCCGAAACCATTGCCGAAGCAGAAGATGCGGCTGTGTTCGAGGAAGCGGCCGACGATGGATTTGACGCGGATATTATCCGACAGGCCGGGCACCTGCGGGCGCAGGCAGCAGATGCCGCGTACAACGAGATCGACCTCCACGCCCGCAGCACTTGCGCGGTAAAGGGAATCGATGATTTCAGGGTCGACCAGCGAATTCATCTTCATCCAGATCGCCGCCGGCGCACCGCGCTTGGCGTGCTCGATCTCTTCATTGATGTGCTTTACGATACGTGCGCGCAGCGTATAGGGCGAAATCGCCAGCTTCATGCCCTCTTCCGGCTCACCGTAACCCGTGATGAAGTTAAAGATATTCGCCATGTCGTGGGCGATCTTCGGGTTGCAGGTGAAGAAGGACAGATCGGTGTAAATCTTGGCCGTGATCGGGTGATAGTTGCCGGTGCCGAGGTGGCAATAGGTTCTGAGCTTGCCGTCCTCGCGACGCACCACCATCGACATCTTGGCATGGGTCTTGAGTTCGATGAAGCCGAAGACGACCTGCACGCCGGCGCGTTCGAGGTCGCGCGCCCAGCGGATGTTCGCCTCTTCGTCGAAACGCGCCTTCAACTCCACCAGCGCGGTGACGGATTTACCGGCTTCCGCCGCATCGATCAGCGCGCGAACGATCGGGCTGTCATTGGAGGTGCGGTAAAGCGTCTGCTTGATGGCGAGCACTTCGGGATCGCGCGCGGCCTGCAGCAGGAACTGCACGACCACGTCGAAGCTTTCATAGGGGTGGTGAACCACCATGTCCTTTTCGCGGATCGCGGCAAGGCAATCGCCGGCATGTTCACGCACGCGCTCGGGGAAACGGGCGTTGTAAGGCTCGAATTTCAGGTCGTCGCGCGGCGCGCGGACGATTTCCGAAATGGTGTTGAGCGCGAGAAGGCCGGGCAGAACGGCGACGCGATTATCAGGCACGCCAAGTTCGTGCACCACGAACTGGCGCAGCGACTGCGGCATTTCGCTGTCGGTCTCGATACGGATCACCGAACCACGGCGGCGGCGCTTCAGCGCGCTTTCGAAGAAACGGACCAGATCTTCCGCCTCTTCCTCCACCTCGATATCGCTGTCACGGATAATGCGGAACGTGCCGAATCCCCGGACGGTATAGCCCGGATAAAGCCGGTGAATGAACAGGCCGACCACATCTTCAAGCGTGATGTAGCGGATGGCGTTTTTCTCATCAGGCAAACGAACGAAGCGGTCGAGCGCGGTCGGAAGACGCAACAACGCCGTCATCGGCTCACGGCCGTTGACGCTGTCGAGCTGCAGGCCCATCGAGAAGCCGAGGTTCGGAATGAAGGGGAATGGGTGCGCAGGGTCGATGGACAGCGGCGTCAGCACCGGGAAGATACGTTCTTCGAATTCCGTGCCCAGCCAGGTCCGATCCGCTTCGGAGAGTGCGGCAGGCCGGACGATGAAGATTTCTTCCTTGGCGAGATATTGCTGCAGAACGGCAAGCGAAGCCTGCTGCTCCATCTGCAGATTATCGATTTCCTTCAGAATATCTTCGAGCTGCTCGGCCGGCGTCTTGCCGTCGGGCGTCTTGACGGTGATCTTCTGACGTACCTGGCCTTCAAGACCGGCGACGCGGACCATGAAGAATTCATCGAGATTGGCGGCCGAGATGGAAAGGAAACGCAGACGCTCCAGAAGCGGGTGATCCGTGTTCAGCGTTTCCTCGAGAACGCGGCGATTGAACTGGAGCCAGGAAAATTCGCGGTTGATGAAACGCGCCGGGCTGTCCCAAAGGCTCTCGCCCTCAGTCACCGGCTGAACCTTGTTGAAGTCGTCCTGCGCGATAGCGTCCATTCCCTGTTCCATCCCCTGACCTATTTCCGTCCCGTGATCCTGCTGCATCGCGCGATCGTCCTTCTTGCCCGTATAACAGTTTGACGACGGAACTGTGACAGTCAATCGACGTCCAGTCCGCTATCCGCTCTCGCATTGTCCATCGCATTGAGGACCTCAGCTACCAGCGGACGTGTAATTCTCGTTCCACGCGCAAGCGCCAGCCGGTCGATCCGGTCCACGATCGTCTGCGCCGTATCGAGCGAACGCTCCATTCTATTGACGATGTAACCTATGAGTTTGTCATCCATGTAAAGCTGCCGGTCGGCGAAGAGTTTCACCAGCACCTGCGCGAGCAGCCCTTCGTCCGGTTCACCGGTTTCCACCACCGTCACGGCTTTCAGGCGAGAGCGCAGGTCCGGCAGCGTCACCGGCCATGCCGCCGGCCATTGCCGGCTGGTCATCAAAAGCGTCGTGCCATGCTGGCGCACGCTGTTGATGACATGGAAGAGCTCGGTCTCGTCGAAACCGCGCCGGTCGGCATCTTCGAAAAGAACCGGTCCCGTTTCGGCCGCGCGCGCGGCATCCGCGCCGGCTTCGGGGTGAATGTCTCGCGCGTCGCTGATATTTTTCCAGATATTGGCGAGATGCGATTTTCCCGAGCCCGGCGGCCCGGCGAGCACGACGACGGGCGAGCGCCAGTTCGGCCACTCATCGATGAGGCTGACGGCAGCCGCAAGCGAGGCGGAGACGAGGAGATCGTCCCTGCCGGAAGCGGACTGGTGCGAGAATGCGAGCGGCAGCTGCTCGGCCTTCGACCGGGCATTGTCGGTTTTGATTTGGTCAGTCATCGTCAGCTCTGAGAGTCAACCTTGCCGGAGGATGTTTCCCCTTCTTCCGGGGCAGTATTTGTGTCCCAGGGAAGGTTGGCGGCATGCCCATGGTAAAGATCGCTTTCAAGATACCGCGACAAGGCGAAGCGGACAAGCACGCCGACCGCCGCCGCAGCCGGCACCGCCACGAGAAGCCCGACGAAACCGAAAAGCGCACCGAAAGCGAAGAGGGCGAACATCAGCCAGACCGGATGCAGGCCGACGCTTTTGCCGACAAGCTTCGGCTGCAGGATGTTGCCTTCGATGAACTGGCCGGAAAAGAACACGACGAGCGTCAGAAAGACATAAATATAGTCCGGCCAGAATTGCACGATGGCGACGCCGACGGCGAGGATGAGGCCGACCATGGATCCGATATAGGGAACGAAGCTGATGAGACCCGAAAAAAGGCCGATCAGCAGACCGAAATTCAAGCCCACCAGCGACAGGCCGACGGCGTAATAAACCCCCAGAATGATGCAGAGCGACCCCTGACCGCGCACGAAACCGGCAATGGTCTTGTCCATGTCGCGGGCGATCTGGCGGACGGTATGGACATAGTCGCGCGGTATCCAGCTGTCGACCTTGTCGATCATCCGGTCCCAGTCGAGCAGGAGGTAGAAGGCGACGACGGGCGTGACGACCAGCAGCGACATGACATCGACCAGCGATTTGCCGGAATTCCATATCTGCGTCAAAAGCGTGCCGATGAAGCCTGCGCCCTCTGTCAGGAGCTTTGAAAAGTTCTCCTTTACCGAGTTGATCTGGCTGCTCACCCAATCCGGCAGGAGGTTGGTATCCGCGCCGGCGATCAGCTGCTGCAGCGACGAAATATATTGCGGAATGCGCGTGATGAATTCCGAGGCCTGAGCGGCAATCAGCGGAATGATGATGATGAGCGACAGCGCGAAGATCAGCACGAAGGAGACGAGGATGACGACGGTCGCCATCAACCGGCTCAAACCGCGCCGCTCCAGCCAGTCGGCCACCGGATCGAGAAAATAGGCAAGCGCCATGCCCGCCACGAAAGGCAGGAGAATGGAGCTGAAGACCATCAGGAAAAGGATAAAGACGGCAAGCACGCCGATCCAGAAAAACACCTGCCGACGCAGGTTCATACCACTCACATGGGGTTGCATCCGTTCATCCTTTGTCGCCGTACCGTCACTGCCCATGATGGAGATAGGATGGGCATGTGCACATGGTCAAGACCGGCGCTTTGGCGCGACCGCAGAAGGAGACTGCCCGCACAGCGATAAAATCCCTCATTTCCGGTCAACCCCTCGCAACGGCAGGTTGACCGGCGGAAAATATTAGACAACTATCAAATATTGCCGGGCGGGCCAGCGTCGCCCCTTCACGCCCGGTGGCCGGAGGCACGATGCAGAGTACCAGTGAAAATGGCATCGCGGACTATAATGCCGGTCTCTTCGATAATCCCGAAGTTGCCGAATGGTACGACAACCAGCAGCTTTACCCCGCCGAACGCATCATTCTCGATCAGTTCCGCCATGCCTATGCGGGCAAGCGGCTGCTGGATCTCGGCGTCGGCACCGGCCGAACGACGAAGCCGCTTCTGCCGCTGGTGGGTGAATATATCGGTATCGACCGCTCGCAGCCCATGCTTGCGCTTGCGCGGCGCAATTTTCCCGCTGCCACGTTTCTGGACATGGATGTGCGGGCGATCGACCAATTCGGCGCGGAGCGTTTCGATTGCGTGCTCGGCGCGCTCGCCATCTTAAGCGCCTTCGGCCATGAGGACCGGCTTGCCATCATCAATGCCGTCCGAAGCATTCTGTCACCGGGCGGTTACTTCATCTTTTCGTTTCATAACCGGCAATGGAAGCGGGCTGGCGGCATGCCGCTGCATCGGCGTTCCTGGCACCCGCGCGAGGTGGTGAATTCGCTGCATCCGCAAAGCTGGATCAACTATCTGCGCCTGCAGCCTCAGACAAGGCGGACGCCGGAATATGCAATTCTCGCGGATCAGGCGCACCGCTGGAGCGGCCTGTTTTATTTCATCGACCTTGCCGCCCAGACCCGGCAACTGGAAGCGGCAGGCTTTGAGATCGTCGCGCGTTACGGCGAAAACGGTCGGCCGATAGAGGAAAATTCCGATACCTCCAATGACGGCCTGCTCAATCTCGTCTGTCGCGCCGCTCCGCAGCCATCGTGAGCACTCAATCCGGCAAGCCCCGCCAAAGCCGTTAAAAACCGGAGCTTTTGCCACTCAAACCCTTGCATCAGGCCCCGTCCCGTGCGAATGGCGACGCCAAAGGAACCAGCGGAGACGAGAGCCATGAGCCAGTCGGGCAAGAACGGTCTTACCTATAGTGATGCAGGTGTGGATATCGACGCCGGCAACCTGATGGTCGAAAAGATCAAACCGGCGGTGCGTTCGACGCGGCGTCCCGGCGCGGATGGCGAAATCGGCGGCTTCGGCGGCCTGTTCGATCTGAAGGCCGCAGGCTTCACCGATCCGGTTCTGGTGGCCGCCAATGACGGCGTCGGCACCAAGCTGAAGATCGCCATCGACGCTGACTACCACGACACCGTCGGCATTGATCTCGTCGCCATGTGCGTCAACGATCTCGTTGTCCAGGGCGCAGAACCGCTGTTCTTCCTCGATTATTTCGCAACCGGCAAGCTGGACCCGGATCAGGGCGCCGCCATCGTTTCCGGCATTGCCGCCGGTTGCCGCGAATCCGGCTGCGCGCTGATCGGCGGAGAAACCGCTGAAATGCCGGGCATGTATTCCGATGGCGACTACGATCTCGCGGGTTTTGCCGTAGGTGCTGCCGAACGCGGACAGCTTCTGCCCGCTGGCGATATTTCCGAAGGCGACGTCATTCTCGGGCTCTCTTCCTCCGGTGTTCATTCGAACGGCTTTTCGCTGGTACGCAAGATCGTATCGGTTTCCGGTCTTGGCTGGGACGCCCCTGCCCCCTTCGCGGATGGCAAGAAGCTTGGCGAAGCGCTGCTGACGCCGACCCGCATCTATGTGAAGCCGCTTTTGAAGGCGATCCGCGAGACCGGCGCACTGAAGGCGCTGGCGCACATCACCGGCGGCGGTTTCCCCGAAAACATTCCGCGCGTTCTGCCCAAGCATCTCGCCGCCGAGATTGATCTCGACGCGATCAAGGTTCCGGCCGTCTTCTCGTGGCTCGCAAAAACCGGCGGCGTTGAAGCGAAGGAAATGTTGCGTACCTTCAATTGCGGCGTCGGCATGATTGTGGTCGTTTCGGCTGAAAATGCCGAGAAGGTCACCGACGCCCTGACGGCGGAAGGTGAAACCGTCTTCCCGCTCGGCCGCATGGTCGCCCGTGAAGAAGGTGCACACGGTACGATCTACAAGGGCACTCTCGGCCTATGATGAGCGCCGCCTTCTCGTCCGGCCGCAAACGCGTCGTCGTTTTCATTTCCGGCAGCGGCTCCAACATGGTGTCGCTGGCCAAGGCCTGCCAGGCGGTGGATTTTCCGGCGGAAATCGTCTGCGTGATTTCGGACAAGGCATCTGCGGGCGGACTGGAAAAGGCACGGGATCTCGGTATTCCGACGCTCGTTTTCGAACGCAAGACTTATCCCAGCAAGGCGGAGCATGAGGGCGCCATACTGGCCGCACTTGGCGAGATTGCGCCTGATATCATCTGCCTTGCCGGTTACATGCGACTGATATCGGGGGATTTCATTGCCCCCTATGAAGGCCGCATCATCAATATCCACCCTTCCCTGCTGCCGCTTTTCCCCGGCCTGCACACTCATCAGCGCGCCATCGACAGCGGCATGAAGATTTCCGGCTGCACCGTGCATTTCGTCACCGAAGGCATGGATGAAGGCCCGACCATCGCGCAGGGCGCGGTGCCGGTCATTTCCGGCGATACGGCCGACACCCTCGCGGCACGGATACTGACCGTAGAGCACCAGCTCTATCCGCTGACCCTGAAGCGGCTTGCCGAAGGCAAGGTACGAATGGAAGACGGTAAGGCCGTCTTCACGGAAAGAGAAAGTAAAGCCGAGTATTCCAACCTCATTTCCGCTTCCTGATAGAGTTATTCCTAAAGTACAAAAATACCTGAAATGGTATTTTTGGAAAAATAAACCGATCATTTACCATAATCACCTTTAATGCCCGCAACGGCCCTTATTTCGGGCTCTCCGGCCATTCAGGAGCGATTATGCCATTTTCGAGATTTTCCCTGCCGCTTTCGGTTGTTCTGCTGGCGGGCGCCAGCCTGCCTGTTGCGGCTGAGCAAAGCGGCATTACGGCCTCGGTGGATGCCGGCGTTCTCAATCTTCGAGCGACCGAAACCGTCCATATCGGTGGCCGCAAGCTGAGCGAACTCGAATGGGAAACCAAAAACGCCGTGGCATTGCGCGGCTCGCTCGGGCTTGAACTTGCGCCCGGCTGGCGCGTCAAGGCGGAAGGCCGCGTCGGCTTTGAAGGCGATGGCTACATGACCGACTATGACTGGGTCTGGCCTTTTTCCAGAGACAGCTCCAAGGACAATTGGAGCCACCGTTCTCAGCATGACGACACGCGGCTCGACCATTATTTTTCGGGAAACCTCGAACTCAATCGCATGTTGCTGGACGATCCGCAGCAATATCTCAGCGCCGGCGTCGGCTTTCGTTATACGGATGTGCAATGGTCGGCCTATGGCGGCAACGCCGTTTACAGCGTTTTCTCCCCCCGTGATCTCTCGGGCAAATTCAAGGATGGCCTCAAGGGAATCACCTATCGCCAGCAAATCCCTGTCTTCTACGGCAACCTGACGGGCGGCCAGAGGTTCGGCAACTGGTCGCTCAATCTGGGCCTCGAAGGTGGCGCCATGGTCTACGGCAAGGCGACGGACGATCACTGGCTGCGCGACATGCGCTTCACCGACAAATTCGACGTTGCCGGCATGTTCGGGGTGAAGGCGGGCGTCGCCTATGACCTGACCGAGAACGCCTCGATCTATCTCGACGGCGCGTATGACTATACCAGCCTCGGACGCGGAGACACCCACTATAGCGGTGCGGGCGCTGGCAACCTGTCATCGGAAAAGAATGCCGGCGGCGGTGACTTGCAGTCGATTTTCGTGGGGATGGGCGTCAAAGGGCGCTTCTGATTTCGAGGGCGACCGTCGAAAAGAGATCGATCCGACGCTCTTGGCCAACCACTTGACCAACTTCCGTGGCGCTCTTAATATGATCAGGGATATGAGCGAGGCCATGGCTGCCATGACGATTACGATCAAAGTCGGTGAAGCAAAAACACACCTTTCGGAGCTTCTGGCCAAGGTCGAGGCGGGAGAAGAGGTCGTTATTGCGCGTGGAAATGAGCCTGTGGCGCGCCTCGTCAAGGCGATAGATACCCAATCCCGCCAAAGGCTCATCGCCGCGATACGCGCAGAGCGGTCGCAAAGAACCAAGACAACGGCAGATGAAATCAGAACGTGGAAAGAGGAAGGCCGCAGGTAATGGCCGTCGTTGTGGACGCCTCGGTTGTAGCGGCGTGGTTCCTGCCTGACGAGGACGGCGCAGTTGCCGAAGAGGCTCTTGCGCGGCTGGAAACACAGGACGCTTTCGCACCCGATCTTCTATCGCACGAGCTGCGCAACATACTACTTTCGGCCGAACGCCGAAAGCGTATTTCAGCGGATGACATCTTTGCAATTCTAATGCGTTTTGCCAGCCTGCCGATTACGCTTTCATCAAGCGCCGATCATGTGTCGATCATTCGCCTGGCGCAGAAACACGCCCTTTCCGCTTATGACGCCGCCTATCTGTCGCTCGCGATTTCGCGCAACGCGCCTTTGGCAACTCAGGACAGGAAGCTCGCGGCTGCCGCAAAGCTGGAAAACGTCGAGTTCTTCTAGGATTTGGTCAAAGCCGGGCGCGATTTAACATCGCCCATTGCAGGAGAATGATCGTCTTGGAATCGGTAATTTCACCCGATGCGATCATCGCGAAGGCCTCGTCCAGTCCGTAGGTCAGAACCTCCAGATCCTCGCCTTCGTCCTCCAGCCCGCCGCCGCTGCCGGCCTGCACGTCGAGATCGATGCGGGCAACGAAGAGGCTGACCTTTTCCGTCAGCGTGCCGGGGCTGGCATACATATCGAAGAGGTAATCGACCTTTTCGACCGCGTAGCCGGATTCTTCCATTGCCTCACGGCGGATGGCATGCGCCGCATCGTCATCATCGAGAAGCCCTGCCGGCACTTCGACCATGAAGCTTGGATCGCCGTTCACGAAGGCGGCGGGGCGAAACTGGCGCACCAGCACCACGCTGTCGCGCTTCGGGTCGTAAAGGAGAATGGCGGCCGCGCTGCCGTGGTCGTGGACTTCCCGGACAATGCGGATCGTTTTACCATCAGGCATGCGCTGGTCGAAAACGAGCTTCTGCATATGCACGAAGCCCTTCCACACCGTTTCCTTTTCCACCAGCCGGATTCTGCCCGCGTCCGTGTCGGCCGGAACGTTTTTCGCCTGCGTCTGTGTCACCGGATATGTCCTTGCCTGTCGTGGGATTTCAGCCTGCCCGTGTTGCGGCGCGATATCAAGCCTCGCGGCTCTCATCGTCGCGGCGGAGCCACACCTTGTTGTCGTGGAATGCCGCGCCGCCATAAGGCGCAACGGCATCGGCGCCGGTCAGCACATTGATGCCCTCGCCATCCAGATGCGCCTTGTTGGGCCACAGCCCTTCGGCAATCAGCACGCCCGGTCTTGCTCCCTCCACGATTTTCGCGTGGAGCCGCACTTCACCACGGCCATTGCCGATGCGGACGACGTCGCCATCGGCGATACCGTTACCGGCGGCATCCTCGGGACAGATCATCAATTCCGGGCGGCCTTCCTTCTGCACGGAGGTCTTCGTTTCCGCGAAGGTGGAGTTCAGGAAATTCCGCGCCGGCGATGTCGCCAGCCGGAACGGATGATCGCCATCCACGGTTTCGATGACGTCGACCTGATCCGGGAATTTCGGGAATTGCGAGACCGGCCCCATGACGCCGATGTTTTTCGGCGGCTTGTTCGGAGATGGCCCGGTCGCCCATTCGGGGCTAAAACGGAATTTGCCGTCACCGTAACCGAAACCTTCGAGATAGTGCGCCACCTCGAAGGAGGGCTGCGCATCGATCCATTTTTCTTCCGCTAGCGTGTCGAAATCGCCCCAGCCGCTGACTTTGAGCATACGGTCGACATGATCACGGGCCGAAAGGCCAAAGCCCGGCATATGGTCGACACCGAGACGTTTCGCCAGTTCTTCGATGACGAAGAGGTTGGTGCGCACCGTTTCGGGCGGCTCCACCAGTTTCGGACCAAGCAGAATGTGGTTCTGGCCGCCGGCGCGGTAGATGTCGTCATGTTCAAGGAACATGGTGGCAGGCAGCACGATATCGGCCACCTCAGCCGTTTCGGTCATGAATTGCTCATGCACGGCGACGAAGAGATCGTCGCGCAGGAAACCCTGTTTCACCAGCCGCTGTTCGGGCGCGACATTGACGGGATTGGTATTCTGGATCAGCAGCGCCGTCACCGGGCCGCCGTGGCGCAGCGCTTCAGCGTCTCCGGTCAGCACGCGGCCGATCTGTGACTGGTCGAGCTGGCGTACCTCGGGGTCGGCGTAAGAGCTGCCCATCAGCTCCGACTTGTTGAGCCGGAAGATATCGCCATTATTGTGGAAAGCGCCGCCGCCCTCATATTGCCAGGAGCCGAGGACGGTGGCGATGGAAAGGGCCGCATGCATGGCGACAGCGCCGTTGCGCTGGCGGGCAAAACCATATCCAAGCCGGAAGAAGGTCTTTTTCGTGGTGCCGACCAGCCGGGCGAAATCCTCGATCTCGTCGACGGAAAGACCGGTGATTTCCGAGGCCCATTGCGGCGTCTTCGTCTTCAGATGCGCCTCAAGCCCGGCCGGATCATCGGCGAAGCGCGCCATGTAATCACGATCCGCATACCCGTCACGGAAGGCGATGTGCATCACGGCGCAGGCGAGCGCAGCGTCGGTGCCGGGGCGGACAACGAGGCGCATATCCGCCTGTTTCATGGTCGGATTGTCGTAGATATCGACCACGACGATCTTCGCGCCGCGCTCCTTGCGGGCTTTCACCGCATGGGTCATGACATTAACCTGCGTGGCGACCGCGTTGGTGCCCCAGATGACGACGACATCGGCCTTGGCGATTTCGCGTGGATCGGGGCCACGCAGTGCGCCCGTGCCCATCACGTAGCCGGTCCAGGCCATGTTGGTGCAGATCGATCCGAAGAAGCCGGAATATTTCTTGGCGTGGCGCAGCCGTTCGATGGAATCGCGCTGCACCTGCCCCATGGTGCCGGCGTAGAAATAAGGCCAGATGGCTTCGGCGCCGTGCCGCGCCTCAGCCTTGACGAAAGCATCCGCCACCTCGTCCAGAGCAGCTTCCCAGGAAATTTCCTGCCAGTCGCCCGCCCCCTTCGCGCCCTTGCGGCGCTTCGGGGTCAGCAATCGGCCGGGATGATAGATGCGCTCGGAATAACGCGCCACCTTGGCGCAGATCACGCCGGCGGTGTAAGTATTGGCGTTGGCCCCGCGCACGCGGCCGATCCGGCCATCGGCATTGATGTCGACCTCCAGCGCGCAGGCGCTCGGACAGTCATGCGGGCAGACCGTGTGTCCGATACGGACTTCGGGCTTCGGGGCGGCTTTTTCAGCGGAAATCGGGGTCGCAACGTTCATGTCTTTTGTATATTGCATCAACGATGCGGCAAAAAGGCCGAAGTGACGTCCATCAAGAATATTCATCCTGACCATTCACCCCGATAAGCCGCAAGCGAGACATATCCATGAACTACCGCCACATCTATCACGCCGGCAATTTCGCGGATGTCCTCAAACATGCCGTTCTTGCCCGCCTCGTGCGCTACCTGCAGAACAAGGACAAGGCATTTCGGGTGCTGGACACTCATGCCGGCATCGGTCTTTACGACCTGACCTCGGAAGAAGCGCAGAAGACCGGCGAATGGCAGACCGGCATCGGCAAGCTGATGGAGGGTGATCTGCCCGCCCCCATTGCCGAATTGCTGGAGCCCTATCTTGACGCCGTGAAGGAACTCAACCCGGAAGGCGGCGTGAAATTCTATCCCGGTTCGCCGAAACTCGCACGCATGCTGTTTCGCCCGCAGGACCGGCTTTCGGCAATGGAACTGCACCCGGATGACAGCCGCGCTCTGGCACGGCTCTTCGAGGGCGATTATCAGGTTCGCGTCACCGAGCTGGATGGCTGGCTGTCGCTCGGCGCGCATCTGCCGCCGAAGGAAAAGCGCGGCCTCATCCTCGTTGATCCGCCGTTCGAGCTTGAGAATGAATATCAGCGTCTGGCCGATGGCCTGAACAAGGCCTATCGGCGTTTTTCCACCGGCACCTATTGCCTGTGGTATCCCCTGAAGAAAGGCGCGCCGATCAAGGACTTCCATGAGCGGCTGCAATCCTTCGACATTCCGAAGATGCTGTGCGCGGAACTGTCAGTCAGAAGCGACCGGCTGGACGGCCTGAGCGGCTCCGGCCTCATCATCGTCAATCCGCCCTATACGCTGAAGGACGAGTTGCACACGCTGCTGCCTTACCTGAAGACAACGCTGGCGCAGGACAGGTTCGCCTCGCAGCGCGCGTTCTGGCTGCGCGGCGAGGAAAAGCCGGAAGAAAGCTGAGGGCTATCTCAACCCTTCCCTTTTCTGCGCCGCCGCAAGCTGTGATCGTTCGAAGAACAGGATCACGAACAGCGCCATGATGAAGGGGATGATGAGATAGAACAGCCGGAAGACCAGCAGCGCCGCGATCACATCCGCCGGGTTCATATCCGGCAGGCCGGTGACGAAGACCAGCTCCAGCACCCCCAGTCCGCCCGGCGCGTGCGAGATGAGCGCCGCCGAGAAGGAAACCAGAAATATGCCGAGAATAACCATATAACCGGGATTTCCGGCTTCCGGCAGCGCGAAATAGATGATGCCCGCCGCGCCGATCAGCTCGATTGGGCCGATGACGAGTTGTTGCGCAACAAGCTTCGGCGCGGGGTAAGGCAGCACGAAAGAGCCGATTTTCAGGGGCTTCAGCCTGAGCAGGCTGCCGAGAACATAAAGCCCGACAACGAGGAGCAGCAGGACGCCCGTGGTCGTGGAGGCTTCGACGGGCAGGATTCCGGTAAACCGTTCGGTGATGTCGGGCTCGTAAAGCAGCACCATGCCGATGAGCATGATCGTGCCGATGAGGAAGGTGAAGGAGCAGAGCCCCACGAGGACGCCCACTTCCGCGACACTCAGTCCCTTGGACGTATAAGCCCTGTATCGCACCACCGCTCCCGAAAACACCGAGGCCCCTACATTGTGGGACAACGCATAGGTGGTGAAAGAGGTGAGCGTGATGAAGAACCAGTTCACCTTGCGGCCAAGATGCTGCAGGGCGATGCGGTCGTAACCGGCAAGCGCGGCATAGGCCAGCAGGGTTGCAAGACCCGAACACAGCCAGTCCCGCACGCGAATGGCTTTCAGGCTGTCCCAGAGATCATCGAGCGACAGGCCACGCAATTCGTGAAAGAGCAACCAGGCGGAAAAACCGATCGTCGCAAAACCAACGACGGGCCAGATGTATTTCTTGAATTTCATGCGGTCATGCCGCCTATTACCCCCAGCCCTGTTTCCGTCTTTTGCGGAAGATTCGTTCGACTCTATTCGTTATGCGGCGAAGCTTTCAACCTTTTTGCCCGTTTGCCTCGTTCACAAATTTATGTAAGACCGGATCGTCGCCCGACGGCGGTATGAACTGGTCCAGTTTCCGGGGAACGTGCACGGAATGAAACGTTACGCAGGTTTCATCGCCTTGGGTCTTCTATCGCTTGCGGCGCTGTGGTTTGCACAGGAAAAACCCGCCCCGAAAGGACCCGTGAACGATCAGCAGGCGCAAGCCTCACCGCAATCCGCGGGACGCCCGCAGCAAGAGACACCACGGAGAAATACGGGCAATAATCCGGCACCTCGCGGAACGGGTTTCGATTTCTACGTGCTTTCCTTGTCCTGGTCTCCGGCCTTCTGCGCCAGTTCCGAAGGCTCGGGTAACCGTCAGCAATGCGGCAGCGACAGGCGTTACGGTTTCGTCGTGCACGGGCTTTGGCCGCAGAACGAAAACGGCTATCCCGAATTCTGCCAAAGCAGCGAGCCTGAGCGTGTTCCTGACGCGATCGGCCGCAGTATGTTCGATATCATGCCGTCCATGGGCCTGATCGGCCACCAGTGGCGCAAGCACGGCTCCTGCTCCGGCCTGTCGCAGAGGGATTATTTCTCGGCAACGCGGGCCGCCTTCGAGGCCGTCCGGCTGCCGGAAAAGATCGCCTCGGGCGCCGCGGCCTCCACACTGTCCGCCGACGCCATAGAAAACGCTTTCACCGACGCCAATCCGGGCCTGTCGAAACGTGGCATCTCCATCAGCTGCGACGGCAAACGCCTTGAGGAAGTGCGCATCTGCCTCAACCGGGACATGACGTTCCGCGATTGCCCCGAGCTTGACCGCAAGGGCTGCCGCGCCAACGCCGCAGAAATCATCCCCATTCGCTAGAGCGCATCGAATGCGCTCTATTTCTCGTCTGTACACATTTTCCAGACATAAAACCGCTATCCAGTTTTACTGAATACTCCAGTCCCCAGACGACAACCCATAGGACCTGACCATGGAACTGCTTTACTCGCCCGCCTCCCCCTACTCCGCCAAGGTGCGCATGGCCGCCCGCCATCTCGGCATCGACATTACCTCGGTACGCGTCGACACCAATGCCGAGCCCGCAACGCTGATGGACAACAATCCGCTCGGCAAGATTCCCGTCCTGCTTCTGGATGGAGGCGGCTCGGTCTATGACAGCGTGGCGATCATGCACTATCTCGACCGTCTTTCAGGCGGCAAGCTCTACCCGAAAAAGAACGGCAAGCGCACGGATGTGGAAATTCTGGAGGCGCTGTGCGACGGCATCATGGATTGCCTGCTTGCCATCGTTTACGAGCGCCGTTTTCGCCCGGAAGACAAGATCCATCAGCCCTGGATCGACAAGCAGTGGAGCAAGGTGGCCCGTGGACTTGATTACCTCAACGCCAACCTGCCCAAAACCGGCAAGAAGCTGCATGGCGGCCATTTCGCCCTTGCGGCGATGATCGGTTATCTCGACCTGCGTTTTGCCGGCGAATGGGCCGAAGGGCGCGATGCGCTGGCCGCTTGGCCTGAAACCTTCGGCAAGCGTTTCGAAGCCTACACGGAAATGAAGGCCGCCGCCTGAGGTTAGCGAAAGAACAATGCCCGGCCTGATCGCCGGGCATTTATTTCGGCGGTATGCCACAAAACAAAAAGCCGGGGCATAAACCCCGGCTTTTCTTTAACCGATCCGAAAAGGATCAGAACTTGACGCCGATACCGGCCTTGACCGAGTGATCGTCGAAACCACGCGAGAACGCGCCGGAGTCGAGACCGTAGTCCTTCTTCTGGTAGTCGCTGTAGCGATATTCCAGACGGGCGGTGATGTTATCGGTCACCATGGCTTCTACACCGGCACCGACAGTGTAACCGAGGGCGGTGGCGCTGTCCTTGGAGGTCGCGTCACGTACCTTGTTGTCGGAGACAGCAAGACCAGCCGTACCGTAAAGCAGGAACGGGTTCATGTCGTAACCAACGCGGCCGCGCAGCGAGCCGTTGACGCCCTGCTTGCCTTCGATGGCGTTGCCGGCAACCGTACCGGCAGAACCCTTCTCGTCGCCGAGGTTGACGTCTGCTTCGGCGCCGTAAACGATCTGGCCGCTCTGCATGTTGTAACCACCGTACAGACCGCCGCCGAAGCCCTTGGCGTCACGGCCGTCATTGCTGGAGCTGAAACGGCCCCAGTCATAGTTGACCGTACCACCGAGGTAAGCGCCGGACCAATCCTTGACCGGTGCGGGCTGGTCGTAGGACACCGGTGCCTGCGGCACTTCATTTACGGCGTCAGCGGCGTGAGCAGCCGAAAAGCCGGCGGCTGCCATGGTCGAAGCCATAAGGGTTGCTACGAAAATACGCATGCTATTCTCCTTTCAGGACCGCTCTGCACTCAAAACATTGTTTTCAGACGCGGCATAATTCGTCGGGTTAATCGCCCCTCTGGAAACTGAACTTGATGGGAGAATGCGGAGATCAAAGAGCCAAAATGTGAATTGTTTGGGGCAGAGGCGTGACTAGAATTAGACGTTGCCTAATTGCCACAAGGGTTTTATTAACCCTAACAGAAGCCTAACCAGCAATAGATCGCCTTTAAACTTAGTTATATTCAAATTAAACCGAAATTGCATTGTGAATAAAAAATCGCCCAATTCTTTTGGGGCTGACGGACAGCTTGCGATTTGCATTTATATCCAGCAAATAGGGCTGAGATGAGCAAATGCAGGTCCGCCGTGAAAGAAAATATACCGAAGACAGTCTTGATAACGGGGGCCGCCCGCCGGCTCGGGCGGGCAATCGCCACCGATCTGGCCGCCCATGGCTTCGCGATCGCCGTCCATGCCAATGAATCGATGGCGCAGGCCGAGGAATTCGCTAACGAAATAAGGCAAAAAGGCGGCAAAGCCGTTGCCGTCCAGGCGGATCTGACACAATCCGGGCCCACTTCTGGGCTCATCGAACAGGCTTCTTCGGCGCTGGGACCTATCGGCGTCGTTATCAATAATGCATCGGTTTTTCTGGACGACTCGGCGGATAAACCCGATCCCGCGATCTTCGACGCGCATTTCGCCGTGCATGTGCGGGCCCCTTCTCTCATCGCCGCCGCCTTTGTCGAACAATTGCCTGCCGACAATTCCGGGCTGATCGTCAATATCATCGACCAGCGCGTGCTTGCCCTCACACCGCGTTTTTATTCCTACACACTTTCTAAATCCGCGCTGTGGACGGCCACGCGGACGATGGCGCAGAGCTTCGCACAGCGCGTGCGGGTCAATGCCATCGGGCCGGGTCCTACCTTCAAAAGCGAAAGACAGACGCCGGAGGACTTTCAGGCGCAGATCGACGGCCTTATATTAAAGCGAGGTCCCGCACCGGATGAGTTCGGGCGGACGATTCGCTTTCTTTTCGACACGCCGTCGGTCACCGGACAAATGATCGCGCTCGACGGCGGCCAGCACCTCGGCTGGGAAACCCCTGACGTGGCGGAGATAAATGAATGAACGGAAAGAAGCTGCCTGATGGCGGTATTCTCTTCGATGAAACCGACGACGAAGACGACGATGCAAGCCTTGCCGCAACCGAAGCGACAGAGGCTCCGCGCGACGTTGCCGGCATGGACTGGAACGCAGGCTGGAAAAACGAATCCGGCCTGAAGGGCATGGATCTGATCGGCGAATTCGTCAAACACCTGCCGAACTCGCCGGGTGTCTATCGCATGTTCAACGATGCGGGCGACGTGCTTTACGTCGGCAAGGCGCGCTCGCTGAAGAAGCGCGTCGGCAATTACGCGCAGGGCCGCGTGCATTCCAACCGCATCGCCCAGATGGTGCGTTTCACCACCCATATGGAGTTCGTCACCACCCGCACGGAGACGGAAGCGCTTCTGCTCGAAGCGAATCTGATCAAGCGCTTGCGGCCGCGCTTTAATGTGCTTTTGCGCGACGACAAATCGTTTCCCTATATTCTCATCACTGCCGACAACCGCGCACCGGCGATTTTCAAACACCGTGGCGCCCGGGCGCGCAAGGGCGACTATTTCGGCCCCTTTGCGTCGGCTGGCGCGGTCGGCCGCACGATCAATTCGCTGCAGCGCGCCTTTTTGATCCGCACCTGCACCGACAGCGTGTTCGAAACCCGCACGCGCCCCTGTCTTCTTTACCAGATCAAACGCTGTTCCGGGCCCTGCACACATGAGGTGAGCGATCAGGGCTATGCGGAACTCGTCAAGGAAGCCAAGGATTTCCTGTCCGGCAAGAGCCAGAGCGTCAAGACCGCGATTGCGCGGCAGATGAACGAGGCGGCCGAGGATCTCGATTTCGAACGCGCCGCCGTCTATCGCGACCGGCTGGCCGCACTTTCCCATGTCCAGAGCCATCAGGGCATCAACCCGGCTGGCATCGAGGAAGCAGATGTTTTCGCCATCCACCATGAGGGCGGCATCTCCTGCATTCAGGTATTCTTTTTCCGCACCGGGCAGAACTGGGGCAACCGCGCCTATTTCCCGAAGGCCGATCCTTCCCTGCCCGGCTCGGAAATTCTCAACGCGTTTCTGGCGCAGTTTTACGACGACAAGCCCGTGCCGAAACAGATCCTGCTTTCCGAAACGGTGGAGGAGCAGGAACTGCTGGCCGCCGCTCTCGGTGAAAAGGCGGGACACAAGGTCACGATCAGCGTGCCGCAACGCGGTGAGAAGAAGGACATTACCGACCACGTGCTTGCCAATGCCCGCGAGGCGCATGGCCGCAAGCTGGCGGAAACCTCGTCCCAGGCGCGGCTGCTGAAGGGTTTTGCGGAAACCTTCGGCCTTTCCTATGTGCCGCGACGGATCGAGATTTACGACAACTCGCATATCATGGGCACCAATGCCGTGGGCGGCATGGTGGTGGCGGGGCCGGAAGGTTTCGTGAAGAACCAGTACCGCAAGTTCAACATCAAATCGACCGACATCACCCCCGGCGATGACTTCGGCATGATGCGCGAGGTGATGACCCGCCGTTTTTCCCGTCTCCTGAAGGAAGAAGGCAAGCCTGACCGCGAACGGACACCGACACCGGAGGAAGCGGCCGACATGCCCTTTCCCGCCTGGCCGGATGTGATCCTGATCGACGGCGGCCAAGGCCAGATGACGGCGGTGCGCGCCATTCTCGACGAACTCGGCATTCGCGACTGTGTGGCGGCCATCGGCGTCGCCAAGGGTGTCGATCGCGAAGCGGGCCGCGAACGCTTCTTCGCGGACGGGCGCAGCGACTTCTCGCTGCCGCCGCGCGATCCCGTGCTTTATTTCATCCAGCGCATGCGCGACGAGGCGCACCGTTTTGCCATCGGCTCGCACCGGGCGCGGCGCAAGAAGGAAATGGTGCGCAATCCGCTGGATGAAATTTCGGGAATCGGGCCGGGCCGCAAACGCTCCCTGCTGCAGCATTTCGGCACGGCCAAGGCCGTTTCCCGCGCCGGTCTCAACGATTTGATGGCTGTCAGTGGTATTTCCGAGACGGTGGCGCGACAAATCTATAATCACTTCCACGAGAGCGGCAGTGATTGATACCGCGACGTCGTGGCGAACTGCTAAAAAAACATAATCACATGTTGACGCTATGCCCTAGCGGCGGCATCAAGGCAGCTGATCTTAGACTGACAGGTTTCCCATGGCTTCGCGCGCATACAGCATTCCCAACCTTCTCACCTATGGCCGCATCCTCGCGGTTCCTGTCATTGTTCTTTGCTTTTTCATCGAAGGAAAGCTGGAAAGCTCGGATTTCGCGCGCTGGACGGCTCTGTGGCTGTTCATCATCGCCTCGCTGACCGATTTCCTCGATGGTTATCTGGCGCGTATCTGGAACCAGACGTCGAATATCGGCCGCATGCTGGATCCGATTGCCGACAAGCTGCTGGTCGCCTCCGTGCTGCTCCTGATGGCGGCTGATGGCACCATTGCCGGCTGGTCGCTCTGGGCGGCCATCACCATTCTCTGCCGTGAAATTCTGGTCTCCGGCCTGCGCGAATATCTGGCAGCGCTGAAGGTCAGTGTTCCCGTTACCCGCATCGCCAAATGGAAGACCACCATCCAGATGGTGGCCATCGCCTTTCTGCTTGCGGGTCCTGCGGGCGACAAGGTTCTGCCCTACACGACCGAGATGGGAATTACGCTTCTCTGGCTCGCCGCGGCACTCACCATGTATACCGGTTATGATTATTTCAAGGCCGGCCTCAAGCACATCGTGGACGAAGAATGATGGCACGGATCGTTTATTTCGCCTGGGTGCGCGAGAAGATCGGCACGGATGAAGAAGAGCTGGATATCCCCTCCTCCGTCACCACGGCCGGCGAGCTGATCGCCTGGCTTGCGACACGCGGCGAAAATTACGAAGCCGCCTTCGAGTTTCTCAATGTGATCCGTGTTGCCGTCAATCAGGAACATGTCGAGCATGACGAAAGCATTGTCGGCGCACGCGAGATCGGCATTTTCCCACCGATGACGGGGGGATGAGCGGATGCAGCCGACAGTCCGCGTCCAGGCACAGGATTTCGATGCTGCGGAAGAAACCCGCCGGCTGACGGAAAGTGACAGGAGCATCGGCGCGGTGGTGGCCTTCACCGGGCTCTGCCGGGATGATGGCGGCACACTCGCGGCGCTGGAGCTAGAACATTATCCCGGCATGGCGGAAGCGGAAATAACCCGCATTGCCAAACTTGCCATGGAGCGTTTCGGCCTGCTTGGCCTCACCGCCATCCATCGCCACGGCAAGATCGCCACCGGCGAAAATATCGTCCTCGTCATTGCAACCTCGTCTCATCGACAGGCGGCCTTCGACGGCGCCAATTTCGTGATGGACTATCTCAAGACATCCGCTCCGTTCTGGAAAAAGGAACATGGCAAGGATGGCTCGACGGGCGACTGGGTTGCAGCAAAGACAACCGACGATACGGCCAAGGACAAGTGGCGATAGTGCTTGTTCTTTTCTCGCATTTCCGGATGGACAACCGACGTCCACTTTTCCGGAGATGCTCTAGGGCGCTTCAACCCTGCTGCGCATGATGATCAGCCAGCCGACCAGCATCGCCAGAACCGCTGCATCGCGCCAGGCGGCCGGGCCGTAACCGACCCAGAAAGTTTCCGCAAAACCAACGGCGGCGGCCCCAAGGCCGCAGATGAGCGGGCTGGCATAACCGCCCGCCGCTGAAATCAGCACCACCTTCAGTCCAAAGACCAGACCGGCCCCGAAATCCATAGTGCCGTAATAAAAAGTGGCCAGCACACCGGCGATGGCGGCGACGAGGCCCGCCGCGCAATAGGACAGCAGAAATATCCTGCCCGCATTCACCCCGCATAAAGCGGCGGCAAAAGCATCGTCCGACACCGCCTTCCAACGCCTGCCGAAAGCGGAAAGGCTGAGATAAAACGACCCCGCGAGAATGAGCAGGCAGAACGCCGCCGTGTTCAGCATCTGCATCGGTGTCAGGGTTACGGCAAATCCCCCGTCGGCCCAGAAACGCACCGGTTCAGACAGAAGCGGCGGCAGCCATAATTGCCTTGTGTCGGCGACCAGCCTCGCGCTTTCGGTCAACGCTATCAACACACCGACTGAGGCGACGGTCACCGCATTGGGAGAGGCTTTCGCCAGCGGCCGCATCACCGCCCTGCCGACAAAACCCGCCGCCCATAACCCACCGAACAGACCCGCGCCTGCCCCGAGCGCAAGTGTTGCCGGCAGAACCAGCCACAGCCGGTTCCAGCCGAAATCGGCAAACAGCAGGCAGGTCTGACCGGCAAAGGCGAATATGGCGCCATAGGTGACATCGGCGCGTCTGGTGACCGAAAAGGCGATGGCATAGCCAAAGGCCAGAACCGCATAAAGCGAGGCGACCGGCACGGCATTCAGCAATTGTTGCAGGAAATAGGCCAAGCGCGTCCTCCCGCCATTATTATAACTGTTAAAACCTGTTTTGACAGTTATAATGTGCGATATGACCTTTCGCTGGACAGAACATCGTTTCGCAGGCGGCGCATTGGCACTGGATGTCGCCAATAGCGTGATCCTGCGCTCGGAGGCGGCAAAATCAGTCGACCGTTTTGCTGTGCCGGCGCAGATCGCTGCCTTTGCCGAAGCGGCGACAAGGCTCGGTGCGGAGCGCCACAGGTTTCCCACGCTCATCGCGCCCGAAGCGGAAAGGCGGCCGATTTTTCTCGAGCTTCGTGAAGCTGCCGATGATTACTTCCGCACGTTCGTCACTGGCGGCGATGATGGCGACGGCAAACTGGCCGGGCTTCTCTTCGCCTGCGGCACGGCGCTGCGGACGTTTCCGCTTGCCGAAAGCCTCGGCAATGCCACCGCCCATTCCGCCCTCTCGCTACTTGCGGACGAGACACAGGAACGGCTGCGCATCTGCGGCAATTGCGGCTGGCTGTTTATCGACCGCAGCAAGAACAGAAGCCGCATCTGGTGCGATATGGCTGTGTGCGGCAACCGGCAGAAAGCCAGCCGGCACTATCACCGGAAAAAGGAGGCGCAGACATGAAAGGAATCGCCCTTCCATTGCTGGCGATTGCAGGGATGCTCGCCCTTTCCGGCTGCCAGCGGGACGAACCGCGTGAGGTGGCGAAGATCTCCGGCCGGATGTTTGTGTTTAACTACCGCGTGGCCATCGCCACCTATCTGGTGACCCTTCAGCGTATCGCCCCCATTCGTGACGGCAGCACCATCGAGGCGACGTTCGAAAACCCTCGCGGTGGTCCAGACCTCACCAGCCGCGAGAAGATTTTTCCGAAAGACGAAAAGATCACGGTTCAGAGCCCACCGGTGGAGTGCGTGAAGCAGGACCGGCCCTATAAGGTCACCATCCATATCAAAGGGCCGGAAGGCGACATTCTCCAGAGCATCGAAACCACGATCCGTTCCGACACCGACCAGTCACTTCTGCCCGCCAAGCCGCTGGTGGTCGGCCCGCTTTATACGCCCAATCCCGAGGTGTTCAAACCGGATGGCACGACGGATATGCGGCCGGTTCAGGATTGTCCGGCGTCGTAGGGACTGACGGAATGAATGACGTGAAGGCGTCCCATCCCTCATTCCTGTGCTCGTCACAGGAATGAGGAAGGTGGGAATGGCTGCAGCCTAACCCTTTACCCCTATCAAAACAAAAAAACGGAGCCTTTCGGCTCCGTTTCCTCGAGTCTTTTCAGCAGCTTCACGCAATCGCCTGCAACAGCGATTCAAGCCGTTGAGATTTTGAATCAGCCGACGATTTCGGTTTCGGCGAACCAGTAGGCGATTTCCTGTGCAGCGGTTTCCGGAGCATCGGAACCGTGAACGGAGTTTTCACCGATGGAGAGCGCGAAGCTCTTG
Source organism: Agrobacterium radiobacter (assembly GCF_040801995.1). Lineage (NCBI taxonomy): Bacteria > Pseudomonadati > Pseudomonadota > Alphaproteobacteria > Hyphomicrobiales > Rhizobiaceae > Agrobacterium > Agrobacterium radiobacter. The sequence continues at coordinate 780,907 of NZ_JBEGHX010000001.1, read as the reverse complement.
CGGATGGTGCCTTCCGCAGCCTGGGCCGGGTTGGTGGCGCCCATGATTTCGCGGTTCTTGAGGATGGCGTTTTCGCCTTCCAGAACCTGAACGATGGTCGGGCCGGAGGTCATGCCTTCAACGAGTTCGCCGAAGAAGGGACGCTCTTTGTGAACGGCGTAGAAGCCTTCGGCTTCGCGCTTGCTCATCCAGACGCGCTTGGAGGCGACGATGCGCAGACCGTTGTCTTCAAATACCTTGGTGATCGCGCCCGTGAGGTTACGCTTGGTTGCGTCCGGCTTGATCATCGAAAATGTGCGTTCAATCGCCATGTGTCCGTTTCCTTTTCCTTCAGAGAAAGTGGGCGGTCTTTACCCGCCCAAAGGCCCGAAAACAAGGGGGATCAACGAGATTGCGACTGTCACCGCAGACATTTCACGCCGCTGTCACACTGCGGCCTCTCGCATCATAGAGATCGAGGCAGCCTTCGAACCAGTCCCGCACCGGATCGTTATCGGCAAACAGATCCAGCCCAGTGGTGATCCGCGCCCATTGCAGCGCGCCGAACACGATGTAATCCGCAAAGAGCGGCGACGTACCGCCGATGAAAGGCTGGAAGCTCAGCATACGCCGGATCGGTGCGAGCAATGCCGGAAATGCTGCGATCTCCGCCTCGCGGTTCGCCACCACGTCCTCGAGCGGACGGCCGAGCGCTTTCGTGCGGCTATCGCGGAAATAATGGCGATCCGGCTCATCCAGCATATTGTGGATATCGAGCACGGCAATGCGGACGATGGCGGGGTGAAGCACCGTCTGCGACCAGCTTTCGACGAAACGGGCCATGGCCTTGCCACCCTCGCCGTTAAACAGCGACGGGCGCTCCGGGTAAGTCTCGTCAAGGTAAAGGGCAATTTCGAAACTGTCGCTCACCAGTTCGTCACCATCGCGCAGGATGGGCACGGTCTTCGAAAAACCATCCTCTACCGTGGGGATCACCGTGAAGGGTAAAGGCCGCTCCTCGAAATCCAGACCCTTATGCGCCAGCGAAAGCACGGTTTTCCAGCAATGGGGAGAAAATGGCCGGGAAGTGTCGCTTCCGCATAGCGAATAGAGCGTTCTGGAAGTCGTCATGGGCTGCCCCTCTTCTGCAACATCGATGAAGCGATATAAAAACGGTCTCTGCCCGAAATCAAATCAGGATTTGTCATATTATCGATCAAGGCGCGCCAACGCGGAATCATACCTCGTGACGGCAAAATTCCCTTCTGGATTTATTCTATTTTAAACCGTTGCTTGTAAGAATAGCGCCGTTCAACAATCGGTTATCGCCGGTCTACTCATAATAATCCATTGGTATTGGGGCTGTCAGTGACGACATCGGCGGGCGATAAAAAACGCGAGCATGCAAGAAGTGCACTTGTCGTTACCAAAATCACGCAGTTCATCGCCAAGATGAACATTGCGCCTTTGCCGCGCAATTACGAATTGATCTATGAAATATTGTCTGGACACAACCCGGCCATGGGCCGCGACATTCTCGCGCTCGGCAACGCGCCGCAGCAGCATGAAATCGACCTCATCGGCCAGCGGCACAATCTGCCCGGTTTTTCGCGGATCGAGGCGGAACAGATGGCAAGCGAAGCCTTCGAGACACTGACGCAGATTTCCGTGCGACTGGATGCGAGCCTTCACCGCACTGAAACCTTCATGAGCAGCCTTGAGCAGGACGAGGATGGCGAGCCGCCCGCAATGGAGCGTTTCGTCGAGTTGCTGGGTGATATTCGCGAGGAACAGACGAGCCTTCGGCATTTCATCGCCATGGGGCTGGTGAAAATCCGCGAGGTTGAAAGGAACCGCGCAGAGCTTCAGGCCGCCTCGCTGCGCGATGCGCTGACGGCATTGCCAAACCGAGCCGCCTTTCTCGAAAAGCTTGGCGCTCTTTTCGCGAAGGACCGGGCTGCATCCGCCACCTCGCTGGTGCTGCTGGATATCGACCATTTCCGGGAAATCAACGGAAAATATGGCTCCGCCGCCGGCAACAAGGCGTTGCGACGTCTCGCCGCCCTGTTTCGCAAGACCATCAAGAAGGACGATTTCGTCGCCCGTATTGGTGGCGATGAATTTGCCTTTCTGTTTGCCGGCGTGCCGCAGAACACGGCCGAGGCCATTGCCGAGCGGCTGCGGCAGAGCGTGGAGGCATTGCGCTTCGCGACCACTGGCGGCGACGGCGAACATCTGACGGTTTCGATCGGCGTCGCGGAAGTGGATGGCACCGCCACGCCGGCCGAGTTTTTCGGCCATGCGGAACTCGCCCTTCTCTCGGCCCGCTGCGGCGCGCGCAACTGCGTCGTCGGCTATTCGCGGGAGGTGTCGCAGCACAGCCGCAGCAGCTATCTGGCGCAACTCGGCTCTTGAGACAGCATTCTCCCATTGTGTGGCGCGGGCGCTCTTGCCTTGGCCAGACAGTTCGGCCAAAACGGCGCCATGATTACGATTACCGATCTTTCCGCCCGCATCGCCGGGCGTCTGCTTCTTGACCACGCCAGCGTGACGCTTCCCGCCGGCGTGAAGGCGGGCCTTGTTGGCCGCAACGGCGCCGGCAAATCCACCCTGTTTCGGGTCATCACCGGCGATTTCTCCGCGGAAAGCGGTTCGGTGACGATCCCGAAGATGGCGCGCATCGGCCAGGTCGCGCAGGAAGCGCCGGGAACGGAAGAATCGCTGATTTCCATCGTGCTTTCCGCCGACAAGGAACGCAGCGCACTTCTGGCCGAGGCGGAAACCGCAACCGATCCGCATCGTATCGCGGAAATCCAGATGCGGCTTGTCGACATCGACGCCCATTCGGCGGAAGCGCGCGCCTCCAGCATTCTTGCCGGTCTCGGTTTCGATCACGAGGCGCAGCTTCGCCCCGCCTCCTCCTTCTCCGGCGGCTGGCGCATGCGCGTGGCGCTTGCGTCGGTACTGTTTGCCGAACCCGACCTGCTGCTGCTCGACGAGCCGACCAACTATCTCGACCTCGAAGGCACGCTCTGGCTGGAAGATTACATCAGGCGTTATCCGCATACCGTCATCATCATCAGCCATGACCGCGATCTCCTGAACAATGCCGTCAATTCCATCGTGCATCTGGACCAGAAGAAGCTGACCTTCTATCGCGGCGGTTACGACCAGTTCGAGCGGCAGAAGGCCGAGGCCGACGAATTGCAGATGAAGGCGAAGGTAAAGAACGACGCCGCACGCAAGCACCTGCAAAGCTTCATCGACCGTTTCCGCGCCAAGGCGACAAAAGCACGGCAGGCGCAGAGCCGCATCAAGGCGCTGGAGCGCATGGGCACCGTCGCCGCCGTGATCGAGGATCACGTCCAGCCGATCACCTTCCCCGAGCCGGAAAAGCAGCCGGCCTCGCCCATCGTCGCCATCAATGGTGGTGCTGTGGGTTACGAGCCGGGAAAATCCATCCTGAAGCAGCTCAATCTGCGGATCGACAATGACGATCGCATCGCGCTGCTCGGCTCGAACGGCAACGGCAAATCGACCTTTGCGAAATTCATCTCCGGCCGTCTTGCGCCGCAGGCGGGCGATCTTCGTGTCGCGCCCGGCATGAAGATCGGCTTCTTCGCGCAGCACCAGCTCGATGACCTCGTGCCGGATGAAACCCCGGTCGAGCATGTGCGCAAGTTGATGCCGCTGGCGCCCGAAGCGCAGGTGCGCTCCCGCGTGGCCCAGATGGGACTTGCGACGGAAAAGATGGCGACGGCGGCGAAGGATCTGTCCGGTGGCGAGAAAGCTCGCCTGCTGATGGGGCTTGCGGCCTTCCATGCGCCGAACCTGCTGATCCTCGACGAACCGACCAACCACCTCGACATCGACAGCCGCCGCGCGCTGATCGAGGCGCTGAATGATTATAGCGGTGCGGTCATCCTCATTTCGCACGACCGCCACCTCATCGAGGCGACGGTGGACAGGCTGTGGCTGGTCGCCGACGGCACGGTCAAGACCTTCGAAGGCGACATGGAGGAATATCGCGATCTCGTCGTTTCCTCCGGCAGGAAGAAGGAAGACAAGACCGAGGCCGCTGCCGATCAGGCGTCGAAGGCGGATCAGCGCAAGGCCAACGCAGAAAAGCGCGCCCAGCTTGCGCCGCTCAAGAAAAAGATTAACGAAATCGAGTCCCTGACGGCAAAGCTTGAGAAACTGATTCAGTCGCTCGACACCGAACTGGCTGACCCGGCGCTATACGAAAAAGCCCCTGCCAAGGCCGCGCAGAAAGTCAAAGAGCGTGGCGAAGCCGCTTCCAGGCTTTCGGATGCGGAGGAGCAATGGCTGATGCTTTCCAGTGAATACGAGGATGCGATGGCGGGTTGATGCGCGACAGCGCAGAGCCGGCGGCCTCTTGCGAAGCCGCCGTATCGCATTGACGCAGTTTACTTCGCGCCGATCGTGTTGAGACCTTCACGGGCGCATTCGGCATCGATCGCGCCCGATGGCGCGCCGCCGACACCGATACCGCCGACCAGGGCGTCGCCGATCTTGATCGGCAGGCCGCCGGCCTGGATGACCATGCGCTCATCCATGTTGCGAAGGCCATCATTGGCGGGCTTGGAGGCGATGAATTCCGCGATCTCGCCAATATCACGGCCGAGCGATGCGGCGGCAAAGGCCTTGCCGGTTGCGCTGGAGACCGTGTGTGGACCGGAGCCATCCGCCTTCAGCACAATCTTGGTAGCACCATCGCGGGCGACGATGGCAACGGTGACGGCGCTGCCCTTGGCGGAGCAAGCCTGAAGCGCTGCCTTGGCTGCCTTTTCCGCCATTTCGAGCGGCAGATAGGGCGCGGTCGGCAGCGTCTGCGCCAATGCGGCCGAAGGAGCGATCAGGGCGGAAGCGATGAGAAGGGTGCGGATCATGGAAAGTCCTCTTGCTTGATGAGGACTGCAGCTTAAGCGGATGGCGCTCGGCCGCGAATCCGTAAGACTTGCCGGCTGCTCGGTAGTTCTACCGATCCGCACCGGCTTCCAGCCAGAGCCTTGTCATTTCCGCCTGCGAGGTGGTGCCGAGCTTGAGGCCGATGGCGGCACGATGGCTGTCCACCGTGCGCGGCGACAGGCCAAGCCCGTCGGCGATCTGGCGTGTGGTAAACCCAAGTGCGATGCGTTCGAGTATTTCCCGCTCCCGCGCGGTCAGCAGCGATAAAAGCGCCATATTCTCCGCCTGCAGTGCCTTTGCATCGAGCGTGCGGGTCAATATCCGATGCGCCTTCTGGATCGCGTCGATGAGATCCTGCTCATCCACGGGCTTGGAGAGAAAATCCACCGCGCCGTTGTGAAAGGCCCGGCGGCAGGCTTCGATATTGCCGTGACCGGAAATGATGATGACAGGCCAGTCGATCCCCTCTTCCGTCAGCTTCTCCTGCAGCTTCAATCCGGTGATAGCAGGCATGCGGATATCGAAGATGAGGCAGCCCGGTTCGAGCCCGGATAGCTGGCCGAGAAATACCACCGGATCGGCAAAGCCCTTCGCCTTGATGCCGACGGTGGACAGGAGCAATATCAGCGCCTTGCGCACGGCGTCATCGTCATCGACGAGATAGACGGGCAGCGTCATGGGTTCTGTGCCTCCGCTGTGACCGGGAGGACAACGCGGAAAAGCGCGCCATTCTCACTCTCGACATAAAGGATTTCACCGCCGGCGCGCTCCACCAGCCGCTGGCTGAGAGCAAGTCCCAGACCCATGCCGTTCGTTTTCGTGGTGGCGAAAGGCGTAAACAGCCGGTCGCGCAGGCCCGGTGCGACGCCGGGGCCGTTATCGGCAACCTCGAGAACGGCGAAATCACCGCTCCGGCTCAATCTGGCGGTGATGGCGCGCCTGCCTTCAATGGCAGTGAGCGCATCAAGCGCGTTGCGCAGCAGATTGAACATGACCTGTTCTATTTCAACGGGATCGACCCGCACCAAAAGCGGAGCATCGGGCATCGCGATGTCGATGCTGGCCTCATGGCGGGCCGCTTCGCCGGCAAGCAGCGCATCGACATTGCGCAGAGCCGCGCGCAGATCATGCGCCGCCACCGGCTTGCGGTGCGGCAGCGACCAGTTGCGAAACCGGTCGAGCATATTGGCGGCGCATCGCGCCTGATCGATCATATCGTCGAGAGCACCGGAAAGGGCCGTGACATCCTGACGGGCAAGCAGCCGCCGTCCGGCCTGCGCCTGTGCCAATATCGCCGTCAGAGGCTGGGTCAGCTCATGGGCAAGACCGCTTGCCATTTCTCCGAGTGCATTGACCCGCGAAGCATGGGTGAGCCTCGCCTCCATGCCGCTCAGTTCGGCCCGTCTTTCGGCGGCGCGCATGCGCGTCCTCTGTCTTGCCATGACAGTGCCGAGCAGGAAAACGATGCTCGCGCCGGCCATGCCCGCCAACAGGGCGCGGCCGGGTAAAAGATCGCGCCAGGTGATCGAGAGCGCGACTTCGAGCATAAGCGGCTGGGTAGCGCTGCTCAGTTGCCGGACATATTGCGGTGCTTCCGGTAGCGAGGGCGGGCCGAACAGGACTGTACCGTCAGGCATTTTGAGGCGGATCACCGCCTGTTTCGCCGACCAGAACGGAGCATCGGACGCCAGCAGCCGCGCGGCATCGACGGCAAGCACCAGCGCTTTCGAGGCGGTCTCGTTATTGGGGCTGCGCTTGACGATCATGTAATGGCCGGGCCTGAGACCGCTCGCCACCAGGGCGGGCCGGCCGGTAAAGACCGATGCCGCCTTGCGGATCGCCGCTGCCAGCTCGTTTTCCAGCGATCGGGTGCCTATGACAGGCCCCGCCTCACTGAGGGAAACCAGCTGAACCTCATCGATGCGCGGGTAAAATTGCAGAATGGGCGCGGCGACATCGAGCAGCAGGCCGTAATCCGCCCCCTGCTCCGCCTGCGCCACCGCCGAAAGCGCCGTCACATGGGCATCATGCTGATCGGCCCGGCGGGATGCCTCTGCCTGCAACGCGTCGCTCTCTCGCCCCAGCTCGCCGAGCAGGCTGACATATTGATAAGCCGCCAAAGCGGAAATAACGGCCGCCATGAACAGTGCCCAGACCAGAAACAACCTGAGAAAAGGCCATCCTAAAAGCGGCTGCGGATTGTCCGCCGTAGGCCGGTCGCCTGATACGGCATGGGCGGCCGCGCGAAGCGAGCGGCCGGCGCCACCCTCGCCCTTGGCCGATTCATTCGGCAAGTGCTGAGCCGGCTTTCCGGGCATGTCGTTCCATGCGTCATTGTTTTCAAGCATCGGCTCGCCCGCATGACCTTTAAAAAGGATCATGACATTCGTTCATCAAAGGAGTTTCTCAGCACAGACCGGGAAAACATTCAATGCAGCAGTCGCCGAATTCCCTTTGATGGCCATTGGCCGCAGCAAGGGCCCCGATCGGTCTCCACGCGTCAGGCGCACGCCCTGCGAGGCTGCAGCCGGGCGAGCGGCACGGCGGGGGAGTAAAGATAACCCTGTCCGAAGCGTATGCCCATCTGCATGAGAAGCCGGCTCTGCTCCTCCGTTTCGATGCCTTCCGTTACCAGCTTTGCGCCGTAGCGCTCGGCGCTCTCGAAAGCGAGTGCGATGGCCTCCCTGAACCGCGATTGGTCGAGCCTCGACGTCATCCAGTGATCGATCTTGACCTCTTCGAAAGGGAACCGCGCCAGCAAAGTAAGCGCGGCATAACCGGTGCCGAAATCATCGAGCGCCAGCCGGACGCCTGCGGCGACCAGCGCATCGAAATTCTGCTGCACGACATCAGTGGTCGGTATCCTGCTCATCTCCGTCACTTCGATCGAGAGGCGATGCGTCGGCACTGCCATTTCGCGTAGAAGCGTCACGACCCGGTCTCCGAAACGCGCAGTCGCAAAAGACGACGCGGAAATATTCACGGCCAGATGAAAATCCGCGTCAAGGCCGTGCAGGTCACGAAGGTCGCGCACGACGGCTTCGATCGTCGACCATTCGAATTCCACCAGCAGCCGATGGCGTTCGGCGATCTCCAGTACATAATAAGGCGAAAGCGCCTGTCCGTGTGCATCGACCGCGCGCAGCAGCGCTTCAGCGCCGATCATGCGGCGATCACGCATTTCGAATTTCGGCTGATAACAAATGGGCGGTCTGCCGGATTTAACCCAGTTGACCAGCATCTGCCGCACCGCCTCGTCCCGTGTCGCTTTCTCGGCAAAGGAGAAAGGGAAAATCTGCACCGGATGATCGCTTCCCTTCAGCGCCAGACTGAGGTGCCTGAGGAAGGAGGCGACATTTTGCCGGGAAAGCTGGTCCAGATTTGCCGCACCGATTTTGAGATGCGGAACCGGCCCCGCCTCCGCCGAGCGGCAAAACGTGCTCAACCCATCATGCAGATGCATCATGAGTTTCGCACTTTCCGACTTCTCCAGCGAAACCCCCTGCATGACGACTGCAAGTGTCGTATCGCCGAACATGAAGCTGCAGGGCGTGCTGGACCTGCACAGCAGACCGTCTTCGGTATCGCAGATTTCCCGCGCCAGCCTGGGCCAGAAAAGATCGCTCCAGTCCTCGCCCTCGCAGGCGGCGACATCGGCAATATTGATAATTTCGATGAGAATGAGAGCATGCGGAACGGCCGGCTCCTGCCGCATCGTTGTTTCTATGTGGTCTTTGAGGGCACGCCTGTTGGGCAGGCCGGTCAATGAATCGGTCCGCGCCGCAACGTCGCGCTTCTTTGCCTCGTCCCGCGCCCGCGCCTCGCTGCGCAGAAGGATGAACAGGCAGACGATCATCGGCAGACCGACGGCGACCGCGCCGAGGGTTCGGCGGCCGACTGCACTCAAAAACAGCGCCTGATCGACCAGACCAAGCGCGAATGAGGCCGCGATGGCAAGCAGCACGGCAATGAACCTGACCGCAAAGACGGTGAGGATATCCCGAATTCCAAGGTCGGCGAGACGGCGCTTGCGCATCCAGCCATACATGATGATGCCGCAGGCCGAAATGACGACCATGTCCTGCAGGGCCGCAAAAAACAGCACGGGACCACCGAACACAAAACGCCCGGCCGCCACGAGGAAGAGGCTGATCAGTCCGCCCTGCCAGGAGCCGAGCACCCCGGCGAGAAACAGCAGGTCGGAGCGGATATAAGGTTTGGAAGGCAGCTTGATGAATTCGGAAACCAGCAGCGTCAGCAGAAAGCCCGTCATTCCGAACACGATGCCATAATAGATTTTATAGCGGGGGTCCTCGAGGGCGATATTTCGCCGCAGGAGGATCAACACGGACACCATGCCAACGACGGCGGCCGCCTGAAGCAGGAGGAATGGAAGTTCGGCAGCGGATGCTGCCGCTTGTGAGGCGATCAATTCCATCATCTGCATTCCCCGGTTATTATGTGTTCTGGGGCCGGATTTCCGGCACATGGCCTTCACAGATCCCGCTTCGCGCAGGACACAACTTATAACACATCGCCTAGCCTTCAGTGCCCTATGCCGACATTGCGGCTTCGACGCCGTAAAGTTCCGCTGGCCCGACAATCGTTCCCATATGCCCCGAGGCCAGCACCAGCCGGTCGCGGCCCTGGCGCTTCGCCTCGTAAAGCGCCATGTCGGCCCGGTTGACCATCTCGTATATGATCTCCCTGCCGTCACCGGAAACCGCAATGCCGAGGCTGACGGTGACGATTTCCCGCCCGTCGGGGCGGTTGAGATGGGGTATGGCCTCGTCGATCACAGCCAATCTCAGTCTTTCACCGATGGCGAGTGCAGCGGAAACAACGCAATTGTCGAGCAGAACCACAAATTCCTCGCCACCATAACGCGCGACGAAACTTCTGTCGCCATCGTCCCTGCGCAGGGCGCTGCGCAGCCTGCCGGCGATCCTGCGCAGGCAATCATCGCCGGCCACATGGCCTTCTGAGTCATTGTAGTTCTTGAAATAATCGACATCGAGAAGGATGAGCGCCCGCGGCCTGCCGTTGCCGCCCGAAGCCTCGTTCGCCGCCTCGTCAAAGCTGCGGCGATTGCGGATGCCGGTGAGCTGGTCGGTATTGGAAAGCTGCTGAAGCTCGTGATTTGCGTTTTGAATCCGCTGCAGCAACGTCTTCTCGCGCAGCGACGCCAGATAGTCCCGTCTTTCCACCTGCTCGATACGATAGGCCGCAAACAGTGAGACGGCGCTGATTCCGACGGAACACATGATCGCGGGGAGCTTGGCCACCTCGCTCGTCACGGTGACATATTCCATGCCGATGATGAAAACCGCCATGCAGCCGACCGTGCCCATGACCGCAAGCGGAAACGGTTTGCGATGTATCGTATTCATATAGAGGACGACGGTGACGATCCCCATGTAATATTCGCTGGCCGATGACGTCTGCGCATTGGCATAGATGAACATGATCGAGGCGACGACCATCATGCAGCCCAGCCCGTGAAGCACCTCATGCACCACCGCATCCGGCCGCACACTGATCGCATAATAGCGCGCGGGAAAATAAAGAAACAGAAGCGGCGTGATGATAAACAGGCGGACTGTAAGATCCAGCCAGATGATCTCCGGCACCAGACTTATGTCCACAAGCACGTAGAGATTGTAGAGGGTGACGCCGAAAATCAATCCATATGTATTGAATTGCCGGCTGTTTTCGTTGACTTTCTGAACGAAGCCAGACAAACGGTCATCTCTAAGTAAAACCAACACACACCTGCTATTCAGAAAATCTATTCAAGTGAAATATAAAATTACCGCTAACATCCATGGAATATACCTGAAAAAATCAACATTAAAACCGCTGACTGATAAAAAAATAACACTAAAAACTCAAAATAATATTTTTTAATCTCAAATATTACACAACAAAAGAATGCCCATACCGAAAAATTGTTATGAAGTTACAACTTGAAAAAAGACGCGCCGGACGGAAACGATCACCTTGCTCCTTCGAGCGTTTCTGTTAAAAACTTGTAAAAATCACACTTTATCCCATGCAGCACTCACACGGGTTCCACTTCATGTCAGCCACCAAGCTTGCCATCGTCGGCGTCGGCAAAATCGTTCGTGACCAGCATCTTCCCGCCATCGCAGGTAATCCGGATTTTGAATTGATCTGCACCGCGAGCCGTCATGGCACGGTGGACGGCGTCGCTTCCTATGGCACCATCGAGGCCATGCTGGAGGCTGTGCCTGCTATCGATGCGGTATCGCTGTGCATGCCGCCGCAATATCGTTACGAGGCCGCCTATGCGGCGCTGAATGCCGGCAAGCACGTCTTTCTCGAAAAGCCGCCCGGCGCCACTCTTTCGGAAGTGCAGGATCTCGTGCGGCTTGCGGATTCAAAGGGCCTGTCGCTGTTTGCAAGCTGGCATTCGCGTTATGCGCCGGCGGTCGAGGCTGCGAAGGCGTTTCTGGCCTCGACGAAGATCGACAGCGTTCATGTCATCTGGAAAGAGGATGTGCGCCACTGGCATCCCAACCAGGCCTGGATTTGGCAGGCGGGCGGTCTCGGCGTGTTCGATCCCGGCATCAACGCGCTTTCGATCATCACACATATCCTGCCGCACGCGCTGTTCCTGACCAAGGCGACGCTCGAATTCCCGGAAAACCGCGACGCGCCGATCGCCGCCGACCTGCATTTTTCCGACGTGACGCAAACGCCCGTCCATGCGGAATTCGACTGGCGCCAAACCGGCAAGCAGAGCTGGGATATCGTCGCCGAGACGGCAGCGGGACGAATGGTGCTTTCGGAGGGGGGCGCGAAGCTCTCGATCAACGGCGAAGAAAAACTGTCCGAGCCGGAGCGGGAATATCCGGCCCTTTACGAGCGTTTCTCCGAGATCATCAAGGCAGGCCGCTCCGACGTCGATCTCGCGCCACTGACCCACGTGGCCGACGCCTTCCTGCTCGGCCGCCACAAATTCGTGGATTCCTTCTACGACTGAGAAGCGGAAACGCTTCCCGAAGGACAATGCCTTAGAGGGCGCGGCTGACGAAACGGTCGCGCCCTGATTTTTTGGCCTGATACAGCGCTTCGTCGACGCTCTGCAGCAGCGTCGCGCGGTCTGCTCCCGCCTGCGGGGCCAGTGCGCCGCCTATGCTGAGGCGGGCGCCCACCTCGTTCCCATTGACATCAAAAGGTTTGCGGAAGGCGGCAAGCAACTGGTCCGCCAATCCGTTCAGCACCTCGGAGGCGCTCGGCCGGGGCATGAAAATCGCGAATTCGTCGCCGCCCATACGCACGACGATATCCTCGCTGCGGACCGTTTTGCGAATGCGCCCCGCAGCTTCGGTCAGAACTCGGTCTCCCGCCGGGTGGCCGAACGTATCGTTGATGGTCTTGAAACCATCAAGATCGAGATAGAGGACACCGAAGGCCTCGTTTGCACCGAGGGCCGCGCCGAGCTGGCTATCGACGATCGCCTCCAGAGCCTTGCGATTATAAAAACCGGTCAGCGGATCGGTCATCGCCGCGTCGCGCAGCTCGCGTTCGGCAAGACTCATGGTGAAATTGGCTTTCTGGAGCCGCAGAAGCGCGGCGGCCAACAATGCAAAACGTCTTAAGCTGTCGATTTCCGTACGAGAGAATTTCCGCGGTACCGTATCGACCAGGCAGAAGGCGCCAACGACGAGGCCCGGCTCCAGCTCGATCGGCGCACCGGCATAGGAACGCAACCCGGGACCGCCCTTTACATAGGGCATGAAACGGAAATCCGGATGCTCGGTCAGATCGGAGATGGTCACCACATCCCTCTTGGTGATGACGCGGCTGCAGATCGACAGGTCACGCGAGCATTCTGAAAGCTCCATACCCGCCTGTTCCGCGATATGAAGCCAATCCTCGTCAACGATGTGGACGGCCGCCCGTGGCACGCCGAAAACGCCCTGCCCCAATTGCGACAGCACTTTCAGTTCCGGCATGTCGGCATTCTTGAAGGACATGATCGACCGCACCGCGACCAGACGCTCCATTTCCCCGTCCGGTCGTGAAATTGCCTGCCCCATGCTCATGTCCCTCTGCTGTTTCGTCCGCGGCACCCGCCTTTGACCGGATGAAAAGACCACACCATGAAAGCCGCGTCTGTTTCGCGGCTTTCCTTTCGGCGCATAATGCAAAAACCGGCAATTGACGCCACATGCGAAATTTTGCCGGTCTGTTTGCGTATGGAACCAATCGTGGGGTTACAAACCTGCTGTGCGATCAGGCCTTCTTCTGCCAGCGGCCTTCAGGGGACTGCTGCCAGTAAGTCAGAGAATGCCCCTCTGTTTTCAGCCTCTTCCAGTGATTTCGCGCCATTTCAAGCTGGTAGGCATCGTATCCGTCGAACATGAACACGATACGCTCATAGGCTTCCACCGCTGGCGGCTCTGCGCCATCAACGACAAAGCGGACACTCGCCGCGTTGGCATTTTCGTCCGACGCCGTCAGGAGAATCGGCTGACTTTGCGGTGCGGGCGAAGTATCGGTGGCGTGCGGCAGGAAGCTGTCGTCACGAAAGGTCCACAGATGTGTGTCGAGGAAATCACGGCGCTCCTCGCCCGCCGTCTGGATCGCGACCTTCCAGCCGCGCTCCAGCGATTTCTCGAGCAAAGGCGGCAACGCGTCCTCCAGCTTCGATTCCGTCAGATGGTAAAACAGAATTTCAGTCATCCGCAGACGTGCCGCCCCACTCGTTTCAATCTTCGTAATGGGCGCGAACGAGTTCGTTCAGCAGCCTGACGCCGTAGCCCGAGCCCCAGGACTGATTGATCTCGGTCAGCGGCGAACCCATTGCGGTGCCGGCGATATCGAGATGCGCCCAGGATGTTTCACCCACAAAACGCTTGAGGAACTGCGCGGCGGTGACGGAACCCGCCAGGCGGCCCGAGCTGTTCTTCATGTCGGCGAATTTGGAATCGATGATCTTGTCGTAATCCTTGCCGAGCGGCATGCGCCACAGTTTTTCGGCTGTCACGTCGCCCGCCTGCGCAAGACGCGCTGAAAGCTCGTCATCATTGGAGAAAAGGCCGGCCTGCAGATTGCCGAGCGCAACCGTGATGGCGCCCGTCAGCGTGGCGAGGTTCACCATGAATTTCGGGTTGAAGCGATCCTTGGTGTACCAGAGCGCATCGGCCAGAACCAACCGGCCTTCGGCATCGGTATTGATGATCTCGATGGTCTGGCCGGACATGGAGGTGACGATATCGCCAGGGCGCTGGGCGTTGCCGTCCGGCATGTTCTCGACAAGACCGATGACGCCGATCACATTTGCCTTGGCCTTGCGGGCTGCGAGCACATGCATCAGGCCGGTGACGGCAGCAGCGCCGCCCATGTCACCCTTCATATCCTCCATATTGAGGCCGGGCTTCAGCGAAATGCCGCCAGTATCGAAAACGACGCCCTTGCCGACAAAGGCAATCGGCTCGTCTTTCTTGTTGCCGCCGTTCCACTGCATCACCGCAAGCCGTGGCGGACGCGCTGAACCCTGCGCGACGCCGAGAAGCGCATTCATGCCAAGCTTCTTTAGCTCTTTCTCGCCGAGAACTTCCACCTCGACGCCGAGTTTGCGCAGTTCCTCCGCCTTTTCGGCGAATTCGACCGGGCCGAGAACGTTCGGCGGCAGATTGACGAGATCGCGCGCCAGAGTAACGCCGCCCGCAACCGCCTCGGACACGGTAAAGGCCTTTTCCGCTTCCTGATACGCAGCCGTGACGATGACGATACCGACCTTCTTCGGCGTCTTTTCGTCATCGGACTTTTTCTTGGTCTTGTAAGCATCGAAGCTGTAAGCGCGCAGCAGAACGCCAAGCGCGAAATCCGCAGCCGCCTGCCCGCCTGCCTCTACGCCCGGCGCATCGAGATAGATGACGACCTTGTCCGCCTTCTTGAAATTGGCGGCGGCGGTGCCGCCGGCGCGCAGCCAGTCATGGGCGATCAGCTTCGACGGCTTGCCTAGCCCGATGACGAGCAGCCGGTCGGCGGCGGAACCCTGTGGCGCGATCACGTCGAGCGTCGTCATGGACTTTGCGGAAAAGCCCGAAATCTTCGCCGCCCTCTCGATCACGCCGCCCGGGTCGGCCTCGGAAGCACCGGCGACGGCCTGCGCCTCACCCGAGGCTTGCAGCACAACGGCCAGGGCATTTTCCAGCGAGGCGGAATTGGCGAAAGAAATATCGAATTTAGCGGACATGTTTTCCTGCTCTTCTTGGACGACTTGCACGATGCGCATGATCATGGCCTTTTCGGCCCGGGGCGCAACCCCGCATTCTTTAAAGGCCTACGGTCGTTAAAGGAAAGGCATTTTTGTGGAATGCGAAATCACGTCATGAAACCGACAGCTTGTTCCACAAAAAGACACAGGCGACGGAAAAATCGTCGCGCAAAACATATTTGTGAGCATGCCGGAATAGCCAATTGCAAACGATGCGATTAGATAAGCGGAAATTCGGCGAGCGATCGCACGAAAAAACAATGTCGAACAGGGCCGTATGAAGCTTCTTGAGAACTATATCCTGCGGCGGACAACGCAGATGTTTCTGGTCGCGCTGCTGCCGGTGCTGGCCATCATCTGGACCATCCAGGTTCTCCAGAGAATCAATCTCGTGACAGATACGGGCCAGTCGATGGGTTCCTTCATGGCGCTCGCGACGATGATCCTGCCGACGCTCATTCCCGTCGTGCTGCCTTTCGCACTTGTCATCGGCATCACCCAGATCTTCACGACGATGAACAATGATTCCGAGCTTGCCATCATCGATGCGGCCGGATCGCCGCGTTCGGTGATGTATCGCCCGGTTCTCATTCTGGCCGCCGTTCTGAGCGCCCTTTCCTTCACCATCACCAATTTCATCGAGCCGCCGGCCCGCAGCTCCGCCCGGCAGATGGTGGCCGCCGCCTATGCCGACCTTCTGTCTTCGGTGATCGAGGAAAAGACCTTCCGTACCATTCAGGATGGTCTCTATGTGCAGATTGCGCAGCGGCAGGGCCGTATTCTCAAGGGCCTGTTCGTCGCCGACCGCCGCGATCCGAATTTCGACCTCATCTATTATGCCAAGGAAGGCATGATCGACGAAAGCGGCACCTCGCTGACCATGCGCGACGGCGAAGTGCAGCAGAAGACGCCCGACGGCAAGGTCTCGATCGTCAAGTTCCTGTCCTATGCCTTCGATCTTTCGACCATGTCGGAAAAGCAGGATTCGGAGCCGTCGCTTTCTCCCGGAGACGCCAGCCTCGGTTTCCTTCTCTCGCCTGACGAGAACAATGCAAGCTACAAGCGCTCGCCGGAGAATTTCCGCAGCGAGTTGCACAAGCGCCTGTCGGACTGGATGTTTGCCTTCTCCTTCGCGCTGATTTCACTGGTCATCGCCGCTGACGCCCGTTCACATCGCGAGGCGCGCATGCATCCGATGGTCGCTGCACTGGTGACGGCCTTCATACTGCGGTGGCTTGGTTTTTATGTCACCAATCAGATCAAGCAGAGCGCGGCCTTCATTCCGCTGGTCTATGCCGTTCCGGGCCTCAGCGGCGCCGCTGCCGCCTTCATTCTGCTGACCGGTCGCAAGCCGAAAATGCCGAAGGTCATCGCCGATGCGATGGGTCGTCTGCGCCGTCTCTTCTCCAGCCGGATGGCGAAAAGCTCTGGGAGCGGCAACGCATGATTTTCAACACGCTCTCCCGGTATTTCCTGAAACGCTATCTGATCACCGCCATCTGGTTCGTGCTCGGCGTGTCCTCGATCATTTACCTTGCCGATTTCAGCGAGACGGCACGGCGCATGTCCGGCCTGCCCGGCTATTCCGTTCCGGCCGCCCTTGGCCTGACGGCGCTTCGCCTGCCGCTGATCCTGCAGCAGACCGTTCCCTTCATCGCCCTCTTCGTCGGCATGACGACGCTGATCTCGCTCAACCGGCGCTACGAGCTGGTGGTGACGCGCGCTGCCGGCATTTCCGCCTGGCAATTCATCCTTCCCTTCGTGCTCGGCGCGGTTTTCATCGGCATCCTGTCCGTCATCATTCTGAACCCCATCGCGGCATGGGGCCAGAACAAGTCGCTGGCGATGGAAGCCGGTCTGCGCAATGAAGCAGGCGGCGGCCGTCAGCAGGAGATCATTCCGTGGATGCGCCAGACAAGTGGTGGCCAGGATACGATCATCGGCGCCAAGAGCTTCGAGGACAACGGAACGATGCTTCTCGATGTGGTTCTGATCCACCTCGACAAGGACGGAAACATCGTCTCGCGGCAGGATGCGAAGTCGGCTAAATTGGAAGATGGTTACTGGCTTCTTAACGGCGTTTCGGAAACACGTGCAGGACATGTGCCAGTTCGGCAAGAGAGCACGCGGATCAGTACCAATCTGAGACGGGAATTCGTCCAGGAGCGCATGACGCAGACGGAAACCGTTGCTTTCTTTGACCTTTCTCACAAGATCGAAGTTGCAAAGTCCTTTGGACTATCTTCAAAGGCGCTTGAGACGCAGTATCATTTCCTGCTATCGACGCCCCTGCTTCTGGTTGCGATGACCTTGATCGCCGCGACCGTTTCATTAAAGTTCAGCCGCTTCGCCCAGTCGCGCTCCGTGATTCTGGGTGGAATCGTTTCCGGCTTCGTGCTTTATGTAGTAACCGTGCTCGTAAGGGCATTCGGGAGTGGTGGTGTTGTCCCTCCCACCGTCGCGGTCTGGGTTCCAGTCGTCGTGGCGTTGGCTTTGGGGGCAACCATTCTGCTTCATCAGGAGGACGGCTAAGTGGCGGTATATGACCGCGGGAATATCAGGCGGCTTTGGACGGCCCTTCTGACAGGTGCCGCTGTGTGCGCGTATTTGGCATCCAGCCCGGTCGCTTTCGGCCAGGATGGTTTGCTTGCGTCGGCAAGCCAAGACGATTCGAAACTCCTGCTTACAGCAAATGAACTGACCTATAATCGCGATTCCCAGCGCGTCATCGCGAAGGGCGTCGTTCGCATGAAATATTCGGGCTACCGCATGGTGGCCCAGCAAGTGGAATATAACCAGCAGACCGGCCGCGTGATTGCCCATGGCAACATCGAGCTGATCGAGCCGGGCGGCAACAAGATCTATGCCGACGAGATGGACGTCACCGACGATTTCGGTCAGGGCTTCGTTAATGCCCTGCGCGTCGAGACCACGGACAATACCCGTATCGCGGGTGAAAGCGCCGAGCGTCTCGAAGGCGACCTGATGGTCCTCAACAACGGCGTCTACACCGCGTGTCTGCCCTGCGCCGAGCGGCCCGAAAAGGCGCCTCTGTGGCAGGTCAAGGCGGAACGCGTCGTTCAGGACGGCAAGACCCATACGATCCGGCTGGAAAAGGCCCGTCTGCAGCTTTTCGGCCATTCGATCGCCTATCTGCCGTTCCTCACGGTTCCGGACAATACAGTGAAGCGCAAATCGGGCTTCCTGTTCCCGCAGATGAGCATTACCGACAATCTCGGTTTCGGCATCGGCGTCCCCTATTTCCACGTTCTGTCCGACACCTCGGACGTGACCGTTACGCCGACCTATTACACGACGCAGGGTCTGCTGCTGCAGGCGGAACTGCGCCAGCGCTTCGAAACCGGTATGCATACGGTCACGATCGCCGGCATCAGCCAGCAGAAGTCCGATACCTTCACGGCCGGCACCAGCGATGCGCTCAACGACAATCGTGGCATGATCGCAAGCAAGGGTGATTTCTCGATCAACCCGCGCTGGGCGTTCGGCTGGGATGCCATGGTGCAGACCGACAATAACTTTTCGCGCACCTATGGGCTGAAGGGTTATAAAAACGACGTTCAGACCAACCAGATCTACCTGACCGGCGCGAGCGAGCGTAACAGCTTCGAAGCCCGTGGTTATTATTTCAACGTTCAGGACACGGACAATACCGAATCCAAGGAACGCAAGCAGGCCATCGTCCATCCGGTTGTCGACTATCGTTATTTCGTGCCGGATCCGATCTATGGCGGCGAGCTTTCGCTGACCACCAACCTGACGAGCATCACGCGCCTGAAGCAGGATGCCTACGCGCTTGGCGGCTATCCGCGCTTCAGCGGGCTTGAAGGCGACTATACGCGCCTTTCCACCGAAGCCGAGTGGAAACGCACCTTCACGATGGACAGCGGCCTGCAGATCACGCCGATCCTCGCTGCACGCGGTGACGCGCTCTGGACGGATATGTCTCCCGCGGCCTTCACCTCGGGCGGCACCTCCTATGCCTATGAGGGCATGATGAATGACGGTGCGGCTTTCCGCGGCATGGTCACCGGCGGCCTGGAAGTGCGTTATCCCTGGCTGTTCACGGCACTCAACAGCAGCCACGTGATTGAACCCATTGCGCAGATTTTCGTGCGCCCGAACGAACAATATGCCGGCCGCCTTCCAAACGAGGACGCACAGGCATTCGTATTCGACGCGACCAATCTGTTCGAACGCGACAAATTCTCCGGCTTCGACCGCATCGAAGGCGGCACGCGCGCCAATATCGGCTTCCGCTATAACGGTACCTTCGACAACGGCTACGGCGTTCGTGCCATCGCCGGCCAGTCTTTCCATCTGGCGGGCGACAATTCCTTCGCCTCCTACGATCTCGTCAATGCAGGCGCCAATTCCGGCCTCGAATCCGACCGTTCGGATTACGTCGCCATGGCTGCTTTCGATGCGCCGATCGGTCTTTCGCTGTCGTCGAGCCTGCGTCTCGACAAGGACGATCTAGACATCAACCGGTCGGAAACCGGCATCAGCTATTCGGACCGCCGCCTCACCGGCAAGCTCAGCTATACGCAGGTCAAGGCGCAGCCGAAATATGGCTATAACGAAGACCGCGATATCATTCAGGCCTCCGGTACGCTGCGTATGGACGACAATTGGTCGCTGTTTGGCTCGATCAACTACGATCTGAACGGAAAATTTGCTGCCGAGCGCCGTATCGGCATTGCCTATCAGGATGAATGCACGATCTTGACGGTCAGCTATTCCGACGAAGGCAATATCAATTCCAGCCGCCAGGCCGCCAATGACTGGTCGATCAATGCCCG
Organism: Agrobacterium radiobacter; assembly: GCF_040801995.1. Lineage (NCBI taxonomy): Bacteria > Pseudomonadati > Pseudomonadota > Alphaproteobacteria > Hyphomicrobiales > Rhizobiaceae > Agrobacterium > Agrobacterium radiobacter. Next base: position 760,927 of record NZ_JBEGHX010000001.1, on the reverse strand, counting down.
TCTGGCCTTCCGGACGCTCGGCGATATCAGCATCGGTTCAGCAAACGAGGACTGGAACGACATGGATATCGGCTGGAAGCCAAACAACTACTGAGTTTAGAGGCAGGTTACGCAGCATCGTGGCCTGCCTTTTTACCATTTGGCCAGTAAAGCCACGGTTTCGCCGCAACAACACGCCAATGTCGGCCGCGCATGGAACCTATCGGGTTTTCTTTCAACAAACCGACACATTGCCGTCTTGCGGATCGCGATGATATATACGTGGCAAATTCGCGGTGCGGATGCACAGGTGCAGGTCTGAAAAGCGGGAGAGTTCAATAATCCCCTCATCAGGCAGAACAGATTGGCGGGACAGGGCAACAGGACCCTGCCCGACGAAAGGGAGAAGGATATGATGAATTTCGGAAAGACGGCTTTGCGTGGCGCTGCTTTCGCCTTTGCGATATTCGCCGTTCCCATGGCCATTGTGCCCTATGCCGGCCAGGCCTTCGCCGACAGCACCGTCAAGATTGTCGTCAACAAGACACCCATCACCAATGACGATATCGCCAAGCGCGTCGCCTTCCTGAAGCTGCAGCGCCAGTCCGGTAATCTCAATGAAAAAGCGCGTGAGCAGCTTGTCGATGAGGCGCTGAAGCGCGAGGAAATCGGCCGCGTGAAAATGTCGGTCAGCACCGACGATGTCGATGCGGCCTTCGCACGCTTTGCCGGCAACAACAAGATGACCCCGCAGCAACTGACGAAGGTGCTGTCGCACGCGGGTGTCGGCGCCGACCATTTCAAGTCCTTCATCGCCATTCAGATGAGCTGGCCGCGTCTTGTCAACGCCCGTTATGGCGCCCGCGGCAAGATGTCGACGCAGGATCTCGTGACCCGCCTGAAGGAACGCGGCGGCGACAAGCCCGTCACCACGGAATATTTCCTGCAGCAGGTCATCTTCGTCATCCCGGAATCGAAGCGTAATGCCATTACCGGCAAGCGCAAGGCCGAGGCTGAAGCCTCGCGCAAGCGTTACCCCGGCTGCGACCAGGCCATGAGCTTTGCCGCGACCATGCGCGACGTGGCGATCAAGGACCTCGGCCGCATTCTGGCCCCAGAACTTCCGGAAGACTGGAAAGCTTTGGTGGAAAAGACCAAGGAAGGCGGCACCACCGGAACGCGCGTGACCGAAAAGGGCGTCGAATATCTGGCCATCTGCAAGCAGCGTCAGGTTTCCGACGACTATGCGGCGGAAATGGTGTTCAAGTCCGAAGACCTGATGAAGGCCAAGGACGGCGAAAACCCGAACGAAAAGAAATATATGGATGAGCTGCGCAAGAAGGCGCAGATCGTCAACACCTGATATTGATACAAGAGCCGGGTCTTTCCGTGACATATGCATCCCTGCCGCTTGCCCTGACACAGGGAGATCCAGCCGGTATCGGCCCCGACATCGCCATCACCGCCTGGGCAAAGCGCCGGGAGAGCGGCGTGCCGCCCTTCATCTTCATCGGCGACCCCGATGTGGTGGCGAGCCGTGCAGCGCTGATCGGCATTCCGGTCAATATCGAGACCTGCGATGCGGAGAATGCCGTCGGCCTGTTCGAACGCGCTTTCCCCATCCTCCCGCTTCCTGTCGGCTTCGAAGTGCAGGCCGGCCAGCCGCATGTCGGCGCGGCCCATGCCACGATCAAGGCCATCGAGACCGCCGTTTCCCTGACGGTCGAGGGCAAGGCTGCGGCCGTTGTCACCAATCCGATCGCGAAATCGGTGCTTTACGAGGCGGGCTTCGGCTTCCCCGGTCATACGGAGTTTCTGGCCGATCTCGCCTTGCGCCAGACCGGCGAACAGGTGACGCCTGTCATGATGATTGCCGGACCCAAGGTCCGTGTCGTCCCGGTGACGATCCACATCCCCGTGAAAGACGTGCCGGCAGCCCTGACGGAAGAACTGATCATCACGACCTGCCGGATCATCGATGCCGATCTCCGGCAAAAATTCGGCATCGAGGCGCCGCGTCTGGCGGTTGCCGGCCTCAACCCACATGCGGGTGAAGATGGCGCACTCGGCACCGAGGATCGCGATATCGTTCACCCGGCGACAATGCGGTTGCGGAAGGACGGGATCGATGCCTTCGGCCCCCTGCCCGCCGACACCATGTTCCACGATGCTGCCCGCAAGCGGTATGACGTGGCGGTGTGCATGTATCACGATCAGGCGCTGATCCCGGCCAAGGCGCTCGGCTTTGACGATTCCGTCAATGTCACGCTTGGGTTACCCTTCATCCGCACCTCGCCGGACCATGGCACTGCCTTCGGCATTGCCGGCCAGGGCATTGCCAATGAAGCGAGCCTTGTCGCGGCGCTGAAGATGGCGGCGGAGATTTCCACCCGCAGCCGGGTTGGCGCATAATGGCGGCCATCGACGGACTACCGCCACTGCGCGATGTCATCCAGCGCCACGGGCTCGACGCGAAAAAATCGCTCGGTCAGAACTTCCTGTTCGACCTCAACCTCACCCAGAAGATTGCCAGAACGGCAGGGCCGCTCGACGGCGTGACGGTGATCGAGGTCGGTCCCGGTCCCGGCGGCCTCACCCGCGCCATTCTCTCGCTCGGGGCGAAAAAGGTCATCGCCATCGAACGCGACAGCCGCTGCCTGCCGGCGCTGGCAGAAATCGAGGCGCATTATCCCGGGCGGCTCGAGGTCATCGAGGGCGACGCCCTCCAGACCGATTTCGAGGCTCTGGTTCCCGCCGGTGAACCGGTGCGCATCATCGCCAACCTGCCCTACAATGTCGGCACGCAATTGCTGGTCAACTGGCTTTTGCCGAAACAATGGCCACCCTTCTGGCTTTCCATGACGCTGATGTTCCAGAAGGAAGTCGGCCAGCGCATCGTGGCTGAAGAAGGCGACAATCATTATGGGCGTCTGGGCGTTCTCGCCGGCTGGCGCACGGTCGCGGAAATGGCCTTCGACGTCCCGCCACAGGCCTTCAGCCCGCCGCCAAAAGTGACCTCCACCGTCGTGCACCTGCTGCCGAAGGACAAGCCATTGCCCTGCGATGTTGCCAAGCTTGAAAAGGTCACGGAAGCCGCCTTCGGCCAGCGCCGCAAGATGCTGCGTCAGAGCGTGAAAAGCCTTGGCGGTGAAACCCTGCTGGAAAAAGCGGGCATCGATCCCACGCGGCGAGCGGAAACGCTGTCGGTGGAGGAATTCGTGACGTTGGCGAACTGCCTCTAAGGCTGGACCAGACACGAAAGCTTGACGACACGGGTTCCCTTCAGGTCCGCGACAGAACTTGATCTGTGGCGCGACCTATAAATTTCCGATGATGAATTTTCGACGATCACGCGCCACGGGAAACCGGTGACACGACCACCTCTGTTAACGTGGCTGGTTCGGAAGAAACCTTATGAAAAGCGCTGCCTATTTGGGAAATTTTCCGCTTTTCACCTTGAGTGACATGATCCAGATCACAATCACCAAGCCCGATCACAACCAGTGCTTGACTCCAAACATACAACTGTAAATTATATATCCATTCCTATTGTACATTTTCCACTTCACAGTTTCAAATATCAGGGGGATCGCGTGAAGATAAGTTATGTTTTGGCCATCTCGCTATTCACGCTTTCCTCATGTGTTAGCGTGACACCTACTTTCGATGAAGCGCTGATGAAGCACGTTGAGGCGCTAAACAACAATATCGATAAGATTGATGCCGCAGTATCTGCTGTTTACGAAGATAAAACACCGTTCTCCAAGGTCGAAGGCATATACGTCGACGCAGTATCAAATGTACGTTCGGCAATTTATATTGCCGAAGGCCGCGCAACTTACCTTCGCAACCGCGTTTCCGGTAGACCCGCCCAGATTATTCACAAAGCACTGCTGATCTGCCAGGAGGCGCTGATGACACAGTTGGCTGCTCATCGAAAAGCACCCTTTAACGTTGAGACCGCGTCCACATTCGCCACGAAGGAAGCCTGTAGCGTTCCGAAGTTGTTTGAAGCCCGGTTGAAGTGAGGTTCACATGGCAAAGGCACTAGATCTGGATAAATTTGAACCGAAAGATGCGTCGGAACTCTATAAGGGCATTCTGCAGCAGGTTTCAGCGGTTCTCATTTCGCACTTCAATGAAGTCAAAAATGAAATTGCCGTTCATATTAAGTCGATTGCGCAAAAGGCATGGCTAACGCAGGCAGGCCTCAAGAACGGTACGATTTCCAGAGAGCACGCGGATATGGCCATGCACACACAGGAACTGGCCCTCAGCAGCGTGCTGCTTTATTCTGAGTTCCTCGTTTACGAGACCGTCCAGACAGTTCTGAACGCGGTTTTTGGTGTGATCGGTGCTGCAATCAGAAACCTGACGGGCTTCGATCTTGCTTTTGGGCGCAGCTAACTGGAACAGGCCTAACAAATTATCCCATACTGCCCGGGCGATGGGTTCTTCCCATCCCGGCGGATGAGTTAGCTTACCGGAAGCGCTTAAAGCTTCGGTTCTTCCTCAAGCAGCGCCCGCACGAAATCGAACATGCCGTGGCGGCGGTCACGGCGGACGCGTTCGGCCTTCACGATTGCTTCGACAGCCTCGAAGGCGGCCTGCAGGTCGTCATTGAGGATGACATAGTCATAATCGCGCCAGTGCTCGATTTCGGCACGGGAATTGAGGAGCCGGGTCTTGATGACCTCTTCGGTGTCTTCGGCGCGGCGATGCAGGCGCGATTGAAGTTCGGTCATGGTCGGCGGCAGGATGAAGATCGAAACGACGTCGGCTTTCATCTTGTCCTGCAGCTGCTCGGCGCCCTGCCAGTCGATATCGAACAGCATATCGCGACCGGCGGCCATGGCATCTTCCACCGGCCCGCGCGGCGTGCCGTAGAAATTGCCGTGAACTTCCGCCCATTCCAGCAGCGCATCGCTGTCCCGCAGACGCTCGAAATCGCGCTTGGAAATGAAATGGTAGTGGATACCGTCAATCTCGCTCTGGCGGCGCGGGCGCGTCGTAACGCTGACGGACAGGCCGATATTCTTGTCCTTGTCGAGCAGGTTGCGGGCAATCGTGGATTTGCCCGCGCCTGATGGCGAAGAAATCACCAGCATCAGCCCTCGGCGGGCAATCGTGACGGGAGAATTATTCACCGGGACCATGGGGTCTACTCCAGATTTTGGACCTGTTCGCGAAACTGGTCGATCACCACTTTCAGCTCTATGCCTGCTGCGGTTACCGCACTCGCATTCGATTTGGAACAGATTGTATTCGACTCGCGGTTAAATTCCTGTGCAAGAAAATCGAGCTTGCGCCCTACCGGCCCGCCATTGGTCAGCAGTTCCCGGGAAGCCTGAACATGGGCGTGCAACCGGTCGATCTCTTCGCGCAAATCCGCCTTGGTGGCAATCAGCGCCGCCTCGGCATGCAGGCGGTCGCGGTCGAGCCCGTGCAGGCCATCGCCGATGAGCGAGATCTGCTGGGCAAGTCTTGCCGCGATCTGTTCCGGCTGACGGGACGGATCATTCTCGATGATGTCCACAAGCTGCTCTATGCGGTTGATATGGCCGGACAGGATGGCGAACAGCGACGCCCCTTCCCGCTCGCGCATGTCCTTCAGCTTCTCGACGGCAACCGCAAAACCGGCCAGCACATCGCTATTACGTGTGGCCTGCGCTTCAGCATCGTCTTCCGCCTCGCGAAAATCGACGAGACCCCGCAGTGTAAGCAACGTATCGAAGCTCAGCGGCTTGTCTTCAACGACATCACCAAGCTCCTTCTTAAGTGCCAGAACCGCAGCGAGCGCATCGCGGTTGATCACGGCCTCAAGCCGGTTTTCCGCAATGGCGAGCGTAAGCCCAGCCTGAATATTGCCGCGGGAAAGATGCTCGCCCGCGATTTCCCGCAAGGCGGTTTCCAGCGCTTCAAGACCGGTCGGCAGACGCAGGCGTACATCGAGCCCCTTGCCGTTCACGGACCGCAATTCCCACGCCCAGCGGTAACGGCCGGAGGTTCCTTCGCTGCGCGCAAAGCCGGTCATCGATTGCAATGTCATATCTGGAAGCCCCCCGTCATGCCGTACAAAACCGGGCCCTGTGGATCACAGGGCCCGGTCGAGATTATCAGTTGTTGGCGGGTTTTTCCGCCTCGGCCCCACCCGGCTGACCATCCACGACAACATCGGGATTGGCGCCGGAAGCAGCCTTCTCAGCCTCGATCTTGCGCCAGCGGCGCACATTGGCGTTGTGCTCTTCCAGCGTCTTGGCAAAGACGTGGCCGCCGGTGCCATCGGCAACGAAATAAAGGTCATCCGTGCGCCAGGGATTGGCAACGGCCTCAAGCGCCGCCCGGCCCGGATTGGCGATAGGAGACGGCGGCAGGCCCTTGATGACATAGGTGTTGAACGGCGTCTGCTTCTGCAGGTCAGACTGGTAAATCGGGCGATCGGACGGTTTGCCATCGCCACCGAACAGACCGTAGATGATCGTCGGGTCGGATTGCAGGCGCATGCCCTTCTTCAGGCGGTTGTAGAAAACGGAAGCAACATGGGCGCGCTCGTCATCCTTGCCGGTTTCCTTCTCGACGATCGAGGCAAGCGTCACAAATTCCTCGATGGTCTTGATCGGCAGGTCAGGATCGCGCCGCTCCCAGATCATGTCGATCAGCTTGTCCTGCGCCGCACTCATCTGGTTGATGATTTCTTCGCGCTTGGTGCCGCGGGTAAAGCGATAGGTATCGGGGCGCAAGCTGCCTTCCGGCGGCAGGGCCGAGGGCAATTCGCCGTCCAGCACTTCGTCTGCTCCAAGGCGCGCGAACATCTGCTTCACGGTCAGGCCTTCCGGCAGCGACACGGAATAAAGGATCGACTTGCCGGACTCCAGCAACATCATGATGTCCTTCATCGACGCGCCGGCCTTGATCTCGTATTCGCCAGCCTTCAGCGTCTGGTCCTTTTGCAGGTAGCTGCCGGTCATCAGACGGAAGACGCGGGCGTTGGAGACGACGTCGTTGCGCTCGAGATTATTGGCGATCTCGATGATGCCGGCACCATTGCGCACCGTGAAATGGGTGTTCGTCTGAAGCGGACCGGGCTCCTGGAACGCATTGATCATGTAATAGAAAGCGGCAATGGCCAGCACACAGACCGCGACTGCAAGCGTCATCAGAAAATTCAGAAAGATTACAAGCTGGCCATGGGCCTTACGGGAGCGCTTGGGCGGCGCCGGTACTTTTTCCGGCCGCAAGGCTTCCGTCGGGGATTTCGGAATGATCGGGCCGCGATTACCTTCGCCCGCGCCGTTCTGTCCGTATGGTCCCTGGCTGTTCTGGTTCGTGTCGCTCACCGTCGGTCCTTTTCAGTTCGGCGTTGTCAGCGCTTTTTGCGCAGGTAATGCGGCAAAAACAGGTTCGGAATGCCTTCCTGCACCACATGGAGATATCGTGAAGCATATCTTTCCGCTTCACGAACATCGTTTCGGACAAAGCCGATGGAGGAAGCAGCCTGCGGCCGGAAATCACCCCGAACCGGCAAACGCTTCATAAACGACTACAATATCGGCGCGAAAACCGGAATGACTTTCGCAAGCCTCAATGCGTTCTTCAAAGGAAAGAACGGCCTTCGTCAGCACCCGGTGGGAGGGCGCCAGCGCGGCGGCAGAGCCGCCGCCGGGGATTATGCTTCGTAACGACGCAGCACGAGGGAGGCGTTGGTACCGCCGAAACCGAAGGAGTTCGAAAGCGCCACGTTGACCTGCCGCTTGCGCGCCTTGTGCGGCACCAGGTCGATCTTCGTCTCGACATCGGGATTGTCGAGGTTCAGCGTCGGCGGAACGATGTTGTCGCGGATCGCAAGCGTGGCGAAGATTGCCTCGATAGCGCCCGCCGCACCAAGAAGATGGCCGGTGGCCGACTTGGTGGAAGACATCGAAATCTTCGCGGCCGATTCGCCGACGAGCCGTTCGACCGCGCCGAGCTCGATCGTATCCGCCATGGTGGAAGTACCATGGGCGTTGATGTAATCGATATCATCAGGCGTCAGGCCGGCGCGCTTCAGCGCCATCGACATGCAGCGATAGGCGCCTTCACCATCCTCGGACGGAGCGGTGATGTGATAGGCATCACCGGAAAGGCCGTAACCGACGACTTCGGCATAAATCTTCGCGCCGCGCGCCTTGGCGTGTTCCAGCTCTTCCAGAACGACGATGCCCGCACCTTCACCCATGACGAAACCGTCGCGGTCACGGTCATAGGGGCGCGAGGCCTTCTGCGGATCGTCATTATGCTGGGTTGAAAGCGCCTTGCAGGCGGCGAAGCCGGCAAGCGCGATGCGGCAGACCGGCGATTCAGCGCCACCGGCGACCATGACGTCGGCATCGCCGAGTGCGATCAGACGGGCGGCATCGCCAATGGCGTGCGCACCGGTCGAGCAGGCCGTCACCACCGCATGGTTCGGTCCGCGCAGCTTGTGGCGGATGGAAACCTGGCCGGATACGAGATTGATCAGACGGCCGGGAATGAAGAAGGGAGAAATGCGCCGCGGGCCCTTGTCGCGCAGGGTATAGCCCGCCTCGACAATACCTTCCAGGCCGCCGATGCCGGAGCCGATCATAACGCCGGTGGCGATCTGGTCCTCGTCCGTTTCCGGGTGCCAGTCCGCGTCGGCAAGCGCCATGTCGGCGGCAGCCATGCCGTACAGGATGAAAGGATCGATCTTGCGCTGTTCCTTGGGTTCCATCCAGTCATCGGCATTGAAGGTGCCGTTGGAACCATCGCCTACGGGAATACGGCAGGCGATCTTTGCCGGAAGGTCTTCGACTTCGAATTCAGTCACGAGACGGGCGCCGTTATGGCCGGCCAAAAGCCGTTCCCAGGTCACTTCCGTCCCACATCCAAGAGGAGATACCATGCCGGTACCGGTGATAACGACACGCCTCATCGCCAACGCTCCGCCCTTATCCAAATCATCGGTCTTCATGCAACGCCGGACATCAGGGATGTTCATTCGATGTTGCAGTATTTCAAATGTCAGCATAATGGCTGCGGGCGCCGTTTCCGGCCCGTGACCTCATGCATCACCCGGAACACGCGCCGCCTGGGGCATGTACCGTCTGCCTATAAAACATTGGCCCGGACGAGCCGGGCCAAGGACGGGAGGATATTGCACCTCCCCCATGAAGGTCGATCAGGCCTGGGCCTTCTCGATGAACTTTACGGCGTCGCCGACAGTCAGGATCGAGTCAGCTGCGTCGTCGGGAATTTCGACGCCGAATTCTTCTTCGAAAGCCATGACCAGTTCAACGGTATCGAGCGAATCAGCGCCCAGATCGTCAATGAAGCTAGCGCCTTCAACAACCTTGTCGGCGTCAACGCCAAGATGATCAATTACAATTTTCTTTACGCGTTCTGCGATATCGCTCATGTCGGTTTCCTCGACCTTTATTTTGAAGGGAATGCCTTACGGCACCCTGCCCTGTTAGAAGCCCTCATGCGCCGTTCAAATCCGGCACTGCTGGCAAACCCGTTCAACCCGGTCCAAGCTAGACATCGTCACGCAAAATCGCAACGGCTTCCTGTCTCTCCGGGACGACTGTTCACAGTCTTGGCCCGCTTAACATGGTTTCAATCGGTCGAAAAGCCTGAAAACGCGCTAAGCACAGCGTATGACAGGCTATTTCGCCGAAAACCAGTCGGCGGGGCCTTGCGGCGCCAGCTACCCAAGAAGGTGCTTAAACAGCGCCGCAATCCTTTTCATGACGGCCTCAGGCGCCGTCAGATCATCGCCATGCCGCCATTGACGTGCAGGGTCTGGCCGGTCATGTAACCTGCCTCATTGGAAGCCAGGTAAAGAACGGCCGATGCGACTTCCGCACCGGTTCCCATGCGCTTCATCGGAATGGCGCCCATAATGGCGTCTTTCTGCTTGTCGTTCAGCTTGCCGGTCATCGCGCTTTCGATGAAACCGGGCGCCACGCAGTTGACGGTGACGTTGCGGGTGGCGATTTCCTGCGCCAGCGACTTCGAAAAACCGATCATGCCGGCCTTGGAGGCGCAGTAGTTGGCCTGGCCAGGATTGCCGGTGACACCGACGATGGAGGTGATGTTGATGATGCGGCCGAAACGGCGGCGCATCATCGGATGTGTCAGCTCGCGCGTCAGGCGGAACATCGCCGTCAGGTTCACTTCGATTACGTTATCCCAGTCCTCGTCGCTCATGCGCACGAAGAGGCCGTCCTTGGTGATGCCGGCATTGTTGACGAGGATATCCACGCCCTCCAGTTCGGCTTCGGCCTTTTCGCCGAGCGCCTTTACCTCGGCGCGGTCGGCAAGGTTGGCCGGGAAAATCTTGACGCGGTCGCCAAGTTCCGCGGCCAGCGCTTCAAGCTTTTCAACGCGGGTGCCGTGCAGGCCGACGGTTGCGCCCTGGCTGTGGAGAAGGCGGGCGATTTCTTCGCCGATGCCGCCGGTCGCGCCGGTTACGAGAGCCTTGCGGCCTGTCAGATCTAACATGTTCCGTTCCTTCTTTAGAGCAACTCCGCAAAGCCTTTTAACGGAATTGCATCGGGAATTATCGTAAAACAAAAGGCCGTTACGGGGCGAAGCCCGTCTCAGCCGATAAGAGTGGCGAGAAGCTGGTCGATATCGGCAGCGCCGTTGACGGCAACGCCGTTCACCGTCTTGTCGATGCGGCGGGCAAGGCCCGTCAGCACCTTGCCGGAACCGATCTCATACAGCTGCGTGACATTGTTGGCGGCGAACCACTCAACCGTCTCGCGCCAGCGCACCTGGCCCGTTACCTGCTCGACCAGCAAAGCGGCGATCTCATTGGCATCGGAAACGGGTGTGGCGCGCACATTGGCGACAACGGGCACGACCGGGTTGTGTTTTTCGACCTTGGCCAGCGCCTCGCGCATGGCTTCCGCCGCCGGCGCCATCAGTGCGGAGTGGAAGGGTGCCGAGACCGGCAGCATGATGGCGCGCTTGGCGCCCTTTTCGGAAGCGATTGCCGCCGCCTTTTCAACGGCAGCCTTGCCGCCGGAAATAACCAGCTGGCCACCGCCATTGTCATTAGCGATTTGGCAGACACCGAGGATGCCGGCTTCCTCGCAGATTGCGGACACCGCATCATGCTCCAGCCCGATGATCGCAGCCATCGCGCCCTCGCCGACCGGCACGGCGGCCTGCATGGCATTGCCGCGGATACGCAGAAGACGGGCGGTATCGGCAACCGAGAAGGTGCCGGCGGCACAGAGCGCCGAATATTCGCCGAGCGAATGGCCGGCTACATAAGAAACCGTATCGGACAGTTTGAAGCCGCGCGCTTCGAGAACCCGCATGACCGCCATGGACACGGCCATCAGCGCCGGCTGGGCATTGGCCGTCAGCGTCAGCGTCTCTTCCGGGCCGTTCCACATGATATCGGAAAGCTTCTGGTCGAGCGCCTCGTCGACCTCCTGAAACACGGCGCGCGCTTCCGGATAGGTATCCGCCAGCTCCTTGCCCATGCCGACGGCCTGGCTTCCCTGACCGGGAAATGTGAATGCAATACCCATGGGATGTCGTCCTTCTTGTCTGGCCTTGCCTTTATTCTTTCGGACTTCCATTCACATTCCCGCTAGCGAAGTCAAGGCTTGAAGCCCTATGGCAGGCCTTTGTCAGGGATTTTGCCGACCTGTTTTCCCCTTTCTTTTCATCATATTTTTTCTTGCACTGCGGCAAATCCCCATTACTTTCACCCCACCTTCCAAAACTCGTCAAAGCACCGGGACCTCTCCATGAAACAGAATCTACTGGGACGCACGGGCATCTCCGTGTCCGAAATCTGCCTCGGCACCATGACGTGGGGCACGCAGAACACCGAAGCAGAAGCCCATCAGCAGATGGACTACGCCATCGAAAACGGCGTCAATTTCTTCGATACGGCCGAGCTTTATCCCACCACCCCGGTTTCCGCCGAAACACAGGGCCGGACAGAGGAGTATATCGGCAGCTGGTTCGAAAAGACCGGCAGGCGCGATCAGGTCTTGCTCGCCACCAAGGTCGCCGGCTCCGGGCGAGATTATATTCGCGGCGGCCGCGATATCGACGCCGCCGCCATCCGCGAGGCGGTGGATACCAGCCTCAAGCGGCTGAAGACCGACTACATCGACCTCTACCAGGTTCACTGGCCGAATCGCGGCACCTATCATTTCCGCGGCGCTTGGGGCTTCGACGCCTCCGGTCAGGACAAGCAGCGCACGCTTGCCGAAATCACCGAAAAGCTGGAGACGCTCGGAGAACTGGTGAAGGCCGGCAAGATCCGCGCCATTGGCCTCTCCAACGAAAGCGCCTGGGGCACGCAGAAATATATCGATATCGCGGAAGCGAACGGCCTGCCGCGCGTCGCCACCATTCAGAACGAATATAACCTGCTGTACCGCAGCTTCGATCTCGACATGGCGGAAGTCGCCCATCACGAAGATGTCGGCCTGCTCGCCTATTCGCCGCTTGCGGCGGGTCTGCTGACCGGCAAATACCAGAACGGCGCGCGCCCGGCGGGATCACGCGCCTCCATCAACAAGGATCTCGGCGGCCGGTTGCAGCCGCTGCAGGAAGCGCCGGTCAAGGCCTATCTAAAGCTTGCCGCCGGGCATGGGATCGATCCGGCCCAACTCGCAATCGCCTTCTGCCTGACACGCCCCTTCATGGCCTCGGCCATCATCGGCGCAACGACGATGGAGCAGTTGAAGGTGGATATCGCGGCGGCGGATGTGACGCTGTCGGAAGAGGTGCTGACGGGTATTGCTGCGATCCATCGGCAATATCCGATGGCGATCTAAGGTAGCTGGTTGCCATGGCCGTCCCCGAAAGCGCAACGGAACTGCGAACTGCAATCGAAAGCAGTTTTGAAAAGCTGATGCGCGAATTGGAAACAGTCCCGGTGGACCTTGCCGGGACGAGGGACATGGACGGCCATGCAGCCGGTACGCTGATGAGCGTCAACGACCTCGTCGCCTATCTGATTGGCTGGGGAGAGCTGGTGCTGAAGTGGATATCGCTTCGTGCCGAAGGTCGTGAACCGGATTTTCCCGAAACAGGCTATAAGTGGAATGCGCTGGGAGCCTTGGCGCAGAAATTCTATGGCGACTACGTCTCCCTGTCTTTCGCCGAACGGCAGGAGCGACTGGACAGTGTGAAAAGACGGATCATCGACGCCATCAACACATATGATCCGCATCAGCTTTACGCCCCCGGCTGGTACGGCAAATGGTCGCTTGGCCGTATGATCCAGTTCAACACGTCCTCGCCCTACGTTAACGCCCGCGGACGGCTGCGAAAATGGAAGAAAGCCAGAGGAATAGCCTGATTTTGCGGTGCGGGGTTGTTTTCTGCGGAAAAATCCGTATAAGCGCGCTGTTCACAACACCCGGTCCAATTGGCTGGTGGCTGAACGGAGGGCTGGTTCCGGTAACGGAACAGCAGGAACCATAAGGTTTTTCCGGCCTCCCGTGTCTCCGCTCTCGACCGTCTCGAACAACGCTTTTCTTGCTTTAAGGCTTTACCGCCTACCCAAGAGCAGTCGTTGAGGCTTAGCGCCGTTGCCGGGTGAAGGACGAAACGCAAGAAAGGCAAAGCTTAAATGGCTCTTTACGAACACATCTTCCTTGCCCGGCAGGATATTTCTGCCCAGCAGGTCGACGCACTTGTCGAGCAGTACAAGGGCGTTATCGAATCGTTCGGCGGCAAAGTCGGACGCATCGAGAACTGGGGTCTGAAGTCCCTCACCTACCGCATCAAGAAGAACCGCAAGGCTCACTACGCTCTCATGGACATCGACGCTCCGGCGGCCGCCATCCATGAAGTCGAGCGCCAGATGCGCATCAACGAAGACGTTCTTCGCTACATGACCATCGCCGTCGAAGCCCACGAAGAAGGCCCGTCCGCGATGATGCAGAAGCGTGATCGCGACGACCGTCCGCGCCGTGACGGCGACCGTCCGGACCGTGGCCCGCGTGAAGATCGTGGTCCCCGCGCACCGCGCGAAGGTGGCTTCGGCGACCGTGAAGACCGTCCGCGCCGTCCGCGCGAAGACCGTGCATAAGAAGGAGTTTTGACCAATGGCTGACGCATCCTCTTCCCAGGCACGCCGCCCGTTCCACCGCCGTCGCAAGACGTGCCCCTTCTCCGGCGCCAACGCTCCGAAGATCGACTACAAGGACGTACGTCTCCTGCAGCGCTACATTTCCGAGCGCGGCAAGATCGTTCCGTCCCGCATCACGGCCGTTTCCCAGAAGAAGCAGCGCGAACTCGCCCAGGCGATCAAGCGCGCCCGCTTCCTCGGCCTGCTGCCCTACGTTGTAGCGTAATGAATTAAAGCGAGGCTGCGGTTTATCGCGGCCTCGCTTTTCTCGAGCAGCTGACTCTTGATCAGCGGGTCGAAAATTATAATCCTTCCGCGTTGGGCGCGGATCGATACTCTGAAAAACCCATGTTGGGGATGAGGCTCTCAGGAGCGATCCTCTAACTGCTTAAGTTTCAGCAGGACAGCGAAGTGCAGAAGTTGAACCAGACAGTGCTGATCTCCGGCGTTCTCGCCGGCATATGCGCCGCGTTTCTGACGCTTGGCGCAACGGCACAGTCGTCTCTGTCCTTCCTGCTTTATGCCGGTTCCGCCATGCCGATCTTCATCGCCGGCATGGGCTGGGGCAACCGCGCCGCCATTATCGCGATCATCACCACGGCCATCATCGGCGCGCTGGTCATGTCGCCGCTTTTTGCGCTGACCATCGCAATCTTCACGCTGATCCCGGCGGGCTGGCTTTCGCATCTCGCCAATCTGGCGCGTCCGGCCTCCGAACTCGGCGGTCCGGATGATCTGCTTGCCTGGTATCCGCTTTCCGGCATCGTCCTGCATCTGTGCATTCTGGTTTCCGTCGCCGTCGTCATTCTCGGCTGGATGATCGGTTACGGTCCCGATCTCGTCACGCGTATGATCGACATGATTATGACCTCGGTTCAGAACCGCGAACCGTTGTTCGAACCCGATGTCGAGGCACTGGCGCGGACGAAGTCCCTGTTTGTACTTCTGCTGCCGATCGTTCAGGGCGGTCTCTGGGTCATCCTGCTGTTTGCCGCCTATTATTTCGCGACGCGAGTGGTCGGCACCTTCGGCAAGGGTCTGCGCCCGCGCGAGGACATCGCTTCGGCGCTGCGCATGCACCGCAACGCCATCTTCATCTTCCTCGCCGGCATCGTCGCCATCTTCCTCGGCGGCGTCGCGGCCATGGTCGGCGCAGTCATCTGCGGCACCTTCGGCGCGGGCTTCCTGATGGCGGGTTACGCCTCGTTGCACAAGCGCGCCCGCGGCAAGGACTGGCGGTTGCCGGTTCTCATTCTCGCATATCTTTCGGCGGTCTTTGTCTTTCCGCTGTTCATCATTCTCGTGTTCGGCCTGAGCGACGTGCGCAGCACGATCTCTCTTACACCGGCGCGGAAAACCGACAATTCGAACGAAACCAAACCATAGAAAGGATCAAGAAGATGGACGTCATTCTTCTCGAACGCATCAATAAGCTCGGCCAGATGGGCGAAACCGTAAAGGTCCGCGACGGCTACGCCCGTAACTTCCTGCTGCCGCAGGGCAAGGCGCTGCGCGCCAACGCCACCAACAAGGCACGTTTCGAAACCGAGCGCGCAACGCTCGAAGCCCGTAACCTCGAGCGCAAGTCGGAAGCCCAGAAGGTTGCCGAAGCACTCGAAGGCAAGTCCTTCATCGTCGTCCGTTCGGCTGGCGAAACCGGCCAGCTCTACGGCTCTGTCGCTGCTCGTGACGTCGTTGAAATCCTGGCTGCCGAAGGCTTCAACATCGGCCGCAACCAGGTTGAACTGAACACGCCGATCAAGACCATCGGCCTGCACAACGTCACCCTGCACCTGCATGCCGAAGTCGAGCTGCAGGTTGAGCTGAACGTTGCCCGTTCGGCTGAAGAAGCAGAGCGTCAGGCCAAGGGCGAAAGCCTCACCTCCGCTGACGCCATCTACGGCGTTGACGAAGATGCACTGCGTCCGGAAGACTTCTTCGATCCCGAAGCTGATCGCGACGGCGACGACGAATAAGATTTGGCTTAAAGGTCAAAGGAAAACCCCGGATGGCGACATCCGGGGTTTTTTGTTTGCATGGAATGTGTGGAGAGATACCCCCCTCTGCCCTGCCGGGCATCTCCCCCTCAAGGGGGGAGATCGACCCGCGGCGAGGTCACGGCCATCTCAACGTTTGAGAATGAAGCAACGGCAGAGCTTCTTGCTGATCTCCCCCCTTGAGCGGGAGATGTCCGGCAGGAGAGAGGGGGGTGCCCGCTATCCGCAGCCTCTACGCCCAACTACTTCGCCGCCGTCTCCGCGCCCTCAGGCGCCTTGCTCTTATCCACATGCACCACCACCGACATGCCCGGCGAAAGCTCCGCCGCAAGCGGCTGATCCGCATCGATCGCGATCCGTACGCCGAGGCGCTGGGCGATCTTCACGAAATTACCCGTCGCATTGTCAGGCTTGATGACGGCGAATTCCGAACCCGTCGCGGGCGAAAACCGTTCCACATGGCCGGTCAGCTTGCGTCGATGCAACGCATCCACGGAGATCGTCACCGGCTGGCCCACCTGCATGCCGGCGAGCTGGGTTTCCTTGAAATTGGCGATGACCCAGACATCGTGCGGCACGACGGCCATCAATTGTGTTCCGGCGGTGACATATTGACCAGTGCGCACGCCGACCTCGCCGAGCCTGCCATCCACGGGAGCGTGGATTTCGGTATTGGCAAGATCGATCCGGGCGAGCTCGACGGCGGCTTCGGCATTGGCGACGGCCGCCTGCAGCGAGCTGCGGTTGACGATGATGGTCTGCAGATCCTGCCGGGAAACCTCAAGCGCCGCCTTGGCCTGGGAGAGCGACGCCCTCGCCTTTTCAAGCCCGGCATGGGCTTCTTCTTGCAGGCTGGAGGTGCCGGCGCCACTCTTGATGAGATTATCCTGCCGGTCGGAGGCGAGCTGCGCCTGTTTCAGCGACGCCTCGGCACTGTCGACCGCCGCTTCACTCGAGCGGATATTGGCGTTGGCGGCATTTTCCTGCTGTCGGGAATTGTCGAGTGCGGCCTTGTGGGTATCGAGCGTTGCTTCCGCCTGCGCCTGCTTCTGGCGGTAGATACGGTCATCGATCTTCGCGAGCAGCGCGCCCTGGCTGACTTCCTGATAATCCTTCACCGGCACGTCCACGACATAACCGCTCACCTGCGGGCTCATCGTCGTGACATAACCCCGTACGAAGGCGTTGTCGGTCATTTCGACGGTGGAAAGGAACGGCGGCAGCCGCCAGGCGTAAAGCACCAGCGCCACGCCGGCGAGACCGCCGAGCAGCACGAGAATGGAAACGGGGGTAAAAAACTTCTTCAGCATTTTGTCACTCTTGGAATGTTCAAGACTGTGGTGCCGGTGCGGCATCGATGTCTTCCCGGAAAAGGGAAGGACGGATGCGCAGCCATGCAAGGTGGATCAAAAGCGCGGCCAACGCCAGCGCGGAAACGACTGAAATCAGCAGGAACGTGTCATTATAAGCAAGCACATAGGCTTCCCTGCTGACCTGCTGGCCAAGCAGTGATAGCCCCTCTGCCTTCAGCAATGCCGGATCGGTGATGACATGGCTGTAAGCGCCGGAAAGCTGTGAGACACGCTGGGCGACCATGGGATTGGTAAGCAGGATATTTTCCACCAGAATATTGGAGTGGAACTTCTCCCGCAGCGTTACGAAACTGCCAAGCAGGCCCGTCATCAGCATCGAACCCGTGATCTGCGTGAACAGGAAGATGGTGATGAAGTTCACCAGATAGGGTGCACCCCGGGCCAGCGCGGCGGCGAAACCCTTGGCCATGACGGGTGGCAGGAACATGGCCGCGCCAAAGGCGATCATCATCTGGCTGAGATACATCTCACCCGGCCGCGTCAGATTGTTGGACTGGCTATCCATGAATGAACCGGCGGCGATCAGCGCCAGCGCAATCACATGGGCGGTATCGACGTATTTCGTCAGCATCAGCCAGGCGCAGGCCGCACCGCCGAGAACGGTCGCCAAAAGCACAAGCGCATAAAGTGTCGTCGTCTGGTCGTTCAGCAGGCCGAGCTGCTGGTAAAAGCTGACCGCCGTTGAGGATTGCTCAGAGGAAACCGCACGGTAGACAAGCAGGACCGCAATAATGTGCAGGTTGGTTTTCGAGAAAATCCAGCGCAGGTCGAGCAGCGGGTTCTTGCGCGGCAATTCGATGAAGGCCATCAGCGTCAGAAGTGCGATCGACGTCGCCAGAAGGACGCCCAGCCACCATGTTTCGAACCACCAGTAGAACCGGCCGAGGGTGAGCATGACCGCCAGACAGCCGAGACCGCCTGCAAACAAGAGATAGCTCAGAATATCCATGCGCTCGATGACTTTCGCGCGCGGCGGCGGGGTGACCTTCAGCACATAGATCATGGCGAAAGCGATCAGCGCGAATCCCACTTCCATGGAATAGAGCGCGTTCCATCCGTCGATTTCCAACAGGGATGGCGAGACGATGCGGGCGAGCGGCGCTGACAGCAACGTGCCCGTCAGCGCTATGCTGAAACCAAGCGAGAATTTCCGCGCAGGCGGAAAGGCTTCCAGAATATAGAGAAAGCCGAGCGACGAGATCGGCGCGGCGGCCATGCCGCTGACAAAACGGATGACGATTGCCGAATGCAGGTCGGTCACGAAGAGGTTGAGACAGGAGGCCACGACAAACACGATAATCGAGACTTCGGCGAAGGGCCGCAGGCCATATTGCGCCCGGACCTTGAACAGCGCGATGGAAAACGTGGCGTAAGGCGCCATATAGGCCGCGGAAAGCCACGCGACCTCAGCCACCGTGGCGGAAAACTCGCCCTGCAGCTGGTAGATATTGGCCATGACGAGGTTCATGCCCAGGCCTTGCGTGATGAAGAAGGAGAGGCCCGCAAAAATGAAGCACAGCCGCAACCAGAGCGGCCGCTCAACCGGCTGCGGCGCGGCGGCAGCGGCAGGTTCCGGCACGGCTTCGCCCGTGCCCGAAGCACTCATCGGCGTCGCTGCCTCTTCCGGAAGGTCGGCTGGTTTGGCGGTCGCTTCGGCATCCTGAGAAGCGGCCTTGTCAGCGGTTTGCGGTACGAGTGTGCTCACGATTGCACCCTCCCGGCCGCGAGATTTTGCAGATTGGCCGAAAGCCGGCGCATGACATCAAGCGCCGTCGCCAGTTCCTGCGAGGAAATGTCGGCGGCAATCTCGGAGCGCAGCGACTTTGCCATTGCCTGCACCGTCTCGGAGGTTTTTTCGCCCTCCACCGTCATGTGGATGCGTTTGGCGCGGCGGTCGGTTTCATCGGAGCGGCGCTCGATGAGGTTCTGCTTCTCCATGCCATCAAGCACCCGCACCAGCGTCGGCGTCTCGATTTCCATTTCCTCGGCAAGCTCGGTCTGCGTCAGCGGTCCACGCCGCGAGAGCGCAAAAAGCGCTCGCGCCCGCGCAAGCGTCAGCCCGCTCTCCCCCACCCGCGCGTCGAAAAACGCGCGCAGTTTCCGGGTGAAAGCGGAGACTTCATCGAGAAGCTGTTCCTTGTCGGTCTCGCGAGACATGTCAGCAAGCCTTATAATTAGCACACTACTTATTTTCTGCCTATTTATTCGTAAGACTGACGATTTTCAAGTTTCTTTCACGACGGGTCTGCCATGCGATAAACTCATGGCAGCGAATCACCTTGCCGGAAGAACCCGGCGCCTTGTCCCCCACCCGCCTGTGGATTGCTGGGGACAACTGAAGATGTGATCAAGCTTCGTAGAGCGGACGTCAGCCTGCCATAGAGTGTTGCAACAATATCATTGACTGCCATGCCCCAGAAAGCCAAACCCGAGGTTTAAGGACAAAGGCAAAGGGAGATCGCGCAAACCATGAACGACGCTGTGAGAAAGATCACCCCCGCGCAACCGGCGGAACCGCATTACCGTGAAGCGCCGAACAATATCGAGGCCGAACAGGCGCTGCTCGGCGCCATCCTCGTCAATAACGACGCCTATTACCGCGTGTCGGACTTCCTGAAGCCGGTGCATCTTTACGAGCCGCTGCACCGCAAGATCTTCGAGGTGGCGGGCGATATCATCCGTATGGGCAAGACCGCCAATCCGGTGACGATCAAGACCTTCCTACCCGCCGACGACAAGATCGGCGATCTGACGGTGGCGCAGTATCTCGCACGTCTGGCAGCGGAAGCCGTATCGATCATCAACGCGGAAGATTACGGCCGGGCGATCTATGATCTGGCGCTGCGCCGTGCGCTGATTCAAATCGGCGAGGATGTCGTCAACATCGCCTATGACGCGCCGCTCGACATGCCGCCGCAGGCGCAGATCGAAGATACCGAACGCCGCCTGTTCGAACTGGCGGAAACCGGCCGTTACGACGGTGGCTTCCAGTCGTTCAACGATGCCGTGGCGCTGGCAATCGACATGGCGGGCGCGGCCTTCGAGCGCGACGGTAACCTCTCGGGCATCTCCACCGGCATTCACTCGCTCGATGCCCGCATGGGCGGCCTGCAGCGTTCCGACCTTATCGTGCTTGCCGGTCGTCCGGGTATGGGCAAGACCTCGCTTGCGACAAACATCGCCTATAACATCGCCGCATCTTACGAGCAGGAAGTGCAGCCGGACGGGTCGTACAAGGCCAAGAACGGTGGCGTCGTCGGCTTCTACTCGCTCGAAATGTCGTCCGAACAGCTGGCGACGCGTATCATTTCCGAGCAGACCGAAGTGTCCTCCTCGAAAATCCGTCGCGGTGACATTACCGAGGCCGACTTCGAAAAGCTCGTCGCCTGCTCCCAGATGATGCAGAAAGTGCCGCTTTATATCGACCAGACCGGTGGTATCTCGATTGCCCAGCTTTCCGCCCGCGCCCGCCGCCTGAAGCGCCAGCGCGGCCTTGATGTTCTGGTGGTGGACTACGTTCAGCTGATGACCGGCTCCGGCAAGAGCGGCGAAAACCGCGTGCAGGAAATCACCCAGATCACCACAGGCCTCAAGGCGCTGGGCAAGGAACTCAACGTTCCGATCATCGCGCTGTCACAGCTCTCCCGTGCGGTGGAAAGCCGCGAAGACAAGCGCCCGCAGCTCTCCGACCTTCGTGAATCCGGCTCCATCGAGCAGGACGCCGACGTGGTGCTGTTCGTGTTCCGCGAGGAATATTACGTCAAGAACATGGAGCCGCGCGATATTTCCGATCCCAAATATACTGAATGGGAAGCCCTGTTCGACAAGGTGAAAGGCACGGCCGACGTCATCATCGCCAAGCAGCGTCACGGACCGACCGGCACGGTGAAGCTCGCCTTCCAGTCCGAGTTCACGCGATTTACCGATCTCGCCGATCCGAGCTTCAGCCAGTACGAAGAGCATTGATCCGGACATAATAGCCGAGAGGGTATGTTTACCGTCTCGGCTATATCCCACGTTCCGGAAACAAGGCCCGAGTCTTTTCAGAGCCTTGGTGGAATTTTCTCACAATCCGATTCCGCGCAGCAGCGCCACGGCCGCAACACCAAGCGCGGCGGCCGGCAGGAGGCTGAGGCGCAGCGCCGCGACGGCGGTTATTGCGCAGGCGATGGTTTCCGCCAGACCGCTCGCAAGCGCCGTCGGGGTGACCACGGCCATCAGGACGGCGGGAGGGACCACGCCGAGCGCCTTTTTCAGACGCGGTGTCAGGGTAAAATGACTGACCAGCAGCAGGCCGCCAAGACGCGTGGCGACGGTTGCCGCCATCATGGCAAGGATTGTCAGCAGCGTATTCGGATCGAGCGTCATGCCGGCTGCTCCGCCGGTTCCTCGTGGCCGAAGGCGGCAACGGCAAGTCCAGCCAGGGCGCCGGCGGCGATATACCAGGCGCCGGGAACAAGCGCATGGGTGAGACAGGCCGCGGAGGCACTTGCCACAAGCACGAAGCCGGTTTCCCTACCTTTCCAGAAGCCCATGAGCAGCACGATGAAAACGGCCGGAAAGGCGAAATCCAGACCGATGACCGACATGTCTCCCACAACCGAACCCAGCAGCGCACCGGCGAGCGTGGCAAGGTTCCAGACGAGATAGATCGACAGGGCGGCCCCGGTGAAGAAGGCTGCCGTCAATCGACCGGCAATGACGCGGAACTCCGACAGCGCCCAGGATTCATCCGTCAGCACCAGCATGGCCGCATATTTCCGCCAGCCCCTGAAATCATCCAGCTTACCGGCGATGGAAGCGCTCATCAGCACATGGCGCAGATTGACCAGCAGCGCCGCAAAACCAAGTGCGCTCCAGCTTGCCGGATGGGTCCATAAATCCATCGCAACGAATTGCGAACCGCCGGCAAAGACCAGCAGCGACATCAGCGACGCTTCGAGCGGCGACAGGCCCTTGCCGATGGCGACCGCACCGAACACCACGCCGATCGGCACCATGGCGACCAGCAATGGGGCAGCCGCCCTCAGTCCCGCGTCAAACTCGCCGCTTCTTCCCGATATGGACATCGCATTCTCCCTTTCGAAAGAGAGGGATTACGCTTGCGACATCCTGCGGTCTTGAACGAAAGTGATGTTATGCGGTTTTCTGCTGAAACTCCGCTTTTTGTTTTGTCGCATTTCCGAACGGAAAACCGGGGGCCACTTTCCTGGAAATGCTTTAAACTCAGGCGACCCGGAACTGCCCCGGCGTGACGCCGGTGCGGGCCTTGAAATGCCGAGTGAAATGCGCCTGATCGGCAAAACCGCACAAAGCCGCAACCTCGGCCGGCATCTCACCGGCGCGCAAAAGGCGGCGCGCCCTGCGGATGCGCACATCCGTCAGATAGGCATGCGGGGTGATGTGAAACTCTTTCCTGAAAGCGCGGATGAGGTGGGCGCGGCTGAGACCGGCGATGGAGGCAAGTTCCTCAAGGCTGATATCGGTCTCGTAATTGTCAGAAAGATAATCGCGGGCAGTGTAAACCGCCGTTTTCTCTCGGGTTTCGACCGGCAGAATGATGGCGCTGCCGTGCTTGCCGAACAAGGCCGCCAGAACCGAGAACATGCCCTCATCCGCCTCAAGAGCACCGGATTTCCCCTCCAGCCGCCGGTGCGCCATCTGAAAGGCGGCCGCCATCTGCGGATCGCGCGGCAGAAATCTGGGGAAGGATGGTGTGCCGTGGAAAACCCTGCCCGTGACATCCTCGATGATGTCGCGCAGCAGTTCCGTATCGGGATAGATCATCCGGTAGCGATAACCGCCGCCGCCCGGTGCGCCATCGTGAATCTCATCCGGATTGATGAGATAAAGATGCCCCGGCCCCGTCTGTTCGGTGGTGCCCTGAATGGTGGAAATCTGCGAGCCGCTTTCAATCGCGCCTATGGAAAACGTGTCATGCGCGTGCGGCGAATATTCGTGGGTGAGAAAAGTCGCGCTCAGGCACTCCATGCCGCCAAAACGCCGGTCACGCCAGAAACGCGTGGTTTCCGTCGTGGCAACGGGCATGAAATCAAGGGCCTGTTCCTGCGAAACATTGTGCATGAGCGAAGTTTAGAGCATTCCGTCCTTACCGTCTTGAACAAAAGTGCTAGGGTCCCAACCGGTTCAAGATCAACCGGACGCATGGCATGACAGACGACTTCGAAGATAGCTTCCCCGAAAACGAAACCGATGCTTTCGAGCACGCACCGCTGAGGCTGACCGTCGATCTCGGCGCTCTCGCCGATAATTGGCGGGACATGAAAAAGCGTTCCGGCAGGGCGCGGACGGCGGCTGTCGTCAAGGCCGATGCCTATGGTCTCGGCATCGAGGATTGCGGCGCGACGCTTTACCATGCCGGCGCGCGTGATTTCTTCGTGGCGACTGTGGCCGAGGGTGCGACCCTGCGTTCCTATGCCCCGGAAGCGCGTATCTTCGTGCTATCAGGCATATGGCAAGGCCAGGAACGCCAGGTTTTCGACAATGACCTGGTACCGGTTCTGGCCTCCGAGGAGCAGCTTTCCTTCTGGATGGCGACGGTTGCCGAGCGTGGTGACCACCCCTGCGCGCTGCATGTGGATACCGGCTTCAACCGTCTGGGGCTGCCGCTCGACGACGCCTTGTTTCTGGCCGACGACGTGACGCGGCCGGCGAGTTTCGACCCGGTTCTGGTGCTGTCGCACCTCGCCTGCGCCGACACGCCCTCCTCGCCGATGAACAGGGTCCAGCTCGAATCATTCCGGAAGGTTAGCGCTGCTTTCGAAGGCATCGAATCAAGTCTCTCGGCTTCCGCCGGGATATTTCTCGGCCCCGACTATCATTTCGACCTCACCCGCCCCGGCATCGCCCTTTATGGCGGCGAAGCGGTCAATGACATGGCAAACCCGATGCGTCCCGTCGCCACGGCTGAAGCGCGGATCATCCAGATCCGTGAAGCGGGCGAAGGCCAGACCGTGAGTTATGGCGGCACCTTCCTGCTGAAACGGGCAAGCCGCCTTGCCATCGCATCTGTCGGTTATGCGGATGGATACCAGCGTTCGCTTTCCGGCTCCGGCATTCCGCTGCGCGAAATGGGCCATGGCGGCGCCTATGGTGTGGTCAACGGGCACAAGGTCCCCGTTGCCGGCCGGGTGACCATGGACCTCACGATTTTCGACGTGACGGATGCTCCGGCCAATGCCATCCGTGCCGGCGACTATATCGAGCTTTTCGGCCCCAATGTGCCTGTTGATGAGACCGCACGGGCGGCCGGCACCATCGGTTACGAAATGCTGACGGGGCTTGGCCTGCGTTATGAGCGGCAATATCTGATGGCCGACGACTAGGCCGCACCTTGGCTCTTGGAAAGCGGAAGTGACCTGTGCTACAAGAGAACAAAAGGAGATCGAAATGCCCGAAATCCATTTGAGCGAGCAGGACGAGAAGTTCATCGAAGAGCAGGTGGCGGCGGGCATCTATAGCGATGCGGATGCTGTCATTCATGCGAGCCCGCAATTGCTGAGCAGTGGCGAGGGAAGACTCGCGGAGCTCCGGAAGATGATTCACGAAGCTGACGCAGAGTTCGAACGGGGTGATTACGTGACCTTTTCGACGGATGATGATCTGACCGCCTGCATCATCGAACGCGCCAGAAACGAAAAGTGACAAAGGCCCGCGCCTATTCGCTGTCATCGCGCGCCATTCGTGATCTTATCTACATCTATAAATATCTGGAGGATAGAAATCCGGCCGCCGGCGAACAGCTCGTATCGGCCATCGAACGGAAAATCCGGGACACGGCGCGGCTAGGTCTCACAGGGGTTCCCGTGACTGGATCAGTAGCGGCCTTCGCGCCGTCAATCATAAAAATCGCTGCATCTATTTTCGTGTAAAAGAAAACGAGCTGCGCACATTACGCATCGTCCATGGCCATCAACACATTGGCGCTGAAGACGTAGAAGAAGAAAATTGACATCACATGGCCAAAGCCAAGACCCAATTCGTGTGCCAGAACTGCGGCACGGTTCACACCCGCTGGGCGGGAAAATGCGAAGGCTGCGGCGAATGGAACACCATCGTCGAGGAAGATCCGATGGGCGGCATCGGTTCCGGGCCGGGCAAGACGCCGAAGAAGGGCCGCCCCGTCACCCTCACCTCGCTATCAGGTGAAATCGAGGAGGCGCCGCGTATCCCGACCGGCATCAGCGAACTCGACCGGGCGACCGGTGGCGGTTTCGTGCGCGGTTCGGCGGTGTTGATCGGCGGCGATCCCGGCATCGGCAAATCGACCCTGCTCATGCAGGCGGCAGCGGCCCTTTCGCGGCGCGGGCATCGCATCGTCTATGTCTCGGGCGAAGAAGCTGTAGCGCAGGTGCGCCTGCGCGCCCAGCGTCTGGGTGCGGCCGAGACCGATGTGCTGCTGGCCGCCGAAACCAATGTCGAGGATATTCTGGCGACGGTTTCCGAGGGCAAACGTCCCGATCTCATCATCATCGATTCCATCCAGACGCTCTGGAGCGACACGGCTGATTCCGCCCCCGGCACGGTGACGCAGGTGCGCACCGGCGTGCAGGCGATGATCCGGTTTGCCAAGCAGACGGGCGCGACCATGGTGCTTGTCGGCCATGTCACCAAGGAAGGCCAGATTGCCGGTCCACGCGTGGTCGAACATATGGTCGATGCCGTGCTTTATTTCGAAGGCGACCGCGGCCACCACTACCGCATCCTGCGCACCGTCAAGAACCGCTTCGGGCCGACGGATGAGATCGGCGTGTTCGAAATGTCGGACAAGGGGTTGCGCGAGGTTTCCAACCCTTCCGAACTGTTCCTCGGCGAGCGCAACGAAAAATCGCCGGGCGCCGCCGTCTTCGCCGGCATGGAGGGCACACGCCCTATCCTGGTCGAAGTGCAGGCGCTGGTCGCCGCCACCTCGCTCGGCACGCCGCGCCGCGCCGTGGTCGGCTGGGACAGTTCGCGGCTTGCCATGATCCTTGCCGTGCTGGAGGCCCATTGCGGCGTGAAGCTCGGCCAGCACGACGTCTATCTGAATGTCGCCGGCGGTTACCGCATTTCCGAACCGGCCGCCGATATGGCGATTGCCTCTGCGCTGGTTTCCTCGCTTGCCGGTCTTGCCCTGCCCGCCGATTGCGTCTATTTCGGCGAAATCAGCCTGTCGGGCGCGGTGCGGCCTGTCTCGCATACGGGCCAGCGATTGAAAGAAGCTGAAAAACTCGGCTTTTCCGCCGCACTTCTGCCTTCTGCTTCGGCTGAATTGCCGAAAGGCGGCAAAGGGCGCTGGACGGAAATCGAAAGCCTTCCGGACCTCGTGGCCCGCATCGCCGGCTCCGGCAACCGGTTCAAACAGGTTGAGGACGACGAATATTGATCCTTTCGCCAAGGGAAACAGTGGTGTAAGAGGATCGCAAAATTGGCAAGGCAGCGTCTGACAAGGCGTCGCACCTCCGGAGTTGGTATATGCCCATTACAATTTTCGACGGCATCGTCATCGCCGTTGTTCTTTTCTCCGCCATTCTTGCGATGGTACGCGGTTTTTCCCGTGAGATTCTGTCGATCGCGAGCTGGGCCGGTTCGGTCGCCGCCGCCTATTATCTTTATCCGGTCCTGCTGCCCTATGCGCGCAACTATACCGATGACGACAAGATCGCCATTGCCGGCTCGGCTGGCGTAGTTTTCCTTGTCTCGCTGATCGTGATTTCCTTCATCACCTCGCGCATTGCCGATTTCATCATCGACAGCCGCATCGGCGCGCTGGATCGCACGCTCGGTTTCCTGTTCGGCGCGGCGCGCGGCATTCTGCTTTTGGTCGTCGCGGTCGCCTTCTGGAACTGGCTGGTGGATGTGAAGACGCAGCCGGAATGGGTGACGCAGGCGAAGTCCAAGCCTTTCCTCGACGGGCTGGTCGGCAAGCTGGAGGCGGTTCTGCCTGACGATATCGAGCCGCAGATCCGCGCCCGCATCCTCGGAAAGCCACAGGAACCGACGACCACGCAGGCGCCTGCGGAAGATGTGCCGGCCACAAATCCGCCGGCAACGAATAATTGACACAGTGTCGCGCCTTGCAATGCATGCAAGGCGCGCTATTTGTGCTAAATATCAAGCACGACACAGACTGGCCGACCGGGAGACAAGCTCACCGGAGAGGTCTTTCGTTTTTCTCGGTAGAGAGCAAGGGCAAGCCGGATGATTGAGCCGCTTTCGCATTCCACTTTCAATGAAGAGATCGACGGCGATACGCTGCATGAAGAGTGCGGCGTTTTCGGCATTCTCGGCCATGCCGATGCCTCGGCGCTGACCGCTCTCGGCCTGCATGCGCTTCAGCATCGCGGCCAGGAAGCAGCCGGCATCGTCTCCTTCGATGGCAAGCGCTTCCATCAGGAACGCCATATGGGCCTCGTCGGCGATCATTATACCGATCCAGCAACCCTTGCCCGCCTGCCCGGCTCCATCGCGATTGGCCACACCCGCTATTCCACGACAGGCGAAGTGGCGATGCGCAACGTGCAGCCGCTGTTTGCCGAACTGGAAGAAGGCGGCATTTCGATTGCCCATAACGGCAACTTCACCAATGGCCTGACGCTTCGCCGCCAGATCATCGCCACCGGCGCCATCTGTCAGTCGACATCGGATACCGAAGTCGTGCTGCACCTCATCGCCCGTTCGCGTCACAGCTCCACCGCCGACCGTTTCATCGACGCCATCCGCCAGATGGAAGGCGGCTATTCGATGCTGGCGATGACCCGCACCAAGCTGATCGCAGCCCGCGACCCGATCGGCATCCGCCCACTCGTCATGGGTGAGCTGGACGGCAAGCCGATCTTCTGCTCGGAGACCTGCGCTCTCGATATCATCGGCGCGAAATTCGTGCGTGACGTCGAAAACGGCGAAGTCATCATCTGTGAAATTCAGCCGGATGGTTCGATCACCATCGATGCGCGCAAGCCTTCGAAGCCGCAGCCGGAGCGTCTCTGCCTGTTCGAATATGTCTATTTCGCCCGCCCCGATTCCGTCGTCGGCGGCCGCAACGTCTATACGACGCGCAAGAACATGGGCATGAACCTTGCCAAGGAAGCGCCGCTGGAAGCTGACGTTGTGGTTCCGGTTCCCGATGGCGGCACGCCGGCAGCGCTCGGTTTTGCACAGGAAAGCGGTATTCCGTTCGAATACGGAATCATCCGCAACCACTATGTCGGCCGTACCTTCATCGAGCCGACGCAGCAGATTCGCGCTTTTGGCGTCAAGCTCAAGCATTCCGCCAACCGGGCGATGATTGAAGGCAAGCGCGTGGTGCTGGTGGATGATTCCATCGTGCGCGGCACGACCTCGGTCAAGATCGTGCAGATGATCCGCGAGGCCGGCGCCAAGGAAGTGCATATCCGCGTCGCCAGCCCGATGATCTTCCATCCGGATTTCTACGGCATCGACACGCCTGACGCCGACAAGCTGCTGGCCAACCAATATGCCGATGTCGAAGCGATGGCGAAGTTCATTGGCGCCGATTCGCTCGCCTTCCTGTCGATCGATGGTCTTTACCGCGCCGTTGGCGGCGAAAACCGCAACCCGGCGCGTCCGCAGTTCACGGACCATTATTTTACAGGCGATTATCCGACCCGCCTTCTCGACCAGAACGGCGAGGCCATGGGCAGCAAGATTTCCATGCTGGCCAGCAACGGCTGATTTTCCAGATCAACAAGCGGCCACCGGCTTCCGGGGCCGCTTTTTTCTTGCCTTTTGTTCAGGCAAGCGCATGCGACGATATGATCGCTTGCGAAAGGCCAGCGGCGCTTCGTAGAAGGAAGCGCAATCATTTCGGGGGAGACCATGACTATCGATCTCAAGGGCCGCATCGCTCTCGTTACCGGCGCTTCGCGCGGCATCGGCTATTTCACGGCGCTGGAACTTGCCAAGGCCGGCGCGCATGTCATCGCCTGCGCCCGCACGGTGGGCGGCCTTGAGGAGCTGGACGACGCCATCAAGGCCGTCGGCGGTACGGCGACGCTCGTTCCCTTCGATCTCTCCGACATGAAAGCCATCGATGCGCTGGGCGCCAATATCTTCGAGCGCTGGGGCAAACTTGATATTCTCGTCGCCAATGCCGGTGTTCTCGGCGTCATCTCGCCGGTTGGCCATATCGAAGCGAAAGTCTTCGAAAGGGTCATGAACATCAACGTTACCGCCACCTGGCGGCTGATCCGCTCGGTCGAGCCGCTGCTTCTGAAGTCGGATGCCGGCCGCGCACTTATCCTGTCTTCGGGCGCCGCCCATAGCTGTCGCCCCTTCTGGGGTGTCTATTCCACCTCCAAGGCGGCAGTCGAAGCACTGGCCCGCACCTGGGCAGCGGAGACGCAAAAGAGCGCGCTTCGCGTCAACAGCATCAATCCCGGCGCCACCCGCACCGCCATGCGCGCTCAGGCCATGCCCGGCGAAGATCCGACAACCGTGCCGCACCCATCAGAGGTGGCCGCGGCCATTCTTCCGCTCGCCTCGCCCGATCTGACCGAAACAGGCAAACTCTTCCTCGTGCGCGAGGGAAAATTCGTGGACTACCGCCAGCCGGAGTGAATATTTTCCGCTCGGGGCGGCGATTTGGTCACCACGGTTGCTCTTGACCGGGCCGCACCGCCGCGCCATAAAGCAAGATATGAGAACGATGATCTGCACCTGCTGCTGAGATTTTTTTTGCTGGTTCGCCACCGGCCAGATCGTTTTCGTCTCCCGCAAGGTCAAGAAAGATAAACGTTCCGGCCAGGATAATATTCTGCCTTTAGGGAACTGCCGCATGTCCTTGCGCCTGAAATTTCACAATACACTCACACGCGAAAAAGCGGAATTTGAACCGATCGACGCTGACAATGTGCGCATGTATGTCTGCGGCCCGACGGTTTATGATTTTGCCCATATCGGCAATGCGCGCCCGGTCATCGTGTTCGATGTTCTCTACCGGGTGCTGCGCCACGTCTTTGGCGAAGACCATGTGACCTATGCCCGCAACATCACCGATCTCGATGACAAGATCAACGCGCGGGCGCTGAGGGACTATCCGCATCTGCCGCTGAACGACGCCATTCATGCGGTGACAAAAAAGACCGCAGACCAGTTCCATGAGGATGTGGCCACGCTCGGCTGCCTTCCGCCGACCGTCGAACCGCGCGCCACCGACTACATCGCGGAAATGATCGACCTCATCGAGAAGCTGATCGCCCGCGGCCATGCCTATACGGCCGGCGGAGAAGTGCTGTTCGACACCCGTTCGATGGCCGATTATGGCCAGCTTTCCAAGCGGCCGCTGGACGAACAGCAGGCCGGTGCGCGCGTGGCGGTGGAAGCCCACAAGAAGACCCCCGGCGATTTCGTGCTTTGGAAACTGTCGTCAGATAATGAGCCGGGCTGGGAAAGCCCGTGGGGCCGTGGCCGTCCCGGCTGGCACATCGAATGCTCGGCCATGGCCGGTCGCTACCTCGGCGAGGTCTTCGATATTCACGGCGGCGGGCTCGACCTCATCTTCCCGCATCATGAGAACGAAATCGCGCAATCGCGCTGCGCCAATGGCACGCATGTCATGGCCAATGTGTGGATGCATAACGGCTTCGTGCAGGTGGAAGGCCGCAAGATGTCGAAGTCCGAGGGTAACTTCGTGACGATCTACGAATTGCTGCACACGGACAAATTCGGCGGTCGGCAATGGCCGGGCGAGGTTCTGCGCCTTGCCATGCTGATGACGCATTATCGCGAGCCGATCGATTTTTCGGTGAAGCGTCTGGAAGAGGCTGAACGCCTGCTCGCCAAGTGGCCGGCGGCGGAAGCCTCAGATGCCGCCCCGGACGAAACCGTGCTCGAGGCGCTCGCCGACGATCTCAACACGGTTGCCGCCGTTCAGGCCCTGCATGCGCTGGCGCATGCCGCCAATACCGATCCATCCAGGCTGCCCGCCTTTGCGGCGAGTGCTGCCCTGCTCGGTGTCCTGCCGAAGAAGACGGAAATGGACGAGGCCATCGTTTCCGCCGTCGATGCGCTGGTTGAGCTGCGTCTGGAAATGCTGAAGGCGAAGAACTTTGCGGAGGCCGATCGTTTGCGTGACGAGCTTTCCGAGAAGGGCATTCAGCTGAAGGATGGCAAGGACAAGGAGACCGGGGAACGGACGACGACGTGGGAGTTGAAGCGGTAGGCTCCGCGTTCGAGGCTACCCCCCTCTGCCCTGCCGGGCATCTCCCCCTCAAGGGGGGAGATCGACCTGCTGCGAGGTCTCGCCCATCTCAAAGCTTGAGAGTGGAGCAACGGTAGTGCTTCTAGCTGATCTCCACCCTTGAGGGGGAGATGCCCGGCAGGGCAGAGGGGGGTTAAGCGCCACGGTACGCCCTTGCTTTCGCCCACACCATACTCCAATCTCGCGGCACCCCATCAAGCTGCGAGCATTCCCGTGCCCCATGCCAAGGTCGAGCTAGAACATCGCGCGTATGCCCGGCAGGTGCGAAAGACTATGACCGACGCCGAACTGAAGTTCTGGAACGCTGTCCGCGCTCACCGCCTTGACGGCCTGTCTTTCAGACGCCAGCTGCCAGTCTCCGGATATATCGTTGATTTCGCTTGCCCGTCGCATAAGATCATCGTCGAGTTAGATGGGTTTCAACATGCGGAAGACGCTGCGGCGGCCTATGACCAGCAGAGAACACGGACGTTTGAGGAACTTGGCTGGACAATCCTCCGTTTCTGGAACGAGGATATTCTGAAGGACATCGACAATGTCTGTCTCCACATTATCCGAACGGTGAAGGAGGACCGGCCATGACAACATATACCGGCGGATGCCAGTGCGGCGCGATCCGTTTTCGCGCCAGCGGGGAGCTGAAAGACAGTTCCATATGCCATTGCCGCATGTGCCAGAAGGCCTTTGGTGCCTATTACGCGCCGCTGGTTTCGGTGCGGGGCGTGGAGTTTGAATGGACCCGGGGAGAGCCGAAACGCTTCCAGTCCTCCAGTGTCGTCAAGCGCGGTTTCTGCCCCGAATGCGGTACGCCGCTAACCTATGAAGCGCCTGATGGCGTAGCGGTGGCGGCCGGGGCCTTCGATGATCCCGCCGCGCTGCCGCCGACCATTCAGTGGGGCGTGGAACGCAAGATCGATTTCGTCGACAGCCTTCACACACTGCCTGCCGTTGCCACCGAGGACGACCTGACGCAGGTGGACTATCTCGCCGATCTCGTTTCCTATCAGCACCCCGACCACGACACAGAAAACTGGCCACCGGAGAACAGATAATGAGCGAAGCGGGATTTTCCGGCGGCTGTCAGTGCGGCGCCGTGCGTTTCCATGCGGGCAAGCTCGGCCGCGCTTCCATCTGCCATTGCCGCATGTGCCAGAAACATTTCGGCAATTTCTTCGGCGCGCTGGTCAGTGCCGATCAGGCGCACCTGACCTGGACGCGCGGCCAGCCATCCCTCTTCCGCTCCTCGGCAAAAATCCATCGCGGTTTCTGCAACAAGTGCGGCACGCCGCTGACCTATCATTATCCCGGCGGCGTGGAGATCGCCATTGGCGCTTTTGACGAGCCGGAGCGCATCGAACCGCAGGTGCAGGTCAATTTCCACAAGCGCATGCCGTGGATCGAACAGCTCTTCGGCAAGCCGGCAGTGGAACAGGGCGTCGACGAGGCGGAGAT
The DNA here is from genome assembly GCF_040801995.1 of Agrobacterium radiobacter. Taxonomy (NCBI): domain Bacteria; kingdom Pseudomonadati; phylum Pseudomonadota; class Alphaproteobacteria; order Hyphomicrobiales; family Rhizobiaceae; genus Agrobacterium; species Agrobacterium radiobacter. The sequence goes on along the minus strand of NZ_JBEGHX010000001.1, from coordinate 727,795 downwards.
CACCTCCTATCAGCATCCGGATCACGACACGGCCAAATGGCCACCCGAAGGAAACTAAGACATGACCGAAGAATTGTGCGGCTTTTACCCCGAGATCGAACCTTTCGAGACCGGCATGCTCGATGTCGGCGACGGCCACACGATCTATTGGGAAAGGGTGGGCACACGCGGTGCAAAGCCGGCGGTTTTCCTGCATGGCGGTCCGGGTGGTGGGGTGAACCCGACGCATCGCCGGGTTTTTGATCCGGCACTTTACGACGTCATCCTGTTCGATCAGCGCGGCTGCGGCCGTTCCACGCCGCATGCGGAACTGGAAGCCAACACCACCTGGCATCTGGTCGCCGACATGGAAAAACTGCGCGCACTGTGCGGCTTTGAAAAATGGCTGGTTTTCGGCGGTTCCTGGGGCTCGACGCTGGCGCTCGCTTACGCCGAAACCCATGCCGACCGCGTCAGCGAACTGGTTCTGCGCGGCATCTACACCGTCACCAAGCCGGAGCTGGACTGGTATTATCAGTTCGGCGTATCCGAAATGTACCCTGATCGCTGGGAAAACTTCATCGCGCCAATCCCTGAAACGGAACGCGGTGCGATGATGCAGGCCTATAATCGTTATCTCACCGGCGCGGACGAAACCAAGAAGCTGGAATGCGCCAGGGCATGGAGCCAGTGGGAAGGCGCGACCATCTCGCTGGTCACCGATCCGGAACGGGTCGAGGATTTCGGCGAGGACAAATATGCCATCGCTTTCGCACGCATCGAGAACCACTTCTTCGTCAACGGCTGCTGGCTGGAGGAAGAGCAATTGCTGCGCAATGCCGGCAAGCTCAGGGATATTCCGGGTGTCATCGTGCATGGCCGTTACGACATGCCCTGCCCGCTGAAATATGCCTGGCAGCTTGCCAAGGCCTGGCCGAAGGCGGATTTCCATATCATCGAGGCGGCCGGACACTCGATGAGCGAGCCCGGCATCCTTGACCAGCTGATCCGCGCAACCAACCGTTTTGCAGGGAAATAATCAGTCTTTTCAGAGCTTTGGCCCGGCCGGATGAGAGAATGATTCACGCGGGCTTTCCAGCGGCTATCATCCGGCAGATTGCGACAGCAGCCCGTTTCAAGGGCAAACCGCCTTTTATTCATGCAGTTTTTCTCATGGACGCTTCACGGAAATGAATTGGCTCGCACCACGCCGATCCGGTATGAAGGGCCATCCCTAATAATTGGCGGTACTCCCATGGCACTCGATAAAACGCTCCCGGCCCAAGAGGGCGGCGATAGCGCGCGCGGTTTTGCTTTCGCGCTTTCCGCATATCTGCTGTGGGGGTTCCTTCCCTTCTACATGAAGGCGGTTGCGCATATTTCGCCGATCGAGGTCATCGTTCACCGCGTCGTCTGGTCGGTGCCGATCGCCGCTGCCGTACTCATAGCGATCGGGCGGACGACGGAAATCAGGGCGGCGCTGAAAAACCCGAAAATGCTTGCCATGGCGAGCCTTACGGCCGCTCTGATCAGCATCAACTGGGGTGTCTATATCTGGGCGATCGGTGCGGGTCGCGCGCTCGATGCGGCTTTGGGTTATTTCATCAATCCGCTGTTCAGCATCTTCCTCGGGGCAGTGCTTTTGAAGGAAAAACTCTATCCGGCGCAGATCGCCGCCATCGTTCTGGTGGCGCTCGCAGTCGCGATCCTCACCTGGCATGCGGGCAGCCTGCCGTGGGTTTCCATTGCGCTCACCGTGTCCTGGGGTTTTTACGCCTTCTTCCGCAAGACGCTGCCCATCGGCGCAACGCAGGGCTTCCTGCTTGAAGTCATGCTGCTGTCCATCCCTGCCGTGCTGGTCATGGCCTGGCTGGGGTTCAGCGGACAGGCGCATTTCATGGGTGGCAATGCGGCCGACACCTGGCTTCTGGCAGCCAGCGGCGTCATCACCGCCGTTCCGCTCATCCTCTATGGCAATGGCGCAAAACTGCTGCGGCTGTCGACCATCGGCATCATGCAATATATCGCACCGACGATGATCTTCCTCATCGCCATCTTCGTCTTCAAGGAACCCTTCGACATGGTGCGGATGGCGGCCTTTGCGATGATCTGGGTCGCGCTGGCGATCTATACAGGCTCAAGCCTGCTGCGGCTCAAGCTGTAATCCGGGCTGCTTCCCTCATTCCTGTGCTCATCACAGGAATGAGGGGTGGGGTCAATAATCCACCAGCAGCTGCGGGTTCGCATCATACCCGAAACGCGGCTTGACGCCGAGAAGGCCTGCCGTCTGGGCGATGATTTCGCGGGTCATGGGGGCTGCTGTCGAGGCCGCCGTGCGGCCGCCGTTCACGCCAGTCCTCGGAGCATCGATCATCGTCAGCACGACATATTTCGGCTTGTGCATGGGAAAACCGGCCACGAAGGCGTTGAAATTGATATCCTTGGCGTAACGCCCATTGATCACCTTGTCGGCGGTTCCGGTCTTGCCGCCCACGTGAAATCCCTCCACCTGCGCGCCACGGCCGGAGCCCTTGATGCCGTTCCAGTTGAACAGGTAACGCATATCCGCACTGGTCTTGTCTTTGATGACGGTGCTCGCCAGCGATACCGCAGCCTCTTTCGAACGCGGCAGGAAGGTCGGCGAAATCAGGCTTCCGCCATTGATGAGGGCTGCTGCAGCCACCGCCGTCTGCAACGGGGTGGTGGCGACGCCATGGCCGAAGGAGATGGTGACGGAATTGATCTTCTTCCAGTTTCTCGGCTGGGTGGGGGTGGCCACACCGGGCATTTCCGTGTCCATTCTGGTAAGAAGCCCGAGTTTCGTCAGGAATTGCTGATGGCCTTCGACACCGACCTTGTCGGCCACCGCCGCTGTGCCAATATTCGATGAATATTGAAACACCTCCGGAATGGAGAGCGGCCGGTTCCGGCCCTTGAAATCCTTGATGGTGAAGCCGCCCATGCGGATCGGCCGCGACGCATCGACCACCGAATTGAGTGTGATCGCCCCCGCATCCAGCCCCATGGCGAGGGTGAAACTCTTGAAGGTTGAGCCCATTTCGAAGGTGGCGTTGCTCATGCGGTTGAACCAGCCCTTTTCATACTCCCTGTCGATGCTGCCATCGGCAAGGGTGCGGGAAGGTTCGTTCGGATCGTAATCCGGCACGGAGGCCATGGCCAGCACTTCGCCCGTCTCCACATCGAGGATCACCGAACCCGCCGCTTCGGCCTGATAGGCGCTTTTCGCCTTCACGACCACTTCGCGGACGATGTTCTGTACCCTGAGATCGATGGAGAGCCGCACCGGCTCCAGCGGCGCGCCGCTGGCAAGACCGACCGCGCGCAGATCGGCAAGCCCCTGCTGGTCGAGGTAACGCTCCATGCCGGCAAGCCCCTGATTGTCGACATTGACGTGGCCGATAATATGTGAAGCGGTGGGGCCACCCGGATAAAACCGTCGCTTTTCCGGCCGGAAACCAATGCCCGGTATGCCGAGATTGAGAATATCCGCCTGCTGCCGGGGCGTCAGCTGACGTCGCAGCCATTGGAAGCCGGTATCCGAACGCAATCTGCGGTGCGTTTCACGCCAGTCGATGTTGGGAATAACGGTTGCGAGTTTTTCCACCACCTCGTCTGGATCGACGATCCTGCGCGGATCCGCATAAAGCGAGACCATATTGAGATCCGTCGCCAAAAGCATGCCGTTGCGATCGACAATATCCGGCCGGGAAGCGACGGCATTGACGCCGGTGTTGATCCATGCGGTCGCCACCGGTTCGGCAAGTCCATATTGGACGAGACGCGCGGCGACAACGCCATAGATGACGACAAAGGCGGCAATCAGGATGCCGAGCCTCATTCGCGCATCGCCCCTGCGGCGGGCGGCGGAGCCGAGAATCGCCTCACTGCCCTCTCCGGGACTTCTCCTGATAATGAAATGCGCCCGGCTTTTGAGCCGCACCACAAAAGCAATCATTTCCTGATGACACCCACCCTCATGGCGGCGAAAACGAATTCCGCGACAACCAACGCCCTATTGAGGCTGGCACAAGATCATTCGCGGGGCCATGGAAAGAGCGGGCGGATCGATGCCGCCGTTAAATCTGTATTAATATACATTTAAAATTGTAACGAACCCCCAAGGGGCCGTTAACAATCGTCACGCCTAGAGGCGGGAAATCACCGAGGGATCGCCTTCCGGGTTCTGCTGCGCCAGCGCCCGGTCGATGATGGCGGGCACGATATCCTTCACCTCGTCGATAACGAGCGGGTTGAGAAGGTGGGCGCGGTGGATGAAGCCCTGGTCGCGCATGTGCTGCACCAGCTCCAGCATCGGGTTCCAGAAGCCGTTGATATTGGCGAAAACCATCGGCTTGGCGTGACGGCCAAGCTGCGCCCAGGTCATGATCTCGACGATCTCTTCCAGGGTGCCGACACCGCCCGGCAGCGTCACGAAGGCATCCGAGCGCTCAAACATCATATGCTTGCGCTCATGCATGTCCTTGGTGATGACAAGCTCGTTCAATTGTCCGAGAGAATGGCGCGTTGCCTCCATATCGACCAGAAATTCCGGTATGATGCCGGTTACTTCGCCGCCATTGGAAAGAACGCCGCTGGCAACCGCGCCCATGATGCCCTTGGTGCCGCCGCCATAAACGAGGCGAATGCCGTTTTCGGCAATGGATTTCCCAAGCGCGCGGCCTGCTTCCATATGGGCCGGATCACGTCCGGGCTGGGAGCCGCAATAAACGCAGATGGATCGAATCGGTGTATTTTTGTCCGTCATGAAGGGAAGGAACTATGTGCGATGCGGCACGTCAAGAAAATTTGGGAAATCCCTTGCAAATATGGCCTTTTGGCCACTCGCCGCTTGTCTGTCGCAAGGTAAGACGCTAGCAATCTCAACTCGTGTGAAAAGCTTGAAATACCCGGAGATTCCAGGATGAAAAACAATAAAGCCGGTTTGCTGGCGCTGATCGTGCTGGGCATTGCGTCCCTGCTCATGATCTTTTTCGTCCTGCCGCGGATTTCCAATGACGGCAAACCGATCGGCGACGCCATCAACGAGGCCGGTAACGCCGTGAAGAACAGCGTTGAAATGGGCAGTGACAAGGCGGGCGACATCCTCTCCGATGCGGCCGAGGAGACGGCCAACATCGCCGATAAGGTGGGACGTCTGGCGGCTTCCGCAACCCAGTCGATCAAGGATCTGACCACTCTTTTCGCCGATAGCAAGGTTCCCTCCGACGCCGATTTCGCGGCGGCGCGCAAGAAGGTCGAGACCTCGCTCAAGGAACTGACGAATATCGAAATTCCCGAGTCGCTGGATGAAACGACGTCGCGGCTCATCACCACGGCCCGCACTGCGGCCGAACGCACCACGGCGTTCCTGCGCGGTCTGCCTGACAATGCTGCGGCGGCGGCAGCACAGGTGCGTCGTCTGGCGGGCGTCTTCGCCGGCACCGACGATGGTGCGCCCGAACCGGCAAAGCCGGCCGCGGCACCCGCCGATGCGGCACAGTCTTCTTCCGGCGCGCCGACTTTCGACGTGCTGCGCGTCGAGCCCGATGGTTCGGCCGTGATCGCCGGCAAGGCGCAGCCCGGCGCAAAGCTCGAAATCCTCAGCAACGGCAAGGTGGTCGCCCAGACGACCATTGACGGCACCGGCGATTTCGCTGCCGTTTTCGACAATCCCCTTCCCCCGGGCGATCACGAGCTCGTGCTGCGTTCAACCGACGCCAACGGCAAGGCGACGCAGTCCGAGGAAGTGGCGACCGTTTCCGTGCCTGATGGCAAGGCGGGCGAGCTTCTGGCCATGGTTGCCAAGCCTGGCAAGGCGAGCCGCGTGCTGGCCATGCCGGAGGCAGCACCTCCGGCGCTTCAGCCGCAGGCCGCACCATCGCAACAGCCTGCGGCCACATCTGAGACCAGCGCCAACACCGCCGCCGCGCCGCTCGCCGGTACTACAGCTCCGTCCGCCGCGGCTCCGCTAACGTCGAGCGTTCAGGTCACTGCCGTCGAGTTCGAAGGATCGAAGATTTTCGTCGCGGGTTCCGCGCCCGCCGGTTCGACGGTGCGCGCGCTTGTCGACGACACGGAAATCGGCAAGATCACGACGGAAGCCTCCGGTCATTTTGTCATCGAAGGCGATGTCGATCTTGCCGTCGGCAGCCATATCATCACCGTCGAGGAACTGAATGCCGACGGCACCGCGAAAGTGCGCGTGCGCGTTCCCTTCGAGCGGCCGCAGACCGATCAGGCAACCGTCGCCATGCAGGCGCCATCCACCTCATCTTCGGCGACCACGACCGCGGCACCGGCTGAAAACCAGAGCACGGCAAGCGACCGCGCCGCTTTGGAAAAGCTGCGCGCCGATGTCGCCAAGGCCTTCGGCATTCTCTCCAATCTCTACAGGGATCAGGCGACGCCGGCGCTCGACCAGGCCATTGCCGGCCGCTCCGCCGTCGTCATCGGCCTGAAATCGCTTTCGGAATTCCGTACAGCGGCCGCGACCGAGCCTGCCTTCACCGCCTTTGCGGGCGATATCACCGCCAAGGCGCGCCAGCTGCTGACATCGGTCGAGGCATGGCCGAACGACGTGGCGGCAATCGGCAAGGGCATCGCTTCGCTGGCAAGCCGGCTCTCCGAACTGCACATCACCGCGCCGCCCGCACCGGCACCGCAGGCCCCTGCTGGCCCGCAGACCTTCGAGCAGGCGCCGCTGGCCGAAAGCCAGAACAGCGTCATCATTCGCCGCGGCGATACGCTGTGGCAGATTTCGCGCCGCGCGTACGGACAGGGCGTGCGTTATACGACCATCTATCTCGCCAACGAGGACCAGATCAAAAACCCCGACCTGATCGAGCCCGGCCAGATTTTCGGCGTGCCAAAGGAAGCCCTGCCGAATGCGGAGGAACTTCACCGCAAGCGGCTGAAGAGCGGTTCCTGAGCATTTGAAGCGTTGCGGTGAACCCGTGACGACCCTATCTGTGACACGCGCGGCGGCTTGACCAGAGCCGCCGTCCTGCTGTCGGCTTCCGGCAGTGACCGGAGAGAATGATGGCCACGACCAAAAAAACAATTTCGGCGGATTCCAGCAATCCGACCCAGACGCTGATCAATCTCTGGCCCTATATGTGGCCGGAGGGTCGGTGGGACCTGAAGATGCGGGTGGTCTGGGCGACCGTATTCCTCATCGTCGCCAAGCTGGTGCTGATCGCCGTTCCCTATTTCTTCAAATGGGCAACGGATGCGCTGAATGGCAAGCTCGATATGGCAGGACTGGTCCCGGCCTTCCTGCTCGGCGCCGTCGCACTTGTTATCGCCTACAATCTGACGCGGCTGATCCAGGTCGGGCTCAACCAGCTGCGCGATTCCCTCTTTGCGAGCGTCGGCCAGCATGCGGTGCGCCAGCTCGCCTACAGAACCTTCGTGCACATGCACCGGCTTTCTTTGCGTTTCCATCTGGAGCGCAAGACCGGCGGGCTTTCGCGGGTTATCGAGCGTGGCACCAAGGGCATTGAAACCATTGTCCGTTTCACCATCCTCAACACAGCGCCGACCTTCATCGAATTCCTGCTGACGGCGATCATCTTCTGGGCTTCCTACGGTTTTTCCTATGTGCTGGTCACGGTCATCACCGTCTGGGCCTATATCTGGTTCACCGTGCGGGCCAGCAACTGGCGTATCGGCATTCGCCGCGCCATGAATGACAGCGACACCGACGCCAACACCAAGGCGATCGACTCGCTCCTGAATTTCGAGACGGTCAAATATTTCGGCAATGAGGAGATGGAGGCGCGACGTTTCGATGTCGCCATGGAGCGCTATGAGAAGTCGGCGATCTCGATCTGGACGTCGCTCGGCTGGCTGAACTTCGGTCAGGGCGTGATCTTCGGCATCGGCTCGACCGTTATGATGGTGATGTCTGCGCTTGCCGTGCAGCGCGGCGAACAGACCATCGGCGATTTCGTCTTCGTCAACGCGCTTCTGCTGCAGCTTTCGGTGCCGCTCAACTTCATCGGTTTCGTTTATCGCGAAATCCGCCAGGGCCTGACCGACATCGAGCAGATGTTCGACCTTCTGGAGGTGGAAGCCGAAGTGACCGACAGGCCGGATGCAGAACCGCTCGCGGCCGGCCCAGGTGCCATCTCCTTCCGCGATGTGCACTTCGCCTATGACCCCGAAAGACCGATCCTGAAGGGCGTTTCCTTCGACGTGCCGGCGGGCAAGACGGTGGCGATCGTCGGGCCTTCAGGTGCGGGAAAATCGACGATCTCGCGGCTGCTCTATCGCTTCTACGATATTCAGGAGGGCTCCGTCACCGTCGACGGACAGGACATTCGCGACGTGACGCAGAAGAGCCTGCGCTCGGTGATCGGCATGGTGCCGCAGGATACCGTGCTCTTCAACGACACGCTTGCCTATAACATCCGCTACGGTCGCCCCTCGGCAACCGACGAGGAACTGAGGGCGGCGGCGGATGCGGCGCAGATCAGCGCCTTCATAGGTAAACTGCCGGAGGGCTACGCGACAATGGTGGGAGAACGCGGTCTGAAGCTTTCAGGCGGTGAAAAGCAGCGCGTGGCGATTGCCCGCACGATCCTTAAAGCCCCGCCGATCCTCATTCTCGACGAGGCGACCTCGGCGCTCGACACCCACACCGAACAGGAAATCCAGAGCGCGCTAGATATCGTCTCGAAGAACCGCACGACGCTGGTTATCGCCCACCGGCTTTCCACCGTCATCGGCGCGGATGAGATCATCGTGCTGAAGGAAGGGCTGATTGCCGAACGCGGCACCCACAGCTCGCTGATGGCGCAGAACGGTCTCTATGCCTCGATGTGGAGCCGCCAGCGCGAGGCGATCCGGGCGGAGGAAATGCTGCGCCATGTTCGCGAAACCGACGATCTGGGTGTCATCGACCGCGGCGAACCCGCCCATTGATGGCTATACCCGGGGTAACTGGGCCAACGGACGAACCCCGCCATTGCCGCGCGGGGCGTTTGGCTGTAACCAGCTAGGCAAAATTTGTCGCATTGCCGTGTGGAGCGTGTCGTATCACGACCACATATAGACGCGGCAGACGAAAACCGGAGCAAGGAATCTCATGAATCTGTTCGACACCATTCGCAACACCATCGTACCGATCCACAAGGAAGGTTATGTCTTCGTGGCGGCCTTCTTCGTCGCATCGCTGGTGCTCGGCTGGATCGCCGAACCGCTGTTCTGGGTCGGCCTCGTCCTGACGGCCTGGTGCGCCTATTTCTTCCGCGACCCCGAGCGTGTCACGCCGCAGGATGACGACCTCATCATCAGCCCGGCCGACGGCAAGGTTTCCGCCGTGCAGAGCGTCGTTCCGCCGCTGGAGCTGGAACTCGGCAAGGAGCCGCTGGTGCGCATCTCGGTGTTCATGAACGTGTTCAACTGCCATGTGAATCGCGCGCCGGTACGCGGCCGCATCGTCAATGTCGCCTACCGTCCCGGCCTCTTCCTCAATGCCGAAGTCGACAAGGCTTCCGAAGACAATGAACGCAACGGCCTCGTCATCGAGACTTCGCACGGCAAGGTCGGCGTGGTGCAGATCGCCGGCATGGTTGCACGCCGCATCGTCTGCTGGGTGAAGCCGAATGAACCTGTTGATGCCGGTGAGCGTTTCGGTCTTATCCGTTTCGGTTCGCGACTCGATATCTTCCTTCCCGTAGGTTTCGAGCCGCGTGTATCGGTCGGCCAGACGGCGATTGCCGGTGAAACCGTGCTTGCCGAATTCGGCTCGGCCAAGGGTCCGGTCGTCAGCCGCCGCGGCTGACGGAAACAGGAAGGGCATGCGCATGGAAACGCCGATCGCCGAGCCGCAACAGAACGGCAAACCCGAGGGCCGCAGCGACAGCGGCCGTGGACCCCGGCTGAGGGAAATTCCCTTCCGCCTCGTCGTTCCTAACCTCATCACCGTTCTGGCCATCTGTGCGGGCCTCAGCGGCGTGCGTCTCGCCATTGAAGGCCGCTTCGAGCTGGCCGTCGGCATGGTACTGCTGGCCGCCTTTCTCGACGGCATAGACGGGCGCATTGCCCGCATGATGAAAGCGACGTCGAAATTCGGCGAACAGATGGATTCGCTGGCCGATATCGTCAATTTTGGTGTCGCCCCTGCCCTCGTGGTCTACGCCTACCTTCTCGATCAGGCGCGTTCCATCGGCTGGATCGCCGCCCTCATCTATGTCATCGCCGCCGGCCTGCGTCTGGCGCGTTTCAACGTCATGATCGAGCGGCCGGTAAAGGCGCCTTGGCAGAATGAATTTTTCGTGGGCGTGCCGGCCCCGATGGGCGCCCTGCTGGTGCTTCTGCCTGTCTATCTCGGCTTCCTCGGCGTCGAGCCGGACAAGCCCTTTGCCTATGTCGCCGCCGCCTATACGGTCCTGATCGGTTATCTCCTCATCAGCCGCCTGCCGGTCTGGTCGGGAAAATCGGGCACCAGCCGCATCCGCCGCGATCTGGTGCTGCCGATGATCCTCGTCGTCGTGCTCTATGTGGCGATGTTGATGAGCTTCACCTGGGAAGTTCTGGTTCTGACCGTCGCCGCCTATCTCGTCTTCATCCCCATCAGCGCCCGCCTCTGGCACCGCCGCTACGGCACGCTGACAATCGAGGAAGACGCGCATGACGACGCGAACGGCGGCAACGGCCTCGATCGCGGCATTTAAAACCGCAGGTTTATTTTTTCTCGCTACAGGCCGGCGCAGGGTGTGACGCAAAATGTCGCAGCCTGAAAAGCCGGCTTCGTTTTTTTCGCCTCGAATCCGTCAAGATTAGCCGCGAAAGAAGTGGCTCACACGCATCGCAACGGCGATTGGCGTGAATTGTGGAGAGAGAGAAATGACGAACGAGACGAAGGCACAGCCGCAGGCGAAGCCCGACCTCAACAGCCACTACCGCCCGCTCGGACTGAAGGCCGTTGCGGCCGCAGCCCTGATGCTGAAGCGTAAGCCCGCTGCCAAAACCGCCTGAAAATATTCGCTTTTTTGATTTTCCCGGTTTTTGCGGACTACCCGGAAAACGGAGAGTTGCGGACGGAAGATCAACAAGCATGCGGCGCCTTTTCCGGGCGCCGTTTTTGTATATGGCGTTCCGCGAAACTGCGGATCGTCAATCATTTGCAAAATTGGCAGCCTTCTGTAACGAAGCTGAAACGAAAATGTAGTAAAAATCTCGCCTTCCACAAGAAGGCTATACGAACAGCGACGTATAGATTAGTGAATACAAAAGAACTTTTCTATTCCGCATTTTTTTCCACAACAATGAATAAGCCAATTTTCGAATTCGCAGAAATGCGGATGACGAATATTCGGCGTTGGGGGAAGATTGTGAAGACAGGCCAGGGGGGCTTGGGACGGCCATGCAGGATAAAATCCTTCTGATTGAAGATTCCGTTGCTCTTTCCATGCTGCTGAAGACGCGGCTTTCGGAAGAAACGGAAGCCGAGGTTGTTCATTGTGACAGCATGGCCGCGGCCGATGCCCTCATGCAGGCCCATAGTTTCACGCTGGCGCTGACGGGTCTCAATCTGCCCGATGCGCCGAAGGGCGAGATTCTCGCACTTTTATCCGAGCGTAAGGTGCCGGCGATCGTTTTCACCGCCACGGTGGATGACGAGGCGCGCAAGCGCTACGCCGAGAAGAAGATCATCGACTACATTGTCAAGGACGGCCATCGCACCGTCGATGCGGTGGTCAGAACGGTCCAGCGGATTTTGAGCAACAAGCTTTTTTCCGTTCTGGTGGTCGATGATGTTCGCACAGCCCGTTCCGGTCTCGTGGAAATTCTCGAGCGGCAGAATTTCAGGGTCAGCGAGGCCCATTCGGGCAAGCAGGCGCTGGAAATACTGTCGCAGGACCCGACGATCCAGCTTGTCATCACCGACTACCATATGCCCGACATGGACGGTTATGAGCTGACGCGCCGCATCCGCGACAGCCGCTCATCCGAAGATTTGCGGGTGATCGGCATATCGTCCTCCACCGACCGGTTGCTTTCGGCAAGCTTCCTGAAGGCGGGCGCCTCGGATTTCGTCTACCGCCCTTTCGTGCCGGAAGAATTGCAATGCCGCATCGATAACAATATCGAGACGCTGAAGCAGCTTAAACGCCTGCGCGAGCTGGCCGAACGAGACCACCTCACCGGTCTGCCCAATCGCCGCTCCTTCTTCGAGCGCACGCGGGCGCTGATGGATGTCATCAACGGCAATGACGAGAGCGGCGCCGTCGCCATTCTCGACATCGACCATTTCAAGAAGATCAACGACACGCTGGGGCACGATGCCGGCGACAGGGCGTTGAAAAAGCTGGCCGAACTGCTGCATGACATGTGCGATGAACAACGCCATATTCCCGCCCGCCTCGGCGGCGAGGAGTTTGCCGTGTTCCTACGTGGGCTGGATGCGCGAGCCGCCTATCAGTTCTGCGAAGAGCTGCGTGGGCAGGTGGAAAAGAATGGCCGGCAGCTGAGCGGCAGCAGCCTCGCCCTGACGATTTCGCTCGGAGTCGTGGAGATCGAAAAGGGCGAACCCTTCGACAACCAGCTGAATGCGGCGGACCAGCTGCTCTATCTCGCCAAGGCAAATGGCCGCAACCGCGTCTATTCCGACATCATGATCCAGGAAGGCCTGCAGAAGATCGGCCGGAACAGCTGAGCTTTTCTGAACAAGATAGTCTTGTGTGGGACCGAGCGCGTGCCGCGTAACGACGGCTGACCTCGACTTCCTCGGAAAGCATCTCAAAACAGCGACATCTGCCCGTCATCCTTCGCCGGTTTGATCTTCGCCAGCGGCGCGCTTTCCGGCACCGGCTCGATGAGATCGGCACCGACATTGGCGACCTTGTTGACCTTGTCCGATACCGGGATCATCTCGAAGAAATCATCCTGAACCGGCCGCATCAGGTCGACGATCTCGCGCGGTTCCTGGGTCTTGCAATCCAGCCAGCGGCTGAAATCCTCGGGCGCAATGACAACAGGCATGCGGTCGTGAATACGGCCGATCGCGGCATTGGCGGCGGTGGTGAGGATCGCACCGGTATCGACCTCCGAACCGTCGGCGGAAGACCAGGTTTCCATGAGGCCGGCGAAAGCGACTATGCCGCCACTTTTCGGGCGAATGAAATAGGGTTGCGGTTTGCCGCCCTCCTCCTTCGGCGGGCGTCGCCATTCGTAAAAGCCGGTTGCGGGCACCAGCACGCGGCGATGGCGCATGGCGGCGCGGAAGGAGGCCTTGCCGATGGCGGTTTCCGAACGGGCGTTGATGAGCAGCGGAAAATCCTTCGGGTCCTTTACCCAGCCCGGCATGAAACCCCAGCGGACCAGCACGGCGCGGCGATTGGGCAGGTTGCTGCCGCGCTCCTGCCGCTCCCCCTCCATCACGACCAAAATGGGCTGCGTCGGTGCGATGTTGAAACGGGCGGGAAAATCCTCAAGGCCGATCAGATCGAGATAGTCGGCGATCTCATCGGGCGTTGCCTTCAGCACGAAACGTCCACACATGCTTTTTTCCTCAACCCCTTGGTCCGAACAGGATGATGGCGGTGCCGGCAAGGCAGACAGCGCCGCCGGCAATATCCCATTTGTCCGGCGCATGCCCTTCCACGCCCCAGAGCCAGAAAAGCGAAGCAGCGATATAAATCCCGCCATAGGCGGCATAAGCCCTGCCCGCCGCCTCCGTCGGAACCAGCGTCAGAAGCCAGGCGAAAGCGGCCAGCGCCAGCATGCCCGGCAGCAATATCCACCCGGTCTTGCCGAGTTTCAGCCAGGCCCAGAAGGAAAAACAGCCGGCGATTTCGGCAAGAGCCGCCAGGACATAGATAAGATAGACCTTCATTCCACCGTCTTTAGCATGCACAATCGCGACAGTTCCGGACTATAACGCTCACTTCGGAAACCGGAATCGATTTTCCGGACCACGACACTATAGACAGGCCGCAGACGGCCGAAACAAGCGAAACCATTGATGACCCTTCGTATCAAGCCCCGCGCTGCCTCCTCCGCCATCGTCAGGAACGGAGACCGACTGCTTCTCGTGCGCCGTATCAACCCGCCCTCGAAGGACATGTTCGCCTTTCCGGGCGGGCGCGGCGAAGACGGCGAAACGGCAGCCGAGACGGCGCTGCGCGAATTGCACGAGGAAACCGGTATCGTGGCGCGAAGGCCGCAGCTTTTCGCGACCTATGATCTTCCCTCCCGCGACGCTGAAGGCGAGCTGACGAGCCATTATTTCCTCTCCGTCTTCACCGTGGAGACGGATGCCGACCCCGTCGTGACTGTGGGCGACGATGCAGCAGATGCCGGGTGGTACACATTGGCGGAAATCCGCCTTCTGCCTGCGCCCGAAAGTGTGGTCGAATGCGCCGAGCGCCTGCTTGCATGATTGCCAGTCAGCCAGAATCGCTATTATCTAGGACCGATCCGCCCGCCGGATGGTCACGAGCCAACAGTTCACGAGTATGTGTGGGGCAGAATAGAATTTTGATACGGCCAACCATCTTCCTGTCTCTTTTTCTGACCATGCTTGCCATATCAGGGCAGGAAGGCATCGCTTATGCGCAGCCTTCAAAACCGGCTTCCGAGGCACGTCCAGCGGAAGTGACACCGCCCAAGCCCGCTCCTTATGACGACAAGCTGGCACGGCTGTCGGAAATACTGGGCGCGGTGCAATATCTGAGAACCCTGTGCCCCTCTTCCGGACCGGAGGACTGGCGCAGGTCGATGAGCGATCTTCTGGCTGCGGACACGGCCAACGAACCTGAACGACGTCAGCGCATGACGGCTGCATTCAACCGTGGATACCGCTCCTTTGCGGCCATCCACACCAGTTGCACACGCGCCGCCATCATGGCAGAAGAGAACTACCGTAACGAAGGGGCAACACTCGCGCAGGAAATCGCGTCCAGGTTCGGAAATTAGAGGATTGTTAACCTCTTTTCGCCGCAGCCCGTGCCGTTTTGATAAAAGGCTGCTAGTGTTGTTAACAGGGTGGTAAGGACTTGCCCGCCCTGTCGAGGATGAAAAATGCAGACAAGCCGTAACGAAATCGACGATATGATCGTGCATGAAAAGATGCAGGTCGCTCTGGAACACCAGAACGAGGCATGGGCTGACGGCATGGCCGACGGCATCGAGCCGGAGATCATCGCCGATGCCGCCATCGCTCTGGCCATGCGCGAAACCATCCGTATCCATGGCGAGGCCGGCGCTGAAGCAATGCTGGAATCGCTGCGCCAGCGCATGCTTCAGGGCGAATTTTCGCCGCAGCGGGTAATACAGTAAAGCCGGGGTCTATCATGTCTTGCCTGAGCAAGGGCCTTTTGCGCTCTTCCGCCCTGCTGTCCATTCTGCTTGCCCTGACCGCCGGTCCGATTGGCGTGCCGAGCCGCGCCTTTGCCCTTTCCGAGCTGAAGCCGGCGCAGAACACCGAAAGCGAGCCGAAGGCCGAGAATGGCGAGCAGCCGCAGCAGGCCCAGCCTGCTGAGCCGGACGAGATCGAAGGCGATTCGGAAGGCATTCCCCTGCCGGACCCTTTGGTGGACCGTTCCGCTGGCCAGGCAAACCAGCAATCCGCCAAGCCCGATAACACCCCGGAAATGTCTGTTGTAATCGAGCACGACATTTCCAAGGCGCCGGAACCCGTGCGCAAGCTGCGCCAGCAGATCATCGATGCCGCCGCGTCAGGCGATATCGAAAAGCTGCGACCCTTCATCGCCGCCGGGCAGAACCAGTTCCGCATCGACGGCAATGACAGCGAAGACCCGATTGCAGCGCTGAAAAGCTATTCCGGCGATCCGGACGGGCTGGAAGTGCTGGCGATCATCATCGATCTCCTGTCGACCGGTTATGCCCATATCGATGCCGGCACCCCTGACGAAGCCTATGTTTTCCCCTATTTTGCCGGAAAACCGCTGAATACGCTGACTGCGCCGGAAAAAGTGGAGCTTCTGCGAATCATCACGGCGGGCGATCTGGCGGACATGCAGGAATTTGGCAATTACAGCTTCTATCGCGTCGGCATTTCGCCTGATGGCAAGTGGAAGTTCTTCACCGCCGGCGATTGATCGCATCGCAGTGCTTGCCGTTCTCGGGCAAAAATCCTAACTGTGCGGAATGAGCATTCCAGCAAATGCATCTGCATCTTGCCTGCTATCCGCATAGTCTCGACGAACCGAACGGTGACGCCATGCCTTCCGCCTTTCTTGCCGACCGCCGCCTGATCCGGGTTTCCGGCACCGGCGCCGAGGAGTTTCTGAACAACCTCATCACCGCAGATATCGAAAATCTTCCGGCAGGCGAGGCCCGGGCCGCGGCACTTCTGACGCCGCAGGGCAAGATCCTGTTCGATTTCCTAATCTGGCGCGATGGCGGGGACTATCTGATCGAAACGGGCGCCGCCGAACAGGACGCATTGCTGCGCCGCCTGACCATGTACAAGCTGCGCGCACCGGTCGACCTCAAAGTCGAGACGGTCGAAGGTGTGAGCGTTTTCTGGACCGAGACTGCACCGGTGGCAGGCGTCAGGGACGGCCGTTTCGCCAAGGCCGGAATCGATCTCTTCAGGCTACCGGGCGCATCGGCCTCGGGCGATGTCGCGGCCTATGATGCGCTGCGCGTTGACCATGGCATTGCCGAATCCGGCCGGGATTATGCGCTGCAGGATGCTTTCCCCCATGATGTTCTGATGGATGTGAATGACGGCGTTTCCTTCAGGAAGGGCTGCTTCGTCGGTCAGGAAGTCGTCTCGCGCATGAAGCACCGCGGCACGGCGAGACGCCGTGTCGTCACCGTTTCGGCCGGAGGCGCGTTGCCCGCCAGCGGGACGGAGATTACCGCCGATGGAAAACCGGTCGGCACGCTTGGAACCGTTTGCGGCAACAGGGCGCTTGCCATCGTGCGAATCGACCGCATTGCCGATGCGCTTGCTTCGGGCACGCCGCTTCTTGCCGAGACTGTTCCCGTGACCGTGGCCCTGCCGGCCTGGAGCGGCCTTTCCTTCCCGGCGGCCGATCCCGCGGCTCGGGCGGAGGATTAAGAGTGACGCCCGCAAAAAGCCCGCGCGCCTGGCAGCGCATGCTGTCCGGCCGGCGACTCGATCTGCTCGACCCTTCGCCGCTCGATGTGGAAATCGCCGATATCGCCCACGGCCTTGCCCGTGTCGCCCGCTGGAACGGCCAGACGCGCGGCGACCACGCCTTTTCCGTCGCCCAGCATTGCCTCATCGTCGAAACCATCTTCTGCCGCATGTGCACGGGTGCGACGCCTGATGACATGCAGATGGCGCTTCTGCATGACGCGCCGGAATATGTCATCGGCGATATGATCTCGCCGTTCAAATCCGTGGTCGGCGGTGGTTACAAGACCGTGGAAAAACGGCTGGAGGCCGCCGTGCATCTGCGTTTCGGCCTGCCACCACATGCATCGCGCGACTTGAAGGACCGCATCAAGAAGGCCGACACGGTCGCCGCCTTTTTCGAGGCGACGGAGCTTGCCGGTTTTTCCACCGCCGAGGCGCAGAAATTCTTCGGCCTGCCGCGCGGCATTACCCGCGATATGTTCGACATGACGCCCCTTCCCTCCACCGAAGCGCAAAAGCTGTTCATCGAACGTTTCGAGGCTATCGAGGCGCTGCGCGCGGTCAGGACGGGGAGCGCGACATGACGGCCATTGTCGTATCGCCGCTGTCGCGGATCGCGGAGATGGCCGTGAAACACAAGGCCCGCGAAATGGTGACACTGATCGCCAAAGAGCAGGCCTTTCACCGCCCCGCCGTCATTGCCGCAGACCGGCATCTGACGCTTGCCATGAACGACATCACATTCAAGGGCACCGCTGATCTCATCGCGCCTGATGATGCGCATGTGCTGAGGCTGATCGATTTCGCCCGCGAATGGGACCAGTCCGCGCCGCTGCTCGTCCATTGCTGGATGGGTGTTTCGCGCTCGCCCGCCGCCGCCGTCATCGCAGCGCTCAGCCTTTATCCTGACCAGGATGAAATGGAGCTTGCGCTGCGCCTGCGCGCCGTCTCACCCTATTCCACGCCGAATGCCCGCATCATTGCCATCGGCGACCGTCTGCTCGGACGCGACGGCAGGCTGGTGGCGGCGATCAAAAAAATCGGCAGGGGCGCGGATACGGATGGTAACGTGCCCTTCGTACTGCCGCTTGGCGCCTGAGGCCGTTTTAGCGGAACCCTCACGGCGTCCAGTCGTTACCAACCCTGAACAGCAATAAAAATCACAGGATAATTCATGGAACAACAGGCAACGGATATCATCGTCGCATCGCAGGCGGCGTTGCAGCAGGCGAGCGCGCTTGCGGTGCAATATTCCTTCTCGGTCGTTGGTGCGCTTCTGCTGCTGATCATCGGCTGGCTGGCCGCCACCTTCCTGCAACGCTGGGCTTTTCAGGGCCTGTCACGCATTCGTGGCTTCGATGCGACGCTTGCCGGCTTCTTCGCGGGCGCCATCCGCTATGTGGTTCTCATTCTGGTGCTGGTCATGGTGCTTGGCCAGTTCGGCGTGCAGACGGCCTCTATTCTCGCCGCCCTTGGCGCCGCCGGCCTGGCCATTGGTCTGGCGCTGCAGGGCACGCTGCAGAATATTGCCGCCGGCATCATGCTTCTGGTGCTGCGCCCCTTCCGGGTCGGTGAATATATCGAGACCGGCACAGTCAGCGGCACGGTGATCGAGATCGGGCTCTTTGCCACCGAACTCAAGACCAGCGATGGGCTCTATCGTCTCGCGCCCAACTCCACCCTCTGGAACGTGCCGATCACCAATTACAGCCGTTTTCCCTCGCGCCGTCACGAACTGAGCCTGACGGTCAAGACTGACGAGGATCTCACGGCCGCGCAGAATATGCTGATGAAAGTCGTGCGCTCGGAGAGCCGGGTTTTGCTGGACCCCGCCCCCGTCACCTTCGTCGATTCGGTCAGCGCCGACAGCGCCACCGTCAAATTGCGCTACTGGGTGCGCAGCGACAGTTATTTCGCGACAACCCGCGACGTGACGAAGGCCATGAAGCTCGCCTTCGACGAGCGCAAGGCGGAAGTGAACGCGCAGCCTGCCTGAGGCCTCACCTCTCCCCCCTCTTTTCAAGCGCGGTGGCTGCAAGAGCCATCGCGCTTTTTCGTTGCGTTGCGTTGGAGCATACACTTGCATCCCGCTGACATGGCCTCTATAGGTCGTTACGTAATGTTATTACGTAACTTACTTTTATGGATATGAGAGGGCCGAAACAATGCAGAAGATACTCACCCGCGTCACCGGCGCTGTCGCACTTGGTTCCATGCTGCTGGCGGCGACCACGGCAATGGCTGCCGGTGGCGACAAATCCGCAGCCCATAGCCACGACCATGGACACGATCACGGCCACCAGATGACCGAGGCTGAAAAGCAGATCTACAAGGGTTATTTCGAGGATGCGCAGGTGAAACCACGCGCGCTTTCCGACTGGGAAGGCGACTGGCAGTCGGTCTATCCTTACCTGCTGAACGGCTCGTTGGACCCCGTCATGGCCGAAAAAGCAGCCCATGGCGACAAGACCGTCGCCGAATACCGCGCCTATTACGACATCGGTTACAAGACCGATGTAAACCGCATCGTCATCAAGAGTGACAGCGTGGCGTTTTATAAGGACGGCAAGCCCGCTGAAGGCACCTATGCCAGCGACGGCCATGAAATCCTGACCTACAAGAAGGGCAATCGCGGTGTCCGCTACATCTTCAAGAAAACCGGCGGCGATGAGGCCGCACCGCAATTCATCCAGTTCAGCGATCACTCCATCGCCCCTGTCAAGGCGGGCCATTACCATCTCTACTGGGGAGCTGACCGCAAGGCGCTGCTGGACGAAGTGACCAATTGGCCGACCTATTATCCCTTCCTGATGGACGGCGGCGATATCGTGAAAGAAATGGCGGCGCATTGAGACCGTAAGTTAGCGGTCTTCCGCAGCATGCGTGAATGACGCGAGCGGTTGCCGCTTGTCACCTTCTCCCCAAGGGGGGAAGGTCGCGGCAGCGGGATGAAGGGGCAAGCTCTCGGCTTATCGCTGGCGGTGCCCCTCATCTACTCCTCCGGGGCATCTTCTCCCCGGCGGGGAGAAGAAAGGCTCACTGCCCCATGGTCGAACGATGCGCCCAGCCGGTCATGCGCTTTTCAAGCCAGGCCATAATCGCATACATGACGATGCCTTCCACCGCGAGCATCAGCAGGCCGGCAAAGACGAGCGGCACATTGAACTGGCTCTGGGCCGAACTCATCATGTTGCCGAGGCCATAATTGGAAGCGACGGTCTCCGATACGACCGAGCCGACGAAGGCGAGCGTGATGGCGATTTTCAGCGAGCCGAAGAAATAGGGCATGGAACGCGGAATGCCGACCTTCAGCATGATATCCATCTTCTTTGCGCCGAGCGCCCGCAGCACATCTTCCGTTTCCGGCTCTATGGTGGCAAGCCCGGTCGCGACATTCACGACGATGGGAAAGAAGGAAATCAGGAAGGCGGTCAACACGGCGGGGACCGTGCCGATGCCGAACCAGATGACGAGGATCGGCACAAGCGCCACTTTCGGGATGGCGTTGAAGCCGATCATCAGCGGATAAAGCCCGGCATAGATGGTTTTCGACCAGCCGATGAACAGACCGATGGCAAGACCGGCGGCCACAGCAATGGCAAAACCCAGTGTCGTCGTATAAAGCGTCTGCAGCGAATTCTTCCAGATCGGCGACCAATATTGCATGATGGCCTGCCCGACCCTTACCGGCGACGGCAGAATGGTGGGCGGCATTTTCAGCGCATGGACGAGCAGTTCCCACAACACGAAAAGCGCCAGCGTATAAAGCCATGGAGCGGCTTTCACCCAGTTGACGCGGGCGATCAGCGGCTTGCGCGGCTCGGCCGCAACGGTGCTTTCCACAATCGCACTCATGCCGCCACCCTCGCCTGGGCGATCTCGCCATGCAGTTCCTGCACCATGTCGTTGAAACCCCTGTCATACATGATATCGAGCTGGCGCGGGCGGGCAAACGGAACGCGGTGTTCCGCGAGCACGCGGCCCGGCCTTGCGCTCATCACGAAAATCTTGTCGGCCAGAAATGTCGCCTCGCGCAGATCATGGGTCACAAGGATGATGGTGACACGCTGTGCGGCGTGCAGGTCGCGGATGACGCACCACAATTCCTCGCGGGTGAAGGCATCGAGCGCGCCGAAAGGCTCGTCCAGCATCAGTAGTTCCGGTTCGTGGATCAAGGCCCGGCAAAGATTGGCGCGCTGCTGCATGCCGCCGGAAAGCTGCCACGGATACTTCGAACCGAAACCCTTCAGACCGACGATTTCCAGCAGTCGCTCGGCTTTCGCGACATATTCCGCCTTATGGGCGCGCAGGCGTCGGCGATGTCTCTCGACGATTTCCAGCGGCAGCAGGATATTTTCAAGCGTCGTGCGCCAGGGCAGCATCGTCGGGTTCTGAAACGCCATGCCGACAATTGAAACCGGCTCCGTGACCTGCCGCCCGGCAACGATGACATTGCCCTTCTGCGGAATATGCAGCCCGGTCACCAGCTTCATCAGGGTCGACTTGCCGCAGCCGGAGGGACCGACCACGGCGGCGAATTCACCCTTGTCGACCGTCAGGTTCAAACCGGATACGGCCAGCGTGCCGGCGGAGCCGCCGTAACGCATGTCGACACTGTCTATTTCCACGAGATGTGACATTGCTGTTCCCGTTTTAAGTAAAATGATAGGCCATGACAGCCCGAAGCGTCGCCGCTTGTTTCTTCTCCCCGCCGGGTTCTCCCGCTCGGGGAGAAGAGACTCGCGGCATCCGCCCGTTCTTTCTTCAGCATCAGGGAAGCATGCGCTCTTCCTTGGCCGGCAGGTAGGTCGCGTCGAACACCTGCTCCGCCTTGATGTTGCCCTTCAGGCCGAGGGAGACTTTCAGCGTTTCGACGGAGGCCGCAAGCCGGGCAGGATCGACGCCGCCCATGCCGTTTTCCACCACATAGGGCGTCTTGATATTCATGCTGTTGGCCATGTTGAGGCGTTCAAGCTCGATGGCGCTGTCGAGCGTCTCGTTGCGCTTGAGCACCGCCGCCACGCCCTCTTCGGGGTTCTTGACGGAATCGGCGAAGCCCTTGGCCAATGCTTTCAGAAAGCCCTTTACTGCTTCCGGGTTTTTCTCTGCGAAATCAGTGTTTACCAGCACCGCATTGCCATAAAGATTCAAGCCGTGCTCGGCCATCAGGATGGTCGAGATATCGTCATCGGCGATGCCCTGTTTCTTGAGGTTGAGGATCACCGAAAAGGCAAAGCCGAAAACGGCGTCGACATCGCCCTTGGCGAGCATCGGTTCACGCACCGGAAAACCGATCGATTCGATCTTGATCTTGCTGTCGTCGAGACCCGCCACCTGCTTGAAGGCCGGCCATTGCGCGAAAGCGCCATCCGGCGGCGGCGCGCCGAGCTTCTTGCCTTCCAGCGACTTCGGATCACCGGTGACACCCAGCGACTTGCGGCCGACCACGGCGAAAGTCGGGCGCTCATAGACCATATATACGGCCTTGATCTTCTGGCTCGGATCCTCGTCGAGGAACTTCATCACCGAATTGATATCGCCGAAACCCATCTGATAGGCGCCGGTCGCCACGCGCGGAATGGCTTCCACCGAACCATTGCCGCTGTCGATGGTGACATCCAGGCCTTCGGCCTTGAAGTAACCCTTGTCGAGCGCCAGCAGGAAACCGGCGGCGGGGCCTTCAAACTTCCAGTCGAGCGTGAATTTCACCGGTGTTTCGGCCCGCGCCTCGATGATCGGCAGCGAAAAGCCGGCGGCTACACCGATGGCGGTAATGGCCAGAGCTCTGGTCAACAACCTGCGCGTTAAAATCATCTATTCCCCCTGATGGTTTTGTTGGATTGGTTGCATAAGACCCAATTCCAACCCTCAAGGCAAGATAAAATTGCATACAAAATAGCCGTTATTTTGTATGCTTATTTTATATGCACAAACAATCACAAGACAGGCAAAAAGCCGGCAATCTGCCCATCGCGAATGCAACGAAGCGAAAGCAGTATCGTTCACCCAGAGAACACAGCGTTCTCATTTGCCGGGGTTGCGGATCAGGGGCAGCGTGCGACAAATAGGGCCAGGAACAGCAGGCGAAACGGCGGGACGGCAAGATGAATTCTGCACTGGGCATACACCACATCACCATGATCACCCGGAAGGTGCAGGCGAATGTGGATTTTTACGCCGGCTTTCTGGGCTTGAGGCTGGCCAAGCGCACGGCCGGCTTCGAAGACGCCATGCAGCTTCACCTGCTTTATGGCGACGACATCGCCTCACCCGGCTCGCTTCTGACATTTCTCGTCTGGGAAGATGGCGGCCAGGGCCGTGTCGGTTACGGCCAGACGCTGGAAATTTCCGTGGCGATCGATCCCGCTGCGATCGGCTTCTGGCTGACGCGGGCGCTGAGATTCGGCATCCGCGCGGAAGGCCCGACTGACGAATTCGGCGCTCCGGTTATCCGGCTGAAAGATCCTGACGGCCTGATCGTCAAGCTGGTCGGCACCCGCGCCTTTGCCGATGCCACGCCACATGTGACCGACGATATTTCCGCAGAAGACGCCATTCGCCGAATCTATGGTGCGACGGTGCTGAGCGAAGTGCCGGAAGAAACCGTAGCGTTTCTGGAGAAACATTTCGGCTACCGGCAGGAAAGCCAGGCGGGCGCGATCCGCCGGCTCGTTTCCGACAGCGGCGACATTATCGACGTGCGTGACGCCACCGGCTTCTGGTCCAGCGCGCCGGGCACCGGCACCGTCGATCACATCGCCTTCCGGGCGAAGGACATGGATGAGCTGAACACGGTTCTAACCGGGCTGAAATCGCTGAATTCCAGCACCACCAACGCCCATGACCGGAAATATTTCCACTCGCTCTACGTCCGCGAACCGGGCGGCGTGCTGATCGAAATGGCGACCGATGGGCCGGGCATGACGGTCGACGAACCGCTGGAATCGCTCGGCGAAAAACTGTTCATCCCGCCGCTCTTCATGAAGGACGAGGCGGATGTGCGTGTCGCCCTGCCGCAATTCTCGATGCCGGGCGAAGAACGCATCATCTATCGCGACCTGCCCTTCGTGCACCGTTTCTACACGCCCGAGGAAGCTGATGGCAGCACCATCATCCTGCTGCACGGTTCCGGCGGCAGTGAAACGAGCCTGATGCCGCTGGCGCACCGGGCAGCACCGGGCGCCACCCTTCTGGGCGTGCGCGGCCGCAGCACGGAAGAAGAAATCGCCCGCTGGTTCCGCCGTTTTCCCGATTTCAGCTTCGACCAGCAGGATATTGTCACGGAAACAGAAGCCTTTGCCGCCTTCGTGGAGGGGGCAATCCGCGCCTATGGTCTTGATCGCTCGAAACTGCGGTTTATCGGCCATTCCAATGGCGCGAACTTCTACGCGGCCTTTGCCGCGCTCTATCCCGAACTTGCAGGCGACGCCCTGCTCTATCGCCCGATGCCGGTTCTCGAAACATGGCCGCAAACCGATCTTTCCGGCCACAATTTCCTGCTCGTGGCGGGACAACGCGACAAATATCTCGACAAGGCGAGCGAACTGCAGGGAAAGCTCACGGCGAGCGGTGCAAAGGCCGAGATGGAAACGGTTGAGGACGGGCACGAGC
This sequence comes from Agrobacterium radiobacter, assembly GCF_040801995.1. Taxonomy (NCBI): domain Bacteria; kingdom Pseudomonadati; phylum Pseudomonadota; class Alphaproteobacteria; order Hyphomicrobiales; family Rhizobiaceae; genus Agrobacterium; species Agrobacterium radiobacter. Next base: position 703,101 of record NZ_JBEGHX010000001.1, on the reverse strand, counting down.
TCGGGCTTACCGATATCGAAGCGGCGCGGCGGTGGCTGGCGGGTGCTTCCTGATTCGAGCGGTACATCGGATCGAGCGGAGGCCACCCATTTTTTCTCACCGTCGGGGAGAAGAAACAAATGGCATATGCTTACCCCCGCGCCACCCACACCATTCATCAACCGGGCCTTGCATAAATTCACCAAAAGGGCTTTAAAAACAGCTTCGTAATTGGAGAGTCCGTTTGGAAATCCCGCTGTTTATCCTCGCCCTCGTCGCGGCCTTCATCTACACGCTGGTCGCGAGCATCCGCAATTCAAGCCGAATCAAGTCGCTCGAACGGGAGGTGCACAGCCTCAAGCGGCTGATGGCTGCGGGCGTGACGTCGGCTGCGGCAGTGCAAACGGAGAGCACGGAATCCACGGTAAAACCGGATTTCGAGGCGGAAGAGCCAAGCACGCCCCCTGCGGAAGACACAGCCTTCCAGGCTGAATACGCATCCGAGCCCGAAGATGCCGCCGCCATGGCAGCATCGGAAGAGCTGGCGCGCGAGGAGGCCCAACCTGCGCCTGCCGCCGAGGCCGTATCCACTCCTGCGACGAAAGAAAGCTTCGAAAGCCTGATCGGCGCGCGCTGGGCGGTCTGGGCCGGTGGACTGGCGCTGGCGCTCGGCGGCATTTTCCTCGTTAAATATTCGATCGAATCGGGCCTGCTCAGCCCGGCCGTGCGGCTTTCGCTCGCCGCCATTTTCGGTCTTGTTCTCGGGCTTGCCGGCGAAGCGATCCGCCGCAAGGCGGTGCCGGGCATCGCCACCACCTATTCCAACGCCATGATACCGGGCGTGCTGACGGCGGCGGGCGCATTGACGCTGTTCGGCGTGGTTTATGCAGCCTATGGCATTTACGACTATATCGGTCCCGGCGCGGCTTTTGGCCTGCTTGGCCTCGTCGCTTTCGCCACCATCGGGCTTTCGCTGCTGCACGGGCAGGCGCTGGCCGGTCTCGGCCTTCTCGGTTCGATGCTGACACCCGCGCTGATTTCCACCGAAACGCCGAATATCTGGGCGCTCTTCGTCTTCCTCACCGTCTCCTGGCTGGCAACGGCGGCAGCGGCGCGCAGGCAGGGCTGGACCGTGGTTCCCTCTCTCGCCAATGCCGGGCTTGGCCTCTGGGCGCTCGGCTATATCGACTTTTCCGAAACGATCAGCGCCGAACCGCCAACACTTGCCCTGCTCGTCATGCTGGCGGGAACAATATTCCTCTGGCCCGGCAAGGCATTCGACACGCCGCCCGCCCAAACTGCCGAAACCGCAGCGCCCGAGCGACGCGCCGTCCGCGCCATGCGGCTTCTGCTACGCCCGTCACTCGCCCTCAATCTCACCGTCTCGATGGCCGTGATCCTGCCGGCAATCGGCTTCCTTTTTGCCGATGGCGGAGTCGATACTCATCCGGCCCTGATCGTTTCAGCGCTCATAGCCGCCCTTGCGGCCCTTGGCGCCGCCCGCCACTATGCGGTATGGCCCGCTATTATCGCAGCACTTGGCGCGCAGGCTGCGGTATCGCTGATGTCACGTCAGGGTCTCGACTTCATCGGCGTCATCAACGATACGGCCGTATCGCTTCCGCCCGTGTCGGTTGGCTACACGGCGGAAATCGCCATGGCGCTCGGCCTCGGGGGCGTCTTCGTGCTGTCCGCCTTCTCCTTCCTGAAGCGCGAGGGTGCTGACGACGCGGATTTCGCCCAGCTCTGGGCTGGTATCGCCGCGCTATTCCCGGTCTGGCTCGCCACCGCAAGCTTTGTCGAATACGGCAATCTTGGCCGCGACTGGCTGCACGCCGCCTATGGCCTCGGCCTCGGCTTCGTGTTGATTGCAGGTGCCGAATGGCTGCATCGGCAGAACAATGAGACCTATCGCAAACCGCTCAACATCCTCGTGCTCGGCTCCTTCGCCGCCTTCGCGCTCAGCCTGCACACGCTGACGGAGGGGCTGGTGACAACCGTTCTCCTTTCGGTCATCGGTTTCATCTATGTGCTGGCCAGCCGTTACCGCAACTGGGAGGTTCTGCCCTGGGTGATGGCCGTGGCAAGCGTTGCCGTTCTCGGCCGCATCGCCTGGGAACCCACCATTGTCGGGCCGCAAAATCTTGGGCTCACGCCGGTCTTCAACGCGCTTCTTCCGGGTTACGGCATTCCCGCACTGCTGGCCGTCGCCTCGGCATGGCTGCTGCGCGACTGGCCGGGGGTCAGGGCGAAGAACTTCCTGCAGGCGATTGCCAGCGTCATGGGTCTTCTCGCCGTCGCCATCCTCATCCGCCACGCAATGAATGGCGGCACGCTGGATGACAGTGTGCCGACGCTTGGCGAACAATCGATCTATACGCTGCTGACCATCGGCTTCTCGGGCGTGTTGATGACGCTCGATCTGAAAAGCCCCAGCCCCATCTTCCGCTACGGCTCGATGCTTGCCGGCGTGATTGCCGTCATCAACGTGCTGACGATGCATTTCTTCACGCTCAACCCCTATTTCACCGGCGAAAATACCGGCCGCATCCCGTTCCTCAACCTGCTGCTGATCGGTTACCTCCTGCCGGCGCTCGCCTATGGCGGCCTTGCCTATTACGCGCGGGGAAAACGTCCACCGCCCTATGTCAGCATGCTGGCGGTGGCGGGCGCAGCGCTCGGTTTTGCCTGGGCCACGCTTTCAGTGCGCCGCTTCTGGCAGGGCGAAAATATTGCCGACTGGAAGGGTTTCCTGCAGGGCGAGACCTACAGCTATTCGGTGGTCTGGCTGCTGATCGGCGTGTTGCTGCTCGTGCTTGGCTCGCGCTTTAATGCCCGCAGCCTGCGTCTGGCATCGGCCGCCTTCGTGCTGATCTCGGTTGCCAAGGCGTTCCTGATCGACATGAGCAATCTCGAAGGCGTGCTGAGGGCGCTGTCCTTCATCGGGCTCGGCGCGGTGCTCATCGGCATCGGCCTGTTCTACCAGAAAATCCTCACCCGGAAGCCGCAGGCATGATTGCTGCCGAGGCTTTCGCGCCCTATGCGGCGCTTGCGCAGGACCTGATACCACACGCCGCGGACAGCGGCGACGGTTCGCATGATCTTGCCCATATTCACCGCGTCTTCCGCAACGCCATGCGCATCCATGTGGGCGAAGGCGGCGATGGCACCGTGCTGGCCGCCAGCGTGCTGTTGCATGATTGTGTGGCGGTGGAGAAGAACTCACCGCTGCGCGCGCAGGCCTCAAGGCTGGCGGCAGAAAAGGCAGCCGGCATTCTGGCCGGGCTTGGCTGGCAGCAGAAAGATATTGACGCCGCCGCCCATGCCATCACCACACACAGCTTTTCCGCCAATATCGAACCGCAGACGCTGGAGGCGAAAATCCTTCAGGATGCCGACCGGCTGGACGCCATCGGCATGGTGGGGGCGGCGCGCTGCTTTTATATTGCCGGGCGCATGGGCTCGGCACTTTACGATCCGGTCGACCCGCTGGCGAAGGACCGGCCGCTTGACGACCGCGCCTTTGCCATCGACCATTTCGAAACCAAACTGTTCAAGCTGGCCGACGGTTTTCGCACCGAGACAGGCCGGCAGATGGCCAAGGCCCGCCATGAGCGGCTGAAACAGGTGCTGGACCTGTTTCTCGACGAGATCTAAGGAGACCCGAGATGCGTGTGACCGAACTCAACATCTATCCGCTGAAAAGCGCGCGCGGTATCCCTCTCTCCGAAAGCGCCGTTTCGGCCGAAGGCCTGCCGGGTGACCGCCGCGCCATGCTCACTGATCCCTCCGGCCATTTCATCACCCAGCGCGAATTGCCCGCCATCGCCACGGTTCTGGCCCGGCATGAGGATGGTGGCATGGTGCTGGCGCGCGACAAGGACGGCGAGATTTTCGCAAGGCCATCCGGGCAGCGCATGGATGTGGCGGTGTGGAAATCGATCGTCAGCGCCAATATCGCCGATGACGAGACCAATGGCACGCTATCGGCATGGCTCGGGCGCGAGGTGAAGCTCGCCTTTTTTGATGATACCTCGAAACGTATTGCGAGCCTCGAATGGACGGGCAACGAAACGCCCGTCACCTTTGCGGACGGCTACCAGATCCTTGTCACTACCACCGCTTCGCTTGCCGCGCTGAACGACAATATGCGCGCCAATGGCGAAGACGCTGTTGGCATGGAGCGTTTCCGGCCCAATATCGTGCTTGACACGGACGAGCCATGGGCTGAGGACCGCTGGGCGGCCATCGAGATTGGCGGCATTCGCTTCGATCTCGTCAAGCCCTGCGCCCGCTGCATCATGACCACGCAGGATCAGACCACCGGCTCGCGCGATGTGCCCTCCCCCATGAAAGCCATGGGCCGCATCCGCATGTCCGGCGACCGGCGCGTGCCCGGCCCGCTCTTCGGCTGGAATGTGACGCCGCGCAGCCAGGGCAAGCTGTCCGTCGGCGATGTGGCAAAGGTGGTCGAGGAACGGCCGGAAGGCTGGACGATCAAACGGCGGTAAGTTGCTGGTGCGGGTCAAACCCAACCCACAGACCACAGCGCCATGTTTTCAAAGGCTGGCACACCCTCTTCTCTCCCTCATTCCTGTGCTTGTCACAGGAATCCAGCCGACGCGCGTCTGCGCGGCAGAGAGACCCCTTTCAGCCCAAAGACTTGGGCTGGCTGGATCCCTGTGACAAGTACAGGGATGAGGAAAGGAACGAGCACGATCACGGCTTGCGCGCCCCGACGATCAGAAAAATCGGACGGCGGTCTTCGTGCTTCAGTTCAGGCCGCTCGGCCATCAAGGCCGGATCAGGCCTCGGCTCCGCCAGCCGCGCCAAAACAAATCCGGCAGCCAGGAGACCATTGAGAAGGCCTGACACCGTGCGGTGATATTTGACCACATCGTCCGCCATCCAGTTGGAGTGGCGCACGCCCTGACTTTGATAATTATCGAGCGGCCAGTGCAGGATTTCGCCATCCTCGCCATAAAACCAGTCCTGTTTTTCCAGCGCCGTGAAAACGGGATGTTCGATGGAAAAGATGAAATCGCCGCCGGATTTCAGTACGGTGAAAATCTTCGCGAATGCCAAGTCGAGATCGCGGACGTAATGCAGGGCGAGAGAACTCAGCACCACATCGAAACTCTCCTGCGGAAAATCGATGTCTTCGATGGCAGCGCGGCGGTATTCGATGCCGGGCCCGCCATTTATTTCGGCGGCGCGGTGCAGCATGTTTTCCGAGAGATCAACGCCAACGACATGGCGCGCGCCCTGCTCTGCGGCAAAACGGCAATGCCAGCCGAAACCACAACCGAGATCAAGAAGGCTCCTGTCTTTCAGGGGCGGAAGCATGGCACGCAATTCATGCCACTCGCCGGCCTGACGCAGGCCCTCCACGGAGCGCGGCATGGCGCTGTAACGCTCAAAAAACCCTGGATCGTCGTAGATATTCTGTTTCATCGTCTTCTCTCCGGCCGTATTCCATCAATCGCATGAATAGTGGCCGTCAAGAAAAGTCGCTAGTGGGACTGGCTGACAAAAGATAATATTCATCCCATCATAGCGGAATCCGCGGCAGGCCATGTCCCTCTTTTTTGGGACGAGGCGCCGCGATGGGGGAATATTCATGTTGCAAGCCACACGCCAGACAATGCCCTGGCTGATTATCGCCGCCGGGTCACTGATTGCCGTCATGACCTTCGGGCCGCGTTCGGCCATGGGCTTCTTCCAGCTGCCGATGCTTGCCGATACCGGCTGGGACCGTTCCACCTTCGGTCTCGCCATGGCCCTGCAGAACCTCTTCTGGGGTCTCGGCCAGCCCTTCTTCGGCGCCATCGCCGATAAATACGGCACGGGCCGCGTGCTTGTTCTCTCCGGCCTGCTTTATGCTGCCGGCCTCATCTGCATGTCCTTTGGCACCTCGCCCTTCTGGCTGCATTTCGGCGGCGGCGTGCTCGTCGGGCTCGGCATTGCCGCCGGTTCCTTCAGCGTCATCCTCTCGGCCTTTGCACGCCATGTCGCGCCGCAGCAGCGTTCGCTCGCCTTCGGCATCGGCACGGCGGCGGGCTCAGCCGGCATGTTCCTGTTCGCACCGATCAGTCAGGGGCTGATTTCCACCTATGGCTGGTCGGACAGCCTCGTCTGGCTTGCCGCGATGATGATGCTCGTGCCGCTGCTCGCCTTCTTCATGCGCGGCAATTCCTCTTCCGGCAGCCAGTCGCAGGCGCAGTTCCAGCAGACGGCAGGCGAAGCGCTGAAGGAGGCGCTCGGCCATAAAAGCTACCTGCTTTTGACCACCGGCTTTTTTGTCTGCGGTTTTCAGGTGGCCTTTATCACCGCGCATTTCCCGGCCTATCTCGGCGATATCGGCATCGAACCGCGCTACGCCGTCATCGCCATGGCGCTGATCGGCTTCTTCAACATCATCGGGTCGCTTGCCGCCGGTGTCATTGCCCAGCGTTATTCGAAACCCTATCTGCTCGCCTATATCTATATCGCCCGCTCTGTCGCCGTCACAGCCTTCCTGCTTCTGCCGCAATCGCCGCTTTCGGTCATCATCTTCGCCGCCGTCATGGGCATCCTCTGGCTTTCCACCGTGCCGCCGACCAATGCGCTGGTGGCGATCATGTTCGGCACCCGCCATCTCGGCATGCTCGGCGGCGTCGTGTTCCTGTCGCACCAGATCGGCTCGTTCCTCGGCGTCTGGCTCGGCGGCTTCCTTTACGACAGGCTGGGTTCCTATGATCTCGTCTGGTGGCTGGGCGTCGGCATGGGGATTTTTGCGGCCATCGTGCATTGGCCCATTCAGGAGCAACCGGCCCCGAGGCCTGCAATGGCCTAGTCAGACAGCCTTATCGAGCGCGGGCGGCATCACCTTCCCCTCAGTCGCCCGGCCTTCCAGCGCCTTCAGCGCCGCCTGCACGAAACCGTCGCGGGCGGCGTTTTCGTTGAGCCCACGCGGATCGTAGACATGTCGGTTGAGGAAATGGGCGGTGAGGCGGAAAGCCGCCGCAAGGCTGTCAGGATCGGCGGCCTTCGACTGGCCTTCGCTCAAGAAAGCCGGAAGCGACAGCATGCGCTCCGCATAGGGCGCGCCTGCCGTGCGGCAAACCGCCCGGCCCGTCTTTGGCGATACATAGATGAGGTCGGTGCGCAGCCCCGTCGCCGCGCATTCGGTAAGATCAAGCCCGAAACCGAGATCGTTCAGCACTGCCAGTTCAAAGCGCACGAACAATTCCCCGGCATCGACGGGGTCGTGGAGATTGTCGAGAATGATATCGAGCGCCTGATAGAGATGCGGGTGCGGATCACGCTCCGGCAGAAGCCTGAGAAGAGCACCCATGGCCTGTACGCCATAAACCGCGGTCGCCGTCTCCATCAGTTGTGCGGCGCGCAATTGCAGCGGCTCGATGCGGAACTCGCCGAGATGATCGTGAAGGCGCGCGCGCCAGATGACATCCACCCGGTTTCCGGCCTGTAGCACCGGCTGCATGCTGCGGGAACGGCCGGAACGGACCAGCCCCAGATGGCGGCCACGCGAAGGGGTCATCACCTCGGCGATGACACTCGTCTCGCCATGGCGTTTTACGCCGAGAATGATTGCCTCTTCCTGCCACTGCATGAAACGCGTCCGAATTTCGATTCAAGGCCGATCATACCCGATCTGGCGGCGAAACGTTATTCTTTTACGGCATTGTCGACCGTGCCGACGAGGTTGAGGACGAAATCGATAATTTCGTTTTCCCCGAAGGGCTTGCCCAGCAATGGCGCATGCATGAGATCATCCGGAAAGCCCGTCGTGTCGCCATAGCCGCTGACGAAACCGAAGGGAATTCCCCCATCGCGCAGCCCGCGCGCAAAATCATAGCTCTTGCCGTCGGTAAGGCTGACATCGAGAAGCACACAATCGGCGCCGTCCTCTTCAACGGCCTGTCTCGCCTGCGCCAGCGTCGTGGCGATGACGACGGTTTCCACCCCCATGGACTGGAGAACCGCTTCGACATCAAGCGCCACCAGATATTCATCCTCAACGATGATAACCCGTTGTGGCACCATATGTTTTCTTCTTCCTAAAAAGATGGCCGCAAGGCTCGAAGCTGCAGTTTCCGACATGATTCTCCAGTGAGATATCACGACAGGAGTCGCAAATTACGGCTCCACCGTCATTTAAAAAAGACATGTCGAAAGAAGATCAGATGAAGGGTCTTTGCCGCTTCTCTTCGCTTTCCCAGCTGGCCACATGGCTCAACCCGGCATCATCAAGCACCAGACAACCCTTGTCGGTCCAGCGAATGAGACCGCGATCGACCAGCTTTCTCAAGGTCTTGTTGGTGTGGACAATGGACAGGCCAAGTGTATCCGCCACATGCTGCTGGGTGACCGGGATCGGCGTTTCCCCCTGTATGAGATGGACCGCCTTTGCCTTGCTGTAGAGGAAAACAATCAGATAGGCGGCGCGCTCCAGCGCCGTGCGCCGGCCGATGCTGAGGAGATGGCTGTCGAGCATGCGTTCCTCACTCGCAGCGATCCAGGTCAGGTCATAGGCAAGCGTCGGATGGTCGGTGAAGAGATTATTGAGGCGCGAGCGCTCGAAGACGCATAGGGTGACTGGCGACAGCGCCTCCACCGAATGCTGCATTTCCCCCATCACCGTGCCCTGCAGGCCGACGAGATCGCCGGGCATGACATAGTTCAGTATCTGCCGCCTGCCGTCTTCCAGCGTCTTGTAACGGAAAGCCCAGCCCTGCAAAACGGTGTAAAGATGGGCGCTATGCGAGCCTTCCATCAGGATGACGGAGCCGCCTTCCACCGCAAGTTCCCCCGTCTTGAAACGCGAGACGAAATCTAGCTCGGAGGAGGAAAAGTCGCGGAAATGCGGCAGGTCGCGCAGGGGACATTGCTGGCACGGGGTGGTGGAAATTCCGTTCGGTTTTTTTGGCGACATGAATATCCGTCATCGAAAAAAGGTTGCGCCCAATTGTTTTGGAACAACCCGCCCGAACGTATTCGGTTCCCGATGGTGGGTGAAGATATTCAGTTCGCTATTTGTACGTCGTTCCATCCCCCAGCGCCCTCATTCCTGTGCTTGCCACAGGAATGAGGGGTGAAGCGGATGTGCTTCAGTTTCGGGGGAATTCCAGTCCCATTTCGCGGAAACGCTCGGGGTCATCACCCCAGTTCTCGCGCACCTTGACGAACAGGAAGAGATGCACCGGCTGTTCGAGGATTTCCGACAGTTCCTTGCGCGAGGCGGTGGAGATCGCCTTGATTGCATCGCCGTTCTTGCCGAGCGCAATTTTCTTCTGGCTGTCGCGCTCGACATAGATCACCTGCTCGATGCGTACCGAGCCGTCCTTGCGTTCTTCCCACTTTTCCGTCTCGACATGCGAGGCATAGGGAAGCTCCTGATGCAGGCGCAGGAACAGCTTCTCGCGGGTGATTTCGGCAGCGAGCTGGCGCATCGGCAGATCGGAAATCTGGTCTTCCGGGTAATACCACGGACCTTCCGGCAGAGCCTCCACCAGATAATCCATCAGGTCTTCGCAACCCGAACCGTTGGTGGCCGAAATCATGAAGGTGCGGTCGAAGGCCACCGTCTCATTGGCGGCGGCGGCAAGCTTAAGCAGGTCTTCGCGCTTCACCTGGTCGATCTTGTTGAGGCAGAGGATCTTCTTCTGCGGAACATCCTTCAGGCCTTCGAGAATGGCCTCGGCGTCGCCTTTAAGACCACGTTCGCTGTCGATCAGCAGCAGGATGAGATCGGCATCCTTCGCGCCGCCCCAGGCGGAGGTGACCATGGCGCGGTCGAGCCGACGGCGCGGCTTGAAGATGCCGGGCGTGTCCATGAAAACGATCTGCGCATTCTTGTGAATGGCGATGCCGCGCATCACGGCGCGCGTCGTCTGAACCTTGTGGCTGACGATCGAGACCTTGGCGCCCACCAGCCTGTTGACCAGCGTCGACTTGCCGGCATTGGTCGGGCCGATAAGGGCCACGAAACCGGAACGGGTCGGAAGGTTGTTGTCTTCGCCTTCAATGGCGGGGTTTTCGTGATCGGTCATGATATCCATCAAGGTCAGAGGTATTCAACATGCGGCCTTATCGGTCCGCCATGCGCTCGATTTAGCACCCTATGGCGGGCGCTCAGTTCTGGGTGGAGCCCTTCTGCCAGACGCCTTCGCGTTCCAGCAATCTGGTTGCCGCCACCTGCTCGGCCGCGCGCTTGGAGCGCTCGACACCGGTTTCCGGCTTTACGCCGGGAATTTCGACAGTCACTGTAAAGCGAGGATCGTGATCCGGTCCGGAGCGATCGTCAATCCTGTAAGAGGGCGTGGTCGCAAATCTGGCATGCGCCCATTCCTGCAATTCGGTCTTGGCGTCTCGCCGTCCGGCATCCACGCTCGTTGCGCGGCCCTGCCAATATTTCAGAATGAACTTGCGCGATGCTTCCAGCCCGCCATCCAGATAGATGGTGGCGATCAGGCTTTCGACCACATCGGCACGCACATTCAACATCGCCTTGCCGGTCAGCTTCTTCACGTCGGATCCGGTACGGATGAAATTGTGCAGCCCCATCTCGTCGCCGATCGCGGCGCAGGATTCGGCGCTCACGAGCTGGTTGAGACGGACGGAGAGTTCACCTTCGGTGGCGTTACGGAAGATGGAGAACAGCAATTCCGCCACGCAGAGGCCGAGAACGCGATCCCCCAGAAATTCCAGCCGCTCATAATTGCCGGCCGCGGCGGAGCGGGCGCTGGCATGGGTCAAGGCCCGGTCGAGCCGGGCCTTGTCCTTGAATTCATATCCGATCAACGCTTCCAGACGGGAGATTTCGTCCGCGGAAAGCGGCTTGGTCTTACTCATCCCACAACCTTGAACAGGCGGTCCCAACGCATGTTGGCCGGCCATTCCCAAATGCGGCTGAACGGCGTGTCGTTGCCCAGCGAGAAGAAGATGACGCTGGCGCGGCCGATCAGGTTTTCTTCAGGCACGAAACCGACATCGAAGCGGCTGTCGAGCGAATTGTCTCTGTTGTCGCCCATCATGAAATAATGGCCTTCCGGCACCACGAATTCACGCGTGTTGTCGCCACGCGAATCGGGCGACTGGTCCAGCGTGTCGTAGGTGACGCCATTATCAAGCGTTTCGCGGAAAACAGGCACATTGGCGCCCGGATCGGCGCGATAATCTGACGTGAAGGTGCCGTCGGGCTGCTTCGGAATCGGCTGACCGTTGATGAACAGCACGCCGTTCGTCACCTGGATGCGATCACCCGGCAGGCCGACGAGACGCTTGATATAATCGACTTCAGGATTGGGCGGCAGGCGGAAGACCACGACGTCGCCGCGCTTCGGCTTGCTGAATTCGAGAATGCGGCCCGAAAACAGGTTCGGCGAAAAAGGCAGCGAATATTTCGAATAGCCGTAGGAGAACTTATTGACGAAAAGATAGTCGCCAACCAGAAGCGTCGGCATCATCGAGCCCGATGGGATCGTGAAGGGCTGAAAAAGCACGGTGCGGATGACCATGGCCAGCAGCAGCGCCTGAATGATGACCTTGACGTTCTCCCAGAGGGCGTTCTGCTTCTTTTCAGCTTTTTCCGACACTTAAAGACCTGCCTGATTGTTTCCCGGCTTCTTCGGCTTCGCGAAGGCTTCCGGGCCGTTGTTTGTAGAGCCTGCGGCGGTGGAGCGGTTTCACACTGCCAGCAACGCTTTCATATTTCTGCGACTTCTCTAGAACCTTTCCAGCCCGAAGGGAAGCGCTTCTGTCACACGCCCACAAATAGAACGCCAATGCGGCAAGGCCGGGGCCTCAATCGATCACGGGAAGCGCTTCTATGATCACAAATGCCTGAGCATAAGGAAAATCGTCCGTGATCGTCAGGTGAATATTGGCGCGGTGGCCGGCAGGCAGCATGGCCGCCAGCCTCTCCCCTGCCCCATTGGTCAGCACCATGGTCGGCTTGCCGCCCGGCAGATTGACGACACCCATATCCTTCCAGAAGACGCCGTTCGCAAGGCCGGTTCCCAGCGCCTTGGAACAGGCTTCCTTGGCGGCGAAACGTTTGGCATAGGAAGCGGCGCGGTTCTTGCGGCCATCAGATTTGGCGCGCTCGATATCGGTGAAACAGCGATGGGTGAAGCGCTCGCCGAAACGTTCGATCGACTTTTCAACGCGGCGGATGTCGATCAGGTCGCTACCCAATCCAATGATCATTTCAGCATCTCCAGAGAAGCATTCTTGTTGGCGGCGCGATGCGCGAGATTTTCCATCTTGCGGCGCTGGAAACCGCTGATGAGGCCATAAACGGCGATATAGGCGATGACTGCGCTGATGACGGCAGGAAGAAGCGCGCCGATGGTCATGGGCTCCAGCACCGGCGTCCATATCTGCCGGAATTCAAGATGGCTGAACAGCGCCACGAAATCCACATGCGCGGCACTTTCCGTCTTCTGCCGGCCGAGGATGAAGTGCCCCAGCTCCCAGGTGGATGCCCAGATGAAAGGAAATGTCAGCGGATTGGCGAAGGTGGTGCCTAGTGCTGCCGCCACGAGATTGACGCGCAAGAGGAAACCAAGCGCCATGGCGATGATGATGTGAACGCCGAGAAACGGCGTCCACGCCACGCCCACACCGATGGCGACACCGGCGGCAACAGAATGCGGAGAGGCGGAAAGCCTGAGCAGGCGCAGCTTCATATAGCGCAGCGAACGGGAAAAACCCGTTCGCGGCCAGAACAGGTCGCGAATCTTCTCTGAAAAGCCAACGGGTTCACGGCGGCGAAACGGCATGGGGGCAGTCTATTTCATCGCCCCGGCCGAGCCAAGAGCATGGCAGACAACAAAGGACTTTTGCCGACTTATCCCCACGTCCGTCATTCTGGCCTTGAGCCGGAAACCAGCCTACGCGTGTTCGCGCAGCGTCGACAGATCAATAACAAACCTTGCCGGACACTCTGACGTCATCCTCGGGCTTGTCCCGAGGATCAGCAAGCGATTGATTCAATTCAACGTGATTAGATCCTTGGGGCATCCTCGAACTTGTTCCCGGGACCAAGGAGACGTTGAGGAAATACGCTCCCTCTCGCCGTCAACTTCATTGCAAACGCAGCATGTCATATCAGTCAAACCGGACAGCTGTGTGTGGGACACCCGCTAGAAGCGCGTATTCACCTTGGTCTACGAGACGCAGGAATGCACAGGCCGATACGGCTGCATCTGCTAGCCCCATACGCATGGCGATGGGCTGCCATGCGTTGAGTGCATTACCGGCGGAACAGGCCGCGGTCGATTTCGCGCTGGCGGAATTCGAGATCGACGTTCGATACCGAACCGCTGAGATATTCGAATTCGCGTTCCTGGGTGGTCTTGCCACGGACGGCACGGGCGATCTTGCGAAGCGGAGTAAACATGATTTTCGGTCCTTTCGGTTTGGAACTGGCGTTTCTCATCGGTGTTCATCCACCGGCACGCCGCGTTTCCTTCTCTTCAATTTCTGAGGAGAAAATAGTCGCAAACCACTTCCACGACCAGAGACAGGAAAAGGCCGCTGCCATGCGTTTAACGCATAACAACGGCCTTTCGGTATCTTCAAAGGATCAAAAATGCCTCAATCGAAGGCACGCGTCACCGTCGAGACGCAGTCGAGATCCTTGAGCTGCGACAGAAGCTGGTTCAGCTGCCTGAGATCCCAGACTTCGACATCCAGCGCCAGCTCGGAGAAATCCGTGCCGATGCGGACCATGTTCAAGCCCCGAATATTGACATCGAGCGTGGCGATGGACTGCGCCACGGAGGCGAGCGTGCCCGGCTCGTTCAGCGCATTGATCATCACCCGCGCCATGAAGCGCGACTTGTTCGCTTCATCGAGGTCCCAGCGGACATCGATCCAGCGCTCCGGCTCATCGTCGAAACGCTGCAGCGCCGGCGCCTGAATGGGATATATGGTAATGCCCTTGCCTTTTTCCATGATGCCGACGATGCGGTCACCCGGAACCGCGCCGGCGGCACCGAAATGCACGTCGACATTGCCGGAAAGGCCGCGGATGGGCAGCGGGTCCGGCCCATCCAGCATTTCGGCCGCGCCGTCGTCCTCCAGAGCGGAGCGCGACTTTCCGGGGATCTTGAAGACCATGCCGGAAGCGCTGCGCATATTGAACCAGCCGTCGTCGCCGGTCATCTTCACCGTGACGCGCTCGTCCTGATAATCAGGATAGACCGCACGCAAGACATCAAGCGAGGAGACCTCGCCGCGGCCGACGGCAGCGATCGCGTCTTCCACATCCTTCTGAGCGAGACGATGAAGAACGGGCTTCAGTGCTTCACGCGAGAAGGCCTTGCCGGCGCGCTCGAAGGTGCGCTCCAGAATGCGATAACCGAGGCCGGAATATTGCTTGCGGATGGCCATGCGGGTGGCACGGCGGATGGCCGAGCGGGCCTTGCCCGTCACCACCACCTCTTCCCATGCGGCAGGCGGCACCTGCACGCCCGAGCGGATGATCTCCACCTCGTCGCCATTGTTAAGCCGGGTCACGAGCGGCATGATCCGCCCGTTGATCTTGGCGCCAACCGTTGTGTCGCCGATATTGGTGTGCACCGCATAGGCAAAATCGATAGGTGTCGCGCCGCGCGGCAGCGCAATCAGCTTGCCCTTGGGCGTGAAGCAGAACACCTGGTCCTGGAACAGTTCCAGCTTGGTATGTTCGAGGAATTCTTCCGGGCTGTCGCCTTCGGCGAGCGATTCGATGGTGTGGCGCAGCCAGGAATAGGCGTTGCTTTCCCGAGAAAGCAGATCGCCCTCCCCGTTTTCGCCATCCTTATAGAGCGCATGGGCGGCAATGCCGAATTCGGCGATCTCGTGCATGCGCTTGGTGCGGATCTGCAGCTCGATGCGCTGGCGCGAGGGTCCGACGATGGTGGTGTGGATGGAGCGATAGTCGTTCTGCTTCGGCGTGGAGATGTAATCCTTGAAGCGACCCGGCACCACGCGCCAACGGGTGTGCACGATGCCCAGCGCCCGGTAGCAGGCGGGAATATCGTCCACCAGAATACGGAAACCGTAAACATCCGAAAGCTGCTCGAAGGAAAGCGACTTCGCCTGCATCTTGCGGAAAACCGAATGGGGCTTTTTCTGCCGCCCTTTTACGTTGGCCCCGATCAGGCCGTTCGCCACGAGAAGCTCACGCAACTCGTCCTCGATCTTCTTGATCAGGCCCTCATTGCGCGTTTCCAGTTCCTGCAGGCGGTTCGTCACCGTCTCATAGGCTTCCGGGTTGAGATAACGGAAGGACAGGTCCTCCAGCTCGTCGCGCATGTCCTGCATGCCCATGCGGCCGGCGAGCGGCGCATAGATTTCCATGGTCTCTTCGGAAATGCGGCTGCGCTTGTCGGCCGGCATGTATTCCATGGTGCGCATATTGTGCAGGCGGTCGGCGAGCTTGACCAAGAGAACGCGCACGTCGTCGGAAATGGCGAGCAGCAGCTTGCGAAGGTTTTCGGCCTGTTTCGCCTTGCGGGTAACGAGGTCGAGCTTCTTGAGCTTGGTGAGGCCTTCCACCAGCCGGCCGATATCTTCGCCGAATAGCTCGTCGATTTCCGCGCGGGTGGCGGTGGTGTCCTCGATCGTATCGTGCAGCAGCGCCACCGCGATGGTCGATTCGTCGAGATGCATTTCTGTGAGGATCGCGGCAACTTCCAGCGGATGCGAGATATAGGGGTCGCCATTGGCCCGCTTCTGCTGGCCGTGTTTCTGCATGGCGTAAACATAGGCCTTGTTCAGCAGGGCCTCATTCGCATCCGGTTTGTATTTTTGAACTCGCTCAACGAGTTCGTATTGCCGCATCATGCGATATTCCACAAAAAGAAAGCGCGCCAACCTTGGGGTCGGCGCACAATGCTGCATCAATAGGGATCAGATTATGACGGCAACTATTGACAGACGGTAACCACCGCCTGCCAAAGGCGTCATAAAGTCAGATCAATAATCGTCATTTTTTTCCGGCGGCACAAGGCCTTCGATACCGGCCAGCAGTTCTTCTTCCGACATCTGGTCGAAAGTGACGGTTTCCGGCTGGTCGTCGTCTTCGCCATCAGCAATAGCGGAGGCGGCGAGCGTGACCGGATCGGGCTCGGGCTCGTCCACTTCCACATGCTTCTGCAGCGAATGGATGAGGTCTTCCTTGAGATCGTCGGGAGACAGCGTCTCATCAGCGATTTCGCGCAGCGCAACGACAGGGTTCTTGTCGTTATCGCGGTCAACCGTGATGGAAGAGCCCTGCGAAATCTGGCGCGCACGGTGGCTAGCGAGAAGCACCAGCTCGAAACGGTTGTCTACTTTATCAATGCAATCTTCTACTGTGACGCGGGCCATTGCCTGTCCTTTGTGGGTCGTAATGTCGTGGATCAGAGCGCGGTGCGATATTAGCGATGCACCGGCTGTGCCCTAACCTATTGAATCTGCGCCTCGCGCCTTGCGAAAAACACTCAAGATTTCTCGTGACGAAGCTTTCCAGCTTCCGATACAGCCATTGGCCGCGGAATTCAAGTTTTTCCTGTATTTGGCGTCTTTTGGCAACTTATCCGCCATGTTTGGCGTCTGATGAACAAAATGTCTAGAAGAATTGTCTTGGAATACGGGGGAAGGTAGCTTACTTAAAACGCAACGGCGATGCGCAAAATTCGTTGATACGACATGATTTTTTGCGTTAGCGACCGGAAATAAAAGCCAGATAATGGCCTTTCCAAAAAAAGGAATGGGATGGAATGTTCGATCCACGGGAGAAAATTGCGCTCTTCATAGACGGAGCCAATCTTTATGCAGCATCGAAAAGCCTGGGGTTCGATATTGACTATCGCAAGCTTCTGAAGGCGTTTCAGAAGCGTGGCTATCTGCTGCGCGCCTATTATTACACCGCTCTTATCGAAGATCAGGAATATTCCTCGATCCGCCCGCTGATCGACTGGCTGGATTATAACGGCTACAAGGTCGTCACCAAGCCCGCCAAGGAATTCACCGACGCACTCGGCCGCCGCAAGATCAAGGGCAATATGGACATCGAACTGGCAGTCGACGCCATGGAGCAGTCCGAGACCGTCGATCACCTGGTGCTGTTTTCCGGCGACGGCGATTTCACCACGCTGGTGGATGCGCTGCAGCGCAAGGGCCGCAAGGTTTCCGTGGTTTCCACCATGGCCACCCAGCCCGCCATGATCGCCGACGATCTGCGCCGCCAGGCCGATCACTTCATCGATCTGATGACGCTGAAGGCCGAAATCGGGCGCGACCCGAACGAGCGCCCCGTTCGTCACGCCGAAGGTCCAGAGACCGTCTGATTCGGTTTTTGTACCGCTGATATTGCAAAAACGCGTCCGTCCAAAAGACGGGCGCGTTTTTGTTTCAAGCGTCTCCAGCAGGACAAAATTCCTTTTAGAATTAACAAACATCAAATTCAGCCAGTCGAAATTATATCTTGGTTAATTTTAGACGTGTCTAAATCACGCAACGGCGCCAGAGACGTGAATTGGGCGCCAGATCAGGATGACTAGACATGCATGGCCAAGAAAAAACCGACCGACAACTCGATGAAAGACTGAATTTTCTGGGGCTCGGCCACGGTGAGCGGCAAAATCTTTCAGACATGAAGGGCGTCATCACCGGCTCTCTCGACGCCTCTCTCGATCGTTTTTATGCGAAGGTCCGCTCGGTGCCGGAGACCGCGAAGTTCTTCGCGAACGACGCGCATGTACAGCACGCCAAGGCCATGCAGCTCAAACACTGGGCAAGGATCGCCTCGGGCACATTCAACGCGGATTATACCGATGCCGTGACCGCCATCGGCCGCACCCATGCAAGGCTCGGGCTGGAGCCGCGATGGTACATCGGCGGTTATGCGCTGATGCTCGATGGCATCGTAAAGGCTCTGGTCGAGTCCGAGTTGAAGGGCCTCTTCATGGAAAAGAAGGCCAGGAAGGTGAAGGACGCCTTGTCCGCCACCATCAAGGCCGCGCTTCTCGACATGGATTATTCGATCTCCGTCTATCTCGACGTGCTTGCCGCCGAGCGGCACAAGGTGGAGGCCGAACAGGCGCAGATGAAGAAGGAGCAGGAGCATGTTCTCGCACTGCTCAACAGCGCCCTCGACAGGCTGGCCAATGGCGACCTCACCTCCAGCATCGGTGAAAAGACCGCGCTGCAATTCCAGGGGCTGATCGCCAATTTCAACGCCGCCGTCGGCAATCTCTCCGGCGCATTTGCGCAGATCGTCGAGGAAGCGAACAAGATTTCCGGCAATACGCGCGAACTGACGTCAGCGACCGACGACATGGCCCGCCGGACGGAGCAGCAGGCCGCGGCCCTTGAGGAAACCGCCGCCGCTGTTGAGGAAATCACCACCATTTCCAAATTGTCGGCGCAGCGTTCCGAAGAGGCCAAGGCCATCGTCGAAAGCTCGGCCGTTGAAGCCGCGCGCTCGCGCGATGTGGTGACGGAAGCGGTGAAGGCGATGGGGGCCATCGAGGACTCATCGCAGAAGATCACCCAGATCATCTCTGTCATTGACGAGATTTCGTTCCAGACCAATCTTCTGGCGCTGAATGCCGGCGTGGAAGCCGCGCGCGCCGGCGAAGCGGGCAAGGGTTTCGCCGTCGTTGCTCAGGAAGTGCGCGAACTGGCGCAGCGTTCAGCCAACGCCGCAAAGGAAATCAAGACCCTGATCTCCAAATCCTCCGCGGATGTGATGCAAGGCGTCTCGCTGGTCAACAAGACAGGCGAATCCTTGAATACGATCGGCAACAAGGTGGATCATATTCAGGAACACATTGCCTCGCTGACCAAGGCGGCGCAGGAGCAATCCGTCGGCATTCAGGAAATCAGCGCCGCTATCAACAGCATGGATAATCTGACCCAGAAGAATGCGGCCATGGTGGAAGAAACCAATGCGGCCACGCACAATCTGAGCGATGTCAGCGCCAATCTGGCGGCGCTCGTCAGCCGGTTCAGCGTCTCGGCAACGAAAGCTCATGTGGAGCGGACTTACAAGGCGGCGTAACGGGGCCCGGCGCGCGCAACACACTCCCGTCATACCGGCCTTAAGCCGGGATCCAGCCAGTCCAAGTCCTTGGGCTGAAAGAACTCTTTCCACGGCGCAGACGCGCCGTGACTGGATGCCGGATCAAGTCCGGCATGACGGAGGAACAAGCGGTGAAAGGCAGCAAGCCCCTGCCCGGCAAAATTTATTGCCGCTCAGGCGTTGCCACCCTTCAGCAAGCGCGACTTCTGCCGGTTCCAGTCGCGTTCCTTCTCGGTCTCGCGCTTGTCGTGCAGCTTCTTGCCCTTGGCGAGCGCCAGTTCCAGCTTCGCGCGGCCTTTTTCGTTGAAATAGACCTTCAAGGGTACCAGCGTCATGCCTTCGCGGTTGATACCGGCGCGCAGGCGGTTGATCTCGCGCTTGCTCAAAAGCAGCTTGCGACGGCGGCGCGGCTCGTGGTTGAAGCGGTTGGCCTGCAGATATTCCGGCAGGTGGGAATTGATGAGCCAGATTTCATCGCCCTCGTCCGACGCGTAGGATTCGGCGATATTCGCCTTGCCTTCGCGCAGCGACTTGACCTCGGTGCCGGTCAGCACGAGCCCTGCTTCATAGGTATCGATGATTTCGTAGTTGAAACGGGCCTTGCGGTTTTCCGCAACGATCTTGTTCACCACGCGCTGGCTGCCTTTGGGGGCCATGATATTTCAATCCCTTGTTTTTCTTATTGCGCCTTCGGCTTACCGCCGAGAGCGGTTTTCGAACCTCTATTTAATGTTGTCGTCGCAAAAAGAAAAGGCGCGCCGAACGGCTTCTGTTTCGAAGCGGTCCATGGCGCGCCTTTTAGGTTTTCAGGCGTGTCTCAGTTCATCAGGCCGGCATGCTTCAGCGCCGCATCGATGGCCGCTTCCGTTGCCGGTTCCAGCGTGCTCATCAAGGGCGAACGGACCCGGCGATTGCCGCCGCGGGTCTTCGACAGCGCATATTTGGTGCCGCAGACGCCGGGCTCCATGAAGATGGCCTTGTGCAGCGGCATCAGGCGATCCTGATATTCCAGCGCCTTGGCGTAATCACCGGCGAGCATCGCCGCCTGGAATTCCGAACAGAGGCGCGGCGCGACATTGGCGGAGACAGAAATGCAGCCGACGCCGCCATGGGCGTTGAAACCGAGCGCCGTACCATCCTCACCCGAAAGCTGGATAAAATCCTTGCCGCAGGAAATACGCTGTTCGGAAACACGATCGATCTTGCCCGTCGCATCCTTCACACCGACGATGTTCTTATGCGCCTTGACCAAGGCGCCCATGGTTTCCGGCGACATATCCACCACCGAGCGCGGCGGGATATTGTAGATGACGATCGGCAGCTTCACCGCTTCTGCCACGGCAGAAAAATGGGCGAACAGGCCCTTCTGGGTCGGCTTGTTGTAATAAGGCGTCACCACCAGCAGCGCATCCGCACCGGCTTCCTGCGCGTGCAGCGCAAGCTCGATCGCCTCATCGGTATTGTTGGAGCCAGCGCCCGCAATGACCGGAACCCGTTTCGCCGCTACCTCGATGCACAGCTCGACGACACGTTTGTGCTCGTCGTGGGAGAGGGTTGGAGATTCCCCCGTCGTGCCCACGGGCACAAGTCCGTTGCTGCCTTCGGCGATCTGCCATTCCACATGGGCGGCAAACGCCTGTTCGTCCACGGCGCCATTGTCCGTGAACGGGGTAATGAGGGCGGGAATTGATCCCTTGAACATGCAAAGCTCCTGGCGCCGAGCCGGTTCATGCTTCGGCCGCATTCGATGGTTAAAACCGGCACACATTAGAGCCAGCCCTTGGCGCCGACAAGCGCAAAGGCAGCGTATTTTGTCCGAAATTGTCGGAAGTGTGACAGTCTCCGGACCGTGATCGGCAAGCACAAAAGGCCGGTGCCGAAAAGAGACGTCGCTCGCGGGCCGGTGAATAAAAGTTGATTGAATTGCGAGGCGGTTATTAAGATTTCATTAAGGCTGAAATCCCAAGATTCCGGTGCGGGACATCAGACCGTTTTCGGCAATCCCGCTGCAATGAAACGATATTACAAGAAAGTCGACAAATCCGTTACACGATGAAGAGCGGCATGAAAAAGACAGTCTGGGGATTGATGGCGGCGGGCCTTGCCGCAACCGTTTGGAACGCACTGGCCGGGCCGCTGCCGGAAGGTGCGGCGCCGCTTCCCTATGTCAAGCCGAATGCACCTGCTGTTCCGGCCTTCATGCCGGCCTCGCCCGAGATCACCGGCGCCATACCGCGCCTCAACCGCCCCGATGACACAAGCCAGTTGAAGGCAGGTCTCGACGCGCTTTCGAGCCGTGATGCGGCCCGCGCGATTGCGCTGCGCAACACCATGCCGACCGGCAGCCTTGACCGCCATATCCTCACCTGGGCTATTGCCGTTTCCGGCCAGAAGGACGTCGCTTCCGCCGAAATTGCCGCTGCCCAGCGCGAGCTCTCCGGCTGGCCGGGTGCGGCGACGCTGCGCGCCAATTCCGAAAAAGCGCTTTACCGCGAAGATCCGCCCGCACCCCAGGTGCTTGCCGCCTTCGGCAATAGCCGTCCAGAAACCGCCGAAGGCGCCGTGGTGTTCGCCAAGGCGCTCGCCTCCTCCGGCAAGGGTGCGGAATCGCAGAGTCTCATTCGCCAGCTCTGGGTCAGCGAAGGCATGGACAAGGACATGGAAGACCGTGTGCTTGCCGAGTTTCCCGCCTATCTGACGCCCGCCGACCATAAGGCGCGCATGGACTATCTGATGTATCGCAGCCGCATCAGCCAGGCGAAGCGTTTTGGTGATCTCGGCAAGGCGCAGTCGCTTTACAACGCCTGGGCGGCCGTGCTGCAGCGCTCCGCAACCGCAACCGCGCTCCTCGGCAAGGTCGACGCCTCCTGGCGTAGCGACCCTGCTTATCTCTTCGCGCGGGTGGAAAACCTGCGCAACCAGCAGAAATACCCCGAAGCAGCAGCCCTTCTGCGACAGGCGCCGAAGGAAGCGGCCAAGCTCGTTAATGCCGGCGAATGGTGGAACGAGCGCCGTATCATCGCCCGCGGCGTCGCCGATCTCGGTGATTTCGCCGAGGCCTATCGCATTGTCGCCAATCATTCTGCCACCTCGGCGGTCGATACCGCCGATGCGGAATTCCATGCCGGCTGGTACGCGCTGAGGGCGCTGCGCGACCCGGCGACGGCTTCGCGTCACTTCAACACGCTGCTTCAGACCTCGAACCGGCCGCTTTCGGCGTCGCGCGCCTATTATTGGCTAGGTCGGGCGGCGGAAGCCGGTGGACCGGGCGACGCCCGCGACTTCTTCACCAAGGCAGCCGCTCACCCCGGCACGTTTTACGGCCAGCTCGCCGCCGCGCGAATCGGCGCAAAAACATTAAACGTCACCTATCCGAGCCCCAGCAGCAGCGACCGCGAACGTTTCGCCGGCCGAGAAGCCGTACGCGCCATCGACCGGCTGGAGGCGGCCGGTTACGGCTGGCGTGCCGACAGCCTTTATCGGTCGCTTGCGGAACAGCTCGACAGTCCCGGCGAGCTTGCCATTCTGGCGGCAAGGGCTGAGGGCAACGGCAATCACCAGGTCTCGCTGCAGATCGGCAAGACGGCCTTCAGCCGCGGCATCGATGCGGCAGCGCTCGCCTATCCGCTCGGCGTCATTCCCGCCAGCGCCAATATTGCCGGCTCCGGCAAGGCGCTCGCCTATGCGATTGCCCGGCAGGAAAGCGCTTTCAATCCCGCCGCCGTCTCCGCCGCCAATGCCCGCGGCCTGCTGCAACTACTGCCCGGAACCGCCAAGGGCGTGGCCGGCCGCCACGGCCTGCCCTACACGCAGGCAATGCTGACCAGCGATGCGGGCTACAACGCCACGCTCGGCGCGCATTATCTCGGCGAGCAGATCGACAGCTTCGGCGGCTCCTACATCCTCACCTTCATCGCCTATAATGCCGGACCGAAACGCGTGCCGGAATGGATCTCCCGATATGGCGACCCGCGCGGCAAGCCGATCGACGAGGTGGTCGACTGGATCGAACGCATCCCCTTCCCCGAGACGCGCAATTACGTGCAGCGGGTGATGGAGAATTATCAGGTCTACAAGACACGGCTGGGGCAACAGGCCGATATTGTCGATGATCTGCGCCATGGGCGTGCGGGATAAGGCAGCATTCTTCCGCCAATCGCTGATCGTTCTAAAACATTCAAGCATCGGTTCGCCCGGTGCTTTTTTGTTTTCCGTGTTTGAGTAACGCCTCTCAGCGCCGGAAGCCATCAAACGAAAAACCCCGGCATTTCTGCCGGGGTTTCCATCACTGACAATGTCAGATCAGATTAGAACGTGCGCTGAAGGCGAACGAAGCCGGTGACTTCGTCGTCACGACCATCTTCGTCGTAGTAGTTGGCGGTGATCTTGGTGGCCAGACCTTCGGTGATCTTGTAGTCAACCGTCAGACCAGCAGTCCAAGCGTCACGGTCGCCAACGAAGTCGCCGTCAGCAGGGTTGACGTCCAGCGTACCGAGGTATTCGAAGCCGGGGGTAAGCGTCAGGCGATCGGTTGCCTTGATCGCGTACTCAACGGCAACAGCCCATTCAGACTTTGCGTAGTAAGCGTTGTCGCCAGAAGCCCATACACCAGCAAGACCGAAGGTGCCCGGACCGATATCTGCGAACAGCATGCCGCGGATAGCAACGTTTTCTGCGTCGAAGTCGTAGCTGGCGATCAGGTTAGCCGTAACAGCGCCGAACTTGCCGCCGATCATGCCGCCGATACCGACGTTGTTGTCAGCGCCGTACTGGAACTGGCCGTACGAACCTTCAAGCTCGTCAACCGAGAGAGCAGCCTGGAAAGAACCAGCGTCGTAGGTGTACTTGATCGAGTTGAACAGGGTGTTCGTGGACAGAATGTCGGTTTCGCCATTCAGATCGTCGTCCCACCAGCTGTAGAACTTACCGACCTTCAGGCCGCCGAGTTCAATGAAGGCCTGGTCAACGAAAACGCTGGAACCAGAAGCAGTGCCGTTGTCGGCATTGCCACGGAAGCCGATGAAACCACGCAGAGCACCGAGTTCGGTGTCGGTGCGGGTGTCAACTTCAAACTGGGCGCGCGTGAACGAGTTCCAGTCAGACGTACCCTTGGCATCGCGGCCAAAGTTGGTCTGGAAACGGATGTAACCGCCGAACTTCAGGCAGGTTTCGGTGCCGGGGATGTAGAAGAAGCCGGTGCCGAAAGCGTCGCAAACGCGAACGTATTCAAGGGGCTCAGGCTCGGCAGCGACGATAGCGTCAGCGGCCTGTGCGCCGGATACTGCTGCGAAAGCCGCAGCGGAGCCGATGAGAAGGCTCTTGATGTTCATGGTTGACCTCCAGTCAAACGCCAATTTTCTAAGCAGCGGGTGGGAAAGCACTAACGAATGCGTGCCGCTTATGGTGCTGATTAGAGCCAAAACCTGGCGGACAGGCAATCGCAATCATGACGAAAGGAAGACAGTAAGGTGTCCTTAGTTTTTCATTGTTGCGAAATAGCTACAATTCTAACCGACCCTGGCCCACTTCTTAACGAATCGTTAATTTTTAATTTATTTCAAGCACTTGCGGAAAATGGCAAATCTTTCTCATGAGTCAAATCCGTTGCATAACCAAAATACCGACGCAATCAGGCCATGTGAGATTGTCCAAAAAGCGATTTGCGGCTCTCCAGAATTCACAGGCAGCGCTCAGAATCGACTCGTTGTCTCACCTTCATACATTTCCGGAGGCAGAGGATCCCGAACGAATCAACAGCCGCAATTGCCGTCAAAGGCCAGTCATCCGCTGCGACGCCGGGTCGAAACATCAAAGCCAATCGGCACCCGGCCACTGGTGTGGCGATGATCCCCACACCTCTTTCCGGAAAGACATTGCAGAAACGAAAAAAGCCCGGCTCGAGAGCCGGGCTTTCCATCACTGACAATGTCAGATCAGATTAGAACGAACGCTGAAGGCGAACGAAACCCTTAACCTGGTCGTCACGGTTGTCGATGTCAACGTAGTTAACAGCGATCTTCGTGGAGAGGCCCTGCGTGATCTTGTAGTCGAGCGTCAGACCAGCTGTCCAGCCGTCATCGTTCGAGAAGTCATCCCAGGAAACCAGGCCGTAGTTGCCGTAGTACTGAACGCCGGGGGTGATCGTCAGCTTGTCGGTTGCCTTGATGGCGTATTCCGCAGCAACTGCCCACTCGGAGACGTTGTAGTAAGCGTTTGCGCCGGAAGCCCAAACACCAGCCAGGCCAAGCGTGCCCGGACCAACGTCAGCCGTTGCGATCAGGCGTACAGAGCCGTTTTCGCGGTCGGTGTCGTAGCCACCGATGAGCTGGAAGGAAGCAGCGCCGAGCTTGGCGCCAACGCCGAGAGCAACACCAACGTTGTTGTCGGTTTCGTTAAACGGACCAACAGAGATGCCTTCGAGTTCGTCAACCGAAACGCCTGCCCAGAACGAGCCAGCATCGTAGGTATAACGAATGGAGTTGAACAGAGCGTTGGAAGACAGCTCGTCCGTTTCGCCAGAAAGGCTATCGTCCCACCAGCTGTAGAACTTACCGACCTTCAGGCCGCCGAGTTCGATGAAAGCCTGATCAACGAAAACGCTGGAACCAGAAGCAGAACCGTTGTCGGCATTGCCACGGAAGCCGATGAAGCCACGCAGAGCACCGAGTTCGGTGTCGGTGCGGGTGTCAACTTCGAACTGAGCGCGCGTGAATGAGTTCCAGTCAGACGTACCCTTGGCGTCACGGCCAATGTTGGTCTGGAAACGAACGTAACCGCCGAACTTCAGGCAGGTTTCGGTGCCGGGAATGTAGAAGAAGCCGGTGCCGAAAGCGTCGCAAACGCGAACGTATTCCAGGGGCTCAGGCTCAGCAGCGACGATAGCGTCGGCAGCGTGAGCGCCGGATACTGCTGCGAGAGCCGCAGCGGAGCCGATGAGAAGGCTCTTGATGTTCATGGTTGACCTCCAGTCAAAGTTTTTAAGTGGGTCTGGGTACTTTCGCTGAAGGACAGCATTCCCTGCCCCATTCCCGTGTTCTTAGAAGCCAAACGATCCACCGCCTCGCTTCTGGTGGTGAAAATACAAAAGGTTTCGCCGCTTGCAATCGCCAACATCCGATAAATAGCATTTACGTATATGCTTCATTTCGGTTTGTTGCGGAAACAACACACAGTGCGCACCCGGCCGGGAGACAGCTTTACCATGCGTTAAGAAATTGCTTGAAAATCCGTTAGTTAGCGAGGTTAACAAGGTCTTTCTAAACTACCGGCCTTTTCGGCGAAGCCTTGCCTTGCTGGGCAAGGATAATGGAAATTTTTGCTTCCTCATACCCCTTAACCTGACATGCCGCCACGGCGCTCATGGAGAAAGGATAGAAAACCATGCCGTCTGCCACCGATTCCTCGCGCAACGATTCGACGCACTTGCTCAGCCTTGGTTACGATACTGCCGGCACGATAATTGAAGTCGACACCGCCAAGTCTCTTGATTCGCTCGTTTCTTCCATAATCGAAACCTGAAGAGCGCGGACGTCTGCGGCTTCATGGTGCGAGGTCGACATGGCTGTCGCGCACCGAAGCACGAAGCGCGGGTCGGCTATGATTTGGAGCTGAGGGATATGTAGGGCTGAAGTTTCCGGTCTGTGCCGAAGTGGCGGAGAGGATGGGATTCGAACCCACGATACGCTTTTGACGTATACTCCCTTAGCAGGGGAGCGCCTTCGACCACTCGGCCACCTCTCCGGTGCGGCCTGATTATTGCGTAAAAAAAATGATTGCAAGGCTTTTTCGCCAAGAAGCACAAAAACCTGTTGGCTGAACATCGTCCCCGCGAAACTTTGCGGGCAATTCGGGAACTTCTTGACCGACCGTACGTTCTGCCTTCGGTAACAAAAGAGGTGTTCTAATGGCTCAGACCAAACTGAATGTTGTCGAAGACACGATCGAAAACCAGATTGCGGAGTTGCGTTCGCAGATCGCATCCCTCTCCAAATCCGTATCCGCCCGCGCGGAAGGGGTGAGCGAGGATGCATCCGAATTTCTGGATGAGGCGCGCGGACGCGTCCGCAAGGCCGCGCATAATGTACGCGCCCAGGGCCAGAATGTCGTGGAAGCTGTCAAGGAAAATCCCGGCACGGCAACCTCCCTGCTGACGATCGTTGGCGCACTCGGTTTTGCCATCGGTTATGCCGTCGGCACAAGCACACAGCAGAACTCGTCGAACAGCAGCCTTTATCGCTGGCGCTAATCGCTGCATGGAATTAAAATTCAGGCAAGGCGGGTCAACCCTGCCTTGCCTTTTCGTATGGGTTTGAAATGTAATGAATGGGGGCGGATATGCGGTTCAGCGACGATCTTGAAACGGCTTTGTCGGATTTTGCGAGGGATCACGGCATAGACAGGGATGAGGCCATCCAGCGCATCATTCGCGCCGCCCTTATCAATAGCGGTTATCTCGCCTCCGGCGAAGAAGGCATTCCGCCGGAAAAGCTGAACGCCAGCAACGACGACTGAATTAATATCCCGACCGCGATGGCGCAGGCGCTGCTCCGCCCTTGTAACGGGCCGACAGCGCACGCAGGGTGTTGGCGAATTCCGTGACATCCGCCCCGACGGCGACGAAGGACGCGCCGAGTTCGAGATAACGGCGATTATAGGTTTCATTAAAGGTGAGAATGCCGGCAGCCTTGCCCGCCTTGACGATCTTGACGATGGCCGCCTCAATCACCGCCTGCACTTCCGGCTCGTCTATGCGGCCAAGATAACCCATATCCGCGGCCAGATCCGCCGGGCCGATGAAGACGCCGTCCACGCCCTCCACCGCGAGAATATTATCGAGATCGTTGATCGCCGCGCGCGTTTCGGCCTGCACCAGCAGGCAGACGCTATCGGAGGCGCTGTCGGCATAGTCGGTTATCGTGTTGAAAGCGGAAGCACGGGCAACGGCCGCGCCCATGCCGCGAATACCGCGCGGCGGATAATGCATGGCGCTGACCAGATCCGTGGCCTGGGCAGCGGAATCAACCATCGGCACAAGAAGCGTGCGCGCACCCGCATCCAGAAGCTGCTTGATCATCCAGCTTTCGCCGACCGGCACGCGCACCACGGGTTCCGCGGACGACGTGGCGAGGGCACGCAGCTGGTCGATGATGCTGCGCAGATCGTTCGGCCCATGCTCGCCGTCGATCACCAGCCAGTCGAACCCCGCCGTACCGGCGATTTCCGCCGTGATGGCCTCGCCCATATCGAGCCAGAGGCCGATCTGCGGCTTGCCGGCATGGATGGCGGTTTTGAAACGGTTTTCGGGAGCAGGCATGATATCCTCAGGAAAGCAGTAATTTCAGATCGGCGGAGAAGTCCGCCAGGATGGCGCGATCCGGCTCCGCGCCGGTATCGAGCAGTTTCTTGCCGGCAACATAGGCCTTGGCGTCATTGACGGCATCGACGGCGACGAATCGTCCATCGCGGAAATACCAGACGGACCAGCTGCCTTCGCGCGCACCGGGCCGGAGCACCGTCTCGTCGTAACCCAGGTTGAAGCCGGCAATCTGTAGCTTGGCGTCATATTGATCCGACCAGAACCACGGTTTCGGATCATAGGCGGTTTCAGCCCCGGTGAGCACGGCAGCGGTCGCCTCCGCCTGATCGACCGCATTCTGTACCGATTCGAGACGCACATGCTGGCCTCGCCACGGCAGCAGCGCGCAATCGCCCACCGCATGAATGGCGCTGTCGGATGTGCGGGTATGGTCGTCCACCACGATGCCATTGCCGACATCGAGGCCCGATTCGCGGGCAAGGCGGTCATTCGGCGTCACGCCGATGCCGACGATGACGAAATCGACATCCAGCATCGAGCCGTCGGAGAGTTCGGCAGCGGCCACCCGGCCTTCCATGCCGACAAGGCGCACGAGGCCGGTCTTTTCGCGGATGGAAACGCCATGGGCCTGATGGATGCCGCGCATGATATCGGCGGTTTCTTTCGCCGCCACGCGCTGCAGAATGCGGTCGGCCATCTCGATCAAGGTCACCTCGAGGCCGAGCTTGCGGGCGACGGCGGCCGCTTCAAGGCCGATATAACCGCCGCCGATCACCAGCAGCCTGCGGCCGGGCTTCATCTCCTCCATCAGCCGGTTGGCGTCGCGCTTGTCGCGAACCGTCAGGACGCCTTCGAGATCACCGCCGATGCTGGCGGGCAGCAGGCGAGGTGCGGCCCCGGTTGCCAGGACCAGCCTGTCATAAGAAAGCGTGCTGCCATCCTGCATGCGCACGGTTTTTTCAGCGCGGTCTATCTCCTCCACCCAGGTGGAAAGCCGAATATCGACATTGTTTTCGGCGTACCATTCCTCCGGGCGGAACATCAGCCGGTCGAAACTCATCTCACCGAGAAGGTATTTTTTGGATAGCGGCGGACGCTGGTAAGGATAGGCATCCTCGGAACCGATGATGGTGATGGGGCGCTCGTCCTTCAGCGCCCGAAGCTTCGACGCCAGCGCGAAAGCGGCCTGCCCCGCCCCGACGATTACCAGCCTTCCCGTCACAGTTCACTCCCAGAACAACCACGAAGCGCCGATCCTGCCGACCCTCGCGAAGCCATATTACCGGATCAGGCGTAACGCCAAGTACGGCCCCAGTCAACCGCGCAGCAACGCCAGCCCGGTGCAAGCATGACGCATTATCAGCACAGGCTGCGGCACGACTGCAACCTGATGGGACCGAACGCATTTCCATAGTGGAAACATCGGCTTCCCCAAGGGAAGATTGGTCGAGATCGACACAGACTAGAGATAATTGCGCGCATTTCCTTCATGCCCTGGCAAGGAAGCGGCGTTAAAATCGGCACGAAAGAGGCAATCCGGGAGGTTGTCATGGCTTTACATATGGATATCAGTCAGAACGTCCCACAGGACGAGATGTACGAGAAATTTCAGATCGACCGGCCCGGCAAGATCACCTTCATCGGGCATCATCTCAGCGCCAAGGACACCATGCGCTGCCTGGTGCGGACCATTTCCCTCTACGGCGCCGAGCTGGATGTCAGCCCCGATCTGGAAATGCCGGCCAATTTCTATCTGGAAATTCTGGGCATCCGCGACGAGATCGGCTGCACGCTGATCCGCCGCGAGGAAGAAAAGGCCACGATCGGCTTCAACATGCTGATCGATGCGGAATTCCTGCACCATGTGCGGCGCCTGAGCTTCGAGACCAGCGTCTGACCTTGTCACGACAGGCCGATGGTTTTTCCATCCCTTCTTCGCGACGAAAAATTCTGTTCCAAAACAGCCATGCCGCAACCGGCCGCGCCTTGCGTCCGGTTTTTTTGCACCTATTGTGAGCCGGGTTTTAAACACAGGTACCGGAACTTTCAGCCAATGTCCGCTTTTTCACGCCTTACACCACTTGCCGTCTCGCTTCCCTCCACCGTTCCCTTCGTCGGCCCCGAGGCCATCGAGCGGAACCGCGGTTTGAAGGTGGAGGCGCGAATCGGCGCAAACGAAAGCGGCTTCGGCCCCGCCCCTTCCGTGCTGCTGGCCATGCGCGATGCGGCAGCGGAAACCTGGATGTATAGCGATCCGGAAAATTTCGAGTTGAAGGAAGCGCTTGCCATTCACCACGGCGTTGCACGCGGCAATATTGCCATCGGCAGCGGGGTTGATGGCTTGCTGGGCGAGATCGCCAGGCTGATCGTCGAGCCGGGCACGCCCGTCGTCACCTCGTTTGGCGGCTATCCCACTTTCAATTACCATGTAAATGGTTTTGGCGGGAGACTCGTCACCACGCCCTATGTCGACGATCACGAAGACCTCGACGGTCTTCTCGACCTCGTTAACAGGGAAAATGCGCCGCTGGTCTATTTCGCCAATCCTGATAATCCGATGGGAAGCTGGTGGGAAGCGAGCGAGGTGGTTGCCTTTGCCCGCGCATTGCCGGAAACCTGCCTGCTCATTCTGGACGAAGCCTATTGCGAGACCGCGCCCGCGAGCGCCGTTCCGGCCATCGATGCGCTGATCGGCCAGCCGAACATCCTGCGCATGCGCACCTTCTCGAAAGCCTATGGACTCGCCGGCGCGCGCGTGGGTTACGCCATCGGCACGCTCGGCAATGTCGAAGCCTTCGACAAGATCCGCAACCATTTCGGCATGGCGCGCATTTCGGTCGCCGGTGCCTTGGCGGCGCTGAAGGATCAGGCCTATCTGCATGAAGTCGTTGGCAAAATCTCCGCGACCCGCGAGCGGATTTCGGCAATCGCCCGCGAGAACGGCCTTTCACCGCTCCCCTCCGCCACCAATTTCGTCACCATCGATTGCCACCGCGATGGTGCTTACGCCCGCGCCATCGTCGATGGGTTGATGGAGCATGGTGTGTTCATCCGCATGCCGGGTGTTGCGCCGCTCAACCGCTGCATCCGCGTGAGCGTGGGGCCGGATGACAAGCTTGATCTTTTCGAACAGGCGCTGCCGAAGGTTCTCAAGGCGATCGGGTAAGTTCCCAACCAACCCTCATTCCTGTGCTCGTCACAGGAATGAGGGTTGGAAAGTCCGCACTTGCGCGCATCGATTCAACATCCTCCCGCAAACCCCTGCCCAGGAATCATTTTCCGGCAACGAGAGCTCACCAGACATAAGAAAACCGCGCCGGCCTTGTTCCTGCCGGTCGCGGTTTGATGTGTCAGCGCAAAAGCCCTTTTCAAAGCCCTCGCCGCGTTCCCCTTCGGGTTTACTTTCGTTTTGACCGGTCGTCGGGACTGGAGGGAACCGGACCGGAAATCTCAATAATGGCTTGGGTAAATCAGTGCATCGTCATCCAGTCGCGGGCGGCGCGCAGCGCTTCGGCGAGTTCCGATTTCGTCATGTTGCGGGCGAGATCAGCGCGCAGTGAAGCGGCTCTTTCCGATCCGCGGATCGCGGCGATGTTGAGCCATTTATGCGCTGCGATCAGATCCACCTTGCAGCCCCGGCCGGTCGCATAGACCAGGCCGAGATTGCAAAGAGTGTCGGCGCGGGTTTCGCCACCGGCAGCCATTTCGATATCGCTGATGTCAAAGCGTGCCATTGTTTTAATCCCTGTCTTTCTACCTGTTTCACCATTCGCCTTCTTGTCGAGGCTACCGTCCGGACCCGCCGTCTTTTGCGGCTTTTTTGTCCTTTCGTCCGGCAGGTTTTCCCTGCGCTTTTGATGAGTTCACTATGCCACGGGGCTTTCAACGGTCGCTTAAAAGGCATGATTAATGGGCCGCAAACAAACTGCAAACGATTGGTAAAATTGGGTTTTTGTTAAATATCACGAGCCGCGGAAATTAAGGACTTTGCGGCGAATTTTACGAAAACTTTAGAAATGGATTTAAACCCTTCCTTCACCACGATCAAAACAGCGGTTTTCGAATTCTCCCTTTTTCGCTCCTCCCGCTGCTGCAAATGCCGCGCCGCGGCCACAAATTTCTGTTTCCTTTTACGTGAACGTCAAATACTATCCGCGCTGCCCGTCATGAGGATGAAACGGGCAAAGGATATTGCGGTGTGAGGAGCAATCGTTGCGCCGCAGGGCGGCTTTGGGCCAGAAATGGTGCATTCGCATGCCAAATGGGTTTGATCTGCGCATCGCCTCTTCGGGCCTGTCCGGCCCAGGAAAGCCTGCGCGAATTTCGGGAGGAATTTTATGAAGCGTATGATGACGATTGCCGCCGCCCTCATGCTGAGCGGCAACCTTGCCTTTGCCGGCGAGGCGATCGAAGGCAATTGGAAGACGGCCAGCGGCGAAACCGCCGTGATCGGCCCCTGCGGCGGCGCCTTCTGCGTAACGCTGAAGACCGGCAAACACGCCGGAAAACAGATCGGCAAGCTTGCCGGCAAGGGAAACAGCTATTCCGGCGAAATCACCGATCCCGCCAATGACAAGACCTATAGCGGCTCCGGCACCGTTTCCGGCAACTCGCTGAGCATGAAGGGCTGCGTGCTGAAGGTTCTGTGCAAATCACAGACCTGGACACGGCTGTAATCGACAAGGCGGCGGGTGGGCTTTCTGTCCTCCCGCCTGCGGTCCCGCGCCTGACGGCGCGGTGCGCTGCCCAAGGATCGCGCCCGAAATTGCGGACAGACGCCGCATGGAAGCCGTATATCCCTACGAGAGCAACGCATGCGCCCCACCCTTTCGACAATCCTGATCGCGGGCACCTCCCATGTCGGCAAAAGCACCCTTGCCGGCCTGCTGAGCGAAAGACTGCGCTGCGAGGCAATATCGACCGACAGTCTCGCCCGCCATCCGGGAAGGCCATGGCCGGGCATTCCGACTCCGGTGGAGGAATATTACTCACAGCTCTCGGCGGAAACGATCCACTGGTTTCTGAAGATACATCATCAGAATATCTGGCCATTGATCCGCACGATGATCGACAGCAGGTCGGGCACCAACATTCCCACAATCTTCGAGGGCGCGGCCCTGCGGCCGGAATTGATATCGCCCCTGCTCGGCAGCACCGTCGCCGGTGTCTTTCTCCATGCCGGCAATGATTTTCTTCTCGATAGAATGCGCTCTCACGCGCAATATGAAGACGCAACGGCCGACAGGCGGCGGATCATGGACGCTTTCATCGAGCGTTCGTTGCGGGAAAACACCGACATGCTGGCATCCGCGCAGGAACACCATGTACCGGTTGTCGATGTGACCCAGCCTCAGGCATTCGAGACCCTGCTGACCGATCTTGCGGCACGCGCGGAGGCCCCTCTGTCCTGATCGAAAAGCGGGTGGTGCGAGATGCCCAGCGCCATTGCGACGCCAATCCACCATGTCACCACCCGTTAACATCCCTGAACACCATATGAACCGGGGTCTCAGGGTCCGTTCAGTCCGAGTGTGGCAAAACTCTGTCCATCAACTCCAATAAAGGGGAATGGACATGGCAAAGCTGATCAGCCGACTGGCAATCTTCGCGTTTCTCATGGCGATCTTCGCCATGTCCTTCGCCTCGCTCGTCGTTAATCCGAACCGCAGTTTCCAGCGGGTGAATGCAGGTGCGGCAATTGCCTGCCAGCACAGCCCGTCGCCCGCCGCCAATTGCCCCGTCGTACTTTGAGGACCGGCCGATGACGACTAGTTTTTCCAACGGCCTGTTTTCCGCACTGAGACTGGTGCTGATGGCCTCGATCTTTCTTGGTCCGGTGGCCGGACTTGCGGTTTACAAGGCCGATCCCCGCCCCGCCTCCAAGGGCGCCGGTTTCGTGCTCCTGATGAGCCTTCAGCGCGGCGCGCTCGGCTGAGTTTCCGCCGCCCCAATATTGCTCCAGCCGCTTTTTCCGTTTCTTTTCAGTTTCTTCGTATTTCTGTCGCTTGCCTGTCGAATTTGGCCTCTTATAATGGGCCATGACAATAGCAAAACGAACGATTCCGCCCTTCACCTTCATCAGCCCCGAGCCTTTCGCGCCGCAGACATTCACGGACCCGAAAGAAGCTGTGGCGGCTTTGACCGCGCTCTACGAACGCAATACGGCGTTCCTCATCAACTCCTTCACCGACCTTGCCAAGGGCGCGCCGATCACCGGCCGTTACCGCGCCTGCTACCCGCAGGTCAGCCTGGAGACCGCCACCTTCGGCCATGTCGATTCGCGTCTCTCCTACGGCCATGTCACCGCCCCCGGCGTCTATACGACGACGATCACCCGGCCGGAGCTTTTCCGCCATTACCTGAAAGAGCAGCTGGGGCTTCTGATGAAGAACCACGGCGTTCCGGTGACGGTTGCTGAATCGGCCACGCCCATTCCGCTGCATTTCGCCTTCGGCGAAGGCGCTTATGTCGAAGCGGCGGCGGCATCCTCGCTCTCCGACGTGCCATTGCGCGATCTTTTCGATACGCCCGATCTCAACAATACCGACGATCTCATCGCCAATGGCGAATATGATCAGGTGCCCGGCGAACCCGCGCCGCTCGCACCCTTTACCGCACAGCGCATCGATTATTCGCTGGCCCGCCTCAGCCATTATACGGCAACCAGCGCCAGCCACTTCCAGAACTTCGTGCTGTTCACCAACTACCAGTTCTATATCGATGAATTCGCCGCATGGGCGCGGCAGATGATGAAGAATGGCGGCGAAGGCTACACGGCCTTCGTAGAGCCGGGCAACATCATCACCCCTGCCGGCTCCGACAAGCCGGAAACGGACGCCGTTCTCGGCCGCCTGCCGCAGATGCCTGCCTATCACCTGAAGAAGAAGGGCCATGCCGGCATCACGCTCGTCAATATCGGCGTCGGTCCCTCCAATGCCAAGACGATCACTGACCATATCGCCGTGCTGCGCCCGCATGCCTGGCTGATGGTCGGCCATTGCGCCGGCCTGCGCAACAGCCAGCGGCTTGGCGATTATGTTCTGGCGCATGCCTATGTGCGCGAGGACCATGTGCTTGACGACGACCTGCCGGTCTGGGTGCCGATCCCCGCGCTTGCCGAAGTGCAGCTGGCGCTGGAAGGTGCGGTCGCCGAAGTCACGGGTTACGAGGGCTTCGAGCTGAAACGCATCATGCGCACCGGCACCGTCGCCACGATCGACAACCGCAACTGGGAGCTTCGCGATCAGGCCGGCCCCGTCAAGCGCCTGTCGCAATCGCGTGCCATCGCGCTCGACATGGAATCGGCCACCATCGCGGCCAACGGCTTCCGCTTCCGCGTGCCCTACGGCACCCTGCTCTGCGTCTCCGACAAGCCGCTGCATGGGGAATTGAAACTACCGGGCATGGCGACAGAGTTTTACCGCACCCAGGTCGCCCAGCATCTGCAGATCGGCATCCGTGCCGTGCAGAAGCTTGCGGCGATGCCGACGGAAACGCTGCATTCGCGCAAGCTTCGAAGCTTTTACGAGACGGCGTTTCAGTAAGATCGCACATCTTCGCCCTCAAGGTGGTGATGTCTGTTCATACACCTTGAGGCCGTGCGATGCGTGTGACTATCGACCTTGATGACGACTTGATGGCCGAGGCCATGGAAATCACCGGATTGTCCACCGTCGAGGCGACGGTTGGACGGGCTCTGAGAGAATTTGTCCGGGTACACTGGCAGAGACGTGCGCTTGAGGAACTGCGGGGGATTGGCTGGGAAGGCAATCTTGATGAAATCCGAGATGGCTCGGGCAAGGACGACGTCTAGCGGGCAGTGACGAAGGCCTGGAAACCTCTCCGTCGTCATCCTCGGGCTTGACCCGAGGATCCACCATCACACGCGGCAATGGATCCTCGGGTCAAGCCCGAGGATGACGTCGAGTGTGAGGGATGCTTTAACAGTCTGCCCACACAGACTGAATGAAGGCGACGTGTGCCTTTAAACCACCTTCACCGTCCCCTCCACACGCACGGGGAAATTCACCGATCTGGCGATAAAACATTTCTCATGCGCGTCATGGTGCAATTCGTCGGCTCTCGTGGGATCCCCCTTCGAAATGGTGATCACCGGCTTCAGCACCACCTCGCTGAATTGTCCGGCGCCGTCCTTTTCCATCAACAGCGTGCCTTCGGCATTGTCGACATAGTCTTCGACGATGATGCCGTTGACGGAGCAGAAATGCAGGTACCAGAGCTTGTGGCAGGCCGAGAGTGAGGCGACGAGCAGGTCTTCCGGGTTCCAACGGGAGGCATCGCCGCGGAAGGCAGGGTCGGAGGAGCCGGCGATATCGGCTTTTCCCGAGGTGGAAATCGTATAGTCGCGTTCATAGTCGCGGTAGCCGGACGTCCCCTTGCCGCGATTGCCCGTCCATTTCACCTGAACGGCGTAATGATGTTCCTGTCCTGCCATGTAATTACTCCTCCCTTATCGTATCACGCAGGTGGTCGAGCCCCTTGCGCAGCGTCTCGATGATCTCATCCACTTCCGAACGGCTGATCGTCAGCGCCGGCGAGGCCAGCATGCGGTCTCCCGTGGCGCGCATGACGAGGCCGTTTGCCAGGCAATGGTTGCGCACCGCGGTTCCGATATCGTCGGGCTTCGCAAAACGTTTGCGTGTCGCCTTGTCGGCCGTTATCTGCAAGCCGCCCATCAGGCCGACATTGACAGCCTCGCCCACCAGTTCGTGGTCCTCAAGGCTTTTCCAGCCTTGCGAAAAATACGGGCCGATATCGTCGCGCACCCGCTCCACCAGCCCTTCGGTCTCGATGATGCGGAGATTTTCAAGCGCTGCGGCGGCGCAGACGGGGTGGCCGGAATAGGTGAAACCATGATTGAAGTCACCGACCTCAGACAACATCACTGCCGCCACCCGATCCGAGACGATGACGCCGCCTATCGGCAGATAACCTGATGACAGGCCCTTGGCGACGGGCGCAAAATCCGGCTTCACGCCGAAATGCTGGTAACCGAACCACGAACCGAGACGGCCGAAACCGCAGATCACCTCATCGGATACGAGCAGGATGTTGCGCGCCTTGCAGATACGGGCGATTTCCGGCCAATAGGTTTCCGGCGGCACGATGACGCCGCCGGCGCCCTGAATGGGTTCGGCCACAAAAGCGGCGACATTCTCTTCGCCGAGCTCGTCGATCTTCGCGTCCAGTTCCCGGGCCACCTTTAGGCCGAATTCGGCCGGTGAAAGATCGCCACCCTCGGCGTACCAATAGGGCTGGCCGATATGGGCGATACCCTCGATCGGCAGGTTGCCCTGCTCGTGCATCCATTTCATGCCGCCGAGCGAGGCTCCGGCCACCGTCGAGCCGTGATAGCCATTGCGCCTCGCAATCACCTTCGTCTTCGTCGGATGGCCGAGCGCCTTCCAGTAGACCCGCGCCATGCGGAACCAGGTATCGGTCGCTTCCGATCCGGAATTGGTGAAGAACACATGGTTCATGTCAGGCCCGGCGCGGGAGGCGATTTTCTGCGCCAGAAGTGTCGCCGGCGGCGTGGTGGTGCCGAAAAACGCGTTGTAATAGGGCAGCTCGTTCATCTGGCGCTGCACGACATCGGCGATCTCGCGGCGGCCATATCCGATATTCACGCACCAGAGGCCGGCAAAGGCGTCGAGATATTTCTTGCCGGTGCTGTCATAGATGAAAACCCCTTCCGCGCGCTCGATGATGCGGGTGCCGGCGGCATTCAGCTTGCCCATATCGGAAAAGGGATGAAGGTGATGGGCGGCATCGATGGCGGCGAGGTTGGACAGCGGCTTGGAGATTTCATTCATGACAGATCGCACTCCCATAAAGGCAACGGCGCTCACGCCACCGCGCCCGCCGAACATGGCCGGGCGGATTCGATTTGGCAAGGCTGGCGTTTTTTAGGGGGAGCGCATGGAACGAGCGGTTGCCGCTAGTTTCTTCTTCCCGCCGCGGAGAAGGCGGCCCGAAGGGTCGGATGAGGGGGTACCGTTGCAGGACGTCGGAAACCTCGCCCCTCATCCCGCTGCCGCGGACTTCTCCCCCTCGGGGAGAAGAAACAAGGGGTAATCGCCCAATTCACAGGCGGTTGCACTATGCGAAAAACGCCCGCCCCACCAGCACCTTCAATTCGCCCGCATGAACTTTCAGCGCCACATCGCGCTCCATCGGCAGCAACTCGCCATCGATGACGCAACGCAGGTCATGGCGCTTCTTCGGGAAATGCAGTTCCACATCCGTCACGGTCATGGCGGTGACGGCGGCGTTTTCCTTCAGCCTGCCGCGCAGAATGTCGAAAGCGAGTTTCGCAACGCCGGAGGGACGCAGCGGATCGGCAAGATAAAAGCCGAGATGGCCGCCCGAGACATTATCCGCCACCATCAGCGAGCTCTGGCCGAACTCGTTGTTGGAGACGGAAATGGCCGAGACCTTGCGATGCTGCGTCCTGCCATTGACAGTATATTGCACCTCGAACACCGGCGGATTGAGGATGACGTTGATGGCGGCGCGGATGCTCGCCTTGATCTTGCCAAGACGGGAGGCGAAAGCGAGATTGTTGCGGTAGCGCACCATGCGCGAATGCAGACCTGCGGAAAACTGGTGGACGAAGAGGCGGCCATTGGCGCTGGCGATGTCGACACTGGCAATCTCGCCACTCGCCAGCGTTTCCAGCGCCTGGCGAATATCGAGCGGCAGCTTCAGCGAGCGGGCGAAGAGGTTCATGGTGCCGGCCGGAACGATGCCGAGCGCGATGCCGTGTTTCCAGGCGATGGCCGCTGCTGCGGAAATCGTGCCGTCGCCGCCGCCGGCAATGATGGCTTCAATGCCCGGTTCATCGGCGGCGCGTTCCATTTCCTCGACGATATCTTTTCCGGAGACCAGACGGCAATCGATCGTGTGGCCGGCACGGGTGAAAACGTCGCGGGCGTGTTCGCAATAGGCTTCCATGTCAGTGGTACGAAAAGTGCCGCCGTCGCGATTGAAAATTGCAATGAGCTTCATGTTTCCAACCCGATCCAGTAGCGCAGCCGCGCGTAAATGCCTGTCGTCATATAGAGTTCCGAACACCATCGCGTGAAGATGCTCTTTTGCCGAGAATCGCTCTACCGCAACGCATCATTTCATGTTAGGGATCACTTAAGGTCATTTTCATGACCGCGCATCTCCAGTCAGGGCAGACCGCTCCCATACGGTCTTGCCCTTTTTTCTGTGGGCCCTTCCCGTTTTTCAGGTCACGATGAGCCAGTCGAATATTTCCGAAGCCCGCCCTGGCGCGGAGAATGAAACCGTTTACACGGCAGCGCCGGCCGTGGCCCTCTCCCCGCTTGCCATCGCACTTATCGAACTGGCGCTTGCCGCCGGCGGCTTCGGCATCGGCACCGGTGAATTCGCCATCATGGGCCTTTTGCCTGACGTTGCCACCACCTATGGCGTCACCGTTCCGCAGGCGGGTTACGTCATCACCGCCTATGCGCTCGGCGTCGTCATCGGCGCGCCGATCATTGCGGTGCTTGCCGCGCGCATAACGCGTCGTACCCTGCTTCTCGGCCTGATGGGGCTTTTTGCGGTCGGCAATATCCTGAGCGCCCTTGCACCTGATTTCCTGAGCTTCACCGTCCTGCGCTTCATCACCGGCCTGCCGCATGGCGCTTATTTCGGCGTTGCGGCGCTGGTGGCGGCCTCCATGGCGCCCATCCACAAGCGCGCCCGCGCCGTTGGCCGCGTGATGCTCGGCCTCACCATCGCCACCCTGCTCGGCACCCCGCTTGCCACCTTCTTCGGCCAGCTTCTGTCCTGGCGCGCGGCCTTCATGCTGGTCGGCGGCATCGGGCTGTTGACGGTCGCCCTTCTCTGGCTGTTCCAGCCGCGTGACAGGGTGGAAGAAGGCGCCAGCGTGTGGCGCGAACTTGGCGCTTTCCGGCGCGTGCAGGTGTGGCTGACGCTTGCCATCGCCGCCGTCGGTTTCGGCGGCATGTTCTCTGTGTTCAGCTATATCGCCAAGACCACCACCGATGTGGCGATGATGCCGGTTTCCACCGTTTCCATGGTGCTGGCGCTGTTCGGCATCGGCATGAATGTCGGCAATGTCGTCGGCTCGCGGCTGGCGGATATCTCGCTCAACGGCACGATTGGCGGCATGCTGGCCTTCAACGTGCTTGTCATGACCGTGTTTGGCATGACGGCGGACAATCCATTCATGCTCTGCCTCTGCGTCTTCCTGATCGGCTGCGGTTTCGCAGCCTGCCCGGCCGTGCAGACCCGGCTGATGGATGTGGCGCAGGATGCGCAGACGCTGGCTGCCGCCTCCAACCATTCCGCCTTCAACATCGCCAACGCGCTTGGCGCCTGGCTTGGCGGCCTCGTCATCGCCATGGGTTTCGGTTACGCCTCGACGGGTTATGTCGGTGCGGTTCTTTCCCTTCTCGGGCTTGGCGTTTTCCTCGTTTCCGTCACCGTCGAGCGGCGCGCAAAAGCCGGCTGAATGCCGGTTTTTTAACCGCTTGAATGCCCTTTCCGGGACCCGCCCGGAACCTTACGGAAATTTCACAATAGGCCCGCTTGACTCTTTTTCGTTTCAGGCGCAACACGGCGTTACGCACGGGCCGTGACCCGGAACTGTGCGGATTTCAACGGAGCATCATTAGATGTCTAGCGACAGTAGTAGTCGATTGCCTTTGCCGAAAGCGGCGAACGGGAACTGATCCGACCTCTGTCGGCTCACCACCGCGTTCGCCGTAATCGGCGAATCGACGGAAAGGTGAGCAATCATGAACTTCCACACTCTCTCCCAGAGAGCCAGCAAGGCCGCACGTCTTCTCCGCAGCGGAAATGCCGGTTCCACCACCATCGCAGAACGTGTCGAGCACCTCAACACGCTTGATACCGACGCAGCCGTAGCTGCCCTGCTTGCCATGCCGCAGGCAAAGGCCGTTGCCATTCTCGACCGGCCGGAACTGCATGACGCAGCCGCCATCATTGCCGGCATTCCGCTCGAACAGGCCGCCCGTTTCGTCAACCTCATGTCCGACGACCGCGTCGCCGACGTCATGGCGGAAATGGAAGAAGAGCCCCGCGCCAAGCTGTTTGCCCGGCTGGACCGCACCACGGCGCTCTCCATCCAGCATCTGATGGGCTATCCGCCGCGCACCGCCGGCTCCATCATGACCACGGAATTCGTCAGCGTGCCCGACAGCTGGACGGTGGAACAGACCCTTTCGCACATCCGCGTCGTCGAGCGGTCGCGTGAAACGGTCTATGCCATCTATGTGCTGGCGCAGGACGGGACACTCTCCACGGTGGTGACGCTGCGTCGCCTGCTGACCGGCGAACCGGGCGCTTCCATCCTCTCCGTCGCTTCGAAGGAGGGCATTGCCTATGCGAGCCCCCTGATGTCGCAGGAGGATGTCGCCCGGCTGATCCGCAAGCACGACCTTCTGGCCCTTCCCGTTGTCGATGACCATTCGCATATCCTCGGCATCGTCACCGTTGACGACGTGATCGACACCATGATCGCCGACACCACGGAAGACGCCCACAAATTCGGTGGTATGGAGGCGCTCGGCAAGCCCTATATGACGATCGGTTTTCCGGACATGATCCGCAAGCGCGCCGGCTGGCTCGCAGCCCTGTTCCTCGGTGAAATGCTGACGGCCAGCGCCATGCAGCATTTCGAGGGCGAACTGGAAAAGGCCGTGGTGCTGACGCTGTTCATTCCGCTCATCATGTCGTCAGGCGGCAACTCCGGTTCGCAGGCCACCTCGCTCATCATCCGGGCGCTGGCGCTCGGCGAACTGAAGCTTTCGGACTGGTGGCGCGTGCTGCTGCGCGAAATCCCGACGGGCCTGACGCTCGGCTGCATTCTGGGCGCCATCGGCTTCCTGCGTCTGACGGTCTGGCAGCAGGCAGGTTTCTACGATTACGGCGAACACTGGCTGCTGGTCGGTGCAACCGTCTTTGCGGCGCTTGTCGGCATCGTCACCTTCGGTTCGCTGGCCGGTTCCATGCTGCCCTTCATCCTGCAGCGCCTGCGGCTCGACCCCGCCAGCGCCTCTGCCCCCTTCGTTGCCACGCTGGTGGATGTCACCGGCCTCATCATCTACTTCTCGGTGGCGCTGGCGATCCTCAGCGGCACATTGCTCTAAAGACAAAAGGCCCGCTCGAAAGAGCGGGCCTTTTCATTTGCGATGGGAAAAGCGAAAAGCCCTGCCCTTAGCCGCCGGCATTGATGACGCCCGTTCCCAGTAGGGCGAGCAGGATGAAACCGATGACCACGCGGTACCAGACAAAGGGCATGTAGCTCTTGGTCGAGACCAGCTTGAGGAAAACCACGATCACGGCGTAACCGACCACGAAGGCGATGAGGGTCGCAAGCCCGGTCTGCCCCCAGCCGACCGGATTGTCCTCACCGATGCTCTTGAAGAGCTGGTAGAAGCCGGAGCCGAAGACGGCGGGAACGGCGAGCAGGAAGGAATAACGCGCCGCCGCCTCGCGGGTGTAGCCCAGAAGCAGGCCGGCGCTGATGGTGCCGCCCGAACGCGAAACACCGGGGATGAGCGCCATGGCCTGCGCGAAACCGAACAGGATGCCATCGCGCCAGATCAGCTGGTTGAGCTTGTAACGCTTCTCCCCGATCCTGTCGGCAAGACCGAGAACGATGCCAAAGACGATCAACATCACAGCGGTGATATAGAGGTTGCGCAGCGAATGTTCGATGGCATCCTTGAAGAACAGGCCCAGAAACACGATCGGCACCGAACCGACGATGATCAGCCAGCCCAGCCGGGCATCAGCCTTGTTATATTCGCCAAGGCGCAGGTTCTGCCGCAGCCAGGCAGCTGCAATCCGCATGATATCGGACCAGAAATAGACCAGCACCGCCATTTCCGTGCCGATCTGGGTAATTGCGGTGAAGGCGGCCCCGGGATCCGCGCCGGAGGGCAGGAACTCCCCGGCAATCCTCAGATGCGCGCTTGAAGAAATCGGAAGAAACTCCGTAAGTCCTTGCAAAAGGCCGAGAAATCCGGCCTCCATCCAACCCATGCTCATGTGCTTTGATGTCCCTGCTGCGAATCGAGTTTGCAGCATTATGCATCAATCGGGGCAAATCCGTGTTGCATCGCACCATGAAAAATGGCCCTCACGGGACGTGCTTTTACCCGTGATTTCTCTCAGGCCGCCTTCTCCGCAGCCTGCGGAAACTGGGTGTATTTCGCGCCGTTCTTGCAGACGACATGGGCGTCCCCCCAGCTTTTCAGCGCCGAGATGACCGGCCGCATCGTCTCGCCAAGCGGCGTCAGCGCATAATCCACCCGCGGCGGCACCACCGGGAAGACGGTGCGCGAAATCAGGCCCGCTTCCTCCAGTTCCCGCAGCTGCTTGGTCAGCATGCGCTGGGTGACGCTGGGAATATGGCGGCGCAGCTCGTTGAAGCGCAGCGTGCCTTCATTGATGAGGTGATAAAGGATCACGCCCTTCCATTTGCCGTCGAGAAAACTCAGGGTCGATTCCACCGGGCAGCCGGGAAAGTTGCCGGTGAGCTTGGCGCGCGGTCGCGACATCACAGTATCCTTTTTGTATGTATCATCACAAAATGTGCATTCTTGCGATCGATGTTCATATGTATCAAGTAAGAGGCACGCAAACAAGCAAAGGAGACTGTTCATGCGCGCCATCGGTTACAGGACCAGCCAGCCCATCACGGCGAAAGACGCCCTCGTCGATATCGACCTGCCCCAGCCGGAAGCGAAAGGGCACGACATTCTGGTGGAAGTGAAGGCCGTTTCGGTAAACCCCGTCGACACCAAGGTGCGCCGCAACCAGACGCCGGAAAACGGCGAACCGCGCGTGCTCGGCTTCGATGCTGCCGGCGTGGTGAAGACCGTCGGCGACAAGGTCTCGCTGTTCAAGCCCGGCGACGAGGTATTCTACGCCGGTGTCATCAACCGCCCCGGCTCCAACAGCGAATTCCATCTCGTCGATGAGCGCATTGTCGGAACAAAGCCCAAATCATTGAATTTCGAGGAAGCGGCCGCCCTGCCGCTGACCGCGATCACCGCTTATGAGACGCTGTTCGACCGGCTGCGGGTGAAGGAACCGGTTCCGGGCGCAGCCAACGCCGTTCTGGTCATCGGCGGCGCTGGTGGCGTCGGCTCCATCGCCGTCCAGCTCCTGCGGGCGCTGAC
Source organism: Agrobacterium radiobacter (assembly GCF_040801995.1). NCBI lineage: Bacteria > Pseudomonadati > Pseudomonadota > Alphaproteobacteria > Hyphomicrobiales > Rhizobiaceae > Agrobacterium > Agrobacterium radiobacter. Next base: position 658,535 of record NZ_JBEGHX010000001.1, on the reverse strand, counting down.
CGACCTCACCGTCATCGCCACCGCTTCGCGGCCGGAAACGATTGCCTGGGTGAAAGAACTCGGCGCGCATCACGTCATCGATCACAGCAAGCCGATCGCGCCGCAGGTGGAAGCGCTCGGGCTCGGTGCGCCGGGCTTCGTCTTTTCCACCACCCATAGCGACATTCATGCCGCCGACAGTGTGGCGACCATCGCGCCGCAGGGCCGTTTCGCGCTGATCGACGATCCGGCCGGCGGTTTCGACGTCATGGCCTTCAAGCGCAAATGCGTATCGATCCATTGGGAAATGATGTTCGCCCGCGCCGTCTTCCAGACGCCTGACATGATCGAGCAGCACCGGCTGCTCAAACACGTGGCCGAGCTTGTCGATGCCGGCAAGATCAAGACGACGCTGACCGAGGTTTTCGGCACCATCAATGCCGCAAATCTCATCAAGGCGCATGCGCTGATCGAAAGCAACAAGGCCAAGGGCAAGATCGTGCTTTCGGGCTTCTGATCATCAACGAGGCGTCCGCATCGCGGGCGCTTCTCTCCGCTTACGGAGGTGTTGGGGCCGTGCGCAAAACCGCGCGGCCATTCCTGTCAATCGCCGTCCGGGTCTTCCGGGCACGGCCAGGAGGCCGGCGCGGTGAGGCCGTTCGGTAATTTGGTCTTGGCGTCACCGCAGGCAATATCGATCTGTTTCTGGTCGAGCCCGGTGGCGGTGGAAAGATCGACCCCTTCAATCCGGGTCAGGAGCAGGAAGGCGCTGGTGAAATCGACAGGACCGCCAAGCTTCGCACCGCCGAAGCGGGCGCGTGACAGGTTGGTGAGCGAGAATTTCGAGCCGTTCAGCGTCGCACCCTCAAAATCAGCACGGCCGAGTTCAGCCTTGGTGAAATCCGTGCCGTCCAGCTTGGTGTTTTCGAATTTGGTCCGCTGCATTTCGGCATTGACGAATTTGGCATTGGTGGCGTCGGCGGCGGAAAAATCGCTGCGATAAGCTTCCACCTTGGTCAGGTTGGCGCCCTGAAGGTTCGCCTCGCCAAGGGCGGTACGGATGAGCTTGGCCTTTTCGAGATTGGCGCCCTTCAGCGAAGAACCGCGCAGATCCGTATAGGTGAAATCCGTGCCGTAGAGCATCGCCGAATCGAGATTGCTGCCGCCCAGCATCAGCAGACGCTTGTTGCATTCGCGCCAGTCGATGCCGGCCATGGCATCGGTACGGCAGCTTGCGGCCACCAGCGGGCCGCCGCTGAAAGAAACGGCAATCATCGCAAGCGCCGCCACACCGGCAACGCACCCTGTCTTCCGCACGATATTCAGCCTTTGAAAGCCGGACATTCTTTCACTCCCTGTCGTCTTGCGACGGCACCTAGGACCATATGCACGTTCAAGGCGTTACCGCATCGCTTAACCACAATCCACGGGCCACGCGACCATGCAACACCCCAACATCCTATATGTAAGAAATCGAAGAGCAATCCACAAATACTGACGGGGGACGGGCCATCAACGCTGCTCTTTCGTCATGCCGGACTAGATTCGGCATCCAGTCACGGCGCGTCTGCGCCGTGAGGAGAGTCTTTTACGATCAAAGACTTGATCGCGCCGCCCCCCGAATCAAATCCGGGGTGACGGCGTTCAAACGCCACGGCGTCGCTAAACGACGTCAACGATCCAGACGGTTCGGACCCACCATCACATATTGGCGTAAACCGGCCCTTCGCCACCCTGCGGCGGCACCCAGTTGATGTTCTGGTTGGGGTCCTTGATATCGCAGGTCTTGCAGTGCACGCAGTTCTGCGCGTTGATGACGTAGACCTCCTGGCCGTCCTTCTCCACCCACTCATAAACACCGGCCGGACAATAACGCGTGGAGGGGCCGGCAAAGACGTCGTGTTCGGAGCGCTTCTGCAGCTCCATGTCCTTCACCTGAAGGTGGACCGGCTGGTCTTCCTCATGGTTGGTGGAGGACAGGAACACCGAGGACAGGCGGTCGAAGGTCAGGACGCCATCAGGCTTCGGATAGGCGATCGGCTTGTGCTTCGAAGCGGGCTCGAGGCTCTGCGCATCCGTCTTGCCGTGCTTCAGCGTGCCGAAGAAGGAGAAGCCGAACAGCTGGTTCGTCCACATGTCGAGACCGCCAAGGCCGACACCGACGAGCGTGCCGAATTTCGACCACAGCGGCTTGACGTTGCGGACCCGCTTCAGGTCCTTGCCGATATCGCCTTCGCGCCATTCGGCCTCGATCTCGGCCACCTCATCATGGGCGCGGCCGGCGGCAATCGCCACGGCGATCTTCTCCGCAGCCAGCATGCCCGACAGCACCGCATTGTGGCTGCCCTTGATGCGCGGCACGTTGACGAAACCGGCGGAACAGCCGATCAGCGCGCCGCCCGGGAAGGTGAGCTTCGGCACCGACTGGTAGCCACCTTCGGTAATTGCGCGCGCACCATAGGAAATGCGCTTGCCGCCCTCGAAGGTGTCGCGGATGGCCGGATGTGTCTTGAAACGCTGGAATTCCTCGAAAGGATAAAGATAGGGGTTCTTGTAATTGAGGTGCACCACGAAGCCGACGGCAACGAGATTGTCCTCCAGATGATACAGGAACGAGCCGCCGCCGGTCTTGAAACCGAGCGGCCAACCGAAGGAATGCTGCACGAGGCCCTGTTTGTGGTGTTCCGGCTTGACCTGCCAGAGCTCCTTGATGCCGATGCCGAATTTCTGCGGCTCGCGATCTTTCGAGAGGTCGAATCTGGAAATCAGCTGCTTGGCGAGCGATCCACGCACGCCCTCTCCAACAAGCACATATTTGCCGTGCAGTTCCATGCCGCGGGTGAAGTTCGGACCCGGCTCGCCGTTCTTCTCGATGCCCATATCGCCGGTGGCGACGCCGATGACGGCGCCTTCGTCATTATAGAGCACTTCCGTGGCGGCAAAGCCCGGATAGATCTCGACGCCGAGCCCTTCCGCCTTTTCCGCCAGCCATCGACAGACCAGCCCGAGCGAGACGATGTAGTTGCCATGATTGTTCATCAAGGGCGGCATCATGAAATTCGGCAGGCGGATGGAGCCGGCCGGGCCTAAGAACATGAACTGGTCGTCCTTGACCTCGGTCTTGAAGGGATGCCCCTCCTCTTCGCGCCAGCCGGGCAGAAGACGGTCGATGCCGATGGGATCGACCACCGCGCCCGAGAGGATGTGCGCACCGACTTCCGCGCCTTTTTCCAGAACGACGACCGAGAGCTCGGGCTCCACCTGCTTCAGGCGGATCGCGGCGGCGAGACCCGCAGGACCCGCGCCAACGATCACAACGTCGAATTCCATCGCTTCGCGTTCGGGCAGTTCCATCGCTTCCGTCATCTTGTCCTCTCACATCGCCGGTCCCATCCGGCTGTTGTTATATCCGCTTACCGGCATCCTCGGCGCATCGCCTGCGCCGGACAAAAAGCCATCCGCGACACCGCATTTACCAGCGTCTGTCTTCGCAAAGCAGGACGCCTTTGTCGAGCTTCTATAGCGGCAAAACATGTCGCACGCCAGTCAATTGTCAGACAACCTGATGATTGGTTTATTACTTTTACGTTCACGTAAGATTTAAAATAGAAGCTGGGAGTGTAGGCGTCAAGGGTAGTCGGCATTTGTGCCGCTCTCGCGTTTACCGTGGCTGAAACGCCCATTCGGCTCGCTTCATCAATGGCGGCGTTTCCGTTTGCGCCGCAAGCGGACATACCTTTACGTATCGATGATTGTCCGCTGTCGCCCCCATTGAAGACGTTCACTGGCTTGATTGCGATGCTGCAACCCGGACATAGTACGACAGCAAAACGTGTCGCAGGTTTCGGGAATTATGCGACAGGTGTGGTATCTCACCAGGGAGACAATGAGAGATATGAACCGCAGCGTCACCTTCACTTTGACCGCCGACGACTATGTTGCTGCCAACAAGCTGTTCATACTGAAATATTCAACCTCAGGCTGGCCGCTCGTTTGCTGGCTGATCTTCGTTGCTTTGCTGCTTGCCTCGCTCTTCACGTTGGCGCTGCGATTCCCCGATGCGCCTTTCATGTCGCTCTTCTACATCTGCGTGGTGGTTGTGATCGCAATACCGCTCTACCAATATTTTTTCGGCGCTGCCGTGTTTGCCCGCAAGGCCTACGCAGACCAGAAAACCCTTCAGCACCCGATCACGGTTACATGGTCTGAGGAAGGCTTTAGGAGCAAGGCACAGCAGGGCGACTGGAATGTTCCTTGGAACGACTATCTCAAATGGACCGAAGACAGCAAGGTGATCCTCCTCTACCAGGGGGCGCGCGTGTTCAACATGCTGCCTAAGCGCGTCCTGACGCCAGCACAGATCGACGACTTCAGGCAATTGGTGGCCGCCAACATCAAGCGCGCGTGAAATAGCCCCGCTAAGATGGAGCCATTCTTATCGCAAACTCCCAAGTTCGCGACAAAATCGCCACTGCTGACTTCTAAGGAATTTCTGTAGCAAGAGTTTGGTGCAAAACTCCGGCTTGAGCGACACTGGAAGACCACTTCTGCTATCTGTCAGACTGAAACCTGCCAATCCGCTCTCCATCCCCATCAGGCCTGTCCAGATCAGTGCTGCAATGACCGGTTTGGGCCACTTAGCTAAAATCACACCCCGCTCAAACCGCCCACTCCTCATCCGTCGTGAACACGATCGTCAGCCAGCGGTCACTGCCCTCGCCGCCCAGCGCGTCGCCGATCTCGTCGCGGATCGCATCCCATTCCTCCAGACGCCGGGCCGGCCAGTTCTTCGGCACGATGAAGAAGAGTTCGATCTGACGGCCGCGGCCGACGCGGGCGACATAGGAATAGTGCGAAGCGAAGCCGAATTTTTCCACCGTCTCGGCGGCCACCCTGTCCACATGCTGCTTGAATTCCAGCGGGGTCACCAGAAGGATGTCGGCCAGCGCCTGCTTCACATTGCCGAGCGGCATGGGGATGATGACGAGGCAGACCAGCGCCAGCACGGCCGGGTCGATATAGGGCGAAAGCCATGCCTGCGACGTTCCCGTCAGCCCGTAACCCACGGCGAAGGCGATAAAGAGCGCGATGCTCAAAAGCGCGCTCATCAACCAGCTTTTGGCATCCAGCGCCACGAAGGCGGATTTCAGCCGGCGGTTCTGCCTTTTGACGAACCACGCCATGGCGAGCGAGACGGCAAAGCTGAGGAAGGTGACGATGATCGCGTAGTCGAACTCGATCGATCTGCCGCCATCCATCAGGCTGTCGATGGCATTGATGAGCGCATAGATCGCAGCGCCCATCAACAGCGTGCCGTTGAGGCCGAGCACCATCGGCTCCAGATGCCAGAAACCCATGGTGAAACGCTCCACCAGTCGGCCGCCCGGCCTTGGCGCTGCGGAGGCGGCGATCAGCCGCGCGACCAGCAGCGCCAGCACCGTCATGAAAGCGTCGGTCAGCGCATAGACACCATCGAAAACCACCGCGAAGGAGCCGGAGAACAGGCCCGCGCCGATACCGAAGAGCGCCAGGAGAACCGTGACGGCAATGGAGAATTTCAGCAGGGATTGTTCTGTCATGACGTGTATTTTTCCTTCAAAACCGGGCGCCACCTTCATAGAGGATTTTCGCCATTCTTAGAATCGCGAAAACGCTCTAACTCTTTGTTTTGTCGCATTTCCGGACGGAAAACCGGGGTCCACTTTTCCTGGAAATGCTCTATAAACAGCACATAGCGCACTCACAAGACAGGATAAAACCCATGGATTTCGGCATTTCCGGCAAACGCGCCCTCGTTCTCGCCTCCTCTCGCGGCCTTGGGCTGGGCATTGCGACGGCGCTGGCGAAAGAAGGCGCGCATGTCCTTCTCGTCGGCAGAAGCGGCGATAAGCTGGAGGCAAACTGCAAGGCGATCAATGCGCTCGGCAAGGGCAAGGCCGACTGGGTCTGGGGCGATCTTGCCGATGACAATTTCGTCGCCGCCATGGTTCAGGCGGTCAAGGACAAGCTCGGCGGCATCGATATTCTCGTCAACAATACCGGCGGTCCGACCCCGGGCCTTGCGCAGGAGATGACGGTCGAAAAGCTCGATACCTTCTTCCAGTCCATGGTGCTGCGCGTCATCACGCTCACCAATGCGCTTCTGCCTGACATGAAGGAGCAGGGTTTCGGCCGCATCCTCACCGTCGCTTCGTCAGGCGTTTTCGAACCGATCGCCAATCTCGCCCTTTCCAATACGCTGCGCGGCGCGCTGGTCGGCTGGAGCAAGACGCTGTCCTCCGAAGTGGCCTCCTTCGGCATCACCTCCAACCTGCTCCTGCCCGGCCGTATCCATACCGACCGCATCGATGAGCTTGATGGCGCCAACGCCAAGCGTCTCGGCAAGAGCGTCGAGGAAATCCGCGAGGCCTCCGTCAAGAGCATCCCGGCCGGCCGCCTCGGCACGGTGGAGGAATTCGCCGCCGCCGGCGCTTTCCTCTGCTCGGTTCCGGCAAGCTACATCACCGGCACGATGCTGAGAGTGGATGGCGGCGCGGCGAAGTCGAACTGACGCCGAATAAACAAAAATCCGGTCAGGAGGCCGCTCCGTAAATCACGTAGCGGTTCCGGCCGGTATTCTTGGCTTCGTAAAGCGCCGTGTCGGCGCGGCGCAGGACATCGCTCGCGCTCTCGCCCGGATTTGCAAAGGCAATGCCAGCCGAGCAGCTATAGCGGAAATCCGGCACGTCGCTCAGCGGCGATGCCGCGGTCAAAGACAACAGCAGCTTCTGCATGATGATCTCCGCGCTCAAAACGCGTGAACCGCCGAGCATCAGCAGGAACTCCTCGCCGCCGATTCGCCCGACGAGATCGTCGCGGGCGACCGCAGCGGAAAGCCGGGCGGCGAAGTCTTTCAGAACCAGATCGCCGCAGGCATGGCCAAAGCGGTCGTTCACCGACTTGAAGTGGTCTATATCGATGATGATGACGGCGAGCGCCTCGGCCTTGTTGGGGCCAAGCCGGTGATTGAGAACATCCATGACGTAGCGGCGGTTGCCGAGACCGGTCAGCTCGTCGCTCAGGGCGGATTTCAACGCCCTGTCCCGCTCCTGGCGAAGATCGCGCAGTTCAACGCCGAGTTCGGAAATATCGGTGACGACGCACAACATCCAGCCACCCGGCAGCGTCGTCTCGGTCGTGAGCATCCAGCGCCCGTCATTGAGGCCGGTCTCGATGGTGCGGAACGGCAGCTTGCCGCGCCTCGTTCTCGCGGAGCGCAGCCACAGTTCGAAATCGGAGGTCTCGATGGCCGTGCCGGCGGAGTTGCGGTAACCGCTGCGCATGAGCTCAACCCATGTCGGAAACTCGTCCGGACCGAGGCCGAGCGCCGTGCGGAATGCCGTGTTGGCGAAACGCAGTTCATCGCCGCCGTCGAAAAGCGCATAACCCTGCTGCGACGCCTCCATCAGGTCCATGAGATGGCGGTTGAAGCTGTCCGCATCGCCGCGAACGCGGGCGTTTCGCGCCGGCGACACGTCTTCGAGGGTGGAACGGGCCGGCTTTCGGGACATCGGGGCTCCGTCTGCAAACACAACAAATACAAAAATAAATCTGCTCTTTAACGCTATAGTTCAGCCTTATACTCGCTTTATGCGAAAAAATATTTAATGCGGGCGGCAGGGCGGCCTTCCACCCATGGCGATTACTTCATGCAAATTTCACAATAAACCCGGGTGCAGGTGCTTGCCATTCCGTCGGCCCTGTGCAATCAACCGCCCTCCTCTGACATCGGGGTGCCAAAGGCATCCCTTATTTTCGCGCTGGGCCGCCTTTCAGGCCGGGCGGGTTTTTCTATCGGCGACAAGGATATGGCGATGACGCAAAAGCGGGCTCTCGGCCTCGATTTCGGCACGACCAACACGGTCATGGCTCTTTCCGACGGCGGCGGCGAAAGCCGTTCCATGCGTTTTACCAGTAGCGCAGGCACGGATGACAGCATGCGCACCGCGCTCTCCTTCATGAAGGATGCCGGCCTGGGTGCGGCCGCCCTGCATGTGGAAGCGGGCCATGCCGCCATCCGCCAATTCATCGACAATGCCGGCGACTGCCGTTTCCTGCAGTCGATCAAGACATTTGCGGCCTCGCCGCTGTTTCAGGGCACGCTGATCTTCGCCAAGCGCCAGAGCTTCGAGGACCTGATGGACGTGTTCCTGCGCAAGCTGAGGACCTATGCCGGCGAGGAATGGCCAGGTGACGTTTCCACCGTCATCGCCGGCCGGCCGGTGCGTTTCGCCGGCAGCAATCCGGATGAGACGCTGGCGCTTGCCCGTTACAACGAGGCGCTCACCCGGGCAGGCTTCCCTGATATCCACTATGTCTACGAGCCGGTGGCGGCCGCCTATTATTTCGCCCAGAGCCTGAAGAAGGACGCCAATGTGCTGGTGGCGGATTTCGGCGGCGGCACCACGGACTATTCGCTGATCCGTTTCGAAACCCATGCCGGCAAGCTTTCCGCCACCCCCATCGGCCATTCCGGCGTCGGCGTGGCAGGCGACCATTTCGATTTCCGCATGATCGACAATCTGGTCTCGCCCGAGATCGGCAAGGGCAGCAAGTTCAAAAGCTTCGACAAGGTGCTGGATGTACCCTCGGGTTATTACGTGAATTTCGGCCGCTGGAACCAGCTGTCGATCTTCAAGACCTCGAAGGAATTCACCGCGCTGAAATCGCTGGTGCGCTCGGCGCTGGAGCCAGAAAAACTCGAACTCTTCATCGATCTGGTCGACCACGACGAGGGCTACCCGCTCTATCAGGCGATTTCCGCCACCAAGATGGCGCTATCCTCGGCGGAGGAAGCGGAATTCAACTTCTCGCCGCTCGGCAAGGCCGGCCGCAAGATGGTGAAGCGCAGCGATTTCAACAACTGGATCGCTGACGACCTCGCCAAGATAGAAGAAGCGCTCGACGAGGTTCTGGAAAAGACGAAGGTTGCGCCCGAGGCGATCGACAAGGTGTTCCTGACCGGCGGCACCTCCTTCGTGCCGGCGGTGCGCGAGCTTTTCACCCGCCGTTTCGACGCCGACCGTATCGAAAGCGGCGGCGAGCTGCTCTCGATTGCCCATGGTCTCGCCATGATCGGCGAAAGCGGCGATATTCAGCGCTGGACAGCGTGATTTACGGGTTCCCCGGGCGGGGAACATGGGGTAATTTCCGCCCATGATCGCCGCTCACGACCTCTCCCCGGCCGAACTCGCCGCCCTCCTGCATTTCCATGCGGATGCGGGCGTGGACTGGATGCTGGAAGAGACCCCGGTCGACCGTTTCGCTGAATTCGCCGCCGCCCGCCCTGCCCGATCCGCGCCGGCACAGGATGCGGTGACATCGGCACGCCAGACTGAAAGGCCGGCGGATCGCCGTGCCGACGCGCCTCAACGGCAGGCGGCAACGCGCAGCGCCCCGGCGCGTGGCTCGCCAGCCGCCCCCGCCATTCAGCAGAATGTCGCCATGCCGGACGAGCAGGCCGTGGCGGCGGCGCGTTTTGCGGCGGAAAGCGCGAGATCGCTTGCCGAGCTGAAAACCGCGCTTGAGGGTTTCAGCGGCTGCAACCTCAAGAACAGCGCGCGCAATACGATTTTCACCGCAGGTGATGCCGCCTCCGCCATCATGGTCATCGGCCCGATGCCGGATGCTGATGACGACCGCGAGGGCCTTCCCTTCGCCGGCAAGACCGGGCTTTTGCTCGACCGCATGCTGGCGGCCATCGGGCTTGAGCGCAGCACCATCATGCTCGGTAATGTCGTGCCCTGGCGGCCGCCGGGCAACCGCCCGCCGACGCAGGCCGAGATGGATATCTGCCGCCCCTTCATCGAGCGACAGATCGCCCTTGCCGAGCCGAAACACCTGTTGCTTCTTGGCAACTTTACCGCACGTTTCTTCTTTGGCGGCACCGGCACCATCCATACGCTGCGCGGACAGTGGCGTGATGTCGCAGCCGGACACCTGGTTTTGCCTGCCTTGGCCAGCCTGCATCCGCAGGAACTGTTGAACGCGCCAGCGAGTAAGTCCTTGGCATGGCAGGACTTATTGGCTTTTCAGGCAAAGATCACCGAGGGCTGACTGCCTCATTCCTACTCAATGTAAATGAATTATGAAAAAAGCCATGCGCATTACGCATAACAGCGGCGCATTTGGCCGGCTTGCCGAATCCATGCTGCGCTGCGATATAGCGATCATGTCTTGGGAGGAATTCGGTTTAAGGAACCAAGGCAATGACCACTCGCTTCCGTCCGGTACATTCCGGCTTTGAAACGCTCCGTCTGGCGGGCCTCGGCCCTCGCTCCAGTCAGGGCTACCATCGTTTCGGCGCAGCCGCAAACGAACAGATGACCGCACGCGCTGCCATGCAGCAGGTCCGCGTGACGCGTCCCTCGGCAGTCTTCGCGGATTTCCGCGAGCGCTGAGAAGCACTCAGGCCAGCCTAGCACTGGCTCATAGATATGATTGCGCGCTGGCGTCTTTCTTCGGGAAGGCGCCTTTTGCTTTTGCGTGTTTTCACGATTATAGACCTCCGTCATGCTGGACCTGATCCGGCATCCAGCCAGCCCAAGTCCTTGGGCTGAAAGGAGTCTTTCCAACACGCAGACGCGTGTCGACTGGATTCCGGCTCATGGCCGGAATGACGGACACACAAAACGGCCAGTGTATAGCGGCCGAGGAAACATCCCTCACCCCTGCGGCGTCGAAGCCTTGCGCGCCGCCCGTCTCGCCAATCCCAGCTGATGTTCGCGGAAAATGATGAAGATACCGGCGAGGATCACGATCGCCGTACCGATCAGCATTGTCACCGTCGGAATATCTCCAAACAGAATGTAGGACACCGCGATGCCGAAGACGATGGAGCTGTATTCGAAGGGCGCGATAACGGAGACTTCCGCATGGCGGTAACTCTCCGTCAGGAAGATTTGCGCGACGCCGCCGCAGATGCCGCTGGTGATCAAGAGCATCGCCTGCGTCACGCTCAGCGAATTCCAGCCGAAGGGCACGCTGATGAGCGATAACAAAGTGGCGGTGAGCGAAAAATAGAGCACGATGGTCGGCGTCTTTTCCGTTTCCACCAATTGCCGCACCTGGATCATGGCCAGACCGCCCAGCGCCGCGCCGCATAGCACGGCAATGGCCCCCAGCCCCTCACCCGCGGCAAAGCCGCCCTCACTCAGAAGCGTCATCTTCGGCCACAGAATCACCAGCACGCCCATCATGCCGACAAACACCGCACTCCAGCGATAGATGCGCACCTTTTCATGCAGGATGAAGGCGGCGAAAACGACGGCGAGAAGCGGCGAGGCATAACCGATGGCGATGAATTCCGGCAGCGGCAGCATGGTCAGCCCATAAAAACCGCAAGCCATCGAGAGGATGCCCAGAAAACCGCGCTTGAAATGACCGAGGAGATTATTGGTGTGCAGCGCGCTCGCCAGCGCATGCAGCCAGGCGAGATAAACGACGATCGGGATGATGGCGAAGGCGGAACGAAAGAAGGTGATCTGGCCGGCCGGCACGTCACCTGCGGCCTTGATGCAGGTCTGCATGACAAGAAAAAAGCCGACCGAAATCAGCTTCATGCTAATCCCGCGAAAGGGATTCATCGGTTCGGCGTTCATTGGCAGTTACTCATATCGGCTGCGCAAACACGCCATCGGGAGATTTTCATGCGGGAGAGGACGACGCACAGAAATTATAAGAAGAAGTGAGTTTTCACAAGGCTAGTGGATTGGATTTGACATTTTGGCACGCATTTGCATCCACCCTTATGGCCAACTGCCAGATTCCCAAAATCCACTACAACACAAGTTGCCCGAAGTCTTAATTGCTCTGGCCGCAACCCCCAAAATCATTGCAAGCAACGGAATACAAAAATCAATACCTTAGCAATAATTAGTAAAATAACAAATTTTACTATAATAAAAAATATTAAAATACAAATGAAATCTGGAAATACATTCGACATAATACCAAACTATACTAATCACACCGTCGATGGATAATTTCCAACTCTCAGGAGGATAACATGCCAACTATTACCGGAACATCCGCAATAGACCGCCTTATCGGAACAAGCGAAGCCGACATCATCTACGGCTTAGAGGGCGATGACGTCTTAATTGGCGGATCAGGCTTCGACAGGTTAATAGGTGGCCCTGGAGCGGATCAGTTGATTGGAGGAGACGGAGGGGCTGAGGCGGATTATTCAGGGTCCGGCGCGGCGGTCAATATCAACCTTGTGGCAACCAAAACGGGGACCGGCACGGGCGGTGATGCACAAGGTGACACCTTGACGGGGATTCATAAGATTATCGGCTCGGCCTTCAACGACACCATCACAGGCGATGCCGGTTTCACCTTCGAAGGCGGCGCAGGCGACGATATTTATATCGTCCCATTCTCCACGGTGATCATCGAAGCACAAAACGGCGGTAATGATGAAATCCGCACCACAAACAATAGTTATTCAATCATCGTCAAGGATAATATCGAGCGTCTGACCTATATCGGTACCGGGAATGCTCGCCTTATCGGCAACGCCCTCGACAATGTCATCACCGGCAGCAGCGGCGACGACCAACTGGATGGAGCCGGTGGCGCGGACCATATTGTTGGGGGGGCCGGGATTGACACCGTAAGTTACGGCTCATCTCCGGTGGGCATTACATTGAACTTTAAAACGGGAATTCACTCAGGATATGCCGCTGGCGATACGTTCGACGGCATCGAAATATTCGCTGGTAGCAGTTATCCAAACACCTTTATTAGTGGGAGTGAAGCCTCTACATTCAGTGGAGGAGACGGTGGTGGCACCGTTGATTATTCCGGTTCACCGGCAGCCGTTAATATCAACCTTGTGGCGACCAAAATGGGGACCGGCACGGGCGGTGATGCTGAAGGTGACAAATATTACAGAATTAACAAAGTCATCGGCTCGGCCTTCAACGACACCATCACGGGCGATGCCGGCTTCACCTTCGAAGGCGGCGCAGGCGACGATATTTATATCGTCCCATTCTCCACGGTGATCATCGAAGCACAAAACGGCGGTAATGATGAAATCCGCACCACAAACAATAGTTATTCAATCATCGTCAAGGATAATATCGAGCGTCTGACCTATATCGGTACCGGGAATGCTCGCCTTATCGGCAACGCCCTCGACAATGTCATCACCGGTGGGCAAAGTAATGATCAGTTATACGGTTATACAGGCGACGACGTACTAGTCGGAAATGGGGGTGGCGACCTACTCGATGGAGGAGAAGGCTTTGACGCCGTTTCTTATATTAACTCAAATGATGGCGTCGCGGTCAACTTAGCTTCGAACACATCGAGCGGTGGTCATGCCACTGGCGACGTGCTGAGAGGAATTGAGAGTCTACTAGGATCCCAATATGTTGATGTTTTGACCGGAAACTCAGACAAGAATCGTTTGGAGGGCTATGCAGGCAACGACATCTTGGATGGAAAAGACGGCAACGATATTTTGGTCGGCGGCGCAGGTGCCGACATACTAAATGGCGGCGACGGATTCGACGCGGCTTCATACGCTACTTCCAGCACAGGGATCGTATTTAATTTTCGCTCCGGAACGTTCACAGGTGATGCAGCCGGAGATGTTTTCAACAGTATTGAGAAATACGTTGGATCTAAATTCGACGATACTTTCTATTCTACCAATACCGCGGACAACTTCGACGGTGGCGATGGAACAGACACGATAAGTTACGCCAATTCCTTATCCGCAATCACTGTCAACCTGCTGAATGGGGTTAACACTGGGGGAGACGCCACTGGTGATGTGCTTACCTCGATCGATCGCATTATAGGCTCAGCTTTCGCTGATCATCTGACCTCTTCCAAATCAGGACAGTTTCTTCAAGGAGAAATGGGAGATGATACTTATGTCGTCGACACTCGATTCGTCACAATAACCGAGACCGTTAACAATGGGATCGACACGGTAAGAACGTCACTATCATCTTATACTCTACCTAGTAATGTCGAAAATTTGACTTTCACAGGAAGTGGTATCTTCTTTGGGACTGGCAACTCGATGGACAATGTCCTGAATGGAGGTAATGGAAACGACACCTTGCGAGGTGGAGCGGGCATGGACATTCTGAACGGCGGCACGGGTATCGATATTGCAAGCTACAGTGATGCCATCAGTGGGGTGACTATCAACATGGCCAACGGCAACCACACCGGTGATGCAACAGGTGATTCTTTTGGCAGTATAGAGGGTGTGCTGGGATCAAACCACGACGATACGTTTGTTGGCGGAAGCGGATTATTTCAATTTTCTGGCGGAGCGGGAAATGATACTTACATAATTGACTCGACTGAGAGTACTATTGTTGAGCTTGCAGACAATGGTATCGATGTGGTTCAAACATCTCTCACCAACTATCGGTTGACCGTGCATGTGGAGAACCTAGTATATACTGGAAATGCTTCGTTCACAGGAATTGGCAATGATGGCGACAATATCATCGTCGGTGGAAATTCGAACGATGTACTGAATGGCGGCGCTGGGATAGACACGCTTTTCGGAGGAGCAGGGAGCGATACATTTGTCTTTGATAGTATCGCAGACAGCCCCTCTTTATTTGCGATTGATGTCATCCAAGATTTCTCAAATCTCCAGAACGATAGGATAGATCTCACCGCTCTGTCTTTGTCTGCCTTCATTGGCACGAATTCTTTTAGCTCTACGGCTGGAGAGGTACGTTTCGAGGCTGCTGAGAATGCGACTTTCATATCGGGAGACGTTGATGGGGACAGTCTCGTCGACTTCCAAATCTTCCTGGCAGGAACAATTTTCATTTCGGAAAACAGTCTGCTGTTGTGATGCAAGTGGCGATCGAAATGAGCAGCTTTTAAAAAGCTTTTTGTTTCAAAATATTCTGCAACACCACAGCGTGTCTCTGTGCATGCTGTGGTCGTTTTTTGTGTATACGATAGTGAAAATTTAAGCTCGACACCCTCGGGCCTTGGTGGTCACGCTATCAACGGCAATATACAGCTCGCATATCTGAATTGCCTTTGACTGCACTGGCCGATGGAGAGTTCCCCATTTTTCCCAGGCAGATGCCAGCTAGCTAAATAAATCTTCAATAAAATTAGAAACACTTCAGCAATCGTTCAACATTTGCTGCCATGGTCCACGGGTCCGGCGGCGGGAGGATTGTCTGCATGGCCGGCAAAGCTTTCCATCGCGGGACAGAACGTCCTCCGACGCGCACATGAACGTGACGAATACTCTACCCATTTTACATCCGGGACTTATGGCGACATGATGCCGGGAAGACCACGCCAAGTTATTCAGGGACAGTCATGCGAACAGACACGGGCCAGATCGTTCACCTGGCAGATTACCGCCCCACCGATTTCGTTCTGGAGCGGGTGGATCTCACCTTCGAACTCGACCCCAAGAATACCAAGGTCGAAGCCCGTTTGATCTTTCACCGGCGCGAAGGCGCTGAGCGGCAGGCGCCGCTCGTCCTTGATGGCGACGAGCTGAAGCTTTCCAGCCTGCTGCTCGACCAGGTGGAGCTTCCTGCCGGCCAATATGAGGCGACGCCCGACAGCCTGACCATCCGCGATTTGCCGACCGAATCTCCCTTCGAGATCTGCGTCACCAATTACATCAATCCGCAGATCAATACGCAGCTGATGGGGCTTTACCGCACCAATGGCGTTTATTGCACGCAATGCGAGGCGGAAGGTTTCCGCCGTATCACCTATTTCCCCGACCGGCCGGATGTTCTGGCGCCCTATACGGTGACGATCATCGCGGCGAAGGAAGGCAATCCGCTGCTGCTCTCGAACGGCAATTTCCTCGGCGGCGGCAATTACGATGAAGGCCGTCACTTCGCAGCCTGGTTCGATCCGCATCCGAAACCCAGCTATCTCTTCGCGCTTGTCGCCGGCGATCTCGGCGTGGTGGAAGATACCTTCACCACCATGTCCGGCCGCGAAGTGGCGCTGAAGATTTATGTCGAGCACGGCAAAGAGCCGCGCGCGGCCTACGCCATGGATGCGCTGAAACGTTCGATGAAATGGGACGAAGAGCGTTTCGGCCGCGAATACGATCTCGATATCTTCATGATCGTCGCCGTGTCCGATTTCAACATGGGCGCGATGGAGAACAAGGGTCTCAACGTCTTCAACGACAAATTCGTGCTGGCCGACCCCGAAACCGCTTCCGATGCTGACTACGCCAATATCGAGCGCATCATCGCCCATGAATATTTCCACAACTGGACGGGCAACCGCATTACCTGCCGCGACTGGTTCCAGCTCTGCCTGAAAGAAGGCCTGACGGTCTATCGCGATCAGGAATTTTCCGCCGACATGCGCTCGCGGCCGGTCAAGCGCATCGCCGATGTGCGCCACCTGAAATCGGAGCAGTTTCCCGAGGATTCCGGCCCGCTGGCGCACCCGCCGCGCCCGGATACCTATCGCGAAATCAACAATTTCTACACAACGACCGTTTATGAAAAAGGTGCCGAAGTCACGAGGATGATCGCCACGATCCTCGGCGCTGATGATTTCAAGAAGGGCATGGACCTCTATTTCGAGCGCCATGACGGCGAAGCCGCAACCGTCGAGGATTTCGTCAAGAGCTTCGCCGATGCGAGCGGCCGCGACCTCTCGCAATTTTCGCTCTGGTACACGGAAGCGGGCACACCGCTCGTCTCCGTCTCATCGGCTTATGATGCGGGCAATGCCACCTTCAGACTGACGCTGGAACAGACCGTGGCGCCGACGCCCGGCCAGCCGGTGAAGCAGCCGCGCCATATTCCGCTGTCGCTGGCGCTGATCCTCGACAATGGCCAGATCGCCGAACCGCAAGCCGTCGAAGGCGGCGAGTATCGCAATGGCGTGCTGCATCTGACCGAACGCAACCAGACCTTCTCCTTTACCGGCATCTCGTCGAGGCCGGTGCTGTCTATCAACCGCAGCTTCTCGGCACCGATCAATCTGGATTTCGAGCAGAATGCGGCCGATCTGGTGCAGATCGCCCGGCATGAGACTGACATGTTCGCCCGTTTCCAGGCGCTGACCGATCTCGCCCTGCCGGCGCTGATTGCCGCCACCAAGGCGGTGCAGAAGGGCGAAGAAACACAGACGGATGCGGCTCTCTCCGCCACGCTCATCGAAATCATCGGCAACGACGCGCTTGAGCCGGCATTCCGGGCGCAGGCGCTGGCCTTGCCGAGCGAAACGGATATCGCCCGCGAACTCGGCGGCAACACCGATCCCGATGCCATCCACAAGGCGCGCAATGCCACGATCAAGGCGATTGCCACGTCCGGCCTAGAAACGCTGCGGCGGCTTGCCGATAGTGCTGCCAATGGCGAGGCTTACAGCCCCGACGCCGACAGCGCCGGACGCCGTTCACTGCGCAATGGCGCCCTGAGCTTCCTCGCCTTTGCCGAGGGAACACCGGAGCGGGCGGCGAAGGCCTTTGCCGACGCCACCAATATGACCGATCTCGCCCATGCGCTCAGTGTCCTGACCCAGCGTTTCCCGGAAAGCACGGAAACAAAGGAAGCGCTTGCCGCCTTCGAAAAACGCTTTGCCGACAATGCACTCGTTCTCGACAAATGGTTCTCGCTGCAGGCAGCCATTCCGGGCGAAGGCGCGCTGGAGCGTATCAAGGGGCTGATGAAATCGAAACATTTCATCGCCACCAATCCGAACCGGGTGCGCTCGCTGGTCGGCACGCTTGCCTTCTCCAACCCCACCGGCTTCCACCGAGCCGATGGCGCGGCCTATCGTTTCCTTGCGGAACAGATCATCGCCATCGACAAGCGCAATCCGCAGCTGGCCGCCCGCATTTTGACCTCCATGCGCTCCTGGCGATCGCTGGAGGCAAGCCGTGCCGAACATGCGAAAGCCGCGCTTTCAACCATTGCCGAGGCGAAGGACCTGTCGACGGATGTAAGCGACATCGTCGGGCGTATCCTCAAGGGCTGATCGTCCGCCGAAGCTCCACCATTCTGATCCATGCCGCGACGCCGTCTTGATTTCCATCAAGGCGGCGTCGCGCATTGCGCAGCATCTTTGTGTGCGAAGGGCCGACGTTGGCTCGGGATCAGATGGGAACTTCAGATGACGGACATGTCCAGAACCAGCGCCTCGTTTCAACGCTTCATGACCGACGCCCCGGCTCACAAGGCAGCATGGCTTCAGGCCGTGCAGGGTCTGGGCGCGGCCTCCACACTCGATGTGAAGACGCAGAGCCTGATCTATATCGGTATTCTGGCCGCCCTGCGTCTGGAAAGCGGCATCGCTTTTCATGTAACGGAAGCCAAGGTGCACGGTGCAAGCCGGGAGGATATCATCAGCGCGGTACTGACCGGTCTTCCCGCCGCCGGCAATGGCGTGATCAGCGCGCTTGGCCCTGCTCTCGATGCCTTCGATGGAAGCTGAAACCCATTCCACGCGGCATCTCGAAACCGCCGGAATTGAAGTGCCGGTTCACTGTTTTTCTTCATGAATCCCGCTTTTCCCGAAGCGGCAACAGATTGTCCCGAAAAAATACGGAGTCGGTTCAAGGGGTTAAAATTCTTTTAACTTTTGCCTCTGGACACGGCGAATCGCATTTGATTCATTAGAGATATTCAAGCGGCGGCGCTTCGAATCACTGGGGACATCTAAAAGGCGGGACAATGACGAACGTGCGGCGGGCGACTGCGGGCGATGAGCGGCCGTATGCCAAATTTTCTGATCTTGCGGCCTGGGGCGAAAGGCTTTCCAGCGACCTGATGGGTTTGATGAATGGCTCCGACCGCCCGGCGCCGCAGGTCGAGACCCTGCTGAAACGCCTCATCCCCATTCTCATCCTCGCCTTCCTTGTCGTTGTCGCCGCCTCGCGCATGCTTGGCATCGTTGCCGAATACAGCCGCATGGAAGAGGCTGCCCGCCACTCAACCGCGCTGACGGCGCTGACGGCGAAAGCGGCCCTTGTTAACAACGGTATCGTTTTCACCGCGCAGGACCGGACCCGCGCCGAGGCGAGCCTTGTCGCCGCATTGCCGTCGGGCAGCCTTGCCGATGGCACGATGGTGCTGCTGTCAGGCAGCAATGGCCGCATCTTCGCGGGCGCGGGCAAGGAGGCGATGCTTTATATCGGCACCTCGCTGCCCGCCCTGCTTCCCGAAATCGCCATCGTGCAGCGTTTCCCCGGCTCGCCCGGCACCATCGAGACCAACATCGATGGCCAGCAGCATTATGCGACGATGATCCCCTTCGGTGATGATGGCGCCATGGTGATCGCGGCGCGCTCGCTGCAGCCGATCCGCTCCTTCTGGCGTAGCGAAATCGCCATGAACGTGACGCTGTTCGCCGGCATCTCCTCCATCCTGCTCGTCGTGCTCTACGCCTATTATATGCAGGTGAAGCGCGCCCGCGACGCCGACGACATCTTCGCCGAATCCAACCTGCGGGTGGAAACGGCGCTGTCGCGCGGGCGCTGCGGCCTCTGGGATTTCGATCTTTCCAGCCGGCGCATGTTCTGGTCCGGTTCGCTTTATGAAATTCTTGGGCTTCCGCCGAAGGCAGCACCGCTCTCCTTTTCCGACGCGGCCCGCATGATGCATTCCGAAGACGGCAATCTCTATGAGCTTGCCCGCGCCGTCGGCTGCGGCAACCTGCGCCAGATCGACCAGATTTTCCGCATGCGCCATTCCAAGGGTCATTATGTCTGGCTGCGCGCCCGCGCCCAGGTCATCCGCACCAATAACGGCCCGCGCGTCATCGGCATCGCCATGGATGTCACTGAACAGCACCGCCTCGCCCAGCGTTATGCCGAGGCGGACCAGCGCCTTGCCGACGCCATCGAATCCACCTCGGAAGCCTTCGTGCTGTGGGACAAGAACGATCGCCTCGTGATGTGCAACACCCACTACCAGAAGGCCTATGGCCTGCCTGACAGCGTGCTGGTGGCCGGCACGGAAAAAAGCACGGTCCATGCCGCAGCAGCCCGCCCCGTGGTTGAACGCCGCGTTGCCGATCCGGACCAATCCGGCCTGTCGCGCACCATGGAAGTGCAGCTTGCCGATGACCGCTGGCTGCAGATCAACGAGCGCCGCACCCGTGACGGCGGCCTCGTCTCCGTCGGCACCGATATCACCCTTCTGAAGCGCCATCAGGAACGGCTGCGCGATTCCGAACGCCGGCTGATGGCAACGATCGGCGATCTCTCCGCCTCGCAGCACAAGCTGGAACGGCAGAAGACGGAACTTTCCGACGCCAACGCCAATTATCTCGCCGAAAAAGAGCGTGCGCAGGCCGCCAACCGGGCGAAATCCGAATTCCTCGCCAATATGAGCCACGAGCTGCGCACGCCGCTCAACGCCATCCTCGGCTTTTCCGAAATCTTGCAAAACGAGATGTTCGGGCCGGTCGGCTCGCCGAAATATTCCGAATATGCCCGCGATATCCATGACAGCGGCAAACACCTGCTCAACGTCATCAACGATATTCTCGACATGTCGAAGATCGAGGCGGGCCATATGCGCATCAACCGCGAGACCATCGATCTTGCGCCGCTGATCGAGGAGACGCTGCGGTTGACCGCCATTCAGGCCCAGCAGAAGAACATCACCGTGCAGCAGAAGGTCTGCGCCGGGCTGACCATGCAGGGCGACCGCCGCGCCATGAAGCAGATCATGCTCAACCTGCTCTCCAACGCGGTCAAATTCACCGGCGACGGCGGCCGTATCGCGCTGCGCACCCATGTGCATGAGGCCGCGATGATCCTCACCATCGCCGATACCGGCATCGGCATCCCCGCGCAGGCGCTCAACAAGATCGGCCAGCCTTTCGAGCAGGTGCAGAGCCAATATGCCAAGAGCCAGGGCGGCTCCGGCCTCGGACTTGCGATTTCCCGCTCACTGGTGAAGCTGCATGGCGGCATGATGAAGATACGCTCATGTGAGGGTCGTGGGACGGTGGTGACGATCATTATTCCGCATACGGCGGGGGTGTGTGGGACGGTGCATTGAGCGTTGGACGATGTTCGCGCCCAACCGACAAAGGCCTAAATTATAGGGAAATTGGCTCTTCCATCATTTACTTTTGGTCTCAATTCTTAGCAGGGCATATCGCAATATTAGCAATAGCCAGATGAAGAAAAACATCGCCGCGATCAGGGGCACAAAGAACAACAATCGCAGTGCCAATAAGCAGATATCTAGTGCAAAAGCAGCTACAATGGGGACGGAGGCGTCTCCTGCGGAACACTTAATCTCGTCGAGATGGATTTGGCATCCATACGCGTATGCAATGATATCCGCCGATATATTTAAAATAAGAGGTAAAAAAAAGAACAATAATATTGCAGGCAGTATATAGAAATACACCTTCATGCTCAGCTTCTTCTTTCTATGATCCGATTCACTAATTACCGTTCTTCACCACCGCCACAAACGCCTTCCGCACTGCTTTCGCCAGCCGCTTCACCTCTCCCTCAAGCGTTGAAATATCCGGGCAATCCCCCGCCCGGCACACGAGGTCGATCAGGCCCGCCGGCGCCTCTTTCGGATTGAACGTCCCATCAATGCACAGCCGCACGATCTGCGATATTTCGGTATAAAGCCCCATCGCCGCCATGCAGTCATCGAAAGCCTGCGGCTCCATGACAGGCGCGGCGAGCGCCTGCAACGCCTCGGCCGTATTGCGACCCGGTTCGTGCGCAGCAAGCCCTTTCACCGGCCCCACCAGCGCCAGATATTGGGCGATGAATTCGAGGTCGATCAGGCCACCGTTGATGAGCTTGAAGTCCCAGTTGTTTTCCGGCGGTTTTTCCTGCTCGATGAGGTTGCGCATGTCCAGCACGTCGACGGAAACCTTGGCCGCATCGCGCTTTTGCGAAAGGATGGAAGCGATGATGCGGCGCGCATCTTCCATCAGCGAGGCATCGCCGCAGATCAGGCGGGCGCGGGAGAGCGCCATGTGTTCCCAGGTCCAGGCCTCCTCGCGCTGGTATTTCTCGAAAGCAGAGATGCGCGTCGCCACCGGCCCCTTGTTGCCGGAGGGGCGAAGCCGCATATCCACCTCGTAAAGCACGCCTTCGGCCGTCGGGGCCGATAAGGCAGCAATCAGCCGCTGGGTGACGCGAGTGAAATAGCGCACCACATCGAGCGGCTTTGCGCCGGTGGATTCATGGGCGGCATCGTCATAGTCGTAAAGCAGGATGAGATCGACATCCGAACCGGCCGTCAGCTCGAAGGAGCCGAGCTTGCCCATGCCCATGACGGCGACACGGCCGCCAGGATAGAGCCCATGCGCCGCTTCCATCTCCGCCAGAACCGGATTCAGCGCCGCCTCGATCACCAGATCGGCCAGGTGGGTGAAAGCGCGGGCGGCGACTTCGCCGCGGATTGCGCCGGTCAGAAGCCTGACACCGATCAGGAAGCGCTGTTCGGCGGCAAAGATACGCAGCCGGTCGAGAATATCCTCGTAATGGCGGGCGTTGGAGAGGAAATTGCCCATGCGGTGGGCGAGATAATCGCGTGTCGGGATGTCGCTCATCAGCGCCGGGTCCAGCATGCCGTCAAAGACATGCGGGCGGGCGGCGATGATTTCGGCAAGGCGCGGTGCTGATGACATGATGGTCACCAGCAGGTCGAGCAGCGCCGGATTGTTGCCGAGCAGCGAAAACAGCTGGATGCCGGCCGGCAGGCCGGAAAGGAAATTATCGAAACGCAGGAGCGCCTCATCCGCCCGCTTGCTTTCACCGAAGGCGCGCAGCAGGTCCGGCGTCAGCTCCGTCAACCGCTCGCGCGCCTCGACCGATTGGGTGGCCCGGTAACGGCCATTGTGCCAGGTGCGGATGACGCGGGAGATATCCTCCGGCCGCTCGAAGCCGAGGGCGGAGAGTGTTTTCAGCGTATCGGGATCGTCCTTCTGGCCGGTGAAGACCAGATTGCCAGCCTCGCCGGAGAGTTTCGTTTCCTGCTCAAACAGCGCGGAATAACGCCGCTCCACCAGCCGCAGCACTTCTTCCAGCTTTTCCGAAAAAGCCTTGGTGTCGTCAAAGCCGAGCATGAAGGCAATGCGCTTCAATTCCGCTTCGGTATCGGGCAGCACATGGGTCTGTTCATCGCGCACCATCTGGATGCGATGCTCCACCTCACGCAGGAACCAGTAGGCGTCGGTCAGGCTGTCGCGCGTTTCTGCGTCGATCCATTTCGCCTCGGTCAGAGCCGCCAGCGCCTCCTGCGTTGCTCGCACCCGGAGCGCCGGCATGCGGCCGCCGGCGATGAGCTGCTGCGTCTGGGCGAAGAACTCGATCTCGCGGATGCCGCCGCGCCCGAGTTTGACATTATGACCCTTCACCGCAATCGCGCCATGGCCCTTATGGGCGTGGATCTGCCGCTTGATGGAATGAATATCGGCAATCGCCGCGTAATCGAGATATTTGCGGAAGATGAAAGGCGTCAGCTCGCGCAGGAAGTTCTCGCCCGCCTTCATGTCGCCGGCCACCGGCCGCGCCTTGATATAGGCGGCGCGTTCCCAGTTCTGCCCCCTGCCCTCGTAATAAAGCAGCGCCGCTTCCACGGGAATGGCGAGCGGCGTCGAGCCGGGGTCGGGCCGCAGCCGGAGATCGGTGCGGAAGACATAACCATCGGCGGTGCGCTCCTGCATGATGCGCACCAGACGGCGCATCATGCGTCCGAAATTCTCCGTCGCATCATAGGGATCGTCCATGATGCCGGCGGAGGGTTCGAAGAACACCACGGCGTCGATGTCGGAGGAATAGTTGAGTTCGCGCGCACCGAGCTTGCCCATGCCGAGCACGATGAGGCCCGATCCTTCGCTCGGGGTTGCGACATCCTTCAGTTTCAGCTTGCCGCTCTCATGGGCCGACAGCAGAAGGTGATCGATGGCGGCGGAGAGCGCTGCATCCGCCATGTCGCTCAGCCAGCGGGTCGTATCACGCGCGGTGAAGATGCGGGCGAGATCGGCAAGTGCGGCGATAAAGGAAAGCCGCCGCTTGGCTACTCTCAGCCGCGACATCACCTCGTTTTCGCTCGGTATACCGCCCTCGTTCCCGGGCTTCCAGCAATCGCGCGCCTCGCGGACGAGACCGGTCAGCAGCGGCTCAAGCGGTTTCGAAATCGCCAGCGACAAAAGCCCTTCATCCGCCGACGCCATGTCGCGCAGATAGGGAGACAGCGTGAAAGCCGCAGCGATAAAGTCTTTGAGCGCGCTTTCCCCGGCAAGCAGCGCGGCCACCGCCGGCTCGCCCTTGCCGATATCCTTCAGCGTCGAAAGAACGGATTTCAGTTCCGTCTGCGTATAGGGGCGGATCATCCCCGGCAGAACCTCGCTCAGCCGCCTTTCGGCGGTTTCCCGTTTCGTCACTGTCTCTCTCCCTCTTCCGCCTATTCTCTCGCCGCTCTTCGCCCGTGCCCGGCTTTCAGGACCGGATGCACCGCATCCGAAACGTTCCTGCCGCCGCACCTTTGCCGAAGCCTCCCGGCGCATGCATGTGGCGTTGTAACAAATGCGGGCCGCTTTGCGATCAGAAAACCGCCGGTGGCGATGTTTTCCAAAGCGCCGCACCGCGTAATGTCTCCGCAATTGTGCCCGCGTAGCGTCATCCTCAACGAAACCCGACTCCCCGGTTTTCCAACGCTCGATGCTGCAACGGATATGATCATGAAACAGATTTTTACAGTGAAATGGCAAAAGAACCTGCGCGCGATGGCCCTTTGCCTGACGACGCTGCCCGCCGCGCAGGCGATCTGCACACCGGTCTTCGCCGCCGATATCGGCAAATCGGACAGGTTGGCCGATCCGCAGGGCAATTTCGACAATGCCCGCTACAGCAGTTCCAGCGAGTGGAAGATCACGCTCGGCGCAGGTGCGGCCTATGCCCCGAAATATGAAGGTTCGGACAAGCTGGAAGTGGGCGCCGTCCCGCTGGTTTCCGTCCAGTATGGGGAAACGCTGAGCATCGATTTCAGCGGCGTTACCGTCAATCTTCTGAACCAGAACGGCTTCCGGCTGGGCGTCAAGGGTGGATGGGAAGCGGGGCGCAAGGAAAAGGACGACAAGAAGAACCTGCGCGGGCTGGGCGACATCAAGGCCGGCGGCGTGGTCGGCGGCGTCATCGCCTATGGCGTCGACCCCTTTGAAATCTACGCCAAGGTGGACAAGACCATCGGCGGCAGCGAAGGCCTCACCGCCACTGTCGGCGCAAGCGTCTCGCACAAAGTCGACCAGTTCATTCTGGGTGCGGATATCTCCGCCACCTGGGCGGATGACAACCACATGAAATCCTATTTCGGTGTCACCTCGGCCCAATCCGCCCGTTCCGGCCTGCGCCGTTATGACGCCAAGGCAGGCTTCAAGCGCATCGACGCCAGCGCCTCGGTTTCATATCTCATGACGGAGAACTGGATGATCACCGGCACCGGCGGTGTCGGCTTCCTGCTGGGCGACGCCAAGGACAGTCCGGTGGTGAAAAAGGATATCCAGCCCTTCGCCATGATCGGCGTGGCCTACACGTTCTAAACCGCGCGGGAGAAGTACGCGACCGCGAACCCGCCCACCATCCCCATGAGGAAAGGCGTCCCTGCCCTCACGCCTCCTCATCCAGTGAAACGCCGCAAGGCGTTTCACTGGGCCGCCATGCTCAAAGAATCCTGTCCCTGTATTCCGGCGGCGCCACCCAGCACTCTTCATGCTTTCCGAACCAGCGGTAGCGATTGCGGGCGACAAAGCGATAAACGGGATCGCGCAGAAATGCGGGAATGATGCGCAATACGGTAACAAGCCGCCAGGGCATGCCCAGCGCCTCATATATGCTCAGCACAGCATCGCTGTCCTGCCGCACCCTGCCGCCATCCACGACCAGCATGCTGACGGGATCTTTCGGGTCCATATCGTAACGACGGTAAATTTCAGCGCCGATCTCGCTCTGCATGGAGGCCAGGCGGAAATATCCGGCCCTGTCATGCCGCAGCACGAATTGCGCATTCACGGAACACAAGACACATTCCGCATCGAACAGAATGATCGGGCCATGCCCGTCGTCGGTCAAGGGAACCGTAGCTGCCACCCGTCACACATCCTTTCGTCCATCGCACGCGATCTCCGAACAGAGCCATTGCGTCAATCAACGGAACCGTTCTCCAGATTATCTTTCAATGTATTCTTGAAGAACAGTCATTTCCCGGCAAGTCTTGCTCATCCGCAGAACTCACCGGTGTGAAGACCCACTGGCATCACCACCCAGCGATGCTTACGCCTTGGGGATGGGAAACACCATCGAAACCGTCAGCCCCGGGCAGGCCGCATTCGAGGCATCCGTGTCCGATAGCACCAGCGATCCGCCGTGCAGTTCCATGACGGCCTCCACCAGCGACAGGCCGAGCCCGGTTCCCGGCTTGGAGCGGCTTTCATCCAGCCTGACGAAACGTTTCAGCACCTCGCCGCGCTTGTCGGCGGGAATGCCGGGACCGCTATCGGCGACGGAGAGCACGATGGCCTCCGGCTCTCTTGCCAGACGGACGACGAGTTTCTTGTCGCCCTCGCCCTCGCAGGCATATTTCATGGCGTTGTCGATGAGGTTGGAGAGCGCCTGGCCGATCAGTTCGCGGTTGCCCTTTACCGAAAGGTCAGCCTCTATTTCGGCTTCCAGAGCAAGCCCGGCATCCTCGGCGACAGGCTCGTAAAGTTCGGCGCTGTCGGCGGCAATTGCCGAGACGTCGACATCGGTCATTTCCGCGGCAATCGAACCGGCCTCGACGCGGGAAATCATCAACAGCGCGTTGAAGGTGCGGATAAGCTGGTCTGACTCGGCGATGATGCCTTCAAGGGCCGCGCGCCGTTTCGTCTCGTCATTGTCGTCAAGGGCGGCCGCCGCCTTGTTCCGCAGCCGCGTTAGCGGCGTCTTCAGGTCGTGGGCGATATTGTCGGAGACCTGCCGCAGGCCTTCATTCAGCTTCTCGATGCGGCCGAGCATGGCGTTCAGCGAGCCGGACAGGCGGTCGAATTCATCGCCGGATCGGCCCTGCGGCAGACGCTGGGAAAGGTCGCCGGCCATGATCTTCTTGGTCGCCGCCGACATGCGGTCGATGCGTTTCAGCGCATTGCGGCCGATGCCGAACCAGATGAGCAGCGCGCCGCCGCCCATGATGGCGAGCGCCACCATCAGCGCATTGCGCACCAGCGCCCGGAACTTGGTCGGCTCGCCGAGATCGCGGCCGATCAGGATGCGCAGGCCGTTGTCCAGCATGAAGATATTGGCGGTGGCGAGATGCTGCACGCTGTCGCCGCTTTCGGAATAACGCTCGTAGCGGAACGGGAAGCCCGTCCAGCCCTCCTTGTCGAAGACACCGGGCTGAACGGAGGCAACGTTGCCGGCAAGGATTTCGCCATTCGGCCCGGCGATGACATAAAGGCTCGCACCCGGCTGGCGGGCGCGGCGCTCCATCATCCTGAGAAGCGGGTTGATGCCGCCGCGATTATAGATCCGCTGCACATCCGAGACTTCCTGCAGCACCGCATCACGCGTCTGCTGGTTCAGCAGCCTTTCGGAAAGGGCGGTGACATAAAAGACGAGGAAGGCGGCGCAGAGCGCGAACAGCAGGATATAGAGCGCCGAAAGGCGCACCGCCGTCGACCGGAACACTATTCTGAGGCGGGCCATCTTCGCCAATCAGCCCTCGTCCTTCATCATGTAACCGGCGCCGCGGATGGTCTTCAGAAGCGGCTTCTCGAAGTCCTTCTCGATCTTCGAGCGCAGGCGGGAAACATGCACGTCGATGACATTGGTCTGCGGATCGAAGTGATAGTCCCAGACATTTTCGAGAAGCATGGTGCGGGTCACCACCTGGCCGGCATTCTTCATCAGATATTCCAGCAGGCGGAATTCGCGCGGCTGCAGCAGGATTTCCTTGCCGTTGCGGCGCACATCATGTGACAGCCGGTCGAGTTCGAGATCGCCGACCCGGTAGATCATGTCCTGCTCGGGCTTGCCCTTGCGGCGGCCCAGCACCTCGATGCGGGCGAGCAATTCGGAAAAGGCGTAAGGCTTCGGCAGATAATCATCGCCGCCGGCGCGCAGGCCGGTCACGCGGT
Source organism: Agrobacterium radiobacter (assembly GCF_040801995.1). Classification (NCBI taxonomy): domain Bacteria; kingdom Pseudomonadati; phylum Pseudomonadota; class Alphaproteobacteria; order Hyphomicrobiales; family Rhizobiaceae; genus Agrobacterium; species Agrobacterium radiobacter. The sequence continues at coordinate 630,422 of NZ_JBEGHX010000001.1, read as the reverse complement.
CATCCACCTGCCCCAGCGCGGAAAGGATCAGAACCGGCGTCTCGATACCGCGGCGGCGCAGCTCGCTGATGACGGAAAGCCCGTCGCGGCGCGGCAGCATGCGGTCGATCACCATCACGTCATAGGCATTCTCGCAGCCCATGAACAGGCCGCTCTCACCGTCGCTCGCGTGATCGGCGACGATCCCGACTTCGCGGAACGCCTTGGTCATATAGGCCGCAGCCTCTAGGTCGTCTTCAATGACTAGAATCTTCATGTGCGGGACAATAGCGCCCTCGCCCTTTTCCGCACAACCGGAAACAGATGCGGGAGAGACTTCCTGAACCTTGTTTTCCATGGAATTTCCTCCGAAGATCGGGCCTTAAGCACCATCGCGCTTCCAGGCGGAACAATCGCCTATGGATCAGGCGGGTGCCGCTTGTTTCTTCTCCCCGGCGGGGAGAACAAAGGGCCATAGCGCCCTGCCATACTCAACCGCCCCGTCTCAAGAGCGAGATGCGATGCCGGGTCCCAAAAGAAGCCGGCATCGCGTTTCAGCGTATCAACCCTGGTCGATATCCAGAGCGATGAAGCGGCTGCCATCATCCGTCTGGATCTGGAACAGCGCCTTGGAGCGTCCGTCCTTCTTGGCCTGCTCGAGAATCTTCTCGATATCGGCGGCGGAAGCGACCTGCTGATTGTTGACCGAGGTGATCTTCTCACCCGTCTTCAGGCCACGGGCAGCGGCATCGCTGTCGGGGTCGACATCGGTGATGGCAAGGCCATTGCCGTCATCGGCGGGAGAAACCGTCAGGCCGAGGCTGGACAGCACCTTCTCGCTGGAAGACTGGTCGCCCTTGTCGTCGTTCTGGGTCGGCGTCGCCTTGGAGGCGTCGTCGCTTGTAAGATCACCCAGCGTCACTGTGACCGACTGCGACTTGCCACCGCGCCACAGCGAGATTTCAACCTTGGCGTTGGGCGCCATGCCACCGATGCGGCGCGACAGGTCGCGGGCATCCTTGACGGGCTCGCCATTGACGGCGGTGATGATGTCACCCTGCTTGATGCCGGCCTTGTCGCCCGGCGAGCCGGACTGCGGCGAAACGACGAGCGCGCCGCTTGCTTCAGCGAGGCCAAGCGATTCGGCGATATCCTTGCTGACCGGCTGGATCTGCACGCCGAGCCAGCCGCGTTCGACCTTGCCGTCCTTCTGCAGATCGGCAATCACGTCCTTGGCGACGGATGCCGGAATGGCGAAGGCGATGCCGACATTGCCGCCCGACGGCGAGAAGATGGCGGTATTGATGCCGACCACTTCGCCATTGAGGTTGAAGGCCGGGCCACCCGAGTTGCCACGGTTCACGGCGGCGTCGATCTGCAGGTAATCATCATAGGGGCCGGAGCCGATATCGCGGCCGCGGGCCGAAATAATGCCTGATGTCACCGTGCCGCCGAGGCCGAAGGGGTTGCCGACGGCGACGACCCAGTCACCGACGCGGATCTTGCTGTCATCGGCAAACTTCACATAGGTGAACTTGCGGTTCACATCGACCTTCAGGAGCGCAAGATCGGTACGCGGATCACGGCCGACGAGCTTGGCTTCGAGTTCGGTACCGTCATTCATCACGATCGTATAGGCGGAGCCATCATCGACGACATGGTTGTTGGTGACGATGTAACCATCTTCGGAGATGAAGAAGCCGGAGCCCTGAGCGACGGGACGAAGCGGACCCTTGCCGTCACGGTGGCGATTCGGACCACGCTCGGAGCGATCCTGGTTCGGACCACCGAATTCCTTGAAGAAGCGCTTCAGCGGATGGTCATCAGGCAGCTGGTCGAGGCCACGGCCGCCAAAATTGAAGGAGAAATTGCTGGAGTCATCGGAAGCGGGCTGCACGTTCGACTGTACGCGAACGGAGACGACGGCGGGCGATACCGCATCGACCACGTTGGCGAAGCTTGGAACCTGCGGCGCATTCACCTCGACGGGAGCGGCGAACGAGTGGAGGATCGGGGCGGCGATGCCGGTGGAAAGCATCAGCGCCGCAAGGCCGCCAACGGTCGTGGCCTTCAGAGCCGTCTTCAGCGAGGCCGTCTTCAGCGAGGAATGGCCGTTTTGCGAATGAGACATGGTGTACCTTCTTTCTTCATTCAGACTGGGCCCCGTTTGACCGGGGGAGAAGCGGTGGATGATGAAGATATAGGAGGCGACACCTTACGGCGAAGTGTCTGACGAATGAAAAATCCGTAATGTTGAAAAAGAACCGGGGAATGAAATGGAAACCGGTTATTTTTCAATGAGATTGCGGATTCGCTCTTCTTCGTCCGCGCTCAGCTTCTGTGGCTGTTCCTGGCTTGCGCGGCGGCGGGAAAACACGAAGACGGCGAAAATCCCCGCAAGGGTGAGACCAATGGGCGCGCCCCACAGAAGCACGGTGCGAAGGCTGAGGCGCGGTTTCAGGAGCACGAACTCGCCGTAGCGCGACACGACGTAGTCAATGACAGCCTTGTCGCTGTCGCCTTGAACCAGCCGCTCGCGCACCAGGACCCGCAGATCGCGCGCCAGTTCGGCATTGCTGTCGTCGATCGACTGGTTCTGGCAGACCATGCAGCGGAGCTGAGACGTCAGGTTCCGGGCGCGCTGTTCCAGCACCGGGTCTTTGAGGACTTCGTCGGGGTTGAACGCGAAGGCTGGAGAGGCCGCAGCGAAGCTGAGGGTGAGAAGAAGCCCGAGCGCTACCACAAACTCCCTCATTCCGCCGCCTCCGGCATTGCAGCCCGCACCGGCTTCGCCTTGCGATTCGGCGCACCGACCCGCAGACGCCTGTCCGAGAGCGAGATGAAACCGCCCGCCATCATGAACAGCGTGCCGCCCCAGATGCACAGGATGAAGGGTTTCCACCAGATGCGCACCACCATGCCGCCATCGGTCATGGGATCGCCGAGCGAGACATAAAGCTGGCTGAGGCCGAAGGTCAGGATACCCGCTTCCGTCGTCGGCATGCGCCGCGCGGTATAGAGCCGCTTGGAGGACCACACATCGGCCACTTCGACACCCGCCTTGCGGATGGTGAAATGGCCGCGATCCTCGGTGAAGTTTGGACCGACGGCGTGGCGGATGCCGTCGAAGGTGAGGCTGTAGCCGCCCGCTTCCGCCACCATGCCCTCCTTCATCTCCAGCACCGTTTCCGTCTCGAAAGTGGTGACAATGACGATGCCGAGCACGGTGATGCCGAGCCCCATATGCGCCAGCGCCGTGCCGAAGGCCGAACGCGGCAGGCCCTTGAGGCGGCGAAATGCGATGCCGAAGGCCAGCTTGCCGAAATTGGCGCGATACCAGAGATCGGCAAGCGCCCCGAAGATCAGCCAGAAGCCCGCAGCGATGCCGAGTGCCGCCAGCACCGGACCGCCATTTTCGATGTACCAGAGCGTCAGACCCGCGAGAACCGCAAGCGCCGCGGCCACATAAAGCCGCTGGAATGCGCCGAGCAGATCGCCGCGCTTCCAGGCGAGCATCGGGCCAAAGGGCGTGACGATCAGGACCGGGATCATCAGGAGGCCGAAGGTGAGGTTGAAGAAAGGCGCGCCGACCGAGATTTTTTCGCCCGTCAGGGTTTCGAGAATGAGCGGGTAAAGCGTGCCGATCAGAACGGTTGCCGTGGACACCGTGAGGATGAGGTTGTTGAGAACCAGCGATCCCTCACGCGAAATCGGCGCAAACAGCCCCCCGGCCTTCAGCGAGGGAGCGCGCCATGCAAAGAGCGCGAAGGCGCCGCCGATGAAGACCGTCAGAATGCCAAGAATGAAGATGCCGCGGCTCGGATCGGTGGCGAAGGCATGCACGGAGGTCAAAACGCCGGAGCGGACAAGGAAGGTACCGAGCAGCGACAGCGAAAAAGTCATGATCGCCAGAAGTACGGTCCAGATTTTCAGCGCCTCGCGCTTTTCCATGACAAGCGCCGAATGAAGCAGCGCGGTTCCGGCAAGCCAGGGCATGAAGGAGGCGTTTTCCACCGGATCCCAGAACCACCAGCCGCCCCAGCCGAGTTCATAATAGGCCCAGTAGGAACCCATCGAAATGCCGGCGGTCAGGAAGGTCCATGCGGCGAGTGTCCACGGCCGCACCCATCGCGCCCAGGCGGCATCGATGCGCCCTTCCAGCAGCGCTGCGACGGCGAAGGAAAAGCAGACGGAAAAGCCGACATAACCGAGGTAAAGCAGCGGCGGATGGATGGCGAGGCCGAAATCCTGAAGGATCGGGTTGAGGTCCTGTCCCTCGGCCGGCACCGGCTCCAACCGCAGGAAGGGATTGGAGGTGAGCAGGATGAACAGCAGGAAGGCGACCGAAATCCATGCCTGCACCGCAAGAACATTGGCTTTGAGCGTTTCCGGCAGATTGCGGCCGAAGGCGGCGACGAGCGCGCTGAAAAACACCAGAATGAGCAGCCACAGCAGCATGGAGCCTTCATGGTTGCCCCACACGCCGGTCAGCTTGTAGATCATCGGCATCAGCGAATGGGAGTTTTCCCAGACGTTGCGCACGGAAAAATCCGAGACGGCATAGGCCCGCGTCAGCGCCGCGAAGGAAAAACCAACGAGCAGGAACATCATGACGGAGCCGAGCGAGGCGACATCCATCAGCGCCCGGTCGTTGCGGCGCGCGCCGATAACCGGCAGCGTGGAAACGATCAGCCCCACCCCAAGCGCCAGCACCAGAACGTAATGGCCGATCTCGTTGATCATTTGGTTGCTCCGGTCTTGTCGGGCGAAGTCGCACTGGCCGACGGCGTCGCGGCGGCGGGTTCCTCACCCTCTCCGCCATGCTGCCACAGGCCCTTGTCCTTCAGCCGGTCTGCCACTTCTTTCGGCATGTAGTTCTCATCGTGCTTGGCCAGCACGCTGTCGGCCACGAAGCCGTGGGTCGCGGCGTCGAACATGCCTTCGGTCACCACGCCCTGCCCTTCGCGAAAGAGATCGGGCAGAATGCCGGTATAGCTGACCGGCACATTGGCCTCGCCATCCGTCACCGTAAAGCTCACCGTGCGGCCCTCGCCGCGCTTGATCGAGCCTTCCGCCACCAGCCCGCCAAGGCGGATGCGGGTGCCGGGGTTGACGGGCGTCTTCTCCAGATCGGCGGGCATGTAGAAATAGGCAATCGACTGGCCAAAGGCGAACATGACGAGCAGTACGGCTGCAACGATGAAGCTCATGCCGCCGCCGATGATCGCGAGACGTTTCTGTTTGCGGGTCATTGCGTCACTCCCTGCGGCGCAGCATCCTGTTGCCCGTTCGTACGGATCGGCCCGGCGGAAACGCCCAGCTCCTTCGCCAGCGCCAGAAGCTGCCTGCCCTGTTCACCCTCCGGCGGGAAAGCCTTCAGCCCCGCCCGCAGGGCCTCTCCAGCCTTGGCTTCGTTCTTCAGCACCGAATAGGCGCGTACAAGCCGCATCCAGCCTTCAAAATCGGCGGGGTTTTCCTTGAGCTTGGCATCGAGGCTCGACACCATGCCTTCGATCATCGCCTGCCGGTCGGAAGCCGTCATGTCGTTGGCCGCCGCCATATCCTCAGCGTTCGGGCCGGGCGCGGCAGGGTTCGCCGCGCCGCCGGTGCGGGCGATATGCTCTTGAACCAGCGGCAGCCACGGCGCGCCGGCCGGCGCATCGGCCGCCAGCGCTGCAAAGGCCGCGCGTGCTTCCTCCGCCTTGCCCGCCTGCTCCAGCGAAAGCGCCAGATAGAAGCGGGCGCGCGGATTGCCGGGTTTCAACTGTTCGGCCTGCGCAAACGCATCGCGCGCGGCCTCTATGACGATACCGTCATTGCCGGCAACCAGCGTTTCGCCAAGGCCCGTCAATCGTTCGGCGCTCGGGCCCAGAATACGAAGCGCATTGCGATAGGCAAGCTCGGCATCGCCAAGCCGCAATGTCTTGAAATAGATCGGCGCGAGAATGTCCCAGCCCGCGCCGTCATCCGGGTTCTGCGCCAGATGCCTTTCGGCCCGTGCGACCAGCAGGTTCATGTCGTTACCGGGCTTTTCAAGACGTGCCTCGAGCGGCATGTCCGGCACCTCCGGACTGCCGTTCCAGATGTAAAGACAGAGGCCGAGCGCGGGCAAGAGAATGGTGATGAGGCTGGCGGCGAGATTGTGCCGCAGCGGACGCGCCTCTCTGCCGGGCTGCTCTTCCGTCTCGGCGGCAGCGAGAAGCCGGCGGCCGATTTCGGCGCGGGCATAGTCCGCTTCGGTTTGCCCGATCAGGCCGGCGGCGCGTTCGCGGTCCAGCTCGGCCAGCTGGTCGCGATAAACGGCAACCTCACCGTCGCGGCGCGTCTCGGGTGCCTCGGTCTTCCGCATCAGCGGGTACATCAGGACGATGGCAACAGCCGCCGTCAATATCGCAACGACAATCCAGAACATAAGGCTCAATTACTCGAATGCGCGGCACATGGAAACATGAAGCGCGGGGATGACGCGAATTTGAGACATCACGCCGCACCGCAGGCCTTCTCCCGGCTGCACCGCTATGCCTCTTCTTGTCATCGCAAAAGGCCCGTGACCTTGATTTACGTCAAACTGGTTACGTCAGCGGCGACCAGCTTCCATCGGCATTGCGGCAGGCTGCACCGCGCGCCCTGGTTTCCCGTCCGTCGACCGTCAAGGTATGCGAATATTGCCGGCAATTCTGATTGCCGACCTGATAGGGCGCATTGGCGACCACCTGGCCCTTGGCGTCATCGCCCGTCCAGGTGACAGGCGTGCCGACCGGAGCCGTTTCCAGCGCCTTATATTCGGCTTCCAGCGCCTTGGTCTGGTCACCCCTGTCAAGCTCAACGCCGCTTCGCCCGACAATACCGCCTTCCAGATTGGCAAGAAAGGGCGTCGAGGGTTGCGCAGAGCGGCCAAACAGGCCGCCGCCCGCCGGGCGGGTGCCTGTGGTGGTGCAGGCGCTCAGCATCGATACGCACAGGATCGAGAGAAGTGCCGGGCGTGACACCAGCGAACGCATTGTCACGGAGCGGCAGCCATCATACACGTCAACCAAACCCTGTCCTCTTTCCTACCGCATTGCACCTAATATACCGGCATTGAATTTCTTGCCTTTTTTCTTGCCTCACGCAAGCTCTTTCGAAAGGCCCGGCAAAATCAGATCGGCTTTAAGGCCGCCGATGGCGCTGCGCGACAGCGAAAAGCGGCCATGGTACTCTGACACCACCTCGGAAACGATCGACAATCCGAGACCCGTGCCCGGCCGGCTCTCGTCCAGCCGCCTGCCGCGCTTCATCGCTTCGCTGATCTGTCCCGGCTCCAGCCCCGGCCCGTCATCCTCGACAGTCAGCTCCACCCAGGAGCGACGGGCGATTTCGGCGTCGGACGATGGGTGCGTGCCGGTCGCAAGCGTGATGACCACGCGCGTCTGCGCAAAACGCGCGGCATTTTCCAGAAGATTGCCGACGACCTCCTCCAGATCCTGCTGCTCCATGCCAAGCACGGCGCCGGCCTGCTCGAAATTCAGGACAAACTGCTTGTCGGGGTTCAGGCGACGCATGACGCGCACCAGCCGTTCCAGTGCCGGTTCCGCTTCCACGCGGGCGAGGATAGAACCGCGCTGGGCGGCGATGCGGGCGCGGGAGAGATAGGATTGCACCTGCGCCTGCATGGCATCGGCCTGCGCCCGCACCAGATCGCCATGCTGCGGGTCCAGCGTGCGCGCCTCGTTGAGAAGAACGGCGATCGGCGTCTTCAGCGAATGCGCGAGGTTGCCCACCTGCATGCGGGCGCGCTCCACGAGGCGGCGATTGCTGTCGATGAGCGCGTTGACCTCATTGGCCAACGGCTGGATTTCGCGCGGGAATTCACCTTCTAGGCTTTCCGCCTCCCCGCCCCTGATCTTGCCAAGCGCGACGCGAGCCTGATCGAGCGGCCGCAGACTGTAGAGAATGGCGAGACCATTGACGACCAGACTGCCCACACCGAAAACGGCGAGCGCCAGATAGAGGCTGTTGGAGAAATCCCGTACATCGTCTTCCACGACATTCAGATTGCCGGAAACGCGGAAACGCGCGGCACGCCCCTCGCCATCCAGCACGACTTCGGTTTCCGCCACACGCACCTGATTGCCGGCCTCGTCGGTCACGGCATAAAAGCGCTCATAGCGGTTGTCGAAGGGCGCATCGAGAATGCTCGGCACCGGCAAGGTGGAGACGCCGAGCGACGAGGAAACCAGCGGCGCGGTCTGGAAATTGCCGAGCGGCTCGACAACCCAGTACCAGCCGGTATCGGGCTGCGAAAAACGCAGGTCGCCAAGCTGCGGGCTGCCGGCCAGCGTATTCTCGTTGGAAATCGTCACGGAATTGATGACGTTGTAAAGCTGCGCCCTGAGAAGATCGGTGAAGCTGCGCTCCACCCCCTGCCGGTAAAGCGTCGAGATGACGACGGCGATCACCACCAGCGCCAGCGCCGACCATAGCGAGGCGAGCAGCAGAACGCGGGCGGTGAGAGAATTACTTCGCATCTGCCGGCGCTTGCATCCGGTAACCGAGACCACGGATCGTCTCGATCAGATCAACCCCGAGCTTCTTGCGCAAACGTCCGACAAACACCTCGATCGTATTGGAATCGCGGTCGAAATCCTGATCGTACATATGTTCGACCAGCTCCGTGCGCGACACGACCTCGCCCATGTGATGCATGAGATAGGACAACAGCCGGAACTCATGCGAGGTGAGCTTCAGCGTCGTACCGTTGACGGTCGCCTTGGAGGATTTGGTGTCGAGCCGGACCGGGCCGCAGACGAGTTCGGAGGAGGCATGGCCGGCGGCGCGGCGGATGAGCGCGCGCACACGGGCGAGAACCTCTTCGACATGGAAAGGCTTGGTGACGTAGTCATCGGCTCCGGCGTCAATGCCGGCGACCTTGTCGCTCCAGCGGTCGCGGGCGGTGAGGATGAGAACAGGCATGGCCTTGCCGGCCGCACGCCATTTTTCGACGACGGTAATGCCATCCAGCTGCGGCAGGCCGATATCGAGAACGATCGCGTCATAGGGCTCGGTATCGCCGAGATAATGCCCTTCCTCGCCGTCAAATGCCTGATCGACAACATAACCGGCTTCTTTCAGCGCGTCGGTCAGCTGCCGATTGAGATTGGCATCGTCCTCAACAACGAGAATACGCATTATCAGCCCTTTCCTTCCGTCCCGGCCCGCGCGCGGGGTCGGTCATGCTAAATGTTTCGGATTGTTTTCCGATATTTCGGCGATGCGGGCAAGCTACATCGGCACGCGCATCGTCACCTTGCGCGGGCGCTCGCCATTACCCTGGACGAGAACGGTGACGACACAGGACTGACCATCGCCGGAAGGATAGACCGAAAGCAGCTGACCACCGGTTTCGCGCACGACGCGGGCAACGGCTGCGCCGCAGTCGCTCGCCGCCAGTATGTAATGGCCCTGCAGATCAGCCTCGGGCGCCGTGAAACCGGAAAGCCCGGCTGCAAGCGTCGCGATGATGAGAGGTGATGCCATTGCACAAACTTCCAAAAAACCGGGTGCGTCTCGAACCGTATTGTGACCGAATATGTAGCGCAAAGCGTCTGAATGGCAAATGAATGCCGCCCCCGCCGCAAGGGCGTAACGCGGGAGCGGCGTCTTTGCATGTGCTGTCAGCGAATGGCGCTGGTCGCCGAAAGGCGGCCGTAAAGTGCGATCAGGCCGCCAATTCCGCCCGCAACCGTCACCAGCCCGTCCGCAAGTTCGCCTTGCAGACCGGCGGGCAGCTCAAGGCCGGCAATGCTGAAAAGCGGTGCGAAAACCGCGACCAGAGCACCCCAGATCGTGCGCGATTGATACCATGCTTTGGTACTGTCCATAATCTCATCCTTTGCGTTGTTTTTCAGACACATGTCAGATCGGCAGAACGGCCTTGGCCGCCACGCCCGAGGGCACCGCGCGGCCGAGCTGGCGGACACGCACGGAAATGTGATCCCGCAAGGCCGGGAAATCTGTGAGTTCGTCTGCGGCGGGGTAAAACCACACGGGTTCTGAAACCTCCGCCACGCGCCGCACCGTCTCGCCGTCCAGCACCTCGACGCGATAAAGCTCGAAGGGCTCGTCCAGCGGGATCTCGCTGGCATCCCAGCCGTCGGCCTCCACCCGGCCGCGGCGTTTCCACCTGAACAGCACACCATCCCCGCGCCGTTCGGCGGAAAGATGGACCGGCGCGAGCGGCGTCAGCGCCCGCAAGCCTCCCTCGAAGGCAAAAGGCCCGCTCATTGCGCCCGCCATTCCCGCAGCTTCCGCGATCCAGCTCAGGCGTCGTCCGCGCTCGCTCGCGGCAAGACCCAGCGGCTGCACCGCCTGATCCAGAACCACCACCGGCGCACCCTTTGGCGCGCCTGCGGCCAGTGCGTCTTCCGTGCCAGCCAGTCCCCGCAGGAGAGAGGAAAGCCGCCAGCGCGAGGGTGCGATTTCCTCGGCCTTTGCGAAGGCGACGATTTCCCACACGCCGTTTGCGGCCTTGATGGCGAGACGGTTCTCGCCGTTCAGCACCGAAAGCTCCGCGGCCGACGACATTTCACCGAAGGGCAGATCGGCGAGGATGGTGTTTTTCCGGTCGAAACGGCCGGGAGGGCCTGATATCAGCGGCATTGCCAGCGCGCCGATCATCGCCGGCCGGTCAAGCAGAACGCGCTGCCGGTAACCCTCCGTACCCGGCGACGCGGAAATGATGATGGGCCGCCAGGGCTTTGCGAGGGCGGCAATCCGCGCCGAATCCTCCGGCGCGGTGCCGTCATGGCAGGGAAGATCGAGAAACAGTACCTCGGGCACGAACCCTTCCGCACCGCTTGCGCCGTTGCTGCGCCGTTCCTCCGCACCACCAGCGAAAACCGAAAAGGCGGCGGAAAAGGCCCGCGCCTCCATCTGCCGCACCGCGCCGTCCTCAATGCGGCTCACCAGAAACCGCCCGGAAGGCGCTTGCGGAAAGGCGTCTTCCGGCAGGCGGATGCAATCGCCGGGTTCGAGGGTGATTTCGGAGGGCGGCAGGGCAAAGCGCAGGCTGCGCTGCGCCTGCCGGTTGTCGCGCAACAGCGCCTCGACCGCCGCCTCCGCCGTTTCCGCAGGCAGGGCGGCGTTGAGATCAAGCCGCATGACCCGGCTACCGGCATTGTCGATGCGGCGGGACCTTGCACTCCCCTGCTCGTAATCCAGCGCCGGGTTGAAAGACGTCAGCACGGCCTCTGCCGCAAAATCGCTGTCATGGCCGCGACTTTCCGACCAGAGCGGCTCGTCCTCCAGATCGGCCAGCACGGCAATATCGCGGACCGGCAAAACCGCCGTGTTACGGGAGCGGAAGCGCAGGGTTCCGCCATCTTCCACCACATCCACCTGGAAAGCCGCCATCAGCGGCTCCAGGAGGTTGCGGGCCGAGGTCACGTCGCCCTGCACATAACCGGTCAGATCGCCACTGACGGCGGACACGTCGAAGGCGGAAAAGCCGTGATCGGTGAGGATGGCGGCGATGGTATCGGCGAGTGTGGCCGTTCCCAGCCGGCCATTCAGCCAGTGGCCAGTGCGCCAGTTCGCCCCATCGCTCCATGCCGCGCCATTCTGCGGAAAGGCGGGAAAAGGCCGTGCATCCCAGGTCCACAGATAGACCCTGTCTGCATCGACCATCGCTGCGGCCTCACGCCAATGGTCGAGATGCGCCTCGAGAAACCGCCGCTGCTGGCTGTCGGCGCGGCTTCGGCGGGAGAAATAAGGAAAGGCGTTTTCCGCCGATTTCGGATCGGGAAAGACATTGGGGCGTGTCGCGCTCTTGTCCACCGCCGGGCAGCCGAGTTCGGTGAACCAGATCGGCTTCGAGCCCGGCACCCATGCGGTCGGCGTGGATTTCTCCACTCCCCGCACCCGGTCGTGATGGAGGTTGCCCCACCAGTTCCTGATATCCTTGTAGCGGAACACCCAAGGCTTGCCCTTCAGCCCGTCCGTAATCGGCGTGCGCCGCCGTGCTGCGCGGTCTGCGTCACTGAAATAATACCAGTCGAAGCCCTCACCTGCCGTGATGGCATAACGGAATGCGGCGGCATCATCCGGGCCGGTCATGCCATCGGGACTGCCGTTCGCGGCATCCTCGTCACGCCAGTCGGAGAGCGGCATGTAATTGTCGATACCAACAGCATCGATATCAGGGCTCGCCCAGAGCGGGTCGAGGTGGAAGAACACGTCGCCCGAACCATCTGCCGGCTGGTGGCCGAAATATTCGCTCCAGTCCGCCGCATAGGTCAGCTTCACCGCCGGCCCCATCACGGCCCGTACGTCGCCCGCCAACCGCACCAGTTCCTCGACAAAGGGAAAGGCATCATTCTCGTCTCTCAGCGCCGTCAGCCCGCGCAGTTCCGAGCCGATCAGGAAGGCATCCACCCCGCCCGCCCGAGCCGCCAGCGCCGCATAATACAGCACCATGCGGCGGTAACCTTCATCGCGATTGCAGAAGGCGGAAACCTGCGTCCGTGCGCCCGCGCTGCGATCCGCAGAACCGGTCCTGCCGGGTGCGGGAAAGCAGGTGATGCGCCCGCGCCAGGCATAAGCGTCCTGCTCGCTTTTGCCATAGGGGTCGGCAAGACCGTTACCGACGGGAACATCCATCATCACGAAGGGATAAAGGCACACTCGCAAACCCCGCGCCTTGAGATCGGCGATGGCCTGCAACACGCTTTCGTCGTTGGGTGTACCGCCACAGGCGGGACCGTCGCCGTGATGGCTGACGAGATGCGCCTCGCCGCGCGAAAGGCCGGCGACGGACCATGGCATCGTTTCCCCATCCCGGCCGTCCACCTCCACGCCGGGCAGAATGCGGCATTCACCCACCCGCATATCCGTGCCGAACCAGCTCACCACCAGCGCCACGCTTTCAAGATTGGGGCAGAGCGCCTGCAATTCGTCGATTGCCGCCTGCCAATCCGTCGTGGCGGTCAAACCATTGCGGTTCATGATGCGGCTTTGGCCGATGTCCGTTCGTTCGGAAACCTGCACGGTGGCGTAACCATGTTCCGTTGCGCCGGGGATGACGGTGATGGCGCGGATGGCTTTTTCCAGCCGTCCGACAGGCCGCACCACTTCGAACTGCATCAGCGGAATGCGGTTGCCATAAGTATCGAGCGGCAGGCGTTCGAACACCACATAGGCCAGTCCGCGAAAGGCCGGCGCATTGCCCGCCCCCTGCTTCGCCTCGATCAACGGATCGGGCAATTGTGTCTCGCTGCCGGAATAAAAACGCATCTCGATGGCGCTCAGGTCCAACTCCCGCCCATCGGCCCAGACACGCCGCACCATGGCCGCCTCACCTTCGCACAGGCCGATGGCGACATTGGCAAAATAACGAAAGGTTTCGACCTTCGGGCCACGGTTGCCCTTGCCGCCACGGCGCTCCACCTCGATGCTTTCTTCAAAACGCGTCGCCCAGATCAGCGTGCCGCCGATCCTTGCGGTGCCATAAAGCCGGCTGATCGCCGCCCCCTCATCCGTCCCGGGAATGCGCGCCGTCGAGAGCCGCGCGCCCGTTACCGTCCGCCCGTTCGAAAGCAGCGTGCGGTCGATGGCATTACCCGCCAGCGCCCCGGCCGCCCGGCCGATCATTGCGCTCAAAGGACCGAAAATGCCGCCGAGCGCCGCACCCGCCGCCTGAAAAACGATTGTCGCCATGCTCGCCTCGAAAAACTCAGGGATCGGGAAAACGAAAGATACCGGCGATGCGCCGCCTCCAGCCCGGCACCAGCGCCGAACGCACCACCGCCGCCTGTTCATAGGCATGGATGAAATGCTGTGACCCGGCCAGAATGCCGAGATGTTTGGCCGCCGCATCGGCCCGCCAGCGAAACAGCAGCAGGTCTCCCGACCTTGCCTCTTCCATGCCCGGAACCACCAGAAAATGGCGTTCCGCCGCCGCCATCAACCGGTCCTCGCCGCCGCGTTCAGCCCAATCAGGCGCATAGGGCGGCGGCAATTCCGGTTCGTGGCCGTAAACGCCGCGCCAGATGCCGCGGATGAGGCCGAGGCAATCGCAGCCGACACCCTTCAACGAGGCCTGATGCCGATAGGGCGTGCCGATCCAGCCTCCGGCGAGCGCCAGCACTCTTTCGCCGGTGTCGCTCATGGAAACAGCGCCCCACCGTCATGGCTCTCACCGCCGCTCGCATAGGAATAGGCGAAATCCGCCCCCGGCAGATGCGGGAAGCCCCGGAAATTCAGATGATTGGTGAATTTCGCCCGGCAAGTGGTGAAACTCTTGTCGCAGCCGGCGGTGACAGAAAACGTGTCCCCTGGCGAAGGCAGCTGTTCCGGCGGCAGCCAGAAGGACAGATGCACGCCGCCGTCACGCCGCTCGTGGCCATCGAGGTCGAAACTCTTGGCCGCCAGCAGGCCGGCCAGAAAGCGGAGCTTTCCCCGGCTGAAAAAACCATCGGCAAAGGCATCGAGCCCTGACACGAGCAGGCCGCCCGAGGCATCCACCGCCGCTAGGCTGCCATGACCGCTGAGCGGCTCGAGATCGACACCGCAACGCCTGTCCCCGAATGCGGCATCGCAGCGACGCCCATAGACCCTGCCCTGCGGCTGGCCGAGGCGATGGGCAAGGCTGCGCAGCTCGGCGCGAAACGCCCCGCCAGCCCGTGTCACCTCGCCAATCTCGCGCATGTTCAGCAGCATATGCTGGTCAGGCGCCTGCCGGTTGACGAGGAAAAGCTCCACCCTCGCACCATCGAAACGCCCGGCGGCCAGATCGTCTTCCGCAATCGCCTCGCTCGAAAAACCGCCCGCCACCTCCCCGGCACTCGCGCCCAGCCCCGTTTCGCTGTCGCTGTCGCTGGCCGCAAAGCCGCTGGCGGCAAGGTAGGAGGTGCCGCCGAACACGATCATCTCATCATGATCGGTAAAACCGATCGTGACGCCATCCTTCAGTGTCACCTTCCAGCAATGGCATGTGGTCGTCGCATCTCCCTTGAGATGCTCGGCAAGGGCGGCGGGAATGGTTTTCATGGCAGGATTTCCATCAGTGGAATGGAGGGAATGCGGCCCGCCTCGAAAGCGGTCAGGTTTACGTCGATACGGTCGATCGCGAAACGGACCGGCACGTCGAATTCAAAACCGGCACGGATTGCAGCGCCGGCAGGCGGCACCCACCCAGCCCGGAAGGTCACCATGCCGGTGGTGTGATCGACCGAGATAGCGGCCGCTTCCGCCTTCCCCCCCTCGACCGAAACAATGACCGAACCCTCCGCTGGTTTATCGATCCGCCGCGTGAAGGAACCGCCGGCATCGGCATAGGTCTTCAGCAACTGAAAACCCGCCGTCACCCCATCGCCGGTACCAATCCTCTGATCGGTCAAGGCAGGCGTCTCTCCCGGCGGGCAGGATTTGAAATCCACGGGATCGCGAAAACGAAAGCCGTAAAGCTCACCGCGCCGCGCCTCGAAAAAGGCGAGCACCTCATAGAGATCGGCGACGGAGCGGATGCCGGATCCGGCGTCATAGCTGCGTCTGGCGTTCCTCCAGCGCTGGTTGCGACTCTCCCGGCCATTGGACAGGTTGACGATATCCGTCCGCCTCACCGGCCCGCCGCTGACGCCGAGCGCGAGCCGCAGCGGAAAGCGCACTTCATGAAATGCCGCCATGTCGTTGTTCCTGGATTCTTTTCAATGGTCTGGGAAAGTGAGCGCGCGTCACAATCCGCGCTGGCCGCGCCCGACGCTGCGCGCCAGCATGGCGGCGATCTGGCCTTCACTTTTGCGGAAGCTCGCAGCATCCGTCGCCGTCACGTTAAAAACGATCTGCGCCCCGCCGCCGCCCGCAGGTGCGGCAACACCGAGGGCGCCATCCGAACCGCGCTTCAGCGGCAAAATCGCTTCCGCCCCCGCCTCGCCCATCAGGCCAAGCCCGCCGCCCATCGGAAAAAAGGCGGGGCTGGAGACCACGCCGCCATCGGCAAAAGGCGTGATGCTGCGCCCCGGCACCCCGCCATCGGCAAAGGCGAACAGCGAACCGCCGCCGTTCAACAACCCGCCGACGGCATCGCCAATCATGCTCTCCAGCGGTTTCAGCCCGGCCGAAAGCGCGATGCCGGACAGCCGTTGGCCAAGCCCGCGCAACACATCGTCCAGCCCCTTGCCGCCGGTCGCCGCCGCCTGCAGGGCCGAGGTCAGGGCCGCACCGAACCGCTCGGAACGCCGCTCGAGATCACCCATCACCTCCGAGAGCGCCTCCGCCTCTTCCCGGTTCTCCGCAATCGATCTTTCGCCCGTCATCGCGCTTGCCTTTCTGATTCAAACCGGAGCCGCAAAATTTTGAAATGCCATTCGTTTTTGAGATCAACTCACCCATCCGGAAACTGCCGCATCATCCCCTCCATGGCCTGACGGTCAGGGCCGCGCGAAACGGCGCTGCCGCCCGTCATCGCGAAAAATTCCCTCGGGGTCATCATCCAGAAGGTTTCGGAGGAAAGCCGCAGCAGGAAGAGGCCGGTATGGATCACCGCGTCCCAGGGGAATGGGCGCGGCGTCGCCTCGCCTGCTGCGGCACTCAAGGGTCCGGTGGCGTCTCGCCTTTCAAACCGCCGAAAGTCGCGGTCAGAAGATCGGCAACGATCGCGGCGTGGCCGGCAATGCCGCCTTCCACCGTGGCGGCGGCCACATCCTCGTCGGAAAAGACGTTGCCCGCGCCGCGCAGGCCCGCGCCGATCACCCGGATCATGTCCACCGCCTTCATGCGCCCGCTCGCGAAACGTTCAGCGAGCGCGGTGAGGTCATCGGCTTCAAAGGCGGTTTCGAGTTCGGCAAGAGCCCCGAGCGTCAGGCACAGGATGCGCCTTTCACCGTCTATCAGCGCTTCTATCTCGCCGCGATGGCGGTTCGCCCGCCCGTAACGCAAACGCTCAGGCATCATAGCACTCCGAATGTGAGAAGACCGGCCGATTCCAGCGCGATCTCGAATTGCACTTCGCCATCGTGGCGGCCGGAATATTCGAGCGCGACGATCTGGAAGGGGCCGGCAATAGAGCCGAAATCGGGAATGACGATCTGCCAGCCGGGAATGCTGCCCGCAAAAAATGCGTCGCGCACCAGCGCATCGCTCGCCTGGTCCTTGAAGATGCCGGAGGCCGTGAGCGATGCCCGCTGCACGCCCGCGCCGGCGAGAAGCTCGCGCCAGCGCCCGGCGCTTTCGGCATCCGTCACGTCGACCGCCTGCGCATTGAAGGCCAGCCGTTTTGTTCTGAGCCCCGCCACCGTCGCAAAGACACTGGCATTGTCGATCTTCAGCAGCAGGTCCTTGCCCTTCTGCGCCACCATGTTGTTTCCTTTCATTTAAATTGCGGTTGCGGGGGTGCAGCGGGCCTGCTACCAAATGGTTTCCCGCACCTCGCACCCCGCGATCTCACCATGTCCGACGCCGCCTCCATGACGTCCCGCGTGCGCCTTATCGGCGTGCTGGCGCTTGGGCAGATCATCAGCTGGGGCAGCGGGTTCGACATGCTGGCCATTCTGGCGCCACGGATCGGCGGCGAACTGGCGATCGGCAACGAGATCGTTTTTGCCGGCCTCACCATCATGATGCTGATCAGCGCGCTTTGCGGCCCGCTGCTGGGAAGAATGCTCGTCCAGCGCGGCGCGGCGCCTGTGCTGGTGGCCGGCTCAGTACTCTTTGCCGCCGGCTTTGCCGTGCTCGCCTTTTCGGGCGGTGTCACAAGCTATCTTTTCGGCTGGGCCGTAATGGGTCTGGCCGCAACCTGCGGGTTGACGACGGCGGCCCATACCGCCGTGGTGGAGCGTGTGGGTGCGGAAAGCGGCCGGTTGCTGACGCTTCTGATGCTGTTCACCGGGCTTTCGGGCGCGGTTTTCCTGCCCGTCACCGCGCTGGCGGAACAACATCTCGGCTGGCGCGGCACACTTCTGCTCTATGCCTGTCTGCAGCTCTTCGTGCTTCTGCCGCTCTATTTCTTCATCCTTCCCGACCGTCCGCCCCGCAAGGAAGCGAAGCGGCAGAAAGCCGACGCCCTTTCATCCACGCCAGTCGATACACGCCGGGCTTTTCTGCTTCTGGCGGCCATGACGACGATCAGCGCCTTTACGACCTTCGGCCTGTCGCCGCTCCTGCCGCTGCTGCTCGTTCAGGCGGGCGCAACGCAATCGCTTGCCGTCCAGCTGGCATCGGCGCGCAGCCTGCTGGCAATTACGGCGCGCGGGCTGGATTTCCTCCTTGGGAAACGCGGCAGCCCCTTCCTCACCGCCATGATCGGCTTCTGTCTTCTGCTGCTGTCGCTGCTGCTGTTGCTTGGCTTTGCCCCGGCCATGCCGGCTTTCATCGGTTTCATCATTTTTTTCGGTTTCGGCGCCGGTGTGCTCACCGTCAGCCGGGCCGTGCTGCCGCTGGCGGTATTTTCCCCGGAGGAATATGGGCTGCAGGCCGCGCGTATCTCCCTGCCGCAGAACCTCGCCATTGCCGTTGCACCTGTTATTTTCACGCTGGCGCTGGATCGCGGCGGGGTGGCGGCCATGCTTGGCGTCGCCGCCGTGCTGATCGCCATTTCGTTTGTGCTCCTGATCGTCCTGTGGAAAACCGTGCGCAGGCAGAACGCCTGAAACGGCACTACTCCGTCACCGCCCTGAAACGCATCTCGATGATGAAATTCCGGGTCTTCGCCTCGCGCCGCGAGCGGCTGGAGAGAAGATGCAGATTGACGAGAGAGACCCCGGCAATCGGCAGCGCCGCATCATCGAGCAGGCTCATGACACGAGCGGTGATCTCTCCCGCACCCTTGCGGCCATTGGCATCGCTCCATATCTGCAGCGACAGGAAATGTTCCTCGGCCTTTTCCGTGGCGGTCGAATAATCCCTGCTTTCGAGATCATCGATAACGATGCAAGGCAGAACCGCGCGCGGCAGAAGCCGGTCGACGATGCCGCCGGGGATGAGCGCCGTCAGCACCGCATCGCCGGTCAGTCGCGCGAAAATCGCCTGCAGAAGCGGGTTTGCGGCGCTCATCGGCTTTCCTCCTCGCAACGGCAGACGATGAAGCGACATGTCTCATCCGGGTCCATCACCGCCCGGATCGCCAGAATGCGGCGGCCCTTGCGAAAGCGCATGCCAGCAATGATGTCAGCGCGGTAAGCCAGCCAGACGCGGTGGGTGATCGTCACGCCCTCGGCCGAGGCCCGTTCATGGGATGCCTCCGAAACGGGTTCGATCGCAGCCCAGAGCGACCGCAGGAAATTCCAGCTTTCCGCAGCACCACCCTGCCCGTCCGGCGTTTCGGTCCGCACGTCCAGTTCC
This sequence comes from Agrobacterium radiobacter, assembly GCF_040801995.1. Taxonomy (NCBI): domain Bacteria; kingdom Pseudomonadati; phylum Pseudomonadota; class Alphaproteobacteria; order Hyphomicrobiales; family Rhizobiaceae; genus Agrobacterium; species Agrobacterium radiobacter. The sequence continues at coordinate 611,132 of NZ_JBEGHX010000001.1, read as the reverse complement.
AGCCGCGCCGTCAGCTTGCCGGGATCGAGAAAAACAAGGTTCATGTCTCAAAGCCCCAGACGGCAGAAGGGCGCAACCAGCCGCTCGTAGCCGGCGGGAACGGCCGCGGGCTGGTTTTCCGGGGCGACAGCACCGCGAAAGGCGAACATCTGTGCCACATGCATCAGCATGGCGCGTTTCAGCGTGTCGGGCACATCCGTTCCCGCTTCGCCGTAACCGGCAATGAAATCGATCTCGATGCCGTTCATCGCCCGGCCGGGAGCCGGCGGATCGCGCAGCCACAGCCTCGCCGGCCGCGCCGCACCGTCGAGCAATTTCTCCCCGGCGGTGATGTCTGCCGAGCGCCCCTCTCCGTCAAAAACCAGAATCGTTTCGATGGCTTGCACCGGTGTCCTGCCAATCAGAATCACGCCCGTCTGCGGCCACCGGTCGAGATAAAGCCGCCAGGTCTGACGGAGGAGGCAAAGCCCGCTCGTGCGTTCCAGATGCTCGCGGGCGATGCGGATGAGTGCGGCAAGAAGCGCGACCTCGTCGTCGCCGTCGAGGCGCAGATGCGCCTTGACCTCGGCAAGCGTCAGCGGCTCCGCCTGCGGCGGATGAATGAGGGCATAGGTCATGGGGTCTCCGGAAGGACGGCAATCAAAGAGGGAGCGAGCGGTGGCGGCTTGTTGCCTTCTCCCCGAGGGGGAGAAGGTCGCAGCAGCGGAATGAGGGGGCGACGGTAGAGATATTCCGCAATGTTGCCCCCTCATCTGCCCTTCGGGCATCTTCTCCCCGGCGGGGAGAAGAAAGGGCCGCAAGGTCGGCGGTCAATTCACCCCGAATTTCACCAGCTTGATCGCCTCGAAATTCTGCACGCCGCCGCCCACACGCTTGGTGGTGTAGAACAGCACATAGGGTTTGGCCGAATAGGGATCGCGCAGGATGCGCACGCCGGTACGGTCGACGACGAGATAGCCGGCGCGGAAATCGCCAAATGCGATGGCAAAGCTGTTGGCTGCCACGTTCGGCATGTCCTCCGCCTCCGTCACCGGAAAGCCCATCAGCGAGGCCGGCTGGCCGGCGGCGGCGGGCGGGTGCCACAGATAGGCGCCGCTCGTATCCTTGAAGCGGCGCAGCGCCCCTTGCGTCTTGCGGTTCATCAGGAATGCGCCGTTCTGGCGGTGGCCGGCCTTCAGCGCATAAACGGCGTCGAGCAGCACATCCATCGGCCCGGCGGAAGCAAAGCCGGCCGAAACGCCTGTCGCGACATAACCGATGTTGCCCCAGCTCCAGCCATCATTGGCAACGGTGGTGTAGGAGAGGAAACCCTTGGGCTTGCTGGCGCCGTCGCCGGCGATGAAAGCGGCGGCCTCCTGTTCGGCGAAAGCGATGTCCACCTCGGAGGCGATCCAGGCCTCGATATCGACTGCGGCGTCATCCAGCAGGCCCTGCGTGGCCGCCGGCATGGCGTAAAGCTCCATCGTCGGGAAGGAAAGCTCGGCAAGCTGCGGCGTTGCCGTCTGCGGGCGCGCCGCCGTTTCGGAGACCCAGCCGGTCGTCATGCCGCCGGGCGAGAAGGGTTTTTTCAGCACGGCGGCGGAAACCTGCCGCACGGTCGCCAGCGCGCGGATCGGCGAAATCGCCGTCATGCGCCGACCGATCTCGCCATCCGTCTCACTCGGCAGCAGGAAGCCGCCATCGGCTCCGGTCGAGCCGGCAAAAGCCTTCGCCTCCAGATCGCGCAGCGCACCTTCCTCACCTCGGCGGATATAGGCCTCGAAAGCGGCCTTGTGCTCCTCGGCATCGTGCGAAAGCGCGTCCTTGCGGCCAAGTGCGGGGCGCGCTTTCCTGAGCGCCAGATCGTCCATGATCCTGCGGTTGTCGTCGAGCGTCCTGTCGATGCGGTCGAGCTTGTCGCGGGTCACGACATCAGCCCCCATCTTGCGCTCGATATCGGCAAGCCGCTGGTCGTTGGTTTCGCGGAAGGCCTCAAAGGCCTCCATGAACTCATCGAAGGCGGTCGTCACCGTATCGGGCACGGCCTTCACCTGCGGTGCAACAGTCATCGGGGCCGGTTTCGTCATCTGGTCTGTCATGTCGTTTCCTTGTGGGTGATTGTCCGGAAGTCAGCGTTTGAATGCCGTGTCGAACAGCGAGCGGGCAGCGCGACGCATGTTGCGCACCAGTTCGGTCTCGCGGTCGCGGAAGAAGCGGGCGTGCTTGACGTCGGAAACCCGCGCGGACGGCAGCATCGGGAAGGTCACGACCGAAATTTCCCAGAGATCGGCCTCCAGAATGCGCCGGACGCCTGAGCCCGCCGCCTTGCCGGAGCGCCCATCCTTACTGGAACGCCCCTCTTTACTCGAACGTACGGTGCGAAAGCCGATCGACAGCCCGTCCAGCGCGCCGGTCTTCATCAGCGAATGCACCTCGCGGGAGCGGGCGACGCCGGGCGCGAGGACGCCCTCCACATAAAGGCCGCGCTCATCCTCGCGGATGGTGCGCCAGGCACCGATCGGCTCGGCAGGGTCGTGCTGATAGAGCATGCGGATGCCGGCCGCGCCCCGCTCCTCGATGGAGCGGCGGAAAGCCCCGCGCTCGATGACATCCTGACCGAGATCGATCTCGCCGAAGACGCTGGCATAGCCGGAAAAGGTGCCGTCGCTGGTAATGCCGCGCAGCTCCAGATTGGCGAATTTGCGCGTGGCGGGACGCGGCCCGCGATAAACGTGCATGGAAAACTCCTGCGATGTGAAGGAAGTGTCAGGCGCGCGGGCGGGCGCTGTAACGGTCGGCGATACGCACCAGCACGCCCAGCCCCCACCAGGCCCCCATGCTGGCGGCGGCGGACCCCGCCACCATGATTTCCCGGCCCGAAAGCGCGCCGGCAATATCGAGCTGCTGCACGATCCACAGGCCGATCGGCCCGCCGAAGATCATGCCGCAGGACACGCCGGTGATGAAACGGCTCGCAGCCTCACGTTTGCTTTTCGGCAGGAGGTAGACGAGCGACACACCCGCGCCCGCCACGGCGCCGGTGATGCGGGCGGCCCAGATGCCGGCCTCATTGGCGAATTCAGACATGGGTAATCATTCCGTTCTAGGATGTTGTTATCGGGCGGACGCGCCGCGTCGCACGCAGGCGCTTTTTGCGCGCCTGCGCCGGGTGATTTTGTGAGTCTTCGGAATCGCTTGTGCGGAAGACCTCACAGGGAGATTCCGCTTCTTCAGAAAATGATTGAACACGAGGCCGGGGCTTCGATCCCGCCGGGTCGGTGATCAATAACCGACGGCTTCGCGCTTTTCTTCGTCGCTCAGGAATGATGCCGCGCCGATGCGTGCCCAGAGCGCATCCCGCTCGCCGGCAAGCCCGGCAATCCGGTCGAGATCAGGTTCGAGCCTCAACCCCGAGCCGAAGACCGGAGAAAGCCAGCCGCAGAGCCTCGCCGCCGTGCGATAAACGAGCGGCAGGACGGTCAGACGATAAAAGGCGCGGTTCGCCTCCTGGTAATTGGCATAGGTATTGTCGCCGGGAATGCCGATCAGCATCGGCGGCACGCCGAGCGAGAGCGCGATATCGCGCGCCGCGCCGTTGCGGGCCTCCAGAAAATCCATGTCGCGCGGCGAAAGACCCATGGCCTTCCAGTCCAGCCCGCCTTCCAGCAACAGCGGACGGCCGGCATTCATCGCCCCCTGATAACCTTCCTCCAGCTCACGCTTCAGCCGCTCATATTGCTCGGTGGAGAGATTGCCGCCTTCCTTCGGCTGGTAGACCAGCGCCCCGGAAGGCCGGGCGGAATTGTCGAGCAGGCGTTTGTTCCACTGGCTCGCGGCGTTGTGCAGATCAAGCGCGGCGCCTGCGGAGGCGAGCGGTGCAAAACCCGCCCGATCATCCAGCGGATGAAAGAGTTTCAGGTGCAACAGCCCTAGCCCGTCGCGCTCGGCGGCGATGCGCCGGGATGCCCGGCCCTCGGCACGGTAATCAAAGGCCACCGGCCAGCCGTCCGATCCTTCGACGATGCTCACCCGGTCGGGCCGCAGGAGATGCAGTTCACGCAACTGCCCACCCACCGTTAACGGCTCGATATAGGCATTTCCGGCCAGCATGAGGTGGCCATAAAGCGCCTCGAAAAAATCCGGCCCACCCATATGGGCGCTCGGTTTTAAAAGCAGCGCCAGCAGCGGATGATCGGCCAGTTCCTCTTCGCCATCATAGAGCAGCCAGCTGACCGAGGCGGATGTTTCCGCCACCATGCGGGCGGCGCGGTGCGCCACCGGGTTTTTCATGAAACCTTCGCGGGCAAGTGCGGCATAGGACCGGCCGGACCAGAAGGCCTGCCCGCCCTGCACCGCCACCGCCATGAAGCCATCAGCCATTTTCCGGCTTTCAGGCACGGCTCTGCCATCCGCCGGGCGCTTGCGCGGCAGGGAAAAGGGAAATCGCATGGAGTTGTCCTTGTTTTGATGGCCGCTCAGACCTCTGGTCGGCCCTCATCCCTGTGCTCGTCGCAGGGATCCAGCCAGCCCAAGTCTTTGGGCTGAAAAGAGTCCTCTCGTCGCGCAGAGGCGCCGACTGGATTCCTGTGACAAGCACAGGGAAGAGGGAGATGGGGCCTCAGCCCTACGACAAAGGAAAGATTTGCGCCCGTTATCAGTAGACTACGTGCGGATGCGAGCCACCTTCGCAGGCGGAAGCGGACGTTACCGGATCGGCGCTTTCACCGCCGTATCGCTGTCGAAATCTGCGGCAACGCGGGTCTCGCGCAGCGGCTTTACCGTGCGGGTCGAAAGATCATAGGCGGGATCGGCCTTGTAAGCCGCCAGCGCCGCCTCGTTTTCGAACTCGCCATAGACGATGAAATCGACCGAGTTGCCCCATTGGTCCTTCTTCACGTTCTCGCCGATTTCCAGTTTCAGCGAATGCGGTATCGCGGTGAGGCCGGAAAGCCCCTTGCGCACGGCGTCGCGGTTTTCCTCGGGAACGGTGAAAAAGACGATATGGCGGATCACGGTGTCACCTGTCATGCAAACTTAAAAAGGCGGCCTTTTCGGTACCGGGTAACGGGTTATCATCTGGCCCGCCCGGGTTCAATCCGGGCAGCGACAAGCGCGTGATGAAATGCGCGCCCGTAACCGCCTACAAGCCGCGCCCTGTCGCTGCCATTGATGATGGCCCGGGCACCATCCCAATCCTCGCGCCTGTCGCTGAAGAAATCTGAGAGCCTGCGGCCGGTGAAGCCGCCGCCCGACATGCCGTGAATCAGGATCGTGGTGGCCACCTCCGCCTCCATGGCCCGCTCCGGCCGCTCCAGAAGGTCAACGCCAGTCAGCGCCGACATGGCCTCGTAATTGCGCCGATGCGTCAGCTGCACGAAGCCGCGCCCCAGCCAGCTCTTACCCTCGGTGTCCGGCCGCCAATAGGGCTTGCGCACCATGGGCAACCTGCCCGCCGCAAAGGCGCGGTCGAGCCTTGTCATCGCTTCCGCGTCGCTTGCCGCCAGGGTTTCGCGCACGGGCTGCATGGTCGCTGCCGTCTCGTGAAAGGCCGTCGCCAGCATATAGGCGAGCCAGCGCGGATCACCGCCCGGCATCGCCTTTTCGAACCCTGCCAGCATCGTTTTCGTGCCGGCAAGCTGGGCGGTGCGCAGGCGACCGCGAAAAATAGAAATCCGCGCCGACGCGAAGAATCGCGCCTCGTCATAGGCCATGACTGCTCCTGAAAATGATGGGCGATATGACGCCGGGTTTTTCCACATGACAGTCGCCGGAACTAAATCGATTTGAAAAAACCTTAATCGATTTTAATCCGCGCCCCGTGGTTTTGGGGTAAAAAATTCCTTGAATTCCGGAACCTTAGCGCGCTAACTCCATTCACCGCGCAATCCTGCAGCGTTAACCATTCAAGGAGGAATGCCATGACAGCGACAATCCCCCAGACCGTTTATGACCGGCTCGAAAACGAGTGGCGCCAGATGCGCGAAACCGGCTCCCAGCCGAAACCGGCACAATCCCCGAAGAAGTAATATCCGCCAGACGCCCGAATTCGGGCGTTGACGGTACCCCGCTTTTCTTCTCCCCGCCGGGGAGAGGAAACAGGCGGCATCCGCTCGACCGGTAATTGCTCTCATTCACGGGAGCCAATCGTCGCTGACCTCACATCCCCCGCACCTTCGGTTCACTCACCACCATGGTCGTCAACGCCGTGATCGCCCAGACGAGCGCATCCAGCCGGTCCGGCGAGCGTCCTGAAGAAAGACCATCCGGCCCGAAATCCGTCATCTGGTCTTCGAGCTTTTCAAACCGTGCGGCGTGGCACACCCTGCCCTGCTCGTAGAGTGCCGCAACCGGTTCGGCGCGGGTGAACTTGCCGCGGCTTGCCCGCACCAGTGTCAGCGGCAGGTTGGCGTCCACGCTCTGCAGCATGGCCCGAACCATCTCTCCGCCCTGATTGACTTCTGCAACGACCCGGTCCGCCTCGTGGCCGCGAAAGGCGGCGACCACGGCGCGGGCCCAGCCTGCCGGCGTTTCGCCCTCCACCGAACAATCCGCAAGCACGTTAAGACGCCCGGATATGCCGAGCCCGGCCACGACAATGCCGCAGCAGGAATGTTCACCGATGCCCGCGGGCGGATCGACAGCCACCACGATCCGCGCAAGCGGTTCATGTCCCGCATCGATGATCGCTTCCAGACCGGCGCGTTTCCACAGCGCGCCCTCGCGCTCATCGATCAATTCGCCGCCGATTTCCTGACGCCCCAGCCGCGTGCCGCCGTAACGGTCCTGCATGGCTTTCAGAAAACCGGGCGAGAGATTCCGCGCATTCATCGCCGTCGGCATCCGCGCCACCCGTGTCGAGGGATCGGCGAGAAGCGCCTTCAGCAGCGGAATCGGCCGCGGCGTGGTGGTCACGAGTTGCCGGGGGACCTCACCCAGACGCAGGCCGAATTGCAGCATGTCCCAGGTTTCCTGCGGATATTTCCATTTGCCGAGCTCATCCGCCCAGGCCATGTGGAATTGCGGGCCACGCAGGCTTTCCGGGTCTTCCGAGGAAAACACCTGCGCCATCGCGCCATTCGGCCAGAGCAGCCGCCGGCGCGACACCTCGAAGGCGGGGCGATGGCGGCGGGCGATGCGGCAGATGCCGGAAATGCCGTCGATCATCACCTCGCGGGCGTCGCCCAGCGTCTCGGCAACAAGCGCGATGCGCAAATCCGACTGCTTGCCGGCGGAGGCGACATGATGCACCCATTCCGCCCCGGCGCGGGTCTTGCCGGAGCCACGCCCGCCGATCAGCAGCCATGTCCGCCAGTCGCCTTCCGGCGGCTGCTGCGGCAGGTTGCCGATGAAGCGCCAGTCGCGCAGGAGGTTGAAGACCTGTGCCTGAAGGCTCACTTCGGTCAAAACGTCCGCCATGCCTCAATCAGACCCCGCCGGAGTGCCGGACGCTGCCATCACCTCCAGCCTCTCGCGGCATTTCTGCTCGGCCAGCTCGTCGATGCGTTTGAGGAAATGCGCCACCGCCGCCTCATAATCCTGCGTATCGTTTTCATCCTCGCCCATCAGCGCTTGCCGCTCTTCCGCCAGCACCCGTTGCAGCGCGTCGATCCGCTCCAGAGTGCGGACGATGAGCGACAGCTGATCCGTTGCAACTTTCACATCGGCACGGGCCTGCTTGCCTTCCGTGTCGTCGGCATCAGGCAAAAGCCCCGCCTCGCCCGACTGCCGAAGATTGCGATACATGCAGACTTGATCGCGCATCTCCTCCGTCAGCTCGTTCAGCAATTGCCGCAGACTGCCGTTGCGCGCCGCATCTTCGGCGGCCAGCCTGTCTGCCCGCGATTTGATCTCAGGCGCGGCCTCATCCGCATAAGCAGGCCTGTCCGGCCAGGCTCCGTAGAGCGCCGGGTCGCAATTATGAGCATTAGTCATCGGATTGGCCTGGGAGGGAAATGGAGATGAACATGGGCATGCGACGCGGTTCATTTGCGGGTGGCGCCTCCCCACAGCCCTCATTCCTGTGCTTGTCACAGGAATCCAGTCGACGCGCGTCCGCGCGGCGGAGGGAGGCTTTTCAGCCCAAGGACTTGGGCTAGCTGGATTCCTGTGACAAGCACAGGAATGAGGGAAGAGAGCAAAGCCTTGTTATTCGTAAAATCCAGCGCTCTGATATTTCTGAACCAACCGCGACCCAGCCGCAAATCTCCGACTGTAGCCAAACACTATCAAACCACCGTCACGCTGTAAAGGATTATTTTCCTATTATCGTGATTTTTGTCCTCACCACAGGATTTGCACCCTCGTCCGCCACATATTACACTCGATGCCAGATGGTGAGCAGAAGGGGCGATTGAAGTTGGTGAAACAATGGGTTGGGCGGTTGTTTGCGGGCCTTTCGGCAACCGGCATCGTCTTTGGCGCTATTCTGTTCTGCGCCTCACTTACCCCGTCGCTCCTGCCGCGAACCTGGCTGATGCAGGGTGTGCTGTGCGGCTTTTCCTTTGCCATCGGTTATTTGATCGGTGTCGCCCTGCATGCCGTCTGGGCCTATCTCGAACTGCCCGAGCCCTCGCGCCACAATATGCGCGGCATTCGCTTTCTCATCGCGCTCGCCGCCGCCATCACAGCAATCGCGTTTTTATGGCAGGCGAAGGACTGGCAGAATTCCATCCGCGTTCTGATGGAGCTCGATCCGCTGCCCAGCGCCCACCCCACCAAGACCGGCGGCCTTGCCGTGCTGGTCGCCGCCGTACTTATCGGCGCAGGCCGGCTTTTCCAGCTTATCCGCCGGTTCTTTGCGGCGCGCAGCGGTCATTTCCTGCCGCGCAGACTTGCCAATGTGCTCGGCATCGCGGCAGCAATCGTCCTCTCATGGATGCTGCTGAACGGGCTGATCTTCGATATCGGTCTCAGATTTGCGGATTCTTCGCTGAAACAGGTGGATGCGCTGATCGAGCCTGACGTGCCGCGCCCTTCCGATCCGCTCAAGACCGGCAGCAGCGCCTCGCTGATGGCGTGGGAATCGCTCGGCCGACGCGGCCGCGAATTCGTCGCCGAAGGCCCTGATGGCGCAGACATATCCGCCTTTACCCATCGCCCGGCAAAGGAGCCGCTCAGGGTCTATGCGGGCCTCAACTCGGCTTCGACGCCGGAAGAAAGAGCGGCCTTGGCGCTGGCGGAATTGAAACGGGTCGGCGGTTTCGAACGCAAGGTGCTTCTGGTGGTCATTCCCACCGGCACCGGCTGGATCGATCCGGAAGCGCTCGATACGGTCGAATATCTGCATGACGGCGATATCGCCAGCGTCGCCGTGCAATATTCCTATCTTTCCAGCTGGATCGCCTTGCTGACGGAGCCGGACTACGGTGTCGAGACCGCGCGTGCCTTGTTCGAGGCCGTCTATGGCTACTGGACCACGCTGCCGAAGGAAACGCGGCCGAAGCTTTACCTGCATGGCCTCAGCCTCGGTTCGCTCAATTCGCAGAAATCCTCCGATCTCTACGATGTGCTGGCAGACCCCTTCCAGGGCGCGTTGTGGAGCGGTCCGCCCTTTTCCAGCCCGACATGGCGCATGGCCACCAATGGCCGGGTGAAGGGCACGCCGGAATGGCTGCCGCGTTTCCGCGATTCCTCCGTCATCCGCTTCGCCAACCAATATACGACAGCCCATATGCCCGATGCGGAATGGGGGCCGATGCGGATCGTCTATCTGCAATATGCCAGCGACCCCATAACCTTCTTCGAGGCCGCCTCACTTTACCGGCGGCCGCAATGGATGGTGCATCACGGGCCTGACGTTTCCACATCCTTCCGCTGGTTCCCGGTGGTGACCCTGCTGCAGCTCGGTCTCGATGTCGCCGCCGCCACCACCGCACCGATCGGTTACGGCCATGTCTATGCGCCGGAACATTATATCGATGCATGGACGGAGGTGACCGAGCCACAGGGCTGGAACGCGGACGAGATTCAGCGGCTGAAGATGCTCTTCAAAGCCCGCCGCGGTTCCACCGATCCGGCGTGAGCGCGGCGGGCTCGCCTGGAGCTTCAGCCCTTCAGCCGGTCCAGATTGTCGGCGATATAGGTCTCCAGTGAACGCGGAGCATGGCCGGTCAACGTTTCGACATCGCCAGTCACCACGGCCGTCCAGCCTTCGCGCACGGGATAAAAGATCGAGGCGAGGAACGAGGCGTAGTCCTGCGGCACGCCCGCGCCGGTGAGAATGCCGATGAAGACCTCATCCGAAACGGCAGCGTAAGAAACCGGCTTGCCGATCGCCTGCGAAATCAGCGCGGCCGCTTCGCCGTAACCCAGGGCTTTCGGACCCGTCAGGTTGAAAGCCTTGCCATTGAAGGCATCAGAGGTCAGCGCGGCGGCGGCGCTGTCGGCGATATCGCGAACATCGATAAAGCTCGACTTGCCCTCGCCCGCCGGAACGGCGATCTGGCCATGGTCGATGCCCGCCTTCCAGTAGCTGTGGAAATTATCGGCGAACCAGTTGGGGCGCAGGATGACGTGAGGCGTGCCCGAAGCGATGATCTTCAGCTCGATCTGGCGATAGGGAATGGAATCATCGGCATCGACGCCGAGGACGCTGAGGAACACGATCTTCACCTTGCGGCGCGCGGCCTCCTCGACAACAGGCGTCAGCGCGTCGATGGCATCCAGACGACCGCCAGCCAGAATGAGGAACAGACGGTCAACGCCGTCGAAGGCATCCGCATAAGTCGATGCGTCGGTATAATCGAAACGCACGCCTTCCGCGCCGCCCGTGGCGTTGCCGCTACGCGAGGCCGCCTTAACGCTTTCGCCCTTGGAAAGAAGCGCTTTCACCAGCGGCGTGCCGATGGTGCCGGTGGAACCGATTACGAGTATCTTGCCTGCCATCTCAAATCTCCGTAGTATCTAATGGAAACCATGTTTCGAAAACACAGGTACTGCGTTCTCGAAATCATGAAAAGAGAGCACTTTTCGGTTATCTGGTATCCTCGCGGAAACCGGCATGGCCCTGAAACAACGGAACAAACCCATGGAACGTATCTATGACGTCTATGAAGACCGCTGCCCCACCCGCATGGTGCTGAACAGGATCGCCGACAAATGGGCGCTGCTGATCCTCGACCGGCTGCGGGTGGAAGCGGTGCGTTTCAACCTGCTGCGGCGGGAGATCAAGGGCATTTCGCAAAAGGTCCTGTCGCAGACGCTCAAGAAGCTCGAACGCGACGGGCTGATTTCGAGGCAGGTCTTTCCGACTGTGCCGGTGACGGTCGAATATTCGCTGACGCCGCTGGGGCGGACGCTGACCGACACGGTGGCGGCACTTGCCCATTGGGCGGAGGGCAATATCGACGCGGTGATGGCGGCGCAGAAGGCTTATGATGAGCGGGCGGTGGTTTAAATCGAGGCGCGGCATACCCGTGCGCCCCTCATTCCTGTGCTTGTCACAGGGATGAGGGAAGAAGAGAGTATCACGCGCACCCACTGGCCTTTGCGCCCACCGCACTCCCCAAAATCCCTACCGCGAAATCCGCGTCGACAGAATGATCGACGACAGCGTCCGCTCTACACCATCAAGCGCGCCGATCCTGTCGATCAACCGGTCGAGGTCGAGGATCGAAGGGGCGGCCAAAATCGCGATCAGATCAAACGTGCCGCTCACCGAATGCAGCGTCGTCACCTCCTTGATGGCGGAAAGCGCGGCGGTGACGGCGGGTAGCGCCTTCGGCCCAATAGTGATCAGCACATGGGCGCGCACCAGCCCGGAAAGATAGCTTTCCGAAAGCCTCAGACCATAACCGGCAATCACCCCGTCCGCCTCCAGCCGCTCGATGCGGGCCTGCACCGTGGTGCGGGAAAGGCCGAGTTTGCGCGCCAGTTCCGCCACCGGCATGCGGGCATTTTCGGAAAGCAGGGCGAGCAGCGCCCGGTCCTTGTCGGCAATCGTCATAGTGACCAATCCTGTCGTCTAATTGCTCAATATTAATCCTCTATTCGCACATAGTGAAGCTGCGAATCGTCAAAAAAAGCTGGCATTCTGTCTTTTAAGCGCATCCGGTGCGCAGACATGCGAATTTACTGCGGGGAACAAAAACATGAAAAACATTGTGGTTATCGGCGCGGGTAATATCGGTTCGGCAATCGCCTGGATGCTGGCCGCATCAGGCGATTATCGCATCACCGTCGCCGATCGTTCAGCCGATCAGCTGGCCAATGTGCCGGCGCATGAACGGGTCGACACCGAAATCGTCGACATTACCGACCGTCCCGCTCTGGAAGCACTGCTAAAAGGCAAATTCGCCGTGCTCTCCGCCGCCCCCTTCCACCTGACGGCGGGTATTGCCGAAGCGGCCGTTGCCGTCGGCACGCATTATCTCGATCTCACCGAAGACGTGGAATCCACCCGCAAGGTCAAGGCGCTGGCGGAAACGGCCGAAACCGCGCTCATTCCGCAATGCGGCCTCGCCCCCGGCTTCATCTCCATCGTCGCTGCCGATCTCGCCGCCAAGTTCGACAAGCTGGACAGCGTGCGCATGCGCGTCGGCGCTCTGCCGCAATATCCGTCCAATGCGCTCAACTACAACCTCACCTGGAGCACCGACGGGCTGATCAACGAATATATCGAGCCCTGCGAAGCGATCGTCGAAGGCCGCCTCACCGCCGTTCCGGCCCTTGAGGAGCGCGAGGAGTTCTCGCTCGATGGCATCACCTACGAGGCGTTCAACACCTCGGGCGGTCTCGGTACGCTTTGCGCGACGCTGGAAGGCAAGGTGCGGACCATGAACTACCGCACTATCCGTTATCCCGGCCATGTGGCGATCATGAAGGCGCTTTTGAACGACCTCAACCTGCGCAACCGCCGCGATGTGCTGAAGGACCTGTTCGAAAACGCCCTGCCCGGCACCATGCAGGATGTGGTCATCGTCTTCGTCACCGTCTGCGGCACCCGCAACGGCCGCTTCCTGCAGGAAACCTATGCCAACAAGGTCTATGCCGGCCCGGTTTCCGGCCGCATGATGAGCGCCATCCAGATCACTACCGCCGCCGGCATCTGCACGGTTCTCGACCTGCTCGCGGAAGGCGCCCTGCCGCAGAAGGGCTTCGTTCGACAGGAGGAAGTGGCGCTGCCGAAGTTCCTCGAAAACCGGTTTGGCCGGTATTATGGCTCGCATGAGCCGCTGGCGCGGGTTGGGTGAGAAATATAAACCGGGCGAGAAAATATCTCCTCCCATTCCTCCGTCATACCGGCCTCGAGCCGGTATCCAGCCAGCCCAAGTCCCTGGGCTGAAAAACCCTTCTCGCCGCGCAGACGCGCGGCGGCTGGATGCCGGATCAAGTCCTGCATGACGGCGAAGGTGACGAATCCATTACGTCCCGCAAAATGTCCTGAACACCCGCTCATGGCTCATCGGCGGCTGCATATAGACGAAATTATCCGGCCGCTCTTCGAAAGGCGTCGCTATCGCCTTCAGCATGGCGTGGAAGGGCTCGAAATCATCCTCTTCCACCGCCGCTTCGATCAGTTCCTCGATACGGTGGTTGCGCGGGATGATGGCGGGATTGGCAGAGAGCATCGCGCCTGACCTTTCGGAATCGGAAATACCCTCACGACCGGCTCTTTCCCGCCAACGGGTGAGAAATTCGTCCGCCCCCGCGATATCGATGAACATGCCGCGGAATGGCTCGGCGTCGCCATTGGCCGCATGGGAAAGACGCCGGAAGGTCAGCGTATAATCCGCTTCAGATGCCTGCATCAGCGCCAGCAGCGCCTGCACCAGATCCATGTCGCCCTCTTCCTCGGTCGTCAGGCCAAGCTTTTCGCGCATGCCGGTAAGCCAGCGTTGGGGAAAGGCGGCGGCGAAATCGGCGAGAACGGCATTGGCGAGTTCGGCGGCTTTTTCCACTTGCGGATCGAGCAGCGGCAGCAGGCATTCCGCCAGCCTTGCGATGTTCCATTGCGCGATGCCCGGCTGATTGTTGAAGGCGTAACGGCCCTGTGCATCGATGGAGGAGAAGACCTTGTTGGGGTGATATTCATCGAGGAAAGCGCAGGGGCCGAAATCGATGGTTTCGCCGGAGACCGCCATATTGTCGGTATTCATCACGCCATGGATGAAACCCACCATCATCCATCGGGCGATGAGTTCGCATTGCCTCCCGGCGATGCCGCGCAGCAGGGCGAGGTAAGGATTGTCTGCCTCTTTCGCCTCGGGATAATGACGGTCGATCACGTAGTCCGCGAGGTTTTTGATCGCCTCGTCATCCTCGCGCGCGGCGAAGAACTGGAACGTGCCGACACGGATATGGCTTGCCGCAACGCGGGTGAAGACGCCGCCCGGCAGGCCGACTTCGCGCTGCACCCTTTCGCCGGAGAGGACGGCCGCCAGCGCCCGCGTGGCGGGAATGCCAAGCGCAAACATCGCTTCCGACACGATATATTCGCGCAGCACCGGGCCAAGGGCCGCACGGCCGTCTCCCCTGCGTGAAAACGGCGTCGGGCCGGAGCCCTTGAGCTGGATATCGCGGCGTTTGCCGTTAATGTCGATCACTTCACCAAGTAGAATGGCGCGGCCATCGCCCAGCTGCGGCACGAAGCCGCCGAACTGGTGGCCGGCATAGGCCATGGCCAGCGGCTCGGCCCCCTGCGGCAAGACATTACCGGAAAAGATCGCCGCCAGCCTTTCATCATCAAGGCCGGCCACATCGAGAAGGAGTTCGTCGGCCAGCCCGCGATTGAAAGCGATGAGGCGCGGCGCCTTCACCGGCGTCGGCAGCACGGCGGCGCTGAAGCGTTCCGGCAGTCGGGCATAGGAATTGTCGAATTTCATCACGGATAAACTCCCTGCTTTGCCCATATATGGGGCCGGAAGGCGGCGGATGCGAGCGATAAATGCCGCGCCTCCTCCATCGCCTCATTCAATTTTGCGCAATGAACTTTCCCGCGCCATCATCGTTCCTATGCTTGACCAGCAGAATGCCGAACGGAAAGGAAAAGCAATGACCGTTGTTGAAGCCGCAGCCGAACCGGAAAGCGCCATCCGCACCCTCCACACCGAACTGCCTGTCAACGCCACCTTCCATGTCTGGCTGAAGGCGAAAAAAGATGCCGAGCCCGGCGCCGTCTCCTTTTCCAATCAGAATGGAAAATTCGCTGAAGTTTCAAGCGTCAACACGGAAGAGTTCGGTTTTCGAATCTATCAGGTCTTTGGCGGCGGCCATGTGGAGCTGAGTTACGACACGGTGACCACAGCCGTTTCCGTCATCTACTGGTTCACCGCGTCGGATGTGCTCGAGACCGGCATCACCGTTGTCCATACCAAGCCTGATAATGCCGCACCCGAACTTCCCGGCAGCTATCACTTCCGTCCGCCCTTTGGCTGGATGAACGACCCGAACGGCTTTGGCCGCTTCGAGGGCCGCCCGCATCTGTTTTATCAGCATTATTCTCACGGGCTGCGCTGGAACACCATGCATTGGGGCCATGCCGTCTCCTCCGATTACCTTCGCTGGCGGCACCTGCCGATCTTCCTCTTCCCTTCAGAGGATCTGACGACGCGGCCGGATAAGCGCGGCGGCGCCTATTCCGGCTCGACGATTCCGCTGGTGGAAGGCACCGGCATCCGCGTCTTCTTCACCGAGCAGGTGCAGGACCGCATTCCCGAGCAGCAGATACAGCTGACCGCCACCTCCTCCGATCTCATCATGGCTGGGCAGGCCGAGGTCATTCTCGGCACCCGGCCGGACGGACAGGGGCTGACACCGGATTTCCGCGACCCTTACGTCTTTCGTGGCCCGGATGGCCTGTGGAAAATGGTGCTTGGCAGCCAGAGCGATGGCGGCGGCGTCATTCTGCTCTACGAAACGCTCGACCCCACGGCGGCATCGGGCTGGACCTATGTCGGCAAACTGTGGGTGGAAACACGCTACAAGACAACGGCTATCGAATGCCCCTGCCTGCTGCCGCTCGATGGTCCGGTCAATGCCCGCTCCACCCGCTGGGTGCTAATTTACGGGCTGATGCATTCGGAGGACCCGGAGACCGGCCGCAAGAACCTGACTATGGCCGATGTCGGCTGGTTTGACGGC
Source organism: Agrobacterium radiobacter (assembly GCF_040801995.1). Lineage (NCBI taxonomy): Bacteria > Pseudomonadati > Pseudomonadota > Alphaproteobacteria > Hyphomicrobiales > Rhizobiaceae > Agrobacterium > Agrobacterium radiobacter. The sequence goes on along the minus strand of NZ_JBEGHX010000001.1, from coordinate 595,073 downwards.
AAGGCCTTCACCAAGGAATCCGGGCAGGAACTGGATTTCGGCACCGACAACTACGCCTTCCAGGCCTTTCTCGATGGCGACAGCATCATCGGCATGGGCTGGCTGGCAAACTGGGCGGATGCCAATCCGGAGATCGATTTCCCGACCTCGATGACGCTGCCGCGCCGGATTCATTATGTGAATGGCGAGCTTCTGACCCCGCCCATCGGCGCGGCGGAAAGCCTGCGCAGCCATATTCTCGACCGCACGCGGCTTGCCGCCGGCGAACGCGTCACCTTCATCAACGGGGCGGTGGAAATATTGTTCGAGCTTGCCTCACCCGGCGCGCCCTTCGAACTGGTGCTCGATCATCCCACCGTCAAGCTTGGCGTCGTTTCCGATGAAACGGGGCTGTGGATCTGCCATGAAGACGGGCGCGACGGCCCCTCACCGCATTATATCGCCAGGGGAGCCAAGGCATCCCGCATCCGCATCTTTCTCGATTATGGCTCGATTGAGGTCTTCGCCAATCGCGGGCGATATGTGGGCACCAAGCGCATCGAAGGTTTCGAACCCGTGCGCTCGGCGCTGCTGAAGGCCGCCCCCGGCGCGGTGGTGCATGCCACCAGCTGGGCGCTGAAACCGTGAGGAACCTTTTAACGGATTGGGCGGTTGATAGACCGAAACCGCCCAATCCGCCGAAAGGAGAAACGGCATGACCAAAATCCGCGACACCAGCGATCCGATCCTGTTTCCAACCGAAGCCAATGAAAACAAGGCAGAGAAGAAACGCGCCGGCAAGGGCATCATCATCATTATCGGCGCAATCGCCATTATGTCCTTCGTCGTTTATCTGGCGGCGATCACCATCGCCGCCACCCAGTCCTGATCAAGGCCGCGAAGGGCCTTTCACTTTGTTGGGTCGCATTTCCGGACGGAAAACCCGGTTCCACTTTTTTTGGAAATGTTCTAGCGCCTTTCACCCCGCAACCCGCTGGCGGTCATGATCGCCAGCAGCGATACGACCACACCCAGCCCATAAAGATAAACCATCGGCATCGTCACATCCGCACGCTCGATCTGCGCCACGAGATCGCTGGCGGCGGCGGCAGTGCCGCTTGCGCCAGCACCGGCCGCAGAGCCGAGCGTCGCGACCGTCGGCAAGAGCGCACCCGTCATCTTGCGTTCCTCTTCCGGCGCTGCTTCCATTGCCGCCTGGCTGATGCCGGCCCAGGACATGCCGAAGGCCGATCCGATCAGGATTTGCCCGAGCAGCATTTCTCCCCAGTTGCCGGTCGCCAACCCCAGCCCCAGCAGGGCGCAGCCCGGCACCATCTGGTAGGGACCGTAATGCAGGCACAGTTCCCGCAGGCGGCTAGAGCGCAGGCTGCCGATCAGCATTGCCACGAAGCTCCAGGCAAGCGGCATCGTCACCACGATGAAACCGGCAAAGGTGGGCTCATGCTGCCAGAGATTGATGGCGACATAAGCGAGATAGACGCTGCCCAGCGCATGGGCATAGGACATCAGGAACAGCACCCAGAAACCGCTGCCGAGCACCGTCTTCAGCCGGAAGGAATTCTTCGGGAACAGTCCGACGGAAGGCCGGGTGCCCGCCCGCAGCGACGCCCACAACAGCGCCGCCCCCGCCAGCAGGGAAATCGCCCGCAGGCTCGCATCCTCGAAGGCGGAAGGAGCGGAAAAGGCCAATGCGCCGACAAGGCAGAAAACCAGCGGCACCAGCGGTTTGCGCGTCGCCGCCACCGGCCGCTCGGCGGAGACGGCAATGGTGGTATAGGCCAGAAGCAGCAGGATCAGCGGCGCCGACAGCAGGAAGGTGGCGCGCCAGGAGATGTGTTCGGTGGCAAAACCGCCGGTCAGCGGGCCGATGAAGGAGGCGACCGCCCAGATCGCCGCCTCGATGGCGAAGACCTTCGGCAACAGGCCGGAGCGGAAACCAGCGGGAATGAGACTGTAGCACACGGCGACGATCAGCCCGTCCGCCAGTCCCTGCAAGGCCCGGCCGACGACGACCCACAAAAAGTCACCTGCAATTGCCGAGAGAACCGAACCGAAGGAAAAGATCAGGCAGCACAGAAGCAGGACGGTGCGCGCGCCAAAACGTTCGCGAAACAGCACGGCGGTGACACCGCCCGCCACGGAACCGACGAAATAAAGACTATAGGCCCAGCTGTAAAAACCCGCGCCGCCGATTTCGTTCACGGCCACGGGCAAGGCCGTCACGACAGCGAACTGATTAAAAGCGTGCAGGCCGATACCGGAGGAGATGACGGTCAGAAGCGAGAGATTCGCCCCGCTCAGCAATTCGCTCCAGCCGTTTTTCTCCGCCATTTCGATACTCGACAAAGCCGTATCCTTTCCATTTTTGCGATACGGCGGGCAAACTAGAACCTCAAGCGCCATTGAGGTCAAGACGGCTTTTTCAGGTCATTTGTTCTGAAGGAATTCTCGCGCGGCAGGAACCCTCCGCGCGCCCGGCCGTTTGCCGAAGAACCGATAGAAAGGACACCGTCATGGACCGCAAGAAAATCCTGCCCCTTAACGAAGACGCCATGAACGAGGATCTGCTCGATCTCGACATCGACGCCCTTCCCGCCAAGGGAGAGATTCCGCAATCCATCGAACAGGAAATCGAGGAAGAAGAGGCCGAGAGCGAGGACGATCCCTATCAGGAAAGCGACGAGGCCCTGCCCGACGATGCGGAAGAACGGGTGATCAACCGCAATCCCTCGCGGGAAGGCGGGGCTTTCGACGAGGTTTAGGGAAGACTGACGGTGCGACCGGACACGAGGCGCGTGAGCATATAGCGTAGATGATCCTGCCCGCCGAAAAAGACCGCGAGAATACGCACGGTCTTTTCACCCTCATCGATATCGAAATAAAAGACAGCCTGATTTTTCGTTACCCGGCGAAGGCCGGGTAATATTTCGGGCAACAATGTTCCCTGGAAGGGCGCTTTATGAAGCGCTTCCATATCCGCTTCAATCGACCCCACGCGTCGTACAGCGCGCGTGAAAGCTGCTGGCAAGGCGTCGCCGAGGTCGAGATAGGACTGGATGAGATGGTCGAGAATGAGGCCGAGGTCTTGATCTGTCTGTGTTGAACGCAGGACCTTATAGGCCATAGCCGGCCTTTCTGGCCGCTATCATGGCTGCTGTTCTTTGTTTACCTTCCTCAACGGAGACGAAGTCGTCCTGCTTACGATCTGCCAGCAGGTCGCGAAGCGCAGCAAGCTCGGCGTCCCTCAACTCGGTCTCCTGCCGAAGCAATTCCAGCCCACGCTGGACGACGGCACTGAGGCTGGCGTAACGCCCTTCCTCCACCAGCCTGCGCGCGAAGCTGTCCTGTTGATCGGAGATGGAAACTGACGCCTTGACGGACATTGTGGCACTCCCTCGACAGGACAGATCATGCTACTCAGTAGCACATCTTTCCTGTTCATTCCAGCAACGAGATGCTTCAACCCGCCCTTTCCGGCGAATAACCGGCTTCGCGGATCGCCGCTTCCGCAGTTGCGGCGTCGCCCGTTACCGTGAGCCGGTGGGCGGAAAGATCAATGCTGACGGCGGCATCGGGAAGCACCTCAGTGAGAGCGCCGCGCAGCGTCTTTTCGCAATGGCCGCAGGTCATGTCTGGAATGAGGAAGGTGGTTGCACCCATGGTTTTCTCCTTCTGGCCGGTAGCGATATTTTCGCGCCGGTTGTCATAAAGTTCAGTGGGTTCGCACAGGCCTGGCGTCGTTCTTCTCAGCGCCGGCGAGATCATCGAGGATGGGGCAGTCGGGCCGGTGGTCGCCGCCGCAGCAATGGGCGAGATGGGACAGCGTCTTCACCATGCTCTTCATCTCGGCGATCTTCTGTTCGAGATCAGCGATGTGGACGAGCGCAATTTCCTTCACCGCCGAACTCTCACGGCTTTTGTCCTGCCAGAGTTTCAGCAGCGTCTCGGTCTCCTCCAGCGAGAAACCGAGCGTGCGCGCCCGCTTGATGAAGCGCAGATTGTGCACATCCTGCTCGCCATAAACCCGGTAATTATTGCCGGTGCGGGCGGCCGGCGTGATGAGGCCGATCTGCTCATAATAACGGATCATCTTGGCGGAAACGCCCGATGCTTCCGATGCCTGGCCGATATTCATGACGTCACCTCCCGATGGACCACCTTCGCCCGTTTCAATCTCAGCGCATTGGCGAGGACGAAGACGCTGGACAGCGCCATTGCCCCCGCGCCAATCATCGGCGACAGCGTGATGCCGAAGGCCGGATAAAGCACGCCCGCCGCAACCGGTATCAGCGCCACGTTGTAGCCGAAAGCCCAGAACAGGTTTTCCTTGATGTTGCGGATGGTTGCGCGACTCATCTCGATGGCGTTGACTGCGCCCATGAGATCGCCGCCGACCAGCACCACATCGGCGCTTTCGATGGCGACATCCGTTCCCGTGCCGACGGCGATACCGATATCAGCCTCGGCCAGCGCTGGCGCATCGTTGATGCCGTCGCCGACAAAGGCCAGCACCTTGCCGCCTGCGCGCATCTCGTGGATCGCCTTCACCTTGCCCTCGGGCAGCACTTCGGCCACCACGCGGGAAATGCCGACCTGCCGGGCGATTGCATTGGCCGTGCGGGCATTGTCGCCCGTCACCATGGCCACTTCGATGCCCATCGCCTGCAACGCCCTGATGGCGGCGACACTCGATGGTTTCAGCGGATCGGCGACGGCAATCGCAGCCGCCAGCCTGCCGTCGATGGCGGCATAAAGCGGCGTCTTGCCCTCGTCGCCCAGCCTTGCCGCCGCATCCGCGAAGATATCGACGGAATGGCCGAGTTTCGCCATGAAGCGATCCGCGCCAACTTCGACCCTGCGGCCATTGACGTTGGCGGCGATACCGTAACCCGTCACGCTTTCGAAGTTTTCGATGGTCGCAGGTTCGAGTCCTGCAGGGGTCGCCACATTCTTTTCTTCCGCAGCCCGGACGATGGCTTCGGCAATCGGATGCTCCGAGCGGCCCTCGACGGCGGCGACGAGCGCCAGAACCTCGTTGTCGGCAAACCCTTCCGCCACCACGAGGTCCGTCAGTTCCGGGCGGCCCTTGGTCACAGTGCCGGTCTTGTCGACCACAACGATTTCAGCCGAACGCAGCTCCTGCAGGGCCTGTCCCTTGCGGAACAGCACGCCCAGCTCCGCCGCCCGGCCGGTGCCAACCATGATAGAGGTGGGCGTGGCGAGACCCATGGCGCAGGGGCAGGCGATGATGAGCACCGCGACCGCATTGACCAGAGCGAATGTATAGGCGGGTTCCGGGCCGAATATCGCCCAGACGATGAAGGTCAGCACCGCAATGGCAATGACAACGGGCACGAAGAGCGCAGTGACGCGGTCCACCAGCAGCTGGATCGGCAGCTTGGACCCTTGAGCCTCCTCCACCATGCGGATGATCTGCGACAGCATGGTATCCGCGCCCACCTTGGTCGCCTTGAACTTGAAGGCGCCAGTCTTGTTGATGGTGCCGCCGACGACCGTTGCGCCGACCGTCTTTTCCACCGGCACCGGCTCGCCTGAAATCATCGATTCATCGACATAGGACGAGCCTTCGACGACTTCGCCATCCACCGCCAGCCTTTCGCCGGGACGGATGACGACGATATCGCCGGCCACCAGATCATCGGGGGAAATATCGATGGTGGCGCCGTCGCGCTCCACACGGGCGGTCTTCGCCTGCAGGCTCATCAGCTTGCGGATGGCGTCTCCTGTGCGGCCGCTGGCGCGGGCTTCGAGAAGCCGCCCGGTCAGGATCAGTGTGACGATGACGGTTGCCGCTTCATAATAGACGAACTGCGCCTCTTCCGGCAGTAGATCGGGCGCGAAGGTCGCCACGACGGAATAGGCGTAGGCCGCCGTCACGCCCAGCGCCACCAGCGAATTCATTTCCGGCGCGCCGCGCAGCAAAGCGGGAAAACCGGTCTTGAGAAAGCGCAGGCCCGGTCCGAAAATCACCGCCGTCGCGAGCACGAAATAGATGTAATAGAGGTTCTGCGTCTCGATGAGACCCATCAGCCAGTGATGCATCGGCTCATAGAGATGGCCGCCCATTTCCAGCACGAAAAGCGGCGCGGTCAGGATCGCGGCAATCGTCAGATCGCGTTTCAGCGCGCCCTCCTCACCCGCATGCTGCATATGGTCATGGCCGCCGGTTTCGCCCGCCATCTGACCATGGCCCTCATGATGTCCCTGGTGCTGGTTATGATTGTGATGGGCGGAATGATCGTGCGGTTTCGGTGTCTTCAGCGCGAACCCGGCAAGCTTTGCCGTTTCCACCAATGCGTCCCGTTCGCGCCGGCCGCCGATCGTTTCCACCGAGACCTTGCCTGAAGCCGCGTCTACCTTGACGGCGATTGTGGTGGCGACCGCTTCCAGAACGGCCTTCAGCCGCCCGGCCTGCGCCTCGTCCTGCAAGCCTTCCACCGTAAATTCCTGCCGCTCCGGCGCGATATCATAACCGACCTTCTTGATGGCGGCGCCAAGCGTGCGCGCCGAAAAACCCTCGGCGGGTTCGACGGTAAGCTTCTTCGTGGCGAAGTTCACGGAACTCGACATGACACCGGGCACCTTGGCGGCAGCCGTTTCCACCCGCCGCACGCAGGAAGCGCAGGTCATGCCCTCCACGGGAATGGAAACCGGTTCATTTCGATGGGCGTGTTTGACTGTCTCGTTCATGGGAAATCCCCTTTCGAGACCCTATGTAGAGATTCCCATGATGGGAAGGTCAAGGGAAGGGAAAGGTTTTTGTTGAACACACAATCGTGAGCGCAGCCACGCTTATCGCCGCCGCCCGCTCGACAAGAAAGAGTATGGAGGGGGCGGCAATACACGCGTTGAATTTGATGCTCATTTGAGCTACAAACAAATCTCTAAAAAGGAGATTGATCATGACCGCAAATGCTTATGTGAGAGCGCGCATCGATCAGGCACTCAAGGACGACGCGACTGCCGTGCTCGACAGTCTGGGACTGACTGTTTCCGACGTCATGCGAATGATGCTGACGCGCATTGCCCGAGAAAAAGCACTGCCGATAGAACTGACGCAACCGAACGCTGAAACGCTCGCCGCGATTGAAGAAGCGCGCGCCATCGCGGCTGCCAGGCGCAATCGTTTCGGCACGGCGCAAGCCTTGTTTGACGCCCTTGATGGTAACAAGCGGTGACGGATAAGAAAGGTCACGGAAAAGAGGCGGCATCGAAGCGAACGGTGCTGCCGCGCAGTTCGGATTTCACCAGGCAATTTATCAAGGACTGGCAACGGCTGAACAATTCCGGGCGTTATGACATGGTGAAACTGAAGGAGATCATGCTCCTTCTCATTGCCAACGAAGCGCCATTACCGGCGCAGTTTCGTGACCATGAATTGACCGGAGAATGGCACGATCATCGCGAATGCCATGTCGGCGGGGACTTTCTGTTGATCTACAAACTTGATGAGAAGCAGAACCTTCTCATCTTCACCCGCGCAGGAACGCACGCCGAGCTTTTCAGGTAGAGACGCGATCTGAAAGATACGATCTCGCTACCGGTGCACGGCCAGCCGCGGAATATCGCGCAGGAATGCATCGCGCACGGCGGGGCCGAGCGGCTCGTCGGACGGTTTGTCGGAAACGCGCAGCCTTGCGAAGACGATGTGCTGGCCTTCGCGCTCCGCCCAGCCGACAAACCAGCCGAAGGGACGGTTGCGGTCGGGGTTGCCCTTTTCGTCACGCATGTAGCCGGTGCCGGTCTTGCCATGCACGGCCCAGCTTTCCGGCGCATCAAAGACCGGAACGATTGCCCTTGTCTTCGCCTGCGCATCACGCGAGACCGGCAGATTGCCGGCCAGGAGGCGGCGGAGGAAGCCGACCTGCTCCACCGGCGAAACCGTCAGCGACGATCCGAGCCAGGAATGGGTCAGGCCGTTATTCTTGCCCGGCTCACCGGACACATCGGCATTGCCGTAACCGAGACGCTTCACATAGGCGGCGAATTTATCCGGTCCAAGGCGACGGGTGATTTCACGCGAATACCACAGGACCGAATCCTGTTCCCATATCGAGGGATCGACCGTCTTGCGGTCGGAGGCGCGCGCCTCCGTGCCGGGTTTCCAGTCCCAGGCGGGCGTCTTTTCATCCTGAAGAATGCCGGCATCGTAACCGATCAGCGCCAGCGGCACCTTGAAGGTGGAAGCCGGCGCCACGCGCTGGTCGCAGGCGCCCTGCTGGTTGATGATCGCGCCGGTCTCGATTGAGGTGACCAGCGTGCATTCGAAGGCCTGGGGCTGTTGCTGGGCATCAGCGGAAAACGGCAGGAGCCCCGGAAGGGCAAGGCATGAAAGAACGATGGCGGGCAGCCGGTAGCGCATGCGTTTTGATGTCCCTCGTCCGCTTTGCGGATCATTTGCCGGAATGGCCGGAAGCTGTCTTTGATTTCAGACAAGTCGATCCCGAAACCGTGACACGCTTTCGGACGACATGCCTTTAGGAGACTGATGGGGCAGGAATAGGACCAAAACGAAAATCGACGTTTTCCGTCACATCCGCTCCTTTTCGCCCGCCCTCTCGCCGACCGTCAGCGGCCAGTCGACCACATAATCCTCGAAGTCGTCAACATCCACATCGGCTTCGCTGACGGTGCGGCCGCGTGCGGAAATGCCCGCCTCATGCACCGTTTCCGTATCGCCGGAAACAAGATAGTGCCACCAGTAGAGATCCTTGCCATCACGCACCAGCGCATAGGCGCAGGTGGGCGGCAGCCAGCCGATCTCATGGACCTTCTTGAGGTCCAGCTGGATACAATCCGGCACGGTGGCGCGGCGGTTTTCGTAGTCGGAGCATCGACAGCTCTCGCCATCGAGCAGCACACAGCGGACCGAGGTGAACGCCACTTCGCCGGTGTCCCAGTCCTCCAGCTTGTTGAGACAGCAGAGGCCACAGCCGTCGCACAGGCTTTCCCATTCCTCACCGGTCATCTCGGTCAGCGATTTGGTTTTCCAGAACGGCGCGTCATTCATCGTTAACATTTCCGTTTCATTTTGATCACTTGGACAGGAGTGTTTAACCGGTCCCTAATCCTTTATATCGTATCGCCAAGGGCTGGTTTGTACGATATTTTAGCATATTGGCAGGCGGCAGAGGGGTCATTGGCCCGCGAACTGCCGCCACGTCAAGCAATTCCGACATAACCATGCCACGGTTTTGCGTCGGGAATGGGTTGAAGCGCAGAATATCGACGATCGCGTTGCGTTGAACAGGAACACATCGGCACGTGCAGGAAGAAAAAGACGATAAGAACGGCCGTAAAAAACGGCACATCCTGCTCCGGATCGATAGCTTCATCGACTCCGGCCTGTGGACGGCTGCGGCAAGGCTGGTGGATTTCTGGGAAGACGTCACCATCGCCTCGCGCAAATTGCATGTGCGCGGATGGAAGAAGCTTCTCGTCAACCTCACCTGCGACGCGCTGACCTTCGGAACGGCGGGTTGCGTCGTGCTTCTGGCGCTCGCCATGCCGGCCTTCGAGGAAACCAAGAAGGACTGGCGTTACCGCGGCGATTTCGCCGTCACTTTCCTTGATCGTTACGGCAATACCATCGGCCATCGCGGCATCATTCATGAAGATTCCGTCCCGATCGACCAGATGCCTGACCATTTCATCAAGGCGGTGCTGGCGACCGAAGACCGGCGTTTCTTCGACCATTTCGGCATCGACTTCATCGGCCTTGCCCGCGCCATGAGCGAAAACGCCCGCGCCGGCGGCGTGGTGCAGGGCGGTTCGACGCTGACGCAGCAGCTCGCCAAGAACCTGTTCCTTACCAATGAGCGCTCGCTGGAGCGCAAGATCAAGGAAGCCTTCCTCGCGCTGTGGCTCGAGACCAACATGTCGAAGAAGGAAATCCTCAGCCTTTATCTCGACCGCGCCTATATGGGCGGCGGCACCTTCGGGGCGGCGGCGGCGGCGCAGTTTTATTTCGGCAAGAACCTGACCGATGTGACACTGGCCGAATCCGCCATTCTGGCCGGCCTGTTCAAGGCGCCGGCCAAATATGCGCCGCATGTCAACCTGCCCGCCGCGCGTGCCCGTGCCAACACCGTGCTTTCCAACCTGGTGCAGAGCGGATTGATGACCGAGGGCCAGGTGATCGGCGCGCGGCGCAATCCGGCCACCGTCATCGACCGCGCCGATGTGAAGGCGCCGGATTATTTCCTTGACTGGGCTTTCGACGAAGTGCAGCGGCTGGCCGCCGAAGGTAAATTCAAGGACCATACGGTGGTCGTGCGCACGACCATCGATACCGGCCTGCAGCAGGCGGCCGAACAGGCGATGGAAATGGGCCTGCGTGAATATGGCGAAGGTTACCGCGTCAAGCAGGGCGCGATGGTGATGATCGAAAACGGCGGCGGCGTGCGCGCCATGGTCGGCGGGCGTGATTATGGCGAAAGCCAGTTCAACCGCGCCACGGCGGCGCTGCGCCAGCCCGGCTCCTCCTTCAAGGTCTATACCTACTCGGCCGCCATGGAAAAGGGCATGAAGCCGGAGACGCTGATTTCCGATGCGCCGGTGACCTGGCGCGGCTGGTCGCCGCAGAATTATGGCCGCTCCTATGCCGGCAAGGTGACGCTGCAGATGGCGCTCGCCAAATCCTACAATACCGTGCCGGTCCGGCTCGCCAAGGATGTACTCGGCACGCAGGTCATCGTCGACACGGCCAAGGCCATGGGTGTCGCCACACCGCTTCGCAGCGACAAGACCATTCCGCTCGGCACTTCCGAAGTGACGGTTCTCGACCAGGCCACCGCCTATGCCGTGTTCCCGGCCGATGGCATGCAGTCACGCCGCCATGGCATCGAGCAGGTGCTGGATTACGAGGGCAATGTTCTCTACGATTTCAGCCACAACGAGCCGCCTGCCAAGCGCGTGCTCTCCGAAGACGCCAATTCCAAGATGAACCAGATGCTGGTGACCATTCCCGTCATGGGCACGGCCCGCCGCGGCGCGCTTGACAATGGCATCGTCTCCGGCGGCAAGACCGGCACCTCGCAGGCTTACCGCGACGCCTGGTATGTGGGTTTCACCGGCAATTATACGACCGCCGTCTGGTTCGGGAATGACGAATTCACACCGATGAACAACATGACCGGCGGCGCGCTGCCCGCCATGGCCTTCAAACGGCTGATGGATTACGCCCATCAGGGCATGGAGCTGCGCCCGATCCCCGGCATCCAGAACCCGTTGCCGACAGGCGCGCGCCCGCAACCTTCGGCGGAAGTGGCAGCCGCAGCCACCAGCACCCCGGCCCTGCCGGCCCTTACCCGCCCACGCTCGCTTTCTGCCGAGGCCACCCGCGTCATTCGCTCCATCGCCAAGAAGATGAAGGATGCTTCGGCCTTGAGTGTGACGACGCAGAAGGTGGCGGATGCGTCTTTGCGTGACGGCGCGGAGGATGCGGCGCGGCGGTGAGGTTGGGATTTTTGTCGGAGCGTGCGGCTTACCCCCCTCTGCCCTGCCGGGCATCTCCCCCTCAAGGGGGGAGATCGATATGCGGCGAGGTCTCGCCCGTCTCAACGTTAGCGAATGAAGTGGTGGTAGCACCGCTCGCCGATCTCCCCCCTTGAGGGGGAGATGCCCGGCAGGGCAGAGGGGGGTAAGCCACTCACTCTACGGCTCCCGTCTCTCCAAATCCGGCGTCAGTCATCTCACCGCAACAACACCGCCCTCGCCGTTTCCACCATATGTGATGTCAGCGCGCCCAAACGGTCGGCGGCCAAACGATTGACCTGCCAGTAAAGCGGAATATCAAGCGGCGTGCCGGGAACGACCTCCACCAGCCTCCCCGCCTCAAGATGCTCCCCCACAAGCTGCACCGGATTGAGCCCCCAGCCCATGCCGGCAAGGCTTGCCTTCACGAAACCGTCCGTCGAAGGCAGCCAGTGGGTGGGATAGGAGACATCCTCGCCCAGCGCCTCCCTGATCCAGCTCGCCTGCAACCGGTCCTTCTGGTTAAAGGTCAGCCCCGGCGCCCGGGCGAGTGTTACGGGCGTCACGCCATCCGCGAAATGGCGGGCCATGAAATCCGGGCTGGCGGTGGCGTGATAGCGGAGCACGCCGAGCGGCGTTACCCGGCAGCCCTGCACCGGCTTGGCGTGGGCGGTCACGGCGGCAAGCACCCTGCCCGCGCGCAGCCATTCCACCGTATGATCCTGATCGTCCACTGCGATATTGACGAGATAATCGCTGCCGCCGGTGAATCTTGAAACCGCATCCAGAAACCATGTGCCGAGGCTGTCGGCATTGGTGGCGATATTGAGCGTCACACGCTCCGCCGCCGCACCTGTCTCTGCGAGCGTCGGAAGCTGTCGGAACAATTCGCTTTCCAGCATGCCGACATGATCCATGTGCCGGCAGAGCCACTCCCCCTTTTCTGTCGCGACGCAGGGGTTACCGCGCACGATCAGCACCACACCCAGCCGCTCCTCCAGCTGCTTGATACGCTGGGAGACGGCCGAAGGTGTGACACACAGCACCTGCGCCGCCTTTTCGAAACTGCCGGTCTGGGCAACGAGCGCCACGGCGCGCATGGCAGGGTAGTCGAGCATTATGGCACCTGATGTAGGGGGTGGTGGGGGTGGCACGAGGCTCTTCGAGGCGATGGGCGACACCCTCTCCCGCCCTCATTCCTGTGCTTGTCACAGGGATCCAGTCGACGCGCGTCTGCGCGGCGGGAGAGTCTTTTCAACCCAAGGACTTGGGCTGGCTGGATTCCTGTGACAAGCACAGGAATGAGGGTTGAGAGATGGCAACGTCGTGGAAAATCGAAAGGTTGAAGAGAGAAGTGCGCCATTAGCTGAGCTTATCCGAGTTGAGTTTATTTAACTGGATTAAATCATCTGGCGGAAATATCCAAGCACTCGGTCCGGAAGCAACGCCTTCGGCCATTCCACATGGACAGAGGCAGGGGCCGCGACGCGCATGGACATCCAGATCTTCTTCACCGGCCTGACGATGGGCCTCAGCCTCATCGTCGCCATCGGCGCGCAGAATGCCTTCGTCCTGAAGCAGGGTCTGGCGCGCTCGCATGTGTTTGCCGTCTGCGCCACCTGCGCGATATCAGATGCGCTGCTCATCACCGTCGGCGTGTTTGGCTTCCAGCGGATCAGCGCCATCATGCCGGCGCTCGATCCCATCATGCGTTATGCGGGCGCCGCCTTCCTCATCTGGTATGGCGCGAAAAGCCTGCATTCGGCGCTGCGTTCCTCCGAAACGCTTTCGGTGACTGAGCGGCAGGAGGCAAGCCTGTGGCAGACGCTCGCTATTTGTCTGGCGCTGACCTTCCTCAACCCGCATGTCTATCTCGATACCGTCGTGCTGCTCGGCACCATTTCCACGCAGTTCCCCGGCTTTGAGAAAACCTTTGCGGCGGGCGCGGCCACCGGCTCGCTGGTATTCTTCTTTTCGCTGGGTTACGGCGCGCGCTGGCTGCGGCCGATTTTCGAAAAACCCTCCGCCTGGCGCATTCTCGAAGGCGTCATCGCCGTCACCATGTGGGCCATCGCCTTCAAGCTCGTCATGGGCGCATAGGCAAGGAATTTCGCGCTCCAGTCACTTTCACGAGGACTAAACAGGCTGCGCCATTTTCCAAACGGGGAATCAGTGATAGTCCTCGACCTGTTCAAAACGGGAAAACAGCGTGTTCCGAGTTCCATTCCTTGTCGGCATCGCCCTTCTGATCGCCTTTGGCGGCGGTATTGCCGCAACACTCGCAGCACTTGAGGCGACATCCGGCTTTGGATCGATCCGCATCGGCTCGTGGGATGCCTTTCCCGAAGCGCAGACGATCGAGGCCGACCCTTACGCCAAATCGCACCGCGCCGATGCCGGCAAGCTGCTTTACGGAACGGCCGAGGGGCTGGCCTTCACCGCCTCCGTCGACAGCGATGGACAACGCCTGAGCGGCGAGTGCCGATACCGGCTGGCCGGCGCCGTGCCGCCCGCCCGTTTCTGGACGATTTACACCGCCGACCAGCAGGGAAATGTTCTGGCTGAAGATGCCGGGCGGCCCTTCGCGCTGAATTCCCGCACGCTTCTGCGCAGCGCCGATGGCGGCATCGACATCACCATCGCCCCTGACGCCCAGACCTATAACTGGCTGTCGGTACCGCAGGGCCAGACCTTCAAGCTCGTCATGACCCTGCTCGACACACCGGTTGCCGGCAGTTCCGGCCTGATCGACATATCCATGCCGCAAATCCGCAAGCTGGGGTGTGGCAATGCTTAGGGTCCTGCTCGCCATCCTCACCGGTCTCGTCGGCGCAGCCGTGCTGCACGTCATCATCCTTCTCGCGATCCCGCATTTCAGCAATCGCGACGCCAATACGCGCGCGGTTGCGGAAGGAAAACCGCATCTGTTTCATCTTCTCGAGGAGACGACGGAGAAAAAGACGCTTGGCAGCGGTGATCCCTTCATGCGGGTGGCCGTGTGCACCTTTAACATCGAGGAACAGCCGATCCGCTTGACCGCCGTCGGTGCCGTGCCCTTCTGGTCGGTCGCGGTTTACGACAAGGCCTCGAATGAGGTGTTCAGCATGAATGACCGCACATCCGCCGCCGGGGTGATGGATATTCTGGTAGCTGATGCGGTGCAGATAGCCGCCATCCGCAAGGCGCAGCCGCCCTCGCTTTCGCAGGCCATTCTGGCGGAATCGGATCAGACGGAAGGATATGTGGTTTTGCGGACCATGGTGCCGCAGCCGAGTTTCGGCGAAGAGGCGGAACGGTTCCTGAACGAGGCGAAATGCCAGCCGACGCCGTGGAAATAGCGTCTGGCATCATCGGCAATCAGGATTTGAGGGCGGTTTCCACTGCGGATTTGCCCTTGCGCGCGACTTTGCCGGTCGGCTCGGTATCACGTTTTTCATAACGCACGCCGGTAAACAGCACGACCTTCGCCGGGCCGATCAGCTTTCCGACAACGCCGGCGGGACGCAGGCTTCGTCGGGCGTCGCTGATTGGAATAATCTCTGCCATGCTCATCTCCTCTTCGGGACATGATTGTCAATGTTGCCCATGGGAACCGCGCAAGCCTCATCTTGCGTCGGGAATTTCATCACCATCACATTGCGCATAGGCCAGCCCACAGACTGGTTTTCGCACGATCCAAAAATCCAAAAAGATTCTTATAAGGGGATCGTGCGCAGATTCAGGCTTCGCATGCCATTTTTGCATTTATTCCGTCGATAAGAATAACATGGAATCCTAATACTGCCCATGAAATTACAAACAGACAGAGGTTAATGATCCGTTAACCCTAATTGCCGGGCCGTCACTTATTCCTCCCGGCACCACACCCCTTGAAAACAAAGGCCATGCGGTAAAGTTCCACGGCATTTCGTCCGTTGTGAAGGTTTTAAAATTTCCTTGTTGATAGAGACAGATTCCCTCTTGCTACCCCCCATAGTTAACAGGACGTCAACGCATTTGCTCTAATTTGAACCGATATTGTGTTTGCGTTTGTTGGGTAGTGCGTTGACCGACCGGTTTCGAGAACTTGAGAGGCCAAGAGCCGTGAGGAAGAAAGATGTGGTGCTGATGGCCACCGTGACGAATTTCGAGACTGTTTCGCATCCGTCAAAAACGGACCTTCGGCAGTTCGCCGAACTTTTCATGCCGCTTTTCAACGCCTCTACCGACGAAGCCAAGCGAGAGGCGATCGCCGCACTCTCGCAGCATCCGAGCGTGCCGTCAGCCGTCGCCTTCTTCATCGCCTGCCAGCCGATTTCGCTTGCAGCGCCCTTTCTCATTTCCTCGAAATGCCTCGATGACGACACGCTGATCACCATTGCCCGCACGCAAGGCGCGGCGCATGCGCGCGCCATCGTCCGGCGCGAGGATCTCTCCCCCACCGTCATCGACGCGCTTGTCGGCCTGCGCCACGCGGAAGATCTGAAACGGCCGGAAGAGGAAAAATCTCCCGCCGAACCGCAGGTGGCGGCAAGCCCAGAAGAACCGAAAACGGAAGAAAAGACTGACAACATCGCCGCCGCTTCCGCACTCGAAGAAGAAATGCGCCAGCGGATCAAGCAGATGGCGCATCACCTCAACCGCCCGGAAAGCGACGTCCTCGGTCTTCGCCGCCTGAGCGAGGTGCAGGAGGCGCTGCTGGTGCGTTTCGCCCGCGAGCGCAACGCCCGGCAATTCGCGGTGGCGCTGGCGGATTCGCTGTCCTCCAGCTACTGGCTGTCGGAGCGCATCATGCTCGATATATCAGGCGCGCAGCTGGCGACAACGCTCACCGGTCTTGGCATGGAATTTTCCGAGGCGGCCTTCGTGCTGCAATGCTTCTATCCGCATCTTGCCGCCGCCGAAGGCGACATGAGCCGCGCCGAAGCCCTGCTCGACCGCCTCGACATCGTGGAATGCGAAGAGCGGCTGGAAAGCTGGCGGCGTGCCGACAGCTATACGCATGGCCGCGAGCGGCCGAGCCGCAGCGCACCGGCTGTGCAGAGAACTGGCACGCAAGGGTAAGCAAGGCATGGCCTTGCGTCTTTTGCGACGCGAGGCCCTTCGCGGACCGAAAGCCGGGGTCTGCTTTTCCTGCCTCTAGGCCTTGGGCTGGTCCACCAGCGTCAGCAGAGTTCCGATCTCGTCGGTTTCGATCTCCACCACCCAAAGGTCGCTGTCGAAACGCCGTTCCCTTTCCAGAAGAGCGGCACTTTCCTCGCCATCCGCACCCGCAAGACGCGTTTCGAAACGGCGCTCGGCACGGATTTCCTCGTCATCGGCGAAGCTCTGTGGCGCGGGCCCATAGAGGTTCTCGCGGCCATCGCGCAGACGCTGGCGAACAAAGATCGCCCCCGCCTCCTCCGCCCCCTTCTTTTCGACGGCGGCAAATCCGCCCGCAGCGAAGACGCGGCGGATGAGGGCTGAGACGAACATTTCGGATTTGAGGCGCATGGGGTGCTTTCGATGGAGACGGTGGGCGGGTTCTCACTGCTGGGTTACGCGGACGAAGGTGCATGGGGCTTACCCCCCTCTGCCCTGCCGGGCATCTCCCCCTCAAGGGGGGAGATCGATCCGCCGCAGGCGCTCGCCCACCTCAACGCTTGAGAATGGAGCAGTGAAAGAGCCTCTTGCCGATCTCCCTCCTTGTGGGGGAGATGCCCGGCAGGGCAGAGGGGGTAAGCCCCATGCACCCTCGGCTGCTGTCAAAACCTCAAAGCGCCCCGATCGACTTCAGCTTCTTCAGCACAGCCTCGCTCGGCTCACCGGTTTCCGGCAGGCGGTAATGTTTCTCAAACGCGCGGATGGCATTGCGGGTCTGCTGGCCGGCAACGCCGTCCACCTTCACATCGGCATAGGCGATATTGATCAGCCCCTGCTGGATCCTGGCGATCAGCTCGCGGTTTGCCGGCTTGGCGGCATTGGCCGAACTGTTGAGGGAGGCCGGTTCGGCCTTCGGGCGCGGCGCTTCCGCCTTGCGGATGGCGGCGGCGACGGGGTCGATCTCGACGCCGCCGGTGCTATCGGCAGGCCGATCCCTGGGGATCGCGGCAACCGTTGCGCCATCGATCCGGAGTGCCGCCAGCACGCGGGTCGTCGGCTCGCCGGTCTGCTCCATGCCGAGCGTTTCTTCGAAGAACATGATGGCGGCGGCGGTGCGTGGACCCATGCGGCCATCCGCCTCGCCTTCGTAAAGTCCGCGTTTCTTCAGTTCGGCCTGAATATCGGCAACGATCTGCTGCGGTTTCTGGCTTTCGGCGGCGGGTTGCGCCGGCGTTTCGGCCGCTGGCTGTTGCGCCGTTTCCGTCTCTGCCGGTCGTTCTATGCGAAAGGTGGTGACGTTGCCGTGCGTGCCGAGCGGCTCGGCCGGGCGATAACCGGCAATGCCGTTCGGGTTTTCCGCATCGCGCGTGCGCAGGAAGGGTGACGGGTGCACGCCCGGCTGATACCAGAGCGCATTGGCGGCGACAAAACCGAAAACGACCGCGAAGGCGCCGCAGCTGCCGACCATTTTCGGATGGCGCAGGATTTCGCGCCCGATGGCCGAAACCACCAAGGAAACAATCCCGGCGCCAATCTGGGCCGTTGTTTTCTTAGGCGATTTTCGCTTTCGCGGGGCCATCGTCACCATCCTTTTTCATCATTGCGGCCATGTCACCGAGCTGCCGGATGCGCGGCGGAAATTCCACCATGCTTTCGGCTTCGGCACCTTCGCCCTCACCCGCCATGCCGGAACCGTCGGCAGGCAAAGTGATCGTTACGACCGTTCCCTCGCCGGGCTTGCTGGTGATGGCGAAAGTGCCGCCATGCAGTGCCACAAGCCCCTTGACCAGGGACAATCCCAGACCCGTGCCCTCATAGCGACGGGTATATTCATTCTGAACCTGCATGAAGGGCTGGCCCAGGAGTTCAATCTTGTCGGAAGCGATGCCGATGCCGGTATCGCTCACGGTCAGCTTCAGCATCGCGCCTTCGCGCGCGGCGTCGATCGACACCACACCACCCGTATCGGTGAATTTTATGGCGTTGCCGGCGAGATTGATGAGAACCTGCCGGATGGCGCGCTGATCGGCCGAGATTTCGCCGATGCCCCGCTGGATGCGGCTGGTCAAAGTCAGGCCTTTTTCCTTCGCCTGCAGGCCGAGCATGGCCTCGCAGGACGAGATGGTCTCGGCAATCGGGAAGCTTTCCATCATCAGCTCGTAACGGCCGGCTTCCAGCTTGCTCATGTCAAGCATCGTGTTGACGACTGACAGGAGATGGGCGCCGGACTGGCGGATGAGGCCGACATATTCCCGCTGGCGATCGTTCTCCAGCCGGCCGAAATATTCGCCGGCGAGAATATCGGAAAAACCGAGGACGGCATTGAGCGGCGTGCGCAGCTCGTGGCTGACAGCGGCAAGGAAACGCGACTTGGCGTCATTGGCCGATTCCGCCTCCGCCGCCTTGCGGGCGACATCGCGGCGCAGGCGTTCCATCTCGGTAACATCGGAGAGCTGGGCGACGATGCGGCGCAGCCGGCCGCTGGCGCTGCGGATCGCCGTCATCTCGATACGCGCATGCATGAACTGCGCCTGACGCGACTTTGCACCGGTCTCGAAGCGGAGTTCGGCGGTTGCCCTATCCTCGCCCTGCCGCAGCAGGTCGAAGGCCTGCATCAGCTCGATACGGTCGGAGACATAGACATATTCAACGAGGGCATGGCCCTGGCTGGCCTGTAGATCGGCCGGGAAGGTCGCGAGATCGCGGCCGGAGACGTGTTCGACGAAGCCGGTATCACCGATCATGAGCACGAGGCCCGGCACCTGCGTAGCGGCGATCAGGTCGTTATCGCCAGACGAGGCGGAAAAGGAGGACGCGCCGCGCTCGGGACGGGAAAAGGCGATCAGCAGCGCTGCGGCGGCCAGAAACAGCGCCAGCACCAGAGCGGCGCCAATGGGCAGCGCGATGGCGGGGCTGATGACAAGGCTGAAGAGGGCGGGCACCACGAAAAGACCAACAGTGCTGAAGGCAATCAGCCGGCGCAGGCGCGCAACGGTTCCGGCGCGCCTTTCGGCGTCCTCTTCCATGCGCGCAAGCCATCTGCCTGCGGCATGGTCGACCAATGCGACCGCTTTTTCTCTCATATTACGCAATACCAACACCGAATCCCTGAGGCGGTTCTAACGGCTCCGACAATAGAAGGCGGCGGCTTAAGGAATGGATAAAAAGAATGGCGTCAAAGGCCTGCCAAAGGCGTCGCAGTCCCATTACGGGGCATTTATTCCAAGCTTTGCCAATCATGGTTAATGACGGGTAAGCGACGGATTTCGCTTCATTTTTGCCATCATGTTAACTTTTGTGGCAAGGCGGACCACAGCTTTCGCCCGGAACGCGCGGCCTCTGTCGCAATTATGCTTAACATGGACTGTTAAAATGCGAATGAATTGATGGCGGGCGTCCCGATACGAGGAGAATAGATACAATTTGAATTAAATTGCGTCGCTTTTTGCAATCGGCTGTTCGCCGGTCGCGTGTAGCTTCTTCACAAGCCCGAAAAACGGGACAAAGGCCGATGACCCGGAACCGGGCGGGGCTTTAGAAAACAAAGATCATCTGGCAGGGTAGTCTGACAATGTGGTTTCTGATCAAAGGAACATTCTGGTTTTCACTGGTGCTGGTGGCGCTGTCCTATTTCGGCAGCAGCAACGATCCGACCAAGGAACCTTCGGCATTTGATCTTCCCAGCGCCGTTTCGGCAGCCGGTGAAGCCTATCGTTATGTCAGCGCCATCTGCATCGAAAAGCCCGATGTCTGCGTCAAGGGCGCCGAAACCTTCCATGCGCTTGGTGAACGGGCAAAGGAAGGCGCGAAGGTCGCCTATGAACTGCTGGACAAGCAGCTTGCCTCCGGTGAAAAATCCGCTCCCGCCGCTGAAGTCGCAGCGGAGATCGAAAAGCTGGCTGACGCTCCTGTCGTCAGCGTCGAATTTCCCGGCAATACCGACATGCTGAAGACCGGCACCGTCATTCCCCTGCCGCAGAAGCGCCCTGCTCCCTGATCTTGCAAGCCCCTGATCTTGCAAGCACCGCGCCGCAACTTTTTTGCGGACGGAGATTTCCGTCCGCCGACTGCCTGCCAAACTTGCCCGCGGAAACCTGTTTTCCGTGGGCTTTTTCGTGGCCCATGGTTCAAAATCGGCCGCACTTGCCCTATATCCTAGCAAAGACCTGCAATAACGGATGATACGGCGCGCAAATGGCCTCTCTCGAAACGATCCTTGACGATTTCGCTTTCCTCGACGACTGGGAGGACCGCTATCGTTATGTCATCGAACTCGGCAAGGCGCTGCCCGATCTGCCGGAGGACGAGCGCACGGCCGAAAACAAGGTGCATGGCTGCGCCAGCCAGGTCTGGCTCGTCAGCCATAGCGACGGCGCGGAAGACCCCCTGCTGACCTTCGAGGGCGATTCGGATGCGCATATCGTGCGCGGCCTCGTCGCCATCGTGCTCGCCGTCTATTCCGGCAAAAAAGCCTCCGACATCGCCGATCTCGACGCCATCGAGGTGTTCGACAAGATCGGGCTGGTGGAACATCTGTCGTCGCAGCGCGCCAACGGCCTGCGCTCGATGATCAAGCGTATCCGCGAGGAAGCCCGGCTGCTGGCCGCCTGAGCGCTATCCCGCCGTCACCGCCGTTGTCATCGAAGGGCGATAATCCGCATCGCCCCAATGGTGATTGTTGCCACGGGCCCGAACGGCTGGCGGCGCATAATGGCGGGCAAGCGCCAGCAATGCTGCGCGCAGCAGCAGTTTTGCCGAGCGCGCCGGCCATTGCCTCTCCCGCTCCACCGTCTCCAACCCCTTTTCGAAGCAGCAGACATCGATGGCGACGCCCGACAGTTCGGGTCCCATCGCATCCGCCGCGCGGGAAAACCGCACCCGCGCCGCCATCGCCGCCTCGGTAAGATTGAGCAGGCCCCCCGCCTCCCCCTTGGTGCGGCTGGCTACTTTCGGCTCCCATGTCGCCGTCACCTTCGGATTGAGGTGACCGCGATGAAAATCGGCGGCGAGGCGCTCGCCTGCCGCCAAAGCATCCGCCGGGAAAAACACCGCGCCATCCCGCTCCTTCAGCCTCGAAAGGCTGGTCAGCGGTGAGGTGTTGAGGTTGCGCCGGGCCGGTTGCTTCGCGTCATCGACATCCACAACAACAGTCTGCATATCCCGATGCTGTTCCTGAAAAACCTCGTCGCGGTCTTTTGCCATTGCGCGCTTCAGATAAGAGGCGAGCGGTGGCGCGGCGGAAAGGGTGTTTTCCCGCTGTTCCACCAGTCCGGAAGAAACGGCAAGCTGCACCGTCGCCGCCGGAAACCGCAGCGGGGGATGCCCTGCCCGCGCCCGCAGCGATGCAACGCAGCAAGCGCAGGAGGTGAGGATTTGAAGAGGCAGCCGGGACGCGTTTCACCTCATTCATCCCGGCCCCCTTTCATCACGTTGAAAATACTGCCGGTGAGCCGCTCGAGCGTGGCGATGAACTCATCGAATGCCGGTTCGTCACGCCGGTCCTCCACCACCTGGCAGGCATGGCCCACCGTCGTCCTGTCCCGGCCGAAGCAGGGCCCGATATCAGTCATGGGAATACCGAGCTGCACATGGCACACATACATGGCGATCTGGCGGATATGGCACTCCGTGCGCCTGATGTCGCGGCGCACCAGCGTTCGGTCACCCGTCAATTGCACCATCTCACCGGTGAGCTGCCGTACCAGACGGCAAAGACGGGGAATCTCATCCCGCCCGGCCGCAGACGGCCAACGACGAAAAGGACGATCACCGACCCGCACGCAAGGCCGCGCGGCGGCAGACAGAAACACAGTATCCGACGGCATATGCAACTCCTCTACGAATAGGAATTAATTCGTACATCTGAGAACAGCTATGGGGAAGCGTAAATTTTGCGGAGAAGAATATGCGCTTGATATGGCTATATATTTGCAGAAATGACGAACACAATAAAGGATTTTTTTCCTCAACGGAAATTGCACGCGACAATAAAAAAGCCGGTCTGCGGACCGGCTGAACATTCATGTGAAGGTAGAAAAAGTTTCAAAGCAGCATAGGGAGCGGGCAAGTTCGCCTTGCCGCCTTCTCCCCGGCGAGGAGAAGGTGCGGCAGCGGGTTGAGTGGCGAGGGAAGAAAAGCCCCGCCGACCCGTCGTTACAATCAGCGGCTGGCCTTGCGGCGCTGGCCGAGACCCATTTCCTTGGCGAGCCGCGAACGGGCTTCGGCATAGGCGGGCGCAACCATCGGATAATCGACCGGCAGGTCCCATTTTTCGCGATATTCTTCCGGCGTCATGCTGTGATGCGTCGTGAGATGCCGCTTCAGCGACTTGAACGAGCCGCCGCATTCCAAACAGACGATATGATCGTCCTGAACCGACTTGCGGACAGAGACGGCAGGCTTCTGCTTTTCGACATTGACCGCCACCGATGCCGGTGCCGATGTTCCGCTAAGTGCCGTGTGAACATCCGAAATAAGGCCGGGAAGCTCAGTTACCGGAACGACGTGGTTGCTAACATAGGCAGCCACAATATCCGCAGTCAGTTCGACCAGCAGATCCTGGGCGTTACCGTATGCAGTTTCCGTCATTTAAGTATCTCCTGTTTATTAATCCCCTGAAGCGGGCGAACGCCGCGTCGAGCGATGTGAAGTTACCCGGTGCCCCACCTTCGCCTTGTTGAAACCAACATGAAACCTACCCCTAGATTTCGAGCGAAAACCGGAAACGAATTGGTCCGAGATTCAACTTATGGCCCGCGACATGGGCAGCAATGGTCCGACGGGCCATAGATTAGACATTAATAAAATGCCTATGCCGACTATGAAGAGGCTAGATGCAAATCGCGATTAGCAACTTTACACTTAATTTGGATAACAGCAAAACAGCAAAAGTCAAATTCCTAGTGTCAATTTTTCAGTTCAAAACAGTCTAATTGGAATACAAAAAATTACGGGTAATAAAATACTATGCCTAGTAGTAATTGAAAATGAAGACCCCCATTTATTAGGGGGATTTTCAACTTCAAATTTTCTTGATGTCATCAACTACCGATTTAACGGCAAGCGGATAACCTGCCTTGTGAGCGGCCATGGCAAGAAGATGTGCAGAGACCGGCGCGGTGAGGACAAAAAAGAAAAAGCCGGCCAGCGCCCGCGCCAGCGTCGGGATTTCCATGGAATGAATGCCGACCGCGAGAAGCAGCAGGCCGGAGCCCACCGTTCCCGCCTTGGAGGCCGCATGCATGCGTGTATAGACATCGGGCAGCCTATTCAGCCCGATTGCCGCGATCAGCGAGAAAATGGCGCCTGATATCGTCAGCGCCGCAACGAGAATAGCCACGATCCAAGCCATCATCGCCTGCCCTTTCCTTTTTTGCCGTCGGCACCTGTTTCCATTGTTTTTTCAATGGCTTCAGATGCCCTCTCGCCATCGAGAACCGCCGTCGGCCTGCGCCGGCCGTCCGGGCCGCGCGACAGGACAAAGCGGGCAAAGGCCACCGTTGCCAGAAACCCGACCAGCCCGAGCGCAATGGCGATATCGACGTAAAGATTGAAGCCGGTGCGGATGGCGATAACAGCGATAAAGCCGATGGCGATGCCCACCAGCATGTCGAGCGCGACGATGCGGTCCGGCAAGGTGGGGCCGACGACGACGCGATATACTGTCAGCAAAAAAGCGGCCGACAGAACAACCGATGCAAGTATAGTTGCAAATGAAACTGTCTGTTCTGGCGTCATATCTGAAACGCCTCCATGATCTTTCTTTCGAAGCCATTTCTGATGTCGTTTTTCGTGGCTTCGATATCGCTGCAGTCGATCGCGTGCACGTAAAGCGTTTTCCTGTCCGCGGAAACATCGACGGAGAGCGTGCCGGGGGTGAGCGTGATGAGGTTGGCGAGCAGTGTGATCTCGAAGTCCGTCGTCACCGTCAGCGGATAGGCGAAAATGCCGGGCTGCACGTCGAGCTTGGGCCGCGTCACCAGCACGGCGACCTTCCAGGCCGAGAGCGCCAGCTCCTTGAAGAACAGCAGCACCAGCGACAAGACGCGGGTAAGCCGCAGCCAGTGGTTACGTCCGCCGGGCAGCTGGTGGCGGATGAGGCCGAGCGCCAGTGTCGAAACGATCAGGGCGAAGATGATGTTCGCCAGGGTGACGCTGCCCGTCACGGCGAGCCATACGGCAACGAACAGCAGTTGCACGAGATAGAGGCTCATGGTTTGCCTCCTTCGGAAAAGACCGACTGGATATAGGCCTGCGGGTTACCGAGGCCTGCGGCCGCCTGCTGGCTGAGATTGAGCAGGCTTTCCGGAAACAGGCCGAAGAAGAACACGAGTAAGGTCAGCCCCACCAGCGGCGCGAAAGACGGAGCCGCCGACGGCGACGCGTGCGGGAAGGAAGGCTGACCGGGGGATGCCGCAGCGGGACGCCAGAAACACAAAAGGAAGATCCGCCCGAAAGCGATCGTGGCGATGAAGCCGGAGGCGAGGATGGCGCCGGCGAGCCACCAGGCGCCGATATCGATCGCCGACTTGACCAGCACCGCCTTCGGCCAGAAGCCGGAAAAGGGCGGCAGGCCGGAACCGGCGAAAAACAGGGCGAGCGCCAGCGCCGAAAACCACGGAGCCTGCCGGTAAAGCCCCCTGAGTGAGGTGAGGCTGAAGCTGCCGCCGAGACGGGCGGCATGGCCGGCGGCGAGATAAAGCGCCGTCATCAGCACCATGGAATGCAGCGCGTAGAAAATGGCGCCTGTGACACCGGATGGGGTGCCGATGGCGATGCCGGCCATCATGTAACCGATGCCTGATATGACGATGTAACCGAGCATGCGACGGATATCGTTCTGGGCGAGCGCGCCCATGGCCCCCAGCACCATGGTGAGCGCCGCGGAGATGGCGATGACGATGCTGAGTTCTTCCCGCTCGACCGGGAACAGCATGACCATGACCCGCAGCAGCGAATAGATGCCGACCTTGGTGAGCAATCCGCCGAAAAGCGCGGAAACGACGATGCGCGGTGTGTGATAGGAGGCGGGCAGCCAGAAATTCACCGGGAAGGCCGCGGCCTTCATGGCGAAGGCGAGTGTAAAGAGGCTCGCAAGCGTCATCAGCGGCGCGGTCTCCCGCAGAGCCGTCGCCTTCTGCGCGATATCGGCCATGTTGAGCGTGCCGAAGATGGCGTAGAGATACCCGACCGTGATCAAAAACAGCGTCGTGCCGATGAGGTTCAGAATGGCGTATTTCAGCGCGCCGTCGATCTGCTCGCGCGTCGAACCGAGCACGATCAGGCCGAAGGACGAGATCAGCAGCACTTCGAACCAGACATAGAGATTGAAGATGTCGCCGGTCAGGAACGCGCCGGTGACGCCGGCCATCAACAGCAGCAGGAAAGGATAAAAACCGTATCGCCTGCCGCTGGCGTCGATATCCGCACCGGCGTGGATGGCGCCCGCAAGTGCGACGATGGCGGCCGCAAGCGACAGCAGCGCCCCCGTCAGGTCGGCGGTAAAGGCGATGCCGAAGGGCGGCAGCCAGCGGCCCATCACCATGGTGAACGGGCCTTCAGTGGCGACCTTCCATAAAAGTGCTGCATCGAGCAGGACCAGCAGGAACAGCGCCGCGATGGCAACGGTCGCATGATGGCGGATGGCGTGGCGCATCATCATCAGCACCGCGCCAGCGCCGATGCAGAGCGCGATGGGGAGAATGATCAGCCAGTCGGCAAGAGGCACAGGCGTCGTGACGAGCGCTGCCGAGAGATCAGTGACTGCTGTTGTGGTGGTGGATGCCATGTTGTCTCAGCCTCGCCGCTCAATAACCGAGCGGCGGCAAGGGCTCGCCTGCGGGTTCTGCGGTGCGCATCTCGTCCGTGTCGTCGGTCTGCAGTTCCTGAAACGCACGCCAGGTCAGCACCAGAAGGAAACAGAAGAAGGAAAAGGAAATGACGATTGCCGTGAGAATGAGCGCCTGCGGCAAAGGATTGGCCGCCCCTGCGGGCAGCGTATCCATGCCGGGCGGAATGATCGGCGGCACCTCGCGCGTCAGCCGGCCGGCGGTGAACAGCAGGAGGTTCACCGCATTGCCGAGAATGGCGATGCCGAGCAGCATGCGGATGCTGTGGCGCGACAGCATGAGATAGATCGCCACCGAAAAGAAGATGCCGACGAGAATCGAGAATACCGCTTCCATCAGTCGCTTTCCCTTTCTTCCAGCGCCAGCGCAATGGAGGTGATGGCGCCGACCACCACGAGATAGACACCGATATCGAAGGACATGACGGTGGAGAGCGGCATTTCGACACCGAACAGGCTCGGATAGACCCAGAGCCCGGTCATGAACGGCACGCCGGCGGCCATCGAGACGAGGCCGGAAAGCATGGATAGCAGCAGCCCCGCCCCGGCAATCGACAGGGGATGAAACATGATGGCGCGCCTGACTGCCGTGACGCCATAAGCGATGCCGTAGATCGCCAGCGCCGAGACCGCGATCAATCCGCCGATGAAACCGCCGCCCGGCTCGTTATGGCCGCGCAGCAGCACGAAGATGGAAAACAGCACCATGAGGCTGGTGACGACAGGAGTGACGGTGCGCAGAATGAGCGTGTTCATGCCCGTGCTCCTTTCTTCTTCGCGGTTTTGGCCGGTCCCTTGACCGCGGCGGCCGGACGGATGCGGATCAGCGCGAGAATGGCAAGACCCGTTATCATCACGACAGCGATTTCGCCGAGCGTATCCGTGCCGCGGAAATCAACGATGATGACGTTGACCACATTGGCGCCGTGGGCGATGACCTTGGAATAAGTGTTGTAGAAGTCCGTCAGGCGGTTGTCGAAGCTCGCTTGCGTCGCGCGCATCAGGAACAGGGCAAAGCCGGTTCCGCAGGCAATGGCGATGGTGCTGTCGAGAAGCTTCTGGCCAAGGCCGCGATGGTCTGACGGTGACAGGCGAAGCCGCGTCATCACCAGCGTCAGGATGACCACCGACAGCGTCTCGACCATGAATTGCGTGAACGACAGATCGGGCGCGCCGAATAGCAGGAAGATGACCGCCACCGCAAAGCCCTGAATCCCGAGCGCGATGATCGCAGTCAGCCGGCTCGACGCCGTCAGGACAGCGACAAGGCCCGCCACAGCAATGGCGATGAAGGTCAGCTCATGGACCGGCATGTCACGCGGCCATGACGGCATGGACGGCAATTCGCCATAGAGGAACAGCGGCACCAGCAGCACGGCGGCGATGACGGCGAAGGTGGCGGTGACGTAGAACTCCAGCCGACCGGGCTGGATGAGCCGAGTGATGTGGAACGAGACTTTCACCAGCATTTCGATGAAGACGTCAAAGCCCCTGTCAGGTCCGGCCCCCAGCGCCGTGAAGGTGCGGACCATCAGGCTGCGGACAGCGGAAAGCTGCGTATAGAGGACGATACCGAGCGCGATGGTGAGCAGCGACAGGCCGAGCGGCACGCCCATATGGGGAATGAGCGAGATTTCCACCGGGCGCGCCTCGCCGGCGATGGCGCTCGCCATGGGTGTCGAAATGTAGAAATGCGCAATGCCGGAAAATAGAGCGATCGTCAGCCCCTTCAGAGCCAGCAGCGCCGGGCCGAGCCAGAGCAGCAGCGGACCTTCATGCGCGGGTTTCGGCGTTTTCACCGGCTTGCCGAGGAAGGGTTTCAGCCCCACGGCAAAGGCGACGGCGAACATCAGCCCATTGCCGAGGATGGCGATGCCGGCAAACAGCACGGCACGCGGGTTGCCATGCGCCAGCGCATAATAAATCTCCTCCTTGGCGATAAAACCGAAGAAGGGCGGCAGGCCGGCCATGGAAATCGCAGCCGCCAGCGCTGCCGCAAAGGTGATGGGCATGGCTTTTCGCAAGCCGCCGAGCTTCGTTATGTCGCGGGTGCCGGTCTCATGGTCGATGATGCCGGCGACCATGAAGAGCGCGCCCTTGAACAGCGAATGCGCCACCAGATAAAGCACGGCCGCCTCTATGGCATGGTCAGAGCCAAAGCCCGTCAGCATGACCAGCAGGCCGAGCGACGACACCGTCGTATAGGCAAGCATCAGCTTGAGATCGGTCTGGCGCACGGCGAGAAGTGCGCCGGTGAGCATGGTCAGCCCGCCGAAGAAGGGCAGCAGGATCTGCCAGGCGGCTGTATCGCCAAGTACCGGATTGAGGCGCATCAGCAGATAGACGCCGGCCTTCACCATGGTTGCCGAATGCAGATAGGCGGAGACTGGCGTTGGCGCTTCCATGGCGTTGGGCAGCCAGAAATGGAAGGGAAACTGCGCCGATTTGGTAAAGGCGCCGCCGAGAACCAGAAGCAGCGCGGCCAGATAAAACGGGCTGTCACGCAATACATCGCCGCCGCGCACCAGCATCGACAGTTGCGTGATGCCGCTGATATCCCAGATGAAGATCAGCCCGGCGAGCAGCAGGAGACCGCCGCCGCCCGTCACCACCAGCGCCTGCAGCGCGGCGCGTCGCGAGGCTGCGCGCTCATGGTCGAAACCGATCAGCAGGAAGGAGGTGAT
The DNA here is from genome assembly GCF_040801995.1 of Agrobacterium radiobacter. Lineage (NCBI taxonomy): Bacteria > Pseudomonadati > Pseudomonadota > Alphaproteobacteria > Hyphomicrobiales > Rhizobiaceae > Agrobacterium > Agrobacterium radiobacter. The sequence goes on along the minus strand of NZ_JBEGHX010000001.1, from coordinate 565,985 downwards.
GGAGGTGAGTTCCCAGAAGACGAACAGCATCAGCAGGCTGTCGGAAACGACGACGCCCAGCATCGCTCCCATAAACAGAAGCAGGAAGCACAGGAAACGGCCCTGCTGCGGATGGCCTTTCATATAACCGCCCGCATAAAGCACGATCAGCAGCCCGATACCGGTGATGAGCAGCGCAAAGGTGAGCGACAGGCCGTCGATGAACCAGGAGAAGCTGAGATTGAAGCTCGGCACCCAGGCATAACCGCCGGTCACCACGCCGCCTGCCGCGATCTCGGGCAGCATCAGCGCAAAATGCACGAAGGCGAGAGCCGGCGCGATCGCCAGAACCCATGCCGCATTGTGACCGAACCTTTTCACCAGGGCCGGCGCGGCAAGCGCTGCCAGAAACGGCAGAAACAGCGACAGGAATGTCAGCGACGTGACATCTGATGTCATTCACATCTCCCGGGATGTCCCCCATCCCTGCGCGCCACTGAATGGCGTTCTTCTTTCAAATCGGCTTTTCAGTTAAGGCATAGACACCGGCATCTCAACCCAAATCGGTACGCCCGGCCCATAACGAACGCGTTATGACGCCCATCCCCTTTCAATCCGCCTCAGTGATGATTATTTGAGGCGGGAACAGAAAGGATCATTCCATGAGCGATCTGACATCCCCCAAATTGACCAAGACCGATGCCGAGTGGCGTGAGCAGCTGACGCCGGAGCAATATCGCATCCTGCGCGAACACGGCACCGAGCGCGCCTTCACCGGTCCCTATTGGGATACATTCCAGAAAGGCCTCTACCGCTGTGCGGCCTGTGACGAGCCGCTGTTCCTCTCGGATACGAAATTCGATGCCGGCTGCGGCTGGCCGAGCTATTTCGAGCCGGTGAAGCCCGGCGCGGTGACGGAACATCGCGACGCGAGCCACGGCATGGTGCGCACGGAAATCCGCTGCGCCAATTGTGGCGGCCACCTCGGCCACGTCTTCCCGGACGGCCCGCCGCCCACCGGTCTGCGTTATTGCATCAATGGCCATTCGATGGTGTTCGAGCCGGTCTGATAAAGCTCAGGGTGAAAGGCCGGCTGCCCTTGCCGGCCTTTCACCCTGAAAAGGCTGTCTCGACAGCCGGACCGGAGAGTGAGATCATCGCCGTCTCACTCCTTCCGGAACACCATCATGACGCTAGAAACCATCCTCATTTTCATTCCCGCCTGTTTTGCCCTGAACATGGCGTTCGGGCCGAACAATCTGCTGTCGATGACAGTGGGTGCGCGCTACGGCATGGCGACGGCGGTGATGGCGGCAAGCGGCAGGCTGGTCGCTTTCGCGGGCATGATCGCAATCGCAGCACTGGGCCTCGGCGCACTTTTGATGGCCTCCGAGATGATGTTCTCGCTGATCAAATGGATCGGTGTTGTCTATCTGCTGTGGATCGGCTTCAAGCTCATCCGCTCAAAGGCTGAGGTTACCGCCCCTGATGTATCCACGGGAAACGGCAATGTTTTCAAAACCTATCTGCGGCAGGAGTTTTTCGTCGCCTCCGGCAACCCCAAGGCTATTTTGATTTTCACGGCCTTTTTTCCGCAATTCATCCAGCAGGACGCCTATTGGCAGAGTTTCGCCACGCTTGGCGTGATTTTCCTGCTGCTGGAGGTGGTGGCGATTGCCGTTTATGCCTTTGTCGGTTCCCGCCTGTCCGGTCTCATGCGCAATGCGCGCGCCCTGAAGCGCGTCAACCGGATCAGCGGTTCCATGATGATGGCCTTCGGCGTCATGCTCGCCTTCGCCCGGCGTCCGGCCTGAAGGGAAACCGCCTAGCCTGCTAGCCTAATTTCAGCTCCATGCAGGTCAGGTCCAGCCAGCGGCCGAACTTGATGCCGACTTCCGAAAACCGGCCGACGACCCTGAAACCAAGGCTTTCATGCAGGCGGATGGAGGCGATGTTTTCCGCCTCGATGGCGGCGATCAGCACATGCACGTCGTTGCCCGCGGCATGATCGATCAACGCCTGCATCAGCTTTTTGCCGATGCCGTGGCCGCGCGCATCCTTTTGCACATAGACCGAATGTTCGCGGGTATGGCGATAACCGTCGAAAGCGCGCCAGTCACCGTAGGAAGCGTAGCCTGCGACCTTGCCGTCGAGGATGGCGACGATGACGGGAAAGCCGCGTGACTTGCGGGCGGCGAACCATTCCTTGCGGTTTTCCAGATCGACCAGCACGTCATTCCAGATCGCCGTCGTATTCAGCACCGCGTCGTTATAAATCTCCATGATGCCGGAGAGATCGTCCACGGTCGCATCGCGCAGTTCCACCGTCATTTTATCTTTCGCCCTCGTCGTTCCCGAAAGCGTCACTGCCTGACGCGATCCCCACGACCCTTAAGCGATGAGGTGGCGCAATGTCCAGCGCCTCGCTCGCCTGTCGAAAACGTGGGCTTCAGGATGCCAGCGGAACGAGGCTGAACGAGGTGACCACGGCGAAATAGTGAACCGCGGCGGCGGAAACCACGAAACCGTGCCAGATGGCATTCTGGAACCGCAACTTTTCCCAGACATGGAAAATCACGCCGAGCGAATAGATGACGCCGCCGGCAACGATGAGCCAGAGCGTGACCGGCGAAAGATGTGTCGACAGGGGCTCGACCACCATGATGCCGCTCCAGCCCATGGCGAGATAAAGGCCGATGGCGACCCGGTCGTAACGGCCGGGAAACAGGCATTTGAGCAGGATGCCGCAGAGTGCCGCAAGCCAGATCAACCCCAGCATGACGGCAATCAGCGGATCGTCGATACCGCGCATCAGAAAGGGCGTATAGGTGGCGGCGATGAGGATGAAGATCGCCGAATGATCCAGCCGGCGCAGGAACCATTTCACCCTGGAGTGCGGCCAGATATTATAGGTGAAGGAGACGGAAAGACAGGCGACAAGGCCGAGACCGTAAATCCACGCGGCGGCGATCGCGCTGAGGCTGCCCCACGCCATCGCGTAAAAAATCAGCGCCGTCGCGCCGATAAGCGCAAACACGATGCCGACCCCATGGACGATGCCATCGGCGACAATCTCGTGAAAATCATACTGGCGCCCGAACCGCCACATTTCGCTCATGGTCCATTCCCGTCTGCGTGCTTTCATCAAAGCATGGCGACAATATTAGACAGGAACAAGACAGCGGCCGGTTAACGGCAATCAAATTGCGTTCGAGACTGTTGCGAAAAGAGAGGTCCGCCGTTTTCCTATTCCTGTGCTTTCACAGGAATCCAGCCGACGCGCGTCTGCGCGGCGAAAGGACTCTTCTCAGCCCAAGGACTTGGTCTGGCTGGATCCCTGTGACAAGCACAGGGATGAGGGTGAGAAAGGGCGGACGCAACATGTCACCACGAAAATATTTCACAAAGCTGCGGCGCATTCCTGGCAAAACGGCGTATAGGGCACCGCCTTCAGCCGATCCTCCGAAATCTTCTTGCCGCATTTGACGCAGGTGCCGAAGGTGCCGCTCGCGATGCGGTCGAGTGCGGCGTCGATGGCGCGCAGCTCGTCCTGTCCCACCTGCCCCAGCTCGTCCAGCACCTCGTCATTGCTGCGTTCGCTGGCGCGATCCTCGTCATCGGGATTGCGAGGCTCTTCGAAATCGGCCTCGATCTTGTGCAGGCGGCGATAAAGCTCGCGCTGGCGGTCACGCAGGATTTTCTCGTAAGTTTCGACATTCATGGTCTTTTCCTCCAGCCGGTGCGGGCGGAAAACCCGCCCGCAACCCAAAAACGTCAAGCCTTTATCGATCCACCAGCACCGAGCATTTGGCGTGGCGCACGACGCGGTCGGCGGTGGCGCCGATGAAATAATTGCTGAAATCAGGCGTGTGCGACGCGATGATGATGAGGTCAGCCTTATGTTCCTCGGCGGCGGCGATGATCTCGCGCGCGGGTGCGCCGCTTCTGATTTCCTGGCTGCCCTTGAAACCGGCCCTGGTCTTGAGGTCCGAAAGCTTGGTCTTGGCGTCCTTGATGGCGTTTTCGATCAGGTCGACAGGCAGATCGATCGCCATATAGCCCGGCAGTTCCTCGACAACGTTGATGAGAACGATCTCGCCGTCCGGATCCAGCAGCGCCTTGGCCTTTTCGAGAATCTTTTCCCCCTTGTCGGTGGCGCTGAGGTCTACCGGTACGATGATCTTCTTGTACATGGCTGTCTCCTTTGGCTTGATCCGCCGTTTGGCGTGTCGGGCTAGACTTATATTTCCCCGCCCGCGCAGCCTTCACCTTGATCGAAGTCAAAGCCGGAGCCGGGCCCGAACGGGGCATTGTCAACGAATAGTGGACAGTCAATCGCCAGACGGTGATCTTTGCTGAACGACGAAACCAGCCCATATTCGCCTTCGACAAACGCCGCAAAGCGGCGTCGGCCGATAGTTTCGGCGACCGATCCGCCCCGGGGCGCTTCGGATTCAATATGGAGATCATGATGAGTGAAATCAAACAATTCGCCCTGACGCGGCCGGCCTATGTCGGCCAGGCGCATCTCGTCGTTCACGATCTGCCGCGCGTTTCGGATTTCTACCAGAAGATCATCGGTCTTTCCGTTCTTGAAAAGAACCCGAGCGGCGAAGTGCTTGGTATCGGCGGCCAGCCGCTTCTGACACTTTCCACCTCCAGCACGGCGGAACGCGCGCCGCGCAATGCGGCAGGCCTGTTCCACACGGCCTTCCTGATGCCGAGCCGGAACGACCTGGCCCATTGGCTGGCGCATGCCGCCCATAACAATATCCAGTTTCAGGGCGCATCCGACCATCTGGTGAGCGAGGCGATCTATCTCGCCGACCCGGAAGGCAACGGCATCGAGGTCTATCGCGACCGTTCGCCGGATGAATGGACCTACCAGCCTGATGGCACCGTTGAGATGGCCACGCTCGGCCTCAACCTGCAGGCGCTTTATGACAGCGCGCCGAAGACCGCATTCACCGGTGCTGCTGATGGCACCGCCATCGGCCATATCCATCTGCAGGTCGGCAATATTCCGCAGGCGGATGAGTTTTATCAGGGTGTGCTGGGGCTGAAGATCATGGCGCGGTATCCGGGTGCGAGTTTCTTCGGCTCCGGGGCCTATCACCACCATGTGGCCGCCAATATCTGGAACAGCCGCGGCGCTGCGGCCCGCAAGGACAATATGACCGGCCTTTCCGGCTATTCGCTGAAATTCAACGAACAGGCCGCGCTCGACACGGCTGTTGCCGCACTCGACCGGCTGGAAATCGCCACCGAAAGGCAAAGCGACGGCATCGTCCTCAGAGATCCCTGGGGAATTGGGCTAAAGCTTTCCGCCTAAAGCAAAAAGGGGCGGCAGAAATTTCTGCCGCCCCGGAACCGCCACATTTTTCGAACGTTTGTCACCTTATTGGGGGACCGTTCGATGAATGAAAATGCCAGGCCGGAGAAGACCGGCAGCTTGGTCAGCACCGGCGCAAACGCCGGCGCCACCGCCGGAAGCATTCCGGCAACAAGAGCGGACCCGCTGGAAGTACCGGCTTCCGCCCCACGCCGTGACGATGCGCGCAGCCAGCAGCCGCTTGGCCGCGAAGCGCTGGATGTGGTCGTCGCCTGGTCGGTGATCGGCATCTTCCTCATCATGCTGATGGCGGTCATCCACGAATTGTCGCTCATCCTCATTCCGGTGGTGATGGCCATCGTGGTCGGCATGATCCTCGGCATCGCCGCTGAAAAACTCGGCTCCTACGGCATTCCCGGTTTCGGCGTTGCGCTTATCCTGTCGAGCCTCGTGGCGGCGGTGATGTTTTTCGTCATCAATTCGCTGACCGAGCCGCTCTCGCTCCTCGCTTCCGAAGGCCCGGCGCTGATTGAACGCAGCATCGATCGTTTCCTGCCCTATCTGCAAAGCCTGCGATGGCTGAATATTTCGGCGGCCAGTTTCAGCATGGGGTCAATGTCGATGGAATCGCTGATTTCGCGCAGCGGCGAGATCATCTCCGTGCTCGGCTCCAACATCACCCCCGCGGTCATTCAGGGCCTGATCTTCCTCGCTGCGCTGCTGATGTTTCTCTATAGCCGGCTGCGGCTGCGCAAGGCGATCATCATGGCCTTTCCGGCCCGCCACCAGCGGCTTCGCACCATCCGCATCATCGGCTCGGTGGAAGAGGTGCTCGGCACCTATTTCGCCACGGCGGCGCTGATCTATGCCGGGCTTGGGGTGACGATGGTGGTCATCGCCTATTTTGGCGGGCTGGCCATGCCGCTGCTCTGGGGGCTGTTTGCCTTCCTCTCCAGCTTCGTGCCGTTTCTCGGCATCACCGCCATGACGATTTCGCTGACGGTGGCAGGCATCATCACCCATGACAACATCGTCCTGGCGCTTCTGCCGGCGGCGATCTTCTTCACCATTCACCTGCTGATGGAAAACCTCGCCTTTCCGGCGGTCGTCGGCCGCAACATGGAGATCAACCCCTTCCTCGTCTTCGTGATGATCATCTTCTGGACGTGGATGTGGGGGGCGGCCGGCGCCATGCTCGCCCTGCCGCTGTCGCTGATCGCGATGACGGTGACGCGGGAGCTATTCCCCTCGCGCCGGGTTGTGCCGAACCTGCCTGCCTAGCCTTTTCCGAAAGGCGATCAGGGCCGCTCAGGAAGCGAGCGGCAGACCTTCGCGGGTTGCCATGCGGCGCTCGTGCTCGATCAGCCATTTCTTGCGCCACAGCCCGCCGCCGTAACCGGTCAGGCTGCCATCCGCGCCCAGCACACGGTGGCACGGCACGACGATGGCGATCTGGTTCGCGCCATTGGCGCGGGCGACCGCACGCACGGCGGACGACCTGTCCATCGCGGTTGCGAGCGAGGAATAGCTGACGATCTCACCCGCCGGGATTTCCCGCAGGCTGCGCCAGACGTCGCGCTCGAAGGGTGTGCCGTGGCCGGCAAGCCGGGTTTCGAAGGCGGCCGAATGCCCGGCGAAATAGGCCTTGAGTTCCGCTTCGATCTGGCCGGTCACAGCCGTCCGGCCAAGCACCATATCCGCGCCGGTGCGCGTCTTCAGCCGTTTCAACTCGGCCGGAAGGGTCGGCCGGTCGGCGAATTCGAGGAGATGCAGGGCATGATCGTCGGCGGCGACGAGCATCGGGCCGATCGGCGTATCGATCCAGTCGCCCTTCAGGAACCCCTTGCCCTTCATGGCCGTGGGTGAAGCGCCGAAGAACTGGTTGATGGCGGCGCGGAAACCGCTGCCGGAATCGTAACCGGCATCGATCTGCGCACCGATCACCGCTTCGCCGGAAGCAATGCTCTCCGCCGCATCGCCCAGCCGGCGCAATCTCGCGATTTCCAGGAAGCTCATGCCGAAACGGCGCTTGAAAGTGCGGCGCACGGTGGAAGGATCATGGCCGAGCGCCACCACATCCTCCTCGCGCCAGCGCCGCGCCGGTTCGTTTTCCAGCGCCGTCAGCAGCGAGGTGACGGTCTCATCGGCGGTGCCGTAGGACAACATCGGCTTGCAGCGTTTGCAGGGGCGGAAACCCGCCTCCAGGCATTCGGCGATGGTCTCGCGGAACCGGCAGTTCTCGATCTTCGGTTTGCGCGCCGTGCAGGTGAAACGGCAGAAGATCTTCGTCGAGGTCACGCAGACGTAGGCCACGCCCTCATAGGCGGGGTCCTTGTTCACAAGGGCTGAATACAGGGTTTCGGTGTCGGGGCGTTTGAACAGCATCATGGGGAGGATGCTAACGCAAATTTAAGCGGCATGCCGCCGAAAAACGGGCGTGGATGTGGCTCATTTCCCTCATTCCTGCGCTCGTCACAGGAATCCAGTCGGCGCGCGTCTGCGCGGCGAGGAAAATCCTTTCAGTCCAAGGACTTGGGCTGGCTGGCTTGCTGTGATGAGCACAGGAATGAGGAAGGAGCTTCCCCTTCAATTCCCCGGCGGCGCAAAGGACGGGTCGTCCAGCCTTGTGAAAATCACGCCCCGCGCCTTCAGCGCCAGCAGGCCTTTCACCACGCCCTCGCCCGCTTCATGGGTGGGCTGGTTGATGTGGGAGATGATGACATCGCCGTCCCTGGCGGAAGCGATGTGTTTCGCCGTCGCCGCCGCACCCAGCAGCGAGCCGCCATCGCCATTCACGGAATAACCCGCCACCCGCATGCCGAGCCGGTTGATGGTAGCCATGGACGAGCCTGTGTATTTCGCCGTCGCCCCCCGGAACCATTGCGGCTGGATGCCGGTAGCGGCGACGATCGCCTGACGGCCACCCTCCACTTCCTGCTCGACCGCGGCTTGCGAACCGGCGGCGGCAATGCCGTAGATGGAAACGGGCTTCTCCACCGCCGGCACATGGTTTTCACCGTGATTTTCGATCTCGAACAGATCCGGATGCGCCATGAGGACTGCAAGCGCCTCGCTGTTATGTTTCAGCCAGCGGGCGGTGACGAAGATCGTCGCGGGAATGCGCTCGCGCACCAGCGTATCGAGGATGCGGTGATCGGTCTTGCCCATGCAGGCATCCAGCGTCATCGCCACCCGCACCCTGCCGTCATGCTGCGGCGTCATTTTCAGCGACGGCTCGACAAGGCCGGTTCCCGCAAAAGCGGCTGAAGAGGCGGAGAGAAACAGGGCGGCAATGAAGAGGCGACGCAGCATTTTATGTTCCGGAGTGTGAAGAGGTGGCAATCCGCCTGCAAAGCGCCCGAATTATGGCGCGGTTTCCAGCACGGACAGGGCTTCCAGCGCCTCTTCCACCCGCTGGCGTTCCGCGCTGGTGAGCGGCAGGATCGGCCGCGGCGGTTCACTCACCGTCAGCGACAGGATATTGGCGGCGGCGTAAACAACGCGGATGCTGCCGAATTCCCTGAACAGCGCCCAGAGCGGCTGGAAGGCCGCATCGATCCGTTTCACCTCTTCCGCATTGCCGGCCTGAGCCGCCCGCATCAGCCGCAGGGCCGGAACCGGCAGCAGGCCGGCAACGACGCTGTACCATGTGTCGCCGCCGGCAAGTGTGGCGTCCGCACAGCCCCAGTCGCCGCTGTAACCGATGGCGAAATCCTCCGACAGCTTGGGGCGCAGCCGCGCAAGTTCGCCGGCATAATCGGAATCCGCCGGCAGCGGCATCTTGATGGCGCGGATATTCGGGATATAGGCGAGCCGCACCAGAAGCTCGTCGCTGAAGGTGAACCGGGTGGTCGTCGGGTTGTTGTAGATGGCGAGCGGCAGGGCCGTCGCGCCAGCCACGGCGGCGAAATGGTGATAGGCCTCTTCCTGCGTCAGCGGCGTGTAGGACACGGGTGCCAGCAGCAGCGCATCGGCGCCGGCGGCTTCCGCATCCGTGGCAAGCGCAACGGCCTCATCGGTGCGCAAAGCGCCGACACCCGCCATCAATATGCGCCTGCCCTTAAGGATGGCGGCGGCGGCCTCGATGGCGCGACGTCTCTGTTCCCGCGTGAGATACATGTAGATGCCGGTGCTGCCGAGAATGCCGATGGAATCGACCGCCGCCGTATCCAGCCGCTCGATCAGGGCCGAGAAGGCTTCAACATCGACCCGCCCCGCCTCGTCGGCCGGCGTAATCGGAAAAGCCGAAAGTCCCTTGAATCGTCTCGTCATGTCTATGCCCCTCACTTCGATCGGAAGTCAGGGTTACAGAGCCGACCGCGCGGCCGCAACAAAAGCGGCGGCTAAACGCTGGCCTGAAATCGAAAAATTCCGTGCTCAGTCATAAAGATACAACTTCTTCCACTGCTCTTCGGGAATCTTGTCCCCCACACGGTAGTCGAAGGACTGGATGCTGAGGCTGTCGCTCTTCAGCTGGCACTTGTATTTGAGCTTGTACCATTCGCCCGCGCTTCTGAAGACCGCACCCGGCGCCTTGATGGAGTTCTTGCCCACTTCCGGGTCGCCGAACGTATAGGCGATGACCTTGTCCGGCCGCATGCCCTTCTGTTCCGTCGCTATCCTTTCCATCGCCTCTATATCGCAGCGCTGCTCCAGGCGTTCTTCGGGGGCCAGCGCATTCAGTTGCCGCATGACGCTGGCATCGATCGCGAAAGCGGGGGTGAAGGCCTGCAGGCTGAGGAAAAAGGCAGAGAGGGCAGCGGGAAGAAGCTTTCGCATGGGGTCCTGTCAGTTTTTTCGTTTGTTCTTGTCGATCGCGGCAGGCCGGACGGCCGACGCGCATCATCGCCGATTTGCCGGATATTGCCAAAATGTGATCGAAAGCTGACGAAATTGTGCCCGAGCCGCATTCCGCCTGTGGAGATTTGAAACTTGATCGGCCGCAAGCCGCACTCTACATCTTGGTGCCGCCCAGGAATTTTTACAGGAAAGCGAGTTTCCCTTGCCGATTTTCAAGAACCTGCCCATTGCCCCGACCGCCGAAAAACGGCCCGTCCAGGATACGCATCACGGCATTACCCGCACCGACGATTACGCATGGTTCCGGGCCGATAACTGGCAGGCCATGTTCAAGGACCCCACCCTGCTCGACCCGGCCATCCGCGCCCATCTGGAGGCGGAAAACGCCTATATGGAAGCGGCCATGGGCGACACCAAGGCGCTTCAGGAAAAGCTGTTCGAGGAAATGAAGGGCCGCATCAAGCAGGATGATTCCTCCGTTCCCGTTAATGACGGGCCTTATGCCTATGGCACGCTGTTCGTGACCGGCGGCGAGCAGCCGCATTATTTCCGAACCCCGCGTGATGGCGGCGAAAAACATGTTCTGCTTGATGGTGACAAGGAAGCGGAAGGCAAGGATTATTTCCGTCTCGCCGGTCTCGACCAGTCCTCCGATCACAGTCACGGCATCTGGGGTTATGACGACAAGGGTTCGGAATATTTCACCCTGCGCATCCGCAATCTCGAAAGCGGCGAGGACCTTGCCGACGTCGTGGAGAACACCGGCGGCGGCGGCGCATGGGCGCCCGATGGCAAGAGCTTTTTCTATACGCTGCAGGACGAAAACCACCGTCCTTCGAAGGTTTTCCACCATATCATCGGCGAGCCGCAATCGGCCGACCGGCTGGTTTATGAGGAAAAGGATCCCGGCTTCTTCATGGGCGTCGGCGCGTCGGTGCTCGATGATTTCATCTTCATCGACATTCACGACCATGAGACCAGCGAATACCGCATTCTCTCCACCAAGGACCTGATGGCTGAGCCTGCTATCGTGGCGGAGCGCGAAGAGGGCATCGAATATTCGATGTGCGAAGGCGGCGACGTCTTCTTCATCCTCACCAATGACGGCGACGCCAAGGATTTCCGCATCGTGGAAGCGCCGGTCACCGCGCCCGGCAAGGAAAACTGGAAAGAGGTCGTGCCGCATGAGCCGGGCCGCTTGATCCTCTCCGTCGACGCCTATGCCCGCCACCTGATCTGGCTGGAACGCCGCGACGGCCTGCCCCGCATCGTCATCCGCGACCGCCGCACCGGCGAGGAACATTCCATCGCCTTTGCCGAAGAGGCCTATTCGCTCGGCCTGCATGGCGCGGCGGAATATGACACCGACGTCATCCGTTTCTCCTATTCCTCGATGACGACGCCGAGCCAGCTGTTCGATTACGACATGGTGACGCGTGAGCGCACGCTTCTGAAGACGCAGGAAGTACCATCAGGCCACAATCCGGATGACTACATCACCCGCCGCATCATGGCGCCTGCGCATGATGGCGAACTGGTGCCGGTCTCCCTGCTCTATCGCAAGGATGTGGCGCTCAACGGTTCCGCCCCCTGCCTGCTTTATGGCTACGGCGCTTACGGCATCACCATTCCCGCCTCCTTCTCCACCACCACGCTGTCCTTGGCCGACCGTGGTTTCATCTATGCCATCGCTCACATCCGCGGCGGCAAGGACAAGGGTTTCGAATGGTACGAAACCGGCAAGATGGAAGCCAAACAGAACACCTTCAAGGATTTCATCGCCGCGGCTGACCATCTGGTTCAGGAAGGTTTCACCTCCTATGAGGGCATCATCGCGGAAGGCGGTTCGGCCGGCGGCATGCTCATGGGGGCTGTCGCCAATATGGCGCCGGAGAAATTCGCCGGCATCATCGCCGCCGTACCCTTCGTGGACGTGCTGACGACAATGCTCGATGACACGCTGCCCCTGACCCCGCCGGAATGGCCGGAATGGGGCAATCCGCTGGAATCGGCGGAGGAATACGGCTGGATCGCCGCCTACAGCCCCTATGACAATGTCGGCGCCAAGGCCTATCCGCCGATCCTCGCGCTTTCCGGCCTTACCGATCCGCGCGTGACCTATTGGGAGCCGACCAAATGGGTGGCGAAGCTGCGCGAAAGGACAACGGGAGAAGCGCCCATCCTGCTGAAGACCAACATGGCGGCCGGCCATGGCGGCAAATCGGGCCGTTTCCAGCGGCTTGAAGAAATTGCCTTCGAATACGCCTTCGCGCTGAAGGTGGCCGGCAAGGACGCCGTGTGACGGCCTGACATTAAAACGGGCGGCGATTCCGTCGCCGCCCGACCCATGAGAGATAAAAATACCCACAAAAATCATCTTTTCGAACATTTATTCCAGAAAATATCGATTGTATCTTTTCTTTAAATTTCACTTGTCACATCATTGGATTTTTATTTCTAGTTATTGCAACTAATAATATATCCAACTTAAATCAGAATAACTCTCATGTATTATTTTAAATAAAGAAATGTTCCAAAAATCGAATGCATGGCTGCAATGCGTCATTTCGCGTTGCAATATCACTTTTTGGCCGTATTATGCCGGTCGTTGACATATTCATGCGCCTTTTCGCCGCTTTTCCTGCGGCAATGCCGCAGCGTGTTCTGCGGATATTCTTCTCGCCGTAATTTTTCGGCTTTTCCACGCGCCATGTCAGTTCGCCCTTGGCAATCCGGGCTTTGCAGTGCTCCCGCTTTGCCAACTGAAAACACTGCATCAGACTTGGAGGTCTCCTATGAAGAAACTCCTGGCCTCGACCATTCTCGTAACGGGCTTTACCATCGCTGCCGGTGCAGCACATTCCGCCAATGCCGCCGATAGCTGCGGCAGCATCACCATCGCCGAAATGAACTGGGCATCCGCGGGTGTCGCGGCTTACGTCGACAAGTTCATTATGGAAAACGGCTATGACTGCACGGTCAATGTCGTCACCGGCGACACCATGCCGACCTTCGCTTCCATGAACGAAAAGGGCCAGCCGGACATGGCCCCCGAATTATGGGTGAACGCCGTGCGCGAACCGCTTAGCGCCGCCGTCAAAGACGGCCGCATGATCGAAGCGTCGAAAATCCTGAGCGAAGGCGGCATCGAAGGCTGGTGGATCCCGAAATTCATCGCCGACGCACACCCCGACATCAAGACCGTCGAAGACGCGCTGAAACATCCCGAACTCTTCCCCGCCCCGGAAGACGCCAGCAAGGGCGCCGTGCATAATTGCCCGTCCGGCTGGAACTGCCAGGTAACGACCGCCAATCTCTACAAGGCGCGCGAGGGTGACAAAAAGGGCTTCACGCTGGTCGACACCGGCTCTGCCGCCGGTCTTGATGGCTCCATCGCCAATGCGTTTGAAAAGAAGCAGGGCTGGCTCGGCTATTACTGGTCGCCCACCGCCATTCTCGGCAAATACGAGATGGTGAAGCTGGACGACGGCGTCGAACTCGACCGCGCCCATTTCGACGAATGCACGGCGAAGGTCGATTGCGCCGATCCCAAGGTCAACGCCTATCCGGTGGCGGATGTCTTTACGGTCATCACCAAGGACTTCGAAGGCAAGGCCGGGGTGACGATGGATTACATCAAGGCCCGCAGCTGGGACAACAAGATGGTCGCCGAGATCCTTGCCTGGATGGATGAAAACCAGGGCACCAACGAGGACGGCGCGGAGTATTTCCTCGAAAACCATGAGGACATCTGGACGAAATGGGTTCCGGCCGAGGTGGCGGAGAAGATCAAGGCTTCGATGTGATTGGTTGATGGGGGGAAGCTTCGGTTTTTATCCGTGGCTTTACCCCCCTCTGTCCTGCCGGACATCTCCCCCTCAAGGGGGGAGATCAGCTGGGCGCACCCTTCTCCCAAATCCGCAACGTGTGTGATGGGCGAGACCTTGCCGCAGGTCGATCTCCCCCCTTGAGGGGGAGATGTCCGGCAGGACAGAGGGGGGTACCCCAGCCTCCGTTGCCCGCCGCCCCCCCCCCCAACCCAAAGGGAAAACAACAATAATGGCCCTCTGCAACTACCTGCCGGACCTGCTCTGCAAGTTCCCGGCTATCGACAACAGTACGATGCGTGTGGCACGCAAGACCATCGATGACGGTTTTCGCGACATCGTGCGCAATTACGGCGATGCGATCGACGTGGTCGTGCATCCGCTGCAGCTGTTCCTCAATGCCTCGGAGCGGCTGTTCATCCAAACGCCGTGGATCATCACGATGCTGGTCATTCTGGCCATCGTGCATCTGGCCGGGCGCAGCCTGAAGATCACCGGCGGCACCGCCATTTCCCTGCTCATGATCGGCGCCGTCGGCCTCTGGCGCGACGCCATGACGACGCTCTCCATCGTCGCCATCGCCACGCTGATCGCCATCGTCATCGGCCTGCCGCTCGGCATCCTGATGGGACGTTCGGAACGCCTGCAACGCCTCATCAATCCCGTGCTCGACGTGATGCAGACCCTGCCGAGCTTCGTATATCTCATCCCCGTGGTGGTGATTTTCGGCATCGGCAAGGTTCCGGGCCTGATCGCAGTGGTGATCTACGCCATTCCGCCCGTCATCCGCCTCACCAGCCTCGGCATTCGGCTCGTTGACCGGGAAGTGCTTGAGGCGGCCGACGCCTTCGGCTCCTCCAATGGCCAGAAGCTTTTCAACGTGCAGCTGCCGCTGGCGCTGCCGACCATCATGACCGGCATCAACCAGACCATCATGATGGCGCTCGCCATGGTCGTCGTCGCCTCCATGGTCGGTGTCGGTGGGCTCGGCAAGAACGTGCTGCAGGCCATCAACAACCAGTTCTTCACGGTGGGCTTCCTGAACGGTTTCGCTCTGGTCGCCATCGCCATCATGTTCGACCGGGCGAGCCAGGCTTTCGGCAAGCGCCTGCAGAAATACCGCGAGGTCTCCCATGGCTAAAAGCATCGAAATCAGGAATCTTTACAAGATCTTCGGCAGGCATCCCGCGAAATACCTCCAAGCTGTGCGATCAGGCATGGACAAGGTCGAACTGAACGACAGACACAACCACGTCCTCGGCCTCAACAACATCAACATCACCATGCCGGGCGGCAAGATCACCGTCGTCATGGGGCTTTCCGGCTCCGGCAAGTCGACGCTGATCCGCCACATCAACCGGCTGATCGACCCGACCGCGGGTGAAGTTCTCTATGACGGCGAGGATATCTGCGGCATGAGCACCTCGGCGCTGCGGCAATTCCGCCGCCACAAAACGGCGATGGTATTCCAGAAATTCGGCCTTCTGCCGCATCGCACCGTGCTGGAAAACAGCGTTTACGGCCTCGATATTCAGGGCGTGCCGCGCAAGGAGAGCGAGGAGAAAGGCCGTTATTGGCTGAATCGTGTCGGCCTGGAGGGGTATGAGGATTATTATCCGAACCAGCTTTCCGGCGGCATGCAGCAGCGTGTGGGCCTTGCCCGCGCGCTTGCCAATGACGCCGATATTCTGCTGATGGACGAGGCCTATTCGGCGCTCGATCCGCTGATCCGTGTCGATATGCAGACCATGCTGCTCGATCTTCAGCAGGAGCTGCAAAAGACCGTGGTGTTCATCACCCACGATCTGGACGAAGCTTTGCGGCTCGGCGACCATATCGCCATTCTCAAAGACGGCGAAGTCGTGCAGCAGGGCGACGGCCAGAGCATCATCCTCTCACCGGCGGATGGTTACGTCACCGACTTCGTGCGCGACGTCAATCGCGGCCGTGTGCTGCAGGCAACCACTGTCATGGAACCGCTCGAAAGCCGCCCCGAAGGCATGGCCGTGCCGGAAAACGCGACGCTGGAAACAATCGCCCGCGACATGTCGGAAGCCAACGAAACGACCGCCCATGTGGTGGACGAGGACGGCAAGCCCGTCGGCAGCATCGGTCTCGACACGCTGGTGGCCGCGATGGTGACGCCCGCGCCGCAGGAGGCGGAGGTTAAGGTGGAAGCGGCGGAGGAGCCGGAGAAGCCTGAGGAAACGGTTGTTCCGGTGGAGAAAGAAACGGCTTGATCCGGCATTCCGGGAGCTGACTAGCCTTGCCGCACACTCCACGTCATCCTCGCCCTTGAGGCGAGGATCCATTTTGCGCCAGTAAGTCCCCGGTTATGGATCCTCGCCTCAAGGGCGAGGATGACGTGGAGTGTGCGGCAAGGCGTATTTCAGTGCCAGCCTTGAGCCCAGGTGTCAGCGTCCAAGTGCCAGCGCCCACATGCTCTCCCTCGCCGCCGTGCGAAATCAGGGTACCGCCTTCAGTCATGTAAAAACGAAGCACTACTTCGCCGGCTGTCAACCCTCGGCGATCGCTGCAGCGCAGCAAGCGCAAGTTTCGGACAAGTCCCCGCCGTTAACTATTCGTTAACTTTTGAACGCGGAATCACCGACATGCAGATTGAAAGCAATATCGGCGGATATAATTACCAGGGGCGTGTTCGCGAGCTTGAAAAAGCCGGCGGCGCGCAGAATGCGGCTGAAGAACAGGCCGTCAAACGCAGCCCCGGCAACCCGACCGTTTCCAGCACCATTCTTTCCCAGTCGCTGGCCAACGTGCTGTGGGCCGTCGGCAATGGCAGCGCACCTGCCTATCAGGATCCGGCGGCGGCCTCCGCCGAGGACAAGGCGGAAGCACAGGCGGAATGGGTGCGCAGCGCCTATTCGGAATATACCGAATAAACGATTCCAATCAGGCCCTTGCCGGGCTCACTTCCACCGTCACATGGGACAGTTCATGTATGGCGGCAAGTTTCTGCTTGTAGAAAGCCGGCGCCTTCGGCGCCTGCGAATGGATCGCCACGATGGCGGCGTGATGCCCCGGCCCCACCTGCCAGACATGCAGGTCGGTGATGCGATCCTCTTCCGTCTCCACGCTTTCACGGATTTCCTGCGGCAAATCCTCCGCCGGCGGCAGCGCGTCAAGCAGGGTCGTCGCCGTGGAGCGGATCAGCCCCCATGACCAGCGGGCAATGACCAGACCGCCTACGATACCCATGGCCGGATCAAGGAACGACCATCCGTTCCATTTGCCAAGCAACAGCGCGACGATGGCGAGAACCGAGGTCAGCGCATCCGCCAGCACATGCAGATAGGCCGCGCGCAGATTATTGTCCCTGCCGCCCTTTGCGCCGGGGTCAGCATGGTGACCGGCATGCGAGCCATGATCATGATGGGCGTGGCTGCCATGGCCGTGATGGGCATGCGAACCGTGGGTGTGGCCATGTCCATGCCCATGATCGTGGTGATGATCATCCTTCAGCAGCACGGCGCTGAGAAGATTGACGGCAAGGCCGATGATGGCGACGAGGATAGCCTGGTTGAAATCGATTTCGACGGGATTGAATAGGCGCATAGCGCTTTCCACGGCAATCAGCAGCGCCACCACCGCCAGCACGATCGCGCTGGCAAAACCCGCGAGATCGCCGAACTTGCCGGTGCCGAAGGTGAAGCGCGGGTTGCGCGCCTCACGACGGGCATAAAGATAAGCCAAAGCCGAAATCAGCATCGCGCCCGCATGGGTGGACATGTGCCAGCCATCCGCCGTCAGCGCCATGGAGCCGTACCAGTGGCCGGCAACGATTTCCGCCACCATCATGGCCGCAGTCAGCGCAATGACCATCCAGACGCGCCTCTCATTGCGCTCGTGGTTCTGGCCGAGGAAAACATGGTCGTGACCGGCTGCTGCGCGGTGTTCGGATGTCGTCATCATGTCGCTCAATCCTGTTTGCTACTGGCCTGTCTGATCTGCTGGCCCGTTCGATTTCACCGGATGTAGGTCTTCAGCACCTGGGCCAGCTCTTCCGCCGCCCGGGCCCGTTCGTCTTCGTTTTCGGCATGCACCACATGCTCATGCAGATGCTCCTGCATCACCTCCCCCGTCAGTCCGGAAAGCGCGCCGCGCACGGAAGCGAGCAATTGCAGCACCTCGCCGCAGGGCTTGGCATCATCAAGCGCACGCTCCACCGCTTCCATCTGCCCTTTCAGGCGGCGGATGCGGGCGAGAAGCTTCTCCTTGTTGCGGATCGTATGGGACATGGGGACCTCATATACTATAGGGGGGTATACTATATGAGCGAGATTTTCCGTTCAAGCCCCGCTTGACGCAATCTTCGCGAATGTTTCGACCCTTAAGAGATCTCCCCATGAAACTTAGGGGACTCAGTCATGACGACTATCGCAGCAACCATCAGCAGCTATCATCCCACTCCGCTCCGGAGCCTTGAGCCGGCGAGAGGCAAGGAAACCCATTCCACCACCGAAGCCCTGCTGGAGCTGACCCGCGCCGCGCATCGCACCATTTCGAGCGTCGAAACCGCTGCCACGGCCATCGCGCCGGCCGCCGCCAGTGCTTCCTTCGGCCTCGCCACAGCACTCTGGAATCTCGACAGCGGCACCTCCACGACAACGCCCGCCCTGGACATGGCCGCATCGGCACAGCCAGAAGCCGCATCCGGCATCGAGAATGATGTCCTCAAAGCGCTCGCCCAGGCGCTTGGCGTGGATGACGCCGCCTGAAACCCATTGAATGGCGGGCTGAAAAGCAATATCTCTAGAGACTAGAGCATAGACCATGAACGGCGGAGCCACCCCGTTCTCCCGTCTTTGCCCGAGATATGGAGAAAGTCATGCTGTCCATCGGTGAATTGTCCAAACGTACCGGCGTCAAGGTGCCGACGATCCGCTATTACGAGCAGATGGGCCTCATCCGCGAGGCCGACCGTTCGGAGGGCAATCAGCGCCGTTACGAAAAGGCCGACCTCGACCGGCTGGCCTTCATCCGCCATGCGCGGGATCTCGGGCTGAACATCGACGCCATCCGCGAACTGATCGCGCTTAGCCAGCACCGGCAGATGCCATGCGAGGGCGCGGACCGCATCGCTGCCGAACATCTCGCCCATGTGCGAGAAAAGATCGCCAGCCTCAAGAAGCTGGAGCATGAGCTGGAGCGTATCGTCTCCCACTGCCACGGCCATTCGATCGAGGATTGTTACGTCATCCGCGCGCTTTCCAATCATGACATGTGCGAGGGTGAGCACTGAACGGAAAACCGGGCTTGACAGATTACGGATTCGGGCGCATTGCATTTTCCATGATCAACGAACGCGCACCCATCTCCTGCTCGTACTTTTGGGCCTACCTCTAAGGGCGGCTCGACAGATCATGTTGTCAACAAGCCGCCGTCAGGCGGCTTTGTTGTTTCTCAAGCGTCCTGACGGCACCGATAAGACCAAAGGACCGAAAAAATGACCGAAGATAGCTCCCTTACACTCGAAAGACCGCCCGTCGTCATCATTCGTGGCGCACGCAAGACGGACTTGCCCGAACTCAACGAGATGATCACGCTGCTTGCCTCCTACCACGGCGATGCGGCGGCGATCACGCCGGCGAAACTGGAACGCGACCTGTTCGGCCCGCTGCCCTGGGTGCATGGCCTCGTGGCCGAAGCCGATGGCGCGCTGATCGGTTACGCCCTGCTTCTGCCGCTCTACAGGGCGCAGGAAGGCCGGCGCGGGCTTGAGCTGCATCATCTCTTCGTGCGTGACGGCCATCGCGGCCATGGCACCGGTCAGCATCTGGTTTCCCGCGCCCGCGATATCGCCAAGCGTCTCGGCTGCGACTATCTTTCCGTCAGCGCCACAACAGGCAATGTCGCGGCGCATCGCTTCTACGAAAACATGGATTTCGCGCCCCGGCCGGTTACCGGCATGCGCTACATGCAGTCAATTGCCTGATTGGCATCAACGGAGACGACCATGACACGGATCGCCATTGCGCTCGCGCAGGATTTTGCTGACTGGGAACCGGCGCTGCTTGCTGCCGCAGCGCGCGGCTATCTCGGCGTCGAAATCATCTATGCCACGCCTGATGGCCGGCCGGTAACGTCCATGGGCGGGCTGAATGTAACGCCTGACACATCCTATGACGCGCTTGATCCTGTTGGCATCGATGCGCTTGTCATTCCCGGCGGTCTCAGCTGGGAAAAGGGAACGGCTGTCGATCTTGGCGGGCTGGTGCACCGGTTTCGCGACAGGGACCGGCTGGTGGCCGGCATCTGTGCGGCGGCGAGCGCGCTCGGCGGCACGGGCGTTCTGAACGATGTCGCCCATACCGGCAATTCGCTGGCATCGCACAAGGCCTATGCCGTCTATAGCGGCGAGGCGCTTTATCGCGACCAGCCGAAAGCAGTCAGCGATCGCGGCATCATCACGGCCGCCGGCAGCGCGCCGGTGAGTTTTGCGGTGGAAATCCTGAAACACCTCGGCCTCTTTGGTCCGGAAGCCGAGGCGGAACTTCAGGTTTTTGCGGCGGAGCATCGCTGAGGCGCAGCCGTCTCGGTTGTTTGCACTCCCTCTACTCCCCGTCATTCCCGCCTTGGGCCGGAATCCAGCCGACGCGCGTCTGCGCGGCGGAAAGACTCCTCTCAGCCCAAGGACTTGGGCTGGCTGGATCCCGGCTCGAGGCCGGGATGACGGAGGTGAGAACAGCGATGATTATCGCTGATCCAGCACCCGGCAAACACGTGCTGCGTGATCGCCGCCCTCCCCGGCAATCGCCCGGCGAATATCGCGGCTGTTCAAATGCAGGCTACGGCCGGCAGGTGAATTTGCATGTTTTATCTTGGCAAGTGCCGCCGCCACAAAGGCGACCTCATGGTCGTGGAAAAGGCAAGAGCCCCCTCTTCTGTAGGGCTCGGCCCCAGCACCGCCTTGAAGGCAAGGCGGTGCACGGCGCAGAAAGCGCCGTGACCGGGAACGGCAAAACGCAGCGCATCGAGTTCCTCACTCCATTCCGCTGCGTCCTGCATGGATTTACGCCTGCTGGAAGCGCTTCAGGAAAAACGCGCTCAATGTTCCGAGCAAAGCCCAGAAAACGAAGCTCGTGATGGTGGCGGCGACGATGAACTGACGCTCCAGCGGCAGCGGCGCCAGCGCATGTTCACCTTCCGGCGGCAGGGGTGCGCCCACCACATGCGGCGCGACGATCAACACCAGCGCCAGAACGATGGCCCAGGGTTCGCGGCGGAATGCGATCAGCGCAATGCCGCCCGCGGTTGCGGCAACCGTCGAGAGCCACCAGATCTGCCGCGCCTCAAGTGCGGCGGCCGGGCTGCCCGGCAGTTCCGGCGGCAGGCCGATCATCGGGGCCAGCATGACGGCGGCAAAACCGGCAACGCCCCAGAGAAGGCCTTCGCGCCAGCCGCCATTCGTGCCGCGCAGCGAAATAAGGCCGGTCAGGACAAGCGCATAACCGATGGCGGTCAGGACATTGGCGGCGACAGTATAGGCGGTGCGCTCGAAGCCATCGGCCGGAACCCAGGCCTCGTCATTGTGCTCATGGGCGGGAACCGCAGCACCGGGCGCCGTCGCATCATGGCTGTGAGGCGCCTCGCCACCGGCGCTCTCATAGGTTTCCGCCTGAAGGATGAGCGGCGTGGTGCCGAAAGCCTGCATGGCAGACACGGCAAAGCCGCCGAGAATGCCGACGAGAACCGCGGTAAAGACGATATTGCGAAAAGATGACATGCCGTTTCCCCTCAATGGCAGGGGAAGGCATTGGCATGACGCGTGTCATGCGCGGCATTGTGAACGGCTTCCACATGGGAAAAGCCGACAAAACCGACAACAAACAGGCCAAGCACGATCGCCGTCAGCGATTGCGCGAAGCTGCCCGTTTTTGCGGAAACGGCTGAATTGGCCGTATTCTGCTGGATGGACATGGTGACCCCTCTCCCGGCGCGACCCCGCGCCTTTAGACACGGCCGAACGGCGGGAGCCGCAAGACCGCATGCGATACACTTCACCACGGGGATACGAGACTGACACAGGGAGGCATTGATCTCGCCACCCTGAAATTCCGCTCTTCCGGACACCCCGCCGGCATGGACATTTCCGTGATGGCAGGTCTCCTGGCTTACGGGTCAAAACCTGAAACACCTTCCCGGCATCGCCCTCCCTGGAAACCTCGGTTCCCGGAAAATGGCTTGCCAGTGGCACTTCGTTTCAGGCTCTCCGCTCACAGTTGCGGGGGCAGCCACGAATGAGGATTTCTCCCTATCGTGTTCCCTTTTCACCTTCCGGAACGCCCGGAAGGAACCATCACAGGATTGTTATCCGATGGGTGGCGGCGGGAGTCAATGGGCGCGCATGCGCCCAGGGCACCCTACCGCGCCGGAATGGCCTTCAGATAGGCGGCGATCGCATCGCGGTCATCCGCCGTCAGATGCGCCATGTTCTGCTGCACCTTGACCATGGAACCGCCGACGCTGTCGAATTCCGGGGTGAAGCCGGTTTCCAGATAGCTCGCAATATCGACCTTGGCCCAGCTTCCGATGCTTTGCGAGCCGGGGGTAATGTCAGGAATGCGGCCTTCGCCTTCCGGATTGGGGCCGCCAGCCAGCCACTTATCGGCAAGGAAACCGCCGAGCGCATTGCGCGGCGTATGGCACTCGCCGCAATGGCCCGGCCCTTCCACCAGATATTGACCGCGCAGCAATTCGGCATTGGCATTGGCAAGCTCGACGCGCGGCGGTGCGGAGGGGTCGAAATAAAGGAACTTCCAGCCGCCCAGCGCCATGCGCAGGTTGAACGGGAACGGCAGTTTGTGATCCGGCGCATCGTTCTGGCTGGCCGGCAGGGCTTTCAGATAACCGAAGAGATCGTTGATGTCCTTCTGCGTCATGCGGGCATAGGAGGCATAGGGAAAGGACGGGTAAAGGTGCTCACCGTTCCTGCCCACACCACGCGTCATCGCATCGCCGAATTCCGCCAGCGTCCAGCCGCCGATACCATGCTGCGGATCGGAAGAAATATTGGGCACATGAAAGGTGCCGAAGGGGCTTTTCAGCGCCTGCCCGCCCGCAAGCGTCAACAGCGCCTCACCCTTCGCATCGGGTGCGGCATGACAGCTTGCACAGCCGCCCGCCCAGAACAGCGTTTCGCCATTGGCCAGATCCGGTTCGCCAAGGCTGACCCAATGGCTTGGCGCCTGACGTTCCGGCGCGGTGACCCAGGCGAATATGCCGTAGCCGGCAATCGCCGCGACCACGGCCCCGCCAGCGAGTTTCGTCCAGATGGAGGACATACCCCTCTCCCCATTCTCACCTGACCCGGTCAGATGCCTTTCGAGCGTGAGAAAACGCCGCCGGGAAGCGGCGTTTCCAGAATCATTCGATTATTTCTTCAGACGGTAGGTCTGGTGGCAGGTGCCGCAATCGGCCCCGAGCGTCTTCATGGCGGTGGCAACGCCCGCCTGATCGCCGGGGAGATTGGCGAGAACGATGTCCGCATCCGTGCCAAGCTTGGCGGCCTTGGCCTTGAAGTCCTCGAAATTTTCCCAGATGGCGGGAGCAGCCGCGCTGCCGGTCTCGGTGCCGGCGGGGAACTGCTCCGGGAAGGCCTTGGCATTGGTGCCGATGGTCGTCACGGCGGCCTTGACGGTATCAGCATCAAAGGGCTTCTCGCCCTTGGAGATGGCGGCGAGTGAACCCATGGCGCCGCCGATCTGCTTCATCATGCCTTCACGTTTTTCGACTTCGCCGGCAGCGTAGACCGCTCCGGCGCAAAGACAGCCGAAAAGCATGGCCGCCGTGATGGTTTTCAGTTTCATGCACACTCTCCTTGATTCCGGCTGGGACACCGGGCGCTAGATGGAACGGCGCGAGGATGCCCTTTCCGGATGGCGAAAAGAAGTCACATTGCGGTGAATTCCATCGTGAAAACAGAAGCCTAAGACAAGGCCTCCCAGAGCGTGAGAAGCGCTGCGGCAATCAGCATGAAACCGGCGGCGCGACCGATGAAGATCGTGGCGGCGGGCGAGGAAACAAGCCATGCCCGGCTTTTATCCGCCGTCAGCGCCAGCGCGCCGTAGACGGTGAACTGCGTCACCGCCACCATCGCGCCCATCACCAGCCCCTGCATCCAGATCGGGCCATAGGCGGGTTTGAGAAATTGCGGATAGATCGCCATCATGAACAGATAGGCCTTCGGATTGGAAAGGCAGGTCAGCACCGCCCGCCAGAAGGCTTTTCTGACCGAAGCGCTCGCCTGGGCCTCGTCGCCGTTCACGACAATCGCGCTGCGCATCAGGCCGATGCCGATCCAGATCATATAGGCGGCGCCAAAGACCAGAAGCGGCAGGAACAGCGACGGCATCCAGGCGGCGAGCATGCCGACGCCCAACGCGCCGTAAAGCGAATGCACGATGCCGCCGGCGCTCATGCCGCTTGCGGCGGAAAGGCCGGTTCTTTTGCCGCCCGTCAGCGCGCTTGCCAGCACAAACAGCATGTCCATGCCCGGCAGAATGATGATGCCGAACAGGACCAGAAAGAAAAGCCAGAGATTTTCGGCGTAACTCATGTCAGTATCTCCCAAAACGGTTCATGACACATTCGGGAAAGCCCATGTTTCTCAATGTGTTTCTCCATTTATAGGAAAGACCAACTGACAGCGTTGTGTCAGTTGCGTGGCGAAGCAACCGGGAAAAACGGCAATGCGCAAGGCGTCGAGACTGTTCGAGATCATCCAGATCCTGCGGGTGGCGCGCAGGCCGGTCACCGCGCAGACGATTGCCGAGGCGCTGGAGGTGACGGTGCGCTCGGTCTATCGCGACATAGCAGCGCTTCAGACCATGCGCGTGCCGATCGAAGGGGAACGCGGCGTCGGTTATATCCTGCGTCCCGGCTTCAACCTGCCGCCGCTGATGTTTTCCATAGAAGAGACGGAGGCGATCGTGCTGGCGCTCGCCATGGTCGCCCGCACCGGCGATGCCGAATTGCGGCAGGCGGCCAGGCAGGTCAGCGACAAGATCGCCGCCTCCCTGCCCGACCCCCTGTCGAAAACCCTCTCCGCTAATGCCCTGCACGCCTGGGGCAGCATCGCGCCGGCGCCAGCAGGCGTCGATCTTGCCACGGTCAGGCGCGCGGTGCGCGACGAGGAGAAACTGGAGATCACCTATCGCGATGAAGCCGGCGCGGAAACGCAACGACGGATTGGGCCGA
Organism: Agrobacterium radiobacter; assembly: GCF_040801995.1. NCBI lineage: Bacteria > Pseudomonadati > Pseudomonadota > Alphaproteobacteria > Hyphomicrobiales > Rhizobiaceae > Agrobacterium > Agrobacterium radiobacter. The sequence continues at coordinate 540,830 of NZ_JBEGHX010000001.1, read as the reverse complement.
TTGCGGTGATCTATTATTCCGAAACGGTGAATATCGTCGCCTGGTGCGAACTACGGCAGGCGATCCGCAATTTCCGCTCGGACCGGGTGCTGAGCTGCGACACCACGGGCAGCTTCTTCAAGCTCGAAGGCGAGAAGCTGCGGCAATTGTGGATGAGCGGCTGGCAGAGCAACCAGCCGGGAAACAGAACTCCGGAACGCGCGACAGATTAAGCTGGCGTTGTGCGACGAGCACGAGATAGTGCAGCTCGCAGCCTTTGTTCTCTGTCGGAGCCGGAGCACCCCTCTCCACCCTCATTCCTGTGCTCGTCACAGGAATCCAGTCGACACGCGTTTGAGCGGCGGAGGGGAGTCTGGCCTCAAAGCACGGCAGCGTTTTGCAGCAAATACCCCAGCACCCGGTCCTCCTCGCGCCCGAAACCGCGAATGGCGATTCGGTCGGCAAAGACATCGGCGATGGCAAACGTGTTCTGGTCGGGCGTATCCACCATGCCCTTGAAATTCACGAAGTGGGTATGGCCCAGCACGCCGTAATTGCCCTCGTGATTATGGCCGTTGAACCACGCGACGACCGAAGGATGCGCGCCGAGAAGCTCGAGGATGCGCGGCGCGTCCCACATGTTGTGGGCGTTTTCCGGATAGACAGGGTAGTGGCAGAGAACGATCACTTTTTCGCCTGCCGCATCCGCCTTTTGCAGAACCGTCTGCAGCCATTCGAACTGTTCATCGCTGAACGAGGCGTTCCAGTCCTGCGCATTGATTGCGCCCGCATCCGCCAGACGCTTCAGCCGCTCTGCAGCAAGCGCGCGACGCGGATCGCCGGGCGGCGGGGCGAAAAGGCTGACCTCGTTGCCGTCAAGCACGACGAAGCGAACGTCGCCGATGGAAAAATCATGCCAGGGGGCGGACATGCCGAGGCGGTTATGGATATCGGGCAAATGCTCAGCGGCGACGGCGAAATCGTGATTGCCTGGCAGCAGGACTGACCGGTGGCGAAGCTTGTCGTAAACGGCAAGGATCGCATCGAAATTTTCAAAGCCGCGGTCGATGATATCGCCCAGCGTCACCACGAAGGCCAGATCTTCGCGGTTGAAGGCGTCGATCGCGTCTGCGAGCTTTTTCGGGCTTTCAGCGTAATATCGGCCCATCTCGGGGCGCGGATCGGCATCGGCGTATTGGGGATCGGCGACAATGCCGAAGGAGAAGAGAGGCGTGGTTTTTTCAGTCATGATGCGCCGCGATAAACCCGGCGGATGACAGGCTTGTGACAGAGAACGACATCCCAAAAGCAGAACACCCGGCGCGAGGGCCGGGTGTTCGAAAATTCCGTTCCGCAAGCCTTACTTGGCGGCGGCTTCGTAACGCTCCAGGACGTAGTCCCAGTTGATGAGATTATCAACGAAGGCTTCGAGGTACTTCGGACGCAGGTTGCGGTAATCGATGTAGTAGGAGTGTTCCCATACGTCGACGCCGAGGATCGGTTCTGCGCCATGAACCAGCGGGTTTTCGCCGTTCGGGGTCTTGGAGATTTCGAGCTTGCCGTTCTTGACGGAAACCCATGCCCAGCCGGAGCCGAACTGCGTGGTGCCGGCAGCGATGAAATCAGCCTTGAACTTGTCGTAACCGCCGAGATCGGAGGCAAATGCCTGTTCGAGCTTGCCCGGCAGCTTGTTGCCGCCGCCGTCCTTCTTCAGCCACTTCCAGAAATGGACGTGGTTGTAATGCTGGGCAGCATTGTTGAAGAGACCGGCATTGGTGCCAAAGGACTTCTTCACGACTTCTTCGAGCGACAGGTCAGAAAGACCTGCTTCCGCCGCCAGCTTGTTGCCGTTGTCGACATATGCCTTGTGGTGCTTGTCGTGATGGAACTCGAGCGTCTCGCGCGACATGTAGGGTGCAAGCGCGTCGTAGTCGTAGGGGAGTTCAGGAAGTTCAAAGGCCATGGTTTTTACTCCTTTTTGCAGCGGGTTACCGCTCCTAGAAACCGTGTGAGCGGACCATAGGAGCGAAGCTCTGTTTGGGCAACCTGTGAAATATCAAAATGTTCCGCCAAAAGAGAAAATTCGTCTCGCGCCGGCCACCACCACATTTGTTTCACAACCCTGGCGTACCGTTTTCCACCCTATCGGTTCGGTTTTGCCGAGATTGCAGGAAGGAAATTCCATGACCCGCCCCAACTCCCGCTCCTTGATCCGCTCCATCCTCCTCTTCACCGCCCTGTCATCGCTGGCACTCCCCGCCGCCGCATCCTCGGACGATGCCTGGAAAGAATTCGTGGCGGATGTGCAGACGGCCTGCCTTGCCGGAGCCAAGGACATGATCGAGGACGCCAAGGCTGTGGTCGATCCCGTCGGCAGCGAAAATTACGGCCTCGCCATCCTGACCGGCAAGGCCAAGGGCGCGGATGCGACGGTCAGCCATATCTGCGTCTACGACAAGAAGACCAAGGCGGTGGAACTGGGCAGCGAGCTTGCCGGGGATACGCTGAAGGTGGAAATTCCCGGCTCCACCAAGCCCTGATTCTATATTGAGAGCGGGACCGCTCGCACTTTTCGCCGTCCCGCTCTGACGCCTCAGAAACGTGGCGTGGTGTCACCCTCGCCCAGCGCGCGCTGCATCAGCACCGTATCCAGCCATTGGCCATGTTTCCAGCCGATGGATTTGAAGGTGCCGACATGCTCGAAACCGGCGGCGCGGTGTACGCCGATCGACGCGGCGTTGGCGCTGTCGCCGATAACGGCGATCATCTGCCGGAAGCCGCGTGCGGTCGCCTCCTCGATCAGTGCATCGAGCAGCTTGCGGCCGATGCCCATGCCCTTCATGGCCGGATCGATATAAACGGAATTCTCCACCGCCGCGCCATAGGCCGGGCGCGGACGATAAGCACCGGCATAGGCATATCCGGCTATCTTTCCATCGCATTCGGCGACGAGATAGGGATAATTACCCTCCACCATGAGGCGACGGCGCTCAAGCATCGTCTCCGCGCTCGGCGGATCGATCTCGAAGCTGGCGCGGCCATGGAGCACGGCATCCCGGTAGATTTCGGTAATGGCTGGAATATCGGCCTCTTCACAGGGGCGGATCAAAAGGCTGGAAACGGTGGAAAGGGTCATTCTCTTGTCCTGCGGATCATTCACGCCATCATTGTGCATTGCGGCGCAGCCAAAATAAAGATTATCTGTCTTATACAAACAATAAGGTTTTCTTTGATGATGGACCTCGATCTGCGGCAGGTGCGCAGCTTCATGGATGTCGCCGATCTCGGCAGCTTTTCCGCCGCCGCCGACAAGGCGGGGCTGACCCAGCCGGCCATCAGCCTGCATATCCGGCTTCTCGAAAAACAACTCGGCGTTAGGTTGATCGAAAGGGTCGGCAGGCGCGCGCAGCCGACGGCGGCGGGCCGGGATTTTCTCATCCATGCAAGACGGATCGCGGAAGAAGTGGCGCATGCGATCGATACCGTAGCACCTCATCGCAGCGGGGTGACGGGACGCCTGCGCATCGGCACGGGCGCAACCGCCTGCATCTATCTGCTGCCGCCGGTGCTGGCCAAAATCCGCCAAGCCATGCCGGGTATCGAAATCGTCGTGCAGACCGGCAATACGCACGATATTTTGCGGCTTCTGGAGGCCAACACGATCGATGCGGCGGTGGTGGCCCTGCCCGCCAGTGGCCGCAGCCTCGATATCAGCGATATCCATCTCGATGAACTGGTTGCAGTTTTCCCGCATGGCGCCGTCACCGACAGAACGGTACTGAACGCCGAAACGCTTTCGACGCGGCCGCTGCTGCTTTACGAGGGCGGCAATACGCGCAGGCTGGTGGATCAATGGTTTTCGGCGAGCGGCCGCACCGTGCAGCCCGCCATGGAACTGGGCAGCGTCGAGGCCATCAAGAAGCTCGCGGGTGCGGGCCTTGGCCTCGCCATCGTGCCGCGCATGGCGATGGAGCATGAAAGCGCAACGTCGGGGCTTGAATGGCGCTCGCTGGAGCCGCCGCTGGAGCGCCGGATCGCGCTGGCGATGCGGCGAGACAAACATATGACCGCGCCGCTGCGGGCGCTTGCCGCTGCGCTGCCGAGCTTGCAGAAACGATAAAGCCCGCGCCGGTTTCGGGCGCGGGCTTTATGACACTTTTCTTCCGTCATGCCGGACTTGATCCGGCATCCAGCCACGGCGCGTCTGCGCCGTGAGTAGAGTCTCTCGCGATCAAGGACTTGATCGCCCTGGACCCCGGATCTAGTCCGGGGTGACGGAGTGCGGATGCTGGCTCCTCACCATATCCAACCTGGATTGTCTTCAGAACTCCGTCCAGTCGTCGCCCTTCACGGCCAGCGCCGCATTGCCGCGTGAGGCAGCGACCGGGCGGGCCCTGGAAGGTGCCGCGACGGGTGCGGCAGGCGCGCGGGCGGGGCTTGCGGCCCGCTGCATGTGCCTTGCCGTCTCCCGCAATGCGGAGGTCTGCTGGCCGAGCTGGAATTGCGCAAGCAGGGCGTGGAGGTTGGCGCATTCCTGCGCGAGACCCGCACCGGCCGCGTTCATTTCCTCGACCATGGCGGCGTTCTGCTGCGTGGCCTGATCCATGTGGTTGACGGCGGTGTTGACCTCGGAAAGGCCAGCCGACTGTTCCTGCGCCGCAGTGGCGATGGCATCCATATGGGTGTTGACGGAAAGCACCAGCTGCTCGATTTCGGAAAGCCCGACGCCGGTGTCGGCGACCAGCTTCACGCCCTCACCCACCGCAACGGCAGATGTGTTGATGAGCTGCTTGATTTCCTTGGCGGCATTGGCGGAGCGCTGCGCCAGTTCGCGCACTTCCTGTGCGACGACGGCAAAACCCTTGCCCGCATCACCCGCCCGTGCCGCCTCGACGCCCGCATTCAGCGCCAGAAGGTTGGTCTGGAAGGCGATTTCGTCGATGACGCCGATGATCTGGCCGATCTGGCGCGAGGAATGTTCGATGCGCTCCATGGCGGAGACGGCATCGCGCACCACCTTGCCGGAAAGATCGGCCTTTGACCGTGCTTCACGCACCGTGTCGCGCGCCTCGCCTGCTCGCTTGGAGGTGGCGGAAACGTTGGCGGTGATCTCTTCCAGCGCAGCGGCGGTCTCTTCCAGAGAAGCGGCCTGCTGCTCGGTGCGGCGGGAAAGATCGTCGGATGCCGACGACACCTCGTGAGCGCCGCCATTCACTGTCTGTACGGACTGGCCGACGCTCGTCAGCGCTTCGCGCAGCTGATGCACGGAGCTGTTGAAATCGTGCCGCAGCGCCTCGAATTGCGGGGCGAACGGCGTGGCGATCTCGCAGACCATGTCGCCGGAGGCAAGGCGGCGAAGACCGCCCGCCAGCGAACCCGTGGCCTGATTGAGCCGTTCTTCGGCCTCGGCCTCGGCACGCTGCTGCAGCTCGATACGGTCCCGCTCGGCCCGCTCGCGGTTGGCGACGGCTTCCGCCTCCAGCTGCTTGTTGCGGATTGCCGCCTCGCGGAAGATTTCCACGGCGCGGGCCATCTCGCCGATCTCGTCGGAGCGCTTTGCGCCGGCGACATCGATTGCAAGATTACCACCCGAAAGCTCCATCATCGCGTTGGTCAGGCGGCTGATCGGCCGGGTGACGCGGCCGACGATGACAGCAAGCGAGAGAATGCAGAGCGCCAGCGTGACGACGAAGACGGCGAGATAGATCATCGCATCGATAAAGGCACCCTGTTTTGCCTTTTCGGCATTGGCATCCAGAACATCCATGGCGGCGGACGCGATTTTCGCAATCGTGCCGAGATTTTCGGTGACGGTGGTGCGCCAGCTATCCATGGTGAAGGCAGGCGTGCGGCCGTTGTTCAGGTCGTCGATGAGCTTGGTGCGCTGGGTGCTGAAATCACCCTTGAAATAGGTCTTGTCCGCGGTGGCGTAGATGTCCTTGAGCGACTGCGGCGTCGATTCATGCGCGACCAGATCGCCGGTCGCTTTCCACGCGAAAGCCGCACCGGCATCGGCTGCGCCGAGCTGCTGCATTTCCTGCGCGGTGAGCGGCCGGTTCTGGGCGACGGCGCCGTTGAGAATGACGGTGGCGCTGCCGCCAAGTGCGCGGGCGGACCAGCCATAGGAGCGCAGCTGGATCAAACCGGTCTGACCCTGATCGAGGGAGCGGACAGTGCCTTCAAGTGCCGTCGAACCGGCTTCAAGCGAGGCGAGGAAATCGCCGCCGAGCGTCATGACCGTCTTGTCGAGCCCGCTTTCGCGCCGGTCGAGCGGCTGCGAAACATTGGCGTCAACCTTTTTTCTGAGCTCGACGAACTGCGCGTAAACATCTTTCACACGCTTGAGCGGCGCTTGCAGCTGCGTGTTTTCGAGCGATGAAGACTGTGTGAGGAATGCCGTCATGGCGGCATCCACCTTCTGGCGTGCCGCCTGCACGCTGGCGATGCTGCCGGCCGACTTTGACGGATCGAGCGTCAACGCCGTGGCGCTGTCGCCACGTTCACTGCGGAAATTCAAAAGCGCATTGAAAAGAAGCTTGTCGAGCGAGGCGAGTTGCGCGACCTCGGAAAAGGTGCCTGCGCGATTGACCGAGCGCCACAATTCGTTGCCGACCAAACCGGCCAGCGCAAGGCTGATGGTAAGGAAAAATCCCACAAGTATATTACGAATGCTGAAAGACATCTGGCGGCCCTCGTTAGCCGGAGGTGAAGATGCCGGAAACTACAGGTCGTTTGTCTAAAATTGGATTAAATTCCCCCCGTCTTTTTGGGGAAAATATTGCACCGCAGAAAAGCAATGGCCACGGCAGGCCGAATGCCCGCCGTGGCCTCTTTACGAGATGATTGCCGATCTCAGACGTCTGCGCCGAGACGCGCCCAGTCCATGTAAAGATCGAGCGCCTTGCGGGCGACCGGGCCTGCCTGCAACTCGCGGTCATCCAGCTTCACGACAGGCGAAACCTTGGAATAATTGCCCGAGCAGAAGATTTCATCGGCCTCGCGGAAATCCTCGACCGACAGGGTCGCCTCACGGACATCGAAACCGGCCTGCCGCAGAAGGCCGATCACCCGCGAACGGGTGATGCCGGCCAGGAAGGTGCGGTTCGGAACAGGGGTGAAGACGACGCCGTCCTTGACCATGAAGATGTTGGCCGAAGCGGATTCGGCGACATTGCCGTTCATGTCGCGCATCAGGGCATTGTCGAAGCCGCGCGAGCGGGCTTCCAGAATGGCGCGGCCGCTATTGGGGTAAAGGCTGCCGGCCTTGGCGTCGGTCATCGCGGTTTCCGGCGAAGGACGGCGCAGCGGCGAGACGGTGAGCGTCAGCGGCTTGCCGGCATCCATCGGCGCTTCGAAAAGGCACAGCGCAAAACGGGTGGAACTGGCATCCGGCGCGACAACGCTGCCGGGCATGCCGTGTTCGGCCCAGTACATCGGTTTGATATAGATCGCCATCTTGCCGTCGAACCTGTTGACGCCTTCCAGCGCCAGCGCCTCGATCTCCTCCGCCGTCATCGTCGGCTTCATGCCCATATTGGCGGCAGAGCGGTTGACGCGCTGGCAGTGCAGATCGAGATCGGGAGCGACGCCATCAAACCAGCGCGCGCCGTCAAACACCGTCGACGCCAGCCACATGGCGTGCGAGGTCGGGCCGATGAGCGGCGGATTGCCGGGCAGCCATTGACCGTCAACATAGGTCCAGGTGGTTGATCGGGGTGCGGTATCGACGCTCATGATGGTCTCCTGTCTCAAGCGTTTCCGTTAAACGAAAACGCTCCGTCTTTTTGTTCTGATGCATTTCCGGATGAGGAACGCTACGCGCGCTCAACCTGGGATGTGCTGGAAATCGGCCGGAGTGAATGCCTCTCCCCTGACGAGGTCAAGTTTTAATTGCCGCGATTTCTGATTTTGATGGAAAATAACAAAGCGACGGCCCGACAAAGATGTTTTATGAGGTGAAACAAAAGGTTGATGAATAGATTCATCACAATAATTCATCGATCCGATGATGGCGGGGCGATTTCACCCATGCGATGCTGACGATCTGACGGCAGTCCGCAGGAGGAAAACCATGGCATGGTCCGCCCACCAATATCTGAAATTCGAAGACGAACGGACACGCCCCGCCCGGGATCTCCTGGCCCATGTGCCGCTGGAGCGGGTGCTGAATGGCTATGACCTTGGCTGTGGCCCCGGCAATTCCACCGAGCTTCTGACTGACCGTTACGGCGTCAACGTCATTACCGGCATCGACAGTGACGACGACATGCTGGAAAAGGCGGCGGACCGGCTGCCGACCACCCGCTTCGGCAAGGCCGACCTTGCAAAATGGAAGCCGGCGCAGAAGGCAGACCTGCTTTACGCCAATGCCGTTTTTCAGTGGGTGCCGGATCATCTCGTCGTTCTTTCGCAACTGATGGACCAGCTGGAAAGCGGCGGCGTTCTGGCCGTGCAGATGCCTGACAATCTGCAGGAGCCGACGCATCGCGCCATGGAGGAGACCGGCGCGAACGGTGCCTGGAAGGACAGCTTTGCAGATGGCAGGCTGCGCCGCAAACCCCTGCCTGCCCCTTCGGACTATTTCGATGCGCTGACGCCGAAATCCGCGCGGGTGGATGTGTGGCACACCGTCTATAATCATCCGATGAAGGATGCGGAAAGCATCGTCGAATGGGTCAAGGGCACGGGCCTGCGCCCCTATCTCGCCGCCGCCGGCGAGGAAAACCGCGAAGCCTTCCTCGCCGACTACACGCGGCGCATCAAGGAGGCCTATCCGCCGATGGCGGACGGCCGGTTGCTGCTGCGTTTTCCACGCCTCTTCGTGGTGGCGGTGAAGAAATAAGGCATAAAATGCGACGTGAGATTGTCGCACGTGGACGCATCCCCACCGCCCTCATTCCTGTGTTTGTCACAGGAATCCAGTCAGCCCAAGTCCTTGGGCTGACTGGACCCTTTCCGCCGCGCAGACGCGCGTCGGCTGGATCCCTGTGACAAGCACAGGGATGAGGAGAGCGCGGAATGCAGAAAGCGTGGACGGCCGCTGGCTTATCTTGCCAAGCGGGCTAAACGCCAATGTTTAACCTGCAAAGGCATAGACCCGGAGACGGTGGTTGTCGGGGTCGGCAGCGGTAAAGGTGTAGCCGAACTCCATTTTGGCGGGCTGCTGCAGCATGGCGAAGCCTCTTGCCTTCCAGCTGGCGAAAGTCTCATCCACCTCTGCGTCGTTTTCGACACGGAAGGCGAGCTCGCCGCCGCCGCCCGCGACCGATGCCTTCGGCTCCACGGTATGCTGCGACCACAGGCCGAGCTTCATGCCGTTGGCAAGGACAAAGAGGGGAAATGTCGGTGAGGATTCCACCGGCTCCGCACCCAGCAGAGCCTTGTAAAATTCGGTGCTGGCCGGCGGGTTGTCGACGTAGAGAATGGTGAAATCGGGGTGGATCATGGCTGTTCTCCTGTGTTGCGAATGAACAGTCTCTAGACCCCGCTGTTGTCAGTTTTTGTCAGCATGATGCCGCCGCCGCTGTTTTTCCCTTTCGCGCCATTCTTTCAACAGGGCCTGGCGGCGGCGCGGATAACGGCTGTCGAGGGGACGGAAATCTTCGATGCGGTCGGCCCGGAAACTGCGGTAGTCCTGCCGTGTCTCGCACCAGCCCAGCACCACCCGCACCAGATCGAAAAAAGCGAGTGCGAAGGGCCAGATCACCCGCTCCGTCACGTCTCCCTTTTCATCGCGATAGGTGATGACGACCTTGCTTTCCTTGCGGATCGTATCGCGAATGGCCGCCAGATCGACATGGATGGCGGCGAGGCCCTGCCCCGGCCCGACAAGCAGGGTGGAATTATCGAGTTCCTCGCGCAGGGCATCGGGAAGCACGGCACCGATCTTGACGAGTGCGGCGCGGGCGGCCTCGGCCAAACCCGCATCGGCGCGGCCCGCCACCCAGCGGGAGCCGAGCACCAGCGCCTCGATCTCCTGCTGCGAAAACATCAGCGGCGGCAACAGGAAACCGGGTCGCAGCACATAACCCACCCCCGCTTCGCCCTCGATGTCAGCACCCTGCGCCTGAAGCGTTGCAATATCGCGGTAAAGCGTGCGCAGGCTGACGCCGGTCTGCGCGGCAAGAGCCGTACCGCTGACCGGCATGCGGTGGGAGCGCAGGATCTGCAACAGATCAAGAAGCCGTTGTGAGCGCGACACGCGACATTTCCTTCCACCCGCATAGTTGGATCGTACCGTTGACGATCCCGGCGATAGACGCGTAACGCCGCCAGCCGCCTGGTGCAACCACGCAAAAAAGGGTGGACAAGGCCGCGCCGCCATCATGTAGATATGGTCAGGGATATTCACGCCCCCTCACCCGCCACAGGCATTTCGAGTTTCCGCCATGATCGTTCGTCCAAAACCGAACCTGCTGCAGCTTTTCCTCATCGTGCGCGGTTCCATCATCGTCCGCATCTTTCCGCAGGTGCTTGCGGTGTTCCTGCTGTCGACGCTGGTTGTCTGGGCGCACAAGGACCGGCCGGATCTGGTACAGGCGTTGAACGGCGCGCCCTTTTCGCTGCTCGGCATCGCGCTTTCGGTGTTCCTCGGCTTTCGCGCCAATGCCTGTTACGACCGCTGGTGGGAAGCCCGCAAGCAATGGGGCGCGCTGATCACCGTCGCCCGCACGCTTTCGCGCCAGACCGCCATGCTGGAAAGCCGGCAGGATGTAGCCGATCCCGTAACCCGCAGGCGGATCACCGATCTTGTAATCGCCTTCTGCCACGCGCTGGTCTCGCACCTGCGCCCCGGGGATGCGACCGCCACTGCCGCCAACCTCATTCCGGATGACCTTTCGGAGATCTATGCCCGCAGCCGCAACAAACCGGACATGCTGCTGCGCGAAATATCCGGCGCTGTCGTCTCCGCTCATGGCAAGGGGCAGATCAGCGATATCCAGCTGCAGATGCTGGACGCCACCGTGCAGCAGATGGGGGCCTCGCAGGCTTCGTGCGAGCGCATCCGCCAGACGCCGGTTCCCTTCGGTTATTCGCTGCTGCTTCACCGCACCGCGCATCTCTTCTGCCTGTTGCTGCCGTTCGGTTTCACGGATCTGCTCGGCTGGGCCACGCCTTTTACCAGCACGCTGATCGCCTATACGTTTTTCGGTCTCGACGCGTTGTCCGACGAGCTGGAAGACCCATTCGGCACCGGCCTCAATGCCCTGCCGATCAATGCGCTTGCCACCACCATCGAGATCAATCTGCGCGAGGCGATGGGCGAGACCGATCTGCCGGCCGACCCGCGCCCGGTGGATTATGTGCTGATGTGATATCGTCGCCGCCGGGTTGAAACCGATCGCGCGGACACCAGTTAATGAAAGACGGCTTCCCCGCCCGGCATCTGCCGCCGACCATGTTTTCAGCAAACAGGAGAGACATCCATGTATCACGTCAACGCCAATGGCGCGAATATTCCCGCCCTCGGTTTCGGCACCTTCCGCATTCCGGAAGACGATGTCAGGCGCATTCTGCCGGAGGCGCTGAAACTCGGTTTCCGCCATGTCGATACCGCGCAGATCTACAAGAACGAGGGTGCCGTCGGCGAGGTCCTCGCTCAGTCAGGCATTTCCCGCCACGATATATTTCTCACCACCAAGGTCTGGGTGGATCGCTTTCGTCACGACGATTTTCTCGCCTCCGTCGATGAAAGCCTTGCAAAACTGAAGACTGACTATGTTGATCTCCTGCTGCTGCACTGGCCGAAGAGCGATGTGCCGCTTGCCGAGCGCATGGGCGCGCTGAACGCGGTGCGCAAGGCCGGAAAGGTGCGCAATATCGGCATTTCCAACTTCAACGTGGCGCTGACCGAAGAAGCAGTGAAACTTTCCGACACGCCGCTTGCCACCAACCAGATCGAATATCACCCCTATCTCGACCAGACGAAGGTGATTTCGGCCGCGCGCAAACACGGGATGTCGGTGACGGCCTATTATCTGATGGCCGATGGCAGGGTGCCGAACGATCCCGTGCTGCAGGACATCGGCGCAAAGCATGGCAAGACCGCCGCGCAGGTGACCCTGCGCTGGGCCGTGCAGCAGCCGGATATCGTGGCGCTTTCCAAGACGGCGACTGAAAGCCGCCTCAAGGAGAATTTCGACATTTTCGATTTCGCGCTGACGGAAGAGGAAATGCAGGCCATCCACGCGCTGGCCAAACCGAACGGCCGCATCGTCAGCCCCGGCCACCTCGCACCCGATTGGGACGACTAAGCCGGCGGGGCAGTCCGGTTCGGTTTCATCGCTCGGTCAGGGCCAGCTTCGCACCCAGCGCCACAAAGGCGGCGGCGAAGCTGCGCCGCAGCCAGGCGAGAACCGCCGGGCGTGACATCACCTGCCGCCGGACTGAGGCGGCAAAACAGCCGTAAAGCGCAAAGACCAGAAACGTCATGGCCATGAAGATCAGCCCGAGATCGATCATGCGCCATGTCGGCAAAGCCTCATCCGGCGCGATGAACTGCGGCAGGAAGGCGAAAAAGAAGATCGACAGTTTCGGGTTCAGGAGATTGATGAGGATCGCCTCGCCGATGACGCGGGCGGCCTTCTGCGGCTCCCCGGTATCATCGATCTTCAGCGCACCGTCTTCCCGCAGCGTATTCCACGCCATGTAGATGAGGTAGGCGACCCCCAGATATTTGACGATGCCGAAGGCCAGCGCGCTGGTGTGCAGAATGGCGGCAAGGCCGGTGATGGCGGCGAGCAGATGCGGCACGATGCCGAGCGTGCAGCCGAAGGCCGCAATCACGCTCGCCCTCGCCCCCTGCGAGAGACCGGCGGCCAGCGTGTAGACCACGCCGGTTCCCGGAGAAGCGGCGACGATGAAGGATGTGATGAGGAATTCGGGTGTCATGGTGCGGGTATGTCCTGTGGGTGGAGGACAGGAGCATGATGGCGCGTGGGGTGGGTGTCTTGGACGAAATTGCAGAGCTGATGCTCGGAGGCTCGGAGGCTCGCGCGGTAACAGCGGGCTGAGGGGCTGGGCCAACCCACTCTCCCTCATTCCTGTGCTTGTCACAGGAATGAGGGTGGAGAAAGCATCTACGAAAACGCCGCCCGATAAACCGCCGGCGTCACGCCGAATTGCCGCACGAAAAACCGGTTCAGATGGCTCTGGTCGGTAAAACCGGCGGCAAAGGCCGCCTCGGCAGGCCGCGTACCGCTGGCCAGCGCATGCCGGGCCAGATGCATGCGCCGCTGGAGAAGATAGCTGTGCGGCGTCAGCCCCGTCGCCTTGGCGAAAGCACGCAGGAAGCGGAACTGGCTCATGCCGGCCTCGCTCGCCAGATCGGCGAGGCGGAACGGCCGGGCGGGATCATCGTCGATGCTGCTTTTCGCCCGTCTTATGCTGTCGAGTGCGGTAGTTTCGCGCGGTTTGGCAGCCACCTCCATCGCACCCGCCAGAAGCATCAGCAGGGCCTCGTCGCCATGCAGGGTTTCGCCCGGCCGCTGCCTTGCGGTCATCGCAGAAAAGACAGCGCAGAACCGGGCTGCTAGCGGCCTTGCATCGACGGGATAGGCAAATTCGAAAGAACCTCGATCCTTCTCGCAGACATCGGCAATGGCGTCGCGGACGATATCGATGTCGAGATAAAGCATCCGCCAGGCGCGGCCGCCCGCCCCGAGCGGAATGCCGTCATGCACCTCGCCCGGATTGACGGTGATGACATGGCCGGCGCCGGCCTCCACCATGCCACGACCGGAAAGCGATTTCTGCGCGCCGCGTTCGATGAGGCCGATGCCAAACTGATCATGCATGTGGCGCGGGAAAGAACGATCGCTGTCCGCCACCACGGCGACGACGCCGGGCATGCTGGTTTTCGGCATCAGGAACTGGCCTTGGCCCATGAAAGCGCGCGCTCCGCAGAAAAGAGCGCGACGCTATCACAGGATGCCCCCATGCGACAGACGTTGCCGCTTACGGATGCATATGGTTGATCATGGCAAAGACCTGATCGAAATTGCCGTTCTGCGCGGCAAAACGCAGCGGCTTGCAGCGTTCCACCACCACTTCATTCTCATCCGGACGATTTTCAAGAATATCCATCACCTCGGAAATGAAGGCGTCGAGCGGCATCGCCCTTTCGTCGCTCGCCTGCCCCTCGCCCATCAGCGTCGTCTGCACATAGGGCGGTACGATTTCGATGACTTCCACCGGCGTCTCCTTCAGCTGCTCACGCAGCGCAACCGAATAGGCATGGATGGCGGATTTGGTGGCGCTGTAGGTGGGGGTCAGCACCATGGGCACGAAGGCGAGGCCCGACGAGACAGTCAGCACCGTGGCGGCGGGCTGCTTTAGGAAATGCGGCAGAAGCGCAGCCGTCAGGCGGATGGGCGCGAGGAGATTGGTGGCGATGGTTTCTTCGGCCGTATCGAGATAATCCGGTGCGGCGGCAATGTCTTCCGGCCGCATGATGCCGGCATTGTTGATGACGGCGTTGAGGGTCGGATGGGCCTTCACCAGCGCGTCGGCAAATGCGCGAATGCCCACGGCGTCCGCCGCATCCATCACCATCGAGGCCATGCCCGGGTTGGCGGCCGTCACCTCGTCGAGCACAGCCTGGCGGCGGCCGGAAATGATGACCCTGTTGCCTGCCTGATGAAACGCTTCCGCCAGCGCCCGGCCGATGCCCGAACCACCGCCGGTGATGAGAATGGTATTGCCCGTGATTTTCATTGGAACATCCTTTGCTTGTTGGCTGAAAGGAAGTTAGCTATGATACTCTCCAATCGAAAGTAGGCACCCAAAAGATTTATACTTACCCAATGGAGAGTGTTAGATGAAACGGCACGCGGCCGACCCGGCCATCGAGAACCGGCGCAAGATTCCGCCGCCCACGGATACCGATCCGGCGATAGAGGCGCTGGTTCAGGACATCATTGCGAAAGTGGCTGACAAATGGACGATGCTCATTCTGGAAGTGCTGGAAGAGCACGGCACGCTGCGCTTCACGCAGATCGGCAGGCTGGTGGGCAATATCAGCCAGAAGATGTTGACGAAAACACTGCGGCAGATGGAAAGCGACGGGCTGGTGCGCCGCACCGTGCACCCCGTCATTCCGCCGCATGTGGATTACGCTCTGACGAACCTCGGCCGCACGCTGGGCAGCGCCTTTTGCGGCGTTTGGATATGGGCGGAAACGCACCATGCCGAAATAGAAGAGGCGCGCCGCCTGTTCAATGAACAGCCGCCGCGCCCCGCGATGGAGTAGCTTCGCCTCAGGCGAACTGGCTGAGACCCGGAACCGAGGCGATCACCTGATCGACAACCTCATCGCCCGCATGCTGGCGGGCAACGGAGATGGTTTCCTTGGCGAGCGTGGAAATCTCGCTCATGCCGAGGCCCTGGCTCATCAGCTGCTGGCCGAGACCCATGATGCCGCCGCCGCCGATGGCGCTCATCAGGCCGCCGAGCAGACCGCCGCCGCCGCCGGCACCCTCGCCATTATACTGCGCCACCAGATCGCTGGCGCCGGGAATGGCTTCGATCATCCGCGCGATCGGGCCGTCTGCGGCCTCGCGCTGGAGAAAACCAAGAATCATGCCAACGGCCTTTTCAGCCAGTTCAGGGTCGATCCCCGCCTTTACGGCGATCTGATCCACGACTTCGTTCATTCTTGCCTCCTGTTGAAAAACGACGCCAACATCGAATAACTGACGTTAACGTCAACGTAAAACAATCTCATGCTGCATTCAAGCGGCCACGAACAGGTGCGGCAACTTTCATCAAGCGGTTTTTCCTCATCGGCATCAAGCAGTTGTTGCGCCTTGAAACTGTCCTTATAAGATCATCACAACCAAACTATGAAAAGGCCGCTTTCGCGAGGAACGGTCACCGCATGCCAGCTACGCTTTTAATTCGGACATGACTTTTACAAAATCCGGCGCGATTTTAAGGGTCATGCATCAGCCGCAGGAGAAAATGGTCGATGTTGCAGGACGGACAGCTCTATATCGGGACCAGCCGCAATCCGGACGACAGCCTGAACAAGGGCGAATATCTGGAACTGAAATTCGGCAACCGCCACGGCCTCATCACCGGCGCGACGGGAACGGGCAAGACCGTGACGTTGCAGGTTCTTGCCGAAGGTTTCTCCAAGGCCGGCGTGCCGGTTTTCTGCGCCGATATCAAGGGCGACCTTTCCGGCATCGCGGCGGAAGGCGAAGCCAAGGACTGGGTGCAGAAACGCGTCGAACAGATCGGCTTCACCGATTTTTCCTACGGTAAATCCTCCGTCATCTTCTGGGATCTCTACGGCGAAAAAGGCCATCGCGTGCGCGCCACCATCGCCGAAATGGGGCCGCTGCTGCTTGCCCGGCTGATGGATGCCTCGGAAGCGCAGGAAGGCGTGCTCAACATCGCCTTCAAGATCGCCGATCAGGGCGGGCTGCCGCTGCTCGATCTCAAAGACCTGCAATCGCTCCTGAACTATATGGGCGAAAACGCATCGGAGCTTTCCAACCAGTTCGGCCTGATTTCCAAGTCCTCGGTCGGTTCGCTGCAGCGCGGGCTGCTGGTTCTCGAACAGCAGGGCGCGGCCAATTTCTTTGGCGAACCGGCGCTGAAGATCGCCGACATCATGCGCGTGGGCACGGACGGGCGCGGCACCATTTCGGTTCTCGCCGCCGACCGGCTGATGATGAACCCGCGCCTTTACGCCACCTTCCTGCTCTGGATGCTCTCGGAACTCTTCGAAGAACTGCCTGAGGTGGGCGACCCGGAAAAGCCGCGCCTGGTGTTCTTCTTCGATGAGGCGCATCTGCTCTTCAACGATGCGCCACGGGTGTTGGTGGAACGCGTGGAACAGGTCGTGCGCCTTATCCGCTCCAAGGGCGTCGGCGTCTATTTCGTGACGCAGAACCCGCTCGACGTGCCGGAAACCGTTCTTGCCCAGCTCGGCAACCGCGTGCAGCATGCGCTTCGCGCCTATACGCCGCGCGAGCAGAAAGCGGTGCGCACGGCGGCCGACACCTTCCGCCAGAACCCGGCCTTCAACACCGCCGACACCATCACCACGCTCGGCACCGGTGAGGCGCTGATCTCGACCCTGCATGACAAGGGCGCGCCCTCCATCGTCGAGCGCACCCTCGTGCGCCCGCCTTCCGGCCGTGTCGGACCGCTGACGGATGCGGAGCGCAGGTCGCTGATCGATGTCAGCCCCGTCGCCGGCCAATATGACAAGGATATCGACCGGGAATCGGCCTTCGAAATTCTCGCTGCCCGTGCCCAGAAGGCAGCGGACGCGGAAGCCGCCAGGCGCGCGGAGGAGGAAAACGCCTCCAGCCAGTCCGAAAGCGCTTCCGGCCGCTGGCGTCTGCCCGGCTTCGGCGATGAAGAAGCCGCACCGGCATCCACCGGCTCGCGCAATGGTGGCGCCCGCCGCACGGGTTACCAGCGCGAAACGGTAATCGAGGCGGCGATGAAAAGTGCCGCCCGTTCGGTCGCCACATCCGTCGGCCGCGCCATCGTGCGCGGGATTTTGGGTAGTTTGAAGCGATAGAAACAAGCACGCCGCCCGCTCCCGATGGGGCGGGCGGCGCTTGATTGGCACAGCGGTTACTTCTGGCGATAGAAGATCATGCCGCCGTGATAGAGAATGTCGTCGACGAATTCGCCGTCGGCCGTAAAACCGGTATCGTCCCAATAGTCGATATGGTTTCCCTTCACCTCATATCGCCCCTGATAGGCGCTTTTGCGGTTGCCCCGCGCCTCGTCATAACGACCATCAGGCAAAAGCTCCTGACGAACATGGCCATCACCGGTGACCCACATGCCGATATAAGGGTGGTTCTGGATTTGAGCCGTTTCGGTCATGTTCACGTCCATGGCGTTACTCGTTTTGCGGGAACCCGTATCGGCGGACGCCGTTGCGAGCAGAAGCGCGACGGATGTCGAAACAATGTTCATTGCCTTTGCCCTCCCGATGCGGCGTTATCGCGGCGCTCCTCGAACAGCTCAGCCAGCGTCCGGGATGCGGCGATGGCTTTGGGAAAACCTGCGGGAACCGTGATCAGATAGATCATTTCCTTCAGCTCCTCGTCGGTTGCGCCCACATTGAGTGCATAACCGGCGTGGACCTTCATCAGATCCCGCTCGCCAAGGGCCGCCATGACCGCAACGGCGGCCAGCTGGCGGGTCCGGTTATCCAGTCCCGGCCGCGACCACACCTCCCCCAGGGCGTAACCTTCGGTCGCTTCAGCGAGGAAAGGAAACTCCTGCCGCAAACGTTCCAGATTGGCCTGGGGCCGACCATTGTTGAGGCTGCGGATGACGTCGTCACCACGCCGCAGCCTGTCATCCAGACGCTGCGGATTGGCGATGGCGGCGGCACTTCCCGCAAGCATTGTAATCGCAAGCACGGTTGGAAAAATCGCTTTCATGTCGGCCTCCTCAGGCAGCGGTGGGTCGGATGACGATTTCATTGACGTCGACATCATCTGGCTGCTCGATGGCGTAGCGCACCGCGCGGCCGATGGCGTCGGGTTTCAAGGCGATGGCCCGATAGGTCTGCATCAGCTCCGCAGCGGCCGGATCGGTGATGGTGTGGGCAAGTTCGCTTTCCACCACGCCGGGGTGAATGCAGGTGACGCGCAGGTCGCGGTTTTCCTGCCGCAGCCCGTCCGAAATCGCCCGCACCGCAAATTTCGTCGCGCAATAAACGGCCGCCGTGGGTGAAACGGCGAGCGCACCGATGGAAGCGATGTTGATGATATGGCCGGATGCGCGGGCGGTCATCTCGGGCAGAACGGCGGCGACGCCATAAAGCACGCCCTTGATGTTGACGTCGATCATCCGGTCCCATTCATCGACCTTGAGCGACGACATCAGCGATAGCGGCATGATACCGGCATTGTTGACGATGACGTCGACCTGCCCGAAAGCCTTGCGTCCGGCCTCCGCAAAAGCCTCGACGCTCTGTCTGTCCGTAACATCAAGCGGATGGGCGACGACCTCGGCACCCTTCCCGCGCAATTCTTCGGCCAGCACCTGCAAGCGGTCCATGCGGCGCGCGCCCAGCACCAGCCTCGCCCCGGCGGCCGCCAGTTCCCTTGCGATACCCTCACCGATCCCGCTCGATGCACCTGTGATGAGAACGACTTTGTTCAATGTCATGGCTTTCTCCTTGGTGTTACGGCCCGCTTTTTCTGAAAGCGACCGTTGCGGACAAGATAAAGCTTGGGCATTGTCGTGATAACCGCCTCAATCATAACCTCAATGGATAGAATTTCTAACCAATGAACATCGATCTCAACGCGCTTTCCACATTCTGCATGGTTGCCGACGAGCGCAACTTCCGGGCTGTCGCGGACAGGCTCGGCATAACCCGGTCCGCCGTGAGCCAGACCATCCGCAAGCTTGAAGAGACAATGGGAATAGCGCTGGTACAGCGCACGACGCGCAGCGTCAGCCTGACGGAAGCGGGGCAGCAGCTTTATGCGGATGTGTCGCCATCCATCGGCAATCTCGTCCAGGCAGCCAATGCTGCATCTTCCCTGAGCGGCGCCGTGCGCGGGCAGTTGCGCCTTGCCGTTTCCTCGATTGCCGAGCGTTTTTTATCCGGGCCATTGCTTGCAAGCTTTGCGGACATGCATCCCGAAGTGCAGCTTGATATCGTCGTGACGGACGAGGAATTCGATATCGTCGCCGAACATTACGATGCCGGCGTGCGTCTTGGAGAACTGATCGCGCAGGACATGATTGCCGTTCCGGTTTCCGCTCCGCAGCGGCAGCTCGCCGTCTGCTCCCCTGGCTATCGGGACCGCTTCGGTCTGCCAGTGCAGCCCCGCGAGTTGATAGAGCACAGGTGTATCGGCTGGCGAGCCCGTCCGGGTGTCGCGCCATACAGGTGGGAATTTGCCGAAAACGACCGCGAATTCGCGGTAGCGGTGGAGCCTGATTTCACCACCAACGACATGCAGCTGATGATCAAGCTGGCCTGCGCCGGCGCGGGCATCACCTTCGGCATGGAAGAAACGTTCCGCCCCTATCTGGAGAGCGGGCAACTCGTTTCCATGCTGGAAGACCATTCCCCGACCTTTGCGGGATTTTATCTCTATTACCCCAGCCGTCGTAACCTTGCGCCGAAACTGCGAGCCTTTATCGATCACGTCCGCCTGTCGAGAGAGCGGTGATCTGCCGGATCAAACCCCGGCAGATCATCAGAAAACAGGATTATTTCTTCTGCGAAACCAGCGAGAAATAGGCGCCCTGCGGGTCGACGCAATTGACGATCCAGCTTCCGCCGGGAACCTCCATCGGGCCGTTGACGACCTTGCCGCCGCCGGTGCTGACGCGGGTGATGGCTTCATCGATGCCATCCACATTGAAGTAATAACCCCAATGGCAGACGGGGACCTGCGGCATGCGTTTCATTATGCCGCCGACGGCTTTGCCCTTATAGGCGAAGATGCGGTAAGGGCCCATGTCGCCCATGTCGAAATCATGGTCCTTGGTCCAGCCGAATACATCGCCGTAAAAGGCCATGGCCTCATCAACATTATCGGTGAAGAGTTCATGCCAGCCGACATGGCCCTGCTTTTCCTGCATATCCTCGGGAAAACCGCCGGTTTCCATCGGCAGCGGCGTCATGATACAGAGCACCGCACCAAAGGGATCGGCGACCACGGCAAAGCGGCCGATTTCGGGAATATCCTGCGGGGGGCGTCTGATCGCGCCGCCCTTTTCGGCGAATTGTTTCGCCGTGGCGTCCACATCGTCGACATCGACATAGGCGGTCCAGTTCGGGGGAATGCCCTGGCCCTTGTGCTCGTCGGTCAGTTCCATGACGCCGCCCATGCCTTTGCCATCGGCCTCCAGCACCAGATAGGGCATTTCCGGCGAGCCGAAATCCTTGGTCTGCCAGCCGACGACATGACCATAAAAGCGGGCTGCCGCTTCCATGTCGGGCGTCATCAGCTCGACCCAGATGAATTTTCCATGTGTATCGGACATTGTCGTCTCCTATGGAGGTTTTGGCGGGTGTGTGTCGGCCATTGCCCGCCGCAGGACGCGGCGGCGCTGGTGCTCAGGTGAAATTCCGGCAGGGCTTCAGGCCTTGCGTCGGAATTCCGATGTCATGAAGGTCTTGAATGTGCCGTCCGGCTGCTTGACGCTGCCGGAAAAGCTGCGGTGATTATCATCATGCAGCACCAGCACGTCGTGATAGGTAGCGGTGCTGCCGGAGCCGTCGAAGGCGGGGCCTTCCGCTTCCAGCGTCAGGGTCTTGCCGTCCTCTTCCAGCCAGCCCTTGTAGACCCAGAGATTGGTCATCATCGACCCCACCCAGGTGCCGACGAAATTGCCCTTGGCCGGATCGAAACCGACCGTGATCACGGCTGTCATATCCGTGCCGTCAGGCATCTTGCCGGTGCCGTTGCCGATGATCCACAAACCGCCGACGGAGCGGACGGTCTCGGTGAATTGCTGCGACGGGTCGTCGGCATTGTAGTCCTCATGACCGGAACTGGAGGTCATGACCCAGTCTCCGACGATCCTCTTCAGGAATTCATGTTCCTTCTGCGGCTTGGCGATTTCCATTTCCATTTTCGTTTCCTCCTCGTCCGTCAGTTTTCAGTGGCAGCAGGCTGCCGCCTTCGGTGCGTCCTCATACTGGTCGTGGCGGCGCACCCAATCCATTACCTCCTCTTCGTTACGGCCTTTTGGCACCAGATCGAGCAGCATCAGCGTGCCGAGCGTCTGCTCCGCGCCGCGGGCGTAAGTGGAGTAGGTGTGGTAGATCTTGCCGTCATCGCCCTTGGCGAAAACGCTGATGCCATGCAGGTCCTTCAGGTCGCCATAGGGCGCCATGTCACGGTAATTATAGGTGATTTCGCCTTTGGTCATATCCTCGTCGCGGAACGAGGCCTGATAATCATAGTTGAAATCGCTGCCTTCGGCGGAAACCCACGGGAATTTCCAGCCCATGCGGTTTCTGTAGCTTTCGATCTTTTCAAGCGGCGCGCGCGACACCGCGACGAAACCCGCATCGCCATGTTTGAGGTGGATCAGCGCGCCATCGACGTGATCGGCAAAGAAAGAGCAGCCGACACAGCCCTCCTCCCAGTCCGGCGCCAGCATGAAGTGGTAGACGATCAGCTGGCTGCAGGTGCCGAACAGTTCCTGTAGCGATTTGGGGCCGGAAGGCGCGTCGAAGATATAGTCCTTCGTCACCTCTTCCCAGGGCAGCGAGCGCCGGGCCTCGTTCAGCCTGTCACGGGCTCGGGTCAGTTCCTTTTCCTTCACCAGCAGATCGCGGCGGGCCGCAAGCCACTCCTCCTTCGAAACGACGGGATGAGACATGATCTTTCCTCCTTGGATCCGTCTTTCACCACGGCACCGCTCCGCTTTTACGGAGGGCACCGCCTATTTCTGTGCTGAAAGGCAATTAACAGTCTGCGGAGCATCAAGTTCCGCTTGACTAATTAGGTTGATATCAACATATTTATCCCATGTCAAACGCCAGCGTGATTCCTTTTTCGACAACTCTTTTCGTGCGGGACGCCTGTCTCTGCCTGCATGCGCAGCGTGCGGCGCGGGCTTTGGCGCGGCTTTTCGACAATGCGCTGAAGCCGGTCGGCATCACCAATGGGCAATTTTCGCTGCTGATGTCGCTCAACCGGCCGGAGCCGCCGCCGATGGGGCCGGTCGCCAATCTTCTGGCCATGGACCGCACGACGCTGACGGCGGCGCTGAAGCCTTTGGAACGGCGCGGGCTGGTCAGCATCGAGCAGGATCCGAAGGACAAGCGCGGCAAGCGGCTGCGGCTGACGGCCGCAGGCATGGCCGTGCTCACCGCCGCCTTCCCCATCTGGCAACAGACCCATGCCGAAATCGAGGCCCGCATCGGCAGCGGCGACCCCGACCGCCTGCGCCGCGATCTTATCGATCTCGGCTGACGGGAAGCCGGCATAGCGCCACTTTTGTCGACAAGAATGTCATCTGGCCGTCGTGCCGGGGAGCGAAACTACGGAAAACGCGATCAAGGAGGAAAGATCATGCGTGTTATCGTTTTTGTAAAAGCCACCAAGAGCAGCGAAGATGGCGTCATGCCCACGACTGAGCTGATGGAGGCAATGGGGAAATTCAACGAGGAACTGGTCAACGCCGGCATCATGCAATCCGGCGACGGCCTGCACCCGTCGTCCAAGGGCAAGAGAGTCATTTTTGACGGCGACAGCCGCACCGTCGTCAATGGCCCCTTCCCGCACACCAACGAGCTGGTCGCCGGTTTCTGGATCTGGAATGTGAAGGACATGGACGAGGCCGTGGAATGGGTGAAACGCTGCCCGAACCCGATGCTGGAGCGCAGCGAGATCGAAATCCGCCCGATGTTCGAAATGGAGGATTTCGGCGATGTAGTGACGCCTGAAATCGCCGCCCATGTCGAAGAGCTGCGCGCGCGTGTCGCGAAGCAATAAAAGCCGCTCAAGGTCGAGAGCTGATTGAAACGGGAGAGTGCGGGCCTGCCGCATTCTCCCGCACGGCGTCCTACTCCAAAAACCATTGCCTCGAACAACCACCGCTGTTAATGGTGGAGCGGTTCAACCCGTTTCAAGAAAGGAGGCTTCGCATGGATATTTCCTGCTTCTGGCGCAATCGTCAGCTCTGCCACCTTTTTGCCCTGCAGACGCGTTTGCAGGGCTGACCGGAACACCAAAACTCTGGTTTGCCCAAAAGGCCGCGCAGAATGCAGCTTGTCTGCCGTTGCGCATGTTTTCACGACGGATCATCCCGAACCGAAACCCCGTACTGCATTGCCGCAGACCACGGTTCGTCGCGGGTCCGTTTCGCCAGAGACAAATTATGACCATCATCACGCTTCGAAACCTCGGAATCATTCTGGGAAAGCCGCTTTTTTCCAATCTCAGCCTCACCGTGAATGCGGGAGACCGCATCGGCATCGTCGCCGCCAATGGCTGCGGCAAATCCACCCTGCTCAATTGCCTTGCCGGTGAGCTGGACGCGACCAGTGGCGATATCACCCGGCTGCGCGGACTGACGCAGTCCATCGTCCACCAGCACCTGCCCTCCCCGCTGATGGAACAGACGATGCGGGACGCCGTGCTTTCCGCCCTTCCGGCGGAAACGATCGACAGCGAAAGCTGGCGCGCCGACATTATTTTCGACGCGATGCTGGTGCCGGAGCCGTTCCGTGAGCGCCGCCTGAAAGAATTGAGCGGTGGCTGGCAGAGGCTAGCCATGCTGGCGCGGGCATGGATCACCGAGCCGGATGTCCTGCTGCTCGATGAGCCGACCAACCATCTCGATCTCGAAAAAATCAACGTGCTGGAAAACTGGCTCGCTGAGCTGCCGCGCGATACCGCAGTTATCATCGTCAGCCATGATCGCGCCTTTCTCGACAATGTCACGAGAACCACGCTGTTCCTGCGGCCGGAAAATTCGGCACTGTTCCGCTTGCCCTACGGCCACGCGCGGATGGCACTGGAAGAGGAAGATGCCGCCGATGAGCGGCGTTTCCAGCGCGACATGAAAACCGCGCAGCAATTGCGCCGACAGGCCGCCAAGCTCAACAACATCGGCATCAATTCTGGCAGCGATCTTCTGACCGTCAAGACCAAGCAATTGCGCCAGCGCGCCGAAAAGCTGGAGGAGAAGGCGCGACCCGCCCATGCCGAGCGCTCCGCCGGCAAGATCCAGCTCGCCAATCGCGGTACCCATGCCAAGGTTCTGGTGACGCTGGAAGATGTGCCCGTTTCGACGCCGGACGGAACATTGCTGTTCCGCACCGGCCGGCAATTTGTCCGCCAGGGTGACCGCATCGTCATTCTCGGCCGCAACGGCGTCGGCAAGACGCGGCTGATGTCGCTTCTGCAGGCGGCGGTATCGGACGCTGGCCAGATACTGGAGGGCGTCAAGGCCACGCCCTCGCTGGTGGCCGGATATGTCGATCAGTCGCTTGCCGAAATCGACGACGACAGCACGCCGGCGGCGTTCATGACCCGCCGCTTCGATATTGGCGATCAGCGCATTCATGGCCTGCTTGCCGGCGCCGGCATCGACATGGAAATGCAGAAACGCCGTATCGCAACGCTTTCCGGCGGGCAGAAGGCGCGGCTTGCCATGCTGGCGCTGCGGCTGGCGGAGCCGAATTTCTACCTGCTGGACGAGCCCACCAACCATCTGGATATAGACGGGCAGGAAGCGCTGGAGGCGGAAATCATCAGCCGTGAGGCCAGCTGCGTGTTCGTCTCGCATGACAGGAGTTTCGTGCGGGCGGTCGGAACCCGTTTCTGGCTGATCGACAAGCGCAGGCTGGTGGAAGTCGACGATCCCGAAGCGTTTTTCGCTTCGGCTTGATGGTCCTCAAAGGGCCGAGGTAAAACAAGCAAAACGCCCGTCAGCCCAACAGGCTGGCGAGGCGTGGATCACCGGCGAAATCCGAGACCGCAAACCCCGTCCTGCGCATCGGAAATTCGCACAGCGCCTGCACCCCGGTTTTCGACAGGCGGATGCGCCAGCTCATCCGCTCCACCGGCATTTTTTCGGCAAAGGCCTTTGGCGACAGGACCGCAATATTGAGGCCGCCAGCGGGATCGCGCACCGAGCGGTAAAGGATCGTCTCGATCTTCGCCAGACGCGCCTGCTCGGCCAGCGCCTGGCATGGCTCGTAATTTTGCAGATCGGTCCACAGCGCCTCGTCCCGGCTCAGTTCCGGTTTCGTCAGGTCCAGCGCCGCATCGGTGGCGATACGGGCGGCGAAGGCGGAATAATCGGCGGGATTGGCGGGCAGCGGCGTGCCGGGGGATTCCGCATAAAACAGCAGCCGGTAGAAGGCCATTTCGGCAAGCGCGGTTTCCACCTTCGCGGCGGCGTAATAAACGCCCTCGGTAAAGCCCGCCCGGCGGAACCGCGAGCCGTGCGGATAGGCGGCGCCATAACGGAAGGGCGTCGCAAGAAGATAGTCGAAACCTGCACATTCCGGCGGAAAGGGCCGTTTACTCGCCTCCAGAATATCTTCCAGCAGCGATTGCTCCTCCACCGTATCCACCAGTTTCATGGTGGATACCTGATGCTGCGCTTCCACCAGCCGCCAGTATTTTCCCGATGCGGTGCGTTTTTCAGACAGGAGCGCGTCGGGCGTCCAGATAGGAGAGGACATCGATCAATCCGGTAATGGTGGTGAGCCTCTCGGCAGGCACGGCATCAAGCGCCGTATTGTGATTGCGCAGCCAGTTTTTAGCCACCGCCTCATCGCCGCCGGTAATCGCATCCAGCGAGCGGAAAACCCGGATCAGCAGCACCGCAAGTTCAAAGGACTTGGCGCCCGGCTCCAGCAGGAAATCCAGCCGCTTCATGCGCGACACCGTCGGCGCGGAAACACCGAGAATATCCGCGGTGCGGGCAGCATTCAGGCCCAGCCGCTCGGCAGCCGTCATAACGGCCTTGGTGACGACCCTGCCCTGCGAAGCAGGTTCCATGGCAGTCTTGGCGTGAATATTCATGGCGCACATCCTTTCCTTGGAAAGAATATAGCATATTTATTTCCACAAACAAGAAGGCCGGGATAAACCCGGCCTCATTGCTCACATGGAATTGCTCACGCGGATTGGATCAGGCCACCGAGACCGGCACTTCCGTGGAGGTGCGCATGGCGTGGCTGTAAGGGCAGACGATGTGAGCGGCAGCAACCAGCTTTTCGGCGACTTCGCGCTCGACGCCCGGAATATTTGCCTTCAGCGACACTTCGATGCCGAAACCGCCGCCATCTTCGCGCGGGCCGATACCGACGGTTGCCGTCACAGTGGTGTCTTCAGGAATCTTTACCTTTTCCTTGCCGGCGACAAATTTCAGCGCGCCCAGGAAGCAGGCGGAATAACCGGCTGCGAAAAGCTGTTCCGGATTGGTGCCACGGGCGCCATCGCCGCCCAGTTCCTTCGGAACGGTCAGCGTAACGTCGAGAACGCCGTCTTCCGACTTGGCGTTGCCGGCGCGGCCACCGGTGGCAGATGCTTTGGTCGTGTAAAGAATGGGCATGACATTTACTCCTTCGGGTTGGTGTTGAGTTCTTATAGCGAACAATTGAATTGCGCGCAATATAATTTTGCACATTGAATACGAAATCGTTTTTTGCGATAATTTTCACGAAATTTCGCCGCGCATCCATGCGGCAGGAACCGAAAGCGGGGGCTGATTGTTCCCTCCCCGGTTGATTTTGGAGCACGAAAATGGACGCAGAGGGCGACGAGAAGAAGATGGAAAGCCTGTTGAGGCTGGACCAGCAGATATGTTTTGCCCTTTATGGCGCGGCACACGCCTTCACACGCGCCTATAAGCCGCTGCTCGACCCGATCGGGCTGACCTATCCGCAATATCTGGTCATGATGGCGCTATGGGAAAAGGAGACGTCCACCGTCAAGGCGCTTGGCGAAATGCTGGGTCTTGATTCCGGCACGCTGTCGCCATTGCTGAAAAGGCTGGAACATGCCGGGCTAATCACCCGCAAGCGCGGCACCGTGGATGAGCGGCAAGTGCTGGTGGCCCTGACGCCCAAGGGCGCGAACCTCAAAAAAGAGGGCGTGAAGATCATGGCGGCGATCGGCAGCGCCACCGGCTGCGGGCTGGAGGAACTGGTGCAGATTCGCGACCGGGTGAATGCGCTGAAGGACAGCCTCACCCGGCCCTAACCCAAAAAAGAAAAAGGCGGCACGGGGCCGCCTTTTTATTCGAAGCGTTTTCGGCTTATTGCCAGACCACCACACGGGCCTTCTGCGGCACGCGGTCGTAGAGGTCGATGACGTCCTGGTTCATCAGGCGCACGCAGCCGGAAGAGACTGCCTTGCCGATGGAGTTCCATTCCGGCGAGCCGTGCAGACGGTAGAGCGTGTCCTTGCCGTTCTGGAAGATATAAAGGGCGCGCGCGCCAAGCGGGTTCTTCAGGCCCGGCGGCATGCCGCCATTCTTGGAAGAATATTTGACCAGTTCCGGCTGGCGGGCGACCATCTCATCCGGCGGGGTCCATTTCGGCCATTTCTGACGCCACTGGATGACGCCCTCGCCCGACCAGGCGAAACCATCGCGGCCGATGCCGACGCCGTAACGCATGGCGCTGCCGCCCTGCTCCACGACATAAAGGAAGCGCGAGCGTGTATCGACGACAACGGTGCCCGGGCGCTCGCCGGTCGGATCGACAACCCGCTGGCGGTAATAACGCCGGTCGATTTTCTGATAGGGTACGGCGGGAATGACGTAACCGCCATCTTCAACCGAGCCGTACATGACGGCCAGTTCCGCATCGCTGACGCCCGGCGAAAACATCTGCCGGAAATCGCTGCCGATGGCGCTCGCCTGCTGGCGGATGGCGTCTCCCGTGCCCGATGAGGCGCAGCCTGCGAGAAGCGAAGCGGAGGAAAGGCCGAGAAGGGAAAGGAAGGTGCGTCTGGAAAGATCTGTGTCGGTGCTTGTCATAAGGCCGGTTTGTCCCACATTTCGAACGGCTATATCGCCGTTGTACGTCATTTGTTCCGTGTCATGCGTATTGCGAAAATAGTTAACCGACCGCTAAAAGCCAGTCACAAGGTGCTGGCGGAATGGGTCCCATATCTCTTTCTTTTAGAACGTGTTCAGATAACCACAATCTGCGCCCCTTGGGGCACGCGCTCGTAAAGATCGATCACATCCTGATTGAGCATGCGCACGCAGCCGGAGGACGTTGCCTTGCCGACGGACTGCCAGTCCGGCGTGCCATGCACGCGGTAAAGCGTGTCCTTGCCGTCCTTGAAAATATAAAGCGCGCGCGCACCGAGCGGGTTGTTGAGACCAGGCGTCATGCCGCCATTGGCGGCGGAGATGGAGGCGAGTTCCGGCTGGCGCTTGACCATTTCATCGGGCGGCGTCCAGCGCGGCCATTTCGCCTTCCACTGGATCTTGCCGCGGCCCGACCAGGCATAACCGTCACGCCCGAGGCCAACACCGTAACGGATCGCCTTGCCGCCGGACTGCACGAGGTAAAGGAAATGCTGCCTGGTATCGACGACGATGGTGCCCGGCGCTTCCGCCGTCTGGTAACTGACTTCCTGCCGGAGATACCGCGGATCGATGCGCCCATAGGGAATGGCGGGCAGCGAGCGGTCCTCGTCGCGGATAGGGCCATACATGACCCGATGCAGCGGATTGGAGACAGGCAGGCCATAGGCCATCGTCTGGCCCTGCGGCTGCTGCGCGTTAAAACCCTGCACCTGCGGCGCATTAAGCCCCTGCCCGCGCACCGGCGGGCCGTATTCCTGATGGAAGCGGGTTCTGAACAGATCCGGCGGGCGCGTCGAAAGCTGGCCCGGCTGCGGCGGCAGTTCCGGCTGGCGATTGGAGCTGACGGAATTGAAGTTGAACACCGGCGCCGTTTCCCTGACGAAGACGTCAGGGTCCATCCGGGTCGTATCCGTCACGAAAAGGCAGCCGCTCATCAGAGGCAGCAGCGCAAGCCCGACCAGAGAGGCCGCCCGGCGACCATTTTTCAAAAGGAGTGCTATCATCTGAACCGCTTCATGGAATCCAATCTACCGGCATGATGAACCGTGCGGCTGGCGCGAAGCTGGCGTCGGCTTTTCAAAAAAATCGAAAAACTGCATTTTTCCTCTTGAAGCTCTAGTTGCTAGAGGTGCCAGATTGACTGTCGACTGGAATTCAGGAGCGAAACCATGAATATTTCGACACGCGGCAGTTTGAACAGGGAATCGGAGGAACTGACCTTCACGGTCGGCGGGATGGATTGCGGCAGCTGTGCGGCGAAGATTGAAACCGCGCTTTCCCGCCTGCCCGGCGTTGGCGACGTCAAGGTGTCGGTTGCCCGCGAAAGGCTGAACCTCTCGGTGGCCGAACAGAAAACCTCGGTCGAAAAAATCGAGGATACGCTGCGCAAGCTTGGCTTCAAACCCGCTTTGCTGCCGCGCGAAAAGGCTCCCCAGGCAACGGTCGAGGCCGATCATCACGACCATTCCTCCTGCGGCGGTCACCACCATGACGAGGCCGAAACGGCCGCTGAAAAGAACAATGCGCTGACTTTTTCGGTCGGCGGCATGGATTGCGGCAGCTGCGCCGCGAAGATTGAAACCGCGCTTTCCCGCCTGCCCGGCGTTGGCGACGTCAAGGTCTCGGTTGCCCGCGAACGGCTGAACCTTTCGCTGGCCGAGAACAAAACCCCGGTCGAAAAAATCGAGGACACGCTGCGCAAGCTCGGATTTAAACCGGCCCTGCTGCCGCAGGAAAAGACCGCGCGTGAAAAAGTGGCGGATCACGACCATGACCACGGGTCGTGCGGCGGGCATCACCACGACCACGACCATTCGGATCATGACCATTCAGATCATGACCATTCCGGGCACGATCACGCGTCCTGCAGCGGGCATGATCATGACCACTCCAAACATGACCATTCTGGTCACGATCATTCCGGCCACGACCATGCAGGCCATTCGCATGGTTCCGCTCCGGTGTCTGCAGCGCAGGCCGCGGAAGTGGGGCATGCCCATGGCGCGGATGAAAAGGGCGTCTGGTGGCGCACCGCAAAGGCGCGCAACACCTTCACCGGCACCATTCTGGTCGCCATTGCCTATGCGGCGGAACTGACCTTCCCCGCATGGGGCGGTTATGCCTTCATCATCGCCACGCTGGTCACGCTCTTCCCGATCGCGAAGAATGCCTTCAATGCCGCCCGTTTCGGCGCGGTCTTCACCATCGAGATGCTGATGACGATTGCCGCCATCGGCGCGATCATCATCGGCGAGGCGGAAGAGGCGGCCATTGTCGTGCTGCTCTTCTCCGTCGGCGAATTGCTGGAAGGCTTTGCCGCCGCACGTGCGCGCTCTGGCATCAAGGCGCTCGGTTCGCTCTTGCCGAAGACGGCGCTGGTGGAAGAAAACGGTGCGCTTCGGCAGGTTGCCGCCGATCACGTGCGCATCGGCCAGGTGGTCGTGGCGCGTCCCGGCGACCGTATCGCCGCCGATGGCGTTGTCATGGAAGGCCAGTCCAGCGTCGACGAATCGCCGATGACCGGAGAGAGCATTCCCGTCGCCAAGGAAAAGGGCGCACGCGTTTTTGCCGGTTCCATCAACCATGACGGCTCGCTGCGCATCCGCGTCGACCGCGCGCCGGAAGACAATACCATTGCCCGCATCATCACGCTTGTCGAAGAAGCGCAGGATGCGCGTGCCCCGACCGAGCGCTTCATCCAGAGCTTCTCGCGTTATTATATGCCGCTGATCGTGGCGATCTCCGTGCTCACCATCATCGTGCCGCCGCTCGCCGGCCTCGGTGACTGGGATACGTGGATTTATCGCGGTCTCGCCCTGCTGCTGATCGGTTGCCCCTGCGCGCTGGTCATTTCGGTTCCCGCGGCCATAGCCTCCAGCCTTTCGGCTGCGGCACGCCACGGCATGCTGGTGAAGGGCGGCGCGGTCATCGAAATGCTGGCGCGCACCGAAACCGTCGCTTTCGACAAGACCGGCACGCTGACGCTTGGCGAACCCGTCGTGACTGACGTGGTGGCGCTCGACGGCAACGAGGCCAGCCTGATTGCGCAAGCCGCAACCATCGAGCATGAATCGAGCCATCCGCTCGCCCGCGCCATCGTCAATCACGCCGAAAAGCTGGGCGTGAAGCCCCTGCCCGGTTCCAACATCAAGGCGATTTCCGGTCGCGGCATGCAGGGCAATGTCGGCGGAAAAGACCTGTTCATCGGGGCACCGCGCTTTGCAACGGAGGTCGGCACCCTTTCGAAGGACCTCGCCGATCGCATCTCCGCACTCGAAAGCGAAGGCAAGACGGTGGCCGTCGTGATAGTCGGCGGGGCGGCAAGCGGCCTCTTCGCCATGCGCGACGAACCGCGCAAGGATGCTGCCGAAGGCGTGAAAGCGCTGAAGGAGATGGGCATTTCTTCGCTGATGCTGTCGGGTGACAATGCCCGCACGGCAAAGGCCATAGGCAACAAGCTGGGCCTTGAGGCACGCGGCGAACTCCTGCCGCAGAACAAGGTCGAGGAAATCCGCAAGCTTGCCGAAAAGAAGACCGTGGTGATGGTGGGTGACGGCATCAACGATGCGCCTGCCCTTGCGGCGGCCAGCGTCGGTGTCGCCATCGGCTCGGGCACCGATGTGGCAATGGAAGCGGCGGATGCGGCGCTGATGCGCAACAATGTCGGCGATGCCGCCCGCCTCATCGGCCTGTCGCGCGCCACCATGAGCAATATCCGTCAGAACGTGACGATCGCGCTCGGCCTGAAGGCGGTATTTCTGGTCACGACCGTCACCGGCCTTTCCGGCCTGTGGCTCGCCGTTTTCGCCGATACGGGCGCTACGGTTCTGGTCACCGCAAACGCCATGCGGCTGCTTGGATATTTCAACCGCAACAAAGCCTGATTGCAGCCCCTCCCAAACCGGCCGAGCCTCGTTAATCCGGGCTCGGCCGGTCTCATTTTCAGCGTATTGACAAACTAATTGCGTCCAATAAATACCGCGTGCCGCCGTTTTCCACGCGCGTGACAAACGATTCCACGCGCAGGAGCGCTGAACTTGGCTAAAACTGGCTATAACCGCATTGCGTACCGCGCGATCAAGATCGGCGGCAACATCGTCAAGGTTATTTTCTCCATCGATCTCTTCATCCGCCCCGGCAGAAGAAAGACGCTTCCGGAGTATCAGCCTGCCAGACGCAGCCCGAAATCGGAAAAAGCCATTCCGCGCATCATCTGGCAGACGAATTATTCCAACCGGGTAACGACGCCGATCTATGCGAATTTCCTGTTCAACCGCTGGCTGACGCCGGAATTCGAATATCGCTACCATGATGACGAGGCGTGCCAGGCCTATATCGACCGGCATTTTCCCGGACGTTATGCCGACGCCTTCCGGCGACTGCAGGTTGGCGCCGCCAAGGCGGATTTCTGGCGTATTCTGGTTCTTCTGCAGGAAGGCGGCATCTATCTGGATATCGATTCCAATTTTGCGGCGCGCCCGGAAGATGTGATCGGCGCGGATGAAGACGCCGTTTTCATCGCCATGAAAAATGGCGAAATCACAAATTACTTCATGGCATCGAAACCCGGTCACCCGGCGCTGAGGCTGATGGCCGATCGTATTGCCCAGAATATTGAAGAGGGAACGCTCGTCAGCGTCTATGACATGACCGGCCCGACGGTGGTGCATGCCGTCGTCAAGGAACTCGGGCTGCCGGTTCGCAATTACCGCGAGATGTGCACCCAGGGGCAATTCACCAACAAACGCGCGCAATATGCCGACAAAAAAGACGGCGCATGGTGGGCCGAGCAGGCCAAGACGTCCATCGTCAAAAACTAGGACGCCATGCGCCGGCAAGCAGCGGCGCAATATCGCGTTTAGACGAAACCGTTGAAAAAGCGGATGCTTTCTTCCACCGCGCCCGGAACCACGCCATTATGGTTGCCGGGCAGCAGTTTTTTGTCGACCTTGAAGCCGGATGTCAGGGCGCGATCCACGAAAAGCTGGTGGTCGCCGTCGAAGGGCCGCTCCTCCGTGCCACGCAAAAGCAGCGCCGGGCATTTGAGGCTGGGGCCGAAACAGACGGAAGAGCGCATGATGAATTCGCGCTCGTCGGTTTCGTCGAAACAGATCTCGTCGGTATAGCGGTTGAAATAACGCCATGAATTGACACCGGCGGATATGGGCGCGGCGGCGCGGAATTTACGGCTCATGGCGGCCAGAAGCGTCAGCGTGCCGCCATTGGAATGGCCGGCGATGAAGAACCGCTTTCTGTCGATGCCGGGAAGATTTTCCAGATAGGCCGCCGCCGCCAGCGCATCCGCCGTTTCGTCGTAGAAGCCGGAATAATTGCCATTCTGGCCGTTTTCGCCGCGAAAGGACGGAAGCAGCACAACGAAGCCCGCTTCCCAATAGGGCTTCATCAGCGCCCAGTGGCCGTCACCGGTGGCGTTGCCGCCGTGGAGGAAAAGCACAGCGGGTTTCAGCGTTTTTGACGGCTGATAATGGGAGAGCCAAGCGACCAGTTCGATGGAACCATCCGGCCCGCCGGGATAGGTGACACGCTCCGCCCCGGGCGGCGTGCCAAGCACCGAGGATTTTTCCGGCGCGGCCATCTTGCGCAGCAGATGCGTGTGGAAACGTCGGCGGGCCTCCGCATAATCCTGCCTTTCCAGCGGCAGAACTTCGGGTGTGGGAATGCCCGCTTTCACGGCGGGCGGCAGGATAACCGCCGCTGACAGCCCCATGGCGCCGGCCAGCACTCTGCGCCGCGTCATGCCCGGCGAGATCGGGCCGCTCTCTTCCTGTCCGAAGGGTGAGGAAAGAAAGCGTTTGTCTGCCATATGTTCACCTGACGAGGATGGTTGTAACAGCAGTTCAACACTGCGGCGGGAGGCTGTCCAATCACGGATTCGCGAATGACAACAATGTATTCGCAGCCATCATGGCAATTTCTGGACAAAATACTTTCCTTGCTCCTGCACTAGTCACGGGAATGAGGGAAGCGGCGCAGCCCCCTACCCCTCCACACCATCGATCATCGCCACCAGCGTCGAAAGCCTGTCTGCTTCCGCGGGCAGCTTGTCGGCGCGCAGCCGCGCAATGCGCGGGAAACGCATGGCGACGCCGGATTTGTGGCGGGTGGAGCGGTTGATACCTTCGAAGGCCACTTCAAGCACAAAACCGAAATCCGGCGTGGCGCGCACCGCCCGCACCGGGCCGAAACGCTCGACCGTATTGTCACGCACGAACTTGTCCAGCACCTCCAGCTCCGCATCGGTGAAGCCGAAATAGGCCTTTCCGACGGGCACGAGCTGTTCGCCATCCTCGCCTTCTGCCCAGACACCGAAGGTGAAATCGGAATAATAGCTCGACCTTTTGCCGTGGCCGCGCTGGGCATACATCATGACAGCGTCGATATTATAGGGATCGCGTTTCCACTTGAACCACGGCCCCTTGGCGCGGCCTGCCTGATAGGTGCTGTCGCGGCGCTTGATCATCACACCCTCGATGACAGGATCAGGCGGCGCGGCACGCAGCGTGTCGAGCTCCGTCCAGCTGGAAAAGCCGATCAGCGGCGATAGGTCGAAACGGTCATGCGGCGCATGTTCGATGATGTCAGAAAGCCTGCCGCGGCGCTCCAGATAGGTCTGCGCGCGGATATCGCTCTCGCCATCGAACAGCAGGTCATAGGCGCGGATGAAGGCGGGATAGTCGTCCAGCATCTTTGCCGTCACCGTCTTGCGGTTCAGCCGCTGCTGCAGGTCGGAAAAGGTGCGGGTGAGATTGTTGGACCGCACTGTCCCGCCAATCAGCAACTCGCCATCCATCACACCTTCGAAATCGATCGCCTCCAGAACGTCTGGAAAGGCGCCGGAAATATCGTCGCCGGAACGGGAATAGAGTTTTCGCGTCCCACCGGCGCGGGACAGCTGCACGCGAATGCCGTCCCATTTCCATTCGGCGGCATAGTCGGCCGGGTCCAGCCCATCGAGATCGCCATCGGCCACCGGCGTCGCCAGCATCACCGAGTGGAAGATGGCTGGTGTCGCCAGCACCGGCCGGTCCGACCTGCCCTCAAGCCATGCGAAAAGCGACGTATAGGGCGGCGTCAGCCCGTGCCAGAGGGTCTCGATCTCGGTGATGTCTTTCCCGGCAAAATCCGCCAGCGCCTGACGCGCCAGCCGCGCCGAAACGCCGATGCGCAGGCTGCCGGTTGCGAGTTTGAGGAAAGCGAAACGCGAGGACGTATCGAGCCGGTCGAGCAGATCGCGCACCGCGCCGCGCACCTCCCTGCGGCCGAGTGAATTCATCAGTGTGACGACTTCGCCGAGACGCGGGTCCTGAGCCTCGGCGTCATCCACGCCGCCGATATTGCCCCAGACCAGCGATATGGTCTCGGCCAGATCGCCGACATAATCATAGGAATAGCGGAACAGCACTTCATCCATTCGCTCCAGCACCAGCTCGCGCAGCAGGGCCGGTTTGACGCTTTTGAGGTCCAGCGTGCCGGCAATCGCCGCCAGCCCGTAACCCCGGTCAGGATCGGGCGTATCGCGGAAATAATCGGTCAGCAGCTTCAGCTTGCCGTTGCGCGAGGGGGTGAGAACGAGGCGATCGAGAAGGGTGGCGAAGGCTTTCATCTCAATCCCCCTCATCCTCGTAACCGACAAGATGCAGCGGCTTGGCGGCAATGCCCTGCAATTCGCACCAGCGCACCAGCGCCTCCTCACGGCCATGGGTGACCCAGATGGCCTGCGGAGAAATTTCCTTGATCGTCTCCAGAAGTTCCGGCCAGTCGCAATGGTCTGATATGACCAGCGGCAGCTCCACGCCGCCCTGCTTTGCCCTCTGCCGCACCATCATCCAGCCAGACGCAAAGGCAATCAGCGGCTCGTTGAAACGGCGCGCCCAGCGCTCCTGAAACGCCGAGGGCGGACCG
Source organism: Agrobacterium radiobacter (assembly GCF_040801995.1). Classification (NCBI taxonomy): domain Bacteria; kingdom Pseudomonadati; phylum Pseudomonadota; class Alphaproteobacteria; order Hyphomicrobiales; family Rhizobiaceae; genus Agrobacterium; species Agrobacterium radiobacter. Next base: position 504,404 of record NZ_JBEGHX010000001.1, on the reverse strand, counting down.
ACGACAATCGCGCCCTTGAAGGCGGAAGGATCGCTTTTTTCGAGCGTCGCGGGGCGCAGATCGCCGAGATCGATACCCTCAGAGACATAATAATCGCAAAGTCTGGCCAGCGCGCCGTGAATATAGATGGGATCGGAATAACCGTTGTCGCGGAGCAGCCGAATGACGCGCTGCGCCTTGCCCAGTGAATAGGCCCCGACCAGATGGGTGCGTTCGGGAAACTGTTTGATGGAGGTGAGCAGCTTGCCGATTTCCACCCGCGGCAGCGGATGATGGAACACCGGCAGGCCGAAGGTGGCCTCTGTGATGAAGACATCGCATGGCACCGTCTCGAAGGGCGCGCAGGTAGGGTCGATGCCGCGCTTGTAATCGCCCGAGGCGACGATGCGCAGGCCGTTCATTTCCACGGAGATCTGTGCGGAGCCGAGAACATGGCCCGCCGGATGGAAACCCACCGTCACGCCATTGACATCCACCGTTTCACCGAAAGCGACCGCCTGCTCTTTGCCGCAGAAGTCCTCGCCATAACGGATGCGCATGATATCGAGCGTCTGGCGCGTGGCCAGCACCGCGCCATGGCCGGCGCGGGCGTGATCGGAATGGCCATGAGTGATGAGCGCCCGCGCCACCGGGCGGACGGGATCGACATAAAAATCGCCCGCCGGGCAATAAAGACCCTTGGGCGTGGAGTTCAACAGCTGTTCCGGCTTCATATTCATTGAGATAGGGCCGCCCGCGCGAATGTAAAGTGCTGCGAGAATAACGCGAAACGGGCGTTAAATTTCCAGTGGCGGTGTTTTTGTTTTGCGTGCGTCATTTCGGCTTTGAGCCGGGCCTGTATGGAGTTTTGGTACGAAGTTCGCAGGCGCAATGCCAGCGCACAATCGGCTCACAGGGTAGCCATGGGATTTACGCTTGCAGAAATGTATCTAATCGGATACATGCTATCATGAACAGTTTCCAGAAATCGGCAGAGTTCGACGAATGGCTGAAGGTGTTGAAAGATCGTGCCGGAAAAGTGCGGATTCTTCATCGTCTCACGGCAGCCGAGCATGGGAACTTCGGCGATTGCGCGCCGGTGGGTGAAGGCGTTTCAGAAATGCGCATCCACTTCGGTCCCGGTTATCGGGTCTATTTCACTCGCGTTGGCAAGAGGGTTTATTTCCTTCTGGTCGGCGGGGATAAGTCTTCGCAGCGGCGGGACATAAAGCGCGCAATCGAGATGGCACAGACAATCGGAAGGGATGGCCGTGACGGAATTTAGCAAATTCGATGTGTCAGACTACCTGGATAGCGACGAAGCCATGATCGAATTTCTGGCAATCGCGATGGAAGACGAGAACCCCGACGTCTTCATTGGCGCCCTTGGCGCGGTCGCCAAGGCTCGCGGAATGTCGCACATTGCGGATGCTTCGGGTCTCGGCCGCGAAAGCCTCTATAAGGCGCTTAGGCCCGGTTCGAAGCTTCGCTATGAAACCGTGCAGAGGGTCCTGCATGCGCTGGGCTTTCGGCTGGCCGTTGAAAAGTCATTGAACGCCGCGTGAGACGGCGTTCAACGACCATCGGTTAACTTCGCTATGCTACTCCGCCGCCTCTTCCGCCGGCTTTGCCTGCACCGCTGCTGGCAACCGCACCGGCTTCAGCATCAGCGCCGCCGCAAGGCCGATGGCGGCGGTCGCGGCCGCTGCGAAAAAGAGTGGAGTGAAGGCATCCGAATAAAGCGAGGCGACTGCGGCCTGTGAGGCGGCGGGAAGTTCGGAGAGGATTTTCGGCGTCAGCTCCTCGATCTTGCCGACACCGGGAATATCGACGGCCACGCCCCTGAGGCTCGATGATACGATGGCGCCATAGACCGAGATGGCGATGGCCGCGCCGCCCATGCGGGTCAGCGTCACCGCGCCGCTCGCCGCACCTATATCCGCCTTGGGCGCGGAATTCTGCACGCCGATGATCGGCGCCTGCTGGCCGAGGCCAACGGCGAAACCCTGCACCAGCATCAACGCGGCGATCAGGGGAAGCGGCGTTCCTGCATGCATCTGCGTGAAGAGCAGCATGGCGATGAGGTTGATGGTGAGACCCGCCACCGAGAAGGGCTTGTAGACGCCGGTGATCGAAATCAGCCGCCCGGCTGAAAGCGAACCCATGACGATGCCGCCGGTGACGGCGATGAAGAACAGGCCGGCATGGGAAGGCGAAAGGCCGGTCGTGGTCTGCAGGAACAGGGCGTAATAATTGACCATGCCGATACCGATGCCGCCGCTGGTCAGCGAAACGATCATCAAGAGCGGAAAGGTGCTGTCCTTGAAGAGCCTGAGCGGCACGACGGGTTCCGGCGCGCGGCGTTCCACCTGCACCCAGAGGAAAGCGGCGATGACGGCGAAAGCGATGATGCCGAGACTGGGGCCTGCGATCAGCGAGCCGAACAATTCGCTGCTGTCTGCCCAGAAGACCACGCTGGCAATGGTGGCCGCCAAGAGGACCGCGCCGAGATAATCGATCTTCGGCTGGCGGGCCGGACGGCGATAGGGCAGCATCAGCGCCAGACCTGCAATGACGATAATGCCGAGCGGCAGGTTGATGAGGAAGATCGACCGCCAACCGAACAGGTCGCTCATCGTGCCGCCGAGGATCGGGCCGACACTGCCAGACGCCATGATGGTGAGGCTGGAATAGCTCTGGTAACGGGCGCGCTCGCGCGGTTCGAACAGATCCGCATTGACGGAAAAGATCGATACCATGATGCCGCCGCCGCCAAGCCCCTGCAGCACGCGGGCCGCAATCAGCGAATCCATCGACCAGGCCAGCCCGCAGGCCAGCGAGCCGAGCGTGAAGATGACAACCGCTGCGATCATCACATATTTGCGGCCGAACAGATCACCGAGCTTGCCATAAACCGGCATGACCGCGCTGGTCGCCAGAAGATAGGCCGAGCCGATCCAGCCGAAACGCTCCAGCGCGCCGAATTCACCGACGATGGTGGGCAGTGCTGTGGATACGATCTGGTTGTCGAGGGTCGCCATGAACATGGCCAGCATCAGAAACAGAAAGACGATGAGCCTGCGCCGATGATCCGACACAAGCGGCGCCACGGGGGCGGTGGACATATCCATGAAAAATCTCGTTGGCTTACGGCGGTTTTGCTGCGGCAATTTGTGTGCTATCAGCATATATATGTCAATGGCAAGTTTTTGACATTTATGCTAATGCCGCTAAATGTGATCGGGAAACTGCATCGAAAGGGACGATGAAGCGTGGCGACTGAGGAAAACTGGAGCGAGGATCTGCCTGAGGACATCAAGCGGATCGGCAACACGATGACGCGCATGCGCATCATGATCGGCCGCCGCATCATCGGCCGCATGGCGCTTGCCAAGCTCGCTCCGGGTCTGGAACTTTCCCATATCGACGTGCTCGACATTCTGCGCCGGGCGGAAGGCGACGTTACCGTGGGTGCGATTGCCGAGGGCATGCGCATCGATCCCTCGCGTGGCAGCAGGGTCGTGGCGGATATGGTGGGGCGCGGCCTGCTGAAACGCGGCGTTTCCCAGGAAGACGGCCGCCGCAGCATTGTCGAGATCACCCCGCTCGGCACCAGCCTTTTGCAGGAAATGCGCCGGACCAAGATGAGCGTCATCGAGGACGTCATGGACGGATGGCCGGCGGAGGATGTGGAGACTTTCGCCCGCCTGTTCGAACGGTTCATCGACCGCTTCGAATGCCGGCTCTCGCCGGATACGGACCTCCTGACGGATCAGAAAAAATCATAGTTGACCCTGCGATCCGCAGCTTCACTTTAAAATGGCTAGACCGTAACGTGCCGCCATCTGACAGGTTAAAGGGGTAATTTCGATGTTGACGATTTACGGTGTCTACCGTTCCCGTGCCACGCGCACATTGTGGCTGGCAGGGGAACTCGGCATAGAATTCAAACATGTGCCGGTCATACAGGCCCGCCGTCTTGCCGATCCGCTGGCTGCGGATGCGCCGCTCAACACGCTGTCCCCGGATTTTCTGGCCGTCAACCCGATGGGCACCATTCCCTGCATCGAGGATGACGGCATGGTGCTTTACGAATCCATGGCCATCAACCTCTATCTCGCCCGCAAATATGGCGGACCGCTTGCGCCGGTCGATTTGAAGGAAGATGCGGCGATGCTGCAATGGTCCTTCTTTGCCGCGACCGAAATCGAAACCAATTCGCTAAAGATTTCCTCTGCGATCGCCGAGGGCCTGTCGGAAAGCGATAGCGGCAAGGCGGTGATCGATGTCGCCGCCCGCCTGCTGAAGCGCCCCTTCCGGGTGCTGGAGCAGCACCTTTCCAGCCACGAATACCTGGTGGGCGACCGTTTCACCGTGGCCGATCTCAACGCCGCGGAAATCGTTCGTTACGCACAGGGCCACAAGCCGCTGTTCGATGCCCATCCGGCGCTGAAAGCCTGGCTGGACCGCTGCCAGACCCGCACGGCGTTCAAGACGATGTGGGATACCCGCGCGGCCGAGGCGGCCTGAGCGGGAGAACACTCCGCCAGCGTGTCTCTCTGCCCTCATTCCTGTGCTTGTCACAGAAATGAGGGAGCAACCACAAGACCGAGCTGGGGCCTCTCAGCCCCTCTCCCCCGCAAGCGCCCGCTGCACCGCCGGGCGGTCGTTCATGCGGCGGAAGTGGTCATGCACCTTCGGGAAACGGGCAATATCCACGCCATCGCTTTCCAGCCAGCCGGACATGACGAAAAGATAGGGATCGGCAACCGAATAGGCCGTACCAAGAACCCATGGGCCGTGCAGCATGCCGTGCTCGATCAGTTCGAAGCACTCGCCCATGGTCTGCGGCACTTTCGCCTTCATATCGGCCAGCGAGCTATCCTCATTCGCCCAGCGGCTGCCGCGCCGGCCATGCGCATGGGCGACATGCACGGTCGAAGAAATGAAGGCGTTGAAGGACTGCATCAACGCGAATTCGAAGGGATCATCGAGCGGCGCGAGCTTCTTTTCAGGCGCCATCTGGGCGATAAAGGCGAGAATGGCGGGCGTCTCCGTCAGCACGCCGCTTGCGGTGGCCAGCGCCGGCACGCGGCCCTTGGGATTGACCTTTAAAAATGCCTCGGAGCGTTGCTCGCCCTCCGCGAAATTGACGCGATGGGCCTTGTAAGGCAGGCCGGATTCCTCAAGCACGATATGGCTGGCGCGAGAACAGGAACCGGGGGAGAAGAACAGTGTGAACATGGATATGCGACCTCCAAAGCAATGAAGCGCCCGTTTCTTCCTCATGCGGACGCCGGCCCGCGGCGGCCGTGGGATGGCCGTCACATACAGGGCACGTCATCATCGTGCCGGCAACCGGCCGCGTCAAAGGTTATTTAGAGCCCGACGACTCTGACATCGCCGACGTGGATGCCGTTCCAGTTGCGCATCTGCCGGTTCGCCATGCTGCTCAGCGCCTGCTGCTCGGCGCTGCCTTCATCGAAATAGCGGGCGAGCAGTGCGGATACCACGGCTTCGGCCGCGCGTGTCGTACCGTCTTCGCATTTCACCGCCATGGCGATACCCTTTTCCGGCAGGGCGGCGACGAAAACGCCCTCCGCGCCGGTCTTTGCGAAGATTTTTCCCGGCGCGATCTGCATCAGCCTCGTGCAGGCGCGGCCGGTGCCCGCCACATAAAAGGGTTCTGCCATGCAGGCCTCGATGAGACGGCGCGACGCTGTCGCACGACCCGCTTCCAGCCCCCTGCCCGTCGCCATCTTCGCGAAACCATGCGCCAGCCCTTTGAGCGGTACGGCATAGGTGGGGATGGAGCAGCCATCCACGCCGCAATTGTCCTGGCCGAGAGCAGCACCCGTCAGGCTTTCCATCGTGGCGCGGATTTCCCGCTGCAGCGGGTGATCGTAACCGACATAGCCCCTGGGATCGGTGCCGGTGTGGCAACAGGCGCAGATGAAACCGGAATGTTTGCCGGAGCAATTATTATGCAGCGCTGTCGGCTTTTCCAGTGTGCGAGCCTGGTGGATGATGGTTTTCTGGTCCGAAGACCAGTGTGCGCCACATTCCAGCGTATCCACATCCCTGCCCGCCTTCGCAAGCATCGAAGCGGCGAGTTCCACATGCGCGTCCTCCCCGGAATGGGACGAACAGGCGAATGCGAGTTCGCGGTTGCCGAAACCATAGGCATCCGCAGCACCACTTTCCACCAGCGGCAGCGCCTGCATGGCCTTGCAGGCGGAACGCGGGAAGATGCCGCGCTCGATATCACCAGACGAAAACAGCACGCCGCCATCACCATCCACCACCACGACAAGACCCTGATGGCGGCTTTCGACGAGATTGCCCCTGGTGACTTCGACGGTAACGGAATTGTTCATTCTCTCAGCCTCAAAAAATTCTGATTTTATGTCGTTGATACCGCAATTGATTTTTCGATGCACGGGGCTGTCAGTGAAATTTGCAAAACGTCTGCTGCTGGCGATTGCCATTATCTATCTGCTGCCGGCACTGGCATCGGCGGGGCTATGGGCCATGAAGGACCATCCGCGCGGCTGGAACGCCGCAAGATGGTCGTCCTCCGGCATGCTGCCGGTGGCGTCGAGCGACAGAGAAGCCGCGGTCTACGTCTTTTCCGCCATGACCGGTGGCTTCAAGGGGTCCGTCGCCAGCCATGCCTGGGTCGTGCTGAAAAAGCCCGGTGCTGCGACCTATGACCGTTACGACAAGGTGGGCTGGGGCACGCCGATCCGCCATAATGGTTATGCAGCGGACGCCTACTGGTATTCCAACATGCCGCGCCAGGTGGTGGCCATTCACGGCGCGGAAGCGGAAAAGCTGATCCCGAAAATCGAAAAGGCGATTGCCGATTACCCCTATGGTCGGCCGGGCGGCTATCGCATCTATCCCGGCCCCAACTCCAACACCTTCGTCGCCCATGTGCTGCGCAGCGTGCCGGAACTGGGCGTCGTGCTGCCGCCGGACGCGGTGGGCCGCGACTACCTGCCGGACGGTGCGTTTTACCACATCGCCGACGACTGGAAGGATGCGAGCGTTTCGCTGGGCGGGTTGTTCGGTATTTCGGCAGGTGCCCGCAGCGGTTTTGAGGTCAACTTTCTCGGTCTTGTCGCCGGCATCGATTTTGGCCGGCCCGGTGTGAAGATACCGGGGCTTGGTTATTTCGGGGTGGCCGGTCCGGATGTATGACGTGGCTGCCCTCCCGACGTTTCCACCCATTTTAATTTGACTCCATCTAGTAATTAACTCAATCTGCGCATCGCAATTGCAATGCAAAAGAGGCAACCCATGAAAACGGCAACGATCCCTTCGCTGCGGGTGACGGCGGATTTTCGCGAGGCAGCAGAAAGCGTGCTTAAGGACGGCGAAACACTTTCGTCCTTTATTGAAGACTCTGTGCGCAGGCAGGTTGAAATCCGCAAGTCGCAGGCGGAATTCATTGCGCGCGGGTTAGCATCACTCGAAGAGGCGGAACGTACGGGGGTTTATTATACCACCGATGACGTTCTTTCGATGATGCAAAGAAAGCTGGATGCCGCGAAAGCAGCGAAGCGAAAATGACATATTCGCTTCGCTACACCGAAGAAGCGTTCGGTGATTTCGACCGAATCTACGACTTTCTGATCGCCTATGACATCGATGTGGCAGAAAAGGCGATCCACGCGATCAGAACGGGCTTGCAGCTTCTGACCGATTTTCCTTTCAGCTGCCGCAAAGCATCTCAAGAAAATGGCCTGATGCGTGAATTACTCGTCCCTTTCGGCTCGTCCGGCTATATCGTGTTGTTCCGTATCGACGGCCCGGAAACTGTCACCATCGCCGCCGTTCGCCACCAGCGCGAGGACGACTACCATTGATCCTCACCGGTCGTTGACGGCCGCGCGCGGGTTCACCCATGGTTCCTGATTGGAACGCGGCAGCGGGGTCTTGCCGAGAATGTGGTCCGCCGCCTTTTCGCCGGTCATGATCGACGGGCCGTTCAGGTTGCCATAGGTCACATGCGGGAAGATCGAGCTATCGGCAACCCTCAGGCCCTCCACTCCGATGACCCGGCATTCGGGATCGACGACGGCCATCGGGTCGTCCTTGTCGCCCATCCGGCAGGTGCCGCAGGGGTGATAGGCGCTTTCCAGATGCTCCCGCAAAAAGGCGTCAATTTCCTCATCCGTCCCGACATTTTCGCCCGGCTGGATTTCCGGCCCGCGAAAATCGTCAAAGGCTTTCTGGCTGAAGATTTCGCGCGTCAGGCGCACACAATGGCGGAATTTTTCCCAGTCTTCCTGATGGCTCATATAGTTGAAGCGGATGACCGGGTCGTCATGCGGATCGGCGGAGCGCAGGGTGACGTTGCCGCGCGATTTCGACAGGTTGTAGCCCACATGCACCTGAAAGCCGTGGCTTTTTGCGGCGGCCTTGCCGTCATAGGAAATGGCCACGGGCAGGAAATGATACTGGATATCAGGCTGTTTCAGACCGGGCGCGGAGCGCAGGAAGGCGCAGGCCTCGAACTGGTTGGAGGCGCCAAGCCCGCCTTTCGACAGCAGCCATTGCGCGCCCGCCACGCCCTGCCAAAACCATGGAAGCCAGGAGTAAAGCGAGACCGGCTTGGTGGAGACCTGCTGGAAATAAAACTCCATATGGTCCTGAAGATTTGCGCCGACGCCCGGACGATCCGCCTTCACTTCGATGCCCATGTCTTTCAGATGGGCAGCAGGACCGACGCCCGAAAGCATCAGCAGTTTCGGCGAGTTGAAGGAGGAGGCAGAAAGGATGACCTCGCGATTGGCCGTGACGGTTTCCACCACGCCCTTGCGTTCGATCTCGACACCCACGGCGCGGCCGTTCTCGATGACGATCTTGCGGGCGAAACCATTGACCAGCGTGACGTTGCCGCGCTTCAGCGCCGGCTTCAGATAGGCATTGGCGGCGGACCAGCGGCGGCCATTGTGGATGGTCTGCTCCATCAGGCCGAAACCCTCCTGCTTGGAGCCGTTATAATCGTCCGTCAGTTCAAAGCCCGCCTGCGCGCCCGCCTGAATGAAGGCGTGGAACAGCGGATTGCTGACGGGGCCACGCTGCACATGCAGCGGCCCATCCGTGCCGCGCCAGCCTTCCTCGCCGCCATGGCTGTGCTCCATGCGCTTGAAGTAAGGCAGCACATCCGCATAGGCCCAGCCATGCGCGCCAAGCTCTTCCCAGCGGTTGAAATCCTCCGCGTGGCCGCGCACGTAAACGAGGCCGTTGATGGAGGACGAGCCGCCGATGACCTTGCCGCGCGGGGCTGTGATGCGGCGGTTGTCGAGATTGGGTTCGGGCTCGGAGAGATAACCCCAATTGTAGCGCTTCATGCTCATCGGCCACGCGAGTGCGGCGGGCATCTGGATAAAGGGGCCGAAATCGGAACCGCCTGCCTCGATGACGATGACAGAATAACGACCGTCTTCCGACAGGCGATAGGCGATGGCGGAGCCTGCGGAGCCCGAACCGACGATGACGTAATCTGCCTGCATGATTTGTGCTCTCTCTCAATGGCTCATGTGCGGGTGGGCTTACCCCCCTCTGTCCTGCCGGACATCTCCCCCTCAAGGGGGGAGATCGATCTGAGGCCAGGTTTCGCCCTTCTCAAATTTCGCGGGTGAAGTGATACGGCTCGTCTTGCCGATCTCCCCCTTGAGGGGGAGATGTCCGGCAGGACAGAGGGGGGTAAGCCCCAATCCGCAACGCTGCCTTAATAAGGCGCGTCCACCTTCCCCGTGCTCACATAAACCGTCTTCAGCTCGCTATAATGCTCCAGCGCCGCCGCCGAATTCTCCCGCCCGAACCCGGACTGCTTGGAGCCGCCGAAGGGCATTTCCACCGGGCAGAGATTATAGGTATTGATCCACAGCGTGCCCGCCTCCAGCTGATCCACCACACGGTGGGCGCGGGCGAGATCGGCGGTGAAGACGCCGCCGGCCAGCCCGAATTCGGTTGCGTTGGCGCGGGCGATAACCTCGTCCTCATCGTCGAAATCCAGCACGCACATGACCGGCCCGAAGATTTCCTCGCGGGCGATGGTCATATCGTCGGTCACATCGGCGAACACGGTCGGTTGCACATAAGCGCCCTCGCCCGAGACATTGTTGGGAATGCCGCCGCCGGTGATGAGCGTCGCTCCTTCCGCCTTGCCCTTTTCGATATAGGAAAGAACCTTCTCCTGCTGGGCCTTGGAGACCAGCGGGCCGAGATGGGTGGCGTAATCGAGGGGATCGCCGAGGATCATCGCCTCGGTGCGGCTTTTCAGGTTGTCGAGGAAACGCTCCTTCGCCTTTTTCTGCACGAAAACGCGCGTGCCGTTCGAGCAGACCTGGCCGGAGGAATAGAAGTTGCCGAGCATCGCGCCGCCGACGGCGCTTTCGATATCGGCATCATCGAAGACAATCATCGGCGACTTGCCGCCGAGTTCCATGGTCACATGCTTCAGATGCCCGGCGGCGGCGGCGGCCACCTTGCGGCCGGTCGGCACGGAGCCGGTGAGCGAGACCTTGGCCACTTCGGGGTGGTTGACCAGAAGCGGGCCGGTGTCGCGGTCGCCCTGGATGACGTTGAACAGGCCCTTTGGCAGGCCGGCTTCGATGAGGATTTCGGCAATCTTCAACGCGCCGAGCGGGGTGTTTTCCGAGGGCTTGAAGACCATGGCATTGCCGGCGACCAGCGCGGGCGCGGCCTTCCAGCAGGCGATCTGCTGCGGATAGTTCCAGGCGCCGATGCCAACGCAGACACCGAGCGGCACACGCTTGGTATAGGCGAAATCACCGCCGAGCGGGATATAATCGCCATTCAGGGCGGACGGCGCGATGCCGCCGAAGAATTCGAAAGCATCGGCGCCGGAGGTTGGGTCGGCGACGATGGTTTCCTGAATGGGCTTGCCCGTATCCAGCGTTTCCAGCGTGGAAAGCGCATCGTTGCGTTCGCGCATGATATCGGCGGCGCGTTTGAGGATGCGGCCGCGCGCCGTGGGGCTCATCACCGCCCATTCCTTCTGCGCGCGTTTGGCCGAGGCGATGGCGCGCTCGACGATGGCAGGTGTTGCCGCATGCAGCCTTGCGATCACTTCGCCGGTGGCCGGAAAGATGCTCTCGAACGGCGTACCGGTATTATCCTCGACATAGTCCCCGTCGATGAAATGCGAGGCTTTCGGCTGCGCCTTGAGCGGCGTCGCGATGGTCATGTCGAAGTCTCCTTGAGAACGCGGATGGACGGCTTCGGGCGCTGTCCATCGGGAAAAGATTTGAGCTGCATGTCGAAATAATCCTCGACCAGCGCCGGCGCGGAGGCGAGGCCAAGCGGGGCGGAACGCAGGCTGTGCCTGATATAAAGCCCGTCGATCAGGGCCGCCGCCCCTTCCGCGATGCGCGCGGCATCGTCGGGCGGACAAAGCCGGTTGAGGCTGGCCATGAGATTGGAGCGCAGGCGGCGGGAATAAAGCACCAGCAGGCGGCGCGTTTCCTCCGAACGCTGCGCCTCGACATAAAAGGCGAGCCATGCCGCCACGGTTTCGGGCGTGAACTGGTCGCTCTGAAAGGAGACATGCACGATGGCGCTCAGCCTTTCGCGCGGGCCGGAAGCGCGTGTCAGCGCCGCCACGGCATCGCGCCTGAGGTCACGCAGCAGGCTGCGGATGGTTTCCAGAAGAAGCTGCTGCTTGCTGCCGAAATAATGATGCGCGAGCGCTGCCGACACGCCCGCTTCCCGGGCGATATCAGACATTGTCACATTCAGCGAACCATGGTGGCCTATGGTGCGAAGCGCCGCATCCACAAGCGCCTTGCGGCGCAAAGGCTCCATTCCGATCTTGGGCATAGGGGTCTCCTTGACGGATGGCAAATTATTCTTGATTGATCAATCAATCAATAAAAAACGCGCCATTTTATGTCGCTGATTTGCGATGGATCATATTTTCCTTGGCCGGACAGTGATAGTTTCGCAGGCATCGGCCGGTGCGGCGAACCCCATGCTGCCGCCCGGTTCACGGGGGAAAAACTAAACCGTGATATACTGCGAATTGGGAATGGAACGCGTTTCGTGCTAATATCGCTGATGATACAAATTTCGCTGGAAGCGGCGCCAGACGAAAGACGATAAAAACGCCCGCCTAGACCACGACGGCACCCGATCCGCAAACCGGACATCGAAGGACCGCTCGCAGTGTTTAAAGAAGGGAGTGATATCATGCCAATGGTAACAGTATCGATTTCCCCGGAACAGGCAGCAAGAATGCGCGAGGCCGTGAATTGCGGCGCTTACGCATCCGGCAGCGAGGTCGTCAGGGCAGCGCTGAGACTATGGGCGGCCTCCGCCGAACATGGCGTCGGCGCGAAGTCCGCAGAGTCTGTCGAGGCAGACCGGGAGCGCATGAACGTCGCGGATCTCTACGCCGCTCACACCGGGCACGTCCGCCGCGCATGAGGCCCGACGCAACAACCCCACATGCTCATGGGCCCACATGCTTATGGGGTTGTAACAAAACGTTCATCAAAGCTTCACAGTCGTGAAAGCTTTTGTTGACCTGTAATCTGCGATTGTTCGCCGCAAAAGAGACAGGCTCCCCTTACGTTAGCCACATGGGGACCGGCAACAGCGGAGAATAAAATGCAGGCCGTCACGCTGGAGAACGATGTCATCAGGCGTTTTGCCTCCGGGCACATGTTTCCCATGGCCAAGCTGGTGCTCGAAACGGCGTTCCAGCCGATTGTCGAGGCGACGACGGGCACGATCTTCGGTTATGAATCGCTGATGCGCGGCCATGATCGGCTCGGTTTTTCCAATCCGCTGGCGCTTCTCGACCAGGCTGCTGCGGATGGCGAGCTGAAGGCCTTCGAGCAGATGCTGGCAAGCCGGGCGCTCGCAAAATTCTCCACCCTGCCCGATTTTTCCTCCGCCACCCTGTTCCTCAATCTCGACGTACGGCTGATCCCGCATGGCGACGCCATTCTGGACAAGCTCGTCGGCCATCTGGCGCGGGCGGGCATTCCGGCCTCCTCCATCTGCTTTGAACTTTCCGAACGTTTCGACAATACCAGCGTGCCGGAGTTCACGGCGCTGATCGCCCGTATGCGCAAGGAAGGTTTCAAGCTGGCGATTGACGATTTCGGCGCCGGTCACGGCGAGATGAAGCTGCTCTGCGACTTCCCGCTGGATTACCTGAAGATCGACCGGCATTTCATCACCGGCGTCGACCAATTGCCGCGCAAGCAGCACCTTGTGCGCAACATCGTCAACATCGCCCATGTTCTCGGCGTCAGGGTCATTGCGGAAGGCATCGAGACCGAAGCGGAATTTCTGACCTGCCGCGAATTCGGCGTCGATCTGGTGCAGGGCTGGCTGATCGCCAGGCCAACGGTCTTCACCAGCGAATTGCCTGAAAGTTTTCCCCACATCAACCGCATCGGCGTGGCGCGACGCAGCAGCCAGACGCTGGATGAAATTCTCATCCGCCGGGAAATAGAGCGCCTTCCCACCGTCTTCGAGCATGACAGCGTCGACAGCGTCTTCGAACTGTTCCGCAGAAATCCGCAGCAGGCCTTCTTCCCGGTTCTCAACGCCAATGGCGAACCGCGCGGCGTCATCAACGAATATCACCTCAAGGAATATATCTACCGGCCCTTCGGCCGCGACCTGCTCAAGAACAAGATCTATGAGCGCACCATTTCCCATTTCGTCGATCCCGCGCCGATCGTCGGCCTCGATGCGGATGCCGACCAGCTGATGAACATGTTCGCCAGCATGGGCGGCAGCGCCTGCATCATCCTCACCGAAAACATGCGTTACGCCGGCATTGTTTCCGCGGCCTCGCTCATCAAGGTCATCAACGAAAAACAGCTGAAGATGGCGCAGGACCAGAACCCGCTGACGGCGCTGCCCGGCAACCGCGCGATTGGCGGCTTCATTGCCGACCGCTGCAGCGACGGCGACGAGTCGCGTTTCTTCTGCTATTGCGACTTCGATAATTTCAAACCCTTCAACGACAAATACGGCTTCAACGCCGGCGACCACGCCATCACCCTGTTTTCGGCTCTGATGCGCCGCTACTTTTTTGCCGGTGATTGTTTCCTCGGCCATATCGGCGGCGACGACTTCTTCATCGGCGTGCGTGACTGGTCGGTAGGAGAACTGACGGAAATCCTAGAGCGGCTGCTCAGCGATTTTCACGACGATGTCGCCGAACTCTATTCGGACGAAGACCGCGCCGCCGGCTGCATGAAAGGCCAGGACCGCCACGGCAACGAGCGTGACTTCGCGCTGCTGCGCTGCTCGATCGGCGTCCTAACCTTGCCGAAGGGGCTGATCATCGCCAATCCCGAGCGTATCGGCAGCGAGATCGCGGGTGTGAAGGCCGCTGCGAAGGAAAATGAAAGCGGCTTCGTCGTCCGGGTGTTCGGCGAGACAAATTGACATCAGCGGCAAAGGGCCACCTTCCCTCGACGGCGCATCTGACCTACATCTTCAGGTGACGCCGACAAGTGAGGAGTTGCCCCTGGCCATGCCCGACACTATGACCCTGCCCGAAAAAATGCGCTTCATCGACCTTCCCTCCCATGGCGGCCCGGAGGTGATGCAGCTTTCACAAGCGCCTTTGCCGAAGCCCGCAAAAGGCGAAATTCTGGTGAAGGTCGAGGCGGCGGGCGTCAACCGCCCCGATGTCGCGCAGCGGCAGGGCACCTATCCGCCGCCGAAGGATGCAAGCCCGATCCTCGGCCTCGAAATCGCCGGCGAGGTGGTCGCTCTCGGTGAAGGCGTCGATGAATTCGCGCTGGGCGACAAGGTCTGCGCGCTCGCCAATGGCGGCGCTTATGCCGAATATTGCACCGTGCCCGCCGGACAGGCCCTGCCCTTCCCCAAAGGTTACGACGCCGTCAAAGCGGCCGCATTGCCGGAAACCTTCTTCACTGTCTGGGCCAATCTCTTCCAGATGGCAGGCCTTACCGAAGGGGAAAGCGTGCTCATCCACGGCGGCACCAGCGGTATCGGCACGACTGCCATCCAGCTTGCGAAAGCCTTTGGCGCCGAAGTCTATGCCACGGCGGGCTCGGCGGAAAAATGCGAGGCCTGCGTGAAGCTCGGCGCCAAGCGCGCGATCAATTACCGCGAGGAGGATTTCGCCGAGATCGTTAAATCCGAAACCGGCGGCAAGGGCGTCGATGTCGTTCTCGACATGATCGGCGCAGCCTATTTCGAAAAGAACCTTGCGGCACTCGCCAAGGATGGCTGCCTGTCGATCATCGCCTTTCTGGGTGGTGCCATGGCCGAGAAGGTCAATCTAACCCCGATCATGGTCAAACGCCTCACCGTCACCGGCTCCACCATGCGTCCCCGCACGGCGGACGAAAAACGCGCCATCCGCGACGACCTCATCGGAGAGGTCTGGCCGCTCATCGAAAGCGGTCAGGTCGCGCCTGTTATCAACCGGGTCTTCACGCTGGACGAGGTTGTGGAAGCGCACCGGCTGATGGAGAGCAGCAATCATATCGGCAAGATCGTGATGCGGGTGTCGTAATGCCCGGGCGCCCGTTATAAGTAACCCCTCTTGCATTACTGACGAATCGTACTACCTTCTAGTTATGTTCAACGTATCGGAAGGAGGTGATCCAATGTCTAATGAGATTTCGGTCTCTGGTGCAGGCAATGGAAAGGGTGTGTTTTCGACGGGGCAGCCCTCGGCGTAAGACATCTTGCCTTCGGAACGTTGAGAAACAGTCCCGGGTCTGTAAACAGGACCAAGCTCATGGAAGGGTCGCTTCGGCGGCCCTTTTCCGTTTCTGGATTGAGACGGGTCAGCGTGGAAATCCGGGCGTGAACTAACGCGGCAAAAGCGGCATTTGATGGCGTTCGCGGTAGCCTCACTCTCCCCGTCATTCCGGCCTTGAGCCGGAATCCAGTCGACGCGCGTCTGCGCGGCGGGGAAGAGTCATTTCAGCCCAAGGACTTGGGCTGGCTGGATACCGGCTCAAGGCCGGTATGACGGAGGAACTGCAGGTCGCAACAAACCGTCAACTGCCTCCGCGATACCTCCCCTACTTCTTCCCGAACACCTTCCACCGCGTCGGACGGAAGCGCAGTTCCGCGCCCACGGCCACGGCGGCGTTGAGCGGCACCTCGATTTCGAGGTGATAGGGCTCGTGGCCGTTATTGGCGATGTCGATTTCGGCGATGCGGGTGCCGGCGAGGCGGCGACAGGTGGTGACCTTGCCGTAAAGCGCGTCCTTCTCCTGCGTCAGCACCACATCTTCCGGACGGAAGAAAAGCTCACCCTCGCCCGTGCCGCTCTCATCGATGCCGATGCTCTCTCCCTGAAACAGTACATGGCCGTCGCGGATCGTAATCGGCAGGCTGGAGGATTCGCCGATGAAGGAGAAGACGAAGGGGGAATTGGGCGTGTCATAAACATCGTCCGCCGTGCCGACCTGTTCGATCTTGCCCTGGCTCATGACGACGACGCGGTCGGCCAGTTCCAGCGCCTCTTCCTGATCGTGGGTCACGAAAACGGTGGTGTGGCCGGTGCGGTCGTGGAATTCACGCAGCCAGCGGCGCAGCTCCTTGCGAACCTTGGCGTCGAGCGCGCCGAAAGGTTCATCGAGAAGCAGGACCTTCGGCTCGATGGCGACGGCGCGGGCAAGCGCCACGCGCTGGCGCTGACCGCCGGAAAGCTGGGTGGGGTAACGTTTTTCGAGACCGGAGAGATGCACCATGTCGAGAAGCTCGGACACGCGCCTGCGGATTTCCGCTTTCGGCGGGCGCTTGGCGGAAGGACGCACCTTCAGGCCGAAGGCGATGTTCTCCGCCACCGTCATATGGCGGAACAGCGCGTAATGCTGAAAGACGAAACCGACATTACGCTCCTGCACCGTGCGGTGCGAGGCGTCCTCGTCACCGAAGAAGATGTGGCCTTTGGTCGGCTGCTCCAGGCCAGCGATGAGACGCAGCAGCGTCGTCTTGCCGGAACCGGAGGGACCGAGCAGAGCGATCAGCTCGCCGGAACGAATATCGAGCGACACGTCGTTCAGTGCGGGAAAGCGATCGAACTGCTTGGTGATGCCGGAAACTTTCACTTCCATGAATATGCCTTTCAATGCTTGCCGGCTGCGTTGCCCGCGCCAAAGCGTATTTCGAGAATGGTTTTGAGAACGAGCGTCACGAGCGCCAGACCAGCCAGCAGCGTCGCCACCGCAAAGGCCGCACCCATATTGTACTCATTATAGAGTATCTCGACATGCAGCGGCATGGTGTTGGTCTCGCCGCGAATATGGCCCGATACCACCGAGACGGCGCCGAACTCGCCCATGGCGCGGGCGTTGCAGAGCAGCACCCCGTAGAGCAGGCCCCATTTCATGTTCGGCAGCGTGACATACCAGAAGGTCTGCCAGCCGGTTGCGCCGAGCGAAATCGCCGCCTCCTCGTCGCCATTGCCCTGCTCCTGCATCAGCGGGATCAATTCGCGCGCGACGAAAGGAAAGGTGACGAAGATGGTGGCCAGCACGATGCCCGGCACCGCAAAGAGGATCTCGATGCCGTAACTCTTCAGCCATGGCCCCAGCACGCTGTGCGAGGAAAACAGGATGACATAGACAAGGCCCGATATGACCGGCGAGATCGAAAACGGCAGGTCGATGAGCGTGATCAGGAACGCCTTGCCTTTGAATTCGAATTTCGCAATCGCCCAGGCGGCGGCAACCCCGAAGATCAGGTTGAGCGGCACCGAAATGGCGGCGACGAGCAGTGTCAGGCGGATGGCGGAGAGCGCATCCGGTTCGACGATCGCCTCCCAGAAGCTTTCCGCACCCTTGCGGAAGGCTTCGAAGAAAACCGATATCAGCGGCAGGACCAGAAATGCAGCGAGGAACACAAAGGCTATCGCGATCAATGCCAGCCGGGCGGGAAAACTCTCGCTGGCGGGGTCGCGGAACGGCCGGGGGGACGTGCGGGGAGCGGTCTCAGACATAGCCGTACCTCTTGCGGCTCCAGGCCTGAATGAGATTGATGAGGAACAGCATGGCAAACGAGATGATCAGCATGATGGTGGCGATGCCGGTCGCGGCCGCATAATTGAACTCCTCCAGCCGGATGACGATGAGGAGCGGCGCGATTTCCGACACGTAAGGAATATTGCCGGCGATGAAGATGACCGAACCATATTCCCCGACACCGCGCGCGAAGGCGAGCGCAAAACCCGTAAGGATCGCGGGCGTGAGGCTCGGCAGCAGAACGCGGGTAATGGTCTGGAAACGGTTGGCGCCAAGCGTGGCCGCCACTTCCTCCACCTGACGGTCGATCTCTTCCATGACCGGCTGCACGGTGCGGACCACGAAAGGCAGGCCGATGAAGATCAGCGCAATGACGATGCCGGTCGGCGTAAAGGCGATCTTGATGCCGAAGGGTTCGAACAGCGAACCGACCCAGCCGCGATTGGCATAAAGCGTGGTGAGCGCGATACCGGCCACTGCCGTCGGCAGGGCAAAGGGCAGATCGACGATGGCATCGACAAATCGGCGGCCGGGAAAACGGTAACGGGTCAGGACCCAGGCGACGATGACGCCGAAAACCGCGTTGACCAGTGCCGCCAGAAACGCCGTACCGAAGCTGACGCGCAGTGCATTCAGCGTGCGGCTATCGGTGGCAATCGCAATGAAATCTGAAAAACCCAGTTTCGCCGTGGACCAGATAAGGCCGCCCAGCGGAATAAGAATGATGAGAAACAGATAGGTCACTGTGTAACCAAGCGTCAGGCCGAAGCCCGGTATGACGCTCGACTGCCGCCATTTCCACCTGTTTCCGGATGTATTATTGCTCATCAAGGCTCCGGATAATCTTTGTTTTGGCGCATTTCCGGAGAGAAAACCGGGGTCCACTTTTCCTGGAAATGCTCTCTGGGAGCCGGTGTTCCCCGGCGTTTATTATAAAGGATCGACCGGCACGGTGTCCGGTCGATCCAGCTGCTGTTTTTCAACGTCCCTTGCGGGCGGGCTGTTTCTCCTCAGCCCATCATCCGCTTACTTTGCGGGCTTGTAAATCTGGTCGAAGATGCCGCCGTCACCGAAATGTTCCGGCTGCGCCTTGGCCCAACCGCCAAACTGCGGGTCGTCAATGGTGACGAGCTTGATGTCGGGCAGCTGCTTCAGCAGATCCTTGGAGACCACGGCGGGGTTGGACGGACGGTAGAAGTGTTTCGCCGCAATATTCTGGCCCTCGTCGGAATAGAGATATTGCAGATAGGCTTCCGCTGCCTTGCGTGTTCCCTTGGCGTCGACATTGGCGTCAACCACGGCGACCGGCGGTTCGGCAAGGATCGAGATCGGCGGCACGACGATATCGAATGCGTCAGCACCGAATTCCTGGCCGGCAAGATAGGCTTCGTTTTCCCAGGCCAGCAGCACGTCACCGATCTGGCGCTGTGCAAAGGTTACGGTGGAGCCGCGGGCGCCGGTATCGAGAACGGGAGCGCGCTTGTAGAGCTCGCCGACATAGGCCTTTATCTTGTCCTTG
Source organism: Agrobacterium radiobacter (assembly GCF_040801995.1). Classification (NCBI taxonomy): domain Bacteria; kingdom Pseudomonadati; phylum Pseudomonadota; class Alphaproteobacteria; order Hyphomicrobiales; family Rhizobiaceae; genus Agrobacterium; species Agrobacterium radiobacter. The sequence continues at coordinate 484,892 of NZ_JBEGHX010000001.1, read as the reverse complement.
TCGCCCTTGAATTCCTCATTGGCCCAGGCCCAGGCTGCGAGATAGTTCCAGCGGGCGCCGCCCGAGGTCTTCGGGTTCGGCGTGACGATCTGGATGTCGCCCTTCACCAGATCGCCCCAGTTATGGATGCCTTTGGGGTTTCCCTTGCGCACCAGGAACACGATGGTCGAGGTATAAGGCGAGGAATTATGCGGCAGGCGGGTGCGCCAGTCCTTGTTGATCTTGCCGGAGTTCTGGACGATGGCGTCGATATCGCTCTGCAGCGCCAACGTCACCACGTCGGCCTCAAGGCCGTCGATAACCGAGCGCGCCTGCTTGCCGGAACCACCATGCGACTGCTGGATGGTGACGTCCTCACCCGTATCCGCTTTCCACTTCTTGGCGAAGGCTTCGTTGAAATCCTTGTAGAGTTCACGGGTCGGGTCGTAGGACACGTTGAGCAGCTTGGTCTGCGCGGCGGCCGAGCCAGCGCCGCCAAGTGCCAGTGAAAGGCTAAGCGCAACAACGCTCAAACCGGACAGAAGCTTGGACATCGGTATTCCCTCCTGATTGCGATGGCTTAACTCTACCGGTTGAGTAGAGTTGGTCAATGAGGCCGAATACGATCGAAAAAGTGTTTCCCGAGAGCGTTTCCCCGGGCAACAAATACAGCGCAGCATAAGCGAAAGGCGCAACAAGCGTCGTGTAAAACTTTTCTGAATGCAAAAGCATTTCACATTTTTGACGATTTTTTGCCGCGATAGCGAAAAATATTATGGGGTTTTAGACGATTTTTTCGTCTGAGCGGTATGAGGGGATGGGGGGGGACATGCAGCGTCCACCAGTCCATCGGCATGGCAGGCTCAAGCTCCCGGCGGTCGCGACGCACCCCTCCCACCCTCATTCCTGTGCTTGTCACAGGAATCCAGCCAGCCCAAGTCCTTGGGCTGAGAAGAGTCTTTTCGCCGCGCAGACGCGCATCGACTGGTTTCCTGTGACAAGCACAGGAATGAGGGTGGAGGGACCGTACTGCACACCTATTGCGCCGATGGCTAAGCCGTCAAAAGCTCGGGCACTTCAACACCGGCCACGGCATCGGCAACAGTGGTGTTGAAAAGGATGTTGCGGGTGGCATCGGCCACACGGGCGAAGACGTGGCGTATCTCGCACTGCTTCTCGCCATCGCAATCCTCGCAGCGGCGATAGGCGGTCTGCGAGAGGCAGGGCAAGGGGGCAAGCGGCCCGTCGATCAGGCGCAGCACCTCGCCGAAGGTGATATCAGAGGCCGGGCGTGCCAGGAGATAACCGCCCTGCTTGCCACGTCTGCTTTCGACGATGCGTTCCTTCTTCATTTCGAGAAGGATCTGTTCCAGGAATTTTTTCGGAATGGCCTGTTCACGGGCAATATCGGAAATCTGCACAGGACAGCCGCCGTCGGCCTTTGCCAGCGAGAGAAGCGCCCTCAGCGCATATTTTGCCTTCTGCGAAATCATCGTAAAACCAGTAGACCACAAGCCCGGAAACCCGGCAATTCCGGCTTAGCGCAGAAGTTGTCACAATTCAAATCCAAGCTGCAAAGAAGGTGAACGGGCATCTTTTGCTCATACAAAGCGCGCGTGAGGCATTTTTGCTCTCAAGTGCAGCGCACAAAGACTGTCATTTCTGTTCCGGAGGCCTGATTTCAACAATAATCGGCCATGGAAATCCCGGACGTGACAATGACGATCAATTCAGCAAATGCCTCTGCCGATACCGCATCCCTCGACGCCACGCTTGCCGGGCTCGATCTTGCGGGACGACTTTCCTTCATCGCTGGTCTCGGCGGCCGTGCGGTCTTCACCACCAGCCTCGGCATCGAAGATCAGGTCATCACCGCCGCCATCGGTACACACCGGTTGCCAATCGATGTCGTGACGCTGGAAACCGGCCGTCTGTTCAAGGAAACCGTCGATCTCATCGATGAATCCGAGGAACGTTTCGGCATTGAAATCCGTCGCTTCCGGCCCGAGCAGGATGACATCGACGCCTATGCCGCAAAATACGGCCTCAATGGCTTTTACGAAAGCATCGAGGCGCGTCACGCCTGCTGTCATGTCAGAAAGCTGATCCCGCTTGGCAAGGCGCTTGATGGCGCTGCCTTCTGGATCACCGGTCTCAGGCGCGGCCAGTCGGGCAACCGTGCGACCACGCCTTTCGCCGAGTTCGACGCCGAGCGTAATCTCATCAAGATCAATGCGTTGGCGGACTGGGACATCGACCAGATTAACGCCTATGTCGCGTCCGAAAACATTCCCGTCAATCCGTTGCATGCGCGTGGTTACCCCTCCATCGGCTGCGAGCCGTGTACACGCGCCATCAAGCCCGGTGAGCCTGAGCGCGCCGGTCGATGGTGGTGGGAAAACGACGAGAAGCGCGAATGCGGTCTTCACGTCGCCGGTGCGGAACAGACACCCGCCGTTTCCGCCATCCCGCAACGATAATCATTCAGTACATTTTCCGGAGTTCACAATGTCCAACGCAGTCCACGAGACGGACAGCAAGAATACTGTCGCATCCAAGCCGCCGCTCGATCCCCATCTGAAGGCGCTTGAAAACGAAGCCATTCACATCTTCCGCGAAGTTGCCGCCGAATTCGACAATCCCGTGATGCTGTATTCCATCGGCAAGGATAGTTCCGTGCTGCTGCACCTGGCGCGCAAGGCCTTCTTCCCCGGCCGCGTGCCCTTCCCGCTGCTGCACGTCAATACGGGCTGGAAGTTCAAGGAAATGATCGAATTCCGCGACAAGATCGTCAAGGAATATGATCTCGACCTGATCTCCTACACCAATCCGCGCGGCGAGACGGAAAACGTGACGCCCTTCTCCCACGGATCGGCGCTCTACACCGACATCATGAAGACCGAAGCGCTGCGTCAGGCACTCGATGCCGGCCAGTTCGACGCGGCCTTCGGTGGCGCACGCCGCGACGAGGAAGCAAGCCGCGCCAAGGAGCGCATCTATTCCTTCCGCACGCCCGACCACAAATGGGACCCGCGCAACCAGCGCCCGGAACTGTGGAACATCTATAACGGCATGGTCCGCAAGGGCGAGAGCGTTCGCGCCTTCCCGCTCTCCAACTGGACCGAGGTCGATATCTGGCGTTACATCGAAGCGGAAAACATTCCGCTGGTGCCGCTCTATTACGCTGCCGAGCGTCCTTACATCGAGCGCGACGGCATGATGATCCTCGCCGAAGACGAGCGCCTTGAACTGCTGCCCGGCGAAGAGGTTCAGCACGGCTCGATCCGCTTCCGCACGCTCGGCTGCTTCCCGCTGACCGGCGCGATCCGTTCCGAAGCCGCAACGCTTCAGGAGGTTATCGCCGAGCTGGAAATCGCCACGGTTTCCGAACGGCAGGGCCGCGCGATCGACCGCGACCAGTCCGGTTCCATGGAGAAAAAGAAGCGCGAGGGGTATTTCTGATGAGCGCCGCAGCCGCCAACACCCCCTCCTCTTCCGCTACCATCCTGCCCTTTGCAGAACATTCGAAGGCGGCGCGCGATACGCGCCCGCTGCGGCTCATCACCTGCGGCAGCGTGGATGACGGCAAGTCGACCCTGATCGGCCGTCTTCTCTGGGACACCAAGGCCGTCAAGGAAGATCAGGCCGCCACCCTGCACCGCGACAGCGGCAAGCAGAACGATCTCGGCCTGCCCGATTTCGCGCTGCTGCTGGACGGTCTTCAGGCGGAGCGCGAACAGGGCATCACCATCGATGTCGCCTATCGTTATTTCGCCACCGACCGGCGCGCCTTCATCGTGGCCGACACGCCCGGCCACGAGCAATATACCCGCAACATGGCAACCGGCGCTTCCACGGCCGATCTCGCCGTGCTGCTGGTCGATGCGCGCACCGGCATTCTGGAACAGACACGCCGCCACGCCACCATCGCGGCGCTGATGGGCATCCGGCAGTTCGTGCTGGCCGTCAACAAGATCGACCTGACACATTACGACAAGGCCGGTTTCGAGCTGATCGCCCACGAATTCCGCGAGTTCGCTTCCAACCTCGGCATCAAGCAGATCACGGCAATACCGATGTCAGCGCTGAAGGGCGAAAATGTCGTTCTGTCAGGCAAGGCCGCCATGCCCTGGTATGAAGGCCCGACGCTGGTGGAAACGCTGGAACTTGCAACCGTTCGCTCCGCGCAGTCGGGCGGCTTCCGTCTGCCCGTACAGCGCGTGTCGCGCCCCGGCGAGAGCTTCCGCGGTTATCAGGGCACGGTTGCCGGCGGCTCGGTGAAGCCGGGCGACAGCGTCGTCATCCTGCCGTCAGGCATGGTCGCGAACGTCAAGCAGATCGTGACTTTCGATCTGGTGCGCAATGCGGCCGTCGCCGGTGACGCCGTCACGCTCGTGCTCGACCGTCAGGTGGACGTGTCGCGCGGCGACATGATCGTCTCCATCGAGGCGCAGCCGCAGACGGGTCTTGCCTTCGACGCGCAGATCGTCGCGTTGCAGCCGGGCGGCATCGAAGCGGGCAAGCGCTACTGGCTGAAAAGCGGCAGCCGCCGCCAGCGTGTCAGCGTCCAGCCCGTCAGCCAGCTCAACCTCAAGGAAGGCGAATGGCAGGCGCATGAGACCTCGCTGCCGATGAACGCCATCGGCAAGGTGCGGCTTTCCTTCGACGAGACGGCGATCTTCGATGCCTACGAACAGAACCGCTCAACCGGCTCGTTCATCCTGATCGACCCCGACACCAACAACACGGTGGCGGGCGGCATGATTGCCGGCAAGCGGAGCGTCGGCGCGACGGAAGAACAGGGTGACCGCGTGATTCTCTCGCTGCCCGCCGATCTCGCGGAAAAGCTGCTGGCGAGCGAACTCCTGGCAAGACACCGCGACGAAATCGACATCCGCCGCACGGACGCTGCCACAGCCTCGCGGCTGATCGGCGACCTCAGCTGACAGGCACGGGCATGGACAAACAAAAAGGCGACCGTCAGAACGGTCGCCTTTTTAGTTTGAGAGGTTCTTCCGTGTAAAAGACTTGGGATCAGTTTAAAACACGAACATATAAAGCAGAATAATCACCACGACCGGAACGCCCATAGCCCACAGTGCAATACCCTTCAGCATGTTATCCTCCATTGTTGTATGGTTAGATAACGGCTGAGGCGGCTTTCCGATCCATGTTGCTATCCTGATTTTTACGGGTTGTTTCTCGGCCACGCAGAAAGCCGTTTGTTCATTCGACGTTCATGCGCAAAAGGCGAATTTGCATGCGGTCGCTCCGCCAAGCGGCCCAACAGAGGCTCGTTGTTTGAAAAAACAGCGGGCCTCTTTTTTGATCGCGATAAGTTGATCATGTCGATGGCCCCGAAATTCAGGGCTCGTGACTGTCATGGATAACTTCTTGGATTGTGGACGAGAATTGACGCTTCTAAGACGGTCCGTGTCGCGCGTCCCCTGAAACAAGGCCGCGACATTGAGGCCTGGCGCTTGGCGGAGCGACGGGCCTCTTTTGTTCGGGCGCGCGGCTGAGGCGACGGTGCGGTTTCACATCTGCGAGCAGGAAACGCTCTCCGCCCCTAAGCAGACACCAATTGAAGAACGGGAGTTTGAAGGCGCCTATCCGCATCTGTGCCCTGATTTTCAGGCAAGAGCGACGGATGCATTCCAACCGGTTCTGATTTAACAGCGACGGTTTCGGTGCAAGGCTTTGACCTTGAGATTTTCAGGAAGTATCGGGATGAGTTGCAAGCCGCTGTATCTATTGGGCTTCAAGCTGGTCGGAGTGAGAGGATTCGAACCTCCGACCCCGTCGTCCCGAACGACGTGCGCTACCAGACTGCGCTACACTCCGTGACCAGCGGCGCTTCTATAGACCAGCCTCCGGCATTCGACAAGCGGCTTATTGCATTTTTTATGACAAGTTTTTCCCATCCGTTGAAACAGCCCTGCCAAGCGCCTGCGGCACCGGCTGGAAGGCCTCAAAACGTTACAAAAAAGCAATTGTGGCAGGAAATTTTCGTCAAGCCGCCCACCTCCCCTGCCCCCCGTCGCCAAATCTGCTAGGGGAACGGAATGACCGGCGGGAAGCCGGACACGGCACAAAGGACATTTCACCATGCTATCTCGCAGCGTAACGCTCGCAGCGTTTGCCATTGCGCTCTCGGCCTGCACCACCTCCACGGGCGGCTCCACTCCCTCCTTCACCCAGAAGAGCCCCGTTGAGACCCGCTGGGTCGGCCAGTCCGCAGGTATTTTCTTCGCAAAATTCGGCCCACCGCTGAGCGACACGGAAACCGGCAGCTCCACGGTCTATAACTGGCGCGGCGGCTACAAGAAGGCCACCATTCCGGCCAGGTTCGAAGAGGGCAAGGATGGCAAGAAGGGTCGTCAGATCTCGCCGGCCCGCACCGCGTCGCTCTCCTGCACCGTGCAGCTCGTCGTTTCCAGCGACTACAAGATCACCGCCGTGCGCACCGTCTCCGACCGCCCCGGCGTCAACGGCCCAAGCTATTGCGCGGAATTCCTCGCCGCAAACTGATCTTCGGTCATAAACCGAACGCACCAAGGCCCGCCCGAACCGGCGGGCCTTTTCACTTTTTCGGGATTTTTGTCATTTTTCTGAAAAAAATCGGCCCGCAGCGGCATTGCGCCAGCCGTGATGGCCGGCAAGGTGCAGCCGGGCGGGCTTTTTGCGATATCGGGCGCAGAGAACCCTTTCAACCGTTTGAAAGCATCGCCTAATCTTCACCGCCCTAAAAATGACGATCCGCAAATGTGCAAAATTCGCCGGCGCGACCATATGTCCCGGCCAGATCCCTGCAAAAACGCTTGAACTGGAGTGAATGAGTCCGGGTTGTGCCGATTTGCGCTTTGCTGTAACGGGGCGATCGGGAGGAATGTTTTTAACACAAAACAAGAATCAGGTATGGCCGTGACTCCCATCGATCAAGACAAATCCCAGCTCACTGATCTCTCCAATGCATTTCCGCTGAACCGCCGACAGGTTCTGGGCGGTGCGCTCGCCGGAATTGCCGCAGCGGCGCTGCCCTCTTCTCCGCTTCTCGCCAATACGGCCGCCAAGAAGGTCGATGTGCTTTTGATCGGCGGCGGCATCATGAGCGCGACGCTCGGTGTTTGGCTGCGCGAACTGGAGCCCACCTGGTCGATGCAGATGCTGGAACGGCTGGACGGCGTGGCGCTTGAAAGCTCGAACGGCTGGAACAATGCCGGCACCGGCCACTCCGCGCTTGCCGAGCTCAACTACACGCCGGAAGACGACAACGGCAACATCAAGATCACCCAGGCCGTCAACATCAACGAATCCTTCCAGATTTCCCGGCAGTTCTGGGCCTGGCAGGTGCGCAACGGCGTCTTGAAGAACCCGCGCTCCTTCATCAACCACACGCCGCATATGAGCTTCGTCTGGGGTGACGAGAACGTCGCCTATCTGGAAAAGCGTTATCAGGCTCTCAAAGCCAGCCCGCTTTTCGCCGGCATGGAATTTTCCACCGATCCCGAGCAGATCAAGAAGTGGGTGCCGCTGATGATGGAAGGCCGCGATCCTTCCCAGAAGATCGGCGCGACCTGGTCGCCGCTCGGCACCGACATGGAATTCGGCGAAATCACCCGCCAGTTCGTATCGCATCTGCAGAGCGACCAGAATTTCGACCTTCAGGTCAATAGCGAGGTTTCCGACATTCAGCGCAATGCCGATGGCAGCTGGCGCGTGACCTACACCAACACCAAGACCGATGCCGAACAGGTGGTGGACGCGAAATTCGTATTCATCGGCGCCGGCGGCGGCGCGCTGCATCTGTTGCAGATGTCCGGCATTCCCGAAGCGGACGATTATGCCGGTTTCCCGGTGGGCGGCTCGTTCCTCATCAACGAAAACCCTGACGTGACGATGCAGCATCTGGCCAAGGCCTATGGCAAGGCTTCGGTCGGCTCGCCGCCCATGTCGGTGCCGCATCTCGATACCCGTGTGCTGGGTGGCAAGCGCGTTATCCTGTTCGGACCTTTCGCCACCTTCTCCACCAAGTTCCTGAAGGAAGGCTCCTATTTCGACCTCGTCTCCTCGGTCACCACAAGCAATGCCTGGCCGATGGTGCGGGTGGGCATCGACGAATATCCGCTGGTGGAGTATCTCGCCGGCCAGCTGATGATGTCGGATGACGACCGTTTTGCCGCGCTGAAGGAATATTTCCCGAATGCCAAGCAGGGCGAATGGCGCCTGTGGCAGGCAGGCCAGCGCGTGCAGATCATCAAGCGCGACGAAGAAAAGGGCGGCGTGCTGAGGCTCGGCACCGAAGTCGTCGCCGCAGGGGATGGCAGCATCGCCGGCCTGCTCGGCGCTTCGCCGGGCGCTTCCACCGCAGCACCGATCATGCTCAGCGTTCTCGAAAAGGTCTTCAAGGACAAGGTTGCAACGCCGGAATGGCAGACGAAGCTTCGCCAGATCGTGCCGAGCTACGGCACCAAGCTCAATGACGACCCGGAAAAGGTGCATCAGGAATGGGCTTACACCGCCGAACACCTGCAGCTGCCGACCCCGCCGCAGATTGACCTTGAGGCGCTGAAGGGCGCCGGTGCAGCACCTGCGGGTGCGCCGGTGAAGAAGGTGCCGGATATCGCGCTTTAAGGCTTAGCTGCGATTTTCGAATTAGAACGCCGCGTATCTCCGGATATGCGGCGTTTTTGTTCTACTCCGCCCGCCCCCTCATCCTCGGCCTTGTGCCGAGAATCTGCCACGCTCAATAAAATCAATCCCTCGCAGATGCTCGGCACAAGCCCGAGCATGACGAAGGAGAGGTTTTCCGGCCTCCCGGCATCCGGTGCACACCAATCCATTGCCATTGAAGGCGTCGAAAAATATCTCGCGTCAAAAACCATTTGGTAGTAATAATTCCTACCAAATATCCATGGAGAAATGACATGGCCAACGTTGAAAAGATCAGCGTTTCGGTGACGTCCCAGCACGCCGAAATATTGCGCGACGCCGTGGAAAGCGGTGCTTATGCCAGCAGCAGCGAAGTTATCCGTGAAGCGATGCGAGACTGGTCGGCAAAATGGGTTCAACGACGCGACGACATCGCCAAGCTGCGCGCGTTGTGGAGCGAGGGCAAAGCCAGTGGCGGTTCAACCGAAGTGGATTTTGACGAGATGCTCAATGAAGCGCGTGCAGAACTGGCTTCATTGAAAAATCGTGACCATTAAGCTTGTCTGGACGCCCCGCGCACGCAGCGATGTGAAGAAAATATATGTCGATATCGGCAAGTCGCAGCCCTTGGCCGCGGAGCGATATTTTGCTCGATTCCGCGCTAGAGCGGAGAGTCTGATTGACCATCCTCATCTGGGCGAACGCCACCCGGAAATTTTTCCATCTGCCCGCATGCTCATCGAGGCACCTTACGTCATTCTCTACGAAACCGTGCCGGATACCAATGGCGACGAAATACGTTCCGTCGAAATCGTTCGCGTGATCGATGGCCGCAGGGACTTGAGAACGTTGTTCTGACTTGGAATAGATGGCTGGGGCGCCAGGATTCGAACCTGGGAATGCCGGTACCAAAAACCGGTGCCTTACCGCTTGGCGACGCCCCAACAGGGCAGTGAAGCGAAACGCCGCTGCCCGAACCGGGCCTGATTATCAAAGCCTGCCCGGCCCGGCAATGACCCGGCGACCAATTTTTTCACAAAACCCAAGCTTTTTGGGTGCCGTGGCGAAGTTCGCATGTTAGGGCTTGGGCGGTGGCGCGGTTGAGGCCGTGGCTCAAGCTGGCATGGCATTTTTCAGGAGGTCTCGATGGCGGACCCGGCATTCGATCTCGATTTCAGGCCGGCCTATGGCGAGGCGGTTCCTGTCGCCCCGCTCATCCAGCGCATCACCGTTAACAATCCTTCCGCCTTCACCTTTCACGGCACCAACAGCTACATCGTCGGCGACCGCTCTGTTGCCGTCATCGATCCCGGCCCGGAGGATGAGGCACATTTTCAGGCGCTGTTGGCGGCGCTTGATGGCCGCGAGGTCACCCATATCTTCGTCAGCCACACCCATCGCGATCACTCGCCGCTCGCCCGGCGGCTGAAGGCGGCGACCGGCGCGCTGACGGTGGCGGAAGGTCCGCATCGCGCCGCCCGGCCGCTGCATGTGGGCGAGACCAATCCCTTTGCCGAAAGTTCCGATACGGCTTTTGTGCCCGATATCGCGCTTGGCGATGGGCAGAGCCTTTCCGGCGACGGCTGGACGCTGACCGCGCTGCATACGCCGGGGCACACGGCCAACCACGCCGCCTTCGCGCTTGATGGCAGTGGCATCGTCTTTTCCGCCGATCATGTGATGGCCTGGGCTACCACCATCGTCGCACCTCCTGACGGGGCGATGAGCGATTACATGGCCTCGCTGGAGAGGCTGCTCACCCGCGACGACCGGCTGTTCCTGCCCGGCCACGGCGGCCCGGTCACCGATCCCTCGGCCTTCATGCGCGGGCTACGCGCTCATCGACGTATGCGGGAAAAGGCGGTTCTGAAGCGCATCCGCGAAGGCGACCGGCTGATCGCCGATATGGTGAAGGTGATCTATGCCAGCACCGACAAGCGCCTGCACGGCGCGGCCGCCCTTTCCGTGCTGGCGCATATAGAGGACCTGATCGAAAAGGGCGAAGTGCGGACAGATGGTGCGCCTTCGCTGCTGGGCGAATATTTTCCGGCGTGATGAGGTTTTGACGCGCGAATTCTCACGATGCTTTCGTCGCTCGCCGCCCGTTCGACGGGGAACGAGCGGGTGCCACAACAAGACAAATAGCCTCAGTTGTCGTTCAGCCCCTGCATCTCCGCATCCAGCGCATCGAGATAGGCTTCCGCAATCGCCGCCCCCATGCCGAGATCGTGTGGGCCGTAGCGGGAAGCGACGCGGACATCGACGATGGTGGTTTCCGCCTCTTCTTTCAGGCGAATGAGGATATCGAAACGCAGGCCCCAGATGCGGGTGCGGGTTTCACCCTGCATCAGCACAACACCGCTGCCATTGAAAAAGGTGGGCAATGGCGCGTCAGTCGGGCGGGCCATGGGCACCGGCACGATGGAGGGCAGGTCCTCCACCGGCCCCTCTTCCGCGGGCTGTGTCCTGTCCTGCTCGGGAATGCCGGCAGAGGGCGCGTCTTCCGCCCCGATCACCCCCTTTGTGTGGGTGATGCGGATAGTCTGGGCGGCGGCCATTTTCTTCGCGGCGGCATAGATGCGGTCGATCGCGCCTTCATAACGGCGGCCGGCGAGGCTGGCATAGGCCTCCATCTGCGCATCGCGGTCGGCCTTGGTGATGACAGCGGGCCGCACCAGCCATTGCTGATTGGCCGTGGGCGTCACCAGCCATTCCGGCACATCGCTCAGGTCGGTGGAAATGTCGTAAATCTTCGGCTGCTGCCAATAAAGATAGGAGCCATAACCGACCACGCCGAGCGGCAGCGCCGAAAGAAGCAACGCCGCCAGCGCCGAAAGGCCGCCGCGCGCACCCTTGGTCCACAGCCGCTCTAGGCCGATCAGCGCCAGAAGTACGGCCGCAAGAGCGATGCCGGCGGCAACGACGAGCAGACCGACGAGGTCAGGCGTCGTCAGCGGCCCGAAACGATGGATGCCGGCGGCGATGAGAAACAGCACAAGCGCCGCAAGACCCAGATACCGGGAAAGATAGGCTGCAACCGAAAAAGGCCGGACGAAACGCACAGTCATGAAAGCGGATATCCGTTAGATCGCATTGGCTAAAAAGCGTTGCACCCGAATTCTGGCAGGGAATCACCTGCATATGATGTCATAGACCGGATTTACGGCGAGGAAAACAAAGGACGGGTTTGATCCGCAAGCCAAAATGCGAAAACCTCACGTCAGGGGCCGGGAACGGAAGCGCGATGGGGCGAAACATTTTTCTGAGAATTCGCCATTTGCGAGAATAATTCCCCGACAACGCAACAAATACGCACGTTCATCCCTTAATTGCTGAGGAAATCGGCGTATCCTCAGCGACCTCCCTCGAGAATGCGTGTAAAAAGTGCAACATTCTCGTTTTCTTGCACAATAAAGAGACATGTCATGTCACAGGCAACGACGTCCGCCGGCCCCTCCGGGCCTAAACCCTTTTATCGCAATTTCGGCTTTCAGGTTCTGATCGCCATGGTCATCGGCCTGCTGCTCGGGCTCGTCGCGCGCAACATCGGTCCCGATGCCGCCGGCAGTCCGAACTGGCTTTCGGTGACGCTGCAGACCATCGGCAGCATTTTCGTACAGCTTTTGCGCGCTCTGGTTCCGCCGCTGATCTTCACGGCCATCGTCGCCTCCATCGCCAATCTCAAGAACCTCTCCAACGCGGCAAAGCTCGTCTGGCAGACGCTTTTGTGGTTTGCCATCACCGCGCTGATCGCGGTGGTTATCGGTATCGTGCTCGGCCTCGTCATCCAGCCGGGCGTCAATACGGCGATTGCCAATACGGCAGCGGCGGCACCCTCCTCCACCGGCTCCTGGCTCGACTTCCTGAAGGGCCTCGTCCCGGCCAACGTCTTCGGCCTCGAAGCCTCGACCAAAATCAACAACGGCGCCGGCAGCACCTCGCTGAACTTCAACGTGCTGCAGCTTCTCGTGGTGTCGATCGCCTTCGGCGTTGCCGCGCTGAAAGCGGGCAAGGCGGCGGAGCCGTTCCTCGCCTTCAACCAGTCGCTGCTTGCCATCGTGCGCAAAATCCTGTGGTGGGTCATCCGCCTCACCCCCATCGGCACCATCGGCCTGCTTGGCCGTGCGGTTGACCAATATGGCTGGACGACGCTTTCGCAGCTCGGCTGGTATGCGGCGGCCGTCTATATCGGTCTGGCGCTGGTGCTGTTCGTGGTCTATCCGACCCTGCTGATCGCCCATGGCCTGAAGCCGTCTCGCTTCTTTGCTGGCGCATGGCCGGCCATCCAGCTCGCCTTCGTCTCGCGCTCCTCCATCGGCACGCTTCCCGTCACCGAAACCGTGACGGAAAAGAGCCTCGGCGTGCCGCGCGAATATGCCGCCTTCTCCGTGCCGCTCGGCGCCACCACCAAGATGGACGGCTGCGCTGCGATCTATCCGGCGATTTCGGCGATATTCATTGCGCAGTTCTTCCAGGTGCCGCTCGGCATTCAGGAATATGTGCTGATCGTCTTCGTCTCGGTGCTCGGCTCTGCCGCAACGGCGGGCCTCACGGGCGCGGTGGTGATGCTGACGCTGACACTCTCCACGCTCGGCCTGCCGCTGGAAGGTGTGGGGCTGCTGCTCGCCATCGACCCTATCCTCGACATGGGCCGCACGGCGGTCAACGTCGCCGGTCAGGCGCTGGTGCCCACCATCGTCGCCAAGCGCGAGGGCATCCTCAACGAGGCCGTCTATAACAACGCCAAGGACATCGATGCACTCGATGACCGGGAAGTCGTGGCGGCCTGACTGCGATCATCATGGGGCGTTTCCGGTAAAACGGAGACGCCCCAACGAGGGCCATGTCCGTTGCTCCATGAGAGTTTGGGGTTGACGGAGATGGTTCGATCGATAGCGATAACGGCACAGACAACAACGCATCTTTCGGCGGAACCTGTGCATGGTGAAACGTAACTGGATCTATGTCGGCCTGCTCGCCTTCATATCCCTCGGGCTTCTCATCGACGCGGCCGTCTGGCCTGCCGGACCTCCAAGTTCCTTTACCGCAAATGATCTGGTGCAGATGGTCGGCATCATCACGCTGTTTGCCTGGTGGCAGATAGAGGATGCCGAAAAGCGGGACCTTCGGCGCAGTTCTGCCGCCAAACTCGCGACCATTCTGCTCGCACCCATCGGGCTTGCGATCTATCTCTATCAAACCCGCCGGTGGACGCACGCCACGCTCGGCCTCTTCGCATTTATCGGTGGTATTGTCCTCATCGCCATCCTCACGGTTCTGGTCGGTGACTGGCTTATTCAACAGGGTTTGTTCCCGCCGTCTTTCTTGCGCGTTTCCTGAACAGGTTTTGCAACGTCGCGCTGCCCTGTCTGAACCGATCCGGCTATCGCCGCTTGCGGGGCCTTTCCCCATGGCGGATTGATGCAACTTTCCACCCCAACGCGGCTTTTCCCCATATCAAAACAGGCGTATCAATCGCGGCAATAAAAGTGCCGTACGGCTGTCATGTTAAGGGAGAAACAAAATGCGCGTTTCCATCGTCTTCGGTGCGCTTGCCACTATGCTGGCGCTCACCGCTTGCCAGACGCTGACGCCGGAAGAGCGCCGGGCGCGGGATGAGGCGACATGCCGGGGGTATGGGTTCCGCCCCGGCACGGACCCGATGGCAGGCTGCCTTCTCGATCTGGAAATGGACCGCCGCGCCGACAACCGCGCCTGGCAGGCGCAGATGAACCGCGACATGTTCTACCGCCCCGTGGTGGTGGAGCGGCGCATCATCGTCCAACAGAACCCCTGACGGGGATGAAGGCGACATTGCTTGGGGTTTCCCCCTGTTTCGACCTTGCGGCCAGCGTCGCCTGCGCCGCCGCAAGGCGCGCGATGGGCACGCGGAAAGGCGAGCAGGAGACGTAGTCAAGATCCGCATCCTCGCAGAAATGGATCGAGGCCGGGTCGCCGCCATGTTCACCGCAAATGCCTAGCTTCAGCTCCGGCCGCGTCTGGCGGCCGCGTTCGGCGGCAATGCGGATCAGTTCGCCCACACCGTCGAAATCGAGCGAGATGAACGGGTCTCGTTCGATGATGCCTTTGCGCTGATAGGTATTGATGAAGCGCGCCGCGTCATCGCGGGAAATGCCGAAGGTGGTCTGCGTCAGGTCGTTGGTGCCGAAAGAGAAGAACTCCGCGGCTTCCGCAATGACATGGGCGCGCAGGGCCGCACGCGGCAGCTCGATCATCGTGCCGGTCAGATATTCCAGCGTCATGCCGGTCTCTTCCGCCACCTCGGCCGCCACCGTGTCGATGACGGCCTTGACGTAATCAAGCTCTGACCGGAGGCCGACCAGCGGCACCATGATCTCTGGCACAACAGGAGCCCCGGTGATGCGCGCCGCCGCAACGGCGGCCTCGAAAATGGCGCGCGCCTGCATTTCAGCGATTTCGGGATAGGAAATCGCCAACCGGCAGCCGCGATGGCCGAGCATGGGGTTGAATTCGTGCAGCGCATCCAGCCGCTGGCGGAACACCGTCTGCGGCATGCCCATGGCGGCGGCCACCTCGACGATCTCGCCATCGGTCTTCGGCAGGAATTCGTGCAGCGGCGGATCGAGCAGGCGGATCGTCACCGGCAAGCCGTGCATGATCTGGAACAGTTCGGTGAAATCCGAACGCTGCATCGGCAAAAGCTGGTCGAGCGCTGCCCGTCTGCCCTTTTCACTTTCCGCAAGGATCATCTCACGCATCACATGGATGCGGTCGCCCTCGAAGAACATATGTTCGGTGCGGCACAGCCCAATACCCTCAGCGCCAAAGGCGCGGGCGGCGCGGGCGTCAGCCGGCGTATCGGCATTGGTGCGCACCGTCATGCGGCGCAGGCCATCGGCCCATTGCATCAGCTTGCCGAAATCACCTGAGAGTTCCGGCTGCGTCATCGGCACCTCGCCCTTCAGCACCCGGCCTGACGAACCGTCGATGGTGATGACATCGCCGCGTTTCAGCATGCAGCCGACGCCGATCAGCACCTTGTTGCGCATGTCGACGCGCATGGAGCCGGCGCCGGTGACGCAGGGAATGCCCATGCCGCGCGCCACCACGGCGGCGTGGCTGGTCATGCCGCCGCGCGTCGTCAGAATGCCTTCGGCGGCGTGCATGCCGTGAATATCTTCCGGGCTGGTTTCGATGCGCACCAGAATGACGCGGCGGCCTTCGGCTTCCGCCGCAACCGCCTCTTCCGCGGTGAAGACGATTTCACCCGTCGCCGCCCCCGGCGAGGCCGGCAGGCCGGAGCCGATGATGGGGCGGGATGTGCCGGGATCGATAGTGGGATGAAGCAACTGGTCGAGCGATGAGGGCTCGATACGGCAGACGGCTTCCTCCTGCGAGATCGACCCTTCTTCGACCATATCGACGGCGATCTTCATGGCGGCACGGGTGGTACGCTTGCCGGAACGGGTCTGCAGCATCCAGAGCTTGCCGCGCTCGATGGTGAATTCCAGATCCTGCATGTCGCGATAGTGGTTTTCCAGCCGCTTGCAGATCGCCAGGAATTCGCCGAAAGCCTCCGGCATCAGCTTTTCCATCGAAGGCTTGTCGGAGCCGGAGGCAAGACGTGCGGCTTCGGTGATGGATTGCGGCGTGCGGATGCCCGCCACCACGTCCTCCCCTTGAGCATTGACGAGGAACTCGCCGTAAAGCTCCGCCTCGCCCGTCGAAGGGTTGCGGGTGAAGGCGACGCCCGTTGCCGAGGACGAGCCGAGATTGCCGAAGACCATGGCCTGAACGTTGACGGCCGTGCCCCAGTCGCCCGGAATATTGTGCAGGTGCCGGTAGGTCACGGCGCGGTGGTTGGTCCAGCTGGCGAAAACCGCGCCGATCGCGCCCCATAGCTGGACGTGACAGTCCTGCGGGAAGGCTTCGCCCAGCTCATCCTCGATCAGCTTTTTGTAGAGCGAAACGACGTGCTGCCATTCGACCGCCGACATGTCGGTATCATATTCATGGCCGAGGCGGCCTTTTTCGTCTTCGAGAATTTCCTCGAACATTTCATGGTCGAGGCCCATGACGACATCGCCATACATCTGGATGAAGCGGCGGTAGCTATCCCAGGCAAAACGGGCGTCGCCCGCATCGTGGCCCAGCGCCTCGACGGTGCGGTCGTTGAGACCGAGATTGAGAACCGTATCCATCATGCCGGGCATTGAAGCGCGCGCGCCGGAACGGACGGAGATGAGCAGCGGCGACTGGCTGCCGCCGAAGGTCTTGCCGGTCACGGTTTCCATGCCGTGCAGGCCGGCCATGACCTGCAGCTTCAGGTCCTCGGGAAGATCGTGGCCATTCTTGTGATAAAGGGCGCAGGCATCGGTTATGATGGTGAGGCCGGGGGGGACGGGAAGGCCGAGACTTGCCATTTCGGCAAGGTTCGCGCCCTTGCCGCCCAATATCGCAACGTCACCTGCCCTGCCTTCGGCAGCACCGTTGCCGAAGGTATAAACCCATTTTTTCATTCCACGCTCTCCACCCAGAAGCGTTGTCATTTTTCTATCATCTACAGCATTGCCGGCATGTTGGGAACGCCGCAACGTGCAGTTTACATCGCAGTGCAGCATAATTGCGGCAAATTGCGCGCCAGAATTGCCGTAAAGGCCGAATAACGCCATGATTGACGCATTCGTGTAGTGCGCTGAAACGGAGTGTTGCCTAAGCCATTCAAATCGCCGACAAAGAGATTATTCATGCAATTTACCCGCCGCCATACGCTTAAATTTGCCGGAATTTCCTGCGCCGCCAGCGCGCTTGCCGGGGCGCTCAGAGCCGAAGGCGCAGTATCCGTCGCAGGGGCCGCCTCTGCCCTTCCCTTTGCGCTGACGACGCCGATGCATATCGGCCAGGCCGCAATTCGGGTGCGCGAACTCGATCCAATGATCGATTATTACCGTTCGGTTCTCGGCATGAACGAGGTGGAACGCACGGCCAGAGGCGTGACGCTCGGCGTTGGCACTGTTCCGCTGCTCGATCTCGTCCACAAGCCGGCCGCGGATTTCGAAAGCCCCACCTCCGCCGGCCTGTTCCACATCGCCTATCTGATGCCCTCCCGCAAGGATCTGGCGCGCTGGCTGGTGCATGCGGCGCTGAAGCAGGTGCCGCTGTCAGGTTTTGCCGATCACAATGTCAGTGAGGCGATCTATCTCAACGATCCCGAAGGCAACGGCATCGAGGTTTACAGCGACCGGCCGAAGGACACCTGGGTCTGGAGCGGCAGCGTGGTGAAAATGGGCACCGAACAACTCGATATTGATGATCTCGTGAAGCTGACCGACACCAAAAGAAGCGATTATGAGACAGCCCCAGCGGGGATGCGCATCGGACACGTTCACCTGCGGGTCGGCGAAATCGCCACCGCCCGCGCCTTCTACGAAGAGGCCATCGGCCTGCGACCGACGCAGGATGCGCGCTCGGACGCGTCTTTCCTCTCTTCCGGCGGCTATCACCATCATCTGGCGGTGAATACATGGAACAGCCGCGGCGCGAAGGAACGCAACGCCATGGAAACCGGCCTCGACTGGTTTTCTCTCACCATTCGCAATCCCGCCGATCTCGAGGCGCAGAAAACGCGGCTGCGGGCCGCCGGTTACGTGCTGGTGGAGATGGAGAACAATGTCGTGGAAGCGATCGACCCCTGGGGCACGCGGCTGCGGCTGGTGCCGGGGTGAGTGATGGTAGGCCTCCGTGCATCATGCGTGGAGAAATTCGCAAACTGCGCCATTGGCGGTTGCAGCAGGCCAAGTGTTTACAGGGATTCGCTGCGTCTCCTCCTTCCGTCATTCCGGCCCTGAGCCGGAATCCAGCCGACATGCGTCTGCGCAACGGGAAGAGTCTTTTCAGCCCAAGGACTTGGGCTGGCTAGATACCGGCTCAAGGCCGGTATGACGGAGGAGGTTTGTTCCCCGGAAACGATTACCGCCATACAGCCATCTCACTCTGTGAACCCGGAAAAGAAAGCCTTGCGAGGCCACGGCAGCGGCCTCGCAAGGCATTCCATCCGGTACAGGAAACCGGATGGTGGGGTCTGGAGAGAACCCTTTGGCTCTTGGGGAAAACATATCAAAATGCTGCGTGATGTCGCTCACCCGAATGGGTGATACGGCAAGATAAATTCACATTGAGCAAAAGTCGGGGCTGGCTCCCGGAAAAGCCGCCTCAGACGGCTTCGCGCAGCTGTTCGGCAGTCTGCAAATCAACAGACACCAGTTGGGACACGCCCTGTTCGGCCATGGTGACGCCGAACAGGCGGTTCATGCGCGCCATGGTGATGGGATTGTGGGTGATGATGACGAAGCGGGTTTCCGTGGAAGCCACCATCTCGTCCATCAGGTTGCAGTAACGCTCGACATTGTGGTCGTCGAGCGGCGCATCCACTTCGTCCAGCACGCAGATCGGTGCGGGATTGGTGAGGAAAACCGCGAAGATCAGCGCCATCGCCGTCAGCGCCTGTTCGCCGCCTGACAATAGCGTCATGGTCTGCGGTTTCTTGCCGGGCGGACGGGCGAGGATTTCCAGCCCCGCTTCCAGCGGATCATCGGATTCGATCAGCTGCAATTCCGCCGTGCCGCCGCCGAAAAGATGGGTGAACAGCCGCTGGAACTGCGAATTGACCACATCGAAGGCGGCGATCAGCCGTTCGCGGCCTTCTCGGTTGAGGTTCTGGATGCCGGCGCGCAGCTTGCGAACGGCATCGATGATGTCGTCTCGTTCCTTGATGAGCGCCGCAAGCTTGGCCGAGAGCTCGGCCTGCTCTTCCTCGGCACGCAGATTGACAGCGCCCAGCCGCTCGCGTTCGATCTTCAGCCGGTCGAGATCGCGTTCGACATCACGAATGTCAGGCTTCGGCTGGTCAGGACCAAGGCCCGTCAGGCGAAACGCCATATGCGGCTCGGTATTCAGCGTTTCACGGATGCGGTGTTCGGTTTCCTGCCGCTTCTCGCGGGCGGAGACCAGCCGCTCCTCGGCACGGCCACGCTTTTCGCGGGCTTCGGCCAGTTCCGAAAGCGCCGTTGCAGCCACCCGGTCGGCGGCGCGCTGCAGGTTTTCCGCCTCGGCGAGCCGATCGGCAGCCTCGCGGCGGGCGTCTTCCGTCTTCTGCAATTCGTTGAGGAGGTTGCGGCGTTTCTCGTCGAATTCCTCGGGCGCTATGTCCAGCTCGGCGATTTCCTCGCGCGCCTCTTCCTCGCGCTCGCGCAGCGTGGCGATATGGTCGGCGGCGCTTGCCGCACGCGACTGCCAGGTGGAACGCTCCTGCCCTATCGCCTGAATTCTGCGCTGACGGCTTTCCGCCTCGCGGCTCACGCCTTCGTGGCGGGCACGAGCTTCCGCCAGAAGGCCGCGGTCGGTCGCGACTTCCAGCTGGCTTTCGCGCAGGCGTAGATCGAGCACGGAAAGATCAGGCGCGTCCTCCATTTCGATGCGGGCATTTTCTTCCTGAACGGCGATCTCGTCGATCTGCGCGCCGATCTGGTTCAGCGCTTCCGAGACGATATCCCGGCGGCGCAGAAGATCGCCGGAAGCCCTTTCGGCTGATGTCAGCGCCTCGCGCGCCTCGGCAAGCTGGCGGGTCGCAAGCCGGCTTCTGTCACGCACTTCCGAAAGCCGCAACTCGCTGCTTCTTATGTCCTCGGTTCTGGAGGCAAGCTGGTCTTCGGCCTCTTCCAGAATGGAGCGGGCCTCATCCAGTTCGGCTTCGATTTCCGCGAGACGGTTCTTCTGCGACAGGCGAAGTGCTGCAGCACCCGGCGCATCGGCGCTGGCGATATGGCCGTCCCAGCGGAACAGCGCGCCTTCGCGCGTCACCAGCCGCTGGCCGACCTTGAGTGATGGCAGTAGTCTCTGGGCTTCCGCCGTGCCGGAGACGACGCCGATCTGTGCAAGCGCGCGCCGGAGAGCCGCTGGCGCCTGGGCGTAATCGAGCAGCGGCGTCACGCCCTGCGGCAAGGCGGGATCACCCGCCCCGTCGCCATTGCCGGCCCAATAGGCGGGGGCGGCGGCGTCAAGCGGGCTTTCGAGATCGTCGCCGAGGGCGGCACCCAACGCCGCTTCAAAGCCACGCTCCACCGTCATTTCTTCCGCCACCGGCGTGAAGCTGCCATTGGCGGCGGCGCTGGAGGCAAGGATTTTGGTGATGGTGCGTGCTTCCGTATCGAGCGCGTTCAGCCGGTTTTTCGCCGTTTCCAGAGGCCCGCGCGCCAGCGCTTCGGCGGAACGCGCCTCGGCGACAGCGGCCTCGGCTTCGTCAGCGACGATCAGGGCATCCTCGACCGCAATCTCTGCCGCCTCGACAGCTTCCCGCCGTTCCGAAGGATCGGGAAGGCCGGAGAGTTTTTCATCGATGGCCTCGATCTCGGCGGAGGCCTCCTGCGACTGCCGTTCCAGCCTCAGCTTACGATCGGAAAGATCGCGGATCGTCCGCTCCAATTGCTGACGGGCGGCGGACGCTTCGGCCCGCTCGGCGGTGATTGCGGTAAAGACGGCTTCGCTTTCCGCCAGTTTGATAGCGGCGGTTTCGAAAGCTTCGCGCATCTCCTCGGCATGGCGGCCGGAATCGGAGAGGATTTCGAGGAGTTCGGCCTCTTCCTCATCGAGCCGTGCAAGGATTTGCGCATTGTCCGAAACAAGACGTTCCTCGCGGACGATATCCTCGCCAAGCTGCGAGAGACGGCGCGCCAGCTCGTCGCGGCGGCGCAGCAGGCGGTTCGCCTCGTCATCCAGCTGGGTGCGGGCAATCTGCAGGCGTTGCAGGGCGGCGGCCACCCGCGCTTCATCTTCGCGCAGTTCCGGCAGCTTCAGGCTGGCGATGCCTTGCTGCTTGGCCGCTTCCATCTGGCCTTGAGCCTTTTCGGCGACGATGTTGGTGGCCTGATTGAGCGCGCTTTCTGCCTCGCCCTCGGCTTCCTTCGCCTCTACCCAGCGAATATGCAACAGGGTCGCTTCGCGGGCGCGGATATCGGCTGACAGCATCTTGAAGCGGTTGGCCTGCCGCGCCTGCCGTTTCAGGCTTTCGATCTGGCTTTCCAGCTGGGCGGTCACATCCTCCAGCCGCTCCAGATTGGTCTCGGCGGCGCGCAGGCGGAGCTCGGCCTCGTGGCGGCGCGAATGCAGGCCGGAGATGCCGGCCGCCTCTTCCAGAAGCTGGCGGCGGGCCTGCGGTTTGGCGTTGATGAGCTCGCCGATACGCCCCTGCCCCACCATGGAGGGCGAGCGCGCGCCGGTGGAGGCATCAGCAAACAAAAGCTGCACGTCCTTGGCGCGCGCCTCCTTGCCATTGATGCGGTAGACCGAGCCGTTTTCGCGCTCGATGCGGCGTGTCACCTGAATTTCATCGGCATCGTTGAAGGCGGCAGGCGCGGTACGGTCGGAATTGTCGAGATAGAGGCCGACTTCGGCGGTGTTGCGGGCCGGGCGGTTGCCGGAACCGGAGAAAATGACATCATCCATGCCGGATGCGCGCATGTTTTTGTAGGAGTTTTCGCCCATCACCCAACGAAGCGCCTCCACCAGATTGGACTTGCCGCAGCCGTTGGGACCGACAACGCCGGTCAGGCCCGGCTCGATGATGAATTCGGAGGGTTCGACGAAGGACTTGAAACCGACGACGCGGAGCTTGTTAAACTTCATGCCGCCATGCTCCAGACAGAAAAACGGCAATAAAAAACGGGCGAACGGAAATACCCGCCGCCCGTTCCTTTAAGGCTTCGGCAATCAGAGCAGCTTGTCGATGACAGCCGACATGGATTCAACCGACATGTCTCCTGCGTATTTCTTGCCGTTGATGATGAAAGTCGGCGTGGAGTTGACGCCGAATTCCGTCGCACCGCGTTGCATCGTTGCGTTCACATCATCCAGAAGTTTCTGGTTCGTCAAGCAGGCCTCGAAAGACTCCTGTGAGAAACCGGCCATTTTCGACATTTGCAGCAGGGCGGCGCGTGCATCCTGTGCGACAGCCCAGCTCTGCTGCTGCTTGAACAGCATGGAAACGAAGGGGAAATACTGTCCTTCCGGTGCGCAGCGCGCCAGCATGAAGGCGGCAGCGGCGCGCGGATCGAACGGGAATTCGCGCAGCACGAAATAAACCTTGCCGGTATCGATGTACTTCTTCTTGATCTCTTCGAAGGTCTTGTTGTGGAAGTTGGCGCAGTGCGGGCAGGTCATCGACATATATTCGACGATCTTGACGGGTGCGTTGGCATCGCCGAGTGCGGCTTCCGGCAGCGGGCCGGGCTTCATCACCGCAGCCATATCCACGTCACCGGTGGATTCAGGCAATTCCTGCGCCTCGGCGATACCGGGCATGAAGGCAAACGGCAGGGCCGTGGCAACGGCAGCAAGGGCAACGCCGCCGAGAAGGCTGCGACGGGAAATGGTCAGTTCGGGAAAATGCATGAAAGCACCTGTTGGTAATAGACTCTATTGTCCGTTGATTCCGATATAGCGACGGCCTGTTCATCACAAGCGGGGTTTTGGACTCTTCTTGTCAAAGAATTGTGACCAGTCAAGGACAACCGGACCGATCAAATCGCCCGGCCCCTCGGCTTCTTCTGCAAGACCGCCGTGCCGAGCCTCTCCACCGCCTTGCGCAGCGCCTCACTCTCGATACCCTCCATCATGTCGTCGAGACGTTTTGCCGCATCGCCGCGCAGGGGCTGCGGTTTGCCCCGACGGTGAATGGTTTGGGAGACCGGTTTCTGTACGATCCTGATCTGGCGCACCGCCGGAAAGCCGAAAAAGCCGTTGATGCGGGCAATAAGTTCGCCCTGCGCATGGGTGAGGAACAAAGCGCGCGCGCCTTCGCAGGCGATGGTCAGCACGCCCGGCTGATAACCGCCGCGATCCGGGCCCTCGTCGCGGCGCGGCCAGGTGATCTTTTCCGGCCGCGTGCAATCGGCAAAATCCTCACCGGCGATCTCGTCCCAGGAACCGAGCAGCGCGGTGTTGATACCCGCCCGTTTCGATAACACGGGGTCCATGATGCCATTGGCGACTTCGGCGATCTGCACGACGCCTTTCCGGAATGAATCTGCGGGTTTCTTCATACTCTCCTCGACAGAGGCCAAGCGACCTCAAGCGGTCGCGCCATCGTCATCTTCTTCTCCGCGCAACAATGCGCGGAATCGTCGCCAGTCCCGGCAGGCGCCCAAGCGTATCACTCCCGCCACCAAACATCCAAAGAGGAAATAAGCCCCAGCCAAAAACTTCAGATGTGGTACTCCCGGCTTATCCGAGATAACGGCAATCACCAACATGCAGGTCAGGATGACGGAGAGGTATATCCACAGGCCATGGCAGAAAATTGCCCAGAAACCGGATTCGATAATTCGAAAGCGGCGCGAGGGCTTGCCTCTCATCTTCTCCAGTTCACGGACTTCGCCGATGAGGCGGGAAACCACAAACGCCACGCTGTTCTGCCGCCCGAAACACAGCCGGCCAATATGATTCAGCAGGCTTCCAATCAGGCACAGGGCCAACAGAACGCCGATAACATAAAGCAGCGGTTGGGGTATATTATCCAGCAGCGCATTCGGCATGGGGCTCTTCCTCCAAAATCGGATCATGGGTTTCGATGTCGGGCGTTCGTCACCGGACACGGTTTTCCACGTCACAGCAACGGGTCTCCTGTTGCAGATTGCCGTACCGTGTCTATGTTCAGTGGCGATGAACACACATACGCGGCAACAAATATCACGTCCGACAGCGGAACAACTTCTCGCATGGTATGACCGGCACCATCGCGAGCTCCCATGGCGCACGTCTCCCGCCAAGGCGAGACAGGGAAACCGCGCCGATCCCTATCATGTCTGGCTGTCCGAGGTCATGCTGCAGCAGACGACGGTGCAGGCGGTAAAACCCTATTTCCTGAAATTCCTCGCCGCCTGGCCAAGCGTCAGCGATCTGGCGGCAGCGCCGGTCGAGGATGTCATGGCGGCATGGGCCGGGCTCGGTTATTATGCCCGCGCCCGCAACCTTAAAAAATGCGCGGAAGCCGTGGCGAATGAACATGGCGGCGTCTTTCCGGATACGGAAGAAGGCCTGAAGAAGCTTCCCGGCATCGGCGATTATACCTCCGCGGCTGTCGCTGCCATCGCGTTTAACCGGCAGGCGGCTGTCATGGACGGCAATGTCGAGCGCGTCATCTCCCGCCT
The DNA here is from genome assembly GCF_040801995.1 of Agrobacterium radiobacter. Classification (NCBI taxonomy): domain Bacteria; kingdom Pseudomonadati; phylum Pseudomonadota; class Alphaproteobacteria; order Hyphomicrobiales; family Rhizobiaceae; genus Agrobacterium; species Agrobacterium radiobacter. The sequence goes on along the minus strand of NZ_JBEGHX010000001.1, from coordinate 460,077 downwards.
TTTCGCCATCGATGCTCCCCTGCCCGGCTCCAAACCGGCGATGAAAGCGAAGGTGGCCGAGCTTACGCCCCCTGATCGGCCCGGCGATTTTGCCCAGGCGATGATGGACCTTGGCGCGACGATCTGCACGCCGAAACGGCCGGCCTGCGCGCTCTGTCCGTTCAACGGCCACTGTCTTGCGCTTGCCCATGACGAGCCGGAGCGGTTTCCGGTCAAGGCCGCAAAGAAGGCAAAGCCGGTGCGGCTCGGGGCCGCCTTCGTCGCGGTGAATGCGAGCGGCGAAATCCTGCTCCGGCGGCGCATCGAAAGCGGGCTTCTCGGCGGCATGACCGAGGTGCCGACAACGGCGTGGACCGCGCGCATGGATGGCGGCACGGAGGCGAGCCATGCGCCCTTTGCCGCCGGCTGGCAGGCGGCGGGCGTCATCGTGCATGTCTTCACCCATTTCGAACTGCGGCTCACCGTCTATCGCGCGCAGGCGCCGGACGGCCTTCAAACCCGCCCGGATGACGGATGGTGGGAGCCGGTTACAAATCTTGACGCGCAGGCGCTGCCAACGGTGATGAAAAAAGTCATCGCCCAAGCTATTCCATCCGCATTCGATGAACGCAGGAAATTTCGATGACCAAGATTGAGCATATCGTATTCGACATCGGCAAGGTGCTGATCCATTACGATCCGCATATTCCCTATAGCCGTCTCATTCCCGATGCCGACGAGCGCCAATGGTTCTTCGAGAATGTCTGCACCCATGACTGGAACCTCGAACAGGATCGCGGCCGCCGCTGGGAGGATGCCGAAGCGCTGCTGGTGGAACGCTTCCCCGAGCGGGAAGAACACATTCGCGCCTTCCGTAAGTTCTGGCACGAAATGGTCTCGCATTCCTACGATGACAGCGTCGCGATCATGGTTGCCCTGATCGACGGCGGCCACGACGTGACGATGCTGACCAACTTCGCCTCCGACACCTTCCGCGAGGCGCAGAAAATGTTCCCCTTCCTCACTTTGCCGCGCGGCGTCACCGTTTCCGGTGATGTGAAGCTGTTGAAGCCTGATGTGGCAATCTACGATCTGCACGCCAAAGAATTCGGCCTCAACCCCGCCGCAAGCATCTTCATCGACGATACACTCGCCAATGTCGAAGGCGCGAAAGCAGCCGGCTGGCAGGCCGTGCACTTCACCGGTGCGGAAAAGCTGAAGCAGGATTTGCGGGCCTATGGGGTGGAAGCGTAAGCGAGCTGCCGTGCAAAATGGTGACGTGCGTGCCCCGCCTGCTACGACTCGTTGACCCAGTCCTCATGTGCGTGACGGACGCGGACGATCAAGACATCATCGTCCGCTCCCACGCCATAAACAACCAGGTGTGCCCTGAACCGATGGATACGCAGCGGCGGTAACAACTCGTGCCGCTCGCGTGCCATGCGTGGGTTGAGAGATATCAGCTCAAATATCTCATAGAGTTCCCGGTGATATTTTTGCGCCTGCGCCAGCCCGAATATCGCGATGCCTTCTTCGGCTATGCGAATGACGTCTTCTTCCGCGAGCAGAGACAGGCGAAAGCCCACGATCAACCGATCTTGCGTTTCATGGAACGAGCTTCAGCCTCGGCGAACAAGGCCTGTTGCGAGCGATGCCCGGCACCGCTCTGCAATCCCTCATCCACAAAATGCTGCATCGCCGCGATTTTTTCGCCTCGCTCCTGATCCTTGCGGATCAGGTCTCGCACGTAGTCGCTCGCATTCGAATAACGGCCTGTCCTGGATTGGGCCTCAACCCATTCTTTCATGGGTGCAGGCAGCGATATGTTCATGGTCGCCATATTCATCTCCCTTTGATGGGAGAGTGAAGAATTTGGCAAAGTTTGTCAAAACATATCGGGAAAAGAAATTGGCGCAGGCGGAAATGGCGGTCTCCGGCCTGCGCCAGTCCTGCCGCAAGCGGCATCGGACGCAATGTTTTTTGTGATTTGTCCTGACTGGATTTTCACAACCACTGCTCTGATTTGAGACAGTATTGCTCGTCTCTTGCGCGAAACTTGTCTGGCTAAAATAAGATACTCGAAAATACCAACGCCCGACACCGAAGTGCCGGGCGTTGGTCGTTCTCCATCCGGGACTGAAGGTACTAAACCGGACAGAGACGTATTCTGACAAGGGCGGGCGGTGGATCGTCCGTCTTCGGCTTTTTGGGCTTTCGACTATTCGGCCTTTGCCATTTCACTGCGGATGATCGTCCGGAGATCGTCGATCGGCTTCAGCGCGTCGCCGTCCTCGAAATGCCAGAACGTCCATCCGTTGCATGCGTCGAGACCCTGCACCTTCGCGCCGAGGCGGTGAATGGAGCCGGCCGTCCCGCCGGATGCAATCGTACCATCGGCACGAATAATGGCGCTATAACGGCGCTTTGCATCGGTCAGCACCTGGCCGGGACGGACGAGACCGCTTTCCACCAGCGTGTTGAAGGCAACGCGCGGCTCGGCCTTCTTGCCGGTCATGACGGTCAGTTCCGCCTTGCCGAGCGGCTCAACGGCGGCGATGCGGGCCGATGCCGCGTCGATGTAATCCTGTTCGCGCTCAATGCCGACGAAGTGACGGCCGAGGCGTTTTGCAACTGCACCCGTAGTGCCGGAGCCGAAGAACGGGTCGAGCACGATATCGCCCGGCTTGGTGGAGGCCATGATGATGCGGGCCAGCAGAGCTTCCGGCTTCTGGGTCGGATGCACCTTCTTGCCGTCGTCGCCCTTCAGGCGCTCATGGCCGCTGCAGATCGGGAACAGCCAGTCGGAGCGCATCTGCACGTCGTCATTGGAGGCCTTCAGCGCATCGTAGTTGAAGGTGTAGTTCTTGGCTTTCGGATCGCGGCTGGCCCAGATCATGGTCTCATGGGCGTTCTGGAACCGGCGGCCCTTGAAATTGGGCATGGGGTTGGTCTTGCGCCAGACGATATCGTTGAGGATCCAGAAATCGAGGTTCTGGAGCATGGAGCCAACGCGGAAGATGTTGTGGTAGGAGCCGATGACCCAGATGGTGCCGTTCGGTTTCAGCACGCGGCGGCAGGCGAGCAGCCAGGCGCGGGTGAAGGCGTCATAGGCCTCGAAGGAGGCGAACTGGTCCCACTCGTCATCGACGGCATCGACCAGCGACTGATCGGGACGATGCAGCGTGCCGCCAAGCTGGAGGTTATAGGGCGGGTCAGCGAAAATCGCATCCACCGACTGGCTCGGGAGGGCATCCAAGGCAGCGACACAATCACCTTTGATGATGCTGTCTTTCCAGGCGTCACTCTCGCCCGCACGATCAAAACCGGCACGCCGAAAATCGGCCAGCGGAAAAACTGCTGCCATTGGTACTCGCTCCATACGCTTACTCTCTACTGAGGCTTATGGTTACCGAAGATGGTTATCAAAGCCTGAACAAGTCACGGAAAATGCGAAATAAATGGCTGTTGCGGCGCGCAGGAGCGATTTGCGGCGGCCGGCGGGGAACCCGAAGTCCGGCAAAAACGTTGTGCACAACGGGTTCTCCTGTCGCCGCATATCGGCGCGGCAGGAAGAGCCATTCTGGCAGGGGGTAATCCGCAATGGGGTCCGTGATGAAAATGGCTTCTTTTTCCATGAATGTCGTTTGCGCCGCGCTTTTCGCAACGGCGCTGCCGGCGCCGTCGCAGGCGCAGCAACCGGCCCCGCAATATAACGTCATCACCGACGCGGTTTTGTTCGATGGCGGCCCCTCGCTCGGCAACAGCGACCGGGTGCGGTGGGATTTCTACAAGGCCGACCGCGCCGGCGGGCGCACCGACGACAATGCCGGCGGCTCCTATGACGCCACCTTCGAGGCGAAGCTGCCGGCGGGCAAATATGTCGGCGTGGCGGCGCTGGGCAATGTGACCCGCGAAGTGCCCTTCGAGGTGAGGGATGGAAACGTTGCGAGGCCGAAGGTGAATTTCGATGCGGCGGAATTGACGATCGTACCGAAACGCAGCCCCGGCGGCGATGTGGAAACACAGGCGAAAACCGAAATCACCAGGGATGATTTCAAGGATAGCGTCTACGGCCAGAACACTGTCTTCGTGCCCGCGGGCGAAGTCCTCCTCACCGGCCGCATCGGCCCGGCGCGGGCTGAGGAGAAACTGGCCATCAAGGCAGGCGAGAAGATCAGCCACGAGCTTGTCATTCCGAGCGGCGTGGTGATCGCCAAGGCCGTTTATGCGGAAGGCGGCAGGGCGGTGGAAACGGATGATATCCGCTTCGAAGCCATGTCAGCCAAGGAAACGCTGGATGGCACGCGTGAGACCATCAACGGCATTTACGGCACCGGCAAGATGATGGAAATGCCGGCTGGTGATTTCGTCATGCGTGCCCGTCTCGGCAAGGTGACGGTGGAACAGCCATTCACCGTGACGGCCGGAAAACGAACCGAAATTACAATCGATCTCGATGCGGGTGTTCTCGCAATCAAGGCCCCCGGTGCCGAACGGATCGATATCGTCGAAACGACCAGGGATATTCAGGGCACGCAGAAGGAAATTTCCGGCCGTTACGGCACGCAGCATCAGGAAACCCTGCATCCCGGCGAATATTCGGTGAAGGTGAGCTACGACAAGAAATCCGGCCGCGAGCCAAAGGAGATCAAGGCGACGGTCAAGGCCGCCGAGAGAACCGAGACGAGTGTGCCAGAGTAATCGGCGCGGCGCGGCCCCTCTCCTCATTCCGCTTGCCTCCCTCCCTCATCCCTGTGCTTGTCACAGGGATCCAGCCGACGCGCGTCTGCGCGACGGAAGAGTTCTTTCAGCCCAAAGACTTGGGCTGGCTGGATTCCTGTGACAAGCACAGGAATGAGGATGGAGAAAACGTCATCAGTGTTTCCGGCCAGACGACCCATATTTGGGCCTGAGCATCGGATGCTTCGAAAAACGCGCCGCATCCTTCGCCACGGTTGGTAACGGCTCGCCGATTTTCACACCCGCAAAGCCTGACGCCGCGATGCGGTCGCACAGCCTTATCCACTGGCAGCCGCGACAGGCCTGCCTGATCTCGCCGGCAGCGAAAGCCACACGCATCTTTACAAGAAAGTCCGGTGTCGCCTGCAGCCGCTTGCCGGCGGTCAGCGTCTCGCCCAAAAGTGCTGAAACCGAAAGGCGGGCCATCTCATCCCGCTGCACCACGCCTTCGTTGAAACAGTGGGCATGGCTTTCACAAAGCAGGCCCTCGCAAATATCGTCCGGGCCATCCACCAGCTCGATATCTTCCTCGCCGGCATTCAGCCGGGTGGCGACGCGGTCGTAATTTTCAACGAAGCCTGATGTATAACCCTTGCCCACATAGGTGAGCATGCAGAGAAGATGGTGGGGCCGGAGACGGACGGTCAAGGGCCACCCTATCCGACGATGGCGAAGGCGTCGCGCACCGAGCCGGACGAGGTGCGGATCGCCTTGCGGCCGATCCATTGCACATGTCCGTCCAGAATACGCACCGCCTCCTCGGCGCGGCCGCCGCGCAGCGCATCGATGATCGCCCGGTGATCGGTATCGGTGCGGCGCTCCCAGCCGGCGCGCCAGGCGGAAAACAGGAAGCGGGCGCTTGCCGCATGCAGGCCGTCGATCGCCTCCATCAGGCGCGGCATGTTGCAGGGCGCGGTGATGAGGCGATGGAAGCGGCGATTGGCCTCCTCCCAATGCTGCACATCGACGGCGCTATCGCCTTCGAGCGTTGCGGCCTCCGCCTGATCGAGAATGGCAGGCGTCATGTTTGGAATGGCGTGGCGTAGCGCCAGAACTTCAAGGGCGGCGCGCATTTCCGCCACTTCTCGCACATCGTCAAGGCCGAAATCCGCTACCCGGACACCCCGGCGCGGGATGCTGGCCGCCAGCCCCTGCGCCTCCAGCCGGCGGAACGCCTCGCGCACCGGCACATGCGATGCACCGAATTCGGCTGCGATGTGATCCTGCCTCAGGCGTTCGCCCGGCGACAGCTCCCCGCGAACGATACGGTCGGCAAGCGTGCGGCTGATGCGTGCTGCAATGGTGTCTTCGGGCGCGTTTTTCACTGTCTTGGGCATAACATCCCATAACGCATATGGCGCGGCCGTGTGTAGCGGTTTTTGCGCCATCACATGGCGCAACGCCGAATATTCGAAGCCGCTCACTTGCCGCATCCCTGCCAGCCATGAGCCTGATGGGACCGACCCTTGCGGGTGAACCGGTTGAGCTTGGCGCAGACATGGTCTAAAAGCCCGGCATCATTTTCTTCCAGCAAATCCGATACAGGGAGCGCCCATGAGCGGCTTCGACCTCATTATTTTCGACTGCGACGGCGTTCTGGTCGATTCCGAAATCATCGCGGCGCAGGTGGAATCCCGCCTTTTGACCGAGGCCGGTTATCCGATCTCCGTCGAGGAAATGGGCGAGCGTTTCGCCGGCATGACCTGGAAGAACATTCTTCTGCAGGTGGAAAGCGAAGCCAGCATTCCGCTCTCCGCCTCGCTGCTCGACAAGTCCGAAAAGCTGCTCGACATGCGTCTGGAACGCGACGTGAAGATCATCGAGGGCGTGAAATTCGCGCTGTCCCGCCTGACCACGCCCCGCTGCATCTGCTCGAACTCCTCCAGCCACCGCCTCGACATGATGCTGACGAAGGTGGGCCTCAAGCCCTATTTCGCGCCGCATATCTATTCCGCCAAGGACCTCGGGGCCGACCGCGTGAAGCCGAAACCGGATATCTTCCTGCATGGCGCGGCCCAGTTCGGCGTTTCCCCTGACCGCGTGGTCGTGGTCGAGGATTCCGTGCACGGCATCCATGGCGCAAGAGCGGCCGGCATGCGGGTCGTGGGCTTTACCGGCGCATCCCACACCTATCCGAGCCACGCCGACCGGCTGACGGATGCGGGTGCCGAAACGGTGATTTCGCGCATGCAGGACCTGCCGGCCGTGATTGCGGCAATGGCGGAGTGGGAAGGCGCTTTTTAAGTTGTGATGGGACTTCTTTCGTGATCTGAGTGGCAGCATTGATATTTTAATAAATGTAGCTACATTAATTCATGAAAATCATATGGGACGAGCCCAAGCGGCTCGCCAATATCGAGAAGCACGGCTTCGACTTCGCGGATATTGATGGCTTCGACTGGGAGAACGCCATCATCGAGAAAAGCCTGACCGGACCGGGAAATTCGCGCTTCAAAGCGATCGGATATTTTCGGGACGGAACGATGGCTATCGTTTTTGCGACTGTCGGAACAGAAGCGATATCCATTATCAGTTTCCGAAGGGCGAGTTCCAAGGAAAGAAGGAGGTTGCCATGGCCAAAGCTGCAAAACTAAAAAAATTCAAACCCGGACGCGGCTACACCGAAGCGGACTGGAACGCCGTTGATTTCCCGGAAATGACGGATCAAGAACTCGAAAATGCGCGCCCCGCCCGAGACGTTTTGCCACCTGCTTTTTTCGAAGCAATTGATGAATACAGAAAGACGCGTGGCCGCCCACCGGTAGATAAGCCTAAGAAACAGGTAACGTTGCGCCTTGATGAGGATGTCGTGGAACGTTTCCGCGAGGGTGGCAAAGGGTGGCAGAGCCGCATCAATGATGCTTTGCGGAAGGCCGCAGGCATTTGAACTCGTTGCCATGCAACAAGAAACCGGAGACGGCAGAGCAGCCTCCGGTTTTTACATTTCGCCCGTCAGATCACCGGCGCTTGGTCTTGGCCTTCGCGCCCTGCTCGGCAAAGCCGATATAAACACTGACAGACCGCGGCGCGCCGCCCGGTCCGTTGGGGATGGCGACATGGTCGTTGTTGAAGATGAACTGGGTGCCGGCCCCGCCTGCGGGCAGATCGATGGCGAAGTTGGTCGTTTCGCCGAAAATCTCGCCGTCGCCGTCCTTCACCGTCACGCGGATCGGCACGGTGACGCGACCGGGCTTGGCCATCGGGCCGGGAACCAGGCGGCCCTGGGCCAGCACGTTCACCGTCAGCGTCGACTCATTGGCGGTGCAGGAGCGCGTCGTGTCTGACAGCGAGACCTGATAGGCGAGTTTCTGCGGGTCATCCTTGGCGCCGCCGGCATAGACGCGGTGCACGGCGTTGGCGTCTAGAACCGTGACCGTCGGGCAGTTGGCCTGCACCACCGGGGTGACCGCATTGGCCTGCGCGGCCGGCGGGTTGACGGCAAGCGAGTCCGACGGGTTGGAGGAATTGCATCCTGCAACAACGGCGAGAAGCGACATCGCGGCGGACAAACGCAAGAAATTCCCTGACACTCTTCTAATTCCCTCTCCATTGTCCCGGAACAGAACCGGAGACGCTGTTTATTGACCTTTCACGCAGGTTGGCGATGGTCTATAGCAGCGACGCCGGAAAAAATCGATTGGCATGTTCGGTTTTGCTTGAATTTTCAAAAAAGCCCTTCATTAGCTGCCCAACCGCCTCATTCCGGTAAGACGCTGCGGAAAAGATGCCGATCAATCGGTAACGGATAAGGGACTATCTCGTGGAATATGTATCGACCAGGGGTGCGGCCCCTTCGCTTGGTTTTTGCGACGCGCTTCTGGCGGGCCTTGGCCGTGACGGCGGGCTTTATGTTCCGCGCAAATGGCCTTCCATGTCGAAGAAGGAAATCCGCAACCTGCGCGGCAAGTCCTATCAGGATGTCGCCTTCGAGGTTCTCTACCGTTTCACCGGCGGCGAAATTCCGGCCGACAAGTTCAAGGCGATGATCGACGACGCCTATGCGACCTTCCGCCATCCGGCCGTCGTGCCGCTGACGCAGACCGGCCCGAACACCTTCGTGCTGGAGCTTTTCCACGGCACCACGCTCGCCTTCAAGGATGTGGCGATGCAGCTTCTCGCCCGCCTGATGGATTATACGCTTTCCGAACGCGGCGAGCGCGCGACCATTGTCGGCGCCACATCAGGCGACACGGGCGGTGCGGCAATCGACGCCTTTGCCGGGCGTGAGCGCACCGACATTTTCATCCTTTTCCCGAACGGCAAGGTCTCCCCGGTGCAGCAGCGCCAGATGACGACCTCCACCGCCTCCAACGTGCATGCGCTGGCGATCAATGGCAATTTCGACGATTGCCAGACGCTGGTCAAAGAAATGTTCAACGACGTGAAGTTCCGTGACGGCGTGAAGCTTTCCGGCGTCAATTCCATCAACTGGGCGCGCATCATGGCGCAGGTGGTTTATTACTTCACCGCATCGCTTTCGCTCGGCGGTCCCGACAGGAAGGTTTCCTTCACCGTCCCAACAGGCAATTTCGGTGATATTTTCGCGGGTTACGTCGCCAAGAAGATGGGCCTGCCGATCGACAAGCTCGTCATCGCCACCAATGACAACGACATTCTGGCGCGCACGCTGAAGACCGGCCGTTACGAGATGCGCGGCGTCAAGCCCACCACCTCGCCTTCGATGGACATCCAGATTTCCTCGAATTTCGAGCGGCTGCTGTTTGAAGCCTATGGCCGTGATTCCGCCGCGGTGAAGGCATCGATGGACGGGCTGAAGCAGTCCGGCGCATTTGAAATTCCGCCGCATGCGCTGAAATTCATCAAGAAGGATTTCCGCGCCGGCCGCGCCACCGAAAAGCAGGTGGCGGCAACGATCCGCGACACGCTTGAGAAAACCGGCTACCTCATCGATCCGCATACGGCGACCGGTGTTTTCGTGGCGGAAAAGCACGAAAAAGCGGGAAGCCCGATGGTTGTCCTGTCGACCGCTCACCCGGCTAAATTCCCGGCCGCTGTAAAATCCGCTTGCGCAATCGAGCCTGCGCTTCCAGTATGGTTAGCTGACATTATGAACCGGGAGGAGCGTTTCGACATTCTGGATGCAGAGCTGAAAGCCGTGGAAACCTTCATCGGCAGCCATGCACGCGCCGGCAAATAGAGACGCGGAAAGACGTTGAGTATGAGAGTTAATGTGACCCGGCTTTCGTCCGGGTTGACCGTTGTCACGGAAAAAATGCCGCATCTCGAAAGCGTTGCTCTTGGGGTGTGGATCAAATCCGGATCCCGCAACGAGACGACTGCCGAACACGGCATCGCCCATCTTCTCGAACATATGGCTTTCAAGGGTACGGCGCGCCGCACCGCCCGCCAGATCGCCGAAGAGATCGAAAATGTCGGCGGTGAAGTCAACGCCGCGACATCGACGGAAACAACCTCCTACTACGCCCGCGTCCTGAAAGACCACGTCCCCCTCGCCGTCGATATCCTTGCCGACATCCTGACGGAATCGCTGTTCGACGAAGAAGAGCTGGAGCGGGAGAAAAACGTCATCCTGCAGGAGATCGGTGCAGCCACAGATACGCCCGACGACGTGATCTTCGACAATTTCTCCGGTGTCGCCTATCGCGACCAGACCATCGGCCGCCCGATCCTCGGCACGCCGGAAACCGTTCAATCCTTCACGACAGGCCAGATCAGGCATTATCTCGCCCGCAACTACACGACGGACCGCATTTTCGTCGTGGCGGCCGGTGCTGTCGACCACGAAAGCTTCGTGAAGCAGGTGGAAGAACGTTTCGCCTCACTGCCGCAGCTGCCGGTGGCAACACCGGTTATGGAAAAGGCAATCTATACCGGCGGCGAAATCCGCGAGACCCGCGACCTCATGGACGCGCAGGTGCTTCTCGGCTTCGAGGGCAAGGCCTATCACGCCCGCGACTTCTATTGCTCGCAGATCCTCGCCAATATCCTGGGCGGCGGCATGTCTTCCCGCCTGTTCCAGGAAGTGCGCGAATATCGCGGCCTGTGCTATTCGGTCTACGCCTTTCATTGGGGTTTTTCCGATACCGGCATCTTCGGCGTGCATGCGGCCACTGGCGGCAACGACCTGCCGGAACTGGTGCCGGTCATTGTCGAGGAGCTGCGCAAGTCCTCGCAGGTCATCCATCAGGAGGAAATCGACCGTGCTCGCGCGCAGATCCGCGCCCAACTGCTGATGGGCCAGGAAAGCCCGGCCGCCCGCGCCGGACAGATCGCCCGGCAGATGATGCTTTACGGCCGGCCCATCCCCAATGAGGAAATGATGGAGCGGCTGGGCGACATCACCCGCGCGCGCCTGACCGATCTTGCAGGACGGCTGTTTTTCGATACAGTTCCGACATTGTCTGCAATTGGCCCGCTCGAACATCTGCCGCCTCTTTCCGACATCACTGCCGCGCTTTCCGCGCAGCAGCCCGCAAGGATAAAGGCGAACGGATAAACCGATATGAGGGCGGGATTTAAAGGCGAAGTCCGCTCACCTTTTTCGCCATCCCGCTTGCGGATGGCGATGTCTGCCGCACAGGGATCGTGAATGCTGCGTTTTCTTTCCCGACATAGCGACACGCCCGAACTGCGCAGCGCCAATCACCTTCTCAGACTGCCGCGCTACGGCGATTTCAAGCAATGGCATGTGCTGCGTTCGGAAAGCCGACAGTTTCTTCAGCCCTGGGAGCCGACCTGGCGCCCGGACGAACTGACGGAGGGCGCCTTCCGCATGCGCGTGGTGCGCAATGGCCAGGAGTTTTCCTCCGGCACCGCCGTCTCCTTCCTGCTGTTTGAAAAAGAGACGCTCCTGGTGGGCGGTATCACCATCGGATACATCCGCCGGGGTGCGGCGCAAAGCTGCATGATCGGATACTGGATCGGCGAGCGCCACGCCGCGCAAGGCCATATGTCTGCCGCATTAAAATTGGTAATACCATACATCTTTAACGGACTTCAGTTGCACCGTATCGAGGCAGCCTGTATTCCGGAAAACTTCAAAAGCATCCGGCTTCTCGAAAACGCCGGGTTCCAGCGGGAAGGTCTCTTGCGGGAATATCTGAAAATCAATGGCCAATGGCGGGATCATATGATGTTTTCCCTTCTTGCCGACAAGCAAAGCTCCGGCGGAACGAAGTACGATACATGACCTACAATCACTCTGCGCCGTGCCTTGCGAAACGTCTGGCGGCAATCGCGCTGGCTGCGCCGTTTTTCCTGCTGTTCCTGCTTTTTGCTTCCCATTCCTTTGCTTTTGAGCCGGTAAAGATTTCCCGTGACGACACGGCGCTCGACCTGACGGCCACCACCGATATCTACGCCAATCAGGGCGAAGCCTTTCAGGTCTCGACCGCGCCGGGCCCTGATGGCATCCGCCGCCGTATCGAGGTGCGCGCCAGTTCCAACGATCACCAGGGCGACTGGGCGGTCTTTGCGCTCGCCAACGTCTCCGAAGAACAGCTGGAGCGCGTGATCGTCGCGCCGCATTTCCGCCTCGTCAATTCCAAGCTGTTCTGGCCCGATCTCGGCTCGCAGCGCATCATGGCGATTACGCCGAGTGAAGGCTTTGCGCTTGACCGGCAGCCGAGCCCGGATGCCGACGTCTTCCGCATCACGCTCAACCCCGGCTCCGTCATCACCTTCGTCGCCGAGCTTTCCACGCCGCAGCTACCGCAGCTTTATCTGTGGGAGCCGGAGGCCTACAAGGACACGATCAACGCGTTTACGCTCTATCGCGGCATCGTGCTCGGCATTGCCGGCCTGCTGGCCGTGCTTCTGACCATTCTCTTCGTGGTCAAGGGAACCTCCGTCCTGCCGGCCTCGGCCGCACTCGCCTGGGCGGTGCTTGCCTATATCTGCGTCGATTTCGGCTTCCTTGAAAAGCTCATAACCGTCACCTCAAGCGATCAGCGAATATGGAGGGCGGGCGCGGAAGTGGCGCTCGCCTCCAGCTTCGTGGTCTTCCTCTTCACCTATCTCAATCTCAATCGCTGGCACGCGCATCTGGGTTATGCGACCTTTGCCTGGGTGGTGGGTCTGGCGCTGCTGTTCGGCGTGGCGATCTATGATCCGTCGGTCGCGTCAGGCATCGCGCGCGTGTCCTTCGCGCTCACCGCAACGGCCGGCATCGCACTCATCATCTATCTCGGTTTCAACCGTTACGACCGGGCGATCCTGCTCGTTCCCTCCTGGGCGCTCATCCTCGTCTGGCTGTTCGGCAGCTGGCTGACGGTGACGGGGCAGCTGGACAACGACATCGTGCAGCCCGCACTCGGCGGCGGGCTGGTGCTGATCGTGCTTCTGATCGGCTTTACCGTCATCCAGCACGCCTTCGCCGGCAGCGCCTATCAGCAGGGCCTGTTCTCCGACCTCGAACGGCAATCTCTGGCGCTGACGGGCAGCGGCGATACCGTGTGGGACTGGGACGTGACGCGCGACCGCATCGTCACCACGCCCGATATTTCCAACCGGCTGGGGCTGGAACCCGGCGCCATGCACGGCGCTGCGCGCAACTGGCTGCCGCGCCTGCATCCTGACGATCGCGACCGGTTCAAGGCGACGCTCGACGTGCTGCTCGACCATCGCAAGGGCCGCCTCAACCACGAATTCCGCATTCGCGCCGAAGACGGGCATTTCCACTGGCTGCAAATCCGCGCCCGTCCGGTTCTCGGCTCCAACGGCGAAATCATCCGCTGCGTCGGCACCATCACCGATATTACCGAGCAGAAGAACTCGGTGGAACGGTTGCTGCAGGATGCGATGAACGACAATCTGACCGGGCTTCCGAACCGGCAGGTGTTCCTCGACCGCCTGCAATCGATCCTCAACCTGTCGCCCGACAGCGAAGGCGTGCGCCCGACCGTGATGGCGATCGATATCGACCGTTACAAGCTGGTCAACGATACGCTCGGCATTGCCGCGGGTGATAATATCCTTATCGCGCTGACACGGCGTCTGCGCCGCCTGCTGAAACCGCAGGATACCCTGGCGCGTCTCGGTGGTGATGAGTTCGGCCTTATCCTCACCTCCGAGCGCGATCCGCAGCGTGTGGCCGATTTCGCCGATGCGGTGAACAAGGCGATCATGGTGCCGATCAATTTCGCCAATCGCGAAATCATCCTCACCGCCTCCATCGGCCTCGTCTCATGGATCGACCAGCAGGAAAGTGCGGCCGGACTGCTCAGCGATGCGGAACTCGCCATGTATCGCGCCAAACGGGCTGGCGGCAACCGCGTCGAGCCGTTCCGCCCCGCCTTCCGCACCTCGGGCACCGACCGCCTGCAGATGGAAAGCGATCTTCGCCGCGCCATCGAGCGCAAGGAGCTGTCGCTGGCCTACCAGCCCATCGTCAAGCTTGACGATGGCGAGCTGGCCGGTTTTGAGGCGCTGATGCGATGGGAGCACCCCAAGCGCGGCAATATCCCTCCGAGCGAATTCATTCCGATTGCGGAGGCCTCCGGCCTGATCGAGCCTCTCGGCATGTTCGCCCTGGAACGGGCTGCCACCGATCTGATGGACTGGCAGCACGCCATCGAAAAGATGCCGATCTTCATCTCCGTCAATATTTCCAGCGCGCAATTGCTGAACAACGAATTGTACAACGACGTGCGCGGCATGCTGACCCGCACGCGCTGCAATCCGCAGCAGCTGAAGCTGGAGCTGACGGAATCGGTTGTCATGGAAAACCCGGAACAGGCGCGGCTGGTGCTTTCCAAGCTCAAGGAAACCGGCCTCAGCCTCGCCATGGATGATTTCGGCACCGGCTATTCGTCACTCGCCTACCTCACCCGCTTCCCCTTCGACACGATCAAGCTCGACAAGGCGCTGGTGGCCAATACCAGCGACAAGCGCAACGTTCTGCTGCGCTCCGTCATCGCCATGGCGCGCGCACTCGACATGCAGGTGGTGGCGGAAGGCATCGAAACGCCTGAAGATGCGGCCGAACTGGCCCGCATGAACTGCCATTTCGGCCAGAGCTTCCTGTTCGGCACGCCGGTCTCCGGCGATGCGGCGCTGAAGCTTCTACGGGAGCGGTTCCAGCCGACGAAGCGGGCTTCGTAAGGGATATTGCGTACATGGAAGCGAGGGGGCGCAGTCTCCTCCTCAAATTCCACGTCATCCTCGGGCTTGTCCCGAGGATCTAATCACGCATGCTAAAACTACCGACGGCAGATCCTCGGGACAAGCCCGAGGATGACGACGGAGAGGGCTAATGCTCCCCGGAACGTCTCGGATTTTCAACCTGCACGCCGAATATTTACTGAACCATCATCACCGGCTGCGCATCCGCCGCCACGCTCCCATGTAACAGGTCGTGGATGAACTCCATCTTCGCCACCACCGGCGGCGTCAGCACGAAGGGATAAAGGTCCGCCTCCCCCATGCTGCGCTGGATGGAATTGATGGCGACGCTGAGCGGGATCCAGGCTTTCACCAGCTGCGCGGCGCTGCGGGCCTTATAGGGATCGAACGTCACTTCCGCCGCCATTTCCTCGTGCCCGTCAGGATCGATCGCCACACCGAAGGCGCGTGCGGTTTCGAGCGTATCGACGATATGCAGATAATGGGCGAAACATTCGGCGAAATCCTCCCAGGGGTGGACCGAGGCATAGGAACTGATGAAATTCTCCTGCCAGTCGGGGCGCGGCCCGCCATCATAATTGCGTTGCAGGGCGGCGCCATAATCCTCGCGCTCGTCACCAAAGACGGCGCGGCAGGCCTCCAGCCGGTTTTCGTCCCGCACCAGCTTGTTCCAGATGAAGTGCCCGACCTCGTGGCGGAAGTGGCCAAGCATGGTGCGGTATGGCTCGTTCATGTTGGCGCGCACCTGTTCGCGCGTCGCGTCATCGGCCTCGGCCGCGCGGATGGCGATCAGGCCTTCGTCGTGGCCGGTCATGGCGGGAATGACGGAACCATCGAGCGCCACCTCATCCACCAGAAAGTCGAAGACGAGGCCGCCTGCGGGGTCAGCATCACGATTGGGATGCGGCAGGCCAAGCCGCAGGATCGAATAAAACAGGTGCCGCTGCGCCTGACTGATGCGGTGCCATTGTTCAATCCCCTGCTCTGTGGCCATATCAGGCACCAGGCGATTGTGGCTGCAGGCCGGGCAAAAGGCATTGGCGCTTTCCGCCGGCACAGACCAGTTGCAGATATCATTCACCTCATTGGCGCAAAACCGCACCTGCTTTTCCGGCTGGGCCACGATCTGCCAGTTCGGTTCACCCGCAGGCGCCAGCGCTTCCATGGAAAGCCGTTCCGGCACGAAAGCCAGACGATGGCCGCAGGAGACACAGAAGCGATTGTCGAAATGGACAGGCTGGCCGCAGGATGCGCAGGAGAAAAGCTTCATGTATGAAACCCTTGCGATGGGACGGGTGAAAGAAAAGCAGAGATAAGATGTGAAGGCGCAGGCGTAGCGGCCCGGTCCGTCATGGCCCTCACATGACAAGAGCGCATGTGCGATAACACATGCGCTCCATGCGCCGCATCGTGGGAGAGGCGCAATGTTTCATGCAGAATTACATGCGGTCGACGGCGCCCTTGACGGCGTCCTTCGCCTTGCCGACGGAGCTCTGAACCTTGCCCTTGGTTTCCTGGGCGGCACCCTTAGCACGCAATTCATTATTGCCCGTCGCTTCGCCGACGCTCTTCTTCACCTTGCCAGCAACTTCATTGGCTTTACCGGCGATCTTGTCAGATGTGCTACCCATATTACTGCTCCCTAGTTTAGCCGTACTGTCTGTCCGGCTTTCCGGGTGGGTAACGTCAGGGGTCAGGATTTGGTTCCAGCCGAAAGGGGCAGGAATTCTGCTGGGGCTCAGGCGTGCCCGGCATCCGTGGAGAGCATGCGCGCATCGACGCCCATCAGGGCCAGCGCCCGCTCGTATTTATTGTCCAGCCCACGGTCGAAGATCAGCTCTTCCGCAGCGGGGCAATTCAGCCAGCCATTATTGGCGATCTCGTTTTCCAGCTGGCCCGGACCCCAGCCGGCATAACCGAGCATCATGGTCGCCCTTTGCG
The DNA here is from genome assembly GCF_040801995.1 of Agrobacterium radiobacter. NCBI lineage: Bacteria > Pseudomonadati > Pseudomonadota > Alphaproteobacteria > Hyphomicrobiales > Rhizobiaceae > Agrobacterium > Agrobacterium radiobacter. The sequence continues at coordinate 443,313 of NZ_JBEGHX010000001.1, read as the reverse complement.
GGCCGCGGCCGTTGGAAATGGCGCGGACGATATCAAGCGTTGCAGTCAGCGAAATGTCATCGCTGACCGGAATGCTGGATTCGCTTAAATAGTCATCCGAATGCAGCACGAAACCGCGGCCGGATTCCACCGGGCCGCCGCACTGGATTGGAAATTCGCGGGTCCGGTTGGGCAGCATGATGGCGTCGTTGCTATCCACCAGCTTCAGATGCAGCAGAATATCCGTAAACGTGATCTGCTGCGGCCGGTTGATGATGAAGCCCATGGCCCCGGCATCCGAATGGGCGCAGATATAGATCACCGCACGGGCAAAATTGCCGTCGTCCAGCCCGGGCATCGCGATGAGGAACTGGCCATCGAGAAAGCCACGTTCGCGTTTGTCCATCAGGGTTGAAAAGCTCACCGGCGCCTCCAGCAGACCGAATTCCGTCGCTCAACGGAAAACGGCGTTCGCACTTCGACAGAGGACAGGATGCGGCATCGCGCCCGATCAATCAACCGAAAATGATGAACCGCACGAATTCGTAACTGGTCCGTCGGGCGATGTTGGGTTAGACGGGAAGCATGAGCGTCAGGATATTCTTTCGATTTTCACATCTTCGTCTCGCGGCCGCATTTGCCGCCCTCCTCGGCGGCATGCAAGCCGCCCAGGCCGAAATTACCGACTGGGCCAGAAGCGAGGGCGGCCTGATGCGCGTGGCAAGCCTTGCCATGGACGCGGACGGCGTGGTGCGCGGCGTGCTGCAGATCGAGCCGAAGGACGGCTGGATCACCTATTGGCGCGAACCGGGCGAAGCAGGCATACCGCCGCAGATAACGCCCGATCCGGCAAGCGGCGTGGCACTTACCACCATGGCCTATCCGGTTCCGAAGCTGATCGAAAACGGCGACATCACCGATATCGGCTATGACCACGCCGTCAGCCTTCCGTTTCAGCTGAAAGCCGCCGACCCGGCAGCAAGCGGGAAGATAGACCTCACCGCCTTTATCGGCGTGTGCCAGAATATCTGCATTCCCTTCGAAGCGAAGTTTTCCATCGACCGCGGCAATGCGGGTGATGATGACAGCGAGGAACGCCGTCTTCTCGAAGAGGCGCGCGAAACGCTGCCCGAGGCGGCCTCCGACGATTTCAAGGTGATCGATTTCCACATCACGCCCGACAAGACCATGCTCGGCGTGCAGCTGCAGCTTCCGGAAAACGCACCCAAGGAGACCGAAATATTCATCGCGGGTCCCTCCGGTTTTGCCTATTACGAGCCGCAGAACCTGGTGCGCGACAAGCGCAAGCTCTCCTTTTACATGAACATCAAGGGCCTGCCGAAAACCTATCAGGTGCAGGGCAACAGCTGGCCCATTCTGGTCAAGTCAGGCGACCGGGCCATGGAGACCATGCTGAATTTCCCGAAGCCGTAAGCGGTGCTTCTGCGGGGGAAATTATCTCGAAAACCGCATGACAGCTTTCATTTCCGTGCTCTATAGTCGCGCGAACCGAACGGCTACAGGAGCACGGATATGACCATCAAGATCGGCGAAAAACTGCCTTCCGCAACCTTCAAGGAAAAGACGGCCGACGGCCCGGTGGAAACCACCACGGACGCGCTTTTCGGCGGCAAGAAGGTGGTTCTCTTTGCCGTTCCCGGCGCTTTCACCCCCACCTGCTCGCTGAACCACCTGCCGGGTTATCTCGAAAACCGTGACGCCATTCTTTCCAAGGGCGTGGACGATATCGCCGTCGTCGCCGTCAATGACTGGCACGTCATGGGCGCATGGGCGCAATCGTCAGGCGGTCAGGGCAAGATTCATTTCCTCGCCGACTGGGATGCGTCCTTCACCAAGGCGCTCGGCCTCGATGCCGATCTGTCCGGCGGCGGCCTTGGCGTGCGCTCCAAGCGTTATTCGATGCTGGTGGAAGACGGCGTGGTGAAGTCGCTCAACGTGGAAGAGAACCCCGGTCAGGCAACGGTCTCTGCCGCTGCGGCGATGATCGAGCAGCTTTGAGGGCGAGCTTGGTCTCTCCTTGTAAATGTAAAGGCTCCAACTTTCCGTCATGCCGGACTTGATCCGGCATCCAGCCACGGCGCGTCTGCGCCGTGAGAAAAGTCTTTCGCGATCAAGGACTTGATCGCACTGGACCCCGGATCAAGTCCGGGGGTGACGGCACACTTAGTGATACGATCTCACGACAGGCATTCGCATTGAAGGATAAAGGGCGGCTCCGCCGCCCTCTCAAACATTCATATCGAATACCAGAAGCCCGGCGAGACCGCCATCGGTGAGCGACACGAGACGCTCCCCCACTTCCATGTGCTGCGGATGGGCGAGATAGTCGTCGCGGGCTTCAGGGCTTTCCAGCGTCACGATGAAACCATCGACAAAACCGCCATTCAGCCCCTCAGGCGAGACATTCTGGCCGTATTTCACATCAATGATGCCGGGGATGACATCCTTCAGGGCAGCGATCGCCTCGAATATTGCCTGTTTTTCAGAAGACGCCGTTGCGGCCTTGAAGCGTAAAAATACACAATGCAGGATCATCCGGATTTCTCTCCTCCGTTGGGCGCCACTGGAGCACCCCCTTGACGACAAGATAGGTCGGGTTTCGGTTTTCACAACCCCGGATAATGGGGCCCGAGATCAAGTCGGCTCTATTTTCGCCGACCCAAGATAGAGCAGGCTTCCATTACCGCCGTTTGAAGGGCTCCATGCCCTTTCGCGCCAGTTCGTCGGCGCGCTCGTTTTCAGGATGACCGGCATGGCCCTTGACCCAATGCAGGGTGACCTTGTGGCGTTGCTGTGCCGCTTCCAGCGCCTGCCACAGCTCGACATTCTTGACTGGCTTGTTATCGGCCGTCTTCCAGCCCTTCTTTTTCCAGCCGAAAATCCACTTGGTGATGCCGTCCTTGACATAGGCGCTGTCGGTATAAAGATCGACCTCGCAGGGGCTCTTCAGCGCATTGAGCGCCGAAATCGCCCCCATCAATTCCATGCGGTTATTGGTGGTCTCGGCCTCGCCGCCGGAGAGTTCCTTCTCCACCTCGCCATAGCGCAGCACGGCACCCCATCCGCCCGGACCGGGATTGCCGGAGCAGGCGCCATCGGTGAAAATATCGACATGTTTCATTCGCCAGCCAACCCATATTCGGCGACATTGGCGATGGAGCGGTGGAACCGCAGCTTGCGCAGATATTCCAGCGGATCCTTCTTCACCACCAGTGCACCCTCGGGCGTCGTCAGCCAGTCGTAAAGTCGCGTCAGGAAGAAACGCAGCGCCGAACCGCGCGCCAGAAGCGGCAGCGCTTCCAGCTCCGCTTCGCTCAGCGGACGCACCGACTGGTAGCCTTCCAGCAGCGCCTTGCCCTTGGTGACGTTGTAAGCGCCATCCTTCTCGAAGCACCAGGCATTGAGGCAGATCGACACGTCATAAGCGAGCAGGTCATTGCAGGCGAAATAAAAGTCGATCAGGCCGGAAAGTTCGTCGCCGAGGAAAAACACATTGTCCTGAAACAGATCGGCATGGATGACGCCGGCCGGCAGATCTTTCGGCCAATGGGCGGCGAGATAATCGATCTCAGGGCGAATCTCGTCTTTCAGGCCCTTCTCCACCTCATCAGCGCGCGCTTCGGACTTGTCCCAAAGCACCTTCCAGCCTTCGACGGAGAGCGCATTCGGCCGCTTGATCTCGAAGCCTTCACCGGCCAGATGCATGGCGGCGAGTGCCTTGCCGACTTCCCGGCAATGTTTAGCCTCCGGCTTTCTCAGCCACATGCCTTCGAGGAAGGAAATCAGCGCCGCCGGCCGGCCCGACAATTCTCCCAGCAATTCGCCATCCTTGCGCGGCAGCGGCAAGGGGCAGGACAGGCCCTTGGCTGCCAGATGCTGCATGAGGCCGAGGAAGAAGGGCAGATCGTTTTTCTCCACGCGCTTTTCATAAAGCGTCAGGATCAGCGGGTCCTTGGTGGTATGCAGCAGGAAATTGGAGTTTTCGACGCCCTCGGCAATGCCCTTGTAAGAGGTGAGGCTGCCGACGTCGTACTGCGTGAGGAAATTCCTCAGATCATCTTCGGTGATATCAGTATAAACTGCCAATTTCAAATCTCTTGATGAAGGACGGAGTGGAAATCTCGATGGATGACGCCTGTGAGACGGAAACCGCCCACAGTCAGCATCATCCAGCTTTAAATGCCGGCGGCGGTTTTCGGCGGCAGCGCATTGCTGGCATTGCCGTTGACGAAGGCCATATCATCCGTCGTCAGCTCGATGCTGCGCAGCTCGCGATTGACGAGGAAATGTTCCGTTTCCTCAACCGTTACGGCAAGATCGAGCGTGGTGTCGAAGCGCGCCTTGAAGGCCTCGATGATCTCGTCAACGATAACCTCAGGTGCGGAAGCACCGGCCGAGAGGCCGACGGTGCTGATATCGCCGATTTCATCCCAGTCGATTTCCGAGGCCCGCTGCACCAGCACGGAGCGCTTGGCGCCGGCGCGCAGCGCCACTTCCACCAGCCGCTTGGAATTGGAGGAATTGGGCGCACCGACAACGATGAACAGGTCACAGCCGGGGGCTGCCTGCTTCACCGCATCCTGACGGTTGGTGGTTGCGTAACAGATGCTGTCGGCGGCGGGCGCCTGAATGGCCGGGAAACGTTCCTGCAGCCTGGCGATAACGCCTGCGGTGTCATCAACCGACAATGTCGTCTGGGTAACGAAGCCGAGATTTTCACGGTCCAGCGGTTCATAACGGCCGGCATCCTCCACCGTCTCGATCAGCGAGACAGTGCCTTCGGGAAGCTGGCCCATGGTGCCGATGACCTCGGGGTGGCCGGCATGGCCGATCAGCACCACATGACGGCCAAGCCGCTGGTGGCGCATGGCCTGCTTGTGGACCTTGGAGACCAGCGGGCAAGTGGCATCGAGATAAAACAGGTTACGAGCCTGCGCATCCTCCGGCACTGATTTCGGCACGCCATGGGCGGAGAAAACCACCGGCTGCTCACGATGCTCGGTGGGGATTTCGTGCAGCTCCTCGACGAAGACCGCACCCTTGGCTTCCAGCCCCTCCACCACATAGCGGTTATGCACGATTTCGTGACGGACATAGACCGGCGCGCCATAGGCTTTCAGCGCCAGCACGACGATCTGGATCGCCCGGTCCACGCCCGCGCAAAAGCCGCGCGGTCCGCACAGCCTTATCGTCAAAGGGGGTTTGGAAACGGCGATGTTCATTCCAGCTCCTTGGCCAGCTCCTTGGCCAGCACCGTGGTCTTGCCCGATAAACTGCCCTACCGGACGCGGCGCGCTTTATTCACCCTGCGCCTTACCGTTCCGGAAATAGGCAAAACCGGCGACGATGACAAGGGCCGCCGCCAAGCCATACCACGTTATCGCATATTGCAGGTGATTGTTGGGCAAATCTATCAGCGTCACGCCGCCTTCAGGCCAGCCACCCGGATTGGGCGTGGCATCGGCATCCACGAAGAGATTGACCAACCGCTCGGACGGAATTTCGGCGCTGGAAGCCATGGCCGCCAGATCTTTCCAGTAGAAGATATTCTTGGCGATATCATTGTCAGGCAGCAGCGATGATGGCTTTGCCACGAGCGGCGCGCGCGCCAGCCCCGTTATTGTCACTTCGCCGGTTACCTGCCCGTCGGGCCGTTTGGCGGGCTCTTTCATCTCGAAAGGCACGAAGCCGCGATTGACGAAGAGAATGCGGCCGTCCGCAAGCGTCAGCGGCGTATAGATGTAATAACCGGTCCGGCCCTGATGGGTGGCGAAGAAATGCCGCTCATGGGCATGATCGAAGGTGCCGGAAAGGCTGACCCTGCGATATTCGATATCGCCGCCGCTTTTTGCGATCGCCTCGATATCGGCAAGCGTCACCGGATTTGCACTGCGCCGCTCCTCGATATCGGCCATCAACGCCTCTTTCCAGTAGAGCCGCTTCACCTGCCAGGTGCCAAGCCCGAGAAGGATGGCAAGCGCCAGCAGCACCAGCGGCGCGGCGAACCAGACGCGCCTTTCTGCGGCCTTCATGTGGGAAACGTCATTCACGATCAAGCCTGCCTTCGCTTGCATTGTTCTTGTATTGCAGCGCAATCATGATCCCCTTCAGCTTGCGCAGCAGCACCAGGGAGACAATTACCGTAAACGGCAACCACAGCATGACATGCACCCAGACGGGCGGCGCAAAACGCTGATCGACCCAGAGCGCCAGCCCGACGACCAGAAAACCGACGATCAGCATGACAAAGACGGCCGGGCCATCACCCGCATCGGCAAAACCGTAATCCAGCCCGCAGGCGCTGCAGGCGGGCTTTATGGTCAGAAAACCATCGAACAGCCTGCCGTTGCCGCAACGCGGGCAGCAGCCTTTAAGCCCGACCTTGATGGGATCGACCGGCGCAAAATTGCCGTTTCCGGGTTCTGACATATGACCTCCCGCTTCCGCCTGCAAACCGCCCTGCTGGAGAGGGGTTCAGGCACGAGGGCAGCAACCGCTGCCCGTGAAGTGTCGACGGAGGCTCCCTCCTCCGTCATCCCCGGGCGTGACCCGAGGATTTGCACACCACCGATCTGGACTCTCGGCTCGAACCCGAGAATGGCGCCGGGCGTGCGGGAAGCTCGCCCTGGACATCAGGGCGGCGATTTGCCGCCCCTCCATTATCGGTGCGATCAGCCGTGCACCGGCGCGCCCCAGCCACCCCAGATATAGATGGCGAAGAACAGGAACAGCCAGACGACGTCAACGAAATGCCAGTACCAGGCGGCGGCTTCGAAACCGAAATGCTGCTTGGGCGTGAAACCGCCGGCAATGGCGCGGAACAGGCAGACAAGCAGGAAGACCGTGCCGACGAAGACGTGGAAACCGTGGAATCCGGTGGCCATAAAGAAGGTCGCGCCATAGATCGAATTCTTGAAGTCGAACGGCGCGTGCATGTATTCGTAAACCTGCACGGTGGAGAACAGGATGCCGAGCGCGACGGTGAGCACCAGACCGGTGATCAGGCCCTTGCGGTCATTGTGCAGCAGGGAATGGTGGGCCCAGGTGACGCAGGTGCCCGACAGAAGCAGGATGACGGTGTTGTAGAGCGGCAGATGCCAGGGATCGATGACCTCGATGCCCTTTGGCGGCCATTGCCCGCCGGTATATTCGAGGCGGGACGCCTGAATGGCCTCGTGCGGGAAGAGGCTGGCATCGAAATAGGCCCAGAACCACGCGACGAAGAACATCACTTCTGAGGCGATGAACATGATCATGCCGTAACGCAGGTGCAGCGAAACGACGCGGGTGTGGCTGCCCTCATTGGCTTCCTTGATCGTATCCGCCCACCACGCATACATGGTGTAGAGCACGATAACGAGACCGATATAGAACAGCCAGGGATTGGCGAGTTCCGCACCGAACAGCTTGAAGGAGCCGCCCGACAGGTAACGCATGTAGCAGACGCCGCCAAATGTCAGGATGAAGGCGCCGATTGAGGCCAGAAGCGGCCAGGGGCTTGGATCGATGATGTGGTAATCGTGGTTCTTCTGATGCGTATCTGCCATTGCGACAATCCCCTGGTATCTCTTCCCTGATCCGGCCTTAAGCAAAAGGCCAGATCTCCTCTCACAATTTGCTTTCGCCAGACTCATTCTTTACCGGCAAGGACGCAACCGGTTTTTCGGTTTTGGCCGGATAAAACGTGTAGGACAGCGTTAAAGTATGAATGCTCTTGGTCTCGCGCGCCGTGGCGATGTCAGGATCGACAAAAAATACCACCGGCATTTCCAGCGTTTCACCCGGCTGCAGCGTCGTTTCGGTGAAGCAGAAACATTCCACCTTGTTGAAATAGGCCCCTGCTTCCATCGGCGTGACGTTGAAGACCGCCGTGCCCGTGGTTGCCACGGGTGAACGGTTCGTCGCCTTGAAAGTCACCTGCACCGTTTCGCCGATCTTCGGCGTGACCTTCCTGTCGACCGGCTGGAAATCCCAGTTGAGGCCGTTCGACGTATTCGCGTCGAAGGTGACGTTGATGGTCTTGTCGAGAATGACGTCGGAATATTGCTCGACGCGCTGGGTCGTGCCGTTATAGCCGGTGACGCGGCAGAACAGGGTGTAGAGCGGTACGGCGGCATAGGCCATGCCGATCATGGCGCAGAAAAACACCAGACAGAGCACGAGAATGGAGCGATTGCTCACCTTCTGCCTGCCGGTCGCTGCCGTCTGCGTTTCCATATTTGCCATCTCCTCCTCCTCTCCCCTCAATCAGCCCGTCAGTGCGAGCCGATCTTGATGATGGTGATGACGTAGAACAGCACCACCAGGCCGGCGAGCAAAACGCCGAGCGCAATGTTGCGCCCGCGTCTCGATTTTTTCTGAGCCGCGCTCAGTTCCACCGTTTCCATCACAGGACTCCCGACATGACGGCCTTGAGGGCCGGCGCGAAATGATCGGCCAGAAGGCCGGAGAAGATGGCGAAGAGATAAAGCACCGAATAGGCGAACATCTTCTTGGCCGGCAGCATTTTCTCGTCGCCCTCAGGCATGCGCCGGACATCGAACGAACAGTAGACGAAGATTGCGCTCAGCACGGCTGCGAAAATGCCGTAACCGGCGCTCGCCAGACCCGTGAAATAAGGCGCAACAGCCGCAGCCGCGGTCAGCACCGCATAAACGATCATCTGGTTCTTGGTAGAGCGTTCGCCCGCCACATTCGGCATCATCGGAATGCCGACGGCGCCGTAATCGCGCATCTTGAAGAGCGCCAGAGCCCAGAAATGCGCCGGTGTCCACAGGAAGATGATGAGGAACAGGATGATGCTATCAAGCGAAACGCCGCCGGTGACGCAGGCCCAGCCGAGCATGGGCGGGAAAGCGCCGGCGGCACCGCCGATGACGATGTTCTGCGGCGTCGAGCGCTTCAGCCACATCGTATAGACGACAGCGTAAAAGAAGATGGTGAAGGCAAGCAGTCCGGCCGAGAACCAGTTGACCGCAAGACCGAGAATGACCACCGAAAAGGCCGACAGCGTCAAACCGAAGGCCAAGGCCTCGCGCGGCGCGATACGGCCCGACGGGATCGGCCGCTTTGCGGTGCGGCTCATCACGGCGTCGATATCGGCATCATACCACATGTTGAGCGCGCCGGACGCGCCGGCGCCGACAGCGATGCAGAGAATGGCGATGATGCCGAGCACCGGGTTTATTTCGCCCGGCGCCAGCACGAGGCCCGCAAAGGCCGTGAAGACGACGAGCGACATGACGCGCGGCTTCAGCAACTCGAAATAATCGCGCGCGCCGGCTTCCGAAAGTTCGGAGCCCTTCACGCCCAGCATGTCGCGATTGTCGATAATGCTCATTTCCTGTCCTGTTTTCCTTCAGGCGCCGCCTGTCGCGACATCCCCTGCACCGGCCCGAAAAACGAATGTGATTTCCGGCATGCGCGATGCGTCAATTCATTGGTCTGAACGTTCCGGCATGGGCGGCATCCGGAAGAACCGATACCATTTGCCCGGCCCTGTGACCGCGCCCATCCCGCCATTCGTCTGCGCTGCTCATTCATAAAGGCCAGACTTGGCATTTATCACGTCCGGGGCATGTATCATGTCGGACGATATGCTTCGCTTGGACAAAATGTCACGCGGCAACGGGCATTCCCGCCTCAAGGAAACGGCGCTGACCAAGGCCGTACCGTCCCTTGTTTTTGAGCGTCCGGAATTTGCGAGTCCTGCCCGCGCCTTCCGGGGCCGCGCATCAGCGAATGCGCGGCAGCTGTTCCCACTGGTGGTAAGGCGGCGGCGAAGACAGCTGCCATTCGAGCGTGGTCGCACCCTCACCCCAGGGATTGTTGCCGGCGATCCGCTTCTTGGCGAAGGCTTCCCAGACGCCGAAGAGGAAGATACCCACGGCAACGGCCGAGATATAGGAACCGTAAGAAGACACCAGGTTCCAGCCGGCATAGGCATCGGGATAATCGATATAGCGGCGCGGCATGCCGGCGAGACCAAGGAAGTGCTGCGGGAAGAAGATCAGGTTCACGCCGACGAACATGACCCAGAAATGCAGCTTGCCGATGAACTCGCTGTACATGTAGCCGGTGATCTTCGGGAACCAGTAATACCAGCCGGCGAAGATCGCGAAGACCGCACCGAGCGACAGCACGTAGTGGAAGTGGGCGACGACGTAATAGGTGTCGTGCAGCGAACGGTCGAGACCGGCATTGGCGAGCTGCACGCCGGTGACGCCACCAACGGTGAACAGGAAGATGAAGCCGATCGCCCAGACCATCGGGGTCGAGAAGGTCAGCGAACCGCCCCACATGGTCGCGATCCACGAGAAGATCTTGATACCCGTCGGCACCGCGATGACCATGGTGGCGAAGACGAAATAACGTTGCGCTTCGAGCGACAGGCCGACCGTATACATGTGGTGGGCCCAGACGATGAAGCCGACTGCGCCGATGGCCACCATGGCATAGGCCATGCCGAGATAACCGAAGACCGGCTTCTTGGAGAAGGTGGACACGATGTGGCTGATGATGCCGAAGCCGGGCAGGATCAGGATATACACTTCCGGATGGCCGAAGAACCAGAACAGGTGCTGGTAGAGGATCGGATCACCGCCGCCTTCCGGCGAGAAGAATGCCGTGCCGAAATTGCGGTCCGTCAGAAGCATGGTGATGCCACCCGCCAGAACCGGCAGGGAAAGCAGCAGCAGGAATGCGGTGACCAGAACCGACCAGGCAAACAGCGGCATCTTGTGCAGCGTCATGCCCGGAGCGCGCATGTTCAGGATGGTGGTGATGAAGTTGATCGCGCCGAGGATCGAGGATGCGCCGGCAACGTGCAGCGAGAAGATCGCAAGATCCACCGCCGGTCCGGGCATGCCACTGGTCGATAGCGGCGGATACATGGTCCAGCCGCCGCCGACACCATAAGCGCCCGCCGGGCCTTCGACGAAGAGCGACAGGAGCAGCAGGATGAAGGCGGGAACGATCAGCCAGAAGGAAATATTGTTGAGGCGCGGGAAAGCCATGTCAGGAGCGCCGATCATGATCGGGATCATCCAGTTGGCAAAGCCGCCGATCATCGCCGGCATGACCATGAAGAAGATCATGATGAGCGCGTGCGCTGTCGTAAACACGTTGAACATGTGCTTGCCGCCGTCGATGGCGGCGTCGCCCTCGAAGCCGTAAACCATGGAAGCCAGACCGTGGAAGATCTGAATGCCAGGCTCCTGCAGCTCCATGCGCATGACGACCGACAGACCGCCGCCGATGATGCCCGCCATGATGGCGAAGATCAGGTAGAGCGTGCCGATGTCCTTATGGTTGGTGGACAGGAACCAGCGGGCGAAAAAGCCCGGCGTATGGGAATGATGCGCATCATGCGAATGATCGTCATGTGCGGATTGACCATGCGAGTGATGATCGTCGTGTGCGGAAGGTCCAGCCATTGTCGTCACTCCAGGTCTCAGTTGGCTTCGTTGGCGGCAACGTCAACGGTGCGCGGAGCGCCGTCGACGGAGGCCATCAGCGCCCGGTTCGCGCCGTTCAGGTCTGAAGCGGCGGCGGCGTGCCAGGCGTTGTACTGCTGTTCGGAAACCACCCGAATGGCGATCGGCATGAAGGCGTGGTCCTTGCCGCAAAGCTCGGAACATTGGCCATAATAGAGGCCTTCCTTCTCCGGCTTGAACCATGTTTCGTTGAGGCGGCCCGGAACGGCGTCGATCTTGACGCCGAAAGCGGGCATGGCGAAGGCGTGGATGACATCCGTCGGAGCCGCCGTCACCAGAAGGCGAACGGTCTTGCCGACAGGAACGACCATTTCATTGTCTACCGCAAGAAGACGCGGATAGCGGGCCTTGTCCTCCTTGCCCGCAGCAGCGCGATCCTGCTCTTTCAGCAGATAGCTGTCGAAGGAGAGCGGCTCGGCGCCCTCGGCGGCGGCATATTCATAGCTCCACAGCCATTGCGTGGCGGTCGCCTTCAGCGTCAGGTCCGGGTTTTCCGGCTGCGTCAGCTGCGCGTTCAGAAGATTGAACGAGGGGAAAGCGAGGAACAGGAGAATGAGAACCGGCGCCAGCGTCCAGACAACCTCGATCGCCGTGTTATGGCTGGTCTTGGAAGCCACCGGATTTTTCGCGGCGCGGAATTTCAAGGCAACGATGATGAGCAGCGCAAGAACGAAAAGCGTAACCGGAACAATGAACCACAGTGTATATTGTTCAAACCAGCGTATTTCGTGCATGATCGGCGTGGCGGCCTCCTGCATGCCCATTTGCCAATGCACCGGCTGATCGGCGTGGGCGCCGACAGCCGTGAGCAGACAGGTCATCCCCGCCAGTGCTGCGTAAATCCTATTCCTCACGGTACCCTCTCCCTCACGCGTCTGATCTAGATCAATCACAGACGCAGAATCCATGCTAATGGTACTAACTTCAAACCACAGTTTGTCCTCTGCCGCAATATGCGTCGGGACACGGATATGCCCCAATTTTGCCATTGGTCAATCCACGGGCGACTTTCCCGCACCCTGTGTCTGAGCTGCCCCGCCGAACGCGATTTCGAACAGCCCAAATGCGACAAAGCCCCGACTTCCAGTCGGTTCCACCGCCGGATAACGAATGACGTGCCGGGCAAATCAGACGCCCATACAGGCGGTCAGGTCCTATTTCCGCCCAACTCCGCTGGAATTGAAGCCCTGAGGCTTTTTTTTCCGGATTATGGCGTCAAAATAGCCGCACTGATTCGAATCCCAGAGGTATCCATGCGTCTTTCCCCGCTCGCGCGCACTTTTCTTGCCGCCGCCGGTCTTGCCATCATCGCCCCCGCTGCCGCAGCGCTGGCGCAACAGCAGCCGCCCGGCACGCCGAAGTCGACGCATGGCGCATGGTCTGTCATCTGCGACAAGCCGGCGGGTGCATCCGAAGAACAATGCGCCCTCATGCAGAACGTGATTGCCGATGACCGCCCGGAAGTCGGCCTTTCGGTGGTGGTGCTGAAAACCGCCGACCGCAAGTCGCGAATCCTGCGCATCCTCGCGCCGCTTGGCGTGCTTTTGAAGGACGGCATGGAGCTCTATATTGACAATAATAATATCGGCCGCGCCTATTTCACCCGCTGCTTCTCCGAAGGCTGCTACGTGGAAGTGGATATTGACGACGAGCTCTTGAAGGTTCTGCGCGCCGGCAAGAATGCGGTTTTTGCGCTGCGCGAAGCCGTTGATCAGGATCGCGTGGGTATTCCGATCGAGCTTTCCGGCTTTGCCGAGGGCTACGACGCGCTTCCCTGACGCCTGCCACTACGGGACAGCCTTGCGTCCGCCGGCTCCAGTGCCTAAATCGGTCATGAACGATAATGACTGGAGCCTCCCATGACCGACGATCTTGTAAAACTCTTCGATTGCGACGAAACGCAATTGCGCAAGCTCGTCGGCGAGGCGCTCGCCGGCGCTGACGATGGCGAACTCTTCATCGAACATGCCCAGGCCGAATCGCTGACCTTCGACAATGGCCGGCTGAAGGGCGGCTCCTTCAACACCGATCAGGGTTTTGGCCTGCGCGCCGTTGCCGGTGAAACGGTGGGCTATGCCCATGCGGGCGAGCTTTCGCAAAGCGCACTGAAACGCGCTTCGGATGCGGTGGGTGCGGTTACCAGAGGGTATTCCGGCTCCTACGCCGCAGCACCGCAGCGCACCAACAAGAAGCTCTATGGCGACGAGAACCCGATCGGCAGCCCGAGTTTCGAGGAGAAGGTGAAACTTCTCACCGATATCGACGCTTATCTGCGCGACAAGGACCCGAATGTCCGGCAGGTGACGGCGACCATTTCCGCGAGCTGGCAGGTGGTGGACATCCTGCGCGCCGATGGTCATCGCGTCAGCGATATCAGGCCGATGACGCGCATCAACATCTCCGTCGTTGCGGGTGAAGGCGACCGGCAGGAAAGCGGCTCCTACGGCATTGGCGGCCGCGTCGGCTTTGGCGATTTCATCACCACGGAAAACTGGCAGCGCGGCGCGGATGAGGCACTGCGTCAGGCGCTCGTCAATCTCACCGCCATCGATGCGCCGGCCGGCACCATGGATGTGGTGCTTGGCTCCGGCTGGCCGGGCGTGATGCTGCACGAGGCGGTGGGCCATGGCCTCGAAGGCGACTTCAACCGCAAGAAGACCTCGGCCTTTGCCGGCCTGATGGGAGAAATGGTCGCCGCGCCCGGCGTGACCGTGGTGGATGACGGCACCATCGACAGCCGCCGCGGCTCGTTGACGATCGACGACGAAGGCACGCCATCGGGATATAATGTGCTGATCGAGAACGGCAGGCTGGTCGGCTACATGCAGGACCGGCAGAACGCCCGGCTGATGGGCGCGACGCCCACCGGCAACGGCCGCCGGCAGGGTTATGCCTATGTGCCGATGCCGCGCATGACCAATACCTACATGCTGTCAGGCGACAAAACGCCGGAAGAAATCATCGCCTCCGTCAAGAAGGGCATCTATGCCGTTTCCTTCGGCGGCGGCCAGGTGGATATTACCTCAGGCAAATTCGTGTTCGGCTGCACCGAGGCCTATCTCATCGAGAACGGCAGGATCGGCGCGCCGCTCAAGGGCGCGATGCTGATCGGCAATGGGCCGGACGCCATGAAGCGCGTCTCGATGATCGGCAATGATTCCAAACTCGATACCGGCATCGGCAATTGCGGCAAGGCCGGTCAATGGGTGCCTGTCGGCGTCGGTCAGCCGCATCTGCGCATGGATCAGATCACCGTCGGCGGTACGAAAGCGTAAATCTCACGACCTGCCGGTAACGACGGCCAATGCGTATCTGTAGCGCAGACAAAGTGATGTAGCGGTGCATCCCCACATCCGTCATTCCGGCCTTGAGCCGGAATCCAGCCGACGCGCATCCGCGCGGCGAGAGGGTCCTTTCAGCCCAAGGATTTGGGCTGCAAGGATTCCTGTGACAGGCACAGGAATGACGGGAGGAAAATTGCGGGACACCAGAGGCTGAACCTGCCGCGACAATCTCAGCCCGCAGCCTCACACATGGCTGCCATGATGACGTTTCCTCTGGCGTGTAGCCGGGAAGACGGTAAGATCAGCCCCTGCCGCAGGCCATCTCCCATCCCGGGCCTGCGCGGCAAAGGAGACCATGACCATCATACGAAATGCCCTCGTTCCTGAAATTGCCGTCAGCGACTGGCAGAAAAGCCGCGCCTTTTATTGCGATCTGATCGGTTTTCATGTGGTCTATGAGCGCCCCGAAGAGGGCTTTACCTATCTGGCGCTGGGAGATGCCCAGCTGATGATCGACCAGATCGGCGCGACCCGGACATTCGTGACTGAAAATGCCGCGCTTGAATTTCCGCTTGGCCGCGGCATGAACCTGCAGCTCGCCGTTCCCTCCCTGCAACCCATTCTTTCCCGGCTGGAGCGATCCTCGATCGACCTCGTCATGCCGCTGGAGGAAAAATGGTACAGGCGCGGCACGGTCGAAGTGGGCAACCGGCAATTCATCGTCGCCGATCCCGATGGTTACCTGATCCGCCCGTTTGAGAGCCTCGGCGAACGCCCTTTCCGGTTCGGTTAAGCCATGTTGCCTTTTCTTCCGCAGGCCGTGGTTTTCGACATGGACGGATTGCTGATCGAGAGCGAGAGGCTTTATCGCGATTCATTTCTGGCAGCCTCGGATGAAGGCGGCCATGGCATGAAGGTCGAGACCTACCAGAAGGTCTGCGGCAGCCCGTGGGATGTCATTACCGGCACCATCTTTGCCGATTATGGCGCGGATTTTCCGATCGACAGCTTTCGCGACGCCTGGCTCCGGCACCTTGGTGTGATGATGGCTGATGGCGTGGCGCTGAAACCCGGCGTCATCGAAATTCTCGATCTTCTCGATCGACTCGATATCCGCCGCGCCATCGCCACCTCGTCGCGGCACGATTCGGTGACCCGCCATCTCGGCCCTTACGATCTTCTCAGACGTTTCGACACCATCGTCACACGCGGCGACTATAGCGAACCGAAACCCGCGCCCATGCCCTATCTGACCGCAGCCCGACGGCTTTCCCTCGACCCGGGCCGCTGCCTTGCGCTGGAGGATTCCTATTCAGGCGTACGCTCAGCCACATCGGCGGGCATGTTGACGATCATGGTGCCCGATGTCGCGCCGCCGACCGAGGAAATGCGGGAGAAGTGCATAGCCGTTTCGAGCGACCTTCACGCCGTGGCAAGCCTTCTGCAAAAGGCACGGGCCTGAGCGAGATGAAGAGCGGGCTGAAAGCGCGGAGCCGTCACATGTCCTTAGCCATTTGGCGTCATGATGAGGCGCATGCAGGCTCAAACGCCGCTATTGGCCGAGCGCCTTTGTCGGCGCATCCATAACCGGGGTGATCATGCCGCCTGTTGCCCTGTCGCTCGCGACGCTGATCCTGCTGATTCTGTCCTTATTCCAGATTGCGCTTGCAGCCGGCGCGCCTTTCGGACGCCTTGCCTGGGGCGGCACGCACCGGATATTGCCTGTCCGACAAAGAATTGCCAGCGCGGCTTCGCCGCTCATTTATGCCTTTTTCGCGTCCTTTCCGCTGCAAAAGACGGGCTATGTGGACGTCTTGCCATCCGGCTGGATCGAACCCGGCATCTGGATCATCGCCTGTTATCTCGCGGTGAGCGTTGGATTGAACGCAATGTCGAAAAGCCGCCCTGAGCGGCTGGTGATGACGCCTGTGGCTGCCGCTCTTGCGATCCTGTTCTTTATCATCGCCTTCTCCTAGTCGCACCCCACTAGAGGCGCGATACCGCAAGGATCAAGCCGCCGTTCGGTGGTTCGTCAGGCCCCTGGCCTGAAACGCCACTTACGCTCGATCGCTCCTTCAATATCGAGACCGTTATAATGGGCCAGCAACAGCACATGGCCGAGGAGATCGGCGGTTTCGTCGGCCAGATCCCGCTTCATCTCCTCTTTGCTCCTGCCCTTAATGCGCCCCCGTCCTGTCAGCCGGTTCCAGGCCTGTGTGACCTCGCCAACCTCTTCCTGAAGCTTCAGCATGTACCAGTCCGGGTCGCGGAATATTCCGTTTTCAGCGGCATATTTTTGCGAGGCCTCTTCAAACCGAGGCATCATGTCAGCAAACATTTGTTCATCCTTTGTTCATGCGCTATAACTCTAATCACGATTCTTTGACGGCGTCGACCCGTCAGGGCGTCATGCAGCCATGAACGGAAATTTCCGCGACCTGTGCGTGCAAGCGAGATAGAAAAAAGATATTCGAACAACCGTGCCATCGCCCATGTCCCACCTCGATTTTTTCTCATCCCTCATCACCGCCCATAGTCCGACGCTGCTGGCGATGTTTGCGGGTGCGGCGTTTCTCGCCGGTCTCGCCCGCGGCTTTTCCGGCTTCGGCGCAGCGCTGATTTTCATCCCGCTTGCCAGCGCCATCGTCGGGCCGCGCGTCGCCTCGGCGGTACTGCTGGTGGTGGACGGCGTCCTGACGCTCGGCATGATACCGCCCGCCTTTCGCATGGCGGACCGGCGCGAGGTTTTCATCATGGCGGCCGGCGCCTTTGTCGGCATACCGGTCGGCACCCTGCTGCTTTCCAAGGGTGATCCATTGACCCTGCGCTGGCTCATCTCCGGCGTGGTCGTGGTGCTGCTCTTATTTCTGGTGTCCGGCTGGCGTTACAGCGGCCGGCCGAAAACGCCGCTCACCCTCTTCACCGGGCTTCTGGCCGGGCTGTTTTCGGGCGCTGCGCAACTGGGCGGTCCGCCCGTCGTCGCCTATTGGCTGGGCGGAGCGCTGAAAGGCGCTTTCGTGCGCGCCAATGTCATTCTTTATTTCGCGGTTTCGACGGTGTTTTCCATCGCCAGCTATTTCGTCAGTGGCCTGTTTACCGTCGATGTCTTCGTGTTTTTCCT
Organism: Agrobacterium radiobacter; assembly: GCF_040801995.1. Taxonomy (NCBI): domain Bacteria; kingdom Pseudomonadati; phylum Pseudomonadota; class Alphaproteobacteria; order Hyphomicrobiales; family Rhizobiaceae; genus Agrobacterium; species Agrobacterium radiobacter. Next base: position 425,413 of record NZ_JBEGHX010000001.1, on the reverse strand, counting down.
GCTGGCATTGCCTTTTTACGGCGCGGGTCTTTATGCCGGCGCGCGACTGCACGGGCTTGCGGACGAAGCGTCGTTCCGGCGCATCTGCTATGGGCTGATCGCCATTTCCGCGATCATCGGCCTGCCGCTGTTTGATTCGCTGCTGAAATAGGCAGGCCGCGATGGCCTGCCCCGAAGGCGATTACGGATACATGCGGACCTTGGACCATGCACCGTCAGGCGTCTCGCGACGGAATTCGATGCGGTCGTGCAGGCGGAACTTGCGGTCGTGCCAGAATTCGATGCTGAGCGGACGAATGCGGAAACCGGACCAATGGGACGGGCGCGGAATCTCGCCGATGGCATATCTGGCGGTATATTCGGCGACCGCCTTCTCCAGCGCGAAACGGCCCTCCAGCGGCCGAGACTGTTTGGAAGCCCAGGCGCCGATGCGGCTGCCGCGCGGGCGCGAGGCGTAATAGACATCCGCCTCCTCGTCGCTGACGATCTCCACCTCGCCGCGCAGGCGCACCTGTCGGCGGAGACTTTTCCAGTGGAAACACATGGCCGCTTTTTTCTGGCCAAGGATCTCCTGTCCCTTCTGGCTTTCAAAATTCGTGTAGAAAACAAAGCCGCGATCGTCGACGCCTTTCAGCAGCACCATGCGCACATTCGGCAGGCCATTTTCGTCCACGGTGGCAAGCGCAACCGCGTTCGGATCGTTGATTTCGGAAGCCGTCGCGTCCTTCAGCCATTCGGCAAAAAGCGTGAACGGTTCATTTTCTTCCGTGAAGTCACTGGATGTTAACCCCGTTTCCGACATATTGACTAAAATGCTCCCGAGCTGATTTGGACCCCAGAGATGATCTCTGGTGAAAGATGGTGACCGTCATAGCAAAGTCGAACAGTCGAACAAAGGGCCTCCTTTCGTCGGTAGCGGAAGTTTCCGCTGTCGTGTCAATGCTCGTGGTGCTGAGCGGCTGCGTCAGCCTCGATCTGTTCGGCGGCGACAAGGTCGACCGCTCGCTTTCCACGGCCTCCGTTCCCAACCAGCCGAACAATGCGCCGCAGACGGACGATGCGACGATCCGCAATGCGGTAACCTCGGCCGATCTCGCCAAGCTCGCCGACCAGCCGCTGCCCTGGGCCAATGCGGCCACCGGCAGCGCCGGTGTCGTCACCGCCATTCACGAAGACAAATCGAGCGGTTTCGTCTGCCGCGCTTTCAAAACGACGCGTCACTCCTTCGAGGGTGTTGCGAGCTATGCCGGACAGGCCTGCCTGTCGGAAACCGGCGAATGGCTGCTGACCCGCTTCGAACAGAAATAATCTGTTTACCCTGCCACAGGGAATAGAGCCGGCCTGCGTGCGGCGCGCTTCCTCCGTAAAGGAGTGATTAGCAACTTATTGCAACAGTCGACGTTGATTAAACCGAGGGCGTGCAGGCGAATGATCGCGGGCAGCCCTTTTCGGAGGGGTTAGTTTCAGGATTGCGCCATGAAGGGCGGCAGCGCCTGAGCCAACGTAACTGGTGTTTCGCATGCGCGATCCATATTCGATCCTCGGCGTAAAACGTGACGCCCGCCACGAGGAAATCAAGGCCGCCTGGCGCACGAAGGCGAAAACCGTCCATCCGGACGCCAATCGCGACGATCCCGATGCCTCGGCGCGATTCGCCGAGATCGGCCAGGCCTATGATCTCCTCAAAGATCCCAAAAAGCGCGATCTCTACGACCAGGCCCGCAGGGCCGCCGAAAAGAAACAGCGCGGCGAAACCATCATGCAGCAGCGGGAAGCCGCGCGCGAGGCCGCGGAGCGCGCCAAGGCGGCCGAAAAGCTGATGGAGGAACTGGCCCGCGCCGATGCCCGCAACCGGGCGCAGACCGGCCAGAAAACCGACGGCAAAGCGGAAACCGCCGAAGACATCGTCGAGCGGATTTTTGGCGCCGAGGCGCAGAACGATCCCAAGGTGCAGCAGGCTGCGGAAGCGGCAAAGGCTGCCGCGAGCGCCGCAAAAGGCGATATGCCTGCGGCCGGCGAGACCACGCCCGGCGCTGGCGATGACCGGACCGCGCCCGCCTCACTTGCCGTCAATCTCTTCAATGCTCTCGTGCGCCGGTTCCGCACCCCGCAGCCGGCCCCCGAAAAGGCGCCTGATATTACCGCGGAAGCCACCGTCACGGTCGCCGATCTGCTGGAGCACAAGTGGATTACCGTGCCGCTTGCCGACGAACGCGACGCTCGCTTCCAGCTCGAAGCCGGCATGACGGACGGGCATGTGGTGCGGCTGAAGGGACAGGGGCTGAAGCTTCCCAACATGGCCCGCGGCGATCTTGCCGTGACATTGCTGACCGCACGCGAGGACGCGTTTTCCCTTCGTGGTTTCGATATTCACACAACGCTGCCGATATCGCTCAGCGACGCGGTTCTGGGTTGTGAAACGAACGTCGCGACACCGCTCGGCGAGGAAAACATCACCATTCCTGCCTGGTCCGGTTCGGACCGCGTGCTGCGCCTCGCCGGCAAGGGCCTTGCCGACGGCAAGGGTGGACAGGGCGATCTCGTCATCGAATTGCGCATCGTCCTGCTCGAAAAGCCGGATGAGAAAGTGACCGACCTGATGCGGCACATGCGCGAAGGCCTTTATTTGTGAAAGTTTTGCGAATAGCCGGGACAACGCACCCTTTGTTACGCTCCCTAACAGTTGATGATCTTTGGCAATCTTGAACAGGATTGCAGCCTATGCCATAGGCAGGACCGATCAAAAGTATTAGGGAGCACAAAATGGCTCAGGCATCCGGTCTTATGGCTGGCAAACGCGGCCTCATCATGGGTGTCGCCAATAATCGTTCCATCGCTTGGGGCATTGCCAAGGCTTGCGCAGACGCAGGCGCGGAAATCGCACTCACCTGGCAGGGCGACGCATTGAAGAAGCGCGTCGAGCCGCTGGCGCAGGAACTTGGCGCCTTCATGGCCGGGCACTGTGACGTGACCGATCTCGAGACGATCGATGCGGTTTTTGCCGGGCTGGAAAAGCACTGGGGCAAGATCGACTTCGTCGTGCACGCCATCGCCTTTTCCGACAAGGATGAGCTGACCGGCCGTTACCTCGACACCAGCCGCGACAACTTCAACCGCACCATGGACATTTCCGTCTTCTCGCTGGCGGCTGTGGCCAAGCGCGCGGAACCGATCATGAATGACGGCGGCTCGATCATCACGCTGACCTATTACGGCGCCGAGAAGGTCATGCCGAATTACAACGTGATGGGCGTGGCCAAGGCTGCTCTCGAGGCCAGCGTGCGTTATCTCGCCGTCGACCTCGGCAACCGCGGCATCCGCGTCAACGCCGTTTCCGCCGGCCCGATCAAGACGCTTGCGGCTTCCGGCATCGGCGACTTCCGTTATATTCTGAAGTGGAACGAATATAATGCGCCGCTGAAGCGCACCGTTTCCATCGAGGAAGTCGGCAAGTCGGCGCTTTACCTGCTGTCCGACCTTTCCACCGGCGTGACCGGAGAAATCCACCATGTCGATTCCGGTTACCACACCATCGGCATGAAGGCCGTGGATGCGCCTGACATTTCGGTGGTGAAGGACTAAGCCTGCGAAGTTTGAAAACGGGGTATCGCCTTGCTCGTCTATGTGATCCGGCACGGACAAACGGACTGGAATGCGATACGCCGGCTTCAGGGCCAGAAAGACATTCCGCTCAACGATTTCGGCCGCCAGCAGGCGGTCGGTAACGGCAAACTCCTTGCGCATCTGCTGGGAGAACAGGCCACGGACTTCGATTATGTGGCAAGCCCGCTCGGGCGCACACGCGAAACCATGGAACTGATGCGCGCCGCGATGGGCCTCGATCCGCTCGCCTATCGCACCGACGATCGCCTGATCGAAGTTTCCTTCGGCGACTGGGAGGGCCAGACCCTGCCGGAGCTGAAAAAAGAATTCCCGGACCGGGTGAAGGCGCGCAAGGCCAACAAGTGGGATTTCATTCCCCCCGGCCAGGATGCCGAAAGTTATGAAATCCTCTCCTGGCGCATCGGCGCATGGCTTTCCTCCGTTGAGGTTCCAACGATCTGCGTCTGCCATGGCGGCGTGATCCGCTCGATCTTCCGGCTGGTATCAGGCATGGACAAGGATGAGGCGTCGCGAACGCAGATTCCGCAGGACCGGATTTTGAAGGTCGAGATCAACAGGAACAGTGCGGAGTGGATTTCGTGAGGGGTATGGGTCACCCCCTCTCCCGTCATTCCGGCCCTGAGCCGGAATCCAGCCAGCCCAAGTCCTTGGGCTGAAAAGATTCATCCCGCCGCGCAGACACGCGTCGGCTGGATGCCGGATCAAGTCCGGCATGACGGAAATGTTGGTGCTTCCCGAACAAGTTTACAGAGGTTCGCCCCGTCACAGGCAAAGCCGCAACCGCAGCCTTACTCAACGACCTGAAGATCGTCGACCACGCGTTTCCCATCCACTTCCGTGTAGAAAACCACGACCTTCACGCCTGCTTTCAGGCCTTCGAAATTGAACTCTTCCGGCACGCGATAGGTCTTGCCGTCGTTGAGCGTAATGCTCAGCCCATTGGCATCGATCTTGCTGATCGTGCCTTCCACGTCGACGCTCTGCGCGAAGCTGTTGATGGGCATCAAAAGGTTGGTGGCGGCCAGAAGGGCGGCAATCATCATACGCATCGATCTAGCTTTCGTGGATTTGCGTGAAAACCTTACATGCATGAAGAATTGCCTTTCGAATGTGGCGGAAATTGCCCGCAACCATGACATTTTCGGCCCAATTGATGAACGGATTTGGGATCGCGTTCAAGCCGTTAGTGATTTTTACACCGCATTTCCCGGCAATATTGGAAAACTCCGGATTAGCGTGGAAAACGATGGCGCTTTTACATTTTCGTCATCTCCCAAATCCTCGCCGGCCGGCGCGAATCGCCGCCTCCCCCTCATCACCTGTGCTTGTCACAGGAATGAAGGCAGAGACCTGCGGTAGCGTGCACCGCACTTATCCCGTCCCAGCGAAAGAAAGGCTTTTGCCTTGCCCGGATTTTCCACTAAGACAAATCCGCTTGTTTCAAACGGCGCTGTCCACAGGCGCCCTGTTTTCCGGTTTTGAGAACTATGTCGCATAACAGTTTCGGTCATCTTTTCCGTGTTACCACCTGGGGAGAAAGCCATGGGCCGGCACTTGGCTGCGTGGTGGATGGCTGCCCGCCCGGCATCCGCTTCACCCTTGCCGAGGTGCAGCACTGGATGGACAAGCGCAAACCCGGCCAGAGCCGCTTCGTGACCCAGCGGCGCGAAGATGACATCGTCAAGGTTCTCTCCGGCGTGATGCTGGATGAGGACGGCGAGACGATGATAACAACAGGCACGCCGATTTCGATGCTGATCGAGAATACCGACCAGCGTTCCAAGGATTACGGCGAGATCGCCAAGCGTTTCCGTCCCGGCCATGCCGACTTCACCTATGACCTGAAATACGGCATTCGCGATTATCGCGGCGGTGGACGCTCCTCCGCCCGCGAAACGGCGGCGCGTGTCGCCGCCGGCGCAATCGCCCGCAAGGTGGTGCCGAGCCTCAATGTGCGCGGCGCGCTGGTGCAGATCGGCAAGCACAGGATCAACCGCGACAACTGGGATTGGGATCAGGTCGATCAGAACCCGTTCTTCTGCCCGGATGCAGCCATGGTGCCGGTGTGGGAAGACTATCTCGACGGCATCCGCAAGGCCGGCTCCTCCATCGGGGCCGTTGTCGAAGTGGTGGCGGAGGGCGTTCCGGCCGGTATTGGCGCCCCCATTTATGCCAAGCTCGACCAGGATATCGCCTCAAACCTGATGTCGATCAACGCCGTCAAGGGTGTAGAGATCGGCGAAGGTTTCGCCTCCGCCGAGCTTTCCGGCGAGGAAAATGCCGATGAGATGCGCATGGGCAATGACGGCAAGCCGATCTTCCTCTCCAACCACGCCGGCGGCATTCTGGGCGGCATCGCGACCGGTGAACCTGTCATCGCGCGCTTTGCCATCAAGCCCACCTCCTCCATTCTGACGGAGCGCCTGTCCATCGATACCGACGGCAATAATGTCGATGTGCGCACCAAGGGGCGCCATGACCCCTGCGTCGGCATCCGCGCCGTGCCGATCGGCGAAGCGATGATCGCCTGCACCGTTGCCGACCATTATCTGCGAGACCGCGGCCAGACCGGCCGGCTGAAGTAAGGGGGACCGCCATGGCCTATGACCAGAAACGCGTTGTCGACGCCATTCGCGCTTTCGAAGCAGGCGAAATCGTCGTCGTGACCGATGATGACGACCGAGAGAATGAAGGCGATCTGATCATTTCGGCGGTGCATTGCACGGCGGAAAAGATGGCTTTCATCGTGCGCCACACCTCCGGCATCGTCTGCGCGCCCATGCCGCGCGAAGAAGCCAAGCGGCTGAACCTCAACGCCATGGTGGCGGAAAATGATAGCGCGCACACGACGGCCTTCACCGTCAGCGTCGATTTCAAGCACGGCACCACGACGGGCATTTCCGCCGATGACCGGACGCTAACCGTGCGCAATCTCGCCAATCCCAATGTCGGGGCTGCCGATTTTACCCGGCCGGGCCACATCTTCCCGCTGATTGCCCGTGAAGGTGGCGTCCTGATGCGCTCCGGCCATACCGAAGCGGCGGTCGATCTCTGCAAGCTTGCGGGCCTGCCGCCCATCGGTGTCATCTGCGAACTCGTCAATGATGACGGCACCGTGACGCGCGGACCGCAGGTCACCGCCTTTGCGGAAAAACACAAGCTGAAGCAGGTTTCCGTCGCCGACCTCATCGCCTATCGCCAGCGCAAGGAAACGCTGGTGGAGATGGAATCCTCCTTCACCATCGAAACGCCGTTCGGACCGGCCAAGGCGCAAACCTATTCCCTGCCCTGGGACCGGATGCAGCATATGGCGGTGATTTTCGGCGATATCAGAGACGGTGTCGACATTCCCGTTCGCCTGCACCCGGAAAATGTCGCCGACGACGTGTTCGGCGACCGCCAGCCGGTGCAGCACTATATGCAGAAGATTGCCGAGGAAGGCCGCGGCGTCATCGTCTATCTGCGTGAGGGCTCCGTCGGCGTCGGCCAGGTGGCCGGCCGTCGCAAGGCGCGTGATCCCGACGAGGCGCATGCGCAGGCCCGCTCACGTGAAAACGAATGGCTGGAAATCGGTCTCGGTGCGCAGATCCTCAAAGACCTCGGCATCAGCTCGATCAAGCTGATGACGACACGCGAGCGTCATTATGTCGGCCTGGAAGGCTTTGGCATCAAAATTTCGGCGACGGATATCGGGTGATTTAGGGGCTTCGCGAGAGCGCTTCGGCTTGGCGCGCTCTTCGCCCGTTCGGCGTCATCCTCGGCCTTGTGCCGAGGATCCATCCCGCAGTTCCCGACGTGACACGCTTGAGATGTTCCGGACACGTGAAGTCATGATCCCGGAAGCCATTGTCTCCGCGGCTTGTGGATCCTCGCCTCAAGGGCGAGGATGACGTCGAGTGTGGCGGCGCTCGCCACTACATTCAGGCACCGCGAAAAGACACCTTCATTTGTCCTCCCGCCAGCCCTCCAGATAATTCACGCTCTCAACCCCGGTAAACTTCGCAAGCCGCGATAGTTCCGCGTCGAGCTTTTCAAGCCGTCCTGCTGAGGCGCGCACGCCAGGCTCCAGCCACAGGCGGCGCACATCCAGCGTGCCGCGCTTGCGATCCGCCTTCATGTCGATGCGGCCGATCATCCGGTCGCCCTCCAGAAGCGGGAAGACATAATAGCCATATTGCCGTTTCGGCTCGGGCACGAAGACCTCGATGCGGTAATAAAAGCCGAACAGCCGTTCCGTGCGGTTTCGGTCGCGCAACAGCGGATCGAAGGGGCTGAGGACACGGACGCGGGCGGAGGGTTCCGGTACATCCGTCAGGTCGGCGGTGAAATCGGCAAAGGCAAAAGACGGGCGGGCGGTGTCTCCGTCGCTGGAGAGAAGCGAAACCTCGCAGAGTTCATCGCGATGGCTCTTGACCCAGTCCCTCGCCTCCTGCGGGGTGACGAGATCGAAAAAGGCGGCGATTTCGCCATGGGTGGCGAAACCCAGCCGCTTCAGCGCTTCGCGGCAGGCCCAGTCGACAAATTCGGCGTGCTCCACCTCGGTTTCGTGGTGCTCGCCGGGAATGACACGCTCGGCGAGATCATAGACCTTCTGGAAATTCACGCGGCCGGATATGGCGAGCTTGCCGGTGTGCCATAAATATTCGAGCGCCGTCTTGGAGGGATGCCAGTTCCACCAGCCGCCGGACTGATGCCCCTCCTCCTTCAGCTCCCGCGCCAGAACCGGGCCGGTGGCGGCGATGCGCTCCAGCGTTTCGCCGAAAGCGGCATCGAAGCCCTCTCCATGCCATTTGCGCCAGCGCTCCTGAATGATCGGCTCGCGGCGGCGGAAGCGGTGTTTCCAATAGGGGTAAAACTCCGTCGGTACGATGGAAGCGTCATGCGTCCAGTGCTCGAAAAGCGCGCGGTCCTTTTCCAGCAGCGTGGTCAGATGGTCACGCCTGTAGGTCTGGTTGCGTGAGAAGATAATCTGGTGGTGGGCGCGCTCCACGGTGCCGATGCTGTCCACCTGCACAAAACCGATATCGGTGATGAGCTGCAGCAGGCCATCCTTGGAAAGCGCCTTGCCGGGCGGGGAGCAAAGCCCCTGCCGCGCCAGAAAAATCCGCCTTGCCGCTTCGTTCGAAACCTTGATCGTCATGGCGCAAAAGGTATGACGGCTTTTTCAGGATTGCAATGTTCTTTTTTTGTTCCTTGTTTCACTTCTGTTGATGACGGGGTATAGAACCGGAAAACGAGCGCGAGGATGTAAGCTTGGAAATCCGTTTCGATGCCGCCGGTGTCGCTTTCGAGGGCCGGCAGGCCCTGCAGCCGCTGTCTGTGACATTGACGGAACGGCGCATCGGCGTGATCGGCCTCAATGGTTCCGGCAAGACCACCTTTGCCCGGCTGATCAACGGGCTGAACAAGCCGAGTGCGGGCAAGGTTTCGGTAAACGGTCTCGACACCGTGAGCGACGCCAAAGCGGTATTGCAGACGGTCGGCTTCATCTTCCAGAATCCGCAGAACCAGATCATCCTGCCGATCGTGCGCGACGATGTCGCCTTCGGCCTCAAGCGGCTCGGCATCGGCAGGGCGGAAACCGAAAACCGGGTGAAGGCCGTTCTTGCGCGGCTCGGCATTCCCCATCTGGAAGAGCGGCGCGCGCATGAGCTTTCCGGCGGAGAACTGCAGCTTGCAGCGCTTGCCGCCCTTCTGGTCACCGATCCGCAAATCCTAATTCTCGATGAACCGACCAACCAGCTTGATCTGAAAAACCGTACTATCGTTGAAAAAACCATGGCGGCGCTGTCGCAGGCGCTTGTTGTCATCACCCATGACCTGTCGCTGGTTGCAGGCTTCGACCGCGTGCTGGTTTTCCATGAAGGCGCGCTGGTTGCCGATGCCGGCCCCGAAGAGGCGGTGGCGCATTATCTGGAGGTGGCATCGCGATGAAATCGCTGCATGTCGAAGGCACCGGCTGGCTCTACCGCGTCTCGCCGCCCGTCAAGCTCCTGACGCTTATGGGCTTCAGCATCGCGCTGTTCCTCACCCGCGATCTGCCGCTTCTGGGATGCGCCGTGGTTCTCGCCGCCGCCATCCTGCGCGAGACACGCCTGCCCTTCCACGAGATCGGCCTTCGGCTGCGGCCGGTGATGCTGACCATCTTCCTCGTCGCGGCCTTCAGCTATCTCCTGCTTCCGGCCCATGATGCGAGTGTCAATCTTCTGCGGCTGACGGCGCTGGCGCTGCTTGCCACCGCCGTCACCATCACCGTCAGCATTTCGCAATTCATGGACGAGATTACGCGTGCCGCAGCCCCTCTGGAACGGCTGGGGCTGGTCAAGGCCGCCGATATCGGACTTGCCGCCGGGCTGGTGGTGCGGTTCGTGCCTGAGATCGTCAACCGTTACCATGCGGTGCGCGATGCGCACCGGGCGCGCGGCCTGCCCGTGCGCATGGCCACCATCATCGTGCCGCTCGTCATTATGACGTTGAAGGATGCCGATGCCATCGCCGACGCCATTGACGCGCGCGGCTTCAGAGGCCAAAGCTTGCGGCCAGATAACCATCCGGAGTTTTGAGTGTCATGACGACCCGCGACCTTGTGCTGATTTCGCTGTTTTCCGCCATCATCATCGCACTCGGGCTTCTGCCGCCGATCACGCTCGGTTTCATTCCGGTGCCGATCACCGCGCAGTCGCTCGGCGTCATGCTGGCGGGCGTCGTCCTCGGCGCAAAGCGCGGTACGCTCGCGGTTCTCCTGACAATCCTGATTGCCGCCATCGGCCTGCCGGTGCTTTCGGGCGGACGCGGCGGCCTTTCCATCTTCACCACGCCGACGACGGGCTTCCTGATCGGCTGGATGGCGGCGGTTTTCGTCACCGGCACGCTCTCGGAAAAACTCGTCAATCGCAGCCAGTCTGCCCTTACACAGGGCATCGGCTTTTTCATCGCCAGCCTGATCGGCGGCGTGGTCGTGCTTTATGCTTTCGGCATCACCTATCTGGCGCTGGTCGTCGGTCTTGGTTTCGAAAAGGCCTTCATGGGTTCGCTCGCCTTCATTCCGGGCGATGCGCTGAAGGCTGTGCTTGCAGCGCTGGCCGGCCGCGCCGTGATGGCGGGTTATCCGCTTCTGCCGCAGCGCGCCTGAACACACTTTCTTCGGGAGGAAAAGAATGGCGACGCGTTTATACGAACATCCGATCTTCCTGGAGCATATCACGCCCGAAGGCCACCCCGAGCGGCCGGATCGCCTGCGATCTCTGAACATCGCGCTCGAACATCCGAATTTCGAGCGTCTGATCCGCAGAGAAGCGCCTCAGGCCAATGAAGACGCGGTGTTGCTGGCGCATCCGGAGGAGCACCTGCTTGCCGTCATGCGGCAGATCCCTGAAGAGGATGGCGAGATCAACCGCGTCGAGGCCGACACTTATGTATCACGCAAAAGCCTGCAGGCGGCGCTGACCGGCATCGGTGCGGCGATGGCGGCGGTGGACGACGTGTTTACCGGCGCTGCCGACAATGTCTTCGTCGCGGCCCGCCCGCCCGGCCACCACGCCGAAACAGCCAAGGCCATGGGTTTCTGTCTTTTCAACAATGTGGCAATTGCCGCCCGCCATGCGCAGAAGGCGCACGGGGCAGAGCGCGTCGCCATCATCGACTGGGACGTGCATCACGGCAACGGTACGCAGGATATTTTCTGGAACGACACATCAGTGCTGTTCTGTTCCACCCACCAGATGCCGCTTTATCCGTGGAGCGGCGACAAAAACGAAACCGGCGTGAAGAACAACGTCGTCAACGCCCCGCTTTCGCCCAATACCGGCAGCGAATATTTTCGCGAGGCGTTCAAATCCCGCGTCCTGCCGGCCATTGCCGATTTTTCGCCTGACCTCATCCTCATCTCCGCCGGTTTCGACGCGCATCACCGCGATCCGCTGGCGCAGATCAATCTGGTGGGCGAGGATTTCGACTGGGCGACGGGCCGGCTTCTGGAAATGGCCGATAAATACGCATCGAACCGGGTCGTCAGCCTGCTTGAAGGCGGTTATGATCTGGAAGGGCTGGCGGAATCGGCAGCCATGCACATATTGAGAATGATGAAGGGTTGAACATGACGGAAAATGCCAACACAGCCGATGTCAGCGGTTATTCCTTCGAAAAAGCCGTTGCCGAGCTGGAAAGCATTGTCGCACGCCTGGAGCGCGGAGACGTGGCGCTGGACGAATCCATCGCCATCTACGAGCGTGGCGAAGCCCTGAAGAAGCACTGCGAAACGCTGTTGAACGCTGCGGAAAAGCGAATCGAGAAAATCCGTCTCGATCGCGCCGGAAAACCGCAGGACGTCGAGCCTCTCGACGGCGAGTAAACACGTCCTGTTGAACGGTGTGACGCTGCGTTCACCATTACGGCGCTCCCACCCCGTTCCGTTCGTGCTAAGCTTTCGTGTAACGATACGAGGAGCTTGCGATGTCCTTTTTTCCCGGTAACGATCCCGTCGCGGGTGATGCCTTTGCCTGCGACGCCATCGAAAACCTCATCATTCCGCGCACCAGCGATATTGGCGGCTTTGCGGTGCGCCGCGCCTTGCCGACCCGACAGCGTCGTCTCGTCGGCCCCTTTATCTTTTTTGACCGCATGGGACCGGCGATCCTGAAGGCTGGTGAGGCGCTGGACGTCAAGCCGCATCCGCATATCGGGCTTTCCACCGTCACCTATCTGTTCGACGGCGAAATCAAGCATCGCGACAGTCTCGGCACCGAACTCGTCATTCGCCCCGGAGACATTAACCTGATGACCGCCGGGCGCGGCATCGTGCATTCGGAACGCACGCCGGAAAACCTGCGCGGCCATCCGCTTTCCATGTCCGGCCTGCAGACCTGGCTTGCCCTGCCCGACCATATGGAAGAAATCGCCCCGGCCTTTGCCCATACCGCCAAGGAAGACATGCCGCTGATCGATATCAAAGGCGCTTCCGGTAGGGTGGTGATCGGCGAATTCGAGGGCCTTACCTCCCCCGTTTCGGCCTTTACCGATACACTTTATGTCGATCTGACGCTGGAGCCGGGAGTGAAATTTCCCTTTTCCGCCTATCATGAGGAACGGGCGATCTATATTCTCTCCGGTTCGCTCGATGTGGCAGGCGATATCTTCGCCGCCGACCAGTTGCTCGTCTTCCGGCCGGGTGACGACATCACGCTTCAGGCCGGCAGCAATGGCTGTCACATCATGATCTTTGGCGGGGCCGCGCTCAATCAGCGCCGCTACATCTGGTGGAACTTCGTTTCGTCATCAAAAGAACGCATAGAACAGGCCAAACAGGAGTGGAGAACCGGACGCTTCGATATCGTTCCCGGCGACGAAGAAGAGTTTGTCCCTTTGCCGGAAGGTTGAAATTCTATAGAAGTGTACGACATGCAGGAATGGACCGTCGGCTTTCCCTATGAAAGACGCTCTGGCGCCCCCTGCTGACCACGAGAAAAGGCCGAACGATTGACCGGAATGCCCCAGACCCCATTGCTCGACCGGGTGAATTTTCCTTCCGATCTCAAGGAGATCGACGATCGCGACCTGCCGGAACTGGCACGGGAACTGCGCGACGAGATGATTGACGCCGTGTCGAAGACCGGTGGCCATCTGGGTGCCGGCCTTGGCGTGGTGGAATTGACGATTGCCATCCACAAGGTCTTCAACACGCCCGAGGACCGGCTGATCTTCGATGTCGGCCACCAATGTTACCCGCACAAAATCCTGACCGGCCGTCGCGAGCGCATCCGCACGCTGCGCCAGGAAGGCGGCCTTTCCGGTTTCACCCGGCGGGCCGAAAGCGAATATGACGATTTCGGCGCCGGCCATTCCTCCACCTCCATTTCCGCCGGTCTCGGCATGGCGGTGGCAGCGGGTCTCGACGAAAGCGACCGCAAGGTGATCGCCGTCATCGGCGACGGTTCCATGTCTGCCGGCATGGCGTTCGAGGCGCTCAACAATGCAGGCGCGCTCGACGCGCGGCTGATCGTCATCCTCAACGACAACGACATGTCGATTGCACCGCCGACGGGCGCGATGAGCGCTTATCTCGCCCGCCTTGCCTCCGGCCGCACCTATATGGGCTTCCGTGATTTCGGCAAGAAGCTCACAGCCTATCTCGGCAAGACCATCGACCGCGCCATTACCCGCGCCGTGACCCATGCGCGTGGTTATGTGACCGGCGGTACGCTATTCGAGGAGCTCGGTTTCTATCACATCGGCCCGATCGACGGCCATTCCTTCGACCACCTGCTACCGGTGCTGCGCAATGTGCGCGACAACCAGAAAGGCCCTGTCCTCATCCATGTGGTGACGCAGAAAGGCAAGGGTTATGCGCCGGCGGAAGCGGCTGCGGACAAATATCACGGCGTCAACAAGTTCGACGTCATCACCGGCGCACAGGCGAAAGCCAAACCGAATGCGCCGAGCTATACCAGCGTCTTTGCCGAAGCGCTGATCCAGGAAGCGACCCTCGACGACAAGATCATCGGCGTCACCGCCGCCATGCCGAATGGTACCGGCCTCGACAAGATGGCTGAGCTTTTCCCGTCCCGCACCTTCGATGTCGGAATTGCCGAACAGCACGCTGTCACCTTCGCGGCGGGGCTTGCGGCTGACGGCTACAAGCCGTTCTGCGCGCTTTATTCCACCTTCCTGCAGCGTGGTTACGACCAGCTGGTGCATGACGTGGCGATCCAGAGCCTGCCCGTACGTTTCCCGATCGACCGCGCCGGGTTCGTCGGCGCTGACGGACCGACCCATGCCGGCTCCTTCGACACCACTTTCCTCGCCACCCTGCCCGGTATGGTGGTGATGGCGGCGGCCGACGAGGCCGAACTGAAACATATGGTACGCACGGCAGCGGCCTATGATGAAGGCCCGATTTCCTTCCGCTACCCGCGCGGCGAAGGTGTGGGCGTCGAGATGCCTGCACGCGGTGAAATCCTTGAGATCGGCAAGGGCCGCATCATCAAGGAAGGCACCAAGGTTGCGCTGCTCTCCTTCGGTACCCGGCTTGCGGAATGCCTTGCAGCCGCCGAAGATCTTGATGCCGCCGGACTTTCGACGACCGTTGCCGATGCGCGCTTTGCCAAGCCGCTCGATCTCGATCTCATCCGCCAGCTTGCGGCCCATCACGAAGTGCTGGTGACGATCGAGGAAGGCTCAGTCGGCGGTTTTGGCGCGCATGTGCTGCATTTCATGGCAAGCGCCGGATTGCTCGACCACGGCCCCAAGGTCCGGACGCTGACCCTGCCCGACCAGTGGGTGGAGCAGGCCAAGCCCGAGACCATGTATGCCAATGCCGGCCTCGACCGGGCCGGCATCGTGTCCACCGTGTTCAATGCGCTCGGCCAGCGTCAGGCCGGCGTCGGTTTCGCCGGCTGACAAGATTGCCGGGACGGGAGGCGGGACTATCCCGCCTCTGCCTCAGGATGCCGCGCCATCGAGAAAACCGACGACGTTTTCGATCCTCCCCTCGGCATCACGGCTGACGACATCGGTACCGCCGGCCACATCGTCCCCGTCAGGCGAAATGAGACGCCATGAGAAACGGGTGAAGTCGCCGTGGCCATCCGGAGTGCCGGCAAGAACGAAACGATATCCCGGAAATTTCTGCCGCGCCGCCTCGATCATCGCGGCAATTCCCTGCTGCCCCTCGCCCTGCATCAGCGGATCGACGTAACGCGTATTTTCCGACCACGCCTGACCGACGAGATGCCTGCGGCGTTCATTGTCCTCCTCGTTCCAGACCGCGAGATAGGTTTCGGCGATTGCGAGATGCTGCGTCATGATTGCGCTCCTTGTGGTTGACGGCCCAAACATGACGGGTGTCGGGAAGCGGAACAATTACCTCGGAGGTAATCGCATTGCCGATATCTTCTGCTAGGCTGCGGGGCATGACGCATCATCGAGAACATGTCGGCCAAGTGCTGAAGGAATGGCGTGCCCGCCGCAGGATGAGCCAGCTCGATCTGGCGATTGAGGCGGAAATATCGGCGCGCCATCTGAGCTTTGTGGAAAGTGGGCGATCATCCCCCAGCCGCGACATGCTCGCGAAACTGGCGGAGCAGCTTTCGATGCCCGCCCGCGCCGCCAACCGGCTGATGCTGGCAGCGGGTTATGCGCCTATCCATTCCGAACGGCCGATGGATGCGCCTGATATGACGGCGGCCCGGCAGGCCGTCGAAACCGTGATGCATGGGCATATGCCCTTCCCCGCCCTTGCCGTCGACCGGCACTGGAACGTCGTTCTCGCCAATGGGGCGATCACATCGCTTCTGGCCGGTGTTTCCGAGGAACTGCTTCGCCCGCCGCTTAACGCCTTGAGGCTGAGCCTGCATCCGCAGGGTTTGAGTTCGCGCATCGTCAATCTCGCCGAGTGGCGTCATCACCTGCTGGAACGCCTGCGCCGTCAGGTCGAGGAAACGGGAGACGAGGTGCTTTCTCGGCTGCATGCGGAGCTCGCGGCCTATCCCGCGCCAAAGGCCTCGTCCCATGCCGGAGCCGATCCTCTGGCCATACCGCTCCAGCTCCGTGATCCCTCTTCGGGCAGCATATTGAGCTTCATTTCAACCACCACGGTTTTCGGAACGGCGACAGACGTCACACTGGCCGAACTCGTGCTGGAGTGTTTTTACCCCGCCGACGCGGCAACCCGCGAAGCACTGATGCAAGGCGCCAAGGAGTAACACCCGTGCACACCACCTATCTCATCGGATTTCAGGTCCGTCCCGGCCAGCGCGACCGCTTTCTCGAATTGCTGAATGCGCTGCTTGATGCCATGCGGCACGAAAAGACCTTCGTGAACGCAACCCTGCACCGGGATGGTGAAAACGAGAACCGCTTCCTGCTGCATGAGACCTGGAGCGACCATCAGGATGTCATCGACGTTCAGATTCACCGGCCCTATCGGCAGGCATGGCACGACGCCCTGCCCGATCTTCTGGATGCCCCGCGCGATATTTCCGTCTGGCACCCCATGCGCGCGGATCATGCTCACAAATCCTAGACGAGTGAATGTCCTGCATTTGCCAGCAGCTCGCGCGCTTTCTCCAGATCCTTCGATTTCACCAGCAGGTGATCGCCATCGACCCAGGCTGGAATGGATGCATCGGCATGGAGCCGGGCCACGCCATAGGCGCCATCCAGAAGTCTTAACTTAACGCGAGGCGTCATCTGAAAACTGCCTTCCCGAAAGCCAGACACGGCTTTCTTTGGGTTAAAGGGAATGATTAAACGCTTCCCCCTGATGCAATGCCATCAGTTTCAAAGCCTGATGGCCGTTTCTTCTTTCGCCGTCTTGATAACGACCATGGTAAAAAAGCGCGCCACATTGTGCTGGTCGCGGAACAACCGGTCGCACAGGGCATCGAACTCTTCCATATCCCGCAGGCGCAGCATCAGCACGACATCGGATGCGCCGGTGACGGCATAGGCCTGCGACACGGCCTCTTCGGCGCTCGCAATATCCAGAAAGCGCCGCATATGCTGCTCGCCGTGCAATTTCAGCTCCACCGTCACCAGAGCCTTGATCACGCGCCCCGCCTTTGCGGGATTGAGGATCGCCACGATGCGATCGATCACGCCCGACTTGCGCAGCCGCTGCAGACGGCGCAGGCAACTGGACGGAGACAGCCCGACCTCCTCGGCCATATCCACATTGGTGCGCGAGGCATCGTTCTGCAAAAGGTTCAGAAGTTTCCGGTCGATCCGATCCATGCCGGCAGCATATCGCCCACCACTATATTTGCAATAAAATTGCACAAAACTGCAATCCTTGACCACAAATGCGAACGGGCCGGGATTAGTGAATGGGAACAATCTTCAGGGAGCCTTCACATGTCACTTTTCCTGCCCGTCTGGCAAAAAACGCGGGAAACGCTAGCAATCTACTGGGTGCTTGTGCGGATCACGGTTCCAATCGCCATTCTAACCGAGCTATTGTCGAGAATGGGTGCGATCGAGGCGGTTGCGCCTGCCTTTGCGCCGATCATGAACCTCATCGGACTGCCGCCGGAACTCGGTCTTGCCTGGCTGACCGCAATGCTGGTCGGCATTTGGGGCGCGGTGCCGCTCATCTTCACACTTGTACCCGCGTCGTCGCTCACCGTTGCTGATATCACCGTTTTTTCGGCGCTCATCCTGTTCGCCCATGGCCTGCCCATCGAACAGAAGATCATTGAAAAGGCGGGACCGGGCATGATTGTCACCACGGCGCTGCGCGTCGGCGGCGGATTGCTCTATGCCTTTCTCCTGCACCAGCTTCTGGAAGCGACGGGATGGTTGTCAGGCCCGGTAAACCCTGCCTGGATTGCGATGGGCGCTACGCCTGAATGGACCGCCTATTTCCTCGGTCTCGGTGAAACCATGGTCTGGATGCTTGTCATCCTGCTTGCCCTTTCCTTTTGCCTTGAGATTCTCAGGCTGACAGGCCTGCTGGCGCTGATGATGAAAGCGCTTTCGCCCCTGCTGCGTCTTGCGGGCATTCGCGGCGAGGCCGAACATCTCACCGCCATCGGATTGTTCCTCGGCATTTCCTACGGCGCGGGTTTCCTGATCCGCGAGGCGCAATCGGGGACGATATCACCGCGTCAGGTGTTTCTGTCCTGTGTGTTCATGGGTTTTGCCCATAGCGTGATTGAAGACACGCTCGTGGTGATGTCGCTGGGCGCGGATGTCTACAGCGTTCTGGCCGGACGCCTCGTTTTCGCTGTTGCCGCAACCGCCGTCATTGCCGCCCTGCTTCACCGCCTGTCGGATGAGCTGTTCTTTACGCGGATGTTCCGGCTACAGGGCACATAAGCGGCGTTACCCGCCTGAAAACGCCGATGCAAAAAGGGGGCCTTTCGGCCCCCAATTCATAGGTTCACTCTGAAAGCCAGGCTCAGAACTCCGTCCAGTCCTGATCCTTCGCGGCCGGTGCTTCGGCAGCGCCACCGAAGGCGCGGGCGAGGCTCTGGCCGAGCGCACGGGCCGGCGAAGCGACGGGCCTTGCGGTTGTGGAGGCCGATTTTACCGGAGCCTTGCGAACCGGCGCGGCCGGTGCTGACTGGAAGGCAGGCTTTGCCGAAGACTGGCGCGGCGCGGAATAGCCGCCGGCGCTCGCAACGGCAGCGCGCGCGCCACCCATCCTGAACTGGCCGAGCAGGCTGTTCAGCGCTTCCGCTTCGCGGGCCAGCGAATGGCTGGCGGCGGTCTGCTGTTCCACCATGGCGGCATTCTGCTGCGTGCCCTGATCCATGGTGTTCACGGCCGTGTTGATTTCCTGCAGGCCGGTTGCCTGTTCGCGGGAAGCAACGACGATGGCGCTGACATGAGCATTGATCTCTTCGACTTCCGCCACGATGAGTTCCAGCGCCTTGCCGGTTTCATCGACAAGATTGACGCCGTTTTCCACCTGCTGGCTGGAAGCGCCGATAAGCGTCTTGATTTCCTTGGCGGCATTGGCGGAACGCTGGGCGAGTTCGCGGACTTCCTGCGCAACCACCGCAAAACCCTTGCCGGCATCACCGGCGCGGGCGGCTTCCACGCCGGCGTTCAACGCCAGCAGGTTGGTCTGGAAGGCGATATCGTCGATGACACCGATGATGTTGCCGATTTCGCCTGAGGACTTCTCGATTTCGCGCATGGCGGCAACCGCCCTGCGGACCACGACGCCGGACTTTTCCGCACCGGCGCGGGCGCGCTGGACCAGATTACCGGCATCTTCCGCACCGCGGGCGCTATCGCGCACGGTGGTGGTGACTTCTTCCAGGGCTGCAGCGGTTTCCTCGATGGAGGCAGCCTGCTGCTCGGTGCGGCGCGACAGATCGTCGGCAGCGGAGAGCATTTCCGAAGCGCCGGAATTGATGGCGGCAGCGTTCTCGCCAACGGTTTTGAGCGCCTGCTGCAGCTTGTCGACAGCGCTGTTGAAATTGAGGCGCACCGGATCGATGGCAGGCACAAAAGGCGTTTCAATGCGATAGGAAAGATCGCCATCCGCAAGAGCGGCAAGGCCCTTGCCAAGCTCGGCGCTGGCGAAGGCGCTGGCGGCTTCGTCCCGCGCCTTTTCCTCCTCGTTGCGGCGACGTTCGGTCTCGGTGGCGGAGCGCATGCGCTCGGTCTCGCCGGCAAGGCGGGATTTTTCCAGCCCGGCTTCCTTGAAGACGAGAACGGCCTTCGCCATCTTGCCGACTTCGTCGCCACGATCCGTGGCAGGCACTTCCGTCGCCAGATCGCCATCGGCGAGACGGCTCATGGCCGCTGTCATGCCAACGATCGGCGTGACAATGGAGCGCGACAGAGCCCAGATGAGGGCAACGGCCAGAAGACCGGCAACCGCGCCGCCACCCAGAAGCGCATATTTAAGGTTCAATGCCGCTGCCTGCTGTTCCGCCGCGTAAGCGGTGGACAGGCCGTTCAGCTGTTCCTTGATCTTGGCGGCGGAGGTGCGGAAGCCATCGAGCTGGCCCTTCGCCTGATTGCGGCCGATCTCGATGATTTCGGAAATCGGCGCTTCCGTCGTCTTTCGCGCAGCGATCTGCGGTTCCGCCAGTTCCTTGAAGAACACGGTGGCGGATTTCTGCATGTCGTCGATGGATTTCAGGATGTCCGGGCGGCCGACGGCCAGCGTGCGGGCTTCATCGAGCTTCTTCAGCATCAGGTCGCGCTGGGCGAACACATCATTATAGGTGCTGTCGCTGCGGAACAGCAGGAAGCCGCGCTGGTTGACGGCCTGTTCCAGCATGGCGGCCGTCGCGCCATCCACTGCCTGGATGATATCCTTGGTGCGGTTGTTTTCGATCGTGACACGCTCGCTCCCCAGCGTCTGCCAGAATACGACCGCAGACGCGAGCAGACACACACTCATCAGGGCGCAGAAGGTGGCTATGAGCTTCAGGTTAATGGGGAGATTTTTCAGCGACATCGCAAACTCTCTCGGCGACCTGATGCCTCGAAGCAAGCGTCTGCGCTGCAACGGTCGCAATTTTGTGGATGGGAGGAGACGCCGTCATGGCAGGTTCCGGTGGCCGCACGGGCCTTGCGCACAAAGTGCTATACAAGCCTTTATATTGGATTAATCGAACATTCTGACTTTGCGGTGCAACATCGCCATTATGGCCGGCAGCGGGCATTGCCGGCCCGTCCCGGCGATAAATCGCTTGCATCGGCGGAGTTTGGCGGTCATTGACACGGAACCATGTCCAAAACATCTGAAAATGAACGGCTTGACCAGCTTCTTGTGTCGCTCGGCCACTTTGCCAGCCGCTCGCGTGCACGCGACGCGATTGCGCGCGGCACCGTGAGCGTCAACGGCAAGACCGTCACCAAACCGAGCCAGACCGTCGCCGGCAATGCCGAGATCGCCATCAGCGATCCCGCGCAGGCTTACGTCTCCCGCGCCGCCCTCAAGCTGACAGCCGCGCTCGATCATTTCCGGCTCGACCCGAAGGGCCATGACTGTCTTGATGTCGGCGCTTCGACTGGTGGTTTTACCGAGGTGCTGCTTCATCGTGGTGCTAAACACGTCACCGCCATCGATGTCGGGCACGGGCAGATGCATCCAAGGATCGAGAACGATCCGCGTGTGACCAATCTGGAAGGGCTGAATGCGCGCTACCTGACGGCAGAGGATATCGATGACCGGGCCATCGGTTTCATCGTCTCCGACGTGTCCTTCATTTCGCTGAAGCTCGCACTTGCCCCGGCACTTGAGCTTGCTGGATCGGGCGCTCTGGCTGTCCTGCTGGTGAAGCCGCAATTCGAGGCGGGCCGCGACGCCATCAGCAAGGCCGGGCTTTTGAAGGAGCCGGAAACCGCGCCTGCCGTGGCCGCCGAACTGGAACGCTGGCTGACGGAGGACATGGGCTGGAAAAGCCTTGGCCTCATTCCCTCGCCGATTTCCGGCGGTGACGGCAATATCGAATTTCTTCTCGGAGGCGAAAAGCCATGAGTACACAGACCGTCACCATCAAGAGCCTCGGCGCGCAGGGCGACGGCATCGCGCACTGTCCCGACGGCCCGGTCTATGTGCCCTTCGCGCTGCCCGGTGAAACGGTCGCCATCGCCAAGGTCAAGGATCACGGCACCGTCATGTCGATAACGGAAGCCTCGGCGCAGCGCCGTGAACCCGCCTGCCGCCACTTCGGTCCCGATGGCAAGAACGGCACCTGCGGCGGCTGTTCGCTGCAGCATCTTTCCGATCAGCCTTACCATGCCTACAAGCGGGAGCTGGTGGTTTCGGCGCTGAAATCGAAGGGCCTGACGCCTGATGTGGACGATCTTGTCATCTGTCGCCCCGGCGAACGCCGCCGCGCGGTGTTCGCCGCCCGCAAGACGGAAAAGGGCCTGCTGCTCGGCTTCAGCCAGGCAAACAGCCATCACATCGTCGCCATCGAGGAATGTCCCGTCACCTCGCCGGGCATCGTCTCGCGGCTGGACGCCATCCGCGCCATCGGCCTTTCCATGGTGGCGAACGCCGAGCCGTTCCGCATCACCGTTCTCGAAACGCTCTCCGGTCTCGATATTTCCGTCGAGGGCATCAAGTCGGTCAATGACAAGCAGCGGCGCACGCTCACGGAAACAGTGCTGGCCATGCGCGGCATTGCCCGCGTCTCGCTTGCCGGCGAAATCCTGATCGAACCGCAGAAGCCGATCATCGAATTCGGCGGTGTTCCCGTTTCGCCGCCGGCCGGCGGTTTCACGCAGGCGACGAAGCAGGCGGAAGACGCCATGGCCGAGCTGGTGCTTGCCCATATCGGCAAATCCAAACGCATTGCCGATCTGTTCTGCGGTTCCGGCACCTTTGCGCTGCGGCTTGCGCGCGTCGGCAGAGTTCATGCGGTGGAAGCGGAAGACAAGCCGTTGAAGGCACTGGATTTCGCCGCCCGCAACACGCAGGGCCTGAAGCCGGTCAGCGTCGAGAAACGCGATCTCTTCCGCCGGCCGCTGATGACAAGCGAATTGAAGAATTACGATGCTGTCGTATTCGATCCACCGCGCGCCGGTGCGGAATTCCAGTGCAAGGAACTGGCCCGCAGCACGGTGAAGAAGATCGTTGCCGTGAGCTGCAACCCGCTGACGCTTGCGCGCGATCTCGCCATCTTGACCGAGGGCGGCTATCGCATCACCCGCGTCACGCCGGTTGACCAGTTCCTGTGGTCACCGCATGTGGAAGCGGTGGCGACGCTGGAGAAATAAGCAATCCGGGCGCAGAGCCGCTCAGCGAAGCTGACGCAACGATTCATATGCCCGCAATCCCAACGGCCCTCATTCCTGTGCTTGTCACAGGAATGAGGATGGAGAGGAAGCCTGGGAGTCTTACCAGGCCGTATCGACCGTGCCGTTGCCGACCACGCCCGAGCAGCGGCAGGCACCGCCCACACGGCCCCGTTCCAGCGGGCAGATATAGGGCCGGCGGCGGTTGGCGCTGTCCGGCGGGGTGATGACGCAGACGAAACGCGCGCGGCGCTGGCGGTCGCGGTTATTGCCGGAATAGAAGTTCGGGCTATCGTCGTCCGTGGACTGCGCCAGAATGACGTCGTTGGTGGAAGCCGCTGGAGCGCGTGTTATCGCCGCCGCTTCGGCAATCGTCGCGGCGGATAGGAAGACAGTCAGGGCGAAAACGAAGTGACGCATGTGGGTGGCCTTCGGACAATGACGTTGCGTTATCTAACCCAAGCCATATTGCCCGGTTGCTTAACCGCAAGGAATTCCTGCCCGCACACTTAACGACGCATGAATGCCTCGAAGGCGGCTCGCGCTTCCGCACTTTGCAGCTGCGCGATGAAATGGCGGCCTTCCTCTTCGATGCGGGCGAGAATATCGGCCGGGTTGCCGCGAACCAGATCGCGGGCGATCTTCAGCGCCTGCTGAGGTTTGGCGGCAAGGCGGGTGGCAAGCGCCAGCGTTTCGATTTCGACATGTTCGGGGGCGACGACTTTCCAGATCATCCCGGCCTGCAATGCCTGCTCGGCGGAAAAACCCTCGCCCATGGCAAGCAGCGCAAAGGCGCGCTGGTGGCCCATGAGCTTCGGCACAAGCAGGCTGGAGGCCGCTTCCGGCACCAGCGCCAGATCCACGAAGGGCGTCTTGAACAGGCTACGGCTGGAAGCGACCGTCAGGTCACAATGCAGGTTCAGCGTCGTGCCGATGCCGATGGCGAGCCCGTCCACGCCTGATACCATTGGCTTGTCGAAGGCGACGAGCGCTTTCAGAAGTTCCAATGCGGCGAGTTTGCCCTTACCGCCCGACATGGCGAAGGCGAGAAAATCGGCCATGTCGTTACCGGCGGAAAAGCAGCCTTCCGTACCGAGAAACGCAACGACGCGGATGTCCGGATCCGCATTGGCGGCATGCAGGGCCTCGGCCATGCGCAGATACATGGCATCGGTGATGGCGTTTTTCTTGTCCGGCCGGTTGAAGCGGATGGTCAGAACCTCCGGCGCATGACCCACCCGCTCGACGAGAATATGATCGTTCGACATCTGAGCCTCCTCAAGCCAGTACGGTGCGGGCGGCGGCAAGGCTTGCCGCGCCTGATATAACGCGATCCTTCAGCGCCGCCGTTTCCGCCAGCAGGTTTTCCGCTGCGAAGCGGCAAAGTGCGGCGCGATGCCCACCCCTGCCATCATCGACAGAGACCAATGCGCCCTTGGCGAGATAGGCGCCTGTCAGCGCCAGACCGAAGAGGCGCTGATAGGGTGTCGCGCCGGCGAGTGCCGTTTCGGTTTCGCCCGCCTTGATGCGGTCCAGCAGCCAGTCGGTCGCCGTTTCCAGATCGTTGAGGCTGGCTTCAAGATAAGGGGCCGTCTCACCGAGATCATCGCGGTTCGATGCGGCTGTCCGGGCGGCGATCTCGCGCAGTTCGGCGATGAAACCGCGCACCTGCGCGCCCTCGGAGAGCGGCAGTTTGCGCAGCACCAGATCGATGGCCTGAATGCCGTTTGTGCCTTCGTAGATCGGGGCGATGCGGGCATCACGCAGATAACGCGCCGCGCCGGTTTCCTCGATGAAGCCCATGCCGCCATGCACCTGAATGCCCATGGAGGCGACATCCACACCGGCATCGGTGGAGAAGGATTTGGCGATCGGGGTCAGAAGGGCAGCGCGCTCCTGCCAGTGAGCGCGCTGCCGGGCGTCTTCGCTCGCATGCGCCATATCGATGGCATGCGCGCAGCTGAAGGAAATCGCCCGCGACCCTTGAGTCAGCGCCTTCATCGTCAGAAGCGTTCTGGCGATATCAGGATGTTCGATAATCGGGCTCATGCCGGAGCCCTGCCAGCCGGGCGCCTTGCCCTGCGTGCGCTCCCTGGCGTATTCGATCGCCTTCTGGGTCGCCGCTTCGCAGATCGCAACACCCTGCATGCCGACGGCAAGGCGGGCGTTGTTCATCATGGTGAACATGCAGGCGAGACCCTTGTTCTCTTCGCCGACCAGCCAGCCGAGAGCGCCCTTTTCATCTCCGAATTTGCCATCGCCGAAGATCATCGTGCAGGTGGGCGAACCATGAATGCCGAGCTTGTGCTCCAGCGAATGGCAGAAAAGGTCATTGCGGCCACCCGGCGCACCGTTTTCATCAGGCAGGAATTTCGGAACGAGGAACAGCGAGATGCCGCGCGTGCCGGCCGGTGCATCCGGAAGGCGGGCGAGAACGAGGTGGATGATGTTGTCAGCCGCGTCGTGTTCGCCCCAGGTGATGAAAATCTTCTGGCCGAAGATGCGGTAGGTGCCGTCACCATTGCGCTCCGCCCGGGTCTTCAGAACCCCGAGATCCGAACCCGCATGCGGCTCGGTCAGGTTCATGGTGCCGGTCCATTCACCGGAAACGAGTTTCGGCAGATAGATGCGCTTGAGATCATTGCTGCCGTGGGCGACGATGGCTTCCACCGCGCCCATGGTCAGCGTCGGCGCCAGCGCGAAGGCCATGGAGCCGGAATTCCACATTTCGAGTGCAGCGACATTCAGCATATGCGGCAGGTTCTGGCCGCCGAACTCCTCCGGCGCGGTCAGGCTGTTCCAGCCCGCTTCCGCCCAGCGGCGGTAAAGATCGGCCCAACCGTCAGGCGTCGTCACCTTGCCGTCGGCGAGCTTCGCGCCCTGACGGTCGCCAATATCGGCGAGCGGTGCGACCTGTTCGGTGGCGAAACGGCCAGCTTCCTGCAGGATGGCATCCACGAGGTCTTCACCGAGATCGCCAAGCACACCCTTTGAAAGCGCGTCTCCAAGACCCGCTACATGTTTGAGTGTAAAGGCGATATCATCCACCGGCGCGCTATACATGCTGCCTCCTCCCGAAGCTCTGGCATCTTGCTACTGGCTTCGGGCTAAATGATTTTTACGTAAACGTCAATTTGAAAATTCCCGTCATTTCGACGGGATTGTTATAAAACTGTCATATGAATTTGCTCAGCATGCGCTGAAAGTCGCCCGACGACGCCGCTGCTCCCACACCGGAACGACGGGCGCCTCCCTCCTCCCATCCAGCCGGTCAGGACTGCCACGATGGATCTCATAACGCCAGTTATTCCAGGCCTTGTCTGGGCCTATCAATTCCACCCCGGCACAGCCCCGTGCCGCCGGCTTGCACCCGATGCCGGCTTTCACGAAATGGCCGAGTGCGAAGGCTTCTTCTGGCTGCATCTCAATCTCGCCGATCAGCGCGTAGCGGGTTTTCTCGAGACCATCGACGGTCTCGATCCGGCAGCGCGCGCAAGCCTCACCACCCATGAGACACATCCGTCCATCGTGGTCGATGAAAAATCGCTCTATGGCACGCTTGTCGATTTCCAGCGGGAATTCGACAAGGAAACGCGCGATTTCGGCTGGCTGCATTTTGCGGTAAGTGACCGCTTCATCATCACCACCCGCCTGCAGCCGCTGCATTCGGTGGACCGGCTGAAGGCGGCGGTCGACAAGAATTCCAACCGCTATCTCACACCGTCACATGTGTTCGAAGGCCTCGTCGCCGAATTCCAGCGCTCGCTCATCAATCTGGTGATGGAGACGACGGAGGAACTGAACGCCATCGAGGATCTGGTCTATGACAGCGAGACACGCGACGAACGGCGGCGGCTCGCCCCGCTGCGCCGCACGGTGGTTCGCCTGCATCGGCATCTGCGCACCGTGCTGACGCTGATGCGGCGGGCTTCGGCCGCCGATGATGACGAAATGCCTGACGGTTTCGAGGATGTCGCCTCACGCCTGATGGGCCGCCTTGAGGCTGTCGATCATGACGTCTATGCCCTGCAGGAGCGTGCAAGGCTGCTGCACGAAGAAATCGATTCCAAACTCTCGTCCGAAACCAACCGGCACCTTTATATCCTGTCGCTGATGACGGCATTCCTGCTGCCGCCATCGCTGGTGACCGGTTTCTTCGGCATGAATACGGATGAACTGCCGTTTACCGTCGGCACCGGCGGCACGCTGTCGGCCAGCATCTTCATCGTGATTTCGGTTGCACTCGCCTGGTTCGTACTGAAGCGCGCACGAATCCTGTAACGTAAAAAGCCGCCCGGTCGTAACCGGACGGCTCTGTCAATTTCAGCCTGACATTCTATCAGCTGTAAGGCGAATAGCAGGGCTGACGCGGGCCATGGTAAGGCTGGAACGTGTTGCTATAGGCATCGTAGGAACGATAGCGGCCATAGCACCAGTTCACATGCGCCTGGCTCATACCGCCACGGCGGACCGGACGATATTCGCGATAGACCGGACGCGGACGATATTCAGGAACCGGACGGTAGACTTCACGCGGCTGCGACAGCGCGCCGCCGATGATCGCACCCGTCGCAAAGGCTGCGAGCGGGAACCAGTAACCGTCATGATGACGATAACCCGGGCGGTAATCACGATAGCCGCGATGGCCGCCATACCAGCCTCGACGTCCGCCATCCCAGTCGCGACGGTCGCGCCAGTACTGCACATTCACGATATTCTTGCTGGCGTCGTTGCCCACCGTCTCGACACTCTTCGGCGCCATTGGTAGTGGCATCGCTGCTTCTGCCGGAACAATCGCTCCTGCTACCACGATCGCAGAAAGACCGACAGCCAAGATATTCTTCATATAGTCTCTCATCTGACTTCCTCCATTCACGACGGTCGACAGGCCGTTGGACGTGAATAATAACACCTTTTTCTTCTTACTCAGCCAGTTTGTCGGTTCTGGCCGGAACATTACCGGTTGCAGGCTAGGCGTTTTCGCCTGAACCCAGCATTAACGATCCATTCACGCTTCGGTTACCCGGCCCGGCCGCCTGAAAGCAAAAGCCCGGATCAAAATCCGGGCTTTCGAAAACCACTATCAGCGGCTGTAAGGCGATACGCATATGCGGCGCGGACCGCTATTTGGCTGGTAGCTGTTGTCGTAAGCGCGATACGAGCGCCAGCGGTTCTGGCACCATTCGACATGGCTGCCGCCATAGGCCGGGCGCGGCTGCGACATGGCGCCGCCGATGATCGCGCCTGCGGCAAAGGCTGCAAGCGGGAACCAGTAACCGTTGTGATAACGGTAGCCCGGACGGCGATCGCGATAACCGCGGTGACCATTGTAATATCCATCACGCGGCGGGCGCGGGCGATACATGCGGTCGCCGTACCTGCGGTCGCCTCTGCGGTCCCATTCGCGGTACTGCACCGGCACAACATTATTGTCGGCCGTGATCGCCGGCTTCGGCATCGGCACGGGCGCCTGGAACGCCTGCGATGGCGTAAAGCTGGTGAGGAACACGACTATCGCCGTGGCGACACTCGTTGTCCGGAAATTCATCATGATCTTCCTCCGTTTGCTTCAGCGCGTTGGACCACGCCTTTTCACCCACTCGCTCTTGTCGGAGATATGGGACAGCCCCGTTCTACGCCCGAAAAGAATTCGATGACGTGCAAACGAGTTTAGAGAAATTTAGTTCCAAGACAACTATCCGGTGAAAGACGAATGAGATGAAACGCCTGCTCGTGTCAGGCTTCCACCTTCACGTCAGTCAGAGGCCGCGAGCAGCAGGCAAGAATATAGCCTTCCTCGATTTCCTCATCGAGAATGCCGCCATTGTGGTTCATCTCCACCTCACCCGAAAGCTTCAGCACCCGGCAGGTGCCGCAGATGCCGGATTCGCAGGCAGCGCCGATACGGACGCCGGCGGCACGCGCCGTCATCAGAACCGTCTGGCCGGGCTGGCAGGGCATTTCCTTGCCGGAAAGGGTGAAACCCACCATCGACAGTGCCTCGCCATCCGCACCGGTGAGGACGTTTTCACCAACGGTGACCGGGGCAGCCGGCGCGAAGCTTTCCTGATGGTAGCGACTCATATCGAAGCCGGATGCGTCGAGCATCGAGCGGACGGCGGCCATGAACGGCTCCGGCCCGCAACAGAAGACGGTGCGCTCCATGAAATCTGGCGCCAGAAGCGCGATCTTGGCCTTGTCGACCATGCCTTTCAGGCCAGACCACAGGTCGGTGCGACCGCATTTCTCGACAATGAAGCCGAGCGACAGGTTCGGCATGAAACGGGCGAGATATTCCAGTTCGTGACGGAAGACGATATCGCCGGGTGTGCGCGAACAATTGACGAAGGCAATGTCGCTCTGCGGCGCGCGGTCACTCATGTCGCGCACCATCGACATCATCGGCGTGACGCCGGAGCCTGCCGAAATGAAGAGATATTTGTCGCCGGGATGCTTGACGTAGGAAAAGTCGCCGAGCGGGCCCAGCGCCCGGATTTTCATGCCGGGCTTGAGATTGTCGAACATCCAGCGCGTGCCGATGCTGTTGGCCTGCGCTTTGACCGTGACCGACAGCGCATAGGGCCGCGACGGGCTGGAGGACAAGGTGTAGGTGCGGTAAAGCGGCTCCGCACCCACGGGCAATTCCAGCGTGACGAACTGGCCCGGCAGATAACGGAACCAGTTCTGGTCCTCCGAGCGGAACAGAAACGTCATGACGTCCGGGGTCTCGGGCGTCACTGAAATGCATTCCAGCAGCTGGAGCTTGTCGCTCCACGGCTTCATCTCGTCTATGTGCTTGTAGGTCACAACCATATTCATCTTCGCATCACGCTACAGCAGAGAGCCGGGCCTTATCGCCGGAGAGCCGGTCGACCATGAAATCGGAATACCAGTTGACGAACTGCATCACGCCGCCCTCGTCCTCCATGGAATAGGGGCCGGGCTCATAGGCGGGCGAGCGAATGCCAAAAGCATTTTCCTCGACGATGCGGCGGTCCTGGTCGTTGGTTTCGTTCCAGACGTGGGTGAGATCTTCGAGATCGTAATCCACGCCTTCGACCGCATCCTTGTGCACCAGCCATTTGGTGGTGACCATGGTTTCCGTGGCGCTGAGCGGCAGCACGCGGAAGGAAATGGTGTGGTCGCCGAGGAAATGATTCCAGGTCGTCGGGTAATGGAACAGGAGCAGCGCGCCGATATGGCTGATGCTGACATCCTCCGAAAGCGGCCGGCGCACGGCGCGCTTGCCAGACATGGTGTAGCTTTCCGCTTCACCAATCAGCGGCATGCGGGCGACGCGGAACTGGCCCTTCGGGTCGATCTTGAAGCGGCTCGGCAGGCCGGCGGCCTCGCAGCGCGCCCAGTGGCCGCCGATTTCGGGGTCGCTGGCACCGCCATCCGTTCCCGTCACGCTCGGGTTTTCGGGATAGGTGCGGCAGAGTTCCGGGTGGTTGGCGGCGCAATGGTAGCACTCGCGGTTGTTTTCCCAGACGAGCTTCCAGTTGCCCTTTTCGATGATCGTGCTTTCATGCGCGACCTTCGCTTCCCAGATGCGGTGCGGAGCCATGTAGCTCTCGACTTCCTTGCGCATGGGCTCGAAATCCGCCGGCTGATCGGCAAGGCAGATGAAGACGTAACCGGCGACGGTTTCGCAGGCGACAGGCTTCAGGCCGAAATCGCCCTTGTCGAACTCTTCACCCATGTGACGTGCGAAGAGCAGCTTGCCGTCGAGATCGTAGGTCCACTGGTGGTAAGGACAGACAAGGCGCGCCGACTGGCCCTTCTGCGTGGTGCAGACGCGGGAGCCGCGGTGGCGACAGGAATTGTGGAAGGCGCGGATCTGCCCATCGCGACCGCGAACGATGACGACGGAATAGGCGCCGACCTGAACGGTGAAATAGCTGCCGGACTTCTGCACTTCGCAATCATGGCCGACAAACAGCCAGTCGCGATACCAGATCGTTTCCATATCCAGCTTGAAATAATCCGGGTCCGTGTAGAAGGGCTGTTCCAGGCTGAAGCCTTCGCGGCGGTTTTTCAGCTGGCGCAATACGGTATCACGCAATTCCATGGCCAAATCCTCGATCAAACCGCCCTGCCCGACACCATTTGCGGGGTTGCGGAAGCATGTACTCATCTAAACACCGGCGGTCATTTGCGGCAGCACAAACAGCGACATCGGCTTCCGCATTGGCGACAAATTGCGACATGCGCAATTCGCCGTCGCAGCCCATTCCGCTGGGAAATCCGACAGCTATTCAATGTCGGAAATCACGTCGCAATATGACGCATGATGTCGCGCGCTTTACTCCCCACCCGTTAAAAAACGGGAGGCGCGACGCAACGGAGTATTAACGCGCCCTAAACTATCTTGCCGGATCGACAGCAACGAGGGCGCTTCCGGTGGAGAAGGCGACACGCATACGCTATTTCGATGCGAGCAGGCATTCGGTCACACCGATAAGATCGAAGACCGCGCATTCGGATTTCCTGCGGACGGGGCGCATCAGCCGTTATGAAGAGCGCTGGCTGCCGAGGGAACGCGTCTATTACAGTCATGATGAAGTGGCTGCGCTGACCGGGCGAAAGCTGGAAGCCGCCGCTGATGCCACCCACAACCGTCTCAACGCCTTTCACCAGTCCATCCGTTTCCCGAAGATGGTTTTTCACCATCTGCTCAATGACCGGCCGCATCTCGGCTATTGTCACGTCACGGCGGCGAAAACGAGCTTCGATGCCGAGCGCCATGTGCTCTGGTCGTTCTATTTCGCGAATTTCTTCGCCGAGCTGAGCGGGGCCGGGAACTTCTTCGAAAATATAGATGCGCGTTATTCGCGGATGTATTTCGCCGTCGCCATCAGCGCGCTTCCGGATCAGGAAATCGCCGTCGACACCTCCATCCATCGCGGCGGCCTGCTGTTCCAGACCCATGATCCGCGCGTGGCGCTGAAAAATGTGCTCATGCTCGGCGCGCGGTCCGAGGAGATGCGCAAGGTCATCAAGGCGATATAGAAGCGATAGAGCGCCCCGGCGCTTTATCTTTATTTGTTTTATGCATGTCGTTATCCCGAAACCGCGGACCACTTTCGGACGACATGCATTAGCGCTTCCCACTCCGCCCTGAAATACGCTATTGACCGCCCTGAAAGGCAGCATCATGGCGCGTCATATCAATATAGACAACGAGCGGGAAACAGCCCTGCAGGCAGCAGCAACCGAGCTTGCCGCCGGCCAGCCCATCGCCCTGCCCACGGAAACGGTCTACGGCCTTGCCGCCGACGCCACCAACCCGGCGGCGATTACCCGCATTTACGAGACGAAGGGCCGGCCGCAGTTCAACCCCTTGATCTGCCACATGGCCGATATCGCCATGGCCGAACGTTACGCCGTCTTCGATCCCATATCGCGGAAACTCGCGGAGGCCTTCTGGCCCGGCCCGCTGACACTGGTGCTACCGCTGAACCCGGCAAGCGATATTCATTCGCTGGCGACGGCCGGGCTCGATACGGTCGGCATTCGTGTGCCCCAAGGTTTTGCCGGCGATCTCATCCGCCGCTTCGGCAGGCCGCTCGCCGCCCCCAGCGCCAATAGTTCCGGCAAGATCAGCCCGACAAGTGCCGCCCATGTGGAAGCGGATCTCGGCCAGAAGATCAATCTCATTCTCGACGGCGGCGCAGCCTCCGTCGGCGTCGAATCCACCATCGTCAAGGTGGAAGAGGATGGCCGGGTGCGGCTGCTTCGTCCCGGCGGCATCGTTACCGAAGACATAGAACGTCTTGCGGGCAAAAGCCTCGAACGGCCGAAAAAAGCCTCCGCCGCCATTGAAGCGCCGGGAATGCTGGCGTCGCATTATGCGCCGGGCGCCGCCGTGCGCCTTCACGCCACCTCGGTTCTGCCGGGCGAAGCGCTGATCCGCTTCGGCGGCATCGCCATATCAGGCGAAGAGGCCGCGCGCACCGTTCTCGACCTTAGCCCCATCGGCGATCTTGCCGAGGCCGCCGCCAATCTGTTCGATTATCTGAAAGCCGCCGATGCGAGCGGTGCGGACACCATCGCCATCACCGCCATTCCCACCCATGGCCTCGGAGAGGCGATCAACGACCGCCTTTCCCGCGCCGCCGCGCCGCGAGGCTGACGGCACCCAATCCTTTCGCCCATGTTTCAAAAGACAGCGAGACGCCGCCCATGACGACCACCGCCATCCCCTCCTCCGACATCCTTGACCGCTTTGCCACCATTGTCGGCGAAAAGAACGCGGTGCGTGACCCGGCGGAAATGGCGCCGCGTCTGGTGGAAAATCGCGGGCTTTATCGCGGCGCCTCGCCGTTGCTGCTCAAGCCCGGTTCGGTCGAAGAGGTCTCGGCCATTCTGCAGCTCGCCAGCGAGACCGGCACTGCCATCGTGCCGCAGACCGGCAATACCGGCCTTGTGGGCGGTCAGACGCCGCGTGCCGATGGCACCGACATCATCCTGTCGCTGGAACGCATGAACCGCATCCGCGATATCGATCCGGTCGCCAATATCATCGTCGCCGATGCCGGCTGCATTCTCGACGACATCCACAAGGCCGCCGACACGGTGGAGCGCATGTTCCCGCTGTCGCTCGGCTCTCAAGGGTCCTGCCGCATCGGCGGCAATCTCGCCACCAATGCCGGCGGCACAGCGGTTCTGGCCTATGGCAATATGCGCCAGCTGTGCCTCGGGCTCGAAGTGGTGCTGCCGACAGGCGAAATCTGGAACGGGCTGCGCCGGCTGAAGAAGGACAACACCGGTTACGATCTGCGTGATCTCTTCATCGGCTCGGAAGGCACGCTTGGCGTCATCACCGGCGCGGTGTTGAAGCTCTTCCCGAAGCCGCTCGGCCATCAGGTGGCCTTTGCGGGGCTGACCTCCACCGAAGATGCGCTGAAGCTGTTTGAAATGGCCTCCAACCTCTGCGGCACGGCGCTGACCGGCTTCGAACTCATGCCGCGAATCGGCGTCGAATTCACCGCCAGACATATTCCCGGCGTGCGCGATCCCCTGGAGCAACCGCACGACTGGTACGCGCTCATCGATATCTCCACCTCCGATTCGGCGGAAACGGCTGATACGATGATGCAATCGCTGCTAGAGCGCGGTTTTGAGGCCGGGCTGGTTCAGGACGCCGTGATCGCCGCATCGGAGGCGCAGCGACAGGCGCTCTGGCATATGCGCGAGAGCATGTCGGATGCGCAGAAGCCCGAAGGCGGGTCGATCAAGCACGATGTTTCCGTTCCGGTTTCAAAAATACCGGAATTCATGGCGACGGCGGAAAAGGCGGTTCTCGCCGCCATCCCGGGCGCGCGTGTCTGTGCCTTCGGCCATCTGGGTGACGGCAATATCCACTACAATATTTCCCAGCCTGTCGGTGCCGACAAGGCCGAATTCCTCGGCCGCTGGCGGGATATGAACGAGATCGTGCATGGCATCGTGCTGTCGCTCGGTGGTTCCATTTCGGCCGAACACGGCATCGGGCAATTGAAGCGCGATGAACTGGCCGCCATTCGCCCCGGCATCGAAATGGAACTGATGCGACGCATCAAACATGCTTTCGACCCCGCCGGCATCATGAATCCCGGCAAGGTTCTGGCCGGGTAAGACGCGCCCGTTAAGCCGAAGCCCGCAGCGCCCAGGCGGGCACTATTTCCGCATTCAGCCGGCGCGGTTTCTGCGCGCCGACAAATTGCGTCAGGCTCATGCCCGATCTGGCGATCGACAGGGCATGCTTCTTTGGCAGAAGATATCCGTGTTCCAATGGCGGAATACGGCGCAGCACGCGGCTGAAGACATTGCGCCGGTGATAGCGCGAGGGCGAGAAGCGGGCCGGCTGCGCGCAGATCGCCACATATTCGAGAATCTCGTCGATCCAGCCCGCCTGCGGGCGCGCGCCGGGCTCGATCAGAAGCAGCCAGCCGCCGCGCGCGGACTTCACGACATCCTCGATGTCCCATTGCCCATAAAAACGGCAACCGGCGGCATCGGCGACGCGCGACGACCCATCGCGCGAACCGTGATCAAGAATCACAACATCACTTACAAGCCCTTCCACGGCCCCGGTGACAAGCGCAGACAGCGTATGCGCAAGCTCCGGTTCGTGATCCCGGCATTCCATTATGACTGTCAACATCTGCATAGCTCTAACGCATCGCACAATAAATTGCCACTGGGCTGATCGCGGTAAAATCCGTGGCTGCTTATGCCGAACGTCACACGGCCTCCGCACGCGGTCAGACATATCGCGGTCACGCCCCTGTCTGATACGCGAGCTGAATCTGCAATTTTGTTCTTGTAATGTTCTCATTCCTGATGTAGGAATTTAATCATTCGGAAGGCGATAAACGCCTGTCCGGACGGAAACGGTTTAGGGCGTTGAGCGTGCCTCGAAAGGCGTGCGGCGTCCTGGGAGCATCCAGATGAGAAACCATACGCTTTCGGGGCAGGCTGCCTTCCAGCCGAGCCATATGCCTGACATTGCCAATGCGCTGGCCGATGCATCTGGCCTGCGCATCGAGATCGACCGCCGTCGCGGCCGTGGCGCCGGGCTCAATCCGGATGGATGTTTCGAGACCTTGCAGCACGAGGTTTTCGACGATGGCTGGCAGACGCTCGAGGACATGCCGGAGTTCCGCACCGAGGTGCAGGTGGAGAAGCCACGCAGCATCATCACCCGCAATGAATCGCCCGACATCCCGTTCGACCGCTCCATCAATCCCTATCGCGGCTGTGAACATGGCTGCATCTATTGTTTCGCAAGGCCGACACACAGCTATATGGGACTTTCGGCCGGTCTGGATTTCGAATCGAAACTCTTCGCCAAGCCGGATGCGGCAAAGCTTCTGGAAAGGGAACTGGCGAAACCGGGCTACAAGCCAAGGGTGATCGCCATTGGCACCAATACCGACCCTTATCAGCCGATTGAGCGCGAATGGCGCATCATGCGGCAGATACTGGAAGTGCTGGCCAAGGCCGATCATCCCGTCGCCATCGTCACCAAATCGGCGCTGATCAAGCGGGATATCGACATTCTGGCGCCCATGGCCAAAAAGGGGCTCGCCAAGGTCGGCATTTCCGTGACGACGCTGGACCGCAAGCTCGCGCGCAACATGGAGCCGCGCGCCGCCACGCCGGAGAAGCGGCTGGACGCGGTGAAGGCGCTGACCGAGGCGGGCATTCCCGTGGCCGTGATGATGGCGCCTGTCATTCCGGCACTCAACGATCATGAAATCGAGCGCATTCTCGAGGCCGGCAAGGCCGCTGGCGCCACCGAAGCGTCTTATGTGCTTTTGCGCCTGCCGCTGGAGGTGAGCCCGCTGTTCCGCGACTGGCTGCTGCGTAACTATCCGGACCGTTACCGCCATGTCATGTCGCTGGTGCGCTCCATGCGTGACGGCAAGGATTATGACGCGGAATTCGGAAAACGCATGAAGGGCGCCGGCCCCTATGCCTGGCAGATCGGCAGGCGTTTCGAGATGGCCACGAAGCGGCTTGGCCTCATCCGCCGCGGCATCCACCTGCGTGACGATCTCTTCGTGCCGCCGGGCGGTGCAGGCGTGCAATTGTCGCTGCTTTGAGAAGCAAACGCTGAAAATGACTGAGATGATGAATGCCCGAACTGAACTCGACGTCATCCGCGGGCTTGAGCCGAGGATCTAAACCGAGCGCGATAATGGATCCTCGGGTCAAGCCCGAGGATGACGTCGAGCATGAAGGATAACTCGCCGACAGTCGGAGGCTCTGTGAGCCTATATTAAACGAAATTCAAAACGATAAGGAGCAACCTTCTCATCTTGTTGCTCTCGACGAAATGCCCGGCGGGTTTTCCCTGGCCCGCCGGACATCGCCCCCCGGAGCCGCCGCCTCGCGTGCGATCGTTTTCCTCCGCCGCCCCGCTGGAGGATCAAAGGTCATGATGACCTTCGGGGCACGGTGAGCCACGCCCCTTGACCCCGGCTCACCATGCCTGTCATCGCCCGCTTCCGGGGGCTTGCAGGAGATCGGGTGTGTGTGCCAGTTTCGCCGCATGAAACGCACGGCCACACCCGATTCTCCTGCCCTTTTTGATCTTGCCGATACCGGCCCTGACTTCTCCTTCGAGCTGGAGGCGAAAAAGAAGGGCCTCTGGCCCGTCGCCGGCACGGATGAGGCAGGCCGGGGGCCTTTGGCCGGACCCGTGGTTGCGGCAGCCGTCATTCTTGATCCGGACAATATTCCCAAGGGGATGGACGATTCCAAGAAGCTGACCAAGCAGAAGCGGGAAAGCCTGTTCATACAGATCATGGAAACCTCGATCGTATCCGTCGCCTCCTCCGGCCCCGGCCTGATCGACA
Organism: Agrobacterium radiobacter; assembly: GCF_040801995.1. NCBI lineage: Bacteria > Pseudomonadati > Pseudomonadota > Alphaproteobacteria > Hyphomicrobiales > Rhizobiaceae > Agrobacterium > Agrobacterium radiobacter. The sequence continues at coordinate 388,235 of NZ_JBEGHX010000001.1, read as the reverse complement.
GCATGAATATCCTGCGCGCCAGCCTGGACGCCATGCGCCGCGCCGTGCTCGGTCTCGAAATCTCCCCTGCCCTCGTTCTCGCCGACGGCCGCGACCGGCCGCCGGGTATCACCTGCGAAGCCAAGGCCGTCATCAAGGGCGATTCCCGCTCCCTCTCCATCGCCGCAGCCTCGATCATCGCCAAGGTGACGCGCGACCGGATGATGGAACGCGCCGGTGTGGTGCACACATCCTACGGCTTCGAAGGCCATGCCGGCTACGGCACGCCCGCCCACCTGCGCGCCATCGAAAGCCACGGCCCCTGCCCGTTGCACAGGATGAGCTTTCGGCCGCTGAAGCGGGACTGATCGTGAATGAAGGTCCGGCAATCACTTCCGCGATAGGCCAAAGCGGACCCCGGGTTTCAAACTATCGACCGCCAGGCAATCCCAAGCGCTGCAGACAGGGCCAGCGTGACTATCACAGACAGCTTGAGCCGGAAAATGGCGAATGCCGCGAGCAATGTCAGGGCGAGCGACGGCAGCAGGAGTGATGAGAAGACTGGAACATCCAATGCCAGCGGGCCGAGGGCCACGGGTCGGACTTCCTCGAACAGCACGTGAAGTCCAAACCAGACCGCCAGGTTGAGGATCACCCCGACGACGGCCGCAGTGATGGCCGACATCGCCCCGCCAAGCGCCGCGTTACCGCGCATCTTCTCGATGAAGGGCGCACCAGCGAATATCCAAAGGAAACTCGGCAGGAAAGTTACCCAGGTCGTCAGGATCGCTCCGAGAGTTGCCGCCGCCAGCGGCGACAACGCCCCCGGATCGCGATAGCCCGCGAGAAAGCCGACGAACTGCGTTACCATAATGAGAGGACCGGGCGTCGTCTCGGCCATACCGAGACCATCAAGCATTTCTCCCGGACGAAGCCATCCATAGTTTTCCACCGCAGCCTGAGCGACGTAGGCGAGCACGGCATAGGCGCCGCCGAAGGTGACGACGGCCATCTGGCTAAAGAACAGACCCATCTTCGAGAACACATTGTCCCAACCGAGCACCAGGATCAGCGTCGCGACGGGAATGAGCCAGAGCGCTGCAAGAGTGCCAGAGGTTTTGAGCGACCAGGCAAGGTTGGGCCTGGCGTGAAGGGGAATGTCCTCGCCGAGGATGGAATCCCTGTCTTCGAGTATCTTGCCCGATCCCGACTTGTGTCCGCCGTTTGCCTTGAAAGCGTGAAGCCCTGTCCGCCCCCCGAAGCAGCCGATGATTGCGGCCGCGAGGATGATCAGTGGAAAGGGCACGTGAAGGAAGAAGATCGCGACGAAGGCGGCGGCCGCCATGGCGACCATCACATTGTTTTTTAGCGCCTTGCTGCCGATCCGAAAGACCGCCTGAACGACAACGGCGAGGACCGCGCATTTCAACCCGAAGAACATGCCCTCGATCGCGGTGACGTCGCCGAAGATAACGTAGATGTAACTGAGCGCCAGAATGGATAGAAATCCCGGCAAGACGAACAGCAGGCCGGCGATCATGCCGCCCCTGGTCTTGTTCAGCAGCCAGCCGATATAGATGGCAAGCTGGTGAGCCTCCGGCCCCGGCAGCAGCATGCAGTAGTTGAGGGCATGCAGGAAACGGTGTTCACCCACCCAGCGCTTCTCGTCAACGACGATGCGGTGCATCACTGCTATCTGGCCTGCTGGGCCGCCGAAGCTGAGCGCTGCCACGCGCGCCCATACCTTCACGGCTTCGGAAAGCGGAACGATGTCGTCTTCGCCCGCATCCAGGCGGACACTGGTCTTTGCAAGGTCGGTCATGGTCTCATGCCTTCCTCGGGTTGGGCCAGTTGTGGGTCTCCTCGGTTGCATCACGGCACCATCTGTAAAACGCATCGTAGAGCGTCATGCCGGCCGCGAGTTGTTCGAGGTCGTCGTTGAACATCCGGGATAAGCCGAGTGAGGCGGCAAGCAGTCCCGGCACTTCGGGGGCGAGTTCGGGTCTGGACGTATCTGCTCCCCGGACGATTGTCGCGAGGCGGAGCATGGGTTCCGTCGCAAGGCCGAATTCCTCGACCATGACGTCGAAGGTGCAAAGCTCGCCACGGTGGCTCCAGTAGACCTCTTCAATGTCGAAGGGCGTGGCGTTGAAGCGATCGGCGACCGCTGATACTTCCGCCGCCGCTACAAACAGGAAGACCGCCGAAGGATCGACGAAGCGCCGGATCAGCCACGGGCAGGCGACGCGTTCGATTTTCGGACGCGAGCGGGTTACCCAGACCGTCCGGCCACGGCTGTCGCGGGGCGGCAGCCTATCGTCGGGGACCAGGGCCGCTTTCGACGCACGCCAGGCTTCGAAGCCGCCTTCGAGAACCTCGGCGGCACTGCCAACCGCACGAAGGTGAGCGGCAACACCGTGACCGAGCTTCTGGCCTTTCTGACAGAGGACGACCAATGGCCCGGTAAGCCCTTCGGCCCAGTCCATCACCTGGCGGTAATCGCGCCGAATCGCTCCCGGTATGAGGCGGGGATCAGCAGCAAAGTCCTCGTCAGTGCGGACGTCGATAATCGTCGGCGCGTTGGGCGTGCCGATAATGCGATTGAGCTTTTCGGGTGTGATTTCAAGAAATGACGGCATCGCGCGTCCCTCCGTTTTTTTCGGGTTCAAAGGACGCGATTCTTCGGCCGTGGCCTCATGGGGCGATCGCTACCCCATAGGTAAAAATTCGCACCGGAATTGGAATATGTCAAGCAGGTGACCGGGCGTCCTATCGGACCACACCAGCATGGCGCTTCTGTGCCTCGCTATCGAATAAGCCTTCCCGACGATAAGTTGGTTGCGTCAGAAAATGCACAGCATGTCCGCTGTTGGTGCAAAGCGGAAGAGCAATCCGATATCCACCATTAAGAAGACTTTGGCCAAAGCGGGTCGATCACCCACCTTTGGCGCTATAACTCCAACCGGATTTGACAACAAAAAACCCCTCGCAGCTCTCGCCGGAGGGGTTCTTATCAGTCCGAGATAAATCTCAGTTCAGCTTGGACTTCACTTCGCCAATCGTGGCGGTGAAAAGCTTGGCCTTAGTGGCAGCCGTGGTCTTTTCGGCCAGCAGCTTCTCGGAAGCGGCAATGGCGATATCGACTGCGGCGGCGCGGACGGCGCCGATGGCGTCTTCTTCGGCCTGCTTGATCTTCTGTTCCGAAAGGGCCGTGCGGCGGGCGACGAATTCTTCCGTCTTCTGCTTGGCTTCTTCGGTGAGCGCTGCGGCTTCACGCTCGGCGGCAGCAACGATGCCGGCGGCTTCAGCTTCGGCTTCCTTGCGCTTGCGCTGATATTCGGCCAGCAGGTGCTGGGCCTCTTCGCGCAGGCGCTTGGCTTCGGCCAGCTCGTCCTGAATGTTCTGCGCGCGCTCGTCCAGAGACTTGGAGAGCATGCCCGGAACCTTGAGATAGGCGATCAGGACGAAAAAGAGAACAAGACCGACGAGAGCGAAAAATGATGCATCAAACGCCATATCAGGCTCCCTTCACAGTCGAAGCGGCTGCAATGGCGGCCTTGACGTCGGTATCCTTGACCTTAGTGCCGACCAGCTGGTCAACGATCGCGGTCGCGGTTTCCTCAGCAATGGCGCCGACATCGGCGAAAGCCTGTTCCTTGATACCAGCGATGCGCTTTTCGGCGGCGGCAAGCTTTTCAGCAAGTCCCGCCTCGATGGCGGCGCGGTCGGCATCGGCCTTCGCTTTAGCGGAGTCACGTGCCGCGGCGCCGATAGAGCTTGCCTTGGCGCGGGCTGCCGCGAGTTCTTTTTCATAGGTTTCGACGGCAGCGTCGGCTTCGCTTTTCAGGCGTGCCGCTTCATCGAGATCCTGTGCGATGCGTCCATGACGGTTTTCGAGAATGCCGCCGACGCGCGGAACGATGACCTTCTGCATGAGCAGGTAGAAAAGGCCGAACGTAATCGCCAGCCAGAGAACCTGCGATGCATAAGTAGACTGGTCGAACGGCGGGAATACGCCGGAAGCACCGTGTTCAGCGCCGTGCGCCACACCGGTTTCCGTGTGCGTGGCTTCCGGTTGCGGCTGGCCGACAGCCGGAGTTTCCGTATGCGTTTCACCTACGGTCGGTGCTGACTGGGCATAAGCCTCGGTCACGAACATGCTCACCTCCAGGGGGACTGCAAATGCGAAGGATCACGGCACGCTATGTTGCGGGCCGTGATCCAGACCTGATGCTGATATTAAACAGCGAACAGGAGAAGGAGAGCAACGAGCAGCGAGAAGATGCCCAGAGCTTCCGTAACGGCAAAGCCGAATACCAGACGGCCGAACTGGCTGTCGGCAGCAGAGGGGTTGCGCAGTGCGCCGGACAGGTAATCACCGAAGATACGGCCGAGTGCGAGGGACGTACCAGCCATGCCGAGGCATGCGAGACCTGCGCCGATGTACTTTGCTGCTTCCGCTTCCATGTGAGACTCCTTGAGATATTGGTTGTTGCGGCTGTTTTTGACGCCCGTTGCCGGGGCCAGCGACTTTACTTCTCAGTGACCACCATGCACGGCGTCGTTCAGGTACATGCAAGTCAGTACCGCGAAGACGTAAGCCTGCAGGAAGGCAACGAGAAATTCGAGAGCGGTCATGGCGACCGTCATGATGAGAGGCAGAACTGCGCCACCGATGCCGAGCGCGCCGAGCGCGCCCATGGAGGCAACGAAGCCTGCGAAAACCTTGAGCGTGATGTGGCCGGCCAGCATGTTCGCGAAAAGACGAACGGAAAGGCTGATCGGGCGCGACAGGAACGAAATCATTTCAATTGACGCGACAAGCGGCAAAAGCGCCTTCGGCACGCCCGAGGGGGCGAAAATGCCGAAGAAGTGCAGGCCGTGCTTGTAGAAACCGTAAACGATGACCGTGCCGATGACGAGGCAGGCAAGCGCGAAGGTGACGATGATCTGGCTGGTGACCGTGAAGAAATACGGGAACATGCCAAGCAGGTTTGCCGTCAGCACGAACATGAACAGCGAGAACACGAATGGGAAGAACACCATGCCCTTCTTGCCGGCGCCTTCGCGCAGCATGGAGGCGATGAACTCGTAGGACATTTCAGCAACGGACTGCATGCGGGTCGGGATCAGACCGCGGTTCGACGTTGCGAAATAAAGGAAACCGGAAGCGGCAGCCACGGTCGCGACCATGAAAAGCGACGCATTGGTGAAGGAAAAATCGACGCCGCCAATTTCGATCGGAATGATCGGCTGCACCAAGAACTGATGGGTCGGATCGTTTGCCACCGGCTGCCCTCTTTACCTGTCGCCGCCTGTCGCGGCATCTCAACTGCAAGAAAAAACAGCTTAAACGCCGTCTTTTCCACCCTCGTCCTGTCTGTCCGCCTTTTCCAGCAGCGGCGGCTTGGCCACCGCGCCGGTCGAGCGCAACACATTCAATACGCCTGCGCAGAAACCGAGAAGAAGAAGAACGATCATCCCCCACGGCGTCGTGCCGACAAAATAGTCCAGAAGATAACCCAGCATAGCGCCGACCACGATGGCCGAAATGAACTCCGATGAGAGCTTAACCGCCATCGCAAAACCTTTCCGGTTTTCCGCAGCGTTGGTCTCCGCCCTCACTTCCGCCTCATCCTCCGCCTTCACCTTTGCCAGCTCTTCGGCAAGGCGCTTGCGGCGCTCGTCCAGACTATCGTCACGGTTGCCAGTCATCTTAAAATCCCACCCATTTTCTCCGTTCCAGCCATGCCAGAACCCTTTGGAGTTGTAAACGGTGACGGATTAAGCCTGTTCCAGCCCGCTCTGAAGTCGCGCGCAACATAGTTTTAGGGGCTTCTCTAGTCAAGGCACTGCGAGCGGTTGTTTTGGCACAAATTAATCATGCAAAAACAACAGCTTGACATCAAATCGCGGTTTAGCGGCGATGTTTCCCCAGGGAATCGGCATTTTTGACACGCAAAATGCGACAAATCGGCGGTGGTATCAGCTCCAGCCGCCACCATAGGTACGGTAAAAGACGTGCAGGCCGATCCTGCCGACCTTCTTCATGGACTTGCCCCAGGCGGGACGCACATAAACGGCGTGATAATGGGTAGCGGAGCCCACTTCGTTCAACCAGATTTTGCCGGCGGTGGTGGCCATGGCCACTTCACGCGCCATCTTCCAGTGGCGTTCGGAGTTCACCCGGTCCTTGATATTGTCGCAGGCGAAAGAAAACTGGCAGCGGTTGCGCCAGTCCTTGTTCTGATAAACGACGCCGCAGATGGTTTTCGGATAAGCGGGGTTGCGCACGCGGTTGAGGATGACCTGTGCCACGGCCGCCTGTCCCTTCACCGATTCTCCGCGCGCCTCGAAATAGATGCCTGAAGCCAGGCATTGCTGTTCGGCTGCGGAAAACACGGCGGCCGGCAGCGGGGTGGCTGCCCAGGCGTGATCGTCCTGGCTGATCTGCGGCACGAAACGACCGGCCTCGGGCTTTTTGAGAATGGCGTCGAAGGGCGACTCGCGGGCGAAATCCGGCTCGGCCGGCGCGTAAGCCGTGGCGAGAATATCCGGCGTCCTGTTGGTGATGAGTTCGGCCAGCATCGGCGAGACGCTTTTGTCCGCCTTCTTTTCCTCACGGCGGAAATAGAAGGAGGCGAGTTCCACGTCCTTGCCGCGCTTCGGCTTGACGAAAGCCGTGCGGTCCTTGCGCTTCAGCGGCTCGATATCCAGCATGCTGGTGCGCTGCAGGACGGAACCGGCGGTGAAGGCCTTGGGCGGCTGCATGATTTCGGTTGCGACGATGCGGCCCTTCTTGGCGGCGCGGTTGACGCGCTCGCTGTCCGGCGTCGTTGCCTCACCCTTCTTGTTGGTGACAAAGGCGACCTTGCTGCCATTGGGCAGGGTCATGCCGCCGCCATGCAATGCGGCCTCCCCTGCGGCATCGTCGAAAGTCAGCGAGGCATTGTGAACGGAGCCTGCCGGAGATGCCGTCAGCACCATGCGCCATTGCTCCCCGCCCTTGTCCAGCCCGGCCAGAAGCGAGGCCAGATCGGCACGGGCGGCGAGGGATGGAAAAACGAGCCAGGCGGCAAGGCCGAAGACGACGGGCGAGGTCCATTTTGACGCCCACCCCTGAAGGGACACGGGGGACCGACGACGCATTACTCTTTTCGAACGCAAAACCAGCACTCCGAACACCGACAACCATATTTGCTACAGGTGTTCGAGAATCTCTTATTAACCTTGATGCTTGGTTAACGCCGGTGACGGACGCGGTTTCACGTTAATGTGTGAACATATTCTAATGCGCGTCGCGCTGCTTTAGATTCCATAGTATCGGACACAGCTTCATGCACGGCATCCCCACCGCCGTCATTCCGGTCTTGAGCCGGAATGACGGAAGGAAGGAGCCTCTCAGATTGCCGAGAGGCATGCTCCCGTCGTCAGACGACGACGTGCGAGCCGAGTTCCACCACGCGGTTGGCGGGCAAGCGGAAGTAGTCCGAGGGATCGGCGGCCGTTTCGGCAAGCGCGATGAACAGGCGGTTCTGCCAGCCCGGCATGCCCGATTTCGGATCCGGCACCAGCTTGCGACGGCCGAGATAAAACGAAGTGGACATGATGTCGAACTTGTAGCCGGTACGGCGCAGATAGCCGAGTGCCTGGGTGACGTTCTGCGTTTCCATGAAGCCGAAATGCAGTTCGACCACGGCAAAACGATCACTCAGTTTCGTCAGCGTATAACGATCCTCGGGGTGAACGCGCGGCTGGTCTTCGGTGCGGATCGTCAGGATGACGTTCTTGTCGTGCAGAACGTGGTTATGCTTGAGATTGTGCAGCAGTGCCGCCGGCGCGGCCTCCGGATCGCCGGTCAAGAAAATCGCGGTGCCGGGCACACGCACCGGCGCATGGGCGCTTTCCTTTTCCACCGAAGCGACGAAAGCCTTCAACGGCACATCACCGCGGCGGGTCTTGGCGAAGAGGATTTTCGAGCCGCGCTGCCAGGTGGTCATGATGACGGTGAAGGCAATTGCCAAGAGCACCGGCACGTAGCCACCATCGTGAATCTTGAGCAGGTTCGCGCCGAGGAAGATCAGTTCCAGCGCCAGAAGCGGGGCCAGCACGGCGATTGCCAGCCAGACCGACCATTGCCAGCGCTTGCGCACGAATTCGAAGAACATCAGGCTGGTGACGACCATCGCGCCGGTGACGGAAATACCGTAGGCGGTGGCCAGCGCATCCGAACTCTTGAAGGTGAGCACCAGCGCGACGACGCCGAACAGCAGGATGGTGTTGACGGCGGGCAGGTAGATCTGCCCCGTATTGGTTTCCGAGGTGAAGAGGATTTCCATGCGCGGCAGGTAGCCGAGATGGATCGCCTGACGCACGAGCGAAAACGCACCTGTTATGACCGCCTGGCTGGCGATGATGGTGGCGGCAGTCGCCAGAATGACGGCCGGCAGGATCGCCCATTGCGGGAACATCAGATAGAACGGATTGGACATCGCCGCCGGGTCTTTCAGCACCAGCGCGCCCTGACCGAGATAGTTCAGCGTCAATGCCGGGAAAACCAGACAGAACCACGCCCACTGGATGGGACGGCGACCGAAATGGCCGAGATCGGCGTAAAGCGCTTCCGCCCCTGTTATCGTCAGGAAGACCGCGCCCAGCACGACGATGCCGTAAAAACCTTCATTCGCCAGAAACTCGACCGCATGCCACGGGTTGAAGGCAAAGAGAATGCTGAAATCGTCGGCAATATGGATGAGGCCCGCAAGCCCCATGACGATGAACCAGACCGCGGTGATCGGCCCGAAGAACTTCGCCACCGTGCCCGTGCCGTGAGACTGAATGGCGAAGAGGCCAATGAGGATGCCGACGGAAATCGGAATGATGAATTCGTCCATCTCCGGCGTGACGAGTTTCAGGCCTTCCACCGCCGAAAGCACCGATAGTGCCGGGGTGATCATCGCATCGCCGAGAAACAGGGCAGCACCGATGAGGCCGAGCACGATGAGCACGCCGCGATGGGTGCCCGCCGTCTTCATCAGCAGCGCCAGCAGCGAAAGCGTGCCGCCTTCGCCGTCATTGTCGGCGCGCAGCAGCAGCGTGATATATTTGAAGGTGACGATGATCGTCAAAGACCAGATCATCAGTGATGTCAGGCCGATGACTTCTTCCTGAGTCACCCCGTCATAGGCGATGGGCCGCAGGGCTTCGCGAAAGGCATAGAGCGGGCTGGTGCCGATATCGCCATAGACGACGCCGATCGAACCAAGGATCGCGGCGTAAAGCCCCTTGTTCTTGTGCTCGTCATCGGCATCCGGTTTCTCGGCAACGTCCTTGTCAACGATCTGGGACATGATGATCCTGGCTCCTCAGAGCCAGCCCTTCCAACGAAAAAAGAGAAACGGGATGATTGCGGACATCAGCATGATAACAAGCGCCAGGGGATAACCGAACGTCCAGTTCAACTCCGGCATGAGTTGAAAGTTCATTCCGTAAACCGAGGCCACCAGCGTGGGCGGCAAAAACACCACCGAGGCAATCGAGAATATCTTGATGATGCCGTTCTGCTCGATGTTGATGATGCCGAGCGAGGCGTCAAGCAGGAAGGTCAGATTGCCGGAAACGAAGGAGGCATGTTCGTTCAGCGACTGAATATCGCGCCCGATCGACTTGCCCTGTTCCCTCGCTCCCTTGTCCTCGCGAGCCTGATCGCTGGTGGAGAGGAAGGTCTGCAGCCGCGCCAGCGATGCGAGGCTGACGCGGACCTTCGAGATCAGCCGGTGATAGGCGGCGATATTGGTCAGGCGGTCTTCGAGATAGCGCGGCGCCTTGCGTTTGGAACGGGCCTGGCTGCCGAGAATGTCGGCGGCGAGATTATCGATGCCAGTGACCGAGTTTTCGAGAATTTCCGCCGTGCGGTCGACGATTGTTTCGAGCAGTTTCAAAAGCAGCGCCGTGCCGCTGCGCATTTCGTGCGGCGCGCGGGTAATGGCGGCAATGAAAAGGTGGAATGATTTCGGCTCGGCATAACGGATTGTCACCAGACGCTTGCCAACCAGAACGAAAGCGACATCGGTGAGGCGCGGATCATCCGAATCCGCCTTCCACACCAGAGACGCGGTCATGAAGACATTGGCGTCTTCCATATAGAGACGACTGGAAGGCTCGATATCCTTCAGGTCTTCGCGCGTCGGCAGTTCCACGCCCAGCAGCTTTTCCACATGCTGCTCTTCCGCCCTGTCTGGATTGACGAGATCGATCCAGACGATGTCGTCGGGAATCGGTCCGGAGCCGTCGACTGCCGACAGGCTGATCGCCTCGCAATTGGCGCGATAGGCTTTTATCAATCCGCTTCTCCGCTCCACATCGCGGGCTTGCCGCAATGCTGCTTAACATATCCTGTTTGCCGTCGGCAAACCTTTGGACGACACTTCAGGGAGCGCCGGACCAGGCGGGATTTCACAATCTCGCCAGCCCGATGGACCAAGAGCCAAACGGCGCAGGCGTATGCGCCCAAAGCGAGATGCAATCAAGCAATATTTTTTCGCGACAGCATTGCAGGCGAAGCATCTCTGGAGTTCAAATCCGGAAATGCTACCAGATACTTTCGGTTAATCTTCTGTTTTCAAAGGATTATTCAAAGCGGGCAGATGCCTGCCCGCTTTGCGTCCGCGACTGGCGCATTATTCGAAAACGATCCTCGGCGCGGCTTTTTGCTCGCTCGCACCAATGCGCGCCCAGACTTTTTGCGCGATATCGCGGTAGATCGCGGCCTGCGGGCCATCAGGCTCGGCGGCGACAACAGGCGTTCCGGCATCCGACATTTCGCGGATGGAGATGGTGAGCGGCACTTCGCCGAGGAAGGGCACGCCGATCCTTTCCGCTTCCGCCTTCGCACCGCCATGGCCGAAAATATCATAACGAGCGCCGGTATCGGGCGCGATGAAATAGCTCATATTCTCGATGACGCCGAGCAGCGGCACCTCCACCTTGCGGAACATGGTGATGCCCTTGCGCGCGTCGATCAGCGCCAGATCCTGCGGTGTGGAGACAATGACGGCGCCGGCGAGCGGCACCTGCTGGGCGATGGTAAGCTGCGCGTCGCCGGTGCCGGGCGGCATGTCCAGCACCAGCACATCCAACTCGCCCCAGGCCACTTCGCGCAGCATCTGCATCAGGGCGGACTGCACCATCGGCCCGCGCCAGATCATCGCCGCTTCCTCATCCACCAGAAAGCCCATGGACATGACCTTCAGTCCATAATTTTCCATGGGAAGGATGATGCGGTCTTCCTGCTGCTTCGGACGGCCGGAAATTTTCAGCAACCGCGGCAGCGAAGGGCCGTAAATATCGGCATCGAGCATGCCGACCTTCAGGCCGAGCGACTGGAGACCCAGCGCCAGATTGACCGCAGTCGTCGACTTGCCTACCCCGCCCTTGCCCGAGGCCACGGCGATGATGGCCCGCACGCCCGGTACGCCCACCTTTGACGAGCCGGGCTGTGTGGCCGGCCGGCCGGGTGCAGCGGCAGGGCGCGCCGGCGCCGGTTGCTGCTGGCCGGGCTTGCGATCGGCCGTCAGCGCGACGACCGCACCGACGATACCCTCAGCGCTTTTGGCCGCCTGTTCCGCGGCAAGCCGCAGCGGCTCCATCTCCGCAGCCTTGTCGGCCGGTACGGTGATCGAGAAATAGGCTTTCGCATCGGCGATGAAGATTTCCGAGACCATGCCGAGTGTGATGATGCTCTTACCGCTGCCGGGATAGATCACCGCTTCCAGCGCCTTTTCCACCTGGCTCTTGCTGACCTCTGCCATATTCCTGCTCCGCTACATCGTCCGACCGGGTATTGCGTGCCATCCATAGACAAGCCGGAGCGCTTCGCCAATGCCAAAGCGCGACAGTCAGGCATTCGCGACGATTTAACGCTGCCGTTTCAGATTTCGTCGTCCATCGCCAGCGTTTCCGGATCGAAAACATGGCCGTCGAAAAAACAGTCGGGGCCGAGCACCAGACCCGTGCGCGACGCGCCGACATGAACAGGCTCGCGCAACGTGCCTTCGAGTTTCAGATTGGCACCCGGCACCGGCACGAAAAGCGGCTTCATGGCCTTGCGGAAAATATCCGGCCGGTAGGCGTTGCGGGCGGCCTCCACCACGGCGGCATCGAGCCGGTAATCGGCGGAAACCTCGCCCCAGCGCAACATCTGGCTGAAGAACCACAGGGCCTGGCTCTGCCATGGGAAATTGGCGGCCTTGGCGCTCGTCACGAAAAACTCCTGAAACCGCTGCATGTCCCGCTGCGAGGTGGAAATATAGCCCGTCAGCGCCGGCAGCAGGAATTCGCCGTTCTCATCCAGATATTGAGGCGCGGCGAGGATGCCGGCCAGTTCCTCTATGTTGGCGGCATTGGCGCACCATTCACCGGCACGGTAAAGCGCCCGCAGCAGCCCTTCCAGAAGGGCGGCGTTTTCCTCTGCCCAGCGCGTCTTCACGGCCAGTATCTTTTCCGGCGCATTGTGCCAGATCAGCGCGCCCGTGGTGACGATACGGCCGGCGCCGCCCAGCACCACGGCGCTGCCCGCCGGTTCGGCGGTACAGAGCGCATCGACCTTGCCGCTTTCCAGCAGAGACGGCATCGCCTTCGGCAGGGCTTCGACGATTTCCATGTCCCGGCCGAGCAGCACGCCGCAGCTTCCGAGTAGATAACGCAGGGCATAAAATGGCGTGGAGACAATATCCTCAACCGCAAAGACCGGCGGGTTTTCACCTGCTGCGCGGCGCGCGGCGCAGACGCGGGCCATGGCCCGCCCAAAAGCCGCCGGATCCGGCAGCTTCAGGCCTTCGCGGTAAAGTTCGTCATAAAATCCGTGCGAAACGGTCGTTGCCGATCCGCCAAGGGAAAGTGTGAAGACGCCGACAATATCGCCCGGCAGATCATCCAGGCCAACAGCGGAACCAACAGGAACCGGAGCGGGCAGATGCGCGACATGAACGCCATCCTCGCCAAGCGCCGCAAGCACGGCGCGCGCGGACTGTTTTCGGAAAAGTTCGAGTTCTATGCCCTCATCGGCAGCAAAGCCTTTTTCGGCAGCGGCTATCAGCACGGCGCAGTCGATAGTCGGAGAAAATCCTGCTTTTACCCTATGCCGTTCCGGCAAACGATTTCTCCTTTCCGGTGATTCGAAAGGAGGATCGCCCAGGAAGCGCTTTATCACAATGATAAAATTACGGTTTCGCTATTTTATCAGGCCGACCCGCAGCGCTTTGGCGACAGCCTGGGTGCGGTTGACCGTGTCGAGTTTTTTCGTTGCGCGGTTCAGGTAATGATTGATGGTGTGTTCCGACAGCATCATGATTTCAGCAATTTCAGCGCTGGTCTTGCCGGCGGCGGTCCAGTTCAGACAGTCGATCTCCCGCTCGCTCAATGTTTCGGGAACCCTCAAATCGAGGCGTCGTATTTCAGATAGCCGGGCAAAGACATGGCTGGAAATGTAGAAAAGCTCGGCAAGCCGGCTGGCGGGCAGAGACGTCTTGTTGCCGGAAAACGAGACCGCGCCGCGTCGCATGGTGATGTCGTGAACGGGAAACCACACCGAATTGATCATCTCGAAACGTTCGAAAAGGTTGATCACGGTTTTCTTGGCGATTTCTCCGTCGCCTCTGACCAGAAAATCCATCGAGACGGAAAAGGGGACGGTCGATTTTTTCAACTGCGCCATCACCCGGCTGGTCTGCAGCATGCCCTCTTCATCGTAGCGCTGCAAAAGCTCGGCCGGCCAGCTGGTGATAACAGTATATTGCGACAGTTCGCTCGCCACTTCCGAGGACAGGTCGAGCACCATGAAAGCCCTGAATTCCCAGGCCTCCGTCAGCCGCTTCAGAAACCGGAATATATCGAATTGCGTGTTGAGATCAGCGATCTCGCGAACGCAATCAACACCAATCGACTGAACGGCGGCCGTCTCTGTTTTCTGCATCAAAGCTGTTCTTCGAGAATGAGAAAATGCCGCCGCAAAGGCCCGCCTTTGCCCGGAAATTGTTGCGGATGTTACTCACCAAAACGATTCATGCAAACAAAAGTTGAAAACTTAATTCAGAATAGTCGAAAATAATATCAAATGCACCTGAATGGACGCGTCCCCGCGCTTTCCATAAGGGAAAATCCACCGGCTAACGCCCCGTTTTTTCTCAACCATCCGCAACCGGGGATAATCTGCAGGCAAGATCATCGGAAATTCTATCGGCGGTCTCGCGCACCAGAGGGGCCCATTTGCGAAGCTGTTCCACATCGACACGATAGGCCGGACCGGTGACGGAGATCGCCGCGCGAAAATTGCGCCCGGGCGCCCGGACCGGTGCGGCAACGCAATGAATCCCGATCTCGTGCTCCTGAAGGTCGAAACCGTAGCCATTGTCGCGAATGGTCGCCACGTCAGCCATCAGCGCGTCCGTCGTCGTGATCGTGTTTTCCGTGAAGCGATGAAAATCGAGTTCCGCAGTCAGCGCCGCCAGTTCATCACCGGCGAGCAGCGACAGCGCCGCCTTGCCCACCCCCGTGCAATAGACCGGTGAGGTTTTGCCGACCTGCGAATGCATGCGCAATGTGTGCTGCCCCTCCATCTTGTCGAGATAGGTCACCTGCCTGCCGTTCAACACGGCGAGATGCACGGACTCCTGCGTCACCTCCTGCAACGCTGCCAGATGCGGGGCCGCGACGCTGCGCAGGTCATTGCCGCTCCAGGCTTTCGCTGCCAGTTGCAGCAGTCTCAGCCCCACGGCATAGGTCTGATCGGCAGCGTGATCGATAAGGCCCTCGGCGACGAGATGGGCGAGCTGGCGGTGAACCGAGCCGCGCGGCTGACCGCAGGCTTCGACCACATCGGTAAAGCGCATCGGCTTGTCGGCAAAGGCGATCAACTCCAGCAGCGAGACGGCCTTGCCGAGCGTGCCCGTGTCACTCCCGGTTTTCCGTTGCACCATCGGAACCGCATCAGGCTTTTGCCCATTGGGCTTTTTATTATCGGCCATGGCAACATCCACCGTCATCTGTCTTGACATAAGCGTGACGCCAAGAGAATAATTCCATTTAGTAAAATCTAGTTCCAAATAATGGAACAATCAAGCCTTTCAATGGATGAGATGACGCCGATGACGCAAGCCCAATTTCCGGACCTCAAGGACGCGGGCGTGCTCGTCACCGGCGGCGGTTCCGGCATCGGGGCATCGCTGGTGGAAGCCTTCGCGATGCAGGGAGCGAGGGTTTCGTTCATCGACATCGCCGAGGAGCCAAGCCTGGCGCTCGTAAAGCGGCTTGCGACAACGGCGCAGCATCCGGTCCACTTCTTCAAAACCGACCTTCGCAATATCGCGGCGATCGGAAAGACGGTGGAGGCGGCGGCCTTGGCCACCGGCGGCATCAGGGTACTCGTCAACAATGCCGCCTGGGACGACCGCCACGACATAGAAACGGTGACCGAAGCCTATTGGGACGCCAATCAGGCGGTCAATCTCAAGCAGATGTTCTTCACGGTTCAGGCAGCCCTGCCCTATCTCCGGCAGGCGAAGGACGCGTCCATCGTCAACTTTTCGTCCATCTCGTTTCTGCTCAACATGGGCGAGCTGCCCTCCTATGCGGCGGCCAAGGCCGGCATTATCGGCTTGACGAAGAGCCTCGCCGGCCGGCTGGGGCCGGAAAACATCCGCGTCAACACGCTGCTGCCCGGCATGATCGTGACGGAGCGGCAGAAGGAACTATGGCTGACGGATGAGGGCATTACCGCCACCACGGCGCGGCAATGTCTGAAGCGCACGCTCGTCGCCGCCGACCTGGCGGGTCCGTGCCTGTTTCTCGCATCATCGGCATCGAGCGCCATCACGGCGCAATCCATAATCGTAGACGGAGGCCTCCTATAATGTCTGAACCCGCTTTCATCGCCGTCGACTGGGGTACGACCAGTTTCCGGCTCTGGCTCATGAGCCGATCGGGCGCGGTGCTGGCGGAGCGCAGAAGCACGGAAGGCATGACCACCGCCATGCGGACCGGTTTTGCCGAGGTGCTGCAATCGCATCTCGACGCTATCGGCGCACCGGAAGATCTGCCGGTTCTCGTCTGCGGCATGGCGGGAGCGCGGCAGGGCTGGGTCGAAGCGGGTTATATCGACGTGCCGGCATCGCTTTCGGCGGTTCTCGATGGCGCGGTTCGCGTGCCGGGCCAGGTGCGGGATGTGCGCATTCTGCCGGGACTGGCGCAGCGGGATAAAAACGCGCCCGACGTGATGCGCGGCGAAGAAACGCAATTGCTTGGCGCTCTCGCTTCTTCGGACGCCGGTGAAAAACTCGTCTGCATGCCCGGCACCCATTCCAAATGGGTGACCGTCAAGGATGGCGGCGTGACGGGTTTTGCCACTTTCATGACCGGCGAACTCTTCGAAGTCATCTCGAAGCAGACGATCCTTTCCCATGCGGTGGCAGAGGCCGAAGCCTTTACCGGCGAGCATGAAGCTTTCACGGCGGCCGTGCGCGATATTTACGCCCATCCCGCGCTTGCGACCAATCGCCTTTTCACCCTGCGCTCCGGGCAATTGCTGCATGGGCTTACCGCGACCGACGCCAAGGCCAAGCTCTCCGGCATCATGATCGGGCTGGAAATCGCCGGTGCGCATTCGACGGCACGGCGGGAGACGCCCGTGGTGCTGATCGGCTCCGGTGCGCTCGGCGCGCTTTACGAGGGTGCCTTCGCAGCCCTCGAGATTCAATATACGGTCATCGACGCCGACGAGGCCGTGCGGCGCGGATTGCTCGCCGCTGCAAATGCCATCTGGCCATAGGATAAAGAGACATCATGCGTATTCCCTTCCCTTCCATCAAATATCCGCTGATCGCCATCCTGCGCGGCCTGAAGCCCGAGGAAACCGAAGGCGTTGTCGGCGCGTTGATCGAGACCGGCTTCCGCGCCATCGAAATCCCGCTCAATTCGCCCGATCCGTTCCGCTCGATCGAGATCGCCGCAAAGATGGCGCCCGCCGATTGCCTGATCGGCGCCGGCACCGTGCTTAGCGTGGAAGAGGTGGAATCGCTGGATGCGGCCGGCGGCAAGCTGATGGTCAGCCCCAATGCCGATGCCGACGTTATCGTCGCCGCCCGCGTCAAGGGCATGGTGACGATGCCGGGCGTTCTCACCCCCACCGAGGCGCTGGTGGCCGCAAAGGCCGGGGCGACCGGGCTCAAATTTTTCCCCGCCAGCATCATCGGCCCCGCGGGTATCAATGCGATCCGGACCATCCTGCCGAAGGATCTGGTCATCGCCGCCGTCGGCGGCGTCTCGGACAGGAACTTCGCGGAATATACCAACGCCGGCATTACGGCTTTCGGGCTTGGCACCAGCCTTTATAAGCCGGGCATGACGGCGGCGGAGGTGCGCGAACGCGCCACTGTCACACTTTCAGCCTATGATGCAGCCATCGGAGGATAAGAGCTTGGCGACTGTTTTTCCCTTTGCCGGACGTGTTCTGGACGAGACGCCGATGCTACTCGGCGAAGGCCCGACCTTCGACCCTGCGACCGGCACCGCCTGGTGGTTCAATATTCTCGAGCGGGAACTGCACGAGCTGCATCTCGCCTCCGGCCGCAAGACCGTGCATGCCCTGCCCTTCATGGGCAGTGCGCTCGCCAAGGTCAGCGACAGCAAACAGCTGATCGCCTCCGATGACGGACTTTTCCTGCGAGACACGGCAACCGGCGTGCTGACGCTGCATGCGGAGCTGGAAAAGGATTTGCCCGGCAACCGCTCCAATGACGGGCGCATGCACCCCTCCGGCGCGCTGTGGATCGGCACCATGGGTCGCAAGGCGGAGACAGGCGCGGGCAGCATCTATCATGTTTCCAAAGGCACCGTGACGAAGCTGTTTGGCGAGATCAGCATTCCGAATTCGATCTGCTTCTCGCCCGATGGCGCGACGGGATATTACGTCGATACCAAGGTGAACAAGCTGATGCGGGTGCCGCTTGATGCCGAGACCGGCCTGCCCTCCGGCAAGGCGGAAGTCTTCATCGATTCCACCGGTATCAAAGGCGGCGTGGACGGATCCGTCTGCGATGCCGAAGGGCATATCTGGAACGCCCGCTGGGGTGAGGGTGCGGTGGATCGTTACGATACGGACGGCAATCACATCGCCCGATATGAGGTGCCCGGCAAACAGACGACCTGCCCGGCCTTCATCGGCCCCGACGCGTCGCGCCTTCTTGTCACCTCGGCGCGCGAACATCTAGACGACGACGCCATTGCCGCCAATCCGCAGCATGGGTTGACGTTCGAGCTCGGGGTTGACGTCAAGGGCCGGTTTGAGCCGCTTTACAGGCTCTGAGACGCGGCACGCACCGCACTCTCCTCATTCCTGTGCTTGTCACAGGAATCTAGCCAGCCCAAGTCCTTGGGCTGAAAGGGTTCTCTTCGCCACGCAGACGCGCGTCGGCTGGATTCCTGTGACAAGCACAGGAATGAGGGCCGTTGGGGAAGTCCCCACCGCCTCGTCCAAGGCCATTCCGTTCTCAGGAAATATCCGACAATATCTCGCGGTAATTCTCGTGCAGATACCGCTGGGTCGCGGCGGCATCGGCGGGGCGGCCGTAGAAATAGCCCTGCCCCATGGCGCAACCGAGCGCGCGCAGCTTTTCTTCTTCCGCCCGCTCTTCTATCCCCTCGGCCACAACTTCGAGATCGAGCCCTTCGCACATGGCGACGATGGCCTTGATGATATGTTCGGAAGGACGATCGCTGCTGATGCGTGACACGAAGGCGCGGTCGATCTTTACCTTGTCGAAGGTGAAATCCCGCAGGCGGCCAAGGCTAGACTGGCCGGTGCCGAAATCGTCAAGCGAAATGCGAACGCCGGCGCTCTGCAATTCGCTGATGATGCGTTGCGCGGTATCGGCTGATGTCATGACAGCCGTTTCGGTGATCTCAAGTTCCAGCCGATGCGGATCGAGGCCGACACGCGAGAGAATGGACAGAATATTGTCCGCCGTGCTGGGGTCCATCAATTGCGCGGAAGAGAGGTTGAAGGACAGGAAGAGTTCACGCGGCCAGAACAGAGCCGCTTCCGCCGCCTTTCTGAGCAGGGCTTCCGACAGCGCATCGATGAAACCGCGCTCTTCGGCGAGCGGCACAAAAACCGCGGGCGATACGAAACCGAGGTCTGGATCGTTCCAGCGGGCCAGCGCCTCGAAACCGATGACCTTCGCCTCTTCCAGCCTGACGATGGGCTGGAAATGCACATCGATGGCATCTGTAATGATGGCGTTTCTGAGCGCCTGTTCCAGCTGCGTGGCGCGCTTCATCTCCTGCGCGATCTCGCGCGAATAAACCGTGATCTGGCCGCGGCCACGTCTCTTGGAGCGATAGAGCGCCGTCTCGGCGCTTTTCAGCAAATCCTCGAATTCATCGCCGGCGAAGGGATAGATGGCGAAACCGAAGGAGGAGGAAAGCCGGACGTTGCGGTCGCCGAGATCATAAGGGGCAGAAAGCACGTCCTTGATCATGTTGCCGATACGCTCGGCGCCAGTACGCTCGAACACCAGCGGCAGCACGAAGGCGAATTCGTCACCGTCATGGCGCGTCACGACCGCGCCATCGGGAATGCAGGCCTTCAGCCGGTGCGCGACCTGGCAGAGGATTTCATCGCCCGCCTGCACGCCGAAAAGATCGTTGATGGGTTTGAAGCCGTCTATATTGGCAATGCCGACCGTGAAGGGGGCGGGATCGCTGGAGCGCTCGCTGGCAAGCATCCGGATCTTGTCCCGCAAACGGTAGCGGTTGCCCAGCCCCGTCAGCGGGTCGCTGTAGGCCATCGCCTGCAACTCGTTCTGGCTGACCTGCAACGATTGCGGCTCTGCCCGTTTCATTCCTGCATCTCGTGAATCCTGTGTCGACCGCGCTCACAATGCAGGGCAAGTATTAAAAAAGCCATAGCCTCCCGGCAATGGCAATTTCAGGCCTGTAGCCGCAGGGCGTCCTTGCCGAAAAGCCGCAGGAAAACCGCCTCGACCATGTCAGGACTGACGGGTTTCAGCAGCATGTCATCCATGCCGGAGGCCCGGCACTTGTCGAGATCGCCCTCGAATGCGTGGGTGATGACGCCGACGATGGGAATATGTTTCTCGCCGCCCAGGCCGCGCATGCGGCGGGCGACCTCGAAGCCGTCGATATCGCCCAGCGTCGTGTCGAGCAGGACGGCGGAAGGCGGTTGTTCCACAAAGAGACGCAAGGCTTCCTCGCCCGAGGTGGCGAGCCGCCAGGAAAGCCCCAGACCTTCGAGTATCTGCGAGAAGACGATCTGGTTAACCCTGTTATCCTCGACGAGAAGTATCTCGCAGACGCCGCCGGTCTTGAGTATTTCGGGCAGATCCTCCGTCATGATCTCCCAGTCCTCGTCAGCGGTTTTCTCATTTGGGGAGGATTTCAACCCAGCGGCAAGATAATGCAGCAGGGAAGCATCTATTTCCTCCTCCTCGATGGTGACGACGGGCAGATCATGCGCGGCGGCAATATCGAGGCATGCGACGCTCATCTGGGCGTCGACAACGACCACATCGATGCTCACACCGGCGGAAGCCGCGACATCGATGAATGCGCGCTGCTCGCCCTCGCTCGTCACCGCCGCATGGTCCATGCCGCCCGCGGTCAGAAGACGACCGGCGGCTTCCGCAAAGCGCCCGTTTTCAGAGACGACCAACACCGCCTTGCTCTTTAAAACCCCGCCGCGATTGTCCGTTTCCTCGTCCCTGCCATAAATTGAGGCCACGAAGGGAACATGTTCGAGCGAGGGGATGACGGGCGTGCCATTGGCATCGATGGTGGCAAGAGCGGTCACGTCCTCCATCGTCGTCACCAGGAAATATCGGCCGGGCCGGCCCACACGCTGCTTGCGGGTGATTGTCAGCACCTCTTCGCCATTCAGGCGTCGCACCCTTTCGGGAATGACAGCCGGCGTACCGCTATCCAGCACTATACGATCGGCGGCATCGATCCGTCCGGCGACCTTGCGCGAGTGGAGATCGAAAACGGTACGGCCGAGAATGCTCTCGGGACTGGTTTCGACCAGGGCGCTGGCGGATTTGTTGAGGGCGACATAGGCCATGTTCCGATCCTTGACGAAGACGGGAAATGGCAGATTGTCGAGAATTTCCTCAACGAGCTGTACGCGCTCAAGGTCGATGCGCCATTGCTCTTCGCGTTTCTTCTGTTCGGAAATATCGGCAACCACGCTGATGCCGAGGCCGGACGGCAGGCGGTTCATGACGAAGCGCAGGAAGCGCTCTCCCTTCAGCCGTTCGGTTTTTTCCGATCTTTCCTTCCAGTGCAGCGCCAGCCGCTCGCCGATCCATTCCTCCCGGCCGAGCGGGCGGGCATTGGCGGAGAGGCTTTCCGCCTCGAGCAGATAACAATCATATAGCGCGCTCAGATAGTCGCGCAGCCGCGCGCCCGAGCCGATAACGGCCTCTTCCAGCGGAAAAAAGCTGAGGAGTTTCCGGCTTGCAAAAATAATGTGATCATTACGGTCGTAAACGACGATCGCCGCGCCAAGCGCGTCGCAAAGGGCATCAAGCATCACCGTATGAACGCCCGCGCCAGAGGACGCCAAATCACTCAACTGCAAACTCCCGCCTGTTTTTCAGGGGTCAGGCTTATGTTTCTAGTGGAATCGTCCAGGGCAAATGCCGGGATGAAACGAAAAATTCCGAAAAAGAGACATCAGGGTTTGCAACTTGAAGCAGTCTTGAGGGGAAGATGACGCTCACCCATAGTCGACGTCACACGCCGCCCGGCGAAGGCGGCCCCGTTCCTGCGGTCATTTCAAGCCGCCTCACCATAATCAAGGCCGATTAAAGGCGGATTAACGCTTAACGCCATGTTGACCGAAATGATCAAATGCCCAAGGGACCGTAAAACATGTGCAAATTTCCACAGCCCGAGTTTTTTGCTTTCGAAGCCGTAGCGAATCCGCGAAAATGACAATCATGGCCATCAAGCAGCTTTCAGAAACCCTTATCAACCAGATCGCCGCCGGCGAGGTCATCGAGAGACCCTCCAGCGCCACGAAGGAACTGGTGGAAAACGCCATCGACGCTGGCGCGACCAGGATCGAGATCGCCACGGCGGGCGGCGGCAAGGGGCTGGTGCGGATTACCGATAACGGTTCCGGCATGTCACCTGCCGACCTGGAGCTTGCGGTCAGGCGTCACTGCACCTCGAAAATTTCCGATACGCTGGATGATATCCGCACGCTCGGGTTTCGTGGGGAGGCGCTGCCCTCCATCGGCTCTGTCGCCAAGCTGACGATTACCAGCCGCCAACAGGGCGCAGAACAGGGTTCGGTGATTTCCGTCACCGGCGGCAAGGTTTCCGATGTCCGGCCCGCCGCCTCGAATGCCGGTACAATCGTCGAGGTGCGCGACCTGTTTTTCGCCACCCCCGCGCGGCTGAAATTCCTGAAGACGGAACGGGCCGAGGCGGCCGCGATTACCGAAGTCGTCAAGCGTATGGCGATCGCCTTCCCGCATATCCGTTTCGTGCTATCAGGCACCGACCGTTCGACGCTCGAAATTCCTTCGACCGGCGACGATCATCTGGCCCGCATGGCGCAGATTCTGGGTGCCGAGTTCAAGGACAACGCCATCGAGATCGATGCAGGGCGCGAGGATGTGACGCTGACCGGTTTTGCCGGTGTTCCGACCTTCAATCGCGGCAACTCGGCGCATCAATATGTCTTCGTCAACGGCCGCCCGGTGCAGGACAAGCTGCTTTTATCCGCCATTCGCGGCGCTTATGCCGAAACCGTGCCGCATGGGCGATATCCGGTCGCGGTGCTGTCCATCACGCTTGACCCCGCCTTTGTGGATGTGAACGTGCATCCGGCGAAATCCGACGTGCGTTTTCGCGATCCCGGCCTCATTCGCGGGCTGATCGTCGGCGCGATCCGTCAGGCGTTGACGCGCGACGGCGATAGGGCCGCGACGACGGGCGCGAGCCAGATGATGAATGCGTTCCGCCCCGGCTATAGCCCGTCCGGCATCAGGCCCTCGCCTTCCATGGCAGCCCCCGCGCCGTGGTCCGCCGCCACCTCACCGTCGCGGCCGCTTGCGGTTTCCGGGGACATGCAATTTGCCGAGGCGGTGCAATCGCGCTTTTCCGACATCACCATGCCGACGGCGCGGGCCGAGCCTCGGGAGATCTACGAGACCGCCACGAGCCCCTCGCCGGAACCCGTGCTTTACCCGCTCGGCGCTGCGCGGGCGCAGCTGCACGAGAACTACATCATCGCCCAGACGGAAAACGGCCTTGTCATCGTCGACCAGCATGCCGCGCATGAGCGGCTGGTGTTTGAGGAAATGCGCAATGCACTGCATTCCCGGCGTCCGCCGTCGCAGGTGCTGCTCATCCCTGAAATCATCGATTTGCCGGAAGAGGATTGCGACCGGCTGATGGATCACTCCGCCGGGTTCGATGCGCTGGGGCTCGTCATCGAACGTTTCGGGCCGGGCGCGGTCGCCGTCCGGGAAACGCCTGCCATGCTGGGTGAGGTCAATGTGCAGGGGCTGGTGCGTCAGCTTGCCGACGAGATCGCCGAATGGGACGCCGCCTCCACGCTTGCCAACAAGCTGGAATATGTCGCGGCCACCATGGCCTGCCACGGCTCGGTGCGTTCCGGCCGGCGTATGCGGCCGGAAGAGATGAACGCGCTTCTACGGCAGATGGAAAACACGCCGGGTTCCGGTCAATGCAATCATGGCCGACCGACCTATATCGAACTGAAACTTTCCGATATAGAACGGCTCTTCGGCCGCAGCTGACACCTTCATCCAGCCGCAAGCAGGCGGGGCTGGCCTTGCGCCGCGCCGGGCTATATAAATTCAGGATACTGGAGCATCCGGATTGTTCAGGAAAACGCTACGCCGTTTCGGACTGGGTGCCCTGACAGGACAGAGCAGGAGACGAAAACGGATGAACAGATTTGAAGGAGGCGGCAACCGCCTCGCCGTCATCGAATATCTCGACGGTGACTTCCGCATCGTCCAGACCGGCTCGCATGTCATCTGCGCCATGACAGGCAAGACAATCCCGGTTGATGAGCTGCGCTACTGGAGCGTGGCGCGGCAGGAAGCCTATGTGGATGCGGCGGCTTCGCTGGAGGCCGAAAAGAAGGCTGGTAATTTGCCCGCCTGATAAGGGCGCGGAAGCACGCCCATAAAGAGCCATGCGTGAGAACGCTTCTTTTCACGCTGAGACTGCTCAACTCTCCACCCTCATCCCTGTGCTCGTCACAGGGATCCAGCCAGCCCAAGTCCTTGGGCTGACAAGGCTCTTCCCGGCACGCAGACGCGTGTCGGCTGGATTCCTGTGACAAGCACAGGAATGAGGAGAGGTAAGGTGGCGGGCGGCTTACATTCGGAAAAAGCTTAAAGCGACGTCCGCGCATTTTCCCGCAGCAAACGCGCGCGGCAGTTCCCTACCGCCGTCTCGATGATCGTCGTGGCCGCGTTGGGGTCATCGAACACCATGTCGATTTCGATCACCAGGCTGTTCCACAGTAATTCTTCCGCCCGGCCGTGGTGGCCGTTGAGCCGCACCGCATCCTTGGCCGTCGTCACCAGCTGCAAATTTTGCTTGCCGGCGTCCTGCAGAAGATCGGCGATCTCGTCGTCGCTGAAGTGGTGATGATCCGGGAAAGAGCGCTGCAGCACGATCTCGCCGCCGAGCGCCTCGACGGTTCTGAAGAATTTGGCCGGGTCGGCAATGCCCGCATAGGCCAGCACGCGCCTTCCCCTGAAGTCCTGCGGCTCCTGCGGCGTGATCGCCGCAACGAAGACGGGTTTGGCAGCCTTTGCCGCCTGCCTGACCAGCGCATCGGCCGCATGGCCTTTGCCGACCTTCAGGAGCCCGGTCATATGCCGCATCTGTTCGGCAAGCGGCGCTCTTACCGGACCGCCCGGCACGAGATGGCCGTTGCCGATGCCGCGCACCGTATCGATGACAACAAGCGCATAATCCAGCGTCAGGCGCGCGCTCTGGAAACCATCATCCATGATGATGAGATCGACGCCTTCCTTCACCAGCCGGTGCGCACCTTCCACCCGCTTGCGGGAAATGACCGTGATCGCCTCGCGCGCCAGGAGCAGGGGTTCATCGCCGACATCGGCGGAGCGGTGCTGTCCGGGATCGACAAGGGTGGTAACGTCAAGCGTGCCGCCATAACCGCGGCTGAGGAATCCGGGCTTCAGGCCTTTTGCAACGGCGGCTCTCGCAATTGCCATCGCTGTCGGCGTCTTGCCGGCGCCGCCCACGGTGAAGTTGCCGATGCAGATGACCGGAACGGGAACACTTGCCCTTTTTGCCGTCCGCATCCGCCGGCCGGCAACCTTCCCGTAAAGAAGCGAGAAAGGAGACAGGAGCCACGCCTGCCAGCCCGCTTTCTGCCACCAGAACGGCGGCGCTTCAGAAACCATCTATTCCCGCTCCCGGCCGCGTCGCCCACGGCATTCCGTTCGCTTGTCACATGTCAGGGAGGTTGTTTGCCAGAAAAAACCGTAAATTGCAAAAATGGATTAGACGGTTCCACGGGGCCATGCCGGGCCCGGCGGAAATCTAACCGGGTTCAGAGAGCCCGTTCCGGCAAAAGCGCTTCGAGAGCGGTAATGTCCTCGAAACAATAATCGGCATCCGCACCCAGGCTTTCGCGCGAGCCTGTTCCCGTCAGAACGGCGATACGCAGACCGGCTCCGGCATTTTTCGCCATGTGCAGATCGTGGTTATTGTCGCCGACAACGGCCACGCGTTCCGGCGGGAAGCCGATCGCCTCGCAGAAGCCCAGAACCATGCCGGGCTGCGGCTTGGTGCCGTAACCGCTGTCATATCCCGCGACGAAATCGACGTCGTTTTCGAAACCGAAGCGGATGGCCGTCTGTCGAATGGAGTTTTCATTGTCGCTGGAGGCGATGCCGAGCTTGTAGCCGCGCGCCTTCAGCCTTGCGAAAAATGCCTTGAGATCGGTCACCGGCACGGATTTATCCGCAGCCTCGGTGAACAACCGGTCAAGGCGGGCAGTCAGTTCTCCGACATCGCAGGGAGAGCCCGCGGCTACCAGACCGGCGGCGATTTCCGCCGTGTTGCCGGCGGCCAGCAGGCTGTCCGGCACCACATGACCGGTAACGGGGTCCATTCCGCAGGCGGAGAGAAGCCGGTCGGCGAGAACGGGATCTCCCTTGGCCGCGATGGCCGCAAGTTCGCGGTTCACCGGTCCCCAGCTGGCGTCATAGCCTAAAAGCGTTCCGTCCTTGTCGAAAAGGACTGCGGCGATCGATTGCGCCGCGTTGAGTTCGATATCCGCTACCATGAGCCGATGGCGCTCCGTGGTTGCAGCTTGGCGGAAACGGTGAGCGGGTTGATATAGGGCTCCAGCGCCTTGACGGTGGAAGAAAGAGCGCCGCGCATATCCTGAATGACCCGGTTGCCCGCATCGATCATCTTGTAACGCTCATTGTCATTGACCAGGAGGTAATGCACCGCCTTGGCCAGCATCTCGACATCCCGAATGATACGACCGCCGCCGGCGCGGATGAGCTTCTGATAGGCCTCGCGGAAATTCTGCACATGCGCGCCTGACAGGACGGCGCAGCCGAGCATCGCAGGCTCCAGCGGGTTCTGCCCGCCTTCGGCCGTCAGCGAGCGGCCAACAAAGGCAAGTTCGGTCAGCCGCAGGTAAAGCCCCATTTCGCCGATGGAATCGCCAAGGAAAATATCGGTTTCCGGCGTTATCACGTCATTGCGGCTGCGACGCGCGACGGTGAGCCCCATGCCTTTCAGCATGCCCTCCACATCATCGCCGCGCTCGGGATGGCGCGGCACGATGATGGTCAACTGGCCATTGCGGGACTTGATCGCCGCATGCGCGGTGGCGGCAGCCTTCTCCTCGCCGTCGAAAGTGGAGATGGCGGCCCATGTCTTGCGATTGCCGACCTGCTTGCGATAGTGCTCCAGAAGCGCCTCGTCACAGGGCGGCGGGTCGGTGTCACCTTTGAGGTTACCCGAAATCACCACCGGCCAGGAGCCGAGATCACGGAAACGTTCGGCATCGAGATCGGACTGCGCAACCACCAGCGCCAGCTTTGAAAACAGCGATTCCGCAATATCATGCCGGGCTTTCCAGCGGTCGAAGGAACGGTCGGAGAGACGGGCATTGACCCGGATCTGCGGAATGTGCCGGCGCTCCAGCTCCATCATCGTCACCGGCCAGATTTCCGATTCCGCTGTGATGGCGGCATCCGGCGCCCAGTAGGTGAGGAAGCGATTGACCGCGATCTTGATGTCGAGCGGCACATATTGGTGGATCACGTCATCGCCGAGCCGGGTGCGGGTCAGTTCGGCCGAGGTGACCGTGCCGGTGGTCAGAAGCACGAAGATATCGCGCTTGCGGATTTCACGGATCAGCGGGATGAGGGCAAGCGTTTCGCCGACACTTGCGGCGTGGAACCAGACGAGCGGGCCGCGCGGGCGCTCTGCGCTCGCATAACCGAAACGTTCGAGCCGGCGGCGCTTGTCTTCCTTGCCCTTCGCGGCCCGATAGGAAAGATAGGGCTTGGCGAACGGGTACGCGGCGATACCGGCAATGCGGTAACCGGAAAGAGCGAAACGTGCGAGACGGCTGCTCATGACATTCTGCCCTTGATCATTCCGCGCAATGCCCTGCCCCTGTTCTGGTTGTTATCGCCGCCTACTTCTTCTTAAATTGCGTCATTTTTTGTCATCGGAAACGAAAGCGCGATCACATTTTCTCGCTCCGGCATTCCCGGCCTGCGCCGCTCGCGCAGGAATCACGGGAAAGCTCGCTTTCACCCAATAGTATTACAACGCAAGGGCAAAAGGACTCAAATTTTATCGTCCGGATTGAGAAGACGGTGCATATGCACGATAAAATAACGCATATGGGCGTTATCAACAGTCATTTGCGCCTTGGACTTCCATGCGGTGAGCGCGGAAGCATAGTCCGGATAGATGCCGACGATATCGAGCGCGTTCAAATCCCGGAACTGAACATCCTGAAGGTTTTCAAGTTCGCCGCCGAAGACGAGGTGCAGCAGCTGTTTCGGTTTGCCAGATTCCGTCATTTCTTAGTCTCTTTCTTAAACGCTGAGAGAGGCCTTCATCTGCGGGATTTCCCGGCAAACGTCAACTGTCAGACAGATGTGAAAACGCTTTCAAAAGTGCAGGCAGCGCATAATCTGCTGCAGCGCACAATGCGGGGTGGTTAACCTGCCGGCGATTATACATCAGAGGTTTTCCATCGAGCCCGACCAGACGACCGCCGGCCGTCTCCAGAATGAGGTCGGCGGCGGCCAGATCCCACTCATGCGAGTTGGCCTTGACCAGCGTTCCGTCGATGCGGCCATCCGCCACCATGGCCAGCCGGTAGGCGAGCGAGGGCACGTGTGGAATGCGTTTGACGGTGCTGCGCACCTCTTCCGGCAGATGCGTGATCACGTCTTCGGGCGCTGCCAGATGGAAGATGCCGGCATTTTCGCGCGCGGCAAAAACGGGTGACCCGTTCTTCAGAGCTTCACCACCTTCAAATGCGGTAAACTCCTCCGCAAGCGCCGGGGCGACAAGCGCCGCGACCACCGGCCGGCCCTCATGCACCACGGCGACGCTGACGCACCATGTATCCCGGCCGCCGATGAAGGCGCGGGTACCGTCAATGGGGTCGACGACGAAGACGGTGGAGCGGGACAGCCTGTCCGTATCGTCATCCGTCTCTTCGGAAAGCCAGCCATAATCCGGCCGGGCGGAGCGCAGGATGGTTTCGAGGATTTCATTGGCGGCGTAATCGGCCGCGCTGACCGGCGAAAGCCCGCCATTTTTCCACCAGACCTCGGGATCCTTGCGGAAGAAACCGAGGGCCGTCTCACCCGCCTTGCGGGCGGCTTTAAGGACCAGCCGCAGATCGGAGGCCCAGCGGGCTTCAGCCATATCGTTCATTTTGCCGTCTTTTCCGCGCGCCTCAAACGGCGCGCCCGTTTTTCTCTTCGCACTTGCACATAAAGTGTCGGCGAAAACAACCCGCAGGCCGCCTCACTTGCCCGCGATCGTCATGCCTTCAATGGCGAGCGTCGGGGCCGCGACGCCGTATTTGCGATCGATATCATTGGCCGGCGTGACCCGCATGAACATGTCCTTCAGGTTCGAGGCAATGGTGACCTCGGAAACCGCGAAGGTCTTTTCGCCATTCTCGATCCAGAAACCGCTGGCGCCGCAGCTATATTCACCCGTGATCATATTGGCGCCGTGGCCGATCAGCTCGGTGACGTAAAAGCCGGTTCCGACCTGCCTCAGCAAGTCCTCCGGCGAGAGATCGCCCGGCTCCAGCGCGAGATTGGTAGAGGCCGGCGAAACCGCCGTGCCGCCGCGCACGCCGCGCCCGTTGGTTTCAAGGCCAAGTTCCCGCGCCGCCGAAGTGGAAAGGAACCAATGCTTCAAGACACCATCCTCGATCATCGTCATCTTCTCGCCGCGAACACCCTCGCCATCGAAGGGACGCGAGGACGGGCCGCGCACGATCTGCGGGTCGTCGGTGAGATAAAGGCCCTTTTTCAGAACCTGCTGACCCATTTTATCGCGCAGGAAGCTGGTCTTGCGGGCAACCGAAGCGCCGTTGATCGCGCCGGCAATTGCACCGACGAAGCCGCGGGCGATGCGTGGATCGAAAACCACAGTGATGTTGCTGCCGGTATCGACCTGGCGCGGGCCGACACGCCGCACGACTTTTTCACCGGCGCGGCGACCGATTTCCTCGGCCTCATCGAGATCGGCATAATAAAGGCGGCTGTCGAAATCGTAGTCGCGCTCCATCTTCGTGCCTTGGCCGGCGATGACGCTGACGGAGCGGCTGAAACGGCTGCCCATATAGCTGCCGGAAAAACCGTGTGACGTAGCGAGGACGAGACCGCCCATGCCGCTCGATGCGCCGGCACCGGAGGAATTGCTGACGCCCTTGACGCCGAGTGCTGCTTCTTCAGAAGCAAGGGCTGCCTCACGCAGCTGATCGGCCGAGACCTCAGTCGCATCGAAAAGCTGGAGATCGTCATACGACGTCGCAAGCCGCTCCTTGTCCGCCAGGCAGGCAAAGGGATCTTCCGGCGAGACCTTGGCCATGGCGACGGCCCGTTCCGCCAGCGTCTTCAGATCGAAGCCGGGATTGGCGGACACGCTCGCCACCCGGCGGCCAACGAAGACGCGCAGGGAAAAATCGTCGCTTTCGGAGGATTCGGTGCTTTCCACCTTGCCGAGCCGCACGCCGACCGACTGCGAGCGCGAGCGGACGACAACGGCATCCGCCTCATCCGCACCGGCGGCACGGGCAAGATCGACAAGTTCGCTGGCGCGATCGAGAAGTTTGGAAGAATCTATTTCTGAGGACATGAGTTGGCCTTTCATTCCTGTTCCATTTATTGTGCCAGCAACCCCGCATCAAGGGCGAAACGCCGCTTTCTCCATTCGGACGGTTTTGTCGCCACCCTATTCGAAAGTCCGCCCGCATGACCGAGCACGACGCTCTCTTTTCCGAACCATTGCTGCTTCTGGCCGGCGCAGTCATCGCGGCCTCCGTTTTCCGCAAGCTCGGGCTTGGCACCGTGCTCGGTTATCTGGTCGCCGGCATCATCATCGGCCCGTTCCTGCATCTGGTCACGGATGCGAAGGACATCTTCAACGTCTCGGAACTGGGCGTCGTTTTTCTGCTCTTCATCATCGGCCTTGAACTCAAGCCTTCACGCATCTGGCAGATGCGGCGCGATATTTTAGGCCTCGGGCTGGCGCAGGTGCTGGTGACCGGCAGCGTGCTGGCGGCCATTGCATGGTGGGCGGGGCTGATCGACTGGCGGGGAAGCGTGGTTGCGGGTTTCGGTCTTGCGCTTTCCTCCACCGCCTTTGCGCTACAAATCCTTGCCGATGACGGCGACATGAATACGCGGCATGGCAACCGGTCCTTCTCTATCCTGCTGTTTCAGGACCTTGCCATCGTGCCGCTTCTTGCCCTCGTCACCATTCTTTCCAACCGCCCGGATGTGCCGACGGATTCGATGGTGTCCGATCTCATCGCCTCCGTCGTTGCTGTGGCGGGCATGGTGCTGGCCGGGCGTTACCTGCTCACGCCGATGTTCCAGATCATCGCCCGCACGGGTGCGCGTGAAGTGATGATCGCGGCCGCCCTTTTTGTCGTCATCGGTGCTGCCGCCATCATGGAGATGGTCGGGCTTTCCATGGGCATGGGTGCGCTGCTGGCGGGGCTGATGCTGTCGGAATCTTCCTATCGCCATGAGCTGGAGGCGGATATCGAGCCGTTTCGCGGGCTGTTTCTGGCGCTGTTCTTCATGGCCGTCGGCATGTCACTGCACATCCATATCGTTTATGAGCACATCGTCCTCATCCTGATCGCCGTGCCGGCGATGATGGCGGTGAAGGCTGCCATGATCTATGGCCTCTGCCGCATCGCCGGCTCCTCGCGTTATGCATCGAGCCGGATTGCGCTGCTTCTGGCGCAGGGCGGCGAATTCGGTTTCGTGCTTTTCACCACGGCGGCGGCCTCCGGGCTGTTTCCGCAGGCAACCGCCTCGATCCTCGTTGCCGTTGTCACGCTTTCCATGGCGCTGACGCCGCTGCTGGCTGTGATTTCGCGGCGGCTGACGGCGGAGGATGCGGAAGAGGACAAGCTGGAAGAGGATTTCGACGGGGCGGGCGCGGATGTGCTGATGATCGGCTTTTCCCGTTTCGGCCAGATCGCCTCACAGATTCTTCTCGCCGGCGGGCGCGACGTAACCGTCATCGACAGTTCCGCCGACCGCGTGCGTCAGGCCGCCCGGTTCGGCTTTCGCATCTTTTTCGGTGACGGCACCCGCAAGGACGTGCTGATCGCCGCCGGCATAGAAAGGGCCGATCTCGTGGCGGTCTGCACCCATAAAAAGGAGGTCACCGACCGTATCATCGATATGATCCAGTCAGAATTTCCAAGCGTGCGCATCTATGCCCGCTCCTATGACCGCGTGCATTCCCTCGACCTCAGGAAAAAGGGCGTGGAATATGAAATCCGCGAGACGCTGGAATCCGGCCTGCTGTTCGGCAGGCGCATTCTGGAGGGGCTGGACATGGACGGCGAAAGGGCGTTGGCAATCGCCGACGATATTCGCGAACGCGACGAGCAGCGGCTGGAGCTTCAGGCCGTCGAAGGCCTCGCCGCCGGTCGGCAGATGCTGCACAACAAGCCGGTGCGCGAGGTGAAGCCGGAACCGCTGATGAAGCCGAAGACCAAGGCGGAAAAGTGGGAGGAGGAAGAGGGTTCGGAGGAGAGCGAGACGGAAGTTTCGCTGTGATTCAAAGGCGATGGCTGGAAGAGCGCCACTTGTTTCCCAGCGAATATCCAGGACGTACCGCTCAAGCCTCCACACCCTGCCCGCGATGAAACAGCTCCACCTGCATGTCGATCTGCCGTTTCAGGTCGTCCTTGATGCTAGCCGACGCGTTCAGCACCTCCTCGGACTTCAGGAAATCCAGCACGCCGAAACGGTGCACCGGCGGGCGCAGGAAAATATGCGGCGGGCGTAGCCTCAGTTTCAGGGCGATTGCCGCCTGCATCATCAGCTGGCTGGCGCCGAACAGGCTGTCCAGCCGGTTCGGCATGGTGGTGCCGTCGCCTTCGGGGCCGCCGACGACATCGACGCCGATGACGATATCGGCCCGATCCAGCAGATGTTCGTAGGGCACGGGGTTGAAGATGCCGCCATCGATCATGATGCGGCCATCGATACGAACAGGCATGAACAGTGCCGGAATGGCCGCGGATGCCGCCAGCGCCTGGATGATCTCCCCGCGTTCCACCACCACTTCGGTCTGCGCGTAATAGTCTGTGGTTATCACTTTGAGCGGAATGGCAAGCTCCGAAAAATCCTTCGGCAGAGCCTGCGGCATCAGCGCGTGCAGAATGAGTTCGAGGTTGAACTGCCCAAGGCGAAAACCGTCCACCGCGTGTCGCATCGATGCCGGGCCGAGGCTCCAGAGCCGGTTGGCGACCGAGCCCTTTCGTCCCATGAGTTCAAGCGTGTATTCGCGGATTTCGCGGCCGGTCATGCCGGCTGCCATGCCCGCGCCGATGATGGAGCCGATGGAAGAACCGGAAATCGCCACCGGCCGGATGCCGAGTTCGTCCAGCGCCTCGATGACGTTGATGTGGCAGATGCCCCGCGCCCCGCCGCCGCCGAGCGCCAGTCCGAATGTCGGCTCGTGGCCACCCGCGCCGTCAACTTGGAGAACCTCTTCCCCGGCGCGGACGATCGTGACGCTTTCGTTTACACCCTGCTCCATGCGAACACCCAAATTCTTTCCGCGGCAAAGACTCTGCCTATTTGGCAAACAAGACAAGACCGTGGCGTGACGGGAGGTGTTCCTATTAGAGTGTTTTCGCTTTTCTTCGAATCGCGAAAACACTCCAACTCTTTGTTCTGTTGCATTTCCGGACGGAAAACCGGGCTCCACTTTTCCTGGAAAGGTTCTAGGGCTCGTAGCGGTAGAAATGCATTTTCGTGTCGCCGAAGATGCGGCTTTCGAGCGGCTTGAATACCGGATCGACCTTCACCGCCACATCGCCGCGCTCTTCCAGAATGGCAAGCGCGCCAGGTGTCAGCCAGCCGCCGCCATGGGCTGCAGAGAAAGCCTTCTCACCATGGCCATGGCCATAGGGCGGGTCGGCGAAGAGAAGATCGAAGGGCTCGATATTATTGACACCACCGAGCTTGGTGGCGTCACGCCGCAAAATGCGGGCGCGGCCATGCAGACCCAGCGCATCGATATTTTCCCAGAGCAGCCCCCTGCCCTCGACGCCGTTTTCGACGAAGAGCGCCACACGACAGCCGCGCGAAAGCGCCTCCAGACCAACCGCGCCCGTTCCGGCAAAAACGTCCAGAACGCGCGTGCCGTCCAGACTTTCCGGATAGGCGTGGCTTAAAATGTTGAAGAGGCTTTCCCGCGTCCTGTCGATGGTCGGACGAATGGAATTCGATTTCGGCGCGGCCAGTGTCCGGCCGCGGAACTCACCGCCTACGATCCGCATTACGTGTCATTCCCCTGCCTCCAGAAGGTTTGCCACCCGGGCCTTTGCCGCCCGGCTTGCCGCCGCCGGGACCACCGGGGCCTTTGCTCTTGCCTGAGAAACCCGAACGTTCGCCACGCTCGCCCGATTTTCCGAAGGACGGTTTGCCGAATCCGGGTTTACCGCCCGGCTTGCCGCCACGAGGCTTGTCTCCCGCCGGGCGCTCGCCGCGTGGGCGCTCACCGTCTTCACGGGGCCTGTCGCGGAACGGACGGTCACCGAAAGGTTTTTCACCGCGGGCGGTGCGATCACCGAAACTCTTTTCGCCGCGTGGACGGTCACTGCGCGGACGATCACCCTCTTCACGCGGCTTGTCACGGAACGGCCGGTCGCCGAAAGGTTTGCCGCCGCGCGCCGGGCGGTCACCGAAGCTCTTTTCGCCGCGCGGACGGTCGCCACGCGGGCGATCACCTTCTTCACGCGGCTTGTCGCGGAATGGCCGGTCGCCGAACGGCTTTCCGCCGCGGCCACCACGATCGCCAAAGCTCTTTTCGCCGCGCGGACGGTCGCCGCGTCCGCGGCCACCTTCTTCTTCGCGGGGGGAATCTGAGCGGATCCACTCGCCCTCGGCATCCGCATGCCGCACAACGTTGCGGCGCGCCTCGTCCTGGGCGGAAGGCTTCTTGAAGAGGTTTTCGGCTTCCGCGCGGGCGGAAGACTTGCGCTCCTTGCCATCACGGGTGGGCCTTGCACCGGGTGCCATCCAGACATTGGCCGTGCGGCTGGTGCCGGCGGGCTGGCGTGGGCGGCGGTCGTCGCCATCATCCTCGCTGCGGCCCTTTGCGCCAAATTTCCCGGCGGGCTTGGAGCCGAACTTGCCAGCCGGCTTGTCGCCGCGCTTGGTATCCAGCCGTCCGAGCGCCTTTTCGCGACGGTCTTCCGGCTTGCCGGCAGCCTTGTCGAAACGCGGCTTGCCTTCCGGCGCATCGCTCTTTGCCCATTCGGACTTCACCGCCCGCTTCGGCGTGTTGTCTTCCTCGTCTTCAACGGGCGCATTATAGATCGGCGCGTCAAAATTGGCGCCGGCCTGTTCGATCAGACGCGGTCCGAGCTGGTCGCGCAGCATGCGGCCGCGCACTTCCAGCACCTTGCCTTCGGCGAGATCGCCGAGCTGGAACGGACCGTAGGAAACGCGGATCAGGCGGTTGACCTCGAGGCCGAGTGCGCCGAGCACGTTCTTGATCTCGCGGTTCTTGCCTTCACGCAGGCCCATGCTGATCCAGACGTTGTGACCCTGGGTACGGTCGAGCGTCGCGTCGATTGCGCCATAAAGCACGCCATCGACGGCAATGCCTTCCTTCAGCTTGTCGAGCGCTGCCTGATCGACCTCGCCATGGGCGCGGACGCGGTAACGGCGCAGCCAGCCGGTGGTCGGCAGTTCCAGCACGCGGGAAAGACCGCCATCATTGGTGAGCAGCAGCAGGCCTTCGGTATTGATATCGAGGCGGCCGATGGACAGAACGCGCGGTAGTTCGCTCGGCAGATTGTCGAAAACGGTCGGGCGGCCTTCCGGGTCGGAGTTGGTCGTCACCAGACCGGCGGGCTTGTGATAGAGCCACAGGCGCGTGCGCTCGGCACCGCGAATCGGCATGCCGTCGACTTCGATCTTGTCCGACAGCGTGGCGTTGACCACCGGTGTATCCAGCTTGACGCCGTTCAGCGACACGCGGCCTTCCATGATCATGCGTTCGACATCGCGGCGCGAGGCCACACCTGCGCGCGCCATGATCTTGGAAATGCGCTCGGGCTTGGAGCCGCCAACGGTTTCCGGCGCCGGGGCGGCCTTTGCCTCGGTCGGTTTCTTTTCGCG
This sequence comes from Agrobacterium radiobacter, assembly GCF_040801995.1. Taxonomy (NCBI): domain Bacteria; kingdom Pseudomonadati; phylum Pseudomonadota; class Alphaproteobacteria; order Hyphomicrobiales; family Rhizobiaceae; genus Agrobacterium; species Agrobacterium radiobacter. Next base: position 352,266 of record NZ_JBEGHX010000001.1, on the reverse strand, counting down.
CTCTGCGGCGGGCTTGCCGGGGCCTTTCGGCTTCTTGTCGCGGCTAATTGTCTTGCCGCCGTCACGCTTCGGCTTGTCTTTAAAAGTCATTTGCTGTTTGCCTGTTGTTTGGGCTGTCCTATCAGGTCCAAGCACAAGGGTTAAGAGGAAATTGAAACGCAATGGCCGAAAGGACGCATTTCATGGAACTGGCGCTGGCGGAAGCCCGTGCCGCCGGCGAGCGGCAGGAGGTTCCGATCGGCGCCGTACTGGTTCTGGACGGCCGCGTCATCGCCCGTTCCGGCAACCGCACCCGTGAATTGAATGATGTGACGGCGCACGCCGAAATCGCCGTGATCCGCATGGCCTGCGAAGCGCTGGAGCAGGAACGCCTGCCCGGCGCTGATCTCTACGTGACACTGGAGCCCTGCACCATGTGTGCTGCGGCGATTTCATTCGCCCGTATCCGCCGGCTCTATTACGGTGCGGAAGACCCGAAGGGCGGCGCGGTGCATAATGGCGTGCGCTTCTTCAGCCAGCCGACCTGCCACCACGCGCCGGATGTCTATTCCGGGCTGGCGGAAAGCGAAAGTGCCGACATCCTGCGGCAATTCTTTCGCGAGAAACGCCTCGACGATTGAGCGGCCGGCGGGAGGCTCATGCTTTCCCGCAGGCCATCAGCCATTCGTTTTTACTGGAAGGGGTTCCACCAGCTCTTGCCGGTGCCGGCGACTGCCGCTTCTTTCTTGCGGCGCTTTTCTTTCTTCTGCTCCGGCTCGCCGAGATCGGTCAGCTGATCCTGCGGGACGCTGCGATATTCAGCCGGCGGGTCGGTGAGGAACTTGCGCTGGGCATTAACGACGGAGCCGCCCTGGGCTTCGGCCTTCGCCTTGCGGAAGGCTTCCCATTTCTGGCTTTCGGTCATCTGGCCGGCAGTGCCGTTACCGGCGAGCAACGGCGAGCGGTAATGCGGGTTGTTCTTGTTGGCATCCGCCTCGTCGCGCAGACGTTCGCGGGTCTCTTCCGGCGATTCCACCCATTGCGGGTTGTTTTCGCGGCTTGCCATGTTCTGCTGCGGCGTGGCCAGCTGTTCGGCACGGGTCTGGGCGGGAACGACGAGACCCGGGCGGGGGCTGTATTTCAGGTTGCGCTTGCTCTGGTCACCGGTGATCGAGGTCGCGTTGCCAAGATCGTCGACAAGCTGTTCAGCCGCCGTCTTGCCCGTACCGTAGGTCGGGCTCGTGCAGGCGCCGAGCAGCACGCCTATCGCCGTGATGCCTGCAACCGTGCGAAACATGCCCAAACCCTGCGCATTACCCTGCATCGTCTTCATCGAAACCCTTCCAGCCGTCCGTCCCACTGCGCCAGACATCGTCTTTCGGCAGGCGGCAGCCCGCATTGCCGTGCAAATCCGGCCATTTTCAGGCAGGTGTACCGGATGAAGAGGCAAAGCGCAATTCATCCGGCCATTTTCATTATGCCAGGGCTGCAAGCTCGCGCAGCGCGGCCGCATCGCGGGCGGAAACCTCCGGATAGTCCGGATCGGAACCGACATCGGTGGTGATGCGCCAGGAGCGAGCGCATTTTACGCCCTCCGCCAGCTTCTGCTCGACCACGACCTTTGCCACTTCCGGCAGGCGGAAGCCATCGGCGGGGCCTTCGTCACCAACCACCGAGATGGCCGAGGTGATGCAGATTTCGGCGAAATCCTGCCCCTTCAGCGCCGCCAGAAGATCGGCGTCGGCAATGTGCACGACGGGCGCGGCTTCGAGCGAGGAGCCGATACGCTTTTCGCGGCGTTCGACTTCCAGCGCGCCTGTCACGACCGTGCGGACCTTGCGGATTTTCTCCCACTTCGCTTCCAGCGCGTCGTTCTTCCATTCCGCCGGGATTTCCGGGAACTGGGCAAGATGCACCGATTCCGCATCCGGATAACGCGATAGCCACGCTTCTTCGGTGGTGAAGGGCAGCATGGGCGCGAGCCAGGAAACAAGGCAATCGAACAGCTTGGCGATGACCGACAGCGATGCCCGGCGCTTCAGCGACGACGGCGCGTCGCAATAAAGCGTGTCCTTGCGGATATCGAAATAGAAGGCCGAAAGCTCGACATTGGCGAAATCCACCAGCGCGCGGGCGATCTTCTTGAACTCGAAGCCGTCATAACCCTCGCGCACGACCTTATCCAGATCGGACAGGCGATGCAGCACCAGCTTTTCCAGCTCCGGCAGATCGTCATAGGCGATCTCTTCGCCCTTATAATGGGCGAGCGTACCGAGCATCCAGCGGATGGTGTTGCGCAGCTTGCGATAGGCATCGACATTGGTCTGGATGATGGCCTTGCCGAGACGCTGGTCTTCCCAATAATCCGTCGTCATGACCCACAGGCGCAGGATATCGGCGCCGGCGTCCTTCATGACTTCCTGCGGCGAGACGACGTTGCCCTTGGACTTGGACATCTTCTCGCCCTTCTCATCCATGGTGAAACCATGGGTGACAACGGCGTTATAGGGCGCGCGGCCGCGCGTCGCGCAGCTTTCGAGCAGCGACGAATGGAACCAGCCGCGATGCTGGTCGGAACCTTCGAGATAGACATCCGCCGGCCACTTCATGTCCGGGCGGTCTTCAAGCGTGAAGGTGTGCGTGCAACCGCTGTCGAACCACACATCGAGGATGTCCATGACCTGCTGCCATTTGGCGTGGTCGTGGTCATTGCCGAGGAAACGTTCCTTGGCGCCTTCGGCAAACCAGGCATCCGCACCTTCAGCTTCGAAAGCCTCGATGATACGGGCGTTGACGGCCTCGTCGACCAGAACCTCACCATGCTCGTCGGCGAAAACGGCGATCGGCACGCCCCAGCTGCGCTGGCGCGACAGAACCCAGTCGGGACGGCCTTCGATCATGGCGCGCAGGCGGTTCTGGCCGGAGGCCGGAACGAAGCGGGTCTGATCGATGGCGTTCAAGGAGCGCGAACGCAGCGTCGTGCCGTCGCCCAGTTCCTTGTCCATATAGACGAACCATTGCGGCGTGTTGCGGAAGATGACCGGCTTCTTGGAGCGCCAGCTATGCGGATAGCTGTGCTTCAGGCGGCCGCGGGCAAACAGGTTATTGGCAGCGATCAGCGCCTTGATGACGCGGTCGTTGGCGTCGCCCTTCTTGCCGTTATCATCCATGACGCGGGCAGCGCCGCCTTCGGCGGACGGGCCGAAACCGGGAGCGTCTTCGGTGTAGAAACCATCGTCACCGACCGGGAACGGGATGGCCGACGAAACACCGCGCGCTTCCAGCTCGCGCTGATGCGCGGTCCAGACGTCAAAGTCCTCACGACCGTGGCTCGGCGCGGTGTGCACGAAGCCCGTACCGGCATCGTCGGTGACGTGATCGCCTTCGAGAAGCGGAACCGGGAAATCGTAACCGAGCGAAGCCAAAGGGTGGGCGCAGGTGATGGCGGCCAGTTCTTCGGTTTTCACGTCGCGAACGAGCTTGAAGGTCAGCTTCGCCTTGGCTGCGGCCTCATCGGCCAGCTTCTTGGCGAAGATCAGCTTTTCGCCCGGCTGCGGGCCAAAATCATTCTGCGCGCTTTCAACTTCGAAAAGACCATATTCGACCCGCGAAGAAAACGCGATGGCGCGGTTGCCGGGGATGGTCCACGGCGTGGTCGTCCAGATGACGACGGAGACGCCGGAAAGAGCGGGCGCAGCATCCTTCACCGGGAATTTCACCCAGATCATGTCGCTCTCGACATCGGCATATTCGACTTCGGCTTCCGCCAGCGCCGTGCGCTCGACGACCGACCACATGATCGGCTTGGAGCCGCGATAGAGCTGGCCGCTCTTGGCGATCTTCAGGAGTTCGCCGGCGATGCGGGCTTCGGCGTGGAAGTTCATCGTCGTGTAGGGATTTTCGAAGTCGCCCTCGATGCCGAGACGCTTGAACTCTTCCGACTGGACCTTGATCCAGCCGGCCGCGAAGTCACGGCATTCCTTGCGGAATTCGTTGACCGGAACTTCGTCCTTGTTCTTGCCCCTGGCGCGATAGGCTTCCTCGATCTTCCATTCGATCGGAAGGCCGTGGCAATCCCAGCCCGGAACGTAATTGGCGTCGTAGCCGCGCATCTGGAAAGAGCGGGTGATGACGTCCTTCAGGATCTTGTTCAGTGCATGGCCGATATGGATGTTGCCGTTGGCATAGGGCGGGCCGTCATGCAGCACGAATTTTTCGCGGCCGGCGGCGGAGGCGCGCAGGCGCTTGTAGAGGCCCATCTCCTGCCAGCGCTTCACCGTTTCCGGTTCCTTCTGCGGCAGGCCAGCGCGCATCGGAAAATCCGTCTGCGGCAGATAGAGGGTGGAGGAGTAGTCCAGTTTTTCTGCGGTGTCGCTCATAATCGTACCGTTGTTGCGCGCCGTGTCGGTCGCGCCGTCTCAATTTCAAAGAGGGGCAAATACGGAAAGCGCCATGACAAATGCCATGACAAGCGCCAAAATCCCGGACCTTCCGGCTCGTCAGAGCGGGCGGAAGGCCGGGCCAATAATTCGGCCAATCTGAACTGTAAACTTCAACCGGTATTGGGACATGGCCGGTTGTTTATGCGGTTTTCCGGCAAAAAGGAAGAGAAAAGCGACGGCAATATAGCCCGGAATATGGGCTGACAGGTCTCATCAGATCAAAACGCAATCTTCGCATCCAACGCGCTGAGCGGGCGCACGCCCGATAACATCGCTCTCGCCTCTTCTTCATCGCGCCTGATCTGGGCGACGAGCGGATCGAGGCCATCGAATTTCAGTTCATCGCGCAGGTGCCCGAAGAAGGAGACCGAACAGACCTCGCCGTAGAGATCGCCGGAGAAATCGAAGACGAATGTTTCGAGCAGCGCCGCGCCGTTTTCTGTGACGGTCGGACGATAACCGAAGCTTGCCACGCCATCGTGGATAGAACCATCGGGGCGACGGAACCGCACGGCATAGATGCCGGCCTTCAGTTCCGTTTCCGGGGCGAGCGCCATGTTGGCGGTAGGATAACCCAGCGTGCGCCCCAGCTTCTGGCCGCCAATGACCTCGCTTTCCACCGTGAAGCGGTATCCGAGCAGGCCTGCGGCGCCCGCCACATCACCCTCGCACAGAAGCGAGCGGATACGGCTGGAGGAGACGACATCCGCACCCTCGTCGCGGAAGGCATCCACCAGCGTCACGTCAAAACCATGGCGTTTGCCGGCCTCCATCAGGAATGCCGGGCCACCTTCCCGGCCCTTGCCGAAATGGAAATCGAAGCCGGTGACGACGGCGCTGGCATGAAGCCAGTCGACCAGGATGGATTGAACGAATTCCTCCGCCGAGCGCTGCGAAAATTCCCGGTCGAAGGGATATTCGATGACGGAGCGGAAACCGATGGCCTCAAGGATACGCGCCTTCAAAGGCGCGGGCGTGAGGCGAAACACCGGCGTGTCGGGACGGAAGACGGAACGGGGATGCGGCTCGAAGGTCAGCACCAGCGCGGGAACGCCACGGGCTTCCGCCAGTTCCAGAGCACGATCCAGCACAGCCCGGTGGCCGCGATGCACGCCGTCGAAATTGCCGATGGCGATGACGCCGCCACGAAGAGCTTCCGGCAGCGGCTCCTTTTTTTCATTGCGGTGAAAGACGGTCATGGCAATCGATCCATTCCTGCGCCAGCTATTCCTCAGGCGAGATATCCTCAGGCGAGACGGGGCATCCACCAGCCGGGAGCAGCACCCTGCCCCTTGAGATAGGCGTTGAGAAGCGCCTCGTCCGTCTGGCCGTTCAGCGTATATTCGGCAGCGTGAATGCCGCCGCTGATATAGAGAAGGTTGAGACCGCTCGCAATCGCGCCCTTCACATCCGTCGGCATGCCGTCACCGATGGCGAGCACGCGATCCTTGGCGAAGGCGCCGCGCACTTCCCTGGCCGCAGCTAAGCAGGCTTCATAGATCGGCGCATGCGGCTTGCCGGCAATGCGGACTTCGCCGCCGAGCTGTTCGTAGTAGGCGGCCATGGCGCCGGCGCAGGGAATGATGCGCTCGCCGCGTTCCACCACCAGATCGGGGTTGGCGCAGATCATCGGCACCTTGCGGGCAATGAAGCCCTTGAGCATTTCGGTATAGTCTTCGGGCGTCTCCGTCTCGTCGTCGAAGAAGCCGGTGCAGACCACGGATTCCGTTTCCGCCTCGCCGACACATTCGACATCGAGACCTTCCAGCAGCGGCATGTCCCGCTCCGGGCCGAGCAGGAAGACCTTTTTTGGGCCTTCCGCGATCAGACCACGGGTAACGTCGCCCGAGGTGATGATACGGTCATAGGCCTCATCAGGCACGCCGAGAACGCGCAACTGGGCGATGACGCCGGGGGCGGGACGCGGCGAATTGGTGATGAGCACCACCGTCTTGCCAGCCTTGCGCGCTTCCCGCAGCGCAACCGCCGCATCCGGAAAGGCGCTGACCCCATTGTGCAGCACACCCCAGACATCCGAAAGAATAACGTCGAACCCATCAGTGATTTCGCCGAGAGTGAGAATGCGGTGGGCCATGAGATGCTTTCCGGATGGGAGAAGAGGGTGAGCCTCACATCGCAAAGCGGGACGCCGATGGCAAGGAAAAAAGCGGCGCGTGACCGGTCTTCGGCCCCGCCTGACGCAGCATGAACACAAATGTCCCGTAGATGGATGCGACGCGCATCGCGCGAAAAGAATGTCGTCATGGCGCGCATCCGCACATGGGAAATTTCTGTCATGGAACGCTGATAACCATAAGCCATGAAATTTTTCAGACAGGGCGTTCTTGACTCCGGCGGACGCCCTCCTTATCTCGGTTCCGCTGGCACTCGATAAAGGAGAGTGCTAACACCCATCAGGCGAGCTCCAAAAGCTCGCGCAGTCATTTGATCGAGGGATTAGGCAATGACAAGCACCAATTTCCGCCCGCTTCACGATCGCGTCGTGGTTCGTCGCGTTGAATCCGAAGCAAAGACCAAGGGCGGCATCATCATTCCCGATACCGCCAAGGAAAAGCCGCAGGAAGGCGAAATCGTCGCCGTCGGTTCCGGCGCTCGCGATGAGGCCGGCAAGGTCGTCGCTCTCGACGTCAAGGTTGGCGATCGCGTCCTGTTCGGCAAGTGGTCGGGCACTGAAGTCAAGCTCGACGGCGAAGACCTTCTGATCATGAAGGAAGCCGACATCATGGGTATCATCGGCTGATTTCGCCGAACCCATCGTTTCCTTAAATTTCAAGCCGGATCCATTCCGGCCGTTCGAAACCAGGAGTTTTGAAAATGGCAGCCAAAGAAGTCAAATTCGGCCGCTCAGCGCGCGAAAAGATGCTCAAGGGCGTCGACATTCTCGCTGATGCAGTGAAGGTAACCCTCGGCCCGAAGGGTCGTAACGTCGTTATCGACAAGTCCTTCGGCGCTCCGCGCATCACCAAGGACGGCGTTTCGGTCGCCAAGGAAATCGAACTGGAAGACAAGTTCGAGAACATGGGCGCACAGCTCGTTCGCGAAGTTGCCTCCAAGACCAACGACATCGCCGGTGACGGCACCACCACCGCAACGGTTCTGGCCCAGGCCATCGTTCGCGAAGGTGCAAAGGCAGTTGCTGCCGGCATGAACCCGATGGACCTCAAGCGCGGCATCGATCTTGCTGTTGCAGAAGTCGTCAAGGACCTTCAGGCCAAGGCCAAGAAGATCAACACTTCGGAAGAAGTTGCACAGGTCGGCACGATCTCCGCAAACGGCGAGCGTCAGATCGGTCTCGACATCGCTGAAGCAATGCAGCGCGTCGGCAACGAAGGCGTCATCACCGTTGAAGAAGCCAAGACCGCTGAAACCGAACTCGAAGTCGTCGAAGGCATGCAGTTCGACCGCGGCTACCTGTCGCCTTACTTCGTGACCAACCCGGAAAAGATGGTTGCTGACCTCGAAGACGCATACATCCTTCTGCACGAAAAGAAGCTTTCGAACCTCCAGGCTATGCTGCCGGTTCTCGAAGCTGTCGTTCAGACCGGCAAGCCGCTCGTCATCATCGCTGAAGACGTAGAAGGCGAAGCTCTTGCAACGCTCGTCGTCAACAAGCTGCGTGGCGGCCTCAAGATCGCTGCCGTCAAGGCTCCGGGCTTCGGCGACCGCCGCAAGGCCATGCTGGAAGACATCGCCATCCTGACCGGTGGTACCGTCATTTCCGAAGACCTCGGCATCAAGCTCGAAAGCGTTACCCTCGACATGCTCGGCAAGTCGAAGAAGGTTTCGATCTCCAAGGAAAACACCACGATCGTTGACGGCGCAGGCCAGAAGTCCGACATCGAAGGCCGCGTTGCCCAGATCAAGGCGCAGATCGAAGAAACCACTTCCGATTACGACCGCGAAAAGCTGCAGGAACGTCTTGCCAAGCTCGCTGGCGGCGTTGCCGTGATCCGCGTTGGCGGTTCGACGGAAGTTGAAGTGAAGGAAAAGAAGGACCGCATTGACGACGCTCTCAACGCGACGCGCGCTGCTGTTCAGGAAGGTATCGTACCGGGCGGCGGCGTTGCCCTGCTGCGTTCTTCCACGAAGATCACCGTCAAGGGTGCAAACGACGACCAGGAAGCCGGCATCAACATCGTGCGTAAGGCTCTGCAGTCTCTGGTTCGCCAGATCGCAGAAAACGCAGGTGACGAAGCTTCCATCGTTGTCGGCAAGATCCTCGACAAGAACGAAGACAACTACGGCTACAACGCCCAGACCGGCGAATATGGCGACCTGATCCAGCTCGGCATCGTCGACCCGGTCAAGGTTGTACGTACGGCTCTGCAGAACGCAGCTTCGGTTGCTTCGCTGCTGATCACCACCGAAGCCATGATCGCCGAGCTTCCGAAGAAGGAATCGGCAATGCCGCAGATGCCCGGCGGCGGCATGGGCGGCATGGACTTCTAATCAGTCCTGTCACTGGAATAAGAAAGGGCGGTCTTCGGATCGCCCTTTTTCTTTGCAGTCCCTGCGCGTTTGACGAAAGGAGCGTCATCTTCGGGGCTGTCCCGAGCATCTGCAACCGATTGATTTCCCGTGACGTGATTAGATTAGATCCTCGGCGCGAAGCCGGGGATGAAGTCGACGCTCTCGCGAGAGATGCCTCATAAAATCAACCGGTTGCATAATTCTGAAGGCCGAAAGCGGAAGTGCTCAAATATTGTCCTGTTTTGGAACAGCCGTGATTTTATCCGGCTATTTTTTGCCATCCCATGCAATAATGCCGCAGCGCCATGAGCGAATCACCACCCCAAAGGTGCTCGGTTTTCACTCGGACCGGCTTATAAGTGCGCTATTTAGTTGTGCTTTTTCGCAAGTCTCGCGATTTTGAAGAAGAAATACATAATATTTTTGATTTTCTCACTGACTGGTTGTTGTAGGTAGGGGAAAATAAACTATAAGTCAGCCCCCGTAAGGGTTCCGCGACTGGGCGGCGAGCATTGAAGGGGTTTCGATGCTTGGCAAACACGTTCGACTGCGGGTGGCGGTAAAGGTTCAACCTGGCAGTGGCGCTAGAAATGGCGGCGCTGGCACGTGTTCATGCGGGGGCGCGATTTGTTTGAAATATCAAGACGCAACGATGCTCTGCCAACGGCGGTGACGACCACGCCCGATCCCCGGACCATGTCGCATTTCTTCATTTCGGAGGAGTGGAGCAGCGATCTTTCGAGCGGCGTCATCCGGCTCGGCGAACACGCATCATTCATGCACGGCCTGCCGCCGGGCGAGTGCGGGTTGCTGAGCCTTGTCCGCTGTTACGACCGCGCTGACCACGCCCGCGTGCTGGAACTTTTCGAGCAGGTTTCCACGGCGCCCTCACGTTTCTGTTTTTCAACCGGCCTCTCCATCTTGCCGGCAATGCGGCAGCCGGTCATCTGCATGGGTGAATCTTCCGGCTTCGAAGACGGCCAGCAAGGGCGCATATCAGGGCTTTTCCTGTTTCCGCGTCTTGAGGATATTCGCTTCGCCGCCTAAGGCTTTTTGCAGCGATGCCATCCACCGTTCACAAAATGAAGACAATTTGTCTTCTGTTGTTCATCTTTATGGATGAGTGATTTTCCGACATTGATGTCTCCAGACATTGCCCTGCAGATCAACCGGCAACACGCCGATCAATTACCGGAGATATCCATGTCCAGCAGCCAGAACGTTCTCGTTCTCATCGCCCGCATTCTGCTTTCCTTCATCTTCATCACTTCGGGCTTCAGCAAGCTCGTCGATCCGGCCGGCACGGCCGGCATGATCACCGGCGCCGGCCTGCCCGCCGCAACCGCGCTTGCCTATGTCGCAGGCCTGTTCGAACTCGTTGCCGGTCTTGCCATTCTTGCTGGTTTCCAGACCAAAATCGCCGCCTGGGCGCTTGCCGTCTTCTGCGTCTTCACCGGTCTGGTTTTCCACAGCGGCACCGTTGCCGTTCCCGGCTGGCCTGAGCCGGCTCTTGGCTGGATCAACACGCTGAACGGCATCATGATGGTGAAGAACATCACGCTTGCCGGCGCTTACATCCTGCTTGCCGCCTTCGGCGCTGGCGCCTACTCCGTCGACGCAAAGCGCGGCGCGGCTGTGGCCCACGCCTGAGCCAGATAGATCGACCAACAAAACAGCCGCCGGATCGCTCCGGCGGCTTTTTTTGTCTGGTGTCAGACCGCCGCCCTTATGCGCGAAGCGATCTCCTCAACCCTCGCATCGCCATCGTGCTCCGGCTTGCGGGCGCGGACAAAGCAGGCCTCCGAACGGACGATGATGCCGTCGGAGAGGATTTTCAGATGATTGGCTTTCAGCGTCGAACCCGTTGAGGTGATATCGACGATGATATCCGCCTGCCCCGCCGCCGGCGCACCCTCGGTCGCGCCAAGGCTTTCGACGATACGGTAAAGCTGGATGCCGTGCTGGCGCGAAAAGAACTGCTGCGTCAGCCGCCAGTATTTGGTGGCGATCGCCAGCCTGCGGCCATGACGGGCACGGAATTCCGAAGCGACATCGCCGAGATCGGCCATGCTGTCCACATCCAGCCAGATTTCCGGCACGGCGACCACGACGTCGGCATGACCGAAACCGAGGCGGGCGCAAAATTCCACCTGCGCATCGGCATTGGTCAGTCCCTCGCGCACAAGGTCCTCACCCGTCACGCCGAAATCCACCGTGCCGGCGCCGATCTCGCGGGCGATCTCGGAGGCCGACAGATAGGCGATCTCAATATCGTCCCGTCCTTCGATACGGCCGCGATAGGAGCGGTCGTTGCCGACGGCCGCGACCTTCAATCCGGCGCGTTCCAGAACGGCGGAAGCGTCTTCCTTCATCCGGCCCTTGGAGGGCAATGCGATGGTGATCATGGCTTGTCGCTCCCCCGCACCGCTTCGATGCGATCCAGCCAGAGCGAAAAACCCACAGCCGGTATTTTTTCCTGTGCGCCGAGCAGCGTCAGCAGCCGGTCGAAACGGCCGCCACCGGCCAGAACGCTGTCTCCACCCGCTTCCACCACCTCGAAAACAAGGCCGGTATAATAATCGAGCGGACGGCCGAAGGCCGCGCCATAGGTGACGGTCTCAAGATCGACACCGGCATTGGCAAGGGCTGCGACACGTTTGTCGAAAGCGGAAAGCGCACCATCCAGCTTCAGCTTCGCCTTTGCGGCAAAATCAGCCAGAACCTGCGAGGCCTGCGGCAGCGGCGCCTTCAGGGCCAGAAACTGCTTGAGCAACGCGAAGCTATCATCCGGCAGGCGGGTCGCCGCAAGCGCCAGTTTCTCCCGCAGACGGCGGGCGATTTCCTGCGGCGAACGGCTGGCATTGGTGGAATAGCCGGTCTCCTGCATCACCGTATCGAGATAATCGACCAGCACCGCCTCGTCGCCAGTCGCCAGCAGGCCCGCGACCCGGGCATCAAGACCGGTCATCGGCTTGGGATGCACGAGGCTTTCCAGCAGCGCGTCGAGCTGCGCCATATCGCCAAAGGCCTGCACCAGCCGCTTCTGCCAGCCGAGCGGCAGGCCAAGGGCGGCAACCACCGCCTCGAACACCTGCTGATCCCCCAGCGTAACGGCAAGCGCCCGGCCCGGCAGCAGGCGCTGCAGAATGCCGGTGGCATCGATGACGGCACGGGCATCGGCAGCGGCAATATCGGTATCGCCAAGGTCTTCGATGCCGGCCTGATAAAACTCGTTCGCACCTTCACGACGCTGGCGGAAGACCTCGCCGAGATAGGAATAACGCTTCGGCGTGCCTGTCGCCGTTTCGATATGGCGCAGGCAGACGGGAATGGTGAATTCCGGGCGCAGGCAAAGGCTCGTCCCCGTTTCGCTTTCCGTCATGAAGATGCGGCGGCGCAAATCCTCACCCGCCATATCCAGAAACGGTTCGGCGGGCTGGATGACGGGCGTGTTCACACGGCTCGTGCGGCGCGCGGAGAATTCTTCCAGTAGCTCTCCGGAAAATTCCGGCATGTCGATCAGGGGCATGAAACGGTACTTTTCGTCACGGTTCGAGCGGTTGCATCAATTCGATGCGGTTTCCGAAGGGATCATGGACATAAAACCGGTGATATCCTTCAAGCAGCTCATCCTCAACCACATGGCGGCCTGCTGTTTCAAGTGTTTTTCGCAAGGTTGCCATATCATCGACCAGAAAGGCCGGATGGGCTTTGCGCGCCGGGCGGAAATCCTGCTCGACGCCGAGATGCAGTTTTATCGAACCCCGGCTGAACCAGCACCCGCCGCGCGCGGCCAGATTAGCGGGCTTGATCTCCTCCGCAAAGCCGAGCAGGCCGCCATAAAAGGCACGCGCTTCATCTTCGCGGCCCGCCGGCATCGCCAGCTGAACATGGTCGAGCGCAAGGATCGCCATGGCTTCAGCGCCCTTCGGCGGCGCGGCGAACGTCCTCTGCCTGATGCTCCAGAATCTCGCGGACCTTCGCCACCAGCTCGGCCTCCGGCACGCTGACCTGCGCCACACGCGCCTCGCGCCAGCTGGCATTGTCCTCGATCTCGCCGGACAGGCGCTTGCCTTCGATCAGATCCTTGATCTGCACCACGCCTTCGGCGCGCTCGTCACCGCCCTGGATGATGGCGATGGGGGAGCCGAGACGGTCGGCATATTTCAGCTGGTTGCCGAATTTCTTCCAGTTGCCCTGGTACATTTCAGCACGGATGCCCTCGGCGCGCAGCGCCTGGGTGAAGCGCTGGTAACGGCCCATGCTCTCCACATCGCCATCCATGACGGTGATCAGAACGGGAGCGAGCGGCTTGACCTGACCGAGCTTGCCGAGGTTCTTGAGCGCGGTCATCAGACGCGAAACGCCGATGGAGAAACCCGTCGCCGGCACCGGCTGGCCCATGAAGCGCGAAACGAGGCCGTCATAACGGCCGCCGCCGCCGACCGAGCCGAACACGACCTTTTCGCCCTTTTCATTGGTGACGTCGAAAGACAGTTCGGCCTCGTAGACCGGGCCGGTATAATATTCGAGGCCGCGAACGACGGAGGGGTCGATCTTGATGCGCGTCGCATCGTAACCGGCACTGGTGACCAGAGCGCCAATGATGTTCAGCTCCTCAACGCCTTCCGCGCCTTTCGAGGTGCCCGCAACCAGTTTCGCCAGATCATCGGCGCTTGCCGTATAGTCCTTGATGCCGACGAAAAACAGGACCTTTTCGATCTGCTCCTCGCCAAGGCCCGCGCCCTTGGTGAAATCACCGGACTCGTCCTTGCGACCGGGACCGAGCAGCAACCTCACCCCTTCAGGACCGAACTTGTCGAGCTTGTCGATGGCGCGCAGCACATTCAGACGACGGCCGGCATTTTCCTCGCCGCCGAGGCCGATGGCTTCCATGACGCCATCAAGCACCTTGCGGTTGTTGACGCGAATGACGTAATCGCCGCGCTTGATTCCGAGCGCTTCCAGCGTATCGGCCATCATCATGCACATTTCGGCATCGGCCTGCACGCCGGCGGCGCCCACCGTATCGGCATCGAACTGCATGAACTGCCGGAAGCGGCCGGGGCCGGGCTTTTCATTGCGGAACACGTAGCCAGCGCGATAGGTGCGGTATGGCAGCTGGATTTCGTTGAAGTTTTCCGCGACATGACGGGCGAGCGGCGCGGTCAGATCGTAGCGCAGGCTCATCCACTGATCGTCGTCATCCTGCAGCGAAAACACGCCTTCGTTCGGACGGTCGCTATCGGGCAGGAATTTGCCGAGCGCATCGGTATATTCGAACAGCGGGGTTTCCACCGGATCGAAGCCGTAGAGCTCATAGACCTTGCGGATCTTCTCGATCATCTCATTCACGGCATGAATATCGGCAGCCGTTCGATCCACGAAGCCGCGCGGCAGGCGGGCTTTCAGTTTCTGAGGCTTTTTTGCTTTTTCGCTCATGATGCCGATCCGATATTTTCCTGAAATCAAGCCGGTGTATTAGAGGATGAAGCCCGGTGCGGCAAGCCGCAAAGGCTCCGGTTTTGCTGGCCGTTGCAGCCAAGCGGTGTTATATGGGATACATGTATCCCAATCCGGATCGGGAAGGACGCGACCCATGAGCAAACAGACGGCCATCCGCCTGCCTGATGAGACCTATGAGCGGCTGAAAGCGCTGTCCGAGCGCACCGGCCGCACATCCGCCTATTACATCCGCGAGGCGATCGAGAAACATATCGAGGATATGGAAGATCTCTATCTCGCGGAGGAGGCGACGCGGCAGCGCATCGCCAATAAAGAACGCACCTATACTCTGGAAGAAGTGATGCGTGATCTTGATCTGGAAAATTGAGTTTCAGCGCGCTGCCGTCAAGCAACTGGGCGCTTTGACGAAAAGCGATGCCAATCGCATCGTTTCTTTTCTGACGGACCGCATTGCCAGAGATGGCAACCCTCGAAGGACCGGCGCCGCCCTTCAAGGCTCCGAACTCGGAAATTTCTGGCGCTACCGGGTGGGCGATTACCGCATCATCTGCGATATACAGGATCACAAGCTCGTCGTGCTGGTGGTCGAAATCGGCCATCGCCGTGAAATCTACCGATAGGCATTCATGATCCTCGAAGCCCTGCAATATGCCGCCACACGCGCGGTCACGCCGAAAGAATTCCGGCCGCATATACGCTATTCCGTCAACCTCTGGGCGCGCGCCAACCGCTGCGCCAACGCCTGGGCAGAGCATGAAAACAACAGCCGGCAATTCGTGCTGCAATCGGCCGGAAAGCTGAAGCAGCGGCGAACGGTGGTGGTGCTGGGCTCGGGCCTGTTGCGCGATGTGCCCTATGATGCGCTGGTGGCGATGTTCGATACCGTCGTGCTGGTCGATCTGGTGCATCTCGCCAGCGTGCAGGCAAAGCTGCGCCTCAATGCCAAAAAGAATGTCCGCATCGCCAGTCGCGATCTTTCCGGTTTTGACGATGTTCTCGCCGGCCGGCCGGCCGAACCGCTCGATTTCCTGCGGCGGGTGCCCTATCTCGATCTCCTGGTATCGGCCAATCTCCTGTCACAGATCGGCACCGGTGCGCGCCACCGGCTGGAGCGGGAAAAGATCGCAGATGCCCCGGACGATCTTCTGCCGAAGCTCATTCACACCCATCTGGAAGCGCTGGCTGGCCTGCCCTGCAAGGCCTGCCTGATAACCGACACCTCCTTCGACGTCATCGGCAAGGATGGTAATCTGCACCAGCACGAAGACCTGCTGCATGGCATCGAGCTTCCTGCGCCCGCCGCCGCATGGGAATGGCCGCTTGCCCCGTTTGGCGAGGAAAGCAGGGATTACCGCATCGTGCATCACGTCATTGCGCGCGAACTCACCTGATCGTCATGCTTATTCCATAATTTCCGCGGTAAATTCACGCCATGTCCCAGGTGGTCCGCACATTGATGTTCCTTGCCTGCCTGCTTTACGGCGCAATGCCGGCGCAGATGGCGATGAGCATGCCGACGGGCATGGCGGCTTCCTCACAATCGCCGATGAAACACGACGATGCCCATTCGCATCATGCTGCCGATCGGGACGATGCTTTTCAGGCGCATGCAGAGAATAAGGCTCATAAAGCGGGCACGGTCGGCTGCTGCCCGCATGGTGACCATGCCGCACATCCCGGTTCCTGTGCCGCCTGCCTGATCGTGGTTCCGCGCACGACCTTCGCCGATGGCGGTCGGATGACGTTTGCCTATCCGAAACCGCAGCGCGGCATTGTCTTTGACGGCAAGGCTTTCGCACCGCCGCTGCCGCCTCCCCGCGCCTGACTGCAGATTTTTCAGACCACCCATCGAAAAATCCGTCAGACACAGGAAGGATAATCCATGTCTATCAAGACCTTCACGCTGGCCGCCGCTTTCGCAGCCTCCCTCACCATGCCCGTTTTCGCACAGGAGGCGAGCGGCCATGCCGGGCACAGCATGTCAAAAGGCACCGCGAGCGACAGCGCTTCCACCAAGGCCTTCATGGAAGCCAGCAAGAAAATGCATGGCGATATGGCCATCGATTACAGCGGCGATGCCGATGTCGATTTCGTTCGCGGCATGATCCCGCATCATCAGGGCGCGATCGATATGGCCAGGGTCCAGCTGGAATACGGCAAGGATCCGGAAATCCGGAAGTTGGCCGAAGAGGTCATCAAGGCCCAGGAAGGCGAGATCGCCATGATGAAGGCCTGGCTGAAGTCCAGGGGTAAGTGATTGACACTGTTAAACGAGGAGCGCCGGTTATGGCGCTTCTCCGACGTTGCGACTTTCTTCTTCTCCCCGCCGGGGAGAGAAGCAAGCGGCACCCCTTCGCTTCATCGGCGACGGCGTTACGCAAGGGTGAGACGATGCCGGATTTAGGGAATGTTTGGCACACTCACAGCCTAAAGACCCGCGAGGCCGGCCTTGTAATCCTCCGACGCCGCCCGGCTGAGGCGCTCCAGTTCCATCGCCGCCCGGCTGGTATGGCGTTCCTTGTGGCGCAGCAGGGCGAAGTTGCGGGCAGGCAGATCGATGCCGGCGCGGACAAGCAATCCCTGCCGCAGAAACAGGGATGCCACTGAGGCGGACACCGCCGTGGCGGCGCCGCCGGAACGCGCCGCCATCACCACCGCCTCATTGGACGGCAGTTCCAGCATGACGGACAGTTCCGCGGGGTCCACCCCCATCTGCCGCACGGCCGCTTCGAAGGCGGAGCGGGTGCCGGAGCCCTGTTCGCGCAGCACCCAGGAGGTGCCATAGAGCATATCGAGCGCGGTGAGGTAACGACCATCGGCAAAGGGGTGGGCCGAACCGGTGACGACCAGCAGCTTGTCGGAGACGACGGGCTGCACCATCAAAGCCGGCTCATCAATCCTGCCTTCGATGAAACCGACCTCCGCCAGACCATCAAGCACCGCCTGCGTCACCGTCTTGGTATTGCCGATATCAAGCCGCACGGTCACGCCGGGATAGAGTTTCTTGAACTGCATCAGGATCGGCGGCAGCCAGTAGCTTGCAATGGTCTGGCTGGCGCAGACGGTAATTTCACCACGCGTCAGCCCGCCCATTTCGGAGAGAATCAATTCCGCATTGCGCACACGCGCCAGCGTCGCCTTGGCTTCACCCAGAAAAACCCGACCGCTTTCGGTCAATTCAATGTTGCGGCCGACGCGATGGAACAGCTCGACATTATAAAAAGCTTCGAGATTCTTGATAGCGGAGCTGACAGCGGAGGCCGTCAAACCGATAGCTTCTGCGGCCCTTGTGAGGTGTTCGCGTTCGGCAACGGCGATGAAGATGCGGAGTTGTTCAAAGGTCATGATCATTCATTCGATTTTATCGAATGATATATGCCATATTATTTGATAGAATAAAACAGGCGGCTGCGGCATTGTCTGGCCATGGCACAACATCGCACCCTCGCTCATCCCTTTCAGTTTTCGCTTCGCTGGCTTACCCCGCTTCTGCCGGGAATTCTCATCTGCGCGGCGGTCAGCTGCGCCGCCATTCTGGCGGAACGCTTTCAGGTGCGGCTTGCGGGCCACGCATGGCTTGGCGATCTTGTGCTCGCCATTCTGATCGGCACGCTGCTGCGTTCGCTGGTGTCTCTGCCTGCCGTCGCTTCGGCCGGCATAAAGTTCAGCGCCAAGACGCTGCTCGAAATCGCGGTGGCGCTTCTTGGCGCATCCCTGAGCCTTTCCATCCTCAAAGGCGCGGGCGGCTTGCTGATCGGCGGCATTGCGCTGATCGTCGCGCTGTCGCTGGTCGTGAGCTACGCGGCCGGACGAATGCTGGGCCTGCCACCCAAGCTCGCGACGCTGATTGCCTGCGGCAACTCCATCTGCGGCAATTCCGCCATTGCCGCCGCAGCGCCCGCCATTGGCGCCAAACCGGAAGATGTTGCCGCCTCGATTGCCTTTACCGCGGTTCTCGGTGTCGCCGCCGTTCTGCTGATGCCGTTCCTGCCGCAGCTTTTGGGTCTCGATGCCACCCAATACGGCATTTTCGCCGGCCTGACGGTCTATGCCGTGCCGCAGGTTCTGGCGGCCACCGCCCCGCTCGGCGCGATCGCCGTGCAGACCGGCACCATCGTCAAGCTCATCCGCGTTTTGATGCTGGGGCCCGTGATCGCCGCCCTGTCAGTCATCCACGGCCGGTCCGACAAGGGACGCCTGAAACTGCAGCAGATGGTTCCGTGGTTCATCATCGGCTTCGTGCTGATGATCATGGCCCGGTCCTTCGGACTCATTCCCGAGGCTCTTATCGGCCCCGTTGCCTCGCTCTCCAACATCCTCACCATCATGTCGATGGCGGCTTTGGGCCTTTCGGTCGATATCCGCAGCCTGCGCCATGCCGGCGGCAAGGTCATCATCGCCGCCAGCCTGTCGCTCGTGCTGCTCTGTGTTCTGAGTTTCGGACTGATTGTGCTGACCCAGGCGGCCTGAGCAAAAGGCGGGCCGTTATTTTCCGGTGCTGACCGTCAACGTGTAGTGCGCGCCCAGCCCACGGCGCGGTGATCCCAGAATAAGCGTCGGGCGGATCAGCCATTCCGTATCCGCCTTCGGCGTCAGCGTCGCGACCTTGCCTTCGGAATCGCTGAAGAAGATCGCATCCTCATCCGGCGTCGAAAAATCGAAGACCGCCATCAGGACGAATTCGCTGGAGGCGGCAAGCTCGATCTTCACCGTCTGCCCGGCCTTCACCTTCAGGCGATAGACATCGCCGCGCCCGCGCCGCGTCCAGCCGTCAAGCTTCAGCGGGCCGGCCGGCGGCAGCGCCACTTCCTTCAGCCTTTCGCCGTCATCCAGCCAGATGCCGTCGACATTGCGGCCTTCTTCGGCGAAGGAGGAATGCGGCACGGCGGCCACGGCCATGGTGAGAGCCAGGAGAAGGGAGGTTACCTTCATGGACGTACAAACTCCCGCCGCATGACCTCTATCGGCTGGCGGCAATGACAGCCTTCGATATGATCGTTGACCATACCCATGGCCTGCATGAATGCATAGACGGTCGTCGGGCCGACGAAAGTCCAGCCCCGCTTCTTCAGATCCCTGGAAAGACGAGTGGAGGCGGCGCTGGTGGGGTTAGCCCTTAACGTCGCATAGTCGAGCCTTTGCGGCCTTTCTGCGGCAGCGGGTTCGAAACCCCAGAAATAACGCGCGAGCGAACCGAATTCGTCGCGCAGCGCCACGGCGCGGCGGGCATTGTTGATGGTCGAAACGATCTTGCCGCGATGGCGGATAATGCCCTTGTCGGCAAGGCAGCGCTCGATATCGGCCTCGCCGAACTCAGCCACCTTTTCGAATTCGAAATTGGCGAAGGCAAGACGGAAAGCCTCGCGCTTGCGCAGAACCGTCAGCCAGGAAAGGCCGGACTGAAAACCTTCCAGACAGATCTTCTCGAACAGGCGGCGATCATCGGTGACGGGATAACCCCATTCCTCGTCGTGATAACGGCTGTAATCTTCCAGCCCCTGCTGCCAGAAACACCGCACAAGGCCATCCGCGCCCGTTTCAAGTCCCGCTTCGCTCATTGTGCCGACAATCCCTTTCGCTACCGCTCGCAAGCGGTGTGAACCTGCGCGCTTACCACTCATTCACCACGTTTCAAAACCGGGCGCTAACCTTAAATCCAGCTTTCCCTAATCAAGCGCTTTTTAATGAACAGCCATTTACGATTCGCTGGCGTCGAGGTGCGAACGTGTCCGGCAAAGCGGACGAACAGTCCCGCAAATTCATAGTTGCGACATCCCGCAGAGAGAGTCCACCCGATGCCGATGAAGTCCGTTTTTCTGGCGCTGAGCCTCGTTTCCACCCTCGCCGTCCCGGCCGCCATGGCCAATGAGCGTTATCGCGAGCGTCCGCCCGTCGTCGTCAGCCCGGACCTTTCTGCCCCTTGGGTAACCCAGCTCGGTGGCCGCGGCAATGTTCGACCCGTGGTCTATCCGCGCGCGCCTGCCGCACGCCAGCCGCTGTTCCAGCAGCGCCAGGCGGCCGCCATGCCGCAGCGACCCAGCTCCGGCGTCACATCGCAGCGCCCGGCACGGGTGCAGAATGCCGCCGTCCGCCCGAACGCACCGGTGCGCACCCAGATCGCGCCGCAATTCCTGCCGCAGATCGTGAACTATGGCACCGTTGAGAAGCCCGGCACCATCGTCATCGATACGCCGAACCGCTTCCTCTATCTCGTGCTCGCCGATGGCAAGGCCCGGCGTTACGGCGTCGGCGTCGGCAAGCCCGGTTTCGAATGGGCCGGAACCCACAAGGTGACCCGCAAGGCAGAGTGGCCGAGCTGGACCCCGCCGAAGGAAATGATCACCCGCGAGGCGGCCAAGGGACATTACCTGCCGGCCTTCATGGAAGGCGGCCCGGCCAACCCGATGGGCGCGCGCGCCATGTATCTCGGCTCGACTCTTTACCGCATTCACGGCACCAATCAGCCCTGGACGATCGGCAGCAACAATTCCTCCGGCTGCATCCGCATGCGCAACGAGGATGTCACCGATCTTTACGAGCGCGTGAATGTGGGAACCAGGGTCATAGTGATATGATGGCAACGGTTCAGTCATTCCGGCCGCTGCAGGGCCGGAATGGCGGCGTATCCGCTTGAATTGCCGCTTTGCAGCGGTACAATCCGGCTCACTTCAATGAAATTGAGACTTGGCGGGGGACGCCAGGCGCCGGACCTCTCTCAGGGGGATGACGGAACGGCCTTAAAACGGGTGGTCAATAGACCGCCCGTTTTTCGTTTCTGTCATTCAAATGTTATCAAAAAACGCTTTGGTGAATTACTGATATCAATCTGGATTCACTTCATGTCGCGCCATACTTTATTTGTTTGCGCCCTGCTCTGCAGCGGCGTTTCCTTCTCTGCCGCAATAGCGGGCGAACTTGAAATTTCCGGTTACGGCGGCTGGCAAAGCGCGCCGCACAGCGATGTGAAGGTTTCCGACGGGCCGGATTTCCGGGCCGGATGGGAAGGAAAGTCCTTTTCCAACCCGCCCTATTGGGGCGTGCGCGGCACCTACTGGTTCGATGAGGGCCAGCTCCGGAATTTCGGTATTTCGCTCGATTTCACCCATGACAAGGTCTATGCCGACGATCAGACGCTAGCCCGCTCCGGCTGGTCGCATTTCGAATTCACCGACGGCCTGAACCTTTTGACGCTGAACGCGCTCTACCGCTTTCCGCTGGAATCCCTGCCGATCACCCCTTACGTCGGCGCCGGCGTCGGCATCAATGTGCCGCATGTGGAAGTATATCGTCCCTCGGGCAAGACCTTCGAATACCAGTTCGGCGGCGCAACCCTGCAGGCGCAGGCCGGCCTCAGCTACCGCATCACCGACAATTGGTCGACCTTCGTGGAATATAAGGGCACTTATTCCTTCGTCGACGTCGATATCGACAATGGCGGCTCGTTGAAGACCGATATCATTACCAATGCGGTGAATTTCGGCGTGGCGTATAAGTTCTAGTATCGGAGTAACCACCCTCTTCCCTCATTCCTGTGCTCGTCACAGGAATCCAGCCGTCGCGCGCGTCTGCGCGGCGGGGAGAGTCCTTTCAGCCCAAGTCCTTGGGCTGGCTGGATCCCTGTGACAAGCACAGGGATGAGGAGAAGCCTCCGAAAGGCGCACCGGCCCCAACCTATCGTCACGCGCCGTCATTCCGGATCGCTGCCTTATCGGCAAACGGCGCTCTAAACCGAAAGCCTCGCCGGTTTCGGCCCGCCATAAGCCCAGTCCAGCAGCTCCACCGTGTGCAGGATCGGCATATCAGTGCCGGTTCCGATCTGCATGATGCAGCCGATATTGCCGGTGGCGATGACATCCGCCCGTGTGGCCTCGATGTTCTTCACCTTGCGGGCCTTCAGCTTGCCGGAAATCTCCGGCTGCAGGATGTTGTAGGTCCCTGCTGAGCCGCAGCACAGATGCCCCTCCGCCGGATCACGCACTATGAAACCCGCCGCCTTCAGCAGCTGTTTCGGTGCGAGCGTTATCTTCTGGCCGTGCTGCATGGAGCAGGCGGAATGATAGGCAACCGTCAGGCCCTGGCTCTGCCTTTGCGGCAGATCGAGACGGGCGAGATATTCGGTGATGTCCTTCGCCAGCGCCGAAACCCGCGCGGCTTTTTCCGCATAGGCGGGATCAAGCCGCAGCATATGGCCGTAATCCTTGATGGTGGTGCCGCAACCCGACGCGGTGATGATGATAGCGTCAAGGCCGCCATTTTCCATCTCCCGGGTCCAGACATCGACATTACGCCTTGCTTGAGCGAGCGCCTCTTCCTCCCGGCCCATATGATGCACCAGCGAGCCGCAGCAGCCCTCGCCCTTCGGCACCACAACCTCAATGCCGAGCCGCGCGAGAAGCCGCAGCGTTGCCTCATTGATACCGGGGTCGAGCACCGGCTGGGCGCAACCGGTGAGGATGGCGACGCGCCCGCGCTTTTCGCCCTCCGCCGGTCTTTCTCCCGGACGGGTGGAGGCGGAGGCAGGAGGCACGGCAGCAGGGGCGAGTGCGAGCATGGATTGCAGCGGTTTCAGCGCCGGGGCTTTGGCAAGCAGGCCCGCGAAAGGCCGCGCCAGCCTTGCCAGCTGCAAGGCCAGCCGGAAACGGGTGGGATGGGGCAGAACCGCGACCAGAAGATTGCGGATCAGCCGATCCATGAAGGGGCGCTTGTACGTCTGTTCGATATGGGCGCGGGCATGATCAACCAGATGCATGTAATCCACGCCGGAGGGACAGGTGGTGGTGCAGGCAAGACAGGAAAGACAGCGGTCGATATGGGTGACGACCTCACGGTCGGCTGGGCGGCTGTTTTCCAGCATGTCCTTGATGAGGTAAATACGGCCGCGCGGGCTGTCCAGCTCGTTGCCGAGTGTCACATAGGTGGGACAGGTGGCAGTGCAGAAACCGCAATGCACGCATTTGCGCAGGATTTTTTCGGATTCCGCCACATGCGGATCGGCCAGTTGCTGCGGCGTGAAGGATGTTTGCATGGTTCAGACCGCCCTTTGCATCGTTACGGCCATCTTGCCGGGATTAAAGATGCCCGCCGGATCGAGTTTTTCCCTGATACGTGCAGACAGGATGGCCTCCGCCGCCGGGCGCGGTTCGAAGGCCGCCACAGCGGCGCGCACGGCATCGCTTGCCCTCACCAGCGTGGCATGGCCGCCGCCCAGCGCCTTGATAGCGCCGCGCAGCAAAGCGGCCTCCGGGTCCGCCTCCATCTGCATCCAGACAAGACCACCCTGCCAGTCATAAAAGGCATCGATGCCCGCTTCCATGCGCAGCGCAGCGACGAGCCGGTGGCCGGCGGCAGGTGCAACGGAGACTTTCCACAGCGGCTTGGTATTCTGACCGGCATAGGGCGCGACATCACGCACCTGCCGCCATAAAAGCCCGCTTTCCTCGCCCTCCAGCAGCGCCCATGGACCGACCCGGTCCATGACGGAGAGGAGCTTGCGGGCGCGCGCTTCCACCGAGGCGGAGAGCCCTTCCAGCCGCAGAATTGTCGCCGGACCTTCCGGCAGGTTGCCATCGATGAAGCGGGAACGCACGCTTTCCGGCAGATGCGCCGCTCCGGAGACCTCGACGCTCAGCGCCATCGCCGCGGCCATGATGCGTGTCGCCGCCTCATCGTCGAGACCGGAAACGACCACGGTTTTTTCCGCAGGCGGTTTCGGCAATACGCGGAAAGTCACCTCCGTGAGAAAACCGAGCGTGCCGAAAGATCCGGCAAGGAACTTCGACAGGTCGAGCCCGGTGACATTCTTCATCACCCGGCCGCCGGCCTTGATGATCTCGCCGCTGCCATTGACGAAACGGATGCCGAGCAGGCTGTCGCGGGCGGCACCCGCCACATAACGGCGCGGGCCGGAGACATTGGCGGCAAAGACGCCGCCGATGGTCGGCTCACCTTCTGTGCCCATGATCGGGCGGTGGTCCATCGGCTCGAAGGCCATCATCTGCCGGTTTTGTGCAAGGGCGGCTTCGATGGTGGCGAGCGGGGTGCCTGCCCTGACGGTCATGACCATTTCGGCGGGGACGTAGGAAACGATGCCAGCCATTGCGCGGGAGCTCAGCCCGGTTTCCGCCGCCACGGCATTGCCGAAACCGGAGCGGGTATTGCCGCCGAAGATTTTCAACGGGATTCTTCGGGTCGCGTGGTCGCGGATGATATCGGCGACCTGGGTTTCTGCGTACGGCGTCAGCATGGGGTTGCGGGCTCCGGGCATGGGACAGCGAAGTTTGCGCAAGGGATACCCCCCTCTTCCCTGCCGGGCATCTCCCCCTCAAGGGGGGAGATCGAATCGAGGCGATCTCTCACTCCACTCTCGAACGCTGCGAATGAAGCGATGCGCGGGCGTCTTGCCGATCTCCCCCCTTGAGGGGGAGATGCCCGGCAGGGCAGAGGGGGGTGAGCCGTACCCACAGAGACCATAAAACTCACACCCATCACTCCCTCCCCTCCAGCGGAAACACCTTGGAAGGATTCATCAACCAACCCTCGTCAAAAGCCGCGCGCACCGCCATCTGCTGGGCAAGATCGGCCTCACCATATTGGTGGCGCATCAGATCGCGTTTTTCGATGCCCACACCATGCTCGCCGGTCAAACAGCCACCCGCATCCACACAGAGCTTCAATATTTCATTGCCTGCCTCTTCCGCGCGGGCCGCGTCTTCAGGATCATTGGCATTGAACAGGATGAGCGGATGCATGTTGCCATCACCGGCATGGAAGACGTTTGCGACGCGCAGGCCGAGACGGTCGGTGATCTCGCTCGTCTTTTTCAGCACATAAGAAAGCTGGGAAAGCGGCACCGTGCCATCCATGCAGATATAATCCGCGATGCGGCCCGTTGCGCCGAAGGCGGATTTGCGGCCTTTCCAGATCGCCGCAGCCTCCATGGCCGACTGGCATTCCTTCACCGTCTTCACGCCATGTTTTCGGGCAATGGTGACGATATCGGCAAGCATGGCGTCCATTTCCGCCTCGGAGCCTTCGACTTCCACGATCAGAAGCGCCCCGACATCCAGCGGATATCCCGCTTTGGCGAAGGCCTCGCAGATCTCGATGGCCGGCTTGTCCATGAACTCAATGGCAACAGGGATGATGCCCGCACCGATGATATCGGCCACGCATGAACCCGCTTCTTCCGAGGTTTCAAAACCGAACAGCACCGGGCGCGCGCCTTCCGGCTTGGCGATCAGCCGTACCGTCGCCTCGGTGACGATGCCGAGCTGGCCTTCCGAGCCGCAGACGAGGGCGAGCAGGTCGTAACCGCCGGCGTCGAGATATTTACCGCCCAGTTCGAGAACAGTGCCATCCACCAGCACCATTTTCACGCCGAGCAGATTATTGGTGGTGACGCCATATTTCAGGCAATGCGCGCCGCCGGAATTCATGCCGATATTGCCGCCGATGGTGCAGGCCAGCTGCGAACTGGGATCAGGCGCATAAAAGAAGCCTTCAGCGCCGGCCGCATCGGAAATGGAGAGATTGGTGACGCCCGCCTGCACCCGCGCCGTGCGATTGTAAAAATCAAGCTCAAGGATCGCGCTCATCTTCGAAAGGCCGATCACCACCGCATCCTCCTGCGGGATCGCCCCGCCGGAGAGCGAGGTGCCGGCGCCGCGCGGCACGACCGGAATGCCGTAGCGATGACAATATTTCATCACCGCCGCCACGTCCTCGGTCGTCTTCGGCAGCGCCACGGCAAGCGGCAGGCGGCGATAAGAGACAAAGGCATCGGTTTCGAAAGGCACGAGTTCGCGCGGCTCGTGCACAAGACAGTCCGCCGGCAGAATATCCTTGAGATCAGCTATGATGCGGTCGCGATCTGCGACCACCTTCGCGCGCGGCTCCAGAAACTTTATCGGCTGTGTCACCGCCCCTCCTCCATGCCATTTCACCAACTGGTATTGTTTCTTTACCACTTTGAAACGGCGCAATCAAATGATATGGATTTTTTCCATTCTGGAAATAATCAAGGGCAACTATGACAAATCTGGGCGATCTGGAAGTCTTCGCAAGCGTTGCCGCCTCCGGCAGCATGTCGCTCGCCGCCAAGGAGCTTGGCTATTCGCCCGCCGTCATTTCCAAGCGCATCAAGCGGCTGGAAGAAAAGCTCGGCGCACGACTTTTCCAGCGCACCACGCGGCAGATTTCTTTGACCGAAGCGGGACAGGGCTTTTACGAGCGAGTGCTGGCCGTACTGGAAGGGCTGGAGGAAGCGGAGGATTTCGTCTCCGGCCGCGCCAACACCGTCAACGGCACACTGAAGGTTTCCGCACCCACCTCCTTCGGGCGCATGCATATCGCGCCGCATCTGAAGACATTCATGGAGCGGCATCCGGACCTCTCGGTCCATCTGGTGCTCAGCGACGAGTTCATCGATATCATCGAGGGTGGTTACGACCTGGCTATCCGTATTGCCGATCTCAACTCCTCCAGCCTCGTCGCCCGCCGTCTGGCGCCGGTGCGCCGCGTGCTCTGCGCCTCGGCGGACTATGTGGCGGCCCACGGCATGCCGGCGACAATCGAGGATCTGAAGAAACACCGCTGCCTGCCGGCGCACAATAACGACGTGTGGCGACTGGAGGGGCCGGGCGGTGCGCTCAGCATCCGGCCGGAGGGAATGCTGGTCACCAATTCGAGCGAAGTGATCCGCGAGGCGGTGATATCAGGACTTGGCATTGCGCTGCGTTCCACCTGGGATATCGGCCATGAATTGCGCAGCGGGAAGCTGGTACAAGTGCTGCCCGGTTATGAGGGATCGCGCAATGTCACGCTGTCGGCGGTTTATCCGAGCCGGCAGTTCCTACCCGCGAAGGTGCGGCTGTTCATCGATTATCTGGCCGGGCTTTATGGGCCTTCACCCTACTGGGAACAAGGCTAAGGCGGCGAGGCCGTATCAGCACCACCTCTCCTCCCTCACGCCTGTGCTCGTCACAGGGATCCACCCAGCCCAAGTCCTTGGGCTGAAAGGATTCTCTCCGCCGCGCAGACGCGCGTTGGCTGGATTCCTGTGACGGGCACAGTAATGAGGGAGACTGGGTTGCCCCTTAATGCCCGCCCTCTGCATGGGACCGGCGGATGCGGCGCACGACCCACCACACGCCAAGCACGGCGAAGGGAACGGAGATACCGGTGACCACGGCCGGATCAACCGGAAGCACATCATGGCTGATCGCCTTGGTGAGATAACCGATGAGGCCGACGACATAATAGGAGATGGCAGCGACCGAGAGGCCTTCGACCGTCTGCTGCAGGCGAAGCTGCATGGCGGCGCGCTTGTTCATGGTGTTGAGCAACACCGTGTTCTGCCGCTCCAGTTCCACATCGATCCAGCTTCGAACCAGAGCCGTGGCGCGATAGAGCTTGCGCGACAGGTTGGCCTGCCGCTCCTCCACCGACTGGCAGGTGCGCATGGCGGGCGCCATGCGCCGTTCCAGAAAGCTGCCCATGGTCTCATGGCCCTGCACCGGCGTTTCCGCCAGCGCCCGGATGCGTTCGCGCACGATGCCGTCATAGGCGCGGCTGGCGCCGAAACGATAGAGGCTGAGCGCGGCATTGGCTTCGAGTTCCGCCGCAAGCCGGGTCATCTCCGCCAGCAGCGCATCGGCCTCGTCGCGCGCACCGTTTTTCATGCGCTGGGTGATGCCGGTCAGACCATCCTCGATGCGGCGGATTTCCGGCGACAGCGTCTGCGCCATCGGCAGGCCCAGCATGGCGAGCGTGCGGTAGGTCTCGATATCCAGCAGCCGCTGCACCAGCGCGCCGCGGCTGTAATCGGTGAGGCCCCGGTCGATCACCAATATCTGCGTCAGCCCATCGCGATCCTGGCGGAAATCGGTGAGGATAGCGGCCTGCCCGTCGCGCACATCGCTGTGACAGAGGCTGGTCGGTTCGAACATCGCTTCCGCCTGGGAGGTGACACCGTTCTCAGGACGGATTTCCAGCCGCACGCCCGAGATTAGCGAGCCGGGTGGCGAAAAGCCGTCGCCGAAGGGATCGCCCGCGATTTCGCCGCCAAATTTTTCCGGTGCGGGGCCATCCCAGAACCAGGTCGAGAACTCGGTATGCCGCTCCCAGCGAAGCGTCCCCTGCCCCCAGGGCATTGCATGGTGGCGGGCATCTCGTTCCGGTGGTGCGACACCACGGCTGCGCGACATTTCCGCGATGACCGAGTGATGCACGGCCGAGCCGCCATCCATCATGAAGGCGAGCTGGATGATGATGCGCGATGGGGCAAGCAGCACGGTCGGCCGCGCATGCACCTCACCCAGAGCCAGCGACCTTTCCGGCGCGCTTGCGAATGCAAATCTACCCTTGGCCATTGCGATATCGTCCCCGCTTCTTGTCCCGGATTTCTAAGCCATCGATCACAATGAAAACACCGCAATCGAAGCCGATGTAATTGTTTTGATCCATCTGGCGGAAAAATCCGCCATCATCACCCTGTCCAGCTGCTGCTTTAACAAAAGCCAGTTTCAAAAGGCAGATGCCGTGTTGCCGCAGGCATGACACGGCCAGGCGGAGAACTGGATAGAATATTTGACCAGTGCGACGCTTCGCTGGTACTTTGCCCGGCATCAAATACGGGGCGGCATCTCGCCGGAGACTTCTGCGATGGACGAAACGCTTTTTGCGCGCATCGAGCACAGCCGCACATCGCAGGAGGTCGTGCTGCGGTTCGAGGAACTGATCCTCGACGGCATCTTGCGGGATGGCGACCGGCTGCCGGGCGAACGGGAACTGGCGCAGAAGCTCGATGTCTCGCGCCCGATCCTGCGGGAAGCACTGAAAGAGCTTGAGACCCGCGGCCTTCTCGTGAGCAGGCATGGCGGCGGCACCTATGTCGCCGATATCGTCGGCGCGGTCTTTTCAGACCCGTTGAGCGCACTGATTACCCGCCACAGCCGGGCGACGCGGGATTTCCTCGAATATCGCCGTTATATCGAAGGCATGACCGCCGAACTTGCCGCACAGCGGGCGACGGAACCGGACAGGCGCAACCTTGCCGCCATCGTCGACCGAATGCGTGAGGCGCATGAGGCGGGCCGCTTCGAAGAGGAACTGTCAGGCGATGTGGAATTTCACAATGCCATCGGCGAGGCAGCGCATAATATCGTGCTGATGCACACGCTGCGCTCCTGCTACAAGCTTCTGAGCGACGACATCTTCTATAATCGCCATCTCATCTTCACCGTCGCGGGCGCCCATGACGAGGTGTTGAGGCAACATATCGCCATCCACGATGCCATCGCCGCCGGCAATCCGGCAGCAGCGAGGGCGGCGGCGGAAGCCCATATCGACTTCATCGTGGAGACAACCTCCAAGGCCCATCAGGCGCGGGAATGGGACCGGATTTCCCGTTTGCGACAGCAGCAGCGCAGCGGCTGAAAACACCGTCTGGTGAAATGCGCCATCCATTTTATTCGGTTTTTGATGGAACCTTTTGTGCTCTTCGGTCTTTTTATCGGGTTAATTGGAAAAATTTACCAAGATGGGACCCATGACAACCACGAGCGAAACTGAACGCTATCCGCGGATAGCTCTCATATCGACGCATGGCTATGTCGCCGCGCATCCGCCACTGGGCGCGGCCGATACCGGGGGACAGGTGGTTTATGTGCTTGAGCTTGCACGCAAACTCGGCCAGCTCGGTTACACCGTCGATCTTTATACCCGCCGCTTCGAAGACCAGCCGGAATTCGACGAGGTTGACGAGCGCGTCCGTGTGGTGCGCATTCCCTGCGGCGGACGCGATTTCATTCCCAAGGAATATCTGCACCGGCACCTGATGGAATGGTGCGAAAACGCGCTGCGTTTCATCAAGAAGAACGACCTGAATTATTCTTTCATCAACAGCCATTACTGGGACGCCGGCGTGGCAGGCCAGAGGCTCTCCGAAGCGCTCAAAATCCCGCATCTGCACACGCCGCATTCGCTTGGCATCTGGAAGAAGCGCCAGATGGAGACGGACTATCCGGAAAAGGCCGACACGTTCGAACTGGAGTTCAACTTCAGGGAGCGCATCCAGCACGAACTGATCATCTATCGAAGCTGCGACATGGTGATCGCAACCACTCCGGTACAGCTCGACGTGCTGATTGAGGATTACGGGCAAAAACGCAAGCATATCCACATGATCCCGCCGGGTTATGACGACAACCGTTTCTTCCCGGTTTCGGATGCGACGCGGCAGATGATCCGGCAGCGTTTCGGCTTCGAGGGAAAGACGGTTCTGGCCCTTGGGCGGCTTGCCACCAACAAGGGTTATGATCTGCTGATAGACGGCTTCTCCGTTCTTGCGGAGCGCGAACCGGAAGCCCGTCTGCATCTCGCCGTTGGCGGTGAGAATATGGACGAACAGGAAACCACGATCCTCAACCAGCTGAAGGAGCGGGTGAAAGCGCTCGGTCTGGAAAACAAGGTGGCCTTTTCCGGCTATGTCGCGGACGAGGACCTGCCGGATATCTATCGCGCTGCCGATCTTTTCGTGCTTTCCAGCCGCTACGAGCCGTTCGGCATGACCGCGATCGAGGCGATGGCGAGCGGCACGCCAACCGTCGTCACCATCCATGGCGGGTTGTTCCGGGCCGTGAGCTATGGCCGCCACGCGCTGTTTGCCGACCCTTTCGACAAGGAAGACCTCGGCATCACCATGATGAAGCCGTTCAAGCACGAGCGGCTTTACGGGCGGCTTTCCCGCATGGGGGCACACAAGGCGCGCAGCCTGTTCACCTGGACCGGCATTGCCCAGCAGTTGCTCGCCCTTGTGGAAGGCAGGACCATGATGCCGGTTCTGGAAGAAGCCGACTGGGCCGAACCATGGAATGACGGCGATTGAAACCGCTTCGTCTTTTTTCCACCGATCTCGACGGAACCGTTGTCGGCGACAATGACGCCACGCGGCGGTTTCGCGATTTCTGGCACTCATTGCCGGAGGCAAAGCGTCCCCTCCTCGTTTTCAACAGCGGCAGGCTGATCGACGACCAGCTCGCCCTCCTGGAAGAGGTGCCGCTGCCGCAGCCGGACTACATCATCGGCGGCGTCGGCACGATGCTGCACGCCAAAAAGCGAAGCGAACTGGAAAGCGCCTACACACAGTCCCTCGGCACCGGTTTCGACCCGCGGAAGATTGCCGAGGTCATGGCCGGAATTCCCGGTGTGACGATGCAGGAGGAGCGTTACCAGCACGGCTTGAAATCGAGCTGGTTCCTGCATGACGCCGATGACGCCACGCTCGGGGAGATCGAAGCAGCGCTTGTAGCGGCTGATATCGACGCCCGTCTCGTCTACTCCAGCGATCGCGACCTCGACATCTTGCCGAAAGCCGCGGACAAGGGCGCAGCGCTCACATGGTTATGTGGACAATTACGCATCGGCCTCGACGAATCAGTGGTTGCGGGCGATACTGGCAATGATCGGGCGATGTTCGAGTTGAAGAATATTCGCGGCGTGATCGTCGGCAATGCCCTGCCGGAGCTTGTCTCGCTGGCACATCAGGAAACACGCTTTTTTCACGCGGCTGCGAGAGAAGCGGACGGTGTGGTCGAGGGCCTCCGGCACTGGGGTATAACCCCTGATTAAAGCAGCCCCGGCCACAATTCATAGCGGCTTTGCATTCTGAATGGCTTGAAGGCAGGCAGAGAGAGTATTACCGCATCGGCTGTCCGGCCGCGGGGAACCGCCCGGTCAGAACTTTGTTCGCAAATCTACCACATCCCCTGCGCCCAAAGGCTTCATCAGCATGAAGACAGTAGTGGGTTATGGGTAAAGGGGGATTGGCGGAATCTGCGGCATCTCTATATTAGCAATTATCACTACCCGGCAAAGAGGATTTATTCGGATTGAAGATTTTGAATCGATTGGCGACAGATGTTGGCTTGATGTTGCGCAGACCGCCGCGACAGCAATATGCGGCGCTGTGCTATCGATTGTCGAAAAAAAATCCGGGGCCGGAAGTCTTGCTGCTGACCAGCAGGGATACGGGCCGATGGGTCATTCCCAAGGGCTGGCCGATGGCCAACAAGAAGGCCCATGCGGTGGCCGAGCAGGAAGCCTATGAGGAAGCCGGTGTCAAAGGCACGGTGGAAAAGGCGCCCTTCGGTTATTACGACTACGAGAAAAAGCTGAACAGCGGCGTCAACGTGCCATGCAGGGTGCAGGTGCATCTGCTCGAAGTTTCGGAAATGCAGGAAAGCTTTCCCGAGAAGGAATCGAGACGTTTGGAATGGGTCAGTCCGCAAGAAGCCGGCAAGCGCGTCAACGAGCCGGAACTGAAGGCGCTTATGCTCGCTTTCGACAAGCGGATGGCGCATTCGAAATAGCGCGCCCGCCCCTGATGTGGCAATGTGCAGTTTGTTTTTCCAACATGGCTTTTATCGTCTTTCCTTTTGGAAAGATGTGCGAGATGTAACAGTCTTTCTGTAAATTGCCTTCAACCTGCGACGCTGCCGGACGAAAGGGAATGCTGGCAAACGAGGTGTGAATGGCAACGAAGCCGCCATCAAACATGAAGCCGACGCTCGACAAGGATCTCGACAAGTTCACCCGTGTCGAGGAGGCGACGCTGCACGTCACGCAGCAGCTTGCCGGCCTTGGCGCGGGGTTCATGTTCGTTGTTCTCGCGGCTGTCTTCGCAGGCGCTTTCGTCACGGGCACCGCGGGTGCCGTCATCATCATCGCCGCCGTCGCCATCGGCGCCTATATGGCCATCAATATCGGCGCGAACGACGTGACGAACAATGTCGGCCCGGCGGTCGGCGCCAAGGCCATGCCGCTTGCCGTTGCGCTCATCGTCGCCGCCATCTGCGAGATTGCCGGGGCATTGATCACCGGCGGCAATGTCGTGGAGACCATTTCCAGCGGCATCATCAACGTCGAGACCATCCCCGACAGGACCGCCTTTTCCTGGGCGATGCTGTCGGCGCTTCTCGCCGCCGGCCTTCTCGTCAATATCTCGACCTGGACAAGAGCGCCGATCTCCACCACCCATACGGTGGTCGGCGGGGTTGCGGGCGCCGGAATGGCCGCCTATGGGGCGAAAGCGGTCGACTGGCTTTCGCTCGGCAGCATCGCCTTCGCATGGGTACTCGCACCCTTCATCAGCGCCTTCATCGCCGTCGCCATCCTTGCTTTCATCAAGGAATTCATCATTTACCGCGAGGACAAGATCGGCTCGGCCCGGCTGTGGGTTCCGGTTCTCATCGGCCTGATGGCGGGCGTCTTCATGGCCTATCTCATCTGGGTCGGATTGCGGCAGCTCATGCATGTGTCGCTTGGCCATGCCAGCCTCATAGGGCTGGTGACCGGGCTTGTGGCGTGGCGGCTTTGTGTGCCGATCATCCACAAACAATCGGAAGGGCTGGAGAACCGCAACCAGTCGCTTCGAATCCTGTTCCAATGGCCGCTCGTTCTCGCCGCCGCCTTGATGTCCTTCGCGCATGGGGCAAATGACGTTTCGAACGCCATCGGCCCTGTCGTGGCCATCGTGCGCGCCCTGCATGATGAGGCGGTGAGCACCTCCGCCCGCGCACCGCTGTGGGTGATGCTGGTCGGCGCCTTCGGGCTTTCCTGCGGTATTCTTCTTTATGGCCCGCGCCTCATCCGCCTCGTCGGTGAACAGATCACCAAGCTCAATCCGATGCGCGCGTTTTGCGTTTCCGTGGCCACGGCGCTCACTGTCCTCGTTGCATCGCGCTTCGGCCTGCCGGTCAGCACCACCCACACCGCCATCGGCGCGGTGTTCGGCGTTGGCTTCTTCCGTGAATGGTATACGCAATCGTCACGGCGGCGGCAGGAGCTCGTTCAGGCGGGAGCCGGCCAGACAATCCGCCGCGCCCAAAAATATGCCGACAATCCCTCCGAGGTGCGCCGCCGTTATCTTGTCCGGCGCTCCCACTTCATGACGATCATCGCCGCCTGGCTGGTCACCGTTCCCTTAAGTGCAACGCTTGCGGCGCTGCTCTATTGGCTCATGTCCTTCCTCTTTCTCTGAAACCGAAAAATCCCATGCGCGCTAATTTCCGGATGCAACGCCTGTACATCGAAGCCAATCTTGCCGAAGGCGTCGCGCAGGAGGCAACAACCGAACAGTTCAACTATCTCGCCAATGTGCTACGCATGACCGACGGCGCGGAAATCCTGCTGTTCAACGGGCGTGACGGCGAATGGAAAACGAGACTTTCCTTTCCGAGCCGCAAGAAGATCATTCTCGTACCCCTCGAGCAGACACGTCCGCAGCCGGATGCACCTGACCTGCATTATCTTTTCGCACCGCTGAAAGTCGGGCGCATGGATTATGTGGTGCAGAAGGCGGTGGAAATGGGCGCCGGCCTGTTGCAGCCGGTGATGACGCAGCACGTCCAGGGCAAGATTCACAACACCGAAAAACTGCGCGCCAACGCCATCGAGGCCGCCGAGCAGTGCGGCATACTGTCCCTGCCCGACGTGGCCGAACCTGTGAAACTGAAGGACATGCTCGAGTCCTGGCCTCACGACCGGCGCATCATCTATTGCGACGAAGGCGATGCGGGGCAAAATCCGTTGCCGATCCTGCAATCCGTCACGGAACGCAAAATTGCCCTGCTGGTCGGCCCGGAAGGCGGATTTTCCGAAGAGGAGCGGGAGCTTCTGCGCGGCCTTTCCTTCGTTACCCCCATTCCGCTCGGGCCGCGAATCCTGAGGGCCGACACGGCCGCCGTCGCCGCACTTGCAGTCATTCAGGCTGTTATCGGCGACTGGAACTGAGAGGCACCATTGCGCTTCATGCATCTTTAAAAGAAATTCATTTGCCTCCGGATACGATCCGGCCCTATCTGCCAATCATATGCCTCGCCGCAACAGAGACGTCATAACAAGGTAAGCCATGGCACGCGACACGACCGACCAGACACCCCTCTCCTCCGTCACGGAGCTTACAGATTATCTGGCAGGCGGTTGCAAAGCTGAAGCCGATTTCCGCATCGGCACCGAACACGAAAAATTCGCCTTTTTCCGCAAGGATAACAGTCCCGTTCCCTATTTCGGCGAAGCCAGCATTTCGGCCCTTTTGAAGGGCATGCAGGAAAAGCTCGGCTGGGAGCCGATCATGGACGGCGAGAACATCATCGGCCTTGGCGAACAGCACGGCATGGGGGCCATCTCCATCGAGCCGGGCGGCCAGTTCGAACTGTCAGGCGCGCCGCTCGAGAACCTGCATCAGACCTGCAAGGAATCCAACCAGCATCTGGCGACCGTGCGCGAAGTGGCCGAGCCGATGGGCATTCGTTTCCTCGGCATCGGCGGCAGCCCGTTGTGGAGCTATGACGAAACCCCGCATATGCCGAAATCGCGTTACGCGATTATGACGCGCTATATGCCGAAGGTCGGGACCAAGGGTCTCGACATGATGTACCGCACCTGCACCATTCAGGTTAATCTCGATTTCTCCTCCGAAGCTGACATGCGCCAGAAGATGCGTGTTTCCATGAAGCTGCAGTCGCTGGCAACCGCGCTCTTTGCCTCTTCGCCCTTCACCGAAGGCAAGCCGAACGGTCTGCTCTCCTGGCGCGGCGATATCTGGCGCGACACCGACAATCGCCGCTCGGGCGTGCTGCCCTTCACCTTCAAAGATGACTTCGGCTTCAAGGACTATGTGGAATGGGCGCTTGATGTGCCGATGTATTTCATCGTGCGCGACGGCAAATATCACGATTGCACCCATGTCACCTTCCGTCAGTTCATGAATGGCGCGCTAAAGGGCGAAATCGCCGAGTGGCAGCCGACAATGGGCGACTGGACGAACCATCTTTCCACCCTGTTCCCGGATGTGCGCCTGAAGCGCTTCCTCGAAATGCGCGGTGCGGATGGCGGCCCGTGGAGGCGCATCTGCGCCCTGCCGGCGTTCTGGGTCGGACTTCTCTATGATCAGGAAGCGCTTGATGCTGCCGATGCACTGACGGCCGGCTGGAGTTTCGATGAGGTCATTGCGCTACGCGACGCCGTACCGGCTAAGGGTCTGGCCGCAGAGATCGCCGGCAAGCCACTCCTCGGCATCGCCCGTGAGGTGCTCGACATTTCCCGCACCGGCCTGAAAAACCGCAAACGCCTGAATGGCGAAGGCCAGGATGAGACCGTGTTCCTGTCCTCGCTGGATGAGGTTCTGGCCAAGAAGACCACCCTCGCCGAAGACCTGCTTGCGCTTTATAATGGCCGCTGGGGCGGTTCGGTGCTGCCGGTCTTCGAGGAATATCAATATTGAGGCATTGGCACTAAAGCTGCACCGCCATTAAAAAAGCCCGGCGCGGCCGAGGGGCCTGACACCGGGCAAAGGCAGGGCTATTGGCAAATCACCCTGCGGGGAAAACTTTTCAGCTCGGAGCAGTTCCGGCAGCTGGAGGTCTGCCGGAGTTGCGCGAACAAAACTTAGAGCGCCTCAAACCGCGTGACCGAGCGTAGCTGTGCGGCCCGGGTCAGATGGGCGGTCGGGTCCTCGAAAAGGCCGGTATTGAGCGCATTCGTCACATCCGATCGCACCAGACCGACATCCGCAAGCAGGCGGTCGTCGAGTTCCGTCAGCTCATTGGCGCAGATACGGTTATAGATGCGCTGCAGAAAGGTTTTCACGGTCGAAGCAACACCGACAACGAGGCGACGAAGCGCATCGCTTTCCCTGCCGGTTGCGAGTTCCAGTTCCATTCTCCGTTCTGCCGTGCGCATGACACTTATCCTTCCGTAACGGCACGATGCGGCACCGCTCCCGGCGCACCACGCGCGAGAAGCTGCCTCGGGTTAAGGGCTCGACATCTCGTCGGCCCGGGGTTGATATTGATTTGCTTGGTGTCAAAATGTCGCAAGACTATTGATCAGTCCAACGAATGTTTCTAATGTGAGACATCAATCATTCTGATGGATGACCATCCATGTCCGCACCTCTCGACATAGACCAGCTGCACACCTTCATCGCCATCGTTGATACGGGCAGCTTCACCAAGGCCGCAGATCGCGTCTTCAAGACGCAATCCGCCGTCTCCATGCAGATGCGCCGGCTTGAGGAACGCATCGGCAAACAGCTTTTCGCCAAGGACGGGCGCGGCAACCGCCTGACGGCGGAGGGCGAAAAGCTGATGAATTACGCCCGCCGCATCATCCGCCTTAATAACGAGGCAATCGCCGCCTTCGACGACAACAGGCTGGAAGGGACGCTGCGCATCGGCACACCTGATGACTATGCCGACCGCTACATGCCTGAGATCATCGGGCGTTTTGCCAAGACTCACCCCAATGTCGAGCTCTATATCGTCTGCGAACCCTCGGTCAGCCTGGCCGAAAAAATGGCGCGCGGGGAACTGGATATTGCCCTCGTCACCCATAATCCACGCGCGCGCTCTTCGGATGTGGTGCGCACTGAACCGCTCTGCTGGGTGGCCTCCGCCAACCATCCGCTGAAGGATGACGCGCCGGTGCCGCTCGCCGTGGGCCGGCGCGACTGCCACTGGCGTCAGCTCGCCTGTTCGGCCCTCGATGCCGATGGGCGGGATTATCAGGTACTGTTTACCAGCTGGTCTTCCACCGTGGTCGCCGCCGCCGTGCTGGCGGGCATGGCCGTCTCGGTACTGCCGGAATCGGCGCTGCGCACCGGCATGAAGGTTCTGACCGCCGCCGATGGTTTCCCGCCGCTGCCGCCGGTGCAGATCGGCCTGATGAAACGCCCCGGTCTCTCGCCTTCGCTGGTGAATGCCATTACCGACCACATCACCGCCTGCCTCGACAATATCTCGCCGATGAGCGTTGCCGACGAGATGGACAATGATGTGAAGACCTACCCCAAGATGCCGCGCCTGCGCGCCGGGCATATGCTGCCGGGGTGGTGAGGGGATAGTGGGTATGGCAAAGGCCGGACATGTCCGGCCTTCCTCTTTTCGAGCTATCGTGCCCGTAGCGTCGCGACCGCCAGCAACGTATCGCCGCTGATACCCACCGAGCCGCTGCCATTGAACAGGGTCATGATGGGATCGGCGACGTTCTGCTGATTGTCGTACATGATGGTGAAACGGGCGATCAGCTTCTTGACCTTATCCGGGTCCTGAAAATCCTTGATGTCGAAATATTTCTTCATCATCGCCACCTGGGTATCGACGCCGGCATTACCGAGTTCATCGGGAATGCCAAAGGTAGTCTTGATGAAGTTCTGGATCGCGGTATCGGCAAGGATCGAATAATAGGATGTCGTCCCGGCCGCCATGCGCTTGAAATAGAGCGCCAGTCGCACGCCGGCGTTTTCTTCGCCCGCCTGCGTTTCCAGCGTCTGGGTCAGATAATTGTCGAGCGTTTCATAAAGTCCGCGCCGGGTCTGGATCAGGCTGCGGTCTTCATGAAGGAGCTTGCCGTCCGTGTCGAAATTGAAGGCGGTGACGAGGCGGCGGAAGACCGGATCCATCTCCTTGTTGACGTAGCTGTCCTTGTCATCAAGATTTGACGTGAATATCTTCTGCAGCTGTTCTTTCGTCACGCTCGTGGGGTCAATGCCGAGCGATTCCATCGCGAATTTGGTCAGGCGGTCATTGGCCAGGAATTCACTGAGCGTCTTGATCTTCTGCATTTCGCCCGAGAAATATTTCGCCTCGGCCGTGGCGGCCTCCTTGTCCTTAGCTGTACCGAAAGCCGATTTCTTCTTGATGTAGTCGGCCGACATGGTCTGCAGCTCGATTTCCGACTGCGCGAGAATGGGTGCACCGACCGAACCGTCCTTGGTGAAGTTGAAGAGTTCGGCAAGCTTCACATACCGATCATCCTTCAGCGTATAAACGTAGCTCTTCTTGTCCTGCAGGTCGCTGGTCAGCACCCTCTG
This sequence comes from Agrobacterium radiobacter, assembly GCF_040801995.1. NCBI lineage: Bacteria > Pseudomonadati > Pseudomonadota > Alphaproteobacteria > Hyphomicrobiales > Rhizobiaceae > Agrobacterium > Agrobacterium radiobacter. Next base: position 313,017 of record NZ_JBEGHX010000001.1, on the reverse strand, counting down.
GATATCGGAGATGTTCACCTTGGCGGGATCGAGGCCGACAGCCTTCAGCGCATAGGTATAGACCGCATTGGTTCCGAGGAAATCATTGACGCTTGTGACCTTGCCAATGCTGCTCTTGAACAGCGTGAGCGCCTTTGCGTCAGCGGCCTCGTCCGCATCATTGTAATGGGTCATGTAACCGCTGGTGGTCGTCGCGGTCTGTGTCGTCGTCTGCGGCGTCGTGCCGGCCGCGAGCGTACCGTCGGGCAGGAAATTGAACGCGTTTTTCAGGGCGAGGTAACGCTTGTCGTTCTTGCCCATGGTCGCGATGTAATTGTTCGGATCGCTGAGATCGCTTGTGAGGATGTTCTTGATCGTTGCCGGCACGATGGTCAGGTCGTTCAGGTCGAAGGCCGTTCTGATGTAATTGACAAGCCGCGCATCCGACATCAGTTCCTCTACTGTCGTGATGGAACCAATCTTCGATTCGAAGTAATCGCGGTTCAGCGTCGCGACGGTCGGCGTCACACGCGCTGCGCTGCCGATATAGGAGTCCGTGATGGCTTTCAGATTGTCCGCCGTCTGTGCCCCGCCAGCAGTTACCGTGCCGTCATTCTTGAACTCGAAGGCGTTAGCGATCTGCGCCATCTTGTTATATTGGGTGACGGTGTTCGACAGCGTCGTCTGTTCCGCCTTGATCGCCGCAAGCTTCGCCTCCCACTCATCCTTCGGTGGCAAAACGGCCTCAAGCTGGGTCAGCTGGTCCTGGCGGGTCACCTTTTCCGCCTCGAGCTTCGTGCGCTCTTCGTTTGTCAGACCCGTGCCCGCAAGTTCGGTATCGATGGCCGTAATCCGGGTGGTGACCTGCGCATGCAGTTCGATATTACCCTTCATCGTCAGTTTTTCGACCGCGTCATTATAGGCCGCGCCGTATTTCTGGTTGATGTAGCTATTGGGATCGTTGACGTCGCTCGTCATCAATCCCTTGATATGGGCATAGGAATAGGTCTTCTCATCGACGCCGAAGACCTGGAAGATATAGGCGCGGGTGCGGTCGTTGCGCAGCAGCTGGTCGGCATTCGTCACCGTGCCGATGATTGCCTTGTAATAACGTGTCTCTTCCGCAAGGCTGCTGTTCAGATTGGTGATCGACGTATCATAAAGCCCGATCATCTTGTCGAGCTGTGCGTCTGTCTGCACGGTCTTTGTCGAAGAGCTGAAATTAAAGGCGGCGGCGAATTCCCGATAACGCTCGTCGGTCAGCTTGTTGGCGAAGCTGTTCTGGTCGTTCAGGTCGCTGTCGAGCACCTTTTTCATGAAGGCCTTGGCATAGGTCATCTCGCCCAGACCGAAGGCATCCATGGCATAGGAATAAAGCTGGTAGTTATCGAGGAATTCATCGACGCTTTTCACATTGCCGATGTTTTCCTTGTAATATTTCGTCTGCCGCTCCACGAGCCCCTGCTGCGACACGCGCGAGATGCTTGCCTTCATATCGCGGTTGATGAGGTCGTAGCTGAGATAAGTCGATACCATCCGTATGCCCCCTGGAGCACAGCGCATCCCCTCGGGGGACACCAAAAGCTCCGGTTTTGAACCACCCATCGCGCGCCCATCCGGACGCACGGCAAGCCTTGGCGTGACTATGCATGACGCGCCTTGCCCGTAGCTTGAAAGAGCACAATTCCGATCGGGATAAAAACCGCATTGTCTCGATCTGCTTTACCTAAGCGAAACCATGCCACAGTGTGTTTTGCTAACCATTTGGGAATGCAAAGTTTTCTTAACCGCGATTTTTAAGCAGTCTCGAACATGCGGCGGATATTCTCCCGACATCAGAGGACGAAAAGTCCCGATGAGAAGACCGGAAACCGGCTCTCAGGTAAAACAAGGGTAGAATAAACATGACCAAGACCGTTCTGAAGCCCGACTGGGCCGTCGCCACTCTCAGACTCGACCCGGCACGTTTTCCGCAACAGGTCACCTATGGAAAAGGCAATGGCGCGACCGATGTCGCCGTCACTCTCGATGAACGGGGCGCCGTTCTGCGAAAGGTTCTGTCCTCTTCCGGCCTGCCTCTGTCCTTCGCCCTGCCTGCCCGCGCTTTCAAGGGTGTTGCCGCCCGCGCCATCGACCATGGCGACGGACAGGTGACGGTGACCCTGGAACTGCACCATGACGATCCGGATCTCTGCGTTCCGCTTCTCGTCGCTCACGATCTCTGCGATATCGCCGCCGACTGGCGCAGCTGGTCTGAAGCCTACCGTATTCCCATGCTGATGGTGGAAGCCGATGGCGTTGCCCGTCCGCTGGAAGAACATCTCGGCAAGGTGCGCACCCAGAATACCCGTCCGCGCCGCCGCCATTCCTATTTCGCGGAACGCCGTCCCCGCTTCCTCGTTCGCCGCTCCACCGGTTCGCTCGGCATGAGCATGAAGATCGAGGGCAAGGAAATCATCGCCCGCAGCTGATAATCTTCAGCCAGACAAATCAAAAAGCCCGGCGCGGATGACGCGGCCGGGCTTTTTCCATTCCGTATTTTCACGGCTTACGCCAGCAGGAGCGGCAGGATCAGGCCTGCGAAAATCAGCACGCCGACGCGGTTGTTGGATTTGAACAGCACGAGGCACTGGTCCACGTCATCGATATCGAGCACCCAGACCTGGCGGAACAGCATGAGCGCGGCAGCGGCAAGGCCGCTATAGGCAATGATGTTAACGTCCGCCATCCAGAACGACAGGAACATCATGGCAAGGGCTGTGCCATAAAGGAAAACCAGCCAGCGATGTGTGTTCTCGCCAAACAGCAGGGCGGTCGAACCGATGCCCACCGCGGTGTCATCTTCCTTGTCCTGATGGGCGTAGATTGTATCATAACCGATCGTCCAGGCGATGGAGCCGACATAAAGCAGGACAGCCGGCCAGGCGAGCGATCCGAACTGTCCCGCCCAGCCCATCAGCGCGCCCCAGGAAAAGGCAAGGCCGAGGAAAAATTGCGGCCAATTGGTGAAGCGCTTGGCGAAGGGATAGATCGCCACGAAGACCAGCGAGAATATGCCGGTCGCGATTGCGAAACTGTTGAACTGCAAAAGCACGACGAGCCCGGCAAGCGCCTGCAGGACGATGAAGACCTTGGCCTGCATCCGGCTCACGCGGCCGGAAGGCAGCGGCCGCGAACGGGTGCGCGCCACGGCCATGTCGATCTTGTGGTCGGCCAGATCATTATAGGTGCAGCCCGCACCACGCATCGCCACCGACCCGATGAAGAACAACGCCAGATGCCAGATCAGTGTCGCCCAGGAAAAGCCGCCGCTTGCCACCGCCACATTGGCCGCAAGGGCCGCGGACCAGAAACACGGCCACATCAACAATTGCCAGCCGATGGGGCGATCCCATCGTGCAAGCTGCGCATAGGGCCAGAGGGACCTCGGCAAAATCCGATAGACCCAGTTGTTGGATGGCGCGTCGGAAACGCGGTCTGACAAATCGCTGTGGTGAACCATAGGGATGGTTCTACAGCATCGGCGGGAAAATCGGAATGGATTTCAAAGTGCAAAGATGCGCGGTTCTTGGCGGATTGCAACATGCCACCGGCAAAGCGAAAACCTCACCGACGTCATCCTCGGGCTTGACCCGAGAATCCACAACCCGTTGAAATCAATGGATCCTCGGGTTAAGCCCGAGGATGACGTCGAACGCGGATTGGCAGAAACATCAAGGCCCGCAACGGTTTCCTGCGGGCCATCAACCTCAGACATTCGGTTTCTTGTCTCAGGGCAGCGAAAAATTGAATTTATAGCTTGCCTGAACACCGATGATGAACTGGTTTTTCGAGCCGCGCTCGCGCACCAGCGAGCTATCGGCGGCATCACCGGTCAGGCGGCGATATTCCGCAAACGACCCGACTTCGGCGTTCTCGGTGACCTTCCAGGTGATGGCGGCGCCGATGCCGGCGGAATGCAGGCCGCCGCCCGGGCTATAGGGCGATGGCGCACCGGCGGCCGTCTGTGCGGCACTGACGCCGTAATAACGCTCATTGTACTTGCTGCTCACCCACGTGGCGCGCGGGCCGGCGGAAATCTGGATACCGGGGGCGATATCGGTGAAGGCATCGACGGCAACATCGCCGACCACGCCGCTATGGCTGCGGATACCCTGACGGACTTCGCCGCGAACGCGCAGCCAGTCGGTCGGATAAGCCTCGGCGAAACCACCAAGCTCGCCGCCGCGCTTGATGCGGGTCATGCCCTTGAGATCGGCGGAATCGCCCTCGTCACGTGGGGAAACCAGCTTGCCGGCCAGACCCATGCTGATCGGGCCATTGTCCAGAAGCGAAATCGAGGCGCTGTCGTTGCGCGAGGTAAAACGTGCGCCCTGCCCCTGGCGGCCGAGCGAAATGATGGGCGAAAAGCCGAATTCATTCTTGTTGTCGCCCTGATATTTCGGCGCGGTGAAACCCGCACCACCGAGCTTCAGATACCAGTCGCCCGAAAACCAGCCTTCCGCATGGGCATTACCCACGGCAAAAAGCGACAGGACACAGGCGGCGGCCGCTGATGGCTTGAACATGAAAGAACCCCAGAAACGCAATACAGACAAGGTGCCCGTAGAATTAGAGGGATTGTCTTTCCATTTCATTAACCAGAGCGGGAAAGCAAACCGGCGGCTACTTCCCCATCATTCCGGCCCTGAGCCGGAATCCAGCCGACGCGCGTCTGCGCGGCGGGAGGACTCTTTTCAGCCCAAGGACCTGGGCTGGCTGGATGCCGGATCAGGTCCGGCATGACGGAGAAACACCTTAGAACGTCACCTTCTCGAGTGGCGCACGGGTCTTCTCGAACTCCAGCAGCTTCGCCTCGTTCTGCGCAATGTAGTCGCGATTATGCGGAACGGCATCGCGGTCCTTGGCGAGCTGGATCTGGAAGATATGGAAATTTTCGTGGGTAAAGGCCATTTCCGACCCCGCCAGATAAAATTCCCACATGCGGAAGAAACGTTCGTCGTAAAGCGCTATCGCTTCCGCCTTGCGCGCCACGAAACGCTCACGCCAATGCCTGAGCGTATGCGCATAATGCATGGGCAGGATTTCGATATCCTTCACCAGCAGCCCGGATTTCTGGATCGACGGCAGCACCTCGGCAAGCGAGGGTATGTACCCACCGGGGAAAATATATTTTTCGATGAAGGGATTGGTCGCCAGTGCAGGGCTGGGCTGGCCGATGGAATGCAGCACCATCACGCCCCTGTCGTCCAGCACCTCCGCCACCTTGTCGAAATAATCGCGATAATGCGTCGGCCCGACATGTTCGAACATGCCGACGGAAACGATGCGGTCATATTTCTTCGAGGCCGGCAGATAGCGGTAATCCTGCAATTCGAAGCGGACATTACCGGCAAGCCCGCGTTTTGCCGCTCGGTCGCGGGAAACGCGCAGCTGTTCCTCGCTGAGCGTGATGCCGGTCACGTCGGCACCGGCGCTTTCGGCGATATACATCGCCATGCCGCCCCAGCCGGAGCCGATTTCCAGCACGCTCTGGCCCGGCTCGGTCATCAGCTTGGCCGCTATATGCCGTTTCTTGGCGACCTGCGCCTCATAAAGGCTGATGCCGGGCGGATTGAAATAGGCGCAGGAATATTGCCAGTCCTCATCAAGGAAGAGATCGAACAGCTTGGCGCTCAGGTCATAATGATGGGCGACATTGCTCTTGTTGTGATTGACCGGCAGATGCATCTTGATGCGGGCGGCGATGATGCGCGCCATGCCGCGCCAGACCATGCCGAAGGACAGCGCCTCGCTCAGCGTGTTGCCTTTGACCAGTGCGAGGAAATCGTAGATGTCGCCTTCTGCGACCTTCGCCCGGCCCTCCATGTACATTTCAGCGAGCTTCAGCGCCGGATCGGCGGCTATCTCCTGCATGGCGGCTTCATCGGTGAAGTTCAGAACCACCTTTTTTCCCGTGCCGTTGCCGAAAGTGCGGCTGCCGCCCGGGCTGTTGACGGTGAGATCACCGATCTTGATTATCTTTTCGAGAAGAACATGCAGAGACGACGCCATGGCACCCCCAATTGCTAAGTCTCACTTATCAATTTTGCAGACCGTATTCCTTTCGGCACAAGTTTCAAGATAGTCTTATTTCAAAAAAATTGAACGATTTCATCAAGGAAAAAGCCCCGCCGGGGTATACGGCGAGGCTTTTTGGTAAAAAATCATTTCAACCCAGGGTCAGCGCCGCTTCATGGCTTCAGCCAGCGCGGCGGCAAGCGCACCACCGGTTTGCGACCCCTCGTTGCGATCTTTCGGTTTTGATGTCGCGTGGCGCATGGCGCTGGCATTGCCCTTTTCACGCACCGGCTTCGGAGCTGCCTCACCGCCATCCTTACGCATGGTGAGGCCGATGCGCTTGCGCTTCACATCCACTTCCACGACTCGCACCTTGACGACGTCGCCCGCCTTGACGACCTCATGCGGGTCCTTCACGAAACGATCGGCAAGCTGCGACACATGCACAAGCCCGTCCTGATGCACGCCAATGTCAACGAAAGCGCCAAACGCAGCGACATTGGTGACGGTGCCTTCGAGCAGCATGCCCGGTTTCAGATCGGTGATCTCGTCCACACCCTCGGCAAAGGTCGCGGTCTTGAAGCTCGGGCGCGGGTCGCGGCCGGGCTTTTCCAGTTCGGCGATGATGTCTTTTACGGTCGGCAGACCGAATTGCTCGTCGATGAACGTCTTCGGATCAAGCGCCTTCAGCGCGGCGCTGTCGCCCATCAGCGAACGCAGATCGCGGCCGCAGGCGGCAACGATCTTTTTCGCCACGCCATAGGCCTCCGGGTGAACCGAGGAAGCATCCAGCGGCTCCTTGCCGTTCGGGATGCGCAGGAAGCCCGCGCATTGCTCGAAGGTGCGCTGGCCGAGGCGCGGCACCTTCAGCAATTCCTTGCGGCTGGCAAACGGCCCGGTCTGGTCACGATGGGCGACGATGGCATCGGCAATCGAGCTGCCGAGACCGGAGACCCGCGCCAGAAGCGGCGACGAGGCCGTGTTGAGATCGACGCCGACGGCGTTCACCGCATCTTCCACCACAGCATCGAGTGAGCGGCTGAGACGGCCCTGATCGACATCATGCTGGTACTGGCCGACACCGATGGATTTCGGTTCGATCTTCACCAGTTCCGCCAGCGGATCCTGAAGACGGCGGGCAATGGAGACGGCGCCGCGCAACGAAACGTCGAGATTGGGGAACTCCGCTGCCGCCCGCTCCGAAGCGGAATAAACGGATGCGCCCGCTTCCGAGACGATGACCTTGGTGGGCTTTGCGCCGGAAGCGGAAGCCGGCATCTGCGCCAAAAGATCGGCCACCAGCTTTTCCGTCTCGCGGCTGCCCGTGCCGTTGCCGATGGCAATCAACTCGACATTGTGTTTGCGAATGAGCAAAGCGAGTTCCGCCTGCGTACCGCGCACGTCATTCTTCGGCGGGAAGGGATAGACCGTGCTGGTGTCCAGGAGCTTGCCGGTGCCATCCACGATCGCGACCTTCACGCCGGTACGGATGCCGGGATCAAGCCCCATGGTGGCGCGGGAGCCGGCGGGGGCTGCAAGCAGCAGATCCTTCAGATTGCGGGCGAAGACATTGATCGCCTCCTCTTCCGCCCGCTCGCGCAACTCGCGCATCAGATCAAGCGACAGCGACATGGAAAGCTTCACCCGCCAGGTCCAGCCAGCGACCTCCATCAGCCATTGATCGGCAGGCCCCGCATTGCGGATATCGAAGGCGGCGGCGATGGAGCGCTGCGCGGGTTTCACCGGTGAGGGATCATCCGCATCGACATCAATCGTCAGCGTTAGGATTTCTTCGTTCCAGCCGCGCAGCATGGCCAGCGCGCGGTGGCCGGGCACCGTCGCCCAGCGCTCGAAATGATCGAAATAATCGGAGAATTTTTCGCCCGTCGCCTGTTTGCCGTCCACGACCTTGGCGCGGAAGGTGGCGTTCTGGCGCATGTAATCACGCAGGCGGCCTAGCAGATCGGCATTTTCCGTCATGGTTTCAGCCACGATGTCGCGCGCGCCCTCAAGCGCCGCCTTCACATCGGCCACCTCGCCCTGCACATAAGCTTCCGCCAATTTCGCCGGATCGGCAGCGCGGTTTTCCCAGATCGCTTCGGCAAGCGGGCCGAGACCACGTTCGCGGGCGATTTCCGCTCGGGTGCGGCGTTTCGGCTTGTAAGGCAGATAGAGGTCTTCCAGCTCCGCCTTGGTCCCGGCCTGCATGATCTTGACCATCAGCTCGTCGGTCATCTTGCCCTGACCGGTGATGGAATCGACGATGGAGGCGCGGCGCGCATTGAGTTCGCGCAGATAGACGAGACGTTCCGAAAGCGTGCGCAGCTGGGTATCATCAAGTCCTCCGGTCACTTCCTTGCGGTAACGGGCGATGAAGGGAACGGTCGCGCCCTCGTCCAGCAAGGCCACCGCCGCCTTCACCTGATCGGGGCGGGCGTTGATTTCGGAGGCGATGAGCGTGGTGAGGCGGGCATTATCTGCGGTCATGAGGTTCTCTGATGTCACATCTGGAGCGGCGAACATAATGTCTGATTGTGGCGTGACAACAAGAGGCGGGAACGATTCCACAGGAAAGGCTGACTTCAAGGGAAAGACGGGCATTTGCGGCGCTTTCTCCTTGACCTTTCGCCCCCCTGCCCTTAACGCCCCTGACACAAGGTTACTGGCGAATTTGCAGGGGTATTGACCATGAAAGTTCTGTTGATCGGTTCCGGCGGACGCGAACATGCGCTGGCGTGGAAAATCGCCCAGTCTCCCCTGCTCGATGAGTTTTATGCCGCCCCCGGCAATCCCGGCATCGCCGACCACGCGACACTCGTTTCGCTTGATGTGGAAGACCACGCGGCCGTCATCGCCTTTACGAAAGAAAAGGCAATCGACTTCGTTGTCGTCGGCCCGGAAGCGCCGCTGGTTGCGGGTCTGGCGGATGATCTGCGTGCCGCCGGCATCGCCACCTTCGGACCGTCGAAAGCGGCGGCCCAGCTTGAAGGCTCCAAGGGCTTCACCAAGGATCTCTGTGCGCGCTACGATATTCCGACCGGCGCTTACCAGCGTTTCAAGACTGCCGAACCGGCCAAGGACTATGTTCGTGCACAGGGTGCGCCGATCGTCATCAAGGCGGACGGACTTGCCGCCGGCAAGGGCGTAACCGTGGCCATGACGGAAGCGGAAGCACTTGCCGCGATCGACGACTGTTTCGACGGCGCTTTCGGCGCAGCTGGCGCCGAAGTGGTGGTGGAGGCCTTCCTCGACGGCGAAGAAGCCAGCTTCTTCTGCCTTTCCGACGGCAAGACCGCTCTCGCGCTCGCCACCGCGCAGGATCACAAGCGTGTCGGCGATGGCGATACCGGCCCGAATACCGGCGGCATGGGCGCCTATTCTCCCGCCCCCGTCATGACATCGGCCATGGTGGAGCGCACCATGAAGGAAATCATCGAGCCGACGATCTCGGGCATGGCCAAGGATGGTAATCCCTTCTCCGGCGTGTTCTTCGCCGGCCTGATGATTACCGCCAAGGGCCCGGAACTCATCGAATATAACGTCCGTTTCGGCGATCCCGAATGCCAGGTGCTGATGATGCGCCTGAAAAGCGATCTGCTGCCGATCCTCTACGCCACCGCCACCGGCACGCTGGACAAGGTTGAGGCGGAATGGCGCGACGACGCTGCGCTGACTGTCGTTCTTGCCTCGAAGGGTTATCCCGGCGCTTACGACAAGAATACGCCGATCGCCCATATTCCCGAGGCGAGCGAAGAGGCGAAGGTCTTCCACGCCGGAACCGCGCTGAAGGACGGCAGTCTGGTGGCGACGGGTGGACGCGTGCTGAACGTCACCGCCCTTGGGAAGACAGTGACGGAAGCGCAGGCCCGAGCCTATGCGCTGGCGGACAAGGTGGAGTGGGAAAACGGCTTTTGCCGCCGCGATATCGGCTGGCAGGCTGTCGCGCGCGAAAAGGCCTGATCCTTAAGGAAAACGGGGTTGGGAGCGAATATTTCGTTCAATTTTTACCAAGTTTGCTGACCCGATGGAAACGAAACATCGGTAATACTTGCCGGAATATTGAATGGCGCACTGTGCCTCGATCACGAGGCCGCGCCGTCATTTCGGGGGTTTTCGATGCATCGTCTTTTTCTGACAGCTGTTATCGCGCTGACCGGCGGGTCGGCGATGGCATCTTCGATCGAATATATAAACGGCGTGCACGTGGCCAATGGCAGCTTCGTTCGCCGCGATTGCGCGGGTTGCCAGCCCGTGAAGGGCAAAGCCGTAACGCAGGGTTATGCGGTTCCCTCCATTGAGCCTGGCACGCAGCACACGGAAATGCGCGAAGTCGACGGCAAGCGCACCCTGGTGCGCACCGAAGCCTGGCTTGGCGGTGCGCCCGTCACCTTCGTCAGCACCAATCCCGCATGGATGACGGAAACCTCCAGCACCGCCATCGCGACCTATGACGAGTCGGAACCCGCGGCACATCCGGTTGAGACGGTTTCGACACCGGCCGGCATCGACGTGACGACGACCACGGCAGCCGTCAAGGAACTTTCCACCGAAAATGCAGCCGAGCCTGCCAGCGCCTCGGTGATCGGCGCGCCCCAGTTCCCGGATTTCAAATTGCGCGGCAACTGACCGGCCGAAGACGTTTTTGATGACGAACGTCAAATAATCGCGTCATCGCTGTATTCCCGAAATGACGCTGCAACCATGCGGGGAATGTTGCTTTCTCCGCCGCGTATTCTGCCTATAAGGCCTGATAAAGCCTTCGCTAATTAAATATTTATTCAAATTTTTAGCCGCTAAGTGGGTTTATAGTGCGATGCAGCACAGGATGAGGCCACGGCGGGGACACGCGCTTTTCTGGCCTTTTATCGCGCATCATGCGCCTCTCCCTTCTCTGAAACATCGGTACCGCGCGGCATTTTCAGGCGCGCGATTCCAAACGCTTGTGAGCGCCCATGAAGAACCTTTCCATTTCCCGTCAACTGATCGTTCTCGTGGTGGCCCTGATGGCCGCCTTCGCCGTGGCGACGTTTTACCAGCTGAAATCCGCCACCGATGCTATCTATGAGGAACGCTACGGCATGCTGCGGACGCAGGTGCAATCGGCGATCTCCATCCTGCAATCCTTCCACGACAAGGAAAAGGCCGGAACGCTTTCGCGCGACGAGGCCATGAAGCAGGCTTACGCGACTGTCAGCGCCATGCGCTTCACTCCCGACGGCTATCTCTTCGGTTACGACTACGACGTGACGATGAAGTTCCACCCCGATGCCAAGCGCGTCGGCGAAAGCTTCAAGGGCAAGCCTGACAGCAAGGGTTTCGCCTATCGTGACGAATTGGTGCGGCTTGGCCGCAATGGCGGCGGCCAAACGGATTTCTACGGCCCGAAGCCCGGTATGGAAGGCAATGATTACGCCAAGAGCTCCTATGCCCTTGCCTTTGAGCCCTGGCAGGTGGTGGTCGTGACCGGCGTTTACATCGATGATCTGAACGCGCAGGTTCGCGGCGATGTGATGAAGGCGTTGTCGATCGGCGCGCTGATCTTCGTGCTGGCGCTTGCCGCCGCTTTCTACGTCATCCGTGGCATTTCGAAGCCGCTCGGCGACATCCACCGCGCGCTTGGCGAAGTGGCCAATGAGAACGTCTCGCTTGCCATTCCCCATACCGGCCTCACCAACGAAGTGGGCATGATGGCGAAGGCCACCGCCTCGCTTCAGGACAAGGTGCGTGAGCGCCACGCCATGCAGCGCCGTGAGGAAGAACAGCAGCGGCAGCTCAATGCCGAGCGCCAGAACAATCTCGACATGCAACGCGACGAAGCCGAATTGCAGGCACGCGTCGTCGCCACCATCGGCGAGTCCCTCGAGAAGCTCGCTGGCGGCGATCTGACCGTGCGTTGCGGCGATCTTGGCAGCCGTTACGCGGCGCTGCGCGACAATTTCAACGAGGCCCTGACCCATCTTGACGCCGCCATGGCCAAGGTGAACTCCAAGAGCATCGATATTGGCGGCTCCAAGGAGGAAATCCGCAAGGCCTCCAACGAGCTTTCGCAGCGCACCGAACGGCAGGCTGCCAATCTGGAAGAAACGTCCGCAGCGCTCGACGAGCTGACGGTCGCGGTGCGCCAGACGGCGGAAGGGGCGGCCGATGCGGCCAAGCGCGTTACCACCGTCAGCTCGGAGGCCATGCGCAGCGACCGGGTGGTGGAAGAAGCAATTACCGCGATGAGCGGTATCGAACAATCCTCCGACCAGATTTCGAACATCATCGGCGTGATCGACGACATCGCCTTCCAGACCAACCTTCTGGCGCTGAATGCCGGTGTTGAAGCGGCGCGTGCCGGTGAGGCTGGCAAGGGCTTTGCCGTGGTGGCGCAGGAAGTGCGCGAATTGGCGCAGAAATCCGCCGCCGCCGCCAAGGAGATCAAGGACCAGATCGCCCGCTCTTCCGCCCAGGTGGAAAATGGCGTGCGGCTTGTCGGCGAGGCCGGCGATGCGCTGAAGCGCATCTCGGACCAGATCAAATCCGCCAACGAGATCGTCAGCAAGATCGCCCACTCGGCTGCCGAACAGGATACGACGCTACGATCGATCTCTTCGTCGCTCAACCAGCTCGATGTTGCCACCCAGCACAATGCCGCCATGGCGGAAGAAACCACGGCTTCGGCGGAAGCGCTGGCGGTGGATACCGAAGAGCTGCTGAACCTCATCCGCGGCTTCCGCGTCTCCTCCGGCCATCAGCTTCATGGCATGGCGCACGAGATGCGCATGGCGGGGTGACCACGAACGGTCTCATGCGATTGAAACAAAAATGCCGGGCACAGACCCGGCATTTTTGCGTGCTCTCCAACATGTTCCCCACACATTCGGCGTCATCCTCGGGCTCGACCCGAGGACCCACATCTTCAACGGGAATGGATCCTCACCTCAAGGGCGAGAATGACGGAGGAGAGTATCAGCACGTTCGGAAACGAGCCATGCCGTGTCTGCGTGGCCTCGTCTCAACGAGAGAGCGCATCCAGCCGGTCGATATCGGCAGGTGAAAATACGGCAATACCGGCCTTTTCGAGCAGGGCGGCCGTCACGCCATTGCCTGCGTGCTTGATACCCGAAAACGAACCATCGTAAATCGCAAGCGACCCGCATGACGGGCTGCCGTCGATCAGAAGCGCGTGAGTGCAGCCATTGGCCCTGGCGAAGGCGAGCGCCTTTTCCGCACCGGCGATGAACTCAGCCGTGACATCTCCACCGGTTACTTCCAGCACACGGGCGCGGCCTTCGAGCACATCGAGGCCGGAGGCCCCTTTCTCGATTTCCGCCGGCGGGCGCGGCACGGGCATGCCGCCCGCCATTTCCGGACAGATTGTCACCAGCCTGCCCTCACTTCGCCAGCGGTCTATCGCCGGGTGGGAGAAGGGTTTGCCTTTGCCGTCATAGCGTACGGGCTGGCCGAGGAGGCAGGCGCTGATGAGGATTTTAGGAGGCGTGTGGGTCAATGGGAAATCATCCTGCGAAAGCGCAAGCCTCAAAGTACCCTCCTCTGTCCTGCCGGACATCTCCCCCACAAGGGGGGAGATCGGCAAGTGGGACACTCCCCGCCAAAGCCGTAACATAAAGATAGTCGAGAGGTCGCCACGATTCGATCTCCCCCCTTGTGGGGGAGATGTCCGGCAGGACAGAGGGGGGTGAGCCGCGCACACTGACATGTACGGCTACCCCAAGCTCCCTCACCCCGTGATCTTCGAAAAATCCGCAACCGTTCCGGTGGCTTCGCGGATGGCCTTCAGCAACGCCAGACGGTTTGCACGGATGGCCGCATCCTCGTCATTGACGAGCACATCCTCGAAGAACTTGTCCACGGGCGCGCGCAACGTCGAAAGCGCCTGCATGGCCGAGCGGAAATCTTCGCCCGCAACAGCCTTCGCAGCATCTGCAGACGCGGTCCTGATCGCCGCATAGAGCGCCTTTTCGGCATCGAGTTTCAACAATTCTTCCGAAACGCCATCGGCCACCACGGTGCCCTTCTTTTCCTCGGCGGCCAGAAGCTGGGTGGCCCGCTTGGCGCCTGCCAGAAGGTTGCGGCCGTCCTCGCCGGTGATGAAGGCGGTGAGCGCCTCGACACGGCGAGCGATCATCAGCAGATCGTCGGATTCCGGCGTCAGAACGGCGTCAATCAGATCGTAACGCGCGCCAAGGTCGCGCAGGTAGACTTTCAGGCGATCATGGAAGAAGGAGAGAAGGTCCGGATCCTTCGCAACGCTCAGCAGCGAAAGGCGCACGTTTTTCTCGAGCAGAATGCGCACGACGCCGAGCGCCGCACGGCGCAGCGCGAAGGGGTCCTTCGAACCCGTCGGCTTTTCATCAATGGCCCAGAAACCGACGAGCGTGTCGAGCTTGTCGGCCAGAGCGACCGTAATCGCCACCTTATCGGCCGGCAGGCGGTCGGAGGGACCCTGCGGCTTGTAATGGTCTTCGATCGCGGCGGCCACGCTCTCGTTTTCACCCTGCAGCGTCGCATATTTGCGGCCCATCAGGCCCTGAAGCTCGGGGAATTCGCCGACAGCTTCGGTACGCAGGTCGGCTTTCGCCAGCACCACAGCGCGGTCCACCAGAGCGGCATCGGCGCCGACGACCGGGGCCAGCGCCTTCGCCAGTTCGCGAATTCGCGTTACACGCTCGCCCTGCGATCCAAGTTTGGCATGGAAGGTGACATTGAGCGCATCGAGCTTCGCCATGCGCTGGTCGAGCGGCTTCTTGAGATCGAGGCCGAACTTCGCAGCCGATTCCTTCAGCGTTTCCAGATCGGGCAGATCGCCCTGGTCGCGGTTCCAGAAATGGCGGGCATCCGAAAGGCGGGCGCGCACGACCTTGCCATTGCCATGGATGATTTCCTTACCGCCGTCGCTTGCCTCGATATTCGAGATCAGGATGAAGCGGTTGGAAAGCCCCTCTTCCGCACCCTGATTACGGGTGACGAAACACTTCTGGTTGGTCTTGATGGTAAGCCGGATGATTTCCGCCGGGATTTGCAGATAGTCTTCCTCGAAGGTGCCCATCAGCACCTGTGGCCATTCGACGAGGCCGGAAACTTCTTCCAGCAGGCCTTCGTCTTCCACCAGGTCGAGACCATTGGCGAAAGCAAGGTCCTTGGCGTCGTGCAGGATGATATCCTTGCGGCGCTCGGCATCGAGAATGACCTTCGCCTTTTCAAGGCTCGAGACATAATCCTCGAAACGGCGCACGGTGATCGGGCCGGGCGCATGGAAACGATGGCCATAGGTGACGTTGCCGGCAACGATGCCGTCGATCACAAAGGGAATGACCTGTGTTTCGTCATGTTCGGGGCCGAACAGGCAGACGATGGATTGCAGCGGGCGCACCCAGCGCAGGCTCTCCGAACCCTTGCCTTCAATGCCAGCATAGCTCGAGCCCTTCGGCATGGAGGCCGGGCCGGAGCGCATGGATTTCGGCCAGGGGAAAGAGCGGATGATGCCGGGCATCACCTCGGCGATGATCTCTTCCGCCGGGCGGCCGGGTTTGTTGATGATGGCGATATAGAAATCGCCCTTCTTCGGATCGGAAACGACCTGCGCTTCCGAGATATCGTTGAGGCCAGCGCCGCGCAGAAAGCCCTCGATGGCCTTTTCATTGGCATCGGTGCGCGGCCCCTTCTTTTCCTCGCGCACATCGGCGGAGCGGGCGTTGAGGCCGCGAATATCCAGTGTCAGACGGCGCGGCGTCCAATATTCGCGCGCACCCTCATAGGTCAGCCCTCTCTCCACAAGCGCGTCGGTGACGAGTTTCTTCAGATCGCCAGCCGCCTTGCGCTGCATGCGGGCGGGGATTTCCTCGGAGCGGAGTTCAAGCAGAAGATCAGGCATGGGATCAGGACTTTATCTGTTGTCGGACGATTGCGGTCGGCTTAGCAAGCAACGCGGCAAAAGTCACCAAGGCATTCGGTTAAATTACCGCCGGCGGGCGTTACCAGCCGCCGCCGCC
The DNA here is from genome assembly GCF_040801995.1 of Agrobacterium radiobacter. NCBI lineage: Bacteria > Pseudomonadati > Pseudomonadota > Alphaproteobacteria > Hyphomicrobiales > Rhizobiaceae > Agrobacterium > Agrobacterium radiobacter. The sequence goes on along the minus strand of NZ_JBEGHX010000001.1, from coordinate 296,983 downwards.
ACCGCCGCCGCCGCCCGAGCCGGAGAAACCACCACCGCCACCGCCGGAAAAGCTGGAACCGGAGGAACTGACGGGCTGGGGAATGGTGGAGGCGATGGTATTTGCCATGGAGGTGGAGAAGCCGCCGATCCTGTCGCCAAAGCTGCCGTAATTGCCGCCCAAATACCAGCCGGGCGCATAACTTGCAGCAACGGCACCGGCAGCGGCTGTCGCAAGCCAGGTCTCGAAAGTGCGGCTCCACGGTTTTTCGACGCCGAGCGCCACCGCATAGGGCAGCAATTTCTCGAAATGCTGCGGCGACATGGCGGGGGCGCCAGCGGTGTTCATCCGGTCCTTTTCCGCCAGCGTCAGATAGGTTCGGAGACCTTCGATGCCATCCATCAGCTTGCGGCCAAGCGGCGTCGGCGCACCCATCAGGAACAGGAAAAGCGCATTTGTGAGTACGATGCCGCCGATGGCGGCCAGCGCCAGCGACTTGGTGTCATGTGTCACATCCAGCAGGATTTGCGTGGCGATGCCGCCAATGGCGGAAAAGGCCACAAAACCGGCAAAGGCCAGCATGACGATGCCGCCGATGCGTTTGCGCAGCGGTGCGCCACGCGAGAACTGCCGGCCGATGCCGATCGACAGGATGCTGAAGAAGAATGCGAAAAAGCCGAAGACCAGAACGGCGGCAATGGCGCTTTCATCGAGATCGCCGAACACCAGCGTCGCAACGATGATGGCGATGCTGAAGAAGATGCCGAACACGGTGTAACCGGCGTTGCTGCGGTAATATTTGCCGCGATGTTCTTTCTCTATCGCCGCGCGGAACTGCGTTCCGACCTTTTCGACCTCCGCACCATGGGCCTTGTCGATGGTCAGCGTCTCCCCCGCACCGCCGATGGAGGCAAGCAGCGTCTTCTGCCCGGTCGGCAGATCGGCAGCGGTTGCCTTTTCCGTGCGCCTGATGACGATGGCGTTCTTCAGGTCTTCCAGAACGACAAAACCCTTCACCGCAAGATCAAGGGCCGAGGCGGAGAGCGCCGTCCAGCCCGCGCCGGAAAAACCGCGGTTATCGACATAGTTGACCAGAGCCGGGGAAAGCCCCTCCGGCGCATCCCAGCGCGGCACGACTACGCCTTTTGCGGGATCACGGCCGACGGCGAACCAGGCCCTCAGATAATAGAGGAGCACGGCGAAAAGCCCGCCGCCCGAAAGCAGAATGGCGAGATTATCCCGCAGCCACCAGCCTGCCTCCTGCGAGGTATCAGGTGCGGCGATGGCGCCCTTGGGCAGCTTGACGGCAACCGTCATGCCCTCGCCCACCGAAAACGGTCGGGTGGAGGCGAAGAACACCTCGTTGCCTTCGTTCAGAATCCGCGCATCCTTGCCCTTGGCGCCAAGCGGGCCGGTGAAGACGGCGGTATCCGTGGCCTTGACCCCCTGCGGCAGAGTGATGGTCGCGGAAATCTCGCCCATGGGGAATTGCCAGCCATTACCGGTGACGTTCCAGGTCAGCTCGTCATAATCGCTGAAATAACGGATCTGCCGGGCGGTGGTATAGGTGATCTGGAAGATATGCTCACCAGTCGGCAGAAAGCGGTCGGCGCTGCCGGTATAGATGCGGATGCCGCCATCGATATTTTCGGTGCGCCAATTTTCAGGCGCGCCATCGCGCTCCACCGAAACGACGTTGAAATCCACCTTGGTGCGGCGGTTGTTCGCATCCAACGCATAAAGTGGGAAATCGCGGAAGATGCCGCGCTTGATGTTCCGGCCCTCGGCGCGGGCGGTGATGGTTTCCGTCACCGCCAGCTTGCCATCCGCCGCCACCTCGATGACGGAATGGTAGGAGCGGATGAATTCCTCCGCAAAAGCCGGGAAGGCCGCGCCCAGGAAGACGAACAACGCGAGAAGTCTTGCGGCGATGGTCTTCACGGGCGGTCCCTCCTCAATGGCTTCAGTGCTGCGGCTCGGCAGCGCTTTCCTTTTCGGTATAGTCGACGCCCAGCGAGGCGAGCGCTTTCCAGTAGGCGGGATAGGTTTTGCCCACGCAGGCGGGGTTCTGGATAGCGATACCACCGATCTTCAGCGCCGCGAGTGCAAAGCTCATGGCGATGCGGTGGTCGGCAAAGGTATCGATGGAAGCATCGACCGTCTGGCCCGCGAGAGCCGGATCGGAATGCACGATCAGATCGTCGCCTTCTTCATGCGCCAGACCGTCGCGGATTTCATTGAGGCCGAGCGAGACGGCGCGGATGCGGTCACATTCCTTGACGCGCAGATTGGCGATACCGACGAAACGCACCGGCGTCTCGTTGAAGGCGGCCAGAACCGCGATGGTCGGAATGGCGTCCTGCATCTGCGAGCCGTCGATTTCGGCGGGCAGATGCGGAAACTTTGCCATGACTTCATAGGCCTTAGCGTCCGGCTGGGTGAATTTGTCGGCGGGCGTGCCGATATCGATGGCACCGCCGGTCAGAAGTTCCGCGCCCCAGAGATAGGTGGCGGCCGAGGCATCCGGCTCGATGTGGAAATCGGTTGCCGTGTAACCCGTCGGATGCACGCGCCAGATGGCGTTGCTGACCCGCTCAATCTTCGCGCCGAAAGCTTCCATGGCGGATGTGGTGAGATCGATATAACCCTTCGCGCCGATTTCCTCGCCTTTGAGAATGATATCGACAGGCTTGTCGCCGCAGGCAGCAGCCATCAGAAGTGCCGACACATACTGGCTGGAGAGGTTGGCGTCGATGGTGACGCTGCCTTTCGGGAACCCTGTGCCCTTGCCGCAGACGGTGACGGGCGGGCAGCCGGTCGGCGCTTCCGCTTCGACGCCGAGGGAGCGCAGGGCTTCCACCAGCGGCATGATCGGGCGTTTGCGCATGTGCTCGTCGCCATCGATGATGACGGCGCCATCCACAAGTGCTGCCGCCGCAGTGAGGAACCGCGTGGCGGTGCCGGCATTGCCAAGGAAAAGCGGCTTTTCCGGCTGCTGCAAAACACCGGTGCCTTCCACCACGAAGGTGGTGGCATCCGGTTCGGTTACCTTGACGCCCATCTCGCGCAGGGCTTCGGCCATATAAAGCGTGTCATCGCTTTTCAGCGCACCGGTCAGCCGGCTTTTGCCCTTGGCGAGGCCAGCCAGCAGAAGCGCGCGGTTGGTGATGGATTTGGAGCCGGGCGGCTCGACCTTGCCGGAAAGCGGGTGGCCGGGCGGTGTAATGGTCAGTTCGATCATGATTGTCGTCTTGTCAAAGAATGCGGCGAAGAGCCGGATTATCGGAATTTGAACGGGAGGTTTTAAGCCGCCGAAGAAGCAATGCGCTTAGAATTTCACGGTCGGCACGGCGCGGTCGGCCGGGTTCTCGATCTCGAAATAGGGCGCCTTGGAAAATCCGAACTGGCCTGCAACCAGATTGGACGGGAAGCTTTCCACCTTGACGTTGAGATCGCGGGCAGCGCCATTGTAATAACGGCGCGACATCTGGAGTTCACCTTCGATGGTTTCCAGCGACCGCTGCAATTCCAGAAAGTTCGCATTGGCCTTGAGATCGGGATAGGCTTCGGCCAGCGCAAAGAGCTTGCCGAGCGCCTGCGACAGCAGCCCTTCGGCCTGGGCACGACCTTCAACATCCCCCGCCGGCACGGCCTGCGCCCGGTTGCGCATGGCGATCACCTCTTCGAAGGTGCTTTTTTCATGCGCCGCGTAACCCTTCACGGTCTCGATGAGGTTGGGAATGAGATCGGCTCGGCGCTTCAGCTGCACGTCGATGCCCGACCACGCCTCTTCCTTCATCTGCCGCGCCTTGACCAGACCGTTATAGATGAAGACGACATAAAGCGCGATTGCCGCGATGATTGCCAGCGTGATGAACATGAATTGCGATTCCCAGCTTCGTTGCGCGCACGATAGCCGCTCATTACCGCAAAGTCATGGGGCTTCGCTCATTCTGTCCGTTTTTGCCGGAACGGACACGCTGCGGTAAGCAAACACCCGTTATTTATAAAAGACGGTACAATATAATTTCAGACCGGATACCTTGCGTACAAAAAGAGTATAGGAGGCAAGCCTGTAGCCTCGCTCGGCCCAATATTCCTTGTTTCCCTCCAGATGGTTCCAGCCGTCTATGACCCAGTCGAGCATTTTCGTATTGCGCGTGTAGTGCATGCGGACGAGCGCGCTGCCCACATCGAGAGAGCGCTGACCGCTGTCCTTGCAATCCATGCGGGTGACGATCATTCCGAAAGAGCGCAGCTTGTCGGCGCGGGCAAAGGCATCGTTGCCGCTCATCCAGTCCGTCGTTTCCGCAGCCGCGCTGTTGCCGAGAATGGATCCGAGTGTAAGCACAAATAAAAAACAGAAATTTCTAATATTATTCACGGTTAAACCCATCGTTATATTCAGCATACCAATCCACACAAAATAAAAGGCCGTCAAGAACGGCCTTTCAAATTCATCAAAACTTTGGACAACAGCTTACCACCAAAAATCAGGCAGCCCGGTTCCAGTTCAGCCCGCCCGCATCCGTCAGCAGGAAGGCCTCGCCGCAGGATTTCGCCAGCGTGCGCACGCGCAGGATATAGCTCTGGCGTTCCGTGACCGAAATTACGCCGCGCGCATCCAGAAGGTTGAAGACATGGCTTGCCTTGATGCACTGGTCATAGGCCGGGAACACGCATTTATGCAGGCGCTGATTGTCGTTATCACCGGGCGCACCGGCGGCGAGAAGCGCCAGGCACTCCTTTTCGGCGTCGATGAAATGGCGATGCAGCATGGCCGTATCGGCAAATTCGAAATTATGGCGGGAATATTCCTGCTCGGCCTGCAGGAAGACATCGCCATAGGAAATCTTCTCTTCACCCTCGCGGCCGTTAAAATTCAGGTCGTAGACATTGTCGACGCCCTGAACATACATGGCGAGGCGTTCCAGACCATAGGTCAGCTCGCCCGCAACCGGCGAGCATTCGATGCCGCAGACCTGCTGGAAGTAGGTGAACTGCGACACTTCCATGCCGTCGCACCAGCATTCCCAACCGAGACCCCAGGCGCCGAGCGTCGGGCTTTCCCAGTCGTCTTCGACAAAGCGCACGTCATGCAGCAGCGGATCGAGGCCGATCGCCTTCAGCGAACCGAGATAGAGTTCCTGCAGATTGGACGGGTTGGGCTTCAGGATGACCTGATACTGGTAATAGTGCTGCAGGCGGTTGGGGTTTTCGCCGTAACGGCCGTCGGACGGGCGGCGCGACGGCTGCACATAAGCAGCCTTCCACGGCTTCGGCCCAAGTGCGCGCAGCGTCGTGGCCGGATGAAACGTGCCCGCGCCCACTTCCATATCGTAGGGCTGCAGCACCGCGCAGCCCTTGTCGGCCCAGTAGTTATGCAGCGTCAGGATAAGCGCCTGAAAGGAACGCTTGGGGTTCATATGGTCTGGAATATCGGTCATTGCAGTCATCGCGGCGTTAGGAGGACAAGTAAGCATTTGACTTACTTCGGATGCGGACTGGTGCCACGGCATGGCGTAAGGGTCAAGGTTTTATGCGTGGAGACGCCGCCTTACGTCTCATCCTCGCGCTTCACGCGGTATTCGCCGGTTTCGGGGTCCTTGATCAGCGTGCCGATCGCGCCGGTTTCTCGTTCCTTCTCGCGCTGTTTCGATTTCGCGGAAAGCTTTTCCGCATCGCGGACGAAGCGGCGGTAAAGGATGACGGATCCCACCACCAGAAGAATGATTATAATAAGTTGCGCCATAAGGCTCTATTCCCGCGACATCATAGACCGAAACGCGACCACAATGCCTTTTCTTCGGCAACTTCCGCAAGCCCCGAGACGGCGCCTGCCGCAAGCCTTTCGGCATTGAGGCCGAGGGCCGTATTCACGCCCGGCACTTTTTTGCCGAACAGGCTGCGCCCGCCGCTAACGAGCTGGAGCTTGACCTTTTCACCGTAACGGCGGCGCAGAATCTCGCGCATGTCGCCCAGCCCGTCGATCAGCCCGAGGTCGAGACCACGCATGCCGGTCCAGAACAGGCCGGAGAAGATCGCCTCATCGTCCTTCAGCTTCGAGCCGCGGCGCATCTTGACCATGTCGATGAAAACATTGTGGATTTCGACCTGAAGCGACTTCAGGTAGTCGATATCGCCTTCCTTTTCCGGCTGGAAGGGATCAAGGATGACCTTGTTCTCGCCGGCCGTATAGACACGGCGCTCCACGCCGAGCTTCTTCAGCATTTCCGGAAAACCGAAGCCACCGGAAACGACACCGATCGAACCGACGATGGAGGTGGGATCGGCGATGATCTCGTCGCCGGCAAGCGCGATCATGTAACCGCCGGAGGCTGCAACGTCCTCCACGAAGATCAGAACCTTCTTTTCCTTCTCCTCGGCAAGCTGGCGGATGCGGTTATAGATCATCCTTGCCTGCACCGGCGAACCGCCGGGCGAGTTGAGCGAAATGGCGACGGCCGGCGCATCCTTGACGGCGAAGGCCTTCTCCAGAAGGGGGGCGTAGGAAGCGAGATTGAGCGCGGGGCGGAACTGGTTGCCGCCGGCCATGATCGCGCCATGCATGCGCACCACCGGGATGACGAGCTCTTTTTTACGAAAGCGTTTCGGCACCAGATACTTCAAAAAACCCACTATTCAATCCTCGCAGCATTTATCCGTTCGTCACGGATGTATGTATCGCCCCGCAAAACACAATGGTTTGCGGCTGGCGGAACCGCGATATTTATGGCGCCGGCCGGATTGCCCTTACATTACGCGAATAGGCGGCGCGGCCATTGTTCAGGTCATCCACGAAGGGGGTGAAGGCGTGACTGCCGTTTTCATGCATGATGAGCGGTGCGCGGAAGGACAGCCGCGCGCGCGAACCCTTGATGGCGGTGACGAGCATGCGCACCGCGTCCTCACGGGCACGCGGATGGATGAGGGTGATTTCGATGCCGCCGAAACGGCTGCCGCAGGCGGCGATGATCTCCGCCACCGATTGCGGCCTTGAAATCAGGGAAAGCTGCCCACCCGAAACCATGATCGCGCCCGCGGTCCTGATCCAGTCTTCAAACAGACCCTCCGTCATGGCGTGGGCCTCGGCCTTCAGGGCATCCGGCGTGCGGCGGTCGCCTGCGTCATTATAGGGCGGGTTCATGATGACGTGATGGAAATAGTCATCGGGCAACCCCGCTTCTACACGCGCTTTCGCCCGCAGGGTCACATCTGCCTCACGCACATCCACCCGGGCGGCAAAGGCAGCATTCTCAGGCAGATCGAGGCTGCGGCGGGCAAATTGCGCCATTTCCGGCGCGCGTTCGTAGAGCGTCACCTCGGCCTTTTCGAGCCGCGCCGCAACTGCCATGCCGGCAGCTCCCGCACCCGCGCCGAGATCGGCGATCCGGCAGGCGCGATCGTCCGCCACCAGTGACGCCAGAAGCATGGCGTCCATTCCGGCCCGGTGCCCCCTGCCCTTCGGCTGGATGATGTGAAACCGGCCCCGGTGAAAGGCATCGATCGTTTCGGAAATGCCGCCGCCCACCGCCGTTCAAGCCTCTTCGTTGCGCAACTCGTCGCCCAGCCCGGCATCGATGAGAATGCGGCGGGCCTGGTCCGCCCGATCTTCCTCCACCAGAAACCGACGGGGCAAAAGGCCGAGCGATCCCTCCAGAATACTCATCGCCTGATCGGCAATGAGGCAGTGGATGCCGGCATCCTTCATCAGGCTTTCCGCGAAGGACAGAAGCACTGCATCGTTGGTACGGATCAGTTCACGCATGGATAAGCCCTAAATTCCCATCTTTTTGAATGGCTAGCGGCAATTCGCCCCTTGCCGCGCAAGGTGTCAGTTTTTATTGTCGAATTCAAATTCGAACTGGAGTCCTGTCCCTTGGGCGTCGTCATACCGCTTGAAGAAAGCAAAAACAAACTCGCATCCGTCAAGCCGCTTGTCGACCTGACCCGCCCCGACATGGAACGGGTGAACCAGCTTATCCTTTCCAAGGCCGGTTCCGATGTCCAGATGATACCCGAAGTGGCCAATCATCTCATCTCCTCCGGCGGCAAGCGCCTGAGGCCGATGCTGACGCTCGCCTCGGCCTCGATGTTCGGTTACGAGGGCGACAACCACATCAAGCTCGCCACCAGCGTGGAATTCATGCATACGGCGACGCTTCTGCATGACGATGTGGTCGATGAGAGCGATCTGCGCCGCGGCAAATCCACAGCCCGCACTATCTGGGGCAACCAGGCGAGCGTTCTCGTCGGCGACTTCCTGCTCGGCCAGGCGTTTCGCATGATGGTGGATGTCGGCTCTCTCGATGCGCTCGACGTGCTGTCCACCGCCGCCTCCGTCATCGCCGAGGGCGAAGTGCTGCAGCTTTCGGTCGCCAAGAACATGGAAACGACCGAAGACGATTATCTGCAGGTGATTCGCGCCAAGACGGCCGCCCTTTTCGCGGCGGCGGCGGAAGTCGGCCCCATCGTCGCCAAGACCGACAAGGCGACCCGCAGCGCGCTGAAATCCTACGGCATGAATCTCGGCCTCGCCTTCCAGCTTGTCGACGATGTGCTTGATTACGGTGGAAAGTCCGCTGATCTCGGCAAGAATACCGGCGACGATTTCCGCGAAGGCAAGATCACGCTGCCGGTCATCCTGTCCTATCGCCGCGGCACGCAGGATGAGCGCGCCTTCTGGCGCACCGCCATTGAAAAGGGCGAAAGCAGCGACGAGAACCTCGAAAAGGCGCTTGGCCTGATCACCAAATATAACGGTCTTGGCGATACGATCGGCCGCGCCACGCATTATGGCACCATTGCCCGTGACGCGCTCGCGCCGCTGCCGCAGAGCCCGTGGAAAGACGCGCTTCTGGAAGTGATCGACTTCTGCATCGAGCGTCTGAACTGACGCTAGAGGCCGGGCGAACGGCGGATGGAAAAGACCATCCGCCCGAGGCTCCGGGCCAGCTTCTCCGCAAGGTGTGATTGTGGCCGGGGCCATAATTTCTTGCGGCGTTGCTTCAAAAAAGCCATTCTATCGTGACCAACAATGGAAACTGATTTTTCCGTGCTTCTGCACAAAGGCAAAGGTTCCCTCATGCGGCGTAAACCAGCACTCCGTTTTCTCTGCAGCGCGGCTCTCGCCGCTGCTCTCGCAATCGGCGCGGGTGCAAGCCCCGGCTTTGCGGAGACGAAGGCGAAACCGGAAGACAAAGCCGTTACGTTCGATCCCGGCAAGGTAAATACCTTCTCCGGCGCCTTCCTCGCCGGGCGCAATGCCGATGTCGATCAGGACTATCCGACCGCGATTTCGCTCTACAAGAAGGCGCTTGAATTCGATCCGGCCAATACGGAAATCCGCCAGCGGCTGATGATCGCCGAACTTCTGAGCGGCAATTTCGAAGCCGGCGCCAAGATCGCCGATTCGATGAAGGACGATACCTCGGTGGAGCGTGTCACGACCATCGTGCGCGGTCTGGACGCCATCAAGGACAAGGAATTCGCCAAGGCCGAGAAGATCCTGAAATATACCGGTCCGAACGATCTCGACCGCATGGTCAATACGCTTTTGACCGCCTGGGCGCGTGCCGGTTCCGGCAAGCCGAAGGAAGCGCTGGCGCTGGTCAACAATATGAAGGGCCCGGGCTGGATTTCGATCTTCCAGAAATACAATGCGGCGGCCATCGCCCTTGTTTCCGGCAATACTGAAGCCGCCCGCAAGAGCCTGAACGAAGCGGTGACGGACCGCGAAGGCGGGGCAACCGCCTCCGACACCTATATGCGGGCGGTCATGGCGCTTGCCCGGCTCGAAGCTTCCGCCGGCAACAAGCAGAAGGCGCTGGACGCGATTGCGGTCGGCGACACTTTCGCGCCGAACTACGCGCCGCTGAAAGCACTTCGCCAGTCCATCGAAAATGGTGAAAAGCCGGAGCAGCAGATCACCAATGCCGTGGAAGGTGCGGCCAGCGTCATGTTCTCCATCGCCGGCGCGTTGAACCGCGAAGGCGCCGAAGAGATAGTGACGCTTTATCTGCAGACGTCGCGCGCGCTCGATCCCAAGAGCCCGGATACGCTCATCCTTCTCGGCGGCCTTTCTGAAGCCCTGAAACAGCCTGACCGCGCCATTGCGTTCTACCGCGAGGTGCCGAAAGATTCCCCGATGTATCGCATCTCCGAGCTGCAGCTCGGATTGACGCTTGCGCAGACGGGCAAGGTGGATGAGGCGCGCAAGCATCTCAAATCCCTCCTCGAATCCGATCCGAAGGACATCCGTTCCTATCTCGCCTATGGCAGCGTGCTTTCCGATGCCAAGGACTACAGGGCAATGGCCGAAAACTACGACAAGGCCATCGAGGTGATCGGCACCGTGCCGCAGAAATCCGACTGGACCGTCTTCTTCCAGCGCGGCATCGCCTATGAGCGGCTGAAAGAATGGGACAAGGCCGAACCGAATTTCAAGCGGGCGCTGGAGCTGAACCCCGAGCAGCCGCAGGTTCTGAACTATCTGGGGTATTCCTGGGTGGACAAGGGCATCAATCTCGATGAAGCCATGAAGATGATCAGCCGCGCGGTCGAGCTTCGGCCGAATGACGGCTATATCGTCGATTCGCTCGGCTGGGCGCATTATCGCCTCGGCGCTTTCGATGAGGCGGTAACCGAACTTGAACGGGCAATCGAGCTCAAGGCAGGCGACCCGACCATTAACGACCATCTGGGTGACGCCTATTGGCGCGTTGGTCGCAAGATCGAGGCGGTCTATCAATGGAACCGCGCCCTGATCGGCGACAATGATGATGTGGACAAGGCCAAGGTGAAGGAAAAGATCGCCAACGGCCTGCCGCCGGTGGAGAAGGACGCCGAAAATACCGCCAAGAAGGATGCAGCGCCGCAACCGCCGCAACCGCCGGCCCCTCCTGCCCCGACGGCCCCTGCTCCGGACAAGAAATCCTGACGCCACATGCCGACGCAGGGCATCACCGGGGCGGCTGAGACAATCGAGGCGGCCCCGGCCAAGATCAATCTGGCGCTGCATGTGACCGGCCAGAGAGCGGATGGTTATCATCTGCTTGAAACGCTGGTGACCTTCACCGAAGCCGGCGATACGATCCGCATCCGCGACGCCGATGCCGATAGTTTCTCCATCTCAGGCCCCTTCGGCGATCTTCTGCGCGCCGGGGATGGCGGCGACAATCTCGTCACCCGCGCCAGAGATTTGTTGCGCGATAGACTTGCGTCGACGGGTCAGCCAGCACGCCCGGTCGCCATTCACCTTGAAAAGAACCTGCCGGTGGCATCGGGCATCGGCGGCGGTTCGGCGGACGCGGCGGCGACGCTGCGAGGGCTTTTGCGGCACTGGCGCGCCGGGGTGGCACCGGATGCGCTTTCCTCCATGGCCCTGAAGCTTGGAGCGGATGTGCCGATGTGCCTTGAGAGCCGACCCCTGATCGCGCGCGGCATTGGCGAGGACATTGAACCGGTCACCAATTTGCCGGAACTGTTCCTGGTTCTGGCCAATCCGCTGAAGGCCGTCTCTACACCGGAGATTTTCCGGCGATTGCGGAACAAGGCCAATCCGCCCCTGCCCGCCCATGCGACAATTGGCTGGATGGATTTTCTCGCCCGGAGCCGTAACGATCTGCAACCACCAGCACAGGCGCTGCTTCCGGAAATTGGGGAGATTGCCGGGTTACTCTCGCAGGAAGGTGCTGCGCTTGTCCGCATGTCCGGTTCGGGTGCAACCTGTTTCGGGATTTTTCATTCCCTTGAAGCGGCCCTGATAGCGCAAACATCGCTTCGAAAGAAACGCCCCGGCTGGTACTTTCAGGCGACTCGGACCATTTGAGGATTAGGCTATGGCAGGCGAACGACCCTTCATCCCCTTGGGCATTGCGGTTTTGACCGTTTCGGACAGCCGCACGCTGGAGAATGACAAATCCGGCGATACGCTCGTCGCAAGGCTGGAAGAAGCAGGCCACAGGCTTGCCGCCCGCGCCATCGTGCCTGATGACAAGGAAGCGATTGCCGGCACCGTGCGCGAGTGGACGCTCTCTGAAGGCGTGGATGTGGTCATCACGACGGGCGGCACCGGCTTTACCGGCCGCGATGTGACGCCAGAAGCGCTGGAACCGCTGTTCGAAAAGCGCATGGACGGGTTTTCCGCCCTCTTTCACCGTATCTCCTATGACAAGATCGGCACCGCCACCATCCAGTCACGCGCGACCGGCGGCGTGGCGAACGCGACCTTCATCTTTGTGCTGCCCGGCTCTCCGGGGGCGTGCAAGGATGCGTGGGACGGCATCCTCAAGGCTCAGCTCGATTATCGCCACCTGCCCTGCAATTTCGTGGAGATAATGCCAAGGCTTGACGAGCATTTGAAGCGCGGGGCTGGGGGCGTTTAGATCAGCGGACCGGAGGGGCGTGGGGCTTACCCCCCCTCTGCCCTGCCGGGCATCTCCCCCTCAAGGGGGGAGATCGGCAAGAGGCCCGCTTGTCGCTTCACTCTCAAGCTTCAAGATGGACGAAACATAGCCGCAGATCGATCTCCCCCCTTGAGGGGGAGATGCCCGGCAGGGCAGAGGGGGTAAGCCCCACGCATCTTCGGTCCGCTGCGTGGCCAAAACCCCATCACGCCAGATATTTCTTGAAGAACTCCGTCGTCCGGCCCCAGGCGAGATCGGCCGCCGCCTTGTCGTAACGCGCCGAGGACGTGTCATTATTGAAGGCGTGGTTGACGCCGTCATAAACGAAGATTTCGAAGGTCTTGCCGTTTTCCTCCAGCGCCTTCTTGTAGGCGTCGATGCCGGCATTGATGCGCTCGTCGAGACCCGCATAATGCAAAAGCAGCGGCGCTTTGATGGCAGGCACATCGGCCGCCGGGGCCTGCTGGCCGTAATACGCGACGCCGGCATTCAAACCTGCCGACTTGGTCGCGAAACGATTGACCAGCCCGCCGCCCCAGCAGAAACCGACTGCACCGACCTTGCCATTCGCCCCCTGCCGAGCCGACAGCCACACCCGGCCCGCTTCGGCATTGGCGACAGTCGCATCCATGTCGAGACCGCTGAACATCTGCCGTGCCTTCTCCTCGTCAGCGGGCGTGCCGCCCTGCGGGGAGAGGAAATCGACCGCAAGCGCCCGGAAACCGGCAAGCGCCACCCGTCTGGCCACGTCACGGATATGGTCGTTCAGACCGCGGTTCTCATGGATGACAATGACCGAGCCGATGGGGCCGGACGCCGATTTCGGTGTAACGAGGTAACCCTTCATCTCGCCGGCGGGGCCGGGATATGTCACCTCTTCCGCGACGATCCCCGCATCATCGGGTGCTACGATTGCCGCATGGGCGCTGTTGGCGGAAAGCAGCGGAGCGATTGCCGCTGCCGCCGCGCCCGACCCGGCCAGCACGGTGAGCTTTTCCATGAATTTGCGGCGGTCGAGGCTAAGATGGGTATATTCATCGTAAGCGTCGATCATGGCCTGCGTAATCTTGGGCTTGTCCATCGCTCTATCCTCCTTGAACGCACGGATGCGGAAGGATAGCGCAGATCGCCCTGCGGGGAACGATGCGGGCGGAAGCGGCGTCACACATTTGCGTGAGCGCCGCCGCATTTTCACATCAGGCGGCGAGGTCCACGACAATACGGCCGTCGATCTTGCCCTCTTCCATGCGGTGGAAGATATCGTTGATGTTTTCGAGCTTGTCCCACGAGAAGTGGGCGGCGACCTTGCCTTCTCCAGCAAAGGTCAGCGCCTCCTCCAGATCCTGCCGTGTGCCGACGATGGAGCCGCGCACCGTGATGCGCTTCAGCACCGTGTCGAAAACCGGAATGGAGATAAAGCCCGGCGGCAGGCCGACAAGCGCCATCGTCCCCTTGGAGCGGAGGAAACCGTAGGCCTGCTCCATGGCCTTGGGCGAAACCGCCGTCACCAGCGCGCCATGGACACCGCCGGTTGCCTTCTGCACCTGCTCAACTGCGTCAGGCGCGCGGCCATTGACGGTGACATCGGCTCCGAGTTTTTTCGCAAGCGCCAGCTTTTCGTCGAAAATATCGGCAGCAACGACATGCATGCCCATGGCCTTGGCATATTGCACGGCCATGTGGCCAAGCCCGCCAATGCCTGAAATGACCACCCACTCGCCGGGCCTGACTTCGGTTTCCTTCAGACCCTTGTAGACGGTGACACCGGCGCAGAGCACGGGTGCGGCGGGACCGAATTCTAGATTATCCGGCAGGCGGCCGACGAATTTCGGATCGGCAAGGCCATATTCGGCAAAGCTGCCGTTGACAGAATAACCCGAATTCTTCTGGCTTGGGCAAAGGGTCTCCCAGCCGGTACGGCAGGGAATGCAGCATCCGCAGGCGGTGTAGAGCCACGGTGTGCCAGCGCGGTCGCCTTCCTTGATACCGGTGACGCCTGCGCCGATCTTGGCGACATAACCGACACCTTCATGGCCGGGAATGAAGGGCGGGTTGGGCTTGACCGGCCAGTCGCCCGTTGCTGCGTGCAGGTCGGTGTGGCAAATGCCCGTCGCCTTGTAGTTGATGAGAATTTCACCGGGACCGGGATCCGGTATCGCCACTTCCTCGATGGTCAGCGGTTTTCCAAATGCGCGGACAACCGCCGCCTTCATTGTCTTAGCCATGACATACTCCCTAATCTCTGCTCGCCTGAAATTCTCGACGGCAGGCAGAGATTAACGGGGATGCGGCGTCATGGAATTGACCCATCGCAAATCGGAGTATTTTGCAAGGCGGGATTGTCTCACTTATGAGGCAACCTCACGGTGCTGATTTATTCCAGCGCCAACCATATGGCGAGCCATGCCCACAGGCAGACGACCAGTGCAAAGCCGATGCCGAACAATGCCCCGCGCTGACGCAGGCGATTGCTGGTGACGTGGACATAGGAATGGACGTAGCGCGAGAGCACGAACAGCCACGCCAGAACAACGGTGACGACATTATCCGCATCCGTGATGTAAAGCAGCAGGCAGGCGATGTGGAACAGGAGCGGCAGCTCGAACTGGTTGGCGATATTGCGGTTCACCAAACGGCTTTCGTGCGCCTCCTCGCCGTGATCACGCAGCTTGATCGCCGATTCGCGATCCTTGAAGGTGTATTTGTTGCGCCGGATGATCAGCAGGCCGTAAAGCAAGAAGACGAGAAAGACATGGGCGATCATCGGCCAGAACATTGCGGTCGTTGGTGACATGCTTTCTCCCCCAATCGTGAAAACGCTCCCCGATCCGGCTTGAGATCGGGGAGCGCCAAATAACTAGCCTATCTTTTTACGGATTCGGCTCGAAAGATCAAACCGCGCCGGGATAGTTCGGGCTTTCGCGGGTGATCGTCACGTCATGAGCATGGCTTTCGCGCAGGCCCGCGCTGGAGATGCGAACGAAGGTGGCGCGCTCCTGGAATTCCTTGATGTTGCTGCCGCCGACATAACCCATGGCGGCCTTGAGGCCACCAGCCAGCTGGTGCAGCACGCCGGAAACCGGACCCTTATAGGGAACCTGGCCTTCGATGCCCTCGGGAACGAGCTTCAGCGTATCGCGCACTTCCGCCTGGAAATAACGGTCTGCCGAGCCGCGCGCCATGGCGCCAACGGAACCCATGCCGCGATAGGCCTTGAAGGAACGGCCCTGGTAGAGGAACACCTCGCCCGGGCTTTCATCCGTACCGGCCAAAAGCGAGCCGATCATGACGGCGGAAGCACCGGCGGCGATTGCCTTGGCCAGATCGCCCGAGAACTTGATGCCGCCATCGGCGATGACAGGAATGTCAGCCGCATTGGCCACCTCGACCGACGACATGATCGCGGCAAGCTGCGGAACGCCGACGCCGGCGACGATGCGGGTGGTGCAGATGGAACCGGGGCCGATACCGACCTTGACGCCATCGGCGCCGGCATCGATCAGCGCCTTGGTGCCGTCAGCGGTTGCGACATTGCCGGCGATGATGCGAACCGAGTTCGACATCTTCTTGACCACCGAAACGGCATCGAGCACGCGCTGCGAATGGCCGTGTGCGGTATCGACGACCAGAAGGTCTACACCAGCATCGATGAGGCGCTCGGCGCGCTCGATGGCATCGGCACCAACGCTGATGGCGGCGGCGGCGCGAAGACGGCCCTGCGCATCCTTGGTGGCATTGGGATTAAGCTGCGATTTTTCGATATCCTTGACGGTGATGAGGCCGACGCAATTGCCCTTTCCGTCCACAACCAGCAGCTTTTCAATGCGGTGCTTGTGCAGCAGGCGGCGCGCTTCCTGCTGATCGACGCTGCTTTCCTTGACCGTGACCAGATTTTCGCGGGTCATCAGTTCATAGATTTTCTGCTGCGGATCGGAAGCGAAGCGCACGTCGCGGTTCGTCAGAATGCCGACGAGGCGGCCGTTCTTGTGGCCGCCGGAGCCGCCATTTTCAACCACCGGAATACCGGAAATGCCATGCGCCTTCATCAGCGCCTGCGCTTCTGCAAGCGTCGCATCCGGGCCTATCGTGACCGGGTTGACGACCATGCCGCTTTCGAACTTCTTCACCTGCCGAACTTCTTCAGCCTGTTCGATGGGGGTGAGGTTGCGGTGGATAACGCCGATGCCGCCGGCCTGGGCCATGGCGATAGCGAGACGGCCTTCGGTCACCGTGTCCATGGCGGAAGAGAGGATTGGAAGGTTGAGATCGATATCGCGGGCGATGCGGGTGGCGATATTCGTCTGTCCCGGCATAACCTCGGAATGTCCGGGTTGCAGCAACACATCGTCAAATGTGAGAGCGTCCAAACCAGTGGGTGTTTGAATGATGCGTGCCATGACCAAATTCCTTCATAATGAAAATGCGTGGCCGTTCCGGAACGAAAAGTTCACCCCGGCGCCCTGCAAGGATTGCTTGGAAGTTGGCGAGGGCTGGTAACACGTTCATGACAGGAAGGGAATAGAAAAAACCCGGAATTGCCTTCCGGGTCCCCTCTGTTGCTGCATTGCAGCAGATATCAGATATCGAACTGATAGGATTTCGGCACGAAACGGTAACCCGTCTCCAGCTTTTCCGCGTAACCGACAGCCGGAAAAGGCATGTGATACCCGAGGAAGGGCAGCCGGTCGGTAGCGATCATGTCATAGACTTTCTTGCGGGTCGCGGCCGCCGCCGCCTTGTCCATGTCGAATTTGACCTCCCAGTCCGGCCTTTGCAGTGACAGGACGAAATGATTGGCCGTGTCCGCCGTCAGGATCAGCTGCTTGCCTTCCGATTCGACACGGAAGATCATATGGCCAGGCGAATGACCGAAAGCCGCAATGCCGGTGATGCCGGACACGACATTGCCACCATCACCGATGAAGGTCGCCTTTTCCGCCAGCGGCTTGACGCTGGCCAGAACACCCTTATGGCCGCCCTCGGCCGGCGTGCCGACACGCTTCTCGTCCGCCCAGAAATCATATTCCGCCTGGCCGAAAACATAACGCGCCTTGGAGAACGCAGGCGCGCCCTTTTCCATCAGCCCGCCTATGTGATCGCCATGCATATGGGTCAGCACCACCACGGTTACATCTTCAGGCGAATAACCGGCCGCCGCCATGCCCTCGGTCAGGCGGCCGTTGCCGGCGCCGCGACCGGCCTCACCAAAACCGGTGTCGAACAGCACGAGGTCCGTGCCTGTATTGATGAGAACCGGCGAGAAGGAATTGACGAATTGCTCCTTCGGCAGAAAATTGTCTTCCAGCAATTTGCCGACCGTTTCCGCAGACTGATCCGTGCCGAAGGTCTCGCCGGGATTGGGTGCGGCGCGCGAGCCGTCCTTCACCACGAGCACTTCGAAATTGCCGAGCTTGAAGCGGTTGGTTTCCGGCGGCATGGCGTGTTTGATCTCCATGGAAGTCTGCGGCTGGTTGGTCTGGGCATTTGCGCTGCGCGCCATCAAAAGCGGCGCGCCAAGAACGCTTGCACCGGCCGCACCGATGAGGCCGCGTCTGCTCATGCTCAAGGATTGGGTCATCATCTTTCTCCCGATATCGCCAACTGGCCGTGATCGCCAACTGAACTCACCCAACGGACAATAGAGCGAGAAAGTTGCAAGAAAACCGGCCTCACGCAGGTTTGATCAGAACTTGAGAAATTGATAATTAACGTGTTGGCAAGCCCGCTCATCAGGCGTAGGAGGAACGGCGATATCCTTTGTCGCAGCGGAAAGCCGCAGGCAGCCTCATGAACCGCATCATTCCCCTCATCCTGGCAGTCGCTCTCTTCATGGAGCAGATGGACTCCACCGTCATCGCCACCTCGCTTCCGGCGATTGCAGCCGACCTTAATGTTGGGCCGATCACGCTGAAGCTCGCGCTGACCGCCTATATGGTGGCGCTGGCGATCTTCATTCCCATCAGCGGCTGGATGGCCGACAAATACGGTGCGAAGAAAATCTTCCGTTTCGCCATCGGCGTCTTCGTCGTGGGGTCGATCTGCTGCGCGGTGTCCTCGTCGGTGTTCGAATTCGTGCTTTCGCGTTTCCTGCAGGGCATGGGCGGTGCGATGATGACGCCCGTCGGCCGCCTCGTGCTGCTGCGCACGACCAAGCGCAGCGAACTCGTCTCCGCCATGGCGCTGCTGACGATACCGGGGCTTGTAGGGCCACTGACCGGCCCGCCCATCGGCGGCTTCATCACCACCTATTTTTCATGGCACTGGATTTTCCTCATCAACGTGCCCATCGGCGTCATCGGCATCTGGCTCTCGACGATCTTCCTGCCGGAAATCGAAACCACCAACCCACCGCCGATGGACGGCAAAGGGTTCGTGCTCTCAGGCATCGCCGCCTCCGGCGTCGTATTCGGTCTGTCGGTCGTCAGCCTTCCGGCCCTGCCGCCCGCCATCGGCATCGCCTCGACGATCATCGGTTTCATCTGCGGTTTTCTTTACATGCGCCACGCCGCACGCCACCCTGCCCCCATTCTGGATTTCCACATATTCCAGAACGCCACCTTCCGGGCGGCTTCTGTTGGCGGCACCGTTTTCCGCATTTCCACGGGCGCCATTCCCTTCCTGATGCCACTGATGCTGCAGATCGGTTTCGGGTTGAACCCGTTCCAGTCAGGCATGATCACCTTTGCAGGCGCGATCGGTGCGATCACCACGAAATTCATGGCCAAGCGGGTCTTTGCGGCGACAGGCTTCCGATCAACGCTGATTGGGGCCGGCATCGTCGGCGCCTTCACAACGCTTGCCAACAGCTTCTTCACGCCGGAAACGCCCTATCCGCTGATCATGATCTTCCTTGTCACGGCGGGGTTTGCCCGTTCCTTCTTCTTCACCGGGTCGAACGCGCTCAGCTATTCCGATATCGAGGACAGCCAGGCCAGTCAGGCGACCTCGATGGCGTCTGTACTGCAGCAGATCAGCCTGGCGCTGGGCGTGGCTTTCGCCGCCTCCATTCTGGAAGTCAGCAGCATGATGTCAGGCTCGCATCTGCAGCTTGCCGATTTCCACGTCGCCTTCACCATCGTGGCGCTGGTATCGCTGTTCGCCATCGTGCCGATCATCCGCATGGACGGCAATGCCGGGGCGGCCGTCTCCGGCCACCGCGGCAAGGTCTCGCAACCGGCGGAGTAATCAGTCTTCCGCCGCCTCGTCGGCTTCGGATGCGTCAACCGGCTCGTTCTTGCGGCCCTTGAAGTGCTTGGCAAGCAGGAACATTTCCACCGATTCCGAGCGTGAGGACGCCGGCTTGACGTGCAACACCTGCTTGAAGTTCTTCTTCAGCATGTCCAGCAACTGCTTTTCCGTGCCGCCCTGGAAGGTCTTGGCAAGGAAATGGCCGCCTTCCGCCAGCACCTGAACGGCGAAATCAGCAGCGACTTCGCACAGATGCATGGTGCGGATATGGTCGGTCTTCTGGTGCCCGGTGGTGGGCGCCGCCATATCCGACAATACCAGATCAGGCGTGCCGCCAACGGCCTCCATCAGCTTTTCGGGTGCTGTCGGATCAAGGAAGTCGAGCTGCAGGATTTTTACGCCGGGAATGGGATCGATTTCGAGAAAATCGATCGCCGCGACGCGGATATCGTCCTCGGTGGAATCCGTCACCTTCGAAGCGATCTGCGACCAGCTTCCGGGTGCGGCGCCAAGGTCGATGATGCGGGTCGCGCCCTTCAATATCTGATGCTTGTCGTTGATTTCCAGCAGCTTGAAGGCGGCGCGGGCGCGATAGCCTTCAAGCTTGGCGCGCTGCACATAGGGGTCATTGATATGACGTTCAAGCCAACGGCGCGATGAGGCCTTGAGCTTGGTCTTCTTGACCTTCTGGCCGATCTTTCGGCCGGTGCGATTGGTGCTTGTCGGCGCCTTGCTCATGTCAAACCTTCCGTCCTGTCCTGCCGTGTCATCTGCATGCGCCTTATGCGGTTACGCCGCCATGCGCCGTCATCCGCCATCATATCCGTCAAGAGGCCTTCGCGCAGACCGCGATCGGCCACCCGCATACGCCGCGCCGGCCAGCGGCGGCGAATGGCCTCGAGAATGGCGCAGCCGGCCAGAACCAGATCGGCCCTGTCAGGCCCGATGCAGGCATTGGCGGCGCGGCCGGCGAAATCCCAGGCCAGAAGCTTGTCCTGCATCGCCGTCACCTCGGCGTCGGAAAGCCAGAGGCCATCCACCTTGCGGCGATCGTATCGTGGCAGATCGAGATGGACGCCGGCAAGCGTCGTCACCGTGCCCGACGTTCCGATCAGGTGAAAATCCTCGTGATGCATCTGCGGCGCCAGAGGCGGGCAATGGAAGGCATCGAGCAACCCTTCGACTTCCCGCACCATGGCGGCAAAGACATCCGGCGTCACATCGCGGCCGCCATGGCGTTCCGAAAGCGTGACGACGCCAACCGGCAGCGAGGTCCAGTGGGTGATGTGATTGGCGAGCCGGTTCGAGCGATTTTCCCCGACCTTGATAACGGCGATTTCCGAGGATCCGCCACCGATATCGAACAGCACGACGGAGCGTGCTTCACGCCCGACGAGCGAGGCGCAGCCAGACACCGCAAGGCGGGCTTCCGTCTCGCGGCTGATGATTTCAAGCTTCAGTCCCGTTTCCCGCGTGACACGCGCCAGAAACTCTTCGCCATTCGACGCAGCGCGGCAGGCCTCGGTGGCGATGAGACGCATGCGCCTGATCGGGCGGCCCGAGAGTTTCGCGGAGCAGACTTTCAGCGCCTCGACAGCACGATCCATGGCATCGTCGGACAGCCGCCCACTCGACACCAGCCCCTCACCCAGCCGGACGATACGCGAAAAGGCATCGACGACCCGGAACTGACCGGGCCGCGTCGGCTGCGCAATCAGGAGGCGGCAATTATTGGTGCCGAGATCGAGCGCGGCATACATATCCGCCGGCGGCTCCTGGCCATGCTCGTGCTGGCGGCCTGCGTGGCGGGCGGATATTTCGGATTGCCGGTGCGGTTCCTGTCCAGCCCCGTTGGCCCGGCCATTCTGCTTGCCGACATGTTTCGGCGCATGGGTAGGAACCAGCGGACGACCCTGTGGATCACGGCTACGCGGATCGCGATGCCCACGCTTGCGGTGGCGCGACTTTCGCCCGCCGCCCGGCGGCACGGAGGATGGATTGGCCGCATCTGTTGCGGCTGGAGCCTGCGTCTGCGCGCTGGAAGCTGGGGCAGCCTGTTGAGACGTACCCTTGCCGCGGGAGCGCCTGCGGCGCTTTCTCTTGCGCGGCTCGGCATCCGGCTCGAGAGCCGATACGTAGGAGGAACCGGCCGGAACATCCGCGGCAACATCATGCGACAGCACAACAGCGTCACGGGGCTGACCGTCACGCTTGTGTTTCTTGCCACGACGGGATCGCTTCGCTTTCCCTTTGTTCGCCACCGACGCCCCTTGTTCCGACGGCTTTGGGCCGTTTCCGGGGTCGATCACTGTCTTGTCCATTTCGCCGCGCACAAGCGTAGACGCTATGCTGCTGGCTTTCATAAGGTTTCGTTGGGCGGACAATACCAGCGCAAGAGATTTTAGCCAAATGGTTTTTGCCGGGCTGCGTATGGCCCAGGGTTCATGCGTTACCCACGCTGCATGGGAACGACACAGTCACGCAATGGTTTTGGGGATTTTCGGAAATCGGAAGCAGCCTGCGCGGCGTCAGGGCTTCAGCAGGGATCCGCAGGCATGAATAGCATCGACGGAAGAGAATACTCCCCTCTCCCGGTAAGTCACTGTGACATATAGACTTATCGGGAGAGGGGAATGGTACGGTTGAGTGGGGTCGAACCACCGACCTCAGGTGCCACAAACCTGCGCTCTAACCAACTGAGCTACAACCGCACATGAAACGCCGAAGCGGCGTCACGGGGGGTGACATAAAAGGTGTTTCCCCCATTTGCAAGTGCCTCTTCGAATTTTGCGAAAAAAGGCGTCGAAAGGCAAGTTCTTTTCAATGGGCCGGGCTGACATGGAGAAGCCGCAGCGGCCTGTTGATGTTAACTCTATTTGGCGATTCATCCCGCAGATGGTGGACCCGGCAGCGCTGTGAAGTTATTTAAAATTCTGTTAACGTGATGCCTCGGCGGGTTTACGTTTTGCGCTTCATGAGGAAGCCGAAAGCCCGCAAGGTCCGGTAGTGCCAGAATAGGTTTCGACATGCCCGCCGTCCAGTATCCCTTTATCGATATCGCAGTACATGAACGGGTGCGTGAAGGTTTCGGGCGTGGCGCGGCCATGGCGCTGTTCTCGCTGGACCTTAAAAATGCCCTTTGGGCCAATGGCCGGGGTGCGGCGCTGTTCGACACGCCGATTGTCTATGATTTTCTGGAACAGGGCCCGAAGCCACAGGACGTGACCTTCCGGCAATTGGCGGCCACGGCGGCGCGGCTTTCCAAAGCGGGCGACAGCCTGCCGTTTACCATTCGCATCACATCGGGTTTCCGCAGCCTTGCCGTCACCGCGCGCGCGGAAATCATCGAGGCCGAGCCCGGTCAGCCGGCCATCCTGTTTTCGGCCCTTACCGATCAGGCCGCACCCGACACGGCAGAATGCGCCCGGCGCATGATCGAAGGTTTTGACGACCCCGATATTCATATGGCGGTTCTGAACGGCGAGAACGAAATTATCGCCGCCTCGCCCGGCTTTTCGTCGCTCGGCATCACGCCGCACACGGCGCGCACGCTGGTGAAGATGGCAGCCGGCCAGTCCGGCCATCTCGTCAAGCGGCCGGTGCCGACCGGCAAGGGCTATCTGCCCGCCGCTACCGGCCAGATCGCGGCATCGCCTGAACTGAACCTGATGTTCGTGGTCGAAACCGCGCTGGGCACACTCGACCCCGTTAATGGTTTTGCGGAAGACAAGCCGCAGGAAACGCCCACCGCCGCCGAACCCGCCTTGCCGGTTGCGGAGGCCGCGCCTGCTGTCGCAACAGCCGCCTCCTTCGATTCCGTGCTCGATGCCGTCGCTGGCATCGAAGATGTGGAAGAGGTGCAGGAACTGCCGGCCGATCCCGAAGAGGAAGTGGCAGCGCAGCAGGATGAGAACAGCCTTCTGTCGTTGTCGGAAAACGGAGTGGAGACCCCGGCGGAGCTTTCCGCGCAGGAGGCCGACGCCGCTGCTGATATGGCGATGACTGACGACATCGCCGATCTTTTCGAACTTGATGAGGATGAAGCAGAGGCTCCCTTAACCGAGCGAGCAATCGCCGACGCCGACGCCCCTGCCGAAGAGGCCCGGGCCGAAGACAATGCAGCCGCGGACGATGAAATCGTCGAAACCGCGCCGTCAGAAGCTGCTCCTGCGGCGGATGAGGAGATAACGACGGAGACCGAGGAGACAGACAACGGCGCTGGCGAAGAAGCACAGCCTTTTGTCTTCAATGCTGGTGCACGCGCTTCCCGTTTCGTCTGGAAAATCGACGCCGAAGGACGCTTCAGCTCGATCTCGCATGAGTTTGCGGAAGCCGTGGGCGCGAAGGCTGCTGCCGTGGAAGGCATGGGCTTTGCCGATGTCGCGACCCTGTTCAATCTCGATCCCGACGGCAAGATCCGCGAGCTTCTCGGCCGTCGCGACACCTGGTCGGGCAAGACGATCCATTGGCCGGTGGAAGGCACATCGCTGATGGTGCCGATCGATCTCGCCGCCCTGCCCACCTATACGCGCTCACGCGAATTCGACGGTTTCCGCGGTTTCGGTATCGTGCGGCTTGCCGATGCCACCGAAGACCCGCATGCCACGGGCCTGACCTTCCTCGATGGCGAAGAGGCCGATCCGGCAGAAGCACTACCGCAGCCGTCTATCGAGGATGAAAGCCACGAATTGCTGGCCTTTATCGATGAGGATGACGACGAAGGCGGCGATTCCGGTGAGGATGAGGCCCCGGCAACGGACCTCGATGCGGCAGACGGCGCATCGGATGCGGTCCCTGTCGAAGAACCGCACCTTGATTATACCCCGCCGGAATTCGAAGCGCCTGTCATAGCGCCGGCGCTGGAGCCAACCTATTCCGACAAGGTCGTCCATCTGGAGGAGCGCCGTTCCCGCTCCCGCGAGGGCCTGACCGCAGGCGAGCAGGCCGCCTTCCGCGAAATCGGCCGGGCCCTGGCGCCTGCGGATTCTGCTTCGGAGGAAAATTCGGACGCGGATGCGGGGATCATTTCCGCCGAACCGGCAGGACAGGATATCCAGCAGGATATCGTTGCGGATGCGCCGGAAAGCGCACCCTCAGACACGGAAACCGACGAAAAGACGACCGAACCGCCTGATGAAGACGATCTTTTTGCGGACTACGTTCGTGGCGAGCAGCCCGCGGCTATTCGCGCAGCGGCGGGTGAAAGCGGCTCTGAAGAAAAGCAGGAGACTGCAATTGACGAGCAGCCGACTGCCGATATTGCCGCCTCCATGGTCAGCCCGTCCGTTCGCCCCGCAAATGCGTTGACGGCCGAAACGCTGGACCAGATGCCGGTTGCGCTTCTGGTGCATGCCGGCGACAGGCTGATCCACGCCAATCCGGATTTCCTGCGCTTGACGGGCTATGGGTCTCTCGCCGAACTGCAAGATGTTGGCGGGCTGGAAGCGTTGCTGCAGCGGCAGGATCTGGAACAGATGCCTGACAATGAGGGCGGCATGGTCGTCGTCAGCGCCGAAAACGACATCATTCCGGTCAAGGCGCGGCTACAATCCATCCGCTGGGAAGAAACCAAGGCGCTGATGCTGTCGCTGGTGCCGCTTGAGGAAAAGCAGGCGCCGGTTGCGGCCGCCAACGAAAACATAGCGGCCGGCGACATCGAAAATGCGGAAGCAGGCAGCCTCTCCCTCCTGCAGGGCGAAGTGGAGGAACTGCACTCCATTCTGGAAACCGCCACCGATGGCGTGGTGCTTCTGGGAGACGAAGGCGAAATCCGCTCGCTCAACCGTTCCGCCAGCGCGCTGTTCAATTATGATAATGGCGAAATCGCCGGCAAACCTTTCGTCACCCTCTTTGCCCATGAGAGCCAGCGCGCCGTGCTGGACTATCTTTCCGGCCTTGCCAATAACGGTGTCGCGAGCGTGCTGAATGATGGCCGCGAAGTGATCGGCCGCGAGGCATCCGGCGGCTTCCTGCCGCTGTTCATGACCATCGGCCGGCTTAAATCCTCGCATGGCTATTGCGTTGTCATCCGTGACATCACCCAGTGGAAGCGCACGGAAGAGGAACTGCGCAACGCCAAGCGCGCGGCGGAAACCGCCAATGCCCACAAGACCGATTTCCTCGCGCGCGTCAGCCATGAAATCCGCACGCCGCTCAACGCCATCATCGGCTTTGCCGACATGATGGCGACTGAACGCTTCGGGCCTATCGGCCATTCGCGCTATGTGGAATATTCCAATGATATCGGCCGCTCCGGCCGGCATGTGCTCGATATCGTCAATGATCTCCTCGATATTTCGAAGATCGAGGCCGGGCAGATGGATGTGGATTTCATCGCCGTGCCGCTGAACGAGACGGTGGCCGAGGCGGTGTCGCTGGTGCAGCCGCAAGCCAATAACCAGCGTGTCATTATCCGCACGGCCCTTGCGCAATCTGTGCCGCAGATCGTCGCCGACCTGCGCTCGATCAAGCAGATCGTGCTGAACATCCTGTCGAACGCCATCCGTTTCACGCCATCAGGCGGCCAGATCGTCGTGTCCACGGCCTATGAGGCCAATGGCAGCGTGTCGCTGCGCATCCGCGATACCGGCATCGGCATGACGCGCTCGGAACTGGAACAGGCCATGAAACCCTTCCGGCAGGTGGCATCGTCAGGCAAGCGCGTGCGCGGCGACGGCACCGGGCTCGGCCTGCCGCTGACCAAGGCCATGGTGGACGCCAACCGTGCGAATTTCTCCATCACCTCGACGCCAAATGAAGGAACGCTGGTGGAAATCACCTTTCCGTCGCAGCGGGTTCTTGCCAACTGACGTCATGCGGGCGTAGCAATGCGAAAGCCGCCGGCTGAAGGATCAGCCGGTTAAGGCTTTTGCAAGACAGCAGGCTCGCATGCCCATGACGGCTCCCCTTCCCGCGACAAAACGCGTTTCGCTATTGCCGATTGCGGCCATCATTGTCGCAGCCATTGCCGCCATGCCCATTCTGGCGATCTTCTGGCTGGCGCTGACCGGCAGCACGGAGGGGTGGCAGCATCTTCTCGCCAATGTTCTGCCGCGCGCCGGCTTTCGCACCTTCATGCTGCTGGGGATGACGGCCGCGACGACGGCATTTTTCGGTATTGTCTGCGCCTGGCTCATCACCACATTCGAGTTTCCGCTGCGACGACTATTGTCGGCAGCACTTGTCCTGCCGCTCGCCATTCCGTCCTATCTGGCAGCCTATGCGTTCGGTGAGTTTCTCGACTTTACCGGCCCGGTGCAGAGCACCCTTCGCGCGGCCTTCGGTTATCACAGCATCCGCGATTACTGGTTTCCGGATATACGCTCGCTCGGCGGTGCTGTCATCGTTCTGAGCTCGGTACTCTATCCGTATGTATATCTCTCGGCGCGCGCCGCCTTTTCCATGCAGGGACGTTTTGCGGCTGACGCGGCCCGCACGCTTGGCGCAAGGCCTCTGAACGTGTTCTTCTCCGTGCAATTGCCGATGGCGCGGCCGGCGATTGCCATTGGCCTGTCTCTGGTCTTGATGGAGACGCTGAACGATATCGGCGCGGTCGAATATCTTGGCGTCCAGACGCTGACCTTCACCATTTACGAGACCTGGCTCAATCGCGGCAATCTTGCCAATGCGACCCAGATCGCCGCCGTCATCCTCATCATCGTCGGTGCACTGATCGTCATCGAACGCAACGCCCGCGAAAAACAGCGCTTCGGCGCGCCGAAGGCGACAAGCATGGCGCAGCGCCATCGGCTGAAGGCGCTGACCGGCTGGCGGCGCTGGTGCGCCGGCCTGTTCTGCTTCGTACCCGTGGCGAGCGGATTCTTCATTCCGGTGATCGTGCTCGGCGGTTACGCAGCAAAGAGGCTCGACGCGCTGTTCTCCCCGAAGCTTCTGAAAGCGCTCGGACACAGTCTCGAAGTCTCGCTTTCCGCCGCCTTCGTGACGCTGATTGCCGCTTTTGTGTTTTCCTATGCCATCCGCACCGAGCGCTCGCGTACCTCCAAGGTCGCCGCCCGCTTCGGCTCAATGGGATATGGCGTGCCGGGAACCGTGCTCGCCATTGGCGTGCTCATTCCGCTGGCCAGCCTCGATAACGGCGTCGACGGGTTCATCCGTTCCCATTTCGGCTTTTCCAGCGGCTTGCTGCTATCAGGCACCGCCTTCGCCATCATCTATGCCCATGCCGTGCGCTTCATGACCATGGCGGAAGGCACGCTCGATGCCGGTTTCCAGAAGCTCTCGCCGCATATCGACATGGCCTCGCGAACGCTTGGGCGCAACCGGGCACAGACGCTGTTCAAGGTGCTGTTGCCGAACATGCGGCCGGCCGCGCTGACTGCTTTTCTTCTGGTGCTGATCGAATCCATGAAGGAATTGCCGGCCACCATCCTGCTCCGGCCTTTCGGTTTCAACACGCTGGCAACGCTGGTCTATGAGGATGCATCCCGCTCAAAGGTGCAGGATGCTGCCGTACCGGCGATCATCATCATTATCGCCGGGCTTGTTCCTGTGCTGCTGGTCTCGAAATCGATGGATCATCCGGAAAATCGCTGAATGGCATCGGCCGTCGCGGCAAAAAGAAAGGCGGCCTTGCGACCGCCTGTATTAGTTGTGCTTTTTTTCAACGAGAGAAAGGGGGACAACCTCGCGATATGGAAATTATCAATCCCGGCCATCAGAAATTTGACAGCCCTGCGTTGGGTTTACTTTCCGCCAACTCCTATTAACAAGCGGTTAAAACCAAAATCGAGCAATTACCGACGAAAATTCCTATTCTGAGACCGTAAAGCGCCGAAACTAAATTAAAAGTTCCTGAATTAATCGCGATTTCAACAGTAACACGAGAAAATCGAAGAGGTCCGTTTGATCAGTGTCGAGCGGCGGCGTGTTCATCCCGCATCCGCTGCAACTCCGTGCGTTTGGATGCGATGGAGGCAACGATAACGCCGATGGTCACAAGCCCGATGAGGATCGTGCAGATGGCGTTGATTTCCGGTGTCACGCCAAGGCGGACCTGCGAGTAGATCTTGATCGGCAGCGTCGTCGCACCGGGGCCGGTGGCGAAGCTGGCGATGACAAGATCATCAAGCGACAGGGTAAAGGCCAGCATCCAGCCGGCGATAACGGCGGGGAAGATCAGCGGCAGGGTGATGCGGAAGAAGGTCTTGACCGGCGGGCAACCGAGATCGAGCGCCGCCTCCTCCAGACTGCGGTCGAAGGTCAAAAGGCGCGACTGCACGACGATCGCCACGTAACACATGGTGAAGGTGGTGTGCGCAATGACCACGGTCCAGAAACCGCGATCCACCCCGACCGCCACGAAGAGCAGCAGCAGCGACAGGCCGGTAATCACCTCCGGCATGACGAGCGGCGCATAGATCATGCCGGAAAACAGTACCCGACCCGGGAAGCGGGCAAAGCGGGTGAGCGACAGCGCCGCCAGAGTGCCGAGGATGGTGCCGATGGTGGCGCTGAGGATACCGACGCGCAGCGTCACCCAGGCAGCATCCATCAGCCCCTGGTTCGACCACATGGAGCGATACCATTGCAGCGAAAAGCCGCCCCAGACGGTGACCAGCTTGGAGGCGTTGAAGGAATAAACGATCAGGATGATGATCGGGATATAAAGAAAGGCAAAACCGAGGGTGAGGACGGTGATATCGAATTTTCCGCGCTTCATGGCCTCACCCCACCTTCTTCTGCTGGTTCTGGAAGATGGCGATGGGCACCACCAGCAACAGCAGAAGCAGCACGGCGACGGCGGATGCCAAAGGCCAGTCGCGGTTGCCGAAGAATTCCGTCCACAGCGTCTTGCCGATCATCAGCGTCTGCGCGCCGCCCAGGAGATCGGGGATAACGAACTCGCCCGTTATCGGGATGAAGCAGATCATCGACCCGGCTACGACGCCCGGCAGGGAGAGCGGAAACGTGATCTTCCAGAAGGCCTTCCATGGCGGGCAACCAAGATCGGCAGCAGCTTCCAGGAGCGTATTGTCGAGCTTTTCCAGCGCCGAATAAAGCGGCAGCACCATGAAGGGCAGATAGGAATAAACAATGCCGATGAAGATCGCCGTCTCGGTGCGGAAGATGTTGACCTGCTGGTCGGGCCCCAGAAGGCCGATCGACTGGAACAGCACCGTCAGCAGGCCCTCCGGCTTCAGAATGCCGATCCAGGCGTAAACGCGGATCAGGAACGAGGTCCAGAACGGCAGGATCACCAGCATCACCAGCGTCGGGCGAATGGATGACGGTGCGCGCGCCATGGCCAGCGCCATGGGATACCCGATCAGCAGCAGCAGGAAGGTGGAGATGAAGGCGATGCGCAGCGACGACAGATAGGCGTCGATGTAGAGCGGGTCTTCCGTTAGGAACAGGTAATTCTCGAAATCCAGCTGCGAAAAGAATTCGCCGAGCTTCGAAAACCCTTCGAAGACCGGCGTAT
Source organism: Agrobacterium radiobacter (assembly GCF_040801995.1). NCBI lineage: Bacteria > Pseudomonadati > Pseudomonadota > Alphaproteobacteria > Hyphomicrobiales > Rhizobiaceae > Agrobacterium > Agrobacterium radiobacter. Next base: position 266,968 of record NZ_JBEGHX010000001.1, on the reverse strand, counting down.
AGGGCGGCATGGAGATCGCCGTATCCGACAGCGAGATCTTGAAGATGATTAAGAAGGGTGCTGCGAAAAACAGCAGCAGCCAGAAATAGGGAACCGCGACGACCAGCCAGCGCCAGGGGCTTTGCCGGTTTTCGGGAGTGGTGATCGCCATGAAAGCCTCCCTCAGCGCGTCAGGACAAGGCCGGAATCCGGCCTCCAGTTCAGCCACACCATGTCGCCGAAGGTGATCGGGCGATCCACGAGACGCGAGACATTCGCTTGCGCGGCGCGGATGACGCGGCCATCGGCAAGCTTGACGATGAAGACCGAGAAGTCGCCGAGATAACCGATATCCCAGACCTCGCCATAGGCGGAGTTGACGCTGCTGTCGGCGGGCTGGTCTAACGAGATGCGGACCTTTTCCGGGCGGATGGCGTAAGCGACCTGACTGCCGGTCGCGGCAGCACATTCCTGCTCCACCGCCACTTTCAGCCCTTCGCAATCCAGCGTCACCAGGCCGGGCTTGCCGATATCCGAGGCATTGGCGACGACCTTCGCGTCGAAAATATTGATGTCGCCGATGAAGTCAGCCACGTAACGGCTGTTCGGCGCCTCGTAAATCTCGGCCGGTGTCGCCACCTGCACGACGTTGCCCTTGTCCATGACGGCGATCCGGTCCGAAACCGTCATCGCCTCTTCCTGGTCATGGGTGACGATGAGGAAGGTGAGGCCGAGATTGGTCTGGATATCCATCAGCTCGAACTGCGTTTCTTCGCGCAGCTTCTTGTCGAGCGCGCCGAGAGGCTCATCGAGAAGAAGCACCTTCGGCCGCTTGGCAAGCGAACGCGCGAGCGCCACACGCTGCCGCTGGCCGCCGGAAAGCTGGCTGGGCTTGCGCTTGGCGAATTCCGTGAGCTTGACGAGGCGCAGCATTTCCTCGACGCGGGCGGCGACGTCCGCCTTGGGCAGACCATCCTGCTCCAGACCGAAAGCGACGTTCTTTTCCACCGACATATGCGGGAAAAGCGCATAGGACTGGAACATCATGTTGGTGGGGCGCTTATAGGGCGGAACGCCGGAAATATCCTTGCCCTGCAGCAGGATGCGGCCCTCAGTCGGTTCCTCGAAACCGGCCAGCATGCGCATCAGCGTGGTCTTGCCGCAGCCGGAGGGACCAAGCAGCGAGAAGAACTCGCGCTCGTAAATATCGAGCGTCAGATTATTGACGGCGACGAAATCGCCGAAACGTTTGGTGACGTTTTCAAAGCGGATGAAGGGCACCGCATCGGGATTGTCCCAAGGGCTAAATTTGCGTTTGACCGGCCCCAGAGTTTTCGCCATTCACCCACCCTCAAATCCCGTTGGTCTTTCGAACGATGCTTCGGGGCGGGCGACACCGGCAGGTCGTGGGACCTGCCGGCAAAGGATTTGAGAAACAGGCCCGCCGGCCGTTCCTCAACCAGCGGGCGGAGGTCTTAGCTGCCGGTCTTGATCTGCGTCCAGACGCGGTTCAGCACACGCTGTTCCTTCGGTCCGTAGGGCGAGATGGTGAAGAGCTTCTTCATCGTCTCCGCATTGGGATAGACCGCCGGGTTCTTGGCGACGGACTCATCCATCAGCGCCTGCGAAGCGAGGTTGCCATTGGCATACTGAACGTAGTTGGACGCCTTGGCGATGACTTCCGGCCGCATCAGATAGTTGATGAAGGTGTGGGCTTCCTCGACATTCTTGGCATCCGCGGGGATGGCAAGGTTGTCGAACCACATATAGGTGCCTTCCTTCGGGATGATGTAGTTCACCTCGACGCCGTTCTTGGCTTCCTCGGCACGGCTCTTCGCCTGGAGGATGTCACCCGACCAGCCGATGGTGATGCAGCTGTCACCATTCGCGAGTTCGTCGATATAGGCGGAGGAGTTGAAGGTCTTCACGAAAGGACGGATCTTCGAATAGACCTCGCCGCCGGCTTCCAGGTCGGCCGTTTCCTTGCTGTCGGGATTCTTGCCGAGATAATTCATGGCGATGGCGAAGGTTTCGTCCGACGCATCGAGAATATTGATGCCGCAGGATTTCAGCTTTTCGGCATTTTCCGGCTTGAAGAGAATATCCCAGCTATCGACGGGAACATCGCCAAGCGCAGCCTTCACCTTGGCGACGTTATAACCGATGCCAGTGGTGCCCCACATGTAGTTCACGGCATATTCGTTGCCGGGGTCGTATTTCGCCAGACGCTCGGAGACCTCGGGCCACAGGTTCTTCAGATTCGGCAACTTGGACTTGTCGAGTTTCTGGAACACGCCGGCATTGATCTGGCGGGCAAGGAAGGGGCCGGTCGGCACCACGACATCATAACCGGAGCTGCCGGCCAGAAGCTTGGTTTCCACAAGTTCGTTGCTGTCGAACACGTCATAGACGACCTTGATACCGGTTTCCTTGGTGAAATCGGTAAGGATCGATTCGTCGATATAATCCGACCAGTTATAGACGTGGACGACCTTCTCCTGGGCCATTGCCGAGCCTGCTGCAACGAGCGCGGTGGTGAGAGCCAAGGTCAGACGGAGAGAACGGTTTTTCATGATGTCTCCTGTTAACGCATCCTCACGGTGGAAGCGTGATCCCCTTTTTTTGGAGAGACTAGAAAGGAAAACAAAAGGGAGCAAGCGGGAAATGTGCAGCACAGCATTTTCAACCAAATGTGTTCCGGCCGCAAAAAAGCGGATGGAAACACCTACTGGAAGTCGAAAACACTAAGGCCGGTCACCATTTCATCCAGCCCCAGCGGCCGTGTCAGTGGCGCTTCGGCGCGCGACAGACAGCCCTGTCTTTCGCACAGCCGGCACGAGGGGCCGACGGCAACAGGCGACGCACCCGAGGCGGCTGGGCCATAGACCGTCTCTCCCGCCTGAGCGAGATCGCAACCGACAAGCACGGCCGTTCGCCGCACCCTCTCGCCGAAACCCGCCTGCGGGCCTTCCAGTGTGCGCGAAACCGTGAGGAAGGCATCACCGTCAGGCATCTCCACCGCCTCCACCAGCACCTGCCCCGGCTGGGCGAAGGCGGCATGGATATTAAGCCGCGGACAGAGGCCGCCGAACCGCGCCCTCGGAAAACCACCGGCCCCTGCGAGGCGGAACCGGTTGCCGGCATTGTCGATCTCCATCAGGAAAAACGGTATTGCCGCAGCCGTTGGCCGTTGCAGGCTGACGAGGCGATTGGCGGCCTGCTCGAACGACACGTTGAAGCGCGACCGCAAAACATCAAGATCGTATTTCGCGCGCTGGGCGGCAGCAAGGAATGCGCCATAAGGCATCATCAGGGCATGGGCGGCATAACGCGCCAGCTCGAAGCGGGCGATGCGCTTTGCCTCCTCCCCTTTCAAACCAAGCCCGTCAAGCTCCGCGCCTATCTCTTCGCGAAGGGCCAGAAGACAGGTCTCCATGGCCATTTCCCTCAGCTGATCCGGCTGCGACAGGCGCTCGGATAAAAACAGCCGCATCGAATGGCGGTCATAACGCCTCCTGAGGTTCGGCATGGCGTGTACAGGCAAGGTTCTGACCACGATACCGTGGTTTTTCTGCAGCCATGCCCTCAGCCCGGAGGCGAGATCATCGCCCGCCGCCAATTGTTTATGGAGCTCTTCCACCGCCGCATCGATGGCGTGGAAATAGGCCGACCGGTTTTCAAAGACATGCCGCACCTCGTCGATCGGCAGGCGGGTGGAGGAGAGCGCCGTTTCGTGCCCTTCCCGCGCCAGAAGATCGGAAAGGTCGGAAAGGCGCTGCGCCTGTTCCCGGTAGGCCCGGTAAAGCTTGAGGACACCGCTTGCCGCATTGGGCGCCGCATCTGCGACCTCGATCAGCTCCTGCGGCGACGGCACCTCACCCACCAGCAGCGGATCGGCGAAGACTTCACGCAATTGTCCGGCGGAACCGGCGCTCTCGCCCTGCAGATCATCAAGATCGACCTTATAGACAGAGGCGAGCTTCAAAAGCAGCTGCACGGTCAGCGGTCGCTGGTTGCGCTCGATGAGATTGAGATAGGACGGCGAAATCGCCAGCGCCTCGGCCATGGCCGTCTGCGTCAGCCCCAGACCATTGCGAATGCGGCGCACGCGCGGGCCTGCAAAAATCTTGTTTTCCGACACCGTCTTGCCTCTCCATCCCGACGACTCATACAAGCCTGTTACAAACTCTCGGGGTGAATAGCTTTTACAAAATTTACAATTTTACAGCTCCACCCTGTCATGCATCCTACAGGATAACCTCTTTCAAGTCACTGTTTTTATGTTTGTTCTGGCGCTCAAATCTCCAAAAATGTAAATGTAGTCACATCGAACGGCGCTTCACAAAGTTGAAGGCAGCGCGTTTCCGAAACGGCATTTGTCAAGGGAGAGAGAAGTATGACGGATTTTTACAAACTTGTTCCGGGTGCACCGCAGGGACGCTTCGACGGCATCGAGCGCACTTACACCGCCGCGGATGTGGAGCGGCTGCGCGGCTCCGTCGAAATCCGCCATTCGCTGGCCGAAATGGGCGCGAACCGGCTGTGGAAGCTGATCAACGAGGAAAATTTCGTCAATGCGCTCGGCGCGCTTTCCGGCAACCAGGCCATGCAGATGGTTCGCGCCGGGCTGAAGGCGATCTATCTCTCGGGCTGGCAGGTTGCGGCGGATGCCAATACGGCGTCGGCCATGTATCCGGACCAGTCGCTTTATCCCGCCAATGCGGCGCCGGAGCTTGCAAAGCGCATCAACCGCACCCTGCAGCGCGCCGACCAGATCGAGACGGCGGAGGGCAAGGGCCTTTCGGTCGATACCTGGTTCGCGCCGATCGTTGCCGATGCGGAGGCCGGTTTCGGCGGGCCGCTCAACGCTTTCGAAATCATGAAGGCCTTCATCGAGGCGGGTGCGGCGGGTGTTCACTATGAAGACCAGCTGGCATCGGAAAAGAAGTGCGGCCATCTCGGCGGCAAGGTCCTGATCCCGACGGCGGCGCATATCCGCAACCTGACGGCGGCGCGGCTTGCGGCTGACGTCATGGGTGTGCCAACGCTGGTCATCGCCCGCACGGATGCGGAGGCCGCCAAGCTTCTGACCTCCGATATCGATGAGCGCGACCGTCCCTTCGTGGATTACGATGCCGGCCGCACCGTCGAGGGCTTTTATCAGGTCAAGAACGGTCTTGAGCCCTGTGTTGCCCGCGCGGTGGCCTATGCACCCTATTGCGACCTGATCTGGTGCGAGACATCAAAGCCGGATCTCGAGCAGGCGCGCAGGTTTGCGGAAGGCGTGCACAAGGTGCATCCCGGCAAGAAGCTCGCCTACAATTGCTCGCCGTCGTTCAACTGGAAAAAGAACCTCGACGACGCGACGATTGCCAAGTTCCAGCGGGAACTGGGCGCAATGGGCTACAAGTTCCAGTTCATTACGCTCGCCGGTTTCCACCAGCTGAATTTCGGCATGTTCGAACTGGCGCGCGGTTACAAGGACCGGCAGATGGCGGCTTATTCCGAGCTTCAGGAAGCGGAATTCGCGGCCGAGGTAAACGGCTACACCGCCACCAAGCATCAGCGCGAGGTCGGCACCGGCTATTTCGACGCCGTGTCGCTCGCCATTTCCGGCGGCACGTCTTCGACGACAGCCATGAAGGAATCCACCGAGCACGACCAGTTCCGCCCGGCGGCAGAATAAATCGAAAAACGGCCCTTCCCGGCGACGGGAAGGGCTTGCAAACCGGATCAAGAACCCCAACCAATAAAGAGAGGAGAAATGCCATGAATGCCCACAACCCCATCAAGACCCACGTCAAGGAACGCGCCGAGGAGCAGTCCTCCGCCATGACGCAGGATCAGCAGGCCGCCATCCGCATGCTGGCCAATGATCTGCACCGCCTCAACCAGGCCGTCATGAAAGCCGTCGAGGCCGGTGTTTCCGTCGAGCTGGTCCGCTCGGCCCGCCACCATGGCGGCGGCGGCAACTGGGGAGATCTTCTGATTCCCGTCATCGTCGCGCAAGGGCGTGACGCCGCCTGAAGCGACAGCCTTTCTTTTATGCCGGGCGGCTCTTGCGCCCGGCATAAAGATCGGAATGCCCCTTGATCAGACGGGTCATCCGATCCGCCACCGTCCTGATATCGCGGCGGTGGCGATCGTCATTGTTCATGACGATCCATTGATTGTGGCGAAGGGTTTCCATCTCGTCACCTTCGCGAGCAAGCCGCGCATCCGCATCACCCACGAAGCATGGAAGCACGGCGACGCCTGCCCCGGCCAGCACAAGATCGAGAAGCGCCGTCGGCCGGTTCACCGTTACCGCGATATCATTGCGGCGGTTCTCATGCGGCCAGCGCAGATAGGTTGAAATGGCGTTTTCCTCCGCCACCGCCAGCCAGCGGTCGGCGACGGCAGTGGCGGCGTTGCGCAGCCTGTAGGGCGCATAAGCCACCTCTCCCGTCTTGATGGCGGCGAGGTTCTTTTCCTGCGGCTCGAAAGCGCGAATGCCGATGTCATTCTCGCGATGCGCCAGAGACGCCCTCTGTTCGGCAATGAAAAGATCGATGCGGAAATCGTCGCGGTCGGTGCAGATGGCGGAGAAGTTGCCGGTCAGCAGCCAGGCGTTCCAGGTGCCGACGGCGATGCGCACCACGGATGAGGCGGACGACGCCTTCTGCCATCCCTCGATATCCCTGGCTGCATTCTCCATTGCCATAAGCCGGTCGAACAGCGCACGGCCATCCGCCGTCAGGGCGTATCCCGTCTGGCTGCGCAGAAACAGAGCCTTGCCGATACGCTCCTCCAGTTCGATCATGCGCCGTCCGATGGTCGCGGGGCTCAAACCCGTTATCGCCGCGGCCCCGGTCAGGCCGCCGCTGCGTGACACATCGAGGAAAAGCTGGTAGGAATCCCAGGTGACGTTTTTCATGGATGAAAAACGTAGCGCATTTTCTTGCGCAGATAAATCAAAAAACGGCGCGCATCATGGCCCTCCGCATTAGAAGGAGAGCGACATGCATGCGATTTTTGCAGCACGGGCCATCATCGAAAACCAGCAGCCGCGCACGCGGCGCGAAGCCATTCTGCAGGAAGAGAAATTTTATGCCGATATGGCCGAGGCATCTCGGCCGTGGCGGTTTTTCCGCACAGTCATCGGCTTGACGAGGACGACGAGCCGCCGATCAATAAAAGAGGGCGATCAGGGCTGCCATAGCACCGGCTGCGATAAGACTCAGGCGAAAGGCCAGCTGCCGGTTCCCGCTTTCGGCGCGGGCGATGGCAATGGCGCGAGGGCGGCGATGTGCTGTTCTGTTCATGCGCGGGTTCCTGACGAAAAACTCAACCGACCCATGCCCTGTTAAGAGCCTCCAGCAGGACTTCATGTGCAGCGGGATCATAGGGCGATCCGGCTTTGCTGGCATTCGGTCAGGATGACTCCGCGCCCGTTAACAGATTATTAAAAGGGCAAAGGCTGATAACAAACTCAGCCAGTGATTTTGGCAAACAGGTGGCATCCGCACACCGTCACCCCGGACTAGATCCGGGGTCTAGCCGACGCACGTCTGTGCGGCAAGAGAGTCTTTTCAGCCCAAAGACTTGAGCTGACTGGATACCGGCTCAAGGCCGGTATAACGGAGGAGAGAAGTGCCGCACTTGAAAAACCCGAGACTATCTCAAGCGAATTCGCCTGCCGCCTGACCGGAAGCCCAGGCCCACTGGAAATTATAACCGCCGAGCCAGCCGGTCACATCAACACATTCGCCAATGAAATAAAGCCCGGCCACGGATTTCGCCGCCATGCTGCGGGAATCGAGGCCGGTCGTATCCACCCCACCGAGTGTGACTTCCGCCGTGCGATAACCTTCGGAACCGGCGGGCTTGATCTGCCAGTCCTGCACCTCGCCCGCAAGCTTCGCCAGCACCTTGTCAGACATATCGGCCAGATGGCCGGTGAGGCCGGATTGTTCGACGACATGCTGGGCAAGACGCTTCGGCAGGATTTCCGACAAAGCGGTCTGGGGTGACTGCCGACCGTTCTTCTGTTTCGCCTGCTTCAGAAGCGCGGCTATATCGCGATGCGGCTCAAGCTTCAGGCTGACCACATCACCCTCGCGCCAGTAGGATGAGATTTGCAGGATCGAGGGCCCGCTCAAACCGCGATGGGTGAAGAGCAGCGCTTCCTCAAACGAGGTCTTGCCATGGGAAACCTCAGCCAGAACCGCGACGCCGGCAAGCGGGCTCAGCTTTTCCAGCAAAGCGGGATCGAGCGTCAGCGGCACGAGACCGGGGCGCGTCTCGATGAGCTTGAGGCCGAATTGCTCGGCGATCTGGTAGGCGAAACCGGTCGCGCCCATTTTCGGGATCGACTTACCGCCCGTCGCCACAACGACGCTTTCCGCCTCGATGACGCCGCCTGATGTCGTGACGCGAAACCGCCCGCCGTCATGGGTGACGGCCGAGACTGACGTTTCGAGCCGCAGCTTCGCATTGACTGCCTGCATTTCGCCAAGCAGCATGCGGATGATATCCTTGGCGCTGTCGTCACAGAAAAGCTGGCCGAGCGTCTTTTCATGCCAGGCGATGCGGTGTTTTTCGACAAGGGCAATGAAATCGCGCGGCGTATAACGGGCGAGAGCGGATTTGGCGAAATGCGGATTGGCGGAGAGATAATTCTTCGGCCCGGCATGGATATTGGTGAAGTTGCAGCGGCCGCCGCCGGAGATGCGGATCTTTTCGCCCGGCGCCTTCGCATGGTCGAGAATTATGACGGAGCGGCCGCGCTGGCCGGCGCGGATGGCGCACATCATGCCGGCGGCGCCCGCCCCCAAAATCAGCACGTCACATTTCTCTGTCATCATTCCATCCGATCCGTTTCCTTTCCTCTTTTCGAAGTGCCGCCGCTTGTCAATGGCGCTTTCCCCCTCGCCAATTGCCAAACTACGGTTATGATGGCTCCACCAGAAACACAGACCCGGTGATACATGCCCCCGAAGAAAACCATGCTCCGCCCGAAGAAACAGGCAACCATGGCAAAGACACCTCCCCTCGACCTCTCCTCCACCCGTGGCGTTTCCTCCTGGCGCGAAGCCGCGCAATGGCTGAGGGCGCGCGGTATCGAAGACATAGAATGCATCACCCCCGATCTTGCCGGCGTTGCGCGCGGCAAGATGATGCCGACGGCAAAGTTCACGGGCGACACCTCGCTTGCCCTGCCCTCCGCGCTCTACCGCCATACGATATCAGGCGAATATCCTGATGAGACCGCTAATTTCCGTTACGAGCCGCGCGACAGTGACCTGAAGCTGGTGCCTGATCTTTCCACGCTCTCCGTCGTGCCGTGGGAGAGCGACCCGACCGCGCAGGTGATCTGCGACGTCGTGGATGCGGAAGGCAATTTCGTCCCCTACACGCCGCGCAACGTGCTGAAGAACGTGCTGTCGCTTTATACGGAAAAGGGCTGGAAGCCGGTCGTCGCGCCGGAAATCGAATTCTACCTCGTCGCCATGAATGACGACCCGGATTATCCGCTGCATCCGCCGAAGGGCCGGTCCGGCCGCTCCATTGTCGGCGGGCAGAGCTATTCCATCGCCGGCATCAACGAGTTCGACGAGCTGATCGACGATATCTATCACTTCTCGGAAAAGCAGGGCCTCGAGATCGATACGCTGATCCACGAGGAAGGCCCGGCGCAGCTGGAGATCAACCTGCGCCACGGCGACCCCATCGAGCTTGCCGATCAGGTTTTCCTATTCAAGCGCACCATCCGCGAGGCGGCGCTGAAGCACGGCATCTACGCTACCTTCATGGCCAAGCCGATGCAGGGCCAGCCGGGTTCGGCCATGCATATTCACCAGTCGGTGGTGGAAATCGACAGCGGCCGCAATATTTTCTCGAACAAGGATGGCGGCCCTTCCAAGGAGTTCTTCTCCTTCGTCGGCGGCATGCAGCGTTACGTTCCGAACGCGCTTGTCATGCTCGCGCCATATGTGAATTCCTATCGCCGCCTGACGCCTGATATGGCCTGCCCGGTCAACAATGCCTGGGGTTACGACAACCGCACGACCGCCTTCCGCGTGCCGATTTCCGGCCCGCAGGCGCGGCGCGTCGAAAACCGCCTGCCGAGTTCGGACGCCAATCCCTACCTCGCGCTTGCCGCCTCGCTCGGCTGCGGCTGGCTCGGCATCGTCAACAATATCGAACCGACCGAACCAACCGCCGAGACGGCCAATGAAGGCTCCATCGACCTGCCGCGCGGGCTTCTGGAGGCCGTGGCGCTGCTGGAAGGCGAAGAACAGTTCGAGCGGGTGTTTGGCCATGAATTCGTGGGCCTTTATGCGGGCCTGAAACGCGGGGAGTTCGAGACCTTCATGCAGGTCATCAGCCCCTGGGAGCGCGAGTTCCTGCTTCTCAACGTGTGAGGAACCACGAGCATGACATGGCAAAGCCCGATTGCGCCGGGAATTTCCTGGTATCAGGCAACCGTCGGCGAGCGGCCGGACTATCCTGCCCTCGATGGATCGAAGCAAGTTGATGTCGCGATCATCGGCGGCGGTTATACCGGCCTTCAGGCCGCCTGTAACCTCGCCGAAAACGGCGTCTCCGTCGCCCTCATCGAGGCGCATCGTTTTGGCGATGGCGCTTCCGGCCGCAACGGCGGCCAGTTCGGCACCGGCCAGCGCTCCTTTCCGGACGAAATGGAGGCCGAGATCGGCTTCGAGCAATCGAAGCTGCTGTTCGACATTGCCGAGGACGCCAAGAATTACGTGCGCGATTTCGCAAGCAGCCGCGGCATCGACATGGAATATCTGCCGGGGCAGCTCTATGTGGCGCACAAGGCGGCTTACGAGGATGATTATCGCAGAAGCGTGGATGCGATGAACAATCGTTACGGCTATCCGCATATTTCCTACATGGAGCGTGGCGAAGCACGCAAACGCGTCGGCTCCACCCATTATTTCGGCGGCACGCGCGACACCGGCACCGGCCACATTCACCCGCTGAAGCTGCTGGTCGGGCTGGCGAAGGCGGCGCAAGCGGCAGGTGCCGCCATTTATGAGATGACCCCCGCCAGGTCCATCCGGCAGGCGGGCGGCAAGACCATCATCGAGACGCCCTTCGGCACGATCACCGCGCCGCGGGTACTGATCGCCACCAATGCCTATATTGGCAATCTGGAACCGGTAACGGCTGCCCATATCATGCCGATCCGCTCCTTCATCGGCGCCACCGCACCGCTCGACGCCTATCCTGATATCATCCCCGGCAAGGAAGCCGTCGCCGATTCCCGCTTCGTGGTGCGTTATTTCCGCAAGACGGCCGACAACCGGCTGCTGTTCGGCGGGCGCGAGGCCTATACGGCCGATGCGCCACGCGATATTTCCAGCCATATCCGCCGGCAGATCGCCGAGATTTATCCCGAGCTGAAGGCTGTCGAAATCACCCATTCCTGGGGCGGCTCCGTCGGCATTACCCTGCCGCGCAAGGTCTTCGTGCGCGACGTCATGCCCGGCGTCACCTCCATCGGCGGTTATTCCGGGCACGGCGTGATGCTGTCGAATTATTGCGGCAAGCTCTATGCCGATCTGGTTCTCGGCAAAAAGGACATGCTGGAGCCCTTCGCCCGGCTGAAGGTGCCGTCTTTCCCCGGTGGGGCATCGCTGCGTGCGCCGCTGCTTTTCCTGGCGCTCTCCTGGTACGCGCTGCGAGACAGGTTTTAATCCTTCAGGATGCATAGGGGGTTTCGATGGAAAAACCGGATGACAGGCTTGTTACGATCGCGACGGGCTATGGTCTCGTTGATACGGCGGTGACATCCTCGTTTCTGCAGGCCTATGGAATTCCGACGATCGCCATTCCCTCCCAATGCGCCTCGATATTCTGGCACTACACCGTGGCTTTTGGTGGCATAGAGATTCGCGTTGCCGCACGGCAGCTCGAAGAAGCGCAGATGCTGCTGGACAGCATCGAGCAAAGCAGTGAAACCACGGATGCCAGAAAGAGCCTTCAACTCTGGCGAGGGATTGCCGCTATCCTTGTGTTTTTCTTCTTTTCGGTTCCACCGCCTGCCAAAGGTATCTTTAGAAACAGTGCTCTGCCCGCGCATGGCAGAATGACCGAGATCATCGCATGAGTGTTTCAAACCTCGGCAAAAGCAAAATTCATAATTTCACATAACTGAGTCTGGCATTTTTAAATCGATTAGATTATTGATGCCCCCAACCCTTGAAGATCGAGAGAATCGATATGAGCAGTCAGATCATTCCTGTTGAACCTTTTGATTGTGTCGTTTTCGGCGGCACGGGCGATCTTGCCGAGCGCAAGCTTCTGCCGGCGCTTTATCACCGGCAGGTCGAAGGCCAGTTCACGGAGCCGACCCGCATCATCGGTGCGTCGCGTTCGGTCATGACCCATGAGGAATATCGCAAATTCGCGCAGGACGCTCTGAAAGAGCACCTGAAGGCCGGCGAATATGACGACGCACAGGTTGCCGTGTTCCTGAACAGACTTTTCTACGTGCCTGTTGATGCCAAGGGCAACAACGGCTGGGACGTTCTGAAGAAGCTGCTGGACGAAGGCAAGGAGCGCGTGCGCGCCTTCTATCTGGCTGTCGCACCGGGCATTTTCGGCGACATCGCCGACAAGATCCGCGAACACAAGCTGATCACCCGCTCGACCCGCATCGTCGTTGAAAAGCCGATCGGCCGCGATCTGGCCTCTGCCCAGGAACTCAACGACACGATCGGCCACGTCTTCAAGGAAGAGCAGATCTTCCGTATCGACCACTATCTCGGCAAGGAGACGGTGCAGAACCTGATGGCGCTGCGTTTCGCCAACGCGCTTTACGAGCCGCTGTGGAATTCCGCCCATATCGACCACGTCCAGATCACCGTTGCCGAAGCGGTGGGCCTCGAAGGCCGCGCCGGTTATTACGACAAGGCCGGCGCGTTGCGCGACATGGTGCAGAACCACATTCTGCAATTGCTTTGCCTCGTCGCCATGGAGCCGCCCGCTTCCATGAAATCGGAGGCGGTGCGCGACGAGAAGCTGAAGGTCCTGCGCTCGCTGAAGCCGATCGACACCAGCAATGTCGAAAAGCTGACTGTGCGCGGACAGTACCGCGCCGGCGCTTCCGCAGGCGGCCCGGTCAAGGGTTATCTGGAAGAACTGGAAGGCGGTGTTTCCAACACCGAAACCTTTGTCGCCATCAAAGCTGAAATCGCCAACTGGCGCTGGGCCGGCGTTCCCTTCTACATCCGCACCGGCAAGCGACTTGCGACCCGCGTTTCGGAAATCGTCGTCACCTTCAAGCAGATCCCGCATTCGATCTTCGACGATGCGGCCGGCAAGATCGAGGCCAACAAGCTGGTCATTCGCCTGCAGCCGGATGAAGGCGTCAAGCAGTCGCTCCTCATCAAGGACCCCGGCCCGGGCGGCATGCGCCTGCGTCAGGTTTCGCTGGACATGAGCTTTGCCGAAGCCTTCAACGTACGCAGCCCCGATGCCTATGAGCGGCTGTTGATGGACACTATCCGCTCCAACCAGACGCTGTTCATGCGCCGCGACGAGGTCGAGGCCGCGTGGGACTGGATCGACCCCATTCTCAAGAGCTGGGAAGATCTGGGACAGGGCGTGCAGGGTTATACCGCCGGAACCTGGGGCCCGAGCGGCTCGATCGCACTGATCGAGCGTGACGGCCGCACCTGGCACGATGCCGATTGAGGGCGCACCGATGAGCGAAACGATCCACGTCTTCGACACCGCCGCCGAACTGGCAACCGCGCTTGCGGCGGAGGTTGCCAAACGCCTTGATGCGGCAACGAAGGATCGCGGTACGGCGAGCATCGCCGTATCCGGCGGTTCGACGCCCAAGCTGTTCTTTCAGGCGCTTTCCAAACACGATCTCGACTGGCCGAATATCAGTGTGACGCTGGTGGACGAACGTTTCGTGCCGCCGGAAAGCGACCGTTCGAACCACCGTCTCGTTGCGGAGAACCTGCTGCAGGACAAGGCGAAGTCGGCCTATTTCGTGCCGCTGTTCCAGCCGGCGGCCTCGCCCGAGGATGCGGCGACGCTTGCGACCGTCAAGACCGAGGCGATCTGCGATCCCTTCGATGTCGTCATTCTCGGCATGGGAACGGATGGCCATACGGCATCGTTCTTCCCCGGTGGAGACAATCTCTACGAAGCGCTCGACCTTGATGAACCGCGCGGCGTCCTGACCATGGCGGCGGAGAATGCGGGAGAGGAGCGGTTGACCTTCAACTTCTCCAGCCTGCACGATGCCGATTTCCTCGTGCTGCATATCGAAGGTGCGGCCAAGAAGGCGACGCTGGAGAAGGCGCAGTCTGGCGAGAATGAGGATGAAATGCCGATCCGCGCCGTGCTGAACCGGGCCGAGACGCCTGTGGATATATACTGGGCGCCATGAGCCAACGCGGTTGCCGCCTCTGCGGCCCCGCGACAAGCGCCCGAAGACATGAAGACTGAAACACGACAACCGGCCGCTCACCTCCCGGAACGCCGGTTGCCGACCAACGAACAGGATGAACGCCCATGTCCGCCGATTCCCGCATTCAGGCCATCACCGCCCGCATCGTCGAACGTTCCAAGCCCTACCGCGAGACCTATCTCGAGCGGCTGCGGCTGCAGGTTTCAAAAGGCGTTCACCGTTCCGTTCTGTCCTGCGGCAATCTCGCGCATGGATTTGCCGTCTGTTCCCCCGCCGACAAGGACATCCTTGCCGGCGACCGGGTTCCCAATCTCGGCATCATCACCGCCTATAACGACATGCTTTCGGCGCATCAGCCCTATGAGACCTTCCCGGCGATCATCCGCGATGCGGCAAAAGAAGCGGGCGGCATAGCACAGGTGGCGGGCGCGGTTCCCGCCATGTGCGACGGTGTAACCCAGGGCCAGCCCGGCATGGAGCTTTCGCTGTTTTCCCGCGACGCCATCGCCATGGCGGCCGGCATCGGCCTGTCGCATAACATGTTCGACGCCGCCGTCTATCTCGGCGTCTGCGACAAGATCGTGCCCGGCCTCGTCATTGCCGCACTCGCCTTCGGTCACCTGCCCGCCGTCTTCGTTCCTGCCGGCCCGATGACATCGGGCCTGCCGAATGACGAGAAGTCGCGCATCCGCCAGCTTTATGCGGAAGGCAAGGTCGGCCGCGCCGAGCTCCTGGAAGCGGAATCGAAATCCTATCACGGTCCCGGCACCTGCACCTTCTACGGCACCGCCAATTCCAACCAGATGCTGATGGAGATCATGGGCTTCCATATGCCCGGTTCCTCCTTCATCAATCCCGGCACGCCGCTGCGCGATGCGCTGACGCGTGAAGCTGCAAAGCGCGCACTGGCGATTACGGCGCAGGGCAATGAATTTACCCCGGCCGGCGAGATGATCGATGAAAGGTCTGTTGTCAACGGCGTCGTCGGCCTGCATGCGACGGGCGGTTCCACCAACCACACCATGCATCTGATCGCCATGGCGCGCGCCGCCGGCATCATCCTTACCTGGCAGGATATTTCCGATCTCTCGGACATCGTGCCGCTGCTCGCCCGCGTTTACCCCAACGGTCTTGCCGATGTGAACCATTTCCACGCCGCCGGCGGCATGGGTTTCCTCATCAAGCAGCTTCTGAAACAGGGCTTCGTGCATGACGATGTGCGCACCGTCTTCGGACAGGGGCTAGAGGCTTACACCGTGGATGCCATGCTTGATGAGAAGGGCGCAGTTGTCCGCCAGCCCTCCCCCGAGCAGAGCCATGATCCGAAGGTTCTCTCCAGCGTCGAAACACCGTTCCAGCCGACGGGCGGCCTGAAGATGCTGACCGGCAATCTCGGCAAATCGGTCATCAAGATTTCCGCCGTCAAACCGGAGCGCCACATCATCGAGGCACCGGCGATCGTCTTTAACGATCAGCAGGAGCTTCAGGACGCGTTCAAGGATGGCAAGCTCAACCGCGACTTCATTGCGGTCGTCCGCTTCCAGGGCCCGAAGGCCAACGGCATGCCGGAACTGCACCGCCTGACGCCGCCGCTTGGCGTGCTGCAGGATCGCGGCTTCAAGGTGGCGCTGGTGACCGATGGGCGCATGTCCGGCGCCTCCGGCAAGGTGCCGGCGGCCATCCACGTTACGCCTGAGGCTTCCGATTGCGGGCCGATCTCGCTCATCCGCGACGGCGACATCATCCGTCTCGACGCCATTTCCGGCTCGCTCGAGGTGCTGGTTTCCGCCGCCGAGCTGGCAAAACGCGAACCGGCGCGCGCCGACCTCTCCGGCAATGAATGGGGCATGGGCCGCGAACTTTTCGCCCCCTTCCGCCGCAATGCCGGCCCGGCCGATCAGGGCGCCAGCGTCCTCTTCCATTGATTTTGTGGAGGCGATGGCCTGATGCGGCCTTCGCCTTTCAACCCTACTTTGCGGTGTCACCCGGATGCCGCCAGAAACCGCTTTATTTCCCATATCTTAAACGTCAAACTTGTCATGCGACTGTGATGATCGCCCTATAGGGCCTTCTCCAGCCAGCCGTGGGACGACGGCGCAGTTTCGGATGATGGGGCCTGACATGACGATTTTCTCAAGCAAACGCCGCGATGTGCTGAAGCTTATGGCCGGCACCGCCATGCTGCCGCTGATGGTGGCGGCAACGTCTGTCATGGCGCAGGACGTGGCCCTGCGTGCAATCGTCATCTCCGACCTGCATTCGGCCTATGAGCGCATCGGCCAGCTTCTCGCGGCCATCGAAACGCGCATCGCCGCTGACAAGGCGCCCCACATCATCCTGCTGAATGGCGATCTTTTCGAACTGGGCAACGCGGTGGCTACACGTTCGGCCGGCGAGATCGAATGGACCTTCCTCACGGCGCTGGCCAAGCTCGCTCCCACGGTCATCAATATCGGCAATCATGAGCCCGATATCGACAATGACCTTGCCAATTTCGTCAGCCGCGCCCGTGCGCTCGGCATCACCGTGCTTTCCAACATCATCGACAAGCGCAGCGGCAAACCCTATGCGCCCGAAAGTGCCGAGGTGAGCGTTGGCCAGCGGAAGGTCATCCTCACGGGTCTCGCCACCAATGCGATCAACACCTACCCGAAGGCCACGCGCGAAATGCTCGACATTCCGCAGCCTGTCGAGTGGGCCAAGGCCAATCTTCCCGGTATCGTCAAACCGGACGCGATCAACATCGTTCTCAGCCATGCCGGCGTCGTCGCAGACCGCGATATCCTGCCGCTGCTGCCGGATGGCACCCTGCTTGTCGGCGGCCATGACCATCTGAACTTCGTGCATGAACAGGGTGCTACCCGCTATGTCCACACCGGCTCATGGTGCACCTCCATGACGGTGGCGACCTTTGCGGCTCCCGGCAAGGCTGCGGCCATCGAGACGATCGCCATCGATCGCGGCGCTCCCGCATCCCCTGCCCTCAAGGCCCTGATCGAGCAGACGCTTGAAAAACACCTGACTGCGGAAGAACGGGAAGTTGTCGGCAAATCGGCGAAGGCGATGACCGTCGACGAGGCGGGCCGCCATGTGGCGCAGCTTATCGCCGCAAAAACCGGCGCAGATGTCGGTTTCGTCGGCCACACCTCCTTCGGCGCGGGCCTACCTGAGGGCGATATTCGCCGTTATGATTTCAACGCCTCGCTGCGTTTCGACGGCAAGCTGATGGTCACGGAAGTGGACGGCGAGGCGCTGGCGCAAATCCTCAAACGATGCAACCAGGATGGCGACATTCCGCTCGCCGCACGTACCGGCGACTATCTCTACGCCATGCCGGAGAAGCCCGGGAAGAAAGAGCGCTACAAGCTGGTCTGCAACGACTGGTCCGCGACCAACCAGAAATCCTATTTCGGGCGCGGTGACCTTACCTTCACCGAGGTGCCCGATGTGAAGCTGAAGCAGACGGCTCTGGGCGGGCTTTCTTAAGGCCGCAGATCATCAGGTCTCAGAACGACCTGATATCGAGCTTCCGGTCCCTGTGTGCCGGATGTGTGCTGAACACGAAAATGCGGTCCAGTTCCTTCTGCGTCAGCATGCGCAGGAAACGGACATGGATCGTGTTGTTGGCGTTGACGCGCAACATCACGCAGCCGATCTTGGTGATGCGGGCGTCGGGAATATCGAGATAGAACTGGTTCGGCAGGTTATATTTCGTCAGCAGCGCCAGCACCGCTTCCGTCTGGGAGATGCGGATGACGTCGCAGCGACGCGCCGCCATGTGCATCACGGCCTTTTCGGTATATTCGATGCGTGCTGCGTTCATGGTATCTTCCATGCGGAACCGGTTTTCGCGGTCATACATGAAGGATTCTTCCTTGCTCAGGTAATGGTTCCTGATGACACCCGTACCGCTCTGCACGCCCAGACTCCCATGCTCAGTCAATGGATCGAGACTAGGCCATAGTCTTTAACAATTCATATCAGCGCAGGCTTAAACAGACCGGAAGCGGGACATTTCCGTCATTTTTCCACAGCCGTAAAAAGCTCAGGAAAAACCCCGGAACGAGGACGTTCCGGGGTGTTTTTGGGGTCGACGGCAATCAGACGCGGTAGGTCTTGCCCTCCGCATTAAAGAGGTGAAGCTTTTCCTGCGGGGCGGCGAAACGCAGGGTTTGCCCCTTGGCGACCGAAACAATGCCTGGTGCCTTGACGATGATGGGCTCCTGGCCCTTCGGCGCTTCGAGATACAGAAGCGTCACCTCGCCCAGAGCCTCGACGATCGATACTTTCCCTTCGAAAAGATAATCATCGCCGGTGACGATGCTCAGATCTTCCGGCCGCACGCCGAAGCTGGCGGACTTGCCCCGCTCGGTGGCGGGGGTCGGAACATTGACGGCGAGCGTCTTGCCACCCGCCAGTTCGATCGACGTCCGCTCCCCGGTCCCGACAATCTTCCCAGCGATGATGTTCATGGCGGGCGAGCCGATGAAGCGCGCCACGAAGAGGTTGGCGGGGTTTTCGTAAAGTTCGAGCGGCGCACCGACCTGCTCCACGCGACCCGCATTCAAAACGACGATACGGTCCGCCAGCGTCATCGCCTCCACCTGGTCGTGGGTGACGTAGATCATCGTCGTATCGGCCATCTGCTCGTTGAGCTTGGCGATCTCGATGCGGGTTGCGACGCGCAGCGCGGCATCGAGGTTCGACAGGGGTTCATCGAACAGGAACACCTTGGGATTGCGGCAAATGGCACGGCCGATGGCGACGCGCTGGCGCTGGCCGCCCGAAAGAGCCTTGGGCAAACGCTCCAGATATTGCGTCAGCTGCAGGATTTCAGCGGCGGCGCGGACGCGGCGGTCGATCTCCTGCTTGTTTTCCTTGGCGATCTTCATGCCGAAGGCCATGTTGTCGTAAACAGTCATATGCGGATAAAGCGCATAGGACTGGAACACCATGGCAATACCCCGGCGCGAAGGCGGGATTTCATTGACCAGCTGGCCGTCGATGAACATTTCGCCGCCGGTGATTTCCTCCAGACCCGCAATCATGCGCAGCAACGTCGATTTCCCGCAGCCGGACGGCCCGACGAAAACGATGAATTCGCCCTGTTCGATCTCCAGATCGATGCCGTGCAGGACTTTTACCTGCCCGTATGATTTGCGGATATCCTTGAGAACGAGACTTGTCATGGGTTGTTCCTCCCTGCTCTATCAGGCGTAACGGGCGAAGAAAGCGCCCCATGCCGGAAGTTCTACGCTTCTGCCGTCCACACCGCTTGCAAAGCCGTGGCCTTCGAGAACCTCCCAGTTCCCTTCCGGCAACGTCGCCTTTGCTGACGTCGCGGACAGATTGAAGAGGCACAGAACGGTTTCGTTGCCGAGCGTGCGGGTGTAGCTCAGCACATCGCCCTCCACTGGCTGGAATTCGATGCCGCCCTTGGCAAAAGCGGGATGCTTTTTGCGGAAAGAAAGGAAGCGGCGGTAGTGCTCCAGCACGGATGCCTCATTGCCCTGCTGGGCGCTGACGGCGCGCTGCTTGTGTTCGGCCGGAATGGGCAGCCAGGTCTTGTCCGAGGTCGAGAAGCCGGCCTGCGCATGGCCCGCATCCCATACCATCGGCGTGCGACAACCGTCGCGGCCCTTAAATTCCGGCCAGAACTGGATGCCGTAGGGGTCCTGCAAATCCTCAAAAGCAATATCGGCTTCAGTAAGGCCCAGCTCTTCACCCTCATAGATGCAGACGGAGCCGCGCTGCGTCATCAACAACGCCGAGAGCACCTTGGCGAAAGCGTCCTTGTCCTCGACATGCTCGCCCCAGCGGCTGACATGGCGAACGACATCGTGATTGGAGAAAGCCCAGCAGGCCCAGCCTTCCGGTGCGGCCCTGGCAAAATCCGCCTGCACATCGGCAACACGCTGTGGCGTGAGCGCATCCGGCGCCAGGAATTCGAAGGCGTAGCACATCTGCATCTTGTCGTCGCCGGAGGTGTATTCACCGACGATTTCGAGTCCGCGCTGGCTATCGCCCACTTCGCCGACGGCGGCGATATCCGGAAACTCGTCCAGCACGGCGCGGAAGCGTTTCAGGAAGGCGATGTTTTCGGGGCGGTTCTTGTCGTAGAGATGTTCCTGGAAATTGTAGGGATTGACCGCAGGCGCCGTGGAGGCGTTGCGGCGCTCCGGCGCCAGCGCCGGGTTGTCGCGCAATTCCAGATCATGGAAATAGAAGTTGATGGTATCGAGGCGGAAACCATCGACGCCACGCTTCAGCCAGAAGCGGGTAATGTTCAGCAGCTCTTCCTGAACTTCCGGATTATGCAGGTTGAGGTCCGGCTGCGATGTCAGGAAGTTGTGCATGTAATATTGCATGCGGGTCGGGTCCCACTGCCAGCCCGAGCCGCCGAAGATCGACAGCCAGTTGTTGGGCGGCGTGCCATCCGGCTTGCTGTCCGACCAGACATACCAATCTGATTTGGGGTTATTGCGGCTGGCGCGGCTTTCCACGAACCATGGATGCTGGTCCGAGGTGTGCGACATGACGAGGTCGATCATCACACGGATGCCGAGACGGTGGGCCTCAGCGATCAGCCCGTCGAAATCGGCAAGCGTGCCGAACATCGGATCGACATCGACATAATTCGAGACGTCGTAACCGAAATCCTTCATCGGCGAGGTGAAGAAGGGCGAAATCCAGATAGCGTCGGCACCGAGGCCGGCAATATGCGCCAGCCGGTCGGTGATGCCCTTGAGATCGCCGATGCCGTCGCCGTTGGAGTCCTGATAGGAGCGCGGATAAATCTGGTAGATCACGGCGCCGCGCCACCAATCCTTGTTGGGCGTCAAAGCGGAAGTCACCGGAGCGGTCATAGTCTCATCCTGTCTGGTATGGGCGTTCATGGAATTATCAGCCTCCCTTGACGGAGCCTGAGAGCAGGCCACGCACGAGATAACGTTGAAGGGCGAAGAAGACGCCAAGCGGTACGACGATGGTAACGAAGGCCGAGGCGGTGAGGATTTCCCAGTTGCCGCCGCGCGAACCGAGCAGCGCGTTTAGCGCACCGGTCAGCACCAGCTCATCCTTCTGCGTGCCGAGGAAGACCATGGCGACAAGCAGGTCGTTCCAGGTCCACAGGAACTGGAAGATGGCGAAGGAGGCGAGCGCCGGGAAGGACAGCGGCAGGATGATCTTGACGAAGATTTCGAAATCGCTCGCGCCGTCGACACGCGCACTTTCGATGATCTCTTTCGGCAGGCCGGAAATGTAGTTGCGCAACAGGTAGATGGCGAGCGGCAGACCGAAGGCGGTGTGCGCCAGCCAGATGCCGGCATAGGTCTTGGACGGTACGCCGAAGATATTGCCGATTTCGTTGTAGAGTTTCAGGAGCGGTATCAGCGACATCTGCAATGGTACGACGATCAGGCCCACCACCATCGCAATCAGAAAATTGCGGCCGGAAAAGCTCATCCATGACAGCGCATAGGCGGCAAAGGCAGCGATGAGAATGGGGATAACGGTCGCAGGCACGGCCACCGTCAACGAGTTGACAAAGGACTGGCCGATACCTTCCGAGGTCAGGACCGTTCGATAATTATCGAGCGTGAAGACCGGCGGCGTTCCAACGGAAATATAGACGCGCTTGCCACGGGAACCCTCGAAGCTGGAGGCCTTGCTGTACTCATAGGTGCCGTCCGCGTTGACCAGCAGCGTTTCACCATCGCCGATATCGGCCGCCTCACCGGCTTTGAAGGCTCTCGGCTCCTGAACACGCACGCCGAAGGCGGAGACTTTTCCGCCCGCGCCGTTTTCAAAGACATTGCCTGATATCACGTATCGGTTTCCGTCC
Source organism: Agrobacterium radiobacter (assembly GCF_040801995.1). Lineage (NCBI taxonomy): Bacteria > Pseudomonadati > Pseudomonadota > Alphaproteobacteria > Hyphomicrobiales > Rhizobiaceae > Agrobacterium > Agrobacterium radiobacter. The sequence continues at coordinate 244,709 of NZ_JBEGHX010000001.1, read as the reverse complement.
TGTTTCTGCACGGCAGCGTCGGCAAGGCGAACCGCCGCTGTCTGTTCGGAGCTGGAAAAGGCCGTCCACCAGCCCGATACGGTGATCTGGTCCTTGTCACGCAGCGAGCTGACGAGAATGCCGAGCGTGGGCAAGAGCCAGAGAAGCACGACGATCAGAACGCTGGCGTGGACGATAAGGCGCGGCAGGCCGACGCGGCGAAGGCGTTTGACGATATTCATCTCAGCGGCCCTCCATCTCGCGGTTGGCCTGACGGATGTTCCAGACCATGATCGGGGTTACGGCCGCCATGATGATGAGTGCTATGACAGCACTTCGGCCACTGTCACCGCCACCGCGGAACATCCAGTCGAACATGAGATTGGCGAGAACCATGGTGTTCCACTGGCCGTTGGTCATGGTCAGCACGATGTCGAAAACCTTGAGCACGAGAATGGTGATCGTGGTCCAGACAACGGCGATGGTGCCCCAGATTTGCGGAACCATGATCTTCCAGAAAATCTGCCAGCCATTGGCACCATCGATGACGGCTGCCTCGATTGTCTCTTCCGGAATGCCGCGCAGCGCCGCCGACAGGATGACCATGGCAAAGCCGGTCTGAATCCAGATGAGGATGACCATCAGAAAGAAGTTGTTCCAGAAGGGCATGGAAATCCACACCTGCGGATTGCCCCCGAAAAACTCGACGACGGCGTTCAAAAGGCCGATCTGCACCTGACCTTCGGCGCGATATTCATAGATGAACTTCCAGATGACGGAGGCACCGACGAAAGAGATCGCCATCGGCATGAAGACGATGGATTTGGCGATGTTGCCCCACCAGATGCGGTCGGTCATGACGGCGATGACGAGGCCGAAGAAGGTGCAGGCGGCCGGCACCACGGCCAGCCAGAGAATATTGTTGAAGATCGACTGGCGGAAACCCGCGTCAAAAAACGCCCAGCGATAATTGGCGAGACCGACGAATTCACTGCCTGTGCGGTCATAAAAGGACAGGATCAGCGTCGCGATAACGGGATAGACCAGATAAACGAGCAGAAGGATCAGCGCCGGGCCGATGAACAGCCACGGCCGGACGGCGGCGCGGCGGTTGAGGTTGCGGGAGGCGTGAATGACGTCTCCCGAGCGGACGGGAAAGATTGCCTGCAGCGCCTTGTCGGACAGCCAGTAATAGGCAGCGCAGGCAAAAACACCTGCTACCATGACGCCGATGGCAGACACGAGTTGTTGAGCCATGTTCCCTCCCTTGATCCTCTCCGCGCCGCGCTGATTTATGCGGTCGTCGGGCCGTTCCGTTGGTAAGGCCCGGCAGCGAGCCGCCGGGCCTTTTTACCGCAGATTCTGATCGGAAAACCGCAGAACACTTTTCCGGAATCTGCTCGGCCGATTGTTACTTCAGGCCGTCCCAGGCCTTCTGGATATCGGAAGCGACCTGATCGGCGGACTTGCCGCCGACGAAATCGATCATGCCGGTCCAGAATGCACCGGCGCCGATCTTGCCGGGCATCAGGTCGGAACCGTCGAAACCGAAGCTTGTCGCGGTCGTCAGGATTTCGCCCTGGCGCTTCATCTGCTCGTTGGCATAAGTCTCGACATTCACGCCCTTATACGGCGTCAGGAAGCTGGACTGCGCCATCCACACTTCGTGCGCGATCGGGGTCTGCAGGAATTCGACAAATGCCTTGGCAGCCGGCGCTTCCTTGGTGATGGTGACGAGCGTGCCGGCGCCGAGAACCGGCTTGCCGAGTTCAGGCTTGGACGCATAGGTCGGCATGTAGAAGAAATCCGCATCCGTCCCCACCTTGGTGCCCTCAGGGAAGAAGGACGGAATGAACGACGCCTGATGGTGCAGGTAGCACTTCGGCGGAATGTCGAAGAGGCCCTTGGGGCTGTCGCGGAAGTCGGTGGAGGCCACGGCCGCAACACCGCCGCTCACATATTTTTCGTTCTTGGCGAATTTGCCGAACTCGTTGATGGCCTCGACCACGGCCGGATCGGTGAACTTCACCTCGTTGGTCGTCCATTTCTGGTAGACGTCGAGCGGCTGCGTACGCAGCATCAGGTCTTCCACCCAGTCGGTCGCCGGCCAGCCGGTGGCGCCGCCGGAACCGAGGCCGATGCACCAGGGCGTGCCGCCATCGGCAACGATCTGGTCCGTGAGCTTGAGCAGGTCTTCCATGCTCTCGGGCACCTTATAGCCCGCTTCCTCAAAGTTCTCAGGCACATACCAGACGAGCGACTTCACATCCGCCTTGAAGGGAAATGCGAAATAGGCCTTGTTGCCGTCCTTGCCCTTGTAGCTGCCGAGATCGACCCATGACTGGCCCGCGCCGTAATTTTCCTTGACCCAGCTGGCGGTCGCATCGCCGAGCGGCACGAGGAAGCCCTTGGCGGCGAGATCAGCCAGAAGGCCGGGCTGCGGCAGGATGGCGATATTGGGCGGCGAACCCGCCTGCGTGTCGATGACGATCTGCTGCTCGTAGTTTTCCGACGAGGAATAACGGACATTCACGCCGGTCGCGTCAGCGAAATAGGCGAGCACCGACTGGAACAGAGCCTCATCCTCACCACGCCAGGGGCCGAAAATCGTCAGCGTCTGGCCCTTCAGGTCGGCATGGGCCGCCTTGAAGTCTTCGTAGCTTTTCCAGTTGAACTTGGCGTCCCCGCCGGGTGCAAATTTCAGGTCGGCGGCAAAGGCCGCACCGGACAGCAATGCCATGACAGCAGCCGTCGCCAAAAGAGTCTTCCGCATGTGATTTACCTCCCATCACATAAAAGGCTCAAAGCGTCCTCTCCAATCAAAGCGCTTTGGCTGCCTATTCATCTCATTGTCATTAAGACAGAGTCAAGAGGCTCTTTATTCGGAAACGTTGCAGCACCTTATGAATAGTCATATTTAATTAGGAAGGCGGCTATCCTTTTCGATTGAGAAATGCGGTGGAGGCTGGTAAAAATCTAAAGCGCTTTGGGAAGTGAGGAGCGGCCTTGCCGTATTCTCGGGCGCGCGCATGGAGGAATGACAGACATGAACCTGAAACAGTTGTCGCAACTGCTGGGCATTTCGCAGACGACCATCAGCAGGGCGCTCAACGGCTATCCGGAAGTCAGCGCCGAAACGCGCCGCCGCGTGATGGAGGCTGCCGAAAAGACGGGATATCGCCCGAATGCGGCAGCGCAACGGCTGGCGACAGGCAAGGTTGGCTCCATCGGACTTGTGATGCCGATTGGCGAGCATCATCGTTCGGATGTGCATTTCGGCGAATTCCTGAGCGGCCTCGGTGAGGAAGCGTCGCGCAGCGGCTTTCATCTTGTCATCATGCCAACCGAGCCGGAAAAGGAGCGCGAAGCCCTGCGGGGTCTGGCGGCCAGCGGCAGCGTCGACGGCATCTATCTCGCCTATATGAAGAATAACGATCCACGCATCGCCATGATGCAGTCGCTCTCCCTGCCCTTCCTCGTGCATGGCCGCTCCATCGGCGTGGAGGAGGACTATCCCTATCTCGACGTGGACAATGAGGGCGCCTTCCGCGATGCGACCCAGCTTCTCCTCCAACTCGGCCATACGCGCATCGGGCTGCTGAACGGCCCGGCGGGTTATGATTTCACCTTCCGCCGCTGTCTCGGGGTGGAAAAGGCGATGGCGGCAAACGGTCTGGCATTGCATGCGGAAAATGTAAGGCACGGCAGCATGACCGACGAGGAAGGTTATCTCGGCATGGAGGCGCTGCTGTCACGCCCGGAAAAACCGACCGCCATCCTCTGCGCCAGTACCGCGCTTGCGCTCGGCGCGATCCGCTCGCTCAATCAGCGGGGCTTAAAACCCGGCAAGGATATTTCGCTGATCGCCCATGACGACGTGCTGCCGCTGCTGAAACCCGATAATTTCTCCGTGCCGCTCACCACCACCCGCTCGTCGCTGAGGGCTGCGGGGGTGCGTGTGGGCCAGCGCCTGATCAACCGGATCAAGCTCAACCAGACGGAACCCCATCAGGAACTCTGGAAGGCGGAACTTGTGGTCCGCGCGTCGACGGGGCCGGCTCCGAAAGCGTAGCTGGCCATTTTAAACCGCTTAGAACTTCGGCGCGGTCAAACCCTCTGCGCGATGGGCGGCGATGACGGTATTGGCCATCAGCATGGCGATCGTCATCGGGCCGACACCGCCGGGAACGGGCGTGATGGCCGCGGCAACGGCGCTTGCTTCATCATAGGCGACATCGCCCACCAGCTTCGACTTGCCTTCACCTTTTTCCGGTGCGGGGATGCGGTTGATGCCGACATCGATGACGGTCGCGCCTGATTTCACCCAGTCGCCCTTCACCATCGCCGCCCGGCCGACCGCCGCGACGAGAATATCGGCCGTCTTGCAGACGGTGGCGAGATCCTTGGTGCGCGAATGCGCCATCGTCACCGTAGCGTTGGCATTCAGCAGCAGCTGGCCCATGGGCTTGCCGAACAGGTTCGAGCGACCGATGACAACAGCGTTCAGGCCAGAGAGATCATCGCCGTGAATGCCGCGCACCAGAAGCATGGCGCCGGCGGGCGTGCAGGAGATGAGACCGGTGGCGAGATCGCCGGTCGCGAGCTTGCCGGCATTCAATACGCTCAGACCATCCACATCCTTTTCGGGCAGGATCGACTGGATGATTTCATCGGAATTGAAGTGTTTCGGCAGCGGCAGCTGCACCAGAATGCCGTGAATGGAGGCATCGGCGTTCAGTTCGCCGACCAGCTTCAGAAGGTCAGCTTGCGTGGTTTCCTCCGGCAGCGTGTGCTGGATGGAGTTGAAACCGCATTGCTTGGCCATCTTGCTTTTGGAGTTCACGTAAGCGTGGCTGGCCGGATCATTTCCGACGATGACAACCGCGAGACCGGGTTTTACGCCCTTTTCCGCCTCAAGCGCTTCTGCCGATTTGCGGACCGCCTCCGTTACCGAAGCCGCCTTCGCCTTCCCGTCAATCACAACTGCCATGCGTCCTGCTCCTGCTGGGTTACGTAGGCTCCGTATGGTGCCCCCTTCGCAGGAATGCAAGCTAAAATGCGGCGTTTTCAGGCTGTTTTGCGGTAGTCTTCGCGGTGATCGGCGTAATCGGTAAGACGCTCTCTCAGGAACGCCAATTGACGTCGCAATTCCATCAGTTCCTCGGCTTCGGCCTGAGCATGATCGAAGCGCCCGGCAAGGGCTTCCGCCAGGAGCGGAGGAAGCCCGGAGGATACCGGATCAGCAGCCCTGACCGTGCGGCTGCCCATCAGGACCTGCCGCACACGCTCGTCCAGCGGCATATCGTCGTCGTCATTGAAGGCCTCGCCATAATAATCGGCAAAGCTGTCTTCCTCCGGCTCGATGTTACCCTCTGCGGCAAGATCCGGCAGATCTTCAAACACAGCCGGCTCGATCGGTTCGAATTCCGAAATCTGCAGAAACTGGACCGGCGGCTCGACGGAGGATGGAAGTTGCGCGCCGTCTTCGACGATCAATGCGCCCTCTTCTTCTTCGTCATGGCGACGGTAGCTCAGGAGATAGAGACTGCCCAACAGGCCAATTAATGCGCCGCCGCCCGCCAGCATGGCGGCCTGAGTCAGGTCGCGGGTCAATTCTCCCGGTGTTGCCTTCTTGGTCAAACGTGTTTCGACCGCAGGCGTGGCGGATGCGGACAGGTCACGGCGTTCGCTTGCCTCCAGATAGGCATTTCGCGCTGTTTCCAGTTCACCCTGTAATCTCGAGAATTCGCCGGAGGCGACACCGAGCTCGCTCAGGCGGTCTAGGTATTTCCTTTGCTCGCCATTGGCGGTCGCGACCTCCTGAACGATGCGCTTTTCATCCGCCCGCAGGCCTTCGAGTAACTGTCGCAATGCGGGGGCAGCAAGTGCCTGTGCCGCGTCCACGGCATTCTGGGCGGCGATGCTGCGGGGATGTTTCGGGCCATAATCGACCGAAACGGCAGCAAGCGCCATGCTGGCGCTCGCATGCTTTTGCCTGACATCCTCAAGCGCCGAAAAAGCCACGCCGGCCGGCAGAGGCTTCACAAAGACATCATTCGGCTTCAGGGCCGAAGCCGCCGTCAAATCAGCCTGGACGGACTGTTGCTGCGGGGTAATTCCGGCAAGCCTGTCGTTTACATCGCGCAGCTGCTGCTCAAGTTGCTGCACCTCGGACATTACGGCATCACCGTGACGCATCTGGAAACCGTTCAGTGCGGCTTCCGCCTCATCGAGCCTTGTCCGCGCCCTCTCCGTCTCGCGCATAGCTGGTGTCATCGTGCCGGCCTTGCCATCCGCGATCACGCGCATCGAAAGATAGTCGGTCAGCCGCATGGCGGTTTCCGGCGTCGCCGCCTTGCCGGTCACGATCAGCGTATTTTCATCCGGTGTCAGTTCCAGCCGGATCGCCTGGCCCACCGCACCGTTCAACGCCTCACGCGCGGACAGCGGACGCGCATCCGCGCCGGTCAGAAGGTCGAAAAGCAGGCCAAGCTCACCCTGATTGCGAACGCCGACCATATCGGCGGACTTCAGCTTGAGATCGGCGGTTATACGGTCGAGCCCGGAGGGTGAAAGCAGGGTGCGGCGTGCCATCGCCAGAAAACGGGCCGCGTCGGGGGCATCGTAAGCGGTCTGGGAGACCTCGATCCGGGCCTGCGAAACATAACCGCGAAAGCCGGAATCGATGAGCAGAAGCGGAAGGGCCGCCCCGGCAACGGTGGCGGCGGCGATGCACCCGGACGTCAGGAGCCGCAGCCAATGTCTGCGCCATTGCGATACGGGCGCGGCGACATCATCCTCGTCAGGGCGGATCGCCATCATGTCCGGATTGTCATCAACCATCTGAAGCCGTCTGCCGCCCTCGGTGCCGCCCGCCACGGGCGACTGTCAAAACCTTACGAGAGGTTAAAGGATCGTGGCAAACAAATGGTTAACGCGGCGCTTGCGGACGTTGTCTCAGCTCTTGCCGAGCGCGATGTGCCAGGGTTCGGCGCAGAGGCTGTAGAGCCAGCTCATGTGAAGCTTGCGGAAAATTTCCGGCATGCCGGCCACTTCCGATGACAGGACCTTGAACAGGGGCCCAACCGCGATGGTGACCCGCGCATTCTCGCGACTGACGGTGCGGTGCAGCCATGTCTCCTGGTTTTCCTTCAACATTCCCGCCAGCAGAACATCCACCTTAACGCCCGATGCATCGCGGTTCAGCATGACGAAATCGTGCCAGGGCGCGTGCGCCCGCAACTTGGCGAGAACCTCGCCGATCTGCGCCGCATCATCTCCCGCCACACCGATCCGCTTCGGCACCGCCATATAGGTCAGAAGCGCCATGGTGAAGGCAACGCCGTCGATGGCGGCAGGCAGAGGCTCGCCATTCTCGTTGCACGCGGCGGCCCTCATTGCCTTGCCCTGCGGCAGAAGCAGGCAGCTTTCCAGAATCTGTCGGTAGGCATTGTCCTTGAGCGAAAGCTTGGCTTTTTCGAGAGTAAGAAAGGACAGCATCGTGTGCCCTTCACAGGCTGAAGCCCTGCCGCTGACCAATTCCAGCGCCCCATTCCAATCGAGATCACAGACGCGCAGTCCGTGGATATTCCGTTGCGATCCCGGCCGCGCGAAACCTGACGCGAAACTCATTGCCAACCCCCAATACCAAACCCATCGCCACCCATCCGAAGCATGGCCTGCGGGATGGTGGTTCATGGGTCTGTTTATACATGTGCAGGTTGAATTTAGCTTGAAAGCAATCTCTCGAATGCTTGGGGATACGGCAAGAGACAATTAACCAGAAAGATGCTCCGCATCCTGCAGCAGGCCGAAGCCCTTCGCCCCTTGGCCATCAATGACTTGGCGCCGCAGCCGCTTCTTTTCCGACTTCGGCCTTCTCGCCCTCGACGAGCTTGACCGAGCGGGGCGTACCGTTACCGTTCTGCTCGCGAATATCGGCCTTCGACAGATAATCGAGCTGTTCGATCAGCACATCCTCGACCACCTCGTCATCAAGCCTCTTGTTCAGCCCCTCGCGGATGCGCTGCTTGAAGGCTTCGGGATCGAAGGTGGAGATGTTGGCAATGTTGACCATGGAAGAACCCGCGAGCAGCGTGAACAATTCATCGGTCATCAGCTGCGTTGCCGGCAGCTCGATCTTCGCCATCTTGGTCTTGTCGACGCGGAGCGAAATCCGGCTGAGGAAATAGCCGTTCACCCCGCCGTCATTGATGACGGGGATCGTGATGCTTTCGCCCTTGACCAGTTGCAGACTGGCTTTTTTCGCCCCCGCCTCATCCGGCGCGGGCGCCGTCGCCAACTGGACGGAGAAATACACCGCGCCGAGCGTGACGGCGCAAACCCAGACGCCGGTGAGAAGAAGCTTCAACATCAGGAGGCAGCGCCGTACATGAACTGTTCCTGCGAATAGGTGCCGTCCGTATCGGCCTCCTGGATCGCGCTCTTCAAGAGGTCCGCAACGGCGCGAACCGCGTTCAGATGCGCCTCGACGCGGCTGGCATTGGTCGCAAGCTTGGACTTGATGCCCTTGACCTGTTCCATATAGCCAGCGGCGATTTCCTCGCGCGGCGTATCGCGGAACAGCATCGTCAGCTCATAAAGGCAACGGCTCTTATGGGCATTGGAGACCTTGAAGTCGAACTGTGGGTCCTTACCGATATTGTCGTTCTCATTGTCGATGATCATCTCAAGGCGGCCGAGAACGGATTGGATACGGTGGTCGTTCGACATAAGGTCCATGCTTGTCTCCTCGTTAAGGTTTTTCATTCTCAAGCCTCGTCTGTTTTCTCATTGGAAACACCGAGGACCTGCCGCTCGAACTCCGCCACCATCCGAATTGCAGCATTATGGTCTTTTTCATTCATCGATACGTCGGTAATGCCTTTGCTTTCGGCCTTCCGCAGCGCATCCTTGTAAGCTTGTTCCGCAATGCCGACGCCGCCATTTCTGGAGATCGTGTCGGCAAACTGTTCGGCCATCATGCTTTTCCAGATCTCGCCGGCATTACCCTTGCCGTAAACTTCCTCGCTGTCTTTCGGCAGCATGTTGGCCACGAAGGTCTGGAGTACCGAGGCTTCATATTTGCGATAGGTTTCCGGGATTTCGGTGCGGGCCGCGCGGATATTGGTGTCGCCGAGGCCAGCCTTCGAGGAAGCGCCATCCAGCATGTCGACCGCGGCGCCAAAACCCTTGCCGGCATCGGCAAGGCTGGTTGCGGCAAAAGCCGCCTTGTTCGCCTTGAGTTTTTCCTGGGCAACCTGAACTTCCTGGGGGTCCGCAGCGCGAACCACATCCATCACCAGATCACTTATCACCGATATCGCCACGTCCAGATCTCCCGAGCTGACGAATGGGCGGCACAGAAAGCCGGCACATCCGCTCAATCAAGAAACATCGCCGGAGGCGTCCTCAAAAACGCCCGCGATGCAACAATGGGACAGATTATGGATCGCCAACCTTGCTGGAGGCTGGTGTGTGGGAAACATTCGTAATTTCTAACAAATCATAGATTGCATTATCATCGGCCTCGCGATCTTCTAGATCGCGGGCGATATGCATCCTGTCCTCAAGCCTGTCGGCCTTGGTCTTTTCCTTCAGGACCTTGTTTTCCTGAAATTGCTGGACGCCTTCAAGCTGGCGGTCCTGGACAACGAGACGGCCGTAGCGGTCCGAATAATGCTTGGAGAATGTCTGATGCACCGGCTCCATGGAACTCATCGCCTCCAGCACGTTCTCCATGGATTGCGCCACTTCGGTGCGGGTGCGGGTGGTGTCGGCCAGCTCCACCTCGGCCATTTTCTCCATGTGCCGCTGAACCGTTACCAGACGTTTGAGTTTAGCCGAGCGCTTGTCCGAAGCCATGGCGTTTCTCCCGATCAAAAGCCGATGAAGACCGGGCCGAAACCATCCACGAATTGCCGGATGAGGGCCGCGACCGACAGGTAAAGCATGAAAATGCCGCCCGCGAGAATGAAGGGCGTCGATATGAAGAAGACCGGGATCTGCGGCGCAAGCTTGTTGATGAGGCCAACCGCGACGTTGAACATCAGGCCGTAAATCACGAAGGGGCTGGCGAGCCGCAGCATGATCGAGAAGGAGGCTCTCAGCGTATCGGTCAGCGTAATCAGCATCTTCTGGCCGCTGATGAGCGCGCCGACCGGTGTGGCGGTGTAGGAATCCACCAGCGCCTTGAGAACGATGTGATGGAAATCGAATATGAACAGCACCAGCAGGCCGCCCAAGGTGATGAAGTTGGATATCTGGTTTTCCTGCACGTCTTCGATGACATCGGCACCGCCAGGCGCACTGAGGCCAATGGAAGCGCCGATGAGCGCGCCGGTAAACTGAAAACCCAGCGTGTAGAACCGCGCGATCAGGCCATACATCGAACCGATGACGACCTCGGTGAAGATGAGACCGACGACCGTGCCCTGGCTTGCGCCGGAGACTTTCGGATAGATCGTGTCCCATAGCACCGGCAGAAGCGCCATGGATACCGCGACGCACAGAAGCATGCGAATCTGCGGCGAGATGCGCGAACTGGAAAAGCCCGGCATGGTCATGAAACAGGCGCCGATACGGCAAATAGCAAGGAACAATGCGATAATTGTCCCTTGCGGGTCGGTTATCATGAAATGGCGCCCAGAATCTTGATCTCGAGACCCTTGGCAAGTTCCACATGCGAAAGAACCGGCAGGGTCGCAAAGAGTCGCTCGATAATCATGCGCACATAGGACCGCGTTTCCGGTGAGGTTACAAGGACAAAGGGCAGGCCGCGATCCATGAATTCACGGATAACTTTCGAGGCCTGCTCCGAAAACTCCTCGAGATGGCGGGGATCGATGTCGAATTCGACGATTTCGCCCTTCTGGTCACGCTTGAGCGCCTGATGGAAAACCATGTCCCACTTGTTGCCGAGACGCAGGACACGCAACACGCCATTGTCGGCCAGATCGCCGCAGAGCTGCTGCGACATGCGCACCCGCACATGTTCGACGATCTGTTCCGTCTTGCGCACATGCGGCGCGAGTTCGGCGACGGCTTCGAGAATGAGATGCAGGTTGCGGATCGACACGCGCTCGGCGAGCAGCAGTTTCAACACCGCCTGCAGGCCGGAATAGGACATATGCGACGAGCAAATCTCGTCGGCCAGCTTCTTGTATTCGGGATCAAGCCTATCGATGAGGATTTTGACGTCCTTATAGGACAGGAGCTGCGGCAGGTTGTTGCGGATGACTTCGCTCAGATGCGTCAGCACCACCGAGACGTTGTCGATCGGGTGGAAACCTTCGCGCTTCAGATCCTCGGTGAAGGTTTCGAGGATGGAGACGGCGGGCATGCCGAAAGCGGGTTCGCGGATTTCGTCGCCCGGAATGCTCGGCTTGCGCCCTGCACCCGTCACGACAAGAACATCGCCGACGCGCAGGCTGCTGGAGGCGATGGTCGTGCCGTGGACGCGGATCTGATAGGCCTTTTCCGGGATCATGATGTCGTCGGCGACCTTGATCTCGGGCACCACGAAACCGTATTGGCTCGCGAATTTCTTGCGCATCTTGCCGACGCGGAAAGCCAGCTCCTGATGCGCGCCGAGAAGACGGGTGGAAACCTGCTTGCCGAGCGCCAATTCGATCTCGGCCGTCTTCAGCACCTGCTTGACCGAATCCTTTTCCGCCTCGGTGGTCTGGAGAACCTTGTTCTCCTCTTCCTGACGCCGTAGCGCGCTTTCGGCTTCCGCCTGGCGTGGAATATACCAGCTGCCGAAGGCCATGATGCCGCCGAGGAAGATGAAGGGCAGGAAGGGAAGGCCCGGAATGACGGCGAGCAGTCCCATCAACATGGCCGAGACCATCAGCGCGCGCGGATAACCGCTCAGCTGATTGACGACCGCCTGATCCGTCGAGCCGGCGGTGCCGCCGCGTGATACCAGAAGGCCGGCGGCCAGCGATACGATCAGGGCCGGGATCTGCGAGACGATACCATCACCGACCGAAAGCTTGACGAAGACGTCGGCCGCTTCGCCGATCGGCATGCCGTGGCGGAAATAACCGATGATGATGCCGCCGAAAATATTGATCGCCGTGATGATGAGACCGGCGATCGCGTCGCCGCGCACGAATTTCGAGGCACCGTCCATCGAACCGAAGAAGGAGCTTTCCTCTTCCAGTTCGCGGCGGCGGCGCTGCGCTTCCTTTTCGTCGATGATGCCGGCGGACAGATCCGCATCGATCGACATCTGCTTGCCGGGGATGGCGTCCAGCGTGAAGCGGGCGCCGACTTCGGCGATACGCGTTGCGCCCTTGGTGATGACGATGAAGTTGACGGTGATCAGGATCAGAAAGACGATGAGACCGATGACGAAGTCGCCGGACATGACGAGGCTGGAGAAGCCCGCAATCACGCCGCCGGCCGCCGTCGGCCCTTCATTGCCGTGGGACAGGATGACACGCGTCGTCGCAATGTTCAGCGACAGGCGGATCATGGTCGCGATCAGCAGCACGGTCGGGAAAGACGAGAAATCCAGCGGCCGCTGAATCCAGAGCGCCACCATGAGGATGAGCACCGAAAGCGCAATCGAAAACGCCAGGCCAATATCCACCAGAATGACCGGAATGGGCAGGAAGAGAACGCAGAGGATCGCCACAATGCCCAATGCGAAACCGATGTCTCGCATGCTCGGACTTACCTTGGGCAAGGAGATGACTGGTGGTTGCGCCATAAAATCGTCCTGTCTCTTCATGAGAAGGGCGACGGAAAAGCCGCCGCACGGTTCCGCGGCACCGGTTTTCGAAAAGCGAACGCAATTCGGCCCGATGCTTCAACCTATCCCTAGCCGCCGAAGCTTGCGCGAAGGTGGCATCCATAGCGGACGGGCGTCAGAAGCCGGATTGAATGCGGGAAAAGACGAGATTGGAAAAGAGTGATATCTGCGCGCCCACGAAGGGGGCGGCGACACCGAGGACAAGCATGATCGTGACGATCTTGGGAACGAAGGTCAGCGTCATTTCCTGAACCTGGGTCAGGGCCTGAATGAAGGCAATGACGACACCGACGATCATGGCGGCGAGAACCGCCGGACCGGCCGCGACGAGAACCGTCCAGACTGCCGCCTGCATGATATCAAGCGCATCGGCCTCGTTCATCGTCGCATCCTTATTCCGGAAAGGCGGCGTCATGCCGCCTCTTCAATATCAGGAACCAGCCGGTTTATTCGAATCGGTCCCGCCATCAGCTGTACTCTTGATTGGACCATTCGAGAAGGTCACGCCGGCCTGCAGCAGCACCTTGTCACCAGCTTCGGTGATGGCGACAACGCCGTCCGAATAGACCTGCACTTCCTTGACCACGCCGGTGACCTTGTCGTCGGAGCTCATGACGGTCTTGCCGACGAGATCGGACGCGCGCGTCAGGGCTTCCGCCTGCAGCATGCTCTTCAGGTGGGTGTTGGTCTTGATGGTCTGCTCGACCTGCGAGAAGCTTGCCAGCTGCGACATCTGCTGACCCGCATCCATCGGGCTGGTCGGATCCTGGTTCTTCATCTGGGCGATGAGGAGTTTCAGGAAGCTGTCATAGTTCAGCGAGGCCGCGTTCTTGTCACTGCTGCTCGCCCCGGCATTCGCCCAGGGGTTTGCCGCTGCCGCATTGACTGCATCTACCGCCATGGTGCGATCTCCTTGCGAATCTGTTCAATCGTTGCCGGGGTCATCTCCTGATTGTTGAGGATTTTTTCCTCGATCGGATAAAGACCGCGAATAGCTTTGAGCGCTTCGAAAGCCTTGCCTGACGCAACCAGCCCGTCGATCCGCTTGAGTTCCGCCAGAACCTCGTCATGCTGGAAGCAATTCAGCAGCATGCTGACCGACTTGCGGAACATGTTGGTCGACTGATCGCGCCCTTCCGGGTTGATGAGGATCATCTGCGCGATGAAATAAAGCTGTCTGAGCGGCGTCGTCGCCTGGTCGGGCTGCAGAACGTGGTTTTCAAGCAGGAACGTGACATCGTTCAGGAATTCAAGCGCCACCTTGCGATCCACACGCAGAACCGCGCCGTTGATGAAAATCTTTTCGCCCGATTTCAGCGAAATTCGAAGTGTACTTTTCATTTCAGTCCATCCCTGATGATGGTTGTCACGTCAATTATGCCCTGGAAATTCGTCGACTGACGTTTCCGGATCAGTTCGCACTCTTTCAAAATCCAGATAGCGATGGAGATCAGATTGGCTCTGAGTTCCATGGCCAGCTGGTTGTCGGGTTGCTTGAGATCCTCAATGAAGCGGATCCAGACCCGTCGAGTGTAAAAAAGTGCTTCGATCGTGGGCCGCTGCGAGGAGGAGTCCCTTGCCTCCACCAGAAGGTCGATCGATTTGGTCAACGCCTGCCGCTCGCGATCTTTCGCGTTGGCGACACCATCCTCCATGATTTCGGCGTAGGAAAACTGGTACATTCATGTATCCTTTATCTGCCGCCACCTCTGTTCATCAGAGGTAGTTTACCAGACTCATTTTTTGCAGACGCGACGTGAGGCTGTATGCGATTTCAATCTGCTGCTGCAGCAGATCGAGACGGGTCTTCGCCTCGTAGGTATCGATCCCCTCAATATCCAGCAGATGCGTTTCGATGATCTTCTTCTGGGCCTCCAGCGAATCATTGGCTTTCGAGACACGGCTTTCGGAAAGACCGAGCTGGCTTTGCTGCTGGTTCAGACCGTTGATGGCGGTGCCGATATTGGTCACCGACTTCATCGCCACCATTTCGCGGATGCCGCTGTCCACCTTCGCGTCGAGGAAGGTCATGGACGTCATCGCGGTCAATGCGAAATAACGCATGCCCTGCGAATTGCTGTTGCTCGACGTTTCGACAACCTCGTTCTGGCTGATGCGGCTCGTCATGTTGGTGTCGCTCGCCTTCGAACCGAAGGTCGTCCAGAAATCATAGTTCTGGCCGGCCGTCAGGCTGCTATGCGGCGGGTTCGTGACCGTGGTCGTGCCGTTGAACACGCCTTCGATATGGGTCATGAACGCTTCGACCTGCGGTTTCGACAGGCTGGCGAAATCACCCACCGGCGGCGTCTGCGCCGCCATGAATGCGTTCAGCTCCGTCTCATAGGCTTCCTTCAGCGGAGATCCATCCGCGAAATAGTCATCGACAGGCTTCACATCCGTATTGATGCCGGAGAACAGATACTCGCCATTGACCGCTGTATTGGCGAAGCTCGTGAAGTTGTTGAACGCATTCGAGATGGTCTGGGCGACCGTCGACAGCGTCGGTGCTTCACTGCTGGTATTGGGGACCAGAACCTTCTGAATCTCCTGCGCGGCCTTCGCCATGCCGTCCAGCGCCGTCTGCGAGGATTTGAGGCGTTGCGTTGCAATCGAATTGACGCTGACCAGCGAGGTGATGCGGTCGATATCGCGATTGAGATCGAGGCTACGGGCGGTATTGGCGCCCAGCGTCACGCCGAGATCGGCATGCTTGCCCGTCGTCAGCTCGGTATTGAGATTGGTCATCTCAAGCTGAGCCTTGAGGATGGTGCTGCGCATGCTGTTCTGCATCGCCAGCGATGAAATGAATGACGTTTTCATCGTTTACCTCACCATGTCCATCAAGGACTTGAGCATTTCATCAACGGTCGTCACCAGTTTGGTCGCGGCCTTGTAAGATTGCTCGATATCCATGAGCAGTGACAGTTCCTCGTCCAGGCTGACCGCCGTGCTGTTCGAATAGGAAGTGGCGGAGCGCTCATAAAGCGCGCTTTTCGCTTCGTTTGCCGAAGTCGCGCCGGAACGTTCCTGTTCGAGCCACCCCATCGAGTTGGTGCCGTATTTCAGGATGCTGGTATTCGTATCGATACGTGTCGACGCGGCAAAATTCATGGGCGCGTCAAAAGCAGTGACATAGCTGCGGATCAGGGCGGAGAAACCGGTTCCACCCGATGTTGCGGTATTGATCACGTAATCGGTACCGTTGATACCGCCGTCACGCAACAATTCCGGATTGCCACCTTTGGAAATAATTAACGCCGGGTTGACGGTAATGCTGGCCGCGAGCCCCGGAGAGACAGTTCCGTCCGGCGGAATTGTCGTCGCCAACGGCGAACCATAGGTGAAGAGGCCAGGCATGTCTGGCAGACCGCTGGTCGGGTCCGCGGGCTTTTCCGCAAACATGGTGATGAGGCCGCGCGCGATTTCGTCGAGCTGGCTCTGCATCGTCGGCGCCAGATCATCACGAACCTGCATCAGGCCCTGAAGCGATCCTTCCGCCGTTGTGTTGCTGCCGCTGCCCGCCTTCAGCGCTACGCCATCGACATAAATGGCGTTGCCCGTGGTCGTCGCATCGTAGCCCGGCTGCGTCTTGAAGGTCACGCTGCGCGGCACGATCTCGAACAGCGTCGCACCGTCAGTCGTATAAAGCGCCACATCGTTGTTGGGGCGATTGACGACATTGATGCCGATGATGGAGGAAATGTCCTTCAGAAGCGCTTCGCGCTGATCGAGAGCGTCGCTCGGATCGCCGCCGATCGCCGTCTGCGCCTTGACCTCGTTATTGGCTTCCTCGAACTTCGCGAGCAGCCCGTTCAGCTTGTCGACCTGGAGGGAGATTTCCTTGTCGGCGCGCAGACGCATCGCCTGCAATTCGCTCGAAGCCTTGTTCAGGGAACTGGCGACATCCGTGGCCGAGGTGACGGCCGTCGCCGCCAGAGCGGCATCGCTCGGCTTGGCCGCGTAAGCGTCCAGGCTTTTCAGCAGTTCCTTCATATAGGTGGCCGGCGAACTCTCGTAATCGTTGCCGCCGAAAACGCTCTTCATTTCCTGAAGGCCATTGAGCACGGTGCTCTGGCCGGAAGCAAGAGAAGAGCTGGAGATTGTCTGCCTGAGAAGACTTTCATTCTGGGCACGACCGTTGGAGACGATACTCGCTCCAGCCATGGTCGTGCCGAGAATGGCGGTTCGCTTGACGTAGTTCGCATTGCCGACATTGGCAATGTTTTTCGAGGTAACGTCCGTCTGCTTACCTGTATTATTGAAAATCGACTGCGCAGTATTCATTGCTGACGTGAGCGACATTCATCTGTCCTCGTGAGAAGTATTATCTCTTCAGATTGATCAGGACGTCCATCAAATCCGATCCAGTCTGGAAGACTTTCGAATTCGCTGTATAGATACGCTGGGATTCAATCATGTCGGTGAGTTCGCTGGCGATATCGACGTTCGACCCTTCCAGCGCACCCTTCTGGATGTAACCGAAGCTACCCGTCTGCGCGAAGCCGATGGTGACAACACCCGACTCGTTGCTCGGCAGATAGACGTTACCGTTCTGCGGGCTGAGGTTGTCGACGCTCGGCACCGTGGCCAATGCCAGCTGGTAGATATTGCGGCGACCGCCATCCTGATAGACCGCCGTTACCAGGCCGTCCTTGCCAATTTCGACGTCCTTGATCTGGCTCGGACCGTTGCCATCGAGAACTGCAGTACCGGGCGTAAACTTGGTCGAGAACTGCGTCATTTCAGACAGGTCGATGTTGATCGCCTGCGCCACGCCGCTGACCTGGTCATTGATCGTAATCGATTTATCCGAGGTGGGGGTGAGCTTGTTGGTAGCAGGATCGAATGTCAGCTCGACTTTCTCCTGAACAAGGTCAGTTATTGGCGTTGCCGTGTAGGGGAATCCGCCATTCGTCGACTGGTCCTGGCGGTAAACCGCCACTTCCCACGTATTGTCGTCAGTCTTGGTGTAGTAGAAATCGTAAAGTACCTTCGCACCGCCGCTATCGAATGCCGTCAACGAGGTCTTGTTGCCGAACGTCGCAGTTGCGGAGTTGGTGCCCGGAAGCGATGCCGCGGCCACAGCCGTATCGCCACGGTTAAGATTGGCCGGGAAGCTGCCCTGCGTGGAGGGCGATGCCGTCAGGCCGAAATTATTGACATTGATGGCTTCAAGACCCGTGAAGCCATTGACGACGGCCGCCGGCGGGTTGGAACCATAGGGGTAACCCATCAGTTGGAAGCCGGCCGCGTTTTCCAGGTACCCTTCCGAATTCTTCTGGAACGAACCGGCGCGCGTCAGGTAAGGCGTGCCCGATCCATCCTGAACCACGAAGAAGCCGTTGCCCTGAATGGCAAGGTCGGTGCTCGAGGTGGTGTAGGAGAGGTTTCCCTGCTCCGAAATGCTGTAGCGAACATTGGACTGTACGCCGCCCGAGGCGTAGCTGCCCGATGAGGAGGGCAGAACGAGCGAGGAGAACGACGTGGATGCACGCTTGTAACCGGTGGTGCTTGCGTTGGCGATGTTGTCGCCCACGGTCCCCAGCTTGTTCGCCTGCGCATTCATGCCGGACACACCGGTTCGCATAGTGCCGAAAATACTCATTCAAAAACCCTCGTGGTCATCTTTCAGGGAGAAGGTAAAGCGTTTGGCTTGCGTGAAGCTGTCGGAAATACCGCGTTTGAAAAAGACCACGCGGGTCAATGAAAATCATTGCCAATCAATGCTGTAGCCGAGGAACCGCTTGGAATCGACCGGATCGTAGCCAAGCTTCTTGCGCAGCTTCTTGCGCAGCTTGCTGATGTGGCTTTCGACAACGTTTTCTTCGACGTCGTCATCAAAGATGCCGTAGATGGCATTGAAAATCTGCGCCTTGGAAACGCGGCGTCCGCGATTGGCGATCAAATATTCGAGGATACGACGCTCGCGGCGCGGCAAGGGAAATACCTCGCCACCCACTTCGGGGTCGCGGCCGTCGGAGAAAACCCGAATCGGCCCCGCATCTGTGAAGTTCGAGATGACCTGCAGCCGGCGGCGGATAGCCGCCGCACGTGCAAGGATTTCACGGGGATGAACCGGCTTGCGCACGACGTCGTCGACGCCGCTGTCGAACAGCGCCAGCGTGGATTCCAGCGAGGGTTGGTCGCTGACCGCGATGACAGGCGCCGTCGTGCGATCCCTGATCGCCTTCGGCAAAGCAAAGCTCCGGTCGCCCTGGCCAATCAGGAAGGCTTCCACAGCCGCCAGATCGCTTTCCGCCGCCGTCGAGACCCACTCCCCGAATTCGACCGGATCGAACCCGGTCGAGGGAATGCCCTCACGCCCAAATAGAGATGTATAGCCGTCTTTAACGAGCTCGCGCTCATCAACCACTACGATCATTCGTCCGCCTCCGAATCAGTGTGGTGTTTTCCAATGAGGCATTGGTACGAATCGGGGGATTCAGCGACAACTGTAGGAAATCATCGATAGTTATTAATAATTGATTAACCATTTTGTGCCGATTTGATCTATATATAGTGGGTATTAACCATATATGGCACAAAATTTTTGTGTAGAAATTTCAAAATTCCGAAAAAACCGCTTGAAATGCCTTTTTTCGATCAATCTATCGCCACATTTCGAAATACGAGTCCTGCGGTGCCTAAAAGCAATTTCAGGTTGTCATCCGTCGCAGAAATTTTTCGCGTTGGGAGTCCATTTCCCGTAGCCCGTCGCCACCAGATTGGCGATGACGCGGCAGACATATTTCTTCTGCGCCGGGTCATTGTTGGGGCCGGCGTGATAACGGGCGACCGCCATGGTCCAGGTTTCATGCCTGTTGTGAAGGTTGCGAAGGAACATGGCGGCATATTCCACATTGCGACGCGGATCGAACATTTCCCGCGGGGATGAGAAGTTTTCGCCGTGGAAATAATGATTTATCTGCATGCAGCCGAGGTCGATCAGCTTGGCGCCGTTGCGCTTCGCCGCCTCGAAAGTCATCAGGGCTTCCTCAGTGGAGGTCGCAAATACCGGTTTTCCCTCGATATTCATGGCATTGGGGTCGAGCCTCCCCTTGCGGCCCGTCTCGGTCAGGCCCACCGAATAGAGAATTCCCTCCGGCACGCCATATTTGCGTGCCGCCGACTGGATCTCTCTTTCACAGACGCCTGATGTCGCCGAGGCCGACGCGTTTTCAGAGGTAGACGCCATTGTCAGCAGAAGAACGGGCAGAGCCAGGAGCGCCATCCATGCCTTCATTATGCACCCCCAAATTATCGCCATTGCCTTGCCGACTGCCCCGTGCTCCGGACTCGTCACGGTTGCGCCCGGCGGCGGCCTGCTGGCCCTGCTGCTGCGCCTGCTGATTTTGCTGATTGTTGCCCTGTGTGCCCGTTTGGTCACTCTTGTCGGAAGAAGCGATGCTGATGGTGATGTTATCGACCGTCAGACCCTGCGCCTTGAGACCCTCAAGGATGTTCTTGCTGTCGTCCTGAAGCTTTTTATAGGCTGCAACGCTCTCCACCGTCATGTGAACGGCAAGCTCGTCACCGGCAAGACGCAGCGACATCGTCACCGATCCGAGCTCGATCGGCGTCATGTGCAGCTTCAGCGTATGCACGACCTTGCCGGTGCTGCTCTGGGCCGCCGCATTGGAAAGCGACGAGCCGGGCTGCATGGCGCTCACCCATTCCGGATCATTGACGATCAGGCCGGTCAGGGCCGAAGCGTTGGTCGAAGGCGCCAGACCGATGAAACGCCGCGAATCGAGGACCATGATGGTATCTGCCGCTTTGCCGGTGCTTTCCCGTGCATCGAACTCGACACGGCCCTCACGCTGCACCGTGCTCATATCGAGAGCCCGGGCCGCGCCCGAACGCGGAGACGAGAAACGGAATGCCGAGGCATCGCCTTCGTTTTCGGAAGCCGAACCCGCCTCGTTACCGGCAGGTGCAATGCCTGTCGGCGTGTCCTTGACCAGATGCTCGGCCTTGCCCCGGACAGGTTCAGCCCGGTCTGATTTCACCGTGTCGGTCTTGCCGGCAATCGCCTGTGCAATTTCCTCAAGCGGCGTCTTGGCTGTCGCCACATCGGCGGCGTTGGCCACAACCAGCTGCAGTTCCGCCAGCTTTGGATCGATCACATCGGCTACCGTCTCGGCGTCCTTGTCGGTGTCGTCCTTGAGCTTCTTGCCGGTTTTGCCGTTCTCGGGTGTGCGGGCCGTTTTCACGGCGTTCTGAAACTCGGCCAAGGTCTCATGGGCACGACCTTCGCCGGCATGCTCGTTGACGATCGCATTCAGAAAGGTTGCGGGCCGCTTGACCGGGACATCCATCTTTTCCGCCTCGCTATCAGCCTGTGCCTGCTGTTCTTCAGCCGGGTTCTTGTCCTGCTGATGCCGCGAATGCAGCGCCTGCGGCGGCCGCTCGTCCCGGACCGTGGAAAGGGCATCGCCGAAACTGCCGCCCTTGGCGTCGTCCCTGACGCTGGCGCTGCCGGCGCGCGGATCGGATGGTGGCGCATTCATTATCGCGTTGATGGTTGCGTCGATCATGGTGCCCCCTCGCCTTTCTTCAACAGGCTGTCGATTTCATCGAGCTTGCTACGGCCGCTCGTCACGAGTTGCCGGACGTTATCGCCCTCATCGTCAGCCTTCTGGGTTTCGACCCGCCATATGCTCTTTGCATCAGCAGCGGTCGCCTCGTTTTCGGGCGCATTCCGCCCGGTATCCTTCGTGGCCGCAGTGTCTGCACCGACACCGGACTGCAGGGAAGGAGGACGAACCACCTGCTCTGCAATCGCCCTTGCCGCCTCCCGCAGGGCCCTGTCCCGATCCGAAAGCTGCGCTTCGGGGATTTGCCCGATTGTCTCGATCGCGCTCACCACATCTGGTGTGCCGATGTTGGAAAGGCTTTCATAGAGATTTGCCTGGACTTCAGGCTCACCCGGGAGCGACGGAGACAGCGCCTTCGCCTTCAACGCCGCCATACGCGCCAGCGAATCCTTGCCGCTGATCGCCGCGAGGCGAGAAAGGCGCAGATAGGCTTCCTTCTGCCTCTCGGTATCCATCATGGCGAAGGTTTCCTGTATCGCCTCCTCACCGATGGAATCGGCGCGTTTGACCACCAGCGAGACCAGAAGGTCGGCAAACTGGCTGGCATAGGGCGAATGCAGGAAGCGCCGCGCATAACGCTGCGCATAGTCGACGCCGCGCGCAGCATCGCCGTCTTCAACCGCGATAGCGAGCGAGCGGCGCAATGCCGCCTCCTCAACGATTGTGCCGGGCGCTTCGAGCCGGGCTATGTCGTAAAAGCCGAGTGCAGCCAGCGGATCGCGCGGTATCGTCACATTGCCGCCGATCAGCGCCAGATAGGCGCCAATCCGCTTGCCGCGATATTCAGGCACCATGGCCGCGATGCTCTGTGCGACCAGCGTTCCCTTGCCGGACAGGTATTTGCGCAGGATATCGGCAACGCGGCTATCGAAATTGCCATCCACATCGCGCGCGACCAGCAATTCCAGCGTCGCCGGGTTGCCGCCGCTCATCGCATAGATGAGCGCCGCATCGACATTGCGCGGATCCTTGAAGATCGCCGAGGGCGCGCTCTTCAGCCGCTCATCGATCGTCTGCAGCAGAAACCGCTGCATTTCAGCGGCGGAATGGTCGCCCATGGCCACCGAATCCTGCACGAACTGCAGGGAGCGCAGCATGGCATAGGGCATCAGATTGTCTTGCGACTGCGAAAACGCCTTGCTCGGCTCGGAGCCGAGACCGCAAAGCGTCGCCGCAAGAAGGAGCCAGCGTTTCGAGGTTTTCGTCACACTCACCCCCGATCGGCCTCAAGCAGAATTTCGATGCGGCGGTTGGCATCTGCCAGAGGGTCCGCCGGCACCTGCAATCTGCGGTCCGCGAAACCCGAGACCTGCTTTACCCGCTCTTCCGACAGGCCGCCGCGCACCAGCATGTAATAGGCGCTGTGCGCACGGTCCATGGAGAGCCGCCAGTTGTCATTGGCCTCGCCCTTGAACTGCCGTCCGTCGGTATGGCCGCGGATCACCACGCTGCCGCCCCGCTCCTGAAGCAGTTTGCCGATTTTTTCCATGGCCAGAACCATTTCACGCCGGGGAACGGCCGATCCGATATTGAACATCGGCGTTTCCGTCTGGTCGGAAATGGTGAGCAGCAACCCGCCTTCGGCCGGCGTCACCACCAGACCTTCGGAAAGCTTGCCGGTAATGCCTGAGATCTGCTTCTCGATTTCCTCGCGCAGGGTATCGGCCTTTTCCCACTCGGCATCGCTGGCCTTTTGCTGCTCCGGCTTGGGCTGAGAAAGCGCTGCCTGCTCTGCGGCATCCGGACGCTGCTGCGGCACCACGGCGGCGACTTCCATCGGCTTGCCGTCTTCCGCCTTTTCGGCCGGTGTCTCGGACGACTTAAGCGCGACCGCCTGAGCGTTTTCGGCCGCATCCTCCTGTTTGTTCTCGGCGAGTTGCTGCTGTTCAACCGGTTTCTGCGGCTGATCGGCGCGGGTGATTTTCACCTGCTGGGTCCAGAAATCGGGATCGAAGGGATCGCGATAGGCTTCGCCGCCGCTTGCGCCCGTCGCCGGGCCGGAATCGGCAGCGCCGCCCTCGCCCTTGGCGCTGACATTGGCCTGCTGCCCCACCTGCTGGGCAATTTCGGCCAGCACGGAATAGGGATTTTCGAAAAAGTCCGCTTCAGAGAAATTTGACTGCTCACCGGTCTGGGAGGTCAGGTCTTCGCCCGTCGCCGCGGCGGAACCTTTGGTGACCTTTTCCGCCTGGATGTTGGACTGGTCTTTCTTCTGGACGCCCTCTTCCTTATCGACAGGCTTTTCCAGCCCCTTGGACGAGGGTTTCTCATCTGACAGCTTGATGGGATTGAAATAGCTGGCGACCGAGGCCTTGGTTTCCTCGTTGGCGGCATTGACCAGCCACATGACGAGGAAGAACGCCATCATCGCCGTCATGAAGTCGGCATAGGCGATTTTCCACGCACCGCCATGGGCGCCATCATGCCCGCCCTTGTGGCGCTTGACGATGATGATCTCGTTCTTGCCGTGGTGGTGGTTCTCGCCTTCACTCATTTCATCACCTTGCGAAGACTGGACGCCCAGGCTGACATGCGCGTCACGAACACGCTTTCACCCAACTCGACGGAAAGATCGATATCGGTGGTCTCGGTAAATTTCATCGTTTCTTCTTCAAAGCCCGGTTGCGTCTTCAGCCGCTCGAACAGATCTTTCGGACCCTTCACGACAAGCGTAACCCCTTCGCCATCCGGCATGACGGCGCGCACCACATCCGCCAGCGCCGTAACCGCCTTGAGCGACAGCTTTTCCGTCAGGAGGGGGGCAAGGATATTGGCTGTCTGTTCGCTGAGATTGGCCGCGATCGCGTCGATACCCTCGCGCAGACCACGGGACAGGGACGCCGCAATTTCTTCAAGATGGCCCGAACGCAGGGTCTCCAGCTTGGCCGCATGGGCAGCGATCAGCTCTTCCCGCTCCGCCTGCATCTTCTCGGTGATCTCGCGGGTGGCGTCTTCGCGGCCGCGGTCGTAGGCCGCCTGTTTCTCGCTCTCCACGTCAACGGGGGCAAATTCGTCGAAAGCGGAAGCGCCATCGGCAAAACCGGACAGGAAATCGTTGTCGGCCAACGGGTCGCCGAAGGCCGGCGCCGCCGATTGCGGTTGCGCTTCACCGAAGTCCTTGAGAAACCGTGCAATGGACGCGCTCATGCCTGCCTCCGGCAAAACAGGAGAAAGGGGCCAGACATGTTTTGTTGCCCGCGCGAATCGCAAAAGCCTCGCCGCATTTCCAGACGGAAAACCGGGGTCCACTTTTCCTGGAAATGCTCTAAGCCGTTTGGCGGCACCACCGTCATCCTTGCTACCCTGCCCGTCTCTTCCACGTTTCCCGGCCGGATCACGCCATGCGATCCGCCCCATACTGACCCGACGTTAGGTGTTCAAACTTGTGCGAGGATGAAGGCGGGCGTGATCGGCAAGCCTGCGCCCATCCATCCCCGCGCGCCCACGCCGGTCGAACCCGTTACTTGAAGAGCTGGAGGATATTTTCCGCGTTGGCATTGGCGATGGAGAGAGCCTGGATACCGAGCTGCTGCTGCGTCTGCAGCGCTTTCAGCCTGGTCGATTCCTCGTTCATGTCGGCATCGACAAGACGGCCGATGCCCTTGTCGATAACGTCCATAAGGCTGGAAACGAAGTTATCCTGCATGCTGATGCGGCTCTGCAGCGAACCCAGGCTGGAAGCCGTGCTGGTCATCGCCTCAAGCTGCCCGTCGACGAAGGACATCATCATGTCGATGGCGTCGGCATCCGTATAGGTCGTGCCACCACCGGCAAAACCGCCCATGGCTGCGGCGACAACATCGAGATTGCCGAGATTGAGGGTGGATACGGAAAACCCGAGGGAACGATCGGCGGAAGCCGCCCCGCCGCTGAGGTCGTAAAACCAGTCGTTGCTGCTGGTGTCGCGATAGGCGGGAGAAACAGTGGTGCCACCGCTCGACGGATCTGTCGCCGTCACCTTCACCCATACGTTTTCGGCAAGGCGGAGATAATTGGCGGTCCCGTCACTATAGATATTCGGATCCGTATTCGTATCCGCAGTCGCGGCATTCAGCGCGCCGATCTGCGCGTCACTGAGCTTCTCGACGACATGACCGGCGTTCGTCGCCTTACCCGCAGTCGTCGAGGTCTGAGTGACTTCATATTCCGTCTTGCTGACGAAAACGGCGTTCTTGTCGAGAATCCCGAGCTTTCCACCACTGAGGTCGAAAAGCACCGTACTGCCATCGAGCACATAATCAACGGTGGTAACGCCGACATTGCCTGCGCCCGTGCGGGTGAAGGATGCAACGACCTTTTTCGTGATCGATTCTTCAACCGGCGGCGTGCCACCGTTGCTGATGCTGGCCTGCAGCCAGTTTTCGCCCGAGAAGGAGGCCGATTCGGAGATGCTCTTCAGCTGTTCCTGAAGCTGCTTGATTTCATCCTGGATCTTGCCGCGGTCGGCGCCAACGCCGTAGGCGGCGACGAGCTTGGCCTTGATCTGCTTGACGACCTCAATCGTGCTTTCAAGCGCGTCGTAGGCGGTGTCGACCTTGGCGGCTCCCAGACCCAAAGCGTCCTGCACGGCCGAAAGCGCGTTATTGTCGGAGCGCATCGTCGTTGCAATGGACCAGTAGGCCGCGTTATCCGCCGCAGTCTCGACACGGTAGCCGGAAGACACGCGCGCCTGTGTTGTCTCGAGGCTCTTGTCGATCATGCGCAGGGTTTGCAGCGCGGCCATCGCCGCCGCATTGGTCAAAATGCTGGTCATGGGGTCCACCCAACTCAAAATTTAAGAAAAAATCCGGCGCTGTGCCGACAACGAGCAGAAGCATCATGCGAATCGGCAATGGCCTGAACCGACCACCGCGACCTGCTGTTCGTTAACAAATCGTTAATGCGATAGGTAACAAACAACAGGACTGATTTGCAAGGCGTTCCTGCCTTTCACAGCCGGGTTTCGCATAAACCGGCAGGCTTCAGGCAAGCTCTGGTCAAAACGCACCGGAACGAGGCCGTTGCGCCCGCGATTTCGGCGGGCGCAACGGGACATGACGGCAATATTCAGCGGATGATCCGGTTAAGCCGCTTCGCCCTGACGGGTGGGCACGAATCGGGCAGCCGTCAGGCTTTTCCGAAGAAACTCGGTGTTTTCGTCCGGGTTTTCGGAAGGGTTCTGAAACGAGACGTGATTGATCTCAACCGCCGCATGTTCGTTGGCGAGCGTCAATCGCGCATAGACCGTGGCGCCCTTTGGCTTGAGCTCGAGATCGAGGACGATCTCCGGCGCGCCTTCCCATTCGAGCTTGTATTCGCCGCCGGCGCCGAAATTGATCGTACCGGGATGATAATAAAGCTCAGCCGCCGACGAAACGAGGTCGGCGATACTGCTGTAGCACTCAAATCTGAGCAGCGAAATCAGGTCGGCCGGGTCTAACAATCGAAGTTCGGTGGCGATCGGGTTGATCGCCTCTGCGACGATCATTTCCCGCTGTTCGGAATAGGCGGATTTTTTCATTGGTTTTATTGAACCCGTATTTTCGATGACTTCATGGCGTAAACCCGATGAACGAGCTCAGCCACAGCCTTGTAAAAGACTGGTGGAATCACACTATCTACCGAGACTTGCGCAAACATGGAGCGTGCAAGCGGAGGGTCCTCAAAAACGGGGATATTGTTTTCTTCCGCAATCTCGCGGATTTTCAATGCGATAAGGTCCTGGCCCTTGGCCACGACAACAGGTGCGTCGCCTTCTTCGCGAACATAACGCAGCGCCACCGCAAAGTGTGTGGGGTTGGCGATGACAAGCGTTGCGCGCGGCACATTGTTGATCATCCGGCGGCGGGCACGGTCGCGGGCGATGGAACGCTGGCGGGATTTGACCACGGGGTCGCCCTGCGACTGCTTGTATTCTTCCTTCACCTCATGCTTCGTCATTTTCAACTGGCTGAACCAGTGATGGCGCGTCCACAGAACGTCGACGGCAGCAAGCAGCGCGGTGGAAAGCAGAATAACGACCATCATTTTTTTGACGATCTCGACCACCCGGACGAAAATGACCTGCGGATCGGAGAACATCAGATCGATGAGGCTGTAAAAATCGCCACGCAAAGCAAAGAACATGATGACCGAGACGATCATGATCTTGAATACGGATTTGCCGAATTCCACAAAACCCTGCTTGCTGTAGATGCGCGTGAAGCCCTTCGCCGGTGAGACGCGTGACCATTGCGGACGCACCCGCTCAAGCACCGGCGACGGCAGGTTCTGGAAAAACGACGAAGCAAGCCCGAAAACCATGAACATGATCATCGCCGGCATGAGCAGATAGGCGATCGACGTGCCGAGAAAATACAACAGCGACAGGGCATCCGGCCGGGTGCTGAGGTCCCACTGTTCGGGCTGGCCGAACAGGTCCTTCAATGTGACGCCAAGGCGACCGGCGCCATCGGGCAGGAAGAAGACCAGGTAACAATAAAAAGCAAGTGAGGAGGCAAAGATCGGCACTTCACGGGAAAAGGGAAGATTGCCCTTTTCCGCCGCATCGCGGAGTTTTTTCTCCGTCGGGGCTTCTGTTTTACTGTCCTTGTCCTGATCGTCTGCCAAGGCACGTTCCCGGGATCAAAAAAAAGGGCCCGCCGATCCCGGCAGGCCGTCATCCCGAAACTAGCGTCCGTGACCGGCCATCGCAATGGCCGGTTCCGCCGTAAGGGCGGGTTATCAACCGGCTTCCGCTTAAGCGGCGGCCGGTTGTTCCTCCGCAGAGGCTTCCTTCAGCTGGATCTGGCCGGAATTGGCCAGCCGGATCGCCTCCTGCGCCACCGCGCGGCGGGCAATCGCCACTTCGCGGGTGTTGATCGAGGCCTGCGGCACCGCGAGGTCCGATTCGATCATGCGGCGCTGGCGCGGGCTGATGCTGGAGAGCACACATTCCTTGATTTCCATCGTGGCGCCGCGCAGCGCCATCGTCATGACATCGGCCGAAACATCGTTGAGCAGCAGGACGCGGCTGCGCTGCGGCATGAACATGAGGTCGTCGAAGAGGAATATCTTCGGCTTGACCTTGTTTGCGGCTTCCTTGCTGAGCGTCTCGAGAGAGCTGAGCAGCGTATCGACCTGCGGCTTGTCCAGTTCGTTCATCAGATCCGCAACCTTCGTGGAACCGCCCGCATTGCGCTCGGCCTCGATTTCATTGATGAGATTGACCACACGCTTCTCGATGATCTGGGCAGCCGTCGGGCTGACTTCCTTCATGTTGACGGTACGGTTCATGATATCGGCGCGCTGCTCTTCCGGAATGGTGAGGAGAACCTTAGCGCCGAAGGAGGAAGGCAGCATGGAGAGAATATAAGCGATGGTCTGCGGATGTTCGCGCAGCAGGAACTTGCCGACGAATTCCGGCTCGGCTTCCTGCAGGCGGTCCCAGATCGATGCTTCATAGGCCTGGAAAGCCGCGCGGCGGCCGAGAAGGCTGTCCACCTCTTCAGGGGTCAGGCCCTCTTCGAGAATGCTCTCGATGGCCTTGGCATTGTCCATCAGACCCGTTCCTTCGGTGAACAGGTCCTCGAACTCGGCTACGATCTGTGCAAGCTCATCGGGAGGAATGACGCGCAGGGTCTGGGCCGAGGAAATGATCATCTGCAGTTCGTGCTGGGTGAAAAACTTCAGCAGCTTGCCGGCGACGCCCTTGCCCATGGCAAGAAGCACCGCGGCCGCCTTGTCGGCCTGAGACAACGGCTTGCCCGCAAGGGGGTTACCGAAATCCTCGAAGTCCATCATGGTCTTTCCTCTCCGTCCCCACAGGGATCAGGCTTTTCGCGTACTCAGTACTTCAATCAATTTTACGCCGAAGCGCGTATCGTCGTCTTCCAGAACCGTTATTTCACCGCGCGCAATACGGCGGCCATTCACCATGATCTCGACCGGCTCGCCGATCTTGCGATCAAGCGCGATGGTTGCGCCCTCTTCGAGGCTCATCAGCCCCGAAACGAGCATTCTGCTGGTGCCGAGAACGATCTGGACATCGATCGGGATGTCCATGATCATTTCCATGTTTTCGGACAAGCCGCTGCCGAGCGGCGCCTTCACGCCCGCAACCTGCGGGGCGGCGGCAAAATCGTCCATCGCAAAGTCGGCCGCTCCGCCACCAAAGGCGGAAAGGTCGGTTTCGGTCGAAACCTCGTCCGTGCTTCCGAAATCGCCGAAGTCGCCAAAATCGGAGAGCGAGCCTTCCGCATCCGTCTTGAGGACGCCACGCAGATCGCCGATAGCCTGGTCGAGGTCGCCGCCGTCTTCAAACGACGGCAACGCCGCATCATCGGTCACAGGTGTTTTCTTCGTAGCCATGCGCTGATTATTCCCTTTGAAACTTGCGTCAGCCTGCCCAGAACCCGAAAGGCCGGGCAGGATTTAACCCATCAAATGTCGTAAGATCTCGTCGTCCGTGCTGACATTGTTCTTCACCCGAACCATGTAGCGGTCGCCGGACTTGCCGAATTCGCAATTATAGAGCTTGGAACCGTTGGCGCTGACCTCGACGCCGATATCGTCCTGCTTCAGAGCCTGGAACGGAATGACATCACCGGCCACCAGCTTGGAAATTGTCCTGAGCGTCAGCGTTTCGAGCTTGATGCGCGCCTCGAGCGTGACCTGCGATCGCTTCACCTGCTCGGAAATCATCTCCATCCATTCCTCCTGCTTCTTCAGCGCCTGGGCCGAAGCCTTGGGAGCGACGATGGAGGTTCTGAGCAGGGGACGCTGCGGCACGATGAGGGTAAATTCCGACGAGACCTTGCCGATATCGATCTTCATGCGGAGGGTCACGCCGTAAAGACCGGCGATCATTTCCTCGAAGGCGCTCTTGCCGTTGGAATTGAAGGGCGGCTCGATGGCCGCCTCAAAACCGCCGGGCGCGTTGACACCGGAGCGCAGGACACCGGCGATGCGGCCAAGAACCATGGCCGCAAGGTCGAGCTCGATATGGGACAGGCTGCGCTCGTCCGGTTCGCCGATCATGTCCGGCGACGCGCCCAGCATGCGCTCCATGAGCGCGATGACGAAGCCGTTGCCGACAGTCATCATGAAATTGGGGCACCAGTTGCGCAGGGAACAATCGGCAACCGCGACATTGCTCCCAACATTGGCGATGAGATCGGTCATCAGGCCCGATTCGGAGCTGACATATTCCACATCGATCGCGATGCCGGTCTCGCTGTGGAAGATGTCCGGCAGGAATTCGCTGTAGAGATGGCCGATATCGGAACCGATCTTGGCGATCGTCTTGCGGTCAGACAGCCCTCCCGTCAATTTTGCGAGAAGGGCGGTGTCGATGGCGGGTGCTTGTTGCGCTGCAGCTTTTGCCATCGTCATGCCGCCTTGTTTTCGCCGCCGGGGTTCATCATCTCCTGTTCGACGGCGTCAATGGACGGCCGCTCGTAGTTGGAGATGGTCTTGCGGCCGTATTCGAGCGCGACCTGCGGCACCGAGCCGTTCATGTAAGCGATCAGCGTCTGCTTGACGATGATGTAGAGGCGGTGCTGCTTGGTGCGGACGATCTTGACCTGCGAAGCGAGCGGGTTGCAGATCGAATAGGACAGGATGATGCCGAGCATGGTGCCGACGAGTGCGGCGCCGATCAGGCCGCCGAGCACTTCAGGCGATTCGTTGATCTTGCCCATGGCCTTGATGACGCCGAGAACCGCCGCGACGATACCGATGGCGGGGAAGGAATCGCCCATGGTGGTGATCGCGTGATAGGGCTTCAGCTTGTCATGCAAGATGGTTTCGATTTCTTCATCCATCAGCGCCTCGATTTCGTGGCTGCGGGCATTGCCGATGATGATGAGACGGACATAGTCACAGATGAACGAGGTCAGTTCCTTGTTCTTCAGGACCGACGGCGCGCTCTGGAAGATCGAGGATTCCTCGGGATTGTCGATATGGGCCTCGATCTCGTTGCGCGATTTCGTGCGCAGATCGCGCATCAGCGAATAAAGCACGCCGAGCACGTCGAGATAGTTTCGCTCCTTCGGGACCGAATGCTTGAAGGCCTCGCCGAGCGCCTTGCCCGAATCCTTCACGACCTTCATGGGGTTTGCCATGATGAAGCCGCCGAGGCCGGCGCCGCCAATGATCATCAATTCGAACGGCTGAACCAGCACGTCCAGATGACCGCCCATCGCCATATAGCCGCCGATGATGCAGCCGAAGGTGATTATAAGTCCAATTACAATATTCATTGATCGACCACGCCCGAACAGTGTTCCATGCCGCCATGTCTAGAAAATGTGGCTTGCGTGAACCTGTCCGCAAAGCCTCCCCATGCTCCCGCCTCCAGCCAGTTTCGCACAAGCAAGCCACGGCAATATGCCGGCAAAGGCGGACGTGCGCCTTGAGATCGGGATCAAACGAGAGCGGCGGTTCAGTGACTTCCACCTATACCAGCTACAGACTGATCAGTCAGGATATCGGCAAATCGCTTGAGCGGGTGTCGAAGCAGCCCGACGTGGCGCGCGAGACCGAATATTACCGTGCAAAGATCGGCGATGTGAAATCCATCGACGACTTCATGGCCGATACGCGCCTTTATAATTACGCCCTGAAAGCCCACGGGCTCGAGGATATGGCCTATGCGAAGGCCTTCATCCGCAAGGTGCTGACGGAAGGCGCCTCGGACAAGAACGCCTTCGCCAACAAGCTTTCCGACAACCGGTATGCAGAGCTTGCAAAGTCCCTGGATTTCGCAGGCCTGGGTGCGGCAGCGACCTCCACCGAGGCAGCCAAATCAGGTGTCGTCAGTAAATACACGCGCCAGACGCTGGAACAGGAAGCGGGCGACGACAATAACGGCGTCCGGCTTGCCCTTTATTTCGAGCGCAAGGCGCCGACAATAAAATCCGGCCTCGATTTCCTCGCCGACGACGCGCTTGCGCAGGTATTCCGCACAACGTTCAACCTGCCCGACGCATTTGCGGCGGCCGATGTCGACAAGCAGGCCGCGCTCATCGAAAAAAGCATCGATATCAAGGATCTGCAGGATCCTGAAAAGGTCGGCAAGCTGCTCGAGCGTTTCACCATCATGTGGGAAATGCAAAATCCCTCTACGACCTATGACCCCTTGGCCGTTTTCGGCTCCTCCAGCGGCTACGGCATTTCCCCCGACCTGCTGATCTCCATCAACTCCCTGAAACTCGGAGGCAAATGATATGCAATCCGGACTATACGTCGCCCTGTCCTCGCAGATCGCGCTGGAGCGCCGTCTTACCACCATTTCCGACAATATGGCGAATGTGAACACGGTCGGCTTCCGCGGCTCCGAAGTGAAATTCGATGAGATGGTCGCCAAGAACCACAATGACATGAACGCCAGGGTGGCTTTCGTTTCCCAGGGCAACGACTATCTCTCCACTCGTCAGGGTGCATTCGAGCAGACCGGCAATTCCTTCGATTTCGCCATCAAGGGCGATGCCTGGTTCTCGCTGGATACGCCTGATGGTCAGATCCTGACCCGCGACGGCCGTTTCACCATGCGTCCGGACGGCGCGCTCATCTCCTCGAGCGGTTATCCCGTTCTCGATGCCGGCGGCGGCCCGATCCAGCTCAATCCGAATGGCGGTCCTATCACCGTCGGTCTCGACGGAGCTATCCGCCAGAACGAGAACATCGTCGCCACGCTCGGCATCTACCAGGCGGATTTTTCGCAAGGCTTCCTGCGTCATCCCAATAGCGGCGTGAAGCCGGTGGCGCAGCCGGTTCCGGTCGTCAACAATCATGAAGTCGGCGTCGTTCAGGGTTACCTCGAGCAGTCGAATGTCAACGGCATTTCCCAGATGACGCAGCTCATCCAGGTCAACCGCGCCTTTGAAAGCATCTCCTCGCTGATGCGGGACACCGAATCGACCTTCGGCGAGGGCATCAAGACGCTTGGCGGCGCGCGTTGAGGAACTGAGTGATGACAATGCCGGAATCCATGCTCTCGGCTGGGGCCATTTCACCGAAGCTCGCGCAGCTGGCGAGCCTTGCCGGGCATTATGCCGATCCGGAGTTCTCGGTGGCGCATGGCGGTCATGTCCGCACCATCGCCGCCGGGCACTATACGGTTTCCGGCCTGTCGCGGCATGTGCGGCTTGGGGAATTTGTCGCCCATCGCAGTGCGACCGGCATTCATCTCGGCGAAGTCGTGCGCGTGGAACCGGACATCTGCTATGTCTGCCCCATCGAACCCGGCGAGCCGATCGGCATTCACGACACCGTCATCCGCAAGGGCGCCTTCCGCGTCTCGCCCGACGACAGCTGGTGCGGACGCACCATCAATGCGCTCGGCGAGCCGATCGACGGCCAGGGGCCGCTTGCCGCCGGCATTGAGCGACGTTCGATTTCCAACAATGCGCCACCCTCGATGACGCGCAAAAGGGTGGAGACGCCCTTCAAGACGGGTGTCCGGGCAATCGATATCTTTTCGCCGCTTTGCCTCGGCCAGCGCCTCGGCATTTTCGCGGGTTCCGGCGTCGGTAAATCCACGCTGCTGTCCATGCTCGCCAAGGCAGACGCCTTCGACAAGGTGGTGATTGCGCTTGTCGGCGAACGTGGCCGCGAAGTGCGCGAATTCATCGAAGACACGATGGGCGAGAATATGAGCAAGTCCATCGCCGTCGTCGCGACGAGCGATGAAAGCCCGATGCTGCGCAAGATGGCGCCGCTTTCCGCCGTTACCATCGCCGAGCATTTCCGCGATCAGGGCGACAATGTCCTTCTCATCATCGACAGCGTGACGCGATTTGCCCATGCGATCCGCGAAGTGGCGGTCGCTTCGGGCGAGCCGCCGGTGGCGCGCGGCTATCCCGCCTCGGTCTTTACCGAACTGCCGCGACTGCTGGAACGGGCGGGACCGGGCGCGGAAGGCACCGGCACCATCACCGCCATCGTCTCCATTCTGGTGGATGGCGACAATCATAACGATCCGATTGCCGATTCGACCCGCGGTATTCTCGACGGCCATATCGTGCTGGACCGCAGCCTTGCGGAAGAAGGCCGTTATCCGCCGATCAATCCCCTCGCCTCGATCTCCCGTCTCGCCAAGAAGGCTTGGACGCCGGATCAGGAAAAGCTGGTGTCACGCCTCAAGGCGCTGGTGCACCGCTTCGAGGAAACGCGGGATCTTCGCCTTATCGGCGGTTATCGGCCCGGCACCGACCCCGATCTCGACATGGCGGTGAAGCAGGTCCCGATCATCTATGAAACGCTGAAACAGCTGCCGAGCGAACCGGCAGCGCAAGACGCCTATGCCGACCTGGCGACCGCGCTGCGCGGGGGAGCACAGAATGGCCAGCCCCAGGTAAACCCGAGAGTGAGAGGCTGACCCGTGAACAAGCGGAATGACAATAGCCATGATGAAGACGTGCTGCCCAAGCCTGTTTTCTTTACGCCTGACCGTATTCTCGCATGGACGGGCATCGGACTTGCCGCTGCAGCAGCCTTTTTCCCATGGTACGTGTTCTTCAACGAAGACAAATTCGGCATGAAAGTGGCGGGCGGCGACCGCACCCGCGATCTGCCCCATACCGGCCCGCGGGAAGTCTTCAGCGTTTCGCCGATGGCCATGACCAACCGCAACAAGGAAGACACCCCGCCGCCGGCGGAGCTGCCCGACATGCTGACGACGGCAACCGTCAACGCGGGCGGCAAGGAAAAACAGAACAATCTGGCAGCCGGGATCGAGGACCAGCCCTTCCCCGGCCAGACATCCTTCCGTCTGCTGCATGTTTCCAATGGCCGCGCCCTGATCGAGGACGGTTCGGGCATGTACATGGTGCGAGTCGGTTCGACCCTGCCGGACAATGCATTGCTGACAAAGATCGAGCAGCGCAACGGCGAGTGGCTGATAGAGACCTCCTCCGGCAAGACCTACCACCCCGAAAAATAACGGTTTTTCTCTCAACGGAAGGGCGCGCCGCATCTGCCGGCGCGCCTTTTTTGTTTTGTGCATGCCGCCTGCGCACGCCCCTTTCTCCGTCGTTATGCAGCGCCATCCCTCCCCGCAAGTCTGACGCAAGATTAGCCCCGTAGGTTCGGGCCATACGAGATGGAGAAGTCTATGCAACCGATTCAACTGTTCGAACTGGCATCCCGCCAAGCGGAATGGCTGAGCGTGCGGCAGGAAGTCGTGGCGACCAACATCGCCAACGCCAACACACCCAAGTTCCACGCCAAGGATGTCAACCCCTTCGAAGCGGTCATGCAGGCCACCAGCCAGCAGGTCGGTATGGCGAAGACTCATCCCGCCCATTTCGGGGCGAGCGAGCTCAGCGAAAATATCGCGGTGCGCGACAACCCGATCAATAACGAGATCGGCATGCAGGAGTCCGGCAATTCGGTCGCGCTTGCTGAAGAAATGACCAAGACCGGCGAGATCAAGCGGCAGTACGACCTGAACGCCAATCTCGTCAAATCCTTCCATCGCATGATGCTGATGACGGTAAAGAGGTAATCCATGGATCCCTTGAGTGCGGCGAGCAAAATCGCCGGCAGCGGTCTCGAAGTGCAGTCCACACGCCTGCGCATTGTTTCGGAAAACATTGCCAACGCCAGATCCACCGGCGACACCCCCGGCGCCGACCCCTATCGCCGCAAGACCGTCACCTTCGGCTCCGAGCTCGACCGTGTCAGCGGTGTGGAGCGCGTGACGGTGAAGAAGCTCGGCGTGGACCGTGGTGATTTCGTCAACGAATACGATCCCGGCAATCCGGCCGCCGATAGCAACGGCATGGTGAAGATGCCGAACGTCAATATCCTGATCGAAATGGCTGACATGCGCGAAGCCAACCGCAGCTACGACGCCAATCTTCAGGTCATCCGCCAGACACGCGACCTCGTCGCCTCCACAATCGACCTTCTGAAGGCATCGCAATGATCGACGGTATCAAGCAAGTCAGTTCCCTCTCGCTTACCCGCGGCGCAAGCGGCGTCTCCTCGCTGACGGAAAGCCTTTTCGGCGATCAGCAGCAGACGACGCCCGCGCAGCAGACGGGCGCAAGCTTCGCCAGCGTTCTCGGCAACGTCTCGATTGATGCGATGAACAATCTGAAGAAGGCGGAAGTCGCTTCCTTCGAAGGCATTCAGGGCAAGGCGAATACGCGTGAAGTGGTCGATGCCATGCTTTCGGCCGAACAGTCACTGCAAACCGCCATCGCGCTCCGAGACAAGATCGTGTCGGCCTATCTCGACATTACCAAGATGCAGATCTAGCCCAGCAGGAATATTGACATGAGAGCTCTTGCCATCGCTGCCACCGGTATGGACGCCCAGCAGACCAATCTGGAAGTCATTGCCAACAACATCGCCAACATCAACACCACCGGCTACAAGCGCGCGCGTGCGGAGTTCACCGATCTTCTCTACCAGACCGAGCGCATGCAGGGCGTGCCGAACCGCGCCAATCAGGCGATCGTGCCCGAAGGCGCCAATATCGGCCTCGGCGTACAGACCTCGGCGGTGCGTAACATCCACACCCAGGGTAACCTGATCGAGACCGGCAACAAGCTGGACGTTGCGATCATCGGTCAGGGCTGGTTCCAGATCGAAGCAGCTGACGGTTCGACGCTCTACAGCCGCGCCGGCGCCTTCAACAAGAATGCCGATGGCAATCTGGTGACGGTCGATGGCTACAACGTCATTCCCAACATCAATATCCCGACCGACGCGCAGGACATCACCGTTACCCGCACGGGTCAGGTGACGGCCCGTATCGGCAACGCCGCCGACTTCACCGAGCTTGGCCAGCTGACCATTGCCAACTTCGCCAACGAAGCTGGCCTGAAGCCGCTCGGCGACAACCTCTTTGCCCAGACGCCGGCATCCGGCGACGCTGTCATCGGCGTGCCTGACGATCCGAGCTACGGCTACATCAAGCAATCCTACCTCGAAGGCTCGAACGTCGATGCCGTCAAGGAAATCACCGACCTGATCACGGCGCAGCGCGCTTATGAGATGAATTCCAAGGTCATCACCACCGCTGACGAAATGGCTTCGATTGTCAGCAAGAACCTGAAGTAAGAACGGAAAGGCAGGCGAACATGAGGTTTGTCCGGAACAATAGCAGCTGCAGAACGGCGCTCGTCCGTATGTGCCTGGCGTCTGCCTTTTCACTGGGGGCTCTGGCCCCCGCGCTTGCTCAGGCGCCGATGGCGCTGGTTCCGACGCGCACCATCTATCCGGGCGAGACGATCACGCCTGAACAGGTGAAGCCGGTGGAAGTGACCAATCCCAATATTTCCTCGGGTTATGCGAGCGACATCAGCGAAGTGGAAGGCATGATCTCCAAGCAGACCCTGCTTCCCGGCCGCACGATCCCCGTTGCCGCCTTGCGCGAACCGTCGCTCGTCACGCGCGGCACCAGCGTCAAACTCGTCTTCACAATCGGCAACATGACGCTGATGGCTTCGGGAACGCCAATGACCGACGGCTCGCTCGGCGAAGTCGTGCGGGTACGCAACATCGATTCCGGCGTGATGGTCAGCGGCACGGTCATGAAGGACGGAACCATTCAGGTGATGGCGAAATGAGAGTGATTCGTATCCTGGCCGCGGCCATCCTGTTTTCGGCCCAGCCTTTCCTCTCCCTCCCCGCAGCCCATGCGGATACATCCCGCATCAAGGATATCGCATCGCTGCAGGCGGGGCGCGACAACCAGCTGATCGGTTATGGTCTCGTGGTCGGCCTGCAGGGCACGGGCGACAGCCTGCGCTCCTCGCCGTTTACCGAGCAATCCATGCGCGCAATGCTGCAGAACCTCGGCATCACCACACAGGGCGGTCAGTCGAACGCCAAGAACATCGCCGCTGTCATGGTGACGGCCAACCTGCCGCCCTTCGCCAGCCCCGGCAGCCGTGTCGACGTGACGGTCAGCTCGCTGGGCGATGCCACCTCACTTCGTGGCGGTACACTGATCATGACCTCGCTTTCCGGCGCGGACGGACAGATTTACGCGGTCGCCCAGGGAGCGCTGATCGTCAACGGCTTTTCCGCCCAGGGTGACGCTGCAACGCTGACGCAGGGCGTCACGACTTCGGCACGCGTGCCGAACGGCGCGATCATCGAGCGCGAGCTGCCGTCCAAATTCAAGGATTCGGTCAATCTGGTCCTTCAGCTGCGCAATCCCGATTTTTCGACCGCGGTGCGCGTAGCCGATGTCGTCAACGCTTTTGCCCGCGCCCGTTACGGCGATCCGATCGCCGAGCCGCGCGATTCGCAGGAAATCGCGGTGCAGAAGCCCCGCGTGGCTGATCTCACCCGGCTGATGGCGGAAATCGAAAACCTGACGGTGGAGACGGATACGCCGGCCAAGGTCGTGATCAACGAACGCACCGGCACGATCGTCATCGGTGCTGATGTGCGCATTTCCCGCGTGGCAGTGAGCTATGGCACGCTGACCGTGCAGGTGACGGAATCGCCGCAGGTCATCCAGCCCGCACCCTTCTCGCGCGGTCAGACGGCGGTGCAGCCGCAGACGGATATCATGGCAATGCAGGAAGGCAGCAAGGTCGCCATCGTCGAAGGTCCTGATCTTCGCACGCTGGTTGCCGGTCTCAACAGCATCGGGCTCAAGGCGGATGGTATCATCGCCATTCTGCAAGGCATCAAATCCGCCGGCGCCCTTCAAGCGGAGCTTGTGCTGCAATGATGGACAATCAGAAGAAAAACGCTTTCCCGAATGGCCTTGTCCGCTTCGCGGCTGTCGCCTCGCTGCTTTTCCTGCTTCCCGCTGCTGGCGCCGAGAGCCAACAGAACGTGGTGTCGGAACTCAGCACGCAGGATGAAATCCAGAAATTCTGCACCAACATCGCCGATGCCGCCCGCGACCAGCGTTATCTCATGCAGAAGCAGGAGCTGGAAAAGCTGCAGTCCGACGTCAATGAGCGCATTGCCGTGCTGGAAGACCGCAAGGCGGAATATGAGGACTGGCTGGCGCGCCGCGAGCATTTCCTCAATCAGGCGAAAAGCAATCTCGTCGACATCTACAAGACGATGAAGGCCGATGCCGCCGCACCGCAGCTTGAGAAGATGCATGTGGAGATTGCGGCCGCCATCATCATGCAGCTGCCGCCGCGCCAATCGGGTCTCATTCTCAGTGAGATGGATGCGCAGAAAGCCGCCACTGTCGCCGGCATCATGTCGCAGGCAACCGATAAAAACACTTCGAAGGATCCTTCATGAGCACGCGTCGTCTTCCGGCCCTCCTCCTGCCGCTCGCTCTGCTTGCCGGCTGCCAGAACAACCAGACCCTGAAGGAAATCGGCAACGCCCCTGCGATGAGCCCGATCGGCAGCGGCCTGCAATTCAGCCAGACGCCGCAGATGGGCATGTATCCCAAGCAGCCGAAGCACATGGCCAGCGGCTATTCGCTGTGGAGCGACAGCCAGGGGGCGCTGTTCAAGGATCTGCGCGCGCTCAACATCGGCGACATCCTGACCGTCAACATCCAGATCAACGACAAGGCCGATTTCGACAACGAGACCGAGCGCAACCGTACAAATGCCAGCGGCCTGAACTGGAAGGCCAAGGCCGAAATCTTCGGCTGGACCCCGGAAGCGGACTCGAGCATCAAATACGGCTCCGACACCGACACCCAGGCGAAGGGCAAGACCAAGCGTTCGGAAAAGCTGACGCTGCTGGTGGCCGCCGTGGTGACCGGCATTCTGGAAAACGGCAATCTCATCATCAGCGGCTCGCAGGAAGTGCGCGTGAACCACGAAATCCGCATCCTCAACGTCGGCGGTATCGTCCGTCCGCAGGATGTCGATGCACAGAACATCATCTCCTACGAGCGCATCGCCGAAGCACGCATCTCCTATGGCGGTCGCGGACGTCTGACGGAAGTGCAGCAGCCCCCGGTCGGGCAGCAGGTCGTCGACCTGTTCTCGCCGCTCTGACGCCGGTACACGGGAACGGACTGACCCATGGAAAACGAACAGGTAGAGGGCAAGAAAAAATCCTCCCCTCTGGTCATGACCATCGCAGGCGTTGCGATCCTCACCCTGCTCGGTGCGGGGGGCGGCTGGCTCGTGGGTGGCATGATCGCGCCGAAGATCGCCGGCGCGGAGGCGCATGCGCCGGCTGCTGCCGGCGGACACGGTGAGAAAAAGGAAGAGGGCGTCGAGAAAATCTCGGCCGAGGCGAACGGCATCGTCCAGCTCGATCCCATCACCACCAACCTCGCCTATCCCTCGACGAACTGGGTGCGGCTGGAAGTGGCGCTGATGTTCAAGGGACCGGTCGAGGTGGGTCTGGCGGAAGATATCCACCAGGACATCATGGCCTATATCCGCACTGTTTCCCTTCAGCAGCTGGAAGGGCCGCGCGGCTTTCAATATCTTAAGGATGACATTCAGGAACGAGTTGACCTGCGCTCTCAAGGGCGCGTATCCAAGGTCATGTTCCGGACCTTTGTCATCGAATGATTCGATTTCTTGTAACCATCGCCGTCCTCCTTGCTTTGCCGGGCCTCGCCAATGCCCAGCAATTTCCGTCCGATCTGTTCAACACGCAGATAGACGGCTCTGTTGCGGCATGGATCATCCGCACCTTCGGTCTTCTGACGGTTCTCTCCGTCGCACCGGGCATCCTGATCATGGTCACGAGCTTTCCGCGCTTCGTGATCGCCTTCTCGATCCTGCGGTCCGGCATGGGGCTTGCCTCGACACCTTCCAACATGATCCTTCTGTCGATGGCGATGTTCATGACCTTCTATGTCATGTCGCCCACCTTCGACAAAGCCTGGACCGACGGCGTGCAGCCGCTGCTGCAGAACCAGATCAACGAGCAGCAGGCCGTAGAGCGCATCGCCGAACCCTTCCGCACCTTCATGAACGCCAATACGCGTGACAAGGATCTGAAACTGTTCGTTGACATTGCCCGCGAGCGCGGACAGGAAGTCATGACCAACAACGTCGTCGACTATCGAGTGCTCGTTCCGGCCTTCATGCTGTCGGAAATCCGGCGCGGTTTCGAGATCGGTTTCCTCATCATCCTGCCGTTTCTGGTCATCGATCTCATCGTCGCCACCATCACCATGGCCATGGGCATGATGATGCTGCCGCCCACCTCCATTTCCCTGCCGTTCAAGATCCTGTTCTTCGTGCTGATCGACGGCTGGAACCTGCTCGTCGGCAGTCTCGTCAGATCGTTCAACTGACGGGCATTCGTGCCGGATTGACACCCGTTAACCCTTTTTTTAACCCCGCGCGCCCAAGGCCGCGGGGTTTGCGCGTTTTAACGCTTTGATTACCAGTTTTTCTGGCGACTTGGTAACTATCTTTCTAAATAGAAAAGTTACTATTTAAATAAATCGAAAAATAACCATAAGTATCTTCCAATTTTTCTTAGCGCTCAAATTAATAATTGTGCAATTTTTCGCTGCGAATTTCTTTTCACACGCAGCGGGTTTGGTTTCTGAAACTAAGTATTTCCGAACCGAGTGGCATGAAGCCGAAACGTTGCGACCGGTAATACCAAACCCGGTATGTCCCCACTCCAGTATCTCGTAAAAACAAGGGACACATTTATTATGGCAAGCATTCTCACCAACACCAACGCAATGGCCGCTCTCTCGACCCTGCGTTCCATCGCTTCCGACCTTTCGAGCACGCAGGACCGCATTTCTTCCGGCCTGAAGGTTGGCTCGGCTTCGGACAACGCTGCCTACTGGTCGATCGCGACCACCATGCGTTCCGACAACAAGGCTCTCGGCGCCGTCTCCGACGCGCTGGGCATGGGCGCCGCCAAGGTTGACACCGCGTCTGCCGGTATGGACGCCGCCATCAAGGTCGTCACCGACATCAAGGCAAAGGTCGTTGCCGCCAAGGAACAGGGCGTTGACAAGGCCAAGGTTCAGGAAGAAGTCACGCAGCTGCTCGACCAGCTGAAGTCGATCGGCACAAGCGCGTCTTTCAACGGTGAAAACTGGCTCGTTTCCAGCGCCAACGCCACCAAGACGGTTGTTTCCGGCTTCGTTCGTGACGCCAGCGGCAACGTCAGCGTCAAGACGACGGACTACGCTCTCGACGCCGCCTCCATGCTTTACACGGAAGCTACGCCCGGCACGATCGACGCAAACTCCGGTATCCTGAACGCTACCGGTGCGACGACGACTGTCGGCGCCAAGACCTACACCCAGATCTCCGTTCTCGACATGAACGTCACCACCGACGATCTCGACAACGCCCTCTACTCCGTTGAAACCGCTCTGACGAAGATGACCAGCGCCGGCGCCAAGCTCGGTTCGCTGTCTGCCCGTATCGACCTGCAGACCGACTTCGCCGACAAGCTGTCCGACACCATCGAAAAGGGCGTTGGCCGTCTCGTTGACGCCGACATGAACGAAGAGTCCACCAAGCTGAAGGCTCTCCAGACGCAGCAGCAGCTGGCAATCCAGGCTCTGTCGATCGCCAACAGCGACTCGCAGAACATCCTGTCGCTCTTCCGTTAAGAGCTGAGCTTCTCATAGCCCTTCGGGGCTGGGGGACAGATTTCTTCCCACAGGCAATCGGGGGCTGACCGAGCGCAGACTGGGATAGAAGGCATAAAGGTCCGAAAGGCTGAATCGGACTGAATGCATCAATGAGGCCGCATCCGGAAACGGGTGCGGCCTTATCTTTTTTTTAAACTTTTGGCGATACGCGCGCGTGCGCGCGAGGGTTGCATTTTTTAATTTTGACGACGCTGAATTTCTTTCTCCACTTATCAATTCATTAACCAAACCCGCGTTACCTAATGCTCATCGAAACGGCGAGCTAACGTTAAAAATCAGCCAGTTAGCAGGCATGATGCTGTGCGCCGTTCCCGGTGAAACCGGAATGTCCCTTCTTTAATCAGCCATTCAAGGGGCACACTACTATGACGAGCATTATCACGAATGTCGCAGCAATGTCTGCGCTCCAGACCCTGCGCTCTATCGGCCAGAACATGGAATCCACTCAGGCACGCGTTTCCTCCGGCCTTCGCGTTGGCGAAGCTGCTGACAACGCTGCTTACTGGTCGATCGCAACCACGATGCGCTCCGACAACATGGCTCTCTCCTCCGTTTCCGACGCTCTCGGCCTCGGCGCCGCCAAGGTAGACACCGCTTCTGCCGGCATGGAATCGGCAATCGAAGTCGTCAAGGAAATCAAGGCAAAGCTGGTCACGGCAACTGAAGAAGGCGTCGACCGCACCAAGGTTCAGGAAGAAATCGGCCAGCTCCAGAAGCAGCTCGCATCGATCGCACAGGGCGCTTCCTTCTACGGTGAAAACTGGCTCGTCGGCGTTTCGACGCTCGGTGCGACGACCCCCGGCACAGACCCGGACAAGTCGGTCGTTGCCGGCTTCGTTCGCTCCACCGGTGGCGCCGTTAACGTCACGACCACGAAATACGCTCTCGACAACACCGCAACCGGCAACACCCTGTTCGGCTCGGTCGACTCCGCTACGGGCGTTCCCGACACGACAGGCATTCTCGGCACGACCGGCACGTTCACGACCGTCGCTGCCCAGTCCGTCTACACGCTTGATATCACCCAGTATGCAGCCGCTGACCGCGCCACGAACATGGCCGAAGCCCTGACGCTGGTTGAAAACTCCCTGAAGGCCATGACCAGCGCTGCCGCAAAGCTCGGCTCGCTCTCCATGCGTATCGGCCTGCAGGAAGATTTCGCTTCCAAGCTGTCCGACTCCGTCGAAAAGGGTATCGGCCGCCTCGTGGACGCCGACATGAACGAAGAGTCCACCCGCCTCAAGGCCCTGCAGACCCAGCAGCAGCTCGGCGTTCAGGCTCTCTCGATCGCCAACAGCAACTCCGAAAGCATCCTGTCGCTCTTCCGTTAATCGGAAGCTTCAGCCGAAAAAATCAACCGCGCCGAAAGGCGCGGTTTTTTTGTTTAGTCGCCTGCGAAACTAAGAGATTTTTTGATTAAGAGTTCGTTAACCAAATCACGGCTAAATCAGCGCATCGAAACGACTCGTTAACCAAGACGAAAAAGAGGTTAACAGGCATCACGCCGCTCAGTCGTTTCCGGCGATCCCGGAATGTCCCTTCCCATTTAGCCAGCTCAGAGGGGCAATTATGACAAGTATTCTGACGAACACCGCCGCCATGTCGGCGCTTCAGACCTTGCGCGCAATCAGCGGCCAGCTCGAAGATACCCAATCCAGAGTGTCTTCGGGTCTGCGGGTCAAGACCGCATCCGACAATGCCGCTTATTGGTCGATCGCGACGACGATGCGCTCCGACAACATGGCCCTTTCCGCGGTTCAGGATGCGCTGGGCCTCGGCGCGGCGAAGATCGATGTCGCCTATTCCGCAATGGAAAGCTCGGTCGAAGTCATCAAGGAAATCAAATCGAAAATCGTTGCCGCCACCGAAGAAGGTGTGGACAAGACCAAGATCCAGGAAGAGATCGACCAGCTGAAAAAGCAGCTTGAATCGATCGCGCAGGGCGCATCCTTCA
The DNA here is from genome assembly GCF_040801995.1 of Agrobacterium radiobacter. Classification (NCBI taxonomy): domain Bacteria; kingdom Pseudomonadati; phylum Pseudomonadota; class Alphaproteobacteria; order Hyphomicrobiales; family Rhizobiaceae; genus Agrobacterium; species Agrobacterium radiobacter. The sequence goes on along the minus strand of NZ_JBEGHX010000001.1, from coordinate 199,914 downwards.
GCGGCGAGAACTGGCTGCTGGGCACCGGCGCCAAGACTGTCGTTTCCGGCTTTGTTCGCGACGGCGGCGGCACTGTCAGCGTGACGAAAACAGACTATACGCTTGTCGATACCACTGCCGGCACGACGACCGCCAATGTGCTTTTCGGCCTGACCGGCTCGCCCGCGACGCTCGACACCACGAGGGGCATCATCGGACAACCCGGAACAGCCTCCGGCATTTCCGTATGGGACATCGATCTCAAGCTGTTCGCTTCTGCAACGCCGCCGGCCTACACTATCGGTAATCTTCTCACCGATGTCGAAACCGCATTTCAATCCCTGAGCAGCGCTTCCGCCGCTCTCGGCTCGATCAAGATGCGCATCGGCCTTCAGGAAGACTTCGTGTCGAAGCTCACCGACTCCATCGACAGCGGCATCGGCCGCCTTGTGGATGCGGACATGAACGAAGAATCGACCCGCCTCAAGGCGCTGCAGACACAGCAGCAGCTGGGCATCCAGTCGCTCTCCATCGCCAATACCAGTTCCGAAAATATCCTGTCGCTATTCCGTCAGTAAGCGGCGCCCGATGGCTACGGGCGGTTTCGTCCCGCTCTGGCAGCAACAGAATATTCGGATATGGAAACCGCGCTTCGCAAGGGGCGCGGTTTTCCATTTGCCGCGGGCTGCGCGGCGCGGGCATACATCACATGCCGCATGCGAACGGTGTAGGCTATTACGTAAGTATTTGAAATTGTGTGGAAATGGTGCTGCTAGAGAGATTTGAACTCTCGGCCTCTCCCTTACCAAGGGAGTGCTCTACCCCTGAGCTATAGCAGCATCCGGTGCCGAAGCGTTTGCTTCAGCATCAAGCGTGGCGGCCTATTGCCATAGGTTTTTGACGAGCGCAAGTCGCAAAACGATATTCTTCATCAAGCGGGGCAAAAAAGCGTGCCCCCTGTTGAAAAATGCATTTTTCAGATATTGCTGAATCTATGAACGAACATCATGACAAACAGGCAAAGGCAGCGGTTTCCGCCGGCGCTTCCGCAGAAGCATACGCCCCGGTGGCCGACGGCAAGCCGCAGGCGGGGCCTGGCGAAAAGGCGCGGCAGCGCGAGGTGGAGCGCAAGGCCCGGGCGGCCAAGAAGCTTCGTGAAAATCTTTTGAAGCGCAAACAGCAGGTTCGTGCGCGCCGTGCCGGCGAAGAGGACGATACTATTGGCCTGCCTGCCGCAAAAACGGACGAATCATCCTCTTAGAGAATTCATCAGCATAAAATTGAAACGCCGCGGAAATTCGTCTAAGGACGCGCCTTTCCGCAAGGCACTATAAGAAAGGCGGGCACAGGCCCGTAGGGACGCATGGATCGCATCAGAATTACGGGTGGCAACAAGCTAAACGGCATCATTCCCATCTCCGGCGCTAAAAATGCCGCCCTGCCGTTGATGATCGCATCGCTTCTCACCAGCGACACGCTGACGCTCGAAAACGTGCCGCATCTGGCCGACGTGGAGCAGCTCATCCGCATTCTCGGCAATCACGGCGTCGATATTTCCGTGAACGGCCGCCGCGAAAGCCAGGGCGAAGCCTATTCCCGCACCGTGCATTTCACCTGCCGCACCATTGTAGACACCACAGCGCCTTACGAGCTGGTTTCCAAGATGCGCGCGAGCTTCTGGGTCATCGGCCCGCTTCTGGCGCGCGAGGGCCGCGCCCGCGTTTCGCTGCCCGGCGGCTGCGCCATCGGCACACGCCCGGTCGACCTGTTCATCGAGGGCCTTGAAGCACTCGGTGCGACGATGGAGATCGATGGCGGTTACATCAACGCCACTGCGCCCAAGGGCGGCCTGATCGGTGCCGTCTACACCTTCCCGAAAGTTTCCGTCGGCGCGACGCATGTGATGCTGATGGCGGCAAGCCTTGCCCGCGGCACCACCGTTATCCACAACGCCGCGCGCGAACCGGAAGTGGTCGATCTGGCCCAGTGCCTGACTGCCATGGGCGCGAAGATCGAAGGCGCCGGCACCTCCACCATCACCATTGAAGGCGTCACCTCGCTTTCCGGCGCACGCCACCGGGTTCTGCCGGATCGTATCGAAACCGGCACCTATGCCATGGCGGTCGCCATGGCCGGTGGTGACGTGGTGCTGGAAGGCACACGCGCATCGCTGCTCGACAACGCGCTCGATACGCTGCGGCTCGCAGGCGCTACCATCAGCGATACGGAGACAGGCCTGCGCGTCGTGCGCAACGGCAATGGCATCCAGCCGGTCGATATCGTGACGGAGCCCTTCCCCGGCTTCCCAACCGACCTGCAGGCGCAGTTCATGGCGCTGATGACCCGTTCGCAGGGCGTCTCGCATATCACCGAAACCATCTTTGAAAACCGCTTCATGCATGTGCAGGAACTGGCCCGCCTCGGCGCGAAGATTTCGCTCTCCGGCCAGATGGCCCGCATCGAAGGCGTCTCCCGTCTGAAGGGTGCGCCAGTGATGGCGACCGACCTGCGCGCTTCCGTCTCGCTGGTCATTGCCGGCCTCGTGGCGGAAGGTGAGACCATGGTTTCGCGGGTCTACCACCTCGATCGCGGCTTCGAACGCCTCGAAGAAAAGCTCACCCGCTGCGGTGCGCTGGTCGAACGCGTCAGCGATTGATCCTTTCATCACCGCTCATCCGTTTTCTACCCGTTGCAGAGTGGCCCCGGACTGCCTATTTCCATTGTAAGTCATGGAAATAGCGGTCCGCACCGCAGAAGAAGGAAGAAAACGATGAGCGGCCTGAAATTGCTGGCGCTGGATACTGAAGATCTCTCCGTCATTTCGACGCATATGCAGGACAGCGTCTTCAAGCTGAAGGACGTTGCCTTCGAGCCGAAACACGGGCAATTCACGCTTTCCGCCAACCGTTTCGTCTGGGAAAGCACTGAGAAAAAGAGCCTGCCGCCGGAGCGCTGCCGCAGCGTGGTTTTCCTGAAGCGCGTCTCCGCTGTCCGCTCGCACGGCATCAACCGCGACGACAAGGAACAGGTGCTTTCGCTTCTCGCCATCCGCTTCGTCCAGAATGGCGAAGGGCCTGATGGCGCGGTGGAACTGACGCTGTCCGGCGGCGGCGCCATCGCACTCGACGTCGAATGCATCGAGGCGCAGCTGACCGATGTGAGCGGCGCCTGGGAAACCACTACCAAACCGCATCATCCCGACAGCGAATAAACGTTGCAAGCCTTCGCAACGGTTGCCTTTCCTTGCCGTTTCGATTTATGCCACATACCAGAGCCGCAATTTTTCTGCGGCAAGTTCGTGCACCTCGCGGGATTTCCCGCGGGGACAATGAAAGGGTAATGGCGTGGCAATCTGGCTGGAGCGGGCATCGGCTGATTTCGAACAGAAATTCGCGGCTTTCCTGACAACCAAGAGAGAAGTTTCCGAAGACGTCAACGCGACCGTTCGCGACATCATCAACGATGTCCGCCATCGCGGCGATGCCGCCCTTGCCCATTATTCCCAGAAATTCGACGGCATCGATTTTTCCAAGGTTTCGATGCGGGTGACAGTGGACGAAATCGACGCCGCCTTTTCAGCGGTCGATGCGAGCGTCATCGAAGCCCTCGAACTCGCGGCCCGGCGCATCGAAAAACACCATGCGCGGCAAATGCCGAAGGACGATATCTATGAGGATGAGATCGGCGTGGGCCTCGGCTCGCGCTGGACGGCGATCGAAGCCGTCGGCCTCTATGTCCCTGGTGGCACCGCCAGCTATCCAAGCTCCGTTCTGATGAACGCCGTGCCGGCCAAGGTTGCCGGTGTCGAGCGCATCGTCATGGTGGTGCCGGCGAATGGCGGCGTGATAAACCCCGCCGTGCTTGCCGCCGCGCGCATCGCGGGCGTTGAGGAAATCTACCGCATTGGCGGCGCGCAGGCCGTCGCCGCACTCGCCTATGGCACGGAAAGCATCGCGCCGGTCGCCAAGATCGTCGGCCCCGGCAATGCCTATGTGGCCGCCGCAAAGCGCCAGGTTTTCGGCACTGTCGGCATCGACATGATCGCCGGGCCTTCAGAAGTGCTTGTCATTGCCGACAAGGACAATGATCCGGACTGGCTGGCCGCCGATCTTCTGGCGCAGGCGGAGCATGATCGCGGCGCGCAATCGATCCTGATCACCAACAATGCCGAACTCGGCAAGGCCGTTGAAGCGGCCGTCGAGCGGCAGCTGAAGCGCCTGTCGCGTTCCGAGACCGCGGCGGCAAGCTGGGCGGATTTCGGCGCGATCATTCTGGTCGAAAAGCTCACCGACGCCATTCCGCTCGCCAACCGCATCGCTGCCGAGCATCTGGAACTTGCGGTCGATGATCCGGATGCCCTGATGACCCACATTCGCAATGCGGGTGCGATCTTCGTCGGACGCCACACGCCGGAGGTGATCGGCGATTATGTCGGCGGCTCCAACCATGTTCTTCCGACGGCGCGCTCGGCGCGCTTCTCCTCCGGCCTTTCAGTGCTGGATTTCGTCAAGCGCACCTCCATCCTGCGGCTTGGGCCCGAGCAGCTGCGCCAGCTTGCGCCGGCAGCAATCACCCTTGCCCGTTCCGAAGGGCTGGACGCACATGCGCGTTCGGTCTCCATTCGCCTCAATCCGGAAAGTTAAGCGATGGCTTCAGGCGATTTCCGGCTCTGCGACGTGGTACTGGACGATAGCATCGGCCGGTCCACGCCCGACGTGGAGCATGAACGCGCCGTCGCCATTTTCGATCTGATCGAGGAAAACACCTTTGAGCCGCTTGGCCATGCCGGCGGGCCATACCGGCTGCACATCTCGCTCGTCGACGCCAAGCTGGTTTTCTCGATCAGAACGGAAGACGAGAAGAATGTCGCGATCCATATCCTGTCGCTGACGCCGTTCCGCCGCATCATCAAGGATTATTTCCTGATCTGCGAAAGCTATTACGAGGCTATCCGCTCCTCCACGCCGAGCCAGATCGAGGCAATCGACATGGGCAGGCGCGGTATTCACAATGACGGCTCGCAAACGCTGATGGACCGGCTTTCTGGCAAGATCAAGGTGGATTTTGATACCGCGCGCCGCCTCTTCACCCTTGTCTGCGTGCTTTATTGGCGGGGTTAGAGATGATCGATCCTGCCGCAGCGCCAAACGAGGGACGAGCGCCCAAATCGGTCCTCTTCATGTGCGGCATGAACTCCATTCGCTCCCCCATGGCGGAGGTCATCGCCAAACGGCTGGTGGCGCCCGGCATCTATATACAGTCGGCGGGCGTGCGGGCCGGCGAGCGCGATCCTTTCGTGGATGCCGTACTGGAAGAACAGGGATTTTCGCTCGGCAAGCACAAACCGCGCACTTTGGATGAGATCGAGGATGATTTTTTCGATCTGATCATTACATTGACACCCGAAGCCCATCACGCCGCACTGGAACTGACGCGCTCGAATTCGCTCGACGTGGTCTATTGGCCGACCATGGACCCGACGGTAATAACAGGCACGCGCGAGCAAATCCTCGACGCCTATCGCGAGGTGCGGGACCATCTGGCAAAGCTGATCTCGGAACGCCTGCCGGGACGGCAGCAGCCGGTGGCGGATACGCTTTCAAAAGACTGAAAACCGCCTCAGCCTGTTAAAATCGATCGCGATTTTCAAGCCGATGCTTTAGAGGTTCACAAATGTGCCGGGATTGTGTAGTTTCCGCGCAATTTTCCCGGACAGGACACGTCCGGCACTATCAACAGGAAGAAAACCCTTACATGACAAAAGAAGAAGTCCTTGAATTCCCGGGCATCGTAACCGAATTGCTGCCGAACGCAACATTCCGCGTGAAGCTTGAGAACGACCACGAAATCATCGCCCACACCGCGGGCCGCATGCGCAAGAACCGTATCCGCGTTCTCGCCGGCGACAAGGTGCTGGTCGAAATGACGCCTTACGACCTCACCAAGGGCCGCATCACCTATCGCTTCAAGTAATCCACGTTCCGCAACGGACGCCCGGGCAGCGCAATGACCAATTCAAAACAAAAGCTCGTTCTGGCATCCGGCTCGCCGCGGCGTCTGGAACTGCTGCATCAGATCGGTATCGAACCGGCACGTCTGATGCCGATGGATATCGACGAGACCCCGGCCAAGCTTGAGCATCCGCGCACGCTCTGCCGTCGTCTGTCATTGCAGAAGGCGGAAGCCGCGCAGGCGGCGCTGAAGAACGAACAGGTGTGGAAAGACTCCTATGTTCTGGGGTCCGATACCGTGGTCGCCGTTGGTCGCCGCATCGTCGGCAAGGCCGAATATACGGAAGAGGCCTCGGCTGCGCTGCATCTTCTTTCGGGACGCAGCCACTGGGTCTATACCGGCATCTGCCTCGTCACCCCCGGCGGCAAGATCCGACAGAAGGTGGCGGAGACAAAGGTGCGTTTCAAGCGCCTCTCCACGCGCGAAATCGAGGCTTATATCGCCTCCGGCCAGTGGCGCGGCAAGGCGGGAGCCTATGGCATCCAGGGCATTGCCGGCGCATTCGTGCAAAAGCTGACCGGTTCTTATACCAATGTCGTCGGCCTGCCGCTTTATGAGACGATGTCGCTTCTTTCCGGAGAAGGATTTGAGGTGACTTCGGGCTGGCTCGAAGGATAGGCCATGGCAAAATCTCCCGAAGGCGCCGGAAACGTCACGCCGCTGCGCAAATCCCAGCCATGCCCTGAATGCGGGCGGCCCTCGACACGGGAAGACTATCCTTTCTGTTCGGATCGCTGCCGCTCGCTTGATCTCGCCCGCTGGCTGAACGGCTCCTACGCCATTCCGGTCGCAGACGATGAAAGCAGCGCCGTTGGACAGGACACGGCCAAGAACAACGGCGAATAAGACCTGCACCGCCGGAAACTTCGGCGGTGAGTTGCATAAGATTTTCAGAGCCTTCGCTCACACCATATATTCACCGGGCTGCCGATAGTCCGAAAAGCCATATCAAAACCGGCTGACGCCTTTCCGCCAGCCCCTTAAGGTCTTGCGATGGACGCAGGCTTGCAGAAAAGAGTGAGCTCCGGCGCGCTGCTGTTTGCGGTGCTGGCCGTTTGTCTTGCCATCGGGGCGACGGTGCTGCTGGCCAATGACAGGAAGCATCTCAAAAGCCTGCTGATTTATCTCAATCTGGCATCCGCGACACGCTCCGCGGCCCCCCCGCCGAAGATGAAGCCCGTCAAGCGGCAGAAACTGGTCGCCCAAAAAGTCTCTCTGCCGCCCCATCTTCTGAAATTTGAGCAAGGGGGTGACAGGGCATCTTTCGCACGCGATTTCGTTCTTTCCGGTAAGGAGCTTTGCGACCGCTTTACTGCCGCAGGTTTTTCCAACCCGCATGGCTGGCACACAAGCCCGGTCAACATCCGCAATTTCGAGTGCATGGCCGATCTTGCGGTGGCGAACGCGGCAGGCCCGGCCGAGCGGGCCTCGCTCTTCCTCGAGATCAGGGGCGAAGCGTCCGGCGAGGTTCGCTCCATCAGGATGAAGGCCGTTGCGCCGAAGACGCCGGATGGTGCTGCCATTCTGACAAAACTCGATGAAACACTCACCATGATCATCGAACAAACCCGCTGGGCTGATCTGGCGGACATGCTTGAGCCGGCCCGCCGGATGCAGCCCTATCAGGCACAACATTTCGGTATTTCGGTTTCCATAAAACCGGAACCGACGACACCCCATCGCCTGAACGTGATTTTGCTCACAAGCGAACAATCGCCGGGGTTGAAGCTGACACGCAGCTTCTTTGACAGGGATCGCTGGCTTCGACCAGCCGCTCCACTGGATCGGCCGATCCTTTATCCTTCCGTCAGGAAAGACCGCTTTAGGTAAAGCAAAGTCCGCTCAGCCTATTGCCGCGAGCTTGCGCCGCACCGGCGGAATCCTGTCGCTTTGCTGGGCCTGGCGTTTGGCCTCCCACTGGAGCGCAGTGCGAACGATGGTCACCAGATCGTTGAAGCGAGGACGCCAGCCCAGCTCCGACTGGATGCGCGCCGAATCCGCCACCATGGCCGCAATATCGCCCGGGCGGCGCGGACAATGGATGATCGGGAAATCGCAACCCGATTCCTGCTGCACGGCCTGCAGGACATCAAGAACCGAATAACCAACGCCATAACCGCAATTGAGCGTGCGTGTGCCGCCACCGGCACGCAGATGCGCCATGGCCAGCATATGCGCGTCGATCAGGTCGCTGACATGAATATAATCGCGAACGCCGGTGCCATCCGCGGTCGGGTAGTCCGTTCCGTAAACTTCCACCCGGTCGCGGCGACCGGTAGCGGCTTCGCAGGCGACCTTGATGAGGTTTGCCACACCGGTGGGAGAAGGCCCGGCGCGCCCCTGCGGGTCGGCTCCGGCAACGTTGAAATACCGCAGCGCCACGTAATTGAAATCATGCGCCTGCACGACATCGCGCAGCATGATTTCGGAGGCGAGTTTCGACAGGCCGTAGGGGTTTTCAGGGCTGAGGATCGCGGTTTCAGGAACCGGGCCATCAAAGGGCTGGTTTCCATAGACGGCGGCTGTCGACGAGAAGATGAAATTGCGAATACCGTGGCCGACTGCCGCCGCAACGAGGGCGCGGGTCGTGCCCGTGTTGTTTTCGTAATATTCGAGCGGCTGGCTGATCGATTCAGGAACGCTGACGGAGCCCGCGAAATGGAAGATGGTCTCGATCTGGTTTTCTTCGAAAATCTGGTCGAGCAAGGCGCGATCCGCCGCGTCGCCCAGATAAAAACGCGCCGCCGGCGCGACTGCCCAGCGCGACCCCGTCGAAAGCCGATCGACAACAACGACCTCTTCCCCGGCATCGAGCAAAGCCCACACCATGTGGCTTCCTATATAGCCGGCCCCACCCGTGACCAGAACAGCCATGACAATACTTCCCTGTTTGCTTTTCTTGACCCCATCAAAGCCAATAATTCTTCATCATTGATTACTTGCACAGCGAATACGCGACCGATCCCCAGCTCCATTAAAAAGGTGGCTTACGATTGGTTAGCGCAATGAGGTGCTTTTTATTTATTAGATGAAAATGTTCTCATAAATGGAACAAGGAGCGCATAGCACAGAAAATCCCCCACGTCGATGGTTGCGCCGTGGGGTTGCAGTTTTAGGTATTCGCTGTGATTTTGTTGCCGATTTCCCTACCGTAGCGCGATCCCGGCGCGGCAGGGGAAACCATTGTACGCAGAGGCGACGCTTACCTGCCGAGGATATAGGATGCCAGCCGGTCGGCCGCATCTTCTATCTGCTTTGGGTTGCGCAGGAAGCAGGCACGGAGAAACAGCTCCCCTCCCGGACCGAAGGCCGTGCCGGGCGCAAGCCCGACCCCGGTCTTGTCGACGATATCGAGCGCCGTGGCCCGGCTGTCCGTCACGCCGTCTATCTTGAGAAAGGCATAGAGAGCGCCATCGGGCTTCAGGGTTTCCACACGGTTCGTCGCGATGAGCGCATCGCAGAGAATGTCGCGGGAGGTCAGAGCGCGTTCGTAATTCTCGCGCACGAAACCATCACCGTGATCGAGGGCGGCGACTGCGCCGCGCTGCATGAACTGCGCCACGCCTGAAGTGGAATATTGAATGAGGTTTTCGATGACCTGACCGATGGCCGGCGGGGCAACAAGCCAGCCGACACGCCAGCCGGTCATGGACCAGTTCTTCGAAAAGGAATTGGCGAAGACGATCTTGTCATCCGGCTCCATGACGTCGAGGAAGGACGGCGCACGGCTGCCGGAATAATGATAAAGCGCATAAATCTCGTCGGCGACGATCCACAGATCATGTTTGCGGGCGAGTGCCAGAACATCACGAAGATTATCGCGCGTCGCCGTCCATCCGGTCGGGTTGGAGGGCGTATTGATGAAAAGCGCCTTCGTCTTGCCGGTGATCGCGCTTTCCAGCCTGTTGATATCGAGATCCCAGCTGCCGTCGCGGAAATCGATACCCACCGGAACCGCCTTCGCGCCTGCCACACCGATGGCGGCAACGATATTCGGCCATGTCGGAGACAGATAGACCATTTCGTCGCCGGGCGAGGTCAGCGCCTGCACGGCAAGCACAATCGCCTGCATACCGGAACCGGTAGCGTAAAAATGCTCCGGCGGTAGCGATGCCGCGAAATGGCGTTCGTAATAACGGCTCAGCGCCTGGCGCAATTCTGGAATGCCACGCTGCCAGGTGTAGAAGGTTTCGCCATTGTTCAGCCCATCGATGGCGGCCTGATTGATGAAGTCCGGGCTCGGCAGATCACCTTCGCCGACCCAGAGCGGCAGGAGATTGTCTCGCCCCCGGGCATAATTCACGACTTCAACAATGCCGCTCTCGGGAGCCGCCAGAGAGCGCGCACTCAGACTGTTCAAAATGGACATTAAAGACACTCCGTTTGGTGCCTTCTTATCGCATCGAACCAGCCATGTGCATGATATTCCGTGAGGCGATCATGGATTTTCTTTATGGATCATCCCCGGCAGCAGATCGCCGGCCGCACGGGCCGGCAAATCAGGCCGGGGACAATGCCGGCAATCAACGCGTCTTCAGCAGATCGCGGATTTCGGTGAGGAGCTTGACGTCTTCCGGCGGCGGAGCTGCTTCCGCCTTTTCCTCAACCTTCTTGCGCTCAACCGAATCGCGCAGCTTGTTGACGCCCTTGACCATCAGGAAAATGATCCAGGCGAGGATAAGGAAGTTGATGAGAACCGTCAGAAAGCTGCCATAAGCGAAGACGGCGCCCTGATCGCGGGCGGCGGCGAGCGAGGTGGCATTGACGCTGGAGCTCAGCGGCAGGAAGTAGTTCGAAAAATCGAACCCGCCGAAGATCGCCCCCACGATCGGCATGATGAGATCGTTGACGACGGAGTCGACGATCTTGCTGAAAGCCGCACCGATAATAACACCCACGGCCAGATCCATGACATTGCCGCGGGCAATGAAGGTTTTAAATTCGTTAAGCATTCAGATTGTCCCTCTCTCCTGCTTCGCGAGCTGAAGCTATGTGACTGTCCCTACGCGCTCAACCATATAGGGTCCGGGCATCATTTGGAATCCGCGGGATTGCATTTATTAGCTTTTTTGCACGCGCGCCTTGAACTTTATGATCAGACCGCGCTCATTCTCAACGGCCCGGAATTCGCCTATGCTGATATCAGGGAACTCTTGCACGGGGAGGATGCGTGCTTCCTGGGTGGATCATATTCGGTTCGGCCTTCGCTTATGTCCTGCTGCTGTTTGCGGTTGCAAGCTATGGGGACAGGAACAGCCGCAACAGAAACGCTCCGAAAAAGGGGCGTCCGTTCGTCTATGCGCTCAGCCTGGCAATCTATTGCACGTCCTGGACCTATTTCGGCGGTGTGGGGCTCGCGGCAGACAGGGGGCTGGAATTTCTCGGCATCTATACCGGGCCGATCCTCGCCTTCACCATCGGCATGCCGATCATCCGCCGCATCGTTGAACTGGCGAAAACGGAAAAACTGACTTCCGTCGCGGATTTCATCGCCGCCCGATACGGCAAGAATTCCACCGTGGCGATGATCGTCGCCATCATCGCGCTCGTCGGCGCCATTCCCTATATCGCGCTGCAGCTGAAAGCCGTTTCCAGCTCGGTAGCGACAATGGTCGATCCCGGCGATTACGGCATTGGCAGCGGCAATCTTTATTTCCTCGATCTGCCACTGGTCGTCACCATCGTCATGGCGGGGTTTGCCGTCATGTTCGGCACCCGCCACACCGATGCCACCGAACATCAGGACGGGCTTATTCTGGCGATTTCGATGGAATCGCTGGTCAAGCTCGTCGCCATGTGCACCGTCGGTTTTTACGTACTCTTCGTCCTCTTCGACGGTCCCGCGCATCTGTGGCAGCTTGCCACGGATAATGAGCAGGCCATGCGGGCCATATCCTATCACACGCCCGTCAGCCGCTGGATCGTGATGACGCTGCTTTCCGGTTTCGCCATCATCCTGCTGCCGCGCCAGTTCCACGTCACGGTGGTTGAAAACCGCACGCCGGAAGAGCTGCGTATGGCCGGGTTCCTGCTGCCGCTCTACCTCATCGCGATCAACATCTTCGTGCTGCCGATCGCGCTTGCCGGCATTCTGACGCTCGGCGCCAATGGCGATGCCGATCTCTACGTGCTGCAATTGCCGCTCAATCATCAGATGCCGGTCGTGTCGCTGATCACCTTCATCGGCGGCTTTTCGGCGGCGACCGCGATGGTGATCGTCGCTTCGGTGGCGCTGTCGATCATGATTTCCAACGATATCGTCATGCCGATCTTCCTGCGGCAGAAGCTGTTGAACCGCTCACCGCACCGGGACGACTTCGCCAAGACGCTGCTCAACATCCGCCGAACGGCGATCTTTGCCGTGCTGCTGCTGGGTTATGGCTATTATCGCGCCGCCGACAGTGCCACGGGCCTCGCCTCCATCGGCCTTCTGGCATTCGCCGCCATTGCGCAGATGGCCCCTGCCCTTTTCGGCGGGCTGTTCTGGCGGCGCGCCAATGCCCGCGGTGCGATCGCGGGCTTGAGTTCCGGCTTTTTTGTCTGGGCCTATCTGCTGTTCCTGCCAAGCTTCGGCGGGCCTGACAATTCCGAGGTGGCAGCCAATATTCTCGGTTTCCTGTTTTCCGGCAGCACAGTATTCAATGGGCCGGAAGCCGACCCATTCGTGAATGCGGTCATTCTCAGCCTGCTCGTCAACAGCCTCGCCTTCGTGCTCGGCTCGCTTTCGCGAAATCCGAGGCCGGTGGAGCGCATCCAGTCCGGCATCTTCGTCAAGCGCCACTCGAAATCGCAATTCGCCACCCGCGGCTGGAAAACCCGCGTCAGCGTCGGTGATCTCAAAAGCGCGGTCGCCCGTTATCTCGGCGAGGAGCGCATGCTGCGGTCACTCGCGACCTATGAAAAGACGGCAGGCAGGAAGCTCAATGACGACCAGCCGGCGGACATGGCGCTGATTCATTTCTCCGAACAGCTGCTGGGCAGCGCCATCGGCTCCTCCTCCGCCCGTCTGGTGCTTTCGATCATTCTACAGAAGGCGGAAGACACCAGTGCGGATACGGCATGGCTGCTCGATCAGGCGAGCGAGGCCCTGCAATATAACCAGGACATGCTGCAGACCGCGCTCGCCCAGATGGATCAGGGCATTGCCGTTTTCGACAGTTCGCAGCAGCTGACCATCTGGAACCGGCGTTTCCGCACCCTTCTCGATCTACCCGAGCAGTTCGGGCAGGTGGGCGTACCGCTCACGGATATCGTTTCGATGCTGCAGGAACGCGGCGATATGCCCGCCGGTGACACGAATGAACTGATCACCAGCTTCCTGACCATGGATCTGCCCTTCTCGCTGGTGCTGGCGGGCGGCGAGCGCATCATCGAAGTGCGCTCCAACACCATGCCGGACAAAGGCATCGTCGCCACCTTCACCGATATCACCCAGCGGGTGGCGAGCGATCAGGCGCTGAAACAGGCAAACGAAACGCTGGAGCAGCGCGTGGCGGAGCGAACCGTTGAGCTTACCCGCGTCAACCGCGAACTGGCGGAGGCAAGAGCCTCCGCCGACGAGGCGAATATCGGCAAGACACGCTTTTTCGCCGCCGCCGGCCATGACATTCTCCAACCCCTGAACGCCGCCCGCCTCTATTCCTCCTCGCTGGTCGAACGGCTTGGCGCTTCTGGCGAAAGCGATCTCGTCCACAATATCGATTCGGCGCTGGAATCGGTGGAGACCATTCTTGGTGCTGTCCTCGATATTTCCCGTCTCGACACCGGCTCTATGAAGGCGCGCATGACATCCGTGCCGCTGAATGAGTTGCTGAAACGCATCGAGACCGATTTCGCACCGATGGCGCAGGAGAAGAACCTGGACCTCGTGGTCATGCCAACCTCGCTGACCGTCCGCTCCGACCCCAACCTCCTGCGGCGTCTGATACAGAATCTCGTTTCCAACGCCATCAAATATACACTGAGGGGCAAGGTGGTCGTCGGTGCGCGCCGGCGTGGCGGTGAAGTCGTCATTCAGGTGACGGATTCCGGTATCGGCATTCCCTCATCCAAGTTTCGCACCGTCTTCAAGGAATTTGCCCGGCTGGACGAGGGTGCAAGAACGGCATCCGGCCTCGGACTCGGTCTTTCCATCGTCGACCGACTGTCGCGCATGCTGCACCATCCGGTACAGCTGACCTCCACCCCCGGAAAAGGCACGACCTTCCGCATCCACCTGCCGCGCGAGGCGGATCGCCTCGTGCCGGCAAAAACCGATGGCGGGATAACCAGTCCCGCAGCCAGCGACCGCCTTCAGGGCGTCCGGGTCCTGTGCATCGACAACGAGCCGAAAATCCTCGAGGGCATGACACTGCTGCTGACGGGATGGGGTTGCGAGGTTTTGCCCGCAGGTTCCGTGGCGACGCTGGAGGAGCCCTTCCTCACCTTGGCCGCAGCGCCCGATGTCATCGTCGCCGATTATCATCTGGACGATGGCGACGGCATCAGCGCCATCCGCCTCATCAGGACATTTTACGGCAAGACGATCCCTGCCCTGCTTGTAACGGCGGACCGCAGCCCGGAAGTGCGCAGCGATGCGGAAAAATACGGGATTTCCGTCCAGCACAAGCCGGTCAAACCGGCAGCGCTGCGGGCCTACATCAACCAGATATCCAGCACGGCCCGCGCGGCGGCAGAATAAAAAACTCCCGGATGTTGCGATCCGGGAGGTGTTTACGTCTGAATAAGCGTGTCAGGCCGCACGGCTCAATCGATCCCTGCCGGTCGCCGAGCCATGTTCCATCTGGAAACGCTGAACGAGATCGAGCAGCGCTTCCACCTCTCCGGACAATATGCTGCTGGCCGCACTCGACTGTTCGGCAAGGGCCGCGTTCTGCTGGGTCATCTGATCCATCTGGTTGACGGAACTGTTGACGTTATGAAGTGCCGAGGACTGGTCCTGCGTTGCCGTGGCGATGGTTTCGACATGCTGGCTGACGGTGACGATCTGCCGGCTGATGGCGGAAAGTACGGTGCCCGCCTCCTGCACCAGCTTCGATCCGGAACTGACTTCCTGCGTCGACTGGTTGATGAGCTGCTTGATTTCACGCGCCGCGTCGGCAGAGCGTTGTGCAAGCTCGCGCACTTCCTGCGCCACGACGGCAAAACCCTTGCCCGCTTCGCCCGCACGCGCCGCCTCGATGCCGGCATTCAGGGCAAGAAGATTGGTCTGGAAGGCAATGTCGTCGATGACCTCGATGATCTGCTCGATCTTGCGCGAGGCATCTTCGATGCGGCCCATGGCGTCGACGGCGTTGCTGACGACCGAACCGGAACTGTCGGCGCTCTGCTTGGTGATGCGCACGGCCTCATTGGCCTCCCGCGCACGCTCGGCCGAGGATCTGACGGTGACAGTGATTTCGTCTACAGCGGCAGCGGTCTCTTCCAGCGAGGCGGCCTGATTCTCGGTGCGCTTCGACAGATCGACCGACGACTGCTCGATTTCAAAGCCGCTATGCTGGATGATGAGCGTGCGCTCACGAATCTGCCCCAGCGCATCGCGCAGGTTGAGGAGGGATTCGTTGAAATCCGTGCGCAGACGGTCGAGACGGCCAGCGAAAGGCGTCTCGATCGTGCGGCTCAGATCGCCACGCGACAGCCTGCCGAGACCAGAGGCGATCTCGCCGACCGCAAATTCGATCTGGCTGTCGAGTTCCTGTTTCTCGGCGTCGTTGCGGTAACGCTCGGACTCCGCCGCAGAGCGTTCTTCGGCGCTTTTGCCCTCGATCGCCAGTTTCTCAAGCGCATTTTCGCGGAAAATCACCAGCGCGCGGGCGATGTTGCCAAATTCATTGGTGTTGGTGGCGTAAGGGATCGGCGTATCGAGATTGCCGTCCGAAAGGGACTTCACCGCATCGGTCAACTTGCCAAGGGGTTGAAGCGTGCGCTTGATGACAAAGTAGGCGAGCAGTCCGACGCCAAGCATGGCGAGCGCGCCGCAGATGAGCATCATGTCGCGCAGGCTGTATATCTGCGCATCGTAGACGTCCATGGGAACACCCACGAACAGGATGCCGACGGTTGCGCCGGTCTTGTTCGTGACAGGCATGTAACCGGTCATGTAGCTGGTGCCGAACAGCGTGGCGGTGCCAAAATAGGCCTCACCCTTGGAGACTTTCGCAAAAGCGGGATGATCGGTAGCAAGCTTGGTGCCGGCTGCTCTCTCGCCCTTTTCGTTCTTCAGATTGGTGGTCATGCGAATGAATTCGCCGCCCTTGGCTTCAAACACGGTAGAAATACCGCCGTTACCGGCTGCGGTGCGGTCGACGAGATCATTGTCGCGCATCGTTCCGATGCTGGCGCGACCCACACTTTTGAGGTCCCCATCCACCATTTCGAGGGCAACGCCGCCGACCTTCATCTCATAAAGGATAGACATGCCGCGCATCGCGCTGTGCGTATCACGCAGCGCGGTGGTGATGATGTTGTCCTTCAAGCGAATATAGGTCGAAAAACCAACTGCCGCCACGCTGAGCGTGATCAGGCCGATCGTCAACGCGACGACCTTGCCAGCAACGGACTTAAAGAGCCGGTTGTGCATGAAACAGTTCCCCAAAGCCAAACTTATAAAAGTTCTAGTAGGCAACTGTTAAAAAAACGCGAAGTGCCGATAGCGCCTTTTAGGGGGCGCGCAAATGCCGGTTCGGGGCCGCCGGCCTGGGAGGGGCGGGAAAACCCGCCCGCCATCAATGGATGTAACCGAGCCTGATAGCCTTGGCGATCGCCTGGATACGGTTGACGGAATCGAGCTTGATCGTCGCCGAACCGAGATAAGCGTTGACGGTGTGCACGGAAAGCCCGAGCTTGACCGCGATTTCTTCGCTGATACGGCCATCCCCCGCCAGTTGCAGGCAGGCGATTTCCCTCTCGCTCAGGGCTTCGGAGGGTGCTGCCTTGCGCTCGTCCAGCGCCAGCATGTCCACCATGATCTCGCAGCATTTGATGTGCTGCTCGATCACGACCTCATTGTCGAGAACGAGGTTGGTACCGCAGAAGACGATATAACCGTTGCCGATAGTGCCAAGCCGCACCGGCAGGGCGAGCCCCGCATAGGGCAATGTGTCGTTCTCGATGCGGCGCAGAAGTGCGGGCACATCGGGAAGATCGGCAAAGCCGCCGGCATTCTTGTTGCGCCATATCACCGGCAGAAGCGATGTCTCGATATGATCGAGAAGAATATCGCCGACGGCGCGGATGAACTGCGTGCTCTGTTCTGCGGCATTCATGCCCCAGTTTTCCAGCTCGCAGGTCAACTTCTTCTTGTTCGGGAAACCGGAAGCGGCAGCTTTCGTCACCACGAAATTGCGCGCGCCGACCAGCTTCTGCATGGCGACAAGCTTCGGAAACAGATCCGACCGGCTCGTCACGACAGGGCTGCGGTAAAACATGCCCATTTGACCTGTACCCTCATTGTCTTTCGTCTGTACCATCCGTCCGACCATTATACGAGGTTGTTGCGCACGGCGTAGGCAATTGCCTCCGAGCGGGTTTTTGTCGCGGTTTTCCGCATCACGCTTGTGATGTAATTATTGATCGTATTGCGTGAAATGCCAAGGATCATCGCAATTTCGTCACTTGTCTTGCCTTCCGCGATCCAGAACAGGCACTCAAGCTCACGCTCCGTGAGATCGATATCGCGCACGGTCTTTGCTTCGCTGGCAATGCCGAAACTGACGCAATAACCCGTCAGCAGGGCGATTTCGCGCAGTCTTTCCGGCGAAGGCACCGCTTCTTCGGGAAACAGCAGCAGCAGAGAAAGCCGGATGCGGCCCACGCAGAAGGAGAGCGCCGAATATTGCCGGTCTATGCCGTAGGGAACCGCAACATCATCGGGAAGGAAAAGCAGCCGTGGCTGCAGAAGCGAAAGGCATTTCTCCATTTCGCTTGATCTGTTCTGGCTGTTGGCCAGTTCAAGGCCAAGCCTGCGGACCAGATCAAAAGGCCAGTCGGAGGTGACGATGAATTTCAGTCCGGTTTCTTCGAGAAGATCATCCCGCGCCAGCAGATAATGCGAGGCGCCAGCATAGGTTACGAGCAGATCCAGTGCGCCTGCAACGTTACCGGCAGCAGCCGTGGCTGCGACGTTTTTAGCAAGCTGATCGCGTGGCAAGGGCTTACCCATGCCCTCCATAGGCTTGGCAGACAGCCTGCGGATATCAACATCGACTTTCAATCGCCTACGCCCTCTTGCTCCCAGTGGGAGATTATACCTCGGGATGGAATCATTCCATTCGAGAAGCTTACCAAAATGGGACGGCAAGCCCCCGGAGACCGAATCACTTCATTTTATGGAACGGACTGGGATTTGCCATTACCTGACACCAGCCTTTCCACGTATTTCACTGTTCGTCTATTGCTAAAAAAACATACTGAAAAGCTGTTCAATCCATAAACGGCATTCTCAGCCAATTCCCAGCAAACTGTATCGTTGCTGAATTTTTTGTAAACACTGTCCTAAAACGAGATTGCCACGATGCGCCCGCCAAGGATAGCAAAAAGCCCGAAAACAGAAAAAAGGCCGGGTAAAACCGGCCTTTTTGATATTATGCTGCTTTTTCCACCGCCCATTTGCGCAGGATCTTGGCGGCTCGTTCCTCGCTGATTTCCACCATGCGGGAGAGCCTGCGTTCGGGCCCTTCGCGAACCCGGCGGTTGAATGTGCCCTCGCCATCGCCGCCTGCCAGAAGATCGTCGGTGCTGTCGAAGCCGAAATCCGCCCCGAAACCTTCCATGAGACCACCTGCGCCGGCATCCATGCCGGGAGAGAAGTCCGGCAGTTCCAGACCGGCAGTCTCCTGGCTGAGCTGACCCGCTGCTGCACCGTTGGCGGTAACCGTGCGGACCAGAGGACGCACACCGAGCCAGATGACGAGGAAGGCGACGGCGACGAAGGCGAGCGAGTTGATGATGCCGGCCGAATTGCGGCTCAGCACTTCCATGATGCCCGGCCCGCTTACGGCTTCATCAAGCAGCTGCGTTTCGAGGAAGTCCATAGCGGTGAGCGTCACCATATCGCCGCGATCGGAAGAAATGCCGGCCGCCGAGGTTACGATCTTCTGCATCTCGGCGAGATAGGCGTCGATCTTGGCCTGATCGGCGGGTTCGCCGACCATCTTGGCGATGCGACCCTTGTTGACGACAACCGCGACCGAAATCTTCTCGACGGTATAGCCGTTCTTGACCGTGGCGACCGTCTTGGAATTGATCTCGTAGTTCGTCTGCTCTTCCTTCTTGGCCGACTGGTCGGAAGACTGCGGGCCACTGCCGCCGCCCTGGGGCGCTGCCTGCGGTACGTTCTGCTCCACGGTCGCGGCCGTATCCGGCTGCGTTTCCTGGGATTTCTGGTCTTCCTTCACCGTGCGGATGGAGCGCTCGACGCGTGATTCCGGGTCGTAGACGGTTTCCTGAATCTGGCGGCTGTCGGTATTGAGCTGCGCCGTCACGCTGGAGCGGAAATTGTCCATGCCGAGGAAAGGCGCCAGCGCCTTGTCGATGTTGGTCGTGATTTCCTGCTGAACATTCTGCGCCAGTGTCAGCGAGCGGTTCATGGCGGCGTTGGTGACGTCGTCGCCGGAGGCCAGAAGCTGGCCGGTCGAATCGAGGAGAGTCACATCATCGACCTCGAGGCCGGGAACGGCCGAGGCGACGAGGTGACGGATGGAAGCCGATGCCTTGCGCCCTGCGGTGGCGCTGGCGCGGATCATGACCGATGCGGTGGGCTTCTGTTCGCCACGGCGGAAATTGCCGACGTCAGGCATGACGATATGGACGCGTGCAGCGGCAATGCCGTCAATCTGCTGGATGGAGCGGCTGATTTCGCCCTCAAGGGCGCGAACGCGCGTCACTTCCTGCATGAAGGAGGTCAGGCCGAGAGAACCGACATTGTCGAAAAGCTCATAACCGGCATTGGCGCTGTCCGGCAGGCCGCGCTCGGCCAGAAGCAGCCGTGCCTTGCTGGTGAGCCCAACGGGAACCTGAAGGCTGGAACCATCGGTCCCTACCTGAAAGTCCAGACCCGATTCGGCGAGCGCAATGCTGATCTTGTTGAGGTCGCTTTTTTCAAGCCCCACATAAAGGGTCTCGTAAGCGGGACGGTTCACGTAAAGCGCTGCTGCAAGGATAATGGCCATGGACAAAACGCCCACGCCGCCCAGCATCAAAAGCCGTGTCTGCCCCAGCGCAGCAACATTCTTCAAGACCTGAGGGATTTGATTTAACAGATTCATTCTGTTCCGCACCGTCATTCATAGAGTCCGAGACCTTTTGGCCCCGTAATGACAATAGGGTGCGAAGCTTGCGCGAGCGTTGCCTTTCTCCGCATTCCGCGAAGAGGCAGGCAACGGCGGAAATGCCGCTAGAAGAGGTCGAAGTCGCCGGAGGCCTTGTCGAGCGGCTGGGAATGGCCATGGCGGAAGGCGGCGCCGAGCGCCTTCTGCATTTCCGCAAGCTTGACGAGGCTGAGCGCGGTAGAGACATCCACGATCCAGTCTCCGGGAATGGAGCCGGTGACGGTATCGATGAATTCGGCAAGGCCACGGGTCTTCTGGACGGCAAGGTCGATGCCCTGCAGGAGCTTGACGCCGTCGCTCGACAATTGACCGTTGGTCACTTCAAGCAATTGCGGTTCGATGCGCTCTATAAGGTAGGCGACATCGTGCAATTCCGATACCACGCGCATCAGAACATCCGGCAGGGCTTCTTCGAACGGAGTGGTGGCGGTGTGCTCTGCAAGCTGCATTGGAAACTCCGTGACTAGAAAAATTCGATGTCGTTGGCGACGGGCTTTGGGGCCGGCACCGGACGCGTTTCCAAGGCAACCGTCTTCTGGGTTTCCGCGCCGCTGAGCGGATGCTGACGTGCACGACCGGAGACCGGCCAGAATTCGATCTTGCGGCCGTGTTCCCCGCCCGTGGAGGAGCTTATGACCGGAATACCCTCATCCTTCAGAAACTGCATGGCGAAGATGGCATTCTGCTCGCCGACATTGGAAAAGCTGGCGATCGTCTTCGCGCCGCCGAAAACCTTGGCTTCCAGCCGGTCACGCCGCGCGCCCTGCTTCAGGAGGCCGTTGATCAGGAGCTCCATGAGATGCACGCCGTAACGCGTCGCATCTCCGCCGGTCACATTGCCCGTTCCCGGCAGCAGGAAGTGGTTCATGCCTCCGAGGCCGGCAACGGGATCTCTCAGACAGGCGGCCACGCACGAACCGAGTATCGTCGTCATGACCACGTCGGGATCGCTGATGACCTTGTACTCGCCCTGAATGATATGTACGCGCTTGGCCGCAGCTTCAATCATTTCAGCGATCCGAAAACCGCCTCGATGGCAGCGCGCATCTTGTCAATCGTGAAGGGCTTGGCCAGCACGTTGTTGGCGCCGAGCTGGGCTGCCTTCTGCACCAGCGCGCGGTCGCCCTGCGCGGTGAGGATGATGAAGGCGGCCTTCTTGGTGGTCGGGTTGGCCCGCACGGCGTGCAGGAAACCGAGACCATCCATCTTCGGCATGTTGAAATCGGAGATGACGAGATGATGGGGCTGCTGCTCCATGATCTTCATTCCCTGCTCGCCGTCGCCGGCGGCGGTGATCTGCTTGAAGCCGAGCTGTGTCAGCGCATCGCTGAGGAGCAGCCGGCTGGTCACCTGATCGTCGACGATCAGAACTTTGATCTTTTCTGCGAGAGACATTAGTCAGCACCTTCTTTGCGGGCAGTGGTTAGTTTCAGGATTTCTTCACCGATGGAGGCCAACGGCAATTGCTGTTCCACCGCGCCAAGCTCATAAGCCACGCGGGGCATGCCATAGACGACACATGTTTTTTCGTTCTGGCCGACGGTGCGCGCACCGGCATGACGCATTTTCAAGAGCCCGGCCGCACCATCGCGGCCCATGCCCGTCAAGATGACGCCGACGGCGTTGCGGCCGGCAAGCTCGGCGACAGAATCGAAGAGCACATCGACCGAGGGGCGATGGCCGTTGACGGGATCGCGCTCGACAAGCCGGCAGCAGGGTGCAGACCGGTTGGCGATCTGCAGATGGCGTTCGCCGCCCGGTGCAAGATAGATCTTGCCGGTCTGCAGGCGCGCGCCATCAGTCGCCTCTTCCACGACGGGGGCGCAGATGCGGTTCAGCCGTTCGGCGAAGCTCTTGGTGAAGGTCGGCGGCATGTGCTGGGTGATGACGGTCGGCGGGCAGTTGACCGGGAATTTCTGCAGCACGGCGATCAGCGCTTCGACACCACCCGTGGAGGAGCCGATGGCGACGACCTTGCGACCCGCCCGATATTCGCTGACCGGGACCGGCTGCGGCGCGGCAGCGGCTTCCGGGCGCGCAGCGCGGTAAGCGGCATGCTGCGAGCGGGCAGCAGCCTTCACCTTGTCGGCGAGATCGCCGAAGGGGCGTGCATCGCCCGGCGCCGGTTTGCCGACACAGTCGAAAGCGCCGATTTCAAGCGCGGCCAGCGACGCGTCCGCGCCGCGGTGGGTGAGCGACGAGACCATGATGACCGGCATGGGGCGCAGGCGCATGATCTTTTCGAGAAATTCCAGCCCGTTCATTTCCGGCATCTCGATGTCGAGCGTCACGACATCGGGATTGAGCTGCTTGATGGCGGCGCGCGCCTCCATGGCGTTGCCGGCCTGACCGACCACCTCGACTTCGGGATCGGCCTTGAGGACGGCCGAAATCAGGCCGCGCATCGTCGGAGAATCATCGACGACGAGTACCCGTGCGAGTGCGCTCATGCCTTCCTCCCGGATGCGTGACCAATGTAGCGGTAGGTGGTGATGCCCGTATTGTCGAACAGGTTCTTTGCGTCACCGGACACACGTTCGGAATGACCTATATAAAGATGACCACCTTCCGGCAGCAGCCCGGCGAAACGCGACCAGATGCGCATCTGCGTCGGCTCGTCGAAGTAGATGACGACGTTGCGGCAGAAGATCACGTCGAAATTGCCCTTGAAGGGCCACTGCGTCATCAGGTTCAACTCGTTGAACGTAATGAGGCGCTTGACCTTGTCATCAATGCGGAACTTGCGGCGACCGCCGGCATCGACTTCCGCGAACCATTGCTTGCGCATGGCGGGAGACACGGTTTCGAGCGCGTTGTCGTCATAGACCCCGGCGCGGGCCTGCGCCAAAATCTTCGGGTCGATATCCGTCGCGAGGATTTTGAAATCGTAATCCGCCGCATTCGGAAACATGGCGAGCACGGTGAGCGCAATCGAATAGGGCTCCTGCCCGTCGGAACAGGCCGCCGACCAGATGCGGACGCGCCCGCCGGATTTCGCCCGGGCGATGAGGCCCGGCAGGACGTCATCACGCAGATGTTCGAAATGATGGTTTTCGCGGAAGAAGCGGGTGAAATTCGTCGTCAGGTGCGACAGCATTTCGCGCCGCGCCGGCGCGCCCTCCGGTGAGGATACAAGGGCGCAATATTCGCGGAACCCTGACAGGCCGAGATTGCGGATATGCTTCGAGAGGCGGGAATAGACCAGCGACGCCTTAGTGTCGTTGAGATAGATGCCCGCATCGGCATAGATCATCGCCGCGATTTCCGACAGGTCGCGTCTCGTCAGCGGATATTCACCGCTGGCAAGGACGTCGTCGGGAGACTGGCGCTGGTCGCTGAAATTAAGTGCTGCCATGGATGATCCGCTTTCAACCTGTCGCCGCAAGCGACATTTCCTGCTTCAGTGGCTGTCCGCGCGAGGCGCTGACGATGGCATCGACATCCAGAATGAGAGCGACGCGCCCGTCACCGAGGATAGTGGCGGCGGCAATGCCCTGAACATGGGTATAGTTTGCCTCCAACGATTTGATGACGACCTGGCGCTGGCCCTGGATCGCATCGACCATCAGGGCACGCTGGCCACCGCCTTCCGATTCCACCAGAAGGGCGACACCTTCGACCGGATCGGCCTGGGTCGGACGGAAGTTCAACACGCGACCGACATCCACCAGCGGGCAGAAGGAGTTGCGGATGGAGATCAGCCGCTGGTTGGCGCCGAAGGAGTGAATGTTCTTCGCTTCCGGCTGCAGGGTTTCCACGATCGCGGTCAGCGGCACCACCAGCGTCTGGCCGGCAACAGTCACCACCATGCCGTCGAGAACGGCAAGCGTCAGCGGCAGGCTCATGGTGAAAGTCGAACCGTGGCCCGGGCGCGAGGAGATGCTGATGCGGCCGCCAAGCGCCTGAATGGAGCGCTTGACCACATCCATGCCGACGCCGCGGCCGGAAATGTCGGAAATCTTGTCTGCCGTGGAGAAGCCCGGCGCGAAGATCAGATTGTCGATCTCCTCGTCGGTCAGGTTTGCATCGGCGGCGATCAGATCGTTGTCGATCGCCTTCTGGCGAACACGCTCGCGGTTGATGCCGGCGCCGTCGTCCTGCAGTTCGATCAGGATGCGACCCGAACGGTGCTTGGCCGAAAGCTTGATGGTGCCTTCCGGGTTCTTGCCCGCAGCCTCGCGCTTTTCCGGCGTTTCGATGCCGTGGTCGACGGCATTGCGGATCATGTGCGTCAGAGGTTCCGCCAGCTTGTCGATGACCGTCTTGTCGACTTCGGTGTTTTCACCTTCGGTGATGAGGCGGATCTGCTTGCCGATCATGTCGGCGACTTCGCGGACGATACGCGACATGCGCTGGAACACCGGCTTTACCGGCTGCGCGCGGATCGCCATGACGCTGTCCTGGATTTCGCGCGTCAGCTGCTGCAGCTCGTCGAGGCCCATATTGACGGCCGACGTGCCACTTGCGTCGTTTTCGATGACACTCTGCGACAGCATCGCCTGATTGATGACGAGCTCGCCGACAAGGTTGATCAGGCGGTCGACGCGATCGAGATCGACACGGATGGTCTGGCCGGCGCTGGCATTGGCCGCTGCGTTAGCGTTCGCCTGCGTTGCCGCAGGCGCGGCCGCAGCCTCGCGCTTTTCGATGGCGGCATTGACGCTCTGGGCGATCTGCGTCGTCGCGACGGCCGTTTCGACGGCTGCTGCAGCATAAGACGCTTCCGCCGTAGCGATTTCAACGATGGGCTGCTCTTCCGATCCGCTATCGAGAGCCGAAAGGTCGAACGGCACCGGGATCATCGGAAGCTCTTCATCGCCGCCTGCGACGGCCGAAACATCAGGCACGATTTCCAGATCGCAATCCCATTCGGCAAATTCGAAGACGCTGCGGATACCCTCTTCGCCCTTGTCGGTCGCGATCGAAACCGTCCAGGAGAGATAGGATGCTTCAGGATCGAGCTTGTCGAGCGAAGGCAGCTCCGACATGTCGCAATTGATGCTCATCTCGCCGATGCGCGAGAGATCGCGCAGCAGAAGTGCCGCCTCGTTGCCCTTCGAATAAAGCGACGCATGCGGCTTGAAGGTGATCTGGAAGGACGGCACTTCCATCAGCGGCGTGGTTTCGTCGGCAAAGTCCGTAAAAGAGAACGGGATCGGCTCAAAGCCGCTCTCATCCGTCGGCTTGGCCTTCACGGGTTCCGGTGCCTTTACGGCGACGGGAGCCGGCGCGGATGCCGGAACGGCTTCGCCGTTTGCCAGCGCTTCCAGTTCCTTCACGAGGCCACGGGTGCGGCTTTCATCGACGCTGCCGCCGTCTCTTGCCGCATTGGTCAGGTCCGCCAGCACGTCGGCGGAGCGCAGCATGACTTTCAGAACATCCTGGGTCGGCTCCAGCTTGTTGGAGCGGACGCAGTCGAGGGTCGTTTCAAAAACGTGGGCGAAAGCCACGAGATCATCGAGACCGAAGGCACCCGCCCCGCCCTTGATGGAATGAACGGCACGGAAAACGGCGTTGACGGTTTCCGGATCACGGTCGCCGTCATTCAATTTAAGAAGCCCCGATTCCAGTTCGGCGAGCTGCTCCTCGCATTCCTGGAAAAAGATTTCCTTGATTTCGTTCATATCCATCGTGAAATGTCCCGTATCAGGCGGTTACGCGTTCAATGGCATCGATGAGTTTTGCAGGGTCGAACGGCTTGACGATCCAGCCGGTCGCACCGGCCTGACGGGCGCGGTTCTTCTTTTCTGCATCGCTTTCGGTCGTCAGAACGAGGATCGGGATCGCCCGGTACTTTTCGTTGCGACGCACACCCTCGATGAAGCCGAAACCATCGAGACGGGGCATGTTGATATCAGTCACGATGACATCGGGGTTGCTCTGCTCGAGCACTTCGAGGCCCTCGATGCCGTCTTCGGCCTGAATGGTTTCGAAACCGGCATTGTTAAGCGTGACCAGGAGCATGTTCCTGATCGTCCGGGAATCATCCACGGTAAGAACTTTTTTCTTCACTTTTGCATCTCCTTGGGGAGCAAATGGTCAATATCGACGCCTATCAGTTTCATGGTCTTGTCGAATGCATCGGACACCCTGGCAAAACCGAAGGGCTTGCCATCCTCCTCCCAGGACTTCGCGCCGGCCATGAGGACCTGGGCGCAAAGTGCACCGATACGCTCCACCTCGGACGCGTCGACCGACAACGGTGCTCCTCTCAGCGTCATCAGCTTGCCGTGCAGGGCCGATGCTTCGTTGAGATCCAGCACCGGTGACAGTTTCAGCGTCGCCTCAGCTGCTTTTCTGGCTGCCATTACATGACTCCTTGGCGTCTGAATTGTTGGTAATCCTGGCCGTAATCCGTGCGGTTATCCGCACGGGCCATAAATGAAGTGTCCTGCCGGTCCGCACCGGACGCCGCCTTCGCCTGCCCCTGACGGGCAATGCGGAATTCGCGGATGGTGCGGCCGAGTTCCAGAATGACGGTTTGAAGCGCGTCGGCCTCGGAGGCGCTCGCACTGATATCGACGGCATTCCGGTCCGCCTGCCGTTGCTGCCCGCCAATATCGGCGGCAACCGATTGCAGTTCGCCGGCCTGCTCGGCCGTATGCCGGGAGACTTCCGCGATCATGTCGTTGATGCCTGAAACCTGCCGGACGACGCCGCCGATTGCGTCCTGTGTGCGGTTGACCATGCGCACGCCGCCCTCAACCTGCGTCTTCGTGGTGCCGACGAGGCTCTTGATCTCTCTTGCGGCATCTGCAGACCGCTGGGCGAGCGCCCGGACTTCCTGCGCGACGACGGCGAAACCACGGCCGCTATCACCCGCGCGCGCCGCCTCGATGCCGGCATTGAGGGCCAGAAGATTTGTCTGAAAAGCAATCTCGTCAATCGTGCCGATGATCCTGCCGATCTGCTCGGCGGATTGTTCGATGTCCGACATGGCGTCGATCGCCTCGCCGATCGCCCGGCCGCTTTCGACAGCCGCATCGCGGGCGCTGGAAACCGCCTTTTCCGTCGCCGCTATGCGGGCGCCGTTTTCGGCAACGTTACCGATCATCGCCTGGATCGCACGGGAGGTCTCGGCAAGGGCTTCGGCCTGCTGGCGGGAACGCTCCGCGATGGAGCGGCCCATATCGGCAAACCGCGCGCCGAGCACCTCAGCCTCGCCGATGTTGTTTTGCGCCGCGATCAGCGATGCGCCGATCGTTTCCAGAGCCGTATTGAAGGAAGCCGCAACGTCGCGATAGGCTTCAGGTACATCGCCGCCGATGCGGGCCTGCAAATCGCCTGCAGCAAAGGCCGTCAATGCGGTGCCCAGCAACGTCGCCGCTTCCGAGCGGTCACTGTCACGCTGCTCGGCCAGCTCCCGGCCATGGCGCAGGCGCAATTCGTTAAAACGCAGCGAGACGGCGATTTCGGTGTCGACCATCACCAGACGGACGACGTTCTTCACGGCTTCCGCCAGTTCACGGGTTTTCTTGCGGTTGCCGGGCAGGATGGAGCGTGGCGCATGTTCGGCCACCAGTCCGCCGACAAGATGTTCCAGAACCACCGCGTGGCTGGCGATCTGCCAGCGCGGATCAAGCCCCATGCGGCTGGAATTATCAGAGAGAACCTTCACCCGCTCGGCATAAAGCGCATCGAAACGCGCATCCGTCAAAACGCTCCAGTGCGAGGATTGCAGATCGTGCAGTCGGTCGAGCTGATTTTCGCTTTCGAAGGACGGGGAACAGTCCGGCATGGACTGGAAACGGGTCATCACGTCCCGCAGGCCGGCCTTGACGTAAGGCTCCAGCATGCTGCGATAGCTGCGCAGGAAATCGGATTGCGTCTCATCGAGGCCGGCAAAACGCAACCGTCCCGCCAGGCTTCCGCCTGCCGACCTGCGCGCTTGATCTGATGGCAAGTCCTGCCCCAACCGACGTCCCCAATAACATGACGGCCGGTAAAACCCGGCCAAATTTGCCAAGGTTCAGAACGCCAGCACCCTAAAGGGGATTTTTGAACGAACATACCCATCGCGGACGATGCGGCATCGACGCTTGCCAGACCTTCTTGAACCAAGAAACGAAAATACCGGATCGGCACCGGTACGGCAGTGCGGCGTCATGCCTGGAAGGGGAGAGAACCCCATTCCGCCGTGGAAATACCATCAATCTTTATGGTTAATTCCTTGCTTGAAAGTTAAGAAACACAGGCGTCGGCGTCAAACGGTAAAATTTGTAAAAGCTTTTAGCCAATGCCGCCCTCACTTTGCCGCAAACGGGCAAAAACGAAAAGGAATCGGACGCTGCGGGCGGTTTTTCCCGCCTGCGCGCTGGACAAGCATGTCCAGCTTCCCCTAAAACAAATCAACAGGATATTCGCTCAACGGTGATGCTTTAAAGAGACCTTTACGATCAAGGAGATGCCAACTTGCCATGGATGGAGAAAGGCCGCAGTTCAAGGCGCCATCCGCAAGTGCTGATCGGTCTCGTGGTCGCGAGCCTGCTCGTCATGATCGGCTTTCAGGCGCCCTCCGGCATAAAGTCCCTTTCCAAAACCAGCCGCCTCGAGCGATTGCAGAGCGTCGATCCGGGCCGTTCCATTTCTCTTCGCGAAAAAGCTTGCGATAGCGGCAACGATGTCGGCTGCAGGACCGGCGATGCCGGTTCGGGCCTTCGCTACAGCGAGTTCGCTTCATTCACCCTGAACATCAGGGATCACGCCGAAGTCTCGCTCGCTGCTGTTGCCATCGTGCCACAAACTTCCCGAGACTTTGCCAGCGTGGTTCCACGCGCGCCTCCGCATATTATGTATTAGTCATTCCGGCGGTCATCATCATCGGGTTCATTGCGAACCTTGAGGGATCGGAGGCGTCGGAAACCCGCCGTAGGCTCCCATTCCAGAGAGAAAACCGCCGCCGCATATGACACTTGCAATCATTCTCCCATTTATTGTCGCATTGCCCTTCGTTGGCGCGCTCCTGACGGCTTTCATGCCGCGCGAGGGTGTAGCCGCAGCCCCCGCCTCCGTCGCGGGCGCAGTCGCCCTTTTCGGGCTTGTCAGCAGCATCTTTCTTTATACGAGCGTCAGTGGCGGCGCGGTTCTTAAATATGATGTGGAATGGCTGCCCCAGCTCGGCCTGAACTTTACCCTGCGGCTGGACGGGTTCGCCTGGATTTTCTCAATGCTGATTACCGGCATCGGCCTGCTGGTGGTGCTGTACGCCCGTTACTACATGTCGGCTGAAGATCCGATCCCGCGTTTTTTCGCCTTCTTCCTCGCCTTCATGGGCTCAATGCTCGGCGTGGTCCTCTCTGGCAACGTCATCCTGCTGTCGATCTTCTGGGAAATGACGAGCATCTTCTCGTTCCTGCTGATCGGCTACTGGCATCAGAACGCCGGCGCGCGCGACGGTGCGCGCATGGCGCTGACAGTGACCGGTATCGGCGGCTTCAGCCTTCTGGCCGGGCTGCTGATCCTCGGCCACATGGCGGGAAGCTATGACCTCGACAAGATCATCGAGGCCGGCGCCGCCATTCGCGCCCATTCCCTCTATTTACCGGCGCTTATTCTCATTCTCGGCGGCGCGCTGACCAAGAGCGCGCAGTTTCCGTTCCATTTCTGGCTGCCCAACGCCATGGCGGCGCCCACACCCGTTTCCGCCTACCTGCACTCCGCCACGATGGTGAAAGCAGGGGTATTTCTGCTCGCACGGTTCTGGCCGGTACTGGCAGGCACGCCGGAATGGTTCTGGCTGGTGGGTGCGGCCGGCATCATCACGCTGCTGCTCGGCGCTTATTTCGCCATGTTCCAGCAGGATCTGAAGGGGCTGCTGGCCTATTCCACCATCAGCCACCTCGGCCTCATCACCACGCTGCTCAGCCTCGGCAGCCCGCTTGCGGCGGTTGCGGCCATCTTCCACATGGTCAACCACGCCACCTTCAAGGCCTCGCTTTTCATGGCCGCCGGCATTATCGACCATGAGACCGGCACCCGCGACATGCGGCGGCTGAGCGGGCTTTATACCTATATGCCCGCGACCGCGACGCTCGCCATGGCGGCGAGCGCGGCCATGGCCGGCGTGCCGCTGTTCAACGGCTTCCTCTCCAAGGAAATGTTCTTTGCCGAGGCCGTCGAAACCCATGCCGACTCGCTGCTCGACCGCGCGCTGCCCTATGTCGCGACGCTTTCCGGCGCATTCGCCGTCGCCTATTCGCTGCGCTTCATCCACACGGTCTTCTTCGGCCCCAAACCCGTTGACCTGCCGAACCCCAATCCGCACGAGCCGCCGCGCTGGATGCGTTTCCCGATCGAGTTCCTGGTTTTTGCGTGCCTGATCGTCGGCATCGTTCCGAGCCTGTCCATCGGCCCGTTCCTGCATTCGGCCGTGCTTTCCGTTCTCGGCCCGCAGACGCCAGTCTACAGCCTGTCGATCTGGCACGGCTTCAACCTACCGCTCATCATGAGTATTGCGGCGCTGATCGGTGGCGTTACCATCTATGTCCTGCTTGGCGGTTATTTCTCGCGCTGCGACGACGGCCCGCCAGTCTTCCGGCATTTGCGGGGACAGCGCATCTTCGAGCGCATTCTCGTCACCGTGTCCTGGAAATGGGCGCGGTGGCTGGAAAGCACGCTCGGCACGCGGCGTCTGCAGCCGCAGCTGAGGCTTCTGATCCTTGTCGCGCTTCTTGCAGGTTTCTCGCCGCTCTTCCTCTCGGAATTCTCCCTGTCGCTACCGCGCGTGACGACCTTCGATCCGATCTTCGCCATCCTCTGGCTGATCGGCATGATCGCCGCGATGGGGGCTGCCTGGCAGGCGAAATATCACCGCCTCGCCGCCCTCGTGATGCTCGGCGTCTCCGGGCTCGTCACCTGCCTTACCTTCGTCTGGCTTTCCGCACCGGATCTCGCCATCACCCAGCTACTGGTGGAAATCGTCACCACGGTTCTCATCCTGCTTGGCCTCAGATGGCTGCCGAAACGCTTCGAGAAGGTCGACAGCAGCAATGAATTCCCGGCGCAGCTCCGCCGCGCCCGTGACTTCCTGCTGGCGGCCGCAAGCGGTATCGGCATGTCCGTCATCGCCTATGCCGTGATGACCCTGCCCGTGCCGAACGCGATTGCGACCTATTTCCTGGAGCGCGCCTATACGGAAGGCGGCGGCACCAATGTCGTCAACGTCATCCTTGTCGACTTCCGCGGCTTCGATACATTCGGCGAAATCGCTGTTCTGGCGATCGTGGCGCTTACCGTCTTTGCGCTGCTTCGCCGTTTCCGCCCTGCCCATGAAAGCATCGGGGTGCCGGAACAGCAGCAGATGCAGAACGCCTTCGATGCGGAAAGACCCGACCGCAGCAATGGGGACACGGTTCGCGACTATCTCTACGTGCCATCAATCGTGATGCAGTGGATGTTCCCTGTCATCATCACCTTCTCGATCTTCCTGTTCATGCGCGGCCATGATATGCCGGGCGGCGGCTTTGCGGCCGGCATCACCATGGCGATTGGCTTCCTGCTGCAATATCTCGCTGGCGGCGCGCGCTGGGCGGAAGACCGCATCCGCATCCTGCCGTTGCGCTGGATGGGCTTCGGCCTTCTGATGGCGGCGGCGACGGGTATCGGCTCGTGGTATTTCGGCTACCCGTTCCTGACCTCCTATTTCCAATATACGGAGATCCCCTATATCGGCAAAATGCCGACAGCTTCGGCCTTGCTGTTCGACCTCGGCGTCTTCTCGCTGGTCGTCGGCTCCACCGTTCTTATCCTGATAGCACTGGCACACCAATCGTTGCGCAACTACCGCGTTCGCACGCCTGAAGCCGCAAAAGCGGAGGACGTGTAATGGAACTCATTCTTGCAATCGGCATCGGCATCATGACCGGCTCCGGCGTCTGGCTGGTGCTTCGCCCGCGCACCTATCAGGTCATTGTCGGGCTCTCGCTGCTGTCCTATGCCGTCAATCTCTTCATCTTCGGTGTCGGCGGCATTAAGACCAATGCGCCGCCGGTGCTGGTGAACGGCGTTGACAGCTCAACGCTGGCCGACCCCGTGCCGCAGGCGCTGGTGCTGACGGCCATCGTCATCGGCTTTGCCACCACCGCATTGTTCCTCGTCGTGCTGCTTGCCGCCCGCGGCCTCACCGGCACCGACCATGTGGACGGGAGGGAGTCGAAATGATGTCGTTCCCCTTCCACATCGTCATCGCCCCCATTCTGGTGCCGCTGATCACCGCAGCCCTGCTGCTGTTCTTCGACGAGCGCCAGCGCGTGGCGAAAGCCGCCATCAGCCTCACCTCCACCGTGCTGTTGCTGGTGGTCGCCATCCTGCTGTTCCGCGAGGTGAACTCGACCGTCAATACCGAGATCGCCGCGGTGGTTTCGAGCGGCGTCTACCTGCTCGGCAACTGGCCGGCGCCCTTCGGCATCGTGCTTGTCGCCGACCGTCTTTCCGGCCTGATGGTGCTGTTGACGGCGCTGCTTGCCATTCCGTCTTTGATTTACTCCATGGCCAAGTGGCACAAGTCCGGTGCGCATTTCCATTCGCTGTTCCAGATGATGCTGATGGGCGTCAACGGCGCGTTCCTGACCGGTGACCTCTTCAATCTCTTCGTTTTCTTCGAAGTGATGCTGGCGGCCTCCTATGGGTTGTTGCTGCACGGTTCCGGCCAGCAGCGCGTCAAGGCGGGGCTGCATTACATCGCCATCAACCTCGTTGCGGCACTGTTCTTCCTGATCGGCGTCAGCCTCATCTATGGTGTGACCGGCACGCTGAACATGGGTGACCTCGCCCATCGTATCGAAGGCCTCAACCCCGACCAGCGTATGCTGCTGGAAACCGGAGCGGCGGTTCTGGGCGTCGCGTTCCTGGTCAAGGCCGGCATGTGGCCGCTGAATTTCTGGCTGCCTTCCGCCTATGGCGCGGCGTCGGCCCCGGTCGGCGGGCTGTTTGCGATCATGAGCAAGGTGGGCATTTATGTCATCGCCCGCCTGTCCTTCCTTCTTTTCGGGCAGACGGCCGGCGAATCCGCCGGTTTCGGCCATGATGCCCTGCTTGTCGGCGGCATCGCCACCATCATCTTCGGGGCCATCGGCGTTCTGGCGTCACAGGCGCTCGGGCGGCTCGCCGGCTTTTCGGTTCTGGTATCGTCCGGAACGCTTCTTGCCGCCATGGGCACCGGTAATCCGACAGTTGCGGCCGGGGCGCTCTATTACATGGTCAGTTCCACGCTCACCATCAGCGCCTTCTTCATGCTGATCGAGCTGGTGGAACGCGGGCAGGATGCGGGCGCGAACGTTCTTGCCGTGACCATGGAAGCCTATGGCGAGGGCGAAGACGAGGATGAGGAGGAAGAAGTCGGCGTGACCATGCCCGCCACCATGGCGGTGCTCGGCGCCTGTTTTGCCGCCTGCGGCATTCTTCTCGCCGGCCTGCCGCCGCTCTCAGGCTTCATCGCCAAATTCTCGATGCTGACCGCCATTCTCAACCCTTCCGGGCTTGGCGCCAATGACAGCGTTTCCACGCTTTCCTGGTGGCTTGTCTTCCTGATCGTCTTTGCCGGTTTCGCCTCGCTGATCTCGATGACGCGCGCCGGCATCCGCACCTTCTGGGCCTCCATCGAAGGAACCGTGCCGCGCGTGCTCGTCATCGAAATCGCGCCGATCATGCTGCTGCTCGGCCTGACGCTTGCCATGACCGTGCAGGCAGGACCAGTGATGCGTTACATGCAGGAAACGGCGCGTATTCTCGATCTGCCGGCAAGCTATATTCAGGGCGTCATTTCCGCCCCGAGAGCGGGAACGAACCCGGAGGCGGAACCATGATGAGCCGTATCCTGCCTTATCCGCTGCTGACGATCTCGCTGATCTTCTTCTGGATGACGATCAACAGCTTTTCGCCGGGGCACCTGCTGCTTGGCACCTGTGTCGCGCTTATCGCCTCCTGGGCGATGGCGTCGCTGAGGCCAGCCAAGCCGCGCATCCGCAACTGGCACAGGCTGGTGCAGCTGATCTTCATCGTGCTTTATGATATCGTCAGGTCCAACCTCTCGGTCGTGAGGATCATCCTGTTCGAGCGCGAAAAGAACCGCAAATCCGGCTTCCTCGCGGTGCCGCTCGATATTCGCGACCCCATGGCGCTGGCCGTTCTCGCGACGATCCTGACCTCGACGCCGGGAAGCGCATGGCTCGAATATAATTCCAGCCAGGGCACGCTTCTGATTCACGTTCTCGATGATGTGGATGAGGCTGCCTGGATAAGCCTCATCAAGAACCGTTATGAAAAACTGCTGATGGAGATATTCGAATGAGTTCGATTATCCTTTTCTGGTCCTTTTCGCTGGCACAGTTCATGCTCGCCATCGCAATGACGATATCAGTCTATCGCATCGCCATCGGCCCGCGTGCGCAGGACCGCGTGCTGGGCGTGGATACGCTTTATGTCAACGCCATGCTGCTTCTCCTGACCTTCGGCCTGCGCACCGGCAACGACATCTATTTCGAGGCATCGCTGCTGATCGCCATTCTGGGCTTCGTCTCCACCGTCGCCCTCTCCAAATTCCTGATGCGCGGCGAGGTGATCGAATGAACAATGCTGCAGAATTTCCGCTCTGGGCCGCCATTGCCGTAGCCTTTTTCGTGCTGCTCGGCGCCTCGCTGACGCTGATCGGCACCATCGGCTTTGCCAGGCTCAACAGCTTCTATGAGCGCCTGCACGCGCCAACCCTCGGCACCAGCTGGGGCACCGGCGGCATCGTCATGGCATCGATCATCTATTTCTCCGTGTCCGGCGACCGCTTCGCCTTCCACGAAATCTTCATCGGCATTTTCATGACGGTGACGACCCCGGTTTCCCTGATGCTGCTCGGCCGGGCGGCACTTTATCGGGATCGGGCGGAGCAGAATTCGGATAACCGGGAGCATTTGTAATTCGCCCAGATCAAGACCATTTCGGAGCGATGACCTTGCGAAAAGTGAGGGAAATTCTTCTGCTTCGGTCTGTCCTAACTCCATTCACGATATCCGATTTGCGAGCCGGAATTTCATGAGTCCAGCCGTAGCGGCCGGAATCTCTCAGCAAGACGCCGGAGCGAGGTTGAAGCAAAACACCGCACGCGGCTGGTCCGCGCACATCGTGGAAAACCATCTCACATGCGGATAGAAGGCTTATCGACACGATTGTATCGTCAAAACAGGGAACACAGTCGATGTGTGCGCTGATGCCCTGGCCCGGAAGATACTCGTTCGCAATCACCTGGTCCGGCAAATTTCGGCAATATCCTTCCGTAACCAATCGCTCAGCGAAGATACCGAACCACTGTGGCAATGGCCCGAGATAGGCATCTGGGGTAACAGTGCGCGCTTTATAGTCGTAGCGATAACCGAAATGCTGCACACGGCGCTTCAACTCAGTGCTCCAAGCACCGTTATCCAATATGGCTGCGAGGGTGGCTTCCTCTTCGGGGGAGACGAAGGCGTCGAAATACATGACGCCTGGCGGCAAAGGGGATGCACCGACATGATTCATTTGCGAGCGCCCTCCATCGACTTGAAATAAACAAGCTCGGCAGATGGCTACATCGGAACTGTCAAAAGCATATGATAGGGAGAGCCGATGACCGGAAGGCCCCGCCTTGTGAAGGGGCAAGCCACCACATAACCAATTCACTAGATAATTAATTTGAGAGAAATGGTGCCCGGAGGCGGATTTGAACCACCGACACGCGGATTTTCAAGCCGCGCCTGTCGAGCCGAAAACAGCACCTTATGACGAAATTTCTGTCAAACCCGCTAGTGAAAGTCAAGCACTTAGCGGGTATTTGTCAAACTCGCTGGACACCGTTCAAGCCCGCGTAAAAGAGGCAGCGCTGTGGCTTAGCCTCAATCCCATGACCTTGCATCCGGTCGTTACGATCCGTCGCCGGTTCGCCCTTACAGTTATCGAGGCGGCGGAAGCGGCCAAACTTGCCCACGCTCTGGCCCGCTCGGGGGCGTGAAATGGCTCTCCTCGAAGAGAACGACATCCTTTTCGCGCACAAAGCGCTGACGCTCATGTCTGGCCTCACCGACGCCACGAAACGTGTTGCCGGGGCAATCATCGACCACTTCAACAAACGCACCGGCCAATGCGATCCCGGCATTGACCGGCTTTCCACGT
Source organism: Agrobacterium radiobacter (assembly GCF_040801995.1). Taxonomy (NCBI): domain Bacteria; kingdom Pseudomonadati; phylum Pseudomonadota; class Alphaproteobacteria; order Hyphomicrobiales; family Rhizobiaceae; genus Agrobacterium; species Agrobacterium radiobacter. Next base: position 163,462 of record NZ_JBEGHX010000001.1, on the reverse strand, counting down.
TGCTCGGCATCAACCGCGCCACGGTCATGCGTGCGACGGAAGCACTGGATGAACTTGGCCTGATCCAGAAGACCAGCCACGGCGGCAAGTCCCACCGGGCGAGCTATCGTCCCAATTGGGAGCGGTTTCAAGCCATTGTGGCCGACTGGGACGCTCGCATGAAGTCAGGAAAAGCGCCGGCAGACGACAGCTATAATGAAGCTACCAACGTCGCACGCTTGCGACGTTCAAGGTCGCAGGGATGCGACGTTAAAGGTCGCACGCTTGCGACCCAAACCCTTCGAAGGAACCCATCGAAAGAACCTATCGAAACGGAGCAAGTGGAAACACCGGTTCCAACGCCGGCCAAGCCGAACGTGCGGAAAACGTCAGATGGGCTTGGGAGAGGGAGCAAGCAGCCTGACCAGCGATCCATGCTCTTGCCCATCGATGGTGGGCGGGCTGTCAGCCATGCGGATGCTGCCCGTGCTGCCGCAGAGCGCCGTTGGTACGCACAAGTACACTCGCTTGGAGAAAACGCGGAAGCGGATGTCTTGGGCTGGATGACGGCAGATCGGCAGGAAGCGGCCACACTGGCTGAAATGCGCCGCAGGGGTGGCGGAATTCAATTCATCGTCGCGGCGATGCGCGGCGGCAACCTGCGAATGGTGCAATGATGGGGGCGCGGCAGATGTCGAGACAGCACCGAAAGCCCCCCCATTTAGGGACCGTATTCCAGAAAAATCGACCATACGGGACTGGGGTACTGCGGGATTTCGCTAGTTGCACTTCAAAAAAGCGGTACACGCATACACGCACGTTGCACGCACGCTTGCACGGGTCGAACCGGAGAAAAAGTGGACAGTTTGTCCACTCTTTCCACGCATATTCGCGCGGATGTTGCCATGACAAAATCTAGCAACGATCCGGCGATGACCTTGCGAATGCCCGGGCCGTGAACCGCACTACCAACACCGCATACGGCCGCGTCGTGAAGGCCATTCGAAAACAATCGGACATCCCCACGTCGATAATTCGCAAGCAGGTAAAAAAACGCACGGTCTCTACAAACATCGAACATGGCGGCTCTCTTGAAGGGGTCATATGGGCAACGGGGAAGCCATTATCGCTCAAGTATTTTAAAGCGCGGCAGTTTTCCTTCGGCGTCAAAGCGAAGCACGGCGGCCAATGGCATCGATACCCATCGGCGTTCATGGGACCAAAGCCAGGCGTCGTTAACTTCAAGAGATTGGGCGGCCATGTTTACGTCAGAACGTCCGGCAACAGGTTTCCGATTGAAAAGCTATTCGGCCCTTCCATCCCCGAGGAATTGATACGCGGCGAAAGCGAGCGCGTTTTCCGAGAGACGGTCAGCGAAATGTTGCAGAAGCGCGTTGTGCATGAGCTCGGGCGGCTTCTCAAATGAAGGCGGGAACGAACGGTACCGGCGGCGGGCATTGGGCCAGCCGCACCCCCTCCCCCCCTTTAGGGACCGTATGCGCCCCCCGGCCTATGCGGATCGAGAGAGCCCCGGGTTTTCGCTATTTTTTTTGTTCCGAATTTTCCATTTCCATTTCCAGAACGTGAGCAGACGGCATGACGAAAGTTGACTTCCCTCCCGATGCCGAAATCAGCTTTGAAACGGCGAGCAAAATACTCGGCATCACTCGCCGGCGCGTCGCGCAGTTGGTCGAAGAAGGGTTCATCGCAAAGCGATCGCGCGGGACAACCACGATTGCCGACGCTGCTCAGGGCTATTCCCGATACTGGCAGGAAAAGGCCACAGCCGAAACGAAAACATCAGCGGAAAGCCGGGTGCGCGATGCGCGCGCCCGAGAGATCGAAATGCGCAATGACGAGCGCATGAGAAAACTCATCCCGATCGAGGATCACACCGCCGTTGTCGATTACGTCGTGGGGGCGGTCCACGTAGCATTCAACAGCATTCCGGCCCGCCTAACCCGAGATATCGAACAGCGCAGAAAAATAGAGGTCGAGATCGATGGCGCATTCAAACAAATTGCCAAAGCATGTCGAGCAGGTGCCGATGTCGCTCGAAAGGGTGGCGAGCTTCCTCACTCCGGCGAAAAGGTGTGACCCTGACATATGGGGCGCGAACAATCGCAAATACCCGCCCTCGGCCGGCATTCCCGGGGAACGCGATCCGGAGTTGACGCGCTATATGATCCCTTTTTCCCGGCGCGTCCACGCCGCACGGCATAGGCGCGTCATCAGCGTTACCGCTGCTCAGAGCGGAAAGACGGACAACATACTCGATATCATCGGCGCACGGCTCGCGCAGCGCCCGGCGCCGATCCTCTACGTCGGCCCGAGCGATGAGTTCGTTGAAAGCCAGTTCGAGCCGCGCCTCATGGCTCTCCTCGATGAAGCTGAGCCGCTCGCCGGCAAGGTGCTGCGCGGCAAGCGTATGCGGAAAAAGCTCAAACAGGTTGCCGGCGTTCGTGTTCGCCTGGCTTCCGGCCGATCATCGACGGCCCTGAAATCTGATCCCTTCGCTCTTGGTATCGTGGACGAGTACGACGAAATGGCAAAGAACATTCAAGGACAGGGCGACCCGCTCGGCCTCGTAGAGGCGCGCGGGGAAACCTATGCGGACTTTGTGACGGCGGTTGTCTCGACGCCCTCTCAGGGGCTCGTTGAGACCGAGGTTGACCCCGTCAACGGCCTCACGTTCTGGCGGGTTGGCGACAAAGAGCAGGTGCTATCTCCGATCTGGCGCCTATTCCAGCAAGGAACCCGCCATCATTTTGCGTGGGCCTGCCCGCACTGCGGCGAGTATTTTATCCCTATGCGGTCGCATCTGCGCTGGCAGAAAGGTTCAACGCCGGTGCAAGCGCGGCGAACCGCTTACCTGCAATGCCCGCAGGGCTGCGCCGACCCGATCGAGAACCATCACAAGGCGGAAATGATCGCGGGCGGCGTTATGATCGCTCCCGGGCAGACCCTTGAGGATGCTTTTGCCGAGCAGAACGAGCCAGAGAATTCAACGTGGTCATCATGGGCGAGCGGGCTTTGCAGCCCGTTCGTGACCTTCGGAGAGCGCGCCGAGCGCCTGCTCACGGCGCAGCTTTCCGGCGAGGAGGATAAAATCCAGACCGTGATAAATGCGGGCTTTGGCGAGCTATACACCCCGGGCGCCGCGGGCGATTTGCCGGAATGGAAAGCCGTCGTGGGACATCGCTTACCATACCGGCGGGGTGAGGCTCCTCTCGGAGTGCTTCGCGTCGTTGCCGGCGTTGACGTGCAAAAGCGCTCACTCGTCTACGTCATTCGTGGTTTCGGTTCTCGCGGTACGTCGTGGTTGCTCGATTACGGGTATCTCTTGGGTAACACCAGCGAGCCCGAAGTGTGGCATGATCTCACGCTCAAAATGATGAGCCCGATTGCCGGCCTCGTCATTGAGAAAGTGTTCATCGATAGCGGCTTCCGGCCGAACAAGCCAGACGCCGGCGATGAGCATAAGGTTTACGAGTGGACGCATCGGCATAGCTTTATGGCTATGCCGACGAAAGGGCGCGACACCCTCGGCGGCAAGCCGTTTGTTGTGAGCAAAATCGAGGTAAAGCCTAACGGTAAGGTGAGCCCGTACTCGATCGATCTCGTCCACATCAATACTGACTTTTTCAAGGGGCTCGTACATTCCCGCCTCAAGACGCCGCTGACTGACGAAAACGGCGATGAAATGCCTGGCGCATTTCATCTTTTCTCGGATGATGAGGCCGCCTATGAGGATTACGCTCGGCAGCTTGTGAGCGAGGTCCGCGTCCTCGGGGAGAGGTTTAAACCGGAGTGGGTGAAGCGGCAGCGCGACAACCATTTTCTCGATGCCGAGGCCCTCGCGGCCGCCGCGGCTTATATGCTCAATGTGCAAGCTATCCCCGAGGGAATTGAACGGCCGTCAGAAGAACCGAAGACGGAGCGCGAGGCGCACGTCTCCGAAGTGGAAAAGGCAGGAAAGTTGCAGATGTCATCGATCCGCGAGCGGTTTCGAAATATGGGGAGGTCTAGAACTTGACAGGAGCTCGGTCGCTACCGCCCGAACTACAGCGGTAACGATCGCAGCTTTGAGGATCGCTGCATTGGTACTTCGTGCATCGAAGGGGCGCTGAGTATTTCAGTGAGGCGCTGCATCTCAGGCCAATGCCATAAGATATTTGACACTACGTGATTAAATGCTGTCTTCTGATAGCCGGGCGCGAGAACGAACCCATGAAGGCCAGCTGTTCTTAGCGCGGCGCGTTCCGCTGGATTTTTGAGAATTCGGCCGTCGCCGGAAATAAAACTCCATACCAGACCCGACGATCGCAGATGTTCGATCCATTCGAGGTCAGTGGAGTGGCGTCCGTTCGGCAATCCTTCGAGACTGCTTATATGAACAGCCGAGTGTCCGTAATGGCTGATAAAGCCGTGCAACGTGGTTGCAAACATCGGGGAGGTGCAATTATCGAAAAGGACCTTCAACCACACCCACCGTCAGTTCAGCGATTGTTCGAATTCAACGGCGCGACGAACTGAGCCCTCTGGAACATCATATGCGATCGCTGTTTCTTCGATGCCAAAGTGACCAGCGGCTGATGCCAAAACCGCGGTTGGAACGCTGGTCGCCCCGTCTATTGGCTGGCCAAATGCGCGAAGTGGGTCAACCAATATATTTACCCGCCGACCGGCAGGATACCAAAGACGAGGAGAGCCATCGTCGTCAAAATCGACGGTTTTTAGGATGGGCTCGATCACTTCCTTAAACTCGTATTGCCGGCGGAAAAGATTTAGGAGCCGCTCACGCTCGACACCTTCTGCATCTTTCTCAAATACCCTCAAAAGAATGCTTCTGCCGTCAGTCTTGAACCGTTCCGTTGATAACGGATATTCCTCGCCCAATACCTCGCGCGCATAGACGATCGCAGCACGAACTTGGATAGCGGAAACGCCGGCCCGAAGAAAGGCGTCAGCAACGCGGATTTCCATCAAGTCACGAAAGGCCAATGTTGTTGTTGCGCCTTCGATCTGAACAGCAGGCTCCCACAGGGCCGGATAATTTCGGCCTCGGATGGAATGGCCATTCAGCCATCGGGAAATTTTTGCAGGCGCGACATGCAGAAGCCTCCCGGCTTCCGCTGGCGTATAAAGCCCCACACCAATCAATCCACTCATAGCACTTCCTCGTTCGAGGTCATTTAGTCCCAGTGTGCTGGCAAACTGTCAACAGCACCTCACGGCACGACTGCAAATTATTTCTTCACGAAAGCCGTCCGCGCCGCCAGCGCTTCAATCCGAGCATGGCGCCGATTTCATTATTGGAGAATGACCGCTTTGCTTTCAGGGCCTTCCATTCGGCCTCCCTCTCGGGCGGCACGTCGTAACCACGACGGGCCGCGTTACTGAGGCGCTGCATTTCCTCGCGCCTTGCCTTGAAGCGCTCCCGGCCCCGCTCATCGCGGGCCGAGGCAAAATCGGGATCGGCATGAAGCTGGCGCAACAACTCAGCGCCGGGCGTGTCCTTGGGCTTTCGTCGCCGGCGGCTCAACGGAGGAAAGCGTCCATTTCGCTTTTTGCGACCTTACGGCGGGCGTCGATGTATTCGGCCAGATCGTGGACATGAATGCCCTTGGCGGCCTTCTGGCTCGGCTCGATGTAGATCAGCGGGAGCTTGATCTCTCCCCGCGTCGCCGTACGCACGAAATGATTGATCGTCAGATGAGGGAAATAGTCACGGCAGACCATTTCGACCGGGATAATCGCCCGGCCGTCGTACTGAGCCATCAAAAGAAAAACCGTCTTCAAGAGCCCCTCCATGTTGCGTTTCATGTTGCATGGATTTGCCGGGACATCAGGAAAAAGCCCGGAAAATCAAGGAAAACGCGGGAAACCGGACGCAACATGAAATCGAGGAAAAATTAGCGAACTTTCTCGTTACGCCATTGACTTTCTTGGAGAAAATATGGTGCCCGGAGGCGGATTTGAACCACCGACACGCGGATTTTCAATCCGCTGCTCTACCAACTGAGCTATCCGGGCACTTCAGGTCCTTGAAGAACCTCCGCTTTTGGCGGGCGGGGCCGTTTGGTGCCCCGAAAGTGAGCGGGGTTATAACATCTTGTTCGGACATGGCAAGCGCCATCGCGAAGTTTTTTGACAGTTTTTTCACGGCGCCTGTGGATGGCTGGAATGCGTGTCCGGCCGAGGCCGGATCCTGGCTGGAAATCCACTCTCCGCCATCAGCCGGGCCTGATCGGCATTCGACGGGCGGACGCGTTCGGAAAGGGTCGCAAGGTTACGAGAGGGCGCAGCGTAGAGCGGCTATGCCCCTTCACTGCGCCGTGCGGCGAGGCCAAGCGCGAAAGGCACCACGGCCACCAGCGCTGCCATGACGGGCGAAGACGCGAAGATGCGGCTGGCAAGCGAGGTGACGGCGACGGAGCGCACCACCGTCATCAGTCGGGAATTCTCGCGGTCGCGCTCATGGTGGGGCTGTGCGGGCCTGTGACGGGAATGTTGGGCCGCCTCCAGCCGTTTGACATCGCGGCGGATCTTGTCGACCTGTTTGCGAAGCTCGTCCAGTTCGGCGCGTAGCGCCGGGTCGATGATATTGGCGGCACGCGTTCTCCTCGCAGCGGGTTTTGCCACCTTTGCTTCGGCGGCCACAGCCTCGGCCTCTTCGTCCAGTTCGGCCAGTTCGTCGTCAAGGTCGGATGGCTTGTCGAAACCGTGGGATCGCAGTGGTGCTTTCATCGCTGTCTCCTGAGGCGTGCTGAATTGCGGCGGCGGGCGTCTTTCGCCCGGTCACGCCCTTTCAACGCCTCAGCCGGGCAAAGGATGCACGGAAAGCAGGGAGAGCGGCATAAAAAACAGGCCCCGAAGGGCCTGTTCAGTAATCTCTCCTGAAACCTTACGCCGCCTTGGTAGCGCTGGCGTAAGGATCGAAACGACCGTAGAAAGTTTCGCCCTTGGCGGCCATCTCCTTCAGGAGCGGCGTCGGCTTGAAGCGTGGGCCATAGGCCTCGCTCAGCTTTTCGGCCAGAGCGACGAAAGTCTTCACGCCCATGCCGTCGATATAGGACAGCGCGCCGCCGGTATAGGGCGCAAAGCCGAAACCGAGGATGGAGCCGACATCCGCCTCACGCGGATCGGTGACGATGCCTTCTTCCACCGTGCGCGCCGCTTCCAGCGCCACGGTGACGAGGAAGCGCTGTTTCAGCACCTCCATATCCACGTCCTCAGGCTTCTGCTGCGGATAGAGATTCTTCAGGCCGGGCCAGAGGGACTTCTTGGCGGGCTTCGGCGGGTAGTCGTAAAAGCCCTTGGCGTTCTTGCGGCCGAAACGGCCTTCGCCTTCCACCAGTTTCTTCACCAGCTCCATATGGAGCGGATCGACGGCCTTTTCGCCGAGATCGGCGACGGTGGCTTTGAGGATCTTGTAGGAAAGATCGATCGCCACCTCGTCATTCAGCGCCAGCGGGCCGACCGGCATACCGGCGAATTTCGCGGCATTTTCAATCATGGCGGCGGGTACGCCTTCGATCAGCATGTCGTAGCTTTCGGCCATGTAGCGCAGCACGCAGCGATTGACGAAGAAGCCGCGCGTATCGTTGACGACGATCGGCGTCTTCCTGATCTTCGCCACGTAATCGAGCGCGACGGCCAGCGCCTTGTCACCGGTTTCCTTGCCGAGGATCACTTCCGTCAGCATCATCTTCTCGACCGGCGAGAAGAAGTGAATGCCGATGAAATCGGTCGGGCGCTTCGAGTTCTTCGCAAGCCCGGTGATCGGCAAAGTGGAGGTGTTGGAGGCGAAGATCGCGCCTTGGGGCAACACGGCTTCCACGGCCTCGATGACGGCCTTCTTCACGTCGCGGTCTTCGAAGACAGCCTCGATGACGAGATCGGCATCGGCGAGCGCCTTGTAATCCGCCGTCGGAGTAACGAGGTCGAGCAGGGCCTTGCCCTCATCCTGCGTCAGCCTGCCCTTGCCGATGGCCGCCTTGACGCTTTCCTCGCAATGGCCCTTGCCCTTGTCCGCCGCTTCCTGATCGCGATCGACCAGCGTGACGGGGATGCCGGCTGCGGCGGTAACATAAGCGACAGCTGCGCCCATGAAGCCCGCGCCGACGACGCCCACCTTCTTGAACTCCGTCTTCGGCTGGCCGGCCGGGCGGCGCGCGCCCTTGCCCAGTTCCTGCATGGAAATGAACAGCGAGCGGATCATGCCGAAGGCTTCCTTCGAGCGAAGGATTTCGGTGAAATAACGCTGCTCCACCTTAAGCGCCGTATCGAAGGGCAATTGCAGGCCTTCATAGACACATTTGAGGATGGCAAGCGCGGCCGGATAGTTGCCGGCGCTTTCACGACGCAGGATGGCGGGAGCGGCAGGCCACAGCTGGGCTGCGGCAGGCGTCCAGATGCCGCCGCCAGGGGCCTTGAAGCCCTTTTCATCCCAGGGTGCGACCGGCTTCAGGCCGTCCTTGATCATCTGCTTTGCGGTGGCGACCAGCTGATCCGGCTCGACCACCTGATGCACCAGCCCCATGGCCTTGGCGCGCGCGCCGGTCAGCGACTGGCCCGTCGTCATCATCTGCAGTGCCGATTGCGCATCCGTCAGGCGCGGCACGCGCTGGGTGCCGCCGGCGCCGGGGAAGATGCCGACCTTGACTTCCGGCAGGGCGATCTTGAGGCTCTTGGCGCTGGAGGCCACGCGGCCGTGGCAGGCGAGCGAGAGCTCGAAAGCGCCGCCCATGCAGGTGCCGTTGATGGCGGAAACCCAGGGCTTGCCATTGGTCTCGATCTTGCGGAACAGGCCCGTCATGCGGCCGACGAGTTCGAACAGCTTTGCCGCCGCCTCATCCGGGTTCTTCGCCTTCTCGTCATTATAGAAGGAGAACATCGACTTGATCATCGAAAGATCAGCGCCGCCGGAAAACGTGCTCTTGCCGGAGGTGAAGACGACGCCCTTGACGGCAGCGTCGGCGACGGTCGCGTCAACAATGGCGTTCAGCTCGTCCATCACTTCAGAGGTGAAGACGTTCATGGATTTTTCCGGCATGTCCCAGGTAACGAGGGCAATGCCGTCTGCGTCCGTCTCGATGGTGAAATTGGTATAAGTGCTCATTTGGGATTCCTCTTCCCTGAATCTTAATGGCCGCTTCGCTTTCTCCGTCATCCTCGGGCTTGACCCGAGGATCTAAGCACTGGGGATAGATCCTCGGGTCAAGCCCGAGGATGACGGAGGAACCGTTGCGGTATCAGCCGAAGCCTCTCAAACCCGCTCGATAACCGTCGCGGTGCCCATGCCTGCGCCGATGCAGAGCGTGACGAGCGCGGTGTTCAGATCGCGCCGCTCCAGCTCATCCAGCACAGTGCCGAGGATCATCGCACCTGTTGCACCCAGCGGATGGCCCATGGCGATTGCGCCGCCATTGACGTTCATCCGCTCGTGGTCGATATCGAAGGCCTGCATGTAACGCAGGACCACAGCGGCGAAGGCTTCGTTGAGCTCGAAAAGATCGATATCGGCAAGCGACATTCCGGTCTTTTTCAGGAGCTTCTCGGTCACATCCACCGGGCCGGTCAGCATCAGCGCCGGGTCGGAACCGATATTGGCGAAAGCCTTGATGCGGGCGCGCGGTTTCGCGCCCATCGCCTCGCCGCCCGCCTTCGAGCCAACCAGCACGGCGGCAGCGCCATCGACGATGCCGGACGAATTGCCAGCATGGTGCACGTAGTTGATACGCTCCACTTCCGGGTGGGCCATGATACCGACGGCTTCGAAGCCACCCATTTCACCCGGCATCTGGAAGGAGGGGTTGAGGGAAGCCAGCGCCTGCATATCCGTGCCGGGGCGCATATGCTCGTCACGGTCGAGGATCGTCAGGCCGTTTGAGTCCTTCACCGGAATGACTGATTTGTTAAAATAGCCCTTTTCCCAGGCATGCGCCGCACGCCTCTGACTCTCGACGGCATAGGCGTCGACATCGTCACGGGAAAAACCGTATTTGGTGGCGATGAGATCGGCCGATACGCCCTGCGGCATGAAGAAGGCCGGGAAGTTGACCGAGGGATCCATGTACCAGGCGCCGCCCGACATGCCCATGCCGACGCGCGACATGCTTTCCACGCCGCCGGCAATGACGATATCGTCCGAACCGGCCTTGACCTTGCCGGCCGCGAAGTTGATGGCGTCCAGACCCGAAGCGCAGAAGCGCGAGATCTGCATGCCCGGCGCCCTGTTGGAATAACCGGCTTCGAAGGCGGCGGCTTTCGGGATCACCGCACCTGCATCCATGACCGGATCGACGCAGCCCATGATGATGTCATCGACAGCGGATGTGTCGAGCCCGTTGCGGTCGCGGATGGCTTCCAGTGTCTTGGCAGCAAGGCGAACGGAGGGCACCTCATGCAGGCTGCCATCCTTCTTGCCGCGTCCGCGCGGGGTGCGGACATGGTCGTAGATATAAACGTCGGTCATAAACTCTCTCCCTTGCACCGCATTTTTCAGTGCATCAAACTCATTTAAGCGTCCATTTTCCGCGGCGATCATCATCAGCGGCAACAAGACGCCCTTTTTTCCTCAACTCCGTCGCCGCCCATCGCATGTCATATTGCCACGAGTAAAAAAGATCATGCCCACGCAGGTCTTTTTCATGATGGTCCCAAATGTACTTGGCTACGTACAGAATTGACCCTTCGCCTTTATTCGCCTCAAGCGCCTCAACTACCCAATCTGTTAAGTCTGCTTTCGTAACCATGAACAACCTTCATTCTCAGAATGCTTCCGCAGCCAGTTCCATCATGGTGTCCGCGCCGGTTTCGATGCGGGCCTTGCGCAGCGCCGTTTCCGGCATGATGCGCTCCATATAAAACTTCGCCGTGACAAGCTTGGTCTTGAGGTAATCCTCGTCCGAAGCGCTGCCGGCCGCAAGCGCTTCGCTCGCGGCTTTCGCCATGCGCGCCTGCATGTAACCCAGCACCACGATGCCGAAGAGGTGCATGTAGTCGGTCGAACCGGCACCGGCATTGTCGGGCTTGGCCATGGCGTTCTGCATGAACCACATGGTTGCGGCCTGCAGGTCGTTCAAACCCTTCTTCAGACCCTTGGTGTAAAGGGCAAGCTTTTCGTCGGCGCGGTTTTCCTCGCAGAAATCGCCGATTTCCTTGAACAGCGCCATCACGGCACGGCCGCCATTCATGCCGAGCTTGCGGCCGACCAGATCGAGCGCCTGAATGCCGTTCGCGCCCTCATAGATCATGGTGATACGGGCATCGCGGACATATTGGCTCATGCCATGCTCCTCGATGTAGCCGTGACCACCGAAGACCTGCTGCGCCATGACAGCATGGTCGAAGCCCTTGTCGGTCAGCACGCCCTTGAGGATCGGGGTGACGAGGCCGAGCAAGTCGTCTGCTGCCTGCCGCTGCTTTTCGTCAGCGGCGCGGTGGGCGATATCGGATTGCAGCGCCGTCCAGAGAAGGAAGGCGCGGCCGGCCTCGTTGTAAGCCTTGATGGTCATCAGCGTGCGGCGGATATCGGGATGCACGATGATCGGATCGGCCTTCTTGTCCGGGAACTTGGCGCCGGAAAGCGAGCGGCCCTGAATACGTTCACGGGCATATTCGACCGCGTTCTGATAGGCGATTTCACCAACGGAGAGACCCTGCAAGCCGACGCCGAGGCGGGCCTCGTTCATCATCACGAACATGGCCGAAAGGCCCTTGTTCTCCGCGCCCAGCAGATAACCCGTCGCGTCATCATAGTTCATGACGCAGGTGGCGTTGCCGTGGATGCCCATCTTGTGTTCGATTGCGCCGCAAGTGACGCCGTTACGCTCGCCAAGCGTGCCGTCTTCCTTCACGAGGAATTTCGGCACGATGAAGAGCGAAATGCCCTTGGTGCCTTCCGGCGCACCTTCGATGCGGGCAATCACCAGATGGACGATATTGTCAGTCATGGAATGTTCGCCGGCGGAGATGAAGATCTTCTGGCCGGAAATCTTATAGCTGCCGTCGCTCTGCGGAACCGCCTTGGTGCGCAGCAGGCCGAGATCGGTGCCGCAATGGGGTTCTGTGAGGTTCATGGTGCCGGACCAGGAGCCTTCGACCATCTTCGGCAGATAGGTTTCCTTCTGCTCCTGCGTGCCATGCACGAGAACGGCGGCAATCGCACCCTGCGTGAGGCCCGGATACATCATCAGCGACAGGTTGGCCGACGACATATATTCGCCGATAGCTGCATGCAGCGTATAGGGCAGGCCCTGCCCGCCGAACTCCGGCGGAACGGCAAGGCCGATCCAGCCGCCTTCACAATAGGCGTCATAAGCGTCCTTGAAACCATCGGGCACGGAGACCGAACCGTCATCGGCGCGCTTGCAGCCTTGGCTGTCGCCGGAAAGGTTGAGCGGGAAAAGCCGCTCCTCGGCAAGCTTTGCGGCCTCGCCGGTGATCGCCTCGATCATGTCGGGGGTTGCATCCTCAAAGCCGGGCAGGTTGTTATACCGCTCCAGGCCGAGAACGTCGTTCAGGATAAAAAGCGTGTCTTTAACTGGGGCCTTGTAAACAGGCATTACCGATGTTCCTCCGCATCGTGGGCGCCGGCGATAATCCGGCCGATATGGGATGACAATATTTGACGTGCGCGTAAACGTCAAACAAATTTCGGCGGAATATCGCCTCCCCTTTTCCGCGGAATGGATGGCCGGCGCTGCTCATGGCTCTCACGCGCCACAAAAGTTAAAAAATTCCAACCATAGTTAACCACTTCTTTACCACGTTTCGTGAATTCTCCCGAAAGAGGTAACTGCTTCGTACTCCGGCGCATTTTCCTCAACGGGGGCAAATACCGGCTCTGGAATTGCTGCATGTTGCGGCGACGGCGTGTTCAGGCAGGCAACGTCGCGACAGATAACCGGGCACGGCGGGCGGAAGCGAAGCGAGCGAAAAGATGAACGGATTGCGATCGAAAAACCAACAGCCAAGCGACAGATCGTCTCTTGATGCTCTCAATCGCACCATTGAAGGCCTTGAAGCCCGTATCGAAGGGTTGATGAGCCAGAAGTTCCCGCGCGACCCTCGGGGTGCGAACGCTCAGGTCGAGCCCAAAACCGAAGCTTATGCCGCGCCCCGCGAGCCACGCGCCAGCGTTACCCCGCCGCAGCTCGACCCCGTGAACGAAATCCGCCAGCGCCAGCGCCTCCTCGAAGCAAGCTTCCAGCGCCCGCAGGAACCCGCCGCCCGCCCGGAGCGGACGATTACCAGACCTCTTGCGCCGGAATACCGTCCGAGGGACGCGCAGCAGACCGCCGCCGCTCCCGCCCCGCGTGCGCGTTCCATCCCGTCCTATCAGGAACCGCAGCGCAACGACGCGGCACTGCAGGAGATTGCGCAGGCGCTGGTCAATCTGCGGCATGAGTTGAAGCACGATATTGCCGAGGGCGTTGCGCGCGAAGCGCAGGGCCTGCGCGCCGAAATCCGCAATATTCGCGCAGTAGCGGAAGACCAGCAGTTCATTGGCGACCTGCGCGAAGACATCGCACGGCTGGCCGGCAGCATCGACCAGCTCGGCAATCTGGCATCGCCTGACGCCTACGGGCTGCGCAATGAGTTCGAGGACCTGCGCCTGACGATCGACCAGCTTGCACGCGAAGACAGCGTGCACCGGATCGAAAGCCGCTGGAACAATGTGGAAGACACGCTGCGTGGTTTCGACGCCGGCGCGCTGCAGGATGAGATCGTTTCGCTCGCCTATCGTCTTGATGACATCAAGACGCAGCTTGGCGGCATGAGCAACAATCCGGCCGTGCGCGTGCTCGAAGACAAGCTGATCGCGATTGCCAGCGCCGTGGAGCAGCTCGGCAAACATATGAAGCCGAACGAGGCCGCCTTTACCGAGCAATTTTCCGGCCTCGACCAGCGGCTGGACGAAATCAGCCGCGCCATAGCCGCCACCGGCGCGCGCGCCAATGCGCAGGCAACGGACAATGCGCTGGCGCAGCGGCTGGAAAACCGGCTGAATGGCCTTTCCGAACAGCTCGGCGACATCAACCGCCTTGCCGCCGCCAAGCCGGAACCGACACTCGATCTCACCGCGCGTCTTGAAGCGCTGGCCGGCAAGATCGATGAGCTCAGCACCGCCCGCGACGCCGCCCAGCTGCACGAGCGGCTGGACCAGCTCTCCCTGCTTCTGGAGCGTTCGCAGCGCCCCTCGCAACAGGCGGAACTGACATCTTTCCTGAGCGACATTTCCCGCAAGATCGATGCGCTGGATCACGGCGTCGTCAATGACGGTCTGGCCGAACGGCTCGATACGCTTTCGCGGCGGATCGAGGACCTCGATTATCGTTACAGCCAGCCGCAGGCCGCATCCGGGCTCAGCGAAAGCGCCTTTTCGCGTCTGGAAGAGCGGCTCGGCAATATTGCCGCCCGCCTGGACGAGACCGCCCACGCCGCGCCCGCCGACAGCCATGCGCTGGCCAGCCTCGAAAACCAGATCGCCCATCTCTCCACGCTGATCAGCCAGCCGGTGCAGATGCAGGCGACAGGCATGTCGCCGGAACTCGACGCCCGTATGGCGGCGATCGAAGACTACATGGCGTCGAACGATGAATATATCATCGAAGCGGCGCGGCAGGCTGCCGAAGCCGTTCTGGATGCCTATACCCGCAACAATCTCTCGGCCGGCACAAACATCGTCGACATGACGATGCTGACCGATCTTGCGACCGACCTGCGCAACCTCGAAGCGCTGAGCCGCAATACCGAAGAGCGCACGCACCGTACCTTCGAAGCGCTGCACGAAACGCTGGTGCAGATTGCCGGCCGACTCGACAGCCTCGACAACGCCCCCGCTTATTGTAACGAAGCTCCCCGCAACGTCGCGCAGCAGATGGTCGCCCCCGCCCGCGAAGAAGCGCCCATGCCGGCCGCCATCTTCCCGGAGGAAGGCTATATTGCCGAAGAACAGGCCATTCTCGACGATAGCAGCGAAAACGACGCGGCAACGATCGTACCACCTGCTGCCGCAAAGCCCGCAAAAGCGGAAAAGAAAAGCCTGCTTGCAGGCCTGACGAAGCGTTTCAAGACTGGCACGGCGAAGACCGCCAAAACAGCTGAAGAGCCCATATCCGCCTCCTCCACCCGCACCCAGGTCGAGCCCGCTCCCTCGCTCGATCCGATCGATGTGCTGCCCGCAGGTCAGGAGAACGAACTTCTGGAGCCGGGTTCGGGTGCGCCCGATATCAAGAAAATCCTGGAACGCGTGCGCGCTAGCCAGGTGGCCGCCAGCGGCAAGGCTGCGGATGCGGAAGGACGGACGGATTTCATCGCCGCCGCCCGCCGCGCAGCGCAGGCCGCCGCCATGGAAACATCGCCTGAAAAACTTGAAACCGGCAAGAAGAGCCGCAAGGCCGACACCTCGGCACTTTCCCGCTATCGCCGCCCGCTGCTGCTTGGCATCGGCGCCATTCTTCTTGCCATGATGGCCATGCCGCTCGTCAAGACGCTGATCGGCGGCGCGGAAGCCCCCGCACCGGTCATCGAGCAGAAGATGGACAATGGCCCGGTTTCAGCACTTCCCGACACCGGCGAAAAGGCCGTAACCATTCCGTCCGATCTCGCCATCGATCCGGAACAGTCGGCATCGGCCGACAGCATCGAAAATACCGCACCGGCGCAAAATACCATTGATAACCGCACCATAGGCGGTGCGCCGCTGCCGGACGAGCCGCCGGTTGCCGATGTTCCCGCTGTGGATCCCGCAAATTCCGGCGCCGTCGCGCAGAACGAAGCTCCGAAACCGGCCGAAACCGCTGCCCCGGTTGCTCCTGCCCAGGACGCCATCGCGGTTCCCGCTGGCATCGAGCCCGCATCGCTTGCCGAAGCCGCCGCCAAGGGCGATACGCAGGCGCTGTTCGAGATCGCAGCGCGCTACACCGACGGCCGCGGCGTTGCCGCCGACCGTGCGGAAGCGGCAAAGTGGTACAAGCTGGCTGCTGATCGCGGTCTTGCGCCCGCGCAATATCGTCTTGCCAATCTTTACGAGAAGGCGAACGGCGTCGAACGTAACCTTGCCGAAGCCAAGCGCTACTACACGCTGGCGGCCGAACAGGGCAATGCCGGCGCGATGCACAATCTCGCGGTCCTGCAGGCCTCTGACGCGGCCGGTCAGCCGGATTTCGCCGCCGCCGCACAATGGTTCATCAAGGCCTCTGACCTCGGTGTGCGCGACAGCCAGTTCAACCTCGCCATTCTCTACGCCCGCGGCAGCGGCGTGAAGCAGGATATCGAAGAATCCTACAAGTGGTTCGCCATCGCCGCCAGAGACGGTGACGCGGACGCCGCCCAGAAGCGCGACGAAGTGGCAGGGGCCCTGAACCCGCAGCAGCTTCAGAGTGCGAAGGCCAAGGTGGACGCCTGGAAGGTCAAGCCGCTTTCGGAAGACGCCAACAGCGTCAACCCGCCCGAGGAATGGGCCGGCAAGGAGGGTGTGAAGACCGCCTCCGTGGACATGGAAAAGGCGATCCGCAACATTCAGGCGATCCTGAACAAGAACGGTTTCGACGCCGGCCAGCCCGACGGCAAGCTTGGCAAGAACACCGTAACCGCCATCAGGGACTTCCAGAAGTCCGTGGGTCAGACACCCGACGGGCGCATCACCAACGAACTGGTGACCGCGCTTCTCGCCCGCAACAAGTAAGCGTTCTGGAACTGGCGAAGCGGCCCCCCTTGGTCGCTTCCGGGCAACCCGGCGCAGGAATGTGGCGGCCTGCCCACGCACGACCGCTATCTTTCCAAATTATCAACGTATTTACCGTTGAATGTTGACAGGTCAGGCCCTCGCGGGCATGACGGATGAAGGTCGGGCATGCCCGGTCTTTTCAGACAGAAAGTGTAAATCGCGGCGCGGCCCCCTCACCCGGACAAGCCCTGCCGCCCGGAACCATTTGCCCGAGGTCCGAGCCGTGACTGTCTATCTGCCGATCGCAGAACTGTCGGTGAATATTTTCATCATTCTCGGCATGGGCGCGGCCGTCGGTTTTCTTTCCGGCATGTTCGGCGTGGGCGGCGGCTTTCTGATCACGCCGCTTCTGATTTTCTACAATATTCCCCCCGTGGTGGCTGTGGCGACCGGCGCAAACCAGGTGGTCGCTTCCTCCGTGTCAGGCTCGATCACGCATTTCCGGCGCGGAACGCTGGACGTGAAGCTCGGCAGCGTGCTGCTTGTGGGCGGTCTTGTGGGTGCGACGGTCGGCGTGTGGATATTCTCCTTCCTGCGCAGTATCGGCCAGCTCGATCTCATCGTTTCGCTGCTCTACGTCATCCTGCTCGGTACCGTTGGCGTGCTGATGCTGAAGGAAAGCATTTCGGCGCTTCGCCGCGCCGCCCGCAATGAAGCCGTGACGCTGCGCCGGCCGGGCCACCACAACTGGGTGCATCGCCTGCCGCTGAAAATGCGGTTCAAGAAATCGAAAATCTATCTCAGCATCATTCCCGTTGTCACACTGGGTTTCGGCATCGGCATCCTCACCTCGATCATGGGTGTCGGCGGTGGCTTCATCATGGTGCCGGCGATGATCTATCTGCTGCGCATCCCCACCAGCGTGGTTGTCGGCACCTCGCTGTTCCAGATCATTTTCGTGACCGCCTATACGACCGTCGTTCAGGCCGCGACCAACTATTCCGTCGACGTGGTGCTGGCCTTCATCTTGATGGTGGCGGGCGTCATCGGCGCGCAATATGGCGTGCGCGTCGGGCAGAAACTGCGTGGCGAACAGTTGCGCGCGCTTCTGGCGCTGCTGGTGCTTGCGGTCGCCCTTCGCCTTGCCGTAGCGCTGGTGGTGCGGCCGGAAGACCTGTTTTCGGTGGCCGTCGGGGGGTTAGGTTATTGACCCGCCATTTGCTGCTTGCCGCCCTTGCCCTGCTCTCATGTCTTGCCCTCGGGCAAACTGCTTCGGCGCAGACGCCGCCACTTGCCCTGCCGCCCGGTCCGCAGCAGCGGTCCCTGCTGGAAAATATCGAAATCGGCGCATCGACGACGGAAATTCCCATCGCGTCGGATTTTCGCGGGGCGGATTTCACGCTTTTCGGCGCGCTGAACAACACCGATCAGCTGCTGCTCGCCATCGGGCAATATGATATCGTCGTGACGCTGGAAGGGCCGAGCGACTATATGACCGTGCGCAAGAAGGAGCGCGTGGCGGGCATCTGGATCAATACCAGCGCCATCACCTTCACGCCGCTGCCGGAATCCTACTCCATGGCCAGCACGCGCAATATCAGCGACATCGCTTCGCCCGGCACGCTCAGGGCCATGGGGCTCGGTGTCGACCATCTGTCGCTGAAAAGCGCGGTGTTTTCCGGCGTGCCCGACAATGTCTTCGATTTTCAGGAGGCCTACCGTCGGCTCAAGCTTTCAAGCGGCATCTATCGCAATGACACGACCGGTGTGAGGCTGGAACGCACCGGCCTGTTCTGGGCGACACTTCGCCTGCCCGCCAACGTGCCGAACGGCGTGCACACCGCCCGCGCCTATCTCTTCAAGAGCGGCAAATTCATCGCCCAGCGCGAATTGAAACTGCGCGTCGTCAAGACCGGCATGGAGCAGGCGATCACCGATGCGGCGCATCAGACGCCGCTTGCCTATGGCGCGCTCTGCGTTCTGCTCGCCGTCGTGACCGGCTGGGGCGCCAGCATCATCTTCCGCAAGGACTGACCCGCTCTTCCTCCTGCAAATCGGGCGCAGGCGACCCTCTGCGTCAAAGATAGCATTCGCTTCCGTCATCGGTTTGCGGTAAAATTCAAGGCGTTACAACCACGCACACAGCTCTTGGCGGCCAGTGTGGCTGTGACCGGGATGAAAAGGAGAAATGTCATGTTCAAGCACATTCTCATTCCCACCGATGGCTCGCCGCTGGCGCAGATCGCAATCGACCAAGGGTTCGCTCTCGCCAAGGAGGCAGGCGCAAAGGTGACCGTGGTGACGGTATCGGAACCCTTTCATGTGATTGCCAGCGATGTCGAGGACATTGCCGCCATTGCCGAAGAGGAATTTCACCGTTGTGAGGAGGCGGAGCATCTGCTGCGCGATACGCAGGCACAGGCCACGTCCATGGGATTGGATTGTGAAGCGCTGCTGGCGCGGGCGGGAAGGCCCGACGAGGCGATCATCGAAGCCGCCAACAGGAGCGGCTGCGATCTCATCGCCATGGCCTCGCACCGGCGCAGGAGCTTCTTGGAAATGCTGCTCGGCAGCGTCACGGCCAAGGTGCTGAAGAATTCGAAGATACCGGTGCTGGTCTACCGGCAATAGAGCATTTCCAGTAAAAGTGCGTAGCGGTTTCACGTCCGGACAATGCGTAAAAACAAAGAGATAACGGCGACGATGCGCTCAGCCGATGAGATTTGAAAATCGCACCGAATAGATGCGATCCCTCCCCATCAGATGCGCGACAAGAGCGGCATGATCGAACAGGCCGCGCATCGCCTTGTGCCGCAAATCCAGCCCGCCGCTCATCACCCCGAATGCCGGCATCAAAAGCCGTGAACCATCGGTGGCGAAACAGGGGCGTCGCACCGTTTTCTCGCGACGGCGCACGGTTGCAGAAGGATGCAGGTGCCCCGCAATTTCGCCCGCGGCATCTCCCAGCTTCGGCTCGTGGCGGAAGACGAGATTGCCATAAAACATCTCGTCCACCGAAGAGCCCGGCAGATCGACCGTACCGTCGGGGTCGTGGTTGCCGTTGATCCATATCCACTCGCGGCCACGGGCCATCTCGCGGATGAGTTCGCGCAGCGGCAGCGGCAGATGCTCGGAACCGACGCGATCGTGGAAATTATCGCCGAGACTGACGACGATCTTCGGATCATAGCGGCTGACGAGGGAGGACAGGATTTTAAGCGTGGCGATGGTGTCATAGGGTGGCAGCATGCGGCCACGCCGGGCGAAGGCCGCGCCCTTTTCCAGATGCAGATCAGAGACGACGAGCAATGACAGGTCCGGCAGGTAGAGCCCGCCCAACGGGTCGCACCAGGCGGCGACGCCGTTGATGGCGGTTTCGCTGCCAAGGCATTCGAAGCCATTGGAAAACCTGTCGCTCAATGTCAGCCGGCTCAGCACTTTTATCGTTGTTCCTTCATTGCGTATGTCAGGACATGGCCTCGGCGATAAGCTCGTCGGCGGCCTCGGCCAGCACATCGTCCATCGCCTCGCCCGCCACCGTCTCACGGCCGATTTCCAGCATGACCGGAACGGCGAGCGGCGAGACATGTTCCAGCGCGCGGTGGGTGGTGTGACCCTTGATTCGCTTCAGCATATCGCCAAGACGGCCAATGTCCAAAAGTCCAGCCGCGGCATCGCGCCGCGTCGCTTCCAGCAGGATATGATCCGGCTCATGGCTGCGAAGAACGTCATAAATAAGATCGGCAGACACCGTGACCTGACGGCCGGTCTTTTCCTTGCCGGGATGACGGCGTTCGATCAGCCCGGAAATGACGGCGCAGTTGCGGAAGGTGCGCTTCAGCATGAAGGATTCGTCCAGCCATGCTTCCAGATCGTCGCCGAGCATGTCCTCGTCCAGCAGGTCGGCCAGTGACAGGCGGCGGGATTTCAGCCGCATGCCGATATCCTCCATCGCCCAGATGGCCAGCGAATAATCGGTGGCGACGAAGCCCATGGGTTTTGCGCCCGCACGCTCCAGCCGGCGCGTCAGAAGCATGCCGAGCGTCTGGTGCGCCAAGCGTCCCTCGAAGGGATACATGACCATGAAGAAGCGCTTTCGGAAGGGGAAGGTTTCCACCAGCAGCTCGTCGCGCCTGGGAATGATCGACTTCTCCTTCTGGATCGCTAGCCAGTCGCGCACCTGATCCGGCAGCGTCTGCCAGCGGGCGGGATCGGAGAGCATGGAGCGCACCTGATCCGCGAGGTAGGTGGAAAGCGGGAACTTGCCGCCGGCATAGGAGGGTATCTTCGGGTCCATGGAAAAGGCCTGCGAGACCAGACATTCATTCTCGCGGATACCTTCGAAACGCAGCACCTTGCCGGCAAAAAGGAACGTATCGCCCTGCACCAGCTGCTCGAGAAAATATTCCTCGACCTTGCCGAGCGACATGCCGCCGCGCCCGACCGTGCCCTTGGCATTGCGCTTGACCATGCGGACATTGAGTTCCGCCGCCTCGACGATAGTGCCGAGGTTCAGCCGATATTGCTGTGCGACGGCGGGGTTGGAGACACGCCAGCGGCCGTCCTTCATCTGGCGGATGCGGGCGTAACGCTCATAGGTGCGCAGCGCGTAGCCGCCGGTGGCGGTGAAATCCACCACCCGGTCGAAGGTGGTGCGCGGCAGATCGGCATAGGGCGAGGCGCTGGTGACTTCGCGATAAAGTTCATCCGCATCGAAGGGTTCGGCGCAGGCCATGCCGAGCATATGCTGGGCGAGAACATCGAGCGCGCCTTCGGCAATCGGCGGCGTATCCTGCGCGCCGATGTAATTGGCATCCAGTGCTGCCCGGCACTCCATCACCTCGAAACGGTTGGCGGGAACGAGGATCGCCTTTGACGGCTCGTCCATGCGGTGATTGGCGCGGCCGATGCGCTGGGCCAGGCGGCTTGCGCCCTTCGGCGCACCGACATGCACGACAAGGTCGACGTCGCCCCAGTCTATGCCGAGATCGAGCGTGGAGGTGGCGACGACGGCGCGCAGCCGGTTTTCGGCCATGGCGGCCTCCACCCTGCGACGCTGAGCAGCATCCAGCGAACCGTGATGCAGGGCAATCGGCAGATTGTCGTCATTGATGGTCCAGAGTTCCTGGAAGATCAGCTCCGCCTGCGAGCGGGTATTGACGAAGATCAGCGTCGTCTGGTGGTCCTTCAGCGCAGAGTACAAATCCTTCATGGCGTAACGCGCCGAATGGCCGGACCATGGGATGCGCTCTTCCGTGTTCAGGATGGAAATATCCGGTTTTGCGCCGCCCTCGACGGTGATGAGGCCAGCGGGTGGCTCGCCCTGCCCCTGCGATGCAAGATAACCACGCAAATCCATCGGCTCCGCCACCGTGGCGGAAAGGCCGATAAAGCGCACATCGGGTGCGTGCCGGCGCACACGGGCAAGCGCCAGCGACAGCAGGTGGCCACGTTTGGAGGTGACGAGTGAATGTAACTCGTCGAGCACCACATATTTCAGGTCACGGAAAAAGCGCTCGGCCTCCTTGTTGGCGAGCAGCAGCGAGACCTGTTCCGGCGTCGTCAGCAGAATATCCGGCGGTTTGACCTTCTGGCGCTGGCGTTTGCCCTGCGGCGTATCGCCTGTACGGGTTTCGATGGAAATCGGCAGGCCCATTTCGGAAACGGGCCTGGTGAGGTTGCGCTCGATATCGACCGCAAGCGCCTTGAGCGGCGAGATATAGAGCGTGTGCACGCCGACAAAGCCCGAGCCCGGCGGCACCTTGCCGCGTTCCGCGAGATCGGTGAGCGAGGCCATGAAGCCGCCCAGCGTCTTGCCGGCGCCCGTGGGCGCAATCAGCAGCATGTTCTCGCCGCCCCGCGCCCGCGCCATCAGCTCCAATTGATGGGCGCGCGGAGACCACCCCTTTTGCGCAAACCATTTCTGGAATGGAAGGGGCAAGGAACCGACATGCGTGCCGGAGATGGGAGACTCAGCGTGTTTCACGCTTTCAAGGTAGTGAGAAACCTTGAAAAAAGAAGAGCGGAACAGGACCGCTTGACAGGAATGCATAATCATGGATAAATTATATCCATGATAATTAAGCGAACCACAAAAGAGCAAAACGGATGAAACTCGGCGACGGCGTTGAACAGGCCATTCACAGTGTAGGCATGCTGGCGGGACTTTCCGAAGGCGGCGTGCTTTCAGCGGCGGCGCTTGCGGAATTCCATGGCGTTTCCACGAGCTATCTCTTGAAACACCTGCAATCGCTGTCGAGCGCCGGAATAGTCGCCACCGTGCCGGGGCCGAAGGGCGGCTATCGTCTTGCCCGGACGACCGACAGGATTACGCTGCTCGATATCGTTCTTGCGGTGGAGGGGCCGCAGCCTGCCTTTCGCTGTGCGGAAATTCGCCAGCGGGGGCCCAACCCCTTGCCGGGACGTTATTTCACCAAGCCCTGCGGCATCAATGCCGCGATGCTGAAAGCGGAGAAGGCCTATCGGGCGGAACTCGCCAAAACCAGCATGGCCGATATTCTGGGCGACCTTGCCGCCAATGACGACGGTGGCATTGCCGCACGCGGCTGTGCCTTTCTGGCGCTGAACGAGCGCAAGACGGCGGCGCGCTAAGACCCAAACGAACCAACCACCCGAAATACCGGAAGCGTCACCGCTTTCCGGAACGATGACGCATACCCTTAAACAGACCCAACCAATGGAGAGAGACCCATGAAAACCCGTTTGAACTATGCCAAAGCATCCCCCGAAGCCTTCAAGGCCGTTATGGCTCTGGAAAATTACGTTCAGAGCAGCGGGCTTGAGCGCCGCTTCGTTCACCTCATCAAGCTGCGTGCCTCGATCATCAACGGCTGCGCTTTCTGTGTGGACATGCATGTGAAGGAAAGCCGTCATGACGGCCTTTCCGAACAATGGATCAACCTGATGAGCGTATGGCGGGAATCCCCCGTCTATACCGAACAGGAACGGGCGTTGCTCGGCTGGGTGGACGCGGTGACGAAGATTGCTGAAACCGGCGCTCCGGATGACGCCTTCGAGACGCTGAAGGCGCATTTCTCCGATGAGGACATCGTGAAGATCACCGTCGCCATCGGCGCGATCAACACCTGGAACCGCATCGCCGTCGGTTTCCGCTCGCAGCATCCGGTGGATGCGGCTGCGAAGGCGGCCTGACCTCTTAACCCCAGAACGGGCGGCCGCTACATGGCGATGTAGCGGTCGTTCCTGTGATTGATGGCAAGCGTGAGGTTCATGACCAACGCGCCAAGGATGGAGCAGAGGATGACGAAAGGTGTGGCCACGAAGAACGAGCAGGCCAGCACCATGCCGTCAAAAGCGAGCTGCACGAGGCCCGCGCGCCAGCCGAAACGATCCTGCAGATAAAGCGCCAAGATGCCGAAACCGCCGAGGCTGGTGCGATGGCGAAACAGCGCCAGCATGCCGGCCGCAACCGTCAGCCCGCCAAAAAGCGCTGCGGCAACCGGATTGATACTCTGAAAGGCGAAAAAGCCGGGCATATATTCGGAAAGCAGCGCCGTCATCGCGATAGCGCAGAAGGTCTTGACCGTGAAGGCGAGGCCGAGCCGGCGGAAGGCGAGATAATAGGACGGCAGATTGGCAAGGAAAAACACCACGCCGAAGCTGAAGCCGGTGGAATAATGCGCCAGGAAGGCAAGCCCCACCACGCCGCCCGTCAAAAGGCCCGCGGACGAAAACAGCGTGACGCCCAGCGAAACCAGCATGCTGCCCGCCAGAACGCCCTGCGCGTCTTCCAGCAGCGAATGACGATCCGGCGCGGAGGCCCAAAGGTTCAGGCGCCTGCGCGCAGTCGTATCGTCCATGCCTTTTCCCCTGATTTTCAGGCCCTTGCCGAGCTATTGCACTCAAGCAGGACGGATTTCAAGCATGCTTATTCAGCGCACGACGATATATCTGTCCGAGCGGTGATTGATGGCCAGAAACATGTTGAGGACAAAAGCGCCGACAATCGAATAGGCGACCGTGGCCGGATCGATGACGAGGAAGGCGCAGAGCATCACGAAGGCGTCGAAGGCCAGCTGGATCAGACCGGCGCGGATGCCGAAACGATCCTGAATATAGATGGCGAGAATGCCGATACCGCCCAAGCTGGCACGGTGACGATAGAGCGCCAGCAATCCGTAGCCCAGAAGCAGACCGCCGAGCAGCGCCGCCCAGAGCGGATTGATACTGTCAATCACCATCCAGCGCGCCTCCACTTCCGTTAGCACCGAAACAAGGCCGATAGCGATGAAGGTCTTGAAGGAAAAGGCAAGACCGAGACGGCGGAAGGAAAGATAATAGAACGGCAGATTAACGACGAAGAACAGAAGGCCGAAGCTGATGCCGAAGGCATAATGAAGGAGGAAGGCGACGCCAGCGGTGCCGCCGGTCAGAAGGCCGACCTTGTTGAGGAGATAAAAGCCGAGCGCCGAGACGATGGCGCCGGTGACGATGCCCTGCACGTCTTCCACCGGCGCATGTCTGGCCGGATCGGAACTCCACATGCCGTAAACGCTTCTCGTTATGCTCACGCTTTTTTCCTCTTGTTCAGGTATATTTTGCACTGCAAAAAACAGCCGATCAAGATGGATAAGTAAGCAAGACTGACCTATCGTGAAAAAGGCAAGAAACGGAATGTTCAGGCTTTCGCGCGGGCAAGAAAAAGAATGCCGGAAAGGGGTTTTCCGGCATCCTTGCGAATGGTGGTTTTGCGGATGTCGAGGAGGGAAAAGCCCGTCCGCTCAAGAAGGTCGGTCACATAGCTTTTGGAATGGGCGTAACGAAGGGATTCCCGCAGGATAAAACCGTCCTCATCCCCCGCATCCTCCACTGAGAAGGCAAAAAAGCCTGAAGGCCTGAGCAGGGCGGAAACGAGCGGCATGACGGTTTCGAGGCTACCGAGATACATCATCACATCGGCGGCGGCGACGAGATCGGCGCGGTATTGCGCCAGGGGGGATGTGAAAAGTCCCGAGGCCTCCGCTTCCAGCGAAAGATCGGCCTGACCCAGATAATGGTAAAGCCCCTTTTCCTCCGCCTTGGCCAGCATGTTCTGGGAAATATCGAAACCCTCAAGCCGTTTTGCGAGGGTGCGGATTTCGACACCGAGGAGACCCGTGCCGCAGCCGATATCGACAATGGTATCGAATCCGCCGCCATCCGCCGCCTTGCCTATCAGTTCCGCCAACTTTTGCGGCACGCTGTAGTCAAGCTTCTCCACAAGCGAGGTTTCGAAACGGTCGGCATAATCGTCGAACAGCCCTTCCACATAACGGCTCGGCGGCTGCTCGGGTGTTTCCGCGGCGCCGAGAACCGCGAGCTTCAGTTCGGCTGCAAACAGCCCTTCCGTATCCAGTTCAACGACTTTCTCGTAAGCCGCCACGGCTTTTGCCGTCTCCCCCGCTTTTTCATGATATTCCCCGAAGCGAAACCAACCCGCCGTCCACCGTGGCGCAAGTTCAAGCGCCTGTTCCATGAGTTCGGCGGCGGCGGGATAGTCACCGCCCTCCGCCAACATGCGGGCATAGTCCGCCCGGCGGTCGGCAATGACGTCACCGGAAGAAAACTGGTTTGGGGCCATCAATTATTTCCTGAGAAGATGCCGGCTGTCATTTATCAAGCCACAAAAAAACTCAAGTCCTATTTCATGGCCCCTGCGTGGAATTGACGGATATGGCGCGATATAGTGCGCGAAAACTTGCATCGAAGCGGTGCGCCCCATATGTCAGGATAAAACAGGAGACTTGCTGATGGCCGGTGAGGTCAACAAAATGCTGGGTGATACGGTGGCCCGCACCGTGGTGAAACTGCTCGTCGTTTCATTGCTCGTCGGCTTTCTGATGGCGATCTTCGGATTGACGCCGTGGAACATCATCTACGGCGCGCGTGATTTCGTGGTCGATCTGTGGCGCAGCGGTTTCCATGCGCTCGGCGCAATCGGCGACTATCTGATCCTTGGCGCAACGATCGTCATTCCCGTTTTCATCATCCTGCGCCTCCTGAGCTATCGCCGCTGACATGACCGATTCCACGTTTCAAACGCTTTCACGGCGCGGCTTCGTGCTGCTTTCCGCTGGTTCCGTTCTTTCCGCCTGCGTTTCCATGCCCACCAACAAGGGCATGCCATCGGGCACCCGCGACGAAACGGCGGCGGCGCTTCCCATGGTCAACGATCTGCGCCGCACGAAGGGGCTTTCCCCGCTTTCCATCAATGGTCCAGCAAGCGGTGCTGCCGCCTATCAGGCCGGCCGCATGGTCAAGGCGCAGAAGATGGCGCATCTGATCGGCCTGACCGACAGTTTCCTTATCCGCATGAAGGACGGCAATGTCCCGCTTCCGGCGGCGGAAAACGTGGCTGCAGGGCAAGACAGCGTCGAGCGGGTGGTGAAGGCCTGGATCGGCTCCAAACACCATCTGGAAAACATGCTCGGGCCCTATAATGGTCTCGGCGTCGCGGTGGCCTATGACGCCGCCAGCCGCAACCGACCCTATTGGGCCATGGTGCTCTGCGCCTGAGAATGGGCGGAGACTAGGGTACCCCCGCGCCCTCATGCCTGCGCTCGTCACAGGAATCCAGTCGAAGCGCGTCTGCGCGGCGGAGAGACTTCTTTCAGCCCAAGGACTTGGGCTGGCTGGATTCCTGTGACAAGCACAGGGATGAGGGTAGAGAAACCCCACCCAGGTCGTACTCAACCGAGCTTACGGTCGGCCCAGCGATCCACCGCTCTGTCGCGCAGTTCACGGATCGACTCCACGCCCTCGCGGGCGACCAGCTTCGACAGTCCCTTGACGATGGCCGATGGCAGGCCGGGACCTTCATAGATCATGCAGGAATAAAGCTGCACGAGATCGGCCCCTGCCCTCACCTTTTCCAGCGCCGTTTCCGCGGAGGAAATACCGCCAACGCCGATAATCGGCAGATTGGCGCCGACGCGACGGCGCATCTTGGCGAGAACGGTGGTGGAAAGCTCGAATAGCGGCTTGCCGGACAGGCCGCCGGCCTCGCCCTTATGCGGACCGGGGCGCAGGCCTTCGCGGGAGAGCGTGGTGTTGGAGACAATCAGTCCGTCGAGATCATGGGCCAGCGCCTCTTCGGCAACATCATCCAGCCCCTCTTCGGTCAGATCGGGCGCGATCTTGAGGAAGACCGGGATGCGTTTGCCGAAACGTTCGGCTTCCGCCTTGCGGCGTTCCAGCACCGCCGTGAGAAGGGCGGCAAGGCTTTCGCGCGCCTGCAGGTCGCGCAGACCGGGCGTATTGGGCGAGGAAATATTGACGGTGAAATAGGACGCAACCGAATAAAACGCCTCGATGCCCTGCACATAATCGGCGATGCGGTCTTCGCTATCCTTGTTGGCGCCGATATTGACGCCGACGATGCCACGCAGACGCGCCTGCTTCAGACGCTCCAGCGCAGCGGCATGACCTTCATTGTTGAAGCCGAGGCGGTTGATGACACCTTCATCTTCGACCAGGCGGAAGATGCGCGGCTTGGGATTGCCGGATTGCGCCTTCGGCGTGACGGTGCCAATTTCGGTGAAGCCGAAACCCAGCCGGAGAAGCGGCCCCGGCACTTCCGCATTCTTGTCGTAACCCGCCGCCATGCCGAGCGGATTGGGGAACACGAGACCCGCCACGGTCTGCTGCAGACGCGGATCGTGCGGCACCATGCAGGTGGGCAGAAAGCCGCTTTTCAGCGCCGCGATGGACAGGCTATGCGCCTTTTCCGGATCGACCAGAAACAGGCCCTTGCGGCCGACAGAGGAAAATAATCCGCTCATCACAAAATCTCCGGAAACTGGTGCTGGCCGTCGTGGCCGAGTGAAAGCGGCGTTTCCCAAAGCACGGCGGTCAAGGGAAGAGACGCGTAGAGATGCGGGAAAAGATCGCCGCCTCTGGAGGGTTCATAGACCAGCTTGTCGCCAAGGGCCGCGCCATCGACTGCAATCAGAAACAGATCGACCTGGCCGGAAAAATGCCGTGCGGCGGTCTCGGCCACCTGTTTTGCCGTTGAAAAATGAATGAAACCATCGGTCAGATCGATGGCTGCGCCTTCGAAGACGCCCTTCGCCCTGGCCGCACTCCACAACGTCTCCGGCACGATTTTATAGATGATCGCGGGCGTTTCCTGCATGGGGCTCTCCAAGGCTTTCCAGCACTTTCCTGTCCGGGCGATTTGCCGCAAAGCATGGCAATTGTCCACAGTTTCCACGGCATTTTTATTACGGAAGCCCTGAAAGACCGCCTGTCCACAAGCTTTTCCTTGTAATGCGGGAGCGATTGGCGCAACCTTTGGCAAAGGAGCCGGAAGCGTTCGACCGCCGGCAAATGGAGTGCGCCAGTACCCAAAAAAGAACCGCATAACGCCCTTGGGAGGGGGCCAGAATGTCGGAACTTGTCATTATCATAGCAGATGACCACCCGCTTTTTCGCGGCGCCCTGAAACAGGCCGTATCCGGCCTCGACGGGCAGCAGACCATTGTTGAAGCCGGAGATTTCGAGGCTGCCCGAAGTGCAGCCGCAGCGCGCAACGACGCCGATCTCATGCTGCTCGACCTCGCCATGCCGGGGGTCAGCGGATTTTCAGGCCTGATGGCGCTGAGAGCGGAATTTTCCAGCCTGCCGATCGTCATCGTTTCAGCAACGGACGATGCGACCACCGTTCGCCGATCCATCGAACTCGGCGCTTCCGGTTTCATTTCCAAGTCCTCTGGTATCGATGATATCAGAGACGGCATCCGCGCGGTTCTGGAAGGTGACCTCTGGATACCGTCAGGTCATCAGGGCGATAAGGAACAGGATCCTGACGTGGCCGATCTCATCGGCCGGCTCAGAACACTGACGCCGCAGCAAAGCCGGGTTCTGGGCATGCTGGCCGAAGGGTTGCTGAACAAGCAGATCGCCTATGAGCTCAATGTTTCCGAAGCCACCATCAAGGCGCATGTCTCCGCGATCCTGCTGAAGCTCAAGGTCGACAGCCGCACGCAGGCGGTGATCCAGTTGGCCAAGATAAATACGTCGGCCATGGTGGCGTAGAGCAAGGATTTTATTCCTTTCCTTGCTTTACTCCTGACCGGATATGGTCTAGATTCCGGTCAATATACGACAGGAGCTTTCCGCTATCGGCTCCACTTGCGGGCTTTCTATCATGCTTTCACACGAGACGATCTGGAGCGCCATCGATACGCTTGCTAAACGCCATCAGCTGACGCCTTCGGCATTGGCGAAGCGCGCCGGTCTCGATCCCACCTCGTTCAACAAATCGAAACGTTTCGGGCCGGATGGCCGCAAACGCTGGCCTTCGACGGAATCCGTCTCCAAGGTGCTGGAAGCGACGGGGGCAAGCGTCGACCAGTTTTTCGGTTATGCTTTCGGCAGGGCGCAGACGATGCAGCCTTCGGGCGCGGACAACGCCATTCCCCTGCTCGGTTTCGCCCAGGCAGGCTCCGGCGGCTTTTTCGATGATGGCGGTTTTCCGGCCGGTCAGGGCTGGGATGTGGTAGAATTCCCCTCCTCTCCCGAGCGCAAACAGGGCGTCTATGCGCTGGAAGTACAGGGCGAGAGCATGATGCCGCTTTACCGTGACGGCGACATCCTCATCGTGGAGCCGGGCGCACAGGTGCGGCGCGGTGACCGCGTGGTGCTGAAAAGCCGCGACGGCGAAGTGATGGCCAAGGTGCTGGCGCGGCAAAGCCCCAAGAACATCGAGCTTCTTTCGCTCAACCCGGAACATCCCAACCGCAGCTTCGACATGGCCGATGTGGAGTGGATTGCCCGCATCATCTGGGCCAGCCAGTAGCCCGCAATTGCGGACACGGGCCTGCCGTTTCAGCCGTTGCAGCTCGGGAAACGCGCCGAGAATTTCCTCTACAGGCCGAGCGCCGTCGCCGCGGCATCGACCGTCATGATCTTCGCACCACCGGATACCGCCCTGCGGACGAGGCTCTGAAATCTGTCTTCAGGACAACCGTAAAAGCTTGGTGTGCGCGAAACATCATGGGTGAAGATGATGAGCCAGCCGCCTTTTTGCAAAACATCTTCCAGCCAGTGGTCGGCGGCGTCGAGGTAGTTCTGATCCGCACGCAACTCGACTGCGGCAAGATTATACGGGTCGACGCTGCCCCTGTTGATGCCAGGCATGATGCCGCGCGCAGTCCTGAACCGGCGCCGCAGCAGCGGCTGCATGACCGGTGAGGCCATGCCGAAGGGAACGGAGAAATTACGCCCGTGGCGGCCTCCATCGAATGATCCGAGCACGGTGTCATTACGATCGAGGTCCGCCTCGAGCCCCCGTCGTGAAAAGCTCGAAAGTTTGCGATGGGAAAAAGTGTGGCAGGCAAGTTCATGGCCGGCCGCTGCCAGTTCCGAACAGCCTTTTGTGGAAATCATCTGCTGCTGTTCATCGTATTTGTCGATGAACACGCCGGCGATATAAAACGTCCCGCAGACGCCCTCGTTTTCCAGAATGCGCGCACCCGCCGTCCAGGCGCTTGCCGGCACATCGTCGAATGTGAAGGACACGATCGGTTCGGATGTTTCGATCCGTGCCGCCGGTCCCGGAAAATAGCGCACCAGCCGGTTATTGATCCGGTCTGCAAAAGTCCCGATTTTTTGCGTCATACAAAGCCCCCCGGCCTGTCTGCAAATTACTGCCCCTGTTCAAGTATGTCGTAAGCCTGATGCCTCAAACAATAGATTGCGATCAGCAGAGAAGACCAGATAGGCCCGGTTCCGGTAAAGAAATTACTCTCAAGACACGAAGAAAGTAACGCATACACCCAAATTCGCGCAAAAAGTCGGGTCAGGCCCGGATCCGTACCCTTGTCCACCGCAGTGCGGAAATCGTTCGCGGGGATGATGACCAGCCAGATGACGGTGAGAATGAAGGCCGGCAAGCCGCCATTCAGCAGGCTTTCGATATAGCCATTATGGGCATGGAAGGCTGTAACGGCCCAGGTGCCAGCTATATCGGCCTGCGACAGGAGCCGGTCGCTCGCCCAGAATGCCTGGAACCCCTGCCCGAAGATCGGCGATTGCGCAAAAGTGTCGAAGGACAGCCGCCATATGTCCGTGCGGCCGGTGAAGGTGGAATCGATGCCCAGGCTTTCGACAAAATTCTGTATGCTCGGGAAATAAGTGGAGCCAACCGCGGATATGTTGATGAAGGCGAGAAGACCGCCGATCATCAACAGCGTGCGGTGGGCATGCCTTTCCATGACCCAGATCAGCGCCAAGGTGACCGGCAAAAGCATGGCCGCGGTTTTTCCATTGGTCTTCCACAGGAAGAAACCGGCCAGCAGCGTGATGGCGATGCCGCCCAGCGTCGACCAGGCGTTGCGCAGGTAAAGCCCGATCATGAAAAGAATGATCATGGCCGGAGCGGCGGCGTTCTTGTGGTTGAAAATGCCGCGCCAGTCTCCCGCGAGCGCTTTCTCATCGAGATCATAGGGCTGATGGATCGAGCGCGAACTGAGGAAGATCACCCCCAGATAACACAACACCAGGAGAATGATGGCGAAGATGGCCATCATCCGGTCGAACTGCCGCCGGTCGCGCGGCATGACGACGAGAACGCTGGTGATGAAGCACAGGAGCGCCGTGAAGACCAGACGTTGCAGCGACGTGCCGGGCTGGGTTCCAACCACGGAGCATATCGCCAGCCAGAAGAACAGCAGCAGAATGGGCAGTCGCGGCCGCAGCAGAAGCCCCGTCAGGCGGTGGCGCAGCGCAAAAACGCCGAGGATCAATGTGATCACGAGGCCGGTCAGCTGGTTTGCGGCGGCGTGCGGCACCGGCGGCGCTGCCAGATTTTCGAAAGGGGCGACGGAAATCCAGATATAGAGCATGGTGGCGACGAAAAAAATCGCGTCGCGCCGGCCGCCGGCAAGTGATATGGCGCTGCCCTGTGCAGAAATGGGCTGCGTATCAGCCAAACGCGGCATGGTCGCCTGCACCTGATATGGATGATCGGATCATTGGCCTGCCTCGTGACGAACAACGAAACCCTTCTGAAACAGGGCCATGTCCAAATAACCATAAACAGTCATTATCATCATTATTATGCAATTGCTTTAACCCTCTCTTACCTCAAGAGGGATAAGACAGGATAAACTGCCATTCATTCGGGTCGCGGACCTTCACATTATTGGCCGGTTGCGGCTTTTTCAGTTCGCCAGATTTTAAAAACAGCGCAGTCATTTTTGAATTCCCCCGGCAATGCCGGAAAACATGGAGAATGAGGTGTCGTTCAATACGCCGCGGCTCGGCCATCTAGTCAGACTGGGATTGACCTACATGGCGTCAGGCGGAGCGCTCCTCATGTCCAGCGCCGCCCAGCTTTTGACCTTCGCGCTGCTTGCCCGCCATCTCGGTGTCGAACAATTCGCGCTTTACGCATCCATCACGGCCGTCACCAATCTCGGTGTCCAGATTTGCGGTATCGGTTCGCAGGAATCACTGATCCGCCGCGTCGCGCAGGATCGCAGCATGTTTCCCGTCATGCTCGGCCACAGCTATCTCCTGAGCGCCGCGACAGGCGTGGTGCTGACAATCATCGGCATGGTGACGATCCCGGTATTTTTCCCGACCTCGGAAACCCTGCTGCACACGCTGATCACCACCTTCCTGATCCTGTTCACCAACCTCGTCCTCCTGAAAGTCATCTCGCTTTCCACGCAGAGCTTCATCGCCCATTCCGACTTCGCCTCCGCCAACAAGCTGGAAGTGATGTTTGCCGTCGCCCGCACCATTGCCGCAGTGGTCGCCTGCCTCATCTTCAAGGTGGAAACCGTGGAGGCCTGGGCACTGTGGAACCTCGCAGCCCACACGATTGCAGCCATGATTTCGGTGAAGGCGATCGCAAGACTCGGCCGCCCGGTGTTCCGCATCGTGCGTGAGGAAATCCGCATCGGCATCCTGTTCTCCACCCAGTTCCTGTTCAAGGCCGTGCGCGGCAATGCCGATATTCTCGTTCTCGGCGCCATTGCCAGCGCCGAGGTGCTGGGCAGTTATTCCATCGCCCGGCGCATTCTCGACAGTTCCTATCTCTCCGTCGAGGCCCTCAACCGGCTGATCTATCCGGGTTCGGCCTCCGCCGCCCTGCAGGGCATCAGCAAGACCATAGAACGCGCCTATAATGTGCTGAAGGCTGCACTTTTCATCGCAACCGGCAGTGCGCTCGTCATTTTCATCATCGCACCCTTCCTGCCGCTTTTGTTCGGCGATGAATATGTCTCGCTGCCCGTCATCACCCGCGTGCTTTGCTGGGCGGTTCTGCCCATGGCCGTTGCCGCCACCGCGCTTGAGGCGCTGGGCGCATCCGGACGGCAGGATATTCGCGCGAAGATCTGGAACAGCGGCAATCTCATCGGCTCCGTCGTCGTCGCCTTCTTCACCTGGTCCTTCAGCATTTCGGGAACGATCGGCAGCTATTTCATGGTGGAAACCGCGATCGCCGCCGCCGTGTGGATCGCGCTGCTGCGCCTGCGCCGAAACGAAGAGGTTTTCGCGCCGGCCAAATAAGAGCTGGCTTCAGAACCAACCTGGTGGCCGGCTCTCTCTAATAGAGCCCGTAAGGGAAATAACGCCGGTATATTTCTTCCAGCCGGCCGTTGCGGGAAAGGGCCGCCAGCGCCTGATCGAAAGCCGGAACAAGCACGTTGTCGGGATCGACTGTCATGATGGACAGGCCTTCGCCGAGAAACCTGTCGGACATATAGGGACCACCGAAGAGCGCGCAGCAACCTTCGGACGCGCTTCCCGAAACCCAGAAAGGCAGGCGCAGACCGTCGGCGAAGATGGCGTCCACCTTGCCTTTCTTCAACGCGTCATACATGGGTTCATAGCCCTCGAAACCCTCGGCCGCGGCCTTTGGAAAGAAAGCTTTCAGCATCTGTTCGTGCCGAGAACCGGCAACCACACCCACCTTCTTTCCAGAAAGCGCATCAGCGCCGGAGCCGGTGAATTTCGCCGCCTTGTTCACCGCAAGACGGGCAGGCATCAACAGATAGGGCCGCGAGAAAGTGAAACTCTTGCGCAGATCGGCAGTGGTGGCGAGGCCGGAAATGACCGCTTCGCCCTCCCCCATTTCAAGCGCCGCCTCCAGCTCGTCAAACGGCAGCGCCTGCACCTGGCATTTGCTTTCGACCTTCAACTGGGC
Source organism: Agrobacterium radiobacter (assembly GCF_040801995.1). Taxonomy (NCBI): domain Bacteria; kingdom Pseudomonadati; phylum Pseudomonadota; class Alphaproteobacteria; order Hyphomicrobiales; family Rhizobiaceae; genus Agrobacterium; species Agrobacterium radiobacter. The sequence continues at coordinate 128,624 of NZ_JBEGHX010000001.1, read as the reverse complement.
GCAGATTTCACGCACCAGATCGACATGGAAACCTGCAAGCCGGCCTTCCTGATCGGTAAAATTGAACGGCGGAAAATCGACCGCCATCAGAAATCTGATGCGGGGAACGGAAGAAAGGTCGCCGCCCGGAAATCGCTCCTGCGCATCGAACAACACCGGCATCCGGTTTCCGTCCGACAATCCCTCCGCACGAACTTCACCAATAAAACCAGTCAATTGTAAAGCGAGAGCTAAAGTAAAACCGATACCTATATTCCGCGTTACATTCGTCATTCTCATCTATACTATCCGTGACAGAAAGTGGGGCGGCACCATGACGGCGGCGGCGATGCATGGATTATTTTAGGCAATATACACGAGATTCGTTTTGTACGACGCCGGCGACACGAAAAATTGCATTTTCCCGTACCAGCGATGATCCGCTTTGGGCCGCTTCCGAACAGGACCAGGCCGAACAAGCCCGCTTTCTCTCTTCGCTGGGATTTGGCAAGCCCTATATCGAGGCATTCGAACAGCTGGCGCTGGAAAATGGCTCGACTGTAGAAGACGAATTGCTGGCAAGCAGTCTCGTAACGGCGGATGCCTATTTCAGCGCTTTCGCCAGATTGCTGCGGTTGCCGTTTCTTCCGGAAATAAGCCCGGGCCGGGTGGTGGACCTGAACCGACTGGACACTCAACTTGCCGAACCAAGGTTGCTGCGGCTGACACCGCTGCACGGCACGCCGACGCTGCTGATCGTGCCGGAACTGGCGCGGATGGCGTCTCTGAAAAACATGCTGGATCAGCGCCCGCGTCTTCTCGACGAATTTGCCGTAACCACACCGCAAGCCATGCGCAACGCAATCTGGAAAGCGGGCGAGGCCCGCCGCCTGGCGGAAACCCAGCAGCGGCTTTTCAATACGGCGCCACACCATTCCGCCAGGATCACGCTGCACGGCCAGCAGGGTTTCTGCAGTGGCGTTCTCGTTACCCTGCTCATTCTATCGCTGCTGTTTTATACGGAAGCGGCATTTGCCTATCTGCATGTTACCCTGACGCTTCTTTACCTCTTTACCCTGCTTTTCAGGCTGTTCGCCCTCGTCCATGCACCCACGGAAAACGGTGCTGTCTCGCTTCCTCGGCAGGAAAACGAACTGCCTGTCTATACCGTTCTGGTGACGCTTTATCGAGAAGAGGCCGTCGTCGGGCAGCTCATCGGCGCATTGGAACGTCTGGACTGGCCCAGATCCCGACTGGACATCAAGCTTGTCTGCGAGGCTGACGACGACGCAACGATCGAGGCGATCCGGCGGATAAACCCCGGCCCACATATAGAGGTTGTCAGGGTGCCGCCTTCCCTGCCGCGCACCAAACCCAAAGCCCTCACCTATGCGCTTTCCGGCGCGCGCGGCGCATTCGTTGTGGTCTATGATGCCGAGGACCGGCCCCATCCGCAGCAATTGCGTGAAGCCTATACCGCCTTCCGCAATGAGCCAGACGAGGTGGCCTGCCTGCAGGCGCCGCTTATCATCAGCAATGCCTCTTCCTCCTGGCTCAGCGCCTGTTTCGCCTTGGAGTATTCCGGCCTCTTCCGCTGCATGTTACCTGCGCTTGCCACACACGGCTTGCCGCTGCCGCTTGGCGGCACCTCCAATCATTTCCGGACCGCCGTGCTGCGGCGGGCCGGCGCCTGGGATCCCTATAATGTAACTGAGGACGCCGATCTCGGACTCAGGCTGCATCGGCTCGGTTATCGTTGCGGCGTCATCCGACGACAGACGCTGGAGGACGCGCCGACCTCGCTACCCGTGTGGCTGAACCAGCGAACACGCTGGTACAAGGGTTGGCTGCAAAGCTGGCTGGTGATGACCCGTGCGCCTTTTGCGACCGCGCGCGACATGGGATGGTTTGCCTATATGGTTTTTCAGCTGCTGATCGGTGGCATGCTTCTGTCGTCGCTTGCCCATCCCCTGCTCTTCGTTTCCCTGGCATTCATGACTATCGCCATCCGGGAAAACGGTGCTGATCTGCTACTCACCTGGCAAGGTCTGCTGTTTTTTATCGATGTGCTGAATATCGCCGGGAGCTACACGATCTTCGTGCTGATGGGCCGAAGCAGAATGATCGCCTATGAAAGACGACATGTCGGAAGGCGATGGCTGGCGATGCCCGCATATTGGCTGATATTATCAGTCGCGGCCTGGCGGGCCGTGGTGGAGCTCAAAACCAAACCCTTCACATGGAACAAGACACCACACGCGCCGGTCGTCAAAAAAACCGACTGACCCGGCATTTTCGAAAACAGTCAAAATAGTTTTGGTGCTTCTTTCGGCCAACCGCGGCGACGCTTCATGGTTTCAGCGACATGCTGTTATCCGCAAAGCCGCTTCAGGCCTTGCATTACCGGTGTCATCAATAATAGAAGCTAATGCCTTGCCGAACGAAGCTCCTCCTTCGGCAAGGTCCGTCATTTCATCCTGAAGGCGACCGAACCGCTCTACTTGGCAACGAGCTTGTTCTTGATCAGGCCGACGATGATCTGCACGATCAGACCACCGACACCGCCGCCAACGAGCTGACCGGCAAGAGCGCCGATATCCACGCCGCCAGCTGCTGCACCTCCGGCCGCGCCAAGCAGCGATCCGAGCACGGTTCCGCCGCCGAGGCCGCCAATGGCGCCGGCAATCAGGTTGCCGAGCGAACCAAGATCGGAGTCCTTCACTATCTTTCCACCGGCCGTGCCGCCTACCGCACCGCCAACGATTTGGGCCAATATCGAAGCAAGATCCATGTCATCCTCCTCAGTCGTTTCCTCGACCATTCGAGGAAACAAAGCCTCTTATTCATGTCTGCGCAGGTTGAACCGAACCGGTGTGGCCGGCCTTCTCTTCCTCGCCGAAAATTTTCCAGATCACGGCCCCGATGGCGCCGCCAAGGATCGGAGCGAGCCAGAACAGCCAGAGCTGCTGCAGCGCCCATCCGCCGACGAACAGCGCCTGTCCTGTCGAGCGGGCCGGATTGACGGATGTGTTGGTGACCGGAATGGAAATCAGATGAATAAGGGTAAGGGCAAGACCGATGGCGATCGGCGCGAAGCCGGCCGGAACCCTGCCATGCGTCGACCCCAGAATGACGATAAGGAAAAATGCCGTCAGAATGACTTCGATCAGCAGCGCCGATACGACAGAATATCCGCCCGGCGAATGTTCGCCATAACCATTGGCGGCAAAACCGCCAATGTCAGCCCCTGCCTTGCCGGTGAGGATGACATAAAGCGCCGCAGCCGCGACGATCGCCCCCAGAACCTGCGCCACGATATAAGGCACGAGGCTTGCCGCCGGGAATTTACCGGCAACCGTGAGGCCAACTGAAACAGCCGGATTGAAGTGACCGCCTGAAATGCCGCCAACCGCGTAGGCCATGGTCAGAACGGTCAGACCAAAAGCGAAAGCGACACCAAGGAAGCCGATGCCGAGTTCGGGAAAGGCGGCGGCAAAAACCGCGCTGCCGCATCCTCCGAACACGAGCCAAAAGGTTCCCAGAAATTCCGAAAGAAGTTTGCGACTCATAACACTTTCCCTATGTTACGACTGCATCAACTATTACGTGCAATTTAATCGTAGTCAAGCTAAATTGTGTACTACTCCCAAAAGCCGGCTCCACGACGATCCGGCCAAGACCGTATCCCACCATTTCAGGCTGTTCCGCGGAAAATAGTGGCTTCAGCCCACCTCTTCCGGCAGCCCCGGAAGAGAGCCCGGCTCTATCTCATTCCTGAGCCAGACACCATTTTTGGCCTGAAAGAAACGATGGCCTCCCTGATGCAGCGCCAGGGCGGAGATCGTCAGAATAACAGGTTTTCCGTGCCTTTCTCCAACTCTTCTCGCTGTTTCTTTATCAGCGGAGAGATGGACATATTGCCGGTTCTGCGGGAGCAATCCCTTTTCCCTGATGCTGCCGAGAAAACGGGTGGCTGTGCCGTGATAGAGCAAAACGGGTAGCTTTACAGGCTCGAGACCGAGATCCACCACCACCGAATGGCCCTGATTGGCCCGGATGAATTGCCCATCGGCAGAAATGGCGAACCGCTTCTTGTCGCTGGTATCGACAATCTCAAGCAGCAACTCATGCGTAAGGGGAATATCGGCTCTTGCTATCAACTCGTCGATATTGGCCCACCCTTCCGCGTCGAGTTCGATACTGATCGCATCCGGTTTGTGACGAAGGACATAGCTTAGAAATTTACTGATCTCGCTGAGGGACTGCGCCATCGGGATGCTGCTTTCTCTTATGACCTTTAATATTCCGGCACATGGATCGCGGCATCGCTGGAGCGGGTGAAGGGAATCGAACCCTCGTATTCAGCTTGGGAAGCTGCTGCTCTACCATTGAGCTACACCCGCGCGCGCATAAGACATCGGATAGTTCGCAGCGGGTGTCAAGCACCCGCCGGTTTCGTTATTCGGTGCGAAAATGCTTGGAAAGCTTCAGCCCCTGGGCCTGATAGTTGGAGCCGAGGCCGCTGCCATAGAGGCCTTCCGGTTTCTGCAGCATGTGCTCGTAAACAAGCCGGCCAACGATCTGCCCGTGTTCCAGAATGAAGGGCACCTCGTGGCTGCGCACTTCGAGCACGGCGCGGCTGCCGGTGCCGCCCGCCTGCGCATGGCCGAAGCCCGGATCGAAGAAGCCGGCGTAATGCACACGGAACTCGCCCACCAACGGGTCGAAGGGCGTCATTTCAGCCGCGTAAAGCGGCGGAACGTGGACAGCTTCGCGTGAGACGAGAATATAGAATTCATCCGGGTCGAGGATCAATTCGGCGCGGCCGCGTGCGTAGAGCGGTTCCCAGAAATCGAGAACGTCGTGCTGGGCCTTCTTGTCGACATCCACCACCGCCGTGTGATGTTTGCCGCGATAACCGATCAGCCCGTTTTCACCGAAACCCTTGAGGTCGATCGAAAGCGCGATGCCGCCGCCGGTCACGTTGGGCGTGTCGCTTGCGACCAGCATTTCCGTCTCGTGCAGCTTCAGCAGTTCACTTTCATTGAGCAGCGAATGGCCAATGCGGAAGCGGATCTGCGACAGGCGTGAGCCGCGGCGCACCACGATGGGGAATGTGCGCGGGCTGATTTCCAGATAGAGCGGGCCGACATAACCGGCCGGTATCTTGTCGAATTCCTGCGCATTATCGGTCATCACGCGGGTGAAGATATCGAGACGGCCGGTCGAGCTTTTCGGATTGGCCGAGGCAGACATGTCCGCCGGCAGCGCAAGGCTTTCCATCAAGGGAACGATATAAACGCAACCGGTTTCTAGCACCGCGCCCTGGGTGAGGTCGATCTCGTGCAGGCTGAGACGATTGAGCTTGTCGAGGACGTGGGTTCCGGGGCCGGGCATAAAGCTGGCGCGCACGCGATAGGCCTTCGAGCCGAGCCTGAGATCAAGGCTGGCAGGCTGCACCTGATCAGCATCGAGATCGGCCTCGCTCTTCAGCTTGCCGCCTGCAAACAGCGCCTTGATCGCGCCATCCGCCAAAATGCCCGTGGTTCTCGTCATGGTCATCATTCCTTTTTACGGCGACAAAACCAAAAGGAAAGCATTGACGCAAGCCGGTAACGGCAGTATGGCAAGCTTATCCCGTGGTGATTTGGCCGGTCGGCTTGCAGCCACGTTAAACAAGTGGCTAAAAAGACCGGGTGCTAGGAACCGGTCTGCTTTTGCGGCCGGTTTTTTTGTTTTGAAGGTGATCACATGAGCAATAAATGGCGCCCGGCAACCCAGCTCGTTCACGGCGGTACGCTACGCTCCCCTTACGGTGAAACGTCGGAAGCGATCTATCTGACCCAGGGTTTCGTATACGAAAACTCCGAAGCCGCCGAAGCGCGCTTCAAGGGTGAAACGGACGGGTTCATCTACGCCCGTTATGCGAGCCCTACCAACGACATGTTCGAAAAGCGCATGTGCCTGCTGGAAGGCGCTGAAGACGCCCGCGCACTTGCGTCGGGCATGGCCGCCGTCACCGCCGCCATCATGTGCCAGCTGCGCGCCGGCGACCATATCGTTGCTGCCCGCGCCCTTTTCGGCTCCTGCCGCTGGGTGGTCGAAACGCTCGCGCCGAAATACGGCATCGAATGCACGCTGATCGACGGTCGCGATCTCGGCAATTGGGAAAAGGCGATCCAGCCCAACACCAAGCTGTTCTTCCTCGAAAGCCCGACCAATCCGACGCTCGAAGTGGTGGATATTGCCGGCGTGGCGAAGCTCGCCAACCAGATCGGCGCCAAGGTAGTGGTCGACAACGTCTTTGCGACGCCGCTTTTCCAGAAGCCGCTCGAACTCGGCGCCCATATCGTTGTTTATTCGGCCACCAAACATATTGACGGCCAGGGCCGCTGCCTCGGCGGCGTGATCCTTTCTGACAAGAAGTGGATCGAAGAAGAGCTGCAGGATTATTTCCGCCATACCGGCCCGGCCATGTCGCCGTTCAATGCCTGGACGCTTCTGAAAGGCATCGAGACCCTGCCGCTGCGTGTGAAGCAGCAGACGGCCAATGCCGGCAAAATCGCCGATTTTCTCGCCGATAACGGCAAGGTCGCCAAGGTCATCTATCCCGGCCGCGCCGACCATCCGCAGGCCGACATCATCGCACGGCAGATGTCCGGCGGCTCGACGCTGGTGGCTTTCGAACTGAAGGGTGGCAAGGAAGCGGCCTTCAAGCTGCAGAACGCGCTTGAGATCGTGAAGATTTCCAACAACCTCGGCGACGCCAAGAGCCTTATCACCCATCCCGGCACGACGACGCACAAGAACCTCTCCGACGAGGCGCGTGCTGAACTCGGTATTTCCGGCGGCACCCTGCGCCTTTCCTGCGGCATCGAGGATACCGACGATCTGCTGGAAGATCTGGTGAAGGGTCTGGCGGCCGTTTCGGCTTGAAAATTCAATCGGCAAATCGCCATGGCCTGACCGCGTGTCGGGCCATGGTTCGCCGGTGCGGTCCGAAAAGACCCTATCAGGCAACCAATATTTACCTTTCCCGTTATCCCTAACGATGGAAAGCAGCGCAACAGGAGATGCCCCCTGCCCGTCAAGTCATTCATTTTCTTGACGATAGCCAGAACCTATAGTGTAGGATGTGGCGGCAGGCATAATATCGAGGTGTGGCGCGTATGTATCGTGCTCTGACAAGGGATATCGAGGTAACGGTCGACCCGTATTATCTCGAGGAACAATCCGACCCGGATGACGATCGTTACGTCTGGGGCTACAAAGTCGTGATCGCGAACAACTCCGATATTCCGGTAACCCTCGTCAATCGCTATTGGCACATCACCGATCAGAACGGACAGGTCGATGAGGTCTATGGGCCTGGCGTCGTGGGTGAGAAGCCACATCTTAAACCCGGCGACAGCTACGAATACTCTTCGGGTTGCCCGCTGGACACACCCTCGGGCCTGATGTTCGGGCATTATGAAATGGAAACGGAAAATGGCGAGGTGTTCAACGTCACCATACCCGCCTTTTCGCTGGATTCACCGGGCCTGATGCGGGTTCTGAACTAACCACTCGCCCGGCAATGAAAAAGCCGCACCCTTTGTGGGGCACGGCTTTCTATTCAGGCATTTTCAAATTCGCTGACATCGTAGCGATAGGTGGTGGAGCAGAACTCGCAGGTCACGGCAATGGCCCCGTCTTCCTCGCTCGCCTTGATCTCTTCGGCGGTGAAGCCTGACAGCACACCCTTGATCTTGTCCCGCGAGCAGCTGCAACGGTCGAAAACTGCCTGCGGATCATAGATGCGCACGCCGCTCTCATGGAAAAGCCTGAAGAGCAGGCGTTCCACCGGCACCTGCGGATCGGTCAGCTCGTCGGTATCCACCGTGTTCAACAGCGTGACGGCTTCCATCCAGGCATCATCCTCCTGCACCTCGTGACCGCTTTCATCGCCGTCGCCGCCATGCAGGTCGCGCATACGCAGCCGCTCGGGCGCCTGCGGCAGGAACTGCGCGATAACGCCGCCCGCACGCCAGCCATGACGCGGCTTGCCTTCGCCATCACGGTCGAAGAACTCGGCAACGCCCAGCCGCACGCGGGTGGGCAGCTGTTCCGACTGACGGAAATAAACCCCGGCAATGTCTTCCAGCGACGAGCCATCGAGCGGCACGATGCCCTGATAAGGCTGCATGCCCACGCCCTGATCGATCGTGAAGGCCAGAATGCCGGTGCCGAGCAATTGCTCCGGTGAGGTTGCGCCTTCCGCAATCGCCGCGGCCAGCCGCTCCTCGTCGAAACGGGCGTAAGCGCGCATGCTTTCAGGCGCGGTAAAATCCGCGACCAGCAGGTCGACCGGGCCGTCGCCCTTGGTCTGGAGGGTCAGCTTGCCGGAAAACTTGAGCGACGTGCCGATCAGCGCCGTCAGAACAGTCGCTTCCGCCAGCAGGCGGGCGACCGCGGCAGGATAATCGTGCCGCTCGAGAATGGCATTCAGCAGCGGCCCAACCTGTACGGCGCGGCCGCGCACATCCAGACCTTCGACCTGAAAGGGCACAACCTTGTCGTCGCCAGCAAAATCGAGATCGTCCAGTTCAACCGTTACATTTGCCATGTCATACTCCTTGGCGCAGCCGTGGCGCCGCTACCGTCCAAAAGTCCGGCTTTTAAAATGTGCTTTTTCCGCTTGTCGCACAGAGACCCGGGAAGAGAAACCGCTTCCGGGAAAAACGTGCAAATCGTGATGATGGCCCGCCAGCAAAACCGACGAGCCTCTTCGAAGTCCCACAGATGGTAATCTATGCGGGCAAGTTCAAGCACCCGGCGTGACGCGTGTCAGGCCGGGGGAATTGCTCAGATGGCGCCCATGCACCAGGCGATGATGGACTTCTGCGCGTGGAGGCGGTTTTCCGCCTCGTCGAAGACCACCGATTGCGGACCGTCGATCACGGCATCCGTCACTTCTTCACCGCGATGGGCCGGCAGGCAATGCATGAACAGCGCGTCTTTTTCCGCCTTGGCCATCAGGGCTTCGTTGACTTGATAGGGCTGGAAGATGTTGTGGCCGCGCGCCTTGTGTTCCTGGTTCATGGAAACCCAGGTATCGGTGACGACGCAATCGGCCCCGGCCACGGCCTTGTCGGCATCGTGGCACAACATGATTTCGCCGCCATTGTTGCGGGCCCAGTTCAGGAACTTGTCATGGGGTTCGGAACCCATCGGCACCGCCATTGTCATGCGGTAACCGAAGCGGGCCGAGCCTTCCACGAAGGAATGCAGGACGTTGTTGCCGTCACCCGTCCACGCAATGGTCTTGCCTTTGACCGGGCCGCGATGTTCCTCGAAGGTCATGATGTCAGCCATGATCTGGCAGGGATGCGTGTCGTCAGTCAGGGCGTTGATAACCGGCACGGTTGCGTGCTCGGCAAGCTCCAGCAGGCGCGAATGATCCGTCGTGCGGATCATGATGGCGTCGACATAACGCGACAGCACCTTGGCCGTATCGCCGATCGTTTCGGCACGACCGAGCTGCATTTCAGTACCAGAGAGGAAAAGCGTCTCGCCACCAAGCTGGCGCATGCCGACATCAAAGGAGACGCGGGTGCGGGTGGAGGGCTTTTCGAAGATCATTGCCAGCATCTTGCCGGCAAGCGGCTTTTCCGCCGTTCCGGCCTTGGTTGCGGCCTTGCGCGCGCGGGCATCGTCGAGAATTGCCCGCAGGTCCTGCGAGCTGACGGCCGACAGGTCAAGAAAATGTTTAGGTGAAGCCATTTCAAACGTCCCATGCTCGCGAGCCTCCGGGAAGAGGCCCGCCCTTTATTGTTTCCTCAGGCGATTTTTGCCTGTTTCGCTGTCAGGGAAGCGGCGGCCGCTTCCACGCGTGCCAGCCCCTCACGGGCTTCTTCCGCCGTGGTAACGAGCGGCGGCAGGAGACGGATGACGTTGTCGCCCGCGGGCACGCCGAGCAGATGCTCGCCGCGCATGGCCTGCAGCAGTTCGCCCGACGGGACCTTCGCCTTGATGCCGAGAAGCAGGCCTTCGCCGCGAATTTCCTCGATGACATCAGGATAACGATCCTTCAGCGAAGCAAGGCCCTGGCGGAAGACCAGCGCGACATCACGGACCTTCTCCAGAAAGCCCTCGGAGAGGACGACATCGAGCACGGCATTGCCCACAGCCATGGCCAGCGGGTTGCCGCCATAGGTGGTGCCGTGCACGCCCGCCGTCATGCCGGAAGCGGCATCCGCCGTCGCAAGGCATGCGCCGAGCGGGAAACCGCCGCCGATACCCTTGGCCACCGCCATGATATCGGGCGCGACACCCGTCTGCTCATAGGCAAACAGCTTGCCCGTGCGGCCGACGCCGGTCTGGACCTCATCGAAAATCAGCAGCATGCCATGCTCATCGCAGAGCGACCGCAGCAGCTGCAGGAATTCCTTGCTGGGCGCACGGATGCCGCCCTCGCCCTGAATGGGCTCGATCAGAAGTGCAGCCGTCTCGGCCGTGATGGCGGCTTTCAGCGCATCAACGTCACCGAAGGGCACCTGGTCGAAACCTTCGACCTTGGGACCGAAACCTTCGAGATATTTCTGCTGGCCGCCGGCGGCGATCGTTGCCAGCGTACGCCCATGAAAGGCGCCTTCGAAGGTGATGATCCGGAACTTTTCCGGATGCCCCTTGGAATAATGATAACGTCGCGCGGTCTTGATCGCGCATTCCAGCGCTTCCGCACCGGAATTGGTGAAGAAGACCTTGTCTGCGAAGGTCGCTTCCGTCAGGCGCTTGGCGAGCTTTTCCTGGCCCGGCACTTCATAAAGGTTTGAGACGTGCCAGACCTTCTCGGCCTGGGTCTTGATCGCTTCCACGAGGTGCGGATGGGCGTGGCCCAGCGAATTGACCGCTACGCCGGCCGCAAAATCCAGATATCGTTCGCCGCTCTCCGTGAACAGCCAGACGCCCTCGCCTCGCTCGAAGCGCAGGGGGGCTCTTGCAAACGTATCGAACAATGGCGCGGCGGCTTCGGCCATGGCTGTATCACTCCTTGCGCAGATGCGCTGTCAGACGGTTGTCAATAGGCTCTGGGGGTTATCCCTCGCCTGAAAATCAAAAATGCCGCCTCGCGGCGGCAGGGGCACTATTGTCACTTCGCCTGCCGATGTCAACAAAAGTCCGTATTTCCCGGGCTTCTCAAGCCCTAGTAGGTGGCGGCCTGCGAGGCCCAAGGTGTTGCCTTTCAGACTCAACTCGCCAGCAAGTTGGGGAAAACCGGAAAATCGATTCGAGATGAATCCCGCGACTCTTGCCACGGAGTCTGCGTGGCACTAGGTTAATCGCTAATTACTAGACTGCATTGCGGCGGAACTAGTCACCAAAAATCCGGCAGAAACCACGCTCGCGGCACGCCCGCGAGACGGAGAAGGATTCTGCCGACATTATACGCGACGAGCGGAGAAGCGGCATGAACTGGACAGACGAACGAGTCGAGAAACTCAAGAAATTATGGTCCGAGGGCCTTAGCGCCAGCCAGATTGCAGCGCAGCTCGGCGGCGTCAGCCGTAATGCCGTGATCGGCAAGGTCCATCGCCTCAATCTGCCGGGACGCGTCAAGGCTGGCGGTCCGGTCACTTCGGCGCGCTCTGCGCCCAAGCGCACCGCTGCACCTGCCCCACGCGCGACAACCTTTGCAGGCCGCGTCAATGCAGCGCCGGCGCGGATTCTCACCCGTTCGAACGCGGCAACCGCGCTGAATGAGGAGATCGACATCGAGACCGCACAGGTTCTCGATTACGTTCCTTCCAAAAACGTGGTCTCGCCGATTTCCCGTCGCCTGACGCTGACGGAACTGACGGAGCGCACCTGCAAGTGGCCGGTCGGCGATCCGCTGAAGGATGATTTCCATTTCTGCGGTTGTGAAGCGCTGGAATCTTCGCCCTATTGCAAGTTCCATGCGAAACTCGCCTATCAGCCGGTAAGCGAGCGCCGCAAGGCTTGAGTGTTGCGGCACGCATTCGACACTCAAAAACTACGGGCCTTCGGGCCCGTTTTTTTATGACAAAATTCAGGCGGTTCCGGGGGTCAACTCACGGGCGAAGCGCCGAACCCTATCCTCCATCGCTGTCGAACCCGACCCACAATCCCGATTGAGCGGGCGGGATTTCAGCCAATTGTCCGTCATCCCATCAAGAAGGATGAAGCCGTCGTGGTTGGGGACGTCCAAAAACCGAAAGGCCCGACACCATTCCGGTTTCGGGCCTTTCGGTTTTTGGCGGGATGTTGCCCCGAGTGTAACTCGTCGGTCGAGTCTTGCTCAGGCTTCCATCGAATATCCGGCGCCGCGCACGGTACGGATGACATCCTGCATATGCGAAAAATTGAGCGCTTTGCGCAGGCGCCCGACATGCACGTCGACGGTGCGCTCATCCACATAGATATCGTGACCCCACACGCCATCCAGCAATTGCGAGCGGGAGAAAACCCGGCCTGGAGAGGTCATCAGGAATTCCAGCAGGCGGAACTCCGTCGGGCCGAGGCGCACTTCGCGGCTCTTGCGGTGAACGCGATGGGTCTCGCGATCCAGCTCGATATCACCGCACTTCAGCACCGAGGAGAGAACCTCGGGACGGGCCCGGCGCAGCATGGCCTTGACCCGGGCCATGAGTTCCGGTGTCGAAAACGGCTTGACGACATAGTCGTCGGCGCCGGTGGCAAGGCCGCGAACCCGTTCGCTTTCTTCGCCGCGCGCCGTCAGCATGATGATGGGCAGGCGTTCTGTTTCCGGCCGCATTCTGAGCCGACGGCACAGTTCGATACCGGAAACGCCGGGAAGCATCCAATCCAGGATAAGAAGGTCCGGAATACGTTCCTGCAGCCTGATTTCTGCTTCGTCTCCACGGGGTATCGTGTCGACGTCATATCCCTCAGCCTCGAGATTGTAACGAAGGAGGACGCTCAGCGCTTCCTCGTCTTCCACAACTGCAATCTTGGGCACCATATGCTAACTCCGCAAGCCGCTGCTCGTCTGTTACTCGGTCACCGAACCGAGCGTGTTGGAACTGTCGTCCTTCGGACGCTCACCTTCCGGCTGGCTGCCGGTGGTCATGTAATAGATCGTCTCGGCGATATTGGTGGCGTGGTCGCCGATACGCTCGATGTTCTTGGCGCAGAACAGAAGATGCGTGCAGGTGGTGATGTTGCGCGGATCTTCCATCATGTAGGTCAGAAGCTCACGGAAGAGCGACGTATACATGGCGTCGATTTCCTCGTCGCGCTCGCGGATGGCATTGGCCTTCTCGGCGGAACGCGTGGAATAGACGTCGAGGACTTCCTTGAGCTGCACCAGCGCAAGCTCCGACAGGTGCTCTATGCCGCGGGCGAGCTTGCGCGGCACACCGGTTCCGGCAACCGCGATCACACGCTTGGCAGTGTTCTTGCCAAGGTCGCCAACGCGTTCAAGGTCGCCGGCGATACGCAGCGTGCCGATGATCTCGCGAAGGTCGGCCGCCATCGGCTGGCGTCTGGCGATGGTGACGATGGCCTTGTCGCCGATCTCGCGCTCGGAATGATCGAGGATCGCGTCATCGGAAATGACCTTCTGAGCGAGCGCGGCGTCGGAATTGACGAGCGCACGCACGGCATCGGCACACATCTGTTCCGCGAGACCGCCCATTTCGGCGATGCGGCGCGTCAGGAATTTCAGTTCGTCGTCATAGGCCGACAGGATATGCGAATGGGTCGTTGTCTGTGTCATGGTCTAGTCCTCCGGCTTGGCCTGCATGCGCGTACCCGGAAGCGGGCACGGCAGAGGCACCAGTCTTGTTCGGTTTCGATAAAGCGCCGGCCGGGATCAGCCGAAGCGGCCCATGATGTAGTCCTGCGTGCGCTGGTCGTCCGGATTGGTGAACATCTTGTCGGTTTCGTTTTCTTCGACAAGATGACCAAGGTGGAACATGGCCGTGCGCTGGGAAACACGCGCCGCCTGCTGCATGGAGTGCGTAACGATGACGATCGTGTAATTGGTACGCAGCTCGTGAATCAATTCCTCGACCTTGGCGGTCGCGATCGGGTCCAGCGCCGAGCAGGGCTCGTCCATCAGGATCACTTCCGGGCTGACGGCAACCGCGCGCGCGATGCACAGGCGCTGCTGCTGACCGCCGGAAAGGCCGGTGCCGGACTCCAACAGGCGATCCTTCACTTCGTTCCAGAGACCCGCCTTCTGCAGGCTGTGCTCGACGATCTGGTCCATATCCGCCTTGTTGCGGGCAAGGCCGTGGATACGCGGGCCATAGGCGATGTTCTCGTAGATCGACTTCGGGAAGGGGTTCGGCTTCTGGAACACCATGCCGACGCGGGCGCGCAATTCCACAACGTCGATCGCCTGATCGTAGATATCGTCGGTATCGAGCGTGATCTTGCCGGTGACCCGGCAACCGTCGATCGTGTCGTTCATACGGTTCAGGGTGCGCAGGAAGGTGGATTTACCGCAGCCGGACGGGCCGATAAGCGCGGTCACCGTATTTTCCCGAACGTTGAGGTTCACGTCGTAAAGCGCGCGCTTTTCGCCGTAATAAACCGAAACGTCCTTGCCGATCATCTTGTATGAGACTTCATTCATTTTCTTGTCCAGCGCCTTTTCAACTGCTGCTTCCGACAACATGTTCATTGCTCAATCTCCCTCTACCAGCGCCGCTCGAAGCGGCGACGCAACAGGATTGCGCCAACATTCATGACGATGAGGAACAAAAGCAGGATGATGATAGCGCCGGATGTCCTTTCGACAAAGGCGCGCTCGGCTTCGTTCGCCCACATGTAAATCTGCACCGGCAGGGCCGTGGACGGATCCATCGGCGTCGTCGGGTAATTCGCAACGAATGCCACCATGCCGATCAGGAGCAGCGGCGCCGTTTCGCCCAGCGCGTGGGCGAGACCGATGATGGTGCCGGTCAGAATGCCCGGCATGGCGAGCGGCAGCACATGGTGGAAGATCGTCTGCATCTTGGAAGCGCCGAGGCCGAGGGCTGCGGCGCGGATAGACGGCGGCACGGCTTTCAGGGCAGCGCGGGTCGCGATGATGATCGTCGGCAGGGTCATCAGCGTCAGGACAAGACCGCCGACCAGCGAAGCCGAGCGCGGAAAGCCCATGAAGTTGATGAAGACGGAGAGGCCGAGCAGACCGTAAACGATCGAAGGAACAGCCGCGAGATTGTTGATATTCACCTCGATAAGATCCGTCAGACGGTTCTTCGGGGCGAATTCCTCGAGATAGATCGAGGCCGCAACGCCGATCGGCAATGACAGCACCAGCACGATCAGCATCATGTAGAAGGAACCGATCAGCGCCACGCCGACACCCGCCGCTTCCGGACGGCTCGAAGCGCCGTTGACGAAAATGCCGGTGTTGAAATGTTTGCCGAGCTGGCCGCTTTCGGCGAGCTGGTTCATCCAGCCGAGCTGCTGGTTCGAGATACGGCGATTGGCTTCATCGGCGGTCATATCGACCTGGCCCTTGAAGGCGCTGTCGACGTCGCCCGAGGCCAGAAGCGTGACCGTGCGCGTGGTGCCGATGACGGCGGGATCGGCGACGACGATGTCGCGAAGCTGCGTGCGCACGCTGTCGGAGATCAAGAGGTTGACGGCACGAAGACCGGCGCGGTCCGTCGGCGCAACACCAAGGACCTTGGCGACCGCGTCACGGGCAACAACGGGATAATTGGCCGTCATCAGCTTCGCCGGATTGGTGGCGCGCTCATTTTTCGGATCGATGATCTGTTCGGAAAACTCGACCGGAACGGTGATCATCGTCTGCTGGAAGGCAGTGTAACCCTTGGAAACCACCGAGAAAAGCAGCAGGAAGAGAAAGATGAGGCCGAAGGAAATCGCTGCCATGCCGTAAGCACGGAAGCGGCGTTCGGCGGCATAACGGCGCTTGATGCCGATATCACGGCGCGTGGCCCTGTTCGCGGCGTTCGCGCCGGCTGCGGGAGAGACGATGTCGGTCATTCATATTGCTCCCGGTATTTGCGCACGATGTAAAGCGCGTAGATATTCAGGCAAAGCGTGATGGCGAAAAGCGTGATGCCGAGCGCAAAGGCGACCAGCGTCTGCGGCGAGGTGAATTCAAGGTCGCCGGTCAGCTGGCTGACGATCTTGACCGTCACGGTGGTCATGGGCTCGAATGGATTGAGCTGCAGACGGGCCGCAACGCCGGCCGCGAGAACCACGATCATGGTTTCGCCGATGGCGCGCGATGCCGTCATCAGCACAGCGCCGACGATGCCGGGAAGAGCGGCGGGAACGATGACCCTCTTGATGGTTTCGGACCGTGTAGCGCCGAGACCGAGGGAACCGTCACGCAGCGAGCGTGGCACGGCGGTGATGATATCGTCCGACAGCGACGAGACATAGGGGATCAGCATGATGCCCATGACGAAGCCGGCGGTGATGACGCTCTGCGCCTGGATGAAGTTGGCGTAATTACCCGTCGCCAGACCATTGATCTGCGTGGAAATGTCTCTGAGGAAAGGACCAACCGTCGTCAGCGCGAAGAAGCCGTAGACGATGGTGGGGATGCCGGCGAGCACTTCGAGCAGCGGCTTTGCCACGGAGCGCAGACGCGGCGAGGCATATTCGGACATATAGATCGCCGAAAACAGACCCACGGGAACCGCGACCAGCATGGCGACGAAGCCGATGTAAAGCGTACCTGCGAGCAGCGGGATCAGGCCGAACTGGCCGGAGGAGTCGGTCGCACCGGCTGCCGCAAAACGCGGATCCCATACCGTTCCGAAGAAGAACTGGTGCGCCGGGACCATGGTGAAGAACTGGATCGCCTCCGTCAGCATCGACAGGACGATACCGATGGTCGTGAGGATAGCGATGGACGAGGCGACGAGCAGGGCAGCGAGAATGACCTTCTCGACCTGGTTGCGCGCCCGGAAGCGCGGCGCGATCGCACGCAGCGCATAGGCGCCGCCGCCGAGCGCGGCCAGCAGCACGACGGCAATCATCGCGATGCGGCTGGTGGAGGTCATGCCGTTGAGCGTCTGGGCGGCATCAACCATGAAGCGCTCGGGATCACCGGCGATCGCCACACCCTTCGATGCCAGAAGAGGCCGGACCGCAGCCGTATCGGCCTCAACCTGAGCGGTTTCTTCCGGCGTCAGCCGCTGAAGACCGCGGGCGATGGAGGTCACCATACCATAGGTCAGGCTCTGCTGCGCTTCGGATTGCGCCCGCACGTCCTCGGGGAAATTACCGCGCACCGCCGATGTGACGAACAGGGGGCTGATAACGAGCCAGGCACAGAGAATGAACGCCGCGGGCAAAACAGCCCAGACGACCGCGTAAGAGCCGTGATAACCGGCACGGGAATGCATGCTGGAGGGGCGACCACCAGACAGGGCAACGGCGCGGCGGCTGCCGAGCAGATAGCTGCCGATGCCGATGAGCGCCAGTATCAGCAAAAGGATCGATGTGTTCATTAGAGTTCCCTCGGCGTGCCTCAAGAGCACGGTGCGATATCGGGCAAATCAAAAAGTCATCAAAACGAGACCGCTGGACCATCCCATGATGCCTGCCGCCTGACTGTATCATCGTCTGGCAAGCGTCAAGGTTGATACATCCTATCCATCTGTAATCCATCGACAATCATGTGGATGGCGATGAGTAGGAACTGTCAACCGCGGATAACGGCCTCAGCGAAGCGGAATGAGGGGCACGGCAGAGCCGCACCCCTCTTTCTATTACATCGTGGAACCGGCCGAGAACTTCGAGCGGATTTCTTCGCGCTCTGCGTCCGGGGCGGCAACCAGGCCGTAGTTGGCGAGCGGGGAATCCGGGCCGATCATCTCGTCGGAAACGAAGAACTCGACATATTCCTTAAGGCCCGGGATAACGCCCAGGTGAGCCTTCTTCACGTAGAAGAACAGCGGGCGGGAAACCGGGTACTTGCCGCTGGCAACGGTTTCGGTGGACGGAACGACGCCCGAAACGGTTGCGACCTTCAGACGGTCAGCGTTGTTTTCATAGAAAGCCAGGCCGAAAACGCCAAGGCCGGTCTTGTTGGCATCGATACGAGCGAGCGTTTCGGTGTAGTCGCCGTCGATGTCGACAGCTGCGCCGTCCTTACGGACTGCAACGCACTTTGCAGCAGCCTGCTTGGCGTCGGTGATGAGCGTCTTGATGACATCGGTGGCACCGGCTTCCTTGCAGCCGTCAGCCATGATCTTCTCTTCGAAGACTTCGCGCGTGCCGTGCTTGGAGCCCGGGATGTAAGCGGCGATCGCTACGTCAGGCAGTTCCTTGTTGATTTCCGACCACTTCTTGTAGGGGTTGGCAACGAGCTTGCCGTCCTTGACGACTTCAGCAGCGAGAGCGAGGTAAAGATCCTTCGGCTCGAGCTTGATGTCCTTGTTGGAAGAGTCCATCGCAAAGACGATACCGTCGTAACCGATCTTCACTTCCTGAACGTCGGTGACGCCAGCAGCCTTACAGGCAGCCAGTTCGTCACTCTTGATCTTGCGCGAAGCGTTTGCAATGTCGATGGTGCCTTCGCCCACGCCCGAGCAGAATGCCTTCAGACCACCGCCCGTGCCGCCGGACTCAACAACCGGAGCCTTGAAGTTCGGGAAGGTTTCGGCAAAAGTCTCGGCAACGATCTTGGCGTAGGGCAGAACCGTGGAGGAACCGGCAACCTGGATCTGGTCGCGAGCAGCGGCGGCGCCAGCGAAGGCGACAGAAGCCACCAGAGCTGCTGCGGAAAATTTAACGATGTTCATTTGTCTCTCCCGTCGTGGGCTTTGTTGTGGACGCAGCCGATAGCGACACTCGCTCTTAGCTTGCGCTCGGCGACCTTTTCTTAACCACCGTAGCCACATCCTTTTATGTCACTTTGACGAAAGATTTGTGACAGTCTAAATTACTGATTTAATTTATAAATATTCACGACGTTAAAAGCAGATGCATATTTTATGTCAGAATCTTACGGTGAAGTCCGTGCCGCTGCCCAATTCCGATTTAATGATGAGGCGGGCGCGGTGGCGAGTGAGGATGTGCTTGACGATGGCAAGCCCGAGGCCCGTGCCCTTTTTCGAGCGGCTGTCGGCGACGCTGACACGATAAAAACGCTCCGTCAGGCGCGGCACATGTTCGGCGGGAATGCCCGGCCCCTTGTCGATGACACTCACCTCCACCGGCTTGCCGGGTTCGGCGCGCAGCCAGACATCCACGACCTTGCCTTCCTGACCATATTTGCAAGCATTTTCAACTAGGTTCTGGAATACCTGCACCAGTTCGTCGCGATCCCCCTGCACTTCCGCCGGCCGGTCCGGCAGGTGCAGCGTGATGGTTACATCAAGCTCGTCGGCAAGGGGCAGCAGCGTATCGCGCACATGGCCGATGACGGGAACGAGATTGACTTTCTGGTCGGGCGCGATGTTTGCGCGCAGTTCCAGCCGCGAAAGGGACATGAGATCGTCCACCAGCCTGCTCATGCGGGTTGCCTGATCCAGCATGATGGCAAGGAAACGCTCTTGTGCCTTCGGGTCGTTGCGCGCCGGCCCCTGCATGGTTTCGATGAAACCGCGGAGCGAGGCGAGCGGGGTGCGCAATTCATGGCTCGCATTGGCGACGAAGTCGCTACGCATGCGGTCGATGCGACGAAGCTCCGAAACGTCGCGGAACGACAGGATGTAGAACGGCGGACTGGCCCCCTCTCCTACATCCGCACGGGCGATGCGGACGATAAAGACCCGTTCGGAAGGAAAGCGCTCCGAATGTTCGACCTGGTTGGGTTGGCCGGTGGTGATGGTTTCGCGAATGACATCCAGCAGGCCGGGAGAGCGCAGCCGGGCGGAAATATGTGCACCGGCAAGCAGCTGGCCGAAGGCGCGTTCGGCAGCACCGTTCTGAAACAGCACGCTGGCGTTCTTGTCGAGAATGAAAACGGGGGTATCCAGAACCGCGAGGCCCGCCCTTACGCCCGAAATGACGTTTTCGCCGGGCACTTCCGGCTCATCCGTCTCCGCCGCCGCAACTCCGTCCTTTGCGGAGGCGGCCGCCGGGCCCTCCGCAACGGCCAGAATGGCAATGACGGCGCAAAGCCAAAGGGCGGCGGGCATATAGGGTGTATGGAGTTCCGCAACGGCCACGATGGCGAGCATGCTGACGATGAGAACGGGCAACCAGTTCCGGCCGAGCTTCCTTCCCAAAAGCCTTAATCCACCATCGCCTTTCATGACTGCCATTTCAGCCTGCTCTTTCCATTCTCATCTGACAGCGCATCGAAATCTCATAGGCCAGCTTCATGACAGAGATTCATCATCGCGCATTTTCCACAACGTATATGCGCAAAATCGACGCGGCAATCGCTCCCGCCGCCGCATCCCGGTCAACCGGTCCTGTTTCACTTGAATTCTGGCAATGGATGTGAACTCATTGGCGGCGAGTTGCCTTTACACAACAACATCTGGAGGAACCCATGGGCGAAGAAACGAAGAAGCGGACGGTCGAGATCACCATTGGCGGCAAACTGCGCAGCTTCGACATCGACAATCCGGTTCTTCCTGAATGGGTTGAGGAAAAGAAACTTTCCGCCGGCAATTTTCCCTACGACAAGAAGATGAAGCGGGAGGACTACGACACCGCTCTCGAGGCGCTGCAGGTGGAACTGGTCAAGGTTCAGTTCTGGCTGCAGGCGACCGGCAAAAGGGTCATGGCGGTTTTCGAAGGCCGCGATGCGGCGGGCAAGGGTGGCGCGATCTTCGCGGCCCGGGCCTATCTCAACCCCCGCTATGCCCGCGTGGTGGCGCTCACCAAACCCACGGAAACCGAGCGCGGCCAATGGTATTTCCAGCGCTATATCTCGCATTTTCCGACCGCCGGCGAATTCGTTCTCTTCGACCGCTCATGGTATAACCGCGCCGGGGTCGAGCCGGTCATGGGTTTCTGCACGCCGGAAGAACACAAGCTCTTCCTCAAGGAAACGCCGCGTCTGGAAAAGATGCTGGCCCATGAAGACATCAATCTTTTCAAATTCTGGCTCGACATCGGTCGCGAAACGCAGATCGAGCGCTTCCATGATCGCCGCCACAGCCCGCTGAAATGCTGGAAGCTTTCGGATATGGACATAGCCGCGCTGACGAAATGGGACGACTATACGCAAAAGCGCGACGAGATGCTGGAAAAGACCCACACCGATGCCGCCCCCTGGACCGTGGTGCGCGCCAACGACAAGCGCCGCACGCGGGTGAACCTCATCCGTCACATTCTTCTTACGCTCGACTATGAGGGTAAAGACGAGAAGGCGATCGGCGAAATCGACGACAAGATATTGGGATCAGGACCGGATTTTCTCAAATGAGACCGGAAGACGATGACAGGCGCCGCCACTCGAGGCGCCTGTCGTTTTTCCGTTACTGGCCCGGCAGAATGCGCACGGAATAAAGATTGATCGGGCGGCCGCTGCCGTCGATATCGCTGTTGATGAAGATTTTCCCCGGCGCATTGGGGGCGAGAGATCGTTCGAATGTCGTGTTCAGCAGCATGTCCGCGCGCTCGGCCGTGGCGGTGAAGCGGTGGCGGGAGCAATCGCCCAATGTGGCGAAATCGCAGGCGACTGAAACCTGGGTCTGCCGGTCGCTGGAGGATTGCAAAGTGATAGAAATGGTCGAGGACTTGCCCGCCATATCCCGCATCACCTCCACCGGAACCTCGACGCTGACGGCGCCATCCTGCGCCACACTTCTCGAGGTTATCTTTATAGCCTTGCCGGCGGGTGTGGCGATGTTTTCGACATTGGCGCGCTGGCCGGCCGAAACGCCCGAACTACCACGCTCCGCATTGAAGACCTCAACCCAGTCATCGGAAAAACCGCGGCCGGCGGAAAGGCTCGGCGCAGGCTCCGTCCCGTTGAAATCCTCCGCCTGCACCTGCGCCGGCGGATTGGGTACGCTGGTATCACGTTGCTCCGGAGACAGCAGGAGGCCGGAAGAATAAACCCACCAGGCGCCGAAACCGATAAAAGCCAGAAGCGTCACATAGATAAAAAGCCGGGCAAAAAGCCCCCGGCGCTTGCGACGGCCAACCGCGCCCTCCGGACGGAAAGCAAGCGAGGAGTCGCTGGCGCGGGAGCCTCTCTTCGGCGGCTTTCCATTGCGCTGCCCCGCATTCAGCGGCGCCGGAGCAACGGCAGCACCCGGCTGCACATCGCGCGTTTCACCGCGCAGTTCCGGCTCAACACCCAAATCGCCGTGGTGAGGCGCCTGCGAAACGGGATCGACCGCGTGATCATCCTGCGCCGGACTTTCCGGTGCTGGTGGGCGCAATTGCTGCTCCACCCTGTCCAGAAGACTGTTGCGCTCTTCATTCTCGATCTGGTGGATCAGGCCTTCAAGCCGCTGCCGCTGCTGGGCGACGACCTGCGGATCGTCTATCCCCTGCTTGCGCAGGCCTGCTTCCAGCGCCTGACGGGACGATTGGTAAATCCGTGCACGAACTTCGGCGTTCGATCTGTCCGATTTTTCCAGAGCATTTCTAATTGCCGTTTCCAGTCCGCTCACGACCGATCCTTGTTCTATTACGCTTTGCAAAAAATATGCGGCGCTGCGCCATGGGTTCACGATTCGGTAACGGCTATACCGCCCCTCCGCAAGCTTCGTTTATGATAAAGACCGGATTGCTTTCAGGAAAATCGATCCATTGTGGCGCTACGAACGCAGATTCGAGATGCAAGTGCCACGCTGTTTTCGCTTTCAATCTGCTCCCGAACGCGATATTGACTTACGTGCGCGTAAACGTAATTCGTGGGAGGAGACATGCTACCGTCCGTGCTGAAAGACAATCTGCGTCTTCCGGTCATAGCATCACCGCTATTCATTATTTCACATCCGCAACTGACGCTGGCGCAATGCAAGGCCGGCGTCATCGGCGCTTTCCCGGCGCTCAACGCGCGACCCGAAAGCCAGCTCGACGAGTGGCTGGCGATGATCACCGAGGAACTCGACGCGCACAACCGTGCCAATCCCGAGCGCCCGGCCGCACCCTTCGCGGTCAACCAGATCGTGCACATGTCCAACCGGCGGCTGGAACACGATCTCGGCCTTTGCGTGAAATACAAAGTGCCGGTGGTGATTTCTTCGCTTGGCGCGGTGCCAGAGGTCAATGCAGCCGTGCATTCCTATGGCGGCATCGTGCTACATGACGTCATCAACGACCGCCATGCCCGCTCTGCCATCCGCAAGGGTGCGGATGGGCTGATTGCGGTCGCGGCGGGTGCCGGCGGACATGCGGGCACACTTTCGCCCTTCGCCCTCGTTCAGGAAATCCGCGAGTGGTTCGACGGCCCGCTGCTGTTGGCCGGCGCCATCGCCAATGGCGGCTCCATTCTCGCCGCGCAGGCCATGGGTGCTGACATGGCCTATATCGGCACCCCCTTCATCGCCACTCAGGAAGCGCGCGCTTCCGAAGGTTACAAGCAGGCGATTGTGGAAGCCCAGGCCAAGGATATCGTTTATTCGAACTATTTCACGGGCGTGCACGGAAACTACCTGAAAAGCTCGATCGTCGCCTCCGGCATGGACCCCGACAATCTGCCCGAAGCCGACCCCTCGAAGATGGACTTTGAAACCGCCACCGGTGGCGCAAAGGCCTGGAAGGACATCTGGGGCGCAGGGCAAGGCATCGGCGCGGTGAAAACGGTGGAACCCGTGGCAGCACTCGTCGATCGTCTGGCAAATGAATATGAAACGGCCAAAAACCGCATCTGCGGGAAAGGCTGACGCCACCGCCAAACAACGGACAGGCAAAGCTTTTTGCGGAAATTTCAAAACCGGCACATTCAAGGCTTGAAATCCGTCAGCATTGCCTGTATCAGCCCGCCATGAAGCTGATCCGCAACAAACGGGTCACAATCGGGCCGCTTTAGCTCAGTTGGTAGAGCACGTCATTCGTAATGACGGGGTCACGTGTTCGAGTCACGTAAGCGGCACCATTTCCTTTAAAATCAAAGACTTGAATACCGGTTTCCGCAGGTGGGACATTTCGGTGAGACATTTCTTTGTTTATCCCCTCCTACATTCTCAAGTCCCGGCATGGCGTATTCTACTTCCGCTGGCCATTGCCCAAGCAGCTACACCCACGCCAGAAATCCGAAACGATCAAGCTTTCGCTACGGACACGCGATCCACGAAAAGCATTGCGTTTGTCACGGTCCTTGATCCAGATAGGTGAGGAGTTGGTTGAGGACGGAATTGCATACGGAATGCGGTACGATGAAATACGGGCGGCTTTGATACGCCATTTTAAAGACCTTCTGGAAAAGAAGAAGCACGATATTGCCGCAACAGGCAGGCTCAGTTTGTCTGATCGCGAGAAATTCATCGCTCGCCATCAGGAGGTACAGAAGGCAATTGATAACGATACGCCTATCCCGACGAACAAAACCGAAGACGAGTTGTTGGCCACGTTCATCAGGAAATACCAACTCAACATCCTTCCAGATAGTGAGCAGTACCGTTGGCTGCAGCGAGATATCAAACCGGCATTCCGCAGTCTCATTGCATCGGTTCTAGCCTATGACGACTCGCTGGATCACTTTGATTTAGGACAATCTATCCCTGTCGCATCGGCTTCTTTGCCTATGCCGATACCAAGCCTCAAAAAAACGACAGTAACTTTGGACGATTTATCAGAGCGTTTTATCGCAGAGCGCAGCCTTGGTAATAATTGGGTGCCTCGAACCAAGCTTGAAAAGCGGGATCACATTGACTTGTGAACTGCCCCCCATTTCGACCGGACAGTCGGCATAAGCAGAAAGGCTCAAGCACAGGCTTGGGTATAGGCTTATGTCTAACGACTATCGACACGTTGAATTGCTGACGGGTGATGTTCGCCGCAGGCGGTGGACAACCGAGCAAAAGCTGACAATCATTGAGCAGAGTTTCGAACCCGGCGAGACGGTATCTTCGACCGCTCGCCGTCATGGCGTCGCGCCCAATTTGCTTTATCGGTGGCGCAGGCTCTTGAGCGAGGGAGGTGCTGCAGCCGTGGATTCTGACGAGCCGGTTGTCGGAAATTCGGAAGTGAAGAAACTGGAGGATCGCGTCCGGGAGTTGGAGCGCATGCTCGGTCGCAAGACGATGGAGGTCGAAATCCTCCGCGAAGCCCTTTCCAAAGCGGACTCAAAAAAACGGATATCGCGGCCGATCTTGTTGCCGAAGGACGGTTCGCGATGAAGGCCGTCGCAGACACGCTGGGCGTCTCCCGTTCCAACCTCATCGAGCGGCTGAAAGGCAGATCAAAGCCGCGTGGGCCATACAACAAGGCCGAGGATGCAGAGCTTCTGCCCGCCATCCGCAGGCTGGTGGATCAAAGGCCAACCTATGGCTATCGGCGGATCGCCGCGCTCCTCAATCGCGAAAGGCGAGCCGCCGATCAGCCTGTCGTCAACGCCAAACGGGTCCATCGCATCATGGGCAACCACGCCATGCTGCTGGAGAAGCACACAGCCGTTCGCAAGGGCCGCCTCCACGATGGCAAGGTCATGGTCATGCGCTCCAACCTGCGCTGGTGCTCGGACGGCCTGGAGTTCACCTGCTGGAATGGCGAGGTCATTCGTCTCGCCTTCATCATCGATGCCTTCGACCGGGAGATCATCGCTTGGACGGCGCTCGCCAATGCCGGAATATCCGGCTCGGACGTCCGCGACATGATGCTGGAGGCGGTCGAGAAACGCTTCCATGCAACCCGAGCCCCGAATGCTATCGAGCATCTGTCTGACAATGGTTCAGCCTATACGGCGCGGGACACGAGGCTGTTTGCGCAAGCACTCAATCTGACGCCCTGCTTCACGCCGGTCGCCAGCCCACAGTCGAACGGCATGTCGGAGGCCTTCGTCAAAACCCTGAAGCGGGATTATATCCGGATCGCAGCACTACCGGACGCAGAAACAGCGCTCCGGCTCATCGACGGATGGATCGAGGACTATAATGAAATCCATCCTCATTCCGCGCTCAAGATGGCTTCCCCTCGGCAGTTCATCAGGGCTAAATCAATCTAGCCGACCTGTCCGGTGAAACGGGGAGCACTCCAACTTGTTAAAAGAAATTGTTGGCTTGTCCAGAGACATAACCAGCCTAACACCGCAGGATGTAGCACAGGTAAAAGACACGCTGACATCTCTTCCGAAAAACCGTCATAAAAACAAGCTGACGAGAGGTAAGCCGCTGGCTGAGGTTTTGACGATGGCCAATGTCGAGAGGCTCCAAGTGGCGTCGATCAACAAGTATCTGCAAACATACGGCGACCTGTTCGAGTACGCGCTACAGCACAGCTTCGTTAAAAAGAACCTGTTTTCCGGTCTTTCCATCAAACAGAATAGGCAGCGCTCACAGAACGAGAGAGGCGCTTTTTCGCTTGCTCAAGCTCGACTGCTCATCACCACCTTGACCGACCCGCTGCCGGTTCTCGTAAAGAAACCGCATCAAAAGTGGGGACCACTCATCGGACTTTATACAGGCGCCCGGTTGAATGAGATCGCACAAATCGACTTAGCAGATATACGCCAAGAAAACGGCATATGGCTTTTTGATCTGAACGATGAAGGTGAGGACAAGCAATTAAAAACGGTCTCGTCCAGACGCCTCGTGCCCATGCATGCCAAGTTAATCGAACATGGCCTCTTGGAATATGTAGATGTGATGCGCCTGCGGAAGAAAACGAAGCTGTTTCCCGATCTGTCGAACACGGTCGAACATGGCAGGGGCAGGAACATCGGTCGTTGGTTCAATGAAACGCTTTTACCAAAACTAGGCGTCAAAGACAAAGGCTTAGTATTCCACAGCCTCCGGCATACTGTGATTACTAGACTAAGTCGTGCAGACGTACCGGAATCAATCGTCAAAGCAATCGTTGGACATGCTCAACAGGGCGTGACGCAACAGCACTATTTCAAACAAGGCTATACGCTTCGGCAATTGAACGACGCCATACAGAAATTGGACTACAGCCTTCAAGACGGCGATGAGTAAATAGCTCTCGGGATTGACAGGGACTCCGCAAAGATTCAAAGAAGATAGTGGAGTTGTACGTGCAGCTCTGGGGCGTGGAAACCCCGAATGGATAGGTACGAGTGCCGACCTGAACGGCACGATCTCCTTGACCTATGGTCGGGGAGCCTGCGGCGTATGCAACAGGTTCTCGGACTAAAGGCCGTAGGGACCGTATCCATTCGGTTTTCCAACTCCCCGATCACCAGAGATCAAGGGGGCTTGATTGCGGGGACGCACCGCAACGATTGCCCCATAGTCGGGGCGGTCATGTTTTTAATCCTTATCCTCGGCGCCCTCGCATGGGGTGCGTACCAGTTCTTCAAATACAATACGAACTCAGGCGCAGAAGCCCTACGCGCATATATCTATCTTGAGGCGCTGCTTCGAGGAGACGGTAGAGAAACTGCACAGTCCCTCGTATCCGGCAACATGATCGATCTTGATACAGAAGTGATGCAGCACATCGTCAGCGAGATTCGCGTTGCTCATGCGGGCAGGCAATTACCCTTGATTGCTGAAGCCTATCGACAGGGTATGTCAAGCAGGATGCCGGGCTGGTATCGATGGTCAGCCTCGCAATGTGACCCAACCATTTCCGTGTTCGCGGTGTACACAAGCCCGCTGACTATGAAAGAGAAAGAACCGGATTGGGTGCAGTCTTACGTCACCTATTTCGTATTAGGCGAACTAAAGGCCGAACCGGAGGGGGAGATACCCGGCACAGTGCTTATGCCTGACAACCTCGTCACCATGCTAGAAGGCGGCTTTCCAGACCATTACAAGTTTTCAATTCCCGCCTCCCTCCGAAACTACATGGCATTCGCCTTTCCAGCTACTACGCAGTTCCGCAGCGACTTCCTGCATACTGAAATCAGGAATTACCTCACCAAAACACTACGGCTCCTTGGCCAACCTGGGATGATGAGGCAGATGCTGCAAAAGCAACATACTCAGATCAGTGGCTCTCCAATGACGGAAACCGAACTGGACGAACTGACGGCAGGGATAAAACAGCGCCAAGCCGAGGGGGTGGACGTTGTTCAAATGATGTACGGAATGGCCTTGCTATCGATTACAGAAGACGAGTTCCGCGCCAGACACGATAAAAGCTACGAGCAATTTGAAGCGGAAATGGTCGTCTTCAGCAATCGGCCAGATCGCAATGACACAGATTCAGAAGCAATAATTCCGAACCACGACGCGATACAACGGAGCACGTCAGGTTCAATCCAAAGCTAACAGGGCAAATAGCAACCTTTGATGAGGATGGAGCATTCCTGCATGCTTTCGTTTCCGGCACAGACCCTTATAGAACTGGCAAGAAACATTCACGCTAACTACTGATCCATCGCCCAGTGCCGTGGCCGGATGGCAATGCGAGTTGGTTGCCTGTGCTTCTCACGCCGAGCAACAGCCAATCTTATCATGTTCAACCATGCCGCATTCAGACGAGGACGACCACAGAGAGCAATTCCTGCTGCCACAATGGGGTTACCCCCCACACAGGACATGGGTCGGCAATGCCTGTCATGAGACCTTTGGAGAAACATCATCTGAAATCGACAAAGAACACACACCATGTCTGTATTTATAATTTGAATTTACGTAAGCGCCCTAGACAGCCTATTCTATCTATCTATCTATCTATCTATATATATATATCTAACTATTAATTCTATATATTATTATTCTGCACGTTATCCATTCTATCTACAATGTCATACTTGTATCCATCTATACCCTCTATTTATACCCGGTCATTGTGTCCTGTATTCCTATCCATTCCATTCCTAGCCTGAAACCGATATCGTTGGGCCGGTCGTTGTTTTTATTCCTTATATGGAGGATATAATAGACTTGTAACTTTGTGAGGAAAATCAAATATTTAAGCATTAAACGGCGGACACTCATTCCGGTACGTTGCTGCTTCACTACTAATCTATCGCATCGCGAGGCCTACAGATATTTCGGCCGCGCTGGATAGAATTTAGTTGTGATCTTTTCACCCAAATAGTTGCTACAGACCTAGCTATACAGAAGATTGCTTTAGTTCAAATATCTACCCGGGAAGCCAGAGAATAGAAAACCGCCATGTTGGGCCGTAGAGCGGCGATGGCGACCTAGTGGGGCAAACCCCCTATCCAAATCCGTAAATCGCGTGAGGGGTCTCCCCTGACCGAAACAAAGCGTATCCTTGTCGTGAATGCCCTCGCGTCGTCCTGAACCGACGGACGGCGGCCCAAAATCATCTCACGTTAAACCATCTTTGCTACCGGCCGCTATAATCTTCTGTACCGTCGCCTTCGAATAACCGATTGCATCAGCGACCTTACGTATGCTGACACCTTGATGGCGTAGCGCCATAACCTGCTTGCGAACATCGTCAGTAACTTGTGCGGGCCTGCCACCCGATCGCCCTTCCGCCTTTGCCTTCGCAATTCCCTCCATTTGCCGCTCCTTGCGGATATCCGCTTCAAATTCGGCTATTAACGCCAGTATGCCCATGACGAGTTTGCCCGTGCGGCTGCTGGTATCGATTGCAGTATCGTCCAGCACCTTGAATGCGACACCTTGCTGCTCCAAATTGCTTACAATCCTGTAGAGATCGGACGTCGAACGAGCCAATCGGTCTAGCTTGGTGACGAGCAAGGTATCACCCTCTCGCAGATACCGCAGACATTCGGCCAATGCAGGGCGTTCGCCGTCGAGACCTGATCGCTTTTCAGTGAATATCTTGGCTGCGCCTGCCGCTTCCAATTTCCCTACCTGAAGCGAATAGTCCTGTTGGCTAGTGGACACTCTTGCGTACCCAATAACTGCACCCATGCTTCGTACTCCTAATCTCTAAAAGATATGTGGACGAACAATTAGGGTACTCAAAATGTACAGTCAAGTTGCGTGTGATAAAAAGGTATACCTTTCTATCACAGCCTAGCCCCCTCCCCCCCTTATATGGACGAAACGTCATGCCCTTCCATCAGAGAGCAATACGTATTGAAAGTAGTTTTTCAGCAGGGAATATTTGAAGACAAGGGGGGCAGGGGGGGGAAGCCGACACACTAGTTTTTTATAAATACCCCTGCGAAAAATAGCGTTGTTTTGAAAAAGCGCTTGTCGCTAGAGATCATTTTTTATTGGACGACAAAGCTAAAGAATCGTTGTATTGCCGATAAATACGACTTTAACGTGCTGGGGGCATGCATATGGCAAAGCGAATTAGCGTCATCAACTTCAAAGGTGGCGTCGGCAAAACCACGCTTGCGTTTCAACTCGCAACTGGACTTGTGAGGTATCATAAGCCCGCGAGAGTACTGGTCGTCGACATGGATCACCAGAGCAGCCTCTCAATCGTATGTCTCGGCGCATCAGAATGGAATCGTCGTGTTGCAGCCAATAAGACCGTGAACGAGATTTTTAAACCGTTTATCGGCCAAAGCCCAATTATGCCGACCACAGATATCATCACTGGCAACCAACTCGCAGCAGCTCACTATTCCAATCTCAAGGTGGTTCCAGCGAGCCTGCAGCTCGACGATATCGAGATTGAACTCACCGCGTCTCACCACGGGAATGCTATCCAGTCCGAATGGGATAAACGTACGCTGGTGTGCCGATGGCTGGAGGAAGCTAGGGTAGATGAAATGTTCGACTACATAATATTCGACTGCCCTCCTGCGACGAAAATCGTCTCTCAGAATGCCATTGCAGCGAGCCATGGTTTTATTATACCCGTTATTCCCGAAGCCGTAATGGAAAGAGGCGCGCCACATCTATACAGTATGGTGCAAAATGGAATCGATAAGCGCTTGAAGGCGCTAGCTGCAATGGGCACACCACGTACCATGCACGTGCCAGATACCAAGCTTGTGGGGGTCGCAATCACTCGCATAAAAACACACGGACCGGCCGCATCGGGATACACGGATGACCACACGCAACATCTTGCTTCGATGCAGCGATATTGGAATACTAACTTGGTGACACCGTATATTGAAGATGGTACTGGTGTCTCGCAGACGCTCGCCGAAGGCGTCCCCGTTTATGACAGGGGCAACAGCCAAAACATCGGAGGCCGCGGTTTGCACACCATGTACCGGAAACTAACAGACGCCCTTAAACTGAGGATTGATGCATTGTGACTAAAGCGCCGGCAAAGTACGCCACAAGGAAGAGAAAGCCTGTGACGGGAGCAGAGTTGGGCCGCTATTTGAAAAGTCTTGCTCTACTCAATCGCGATCCAGTGTTCGGAAATCCTGAACTAAGTGAAGCGTTAATGGTGCTCGGAAAAACTTTTCTTGAGCAAAAGTCCTCTCCTTTCTCGACCATTTTGGATACAGTCGTAAATACATATTCTTCTGCACTATTCGCAGATGAAATATCTTTAGCAAAGCTCACCTTGGATGAGGTCAAAAAGAGATTGCGCAGACCGTCTATCACAAAGAGCGAACTCGTTGTGATAGGTATAAAACGATTTGGAATAGCTAAATCTCGCCTCACAAAACTTCCGAGGGAGCAGGTGATCGCGGCCATAGATGCGGCCGTCCAACATGAAGAGTCACTCGCAATCATTTCCGAAGAGGCCAAACGTGGTGGAGATCAACGGTCCTCGTGACGTCGCTGTAGTTTGAGATATTTAAGCTAACGTCACCAGTTGGCTTGCGCTCACTCTTAGAGGGTACTCAATATGCATCAAAGGCATATTATCATTTGAATTTATTTCACGATTCGCAATCTGGGCTTATCTGCGTCGGGATCACGAACTCCATAGAGGCTTCTAAGCTCTCCTTCGTGAAGGTGCAGAACTTTCTTGAAATCGGAAACAGTATACCCCAAACTATCTCGATGAAGTGACAAAATATGATCGAATAAGCGAGTCGCTTCATGAGGGAATTGAGTTTCGGCGGGCTCAGTTTTACGCCATCCTCTCGCACTCAACTGCCTCCAGAGATAACTGGACTGGTTCTCAGAGATGAGATTTGCTGCACCAGCCCTGTATAGGAGCGAAGCTACGGATACTCTCCAATATTGTTTTAGCTGAACAAGGCGCTCTAAGGTCACACGTCCACCGATAATGTCTGAGCGTAGCTGCGAAGCTGGAGCCAACAACTCGCCTGCAAATAGATCAGCCTCAGATTCCATTTCCTCTGTAGGAATAGAATGCATAATAAGGTGGCCCAATTCATGCGCGAGCGAATGACGCATACGGTCAGCAGGCGCCTTACTGTTGAGAAAAATTATCGGGGGAACGTCTCGGAGCCTCATAGTTACGCCGTCAACGTTCTCAACAAAATCGCATTTTATCACGAGTATACCAGCTCGCTCACAAAGTGCGGTTAGGCTCCGAATCGGACCATCTGGTATCATCCAAGCCCGCCTAATCAAATTAGCAACTTTGTCCGCCCCACCAACCTCTTCAACATCAAGTCGCGGCAAAGGAAGTTCAGGTGACAAGTCGATGGAGATCAACAGTCGTCGCAAATGCATAACTCGAAGGTTAAGCTCAGCATGTAAGCGCTTCAAATCGGAAGAAAGAACAGAAGCCTTTTTCCGCCACGCAACGTCATGCACACTCAGCGGCAATCCTGAAAGCTCATCATTCTGAAAAAAGAATGAAATCGGAAAATCTAAGGCGCTTGAAATCGCCTCCACAGTCGATTCAGAAGGGGCTCCATTGAGAAGCCCCCTTTCGATCCGTGAGTAATGTCCCTGATCCAACCCTGCCTGCTCCGAGATTTCCGTCTGACTTTTACCCCGAAACTGTCTCGCAAGCAGCAGCAGCTCGCTATTGAAATGAGCAGTCATAATTCGCCATCATTTTTCTTCTTGTCTTCAGACGCGGTATCAGTTCGCATTGACTTTAAGTTAGCCAATTTTTCGATATTCAGTTCTTCGTTGTCCAATGGCAGCATGTCCTGCACATCCTGAACAATCCCTGAGGAGGACAGTTCAATTTTCCAAAGCCACTCACCCTGCGATCGTGCAGATATTCCAGTCCAAACAATATCTGTCTCAAACTCGTTCAAAACATAGCAAAGCTCTACACGCTGCAAACCTGTGTATCCGTAAAGGTCTACGGCATGGTCATCAAACGACCGAGCTTCGATTGTTGGATACGTTGATGTGGTTAGTGAAACATCGGCGTGCTTGAAACGAAACAAGACCGAATCTTCGAGGACGAACGACGCCGTATCACGATGTGAAACGAGATCAAACCCGGCGTCATCGAAAGTGCATTGGTGAAGCTCATTTACAACAGCCTCCCAAACTAAACCACGAAACGTCGATTTTCTTAGCCACCGCGCTCGCTCCGGGTACTTTTCTTTCGCCTTAGACCATCCCGCGTCTACGGCATCATAAATTTTCGATGCACGCCCATTCTCTAGTAACACCTGCTGCACAAAATCACGAAGGGGTAAAGCCATGAAACTCTCCTATGGTGGCAGCATCATGGCATATTTTTTTACAAAAACAAGGTCAAAATATGCGCGATTATATGTTGTCGCGCGACCCGGCGGTTTCAGCCTCTTCGAGCAACTGGCGTGTTGATTAGTTATCGCAACAGTGCCATCATTGCGTACATGAAAGGGCGACATAGTGCGTCCTCACTGCCTGTAGAAGCCCCGCGTATTCAATAAGTTAGATTTTTGGAAAGCCCTCACGTAAGCGGCACCATTTTTCTCCCAGACTATTATCTAAATAGACGCGCGCTGTCGGGAATCACCCGAATCACATGGCCGGCCATGCAGACCGGCCCGATAAGAACGCCGTCGTTAACGAACAATCACGCCATACAACTGACCGTCAGACGGTGGACGCGGGCGGTAGCGATAATCACCGCGCCAATCCCTGCGATCCCGCCACTCTCTGTGTTGTCGCCAGTTCCGGCGGTCGTAATCACGGTAATATCTGTCTCGATCATAAGATCGATAATAGACGCCGGACGAGTAATATCCGCCTGTGCGGTAACCACCATCGTCAACGCATCCGCTCAGGATGCCGACCGATAGGAGGCAGATTGCTGCGGTTAGAATCTTCATGATCTCATCTCCCAATGACGGACCTCAACGTCTGTCTGTGTCCTCGGTTCCGTGAGCAAGAGTGATGCGGCAGGCCTGAACGAGGGCTGAATGGTGCTGAGCCCGCTCGCCTAATGCATCACACGGGAGTGGATCCCTCAGAATTGGCGGCTTCCGGTTGCCAGATGAAGGAAGGTATTCGTCATCAATAGGACGTTGAAACCAACCGGGCTCCACTTACGTTGATTGTCTAGTCTTGGTTAACTTGAAAGCACCCACTGTGGACGTCATCCGTATCCTGATCGCCATCATCCTCCCGCCCGTCGGCGTTTTTCTTCAGGTCGGGCTCGGCCTGCATTTCTGGATCAACATTCTCCTGACACTCTGCGGCTATGTTCCCGGCATCATTCACGCCATCTGGGTAATCCTGCGCAGGTGACATAGCCTTTTATCGACGATGGGATGTTCGCAACATTTTAGTACGTGATTAAATTCTCATTGGCTGCTGGAACCTCGTCTTCTCCCTCACGTTATGGTGATGACACCAGCCAAGGAGAAAATCATGAACCAGATCATCTACATCGTCGGCCTCGTCGTCATCGTTCTGGCGATCCTGTCGTTTTTCGGCTTCCGTTGATCCCCGTTGTCAATTCGATCGCTTGCGCATATCCTAAGCGGCAGTGACACACGACTGCGTTCATGGGTTGCTTCGCTGTCGGGTGTATTTCGGGATCGCGTTGCTCTGGGAGGTGCACGATGAAGAACGAGAGATGGACAGAACCTGTAGAGGTCAATCTTGAGGCGAATGGCAAGAGTGTCATCGCCGGCCCCTTCGAAGCACTGACATTGTTGACCGAAGGCTGGCCCAAAATCGGGGGGTTGAGCTTCGTAAGAGCGAGAAGCGCCTGCCGCGCCGCTCTTGACGGGCGCAAATCGCCCGAAGAGGCACGCAAGTGCTTTACCGATGCGGTTTCCGAGATGCAGAACAACACGCATTGACGCGCCAAACGAAAAACGGCTCCTGAAAAGGAGCCGTTCCTTTATGTGCGACACTTCCGGAGATAGAACAGCCGGAAGCGCCTTTTAGCAGATTTTACATCCAATACGGAGCGACGCCGTAATAGTCATAGACCTTGCGGTCCCTGGCGTTCAGCAGGTCGTTATCATCCAGATTGGCGAAGTGCGGCGCGTTTTCGATCTCTTCCTTGGTAAGATCGATACGGTAGCCGTCGAGTTCTTCGTCATAATGCAGCTTTTCCCAGGGCAGTGGGTAATAGTCGTCGCCGATTCCGAGAAAGCCACCGAAGCTCAATACCGCATAGGCGACGCGGCCGCCGCGTTTTTCCAGAATGATGCGCTGGATCGAGCCGATATGCTTGCCATCAGCACCATAAACGCGGGTGCCTTCCACCTTGTCGCTGGCGATCAGGCTCGGCGTATCCTTGACATAGGGGTCCTGTCCGGCGCGGGGTTCCTGATGCATCATGTGCCTTTCCTCCTTGTTTTTCCTCTTTGAGGTCACGTCTGGTAAACCCCGCGACAGGCAATTCGTTCCCCTGCGCTCCAGTCGCCTCGGCGGGAATTTTTTTGGAGGAAAATGGAACAAAATCCGTGCCTACTGACGGATCTTCTGCCAGACGGAGGGGGAAACACCGACCATCTTGCGAAAGACGCGGGAGAAATGCGCCTGGTCCGAAAAACCGGCGGCGATGGCGACATCGGTCAACGCCATGTCGGTCCGCATCATCAATTCCTTGACGCGATCAATGCGCGCCTGCATCTGCCACTGGTGCGGGGGCACGCCGGTAGAGGCCTTGAAGGCATGGCTGAAATGGGATTGCGAGAGGTTGGTGAGTTCCGCCAGCTCCTCCAGCCGGATCGACCGCAGGCAATGTTCGCGGATATAGTCCGTCGCCGCCCTTAATTGCCAGGCGGCGAGCTTGCTGCGTTTCTTGACCGGTTCCCGCTTCACTTTCAGGAAATCCGTGAGCAGCGCCAGCACGAGGCTTTCGCCATAGAGGTCATGCAGCGGATCGGGATTATCGCATTCGGCAGCAATCAGTCGCGCCAGCGCCAGTAGGCGCTCATCCTCGAACATCAGATGCGGATCGAGCAGCCCGTGCGGATCGAAGCCCTGCACCAGCCGGGCACCCAGCAATCCCGCATCGAAATGCAGATCGAGGTGGCGCACGAAGGAGACATTGCTCAGTTCCGCATGAACATCCAGATCGGCGGGAACGAAGGAAATCCGGTTCGCCTTTGACGACCCGTAATTATCGCGGCGGCAGCGGTTCATCATGAAGCGGCCGTCATCCGTCCCATCCATATCGAGCAGGAAAACGAAACGCGGGTCCTTGCCGACATAACGGCCACCCGCCTTCGGGGCGCAGCGCACGTCCCAGAGATCGGCGACGATGCCGTTCCACATCCTCGAGCGCGGGCCGCCAATGACGGCAAAACCCTCGATCTCATTTTCCATCCGCACGCGGAAAGCCATGGCCTCTCGATCCCGCAGGGCGCCATGGCGCCACTATAACATGATAAATCTATTCATGTTTATAGTGGCAAACCAATTTTCCCGCAACTACGGCCTTTGGCCGCCCATCACCACTTCTTGGAAAGCTTGAAAGTGATGGTGCGGCTATCGCCCCAGCCGCAGACGGAGACCCCGGCGCAGCTCTTCACATATTCCTTGTCGAAGACGTTGGCGACGTTGATCGATGCGGTCCAGTCGTTCTTCTCATAACGGATCGCGGCGTCGAAGACGGCGGCATCCGGCACGCGCAGCGTATTGGCCGCATCCGCCCAGGATTTGCCCTGATACCGCACGCCGCCGCCAAGGCTTAGGCCTTCCAGCGCATCATTGGTAAAGGCGTAATCCAGCCACAGCGAGGCGGTGTGGGCGGGCACGATCCATGGTGATTTGCCGATCAGGTTGGGATTGGCATCCTTGGTGATATCCAGATCGGTATAGGAATAGGACGCGATGGTCTTCCAGTTCTCACTGAGATTGGCCTTGGCCTCCAGCTCGAAGCCGGTGGATTCCACCTGCCCGAACTGGCCGCTCGTGGTCACGCCGCCCGCCGTATAGGACACGATGGCATTGTCCTTGACCAGCTTGAAGACGGAGGCGGTGATGCTGCCGTCAAAGAAGGTCGGCTCATATTTGATACCCGCCTCGAACTGGTGTCCCTCCTCCGGTACGGCGGGGGTGCCGTCGGCAAGCGTATCGATGAGGGGATTGAAGAAGGTGGCAGCCGAGACATAGGGCGTCAGGCCATTGTCGAATTCATAGGCGAGACCGGCGCGGCCGCTTAACGCATCGTCATTGGAGCGGCGGGACAGGCCGGCAGGCAGCCTGTTGTTCAGTTCCGTATCGACATAATCGTAACGGCCGTTCAGCGTGACCAGCCAGCCATCGCCGAAACGCAGCTGATCCTGGGCGTAGATGCCGATCTGCTGCTGGGTCACGATATTGTCGGCATAAACGAAATTCGTTCCCTGCGTCGAGCCATAGACCGGGTTGAGCGCGCCGATCGAATTCGATCCGCAGCAGGCCTGCACCTGATCCAGCCGGTAATATTTATAGTCGAGGCCAAAGAGCAGCGAATGGTTGACCGCGCCGGTATCGAACTCGCCTTCAACACGGTTATCCACGCCGAAGCTGTCGACCTTCGACACGCCGTCATAACCGAAGCGGGTCAGCATATAGTCGTTGGTGGTGGCATCGAGGATCGGCTGGCCATTAGCGTCCGCATTGGCCCAGCCGCCCGCATAGGGTCCGGTCTCGTGCTTGTAGAGGTGGCCGTAACGGGCGTTCTGGCTGATCTTCCAGCCATTGTCGAATTCATGGCTGACTTCGTAACCCACCATCGACTGGTAGACGCGGCCATTATCGATATCCGGCTCACCATAAAAGGCCTTGCGATCGAGCTTGCCGAAGGGCGCGTCCACGACCGTGCCGACATAGGGCAGGAAGCCGTTGCCGATATGGACCTGATCGAGCGCCGAGAAATAGCCGTAGAGCGTAGCGCTTGTCTGCGCATCCGGCTCGAAGGTGATCTGCGGCATGATGAAGCCGCGCAAATCCTCGGAATAGTCGGTGTAATTGTCGCCGCCGGAGACCTTGCCGGTGACGCGGTATTTCCACACGCCTTGCTCATCGACCTTGTCGCCGAGATCGAAGCCGAAGAAGGCATTGCCGAAATTATTGATGCCGATTTCCGTTTCCCGCACCGACTCATCCTGCGTGCGCTTGCGGACCATCTGCACAATGCCGCCGGGATTGGCGCCGCCGTAAAGCACCGAGGCGGGGCCTTTCAGGACCTCCACGCGCTCCAGACCGTAGGCATCCATCTGGAAACCGCCGAAACCGTAGCTGAACAGGTTCAGCCCATCGAGGAACACGCCGGTCTGGGTTGCCTGAAAACCGCGAATATAAATCCAGTCCGTGTCCGGGTCCGTGCCGAAGGGTTCCGCCGTCACACCGGGGGTGTAACGCAGCACTTCATCGATTTTCGTCACCGCGCCGCGGTCGTTCATTTCCTGGCGGCCGACGACCGATACGGATTGCGGAATATCCTTGGTTTCCGTCTCGGTTTTCGAACCGGTGGCGCTTTTCTTCGCGACATAACCGCGGACCGGGCCAGTCGCGTTTCCCGCGCCCTGCCCTTCAACGGTAATCTGCTGCAGAACGGTCGTGTCCTGCGCGTGGCCCATCGCTGGCGCCAGCAAAACAATGGCGGCCGTGCCCAAAGCCAGACGGCTCAAAAACATCCCATGCAAATTTTTCAAGATATGCCCCGAAACAGATCGCGGTCGATGTCCCTATCCGACAGGCCGCAGCACCTCAATTAAGATGAGTGTTTACATCATGATTAAGTGGGGATGCTTGTCGTTTTCGGGGCGGATTTGAAGCTTATTGGCTTCTCGCACAGTTTTGCGCCCGTCATTTATCGGGCTAAGCTTCGATGTCAGCCCTTACGCCGGCCGATCCTCGCAAGCAGCACCACGGGAAGCATGCCGATGACGACAATTGCCAGGGCTGTGATAGACGCCTCTTCATAGGTGCCGCGCGCCGCTTCGCCATAAAGATGAGTTGCGAAGGTTTCGAAGTTGAGCGGCCGCAGGAGAAGCGTGGCGGGAAGCTCCTTGACGCAATCGACAAAGATCAGCAGTGCCGCAGCCGCAAGCGACGCCTTGGAAAGCGGCAGATGAATCTGGCGGAATGTCTGCGTCGCGGATCGCCCGAGCGTACGCGCGGCATGATCGAAGGATTGCGGGATACGGCTGAGGCCGGCATCGACGCCGCCCGCGGCAATGGTGAGGAAACGCGCCGAATAGGCATAGATGAGGGCCGCGCCGCTGCCGATGAAGATCAGGCCGGTGGAGATGCCGAACCAGTCACGCATGGTCTGGTCGACAAACCGGTCGAAACCGCCGAGTGCAATCAGTACCCCGATGGCGATGACCGTGCCGGGGGCAGCATAACCCACTGTCGAAAGACGATAGGACCAGAGCGCGAGACGTCCCGGTGCAACGCGCATGGCGTAAGCAACGGCAAGGCCCAGGATAAGCGTGATCACCGTCGCCAGCCCGGCAAAGAGGATGGTGTTAAGAGCCTCATCGGCGAAACGGGCCGACAGGCCGCTGAAGCGGAAGCGCTTCCAAGCCTCAATGACGAGATAGCTCGCGGGTGCTACGAAGCCGATCAGGACCGGCAGACTGCCGAGCACGAAGGCGCCCCAGCCCTTCAGGCCGATGAGCCGCAGCGGTTCCAGTTCCCTGCTTTTCTGTGCAGAAACCGCGTAACGTTGCTTGCGCCGCGCCCAGCGCTCGAGCGCCACAAGGGCGACAACGATGAACAGCATGGAGAGCGCGATCTGCGCCGCACCCGGAAGGTCGGATTTCGTGACCCATGTGGTGTAGACGGAAACGGTGAGGGTGCGGACGCCGAGGAATTCCGATGCGCCGATATCATTCAGCGCTTCCATCAAGGCTAGGCTGATGCCGACCGCGATCGCCGGGCGCGCCAGCGGCACCGCGACCTTGAAAAAAGCCGCGCGTCTTGAAACGCCGAGCGTGCGAGCCGCTTCCAGCAGGTTGCCCGCTTGCGTCAGGAACATGGCGCGCACGGGAATATAGACATAGGGAAACAGCACGAAGCCGAGGAGAACGATGCAGCCCGTCATCGACCTTATGTCCGGCAGGCGGAATTCTCGTGGGCTTGAATAACCGAGCAGCCAGCGGATCGCACCCTGCGCCGGCCCGATGGGATGCAGGATATCGAGATAGGCATAGGCAACGATATAGGTGGGCATGGCCAGCGGCAGCAGCAGTGCCCATTCCAATAATCTGCGGCCGGGAAAATCATAGGCGGTGACCAGCCATGCGGCATAGGTTCCAATGACACCGGCCAGTAGCCCGACACCAGCGAGAAGGATCGCCGTATCCGGAAGCGCCGTCCAGAGCACGGTCGAGCCGAGATGCGCCCAAAGGCCTTCAGACCCCTGCAAAGCCTGTGAGACAAGCGCCAGAACCGGCACCATGGCGCCACAGACCGCCAGCACGGAGAGGCACAGCCACCAGAAGGTGGATGAAAACCTGGCTCGGGCACGAGGTGTCAATGGCTGGATGGCGTCTGGATTCATGTGCTTTTGGAAAATACGCGGAAAGGCGCCCGCAGATGCGAACGCCTTCCACCATGTTATCGCTGATTGGCCTTTACTTGTCGAAACCGACCTTGTCGACCAGCTCGCTCGCCTGCTTGCGATGCGAGACGATTTCCGTGAGCGGCTTGTTATCGATCTTCAGCGTGCCGAAGGAAGCGATGATCTCGTTGAGAGCAGCACCCTGCTTGACCGGATATTCGTAGTTGGCTTCAGCATAGATCTTCTGGGCTTCGTCCGAAACGAGATATTCCAGCAGCTTGACGGCTTCCGCCTTGTTCGGAGCATTCTTGGCCACAGCCGCGCCGCTGATATTGACCTGCGTGCCGCCGTTCTTGAAGGTCGGCAGAACCACCTTGATGGCGTCGCCCCACTTCACCTGCTCCTCGCCGCCCTTGCCCGAGCGCATCAGGCCGACATAATAGGAGTTGGCGATGCCGATGTCGCAAATGCCACCGAGGATGTCCTTGGCAACGTCGCGGTCGCCGCCGCCTGCCTTGCGGGCCAGGTTTTCCTTGACGCCGGCAAGCCACTTCTCGGTGTCCGCAGCGCCGTAATGGGCGATGTAATCGGCAAACAGCGCCGTGTTATAGGGATGCTGGCCGGCGCGAATGCAAACCTTGCCCTTCCACTTTGCATCCGCCAGATCTTCATAGTTGAAGGAGGCGAGATCGACATCCTTCGCCGCGTAGAGAACGCGGGCACGCATGGAGAGCGCGAACCAATGGCCCTTGGCGTCGCGAAGTTCAGCCGGGATGGCCTTCGTGAGAGTCTCGGATTCAACTGCCTGGGTGACGCCCTTTTCAGCGAGATCAACGAGGTTGCCCGCATCCACCGTCATCAGAACGTCGGCCGGCGAGCTTGCGCCTTCGCTCAGAACGCGCTCCGCAAGACCGTCCTTCAGGAACACGGTGTTGACCTTGACGCCGCTCGAAGCGGTGAAGGATTCCAGCAGGGGCTGGATCAGGCCCGGTTCGCGGGTGGTGTAGATGTTGAGTTCAGCAGCGCTGGCCGTTCCGGCCGCAAAGGCAACCGTGCTGGCAAGCAGGGCAAATCTCGTAAATTTCGTCATGTTTTGTCTCCCTCTCCGATAGCGGCAATATAGGGGGAGCAGACATCATACATGACGGCCCAAATCAAGTTTTATTTCTTGGTTTTTTGAGCCGCTGCGATCACCAAGAGTTGAAAATAGACAGGGAATAAAAGCGCCAGTCCATTCATTCAACTTCAGGTAAAGATGAGAACCCCTTTGGGGTCTATACCGAAGCGCACCGCCGTGGTCCGGGCGGGTGTGCGCTGCATCGTCCTGACCCGCAGGTCGGAAGGCAGTCCGGGCACGGCTATGCCAAGCTGCTCGATCTCGCCGAGAAAAACGCGGCTCGATATTTCGCCGGCAATCCCCTCTTTCGCGGCGCCGTCCTCGATGATCGAAATCGCATTAGGGCGAACATAAGCGACGGCGGCGAGACCATCGGGCAGATCGGAGGCGTCACCCAACAGCCCGAGCGGCGTTTCGACGCGACCCTCTCTCACCCGGCCCTCGATCTTGTTGAAGGCACAGAAAAAATCGGCGGCATAGCGGGTTTTGGGATTATCGTGGATTTCGTAACCCGTGCCGCTCTGCACGATACGTCCGCGCTGCATCAGAACCACACGGTCACCTGCGGAAAGCGCCTCCTCCGGATCATGGGTGACCATGATCGCCGTCGTGCCCAGTTGCCGCAGGAGGCCGAGCGTTTCCTCGCGCACGCTGTCGCGCAATCCCCTGTCCAGATTGGAAAAGGGCTCGTCCATCAACAGCAGGCCGGGCTGCGGTGCAAGCGCACGGGCAAGCGCCACGCGCTGCTGCTCACCGCCCGAAAGCGTATGCGGATAACGTTTTGCCAGCTCCTGCAGGTGAACATGTTCGATCATCTCGGCAGCGCGGCGGCGAGCCTCCACCTTCGGCAAAGTGCGAAGACCGAACATGACATTCTGTTCCACGGTGAGATGCGGAAACAGCGCATAATCCTGAAAGACAAAACCGATATTGCGCTTTTCCGGCTCGACGAAAACAGCGGGGCCGGCAACGACAGCGCCGTTCAGGGAAACGCTGCCATGGTCCGGCGTCTCCACGCCCGCCACAATGCGCAGCAGGGTCGATTTTCCACAGCCGGAGCGCCCCACGAGACAAATAATTTCGCCACGTTCGACGGAAAGATCGATATCGGACAGCACGTCCGTATCGCCGAATCTTTTCCCAACCGATTTCAGTTCAAGCGCTGCCCTGCCTGCCATTTCCAATCCTGCCCTGCTTTGCGAATTATGTTGATCGCTCAAATCAGGATTAAAGTCAAAAAAGCTGGGAAAAATGCATTTCCCTTCACGAGTTGGCGAGATGTGCGGCAGCAATATTGACGTTTACGTTAGAGTTAAATAGGTTTTGCCGACGAGATGGACGCCAAGGGATTACGCGTCTATCATTCGTTACCGGGGAGCGAGAGGAGCGGTCGATCCGGTGACGCCACATGAGGTTTCCTCAACCCGGCCGATTGGGCCGGTTGAATGCGGGAGCCTCGTGAACATCAGGCAGCCGAAAGCGCCGTTAACGCATTTCAATGAATGCGCGGCGCAACAAAGACTCTGGGAGGAGAAGCATGAGTGAACTGTCCTTGGGACACCCGGAAAATGTCGGCGCACAGAAGCGCTGGCTGGCATCCTATCCGCCGGGCGTACCTTCCGAAATCCCCGCATCCGCCCATGCCTCCCTTGTCGAACTTCTCGAAAAGAGCTGTGCGCAATTTGCCGACCGCAAGGCCTTTTCCAACATGGGAAAGTCCCTGACCTATCGGGAACTGGACGCTGAAACCCGCGCGGTCGCCGCCTGGCTGCAATCCAGAGGACTGGAAAAAGGCGACCGGGTTGCCGTGATGATGCCGAATATCCTGCAAAATCCCGTCGCCGTATACGGGATCCTGCGAGCTGGCATGGTCGTGGTCAATGTCAATCCGCTCTACACACCGCGCGAACTGGAACATCAGCTTAAGGATTCCGGCGCAAAGGCGATCTTTGTGCTGGAAAACTTCGCCCATGTGGCGCAGCAGGCGGTGCCAAAAACCGCCGTCCGGCATGTGGTCGTCGCGGCGATGGGCGATCTGCTTGGTCTCAAGGGACATATCGTCAATCTGGTGGTTCGCAAGGTCAAGAAACTGGTGCCCGCCTACACCATCCCCGGCTCCATCGGCTTCAAGGCGATGCTGAAGGAAGGTCAGGGATTTTCGTTGAAGCCGGTCAGCCTCACGGCGCAGGACATCGCCTTCCTGCAATATACCGGTGGCACAACGGGCGTATCCAAGGGTGCGGTTCTCACCCATGCCAATCTTCTGGCCAACAAGGTCCAGATCAGCCTGTGGCTGGACGCGGCCTTCAATGGCAAAAAAGATCGCCCGGAGGTTCTCAACTTCATCTGCGCGCTGCCGCTCTGCCACATCTTCGCATTGACGGTGAATTCGCTGATGGGCATTGCGCTCGGCGGCCATAACCTGCTGATCGCCAATCCGCGTGATATTCCCGGCTTCGTGAAGGAGCTGGCGC
The DNA here is from genome assembly GCF_040801995.1 of Agrobacterium radiobacter. Taxonomy (NCBI): domain Bacteria; kingdom Pseudomonadati; phylum Pseudomonadota; class Alphaproteobacteria; order Hyphomicrobiales; family Rhizobiaceae; genus Agrobacterium; species Agrobacterium radiobacter. The sequence continues at coordinate 84,356 of NZ_JBEGHX010000001.1, read as the reverse complement.
ATTATCAGCCACATGTTTTCCCCGGCATCAACACGCTTTTCAACGCGCTGATGAACAACGAGGATTTCCGCAAGCTCGATCTGTCGTCCCTCATTCTGGTTCTCGGCGGCGGCATGGCGGTGCAAAGGCCCGTTGCGGAGCGCTGGCTTTCCGTCGTCGGCTGCCCGATTGCCGAAGGTTACGGCCTCTCCGAGACATCACCCGTTGCAACGGTCAATCGTCTCGATTCCACGGAATTCAGCGGCACCATCGGCCTGCCGATTTCCTCGACCGAAATCGATATTCGCGACGAAGACGGCAACAGCCTGCCAACAGGGGAAGTCGGCGAGATCTGCATCCGCGGTCCGCAGGTCATGGCCGGTTACTGGCAGCGGCCGGATGAAACCGCAAAGGCCATGACCGCGGACGGCTTCTTCCGATCCGGCGACATGGGGTTCATGGACGAGCGCGGTTACACCAAGATCGTCGATCGCAAGAAGGACATGATCCTCGTTTCCGGTTTCAACGTCTATCCGAACGAGGTGGAGGAAGTGGCCGCCAGCCATCCGGGCGTGCTGGAGTGCGCGGCAATCGGTGTTCCGGATGAACATTCGGGCGAAACGGTCAAACTTTTCGTGGTCAAGAAGGACCAGTCCCTGACGGAAGCGGAGCTCAAGGCGTTCTGCGCCAAGAACCTGACGAACTACAAACGGCCGAAAATCATCGAGTTCCGCACTGAGTTGCCGAAATCGAATGTCGGCAAAATCTTGCGGCGCGAATTGCGCAATCTGAACTGATTGTTTCAGCCAATGGGGAGAGCCGGGCGACCGGCTCTTTCTTTCATCCCGGCCCTTTTCTTTTATCAAAGTCGCCTTGATTTGGCCGCCTGAAAAAGAATAGTTTCCTCATCCTTCCACGGAAGCCGAGGAGCACAAGATGCAGGCCACCATCGAAAAACTGAAAGCAACGGCGAGCAGCACAGCCGCAACCGATCTTCGCGCCGCCTTTGCGGCCGACGACAAGAGATTCAGCCGTTTCAGCGCCAAATTCGATGACCTGCTGATGGATTATTCCAAATGCGCCGTGAATGAGGAGATCGTTACGCTTCTCGAGCAGCTCGCACGCGAAGGCGGTGTCGAGGCCAAACGCGAGGAGATGTTCTCCGGCAAGGCAATCAACTTCACCGAAGACCGCGCCGTGCTGCATACCGCGCTGCGCAATCGCTCCAACACGCCGGTTCTCGTTGACGGCAAGGACGTGATGCCTGATGTGAACGCCGTTCTGGCGGCCATGGGCAAATTTGCCGATGCGATCCGTTCCGGTTCGCTGAAGGGCGCGACTGGCAAGAAGATTACCGACGTCATCAATATCGGCATCGGCGGCTCCGATCTCGGCCCTGTCATGGCAACGCTGGCGCTCGCACCTTTCCATGATGGCCCACGCGCGCATTTCGTTTCCAACATCGATGGCGCGCATATTGCCGACACACTGAAGCTGGTTGACCCCGAGACCTCGCTTTTCATCGTCGCCTCAAAAACCTTCACCACCATCGAAACCATGACGAATGCCGCCACGGCGCGCCGTTTCATCGCCGAAAAGCTGGGTGAAGCAGCCGTCAAGCATCACTTCGCCGCCGTTTCGACCGCGCTCGACAAGGTGGCTGCCTTCGGTATCGAAAGCGACCGCATCTTCGGTTTCTGGGACTGGGTTGGCGGACGTTATTCGATCTGGTCGGCCATCGGCCTGCCACTGATGATCGCCATCGGGCCGGATAATTTCGGCAAGTTTCTGGATGGCGCGCATGCCATGGACAGGCACTTCCGCGAGGCGCCGATCCGCGAAAACCTGCCGATGCTGCTCGGCCTCATCGGTTTTTATAACCGCAACGTGCTGAATTATCCAACCCGGGCGATCCTGCCCTATGACCAGCGGCTCTCGCGTTTCCCCGCCTACCTGCAGCAGCTCGACATGGAATCGAACGGCAAGGGTGTGACCATCGACGGCACGCCGGTCGAAGGCCAGTCCGGCCCGGTTGTCTGGGGCGAACCCGGCACCAACGGCCAGCACGCCTTCTATCAGCTCATCCACCAGGGCACGAGCGTCATTCCGGCGGAATTCATGATCGCCGCCAACGGTTTTGAGCCAGAACTGCGCCACCAGCACCAGCTTCTCATCGCCAATTGCCTGGCGCAATCGGAAGCGCTGATGAAGGGCCGCACGTTGGCCGAAGCGAAAGCCCAGCTCACTTCCAAGGGCATGGAAGACAAACTCGCCGATTTCATCGCGCCGCACCGCGTTTTCACCGGCAACCGTCCGTCCATCACCTTCGTCTACGACAAGCTGACGCCGTTTGCGCTTGGCCGCCTGATCGCGCTCTACGAGCATCGCGTCTTCGTCGAAGGCGTGCTGTTCCGCATCAACTCCTTCGACCAGTGGGGCGTGGAGCTTGGCAAGGAACTGGCGACCGGCCTGCTTCCCGTCGTTGAAGGCAAGGAAAGCGCTGCCGGCCATGACAGCTCGACGCAGGGACTGGTGAAGGCGCTGGCGGGACTGGCGGGATAAACCCCACACGCCGCAATTTACGAAAGCCGGAAGGAGACTTCCGGCTTTTTTCAATGCAGCGTTGGTCGAATATCGTTTTGGAGGCGCATATGCCGTTGCAGCCGGGCAAGGACTTTCTGGAGTTTCACGACCTGCCCGCGGATGCGGTCTTCTCGATCATCGACCGCGCGTGCGCTCTGGCCGAGGACTGGTCAAAGGCCACGATGCCACAGACCCTCAAGGGAAAGCGCATCGGGCTGATCGTTGATGACACCGGCTGGCGCAATACCGCAGCTTTCGATCTTGGCATTCAGGCGATGGGCGGCATTTGCGTCACCGTTCCGATCAGCTTTAACGGCCGCGAAGACATTGCCGATCTGGCGGGCTATCTCGACAATTGGTTCGATCTGCTGATCGTGCGCACGAAAGAACTCTCGACCCTCCGGGCGCTTGCAGCCGAAATGCGTGCGCCTGTCATCAACGCGCGGACAAAGTCCAATCATCCATGCGAAACGCTTGGCGATTTGGCCTATGTCAAAAGCGTGAGAGGCCGGATAGACGGCCTCAAAATCGTCGGTGTGGCACCGGATGCCAATATTTTACGCTCATGGGTCGAAGCCTCGATTTCCCTGCCCATTCAGGTCACGCAGGTTTATCCCGATCAATGGCACGTCACCGATGCCGCCCTCATCAATCCGAACTTCCGGGTAAGCACTGAGATGGCAGAGTTGCTGGATGCGGATGTCGTCATTACCGATTCCTGGCCCGCCGGCGCGGATTTTCATCTGACCGATTATCGCGTATCCGCATCGCTTCTCGACAGGATGCGGCCCGATGCGATCTTTTTGCCCTGCCCGCCAGTCGCGCGTGGTGAGGAGGTGACGACGGACGCCATGGTGCACCCGGCCTGCCAGAGCCGGGCAGCGAAGGCATTTCTCCTACATGCCCAGAATGCCCTGATGGAATTCCTGCTCGCCTGAGATGCGGGTCCGGCCTCAAATATAAAGCGCAGCCATCTTGCGCCACGCGCCCGCACGGTGGGCGCGGCCATCCCAGACATGCATCTGATGCCCCACCTGCTTGTCCGACAGAACCCGGCTCAGATGATGATTGTTGTCCAGAAACGGGTCGGCATCGCCGATGGTGAAGACCATGTCGATGCGGCGCAGGTGATCAAGCCGCCATGGGCAGGCGAGGCCCGGCAGAAAATGGCTCGGCATGTGAAAATAAACATCGTCATCGTAATAACCATCGAACAGGTCACCGAAAGATTCCACCTTCATCGTCAGATCATAACGACCGGAAAAGGCGACGAGCTTGCGAAAAAGATGCGGGTGGCGAAAGACGAGGCTGGCGGCCTGAAACGCACCGAGACTGCAGCCCTGCACGATCGTGTCACTATTCGGGTTTTTCTCGGCCATCAGCGGCAGCACTTCGTTCAGAATATACTCTTCGAAAGCGGCATGTCGGCGAATGCGATCGGCGGGATGATGCCCGGCCGCATAGAAGGTCTCTCTGGCCAGCCCCTCTATGCAATAGAGCTGAAGGTGGCCCGCCTCCAGCTTGTCGGCCAGACTGCCGACAAGGCCCAGTTCCTCATATTCGAAGAAACGCCCATCGCGGGTGGGAAACATCAGCACCTTGGCGCCAGAATGGCCGAATATTAACAGCTCCATGTCGCGATGGAGCCTTTGACTATACCAGCGGAGATATTCGCGTTTCATAGCACCTTGAAAAACCGTCTGACCTTGTCCTTATGGACCGCATCTTGCGATGCGCTGTCAGGGTAATCGAAATGTCCGGCGTCGAGGATGAAGATTTCATTAAATTTTGATTGTGGCAGCGCATTGGCCACCGCGAACTGGCAAGGCGGCGCCACTGCCGGATCGAAAAGCGCAGGCGCGACCAGCATCGGCACTTTTATGCGGGCGGCGGCGCAGGCGGCATCGAACAGGCGCAGCGTTTCAAGCACATTGGCATGGGTCTTCTGGTACGTCTGAACCGCATCCGCGCTGCCGACGGTGGGCAGCGTCAGCCAGAACGGCCGGTGTCCGAATGTCGGGACCACCAGATGGCCGCGATCAATACGCTCGTCGAAAGGGATGGCCAGGGCGCCAATGCCGCCGCCGAAACTGATGCCGCTATAACCCACCTGCCCCTCCAGCCAGGGATAAAGGCTTATGAGCGTGGAAACGGCAACCCACAGATCATCGACGCAGCCGCCAATGATGTAATCGTCTTTCCTGTCGATATTATAGAGAACATGGAGGGCCGGGTCGGACGAGATCGGCGGGCAGGCGCTCAGCGAAAGCCCGCGAAAACAGGGAAACAGCACGGCTGTTTCTTCCACCGGCACGTCGAAATCAGGAGCCTCGCGACCGCCATAACCATGGCCCACAACGAGGCCGCGACGCACCTGCCCCTCGCGCGGCAGCAGCATCCACCCGCCGATACGAAAACCGCCGGTGGAGGTGTAGGTCATATCGAGGACATGCCAGCGGGGGTCGCTGAGCCTGCTCTTGCGCAGTACCGGTCGAGGATCCGTGGCGAGCGCGCGGCGATGGCGCTTTTTCCAGAAATCATCGAAGCCCGGCGGCGCCTCGGGCGGGGTGATGGCCAGCAACTGTTCACGCTGCATGCCATAGGTCGGGTCGAAATCAAAAGGATGGGACTTGGGAACGCTCATGCGATGCTTGTTTCGTGAAAAAACAGCGGACACAAGCTTCATAATATCGAAATAACGGTTTTTTACGGCTTTAGCGGCGGGAAGAGTGTTGAACCACCTGTTCAAAATGGTTCAACCGCGCCCATCACAAACCGATCTCATGCGCAAAGGGTGGATTCGCGCCGGCCCGCGAGACCGTGACCGCCGCAGCCTTCGCACCCAGCGCCAAAGCCTTCCTGATCTGCTCTTCCGTCAGCGAGGCAACCTGCGCCTTGGTCAGAAGGCCCTGCATTTTCAGCGAAGCGAGAATGCCGGCATCGAATGTATCGCCCGCACCGACCGTATCGACTACCTCTACCCGTTCGGACGCCACTTCCACCTTGAAATTGGCCGAATAACCAACGGCACCCTTGGCGCCCCGGGTGACCACGACGAGTTTTGCGCCATGATGCAGCCAGTGGCGTGCAAGCGTCTCCTCGTCGCCTTCCACTCCGAACCATTCAAGGTCTTCGTCGGAGAATTTTACGATGTCAGACTTCGCCGCCATACGGAGGATGCGAGCCATATGCGCCTGCTTGTCCTTGATGAAACCGGGGCGGATATTCGGATCGAGCGAAATGACGCGGCTTTGGTGCTCGCGTACCAGCAGCGCCTCATAGGTACTGCCGCAAGGTTCCGGAATGAGACTGATGGCGCCGAAATGCAGCGCCTCGCAATCCGCGCCAAGCGCCGGAAGATCGGCCTCGGTAATCATCCTGCCGGCGGTATTCTCGTCATAAAAAGCGTATGTGGCATGGCCATCGATGAGCTTGACGAAGGCGATCGTGGTCGGCCGCGAAAGCATTGCGCAATAGCTGAAATCCACATTGCTCGCCCGCAGGGTTGTCCGCAGGATATCGCCCATCATGTCGTCGGAAAGACCTGTGAAGAACGCGGATGGGACGCCGAGACGCCCCAGCGCAATCGCCGTGTTGAAGACCGCTCCGCCTGCATAGGGGGCAAAACCCGCCTCGCCCAGCGTCGTCTGCCGGGGCAGCATGTCGATCAGGGCTTCACCACAACACAGGATCATTACGGTCCTCCTCAAACAGCAAATCAAATGGACTTAAATCGATTTAGACGAAGATCGATCGGAAGGCCAGCCGCAAAACCGGGCTGGCCGCATCCGAAATCACGATTGCGGCAATTCGCTGACACCGCCGCGCTTTGCCGACCACGGCAGGGGGTTATCGAGGAAAGCCTCGACCTCGGACAGGGTCTCTTCGTCAAACAGTTTTTCAGCGCGGGCGACCGCCAGAACGTCGCGCCAGGTCGTCAGGTAATGCAGCTTGACATTGCCGTTGGCGAAGCGCGCTTCGGCCTCTTCGAAGATGCCGTAATAGAAGAGCGCAATGCCGTGGTCGACGATACCGCCCGCCGCACGGATGGCGTCGATGAAGGTGAACATCGAGCCGCCGGCCGTCGTCAGATCCTCGATGACGAGAACGCGTGCGCCTTCAGGCATATGGCCTTCGATCTGGGCGTTGCGGCCATGGCCTTTCGGCTTCTTGCGGCAATAGATCATCGGCAGGCCAAGGCGCTCGGCAAGGAAAGCCGCAAAAGGAATACCAGCCGTTTCACCGCCCGCGACACAGTCAAATTTCTCGAAACCGGCCTCGCGCATGACAGCCGCCGCCGCAAAATCCATTGCCGCCGAGCGGATGCGCGGGAAGGAGATGAGCTTGCGCATATCGATGTAAACCGGGCTCTTCATGCCTGAAGCGAAGGTGTAGGGGCTTTCGGAATTGAAATGGACCGCCTTGATTTCCCACAACATCTTCGCAACCAGTTCCGCAACAACGGTGCGGTCAGTGAATGTGAAATGGTTCATAGGCGTTCTCCTTTTTCGGCCTTGGTTTATCGCTCCGAAAACCCGGATCGGTTTTCGGAAAGCACAGCGTCTCGATTCAGCATTGCAGGCATCCGCAGGCGGCACCGAAATTTATGGGTGGATGCCTGAGGACCATAACAAAACCGCCGGCAGTGCCGGCGGTCAAAAAAATCAGCTTACATCCCAATGGAGCGGGAACATCGGGTCGAATACGGTCACCGGCCCGGCGCCCGTCTCGATCTTGGCGGGAAACGACACCGGCTCCTCGCGTTTGATCAGCGTGATCGTCTCCTCGTTCGGTGCAAGACCATACCAGGCCGGGCCGTTGAGCGAAGCGAAGGCTTCCAGTTTATCGAGGGCGTTTTCATCCTCGAAGACATGGGCAAGGCAGCTCATGGTGTTGATGGAGGTGTAAATGCCGGCGCAGCCGCAGGCGCATTCCTTCAGCGGGTCCACATGCGGGGCGGAATCCGTGCCGAGGAAGAAGCGGGCGTCGCCCGAAGTCGCAGCAGCCCGCAGCGCCAGCCGGTGCTCCTCGCGCTTGGCGACGGGCAGGCAATAATAATGCGGCTTGATACCGCCAACCAGAATGGCATTGCGGTTGATGATGAGGTGGTGCGTGGTGATCGAGCCGGCCAGATTGGCCTTGGACGACTTGATATAGTCCACGCCGTCGTGGGTGGTGATGTGCTCCATCGTCACCTTGAGTTCCGGCAGACGCTGGCGCAGGGGTTCCAGAACCGTATCGATGAAGGCTTTCTCGCGGTCGAAAATATCGACTTCCGGTGTCGTTACCTCGCCATGCACGCAGAGCGGCAGGCCGATCTTCGCCATGCGCTCCAGAACCGGCATGGCCTTGTTGAAATCGCGCACACCCCCGTGGGAGTTGGTGGTCGCGCCAGCCGGATAGAGCTTTACGGCGGTGATGAGGCCGCTTTTTTTGCCCTCTTCCACGTCGTCGGCCTGAGTGTCCTCGGTGAGATAGAGGGTCATCAGCGGCTCGAAACGATCGCCCGCCGGAATGGCCCTGACAATGCGTTCGCGATAGGCGCGGGCATCGGCGGTGGTGACGACCGGCGGCACCAGGTTCGGCATGATGATGGCACGGGCGAAATGGCGGCTCGTATCCCCGATCACCCCTTCCAGCATTGCCCCGTCACGCAGGTGCAGGTGCCAGTCATCAGGGCGGCGCAGGGTGAGCGACTTCATCGGGATACCTCGGAGCATGACGGAATTGGCGCCCGCTTAGCATCTTTTGCCGCGGGAAAACAGCCGCCAAAGTCCATCGGGCGGCTGTAAATGTCATTTTTTTGAGGCGTGGCTCAGATGTTACCCGCCTCCGGACCCCAGACATCGGTCATCGCGAAACCATCAGCCAGGGGGTCAAAGGGATCGAGACCAACCTGATGCAGACCGAAGGTGAAGCCGCGCCCGGCGATGGTTGGAATGACGGCAGGACGGCCCGCCACCTCGGTGACGGCGGAAAGGCCGACATCGAATTCCGAACCGATGATCGAGCGGGATTTATATTCATCTCCCACCTTCACCTTGCCGCGCGCATAAAGCGTGGCAAGATTGGCGGAGTTGCCGGTTCCGCAGGGCGAACGATCCGCCCGGCCCGGCCACATGGTGGTGCAGGTGCGGATGGAACCGTCCGCATCCACATCCCGGAACATCACATAGGCGACGCCTGAGATGGCCGGGATTTCAGGATGGACGACCGTCATTTCGCGGTTGACCAAATCTTTCAGGATCATGCCCGCCGAGACCAGCTTCGCGGCATTGGCCTTTTCGATCGTGAGACCGATCTGGCGGACATCGACCAGCGCATAAAAAATGCCGCCATAGGAGATATCCATCGTCACCTTGCCCCATTCGGGCGTGTCGATGCTGACATCCAGCTCGTGCACGAAGGACGGCACCATGGTCAGCTTGACCTTTTCGCAGCGTCCGTCGCGGCAGGTGGCCGTGGCCTTTACCAGACCGGCCGCCGTTTCCAGAATGATGACGGTTTCCGGCTCCTGCATTTCCACCATGCCGCTTTCCAGAAGCGCCGTCGTTGCGCAGATGGAATTGGAGCCCGAGCTAGCATGCGCCTGATCCGGCTGGAGAATGACGAAAGCCGCATGCGCATCCGGATGTTTCGGCGGCAGGAGAAGATTGACCGAGCCCATGGGCGTGCCGCGCGGTTCCAGTGTCAGGAAGCGGCGCAGAGCCTCTCCCTGCGGATCCGTATTCATCCAGTGAAGCTGTTCAGCCACAGTATTGCCGGGAATTTTCGGCGCGCCGCCAGTGACGACACGACCGATTTCGCCTTCGCAATGGACATCGAGAAGCTGGAGGGTGCGTTTCCAACGCATGGGTCTTACTCCGGAAGTGGGGTTGTTAACCGGACCATACAGATAAAAATACAAGCTGTATACAAATCTGCGGGAATGTGATGACAAAAACGCTTAGCGTTTCCGCGCCCTTTCTCGCATCGTATTTTAGCGGTTACGGCATTCCGCCCGGTTTCGATTGGCAGCAGCATCGCAGTTCACCCTTGACGATTGAAGCGCCTGATCGTCCACCACGGAGCCGGCCGTATCACCCACCGATCCGACCGTGTTTTCCATGGAGCGGCCCAGTCGTTCCACCTGCCTGCCATAATTTTCCCGTGTGCGCGGATCGAAGACTGCAATCGGTGCGCTGACCACCACGCTGGCCGCCGTCCCAACGGTTTGCGCAGCACCAATGCTGACAGCGCCAAGAGCTTCACCGAGACCGACGTCGGAATCCGTTACCGTCTGCCCGGCGATAAGGCGGTCGCCAATCAGACGCACGACCTCGGGGCTCTCGGCAAATTTGCCATGGTTCAGTCGGTCACCGGATTGCAGCTTGGTCAAATCCAGAACGGTGATACCGGCTTTTTCAAGCTCGCTGCGATAGGGCTCGACCGATGGATCGATCTGGCCGAGACGGTCGACATTGCCGGAAATGCGGCGCGACAGGCTGAGCGCGCGGTCATCCTGCGAAACGAAAAGCGTGAATTTCGGCGGGGTTTTGCCGAGGCTTGCGAATTGCCGGCTGAATACGTCCACATCCAGATCCGGCGCCGCGAGGATGACATTGCCGATCTTCGGATCGACACGGCCATTGCGGATGGCCATCTGGCGCAGCGCCTCCACCGCAAGCCAGGTGCCCATGGAATGGGCCATGACCGTGACCTCGCCGATGGACCTGTCCTTGGCGAGGCGGGTCAGCATCTCCTCCAGCGCATCGCGCGAATAGTTGGTGCTTTCCTTGTCGTAGTTATAGTCAAAGATGCTCGCTCGCGACGGCCAGGTGAAGACGACGGGCACGACGTCAGTGCCGGAATCATGGACGATCTGCGCGAAGCGATAAACGGATTCCTCGTACCGGTTGTTGAAACCGTGAACGAAGACCAGCACGCGCCGGTCCTTCTGGATGTGTCTGCCGATCCAGCTTCTGGTCTCGGCTTCGGAGCGAATGGGCTCCACCGCCACCGTGGTGAAATCCTTCAGCGGATTGGGCGGCAGCTTCTTCGGCCATTGCACCTGCCCGACCTTGCGGTTGGCGTTGGGAGGAATGGAAACCGTCACCGCATCCACCTTCAGACCCGTTCCACGCTCGCCGCCAAAAAGCACGGCGGCGTTTTCCGATGGCGCGCGGGTGGTGGCGACGAGAAGATTGACCGGCGTGGTTCCCGCCACGGTCTGCCCCGTCGGCGTCATGACCCCGATCGGACGCCCCCCGCAACCGGCGAGCAGGGCGACAATGGCGATTACGGCCACGAAGCGAATGGGCATCACATCACTCTCCTACAACCCAGAGGCAGCCGGAAAGCAGCCGGGGGAGAGGATTTTCTACCGGAGGCGGAACCGCCGCGCCAGCAACCTGACCACTAGAGCGGACAATTTCCGCCCCGGTGTGTCCAAACGGACCCAATTGTATGGCGGTTGAGCCGGCAGCGAGGGCACCTTTAAAAAACGCAGGCCTATTTCTGCGGCAGCATCGTGCCCCTTTCGCGCAGCGCCTCATGCCAGGATAGCGCCTCTTCAATGAGATGCGGCGTGTGCCCTCCCCGCGCCACCGCGCGCTGATAATAATCCGTCAGCGCATCACGATATTGGGGGTGCACACAGTTCGCGATGATAACCGCCGCGCGCTCGCGAGGTGCGAGACCGCGCAGATCGGCAAGCCCGGTCTCGGTCACGAGAATATCGACATCATGTTCGGTATGATCGACATGGCTGACCATGGGCACTACGCTGGAAATGGCTCCGCCCTTGGCGATCGATTTGGTGACGAAGATGGACATATAGGCGTTGCGGGCGAAATCCCCCGAGCCGCCGATGCCGTTCATCATGTGCGTTCCGCCGACATGGGTGGAATTGACGTTTCCGTAAATATCGAATTCCAGCGCCGTGTTGATGCCGATAATGCCAAGGCGGCGGATGACTTCCGGGTGATTGCTGACCTCCTGCGGGCGCAGGATCAATCTGCTCTTGTAATCGGCCAATCGCGGCATGACCTGCTCGTTCATGGCGGAAGACAAGGTGATCGATGAACCCGAGGCAAAGGTTAGCTTGCCCGCATCAAACAGTTCGAAAGTCGAATCCTGCAAGACCTCCGAATACATTTTGAGGTCGTGAAACGGCGTATCGATGAAACCATGCATTACGGCATTGGCGATGGTGCCGATGCCGGCCTGAAGCGGCTGGAGTTCATGGGTCATGCGGCCGTGACGCACCTCGTTCAACAGGAACTCGGTGAGATGGCCGGCAATGGCCTTGGTCCCATCGTCAGGCGGCAGCACGGTTGAAAAACTGTCGCTCTTATCACTCAGAACGATAGCGGCGATCTTTTCCGGCGGCACCGGGATGAAGGGCAGGCCAACACGGCTATCCGTTGCCACCACCGGAATGGGCATGCGGGTCGGGCGCTTGGCGGGAATGAAGATGTCATGCAGCCCCTCCAGCACCTCGGGCTGCGACAGGTTGATCTCGACGATGACCTTGTCGGCCAGAATGGCGAAGCTCGCGGAATTGCCGACGGAGGTGGTAGGAATGATGCCGCCTTCCGCCGTAATCGCCACCGCCTCGACAATGGCGATATCGACCCCGTGAATCTGGCCGCCGCGCAATTGTTCGACCGTTTCGGAAAGATGCTGATCGATGAACATCACCTTGCCGTCATTGATCGCCCTGCGCAAAGCCGGATCGGACTGGAACGGCATGCGGCGCGCCAGCATTCCCGCCTCGACCATGGTCTTGTCGAGATCGTTGCCCAGCGACGCACCGGTCATCAGGGTGATTTTCATGGGATGTGTCTTGGCGCGCTCGGCCAGCGCCAGCGGCACGGCCTTCGCTTCCCCGGCCCGCGTAAAGCCGCTCATGCCTACCGTCATGCCATCCTGAATGAGACTGGCGGCCTCTTCGGCGCTGACGATCCTGTTCAAGAGGGACGCGTTGCGGATACGCTTTTCAAGCATGCACTTCTCCATGATCTGTCATCACGATGGCACGGCATTTTGTTGGCCACCTCTCAGCGACTATGGCGTGCAGTTTCATCGATGAAACTGACATAGATCAAGGGTGTGAACGGAACCATGACTCTCGCGTATCAAATCCGTTCAACAAACCTCAAGTGACGCATCGGCGCGACAGGCCGCGGGGTCTTCTCACCACCGCAGCCTTGTAGTCGGCAAAGACCTCTCCCTCACCACCCGCAACAGGCGACGAGGCGGAGGTCATCTCTCTGCAACACGGAAATCGTCCGGTGTCAGGGACCTTCGCAGACAGGCGCCTGACCGAGCACGACCTGCCCCACTTCCGCATCATAGGCACGCAGGCCAAATGCGCCGAGGCTTATGACCCGGTAACAGGGATTGCCGCCCGTCCACAGCGGATCGACGACATCGATATCGGTGATGAAACGGTGCGCGCAGGCCTGACCGGAGCTGTAAGCTATGCCTTCGGCCGTCGTACCCGCCATCGGCACATGGATGTGGCCAAAAATGATGTGACGTATACCGGCTGGATGGGCGGAGAGGCGGCGCATGACAGCACCGTCATCATGCATGCCGATATGTTCGAAATGGCGGATGCCGCAATCCATCGGCGGATGGTGAATGAAAACCGTCACCGGCAGATCGCCTGCGCCTTCCAGCGCACTCTCCAGCCATACCAGACGATCCGCGCCATACATGCCGCCTATGACATCGGCTTCGTGGCTGTCGAGAAACAGCAAACGGCCAAAATCCGTATCGATGAAGGACTGGATATAACCGTTATCGTCGCGCGGCTGCTCGGGAAAGGCGGCCACGAATTCCGGTCGGCGGTCATGATTTCCGAGCATCAGCCTCACCGGCATGGAGACCGGCCTGAGGATGTCGCGCAGCAGCTCATAGGCTTCAGGCTCGCCGTAATTGCAAAGATCACCCGTCATGACAAGAAGATCGGCGTCGGCGTGTTTTTCGACAATATCGGCCACCGCCGCACGCAGCTGCTTTTCCGGGTCGACGCCGTTTACAGCAATGCCGGGCGGTACGAGATGGGTGTCGGTAATCTGGATGATCTTCATAACGGGTCTTTCTGCGCAAAATGGCTGCGGGAACGGATTTCCCCGCAGCCTTTTCAGGCGTTCTGCTTATTTCAGCAGGGCGTTGGTCTGCTCGACGATCTGCTTGAGACCGGCTTCCGGCGTCACCTCACCGCGCATGACCGTGCCGATGATGTCGCGCTGCGTGCGCCAGATGCGGACGGAATCGCCACCCGGATAACCGGCCCAGGGCAGAGAACGGTCAGCCTGAAGCGAAGCGGTCTTCACATTCGGGTTCTCGACATAATAGGGAGCGAGGAAGTCCGGGCCGGTTGCCAGCTTGTTGGTCGGCAGGTAACCGGTGATGCGAACGATGGTGTTCTGCGCTTCCGGACCGGTGATCCACTTCAGGTACTTCCAGGCAGCGTCCTGCTTGGCCTTTTCCTGGGTCAGGATAACAGCCGAGTTGCCGCCGGTCGGAACGCCGCCCTTTTCCTTGTTGTCGAGCGGGAAGGTCGCCGTCTTCAGTTTGAAGCGGTCGCCGACCAGACCCTGGATCGTCTGAACGTGGGCGGGCGTCGAGAAGATGAAGCCGGTAAGGCCTGCACCGAACTGCTGGCGGGACTGATCCCAGTCGAGCAGGTTCTGGCCGCCTTCGGTGACGAACTGGCGGGTCATCTTCAGGGCGTTGAAGCCGATCTCGTTGTCGAAGCCAACGGTCTTGGCCTTCTCGTCAACGAGCTTGCCGCCCTGTTCGACGATGAGCGCCTGCCACAACCAGTCATCCGGCCAGCCGTTAATGTCGTAGCTCATGCCGGCGAACTTGGGGTCGAGAGCCTTGATCTTCTTTGCAAGAGCAATGAGCTCGGCAAAGGTCGTCGGCATCTTGTCCGGATCACCGCCAGCCTTGGTGACGAGGTCGGAGTTGATGTAGATGATCGGCGAGGAGGCGTTGACCGGCAGGCCGTACTGCTTGCCGTCGATCTGGCCGAGTGCCGCCATCTTCGGGCTGTAGTTCTTGTCGAGGAAAGCCTGACCGCCTTCAGCCTGAATGAACGGGCCGAGATCGGTGATCTGGTTGCGCGGTGCAAGCGTGTGAACGAGTTCCGCCGTCAGGTTGTAACCCGAGAAATAAACGTCAGGCAGATTGCCAGTGACGGCAGAGCGCAGAACCTGCTGCTGGCCTTCGTTGTAACCGGCAGCCGGAGCGAGGAAGTTGATCTTCACATCAGGGTTCTTCTTCATGAATTCATCGGCCAGCGGCTGATGAAACTTGGTGAAGCCCGGCAGGTTGTAGAGAACGTTGAGCGTGATTTCATTGGCCAGAACCGGCTGAGCGAGGCCCGCAAAAGCCATGCCGAGAGCCAGACCGCCCATCACAGCGCGTCGGTTGAGTTTCATGTCAGTCTCCAGAGAGGTTGGGAGGAGGAAGTCTGAACGGCGTCACTTGACGCCGGTCATGGTAATACCGGCGATGAAGTGCCGTCGTGCGAGGAGGAAGCACAGCACCATCGGCGCGGTAATCAGTGTGGCGCCCGCCATCAGCGCACCATAATTCGCGCCGGATTCGACATCGGCGAAAAGCATCATGCCAAGCGGCGGCGGGGCGAGATTGGTGTCGGAGACCACGATCATCGGCCAATACAGGTCGTTCCAGTGGGCAACGAGCGAGAAGATCGAGAAGGCGGCGAGCGAAGGCAACGACCCGCGAAGGACCAGTCCCCAGCAAATCTCCATTTCCGAGAACCCGTCCATGCGGGCAGCCTCAATGATTTCATTCGGATAGCTGCGGAAGGACTGGTTGAACAGGAAGATAGCGAAGACCGAAAGGAAGAACGGCATCATCATCGCGAAATAGGTATTCAGAAGTTCCGTCTTGGCCAGACCAACGAAAAGCGGCAATGCAAGCGCCTGAATGGGAACGCAGAGCGCCGCAATAACGAGGCCCAGCAGCAGCTTGCGGCCCGGGAACCGGAGCTTTGCCAGCGCATAGGCAGCCGGAACCGATGTCAGCACCTGCACGACGAGAATGCCGACGCAGACAATGACGCCGTTCAGCATGAAACGCGCCATCGGCACCTGACCTGCCGCCCGGGCGTAATTATCGACAGCGTCGAATTTTTGCGGGATCGGCCAGAGCGAGACATCGAAGATTTCCGCCGGCGAGCGGATCGAGGTCAACACCATCCAGTAGAACGGCAGGAGCATCACGAAAGCGCCCAGCGCAAGCACGAGATGCGGGAAATATTTGCGCAATGCGGCCATCAGTAGTGCACCTTCCGGTCCATGTGCAGCGTCTGGCCGATAGACAGGACCAGCACGATCGCGAGGAAGATAATCGTCAGCGCGGCGGCATAACCGGTGTTGGAATATTCGAAACCTTCGAGATAAAGATCGAACAGCAGGGTTTCCGATCCGAAGCGGCCCTTGGTCAACACAGCCACCGTCTCGAACACCTTGAAGGCCGAAATGGAGGTGGTGACCACCACGAACATGGTCGTCGGCCCAAGCATCGGCCAGGTCACGGTCAGGAACCGGTCGACCGGGTTCTTGGCGCCATCCAGCCGCGCCGCCTCGTGCAGATCCTTCGAAATGGCCGTGAGGCCGGCAAGGAACAGCACCATGTTGAACCCGAGGATCTGCCAGACGCCCATCAGCGCCATGGTGGGAATGAGGAGTACGGGATTGGAGAGGAAGGCGACCGGTTCGAGACCAAGCCATTTGATCGCCGCATTCACCGGACCAAGCGAAGGGTGCAGCAGGAACTGCCACACGGTCGCCATGGCGACGAGTGTTGCGGTGACGGGGAGAAAATAAGCCACTTCCCAGAAAGCGCGGCTGCGCTTGCGGTTATATACGAGCAAAGCCACGCCGAGCGCCAGAAAGACGCCGAAGGGAATGACGATGAGCGCATAGATGGCGGTGTTGGCTAGGGCGCGCAGAAAAACCGGATCCTGAAACGCCTTGACGAAGTTTCCAAGACCGACAAAGCGGGTGGAGAGCGAACCCAGCTGGTAATCGGTGACGGAAAAACCGGCCAGAACGAGCATCGGAACAATATAGATCGCCAGAAGCAGCAGGCTTGCGGGGGCTGCGAACATCAGGCCGCGCCAGATCATCCGCCGGTCCGCCTTCGACAGCCGCGGGCGAGCCTTCGCCCGTGCAGCCGAGGAGAAATCAACCGCCGTCATGCCGGCACCCGTTCGCGCACCGTCACCTTGCGACGCAGGCCATCGGCCGCGAAGAGATGCGCGCGTTCCGGTGCAAAGCCGAGATTCATGACGCCATTCGCATCGGCACCCAGGGCCTCGCCCGCGACTTGACGCAGGGTGATGGCGACGGTCTCGTCGCTCAGCAGGCGGCAGCTCACGAAACGATCGGCGCCGTGGGTTTCACTGCGCACCACGCGCACGGCAAAACCTTCTTCGCCCGGGCGCAGGTCTTCGGCACGAAGGCCGAGCGTCGCCGGGCCGGCATCACGGCCGGCACCTTCAATAGCAAGATCGCGTCCAAAAGCCGTGATCTTGCCCTGCGCATCGATTTCGACCGGCAGCAGGTTGATCGATGGCGTGCCGATAAAACGCGCGACCGTCAGCGTCGCGGGCTTGCGGTAAAGCTCGTCCGGCGTGCCCAGCTGCTCGATGCGGCCTTCCGACATCAGGGCGATACGGTCGGACATGGTCATGGCTTCGATCTGGTCATGGGTGACGTAGATGAAGGTTGCCCCAAGCCGGCGGTGCAGGCCCGCCAGTTCCTCACGCATATGGGCGCGAAGTTTCGCATCGAGGTTGGAAAGCGGCTCGTCCATCAGGAAGGCTGCAGGCGAACGCACCAGCGCCCGGGCGAGCGCCACACGCTGACGCTGGCCGCCGGAAAGCTGCGCCGGCTTGCGATCCAGCAGATGCGCGATCTGCAGCGTCTCGGCCGCCTGTTCAACGGCGGCATCGATCTGCTTCAATGTTTCAGCGGGCGCTGCAAAACGTCCGATCAGTGGCAGGCGAGCAGCGAAAGGCAGGCGCCGCATCCTGAGCGGCGTCGCGATGTTCTGGCGCACACTCATATGCGGATAAAGGGCGTAAGACTGGAAAACCATCGCCAGATTGCGATCGCTCGGATCAACCTCTGTCACATCCTGCTCGCCGATCGAAACCGAACCGCGATCCGGCGTTTCCAGGCCCGCAATGATACGCAACAGCGTGGACTTGCCGCAGCCCGACATACCAACGAGGGATAAAAACTCGCCTGGGCGGATTGAGAGATCGATCTCTTTCAGAACATCATCGGCCCCGAAGCCTTTGCCGATGCCCGAAAGTTCAAGTGATTGTGGCGTCATTCTGCGCTCCTTTTCTGGAGCGCATATGCTTTTATTGTATGACAATATGACGAAGGTTCGGGGAAAGTTCGATGACACTCGAAAGCCCGGAAATGTCGGGTGATCGGAAAACCTTGCTGTGTAGGCCTCTACCCAAAACCACTAATATTGGGGGATATTCCCGGTGCTTGTTTATAGACTGAGAAACCAGCCTTGAGACACCGATTTATACGGCGGCGAGAATCACATGCGCCTGAATTTTGGCGGCAACCTCACCGCCGCCATGGCGCGCTTCAATGGCCGCGGCGACGTAGTCTGTCGCGGCATCCAGCTTCCCCGGAGCCCTTGCCTCGATCTCCGTCCGCAGAACAGTTCCCTGACAATAAGCGACAGCTGGAATACGCGGCGAAGAGGCGCGGCCTTGCATCGCCACCGTCTCGATCGTCACGCGCGAAAACCCGGCATCCTCCAGTTCACGGCGGATCATCGGGGAACAGGCGTGCCAAGGCGTTCGTCACATCATTCGCGAAGTGGTTTTCCTCGATGCGATCCCAGACGTTGAATAAATAATGCCCACCGGGCTTCAGCACCCGCTTTGCCTCTCGATAGGCCGACGGGCGATCACCGAAAAACATCGCACCGAACTGGCAGAAGACGAGGTCGAAAACAGTGTTTTCAAAAGGTAGGGTCTGGGCGTCCGCCTGTTGCCATCTTATGCGGTGATCCGGCGCCTGCTGCGACGCGGCAAAATCGAGCATAGGCTGATTGAGATCGGTCACCACATAGTTTGCGGCAGGCAATAATCGGGGAGCCAGTTTGCGCGTGACGGCACCGCTTCCCGCAGCAATCTCCAGAATATCAATCGGCATCAAAGCCGCCGCCCGTCGCGCCAGATCAGTGGCGAACGGCGCAAAAATCAACGGCACCATATAGCGGTCGTAATTTTCCGGAATCGAACCTGCAAATACCTTGTCTGCTTCCAACATGGCTTTCACCCCGGGCCATCTGATGACCGGATGATTTTAACATATATTCGGAAGGTTCGGAATTCGTTCGGTCCTGCCGGGTGTCGCAGCAGCCGAAGCATCTGGCGGAACGAACTCGCCGTTTCAAGCCACATGGCAAGCGAGAAACATCGCGTGTTTCAAGACCCGTTTTTTAGGAAAGGAAATGGCGCACCCGAAGAGATTCGAACTCCTGACCCCCAGATTCGTAGTCTGGTGCTCTATCCAGCTGAGCTACGGGTGCGTGCCGTTCCGGTCGTTTCCGGTGGCGTGGCGATCCTCTAAAACGTCCTCATTCCGAATGCAAGCGATTTCGTTTGGAAATTGTCATTTTTCCGCAGCAATTCATGTATCTTATTGATTATATTGTAAATTCTACGAACCTCGTTTTCCACGGGCCTGAGACCATGTCAATTCCGGCGGAGATAATGATTTCGCGGGCCTGTCGCGGCGCGGGTTTTTCAGGCGGTTCTGGCGGCCTGCACGGAGGCGGCGCGGTCGGCGATTTCAATGCGGAACTGCGTGCCGGGACCGGGCTTTTCGACGAGCGCGATGGTGCCGCCATGGGCGAGCACCAGTTCGCGGGCAATGACCAGCCCGAGGCCCGTGCCGCCGGAGCGGGCCGAACCCCGGAAAGCGGAAAACAGGTTCTCCTTGGCCTTGCGCGGCATTCCCGGCCCATTGTCGTCGATGACGATGCTGACGACGCTGCCGGCCCTCTGGGCCAGGATGGAAAGGTGTCTCGGCGCGGCATTTGTGGCATCGGATTGCAGAGCCTGGACGGCATTGCGACAGAGATTATGGATGACCCGGAAAAGCTGTTCGGAATCCGCATCGATCGTGAGATCCGGGGGGACGCTGTCGTGAAACTCGATACCGCTGTCGGGATCGAGCGCCAGAATGTCGCGCACATCCCGCACCAGAAGGCTCAACTGCACCATCTTGCGTTTCGGCGCGCCTTCGGTCGCCTGGCCATAGGCTAGAACCTCGCCCGTATAGGCCACGGCGCGGTCGATGGTGCGCAGCAGTTTCGACGCGAAGCTCCTGACCATCGGGTCCTTGGCATCCACAAGCCGGTCGGACATCAGCTGCGCGGAGGAGAGGATGTTGCGCATGTCATGGTTGATCTTCGACACCGCAAGGCCGAGATCCACAAGGTTCTTCTGCTGGCGCAGGGTTTTCTGCAGTTCGGTCTGCATATCCGCAAGATGGCGGCCCGCAACCGACAGTTCGTCCGTCCCCTCCTCGGGCACGAAAATCCGCTCGGGATTGCCTGGATCCTCGGAGAAATTCTGCATGCCGAGCGTCAGCCGGCGTATCGGCCGGATCATGATGCGGTTGATGGAGATGAATATCAGGCCGGCCGTGATCAGCGACAGGACGATGGAAATCAGGAAAACGTTGCGGGCATAGGCAAGCATCGCCGCCCGCAGCTTGTTTTCGCCCAGCACCAGTTCGATGATGGTATCGCTGTCGCCCACCACATCGAAGACGCGGATGACGCGGTTGCCGCCGAACAGCAGGGTGGAGAAGGCATCCCGCACCGCCGCCACCTGCGAAACATCGGAAAGATCATATTGCTCGTCGACACCGGGCGGTGTTTCCGCCACTGCGAGCAGGCGCGAGGTGCCGTCCTTTCGCAGCGCGATAAGCTTTGCCCCGGTTGCCATCAGCGTGTCGTTCTGCACGCTTCGCGGCAGTTCGGCCTGCAGGCCATCAATCACCGCGCCGGCGGCGGCGGCCGTATTCAGACGGTCCTGCAGCCAGGAAAGACGCATATTGGCGACGGAAGGCACGAAGATCAGCACTTCGGCGATCATCACGAAAATGACCGTGAGCAGCAGCAGCCGTCCGGAAAGACCGGCGGTCAATCCCGGCATGCAGTGCACCGGATCGTCTTGCGTGCGGTCCAAGCTGTCTACGCCTTTAGAAAACACCGGGCCATGATCCTGTATGCGCGCCGCTGCTTGCGTGGAACGGCTCGGTTTATATGCAGCGACGATAATAGGACCTAATGGATATTTTTCCAATGCGCTGCAAAACAAACGTTTTCATTGCCGGAAAACAAACGCCGCCCGAAAAGGGCGGCGTTCGCAGCGTAAGCCTGTTTGAAGCGGAACTGCAGGTCGCCTAGAATTCCTGCCAGTCGCCATGCGCCGGTGCTGCAGCGGGCTGGGCATTGAGTGCACGACTGACGCTGTTCATCAATTTGCGGGCCGGGGACGCCACCGCCGCCGTCCTGCCGGAGACCGCAACCGGTCCGGTGGATGCCGTTACCGGTCTTGCGGGCTGCTCGAAACGGTGGCTGTGCTGCACATTTTCGGCGCCAACATTGAAACGAGTCACCAGCGTCACGAGATGATCCGCCTCGCTGCTCAGCTTGTGGGTTGCGGCCGAGGTCTCCTCCACCATGGCAGCATTGCGCTGCGTCACCTGATCCATCTGGTTGATGGCGGTATTCACCTCGTGCAGACCGGTGGACTGCTCCCTGGCCGCCGTGGCGATCGAATGGATGTGCTCATTGATCGCCAGAACGCGGGTCTCGATCTCGCTCAGTGCGCTGCCGGTTTTCTGCACCAGCGACACGCCGCGTCCGACCTCCTGGCCGGATTTGGTGATCAGCGCCTTGATGTCCTTCGCAGCCGTTGCGGAACGCTGCGCCAGTTCCCGCACTTCCTGCGCGACGACGGCGAAGCCCTTGCCGGCCTCGCCGGCACGTGCCGCTTCCACGCCTGCGTTCAGCGCGAGAAGGTTCGTCTGGAAGGCGATCTCGTCAATGACGTTGATGATCTGGCTGATTTCACGCGAGGCATGCTCGATGCGATCCATGGCGGAGACGGCATCGCGCACGACACTGGCGGATTCCTCCGTCTTCTGCTTGGTTTCGGCAACCATGGCGCTGGCTTCCTGCGCACGGTCGGTGGAATTGCGGACGACGGCGGTGATTTCGTCCAGTGCGGCGGAGGTTTCCTCCAGCGCCGCAGCCTGCTGTTCCGTCCGCTTCGACAGGTCGTCGGCCGCCGAGCGCAGTTCGCTTGCGTTGCCGCTGATGCCTTCCGTGCTGCCGCGCACCTCCCTCATTGTCTCGCGCAGCTTGGTCAGCGTCTGGTTGACGTTCTCCTGGAGTTCGCCGAACACGCCGCGGAACTCGCCGTCCATCCTCTCCGTCAGATCACCCCGCGCCAGACCTTCAATGACGCGGCTGGTCTCGGATACGCCGTTATGGACCCCCGTGAGGAGCGAATTGATCGTCGCGGCGAAACGATTGAGGTTTTCGTCGCCATAATCCTTGTTGATGCGGCGGCTGAAATCGCCCTGGGCCGCGGCGTCGACGACGACGGCCATGCCGGCCTGCAGGTCGTCGCTCTTGGCGCGCATGGCGGTCTCCTGCGCATTCATGCGGCGCACCTCGCGGCCGTTGTTCTTGAAGACCTCGACGGCGGCAGCCATTTCGCCGATCTCGTCGTTGCGGCCGAGATAGGGGACTTCCGCGTCCAGATTTCCATCGGCCACCGCATTCATCACCTGCGAAACCCGGCGGATGGGCGCGCTGAGCTGCCGCGTTCCGATGTAGAGACCGAAGGCGGCTCCCGCGCCGACACCTGCAACCGTCACCGCGACGATCGCCCAGAATATGGCGGTGCTGAAAGAATCCATTCCTGCCTTTACGACTTCCAGTTCGGCAATGTCGTTTTTCACGACACCATCGATCTCCGCCTGATAGGCCTTGCGGTTGGCGCGGTTCGCCTCATTGTTGCCCTGCTGGGCGGCTGCCTGCGGCCCGCTCTCCTTCGCCAGCCGGACAGTCTCCAGACGGAAGGTCCGGAATTCCTTGGACCGGCCGACAAGCTTGTCGAAACTCGCCCGCTGTTCCGCCGGCACGAGCGGAGCCCAGCTGGCAATCAGCTTTTCCATGGCATCAAGGTTTTTGACCATGCCGTCGGCAAAGGGGGTGACTGCGGCCACATCGGCTGCCGCATAGACACCACGCGCCTCCATGACGACCGCCGTCACCAGACGGTTAAGCGCCTCGCCCTTGTAGGCCCTTTCGGCAGCTTCCTCGAAATGATGCGACCGGACCCGGAATTCGTTGATCGCATAGATGGACAGCCCGCCGATGGTGCAGGCAACAAGGCTCATAAGCCCGACAAGTAGATTGATACGACCGCGAATTCTCAATTTCGTTCCCCCAACAAAAACCAGCCGCGCAATGAAAATGGGAAGCTGGCATAACTTTTCGCGTCACAAGATTTATCAATGCGGCGTTAAGAAAGAATTTCGGATTTTATCGATTGCGCGTCGGAATCAGCCTCTATCGGCAGTCGGCGAAGGAGATTGCGGTGCGTTTTCCGCAAAAGGTGAACCGCGAAAACCCCTTCGGCAATTGACTTTGCTCGGCCTATGCCCTTATAAGCCGCGCACGCTCGGCCATTGAAAGCTCGCCCAGGCGGGGTTAGCCGTGCAAAAAACGAAACGCTCTTGCAAATAATTGCAAATTCAAGAAGGGCCGCACACCGCGGTATTAAATAAATGTCGAAGCGTACTTACCAACCGTCCAAGCTTGTTCGCAAGCGTCGTCATGGTTTCCGTGCCCGCATGGCTACCGCCGGCGGTCGCAAGGTTCTCGCAGCCCGCCGTGCGCGCGGCCGCGCACGTCTGTCGGCTTAATTGCCGAGCCTGTGGCCCGATGAAAGTCGTGGGCACATGAGCAAGACTGAAAAACACCCCGGCCGGCTTAAAAACCGGTCGGAGTTTCTTGCCGTTCAGGCGGGGGAAAAACGGCGGGGAAGCACCTTTCTTCTGGAAGTGCTTGACCGGAAAGCCCCGGAAACCGAGCCTCGCGTCGGTTTTACCGTAACAAAAAGACAAGGCAACGCGGTCGAGCGAAATCGCATGCGCCGCCGTCTCAGGGAAGCCGTCAGGCTTTCTGCCGGGGTCGCAATGAAGCCCGGTCATGACTATGTGATTGTCGCCCGCAGGGATGTGCTCGATACAACCTTCCCGAAACTTCAGTCTCTCCTTGCCGAGCGCATTGAAGGAACGGCGAAACCGAAACGGTCCCAGGAGACCCGCTCCAGGAAAGAATGATGGAAAAGAACCGCAATTACTTCATCGCGATAGCCCTTTCGGTTGTCATCGTCCTCGCCTGGCAATTCCTTTACATGAATCCGCGTATCGAGCAGCAGCGCCGTGCCGAAGAGGCCCGCCAGGCGCAGCAGCAGACGACGCAGCAACAGCAGCCGGCACCGGGTGCCGCGCCTGGTGCAGCCGTCGAAGGCACACCGCCCGCCTCTTCGCCGCAGACCGCCGCAACGGCGACCCGTGAAGAGTCGATTGCAAGAACCCAGCGTGTGGCCATCGACACCAACGCCATCGCCGGTTCGATCAATCTCGCCGGCGCCCGTTTCGATGACATCCGGCTCAAGGATTACCATGAGACCGTCGATGACTCGAGCCCGATCATCACGCTGTTCTCGCCCTCCGACACCAAGGACGGCTACTTCACCGAACTCGGTTTTGTTGCTGCACAGGAAGTCGGCGGCGTTCCCGGTCCGACCACCGTCTGGACGCTGGCAAGCGGCGAGAAGCTGACGGAAACCACCCCGGTCACCCTCACCTACACCAATTCCAAGGGCGTGATTTTCTCCCGCACGATTTCGATCGACGAGCATTATATGATCTCGGTCGCCGACAAGGTCGAGAACCCGGGACAGGCTGCGGTCTCCTTCGCCACCTATGGCCGCGTGACGCGCAACAACAAGCCGGCGATCCCGCCCGTCTTCGTCATCCATGAAGGCTTTCTCGGCGTTTCGGGCAAAGACGGCAGCCTGACGGAAGAAAAATACAAGGATGTTGAAGAAGCACCGGTAACTATTGCCAAGGCAACCGGCGGCTGGCTCGGCATTACCGACAAATATTGGGCTGCTGCCATCGTTCCGCCGCAGACAACACCGTTCGAAACCCGCTTTTCGCATATCACCGGCAATCAGCCGAGCTATCAGGCGGATTTCAAGAGCGACACGATGACGGTCGAACCCGGCCAGTCCATCGAGCTGAAGAGCCTTGTCTTCGCCGGCGCCAAGGAAGTGCCGCTGGTCGACCGCTATGAAAAAGAATATTCCATTCCGAAGTTCGACCTTCTGATCGACTGGGGCTGGTTCTACTTCATCACCAAGCCGATGTTCAAAATGATGGATTTCTTCTTCCGTTATTTTGGCAATTTCGGCGTGGCCATCCTGCTCACCACCATCGTCGTCAAGGCGCTCTTCTTCCCGCTCGCCAGCAAGCAATATGCTTCCATGGCGAACATGAAGCGCGTGCAGCCGAAGATGGAGGAGCTTAAGGCCAAGCATGGCGATGACCGCATGGCCATGCAGCAGGCGATGATGCAGCTCTACAAGGAAGAGAAGATCAATCCGGTTGCCGGCTGCTGGCCGATGCTTCTGCAGATTCCGGTCTTCTTCGCGCTCTACAAGGTCATCTACGTCACCATCGAAATGCGGCATGCACCGTTCTTCGGCTGGATTCACGACCTTTCCGCGCCCGATCCGACATCGCTCTTCAACCTGTTCGGCCTTCTGCCTTACGACGTGCCGCATTTCCTGATGATCGGCGTCTGGCCGCTGGTCATGGGCATCACCATGTTCCTGCAGATGCGCATGAACCCGACGCCGCCCGATCCGACGCAGGCAATGATCTTCAACTGGATGCCGCTGATCTTCACCTTCATGCTGGCCTCCTTCCCGGCCGGTCTGGTCATCTACTGGGCATGGAACAATACGCTCTCCATCACCCAGCAGGCCGTCATCATGAAGCGTCAGGGCGCCAAGATCGAGCTGTTCGATAATATCAAGGGGCTGTTCAAGCGAAAGCCGGTGCAATCGAAATGAGTGAAACCGGCACGGCAACCGAAAAGCCCCTGTTCGGGCGACCCTGGATTTTCATTCGCGGCGTTCCCGCAATGAAATTCCTGCCGCCCGAAGGCCCGCCGGAGATTGCCTTCGCCGGTCGTTCGAATGTCGGCAAGTCCTCGCTCATCAATGCGCTGGTGGGCCACAAGGGGCTTGCCCGCACGTCCAACACGCCCGGACGCACGCAGGAACTCAACTACTTCGTTCCGGATGGTTATTCCGGCGAAGCGGGCGACCTGCCGCCGATGGCGCTGGTCGACATGCCCGGTTACGGTTATGCGCAGGCCCCCAAGGATCATGTTGACGCCTGGACGAAGCTTGTCTTCGATTATCTGCGCGGCCGTGCGACGCTGAAGCGCGTTTACGTGCTGATCGATTCCCGCCACGGCGTGAAAAAGAATGACGAGGAGGTTCTGACCCTGCTCGACAAGGCAGCCGTGTCCTACCAGATCGTGCTGACGAAGACGGACAAGATCAAGGATGTCGGCGTTCCGCGGCTGATCGGCGAAACGCTGGAAAAAATCCGCAAGCGCCCTGCCGCCTATCCGGAAGTTCTCGCCACGTCCTCGGAAAAATCATTCGGGCTGGATAGCCTGCGGGCCGAGATCGTCAGAACGATCTCCCTTTGAGAGGCGCGCCCCTCAGGCGATAGTGAAAAGCAGAACGGCGGTCCACAGCATCGCCGTCAGTGCCAGAAGACGCCAGAAGCGCACCGAATGCCAGACCTCCGAAAGCATGGCTGCGAACATGCTGCCACCGCGCAGCGGCTGGCTCCTGAATGGCAGGCCGGAGCGGCTTGGATCCCGTTCCAGCAGCGCGGCGACGGTCGCATTTTCGCGGTATTCGGTTTCCGCCAGATTGTCCCGCCAGCGCCTGACCATGGCCGCGAACTGGCGGTCACGTTTGATGCGTTTGGCAAGCTCCGCCATGCTTTCCGGCGGCAAGGCACCCAGCACATATTCGCCCGCAAGGACTTCGTCCCGCAAACCGCTTTGCTTGTCTCGATCGGGTGCCGTCATGTGGTCTCTCGCTCCTCGGTCGTTCAGGTCAGCATCGCTTGCGCGGCGCGCGACATCTTCTGTCGCCCTGAATTAACCCCTCCCCTTTCCCCTGCAAGGCTGGTCCCATTGGGCCTTTATGTCAATCGCATTACAGGGCCCGGAACGCCAAAAAAAAGAAATTTGACTGCTGCCGACACAATAAGGCCGAGAGGTTATTTCATCCGTCAAAGACTTGCTTTAGAGCGGTGACAGGCTCTCAACAGCCGCAACCACAGACCGAGGTTTTTAGATGACGTCTTCCGAAAGCGAAACTCAGGCGCGGCTGCTCGCACAGGCTCTGCCTTTTATGCAGAAATACGAGAACAAGACCATCGTGGTGAAATATGGCGGCCACGCCATGGGGGATTCCACACTCGGCAAGGCTTTCGCGGAAGACATCGCGCTGTTGAAGCAATCAGGCATAAACCCGATCGTCGTGCATGGCGGCGGCCCGCAGATCGGCGCGATGCTGACCAAGATGGGCATCGAATCGAAGTTCGAGGGCGGCCTTCGCGTTACCGACGCCAAGACGGTCGAGATCGTCGAAATGGTTCTGGCCGGATCGATCAACAAGGAAATCGTCGCCCTCATCAACCAGACGGGTGAATGGGCGATCGGCCTGTGCGGCAAGGACGGTAACATGGTCTTCGCCGAAAAGGCGAAAAAGACCGTCATCGATCCTGACAGCAATATCGAACGTGTGCTCGATCTCGGCTTCGTCGGCGAAGTCACCGAAGTCGACCGCACCCTGCTCGACCTGCTCGCCAAGTCGGAAATGATCCCGGTCATCGCCCCGGTCGCGCCTGGCCGCGATGGCGCCACCTACAATATCAACGCCGATACCTTCGCCGGCGCGATTGCGGGCGCGCTTCACGCCTCGCGTCTGCTGTTTCTCACCGACGTTCCCGGCGTTCTCGACAAGAACAAGGAACTCATCAAGGAACTCACCGTCTCGCAGGCGCGTGCGCTCATCAAGGACGGCACGATTTCCGGTGGCATGATCCCGAAGGTCGAGACCTGCATCGACGCCATCAAGGCCGGTGTTCAGGGCGTGGTGATCCTCAACGGCAAGACGCCCCATTCCGTCCTTCTGGAAATCTTCACGGAAGGCGCCGGCACGCTCATCGTGCCCTGATGTGCTTCAGGTGGCGGACGGCAAGCCTGTCCGCCACGACAGGCCTTCAACCGAATGCCAGAAGCGACAGCACACCCACCACAATCAGCAGGCAACCGGAGAGTTCGAGCCGGTTGATCTTCTCCTTGAAGAAGAGCACGGTCGAGGCGAAGGCGAAGAGCATCTCCACCTGCGCCAGCGCCTTCACCACGGCGGCCTGCTGCAGGGTCATCGCCGTGAACCAGCCGAATGAGGCCGTGGCGCCCACGAAACCGACAGCAAGCGACGGTTTCCAAACCTTGGCGATACGCCGCAATTCTTCCCGCTCGCGCCAGATGATCCACAGGAACATCGACACCGTCTGCATGACGATGACGACGACGAGCGTGAAGCCCGCCTGCATCATCGCGTCCGGAACGGGAAGGCTCGGCGCAAGCGCGAGCGATGCCGATCGGTAGGCAACCGACGACAGGCCGAAGAAAGCGCCTGAGGCGAGGCCGATGACCGCCGTCCGGCTGAAGATCGAGGTCAGGAAGGAAGCGGGCGTGACTTCCGTGCGTGCCACCGAAATCAGCATGACACCGGCGACCGAGATGGCGATAGCAGCCAATGTGCCGCCATTGACGCTTTCACCGATGAAGATAAGCGCGAACAGTGCCGCCTGCGCCGGCTCTGTGCGGGAATAGGCCGTTCCCACTGCAAAGTTGCGGAAGGAGAACAGGTGCACCAGCAGGAACGTGGCGGCAATTTGCGCCATGGCCCCGACCGTCGCCCACAAAGCGAAGGACATGTTGGGCACCGGGAGCGGGCGACCGAGCCCGAAATGCAGAAAAGCGAGATAGGCGAGAGCGAAGGGCATGCCGAACACGAAGCGCACAAAGGTCGCGCCCGTGGTGCCCATCATGCCCTTGAGGTGCTTTTGCAGGGTCGAGCGCAGGTTCTGCAAGAACGCGCTTGCGAAAGTAATACCTATCCAGAGTTCCATGGCTTTGGCGGTATCATGCGCCGGAGGCCGCAGCCAAGCCCGATTTTCTGGTCAATCGTCGTCTTTTCGATTTTCTTCGGCATTCGAAACGGGCATAAAGCAGCCCATGGACACAAAGCCGAAAAACCTGCCCGAAGCCGCCGATTTCGACCATGTGAGCGAATGGGTCTTCGATCTCGACAACACGCTCTATCCGCATCACATCAATCTGTTTTCGCAGATCGATCGAAACATGACGGCCTATGTGGCGGAGCTTCTGAAGCTTGACCCCGAGGAAGCCCGGGCGCTGCAGAAACGGTATTATCACGACCACGGCACGACGCTGCAGGGCCTGATGATCCATTACGGCATCAGCCCGGACGAGTTTCTGGAACGCGCCCATGCCATAGATTATTCGGCACTGAAACCGCATCCGGAACTTGGTGAGGCAATCAAGGCTTTGCCCGGTCGCAAGTTCATCCTCACCAATGGCAGCGTGAAACACGCGCAGGCCGCCGCCGGCGCGCTCGGTGTTCTCGATCACTTCGAGGATATTTTCGATATCGTCGCCGCAGGCTATCTGCCTAAACCAGCTAGCGCGACCTATGAGAAATTCGCCGCACTTGCGAAACTCGACACGAAAAAAGCCGCCATGTTCGAGGATCTGCCGCGCAATCTTGCCGCCCCCAAGGCGCTGGGCATGAAGACCGTGTTGCTCGTGCCTTCAAATCTTGAGGGCGTCATCATGGAACGCTGGGAAATTCCGGCCGTGACGGATGAGCATATCGACTACATCACCGACGACCTGACCGGGTTCCTGACGAAAACCATCACCCGCTGTGCAGCGAACATTACCGAAGCTTCATCCACCTTACGGATGTTTAAGTGGTGAGGCTTGCTGGACGTCACTATCTTTTCTTCAGGGACACCAAAGAAAGGTAATGACGATGACCACACGCAAAATCGCCCTCTCTGCTCTTGGCGCAGCCCTTGTGCTCAGCACGGCCGCAACGGCCAGTTTCGCCGCGCCCGGCAAAGGTCACAAGGATCGCATGCCGATCCGTCCGGAAGCGGCTTTCGTTCACCTGCTGAAGGTGGCCGACGCCAACAAGGACGGCAAGATTTCGAAGGAGGAGTTCGCCGCCCGTCAGGACGCGCTCTTCACAGAGATCGACAAGGACAAGGACGGCTCGATTACGCCGAAGGAAATCCGCGAATACCGCCAGGCGAAGATGGAAGCCTTCCGCGCCGCCCATCCGCGTCCGGAGCGGGAGGAAGCCAAGGCGGATGAAGGCAAGGGTCCCGAGGGCAAGCGCGCCGAGCGCGAGCATGGCGGCCGTCAAGGCTGGGGCAAACATGGCGGCAAGGGTGGAGCCTACGCACTGTTCCGCATGGCCGATACCGACGAGAACGGTCAGGTCAGCAAGGCCGAATTCACCGCCGCCGGCGAAAAGATGTTCGAACGGCTGGACAGGAACAAGGACGGCGTCATCTCCATCGACGACATGCCGGACCGCCCGTTCCTTTGATCCACTAAGCATAAAGCCCGCTCAAAAGCGGGCTTTTTTATTCAATGCAGGCTGACGGTCTTGAGATCGTCTTCGGCAGCCTTGAAAAACGTGCTTGAACGATTGTCCGTGAGCAGGATCGGCGTACCATCCGCACCGAACAGTGCCCAAAGATCCAATTGCGGATCGAGATCAGGCGCTTCCGGGAAACAGCGGCTGACGTCTTCCGCCCGGATCTTGCGGATATATCCCACTTCTCCTTCGCCGATATGGGCGAGCTGGGATTGGGTGAGACGCGCATGCGCTTCTTTCAAAAGCATATTTCAGCCTCCTTCTTCACGCCGAGCGATTCGTGTCGGATTCTGGCGTTCACGTTCTACTCTGAGACGGAAATATTAATTTTCTTCACCACGTTTGAAATTTCCGGCCGGACCAGATCGATGGAAAGAAGGCCGTTGCGCAGGCGCGCTTCCCTGACCTGCATGCCATCGGCAAGCACGAAAACCCGCTGGAACTGGCGCGCCGCGATGCCGCGATAGAGAAAATCGCGCTTCTCCTGTTCCTGCTGTCGTCCCCGAATGACGAGCTGGTTATCGGCCGTCGTCACATCCAGATCGTCCTGCGAAAAACCGGCGACTGCGATGGTGATGCGCAGGCGTTCGGGCATATCTTCGCTGCCGGGCAGGCGCTCTATGTTGTAGGGAGGATAGCCGTCATTGGCCTTCGCCATGCGCTCCAGCGTTTTTTCCATGGCATCAAAACCCAGCAGAAGCGGGTGGGTGAATGGCGTCATGCGGCTCATGTCTCTTCTGTCCTTGCAACCAAGCGACGTTTCGCGGTCCCGCTTCCGGCAACCTTGCCGGTCAATCGCACCGGCCCCAGCAATATGGGAAGCCGAACCACGATGCGCAAGACGAAACGCGGGGCAAAGGCAAGCCGCAGGAATGAGACTTGACAAGTGAGCACCCGCCGCTCGAAAAAAGCGCTCATCTCAACGGCGGGCAAGACATGGCAGAACGCAGAAAAATCATCATCGACACCGATCCCGGCCAGGACGACGCAGCGGCAATCATGCTCGCTTTCGCAAGCCCGGAGGAAATCGACATTCTCGGATTGTGCGCCGTCGCCGGCAACGTTCCGCTGAAGCTGACGAGCCGCAACATCCGCATCATCTGCGAATTGTGCGGGCGCACCGATATTCCAGTCTATGAGGGCGCCGAGAAGCCGCTGGTGCGCAAGCCCATCACCGCCGAACATGTTCACGGCAGCACCGGCCTCGATGGCCCGGTTCTCGACGAACCGTCCATGGAGGCGCAAAAGCAGCACGCGGTCGATTTCATCATCGAAACACTGATGCGGGAACCCGCCGGCACCGTAACGCTCTGCACGCTCGGCGCGCTGACCAATGTGGCGCTGGCGCTCCTGAAGGCGCCTGAGATCGCCGACCGCGTCAAGGAACTGGTGATGATGGGCGGCGGCTTCTTCGAGGGCGGCAACATCACACCGGCGGCGGAATTCAACATCTATGTCGACCCACAGGCCGCCGACATCGTCTTCCGATCCGGCATGCCTGTTGTCATGATGCCGCTCGACGTCACCCATCAGTTGCTGACGACCAAGGCCCGGGTCGGCCGCATTCGCGAGATCGGCACACGGCCGGCCATCGCCATGGCGGAAATGCTGGAATTCTTCGAACGCTTCGACATCGAGAAATACGGTTCGGATGGCGGCCCGCTGCATGATCCGAGCGTCATTGCCTATCTCGTCAAACCCGAACTGTTTCAGGGTCGCGAGTGCAACGTCGAAATCGAGGTCCATTCCGAACTGACCATGGGCATGACCGTGGTGGACTGGTGGAATGTTACCGAACGGCCCGCCAATGCCCGCGTGATGCGCAATGTGGATGCCGACGGCTTCTTCGAGTTGCTGACGGAACGTTTCGCCCGTCTCTGACGGAAGCGGACATGAAAAAAGGGCCGCTGGCGATACCAGCGGCCCTTTTTATTTGAGGCGGAAATGGCGCGTCAGAACTCCGTCCAGTCATCCTGCGCCAGCGCGTTTGCGCCGCTGGTTCTCGGACGGGCGCGTTGCGCGGCCGGGCGGCCCGATGCCTGCGCCGGAGCGGCGGGTGCGCGCATCGCCGCGGCAGTGGCGCGCAATTGCTGGCTGGAATGACCACCGGAAACGGAGAAACCGGCAACGAGCGATTTCAGCGTTTCCGCCTCGCTGTTCAGCGTTACACTCGCCGCGGTAGTTTCTTCCACCATCGCCGCATTCTGCTGGGTAACCTGATCCATCTGGGTAACGGCGGAATTGATCTCCTTCAGACCCACTGCCTGTTCGCTGGCGGAGGCGGAGATCTGCCGTATCAGCTGGTTGATCTGCAGAACCTGATCGGCGATCTTTTTCATCGTCTCACCGGCCTTGCCGACCAGCTGGACGCCCTCGCCCACCTGGGTAGCCGAAGTGTTGATGAGGCCCTTGATCTCCTTGGCGGCGGTTGCGGACCGCTGCGCCAGTTCGCGGACTTCCTGTGCGACGACGGCAAAGCCCTTGCCGGCATCACCCGCGCGGGCGGCTTCGACGCCCGCATTCAGCGCCAGAAGATTAGTCTGGAAGGCAATCTCGTCGATAACACCGATGATGCGCGAGATTTCGGCCGAGGATTGCGCGATGCCTTCCATGGAATTCACGGCCTGCTGCACAACCTCGCCTGACTTGCCGGCGTCATCGCAGGCATGGCTGACGGCGCCAGCCGCCTGTGCAGCATTTTCCGCGCTGGAATTGACCTGTGCGGTCAGCTGATTGAGGGCGGCAGCGGTTTCTTCGAGGCTTGCGGCCTGCTGTTCCGTGCGGTGCGAAAGATCGCTGGCGGCGCGGGTGATCTCACCCGTACCGTTGCCGATGCTGACGACGGTTGCATTGACGGTGGAAACCGTTTCCTCGAGGCTCGCAAGCGCCGAGTTGAAATCCTCGCGCAGCTTCGCATATTCGCCCGGGAATTCGTCCTCGATGCGGTAGGTGAGATTGCCCTGCGAGAGCGCATTGAGGCCAGCACCCAGCACGCCGACAATGTGCTGCTGCATGCGGCTGTTCTCATTGCGCTCGAATTCGGATCGCTGGCGCTCCGTCTCGGCGTGACCACGCTGGGCGTCGGCTTCAGCCTCCATCTCGCGAATGCCGGCAAGCTTCGCACGGAAACCTTCCAGCGCGGTAGCGACGGCGCCCGTCTCATCCCGGCGCTCCTGTCCGGAAACCGGCACATCGTAGCGGCCGTCGCTCAGCGTCCTGACATCGGAAACCAGCGAAGCAAGCGGATTACGGACGAAATAACGCACGGCGAAATAAAGCGCGGTGATGACGGCGGCGAGAATGACGATCGCGCCGATGATCATCATGTAGGTCTGTTCCTGAACCGGTGCGTTCAGGGCCTGATGGGGAATATCCACCAGCACCACCCAGGTCGCGTTGAGGCCGGGAACGGCGAAGGGATAAACGAGACGGTTATAGGGCGCGTCCGTATCAACGCCGAGATTTTCAATGAGGCCCTGCTTGCCTGACGTGATTGCCGCCTGAACGGTGCTTGCACCGTCTCCGTCATAGGCTTTCATGTTCTGCTCGGGTGTCGGCGGCACCAGCCACTGGCCGCCCTGCGAAACGAGCGTCACGCGGCCGGTCTCGAAAGGATGCAGCGCCTGCAGCTTCTGCGACAGCGAGGCCAACGAGATATCGACACCAGCCACACCGATCATCTTGCCATCGGACATGACGGGATAGGCAAGTGACGTCATCGTCGTCGGCACTTCCGTGCCTTCGGCGAGATAGGGCTGCGTGATCGCGCCTTTGCCGGATTTGGCGGCAAGCGCATACCACTCCGCCGCATAATCATTCTTGAACGTGGAGAACTGGATTTCGCCCTTCTGGGTTTTCGACCAGTAAGGAGCGAAGGCGCCGGTGGCATTGGTGCCAAGATCGAGCCTGTTGGCGATCTCCGTCGTCTGGCCGTCAAAAAGGCCGAGCTGCTCACAGAACCAGCTGCCAAAGGCAAAGGCGTTCTGCTCGACATTGGCCTTCAGGATGTTGACGATGCCGGGGCGATCCATTGATTTCGCCTGATGCGCACGGCCGATGACACCGGCCATGGAGCGTGCGGCGCTGCCGAGTTCACCCACATCAGCGGCGATGACGTTGGCGATGGCGCGCGCTTCGGTATTGGCCTGATCCATGGTCAGCGCGTGCACGCGCTCACTCGTCTGGGAAATGAGGAAGGAATTCGATGCAACGAGAACCGTGGTGATAGCGCAGCCGGTTACGAGGATCAGCTTGGTCGCAAGCGACTTCACTTGGAAATTGAACATTTTGGCCTCGATCAAATCGCCCGCCTGAAAAGGCTGACTTCAACGGATGATAAATCTCCGTCATGGAGGCCCGTCCCCTTGGGACAGTGCGCTGCAGCGCGACGGGGCAAAATTAGAAGAAGATTGCTAATTAAGCCCTAAAATTACTTCGTCGCGCCAAGCATAATCAGTGTTCGTAGTGGGCCGAGATGATTCTCCATGCATCGTCAGCCGTTTCAGCAAAATGCAGAAGATTCATATCTTCAGGCGCAATAGTGCCGAAGTCCGCCAGGAACTCGAAATTGATCACCGATCGCCAGAATTTCTCACCGAACAGGATGAGAGGAATTGGCTCCATGCGCTTCGTCTGGATCAGGGTCAACGCTTCAAACAATTCGTCCAGCGTGCCGAAGCCGCCGGGGAAGATCACCACGGCCTTCGCCCGCATCAGAAAATGCATCTTGCGAATGGCGAAATAGTGGAAGTTGAAGCTCAGCTCCGGTGTCACATAGGGGTTCGGCGCCTGCTCGTGCGGCAGGACGATATTGAGGCCGATGGACGGGCCACCCGCATCGGCCGCACCACGATTGCCCGCTTCCATGACGCCCGGACCGCCGCCGGTGACCACGACATATTCGAGGTGATCCGATTTTGCGGCATAGGCGGTGCAAAGACGGGCAAACTTGCGCGCCTCATCGTAATAGACGGAGGATTGTTCCAGATTGCGCTTTTGCGTCTCGTTGCGCGCCGCCCAGGCTTCGCCGCCGGGTTCGGGAATGCGCGCGCCGCCGAACATGACGACGGTGGATTTTATGCCGCGCTCGGTGAGTGCCATTTCCGTCTTCAGAAGCTCAAGCTGCAACCTGACGGGGCGCAATTCCTCGCGGCAGAGAAAATCCATGTCCACATAGGCGAGGCGATAGGACGGGGAGTCCGACTGCGGTGTTTTTTGAACGACCTCGGCCTGCTGCTTGTCCACAGCACTGCGCTTCAACGGGTCCCATACCCCGTCCTTGCGCCGCAACTTGCCGTTTTTCAGTCGTGTCATTTCCATGCCTTTCGTCTGACGCGCCAAATCACCCAAATCACATTGACGCCTTTCCAACACTCCCTTAGATCAAATGACCAAAGCCTTCCAGCGGCGCGGTACCATCCGTGACCATGAACACCACGCGACTTTAAGGAATTTTCCATGAGCCTTACGGATCTCACCTCCCTCGAAACCATCATCGAAACGGCGTTCGACAACCGCGATAGCGTGAACGTATCGACGAAGGGCGAGGTTCGCGACGCCGTGGACACATCTCTTCAACTTCTCGATAGCGGCAAGGCACGCGTTGCTGAGAAGCAGGCGGATGGAAACTGGAAGGTGAACCAGTGGCTGAAAAAGGCCGTGCTCCTCTCCTTCCGTCTGAACGACATGGAGATCGTGACCGGCGGACCGGGCGAATCCACCTGGTGGGACAAGGTGCCGTCGAAGTTCGAAAACTGGGGTGAAAACCAGTTCCGCGCCGCCGGTTTCCGCGCCGTGCCGAACGCCGTCGTCCGCCGCTCCGCCTATGTGGCCAAGAACGTGGTGCTGATGCCCTCCTTCGTCAATCTCGGCGCCTATGTCGATGAAGGCACGATGGTCGACACCTGGGCGACTGTCGGCTCCTGCGCACAGATCGGCAAGAACGTGCATCTCTCCGGCGGCGTCGGCATTGGCGGCGTTCTGGAACCGCTGCAGGCGGGCCCGACGATCATCGAGGATAATTGCTTCATCGGCGCCCGTTCGGAAGTCGTGGAAGGCTGCATCGTGCGCGAAGGCGCGGTTCTCGGCATGGGCGTCTTCATCGGCAAGTCCACCAAGATCGTCGATCGCGCCACCGGCGAGATCACCTATGGCGAAGTGCCGCCCTATTCCGTCGTCGTTGCCGGCACCATGCCGGGCAAGCCTTTCCCCAACGGCGAGCCGGGCCCGAGCCTCTATTGCGCCGTGATCGTCAAGCGCGTCGATGAAAAGACCCGCTCCAAGACCGGCATCAACGAGCTTCTGCGCGACTGATATAAAGCGACTGCCATGACCACGACCGATCCCGTTGCCAATCTCGCCGCCCTCATCCGTTGCCCTTCGGTGACGCCTGCCGAAGGCGGCGCGCTTTCCCTGCTCGATAGCCTGCTTTCACCGCTCGGCTTTGCGGTGGACAGGATGGTGGCGAGCGAGGCGGGAACGCCTGACGTGGAAAACCTCTATGCCCGGCTCGGCACCGAGGGTCCGCATCTGATGTTTGCGGGCCATACGGATGTCGTTCCCGTGGGCGACGAGGCGGCGTGGAGCCATCCGCCCTTTTCGGCTGAAATCGCCGGTGGCGAAATGTTCGGTCGCGGTGCAGTGGACATGAAAGGCGGCATCGCCTGTTTCGTCGCCGCCATCGCCCGCCATGTCGAAAAACACGGCGAGCCGCAGGGTTCCGTTTCCTTCCTGATCACCGGAGACGAGGAAGGCCCGTCGATCAACGGCACCTCCAAGCTGCTGGAATGGGCCGCCGCCAGGGGCGAGACGTGGGACGCCTGTGTGGTGGGCGAGCCGACCAATCCCGACCAGCTTGGCGACATGATCAAGATCGGTCGCCGGGGTTCGCTTTCCGGCCGCATCACCGTCCATGGCGTTCAGGGCCATGCCGCTTATCCGCATCTCGCCGACAACCCCATTCGCGGCCTGCTGCAGCTTACCCATGCGCTGATGCATCCACCCTTCGATCACGGCACGGATGATTTCCAGCCATCCAATCTGGAAGTGACGACCGTCGACACCGGCAACGCCGCCACCAATGTGATCCCGGCGCGGGCGACAGCGGCCTTCAACATCCGTTTCAACGACACCTGGACAGCAGAAAGCCTGCGCGCGGAGATCATCCGCCGCCTCGACGCCGCCGCGGCCGAAGGTGAGCTTCGCCCCGACCGCGCACCGGTGAAATATGAGATCGTCTGGGCCGACCGCCCGTCGCATGTCTTCCTGACGCGGAACAATGCGCTTATCTCGTCGCTCTCAGGCGCGGTTGAAGCCGTTACCGGCAGGGAACCGAAGCTTTCGACCACCGGCGGCACATCCGATGCACGCTTCATCAAGGATTATTGCCCTGTCGTGGAATTCGGCCTCGTCGGGCAGACCATGCATATGGTCGATGAACGCGTGGCCGTTGCCGATCTCGAAACGCTGACGCGCATTTACGAGACCTTTATCGAACGCTGGTTCGCCCATGCCGACGGCAAGTGAAATAAGGCTCTATCTGACCGGCCTGTGGCTTCTGCTGCTGGGTGACCACAATGGTGCGCGTTATCTTGATCTCTCCGAGCGCGGCATGTGGCGATCCTTCTATTCCGCCCTCTGGTGCCTGCCCGCCATGCTGGTTTCCTGGCTGTGGCTGCGTGCTGCCTTCCTCGCCAGCTATCCGCCCGGCACCGGAACGGGGTTCATCTTCTTCTTCCGTCTGGCGATGGTTGAGGCCATCTGCTGGATCGTGCCGCTGCTTTTGATCGGCATGCTACTATACGCCTTCGGCGCTCGGGAAAAATTCGCGCCGCTCGTCACCACCATGAACTGGCTGTCGCTGCCATTTTCCTATGCCTATGCGGTTCTGATCCTGATCGCGTTCTTCCTGCCGCCGCTGCAAGGACTGATCGCCGTTCTCTGGCTGGCACTGCTTCTATCGCTGGTCTTCGCCTTCTCGCGGATCGTGCGGTTCTTCATCCGCGATCAGTCGCTGCTCGTCTCGGCCATCGTCATGACGCTGCTGGTGCCGGGCATGCTTCTATCGGAAGCGCTGCAGCGTTTTCTCGGTGTCTATCCCGCCTGAGAACTGGCACAGCTTAAACGTCAGTCCGCATCCTCGGTCATGTCGACTTCGGGGCGCCGGCGCGGCGGAATGACGTCGGGATAATCGACCTGCATGAAATAAAGACCGTCCGGCGGTGCGACAGGGCCGCAGGCCTTGCGGTCCCGTGCCTCCAGTGCGGCACGCACGTCCTGCGGCGTCATCGTGCCCTCGCCCGCCAGTTTCAGCGTGCCGGCGAAAGAGCGGATCTGGTTATGAAGGAAGCTCTGCGCCGTCGCGCGTATCTCGATGAGATCGCCATTGCGCGTCACATCCAGCCGGTCGAGCGTGCGCACGGGGCTGTTCGCCTGGCAATGGACCGAGCGGAAGGTGGTGAAATCATGCCGGCCGACGAGCATCTGGGCGGCTTCATGCATGCGCTCATGGTCGAGATCCTTCGACACCCACCATGCCCGCTTGTGCTCCAGCGCCAGCCGGGCCTTGCGGCAAATGATGCGGTAGAGATAGTGCCGACGAAGGGCGGAAAAACGGGCGTCGAAATCCTCGGTCACGGAAGCGGCGTCGAGAACGGCCACGGCTTCGCCCGCCATGGCGAGATGCGCATTGAGCGCGTTGCGAAGCTTGTAGGGCTCCCAGTCGCGCAAAAGATCGACATGGACAACCTGCCCGACGGCATGCACACCGGAATCGGTGCGGCCGGCGCCGCGAATGGAGACGCTCTCTCCCGTCAGCGAGCGAACCGCAGCCTCCAGCGCACCCTGAACCGAGGGGCCGTTATCCTGTCTCTGCCAGCCATAATAGGGCGTGCCGTCATATTCGACGGTCATGCGGAAACGCGGCATCAGCCGAGCCTCGTTGTGGCCGGAACGGGGGTGCCACGAACGAAATCAGCCGCCGACATCGGTTTGCCGCCCGCCTTTTGCAGGCGGGTGAGCCGCACGGCCCCGCTGCCGCAGGCAATGGTCAGAGCATCGTCGAGCGCTGCGCCCGCTTCTCCCATGCCGCTTGCCAGTTCGGAGGCGAGAACCTTCACGCGCTCCGTCTTGCCGCCGATGTCCATTTCCAGCCATGCGCCGGGAAACGGCGAAAGGCCGCGAATGTGATTATGCACATCCTGCGAGGGCCGAGAAAAATCGACGCGAGTCTCGCCCTTGTCGATCTTCGCGGCATAGAGAACACCCTCTTCCGCCTGTGTGACGAGCGGCAGGTCATCTGCTTCCAGCTTTTCCATCGCCTGCCGCATCAACCGCGCGCCTGTTAGCATCAGACTGTCATGCAGCTCGCCGGCCGTCATGTTATCGCCGATCGCGACTTTCGCGGTCAGCGCGACGGGACCGGTATCGAGCCCCTTTTCCATTTTCATGACCATCATGCCGGTTTCGGGGTCGCCGGCCATGATCGCCCGCTGGATGGGAGCAGCACCGCGCCAGCGCGGCAGTAGCGAGGCATGACCATTGTAACAGCCGAGACGCGTACCGGAGAGGATCGCTTCGGGCAGCAGCAGCCCGTAAGCCACGACAACCGCCACATCAGCATTGAATTCCCGGAACTGCTGACGATCTTCCTCAGCCTTGAAATTCACGGGCGTAAACACCGGGAGCCCCAGCAATTCGGCAGCCTGATGCACCGGTGACTTCTGCAGATCGAGACCACGGCGGCCGCCGGGACGCGGCGGCTGGGTGTAGACAGCGACAACCTCGTGGCCCGCCTCCACCAATGCACGCAATGTGGGAACGGAAAAATCCGGTGTGCCCATAAATATGATGCGAAGAGCCATTGTCGCCCCCTGCCCTGTCGTCCATTCCGGTCCAGAGAGGACGGATCAGATCTTTGCGCGGGCCGCTTTCGTGAATTTCTTGATGACCATGTCGCGCTTCAGCCGCGAAATATGGTCGATGAACAGAACACCATTGAGGTGATCGATCTCGTGCTGCAGGCAGGTCGCGAGCAGACCATCCGCCTCGACCGTCTGCTGCTTGCCGTCACGGCCGACATATTGCACCGTGAGCGAGGCGGGACGCTCGACCTCGGCGTAGTAGTCGGGAATGGAGAGGCAGCCTTCCTCATAGGTCGAGACATCGTCCGACACCTTGAGGATTTCCGGGTTGATGAAGACGATCGGGGTCTTTTCCTCGCCTTCACGCGCAACGTCGATCACCAGCATGCGGCGCGCCACGCCGATCTGGATAGCGGCAAGACCGATACCCGGCGCGTCATACATGGTTTCGAGCATGTCGTCGGCAAGACGCAGAACCTCTGCATCCACCTTTTCGATGGGCTTCGATTGCTGGCGCAGCACGGGATCGGGCAAAATGATAAGCGGTTTGATGGTCATGGCTTCCCATAACGTATCTCTTGCGCGGAGGAAATAAAAAACACGAGGTTCAAATCGCCTCGGGCATCCACCCCGCCCGACTCATTTCCGCCACAGGAATGTTCTTGTTTTGATCTTCCGAATCACTGGAAATCTGCTAGATTTAATCATGAGTATAGATTTCTCCGTTCTCCTTGATCCCGCGCTGCGGGCCGGCTCCGTCGATATCAGCTTCGGCGCGCTGCTCGCGGCTCTGGTTTTCGGTCTGGTCACAACCTGGCTGGTCACGACAAACCGCGTGAAAAAAGCGGGAGCCGACGGTGAAATCTCCGATCTTCTGAAAACACAGTCCGAACTGCATGGCCGTATCGCGGCCATGGCGGAAACGCTCGGCACCCGCCAGACCGAGATGAGCCAGACGCTCAACCAGCGCCTCGACGGCATGTCGCAGCGCATTGGCGAAACACTGACGGAACAGACCCGGTCGACCCATGAAAATCTGAGCCGACTGCAGGAGCGCCTCGCGGTCATCGACGCCGCGCAGGGCAATATTCAGGATCTGGCCAAGGACGTGGTC
This sequence comes from Agrobacterium radiobacter, assembly GCF_040801995.1. Classification (NCBI taxonomy): domain Bacteria; kingdom Pseudomonadati; phylum Pseudomonadota; class Alphaproteobacteria; order Hyphomicrobiales; family Rhizobiaceae; genus Agrobacterium; species Agrobacterium radiobacter. Next base: position 42,859 of record NZ_JBEGHX010000001.1, on the reverse strand, counting down.
GGACTGCAGGCCATCCTTTCCAACAAGCAGACGCGCGGCGCCTTTGGACAGGCACGCATGGAAATTCTGATCGCCGATGCCCTTCCCGCCGGCGCTTTCCAGCTTCAGCCGACGCTTTCGAACGGTTACCGGCCGGACTGCACCATCAAGATGCCGAACAATGCGCCGCCGCTCGTCATCGACGCGAAATTTCCGCTGGAGGCATGGAACGCCATCAAGGCGGATGAGACACCGGAAACCAAACGTGCCGCCGTTCAGCAGTTCCGCCGTGATATGGAAGTGCATATTCGCGATGTGGCCGAGAAATACCTCATCCGTGGCGAAACACAGGATACCGCCTTCATCTTCGTGCCGTCCGAATCGATCTTCGCCGATATCCACCAGCATTTCGAATATCTGGTGCAGCGCGCTCACCGCGCCCGTGTCGTCATCGTTTCGCCATCGCTTCTGATGCTGTCGGTGCAGGTCATCCAGTCCGTGCTGAAGGATCAGCGCATGCGGGAGCAGGCGCATCTCATCCAGGGTGAAGTTGCCCTTCTGATGGACGATGTGCGGCGGCTGGACGACCGGACGCGCAAGCTGCAGGCCCATTTCGGGCTGGCGCAGAAGGACGTCGACATGATGCTCATCTCCTCGGACAAGGTGCTGGCACGCGGCCAGAAGATCGAAGGACTTGATTTCTCGCCAACGGAAAAAGACGCCCCGCATGGTGAAATCGAGCAGGCGCGCCGCTTTGCCGAAAACAGAGCCGGTGCGGCCAAATTGCGGGTAGTTGACGACGAGTGATCGTCTCGGGCAAAGTCGCCGCCTTGCTCAAATTTCATATGGACCCAGCGCCCCATGATTACTGTTTTCGGCTCCATCAACATGGACCTCGTCGCGACCGCCAAACGCCTGCCCAAGCCCGGTGAAACCGTAACGGGAGAGACATTCTCCACGGCCGCCGGCGGCAAGGGAGCCAATCAGGCGCTGGCCGCACGGCGTGCAGGCGCCGCAGTCAAGATGGCAGGGGCTGCGGGCGATGATACTTTTGCCGCACCGGCGCTGACATTACTGCGTGATGCTGGCACCGACCTGTCTCTGGTCAAGACTGCGCCCGGCCCGACGGGAACGGCGGTGATCCTGATCGGTGAAGGCGGAGAGAACATGATTTCGGTCATTCCCGCCGCCAATGGCGAGGTCTCCGCCTCCGATGCCGCAAAGACCGTATCCGACATGGCCGCGGGTGATATTCTGATGCTGCAGTTCGAGATACCGGCTGCAGCCATCGAAGCGGCGTTAACGGCCGCCAAGGCAAAGCGCATCACCACCGTCATCAACACAGCGCCGCTGACCGCAGACGGTCCGCGTCTTGCTGGCCTTGCCGATATCGTCATCGCCAATGAAACCGAGTTCGAGCTGCTGATCGGCAAGAATGGCCTCTCCAGCGTCGAGCGGGAAAACGAACTCAAGACCCTTCACGACAGGACCGGCCAGACATTGATCGTGACGCTTGGGGCGGACGGCGTGATCGCCATGCGCAACGGCAAGGTCTACAGGGCTTCCGGCCTCAAGATCGAGCCGGTCGATACGGTTGGTGCGGGCGATACCTTCTGCGGTTATCTCGCTGCCAGCCTCGATCAGGGGATGGATTTCGAAAGGGCGCTGAAGCGTGCCGCCGTTGCAGGCTCGCTCGCCTGCACGCGCGCCGGTGCCCAGCCTTCCATTCCGCTGGCAGCGGAAGTGGATGCGGCCCTCTGAGGGATCAACCGCTCAGCGACGGATGAAGGTGAGATAGGCCGAGCTGCGGCCTTCTCTTTTCGCCTTGTTTTCGTAACGCGTGCCCGGCCAGTTGGCGTAGGGCGTGCGCCAGTCGTCAGCGCTCGTCGCCGTCCATTCAAAACCGCCATGCCGGGCGCAATGCTGCAGCGTCCAGTTGACGTATGTATCGATATCCGACGCAAAGCAGAATTTGCCGCCGGGTTTCAACACGCGATGGAAACGGGCGAGATTGACGTCCGAGACAAAGCGGCGCTTCCAGTGTTTCTTCTTTGGCCACGGATCGGGATAAAGCAGATCGATGTGATCGATCGACCCCTCTGGCAGCCAGTCGAGCAGCTGCGTCGCGTCATCGTCATAGAGCCGGATATTCATCAGCTCGCGTTCGCGCACGGTGGCAAGCAGTTTGGCCATGGAGTTAACGAAGGGCTCGACCCCAATGAAACCCGTCTCTGGGTTCTCAACCGCGCGGTGGGCGAGATGTTCGCCGCCGCCGAAACCGATCTCCAGACGGATCGATCGCACATCCGCCGGAAAAAGAGCGGCGAGATTTTGCGGCGGAGCGCTTTCCAGATCGATTTTCAGCAAAGGCAGCAGGTTCTCGATCGTATCGACTTGCTGATTGCGCAGGGGCTTGCCCTTGCGTCTGCCAAAAAACGCTTCCGTTGCGCGCGAACGCCGTTCTTCCGTCATCTCATACTCTCAAGAACAAATAGATTTAACCCGCACAGCGCCACATGAGGCATTGTGCGGGTTACAAAAGTTGGTGACGGTATCTCTCAATCGCCGTCAAATAACAAGTGTTAGGCGCTCAAAGCTTCCTTAAGCGGCTTCACCAGATCGAGCTTCTCCCAGGAGAAAGAGCCGTCACGGCCCGCCTTGCGGCCGAAATGGCCGTATGAGGACGTCTTGGCGTAGATCGGCTTGTTGAGATCGAGATGACGGCGGATACCCGACGGCGAAAGGTCCATGACCTTACGGATCGCGTTCTCGACCTGATCTTCGCTGACCTTGCCGGTGCCATGCAGATCGACATAGATCGACAGGGGCTGGGCGATGCCGATCGCGTAGGAAATCTGGATTGTGCAACGCTCGGCAAGGCCGGCAGCCACGACGTTCTTGGCAAGATAGCGGGCGGCATAGGCGGCGGAACGGTCAACCTTGGTCGTGTCCTTGCCGGAGAATGCACCACCACCATGGGGGGCAGCGCCGCCATAGGTATCGACGATGATCTTGCGGCCGGTGAGGCCCGCATCACCATCGGGACCGCCGATGACGAACTTACCAGTCGGATTGATATACCACTGGCAATCGTCGGCGATCTTCAGGTCGCCCAGAGCTTCGCGGATATAGGGCTCGACAACGGCGCGAACCTTCTTCGAATCCCAGCTTGCATCGAGATGCTGCGTGGACAGAACGATGGATACGGCTTCCGAAGCCTTGCCGTCGACGTAACGAACCGTCACCTGGCTCTTGGCGTCGGGGCCAAGTTTCGCCGCTTCGCCTTCGCCGCTCTTGCGGGCGGTGGCGAGCAGCTGGAGGATACGGTGAGAATAATAGATCGGCGCCGGCATCAGATCCGGCGTTTCCTTGCAGGCGTAACCGAACATGATGCCCTGGTCGCCGGCGCCCTCGTCGCCCTGCTTGTCAGAGGCGTTGTCCACGCCCTGTGCGATATCTGCCGACTGCGGGTGCAGGAGAACGTCGATCTTGGCGGTCTTCCAGTGGAAACCATCCTGCTCGTAGCCGATGTCACGGATCGCCTTGCGGGCGGCGGACTTGAACTTCGAAGGGTTGATGACCGGATGGCCGGCGGCGTCCTTGATGATCTTGCCGTCCTTGTCCTTTTTCAGAAGCGTATCGGGAACCCGAACCTCACCGGCAATAATAACGCGGTTGGTCGTCGCAAGCGTTTCACATGCGATGCGCACGGTCCAGGGATCGACACCCGTCTTGGACGCTTCACGATAAATAAGATCCACGATTTCATCAGAAATACGATCACAAACCTTGTCCGGATGACCCTCGGCCACGGACTCGCTGGTGAACAGGTAATTGGCACGCATGCGGGATTCCCCTCAAAGAACGGTCTTGGAGTTTGTTAGTCATTTCAGCCGCGAAAAACAAGGACACAACCACATAAATATATCTTTATGTGAGAATTCCTTTCCAATCCCGTACAAAAAAACGGTCCTTGCGGACCGTTGAGTGCCCGGCATCCCATGCCGGAAATTTTCTGCGCTGTGCGGACCAGGCTCTACTCGGCATCGCCCTCGGCGGCGAGCGCCTTGACGAGATCAACGAGGCGACGGCGAACCTTGGGGTCGGCGATCTTCACGAATGCGCGGTTCAGCTGCAAACCTTCAGCCGAGGACAGAAAGTCGACCACGTAATTGGAGCTCGACGCTTCCGCCATGCCGGTCGTACCGCCGACCTGATCGCCGGGCGCATCTTCGAAAAAAAAGGAAACCGGTACATTGAGGATCCCGGAAATATTCTGCAGGCGGCTGGCGCCGACGCGGTTGGTGCCTTTTTCATATTTCTGGATTTGCTGAAAGGTAATTCCAAGACTTTCACCCAGCTTCTCCTGACTCATTCCGAGCATGGTTCTGCGAAGGCGAATTCGGCTTCCGACATGAATGTCGATGGGGTTAGGCTTTTTCTTATTCTCGGTCATCATGCGGTCCTGACACTCGGAAAGGGTTGATATCTCGCTTCAGTACTATTCGAAGAAATGAGCCGGTATTTCGACAACGGCTAAACTTGTTTTACGACTGACGTATTCACTATGCAATTGTGGGGGTTCGCGGTCAATTCTGGCGCCGCGCAAAACTCCACGCAGGCAATACCGCGACGATTATCAAGATGGAAAAAATCAACCAGAAATACGTCCGATGTGTGTCGTAGGTAAATGCGTCGTTTGACCCACCACTCAAAGTGGCGTCAACAATTCCGACCCGACCGTAGTCCAGCCCTGCAATAATGCGGCCATAGGGATCGATGACGGCAGAAATTCCGGTATTGGCGCCGCGAATCACCGGCACGCCCGTCTCAACGGCCCGTACTCTCGCCTGCAGAAAATGCTGATAGGGGCCGGGCGTATCACCGAACCAGCCATCATTCGTCACGTTCAGGATGGCGGCCGAGCCGGCCAGCCCGGGCGTCATCTCGCCCGGGAAAATGATCTCGTAACAGATCAATGGATAGAAGGTCTTGCCCGAAGGCAGCGTGAGCGGCGTACGCGAAGAGGCCGCGGAAAAACCTCCCGGCAGGGCAATGACATTGTCGATACCGAATTCCCGCAGGATGCCTTCAAAGGGGACATATTCGCCGAAGGGGGTCAGATGCACCTTGTCGGTCGCACCGATGATCTCGCCCTGGCTGTCGATCGCATAGACCGAATTATAATAACGCGGCGGTCGGCCGGCCCCCTGATCTTCCATTCTGACAGCGCCGGTGAACAGCACCTGTCCATCCTCCAGCGTTCTGGCGATTTCCGCCAGAGCATCCGGGTTTTGCGTCAGGATGAACGGGACGGAGGTTTCCGGCCAGACGATGATATCAGGGCGTTTTTTCCCTGCGCCCGGCGGCAGGGCCGTCAGCCGCAGATGCTCGCTGAAAATCTCGGCGCGGTCGTCGTTCAACATCTTGCGGGACTGATCGATGGAAGGCTGAACGATCCTCACCGTCAGGGCGTCCGCCGGGATCTCCGCCGGCGTCTGCAAGCGATAAAAGCCATAACCGAAGTGGGCGGCCAGCAGCAGACCCGCCAGCGCCAGCCCCGGTCCCATGCCTTTTTTCGTACCGATCAGCGCCGGTGCAGCGAAGATGAAAACCGCCAGCGTCGTGATACTGAAAAGACCGAGCAGATGCGCTGACTGCATCATGATCGGGATGGGCATGATGCCGTAACCGATGGCGTTCCAGGGAAAGCCGGTCGCCAGAAAACTGCGCAGCCATTCCGAAAGGCCGAAGGCGGCGGCAAGCGCCGCGATGCGGCCAAGGCCATCCGACCAGAGGAGATTGGCGGCGGCAACCGCAAAACCGTAAAACAGCGCCAGAAACGCCGGCAGACCGAGGATGGCAAGTGGCAGTGCCCAGGCGAATTCATCAGCCTCCAGCAGAAGCGCATTGCCCAGCCACCACAGGCCGGCCACGAAATAACCAAGCCCGAAACACCAGCCTATGCCGAAAGCCGGCAGAATACGGCTGAAGAGGCCGCCGCCGGGCTTTCCCGTGCAGCCGTCCACGAGCCAGACGAGCAGGGTAAAAGACAGAAATAGCGCCGCGAAAAAGCCGAATGGAGGCAAGGCAAGCGCCCCGACCGCACCTGCAGCAATCGCCATCACTGCGCGGCTCATGCCGCCGGCCAGCATTACCTTGCCTGCAAGACGCTCCATGCCATCTCCGTTTATGCGCGTGTGGAAAAGCCCGCAGCCACGGAATTTCCCCTCAGACTCGACGTAAAGGAAAAAAGATTCGCAGTCCACAGGAGGGATGACGACCGGAACGCCGTGCGGCCTTTTGGCCGCTCCGGCCTGTCAAATTGCTGCGTGGCGGAGGTGACGGGGCATCCCCGTCACCTTTCCTAATCGGCGTTGTGCTGGTGCGTGATGAGGCGAACATCCGGCGCGGGCAGCGCAATGACCCCGTTGGCTTCGCCCGGAGCGCGGTCATCCTCACCTTCGGAGCCATGATCCCGGGCGATACGAACGCCCTTGATGCGCCGGCTATCCGCATCGAGAATCTGGAACTCGAAACCGGGCACTGCCCGAACCACCTCGCCCTTGGCCGGAATGCGGCCGAGTGCGAAGAAGATGAGGCCGCCAAGCGTGTCGATTTCTTCGAGATGTTCGCGCACGTCGAATTCCGGCCCGATCACCTCGGCAAGTTCGGTAAGTTCCGCGCGCGCATCGGCAACAAGCACATCGGCGGAAAGGCGCGAGAACATCGCCTCGTCCTTGTCGTGCTCGTCGTCGATATCACCTACGACCATCTCGACGATATCCTCGTGGCTGACGAGGCCGTCCGTGCCGCCATATTCGTCGATAACAAGTGCAAGCTGTGTTCTCTGCGCCTGCATCGTCTTCAAGAGATCGGAAGCGAGCATCGAGGGCGGTGCGAATAGAATTTTGCGCACCAGCCCGGCATCGGCGACCGTCTGCTCAAGATCCACCCGAGCCAGATCGAAATTCGGCCGCGGTGAGCGCGGCGCCTTCACCTCGCCATAAGCGACGCTTCGCGATCCGGCGCGGCGCTTGTTGCGCGCCTGCTTGGCGACATAGGCCAGCAGATCGCGAATGTGGATCATACCCTTCGGGTTATCCAGCGTCTCATCGTAGACCGGCATGCGGGAGCGCCCGGTTTCCTCGAAGAGGATCAGCGCGTCGCCGATCGTCATGTTCTGGTCGAGACCATCGATATCGACCCGCGGGATCATGATATCTTCGACCCTGATCTCACGGAAACGGAGGATATTGTTCAGCATCGCCCGTTCTTCAGGCGAAAAGGCCGCACCGATTTCGGTGTCGTCCATCAGTGCATCGGTCAGATCCTCGCGCAGGCGTTCACCCTGGGATGGTTTCAGCAACCGTGCGATGCGTGACCAGATGGTTGATTTCGGCTTGGCATTGTAGTCGTGACGTAAGTGACTACTGCCCTCCTCCGAAGAGGACTGCTCGCCGTTTTCTCTGCCCTCATTGGCAGGTCGTGCAGAATGTTCGTTCATGGCTCCAGACAATATTTAAAGCGGTTCCTGACCCGCGTAGGGATCAGATAGGCCAAGCACCGCCAAAATGCGAGTCTCAAGCGACTCCATTTCTTCCGCTTCTTCCTCGTCCATGTGGTCATAACCGAACAAATGGAGGAACCCGTGGACGAGAAGATGGGTCAGATGATCCTCGAAACTCTTCTCAAGTTCAAGAGCCTCGCGTTCAACCGTCTCGCGCGCGATGACGATATCGCCCAGCATCGGGCCCGGCATTCCGCCCGGTTCCAGCGGAAAAGCGGGGAAAGACAAGACATTGGTCGCCTTGTCCTTGTCGCGCCACTCGGCGTTGATTTCCCGGATATTTTCATCGTCGGTGAAGACCAGCGAAAGTTCCACGGGCATTTTCGGGAAGGGTTGCTCCTCTTCCCGCTTCAAAAACTCAACCGCCGCATCCAGCACTTTGGTTGCAAAGGCAAGCAGGTCCTCTTCCGAGGACCAGCCTTCGGCCGCGACGCTGATTTGAATATCCAGAGCTGTCATTGTCTTTGCGTCAGTCGCCCTTCACGAGGCTTTCGTCCGGCACGGCCGTGTGGGATTCGTAAGCCCGGACGATGCGCGCCACCATCGGATGACGCACGACGTCGACATCCTTGAAGCGGACGACGGACACGCCTTCGACATCGGTGAGGATTTGCAGGGCCTCGACAAGACCGGATTTCACGCCGCGCGGCAAATCCACCTGGCTCGGGTCACCGGTCACGATCATGCGGCCGTTTTCGCCAAGACGGGTCAGGAACATCTTCATCTGCATCGTCGTGGTGTTTTGGGCTTCGTCCAGAATGACGGCGGCGTTGGCGAGCGTGCGTCCGCGCATGAAGGCCAGCGGCGCGATTTCGATGACGCCCGCCTGAATGGCGCGCTCCACCTTGTCACCCGGCATCATGTCATAAAGCGCGTCATAAAGCGGGCGCAGATACGGATCGACCTTTTCCTTCATGTCGCCGGGCAGGAAGCCCAGACGCTCGCCTGCCTCGACGGCGGGGCGTGAGAGGATGATGCGGTCGACCGCGCCGCGCTCCAGCAGCTGCGCCGCATGCGCCACTGCCAGATAGGTCTTGCCGGTGCCGGCGGGACCGACGCCGAAAACCAGCTCGGACTGTTCCAGTGCCCGCATATAGACATCCTGCGTCGGGGTGCGGGCAGCAATGGTCTTCTTGCGGGTGGAAATCTGCGCCATGGAAATCTTCGCCTTGCGCTCCATGGTCGGCAAGGTCAGCTGGTCGTCTGCGGCCATGGCCATGCGGATCGCGCCTTCCACGTCGGAAACCTCGGCGGTGCCGCCCTTGAGCAGGCGCTCGTAAAGGAAATCCAGCGCCCGGCGGGCCTGGTTGGTAGCAACCATATCGCCGGTGATGGCAACGGAATTGCCGCGCGGGCGGGCGTCGATATTGAGGCGCTGCTCCAGGAGCTTCAGGTTCTGATCGAACTGACCGAATAGCTCTCCCGCTATCCTGTTATTCTCGAACGTGAGGACGAAGTGATTGGCGTCGGTCGCGGCTTGGCGTGGCTGGCGCGATGAATTTGATACCAATTCGTGTGCGTTCAAGCGGTCAGGCTCCTGTCCCAATCAGTGTCGGCTCCCCACTCTAACTCCCTGCCACCTCGGCAAACAAGCTGTTTGGACCCGTTGCGGTGATTCGTACATTAACAATGTCACCGATTTTCAACGTCTTTGCATCAAGATTCACGGATTGCAGCCAAGGAGAGCGACCTATCAACTGCTCATGCATGCGGCCGGGCTTTTCCAGCAGCACATCCATGGTTTTTCCGACCAGCGATTCCGCAAATTCCTTCTGCTGCCGCAGCAACAGCGCCTGCAATCTCTCCAGCCGCTCAGCCTTCACGTCTTCCGCAACCTGATCCGTGAGATCGGCACCCGGCGTGCCGGGACGGGTGGAATATTTGAACGAGAAGGCCTGCGCGTATTTTACCGTCTCGACCATCGCCATCGTATCTTCGAAATCGCGATCCGTCTCACCGGGGAAACCGACAATAAAGTCCCCCGACATGGCAATATCAGGGCGGGCGGCGCGGATTTTTTCGATAAGCTGGATATATTCCTCACCCGTATGGCGGCGGTTCATCGCTTTCAGAATGCGGTCTGAACCGGACTGCACCGGCAGGTGTAGATAGGGCATGAGGATACGCAGATCGCGATGCGCGCCGATCAGGCGGTCATCCATGTCGCGCGGATGGCTGGTGGTATAGCGAAGCCGCGCAAGCCCGGGAATTTCCGCCAGCCGATACAGCAATTCGGCAAGGCCCCATTTCTCGCCCTTCGGGCCTTCGCCCTGCCAGGCATTCACGTTCTGGCCGAGCAGTGTGATTTCGCGCACGCCGGCATCGACGAGCTTCATCGCTTCATCGACGATCTGGCGCACGGGGCGCGAGACTTCCGAACCGCGCGTATAGGGCACGACACAGAAGGTGCAGAACTTGTCGCAGCCTTCCTGCACCGTCAGAAACGCCGTGACACCGCGCGTGCGCAGCGTCGCCTTTTCGGCGACCGGAAGATGCTCGAACTTGTCTTCGACGGCGTATTCGGTTTCGATGACGCGCTCGCCGCCGCGTACGCGCTTCAGCGCATCCGGCAGGCGATGATAGGTCTGCGGGCCGATGACGACATCGACGGCAGGCGCACGGCGCAGGATTTCCTCGCCTTCCGCCTGTGCCACGCAACCGGCAACGCCAATCATGAATTCGCGGCCCTGCTCTTCGCGGGATTTTTTCATGTCACGCAGGCGGCCGAGCGCCGAATAGACCTTTTCAGCCGCCTTTTCGCGGATATGACAGGTGTTCAGTAGAACCAGATCCGCCTCGCCCATATCCTCCGTCTGAACGTAACCATCCTTCGCAAGCGCATCGCTCATGCGGACGGAATCGTAGACATTCATCTGACAGCCATAGGTCTTGATGAAAACCTTGCGGTTGTTCGAGCCCTCGGGGGCGATCATGGGTGTGGCGTCAAGGCCAAGCGTTTCCTGGGTCATGGCGGCTATCTAGTGTTTTTCCCGGCCAGATTAAACAGAAAAATGCCGGAAAAGCTACGATCTCACGAATTCCGCCAGCCGCCGCGCAGGCTGAAGGCCAGCATGGAGCGGATAGCGGCGGCAACATCGGTCGCCAGTCGCTTGCGGTTGTCAGCGCTGTGAAACGCAACGCTGTCACCGAATGTCACGTCGACATCAATGGCACCGGCCCTGATGATGCCGAGCAGATGCGGCACGAGCGTGATGCTGCCCGGCCAGGCGGCAATGACGCGGTGGTAACGACCCATGGCCATGCCATGCACCCGCGTATAGGCGATAGCGACCGGCTGCACATACACCAGCTTGCCCGGAACCTGTTCAGCCGCAGTGGAAGCCGCGCCGAACAACGAGGATTTGACGGCGAGCATGCGGTTGCCATCCGAGGTGGTCCCTTCGGGGAACAGGACGACAATCTCGCCATCGGCCATGCGGCTGGCGATCTCGCTCACCTGCGCGCCGGTGCTGCGCTTCTGCTCGCGCTGCACGAAGATGCTTTTCTGCAGCCGGGCAAGCCAGCCGAAAACCGGCCAGTCACGCACCTCCGTCTTGGCGATGAATACCACGTCGGCAATGCTGCCCAAAACGAGGATGTCTTTCCACGAGGCGTGATTGACCGCCAGCATCAACGGTTTCGCGCGCTCCACATCCCCGTGGACGTGAACGCGGATGCCGAGAACATGGCAGGCGATGCGGTGCCAGAGGCGCGGAATGCGGCGGCGAAGCCGCCAGTCGAAGGCAAGGCCCAGCAATTGCAGCGGCAGCAAGACGAGCGTGACGATCAGGAGAACGACCGCAATATAGGCTGTCCGCAGCCACATCATGATGGGAACGCCCGCTTGTTCACCGGCGTCTCAGTGTTCGCCGGGCTTCAATGGCACGCCGTAAAGTTCCAGCCGGTGATCCACGAGCTTGAAGCCGTGTTCGCGGGCGATCTTTTCCTGCAGGGCCTCGATCTCGGCCGAATGAAATTCGATGACCACACCGTTCTTCAGGTCGATCAGATGATCGTGATGCTCTTCGGGCACGGTTTCATAACGCGAGCGGCCATCGCGAAAATCGTGACGCTCGATGATGCCGGCATCCTCGAACAGCTTCACCGTTCTATAAACGGTGGAAATCGAGATGCGCGGATCGACGGCGGAGGAACGGCGGTAAAGCTCCTCGACATCGGGGTGGTCCGCAGATTCCTGAAGGACACGGGCGATGACGCGGCGTTGGTCGGTCATCCGCATGCCGCGCTCGGCACAAAGCTCCTCCAGCGTTTTCGAAAGGTCTGTCACGTCTTCTGGCCTTTTGAGAATTCCGGTTTGCGGCTTTCGCCGAAAAAATGCCTGTCGCAGGGAACTAGCGAAGATCGCGACGCATGACAAGCGCCGTCGACTTCGTTCCATCCTTGGCGGTGTAATAGGCCTTGCGTTCCGCGACGGTTTTGAAGCCGAGCTTCCTGTAGAGCCCGAGAGCGGAAACATTCTTATTGTCCACCTCGAGAAACATGGTTTCAGCGCCACGCATCATCGCCTCGCGGATCGCCGACTGCATCAGACGCCAGCCGAGACCCGCGCGTGCGAACTTGTCGGCCACGGCAACGGTGAGGATTTCCGCCTCGCCCGCCACTTCCCGCGCCAGCACGAAACCGCCAAGCGGCTTGCTGAAAAATGCGTTGGTCTGGCGTGCGACGGCGCCGAAAACCGACCCTTGCGTCAATAGTCCGGAGAACTCCCCGTCGTTCCACGGGCGCGGGAAGCGCAAGGCATGCAAATCCGACACCGCGGCGCAATCCTCATGCTGCATCGGCACGATCTCGAAATAGGGTTTCCAGGTCAGATAGTCGTCAAACATCACAAAAATCAGGCATCACAAAAATCGGGCATCACGGGAATCAACGGCATGCATCAAGGCTTGCCCTATCAGGCAACGCCCTGACGTGCCAGCGCAAAACCAGTCTGTGGCCGGGCGTCCGGCCCGCGCAGATAAAGCGGCGCGGGTTTCGGCTGGCCCGCCGGCTTGCGTGCGGCCGCGCGCGCCACCGAGGCAATCGGGAAATGATCCGGCCCCGAACCGGTCTCCGCGCCCGCGAAAAGGGGTGCAGCGGAACCGATGACGGCGCCATCGAAACTGTCGATGACCAGCCTGGCTTCTTCAAGCGACAGGAGGCCGGCATCGCGAAGCGGCGATCCGTCAGCCGAAAATGTCTGGAGATAGGTTTCGCCGCGCTTGGCATCCAGCCCGACAGCCACGGGCCGGTCGGGGTTTTCCAGCAGGTGATGCAGGGCAAGCGTCTCGAGCGTGGTCACGCCCATTGCTTCAATGCCGAGCGACAGGGCAAAACCACGCGCAGCAGCAACACCGACACGGATACCGGTGAAAGACCCCGGCCCGATCGTCACGGCAATGCGTTCGACATTCCGGAGCGACAGTTGCGCCTGCTCCAGAGCCCCGTCGATCACGGCCATTAGTCTTTCGGCATGGCCCTTGCCGATCGTTTCGCAGACCTCTCCGAGCACCCTGTCTGAGATGCTGTCATAGATGCAGGCGGAACAATCCACACCTGAGGTGTCGAGTGCGAGAACAATCATGACCTGGCTTTACAGCATTATACCGCTTCGACTTCGCGCACTTCCGGCACGAAATGGCGAAGCAGGTTCTGAACGCCATGCTTCAGCGTGGCGGTGGAGGACGGGCAGCCCGAGCAGGCGCCCTTCATGTTCAGGAACACCGTCCCGTCGCGGAAACCACGGAAGGTGATGTCGCCGCCATCCTGCGCCACGGCGGGGCGAACGCGGGTATCCAGCAGTTCCTTGATGGTCGCGACGATGGTTTCGTCACCCTCTTCGAAGAACTCGCCTTCTTCATCCGACACTTCGGCCGCAATAGCCGTACCCATGATCGGGCGGCCAGACATGAAGTGCTCCATGATCGCGCCCAGAATGGCCGGCTTCAGGTGCTGCCATTCCGCGCCGTCCTTGGTGACGGTGATGAAATCGAAACCGAAATAAACGCCGGTAACCCCCGGAATGGTGAAGAGGCGCTCCGCCAGGGGCGAAGCCTGCGCCTGCGAAGGATTGAGAAACTCCACCGTCCCGCTTTCCAGCACCACCTTGCCCGGCAGGAACTTCAGCGTGGTGGGGTTCGGCGTGGCTTCCGTCTGAATGAACATCGTCTTCTCCTTCGAGGTCGCCGTTCACGCCCCGTAATTTAGAATTCTTCCAAAAAATACGCCCGGCGAAGCTTCACTTCAAGCCCTGACATGATAATTACATTCAAGAAATCGTCAGCCCCTAAATCTTGCCTGAGCCCCGGGGTCAGCAGAGTGCGTCGATTTCCTCGTCCGATAACGTATCCGGCAGCACGGTGACGGGGATCGGGAAGGCTGCCCCTCGCCCGGCAATGGAGGAAACGAGCGGTCCCGGCCCTTCTTTAGTCGATCCCGCCGCCAGAACGAGAATCGCGATATCGCGGTCTTCCTCGATCAGCCCGTGGATCTGCTCGGTGGCGCTGCCTTCACGAATGACAGCTTCGGGCTCGATGCCGATGGTCTCACGAACCTTCTGGGCGATCTTGGCGAGTGTGGCTTCCGCCTCCTCCCGCGCTTCCGCCCGCATGATCTGCTCGACACCAAGCCATTGCTGGAAGTCGCCTTCCGGGATCATGTAAAGCAGCACAAGCCCGCCATTGGAATTCTTGGCGCGACGACCGGCATAGTGCACGGCCCTTTCGCATTCCGGTGTGTCATCGATAACAGCGAGAAACTTGCGACGATGCCCTTCCAGACGCGACAGCCGTTTTGAAACCATTCTGCACTCCCTAGGTCCGCCGTGATCCGAGAAACCGCCCGACGGTTCGGGCGGAGATTATATCAAATCACGGCAGGCGCAAACCGCCCACCGCATCCGCGCAGCAGCGACCTGTCAGCGCAGGAAGCCGATGATATCGCGCACCTCGTTCATCGTCTTTTCGGCGATGGCACGCGCCCGCTCGCCACCTTGGCTGAGGATGGCGTCGATATGGGTCGGGTCATCGAGAAGACGGCGCATCTCATTATTGACCGGTGCCAGGACATTGACGGCAAGCTCGACGAGGGCCGGCTTGAAGGCCGAGAACTGCTGTCCGCCGAATTCCGAGAGCACATCGGCCTTGGTCCTGTCGGACAGGGCGGCATAGATGCCGACGAGGTTTTCGGCTTCGGCACGGCCTTTCAGGCCTTCCACTTCGCTCGGCAGCGCGTCCGGATCGGTCTTTGCCTTCCTGATCTTCTTCGAAATCGCATCGACATCATCCATGAGGTTAATGCGCGACAGATCGGAGGGATCGGACTTCGACATCTTCTTGGTGCCGTCCTTCAACGACATCACACGCGGTGCCGGACCGCCGATCAGGGGTGCCACCATCGGGAAATAGGCGTGCACCGGCTCATCGCCGACCGTGATATCGAGCCCAAGCCCCGCCTTGCGGATATGATCGCTGAAATCGATGTTGAATTTCTGGGCGATGTCGCGTGCGAGTTCCAGATGCTGCTTCTGGTCGTCGCCGACCGGAACATGGGTGGCGCGATAGACGAGAATGTCGGCGGCCATCAGGCTCGGATAGGCGAGCAGACCGAGCGAGACCTGCTCGGCATTCTTGCCGGACTTGTCCTTGAACTGCGTCATACGCTCCATCCAGCCGATGCGCGCCACGCAGTTGAACACCCATGCCAGTTCCGCATGTTGCGGCACGGCCGACTGGTTGAAGACGATGTGCTTCACGGGGTCGATACCGGCTGCGATGAAGGCGGCCGCAATCGAGCGAGTCTGCGCCTTCAGGTCGGAGTGAACGAGCTGGGCGGTGATGGCATGCATGTCGACGACGCAATAGATGCAGTCGTTATCTTCCTGCAGCGCCACGAACTTGCGGATCGCGCCGAGATAGTTGCCGAGATGCAGATTGCCGGTCGGCTGGACGCCCGAGAAAACCAGCGGCTTGAATGCGTTCATTGTCGTCCTCGAAAAGGCTTGTGGAGGGCCCCGCCCCATGGTTGGAATTGCACGCGCGCTTATGCACCCGCAGCCCCCAGCAATCAAGCGGTTTCAGGGCTTGTCAGCCGCGCGATTCCAGAAGATCCCAACGATTTCCGTAAGGGTCAACAAAGACCGCAACGGAGCCGTAAACCTCATGGCGCGGCTCCTCCAGAAAGCCCACACCGCGGGCAAGCATGGTCTCGTAATCGCGCCGGAAATTG
The DNA here is from genome assembly GCF_040801995.1 of Agrobacterium radiobacter. Classification (NCBI taxonomy): domain Bacteria; kingdom Pseudomonadati; phylum Pseudomonadota; class Alphaproteobacteria; order Hyphomicrobiales; family Rhizobiaceae; genus Agrobacterium; species Agrobacterium radiobacter. The sequence goes on along the minus strand of NZ_JBEGHX010000001.1, from coordinate 27,084 downwards.
TCGGTATGCAGGAAAAACCCGACGCGCCCACCCGTCTGGTTGCCAATGGCAAGCCTTTGCTGCTCGCCATCCGCCTCGGCAAGCAGCAGGGCGCCGCCCTCGGTCCCTTGCGGCTTCACCACCAGCCACCGTTTGCCGTCGCCAAGCGGCTGATCGGAAAGGCATTCAAACCCGAGAACGTCGCAATAAAACGCCTTCGCCCGGTCGTAGTCATCCACGACAAGCGTGGTGAGCGCGATGCGGCGGTTTTTAGCAAAGGACATCAGCCCGCCTCCGTCTCGACGTTCTTTTTGCCGCGCTTGCGAATGGCTCTCTTCACCATGCCGATATCGGCCCCACCCGAAACGAAAGCCAGCACGAAATAAACCAGCATGGCCGCGAAGACGAGAGCCATGATGGTGCCGGCCCGGATGAAAATGGACGAGGCGGAAGACAGCTCGAATGTCAGCCAGGTCAGCGCATAGTACACGAAACCGGCCATCAGGGCCGCGGCCAACAGCAAACGCGGAATGCGGGTCAGCAGTGGAATATCCACATGCCAGTGACCGCGCCACAACAACATGCCGAACAGCAGAGCGGCATTGACCCAGCCGGCAGTGATTTCTGCAATGGCGATGCCGGGACCGCCAAGGCGCGGGAAGAGCGTCAGCGCCAGCGAGACATTCACGACAACGGAAATCGCCGCGAAGATCATCGGCGTGCGGGTATCCTCACGAGCGAAGAAACCGGGAATAAAGGCCTTGATCAGAACGAAAGCCGGCAGGCCCAGACCGTAAATGCCGAGAATTTGCGCAACGGTGATGGTGGCCGAGGGCGAGAAGTTGCCGCGCTCGTAAAGAAAACGCACGATGGGCTCCGCCATGACGAGAAGGGCCGCGGCGGCGGGCAAGGTCAGAAACAGCACGAATTCCACCGAGCGGTTCTGCAGGCTTCCCGCCTCGACCATATGGCCGCCGCGCAAAGCCCGCGCCAGTTCCGGCAAGAGCACGGTGGCCACCGCAATGCCGACGACGCCGAGCGGCAGCTGGTAAATCCGGTCCGCATAGGCAAGCGAGGAGATCACCCCTTCACCAGCAGAAGCGATATTGGTGTTGATCAGCAGATTGATCTGGGTAATGCCGCCGGTGATCGCGGCGGGCAGGGCAAGAACCAGAAGCCGCTGCACATTTTTGGTCATCCGCGGCCTGCGGAAGCCTATGCGCATGCCGGCATTGCGCACGGCGATCCAGACGATGGCAAGTTGCACCACCCCTGCCACCATAACACCCCAGGACAGGGCGTAACCCACCTGCAGAGGATCGTAATTCTTCCACCACGCCAGAGCGAGAACGCCGATGAGGATGATGTTGAGGAACACAGGCGCGATCGCGGCCGCAAAATAACGGTGCAGCGAGTTCAGCATGCCGCCCATCATCGCCGCCAGAGACATGCAGGCGAGATAGGGGAACATGATGGTCGCGAGCCGGACGGTGTTGTCGAATTTTACCGGATCTTCCAGGAAGCCCGGTGCAATCACGGTGCGCACGATGAACGGCATCGACAGTTCCATCAGGATCGTCAGCGCCAGGAGCACGGTGAAGAGAACACCGAAGACCTCCTCGGAAAAGCGCCTTGCGCCCTCCATGCCATTCGCCTCGATTTCCTTGGCGAAAAGCGGCACGAAGGCCGAATTGAACGCGCCTTCGGCAAAAAGTCGCCGGAAGGTGTTCGGAAAACGAAAGGCGGCGTTGAAGGCATCGGCCACGGGGCCTGTGCCGACGGCGGCGGCCATCAGGGTTTCGCGGAGGAAACCGAAGATGCGGCTGCCGAGCGTGGCGGTGCCGACGGTGGCGAACTTGCCGATCAGACTCATGGGCGCTTCAAGCCTTTGCCGTGCGCGCGGCAGGCAGGGCCGCCACGTCTGGATGGGCGATGATGCCGTTCGGCATGCGGTCACGCAATTCGTCTTCCTGTTCGCTCATCACGGCCTTCAGGCGCTGCGCAATGCTGGCCTGGCGGTTGTCGTTCGTCACCTTCTGGCCGAAGAGATCGGTCACATAAAAGGTGTCGATGACCTTTTCGCCGAAGGTGGTGATGCGGGCGGAGTGAATATCGAGCGACAGATCGGCAATGACAGCCGTCATATCAGCCAGAAGTCCCGGCCGGTCGAGGCACTCGACCTCGATGACGGTGAACTTGTTCGACAGCCCGTTGGAAATGATGACCGAGGGCGGAATGGTGAAAGCGCTTTTCTTCCTGCGGCTCTTGGTCCGCGTGGCGATCATTTCCGGAAGACGCTGCTTGCCGGAGAGAACCTCCTCGATGAGCTTGCCGACATTGTTGCCGCGCCGGGTCTCATCCTCGTCGATCGGAAATTCGCGATTGATCAGGATCGTATCCAGCGCCCGCCCGTCGGAGGTGGTGAAAATCTGCGCATCCGCGATATTGGCGCCAGCCGCCGCACAGGCACCGGTGATGATCGAAAGCAGGCGCGGATGGTCCGGCGCCAGTACGGTGATTTCCGTGATGGCATGGAAGGAATGGGTGCGCACCATGGTCGACAGCGCCTTTTCCTGCTTGTCGGCCTCGCGGATGAAGCGGGTGTGTCGCACCTGGTCTTCCAGCGCCACCGTCAGCAGATAGGGCTCGTAATGCAGCTTGGTGTATTTGCGCCGCGCCTTCTGGCCCCAGTCGTCAAGGGCGTCGTAAAGCGCCTGCCGGGCGATCTGCGCGCGTTCCTTGCGGGAGACTTCCGAGAAGCCGCCTGACAGAAGCAACTCGGTCTCATAATAGAGCGAGCGCAGCAGCTGCCCCTTCCAGCCGTTCCAGACCCCTGGACCAACAGCGCGAATATCGCAGACCGTTAGGATGAGCAGCATCTTCAGCCGCTCCATGGACTGCACCTTGTCGGCGAAATCGGTGATGGTCTTGCGGTCATGCAGGTCGCGCGTCTGGGCGACCATGGACATCAGAAGATGCTGCTCGATCAGCCAGACGACCATTTCGGTCTGCTTGCCGGTCAGCCGGAAGCGCTGGCAAAGCTTGCGGGCCACGCGCGCGCCAGCAATCGAGTGATCCTCCTGCCGGCCCTTGGCGACATCGTGCAGCAGCACGGCCACATAAAGCGCCTCGCGTTCCTCCACGCTCGGCATCAGCTGGTTGGCGAGCGGGTGGGCGTCGACAGCCGTTCCCTTGTCCACTTCCGACAACACGCCGACGGAGCGGATCAGATGCTCGTCCACCGTATAGTGATGATACATGTTGAACTGCATCATCGCGACGATCTTGCCGAATTCGGGGATGAACTTGCCGAGCACGCCGGCCTCGTTCATGCGCCGCAGCGTCAGCGCCGGATCGCGTCGCGAGGTAAGGATCGACAGGAAAAGCCGGTTCGCCTCCTCGCTTTCGCGAAGCTCATCATTGATGAGCGACAGCGAGCGGGTGACGACGCGCAACGCATCCGGGTGCAGTTCGAGATTATTGATATCGGCGATGTGGAAGAGCCGGATCAGATTGACCGGGTCGTTCTTGAAAACATCAGGCTTGGCGAGCGCAATGCGCCCCCGGTCCTCGACAAATTCCACCGAGCCGGGAATCTTGCGCACACGATGGGCGAAGCGGCTGAGAACGCCGGAAAGGCCCGGCACGTCTTTCGCCTGGCGATCCTCAAGTGCTGCGCAGACAATGCGGGTCAGGTCGCCCACATCTTTCGCCACGAGGAAATAGTGCTTCATGAAACGCTCGACGGCGGAAAGGCCCGGGCGCGGCTGGTAACCCAGCGCATCGGCGATTTCGCGCTGAATGTCGAAAGAAAGGCGCTCTTCCGCCTTGCCGGTGATGAAGTGCATCTGGCAACGGACAGCCCAGAGAAAATCATCGGCCTTTTCGAACAGCCGGAGTTCCGGCCGTGACAGGACGCCAAGCTTGACCAGATCGGCCGTATCGCGGACGTGGTAATAATATTTGGCGATCCAGAACAGCGTGTGCAGGTCGCGCAACCCACCCTTGCCTTCCTTGACGTTCGGTTCCACCAGATAACGCGTATCGCCCGCCTTGCGGTGGCGCTGGTCACGCTCGGCGAGCTTGGCGGCGATGAATTCCGGGCCGGTGCCGGTGACGACTTCCGACTCGAAACGCTTTTCGAGATCATCGGTCAGGGATTTCTTGCCGCAAATCGCCCGCACTTCCAGAATGGCGGTGCGAATGGTCATGTCGGATTTGGACAGGCGGATGCATTCATCCACCGTGCGGGTGGCGTGGCCGACCTTAAAGCCGAGGTCCCAGAGGAGATAGAGCACAAACTCCACGGCCTTGTGCATGTCAGGCGTGTTCTTGGCCGGCAGCAGGAACAGGAGATCGATGTCCGATCCAGGCGCCAGCGTGCCGCGACCGTAACCGCCGACTGCCGCGACCGCGATCTGCGGCGCATCCTTGGGATAGACATATTGGCAGGCGAGATCATAGAGGATTTCGATCAATCGGTCCTGAAGCCAGGAGATGCGCCGGGCGCAATCAATGCCGCTGCCATCGGCCTTCAGCAGTTCTCTAGCCTTTTCCCGGCCTTCCGCGCTGGCCTTGCGGAAAATCGGCAACAGGTCGGACCTGATATCGGCGGTGCGTTTGCCGTCTTCCTTAAAGATGATGTCGCATTCGCGCTTCAGCGCCGATACATCGAGAATGTCGGAAAAATCCAGGTCCTTGATGGCCATCTATGCCGGTATCCATGTCCTGTGGGATAATCCCACCGCTTGCGATGGGAGTGTCCTATAGCGAGTTTTAAAGGCGATGGACAGGCAATCTATCCCTTACGCCTTGCCAAGTTCTTTCTTCAACGCATAGAGCGCGTCCAATGCCTCTCGCGGCGTCATTTCGTCGGGGTTGAAGCCCTTCAGAGCCTCCTCCACCTTCGATGATCCGGCCTTGCGGGTTTCCTCGCGGCGAACCGCGATCTGGAACAGCGGCAGATCATCGATCAGCTGGCTGGCCGGGTTCTTGCGGTCGGCATCTTCGAGCTTCGTCAGCACCTCGCGGGCGCGCTCCACCACCGATGCCGGCAGTCCCGCAAGCCGCGCCACCTGAATACCGTAGGAACGATCCGCAGCGCCCGGCCCGACTTCGTGCAGGAAGATGACATCACCTTCCCACTCCTTCACCCGCATCGTGGCATTGGAAAGGCGGCCGAGCTTTTCCGACAGCACCGTCAGCTCGTGGAAATGGGTGGCGAAGAGGCCACGGCAACGATTGACCTCGTGCAGATGTTCCACCGCCGCCCAGGCGATCGAGAGTCCATCGAAGGTCGCCGTGCCACGGCCGATTTCATCCAGAATGACCAGAGAACGATCCGTCGCCTGATTGAGAATGGCGGCGGTCTCCACCATTTCCACCATGAAGGTCGAGCGGCCGCGCGCCAGATCGTCTGACGCACCAACGCGGGAAAACAGCCGGTCGACGACGCCGATATGGGCGGCCTCCGCCGGAACGAAGGAGCCGATCTGCGCGAGGATGGTGATCAGCGCATTCTGGCGCAGGAAGGTCGATTTACCGCCCATGTTCGGGCCGGTGAGCAGCCAGATCGCACCATTCTTGCCGCCGTTCACGGCCGACAGATCGCAATTGTTGGCGATGAACGGTCCAGCCGACTGCCGCCGTAATGCCTGCTCCACCACCGGATGACGCCCGCCCTTGATCGCGAAGGTCATGGAGGCATCGACGATCGGACGGCAATAGGCCTGTTCGGTTGCGAGATAAGCAAGGCTTGAGGCGACGTCGATAGTCGCGAGCGCGAAAGCACCGGCCTTGATCGCTTCCGCCTGCTGCACCACAGCCTCGACCATGCGCGCGAAGGCTTCCAGCTCCATGGTCAGAGCCTGCGCTGCGGCGTTGGCGATGCGGCTTTCAAGATCGGCAAGCTCGGTGGTGGTGAAGCGCATGGCGCCTGCCATGGTCTGACGGTGGATGAAGCGCGCCTTGGCCTCATCCGTCGCCATCATCACATCTGCGTTGCCGGCCGTGACCTCGATGAAGTAGCCAAGCACATTGTTGTGCTTGATCTTGAGCGACTTGATGCCGGTCTCATCGGCATATTTCAGCTGCAGCCCGGCAATCACACGGCGCGACTGGTCGCGCAGCGCCCGCACCTCATCCAGTTCGGGATTGGCACCATCGCGCAGGAAACCGCCGTCCCGCTTCAAAAGCGGCAGGTCGTCGGCCAGCATCGAGCCAAGCATGGCTTCCAGCCCACTCGGCAGCGCTTTCAAATCCGCGAGCGCCGTCGCCAGCTCATCCGGCAACAATCCCTGATCGAGAATCGCGGCTATCCTTTCGGCCGAAGCCAGCCCCTGCCTGATGGCGCCGAGATCGCGCGGGCCGCCGCGCTCCAGCGCAAGGCGCGAAAGCGCACGCGGCATATCCGCAACCTGTTTCAGCGCATCGCGCAGGCCATCGCTGAGCGACACGTCATCGATGAGATAGGCCACCGCATCGAGGCGGGCATTGATCTTCTCCGGATCTGTCAAGGGTGACATCAGCCGCTCGGCCAGAAGCCGTGCGCCGCCGCCCGTGACGGTACGGTTAAGCGCATGCAGCAGCGATCCGTCCCTTTCGCCCGACAGCGTCTTCACCAGTTCCAGATTGGCGCGGGTGGCGGGATCGATGAAAAGGGTGGAGGCCGCACTTTCACGCTCCGGCGCGCCAAGCGGCGGACGTTCGGCGATCTGGGTTTTTTCGACATAAGCGACGGCCGCAGCGGCAGCGGCCATTTCCACCCGCGAAAACGTGCCGAAACCATCGAGCGTCGAGACGTTGAAATAACGGGCGATGCGCCCTTCCGCAGTAGCGCTGTCGAAAAGAATCGCCGGTTGCGGCACCACCACACGACCGAGCACATCAAACACCGGTCGCAATTCCTCGTCATGGAACAGGCTGTCGGCGACAATCAACTCCCGCGGATCAATGCGCCAGATATCGGCGAGAAGCCTCGTCAGCGTGGTTTCCGCCAGACGGAAGACGCCGGTGGAAATATCGATCCAGGCGAGTGCAAACTGCGCCTCGGCACTGCCGCGAATACGGGCGAGCGCCATCAGATAGTTGGATTCCGTCGGCGACAGCAGTTTTTCTTCGGTCAGCGTGCCGGGGGTGACGAGCCGCACGACATCACGTTTGACCACGGATTTCGATCCGCGCTTCTTCGCCTCGGCCGGGTCTTCCACCTGTTCGCAGACGGCGACGCGATAGCCGCGCAGGATGAGCTTCTGCAGGTAGTCATCCGCCGCATGGACGGGAACGCCGCACATGGGAATATCGTGCCCCATGTGCTGGCCGCGTTTCGTCAGCGTGATGCCGAGCGAACGGGAGGCTTCGACCGCATCGTCAAAGAACAATTCGTAAAAATCGCCCATGCGGTAGAACAGCAGCGAACCGGGATTGTTCGCCTTGATCTCGATATATTGCTCCATCATCGGAGTGGCCGTCGCGCGGCTCTCTTCCGAGATCAGGGAAGCGGTTGTCAGAACGTCCGTCAATGGCCTGCCGATGTCATATCGTGTTGCGGAAAAGGAGCGCCGACACTAGCGGCAATGCCCGCCCCTGCACAACACGCACCGAACAGCTGCCCACAGGAACATCCCGAAAGGTTCCGATCAAAAACCGGTCAGCCGTTGATGCGCTCGGTCTCACCGCCATAATAGCTGATGTAGCGGCCGGCGATGGACGATACCGGCAGGACCACGAGAACGTCCGTCGTGTTGAAGGCATGGTCAACAACCGCGCCGGAGCCGAACATGGCGCCAAGACGCATATAGCCCTTGATCAGCGGCGGCATGGCGTTCAGCGCCTTGCGGGCGTTGAGCGCCTCGGCCGGCACGAGGTCCATCTCATGATAAAGCTCGGGAAGGGCGGAAGCTGCCCACTCGCCCTTGGCCACGCAATTATGATGCAGGAAGGACAAGGCAAGCGCATGGGCCTCCGGCTGCACGCCGGGGAAGGAAGCGCAGCCGATCATGGCATCCATGCGGTGTTTCACGGCATAGGCCCAGTTGCCCTGCCAAAGAAGCTCGACGGTACGCTTGGTGCGATATTCCGGCAGCACGCAGGAGCGGCCAAGCTCCATGAAGCGCTTGCCCGGATGGCGCGCAACGAGCCCGGCAATGTCGAACTCGCTTGCGGAATAGAAGCCGTTATTGGCGAGCGCCGTTTCCTGCCGCAGCAAACGATAGGTGCCGACGATCTGGTCTTCGCTGTCGCCTTCGATCGCCTTGTCGAGCACCAGCAGATGATCGCAGACGCTGTCCCAGGCATCGATGTCGCGCTTGCGGCGCATCGCATCTGCGGGAAGGCGCGCCTTCATTTCCTCGACGAAAACCCGGTAACGCACGGATTGCGCGGCATCAATTTCGCGTTCATTTCTGGCGAGCCGTGTTTCCAGCGTGCCTATACGACCGAAAAGACCCTCATTGTCCTGAGCTGTCTCGGGACGAGGACTAATGACAACATTGCTTTCACAAATGTCGTGATTGAGGATTTCGGCAACCATGGGGAATCGCTCCGCCACCAAAGAATTTTCCTGTCATAAATCACTAATTGACGACAGAATAGTGACAAAATGTCACCAGCGCGAGTCTGTCAAGTTATGATGGCAACAGGCGTTTCGCCTCGAGCAGCCGACGGATTTCCTCTACCAGCCGTCGCGGGTCGGCAGGCTTGGTCAAAACTGCGCCGGCACCGGCCTTCAGCAGGATTTCGGCGGTCGCGTCACTCGTATCTCCGCTGAGCACGATGACGGGAATATTCCTTTCCCCCTTCAGCGTATGGAGCAGGTCGGGAAGCACGTCCAGCCCCTCGCCGCCCGGCATGTTGAGATCGGAGACGATGAGGTCAGGCAAACGGGATGCGCCTGGCTCCAACGATTGCCGCAACGCCTCAAAGTTCTCGACAACACGGACGATAAAACCGGTTTTCTCCAGAACGGCGCGGACGATGCGCTGATTGACGGCATCGTCTTCGGCCACGAGTATCTCGATACCGCTCGCACCCTCCGCCACCCGCGCCGAAAATCCCACATCCGGATGGTTGTCGTTGATCGCGTCCCGTCGCTCTATGCCGCGCAGACGGCCGCACAGGACGTCGATCAGCGATTTTTCGCGCAGCGGCCGGATCAACCAGGCATCGAAGGAAACATGCATCGTCGACGGCCGTTCTTCCGGGCTGACCAGCAGCGTGCGGCGAACATTCTGTTGCGGCCAATCCTTGAGCGCGTCCCTGAACAGCGCCGAAATGCGTCGGTCGACAATGATATCGGTGAGATCATCCGCCCGGGTGGCAGACTCCTTCCGCAGCTTTTCAAGATCTTCAGACTGGTGGATGAGAGTACATTGACCGCCGAAGGCTTCGATAGCCTCCATCGTCACCGCCGCCGCCACGCCCTTTGGCGCGATGAGCAGGACATTTGTATGCCGCAGGCAATGACGCCGTCCGGGATCCGCCATTTCGGCGGGTGCGCCGCCCGGCCGGAACGTCAGTTTGAAAGTGCTGCCCTTGCCCTTTCGGCTGGAAACCGTGAGGCTGCCGCCGAATTCCCGCACGATACGGGCGGAAATCGCAAGGCCGAGACCTGTGCCTGCGCTTCGCTGCGACAGCGGGCCTGCCTGTTCGAATTCACCGAAAATACGGGCCTGCTCGGCCTGGCTCATGCCCGGACCGGTATCTTCGACAGTGATGTGCAATTCGCTGTCGACCATGCGCGCCCGGATGACGACGCCGCCTTCCCGCGTGAATTTGACGGCATTGCCGAGGAGATTGAAGAGGACCTGACGCAGCCTTGCCGGATCGAAATCGAGATGATCAGGCACGTCAGGCGTAACGAAGGAGGTGATTTCTATGCCTTTTTCATGGGCCCGATGGGCCAGCATCTCAACGACGCTCTCGATCATCCGCCGCAGGTTTTCCGCGCGCGGATTGAGCCTGAAGCGACCCGCTTCCATCGTCGAATAATCCAGCAGATCCTCGACAAGCTGCACCAGCGACTGGCCGGACTGCTTCATGCCATCGAGATAATTGCGCTGCTCCTCATTGAGCTTCGTCTGCGACAGAAGATGGTTCATGCCGAGCATGCCGGAAAGCGGCAGGCGGATTTCGTGGCTTACGGTGGCAAGCAGCCTTGCTTTTTCGGCATCGGCCTTTTCGGCCCGCAACCGGGCATCTTCCCGCTCACCGAGCGCAAGCCGCTCTTCGGTCACATCTCTGGCGATACTGCTGATGAGAAGCCGGCTGCTTGCCAGATCGCGGGTCACGACATCATGCCAGGAAAAGATGCGCTGACCGAACGGGGTCGCGATCTCGACATCATAGGCGTGGACCTTGTCACCCGGGCGGAAAGCGATGCCGATTTCCTCGCAGCTCAGCCCTTCGGGGGCCGCACAGCCGGTCATTTCACGAAAGACCCGGTTCGCCTCAACGATGCGCCGGTTCATGTCGCGGATCACGACGATATCGCCCATGAATTCCTGCATTTCGGCAATCAGCGAGCGGTTTTGCGTTTGCCGCATCCGGAGATCGGAATCTGCAACCAGTGCGCCGGGATGCCGGGAGGATTCGCCGAAGAGCGCGTAGAGGAGGACACCGACAAGCACTGCGCCAAAGAAGGTTGCCAGCGCGACGGTAACCGCATAGGGCACCGCAAGCGCGATCAGGGCTGCGGAAAAAGCCCCAACTGATAGTGAAACGGCGACATAAAGCGCAATCGATCTGGCATCGGTCGCATGTTCTTCATCCCCATGGTGCGTTGTCGTATCGACACGATCCGCCGGCTGCGCCGCCGTGGCGGCCAGGCCATCTGAAACTTTCTGTCGAAGTCTTGCCAGTTCGCTCATAGGCAACCGCTACCACGGCAGCGGTTTTGATATGTTTGGCTGAAACCTTAAAATTTTACTTTTTAGCCGCCCGGGCGTGCAAAAACTCGTCGAGAATGACGCAGGCTGCGCCGATGGTTATGAAACTGTCGGCCAGATTGAAAACCGCGAAGGACCATGTCTGCGTGTAAAACAGGATATAGTCGATGACGTGACCGTAGAAAAAGCGGTCGAGAAGATTGCCGGCAGCACCTGCGATGATGAAGGCGAAACCAAGATGGGCAAAGGTGCGGTCCGCCGCCGTCTTGCGCCACAGCCACAGAACGAAGACCACGATGACGAGCCGCATGCTGACGATGAACCAGCCGTGCATATCCTCCAGCATCGAAAAGGCCACGCCGAGATTGTAGGTGCGGTAAAGCGCCAGGAATGGAGCAACCGGAACCATCTCCTGCAGCGGCAGATAGGCTTCGACCAGCTGCTTGACGATCTGGTCCAGCACCAGTGCGGCAACGATCAGCGCAAAGGCCGGACCGAATTTCGAGAACAATGCCGCTTTGGCCATTACGTCACCGGTGCGAGTTCGAGGAGATGCCGCCGTGCTTCAAACAGCATGACGGCGGTTGCGATGGCGAGATTGAGGCTGTCGGCGCGGCCCTGTTGGGGAATGCGCGCCAGCTGGTCGGCCTTCCCGGCGAGTTCCGGCGGCAGGCCGGATTGTTCGTTACCCATTAAGATCACGACCGGCTTGCCGGCATAATCGATCTTTCGATAATCAACCGAACCCGCCAGATGGGTGGCGACGACGCTGACCTGCGCCGATTTTTTCCAGGACAGGAATTCTTCGACCGAAGCGCGGGCAACGGGCGTGGCGAAGACCGAACCCATGGTGGCGCGCACCGTTTCCAGCGAAAACGGATCCGTGCAATCACCCACGAGAATGACGCCTGAAGCGCCCGCCGCATCCGCCGTGCGGATAATGGTGCCGAGATTGCCGGGATCACGCACCCGGTCGAGCGCGATATAGGTTTCGCCCTTTTCCGGGCGGATATCCTTCAGCGGCTTCCATTTCTGTTCGAAAATGCCGACAACCATCTGCGGATTATCGCGGCGGGTGATAGAGGCGATGACCTTTTCGCTGACTTCGAGCACCAGCCCGCCCGTGGCGACCGTCTTCACCGCCGCCTGCTCCACCAGCGGCTTGCCCTTGGCGGCCTTGGCATAAACCAGCGTCTTGATCGTCCAGCCGAGTTCGAGCGCGTCGATGACCAGCTTCAGGCCTTCAGCCATGAAGGTGCCGGTCTCTTCCCTGCCCTTTTTCTGGGTGAGTGCCTTGATATCCTTGATGATGGGATTGGCAAGGCTGGTCACTTCCTTGACCTGGCCAACCCGGCGCGCGGTGTTTTCACGCATATCCTTCATCATTTCGGCTCCCAGCGGCTGAACAGCGATGTGGAAAGCACGCGGCCCGGCGTCTTGCCGTCGAGCCCGGCTTCACGAATGACAAGCTCGCCTGACGCGACGACGCCACCGGCGCCGCGCATGGTTTCGCGCATCAGTTCATGCATCGAATAGAAGCTCGCCCGGATCGAATAGGCCGTCAGCACAAGGCCGAGCGCCTTGGGCGAGAGGATTTCGCGGCAGATATCCAGCATCAGCGGCAGATGGTCGAACAATTGCCAGACTTCACCATGGGTGCCGCGGCCGAATTTCGGCGGGTCGGTGAGGATGATATCGTAGTTGTTGCCGCGGCGCTCCTCACGCTGGATGAACTTCATGGCGTCTTCGCAAATCCAGCGGATCGGTGCCTGTTCGAGCCCGGCAAGCGCCTGGTTCTCCTTCGCCCAGCCAATCGCTTTCTTGGAGGCGTCGACATGGGTCACTTCCGCGCCCGCTGCGGCCGCAACCAGCGAGGCGACGCCGGTGTAACCGAAGAGGTTCAGCACTTTCAGCGGCCGGTCGGCCGTTTCGACGGCATGTTTCAGCCATTCCCAATGCACGATCTGTTCGGGAAAGACGCCAACATGCCGGAAGGCCGTGAAGCGGCCGAGAAATTCGACCCCGAGCAAGGACAACGGCCATGTCTCGCCGAGCGCTTCCTTCGGAAAGCGCCAGCGGCCCATGCCGTCCTCATCGGTATCGCCGGTAAAGACGGCATCCGCATTCTGCCATACGCGGTCCGGGATCGAAGGCTTCCAGAGAGCCTGCGCTTCGGGACGGACGATGCGGTAATCGCCATATTGTTCAAGCTTCAGGCCGTTGCCGCTATCGATCAGATGAAAATCACCCGCGCCGCTCGATTCCAGAATGACCGGAACCTGTTCCGCGGGAAGCGCCCCGGTGCGCTGCATAAGTGCGCGCGCAGGGACCTGTTCAACGGCGGTCGCTACGACGGGTTTTTCCTTCGGCGCGGCCTTCTGCACGCTGCGCACGGCATCCGGCTCGCGCTTTTTCGGCGCGGCATCCGCGCGACGCGCCGGCTTTGCGGCATGAACCTGTTTTTTCTCGTTCCCGGCTCGCACACGATTGCCCGGCCGGCTGTCTTTTTTCTTCAATGGAAATCTTTCCGCTTTTGCCCGCGTCTTATTGCGCCAGCAAATAGCATTCCACGCGCCGCTCGCCTAGAGCCGGAACGAATGTCGGCGCCATCACTTTGCCGGGAGTTGGCCCGCCTGCGGCAGCTGTCCGGCGGCGGCCGCCTTCTGGCGGTTCGCCTCATCATGCCAGCGCACAGCCTCCTTGGCTTCGATACGGGCACGCTTGCGATGTTTGCCCTGCGCAAACCAGGTGGCCGCCGATCCCAGCAGCACGCCGAAAATCACCGCCAGGAACAGGAAGACGAAAAACGGCGCGGTGAAGGAAAGAACGTCGTCTTCCGGCCGGAACGGATTGAGCGCCAGCGTCACGGACTGGCGGTTGGCCACGCACAGAATGACGAGGATGACCGCCAGCGGAAGCAGGATGATGAGATTGATGATTTTTTTCGACATCCGACAATACTCCATCGCAGCGGGCGTTCCACCGGCTCCTTTTCAGTCGCCAGGCGGCAGGGACGATCAATCGTCCTCTTCGTCGCCCATACCGGGGTTCAGGCGCTCACGCAGTTCCTTGCCCGTCTTGAAGAAAGGCACCCATTTTTCCTCGACGAAAACCGACTCACCCGTGCGCGGGTTCCGGCCGGAACGCGAAGGACGGTTTTTCACCGAAAATGCGCCGAAACCACGAAGCTCGACACGATTTCCTGCCGCCAGGGCGTCGGTGATTTCATCCAGCACCGCATTGACGATGTTTTCCACGTCACGGTGATAAAGGTGCGGGTTACGCGCAGCAACGATCTGCACCAGTTCAGACTTGATCACGGTTGCCCCCTGAAAGAATTGGATTTTTAACGCGGCTCAACCTGCCAAACGGAAACAAGACCGTCAAGAAACAACTTGTCCGCACCGAGCTGGCCGGGGCCTGCGAAGGGAATTAAATCGTCATATCCCAGAAACTTCGCTATTTGCGCAACACTGAAAAGCGAAAAAGGCGAACGGGACGATGGCGCGCGCCATTCGACGATCGGCAAATCCTTGGCAACACCGCGTGTTTCGAAATAGCTGCGAATTTCCTTTTCGCCGCCCAGCGTATCGACCAGCTTGTTGGCGAGCGCCTGTCTGCCGGTGAAAATCGATCCATCCGCCAGTGTCAGCACGTCTTCGCGCGGCAGCTTGCGGCGATCAGCCACAAGGTCGACAAACCAGCCATAGCTGTCCATCACCATGGCGCGGATCATCGACTTTGCCTCTTCCGGCGCCTCGTGGAACGGCGAAGGCTCCGCCTTCATCGGCGACGACTTGATTTCCTGCAACGAAACGCCGAGCTTTTCCATCAGCTGGCCAAGCTGGGGATACTGGAAGATCACGCCGATCGAGCCGGTGATCGAGGTTTCGCCGGCAACGATGACATCACCCGCGGACGCGATCATGTAACCTGCGGAAGCGGCGAGCGTGCGCACATCCGAGACAACCGGCTTCTTTTCCGCCACGCCTCGAATGGCCTTGAAGATGCGCTCACCGCCATAGGTGGTGCCGCCTGGCGAGGAAATCGACACGATCAACCCTTTGACATTGTCGCTCTTGGCGATCTTGTCGAGCCGCTCGAGAAGTTCGGTATTGTCGGTGATCAGGCCGGAGACCTCCACGCGGGCAATATGGGGCTTCGCACTTTGCTGCGGTCCATCCCATAAAAACCGGTAAAGACCGAAAGCGCCGGCGACGAGCAGGAGAACGGCGGCAATCCGCCAGAAAGTCAGCTTGCGGCGCAACCGCCTGCGATCCGCTATCGCCATATTGTCCATAGAAACCTCTGTCATGCGCTTTTGCGTTTCAGGCCATATGGTTCTTCTAACGCGAAGCCGCAAGGAAACAATAAGGAAACCAGAATTACGATAAAATTCGCATTTCCCTTGCACCTCTCCAGACAAAAACCATATTGGCAGGACAAAGCACTCATGCCAAAGACATTTAGATAGAGACACAAGCTTCGATTGTGCGCCAGAATGGCGCCGGGGAAGCATTCCGGACCCACTCTTATGCTCGAAAGACTCCGCGAACCCGCGCCAGCATTCTCGCTGCCCAATGACCAGAACGGTGCCTATGACACCGCGCTGAGGCATTCTGCGCGCGTGAAACGGCTGAAAATCATTCTGCCGCTCGGCGCAGCCATCGTTTCGCTCGCCTTCATCGCCGTCTCGGTTATCCGAACCTGGGCGCCCGATGAGGTCTCGCTTGAGAGCGCGCGAATTGAAGACGGCAAGATCGTGATGGAAAAACCTGCCGTTGCGGGCCGCAACGAGAAGGGGATCGATTATTCCATGAACGCCGACCGTGCGTTGCAGGACATCGCCAACCCCAACCTGATGACGCTTGAGAAGGTTCTGGCCGCAGTGCCGGTGAATGACGGTATCGCCCAGGTGATCGCCCATGAAGGCATTTTTGACCGGGCCACCAACAAGCTGAAGATGACCGCCCCTTTTGACATCAATCTCAGCAATGGCATACAAGCGAAGTTCCAGTCTGCGGATGTCGATCTGAAGGCCGGGAAAATGAGCAGCCAGGAGCCGGTTTCGATCAAAACAAACGACGGCTCGATTGTTGCGCAATCGATTGACATCGCCGATAATGGCAAGACAATTACATTTTCGGGGCAGGTACGGGCACGTATCGCTGCATCCAATATCAAGAATGAAGGCAAGTGAGAGCCCGGTCCAGATGATGCAAATTTCCCGTCCCGTTTCCCTTGGCAAATCCGCCGGCCTCGCAGCCGCAGGTCTTGTTTTTTCGTGTCTTGCAACTGTGGCTTTCGCCCAGAACACCACCAGCAACATGCAGGGCGTCAAGCTCTCCGGCGACCAGCCGATCGCAATTGAAAGCGATCAGCTCGAGATTCGCGATCAGGAGCGCAAGGCCTATTTCACCGGCAATGTGAAGGTGGTGCAGGGAACGACCACCCTTCAGGCCGGCAAGATGACGGTGAACTACAAGGGCGAGGGTTCATCGCTCACCAGCGGCGACGCCAATATCGAAAAAATCTTCGTCGACAATAATGTCTATCTGACGTCCGAGACCCAGAAGGCGACGGCCGATCACGGCGAATTCGACATGGCGGCGCAGACCTTCATCCTCACGGGCAAGCAGGTCGTGCTGTCCGAGGGCACGAATGTCTTCACCGGCTGCAAGCTGACCGTCCTGATGAATACGGGACAGGCCAAGCTCGAAAGCTGCGGCGGCCCTGTTCGGATCATGCTTGATCCGAAATCCCAGAAAAAACAGTAGTCTTTCCTCGTGAAGATACCCTCGATCTCAAAGATATTCGGCGGCGGACGCAGCCGATCCGCGGACGCGGTCCCACCGGCGGACAAGACCCCCTATCAGGGCACGCTGATCGCGCATGGCCTGACGAAGACCTATAATACGCGTCGTGTCGTCAACGGCGTTTCGCTGGTCGTGCGCCGTGGCGAGGCCGTGGGACTGCTCGGCCCGAACGGCGCCGGAAAGACCACCTGTTTTTACATGATCACGGGCCTGGTACCCGTCGATACCGGCAAGATCGCCATCAACGGCAATGATGTCACCACCATGCCGATGTATCGTCGCGCCCGTCTCGGCGTCGGTTATCTGCCGCAGGAAGCATCGATTTTCCGCGGCCTCACGGTTGAGGAAAACATCCGCGCCGTGCTGGAAGTGCATGAGCCGGACGCAGCCAAGCGCAACCACAAGCTTGATGAGCTGCTGGAAGAATTTCACATCGCGCAGTTGCGCAAATCCCCTGCCGTGGCGCTTTCGGGCGGCGAGCGGCGGCGTCTGGAAATCGCGCGCGCTCTTGCGACCGATCCGACTTTCATGCTGCTCGACGAACCTTTCGCGGGCGTTGATCCGATTTCTGTCAGCGATATCCAGAATCTGGTGAGACACCTGACAGCGCGCGGCATCGGCGTTCTCGTGACCGACCACAATGTCCGTGAAACGCTCGGTCTCATCGACCGCGCCTACATCATCCATGCCGGCGAGGTTCTGACGCATGGGCGTCCAGACGATATCGTCAACAATCCGGATGTACGCCGTCTCTATCTCGGCAACAATTTTAGCCTTTGAACCCAGAGCGGGATAGCGAAAAGTGTGTGCGGTTTTCGCTTGAAATCCCGCTCTAATTATATGATCTAGATCATGATTTAAGATTTTAGGTCGTTTCGACCTAAAATCATCATGATCGGCGCGCGAAAGATTCTTCATCGCGCCCCGCCCTGACGCTTGACCAAACAAGATAAAAAAGCAATTTTTGGGCCAAGTTCCATCGCCTCCGCAAAATTTATGAAAACTGTGGCCATGGAGAAGCTGTAAGGGGAGTTTCGCGTCCGCCATGGCATTGTCTGCCAGCCTTTTGCTGCGTCAAAACCAGTCTCTTGTAATGACACCGCAACTGATGCAGTCCATCCAGCTGCTTCAGATGACGCATTTCGAGCTGACGCAGTTCATCGCGCAGGAGGTGGAGCGCAATCCATTGCTGGAAATTGCGGCAAACGATGGCGATTTGAGCAGCGATGCCCCGGTAGAGGCGGAGAGTTTCGGCGACGCGGACAGCGAAGGCTCGGAGAGATCCGCCACGGTGACATCAGACAGTGACGACTGGTATGGCGATCGCGCCGCAAATCTCGGCGAGCAACTGGATACCAGCTTCGAAAACGTCTTTCCCGACGATGCGGAGCCCAGAAAAGCCGATGCGCCCGAACTGGCCGGCCAATGGAAATCCATGCCCGGCCAGGAGTCCGGGGAAAGTTATGACCTCGATGATTTCGTCGCGGCCAGACAGAGCCTCGGCGACCACCTTAATCAGCAATTGCCGCTCGCCATATCAGCCGCCGAGGACCGGATGATCGCCGATGCGCTGATCGGCCAGCTCGATGAAACCGGCTATATTGCGGCTGATGCCGTCGATGATGTCGCCGAACGGCTGGGAGCGCCGCCGTCGGCGGTCGAGCACGTCCTGAAGACGCTTCAGGGCTTCGACCCACCGGGTGTATTTTCCCGTTCCCTGAGCGAATGTCTGGCGATCCAGCTGGCCCAGAAGGATCGGCTAGACCCGGCCATGCGGGCTTTCGTCGATAATCTGGAACTTCTGGCGAAACGCGACTTCGCCTCCTTGAAAAAAATCTGCGGCGTCGATGAGGAAGACCTCCTCGATATGCTGGCGGAAATCCGCACGCTCAACCCCCGCCCCGGCGCAGGTTACGACTCGATGGTTTCGGAGACCATCGTTCCCGACATTATCGTTCGCCCCTCCTCCACCGGCGGCTGGCTGGTGGAAATCAACCCCGAGACCCTGCCGCGCGTGCTCATCAACCAGAGTTACTTCGCCGAGGTATCGAAACATAAGGCGCGCGCGGGCGAGGATCAGGATTTTCTGGCCGAATGCATGCAGACGGCCCATTGGCTGACCCGCAGCCTAGACCAGCGCGCCCGGACAATCATGAAGGTGGCGACGGAAATCGTGCGCCAGCAGGATGCCTTCCTCGTCAATGGTGTCGACCAGCTACGCCCGCTGAACCTCAAGACGGTGGCCGACGCCATCAAAATGCATGAATCCACCGTCAGCCGGGTAACGTCCAAAAAATACATGCTGACGCCACGCGGTCTGTTTGAGCTCAAATATTTCTTCAGCGTCTCAATCAGCGCCGTGGAAGGCGGAGACAGCCATTCGGCGGAAGCGGTGCGTCACCGCATCAAGGCCATGATCGCGCAGGAGGCCGCCGAGGCAGTCCTTTCCGACGACGACATCGTCGACAATCTGAAAAAGAGCGGCATCGATATCGCCCGCCGCACGGTCGCCAAATATCGCGAGGCGATGAACATCCCCTCCTCCGTGCAGAGGCGTCGGGAAAAGAAGGCGCAGGCCAAGCTTTCCGCCTTCTGAGCAACGAGCCCATTCACGTTTATGGCGGTTTTTTGCCGCACCATTGACTCTTGCCACGCCAGGGGCTAGAAGCCCGCCGCACACGTAAGCAAGGTCATTTGTAACGGATTCATCTCCACCGTCCATGGGCGTAAAATTCAAATGGAGGCTTTTTAAGGTCTTCGAAACGCTTGGATGCGCGCGCGGCTTGACGTAAGCTGGTACTCGCAAATCACTACAAAAAGGAAAATTTCCATGAGTGTGCGTGTATCTGGTAAACATATGGAGATCGGTGAATCTTTCCGTCAGCGGATCGAGGACAATATAGGTCTGGCAGTTACCAAATACTTCGATGGGGGGTATTCAGGCCAAGTGACCGTGGAGAAGTCCGGATCGCGTTTTGCCGCCGACTGCAAGCTGCATCTCGATACGGGCGTTGTATTGCATGCGGCGGGTCAGGCAAATGATCCGCAAGCCAGCTTCGACGCCGCCGCCGAGCGGATCGAGAAGCGCCTGCGTCGCTACAAGCGCAAGCTGAAGGACCACCACAGTGGTTTGAATGGCGTGTCGCAGGAAATCGCCTATACGGTGATGGATGCTGTTCCCGATGAGGACCACGAGGTTCCTGAAGATTACGCACCCACCATTGTGGCGGAGAGTTCGAAGCAGATTAAGACCATGTCAGTCGCCAGCGCCGTGATGGCGCTCGACATGACCGACGAACCGGTTCTGCTCTTCCGCAGCCCCGGCAAAGAATATCTCAACATCGTTTATCGGCGTCATGACGGCAATATTGGCTGGATCGACGCGGAAACGATCAAGAGCTGAACAGTCTGACAAGACGTGGGAGGCAGAGCGCGAAAATGCATCTGCCTCCTGCATCGTCTCGATGGCATGAAGGAAAAAGAGAATGGCGTTGGCAGATTTGCTGCAACAAGATGCGATTATTCCCGCCCTCAAGGTGAATTCCAAAAAGCAATTGCTTCAGGAGCTGGCTGCAAAGGCAGCCAGAATTACCGGAGTCTCGGAACGGGAAGTTTTCGACGTCATCCTCCAGCGCGAGAAGCTCGGCTCCACCGGTGTGGGCCACGGCATTGCCATTCCGCATGGCAAGCTCAACAGTATTCACCAGATCACCGGCGTTTTCGCACGCCTTGAAACGCCGGTCGATTTCGAAGCGCTGGACGACCAGCCGGTCGATCTGGTTTTCCTGCTGCTTGCGCCCGAGGGCGCCGGCGCGGATCATCTGAAGGCTTTGTCCAGAATTGCACGCGCCCTGCGCGACCCTGAACTGGTGGCCAAGCTGCGTGCGACCGATTCCGACACAGCAATCTACGCCTTCCTCAATCAGGAACAGGCGACGGCGGCTTGATCGCAACCCGCCCCCTCAGTTTAACGGCAATAAAAAACGCGCCCTGAAGGCGCGTTTTTTATGACGTAAAGACAGATGCCTTACGCATCTTTTTCATTGAGAGACGAGGTGCCCGGCTCGGCAGAGGCGGCTGTCTCCACCTTCGGGCCACCCTTGGCGACACCGACCATGGCGGGGCGCAGCACGCGATCGCCGATGGTGAAACCAGCCTGGACCACCTGCAGCACCGTATTGTTCGGAACCGCCGTATTCGGAATTTCGAACATGGCCTGATGGAAATTCGGGTCGAACTTCTGGCCCTCGGCATCGATCTTCTTCACGCCGTGGCGTTCCAGCGTCGACAGCATCGAACGTTCCGTCATCTCGACGCCTTCGATGAGGCCGTTGAGACCGGCTTCACCATTGGTCTTGAGCTCATCGGGAATGGCTTCGAGCGCACGGCGAAGATTATCGGAAACGGCAAGCATATCGCGTGCAAAACCGGCCAGGGAATAGGCCTTGGCATCCTTGACATCGCGTTCAGTGCGACGGCGAAGATTGTCCATCTCGGCCGCAAGTCGCAGGAATTTATCGCGCAGATCGGCGTTCTCAGCCTTGAGCAGCTCGACCGGATCGGGTTCTGCCGTTTCGGCCTGTTCTTCACCTGCCTGGGCAAGATCGACAAAATCTTCCGCGACGTCCGCGTCAGGTCCGGGCTTTTTTGTATCGTCGGTCATGACGTTCTCCAGATTTGAATATTGTTGGTTGCGCCCGATATCGAGCTTTGACGGGCAAAAATCAAGGCTTGCGGCGAAAAGCTTGCCGCATTCTCTGACCTTTGCGGGCTTGTCCTATCTTTGCTTGCGGGAAAGGCGCGCCATGATCTGCGCGGTATAATCCACCATCGGCACGATACGGGCATAATTCAGCCTGGTGGGGCCGATAACGCCGACCGCGCCCACGACGCGATTGTCCTCATCGCGATAGGGCGCGACGATCAGAGAAGAACCGGAGAGCGAAAACAGCTTGTTTTCAGAGCCGATGAAAATCCTGACCCCGGAGCCGCTTTCCGCGAGATTGAGGATTTCGATGAGGTTTTCCTTGCGCTCCAGATCATCGAACAGCAGGCGCACCCGATCGATATCTTCTTCACCGGCGAGACCCTCCAGCAGGTTGGAGCGTCCGCGAACGATGAGGCGGCCAAGCTTGCCCTCCTCGTTATCACCCGCCCAGACGGCCAGACCGCGCTCGATGAGATCCTGCGCCAGCGTGCCGAGTTCCGATTGCAGTTCCGCCTGCTGCTTCTGGAACTGTGTCCGCAATTCCTGCAGCGTCTGGCCGGACAGATGGGCATTGATGAAATTCGCCGCCTCGATTAATTGCGATGACGAAATGCCGGCGGGCAATTCAATGATGCGGTTTTCGACCTGATTGTGATCGCCGACTAGCACGGCGAGCGCCTTGGTGGTCTCCAGCCTTATGAATTCCACATGTTTGAGGATGACATCATTCTTGGCGGTCAGCACCAGGCCGGCGCCGCGCGACATGCCTGACAGCATGCGGCTTGCCTCGGTCAACAACCCTTCCAACGACTGCTCGTGGCCGGCGACCGGCCCGATCTGACGGTCGATATTCGCCCTTTCTTCCGCGGGCAGATCACCCACCTGCATGAAGGCGTCGACGAAAAAGCGCAGCCCCGTCTGGGTGGGCAGGCGCCCAGCGCTGATATGCGGCGAATAGATGAGGCCGAGTTCCTCAAGATCGCTCATGACATTGCGGACGGAGGCGGGCGAAAGCGACATCGGCAACAGCCGCGACAGGCTGCGGGATCCGAGCGGCTCACCCGTATCGAGATAGCCTTCAACGATGCGCCGGAAAATTTCCCGAGACCGTTCATCCAGCAATGATGCCTGATCTTT
This sequence comes from Agrobacterium radiobacter, assembly GCF_040801995.1. Lineage (NCBI taxonomy): Bacteria > Pseudomonadati > Pseudomonadota > Alphaproteobacteria > Hyphomicrobiales > Rhizobiaceae > Agrobacterium > Agrobacterium radiobacter. The sequence goes on along the minus strand of NZ_JBEGHX010000001.1, from coordinate 4,561 downwards.
TGATAGCGGTGCGGAAAAACCCATTTCGTCCGTTCTTTGTCGTTCAAACCAGCTCGCATCAATATAATGCGTTGCAACGCCGCGGCAAAATGGAAATTGGCTTTGCAAAAGCCCGGGGCGCGCCTTAGAAGGCAGGAACCAACATGGAGAGTGGATCATATGCGGCCTTCAGGCAGAAAAACCGACCAGATGCGCAAGGTTTCCTTCGAGCGCAATTTCTCGAAACATGCCGAAGGTTCCTGTCTGGTAAAATTCGGCGACACGCATGTGCTCGTCACCGCAAGCCTGGAAGAAAAGACGCCGCCATGGCTGCGCAACAGCGGCAAGGGCTGGGTCACCGCCGAATACGGCATGCTGCCGCGCTCCACCCATGAGCGCATGAAGCGCGAGGCCGCTTCCGGCAAGCAGGGCGGCCGCACCCAGGAAATCCAGCGTCTCATCGGCCGCTCGCTGCGCGCCGTTGTTGATCTGCAGGCACTCGGCGAACGACAGATCAGCATTGACTGCGATGTCATCCAGGCCGATGGCGGCACCCGCACTGCCTCCATCACCGGCGCATGGATTGCGCTCCACGATTGCCTGAAGTGGATGGAAACCCGCAACATGATCAAGGTCGAGAAGGTTCTGAAGGACCATATCGCGGCGATCTCCTGCGGTATCTTCGCCAACCAGCCGGTGATCGATCTCGACTATCTCGAGGATTCCTCCGCCGAGACCGATGCAAATTTCGTCATCACCGGTTCCGGCGGCATCGTCGAGGTTCAGGGAACGGCGGAAGGCGCGCCCTTCTCCGAGGAAGAATTCCTGACGTTGCTCGGTCTTGCCAAGGCCGGATGCAGCGAACTGGTCGCCCTTCAGAAACAGGCTATCGCCTGAGCCGACAGGAAAACGTGATGCGCAAGCTCGATACCAGAACGATCGTCGTCGCCAGCCACAACAAGGGCAAGATCGCCGAAATCGCCGATCTGATCGGGCCTTTCGGCTTTTCCGCCAAATCGGCGGCGGAGCTGAATTTCTCAGAACCGGACGAGACGGGCACCACCTTCGAGGAAAATGCCGCCATCAAGGCGCTTGCCTCCGCAAAGGCATCCGGTCTTCCGGCTTTGTCCGACGATTCCGGTCTGGTCATCGACGCGCTTGACGGTGCGCCTGGCGTCTATACCGCCAATTGGGCGGAGACGGCCGACGGCACCCGCGACTTCGCCATGGCCATGCAGAAGGTCGAGGATGCGCTTGCCGAGCGTGGCGCATCGAAGCTGGAAGACCGCACCGGCCGCTTTGTCAGCGTGCTGTGCCTTGCCTGGCCGGACGGGCATGTCGAATATTTCCGTGGCGAGGTGGAGGGCGCTGTCGTTTGGCCGCCGCGCGGAACGAGCGGCTTCGGTTATGATCCCATCTTTAAGCCCGAAGGTTATGACACTACATTCGGCGAGATGAGCTCGGATGAAAAACACGGCTGGAAACACGGCGATGCCTTTGCGCTGTCGCACCGTGCCCGTGCCTTCAAGAAATTCGTAGAAACCTGCCTGGAGGCATGAACCCGATGGTCGGGGAGCATCAACTTTCTGCCCCCGGCGCATCGCTTCTGCCGGATACGGGCGATCCCGGTTTCGGGATCTATCTGCATTGGCCCTTCTGCGCGGCCAAATGTCCCTATTGCGATTTCAACAGCCATGTCCGCCACCGGCCGGTGGATCAGGAACGGTTTACGGCTGCCTTTCTCCGTGAAATGGAACATATGCGGACGCTGAGCGGCCCGCGCGTTGTGACCAGTATCTTCATGGGCGGCGGCACGCCATCACTGATGGACCCGCAGACGGTCGGCGCACTTCTCGATGGCGTCGCGCGCTTCTGGCATGTGCCTGACGGTATCGAGATCACCATGGAGGCCAATCCTTCCAGCGTCGAGGCGGAACGTTTTCGCGGTTATCGCGCGGCGGGCGTCAATCGTGTCTCACTCGGCGTGCAGGCGCTCAACGACCGGGACCTGAAGTTCCTCGGCCGCCTGCATGATGTTGCCGATGCCTTGAAAGCCATTCGGCTGGCGCGGGAGATTTTTCCGCGTATGTCCTTCGATCTCATCTATGCCCGCCCGAACCAAACGGTGGCCGAATGGGACGCGGAGCTGAAGGAGGCTGTCTCCTATGCCGTCGACCATCTGTCGCTCTACCAGCTGACCATCGAGGAAGGCACGCCTTTCTACGGCCTGCACAAGGCCGGCAAGCTCATCGTGCCGGATGGCGAGCATTCGGCCGTGCTTTATGAGGCAACCCAGGAAATCACCGAGCGTTACGGCATGCCGGCCTATGAGGTTTCCAACCACGCCCGGCCCGGCGCCGAAAGCCGCCACAACCTTACCTACTGGCGTTATGGTGACTACGCCGGCATTGGCCCCGGCGCGCATGGACGCCTGACGAGAGGCGCTTCCAAGCTCGCCACCGCCACCGAACGCCACCCGGAAAACTGGCTCGAAACCGTTGAGCGGGAAGGCCACGGCATGGTCGATCAGGAACTGCTCGGCGTCGACGAACAGGCCGACGAATTGCTGCTGATGGGCCTTCGCCTGCGCGAGGGCATCGATCTCGCCCGCTGGAGCGACCTTTCCGGCCGCGATCTCGACCCGGAGAAGGAGGAATTCCTTCTGCAGCATGGTTTCGTGGAAAGGCTCGGCAATTCCCGCCTGCGCTGCACCCCTTCAGGCATGCTTATTCTGGATGCCGTGGTGGCCGACCTCGCCTGCTGATCCACAGCATCGACACGCCTCGAAACACCAATAAAAAAAGCGGCCCGAAAGCCGCTTGAGGGTGATGACGAAGTCTGAAAACTTGCCTTCATCATGCTCTGGCCAATCCCGAGCATCTGCAACCTATTGATTTTACCATACGTGATTGGATCCTCGGGACAGTCCCGAGGACGACGTCGAATACGAGAGCGGCTTGCCAACGGACTGAAGCGGCCCGAAGGCCGCTTCTTTTTATGCGTTGTTTTCGTTGATCAGGCGCTTCAGCAGCTCAACCTCATGGCCAAGCTTGGTGTCACCGGAAATCAGTTCCTCGATCTTGCGCACGGCATGCAGAACCGTGGTGTGATCGCGACCGCCGAAACGGCGACCGATCTCGGGGAAAGAACGCGGCGTCAGCATCTTGGCCAGATACATGGCGATCTGGCGCGGCTTGACGATGACGCGGGTGCGACGGTTGGACACCAGTTCCTGCCGCGACACATTATAGTGCTTGGCGACGATGCGCTGAATATCCTCGATGCGCACGCGCTTGGCCTCACCCGTCCCGACGAGATGTGACAGCAGTTCATCGACACGGTCAACCGAGAGGTTCGGCTCAAAAGAGCGACGGAACATCAGCTGGTTAAAGGCGCCTTCCAGTTCACGTCCGCTCGCCGTCACGCTTTTGGCAACGTGGGTCAGGATTTCGTCCGAAATCTCGAAAGACGGATCGTCCTGACGCGCTGAGCCGAGGCGGCGGTTGAGCATTTCGTAGCGCATGTCGTAATCGGGACCTTCAATCTCGATCGCCATGCCGCCCTGAAGACGGGAACGGACACGCGGATCGAGCGATTCCAGCTCCCATGGCGCACGGTCAGCAGCGACCACGACCTGCTTGGCGCTGTCGAGCAGCATGTTCAGCAGGTGGCAGAATTCATGCTGGATCATCTTGCCCTGCAGGAACTGCATGTCGTCGATGACGAGCAGGTCGATATTGCGTAGCGTGTCCTTCAGCGTCAGGGCATCGTTGTCGCGGATTGCGGTCGCAAAACGCCACATGAAATATTCAGCTGTCAGATAGACCACGCGTGGATTGCGCGGGCTGTCGATGGCGGCATTGGCGATTGCCTGCAGAAGATGCGTCTTGCCGAGACCAACACCCGCATGGATGAACAGCGGGTTGAAGCGCACGGCGCCGGCACCGGCTTCGGCGATCGTCTTTGCCGCCGCAAGCGCGACGCGGTTAGATGAGCCTTCAACAAAGGTATCGAAGGTGAAACGTGTGTCGAGCGGCGAGCCGAACAACGGCCCGGAACCGCCCTGACGCAGGGTCGCCTGCGAAGCCGCGGGCTGCGCGGCAGGCGTGGCGGGCTGCGACGGTATAAAGGACTTGTTCCGCGGAGCCGCACCAACCTCCGCAACGGGCTGCACCCTCTCCTCGGTCTGAGCCGGACGGATCGGGCGGCTGGCCGAGCGGACCAGAATCTCCACCTTCAGCACATCCGGATCCTCGCTCTGGACGAGGTTGGTGATCAGGTCCATGTAACGGTTGTTGATCCAGGACTTCAGAAAGGTCGTCGGAACGGTAAAACGGACGACGCTTTTCGAAACGGTATGGAGTTTGAGCCGTGCGAACCAGCTTGCATAGACCTCCGGACCAACCTGTGCCTTGAGCCGCGCGCTAAAACGTTCAAACAGCGCATCGTGCGTCATAGCCGATTTGTCCCCTGCCGCATCTGAGCAAGCTGCATCACGCGTCTTTGGTGCGCGGTCCCCATCAGCCACCGCACCCATCGCCAAATTCAATTGCATATTGCCGCCTTTCAAATTGCCAATCAT